>NZ_LTZG01000001.1 GCF_001592825.1 Planococcus maritimus
AATCCACCATCTGTTGCTTGAATTCACGCGAAAAAGCGCGACGTTCTTGAGACATGATAAGGACTCCTTTTCGGGGGGGAATGTGGTACTAGCTTACGCGCCCTTAATTTTTCTGTCCAACAAAGTGTAGACTATCTACTAAAATCATTAATATACTTTGAGTCTAATTCTAAATCCTTCATTGTAATAGATGACATTATTGTCTACTCCTATTCTATATAATGTTTTTTTATTTAAGATTAACCTTTCTTTTTGTAAAAAACTACCTAGTTTTAGAAAATAGGGAATTGTTAATACTAGGGTCTATTCTATTTAATTTCGAAAGACTTTTGAATGAATTTTTTAAGACATTTCTTTACTTCCATTATGTTATAAAAGTGTCCACTATATTTCTGGTTTGAAGTTAATGAAAGTCACAGTTTTTTATAGTTAATGAATTTTTGCTTCTGCTACAACTTTAAAATTTATATTCAATTGAAATATCATATTGAGTGATTGTAAAAAGTCTCATCAAATAAACATAAAATAAATCAAGGGGAATTGGAATAATGAGTAAAAATCAAAAATATCAGGATAAGATCGAGCAAAACTGTCTAGAGTTTGTAAAGAGGAACATGAATGAGAAGGATGCTTTTGGATTGTCCAATGACCAATACATTGAGTTGAAAAACTGGTTAAATGATTCTGAACTTAATTCAAACAATAGATTTCCTGATTTCACTTTTAATAATGGCTTTATAGAACACTTTGCGATTACTTCTTCATTAGAAAATAAAAAAGGCGCAAAGCAGAAAAGGGAATCTAATATTTTAAAAAATATAAGTGAAACTAATTTTTTAAGCAAACTTGAAAATAGTGAAGCAGAAAAAGTATTAATTAGTCGATCATATGGTCGCAAATTTGAAGAACATACGTATAGTAATATTGTAGATTCAATAAAGAAGAATTGGATAAAGCATATAGAAAGTTATGGTAAAAATATTACTACACCTAAACATGGAATATTTCTAATTGAGTATATAGATATTAATATTCAAACAGCAATTTCAAGAAAAAATGAGTCAGTAAAAGTCTTTGATACATATAGAATAAGTGTTGATAAGGATATGTTAGATTGGATATATAGCTACAAAGAAAAGGTTAATTATTTAATTTTAGTTAACCTTCTTTCTTCATCTATTGAGGTAATAAGAATAGATCATATTCCAAAGATCATAGTGGGAATTTCAGATGTTTGGTATGCACCTATTGTAGGGATGGAGTCACATAAATACGTAGGTATTAAAACTAATAATACAAATACCTAATATTACACTGAGAGAAGATAGTTGACTGTATTCTTGATTGCTCTTGGCGGTTGCCATTTTAATAATTACCAGAGTAAGCGCAGATCAGACGGTGTTTTTCGTAGTATAAAGAGGGTTTAAATTCCGTTTAGGGGATATATTAATCACTTTCTTCAAGCTTCTTAGAGAAAACTATCTTTCTTAATAGTTTAAGTGTTTTGATTGAGATTTTATTTATATAGAAAGGAAGAGTGATTTGAAAGTTCATTTAACTACTTCAGGATATTGGGGAATTGGCACTTCTGATATTACGTATTCAGGAGACTTATACCTAAACGAAGAGGAAGGCGGTATATTTATATATATTAGCGTTCCCAACAGTGGGCCGCCAGGCAGCTATTTTGAGATTCCTCTGCAAGTTGATTATATCCAAGGAACAGCTGTAAATGGCGCCAAAATGGCTCTTTTAAATTGTTCTAGAATTGCCATGGAGAGTAAAGTAGGTCTCGAAGATGTTTACGGTTACCGAGTGGAGTACATGCTTGAAAATGTTTCCTTTGAACAGCAGGAGGATATAGTTTTTTCGAAGCTACAAATACAAGTCCCTGGTGTGATTAAATGGGGGGCAATATCAAACTACGGGAGAACCGAAAATGATGAATACAGGAATATAATAAAGCTACAAGAAGTAAAGGAAGTTTCTATCTATTCTAATGCACACTATGATTTGTCCTACTCTCTAATTCCAAGTTTTCCATGGTTTGACTTCATGAAAGAAGAAATCATTTTAAAACAGTCCCCATATCTTGTGATTGAATCCACCAAAGCCCAATCATTATTCTGGTTCGTTGAAATAGCATTAAAAATGAAAAATATGATTGAAATTGCGATGGGCAAACCGTTGTCTTTTGGCAAAATGACAGCAGAATCTCCTTCTATAGTGAGAGAAATTGAGGGAAGAGAAGCAAGAAAAGAAGTTATTGATATTAAACATTTCCTGTTTTCAGAGAATAGAGATGAAGAGATCGAATATCGCGGAATCCCATTCCTTTTTAACTTAGTAGAGTTACATGAAAGTGGTGATTTTTCTGCTTGGCAAAGAGTATCAACTTTACTGGAACCGGTTATAGAGCTATACATTGATGATTTGTATAATCAAAGTCTATCTACTAATAGGCATTTTTTAAATATAAGCCAGGCATTAGAAACTTACCACTCAAGAATGATTTGTGATGGGAGCTTTAGTGATTATAAAGAAAGAGTAGAAGGCATAATTTCTAACCAATACGGAAGTTCAAGAGAAAAAGCAAAACGATTTTTAACTGAAGGTTCTCGCGGTAAAATCACTTTCCGAAATCGAATTGCAGACTTGTTTTTAGCAGACTTTCAGTTCTTTTTCTATACAGGAGATATAGAGAAATTAGACTTTCCTCAAGTGATTGCTAATACTAGAAATTTTTATACCCATTATAATCAAATCACTGAAAAAAAGGCTTTAAGAGGATCAGACTTAGAGGACGCTTATCGTATGCTGCGCAATATACTCGAATACTATTTACTTCGAGAACTAGGATTTAATGAAGAATTTATAAGTAAACGAATTAGAGATCGGACTCAACCACTAGAAATTAGAAATAGTATTAGACATACTGAAAAAAATAAAAATTAGTGAATATTAAGGTGTAGAGCAAGAAGAAATAGAAAACACTAACCAATCAAAAACGATGGTTTTTGAAGGGATCTGTAAGAGGGTGAAAACCTGCTGTAAATTCAAGCGTCATTATGCATTGATTTCAAGTGTTAACTTGCATTTAACATCTCGTTGTTCACTCTTAAACCCTCAAGTAATGTAGATGTTAGGTTACCCTTACAGAAGAAAAACCCTTTTTCATTCAAAGAAAAGGAGTCGTTTGAAAAAATTCTTCTATATTCTACGCGAAAAAAATTGTAAAACTAAAAGCTTTGTATAGTTAACTATACAAAGCCTTTAGAATATAGATAAAAATTTTATTTAATTTGCATAATTGTCAATGGATTCGTCATATTTTTCAGTTATTTCTACATAAAAACTCAACTTTTTCTCAGCACTGTGTTGAAGTTCTTCATGTTGTTCAGATTCCGTGTGCATCCCATCTTGTGTGTTTTTTAGCAAGTTGTCAAACTCTTCATCTAATTTTTCAACATCAAATGTTTCTTCTAATAATAAAATGTCTTCTGGATCGCTCAAAGATTCTGAATTGATGGCTAAATCTCTATGGTCATTTCCATCAATATTAAATTTCCCGAGTTGATTTCCAATTAAGCTGTACTCACCAAACGTATTTTTCTTTAAGAAAAATATGTAGCCTGCTTCTTTATTTACACTCGTATATTCATCCATCACAAATTCAAAGCTTTCTCGTTCTTCTTCTATAACACTAGAAGGTTCAATGATGGATAAGAGATCACCTGAATGATAGTTACTTTGATCATTATTTAGAAGAACTTCGTGTATCTTAATTTCCGTATTAGAGTAAAAATCTTCAATGGACTCGTCTTCACCAGTTTTAATAATATGATCTCGATTGATGAAATCGGCTGTTGGTTCTCCAATTACTACTAGGTCTGCCATACCTTCTAAATCTTTCATTTCCTCATATGAAATCATGTCACCGTGAACAGAAATGCGTTTTAAGATCTGATCCTCTTTTGCAAAAGAAAAAGCTGCCACGATCGATGTTATAAGCACCATACTTAGAATAATTTTTGTTTTCTTCCATTTTTTTATCATGTTATGATTCCTCCTTCTTAATTGCCCCATTTAGCCTTTAACTGTCCTTTGTCATATATCGTTGGATACGTATTGGTCGTCCTTCCTTGCTTCATAATAGAGGTTGAACCTGATGAAGGAGTATGATCAAGTTTTAAGCTATGGCCAATTTCATGAACAGCAGTTGCCGTGCGATTTGTGCTAGTGTAATCGAATTTATCCATATTATTGTCATATAGATAAATCCTTGTATAAGTCCATGTACAATCGAGGCAAACACTTCCTCTTGTACCCATTGGCTGCATAAATCCTGTTCGATCAGCGACGCTAGTAGTGCCAACATAGTAAGTATCAGTAGTGTAAGAAGCACTCGCCTTTTTTACGCTTACTTTAGTAGAAATGCCATTCCACCGATTAATAGCATTGTTATAAATTGTTGTATAGCCATAGGTAGCTACAGAACTTGAATAATTAACTTTAGCATGTCCTCCAGTTGACGTTGTTCCGGAATGATAGTCAGCACTTGCAGAAGTAGAAAATACAGAGAGAGTAACTAAAACAATTAGAAATATCCTAACTAAAAAAATTTTACCTATCCAATTACACATATTACAAAACCTCCCATTTATTATTTGCATTAGAATTATAAAACTATTCTTAAAATAAGTAAATAGAAACTTTTTATTTTTTGAAACAAGGACTTTTATACTATTTATAAATTCTGTATTTATATTATATTTAATGTATTCAGGAGGTGAATCTGTTGAAACCATGGTATATACTATGTAGCTTGTTGGTATTAGTACTAATGGGATGCCAAAGCGAATCATTTACATTAAACGAAGATATTACACAGATTGAAGTGATAGACCTAGGGGAAGTGTCTCCTTCACCAGAGGTTTATCAAAGTGGTCAAGGCGAAGTGATTAAAAAAATAACAAATCAAAAAGAAATAGAAGAAATTATAAAAGAAATAGAAGGCGCAAAAGTAAGTAGCTTAAAAACTAGCAATATTAGTTTACCTATGTATAAAGTAAGATTTATTCAAAATGATAATCTTATACTAACGTTAGGGTATTACCCAGCAGATGAAGAAAGAGAACAGAGCTCTTTAATTGATTTAGAAAAGGACTTGCTATATACGACAAAATCTCCTCTCATGCTAATTGAGTGAACGAATGAATAAAAGCATTCGTAAAAGAACGAATTAACAAAATAAGACGTTCGCAAAAATGGATAACCACCTTGCGAACGTCTTATTTTGTTGAATCAAGGAGAAATTGTAAATTCAAGTGTTATTGTGCATTGATTTCAAGTGTTAACTTGCACCTAAAATCTCATTGTTCACTCTTAACCTCTCAATTAATGTAGATGTTAGGTTTCCTTTACAGAAAAAAACACCTCCTTTTTCAATCAAAGAAAAGGAGGCGTTTGAAATTTTTTTCTATTATAATGTGTTAACTATCTCTTCTTCGAGCGCTTTTACCAATTTGTAAAAACTGGTCTTTTTAACTCCGGCTTCTTGCATAGCCTGAACTGCTGTTAATTCTTTGGCTTTCCATTTTCTATAAACCTCTTTGAATTCCTCTGAAATAAAAACGGTCGGTCTGCCAAACTGAATACCATTTTGAAGCGCTAAGTCGATTCCTTCACGCTGCCGTTTCCGGATGCGTTCCCGTTCCTCTTCTGCCATCCACGAAAGAATTTGCAAAACCAAGTCCGCAATAAATGTCCCCATACTATCTTTATACTGGGTCGTATCCAATAGGGGCATATCCAGCACCACAATATCAGCTTCAATATTTTTCGTGAGGTCATTCCACTCCTGAAGGATTTCTTCTTTATTCCTTCCGAACCGATCCAGCGAATGGATATACAAAATGTCTCCTTTTCGAATAACCCTTTTGAGCAATTGGTAGTTCGCTCGTTCAAAATTTTTGCCACTTTGCTTGTCCAGATAAATATCCCGTTCATTGATGCCGATTTTTCTCATGGCTTCCAATTGACGGCCTTCATTTTGGTCTTTGCTGCTGACACGTATGTAGCCAAATTTGCGATGTTCCATAATTCACCTCTATAAACGATTGTTTCCTCTCATTATACCTGAAAACCGTTCGTAAAAGTGTATGCAATTGAGCGAACGTTCGTAAAGTCATTTGACACGTTTACGAACACTCTTTTCGACCGTTTTAAGCCCTTTTGAAAGCGTTCGTAAAAGTGTACTTTTACGAACGCTTAAGTCGACGTTTAAATTTCATAATAAAGTAAATATTGCTACTTTCTACAAATATAAACGTCTAAGATTATGTAAAGGGGGATGAAAGATATGAAAAAAAGATCGGTGTTTATAGTTATTGGAATTCTAATCATAGCTATAGTTATATTTAAACCATTTCGTTTAGAACCGCCGACTCCGAAAATTTCAACAGCAGAGACGGAAATTCCTACAACACAAGGATCATATTGTTGGGATGGATTTTTATTTGCGCAGTGTGTAGATACCATTCATACTACTCCAGTCGACATGACAGAATCACATACCCCAACTAGGGTATCAAAAAATGAGGAAATCGCTATTGAATTTCCTATCGGTTATCAACCTGAAACCCTAAGATTAGAGCAATGGATTAATGGGAATTATTCAAAAGTTATTGAGATAAATAAAGAAAAAGTTAAAACGCCTAATGAAAGTGGCATATATGTATATCATGTAATAGCTGACTGGAATCAGGGGGATGGAAATTATGCTTTCTTGATAGAGGTGGAATAAATTTAAGTTTACATATCATCAGTTATCGGAAGCTGCAAAAATACAAAGGGATAGAAGATGCTAATCGAGAAACATCTTTTATCCCTTTCCGTTTGTGAGTTTCCATTAAAAAGATAAAAAGTTTTTTTCTAACCTAGTAGGAATCCATTCCTATATTCAACGGCCTTTATTTTAATTAATCGTGTTGTGGATTTTATTTAGTATATCTTCGAATTCTTTATAGTGAATTTGCTTTTCTTCATCTGTAAGTCTTCCGAAATCACCGCTAATGATGCCAGCTACTTCTTGAAGTTCCGAAAATTCTGTGGCCACTCCCAAATCCTTCATTTCACTAATATCAATCGAATTGAGTGCAATAAAAGTAGTTTCCTTTTCAATATTGTCTTCATCAAGTGTACTGCCATTCCAACGATTCTGAGCGATTGCTATATATTCTTTTGCATTTCCTTCAGTAGTTACTTCCTCCGTCGTTTTCTCTGTCGAAACATTGTCTTCCGGTACTAGATTAATCCAAGTGATGAACAGTACTAAGGCAGAGAATATAGCAATAAAAATACCAACCATAATTTTCTTCATTAAATACCTCCTATTTATCCCCATTATTGTAGCACAGGATATTCCATTTCTTGTCCAAATAATCTACTTTCATGAATTTGTATTTCATGAAATTATTAGTAGTGTTGTAAAAAAGAAAGAAGAACGATACAGATAAAAAAACAGCTACGAGTCCCTAATACCGAGAGCTTGTAGCTGATGAATTATGTACTTAGTTAATATTGGAGAAATGTTGCTTTAGCAACTCACGCAGTTTCTCCTGCTGCTCAGTGGTGATCGTCCCAGCTTTTTTTGGAATGATGAGGGCTTCTCTTTTTTGTATATAGAGAAAGTACAAGTCCTCATAATCTCTTGCTTTTTGAACGGATTCCCACGAAACATCAATGTCTTCTTTGATACCATTATGAACAGACTTTACATTCAGTCCTTCAGATTTCAAGATGATTGCAATCGGTCTTGGCCATCTTCTGTCTTTTGTTTTTTTAAAGAGTTGCTTATATTGCCATAGAATCACCGGTACATAGATTTTCTTTAGAAATGGAGCTGAAATCAAAGCAATTAATACCGCCAAACCAAAGGTCAAAATATAGTAAGTAGACCGATTTTCAAACTGAAAAAGGACGGGCGTTAGTGGAATCATTAGCCAAACAACTAACAGAAAGACAAACAAAACGATTAAAAAGTGAAACAGCCTTCCTCTTATTTTGTGACGAGTGGAATAGCGTGTTTCGTATTCTTGAAAAGTTAACACATCGTCATATGTCAATTGATATTGAATCTGCATCGTTCCACTCCTTTAGTATCCTTATCTCTTTTTAGATCCGCACATGGCCGACTTTGTGATCGAGTAATTTTTCAATCTCTGCTTTCTCTTCATTACTCGCCTTGTAGTTGTTCTTCGGCACAACAATTACGTTTAGTTCGTCGTAGTATAAGTACAAATGCTGATGGTCTTCACTTACTTTTTGGATCTTTTCCCATTGAATTTCAGTATTTGTTTTCACTCCATTTTGCTGGGTCTGTACTCTCAACCCCTCTTGATCCAAAGCCACCGTAACATCCTTTGGCCAGGTTGTATGTTTTTCCTTGCGAAGCAACAATCGATATTGCCAGATGGTCAATGGTCTATATCCTTTTTTGCTAAGAGGGGCAAGTAAGACAGCTAGTAAAATTCCTGCACTGATGCGAAGCCCCCACATCAAACTGGAAGATAAATCAGTGGGCAATATATGCCTTGTCAAACTGAGTCCGCCCCAGAAAATAAGCAACTCAAGGATCCAGAACGTAACCTGAGCTCTTTTTCTGTGATAACTCAAATGCTGAATAGAATCTTGTTGAAGAGCTAAAAAGTCAGAGTAAGTTAGTTGATAATGCAACCTCACTGAATACAATTCCTTTCTTTTGAAGAACTATGCACAAGAACATCGATCGTAGGAGTATAAAGTATTTTTATGGATGATCCTTTCTTTTACCATATTTTATTGTATCACGTCATTGAGATCAGCTAACTGTTCTTCAAATGCGTGGAAGGCTACTCGTAGTTCTTCATCAGTTAGTTCGCTATAGTGCATGCTAATGGCAAGCGCAATTCGTTGGAGCTCGTCAGCTATCGCTGTTGCCTCAAACTCCTGGAGTTCCTTTTCGTAATAATTGAGGTAACTGATTGTAGTAAAGGCAATCGAAATTTTTCGGTCTATTTCTGGATCTCCGCTATCATCGCCATGATGCCAATGTTCCGTCATAACAGTTAAGTACTCTGCTACATTAGCAAACTCGGAAACTTCCATTTGGTACATACCACTCTTGGGGTTTGCTGCATCCTCTATGGTCCATTCTCGCTCTTCAGGCAATACACTCTCGTGTTTTTGAGGAATCATTGCAGAAGTAGTTTGTTTCTCTTCTTCATCAGCAGCTATGGCAGGAAAATTAGTAGTGGGGGCAGCTGAGCGATCACCCATATAGATAAGTCCAAACACCATCATAAGCCCAACAGCTGAAACGAGAACTGTCCAATAAATAGGATTAAAGGAAAGCTTTTTGTTTCTATGTTCACGAATACGTCGCTGAATTTTGATTCGTTCAGCCGATGAGAAATGAACTTCTTTTTCTAAATCTCGATTGATTTTGCTTCGTATCTCACGATCAAATCTGTCCATGAGCAATCATCCTTTCTAGTTGCGTTTGAAGCGTGCGTTTGCCTCTCAATAGTCGAGATTTAACAATATTAATACCAATAGACAATACATCGCTGATTTCCTGCATGGTCATTTCTTGATAATAGTACAGAATCAACACTTCTTTATACTTAGGCGATAACATGGAAATTTTCGAAAGAATTTCAGAGGCGGTTTCTTCTTCAAGATAACGCTCCTCAGCTGAAGTATCGTTCTTCTCTGAGGAGGAGAACGGGCTATAAATCAGTTTCTTAACCCGCCATAACCTGTGGTAGTCTTTGCATTTATTAATAGTGATTCGAATTAGCCAAGTTTTGATGTTGGATTCAAATCGAAAATTTTCCAACTGGTGATAGCAGCTAATGAAGACTTTTTGGATGATATCATCACATTCAGTTAAATCGTTTATGTATAGGTAAGCAATTCGCTTTAATTCTAGTCCATAATCCTCCATCAATTGGGCGATTACTTTTTCATGATTGTAAGGTTCGCCATTTGTATCAGCGTTATCCGGCCAAGGCATCAAGACTCAACTCCTTTCTATAGTAATTAGACGGTTGTCACTTCTCTTTTGACCCGTAGTATTCGCATAATTTCACACATTCTATTTCAAGATTATTCTTTTTGTTTTTGGATAAATTCAAAGCAAATGAAACTATCAACAATTCTATTCCGTTTTAACTATAGGAAAAGGAGGTGACCCGATGGAATGGCTTGAAGCAAGGCCGGTGTCCAAAGTAGGGAAAGAGGCATGGCTGGAAACCATCATGGAAGAATACGGCGAAAACCTGACACGTCTTTCGTACAGCTACTTGCGAGATTGGGGCATGGCAGAGGAAGTCGTCCAGGATGTGTTTGTGAAGATTTACAAGCAGTACGATACATACGAAGAGATGGGTGCATTCAAATCCTGGATTTACCGTATCACCATCAACTGCTGCAAGGATGTTCTTCGGAGTTCCCTGCTCAAGCGGATTGTAGTGCAAAGCCAGTTCTTTCAATTTCTTGAATCTAAAGAAAAGACTCCAGAGGCTCTTATAATGACAAAAGGAGAAGACGCAGAGCTGGTTAAAGGAGTCTTGGCTCTCCCGGTGAAGTACCGAGAAGTCATTCTTTTGTTTTATTTCGAAGAGATGTCCAATCGTGAAATCGGGGACTTGATTGGAGTGAACGAAAATACCGTTAAAACACGACTAAGCCGTGGGAGAGAAAAGCTACGATTGGTATTGGAGAGGAGCGAATTTGATGGAAGATAAACTGAAAAACTTGCGTTCTGCCATGAAACAGACCGTTTTTGCGGAACAGCGCTTTGGCGATCAGCAGAAACGGATGATTCGTCATAAAGTAAAAGCTGAATCTAACATGAGACACTGGTGGCCCAGTACATTATCTATTATTTTTGTGGTGTTCTTCTTAGGCTTTGGTGTTTACTTGGTCAGTGGAGAACACTCCCCTTCTAACAATGCCGACAATTTGAAAACAGAAAAAATAGCTGAACCTAAAAATGCGCTAGGGGAGGAAAGTGATGGCAGCCAATCAGCAATCCAAGTTGATCTGGCAGAGGACACCCCCATCGAAATCAATGAAGAACTTCGAGCAAATCTGAGCATCCCGTTGAATCTTCGAGATGAGCTGCCGTATGTAAATGCAAAACCAACTGTTGCAGCCACTGCACATAAGACAGGCTATAATGTGAGTGTCTATTATCCAATAGAGTCAGACACCCATCAAATTGCACTCGTTGAAAACGTGGAAGCTCCAGATCTTATAGCAGATATATTAGTGAATCGGGTACCAATTGCGGAAGATGAACAGGAAGTCGAAATGAATGGCCATACTGCCTTTTATTCGGAAGACCAAAAAGAGATGCATATCTTCACAAAGGAACGGTACTTCACCGTCTTTGGTGCCGAGAAAGAAAAGTTATTCGAAATTGCATCATTAATTGATTTAACTAAACCTGTTGCTGCAATAGCAATCAAGGAACTGGAATTTGCGAACATGGAAACGGTCGAATTGACGGAAATCGAAGAAAAGAACTACATTCCAGTTGATTTCCACGAACGTGTTGAATTTCTGCAAGCCAGTACACAACCTATTACGCTGGCATCTAAAGGTGAGGGAGTTTCTTGGATTGCGAATCATTACACATCACCCATTACGGGCTTCGATATCGTAGTAGAGCAAATGTATGAAGCATCTGGCGAACATAAACTAGCCACTCACAGTCTATCTTCTAAAGATTTGATCAGCACAATCGAGTTGGAAGACAGAACAATTCTGTTAATGACAGATGGTCAAAATTATACCGGCTATTTTGCAGAAGGTAACTATTCTTTCCTGGTAACAGGCGATGAAGACAGTATAGGATTGGAACAAGTGGAAGAGATCCTGCGAGCCATTGAGCTGAAATAAAATGCCGTATCTGAAAAGAAGAAACTCCAGCGTGAGTTTCTTCTTTTTTTGTATAACAGTACATCTATGAACGATTTCATTCCCAATAGTTAAAAACGGATCCACCGTTAGTCACTGTGAATCCGTTCGACAAGCGATCGTTTCACACTTTTATTATTTGTATTGGATCATTCTCCAGGCAACAAGACAATTTTCCCTAATTTCCCCGTTTTTTTAAAGTACATTTGCGCTTCTGGCGCTTGTTCGAGAGGGAAAGTCCTATCGATGACAGGTTCAATTTTGTCTTCTGAAATGGCTTGGAGCATACGTTTGAATTCTTCTATCGTGCCCAAAACAGATCCGTAAAACGTAAGATGTTTTAAGTATAAGGTTCTAAAGTCAAGGTCTGTGTGTTGTCCACCTGCAGAGCCAGAAATACAAAATTTCCCGCCTTTTTTCAGGACTTGAAGAGAGGTGGGGAACAGGGCATCGCCTACAACATCTAAAACAGAGTCCACTGGCCCTCCATTTACCTCGAGTATGTCCTTGGCTAGGTGAGCTGATTTGTAAGACAATACGTGTGTCGCCCCCAGCTTTTTTAATTTATCGGTTACAGCTAGGTCGCCAACGATCGCAATGACCTTAGCGCCAAATACCTTAGAGGCAATTTGGACGTTTAACGAGCCAACCCCTCCGTTTGCGCCAGTTACCACTACAGTCTCGCCAGGATGAGCTTGAATTTGTTCTATCATATGCCAAGCAGTCATTCCACTAACGGAAAAAACGGCACTTTCCGTGTAGTTCGGGAGCGGCATATTAAAACAAAGTTCAGCTGGCCAAACTACGTATTCCGCATATCCACCATCATATTCCGAACCGATAAACGACATATCTTCTGAGATGTGTTCCGCTCCTTCCTGTCCGCTCGAAGTGAAGGGGAACAAGACCACATCTTTTCCAATCATGGATGTGTCTACGCGTTTTCCAGCTCTCACGATGGTGCCTGCTATATCTGAACCGGGTGTCCTTGGGAAGTGAACACCTTCTGGGCGCCATCCGGACTTTGAGCCAGTGCCATAAGCGCCTTCTCTCATCCAAATTTCCGTATTGTTGATGGCGCAAGCTTTTACTTGGATGAGCACCTCGTTGTCTGCTGGTTCTGGAGTCGCTATTTCAACCAGCTGGAGCATGTCTACATCACCATATCCTGTCACTTGAATAGCTTTCATCGAATGACCACCTCTTAACGTTTGATTTTGGTATAGTACAGACTGCAATTAGACCTTTCGTTGTTAACCACTGCATCTTTGATCTTTCATTAAACTATGGAGGAGGTTATTGTCAGAGTCAATGTATGTATGCTTAAAGGTTTTGGCGATTAGACTTGTAAATGGAAGCTTGAGCTGCATAAAAAATGAGATAGAAAAATAGGCTGTCGAATCGGTGAATTGCCAGCTTCACATGCGAATAAGAAAACTAGTCGATACTATGGATGAAGAGACCTACCACCTATTTGATTATTTGGGCTATGGACCAGAACCTTCTATTGTTCAAGGAAGTCCTGTGGGAGTAAGTAATATGTAACAAATAGTGCGCGATAGGAGAGAGGGAATTTCTAGTTATTAGAAATTTCCTTTTTTACAATGTTAACGAAGTCATTTTAGCGATAATTTTAATAAGTACTGAATGTTCAAGTTAGAGTAGACGATCCAAAATGTTTTGTGTCATCTGAAAAATGCTAACTTTCACGATTTCTGACCAGAAACCCCAAGCGAATTGCTTATATTTTCATATAGAGCACTACTTTCTTAGGGGGTGTCAGTTTTTAAAGGTTTAGTTTTCTATTTTAATGGGTATTTGTATGTATATATAGATGCTAAATGACTACCTTTTTGAAAATACGTTAAAAAATTGGCCGCATCTATAAAAAGATATCAATAACGTGGTCACTTTTTTGCGTATCAATGCAATCGTACAAAGATTCAAATCGCATCGATTGATACAAATTTTGGTTCTTGTAAGCAGTGTGTACAACAGAAAACTAGCATCTTAGTGCAATGATTTAACAGGTTAAATGCTTTAAATTATAGCGCTGTAAGTAAAGCCGCAAAGAATTAATGAATTCTTTGCGGCGTTTTTTTTAAGGCCCTCATGAAGGGGCTACTTATTACGATTTTCGAAAGGAAGTAATTGAATGGAACTGGCATTGGAAAAGAAGTATCGCTCGTTGGCTGCATACTTTTCAGAATCAACCAATCAAACGATTACATTAACGTTTGAGGAAATTGAAAAGATTATGGGATACAGCCTTCCTAGCAGCGCCTATTTGAATTACAGTTGGTGGAAAAAAACAAAATCCCCTGCGAGACATTATCAGGCATGGACAGCTGCAGGCTATTTTGTGAAATACGTACAGCCTAATCACTATGTCGTGTTCGAGAAAACGGAAGCTGTGCCGGAAAATGAGGGACACCAGGATGTCTTGATCATCCGTCCGGCTTTGCATGGAGATGCCCGTTTTCTGTCAGTCTTGTATAAAAAATCGAAAATGGAATCGAAGTTTCTCGTATATGGACAAGAACCACAGGAAGCATCGGCGAAAAAAATCAGACAGCAAATTATTGAGTGGAACCAAAGCGGCCGATCAGTCATCTTACTGGCTATTCTAAATGGCGAGCATGTTGGCTATATGAAGATTGTGGGGACTGATTCAAAACGAGCTGCTCACCGGGCGGAAGTCGATATGGTGGTACAAGCTCATAATAATGATATGAATATCCTTTCTGCCTTGATCCAAAAATCAGAGGAGTGGGCGGCAGAAAAAGGCCTCAAACGTTTTGAAATCACGATATTAGAAGAAAACGCGCAGGCCCGTAAGTTGTTTGAGCAGAATGCTTACAAGGTAGAGGGCATTCGAAAAAGCTCAGTCTCGGTTCACGGTACGCTGCAAAACGAAGTCTATATGGGCAAAGTTTTTAAATAAAAACGAGAAAAAATATACTATAGAAAAGACTAGGAAGTGGCAAAGCCCGTTCCTAGTCTTTTTCAAGTCTGTGCTCCTAATCTGAAATTCATCTTACTTGAAAGGTGTTTTTCTGCTTGGATTCTTGATTCTCCAAAGGAAAAATAGTGTTGTTAATGTATAAAACACTTTAGTTGAGATTAATGAAGGTTTGATCATCGCTACATTTGATGAAAATAAGTGCTACTTCTTATCTACAAGCTATTCCATTCATCAATTTAAATGGTAAAATTTATAATAAAGAGTCTGAAAATTCTTTATACACTCATTTCATTTATTGAAAAGGTGCTGGCAAAATGCATAACTACAACGTATTAGAGAGTGCATTGTTTTTCCCTTCTCCCATACGTTTTGAGAAGCTGAAAAAACAAGTGGATGGCAAGACTATCCTAATTACTGGAGCGAGTTCAGGAATCGGCAAGGAACTGGCTTTTTTATTTGCGCAGACCACTGCGCATTTGATTCTCGTGGCTCGTAGAGGAGACCTCATGCATGCGATGAAGACCGAAATCGAAAAGTCTTCTGCTAAAGTTACAGTGTTTCAAGCAGATCTACGCAATGACGTAGACTTAAAAGAATTGCTGGCCTTTCTGCACCTTTTAGAAGGCGGAGTGGACATCGTCGTGAGCAATGCGGGCCTTTCGATCAATCGGCCAATTGTTCAATCACTAGATCGTTACCACGATTTCACGCGGACGATGGCACTCAATTATTTTGCGCCGGTCCAGTTGTTGCTATCACTCATCCCGCTGCTTGAACAAAATAAGGGGCATATCGTAAACGTTTCCACGATCAACGCGTTGTTGCTTCCTGTGCCGTACTGGGCTGCCTACCAAGCGTCGAAAACGGCTTTTGATACGTGGCTGAGGTCGGCCGAGCCGGAATTGAGATCCCGAAACATTTCTACGACGTCTATTTATTTGCCGCTGGTGAAAACACCGATGATTGAACCAACCAGGGCTTATCGAAATTCACCGGCTATGTCTCCCATGCATGTGGCTGAAATTATCGGACACGCGTTGTATTCCAAAAGACAAATCTACAAGCCTTGGTGGCTAATCTTTGGACAATGGGCTTCATTGATCTTTAGAGCTCCATTGGCATTTATCGTTCCCAAATTGCTATTGAAAAAGGAGCGTGCACGAGGGAATGCTTAAGTTGATGAAGATATTGTCGCTGCTCCATTTGCTGTCGCCGCCCAAAATAGCCCGTCTAGTAGTCGCCATTCGTCAGAACGGGATTAACCTGATGCTGATATTTGCACTGACGGACCAAACGAACAAAAAGAAAACGGCTTTAGTCGATAGCCGTGAAACGATCAGCTATCAGGAATTGCAGGAGCGGAGTGAAAGTCTGGCTTATCTATTAGCGGAAAAATATAGGCTGGGCAAAAATCAACGAGTGGCCTTTTTATGTCAAAATCACGCATCCCTCGTACAAGGCATTTTTGCTGTTTCGCGCTTAGGAGCGAATGTATACCTGCTAAATAATTCGATAAGCCAATTGCAGTTTGATAGAAGAGTGGAAGAATATAATTACGATTTATTGATTTATGATCATGAATTTAGCGGTTTGATCAATAACTCGCCATACCAAAATCCTAAAATCGCCAGTGATTATGAAAACAACGAAGCCATCAGCTCGTGGCTTGACTCGTCTCTTCGTAAAAATAGAAAACTTAAGGCGTCTTCAAGCGGGAAGATCGTATTGCTGACAGGCGGGACGACCGGCAAGCCGAAACGAGTGGTCCATCGTCCATCGCTCATAAATTTTCTTGATCCCTTTGCAGCATTGCTGGACCGTTTGCGATTGTCTCAATATAGCACTGCCTATATTGCGACACCAATTTACCATGGCTATGGAATTGCGGTATTGTTGGCATTTTTTGCTCTCGGAAAGAAAGTGATTATCCAGGACAGCTTTGAGGTGAAACAAGCGTGCGCCTTGGTACGGCATCATCAGGTAGAAGCTATAACGGTAGTTCCGCTTATGCTTCATAAGATGATGACGTACGACCAAGTGGCTCTCGGTTCTCTTCGCTGCATTGCCTCTGGAGGCGCGAAGCTGAATCCCGCTTTAGTGAAGGAAGTGAACGATCGACTGGGAAATGTCCTATACAATTTATACGGAACGTCGGAAGCGGGATTGAATATCATTGCCGTACCTGAAGATTTAAACTATCATGCCAACACGATTGGAAAAGCGATCAAGGGAGGCCGATTACGGGTAACGCTTGAAGGGAAGGAAGTTGGGCAAGGCAATATCGGTCAATTATGCATCCGCAATAAGTGGTCGATGACGAACAGTCCGACCCGCTGGATTCAAACGGGCGATACTGGGTATCGAGATGCGAACGGTTATTATTTCCTATGCGGGCGAACCGATGACTTGATCATTTCAAATGGCAATAATATCTATCCAATGGAAATTGAAGCCATACTGACCGACCACCCAAGTATTAGAGATGTTGCTATCATTGGAGTTGAGGATTGCTACAGCGGCCAAGTGCTAAGAGCTTACGTTCAGCTGGAGCACGGAAAAACATTGGCGAAAGAAGAACTAATAGACTGGTCGGGAAGGAAGTTGGCGAAATTCCAGATACCGAGAGACATCGTGTTCGTGGACGACTTGCCTTATACAGAGCTTGGGAAGTTGGATAGAAAGCAGGTTGAAACAGCTAAAAAGTATAAATATTTAGTGAATTAAAAATAAATAGAATAGCGTCCTTGTAAGCCAAGAACTGATAGATTAATGCAAAAGAGGAGGATTAGATGAAGAAATATCACGGTATCTGGATGGCAAGCTTTTTGCTGGCAACTATTTTCAGTATCGGTGGACAAGGAATCGCTTATTCTTTAAGTGAACACTTTATGCCGATTATGCCAGTTTATTACTTAACAGGAGTGACTATTTTAGGATACTTGCTTTACTTGCAAACCGCCTTTTTGCTATTTCGTCTTCTCAAGAATAAAAATTTTACATGCAAATACTTAGAATCCATTGCGGTCTTGCTATTTATAATAGCGCTTCACGCATCTGGCTGGTCATTTTTTGTGACAGCAATGTGGTGGGGGTAGTAGTCAACTATTTTATTTATTGTTAACGACTGCGACTCAATTTAAATTATGGAAAGAGAGAAAGCGACAAGTGGCTTTCTCTCTTTTATATTGCAATTACTTCACTTTGCTAAAATACGCCTTGCGTCGACTAATGGCCGAAGATGACGAGCTAGACCGTTTGTCGCTCAATCAGTTTCACGGCAATTTCTTCTTGGGAACTGATGCCCTCTTCTATGGCTTGGGCGAATAGTTTCCTTCCGATTTCAACCAACGGTATTTCAAGTGTTGTGATGTTCATTATTTTGGCGATCGGTTGATTGTCAAAGCCTAGTAAAGCAAGCTGATCCGGCACAGCCATGTCTCGTACTTTGCAGCAGGTTAATATTCCGGCAGCTACTTGGTCACTGGAGATGAGTAGCGCAGCAGGCGGGCTTTCCATCTCCGTAATGCGGTTTAAGACGTGTTCCCCGTCCTCGAAATTAAAGCAATTGTAGAAGACAAAGTTTGGATTGAATGCCAGCTTATATTTTTGTAGAAAGTCCTGATAGGCGGTTCTTCTTAAATCGCTATTGGCTCCCATTTCTCTGCCAAGGCAGTAGCCGATTTTCCGATAGCCTTTGCTGTGCAAATACTCCAAGGCTTGAAAAAAGCTTCCGTAATGGTCGACAAAGGTCGATGATACGTTCGTTCCCCTCGTGTTTTCGCATACTACGATGGGCCCGTAAGATAAGTATTCCTCGATCAGATGCCACGGGCTGATTCTCGAACAAATAATCAACGCATCGATTTGCTTGTCCTTCAACATTGCCAAAGCTTCAAGTTCTCTATCTGTCTCGTAATTCGTTTGAAACAAGACCAATTTATAGTTTTGTCGCAATGCTTCATTGGCGATTCCTTCGATCAACAGGCCAAAATAAGGATGGTTTGAAAAAGGCACTACCACGCCTATTAAATTCGTTTGTCCCTTGCTTAAATGAACCGCATTTATGTTCCGGTTGTAATTCGCTTGTTCCATCGCCCGTAACACGGCGGCCTTTTTATCCTCGCTGACATAGGGGTGATGATTTAACACTCGAGAGACAGTCGCGACGGATACTCCGGCCATTTGGGCGACATCTTTTATGTTTGCCATGTTTTTCACCTTTTCCTAAAAGATTTTCTTGCTCTGAAACGCGTTTCATAAACTAAGCTGGGCTTATAACCAAAGGAGGAATCTTATATGGCAATTATCGTGGGGATTGGCTGGCTAATGTTGTTATGCGCTTTGATTATTTTCTTTGCAGGAGGAGCTATTTCGCAACGCACAAAAAAAGGACTCACAAAAAACAGAAAGGATCCGTACGACTATTTATTTAATATTTACAATGAGTAAGAAGTGAATGTCCTGATTATTGAGTTCTGCAGAACAATAACTGTATCTCAGTTGTATCGCTTTATACACTTAGATTCTTACATTTCTAGCTATAATTAACAAGTTCGCTCTCAAATTCCCTCGAGCGGTACACTCTAAGTCGAGTATACGGTATGATACCCGTTTTAACATGCATTATTTAAAGCCGGGATCTTGTTAAAAGGGAAGGGTTGCTCAGAGAAGAACTCTATTATAACGGAACAGTTTCAGACGAAATCATCATGGCGATTCTCCGAAGCGACTATTTAAAAGTGCAATCATGAAAGGCTATAGGCCTTTCTTTTTTATGGATTCAAATCGAACTGAAACTTTATGGTTGCATTTTGAATCGAACGGGTTTATATTAAGTGAGGCATCAATGAATGAGGGGTCAATTAATAATCTCTCTATACTCTATAACAGAAAAAGGAGCAATTAATCATGAACACAGTACAAAAACAGAAAACAAATGACTTTAACGAAATCGTCAATGGGCGTCGTTCCATTAAACAGTACGATCCGACAGTGAAAATCAGCCGCGAGGAAATGACGGAAATGCTAGAACAAGCATCAAAAGCGCCATCTTCTATCAATATGCAGCCTTGGCGCTTTGTTGTCATCGACAGCGAAGAAGGGAAAGAAAAGCTAGCCCCATTGGCATCTTTCAATTTGGATAAAGTGATGAGCGCATCGGCTGTAATCGCTGTATTCGGTGACCGCAACAACATCGAATATGCTGAAGAAATTTACGGAAAATCTGTCGAGCTTGGCTATATGCCAGAAGACGTGAAAGATTTCCAGCTTGGATACTTCAAGCCTTTGTATGAAGGCATGTCCGATGAGCAAATGAAAGATATCGTCATGTTGGACTCAGGTCTCGTGTCGATGCAATTGATGCTAGTTGCACGTGCATATGGCTATGACACAAACCCAATCGGCGGATACGACAAAGAAAAAATCGCTGAAACATTCGGTCTGGATAAAGAGCGTTATTTACCGGTCATGCTGATCACCATCGGTAAAGCTGCGAATGAAGGCTTCCAGTCTTACCGCTTGCCGGTCGACACGATCACGACTTGGAGCTAATCGGGCCATATCTTGAAAAATATGGATTTATGTATTATATTTGACTGGTCAATGAGTAGTGGGCACAGCTATCAATTGACTCCATCCATCATTTAGGAGGTCTTTCTATGCCGTGTTCATTTTCCAAGCAGGAACAAGTGCTGCACCAGTTCAAGGGCCTGACCAATCAAATCAGCCCGAAGTTCGAGCGATGCACGGGCATCAGTGCATCGCGCTATGAATTATTGTCCCAACTCTACAAAGTAGATGAAATCAACCAGTCGACGCTGCAAAAATTGGTTAATATCGATGGCGCTGCGATTACCCGCCATTTGAAACAATTAGAAGCGAGCGGCATGGTCATAAAGCGCCGAAATCCAGAAGACAACCGCGTGATTTTCGTCAGCCTCACCGATGAAGGCCGTGAGCGCATCATCGAATACCGAAAAGAAAATACAGGATTCGTAAAGCAAATGCTTCACGATTTCACTACTGAAGAAGTCGATGCGCTGAGTGATATGCTCCAGCGCATGCAAGACAATATCGTTGATTATTAACAATACAAATTGAAGGATGGCGAAACCAAATGATGATTATCCATGCACATTTACAAGTAAAACCCGACCAAGAACAAGCATTTTTAGATGAAGGCAAAACGCTGATTGAAGCGTCGCGCCAAGAACCAGGCAATGTTCAATACGATTTGATGAAATCGGTTGAAAAAGAAGGCCATTATACAATGGTCGAAGTGTGGAAAGATGCACAAGCAATCGAAGCTCACAACACGAGCGAACATTTCGTGGCGTTTTCTAAAAAAGCGGCTGGATTCATGAGCGCGCCAATGGAACTCAAAGTCTATAGCGGCGAAGCTGTCCCGATGTAAGAATGTCTTGTTCGTTTGGTCATGATGCCGGATAGGGCTTGAACAAATCAGGCACTTGTGACAAGATAGACTTTGAAAGACAAATGTTAATTTCATAAAACACATGTGGGGGAATCGGTGTTGCCGATTGAGAGAATATCCGTGAGGTATTGACCCTTGGAACCTGAACTGGCTAATACCAGCGGAGGGAACATATTCAAATCGGTCTATTCTGCGATGATATGCGCCCAAGGTTTCTAAACCTTGGGCGCTTTTTTATATCTGCAATTGGATATGTCCCCTGACTCAGCTCCTGAAATCGTCTTTTATGAGTAATCTAGAGGGGGAAAACAACATGAAGAAATGGACAATTGCCATCGCACCGGTATTGCTGATGGCCGCCTGCACAGACGAAGCGGAAAATACAGGCAGCGATGTGGCGAATGAACAGCAGGAACTAAAAGAAATAACGATGGTCTTGGATTGGACGCCAAATACCAACCATACCGGATTGTATGTAGCCCAGGAAAAAGGCTATTTTGAAGAGCAGGGGCTTGATGTGGAAATTATCTTGCCCGGCGAAGCAGGCGCCAATCAATTGGTCGCCTCCAATCAGGCGGAATTCGGCATCGGGGCACAGGAAAGTTTAACTGAAGCGAGAGTCCAGGACATTCCGATTGTCTCAATCGCTGCGCTCATCCAGCACAATACTTCCGGCTTTGCCTCTCCAATAGACAAAGGCATCGAGTCCCCGGGCGATTACGAAGGGAAAACCTACGGCGGATGGGGAGCGCCGGTCGAAAAGGCTGTACTTGGATCCATCATGGAGCAGGAAGGGGCCGATGTAGAACAAGTCGACATCGTCAATATCGGCAATAGCGACTTTTTCACGGCCGTCGAACGCGACATCGATTTTGCGTGGATCTATTATGGCTGGACAGGCATTGAAGCCGAATTGCGCGGCGATGAATTGAATATGCAGTATTTAACGGATTACTCGGACAAACTGGATTATTATACCCCAATCCTAATGACGAACGAAAACATGATCGCAGAAGATCCAGAAACGGTTCGGGCATTCACGGAAGCAGTGTCTCAAGGCTATGAATTCGCCATCGATGAGCCGGAACAAGCAGCGGACATCTTGATCGAGGCGGTGCCGGACTTGGACCCGGAATTGGTCAAGGCAAGCCAGGAATGGCTATCGCCAAAATATCAGGACGACTCCCCGCAATTCGGCCAGCAACAAGAACAAGTATGGGCAGACTATGCTGAATGGATGTTGGATAACGGTTTGCTCGATAAGGAACTGGATGTCGAAAAGGCTTTCACCAATGAATTTTTACCTGAGGAGGAAAACTGATGGGCAACGCATTACTAAGCATTCAAATCATTCCGAAAACAAGAAATGGGGAAGACGTTATTCCGTACGTGGATAAAGCGATCGCCGTTATTGCAAAATCAGGCGTGCCTTACCAAGTCAACCCGCTCGAGACAACGATGGAAGGCGATTTGGCCCATTTGTTTTCAATCGTCGAAGAAATGAACCAAGTGATGATCGAAAACGGCAGCCCAAACGTCATCTCCCAGATCAAGGTGCTGTATCAGCCGAGCGGCGCATCGATGGATAAATTGACGGAGAAGTACCGGCCGTGATAATAGTGAAAAAAGGATGGAGACCGGTTCTGGTCCTCATCCTTTTGTTGATCATTTGGCAAGTGCTGGTGCCGCTTTTGGACATACCGGCTTGGCTGCTGCCGACGCCTGAACAAATCGGACTCGAAGTAATCAACAGTTGGCCTAATTACAGCGGCCATTTAGCGGCGACGATCCGTTTGTCTATACTCGGTTTGATTATTGGATCGTCGGTAGGACTTGGCGTCGCGATGGTTCTCCATTTAGTTCCGAAACTGAGGGAGACTTTTTATCCTCTATTGATTTTATCGCAAAACATTCCAATCATCGTCTTGGCACCGCTATTGGTCATTTGGTTCGGTTTCGGCGTCGTGCCAAAATTGATCATTATCATACTCGTGTGCTTTTTTCCGATCACCATTGCAGCACTTGATGGATTTCGGCAGACAACTAGCGAATTGCTTCATTATATGAAAATGGCAGGAGCTGATAGACGGCAGATTTTTTGGAAACTGGAATGGCCGCATGCGATGCCGTCTATTTTTTCTGGCTTGAAAATTGCAGCGACCTACAGCGTTATGGGCGCTGTCATTTCAGAATGGCTTGGGGCGCAAGAAGGGATTGGCGTTTATATGACGCTTGCTTCTTCGTCGTTCCGGACTACGCAAGTATTTGTCGCGATCTTCTTGATTATGTGTTTGAGCATGGTGTTTTTCGCAGCGATCGTGTTGCTCGAAAAGCGGTTCATCCGCTGGAACGCAAACGGGGGAGGAGATTCGAATGGCTGAACTGGTGATTGAACAATTGACGAAAAGCTTTGACGGAATTGAAGTGCTCAAAGAGCTGTCGCTACACATCCAAGAAGATGAATTTGTCGCTGTGCTCGGTCCTTCCGGCAGCGGGAAAAGCACTTTGTTCCATTTGATCGGCGGGCTTTACGAACCGGATGAGGGAACGATTGCACTCGGTGGCGACAAGATCAACGGCCAAAAAGGATCAGTCAGCTACATGCCGCAAAGCCCGTCCTTGCTCCCGTGGCGGAGTATATTGGACAATGTCCTCTTGGGGGCGGAACTGGCAGGACGTAAAGATAAGGAAGCCGCCTTGGAAATGATGGATAAAGCAGGGTTGTCTGGATATGAGCGGGCATATCCCCATCAATTATCGGGCGGGATGAAACAGCGCGCTGCCTTTATCCGCAGTTTGTTGAGCCCGCAGCCGCTCATTTTACTGGACGAGCCGTTTTCAGCGCTGGATGAATTCACCCGCTCGGAAATGCAAAAATGGCTATTGGATATTTGGCAAAGCAATAAACGATCGATTCTTTTTGTCACGCATAATATAGAAGAAGCTTTGTTTCTTGCAGACCGCATCCTGGTATTGTCGGAAAAACCGGCACAGGTCGTCGCCGAATTCCAGGTCGAATTCACGCGGCCAAGGGCAGAGGGTATTACCTTGACTGAAGAGTTTCTGCAATACAAGAAGGACATTTATAAAGTATTGAAGAAAGGGACAGGGGTATAGGGATCACGCCTATCGATCTGTTTGTCCAATGGGCTGGAGGGGAGGGCAATGATGGAAACTTGGTTTGGCGCAAGGTCCGATTATCCGTTTACGCTTTTTTCCTCGAGCCATCTGGTCGTATTGGCAATCGCTTTGTGCGGATTTGTATGCCTGATTCTCTTTAAGGGCAATTTATCCGCCAAAGGCGCCTTGTTTCAGCCATTGCGCTGGCTATTATTCAGTGTCTTGCTGCTATCTGAAGTGACTTACCAATACTGGGCAATCACCCATGAGTTCTGGAGCTTCAACCTTTATATGCCGCTCCATCTTTGCGGCGCCGCTTCCATTACTGCCATGATCGGCTTATGGACTTTGCGCCCATTTTGGATTCGGCTGGCATTTTTCATCGGCCTCGCACCGGCTGCTTTAGCCTTGGTGACGCCTGATATGCCTTACGATTATCAGCATTTCCGTTTCTGGAAATTCTTTGTCCATCACACGGCCATCGCCTGGGCCAGTCTGTTTTTAGCCTTATCCAGCCCCCAATCGATTACATGGCGTTCGGTTTTCAGCGTTTATGGGCTGCTTCTGGCCTACGCCGGACTCATCGGCTTTTGGATCAATCCTTTGTTGGAATCCAATTACCTCTACTTGTCGCAAAGGCCATCTACCGCTTCGCCCTTAGACTTTTTCGGTGATGGCCTGTGGTATTATGTCAATCTATGTCTGACTGCATTGATTTTATTTGCGGTGCAATACGGAATTTTTCACTACTTAATCTATAAAAAGCGAAATAGAAGTAAATGAGCGCTGCCTGGCCGCCGCTGGATATTTCCAGTCGGCGGCTTTTGTCTATTGAAAAAAGGACTATTTGCATGGATAGAGAATAGAAAAGAAACAGGACGAAAGGGGTGGAGGGGGATGGATTGGATACTGATTGCGAGCTGGACACTGAATTCAGTCTTGCTGCTGAATGTTGCACTTGCGATTGTCATCATTTTTAACGAACGGCGCGATGCAGGGGCGGCTTGGGCGTGGCTTTTGATCTTATTCTTTTTGCCGGTCATCGGATTTATCGTCTATCTGTTTTTTGGCAGGCATTTGACAGATAAAAACTTCTATAATTTAAGCGAGGACGAACAGTCTTACTATACGCGGCAAGTCAATTCCCAAGTCAGCAGCATCGAAGCGGGAGAAGCGGAGTACGACCAGGAACTCTTGAAAAAGTATAGCCAATTGCTAGTCATGAATTTGCAGTCGACCCGATCACTCGTAGGATTTTATAACGAAACTCGAATTTTTTCGGACGGCCACGAGAAGTTCGATACCTTGATCGAGGATATCGGAAAAGCACAGGAAGAAGTCAACGTTCAATACTATATCATCAAGCGGGATGCGCTCGGCCAACGACTTTTTGACGCTTTGCTCGAACGGGCCAAAGCAGGGGTTAAAGTACGGCTGCTGTATGATGCCGTTGGTTCCAAGAGTCTGAAGCATTCGGATTTCACGGAATTGATTGAACACGGCGGAGAAGTGGAAATATTCTTTCCATCTGCACTCGGGATGATTAATTTGCGGGTCAATAACCGAAACCACCGAAAAGTGTGTATCATTGATGGCAAGGTCGGCTATATCGGAGGCTTTAACGTGGGCACGGAATATTTGGGTGAGGTGAAGAAGTTCGGTTATTGGCGTGATGTCCACTTGCGTGTCGAGGGGGATGTGGTCCATCATCTGCAAGGCCGTTTTATCTTGGATTGGAATTACGCCAATGACTATAAAAACCGTGAAGATATTTTCTGTTTTCCTTTACACCACATCAAGAATTTCGCCCCGATGCAAGTTGTGACTAGTGGACCGAATTCCCAAACCGAACATTTGAAGAACATGATGATCAAAATGATTGCTTCGGCCAAGCGGGAAATTTATATCCAAACGCCGTATTTCATTCCCGATAAAAGCTTTATGGATGCCTGCAAGATGGCTTTATTGAGTGGTGTGAAAATGCATATTATGATACCCGGTAAACCTGACCATCCGTTTGTCATGTGGGGGTCCTGGTCATTCCTCGGCGAATTGCTTGATTATGGGGCCGAAGTTTATCTCTATGACCGCGGCTTTTTGCATGCCAAAACAATGACGGTTGACGGGGAGATTGCAACGGTTGGAACAACGAACTTGGATGCCCGCAGTTTTCGTTTGAATTTCGAGATCAATGCGCTCGTGTTCAATCGCCGTGTCGCGTTGGAGTTGGAGTCATTGTTTGAGTCCGATACGGCTGATTGTCGGAAGCTGACGAAAGAGTTCTATTCAGAGCGCAATTGGACGATCAAGCTAAGAGAAGGGTTTGCCCGCTTGCTGAGCCCGATTTTGTGATTCATTCTTATTGAATGCAAATAAAAAAAGCTGGAGCCATTAGGTTCCAGCTTTTTTCCGTTATTGTCTATAACCGTTTTTGCGACATGGCTTCCCGCATATGGCGGAGTGCCACTTTGCCTTCGTCTCCACGGGCAATCATAACATTCGTATAAAGCGCGTCAATCAAGCTGAGCTGGGCGATGCGGGACGCGAGGGCTTCTGAGCGGAAATCCGTTTCTTCCGATAAAGTGTATAACACGATATCCGCCTCTTTGGATAATGGCGATTTGGCGAAATTGGTCATGCAGATGATCGTCACTTCTTTTTCCTTCAGGACGTGAAGCACTTCAAGCACATCACGCGTGCTACCGGAATGGGAGATGACGATGGCGACATCGCCTTTTTCCAGCTGGGATGCGGACATGAGCTGCAAATGGGCATCCATGTTCATCGCGACATGAAGGCCGAGGCGGACAAATTTATGGTAGCCATCCATCGCAATCATCGCGGATCCGCCATTTCCGAAAAATTCGATCTTGCGCGCAGACAGCAACGCCTCGACTGCTTGCTTCAATGCGTCTTCATCAATGATCTGCAAAGTGTCTTCCAATGTCTTGATATTGGAACGAAACACTTTTTCCGCGACGGTCTTGACTTCGTCGCCTTCTTCAATTTGTTCATGGATGTCTTTTAACGGTGCCACCACTTCAGCGGCGAGTGCGATTTTGAACGCTTGAAACCCTTTAAAGCCAAGCCGCTGGCAGAAACGGAAGACAGTGGATTCCGCAAGGCCGAGCTCGTCAGCGATTTGGTTGATCGTCAAATGGATGATGTTGCGGGGGTCATTTAAGATGTAGTCGGCGATTTTCTTTTCTTTCTCACTGAAATTGCGGTAACTGCCACGGATGGCCGCTAATGCGAATTGTTGTTGTTTCATTCTGCCACGCCTCTTTCTATTGCTAGAATTATTTTATATTTCTATCATAACACGCTTGCATGTGGAAAAATATTTGATATAATAAATTCATTAAGGAAAAATATTCTTTTATTCTACAGGAGGTTTTACAATGGAAATCGGAATTATCGGTTTGGGCAAGATGGGGAAGAACCTTGCGCTCAATTTAACAGACCATGGCCATATGGTGGTAGGGCATGATGCCAACGCTACTGAAGTAAGCGGTTTCAAGACAGTTGAATCCCTTGAAGAAATGGTGCAGGGCTTGCAGGCGCCACGCACAGTCTGGTTGATGGTGCCGGCAGGAGAAATCACGGAATCGGTCATCGCACAATTGGTGCCGCTTTTGGATAAAGGCGATGCGATCATCGACGGAGGCAACTCGAACTATAAAGAATCGGTGCGTCGCGCTGAGGAATTGAAAGCGAACGGAATTTATTTCTTCGACTGTGGCACAAGCGGCGGAACAGAAGGCGCTCGCCACGGAATTTGCGCAATGATCGGCGGAGACGAAGAAAAATTCAATGACATCGAACCGCTTTTCCGCGACATTTCAGTCGAAGGCGGCTACCTTTATGCCGGTAAATCAGGAAGCGGCCATTTCATGAAAATGATCCACAACGGCATCGAGTACGGCATGATGCAATCGATTGCTGAAGGCTTCGACATTCTCCACAAGAGCGATTTCGATTACGATTACGAAAAAGTCGCCGGCGTCTGGAACAATGGCTCCATCATCAGTTCTTATTTGATGGGCTTGACACAAAACGCTTTCTCGAAAGATGAAAAGCTCGATGGCATCAAAGGGGTCATGAACTCATCAGGTGAAGGCAAATGGACGGTCGAAACCGCACTGGACTTGAATGTCCCGGCACCGGTTATCACGATGTCGCTGATGATGCGCTATCGCTCCCTTGAAGACGACACGTTCACGGGGAAAGTGGTCGCTGCACTTCGCAACGAATTCGGCGGGCACGCAGTCGTCAAAAAATAACTTAATGCTTATCTGAAGAGGGGGAAATCAAATGGAAGGTTCAACATTGATAATCATCGCGGTCGCAAGTATTTTCGTACTATTGTTCTTGGTTATGCGTACGAAATTGCACGCGTTCGTCGCGTTATTATTGGTAAGTTTACTGCTCGGGATCGCAGCGGGAATGCCGCTTGGGGATGTCATTCAATCGATTCAAAACGGCATGGGCGGCACGCTCGGCTTTGTCGCAGTCGTCGTCGGCCTTGGTGCCATGTTCGGGAAGATGCTGGAAGTTTCTGGCGGAGCTGAACGTTTAGCGGCTACATTGATTGCAAAATTTGGAGAAGAAAAAGCACCATGGGCTCTTGGTGTAACAGGTTTCATCGTTGCCATTCCTGTATTTTTCGATGTCGGCTTTATCATCTTGGTGCCGATCGTCTACAGCTTGGCGAAAAAGACCGGCAAATCGCTTTTGCATTACGGGATTCCGCTATTGGCGGGTCTTGCTGTAACACATAGCTTTATCCCGCCGACTCCGGGGCCGATTGCGGTTGCGGAACTGGTCGGGGCAGAACTTGGCTGGGTCATCCTGTTCGGGGTGCTTGCAGGGATTCCATCCATGATTTTGGCCGGCCCATTATTCGGCCGTTTCATTGGTAAGCGCATTCATTTAACGATTCCAGATTATATGGACATTAAAGAACAGGAATACGATAAGGAATTGCCAAGCTTTGGCATGATCATTTCTTTGATTTTGATTCCGCTTGTACTGATTCTCTTCAACACCTTGTCAGCTGTCGTTTTGGAAGAAGGCAATCAAATCCGCGAGATTTTGACATTCCTTGGCCATCCATTCGTTGCTTTGACGATCGCTACGATCCTGACGTTTTTCTTCCTTGGCACACGCCGCGGTTATTCGCGTCAGGAAGTTCAGGACATTGCAACAAAAGCGCTGGAACCTGCAGGGATTATCATCCTTGTCACAGGAGCTGGCGGTGTATTCAAACAAGTCTTGATCGACTCTGGTGTCGGCGATGTACTTGGTGAAATGATGGGCGACTCGGCACTGCCGCCGATTGTTCTGGCATTCTTGATCGCTTCCGCGGTCCGTGTGGCGCAAGGTTCTGCGACGGTTTCTATGGTAACAGCTGCAGGCTTAATCGCACCGCTTCTGGAAATTACCGGTACGACCGGCCCGGCACTTGGTTTGATTGTAATTGCCATTGCTGCAGGCGCAACTGTCTTGTCCCACGTAAACGATTCCGGCTTCTGGCTCGTTAACCGTTACTTTGGGATGAGCGTAAAAGACACCTTGAAATCCTGGACCATGATGGAAACCATCATCGGCCTCACCGGATTCGTGGTAGTATTGATTTTGAGTTTCTTTATCACATGATTGCAGCAAAAAGAAAAAGGGATTCTCCTTTTTCTTTTTCTGTTATAAGGAAGGAAGAAGAATATGCCTGAACAATCCTATTATTTAGGGGTCGATATAGGGACCACTTCCACAAAAGCTGTCTTATTTAATAAAGCTGGACAGATTAAGGATAGCCATACGGTGTTCTATCCTTTGCACACTCCGAACCAATTGACCGCTGAACAGGATCCGGAAGAAATATTCCGTGCGGTTTTAACGACTGTCCGCGAAACTTTGAGAAAAAGCGAAATCACCCAAGAGTCTTTGAAGCTGCTGTCGTTTAGTTCGGCGATGCACAGTTTGATCGCTGTGGATGCTAAAGGGGAACTATTGACCAATAGCATCACCTGGGCAGACACCAGAAGCTCGAAACATGCGAAGCATATTAAAGACAATTTGAACGGACACGATATCTATTTGCGGACGGGTACACCGATCCATGCCATGTCGCCGTTATCTAAACTATTGTGGCTATCAGACGAAAAACCGGAAATTTGCCAGCAAACAGCGAAGTTCATCAGCATTAAAAGCTATGTTTTCCATAAGTTTTTCGGGGAATACGTCGAAGACCATTCCATCGCTTCCGCAACCGGCTTGTTCAATCTCGAACAGCTCGACTGGGACCAAGGCGCACTGGATGTATCTTGTGTAACGACCGAGAAACTGCCGCGTTTGGTACCAACGACGGAACAATTCACAGGCGTTGCAGCAGAATTTGCTGCCTTCATGGGCATCCGGGAAGACGTCCCGTTTGTGATTGGCGCCAGTGATGGCGTGTTGGCCAACCTTGGTGTTAATGCCATTGATCCGGGCGTCATCGCAGTGACCATCGGGACGAGTGGTGCCATCCGAACGGTGTCTCCGGTGCCGAAAACCGACCCGAAAGAACGCACTTTCTGTTATGTATTAACCGAAAACCACTGGGTTATTGGCGGCCCTGTCAATAACGGCGGCATCATTTTACGCTGGCTGCGCGATGAATTCGCGTCATCCGAAGTGGAAACGGCGAAACGTCTCGGGATTGATACGTACGATGTGTTAACGAAAATCGCCGCTACCGTTAAACCAGGAGCGGACGGATTATTATTCCACCCTTATTTAACGGGGGAACGGGCACCGCTATGGGATGCCAATGCCAGGGGCTCATTTTTTGGCCTCAGTATCCATCACCAGAAACAGCATATGATTCGCGCGGTACTCGAAGGCATCGTCTTCAACTTGTACACTGTGCTTCTCGCTGTAGAAGAATTGACGGGAGAACCGGCAAGCATACAAGCATCCGGCGGGTTTGCCCGCTCTGAGCTATGGCGCCAGTTGTTGGCCGATGTCTTCGATAAGCCGGTCGTCATTCCGGAAAGCTTCGAAAGTCCTTGTCTCGGGGCCATCGTGCTTGGGATGTATGCGACTGGAGAGATTGAGGATTTCAGCATTGTCTCCGACATGATCGGCAGCACCCATACTCATCATCCGGAAACGGAAGCAAGCACGATTTACCGCGAACTGCTTCCAATTTATATTCGCTTATCGCGATTGTTGACAGAGGAATACGAAAGCATTTCCGATTTTCAACGCAAGCATATGCAATAACAAGAAAACCCGAAGCTCAGTGGCTTCGGGTTTTCAGTTTGTCGAGAGAGGTAAGAAATCGTATTTTCCGAAGCTTATCGCTCGCTTTCCGTGGGCTCGCGTCCAAGCCTCCTCAGTCGCTTTGCGCCTTGCGGGGTCTCGGTCGTCTCGCTGATCCACTGGAGTCGAGCGAACGCTTCTCCAAATACATAAAAAGGTCATTTATTATGGAATCTGGAAAAAATGACTCCATTCTGATTCGTAATGGATTATTAGACTTCTTCAACACTATGAAAACCCGAAGCTCAGTGGCTTCGGGTTTTCTAATTGCTCGATTCTTTTTTGTTGTGGAGCACACCTGTATTTTTGTAGAAAAGTTCTGAAAACGCCGCGGATTTGAATGCGCTTTTGATATACTAATATTTACAAGTACAGGTGGTTGCTAGGAGGTAATGGTGACCAGCATCTACAATTGGAGACGCTATGAAACTTGTATTATTATTTGGCCCGCAAGCAGTCGGCAAAATGACAGTGGGGCAGGAATTGGCTAAGCTCACGCCCTTAAAACTACTTCACAATCACATGACGATCGACTTGCTGCATCCTTTCTTTGGCTTTAGCGAAGACACATGGCGAATCTCCACTATCATCCGGGAAGAAATTTTTAAAGCGGCCGTTAAAAGTGAATTAGAGGGCATCATTTTCACCTTCGTGTGGTCATTCGGGTCATCACAGGATTGGGAATTCGTGAGCCATGTCCGCTCTATTTTCGAAGAAGCAGGTGGAGCAGTCTATTTCGTGGAACTAGAAGCACAACAGAGTGAACGTTTGCTAAGAAACCGAACGCCTCACCGCCTCGCACATAAAACAACAAAACGCAATATCGCAGAATCCGAAGCCCATTTAATCGAAACACACAAAATGAACCGGTTTAATTCTTGGCCTAATGAAATCCGAGAACAAAATTACCTGCGAATCGATAACACACAGCTAGCTGCAGAAACTGTAGCCAATATGATCAAAGATCGCTTTACCTTATAGAAAACAATCGCCGGCCAGTTGTTCAACTGGCCAGAAGACCTTAGGACATTTATTAGAAACGAGGCGAGAGACCTGTGTTGGATCAAGTATTGAAGCAATTCCGTTTGGAAATCGTTACTGTTAATGAAGTCGAAGATTCCTTCAGTTCAATGGTCTACAAATGCGTTTTACGCAACGGCGAAACAGTGTTTGTGAAAATTCCGTATACGCGCGTGAAATATGAACGCGAGCTGGCCGCCTATGAAATGTTAGCTGGGCACGTCCCGATTCCACAACTGCTCGATTTTTGGGAGGGTGACGATAACTGTCCAGGAGCTTTTTTGTTGTCCGAACTGAAAGGACACCCTTTGTCCGAAACGGCTTCTCCAGAAGTTGCGTATCAAATCGGCGCATTGCAAGCAGCGATGCATCAAATTCAACCTTCAAACACGATAGAGTCTGGCGCCATACAAAATGAATTTCCCCATTGGCATGAATTTATCGAAAAGCAGTTCTATAGCTTCGCGGAACATGTAAAAGAACTATTGGATGAGGAGTTATTTATGGCCAGTTTGCGCAAGTTTGAGTAAATGAAGGGCGAGCTTCCAACTCCAGACGGGCCGAGCTTCGTCCATATGGATTTCCGGCCAGCCAATATTATTGTGGATGAAGGCCAAGTTTCCGGGATGATCGATTTTGAAAGTGTGCGTTTCGGGTCAACGGAAATCGATTTCACCAAAATTCACCGTGATTTCTTGAAATCGGATCCTGCTTTGTCCAACTCCTACCAGGAGGGCTATAACAGCATTCGACCGATAATCGACTTGCAAGCTGTCTTGCCTTTTTATCGTTTCGTCGACGCCTTTAATAGTATCGGCTGGAGCCAAAAGCGCGGCTTGGAGAAAAATTTTGCGTTCTATGAAGCCAATTTGCAGATTTTGAAAGAGATGCTGCAAGATGTGGAGGTGGAGAAGTGAAGTTGAAAATCCTTTTGTTCATCATCATTTGTACACTTAGTTTTTTAGCTGCCTGTCATGAGGTGCCCACTAAGAGCAACGCTGTTTTGGAGGCGGAAGCTTATTTGGAGAGTCAAGGATATGAATTGGTTTCCCTAGTGGGGGAAGAGTCCTTGCTTCTGGATACAAAAACCTTAATGGATCCAGGCTATTCGCAAATCTGGCAAGTTCAGCCCTTTGACTCCGCTGAATATTTAGATCAACCCCTGACTGCGGTGGAATTCATCATTCAAGGGCATCCGCTTGAACTTCTCTACAATAGCCAAAAAACCAGAATCATTGTCTACCTTCATCAAAATCAGGTAATCGGTGGCTGGTCTCTTCCTGTGTTTTCTAGTGAAGTGCTTGTCGGCACGGTACATTCGTTAGATGGAAAGACGGCTGAAGAAGTGCAATAAGCAGAGGGAAGTAGCCAAAAGAAAAGTTGAAAACTATCTATGTAAAGGAGGCAGATCAATGATTAAAGGTCTCTACGAAGCTCATTTACCGGTTCGGGATTTAAAACGTTCCATTGAATTCTATACTAGTTTGGAATTGGAACTCGCTTATGAGACACCTAAGCTTGCTTTCTTTTGGATTGTCAAAGGGCAAAGCTGGATAGGCCTATGGGAATCGGAGAAAGCGGAAACGCCTTATCATCCTTCACTGCGCCATATCGCTTTTCATGTGGATAGAGAAGCAATACGCAACGCTAAGAACTGGTTGGCCAAAAGAGGAATCGAAGTACGAACAGCTTTCGGTTTTTCACCGGAAGAACAGCCGCTTGTCTTGCCAAATCATCCGTATGCACACGCATCCATTTATTTCCATGACCCGGATGGCAATTCGCTTGAATTTATTGCGCCGCTGCAGCTATCAGTCGAAGACGAATTCGACATGATGTCTTTGGAAGCCTGGGATCGTATGCACGTGGAAAAGTAATGAAAAGGAGCGAATTCAATGCATTTCAAACCAATCAATTTCAATGAAAAACTATCGAAATTCGACGATTTATGGTCGCCTAAGGTCATTGCAGAAATGAACGATTACCAATTCAAGACCGTAAAAGTGCAGGGTGATTTTGTTTGGCATAAGCATGAAGACACCGATGAAGTGTTCATTGTACTGGAAGGAGCTTTGATCATTGAGTTCCGAAACGGGGAAGTGGCGTTGAAAGCAGGGGACATGTTTGTGGTTCCTAAAAATACGGAGCATAAGCCCTATGCCGAAACGCAGGCGAGTATCTTATTGGTAGAACCTAAAGGCGTTGTTAATACAGGCGATGCGACAAGTGAACAGACAGCAGAAAATGATGTGTGGATCTAATGGCTTTTTCATTAAATTTAACCTGCCGCTTCTTAAAATGAGGTAAAATTGTAATATACTTTGTTTTAGGACGTGATTTTTTGCCGGATTGGACTTATCATACGATGTTTGAACCCGCGCTTTCAAAGTTGCCGGCAAAAACCGGGAGAGAGTTTATCCATAACGGGATGCACCGGATTGCTTCGATTCCAGGCGGAAGCAAATTAATCGAATACTTGGGGCATACGGCTCCTGCCAAGCAACTCGAAACAAAAATTTTCGGTTTAACAATTGCTAACCCCGTCGGCTTGAGTGGGAAAATCGACCCCTTGCTTTCTGGAACGAAAGCTTTCGGCCATTTAGGGATGGGCTTTATCGAAGTCGGGCCGGTGTCCTGGGATCCGGTAGAGATGGGCACGCCAAGGTTCACCGATTCCAAAGACGCTATGGTTTATCCGTATCGGTTAGAGTCACCCGGCATAAAGCGAACGATCGAGAAGTTGTCGAAGCTCGAGTCTTTCGACAAGCCGATTTTTATCCGCATCGGCAGAAACGATACTTTCGAACAAACCTTGTCCCTATTGAAAACCTTATCGGCCTTTGGACAAGCATTTATTGTTGAAGAGCTGTATGGCATTAAACAATGGAAGACTTTGAAAGAAGCGGTCAACGGCAAACCGATCTTATTTGCCGGTTCGGCCGGTGGCATCGATTCGCCAGCTTTTGTGGCGTCTCAAGAAGCATACATAGATGGAATTGTCCTCGATGAACAGGGCGTAGACACAGGGCAAGGCATGGAATATCCGCTTGATCAGTCAGGGCAGTTGATTGAAAAACTGACTTCCATCCGACGGCATAGCAAGGTGCCGATCCTTGTCTCTGGCGGGATTGCAGAACCGAAAGATGCTTTGGACTTGTACGAGGCAGGTGCGGATTTGGTGATGCTAACAGGCGGCTATGTGCGGACCGGTCCCGGGCTGCCCAAGCGAATCAATGAAGGTTTACTGAATCAGCGAACCGCATCGCCCCCTGTATACGATGGATGGATGTGGCATTGGTTATTCGGGCTTTTCATGTTTCTCGGCGGGGCAGCAGCTATGCTTGTCAGCATGACGATCGTCCTAATGCCGTATGATGAAGCATTTTTGAATTTATCACGCGAAGAACTCATGGCGATCAATCCGAATATCTATTATTTTATGCAGCATGACCGCATGACCGTTGCCGGCACGATGGTGTCTGGCGGTATTTTGTATATGCAATTGACAAGATACGGCGTCCGTCATGGTTTGGAATGGGCAAAACGCGCCATTCACATCGCCGGTGTACTCGGATTTCTTGGCATTTTGCTATTCATCGGATTCGGTTACTTCGACTGGCTTCACGGCATTCTTTGGTTAGTTCTCTTGCCATTCTTTTGGAAAGGCTATCTAGTATCCAAAGATTACAGCGAACATTCATCTTCTCGCAACCGCAAGAATCATCCAGCTTGGAAACGCAGTCTTTTGGGACAGTTGGCGTTTGTTGTACTTGGTTCTGCACTCGCAGCGGCAGGGTTTATCATTTCGGCAATCGGCGTGAGCGGCGTCTTTGTCCAAACCGATATCGCCTATATTTGCATGAATCCTGAACAAATATCTGCAATTAACGAACGGCTCATTCCGGTGATTGCGCACGATCGAGCGGGTCTTGGCAGTGCCTTGATCAGCGTCGGCCTCCTCGTTTTGATGCTCGCGCTTTGGGGATTTCAAGAAGGGCAGCGCTGGGTATTGTATACCTTTTTATTGGGCGGTTCGCCGGCGTTCGGTGCAGCGATTCTCATTCATTACGTAATTGGGTATACGAACTTTATTCATATCCTGCCGGCTTATGTGGCCTTAGTATTGTTTGTAAGCGGCTTGTGGTTGTCCAAAAAATTCTTTTTCATGTAATAAGCAACTTGCCGGCGAACGCACCGGCAAGTTTTTTCGCATGAAAAAACAGCCTCAAGGGCTGTTTTTGATTAATAGTTTTTTGATACTTGCTTAGGTGCATCAGGTTCTGGGTTGTATGTGGCATTCGGCTGATTTTGGTCTTTTTGGTTATCTAAGTACTTCATCAAGCCAGCAGCGTTATTGCTGTATTGGCTGACTTGGGCGCGGTTGGCAGGGTCATCTTCGACTTTTCTTGCAATGCCGGAGGTAATACTGCGGACAACCGAATTCAAATCGATGATCGAATTGATTGTACCTTTCGCTCCATCGACCAAGACGGCTACTTTCTCTGATTTTTGCTGGATGTCTTCTTGCAATTCAGTTGTCGTATGCTGTAAATGAGTCGTCTCGAGCATTAACTTATCCACGCGGCCTTTCAAGTTATTGGCCGAACCTTTCATTTCCTTCATTGGCTCTTTGATGCCAGATAGGAGCATGAAGACACCTGCAATGGCTACGATCAGGCCTAGTACGACGATTCCAATTGCTATGTAAAGCCATATTATCGGATCCATTCAAACTTCCTCCTTTTTCGGTCATGTAATAAGCCATACCCGTTTGGGGCAGTTTTTAACACAAAACTTAAAGAGGCTGGGTAAACTTGATGGATTTGGCTAAGTAAATAGAAAAAATCTTGATGCAACATACAGAACGAGGTTGTGCGTACTAGTCCTGAGCGACTTGTGTTCGCAGCGTCATCCGCGTGGCAATGGCCGTTTTACGGTAACCAGCTTTCCGTTAGCGAGTTTCGGCGGCCAAAATAAAGGCGATATATCCGACATCCTGGCTGAAATTCCAATCCATGAAAATTTCGTCTACGTTCCTTTGCAGCACATGGTGTAACGGAGCGGCTTTCAGCAGCTTGTGCTCCAGCGGACGTTTCGTCAATTTCAACATATCGACAAATCCATCCTCTATCAATGCTTTTTCAATGCCTACCAACACCCCGCTGCGCTTTAGCAGCAATGTCCGGTTGCTCATCCAGAGCGTGTCGATTTTATCGGGAATGCGTGCAGCTTTCTCGTTCACTCGTTCTATTTGTTTATGAAAAACGTCGCGCTGCGTATCTTCCGGCCACTCAAACGAATCCCATGCAAGCTCTTCGTTCATAACCCCGATAAACATGCCGCTCTTTAGCGACAAGTTCCAGTCCACGTATAATTCAGTGAAATTCAGCTGGGTTATGTTCAGGAGTTCCTGTAAAATTTCCGTTTTCAGCGCATTGAACATAAAGTTTCTTGTCTCTAGAACTCGTATGTCTTCTTCTTGATCCAGAAGAATCTGCTCCATAGGACTGACGAATCCACGGAAATGAATGGTAATATAAGGCCTTTTGATTGTAACGTAAACAGAAGCGGGCCCTTTTCCAAAATGCTGGCGGAGTAGGTTTGAGATATAACCCGAAACTTCTGATTGGATAGGTCGTGCTTCCTGCATAGTAACTGTCTCCTTCCCGGCATATAGCAGCCGGCTAGTACTTTGCTTTTTCGATCGCTTTTGGCAAGCATTTGTTAATACTTGTCACTCGTGTTACGACTCGTTTAAAGCTTGTTTGATTTCAAACGCAGTAGCGCCCATTAATGAATTGGCTGAATATGCTTCCTGTAGGGATTGTCAATTGACCCAGGAGAGCTAATGAAATAAAAAAAGACGCCAAAAAGAATGATTCATTCTCTTTGGCGTTATTCCCAGCTCTATTGTCAGGTATATACTCTGCGCAATTTCAATATGGCAGCCGATGCTGCGTTTTTATTTCCAATTAACTGCTTTTCATGGATCCCGCTCAATGTTTACGGGATGTGATGCATTTCCTGTAATAAGAATTATAGCGAGAAAGGGAAAAAAATTCAAGACGCTTTTGGGCAACGGTCGCATATGCTCTGGACTTAGAGCAAAGATGATGGGCACATGGCTTGTGTCATAAATGGAAAAAGAGCTCACATTACTGATAGATCGCTTGATAAGCCTTCATGAACTTCTGATCAATATACTGCTTGATTTTCCACGGAACTTTGCCGTGTAAAGCCCAACGCCCATAAGTTAAAAAAGCTTCGCCGCCTCCAGTAGAAAGAATCGACACGTATTTTGACTGTGGGACGAAGCGGGATAAGGCTCGTCCATCAAGAAAATCCATTAAGTTGTTCCACAATACCGGTCCTTGGCGAACTGCATAGACGCCATTTTTCTCGAGATTTGGGTACCGATTGATTGAGACGCAATCACCGGCGCCGAAGACTTCGGGGAAGCGGAGTGATTGAAGCGACTCGTTTACAGCCAAAAATCCCGAACGATCGACAGGCATGCCCGAACGCTCGAAAAAGTCAGGGCTTTTCGGGCCTGTCAGCCAAAGGACAGCTGTTTGAGGATAAGTTGTGCCATTGCTTGCGGTGATAGAAGTTTCATCAATGTCTTTTATTTGTACATCGGTGAAAAAGGGCAGATTTTTTTTGCGGGCAATCGCCTCAATTTTTTGGGAAGCCACCGCTCCTTGTGCAGATAGCAATGGGCCTGAACTGAATAGCGATCCATTGAGCGGCAAGTACTGCTGTTTTCGCCAGGCGTGAGTGGACAAGGCTAGTTCAACCCCTGATGCGCCGCCTCCGACGATGACGGGCTTGGCGGATTCCCGGAATGTTAGCAATTGTTTCGGGAAATGGTAATTGGGCTTAATCGGTGAGATATATTTTCGCAGCGCTTCCGGGCTATCTGTCTGGGAGCCGATGTCGAAAGACACCACATCATAAGGATAGCTCTGACCGTGTAAACCGGTCAGTGTGCGGGAAACCGGGTCGATGGCGCAAATGGTGTCTTGATAAAAAGCCACACCGATTTTTTCAGCCAATCGTTTCAAGTCGATGCGGATTTCATCCAAGCCGTAAACACCCTCTGTGAATCCTGAAAACATTCCTGAATAATACTGATAAGTCGCAGGAGAGATGAGTACCAATTGCACATCTTCACGCGGATTTTCTGCGAATTGTTTGAGGCCATGCAAATGCGCATGGCCGCCTCCAACCAATACGACGATCTTCATGTCAACACTCCAATCTAAGACAAAATCCGTTTAGCTTCAGCCATGCGTTGAACGATGGTGAAAATTTGCACGGCGACAAACAATAAAGTGATCACCGATAGATAAGAAGGCAAGGCAATCATCAACGTAAATAGGATAAACCCTTCAGTACGTTCTGCAAGCCCAGCTTGATAATAGAACGATTTCACTCCTTGTTTTTCAGATAATGCCCCGACAGTCAAGAAAATGGTCATGGCGACAATGATGGATGCGCTTAATAATAACAGTGCCCACATCGAATCCGGAAAACGGAAAGCCAAGCCAAGAATGACGCTAATTTCCACTAGCCGGTCGAAACTGATATCTAACAGCGTCCCCCACGGAGAAGGTTTCGTTTTCCTGGCCATCGTCCCGTCGACGACATCTAAAAATCCAGAAAGCCAAAGCACAACAAGCGCTAACATCGGATGCCCTAGATAAATGAACAGGCCGGAAGACAAGCCGATAGCAAAAGCGGTCTTGGTTACGCCATTAGCGGTCCAGCCTTTTTTCAACAGGTAATCGGCAGTCTTGTCGACTGCAGGTTGGACATGTTTTCTTGCGTATGTATCGAGCATAACCATCACCTTTTTCTAAAAAGATAATTTCAGTATAAAGCAAAACCGTGATTTCCCCCATTCAGAGCTCTTTCGGCTAAGTAGATTTAATAAAAACAGACTATTCAAGTGCAAATAAGGGTAAGTATACAGAAGGCTTTGTTAAGATATATTTAATCCACGACTCAGAAAGGATTTGACGAATATGACCAAGAAATATGATATCGCAATAATTGGAGCAGGAGCGGCAGGCCTGACAGCCGCTTTTACAGCTGCAGGATTTTCGAAAAAAACGGTTCTGATCGACAAAAATCTGCCAGGCGGGGAATGTACATGGTCTGGCTGCATCCCAAGTAAATCGCTTATTAATATCGCGAAGGAAGTTCATCACGCCAAAAAATATTCACCGGAATTGAAGATCGATACTTCGGAAGTATTGAAAGATATTCAGAACGTTATCCAAAAAGTTTATGCTGGGGAATCACCGGAAGTGTTGGAGCAGTCCGGCATCGACTTTATGAACGCCTATGCCACTTTCACTGGGCCTAACACATTGCAGGTAGGCGGGGAAACGATTGAAGCGAAAAAAATCATTCTCTCTACGGGATCCACTCCATTGGTACCGCCAATCGAGGGCTTGAGTGATGTGGATTACCTGACTAATGAAACGATCTTCAAATTGGAATCCTTCCCGAAAACGATGACCATTCTCGGCGCTGGGCCAATTGGCGTCGAATTGAGCCAAGCGCTTAACCGTCTCGGCATTCAAGTGACGCTGGTGGAAAAGGCGGACCGTATCTTGTCTAACGACGATGAAGAGCTTGCATTGATGATTCAAGAGAGACTCAAACAAGAAGGCGTCACGATCCATACTGGCGCGACAGCGGTCAAAGCTTCCCAACAAGGCAGCCAAATTAAACTGACAGTTGAAAAAGACGATCAAGAAATGACGGTGTCGAACGAGGGGCTGCTTGTTGCACTCGGACGCCAGGCAAACGTCACCGGCTATAATTTGGAAACTGCCGGAGTTGAGTACGACAAGAAACGCATCCAAGTAGACGAGCATATGGAAACGACTGCAAAAGGCATCTACGCGATTGGAGATGTGGTCGGCCCTTATCAATTATCACACATGGCCAACGCCCAAGGCATTACAGCGACGCAAAATGCCATTTTGCCGATCAATCGAAAAATGAAATACGATCACGTGACTTGGTGTACCTACACGGATCCGGAACTCGGCCAATCTGGCTTAACCGAAGCGCAAGCACGCGAGAAACATGGAGATTCTATCCGCGTCTACGAACACGATTATGCCGATATCGACCGTGCCAACACTAAGAAAGACTCTATCGGAAAAGTCAAAATCGTCTTGGATAAAAAAGGCTATATTCTCGGGGCCAGCATTTTGGGCGACCGCGCCGGCGAAATCATCAGCCAGATCCAAACCCTTAAAACACTCGGCATCAATATGGGCAAACTATCAAGTGTTATCCATCCATATCCGACTTATAGCGAAGTATTAGTGAAGATCGGCAAAAAAGTCTATGTCGATAACTTGCTCAATCAACCGGTCGTCAAAACGTTCAATAAAGCGAAAGCTGGAGAACTGCCTGTCGGAAAAATCGGCTTATACGGAGCGGCGGCTGCAGCAGGGGTAGGAATCGCCAATATGGCGGTTCAAAATAATAGCAAGCCACAGCTTGGCGTGAAGAATGGGCGCTTAAAAGAAATGCCGTCTACGCCGAATGCTGTATCGTCGCAAACGACTGTAAAAGGGAAATTCGTTCCAGCTTGGCCGTATAACGGCAGCAAAGAACAAGCGAAGAAAAACGTGCTCGGCATGTTGAAAGGGTATGAAGGCATTCGGATTGTGCAAGTAAGCCATAATTATATTTATGCAGTCGAAACGAGCAAACTGATGAGATTCAAAGATGATATCGAGTTCTACTTTAACGATGCAGCACAGCAAATCGAATTCCGCTCCGCCTCGCGTGTCGGATATTCAGATCAAGGGGTCAACCGCAAGCGTTATGAAGAGATGAGAAAACGCTATTCAAGCATTTCGACTCACACGCGCAATTCATGAATACTAAACGCATCATCAAATGGTCTTTAGCGGTTTTGGCGGTTGCCCTTGTTATTTGGCTCAGCCGCTCAGTCTTCGACGTAAACGCAGAGGACCTCCGCAATTGGATTTTGTCGTTCGGGCTATGGTCGCCGCTCGTCTACATCATTGCCTATACCATCAGGCCGCTGATTTTCTTTCCAGCCTCGGTGTTGTCAATCGCTGGCGGATTGGCCTTCGGGGCTTGGATGGGTACGCTTTACACCATCATTGGGGCGACTTTGGGCGCAGCCTTGTCTTTTATTGTCGCTAAGACAGTGGGAAAGAGCTTGGTCAAGAAGCAATGGACAGGGAATGCGGCGAAGATACAAACGCAGATGGAGCAGAATGGCTTTTTGTATGTCTTATTGTTCCGGTTGATTCCGGTCATTAATTTTGACTTGGTCAGCTATCTAGCAGCTATCGCCAAAGTTCGTTTTGTGCCGTTCGCTTTGGCCACCTTGATCGGCATCATACCGGGAACCTTTGCTTATAACTTTCTCGGCAGCAGCTTCGTCAGCGGCAACCCCCAAATTATTGCAGCAGCTGTCGCAGTTTTTATTGTCTTAACGGTTGTTCCGATTTTGATCCGCAACCGTTGGGCCAAAAAGAATGGCCGCAACTCTAGAACAATCAAGTGAACAGCCAGGATGAATGGCTAGGATTCAGAGGGCTGCGCTAAATTTAAACCAACATGAGCAATATTAAAAGGAATTAGGAAGTGGGAGTAATGAAGACATATCCATTAGCGGCATTGGGTACGCTTGGCATCATCTTATCTGCTTGTTCTTCTGAAGATGCCGGTAATGCAACAAATGCAGACAGTTTATTGACAGCTGACTGGGATGCCATTCAAGACACAGCGCAAGGCCAAGAAGTCAATATGTACATGTGGGGCGGGAGCGACAACATCAACAATTATCTAGATGAGTGGGTCGCCCCGCGCATAAAACAAGACTATGGCATTGAGCTCAATCGGGTCCCGATGAACGATGCGCAGGACATCATCAATCAATTGCTCGATGAAAAAATAGCCGGGAAGACCGAAGGCAGTATGGACATTATTTGGATCAACGGGGAAAACTTTAAAGCCGCAAAAGACAACGATTTGTTGTGGGGAGATTTCACCGGGCAATTGCCGAATTTCAATGATTATGTCGATGCGGATGCACCGGAAGTCTCGGAGGATTTTGGAGAACCTGTGGAAGGCTTAGAAGCGCCGTGGGGCAAGGCACAGTTTGTTTTGGTGCATGATGAGAACCAACACGAAGATCCGCCCAAGTCAATGAGTGAACTTGGTGATTGGGTCAAACAAAACCCAGGACAGTTCACTTACCCCGCACCGCCTGATTTTACGGGAAGCGCTTTTATCCGACAGGTGTTATATGAAACAACCGGTGGGCACGAGCAATATCAGCAACCCGCAGCAGACATCGGAAATTTGGAGGAACGCTTGGAGCCAATGTGGCAATACTTGAACAGCATTGAGCCGTATTTATGGCGTGAAGGCGAAACCTATCCGGAAAGCTTGGCAAAACAAGACCAATTGTATGCGAGCGGTGAAATCGCCATGACGATGAGCTACGATCCGGCACTTGCAGCGAGTGAAGTGTTGAAAGGGCGTTTTCCAGAATCGACCCGCACCTATGTGTTGGATGAAGGCACACTCGCAAATACGCATTTTTTGTCTATTCCGTTCAATGCATCCGACAAAGCGGGAGCGCTTGTCGCCATCAATGAATTGATGTCACCAGCCGCCCAAACCGCTAAATTGTCGCCTGAGAACTGGGGCGACTTGACGGCGCTTGATTTGGAGAAATTATCTCCTGAACAACAACAAGCGATGAACGAGGTAGACCTCGGCGAAGCGACGCTGTCCATTGAAGAATTGGAGCAAAATCGCTTGCCCGAATTGTCATCGGATTATATTGATATCATAGAAGAAGGGTGGACGGAATATGTGGCAAAAGAGTAAGCCCTATCTTTTGCTGCTGCCGGCATCCTTTACCATCATCCTCCTGTTTTTCGGGGGGATTTTTGATGGATTGCTGAAAAGCTTCGGTTACTTTCCGGCGATCGGAGAGACTGGTTTGAACTTGACCGCTTATGATAGACTTCTTCATTCTTCAGATTTTTGGCAATCGATGGCCCTTACATTAAGAGTTGCAGCATTATCTTCGTTAATATCCGCCATCATCGGTGCCTTTCTTGCGGTGGCATTGTTTTTTGTAAACAATTCTACGAAAAAGGCCATACCGAGACCTTGGCAACGGTTGTTTCAATTGCCTTTGACGATTCCGCATCTAGTCGCCGGCTATATGGTTGTGCTGTTATTCACACAAAGCGGATTTGTATCAAGACTGCTTGCGACTGTTGGCTGGATCGACGGCATCACAGAATTTCCAGTACTCGTCAACGATTCGTTCGGATGGGGGATTATCCTCACTTATGCTTGGAAAGAAGCGCCGTTTGTAGCGCTCATGCTGTATCCGGTTTTGTCACGGATACATGGATCTTGGAGTGACGTGTCGCGTGTTTTTGGTGCAGGCCCTTGGCAATTTATCCGCGAAGTGGTCGTGCCTGTCATGATGCCGGCATGGACAATTGCGACGTTTATCGTCTTTGTCTTTACTTTTTCGGCTTTTGAAGTGCCATATCTGCTCGGGGTCACCTATCCAAGCGTATTGCCTGTGTATTCGTATCAACTGTACACGAGCGGCACCCTTTCTGATCGTCCGGAAGCGCTGGCCGTCAATATGATCCTTGCTGCTATTACCATTTTACTGGGGCTAGTAGCGTATTACATTAGCAAGCGCTGGAACGTATTGAAAGGGTGGGGCTAATGAAAAAACAACCACGCTTTCTATCATTATTATTGATCATCGGTTTGTTCATCTTCGTTCTCGTCCCGTTTGTTCCCTTGGTACTTTCAAGCCTGTCATTCGGCTGGCGCTGGCCGGATGTTTTTCCACAAGGTTGGAGCCTCCGCGCATGGGAATATGTCGTCAATGACGTTCGCACATGGCAAGCAGTCGGCATCAGTTTATGGATTGCCTTGATCGTCACGTTCGTTAACCTCTTATTAGCGCTTCCGGCTGCCAATGCATTGGTGCGTTATCCGGTTCGCGGCAGATGGCTGTTTGAAGCGATTATTTTTGCGCCGATTATCATTCCGCCCTTTATCTCGGTGATGGGCATTCATTTAAGCTTTTTACGGTTTGGCTTAACTGAAACGGTTCTCGGCGTTGTGTTAGCGCATATTGCACCGACCTTGCCGTATATGTTCCGCGCAATCATGGTCAGTTACCAAACCTTATCGGTTGATTGGGAAGACCAGGCGCGCATGCTCGGAGCCGGCGCAATGCCAAGATTTTTCCATGTCGTGCTGCCCCATTTATTGCCTGGTATATTGGCGGGCGCTAGCTTAAGTGTTTTGATTTCGTTGAGTCAATACTTAATCACCTTTATCATCGGTGCCGGCCAAGTGGTCACTTTGCCAATCTTGCTGTTTCCGTTTATCAGCGGAGGCGACCCTGCCATAGCATCAGCGTACTCATTGCTGTATGGCGCCATTGCCATTATGGCCTTAGTGGGAATGGACGCTGCATTGAAACGCTATTACCAAATGTCTAGAGTCCCGCAGCAAGAGAAAGGAGTGAAACCGTGAGTGATTTGCGCATTATCGATATCGAAAAGAAATACCGGTCAGCCCAAGCAAAGGACGAGGCATCATTTTTGCTTAGTCCGGTCCAGTTAACGATCCGCGAAGGCGAATTTTTTTCACTGCTTGGCCCTTCCGGATGCGGCAAGACAACTTTGCTGAAGTTGGTCGCTGGCTTATTAGAGGCAGATGGCGGGGAGCTTTGGTTTGGAAATGAAAACCTAAGCAATGTGCCACCCGAATCGAGAAAATTTGCTATGGTGTTCCAACAGTCGCTGCTGTTTCCTCATAAAACCATCGAAGACAATGTTGCTTTTGGCTTGAAAATGCAGAAAGTCGGAAAAAAGAAACGTCTTAACGCAGCGCGTAGCATGCTTGATCATGTCGGACTCAGCGGGTTTGGCCGACGTTTTCCTGAAGAACTGAGCGGTGGACAGCAACAGCGTGTGGCTTTAGCCAGAGCTTTAGTAGCGAATCCACGAGTCTTGCTGATGGACGAACCATTCAGTGCACTCGATCCGAGCCTGAGAGAAGAGATGCGCGAGCTGTTAAGCCAGATCCAAAAAGATTTTCGCGTCACCGTCTTGTTCGTTACGCACGACCGCGATGAAGCCTTCGCGTTATCCGACCGGATTGCGGTCATGGGCGAGGGGCAATTGCGCCAAATCGGCAGTGCCAGACAGTTATATGAGCGGCCTCACAATACAGTGGTTGCTTCTTTCCTGGGCTTGAAAAATATCTTGAGCGGCCAAGTAACTAATGGCCGGTTTGTCTCCTCTGATAAAATAATTGACGCGTCTGTACATCACCCGCTAGCAGACGGCGATTATTATATGATCATTAGGCCAGAATCGATTAAAGCAGCGGCAGCAGACCAATCCGGCCATGTTTCGATCCGTGGAATCGTCCAAGAAATGAAGTATGTCAGCGGTTCGTACAATTTGAAGGTCATAGCGGAAACCCAGGTGTTGGAATGTGTGCTCACTCCTTTTCAAGCCGAACAAACGGCGGTCGGGGAATCGATCGATTTGCTAGTGGACATGAAAGAAGTTTGGTTTTTAAAAGAATAGCGCATCTACTTGAACCCCCCCTTGCCAAATGATTGGCAAGGGGGTTTTCGTTGGTCTATCCAGCACAAGCTTACGGCTAAGACCATTGTAACGGTATGAAAATTTGTGGGGAATTGGGTTATTTTTACTGATTATTTTCACAGTTATTGATAGAACATATGTTCTGTTTGTGGTAAAATAAAGGTACAGTTGCATGAGGGCGGTTTGGCCATTCCCTATAGAAAGGGGGTGGTAGCATGACCATGGCAGAAGCATTTTCGCTTGTGTTCACGAGTGTCGGGTTGACGATTAGTGCATTCACGCTCGTCTTATCCTTGATTCTGGTCATTCCAAAAAAAAAATAACCGTCCCATTGGCGTGGGCTGACGGTTATTTCGTAAACCTATAGTGTCCAGCCGACCGCCCTCGACAGGCGGCATGCAGCTGGCCGGGTGCACACAGCATCCGGTTTTTTTGTTACTTTAAGTATACTAAATTACAGCTATTTTGCAACTGTCTCATATCCAACCCCGTTCATAAGGCACAGGAGCTTCGATATCGGCTCCAAGCTCAGTAGCGGCGGTATAGGCCCAATAAGGGTTACGCAGCAATTCGCGTGCCAGGAAGATGAAATCGGCACGGCCATTTTGAAGAATTTCTTCTGCGTGGCGCGGCTCGGTGATCAAGCCGACAGCTCCTGTAGCAATCGGGGTTTGCTTTTTAATCGTTTCTGCAAAATTCACCTGATAACCAGGATAGACCGGGATTTTAGCTGGTACGACAGCCCCTGAACTGACATCGATCAAATCGACGTTCTGCTGCTTCATCCATTGGGTCATTTCGATGTATTGTTCAGGGCTCATGCCCCCGTCTGCATAATCTTCTGCTGAAATGCGCACGAACAACGGGCCACTCCAAACCGCATTCACTTCGTCCAAGACACGGCGAAGCAAGCGGTAACGGTTCTCGCTGCTGCCGCCGTACTCATCAGTGCGCTTGTTAGTCAAAGGCGACAGGAATTGGTTGATCAAATAGCCGTGGGCTGCGTGAATTTCAATCACATCAAATCCTGCTTTTTCGGCTCGAATCGCACCATCCCGGAATGCTTGAACGGTTTCATCGATTTCTTCTGTTGTCATCGCTGTCGGTGTTTTGTATTGATCGTTGAAAGCAATCGCGCTAGGTGCCAGGATGTCACCGTCAACAGTCGCTTTTCTCCCTGCATGAGCCAACTGAATGCCTGTTTTTGCACCATTTGCTTTCATCAATCGGACGATTTCTGCCTGCCCGTCGATATGGGCATCATCCCAAATGCCAAGGTCCCGCGAGGAAATGCGTCCAATTGGCTGGACCGCAGTCGCTTCGGTGATGATCAGCCCGACACCGCCAACTGCGCGCGTCGGATAATGGACACGGTGCCAATCGGTGACATGGCCATCTTCTTTATCGCTTTGATACATGCACATCGGGGCCATAACGATGCGGTTCTTGAAATGGACGCCCTTAAGCTCAAATTCTTCGAAAAGTTTTGCCACGTAAAATTCCTCCTTCAGTCTCTATACAAGGAATTAGTATACCGGAAAAGTTGTCGAGCTTCGATTCGGAAGCCTCGCATTGGCTGCTATTCCAAAAACAACCCCCATGAAAACAGTCGTTTTCATGGGGGTTGATAAATTTTTATTCGAATTCTTTTCCGAGTTCACGGGAACGGGTAGCAGCAGAGGTGACACAATCGCCGACGATGCGCTTAAAGTCGTTATCGTAAAGGGCTTGGAGTCCTGCAGCTGTGGTGCCGTTCGGGCTTGTGACACGTTTGCGCAATTCGCCAAAATCTTCTTGCTGAAGCATTTCCGCTGCACCGTCGAAGGTTTGGCGTACGAGTTTTTTCGCATCGGCAGAAGACAAGCCGTTGTCGATTCCTGCCTGTACCATCGATTCCGCGAAATAATAGAGATACGCTGGGCCGCTTCCTGCAATGCCGGTCACGGCGTGCAATTGGTCTTCTTCCACGACTGTCACGCCGCCGATCGAAGATAATAGCTTTCTCAGTAAATGCTGCTGCTCTTTTGTGACAAATTTGCTCCAGGCGACGCCTGTAGCCGATTTTCCGATCTGTGCTGATGTATTCGGCATCGCACGGGCAACCGCGAAATCGCCAACATGCTTTTGGATCGTTTCGATGGAAACCCCAGCTGCAACGGAGACGATGACGGTGTCGCCGGTCAATTTTTCGCGGATGCCTTTCAATGCCACTTCGACATCTTTCGGTTTCATCGCAAGCAAAATGAAATCGGCATCTCTCAATTCGGTTTTTTCAGCGCACACGATGTTAACGCCGTATTCATCGTGCAAAAATTCCAATCGGTCCTGGTCCGATCGGTTCATGACTGAGATTTCTTCTGGTTTCATAATTCGCTTATTGATCCACCCATGGATCATGGATTCGGCCATCGATCCGGCCCCTACACATACAATTTTCATACCTTCCACTTCCTTTTCTCAAAATAAAAAGCGCAATCATCCCTGTTATTCCAAGGACGAAAACGCTTGTTTCCGCGGTACCACCTAAGTTTGCACATTGCACAACTCGATATCCTTATCGCGGACAGACGGCCGTGTTTGCACGGCAGCTCAGAAGCAGGTTCAGGAAGGGAGCGGGGGTGCGGCGTTTCAGCGTTGGCGGCACTCTCTTGTACCCATCACCTTCCGTACTAATCTTCATCTACGCTTACATATGTTATTAAATTATAAGTAATGAAATTTTATTTGTCAAATTGGCTCGGCAGCGTGACGCCGCCCGCCATTCAAGGTATGATAAGTGAATAGACATTCATTTTAAGGGAGTGGGAATGATGGAACCGATCAAAATCATCATCCCGACGCCATTTGCGGTCGGGGATGTCAATTCATATTTATTAAAAGGCGACGTGTTGACTTTGATTGATGCTGGCCCGAAAACACCAGAAGCCTGGGAAGCGCTGAAAGCCGGGCTAAAAGCGGCAAACGTGACTCCCGAAGACATCGAACAGGTGGTCCTGACGCATCATCATCCGGATCATGCAGGATGGGTCGATGGCTTCGACGCCGCCAAACTTTATGGCCATCCGTATAATGATCTGTGGCTGCGCCGCGACGAAGCTTTTTTCGACTATCATGATGCGTTTTATCAAGAGCGATTGAAAGAGGAAGGCGTGCCGGGCGATTTAATGTTTTGGGTGAAAAAGATGAAGCGCCCGCTCAATTTATTGGGAAACCGCCCGCTTGATATGGCCATCAACGAAGGGGATACGCTTCCAGGACATCCTGATTGGCATGTTTTGGAGACTCTGGGGCATGCCCAAAGCCATCTGTCATTTTGGAATCCAGAAGAGCGCACGATGATCGGGGGCGATCATGTGATTGCCAAAGTATCGTCGAACCCGCTCATTGAACCGCCTTACAATCCGGAAGAAGGACGCCCGAAATCTTTGCTGCAATACAATGCTTCGCTCAGCCGGCTATTGAAGATGCCAATTGACGTCATCTACAGCGGGCACGGGGAAGAGGTGCGCAATGTCCATGAACTCGTATCGACGCGTCTGGAGAAACAGCATTTGCGGGCGATGAAAGTGCTCGATATGCTAGACCGTACGAGCGAACAATCGGTATATGAACTGACGCAACAGCTGTTTCCGCATGCTTATGAAAAAGAACTCGGCTTGACGCTTTCTGAAACAATCGGCCAAGTCGATTACTTGTTAGAAGACGGTTTAATTGAAGAACGTATGAACGATGAAGGCATTTTTGTCTACCGGCAGGCCTAAGGAACAAAGTTGCAAGCATAGGCTCCAGCAGGTAAACTGAAAATTAAGAGTTGCAACAAGAATCTAAGCGTAAAGGATTGGGATAACGTGAAAAAAGCTAGTTTGTTTCTTGCAGGATTTCTGCTATTGGCAGGGTGCTCAGATGATGAAGCGACGAAAGAACCCGCTGAGTCGGCAGGTACTGAAGAAGAACCTGAAATTGCAGTAGAACAAGAGGGAATGACAGAGGAAGGTTTCATTACGCAAATCGGAAATGGCCGAATCCTCATTAATAGCATTTACTTCTCGGTGCCAGAAGATGTGGAAGTTCAGTTTGCTGAAGGCGGCGAAACGACAGAAGCCGTTATTAGCGATTTGCGTACTGGCATGAAAGTCAAAACGGATTATACAGGACCGCTAGCAGAATCATACCCGATGCAAGGCGAAGCGGACAAGATCACCATCTTGCAAGACGAGGAGTCCAAGCGCCAGACAGACGCATTGCAAGCTTTCATCAATGAAGAGCAATTGTCCGACCTTATTATACTGGGGCAGCCACTCGTGCGCGGCGAAGAGATCGGCTTTTTATTCAGTAAAATGGAAACCGGTGAGCTGACGGAAGTGCGCATCGATATGAATACATTGGAATACACATTAAGTAATGAAGAAAACGAAGAAGAAACTGACGAAACAGAGGATGCCGAGGAGTAAGCCAAACGGCAATCCATAGGAATGTCTTACCCGGATGGCCATGCGCTGTCCGGTTTTTTTATGCGCGGCATGTTTTCTTTCTTATAGAAGAAATGCGGCTTTTTTTGCATATTACCTTAAAAAAATGAAAATTTATACGCGACTTTCCTTGCGTTATTAAAAAAGCCGTGATATTATGTGTATATTCATCGCATATAACGCATAAAAATACAGGAGGTCATATTATATGAACAAAAAAATCGTACTCGCATACTCAGGTGGACTAGATACATCGGTGGCCATTCCGTGGCTGAAATCACAAGGCTACGACGTTGTCGCTGTGTGTCTCGATATCGGAGAAGGAAAAGATTTAGAATTTATCAAGAAAAAAGCGCTGCAGGTCGGAGCGGTCGAAAGCTATATGATCGATGCTAGAGACGAATTTGCCGAAGACTATGCACTCATTTCACTTCAAGCACATACTTTATACGAAGGCAAATACCCGCTCGTCTCAGCTCTTTCACGTCCGTTAATTTCCAAGAAGTTGGTGGAAATCGCAGTGGAAAGCGGCGCGACGGCTGTTGCTCACGGTTGCACAGGAAAAGGCAACGACCAAGTCCGTTTTGAAGTATCCATCAAATCTCTGAATCCCGATTTAGAAGTGGTCGCGCCAGTTCGCCAGTGGGGATGGTCACGTGACGAGGAGATCGCTTATGCCAAACAGCATGATGTGCCGGTTCCCGTCAATTTGGATTCGCCATTCTCTATCGATATGAACTTGTGGGGCCGTGCCAACGAATGCGGCATTTTAGAAGATCCATGGGCGACTCCGCCAGCGGATGCATATGATATTACTAACGCACTCGAGGATACGCCGGATACACCGGATATCGTGGAAATTGAATTCGTTAAAGGCGTACCGACAAAATTAAACGGCATTGACTATAAATTGACGGATTTGATTTTTGAACTAAACCATATTGCCGGAAAACATGGCGTTGGCAGAATTGACCACGTCGAAAACAGACTGGTCGGCATCAAATCACGTGAAATCTATGAAGCTCCGGCAGCGATGACTTTGATCGCCGCGCATAAAGAGCTTGAAGACATTACTTTAGTGAAGGAAATGGCTCATTTCAAACCGGTCATCGAGAAGAAAATGACAGAATTGATTTACGAGGGACTATGGTTCTCACCTCTACGTGTCGCACTTGAAGCGTTCTTAAAAGAAACGCAGGAGTTCGTCAACGGCACAGTCCGTGTCAAACTGTTCAAGGGCCATGCCATCACAGAAGGGCGTAAGTCACCAAACTCCCTATACAGCGAAGAACTCGCGACTTACTCGACAGATGATACGTTCAACCACGAATCTGCGGTCGGATTCATCGAGCTATGGGGCTTGCCGACTGTCGTCAATTCGAAAATCAACAAGAAAGAAGTGGCCATTACAGCACAAGTTAAAGAGGAGGTACAGCTATGACCAAACTGTGGGGCGGTCGTTTCCAAAAGACAGCTGAACAGTGGGTCGATGAGTTCGGGGCTTCTATTTCCTTTGACCAGAAAATAGTGCTCGAGGATCTTCAGGGCAGCATGGCGCACGTACAGATGCTAGCTGCCTGCAAGATTCTTCCGGCACAAGACGCTGACCTGATCTTATCGGGACTCCAGACCCTTCAGCAAAAAGCGCAGGAAGGCGGACTCGAGTACAGCGTATCGAACGAAGACATCCACTTGAACTTAGAAAAACTATTGATCGATGAAATCGGCCCTGTCGGCGGCAAACTGCATACCGGCAGAAGCCGCAACGACCAGGTCGCAACCGATATGCATCTTTATTTGAAAAACCGTGTAACGGAAATCATCGAGTTGATCGAAGGTTTTCAGTCGGCAATCGTCGAACAGGCGGAAGCGCATGTAGAAACGGTCGTGCCGGGGTATACCCATCTTCAGCGCGCGCAGCCGATTTCATTTGGCCATCATTTGATGACGTATTTCTGGATGCTGCAACGTGATAAAGAACGCATGCAGGAATCCTTGAAGCGCATTGACGTTTCGCCTTTAGGAGCTGGAGCGATGTCTGGCACGAGTTTCCCGATTGACCGCGAACTGTCCGCTGAGCTGCTCGGTTTCTCAGGCGTTTACCAAAACAGCCTGGATGCTGTCAGCGATCGCGACTTTATCCTGGAATTTCTCAGCAATTCATCGATGCTTATGATGCACTTATCGCGCTTTGCCGAGGAAATCATTCTCTGGTCGAGCGAAGAGTTCCGTTTTATCGAGCTTGACGACACTTTTTCGACTGGCTCGAGCATCATGCCGCAAAAGAAAAACCCGGATATGGCGGAGCTTGTCCGTGGCAAGACCGGTCGCGTCTATGGCAATCTATTTGGCTTGTTGACGACTTTGAAAGGCTTGCCGCTTGCCTATAATAAAGATATGCAAGAAGACAAAGAAGGCATGTTTGACACAGTCCATACGTTAATGGGCTCATTGCCGATCTTTGAAGGCATGATCCGGACGATGAACGTCAATACCGCGTCGATGGAAAAAGCGGTTAACTCCGACTTTTCAAATGCCACCGAACTGGCCGATTACTTGGCGGCAAAAGGCATGCCGTTCCGCGAAGCACACGATGTGACAGGTAAATTGGTGTTCACGTGCATCCAGCGAGGCTATTATTTAAAAGACTTACCGCTCGAGGATCTCCAGGCAGCCAGCCCGCTCATTGAAGACGATATCTATGAAACCTTGCTTCCCGAGACGGCGGTTAAACGCCGCAATTCACTCGGCGGGACAGGATTTGATCAAGTTCATCATCAATTGGGACTAGCCAAGAAACTCATCGGGTGAGCGATAGTCCATTTATAGTTGTGCTTGCTTTGTTTGGTACAGCGAGCAAGCATCAGTACCCGGCTCTCTTCCCCCTAAAGAGAGCCGGTTTTTCTTTGCATGTCTTTATCGGTGGAATAAGAAAAGTATGAAGTTCATCGAAATGTCCATAAAGATTTCACAGGCTATTTGACAGTTTTTACGCACCATCTCTGATAAGATAGAATTCGTAAGAGAGGAGCGTGTTTGAATGGCAACCGATATTAATTTATTATTGGCTTTCGGTGCCGGATTTTTAAGTTTCATCTCGCCATGTACATTGCCTTTGTATCCAGCTTTTTTATCCTATATTACAGGCATGACCATGGATGAGATTAAAAACGACCGGAAAGTAATGCAACGGCGTGGAATGTTCCATACCCTGTTTTTCCTCCTGGGCTTTTCCACAATCTTCATCGCCTTAGGTTTCAGCACATCATTCTTTTATGAATGGTTCGTGCGTTATGACGAATTGATTCGTCAAGTAGGCGCTTTGTTCATTGTCATTTTTGGACTAATGATAGTGGGGGTCTTTACGCCAAAATTCTTGATGCAAGACCGTAAGTTTTCATTTAAGAACCGACCGTCCGGATTTTTAGGGACTTTTGTCATCGGCCTGGCCTTTGCGGCTGGCTGGACCCCTTGTACCGGCCCGATCACAGCGGCGATTTATGCGCTTGCTGCGACCAATCCGGGATCAGGCATCTGGTATATGCTTGCTTACGTACTCGGCTTTGCGATTCCGTTTTTCGTTTTATCGTTTTTCGTCACTCGCCTTGGCTGGTTGCGTAAACACCACAATACCATCATGAAAGTCGGCGGATTCATCATGATTGCCGTAGGGGTTTTGCTATTCTTTGATGGCATGACATACATTATTCGCATTTTGAGCCCGATTTTCGGAGACTTCCAAGGATTATAAAAAGTAGGTGATGAGATGGAAACCATTTCTTCAATGGATCAATTCCAACAAAAAATAGCAAGCCGCGAATCGTTTCTGCTGTTCGTTAAAACTGACCATTGTTCGGTGTGCGAAGGGCTGAAGCCGCAAGTGGAAGAATTGGAGCCAAATGCCTCGATCCCATTCTATTTGGTAAATGCTGCGCGCGTGCCCGAACTTTCTGGACAGTTGACGTTGTTTACAGCGCCAGTAGTCCTGTTATTCAAGCACGGCAAAGAACAATTGCGTTTCGCCCGCTTTGTACGCATGGATGAGCTGAAGAGCCGTCTCGGCGAATTGGAGGCAGAACTGGATGGATGAATTATTCAATAGCATCCCGCCTGCCGTGTTTCTAGCGGTGACCACGATCGGCGCACTCATCATGGGTACGCTCGCAATCATTGTCCGGTCAAAATCGGCAAAAAAGCCGGCATCGGTCAAGAAAATCATCTTGCCGCCTCTGTTCATGTCGACCGGCGCATTGATGTTCATTTTCCCGTTTTTCCGTGTAGCGCCACTGCAAATTGCTGAAGCGCTATTGGTCGGTATTTTGTTTTCGATCATCTTGATCCGCACATCGAATTTTGAGGTGCGGGATGGGGAAATCTATTTAAAGCGCTCAAAAGCATTTGTTTTCATTTTGCTTGGGTTATTGCTCGTGCGGTTGCTGGCGAAAGTTATTCTGAGTTCCTCGATTGATGTCGGGGAACTAGGCGGCATGTTTTGGCTGCTCGCTTTTGGTATGCTGGTGCCATGGCGCCTCGCGATGCTGCGCAAATATCAATCGATCGCACAACAAAAAAACGCTGTTCCCGAATAGGGGACAGCGTTTTTCGTGTAGTCATTGATCAAAGTATTGTTCGTAGGGAGTAAGATCGATTTCGAGTTCCCCCATTTTTTTGCGCAAAAATTTATGGTCACGCTTTGGCGTTGCTTGGATATAGCCGCGGATGATGTGTTGCATTTCCATCTTTTTGGCTTTTTCCTCAAGCAAGATTTCGCCAATGCGCCCTGCAATCTTTTGTTTCGCTACCGGGCGGAACAGATCCGGCACCGGCTGCACGAGTTCATTGAGCAGTTCTTTTTCTTTAGCGCCCCATAGATGAATCGTTTTCTCTACATAATATTCTTCCCAGTTCAGATCGGACAAGCCGTCTTTTTTCGGCATCGATTTCAAGAATTTCCGGAACATAAAATAGCCGCCGATCGCAAACAGCCCGACCAACACCACGACCCAAAATAATATGAACCATAAAAACCAGCCTGCTAATTCCACTTTGTCTCACCTCAATCATTCTCTCTACCATTATAGAAGCCAGCGAAAAAAAATTCACCTGAAATGTATCCTTTTTTCACGTTTATGTCTATATAGCGAATGAAAGGGGGTGAGCAATATGGCATTCAGTGATTTTAAGAACGCCAGCATGCGCTTGACGTTTGACAACGGGCTTGATGAGCAAGGACGTTTGAAGCGTAAAGTAAAGGCGTATCCGAACGTGGCAGAAGCGGCCACTGCTGATGGGATTTTCCAGGCAGCGCAAGTGTTGGAAGCATTCGGCACAAAACCGCTTATGGAACTGGAGAAAATCTCCGGTTCGAGCATTTACCAATAATGAGGGGGGAGTCTACAGATGGCAAAAACATTGGAATTGATTTTTGAAACAGCCGCAAACAAAGCCGTCACTTTGACGGTCGATGAACCACGCGAAAACTTGACGGCACAAGAAATCGCTACGGGCATGCAGTCAATCGTCGACCAGAATATTTTTGCAGTCGGCGGCTCGCCATTTGCGCTTGTCAAAGGCGCACGTGTTGTTGAACGCAACATCGTCGAATACGAAGTTTAATATACAGGGCCTTCCCGCAAATGCGGGAGGGCTTTTTTTACAAAGAAAGGAGGCGCTTCGATGCAAGAGTGGATGCAATGGATACAAGAGCTAGGGTTTCCGATATTCGTTTCGTTTTACCTGATGCACCGCGTGGAAGGCAAACTTGTGGCTATTCACGACGCGCTCATTACCATGAAAGCGCCGTAATTCACAAAGTTGTGATTTCTGAAGCGACAACCCGGATTGTTTTGAAGCGTTTGTTCAGCTATGATATAGGCAGTTATGAGAGTGGGGGCAATACTATGATGTGGAAATGGATGGCGCTACTGTGTATGCTGCTGCTTTTAGCTGCATGTGGCGCTGAAACGGTGGAAGAGTTTCATTACACCGATCATCGAGGTGAGCAACTGAGCAATGAGGATTTGGAAGGGACACCGTGGCTCGCAACATTTGTTTTTACGAACTGTGAGACGGTATGTCCGCCGATGACTTTCAATATGGCTGATTTGCAGAAGGATTTGGAGTCGAATGGACTGAGCGATTATAAAATCGTCGCGTTCAGTGTAGACCCGAATGAAGATACGCCAGAGAAAATGCAGGAATACTTGTCGCATTATCCGATTTCTGACGAAAGCAAATGGCATTTGCTGACGGGCTATTCGCAAGATGAAATTGCAGAGTTCGCGACGGAAAATTTCAAATCCTTGGTTAAGAACGACCCGAATAGTGACCAGGTTATCCACGGTACTTCTTTTTACTTGGTAGACCAAAAAGGGGAAGTCGTCGGAAATTACGACGGCTTTGAGCAAGTCCCGACTGAAGAAATCATCAAGGATATGCAAGAACTGTCGCAGTTAAACCAATAAAAAGCTGCCGAACGAGTTCGGCAGCTTGAGAGGAGACCGGTCATTGGCCGGTTTTTTCTTTTGACAAAAGATCGCGGATCTCGACCAATAATTCTTCTTTTTTGTCGAGTACTTGCGGTTCTTCTTCCGCCGGCACATCTTTTTCGCGTTTCATGCGCGTAAATAAACGAATCACCATAAAAATAGAAAAGGCGATAATGAAAAAGTCGATGACGGATTGCGCGAATGCGCCATAGCGAAGTTCTGCACCATTAAAGGTATAAGTCAAATCCTCGACACTGAATCCACCGAGCAAGATTCCGACCCCAGGCATGATGATGTCTTCAACAAGCGAAGTGACAATTTTACCGAATGCGGCACCAATGACTACCGCTATTGCCAAATCCAGCACATTGCCTTTTAAAGCAAATTTCTTAAAATCTTCCCACATAAATTATTCCTCCTTCCGATTCCCGATTATACATAATTCTCGCTTGCTTTTACTTCTCCTGCTTCAAACTTGCGTTTGTCCCTTGCGATAAACAGGTAATAAAGGAGGTGCTGTGGTAAACTGAGGCAAAAGAAACTATAGGTGTGAACATATGAAACAGAAAAAACGAAAAAAACCTTCGCTTGCTTTAAAGTTTCTTTTCGTCGTGGCTTTGATTCCGGCAGCGATTGTCGCGTTTACGCTCCTCGCTGTAATGGCATATTCCTCTTACGGCGATACCGTCAAGGAAACGGTGCAAAAAGGGCAAGACCAAATGTTTGAAGTCCCATTTCCAGAAGAAAACATCGCGCTTTATCAGGAAGCAGCCGAACGCTACGACATTCCGTGGACCTTACTCGCGGCCCATCACCGCATCGAAACAAAATTTTCGACGATGGACCCCTTGTTATCGCCGGTCGGAGCGGAAGGGCATATGCAGTTCATGCCTTGCACATTTGTCGGCTGGAGCCATCCGACGTGTTCGGGGCAAGGGCAAGGAAAAATCCCGGAAGCGGACAAAACCAACCCGCAAGTTATTGCAAAATATGGTGGCTACGGCGTTGATGCGAACGGCGACGGGGTAGCGGACCCTTACGATTTGGCAGATGCACTCTACAGCGCTGCTAATTACCTGGCGCAAAACGGGGCAGCGGAAGGCGACTTAGAACAAGCAATTTACCGTTACAACCATAGTGATGAATACGTGGAAGACATTCTTCATTATTACGGACGCTTTGAAGAACAATACAATAATTCATAAAAAAAAGAGTGGACCGGAGTCCACTCTTTTTTTGATTATGCGCGTTTGCGTCCTTTGTTCATTGATCCGAGGATCAAGCTAAGAACGAAGACAAAGATCAATGCACCAATCAATGCCGGAATAATTGCTACGTCCGCGATGGATGGTCCCATGTCTCCTAAAAGCATGCCGCCTAACCATGCACCGATGATACCTGCAATGATGTTACCGATGATGCCGCCAGGAATGTCTTTCCCGAGGATCAGGCCGGCTAGCCAACCAATGATACCGCCTACGATTAGATATAAAATGAATCCCATTCTTTCCAGCTCCTTCAAAATGTTTTATTGTTATAAATGCTACACTCTAGGTATAACCATAAATAGGACTTTTAAAACATAGAACTGCAAAATTATTTTATTCGTGCGCCTAGAATAGTTTCAAAGTGCCTCATGGCATAGCGGTGGCCGGCATCGTCGAAACTTGCGACGGCTTGTTCATGGATGACAATTTCAAAACCTTTGTTATAAGCATCGATAGCTGTATGAAGTACGCAAATATCTGTGCAGACGCCTACGATATGCACTTCTTCAATACTACGCTCGCGAAGCAATAATTCGAGCCGCGTCCCTGCGAAGGCACTATAGCGGGTTTTGTCCATCCAGACGATGTCTTCTTGATGGCGATCATATATAGCTTGGAGACGTCCGTATAATTTGCGTCCGGCAGTCCCTTTGATGTTGTGTGGGGGAAACAATTTCGTCTCCGGATGATAAGGATCATCTGATTCGTGGAGATCCACGGGCAAGACCACGAAATCACCGGTTTCGAGAAATTGTTCTGTCAACGCACAGATCGCTTCCTCAATTTCCTGCCCGGGTGCTCCGCAAGTCAAAGCACCGTCCTGTGCAACAAAATCGACTGTGTAATCAACTACTAGTAATGCTTTGTTCATCTTATATCGCCTCCAATTTTCTATTAGTATACCCGTTTTCACAATATGCTAATGGGGGAAACGCTCAATACATATGCAGTATTAATAACTTGCCAATTTTCTGAAAACTTATTATAATAAACAAAACAGCAAAGGGGTGTGTTTGATGAAATATGAAAACTTGGAAAAACTCAATAGACAAGGTGTATGGTTTACAGTCATCCACACACTCGTTATTTTCAGCTTTGCATTTGATTTCGGCTTTCTCGTGTAAAAAACCTTCACAAGTTCAAATCGAACATAAAAACACACCCGATTGCTAGAATCGGGTGTGTTTTTATATTGGCGGATGGGCTTGCCGTTTCATGCGCACAAGGGAATCTTTCAGCATACGAGATGCTGAATCGAGTGAAACACCGAGAATCTCCTGAATTTCTTCCAAATTCTTATGGTCAACCGAATACAGGTGGTGGACGTAGGCAAATCGGATATCGCCGGAACGTATGGGCGCACCGACAAATTCTGACAAAGCTTCGGTGTAGTCGGACAAAGAACCCATTTGAAAATGGGTAAACTCGTCTTTTACTTTAGATGACAGCAGGAAGGAAGTGCCACGTGCTTTTGCCCGTTCGATCCCTTTTTCCATCACCGCTTCTTCTAACGAGTCAAAATGCAATGTGCAATGGTAGCCATCTTTCTTTTCGACGTCCAGGTGGAGACCATCTTCATCGTTTATAAAATTATCGATATCGATCGTCACCATATCGCGAAGCCGCAAGCCTCTCAAGTAAAAGACATACAATAGCTTAGCGTTAAGTGGCAATTTGATAGATTTCAAAACATCTGGTTTCTTTTCCAACAGATGCCCATAATCAACTTCGATGTCGTGAGGCTTTAAGTCAAGTTTATGGTTCAATTTGAACTTCGGCATAAAATCATTTGGGATCTTGCCGATTTGCCACATGTAATCGAACCAGAGGCGGATAAAAATCAGTTTGCGGTTCAAGGTGCTGTCTTTGATGCCGGCTTCTTTTTGCTCCAATAGAAATTGCTGAATATCGGAAGGGCGAATTTCATGAGGCTCGACCGATTTTTTATAGGTTTTACGCAAAAAAGCAAACAGGGCACGGATCAATTGGACTTCATGGACAACTGTATTCGGGCTAATGCCGTTATCCAGTCTGTATTTTTCATAACCATATGGCATGGACATTCACCTCTCTAACTAGGTTTTATTCATTATACCAGTTTTTAGGCAGAATAGAACGTACTTTCCCTTGTTTTAGCGAGAAATGACTGAAGCGAGGATTTATTCATTCATAAGTATCAAACTACTTAAGGATATTAAAGAAAAAGAAAAAAACAGCCCCCAAACTAACTGAAAAGGCAGCAAAAACGAATGATCATCGACAAAGCGGGTATAAAGAAAGATAATGGGAAGTAGAAATGAGGTGCAATAATTGCAAACTGAAGAAAACGCAAGAATACGCCACACGATTTTGAAAAGTGTTGAACCATTCAGTGACAAGGAACTAAACGAGAAACCGTCGGCTGATGAATGGTCAGCTATGCAGATTTTGGACCATCTCTATAAGATGGAGCAGACCATAACAGCTGGCGTAGCTAAAACCGTAGAGAAAAATCAACAGAAAAAAGCAATAAAGAAACCGATTCAACTATCGGTCAACCGCAAAGTGAAAGTTGAAGCGCCAGATCACACGGTGCCTGAAGAAACATTTATCACTTTAGCTGAAATGAAAGAGAAATTAAATGAGTCGAGAAACCGCCTATACGAAGTTTATGCGCGAACAGATCAGGAAACGCTTCAGAAGAACTCCATGCCTCATCCTGTTTTCGGCGATGTGCCGCTAGTTCAATGGTTTCCATTTGTCGGTTATCACGAGAAACGCCACTTAGCTCAATTAGAAGAGACCTTAAGCAAAATCGATGAGAAAAAGAATTAGTCATTAGAAAAACTTATCAGAATGTATAATTTTAATGTAATTTACTTATGCACATTGTTTCGGTATGATGGAAGAGGAGAAAAGACGCGGTAACACGCCTTTTCAGAAGATTTAAAGGAGGAACACGATTATGGCAAAGAGCAGTTTGCACAACAGCCGCACGTCGTTCGAGCTTAACGGCAAGACGTATAATTATTATCGTCTCGCTGCACTCGAAGAAGCGGGGATCGCGAAAGTATCTCGCCTTCCGTACTCTGTAAAAGTACTATTGGAATCCGTATTGCGCCAGCACGACGGCTATGTCATCAATGACGAACATGTAGAAGAACTCGCAAAATGGGGTAAAGATGCGAACAAAGAAGCAGAAGTTCCATTCAAACCTTCCCGTGTCATCCTTCAAGACTTCACCGGTGTACCGGTCGTTGTCGACTTGGCAGCGCTTCGTTCAGCAATGTCTGAAATGGGCGGAGACCCAGACAAGATCAACCCAGAAATCCCGGTTGATTTGGTTATTGACCACTCGGTACAAGTTGACCGTTACGGTACTGAAGATGCACTGCGCGCGAATATGGAATTTGAATTCGAACGCAATGCAGAGCGTTACCAGTTCCTTAACTGGGCTCAAAAAGCGTACGATAACTATCGTGCAGTTCCACCAGCAACAGGGATCGTTCACCAAGTAAACCTTGAGTATTTGGCAAATGTTGTCCATGCGATCGAAAACGAAGATGGCACATTCGAAGCCTTCCCAGATACACTGGTCGGTACAGATTCCCATACAACGATGATCAATGGAATCGGCGTACTAGGATGGGGCGTTGGCGGAATCGAAGCGGAAGCAGGCATGCTTGGACAGCCTTCTTACTTCCCGATTCCTGAAGTTATCGGCGTGAAAATGACTGGCGAATTGCCAAACGGCGCAACCGCGACAGATTTGGCACTCAAAGTTACAGAAACTTTGCGTAAAAAAGGCGTAGTCGGCAAATTTGTCGAGTTCTTCGGTCCTGGCGTTACGACATTGCCGCTTGCAGACCGTGCGACGATTGCCAACATGGCACCTGAATACGGCGCTACTTGCGGATTCTTCCCAGTAGACGAAGAAGCGTTGACTTACATGCGCTTGACAGCCCGTACAGAAGAGCAAATTGCCGTGACAAAAGAATACTTAAAAGCAAACGATATGTTCTTCACGGTCGACAACGAAGATCCGATTTACACGGACCTTGTCGAAATCGACTTGACGACAATCGAACCGAACTTGTCCGGTCCAAAACGTCCGCAAGATTTGATTCCATTGTCTCAAATGAAAAAAGAATTCAACACAGCTGTCACAGGCCCAGAAGGCCCACACGGTTTTGCGTTGGACCAAGAAGAAATCAACAAAACCGCAACGGTGAAATTTAACGATGGCAAAACAGCTGAAATGAAAACAGGTGCTTTGGCGATTGCTGCGATTACATCTTGCACAAACACGTCCAACCCGTACGTTATGCTTGGCGCTGGACTCGTTGCGAAAAAAGCAGTCGAAAAAGGCTTGACGCCGCCGGCATACGTGAAAACTTCACTGGCACCAGGTTCGAAAGTCGTTACAGGCTATTTGAGCGATTCTGGTTTGCTTGACTACATGAACCAAATCGGCTTTAACTTGGTTGGTTACGGCTGTACGACATGTATCGGTAACTCCGGCCCACTTCTTCCTGAAATCGAAGAAGCAATCGTTGAAAACGACTTGCTCGTTTCTTCTGTGTTGTCCGGTAACCGTAACTTTGAAGGACGTATCCACCCATTAGTAAAAGCAAACTACTTGGCATCCCCAATGCTTGTTGTGGCGTATGCACTTGCTGGTACAGTGGACATCGACTTTGAAGTGGATCCAATCGGACAAGACCAAGACGGCAACGATGTATTCTTTAAAGATATCTGGCCTTCTACTGAAGAAGTGAAAGACGTTGTCCACTCTACAGTAACGCCTGAGTTGTTCCGCAAAGAATACGAACATGTCTTCACTGAAAACGCAGAATGGAATGCCATCGAAACAAATGATGATTCATTGTATGCCTTCGATGACAACTCAACGTACATTCAAAACCCGCCGTTCTTCACAGGCATGTCGAAAGAGCCGGCACCGATTCAGCCGCTTTCTGGCCTTCGTGTCATGGCGAAATTCGCTGATTCCATCACGACGGACCACATTTCACCTGCAGGCGCGATCGGCAAAGATACGCCAGCTGGCTTGTACTTGCGTGAGCATGGCGTCGAGCCGCGTAACTTCAACTCTTACGGCTCTCGTCGCGGTAACCACGAAGTTATGATGCGCGGTACGTTTGCGAACATCCGCATCCGTAACCAAGTCGCACCAGGCACAACTGGCGGCTTCACGACATTCTGGCCGACTGGCGAAGTAATGCCAATCTTTGATGCATGCATGAAGTATCAAGAGCAAGGCACTGGCCTGGTGGTTCTAGCCGGCAAAGACTACGGCATGGGCTCTTCTCGTGACTGGGCTGCTAAAGGGACATTCCTTCTAGGTGTCAAAACAGTTATCGCAGAAAGCTATGAGCGTATCCACCGTTCGAACCTTGTCATGATGGGCGTCTTGCCGCTTCAATTCGTCAATGGCGAAAGCGCAGATTCTCTTGGTCTGACAGGCCACGAAACCATCAGCGTTAACTTGTCCGACGACGTGAAACCTCGCGACGTCTTGACAGCTACAGCTACTGCTGAAGATGGCAAAGTAACGGAATTCAAAGTCCTCGCACGCTTCGATTCTGAAGTGGAAGTCGACTACTTCCGTCATGGCGGTATCCTGCAAATGGTACTCCGCAACAAATTGCTAGAAGCATAAAATAAAAAGGCTGCCCTCGGGCGGCCTTTTTTTGTTGGGCAGAGACAGGTTACAGACAAGCGATTTTCCTTCTAGTGTAAGCAACTAGACAAGAGCCATTTCAAAGCGAGTTGGTTTGGGCTCAGGGCCTTGTGCTTTTTGAACCGAAGGCATGTCCTGTATACTAGTAGAGAGGTGAAGAAAATGTACATAAGCGAAAAAGAAATTGAAATCCGCTACGCGGAGACCGACCAGATGGGCGTCGTCTATCACGCCAATTACTTGATCTGGCTCGAGCTCGGGCGCACACAATTGATCGAGGATCTCGGATTTACGTATGCCGGCATGGAATCGCAAGGGTTCTTGTCCCCGGTGACGGATATCTCCATCCAATACAAAGCAGCGCTGCGCTACGGGCAAAAAGCACGTGTTAAAACCTGGATAGAGTCTCACGGCCGCTTGCGGACCACCTACGGCTACGAAGTGCTCCACGAAGATGGCACACTCGCCGCAAAAGCGACCTCCGAGCATGTCGTAGTGAAAAAAGACACTTTCCGTCCCGTTCCGCTGGCCAAAGTGGCGCCTGAGTGGGATGCCAAATACAAAGAAGTGGTGAAGGGGGCAGACAATGGCATTTGGAATCCGACGACCTGAATTGGAGCGCTGGAAACAGAATGTGCAAAATGGCCAGATTTCGTTTTTGACCCATTACTGGCTAGACCACCGGTTCCCTGGCTGCAACACGGTAACGAAAGTTGGCTGCAGTGACATCGACAAACTCGCTGATTGGGGCAGTCGCTACGGATTGAGACGTGAATGGATGGATTTACGAAATGACTACCCGCATTTCGATTTATTCGGTGATAGACAAGCCGAAATCCTGAAGGCAGAAGGGCATTTGGACCAATTGACTCGATTGACCAAATCCTCAAATGAATAAAATGAATAAAAAAGAAGCATGACGCGATTTGGCGTCATGCTTCTTTTGTTTCGTATGAATAACTCAATTCACCTAATGTATCATCTACGGTGACATGCAGGTCGTGTTCATCGAAATACCATTGATCGGCTTCTTCGATGAAATAAAGCACTTGATCTTCTTCGAGTCGAGTTACCGCTTCGTACGGACTGTCTTTTGTGACACCGAGCGAGAAGCCCGGCTGCAAGCCAGCGCCTCCGTAGCGGACGAAAAAGCGCACCGCTTCACCGGCCTCAACTTCCATTTCGTTATGGAACCAATCTCGTGCATCTTTGCTCAAATGGATCTCCATGCAAACACGTCCTTTCGGGTCCTACCACTTGATCTTGGGTTCGGTACCTGCGCGGATTCGTGCGATATTCGCGCGATGCCGGTATATGATAAAAGTGGCGAGTGTTAAAATCACGGCGAAAAACAAGTAATCACCGGTATTGAGCGTGTAAATGATCGTATAGACGACTGACACAAGCGCCAAAATGATAGAAGACAACGATACCATTTTCGTGATCTTCAACGCAATCAATAAGACGGCGACAGCAAGTAAAAACAAGGGCCATTGATAGCCAAGCAAGATCCCGCCGGAAGTAGCCACGGCTTTGCCGCCTTTAAAGCGCGCAAACACCGGAAACATATGCCCGATAACGGCGATCACCCCGAGTATGAGAGGGTGAACATCGGTGGTGAGCACGAGTGGCAATAATGTTGCGGCTGTGCCTTTTAAAATGTCCATAATGGTGACGACAAATCCGGCTTTAGGGCCAAGCACGCGAAACGTATTGGTCGCCCCCAAATTGCCGCTTCCTTTGGTTCGAATGTCCGTGTTGTAAAATAATTTTCCGATCCATAATGCTGAGGGAATGGATCCAAGTAAATAAGCGATGATTACCGGAAGCAAAATGTTCATGATTGACTCCTTTGACGTACACTGTTTTCTTTTCTATAGTTTACCATGACCGAAGAGACAGAAACAATAGATGACGGATTATTCAACAAACGGCCGGCTTTCATGTATGATAGACTAAAAGGACAGGTGATTTTCTTGAAAAACCCAGAACGCACAGAAATCAAAGAAGTACTCGACAACGCTAAGACCATTGCCGTTGTCGGCTTGAGTCCGAATCCGATGAGAACTTCTTATATGGTATCCAAAGCGATGCAAGACGCAGGCTACCGCATCATCCCGGTCAATCCAATGGCAGATGAAGTGCTCGGGGAGAAGAGCTATGCGACGCTTGCAGACATTCCGGAACCGGTCGACATCGTCAATGTATTCCGCCGCAGTGAATTTTTGCCGGCCATTGCCAAAGATTTTCTCAAAATGAAGGCACCGGTGTTCTGGACGCAACTGAACGTTGTCGACGAAGAGGTCTTCGATCGCCTCCAAGCTGGCGGCTACACCGTCATTATGGACCGTTGCATTAAAGTCGAACATGCCATCCTGAAATAGCAGTTTTCACGAAGGGCGCCTAGCGCTCTTTTTCTATGAACATTGACAGGAACGCCTCGTATGGCATACGATTAAAAGAAGAGAGTATACGAACAAATGTTTGCGGAGGGAAATAGATGGCTAAAACGAACAACAATGCATACAACGAAGAAGCGATCCAAGTTCTAGAGGGGCTGGATGCTGTACGCAAACGCCCCGGGATGTACATCGGTTCAACCGATTCCCGCGGGCTTCACCATTTAGTTTACGAGATTGTCGACAACTCAGTCGACGAAGCGCTTGCCGGTTATGGCGACCGCATCACTGTCACCATTCACGAGAACAACAGCATCAGCGTGCGTGACTACGGCCGCGGCATGCCTACAGGAATGCACAGAAGCGGCAAACCAACACCGGAAGTCATTTTGACAGTGCTTCATGCAGGGGGCAAGTTTGGCCAGGGCGGTTATAAGACGAGTGGCGGGCTTCACGGTGTCGGCGCTTCTGTCGTCAACGCCTTATCGAGCTTTCTCGAAGTGACGATCCACCGTGACGGGCGCAAATACCGCCAGCGTTTTGAGAACGGCGGCAAACCCGCGACGACCTTAGAAGAAATCGGCAAAACGAAAGAATCGGGCACGTTGATTCACTTTTTGCCGGACGAAAGCATTTTTAGCGCATCCAAATACAATTACGACACGCTAAGCGAACGCTTGCGTGAATCCGCGTTCCTTATGAAAGGCATGAACATCGAACTAATCGATGAACGCAACCAAACGGGCGAGAGCTTCTTTTATGAAACCGGCATCAAAGCGTTCGTTGAATACTTGAACGAAGAAAAAGACGTCCTTCATAAAGTGGCGTACATGGAAGGCCAAAGCGACAGCTTGGAAGTCGAATTTGCGTTCCAGTTCAACGATGGCTATTCCGAAACGATTGTGTCGTTCGTCAACAATGTCCGAACGCGAGACGGCGGGACGCACGAAACGGGCGCCAAAGCGGCCATGACCCGTGTGTTCAATGATTACGCACGCAAAATCAATTTGTTGAAAGACAAAGACAAGAACCTTGAAGGCTCCGACATCCGCGAAGGCTTGGCGGCGATTGTTTCGGTGCGCATCCCGGAAGCGTTGCTGCAATTTGAGGGGCAGACGAAAAGCAAACTCGGCACAAGCGAAGCCCGCGGTGCGGTTGATGCGGTCATCTCCCAGCAATTGATGTACTTTCTCGAGGAGAACGCGGAACACAGTGCTTCACTCGTCCGCAAAGCAATACGAGCGTCTCAGGCGCGTCTCGCCGCACGAAAAGCGCGGGAAGATGCCCGAAATGGCAAAAAACGCAAGAAATCCGATACGTTATTGTCCGGAAAATTGACACCAGCGCAGTCGCGCAACGCCAAAAAGAATGAATTGTACCTGGTCGAGGGCGACTCGGCCGGCGGTTCGGCGAAACAAGGCCGCGACCGGACGTTCCAGGCGATCTTGCCGCTGCGCGGGAAAGTCGTTAACACTGAAAAAGCGAAACTGGAAGAAATTATGAAAAACGAAGAAATCGCCACCATCATCCACGCAATCGGCGGCGGTGTGTCTTCTGACTTCTCCGTCGATGACATCGCTTATAATAAAGTCATCATCATGACCGATGCCGATACCGACGGCGCGCATATCCAAGTCTTGCTGTTGACGTTCTTCTACCGCTACATGAAGCCATTGATCGAAGCCGGAAAAGTGTTTATCGCCTTGCCGCCACTGTACAAAGTCTCAAAAGGCGTAGGCAAAAAAGAAGTGGTCGATTACGCATGGACCGAAGCGGACCTCGATAAGTCGATTAAGAAAATCGGCAAAGGCTATATGCTCCAGCGCTATAAAGGTCTCGGGGAAATGAACGCTGACCAATTGTGGGAGACGACGATGAATCCGGAATCGCGCACCTTGATCCGTGTGACGATCGAAGACGGCGCGCGCGCTGAACGCCGCATCACGACGTTGATGGGCGATAAAGTCGAACCGCGCCGCAAATGGATTGAAAACAACGTCGACTTCGGACTTGAAGACGACAGCAATATCTTAGAAAATGATTTGATTCACGCTGAGGAGGAACTCGTATGACACAAACCGAACGTTTCCAAGATCTGCCCTTAGAAGAAGTCATCGGCGATCGGTTTGGCCGCTATAGTAAGTACATTATCCAAGACCGCGCCTTGCCGGATGCCCGCGATGGGCTGAAGCCCGTGCAGCGCCGCATCTTGTATGCCATGCATCACGAAGGCAATACCAATGACAAAGCGTTCCGGAAATCCGCCAAAACGGTCGGGAATGTCATCGGTAATTACCATCCGCACGGCGATAGCTCTGTGTATGAAGCGATGGTCCGGCTTAGCCAGGACTGGAAAATCCGCCACATGCTGGTGGAAATGCACGGCAATAACGGCTCGATGGACGGAGATTCTCCGGCCGCAATGCGTTATACGGAAGCCCGGCTTTCCGCGATTTCCGGCGAACTATTGCGCGACATTGAAAAACGCACCGTCGAATTCATCCCGAATTTCGACGATGTGGACGTTGAACCGACCGTGTTGCCGGCGCGGTTCCCGAACTTGCTCGTCAACGGCTCGACTGGGATTTCTGCTGGGTATGCAACCGACATCCCGCCGCATGCGCTACACGAAGCGCTTGACGCGGTCCTCATGCGCATCGACAAGCCGGATGCTTCGATCGATGAATTGATGACAGTTCTCAAAGGTCCGGATTTCCCGACCGGCGGCATCATCCAAGGCGTCGAGGGCATCAAAAAAGCTTATGAGACCGGGCGCGGCAAAATCGTCGTCCGTTCCAAAGCAGCCGTTGAACCGTTAAAAGGCGGCAAAGAACAAATCGTCATCACGGAAATTCCATTTGAAGTGAACAAAGCGAGCCTCATTAAAAAAATTGATGACCACCGCTTTGACCGTAAACTCGACGGCATTTCCGAAGTGCGCGATGAATCCGACCGCACGGGCCTTCGCATCGTCATCGAATTGAAAAAAGAAGTGCAAGCAGCCGGCATTTTGAACTATTTGTACAAGAACACCGACCTGCAAATCAGCTATAACTTCAATATGGTCGCGATTCACCACCGCCGTCCGACGATGATGACTTTGCCGACGATGCTTGATGCCTATATCGAACACCAAAAAGAAGTCGTGACGAAACGCTCGGAATTTGACTTGCAAAAAGCAAGCGACCGCATGCACATTGTTGAAGGTTTGATCAAAGCCTTATCGATTCTCGATAAAGTCATCAAAACGATCCGTGCGTCGAAAGACAAGCGCGACGCGAAAAACAATTTGATCTCGAAGTTCGAGTTTTCAGAAGCGCAGGCAGAAGCGATCGTCTCCTTGCAGCTCTACCGACTGACGAATACCGATATCACCGAGCTCGAAAAAGAAGAAGAAAGCTTGCGTAAACTCATTGCCGAACTGACCGGCATCTTGACGAGTACGACAAAGTTGAAAAACCTCATCAAAAAAGAATTGCAGGCCATTCGCAAGAAATTCGCAGAGCCACGGCGCTCCGAAATCGAAGAAAAGATCGAAGAGTTGACCATTACGCGCGAAATCATGATTCCAAGTGAAGAAGTCATCGTTACCGTGACAAAAGAAGGCTATGTGAAACGGACGAGCACCCGCTCCCATGCGGCATCGAACGGCAAGGATTTCGCCATGAAAGACAGCGACCATCTGTTGTTTGAAGGCAATCTCAATACGCAGCATACGGTGTTGATCTTCACGACCGGTGGAAATTTCGTGTTCCAGCCCGTCAATGAACTGCCGGACATCAAATGGAAAGACCTCGGCCAGCATTTATCAAGCATCGTCACGCTCGATTCCAACGAATCCGTGCTTGCCGTGTTCCCATTCGAAGACTTTGAACAAGACGCGACCATTTTGACCGTCTCGAAATTTGGCCAAGTGAAGCGTTCGGCATTAAAAGATTACCACGTGCAGCGTTATTCGCGTGCCATCAAGACGATGAACTTGAAAAAGGGCGACGACATGATCTTCGCCGGACTGGTGACGAAGGAAAATGAATTGTTCCTCGCTACGAAAATGGCTTACGGCGTTCGCTTCCCGCTCGAAGAAGTGCCCGTGACGGGACTCCGGACTGCGGGTGTCAAAGGCTTGAACTTAAAAGAAGGCGACGAAGCGGTGTCTGCAGTCATGATTGATGCACAACAAACACCGGATCTCGTGCTCGCGACACAGCGCGGGGCCGCCAAGAAAATGAAACTCAGCGAATTCGAAAGCGGCAGCCGTGCCAAACGCGGCGTGGTCATGCTGCGGGAATTGAAATCCAATCCCCACCGCGTCGTCGCTGTCATCGGCACGACCGGAAAAGAAGAAATTCTGCTCGAAACGACCAAAGGATTGCGCGTTCCGATCGCACCGGGGCGTCTAAAAGCAGTCGACCGTTATTCCAACGGGTCATTCATCGTAGACGAAACCACCGATGGTACCGTCACGGCTATATATCGCATCCCGACCGCTGAATAATCCGAATGGCATTGAATGATTAATTCATTCAATGCCTTTTTTATTTTAGTTGTGAACTGACTGGCAATTACAAAGAGGAGCCTACGCCGAAAGGGTAAATGGTCCGAAGAGGGCTTAGGGTATGGTTTATTCATTTTATTCAATCGCTAAATAAGTGAATTGATGACATGCCGGCAGTCTTTCTCTACATGACGAAGCTTACGGTGATTGCGTACCGAGGCGGCCTTGTATTATAACAGGAACTGGACACCTTGTGTTTTCTGTCAATTCTGAAACTTACATTGACAGCATGGGTCGGGATTTTTATACTTGATCTATAACAGGTGAACATAAAGAGACAGGAGAGGGGTTTTTGAAATGATCGTACCACTGACACCGCTGGACTGGAAACGGCGGGCAGCCAAGTATTATCCGGAGAAAGTCGCCGTGATCGACGGTGATAAGCGTTTTACATACCGGGAGTTTGCACAGCGATCTGATCAGTTGGGAACTGCCCTGCATCAGGCAGGCATCAAGCCACATGACCATGTCGCTGTGATGCTGCCGAACACCCATTATATGCTCGAAGCCTTTTACGGCATCCCAGCTCTTGGAGCGGTCATCGTGCCGCTTAATTACCGGCTGTCAGCAAAAGACTTGGGCTATATTATTCAACATAGCGATGCGAAGATGCTGATTGTTGATGCGGAATACGCCAAGATACTGGAAGACATCCAAGGGGACTTGCCCATCGAAAAATACATCATTGCCCCGGCTGAAGGACACGAAACGACTCTTCCCGGTGTCGACTATGAGGCATTTATCGCAACAGCGGCTGGCGAGCGCATGCCTTTAGTGGAACTTGATGAAAACCAGATGCTGTCGCTCAATTATACGAGCGGGACGACTTCGAATCCTAAAGGCGTCATGCAGACGCACCGCACAAATTATTTGAACGGCGCGAACTTCCTGCATCATTTGGAGATCAAATACGATGATGTCTATTTGCACACCTTGCCGATGTTCCACACGAATGGCTGGGGCGGGGTGTGGGCGATCACAGCAGCCGGTGCGACGCATGTGTGCCTTCGAAAAGTCGACCCGCCACTTATCCTTGAATTGTTCGAAAGCCACGGCATCACCTCACTCTGCGGTGCGCCGACGGTCGTCAATATGCTGGTCAACGAACCGACAGCCAAAGACATTCAGTTGAGTACCTCTATCCGCATGGGCACAGCCGGCGCTCCGCCTGCTGCGGCACTCATCGCCAAAGCCCAGCAAACGCTCGGCCTTAACATGATGCATGTTTACGGATTGACCGAAACCTCGCCGTTTATTTTGTACTGTGAATGGAAAAATGAATTTGATGCACTGGATGCCGATCAACAGGCAAGCATCAAGGCACGCCAAGGAATTGAGTTGGCGTTTAACGGGGAAACGAAAGTCGTCAACCAAGGCGATGGCAAAGAAGTCGCTTGGAACGGCAAAGAACTCGGGGAAATCATTACCCGCGGCAACGTCGTCATGGCCGGCTATTACAAAGATCCGGAAAAAACCGCAGAAGCGATACGCGATGGCTGGTTCTACACCGGAGACCTCGCCGTGACACATCCAGACGGCTTTATCGAAATCCAGGACCGCATTAAAGACATGATCATCTCGGGCGGCGAAAACATTTCCTCGACTGAAATTGAAGGCGTGCTGTACAAGCATCCTGCAATTGCGGAAGTGGCGGTCATTGCCGTACCGGATGAGAAGTGGGGGGAAGTACCAAAAGCGATCATCGTGCTGCACAAGGGAGCCGAAGCGTCCGAACAGGAAATTCTGGATTACACACGGGATCATTTGGCGCGCTTTAAAGTGCCAAAATCGGTCGACTTCGTGGAATCCTTACCCAAAACGGCGACTGGCAAGCTGCAGAAATTCCAATTGCGTGAAATGTACTGGAGCGGCGGCAAGAAAATCAATTAAGGGACTAAACAAAGCGAGCGCCTCCTAAACCGGGGCGCTCGCTTTGTTATCGTCTTTGCCTATTTAATTTAGTGGAACTGCGTTTTCGCTTTAGCGCCATTAGCAACATCCCAACGAAACCAACACCGATTACGCCATACAACAGCGATTGCGGCAGCCAGAAAACCATGCCAAAGGCCAAGGTGATTTCCAACGCCAATGCTGGCAGTTTCCCGATCGAACTCGCCCAAAAGAAAGCCGGTGCGGAAATGGTTGTCAAGGCAGCGGCGGCGGTCACCGCGCCCGACGGAGCAAAAGGCAAGAGCCGAAATGCAATGACCGCGAAAAACACAGCCCCGTTCTTTTGGCGCAGAAAGAATTGAAACCACTGCTGCTGTTGCCAAGCAGACGGAAGGTGCTTGGCGCCGTACCGATACAAGCAAAAGCCGATTAATGCCCCGAAGATTTCGCCGACGACAGACAAAGCGCTGCCGCCGATCAACCCAAATCGGTCAAGGTTAATGGGGGTGATGAGGATACTTGGGATGAATCCAAGTGTGCCGATTCCGATATTGAGGATCAACAGCATGTAAAACTTCGCGACAGAAAAGAGTTCGCTCATCATCTTCGCCCCGCTTTCCCTGTAAATCGCACGCGGCTCATCGTTTTGCCTCCAAGCCTTGCTCACGGCAGCGCTTCGGGGTCATGGCTGTATGGCGTGTAAAGGCAGCGTGAAATTGTGTCACGCTCTTATAGCCGCAACGTTCAGCAATGGCAGCGACCGTTTCTTCCGTCATCGCCAATAGCTGCTGGGCTCGTTCCATGCGGCAGCTGATGATAAATTGGAGCGGTGTGTGGCCAGAGGCTTCTTTAAACAAGCGGCTAAAGTGAAATTTACTGAGACCCGCCTCGTTTGCCGCGTCAGCAAGTGAAAAGGATGAGTGGCATTTTTCTTCCATTGTGTGCATAACACCACTCATCTTGATTGATTTCACCGGAGGAAGCGGTTGAGGCTGATGTCTCGCAACGGTTAGCCATAACCAATCAATTAGCAGGCGTGCTTTACTGGACAAGGTGTTTTTGCTTTCAAACTCCCGGGCCAATTCTCTATACAAGGAAGGAATCAAAGCAGCACCAGCAGGGGCCGTGATGCAGATCTTGCCATTTGCTGTAGTGGCCGTCAGCAACAGCCGATGCCAGCGTTGTTCCTCGCTATCAGAAACTGACCAAGCATGCCACGCGCCTGCTGGAATCAACACAAGCGACCCGCTTTTAATGACGTGATGCCCGGTAGGCGTCACTAGTTCGAGTGGTCCCGCTTCGACCCAAAGCATTTCGGTAAGGTGTTGGTGTCGGTGCATCGGAACGTGATAGGAGCGGCCTCGCGGCAAAGTATTGAATTCAATTGCGTGTAAAGCGAGGGAAGAAGTCATTAACAGCCAACTTTCTAAACGGGGATTTTGTCAATTATAGCAAGAAATAAGAAAAAAATCGGAATTATTTCGGGAAAAGACGAAATCTATCTGTTCAAATAGCAAGAATTGATAAAAACCTCGTTCGTTTACGCCAAACGACCGCAACCGGTTAAAAAGCATAGAAAAAAGGCTTCCGATGATCGGAAGCCTTTTGATCGTTCTAGTGCCGTGCTTAGCAAACGGAATCGTTGGATTTTGGCACCGATAAGCCGAACAACGGCCGCAAGTACAAGGCGAAAAACGTGCCGGCCAGTGCCAGAATGCCCCAGATGTAACCGTGTAGGCTGAAAGAGGCGATGCCGCCGAAATACGCGCCGATGTTGCAGCCAAACGCAAGGCGTGCTCCGTAGCCCATCAACAAACCGCCCACGACAGACGCCCAGAAGTTGCCCATCGTGATTTTGGTGAATTTGAACAACCCACCTGCAGCTGATGCCAGGAATGCACCCAGGATGACTCCGAAATTCAACACGGTCGTGGAATCCGCGAAAATCGACGACTCAAGCAAGGCCGCATTGGCGCCTTGCCAATAGCCCCAGCTCGCCACGTCTACGCCGAAAAACGCGGCAATTTTCGAGCCCCATAAGGCAAAAGCGGATGTAATGCCCCAAGGAGTGCCGCGTGTCATCAAGGTCAATGCATTCAGTACAGCCAGTGCAATCGCTGCAGCGAACAATGGCCAAGAGCCACGGAAAATGCGTTTCCACCCAGTTGTTGTCGGAAGCGGCGCCATTTTTGGAGCGCGTTTCTTTTTCTCGATGATTAACGTGATCCAGGCAATAAGACCAAATAACGCGATGGAGACGAGCCATGCCCCGCCATATCCGAGCCCTGTTGACGTAGCTAGCGATATGGGTTCAAATGCTGGCAAGTCTTCGGTCCAAAATGGCAGGTGATAAGCACCGATCGTTGTCCCAATAATGAAGAACAACAAGGTGATGAACATAACGGAACGTCCGCCGCCGATCGCATACAAGGTTCCGGAAGCGCAACCACCGCCGAGCTGCATGCCGATTCCAAAGATGAACGAACCGACAACCAAGCTCACGCCGACCGGAGATACATAGCCCGAGACGCCTGTTCCGAAGAAAGAGTAGCCATATGCCAGAATCGGGGCAAACAAGGTCACAGCGACTGCTAGCATGAGCATATGCGAGCGCATTGCCTGGCCGTTTCCGACCGACATGAACCGGCGAAAGGCCGAAGTGAAGCCAAATCGCGCGTGAAACAAGGTGTATCCGAGCAATAGCCCGATGCCGAGCAGTACCGTTTGGGCGATATGCTGTGTGGCGAGCAAATAAACGGTCAGTAAAGCGGCGACCCCGATGCCCCCGGCAATTAAAGATTTTTGAGGGGCGTTTAACGCAGTGGTGTCCCGGTAGACGGGATCGTTGACTTCATTAACGGGTTGAACGCGAGTGCTAGTCGTCATATAAATCATCCTTTCCTGAGTGAAATAGTAGGAAATAGAATATTATCGTAAAGCAGTCATTATCGAAAGTCAACGAACGGGCATTTAGTCTTTAAAAGCACAGGGGAGCAGGGTGAGCAAGAAGAATTACTCGAACTAGCGAAGGACTCAATCGTCTGGCATTCAGGGTTTGTGAGGAGCGTTTTTTGCTTTCTAGGCTGTTTCATTAAGGGGGATGAGATTTTCATTAAAAGAAGTTAAAGCAAATGGGGCGATTCTGCGTTACGATAGAGCAATAGACCAAACTTTTTGAATGCTTTCATACAGTAAGGAGCCGATGTACTGTGAACAATCCATTTATTTTCGCTTTTCTTGTTATTGTGACGACCAGCTTGATGGGGTCTTCGTTTGCGGTCGGCAAAATCGGCCTCGAACACGTCTCGCCGCTGTTGTTGGTAGGGATTCGCTTTACGATTGCCGGCAGCTTGATGGCGCTGTTCGTTAAGCTGTTCCGCCGCAAACATCCCAAAACGGCTGCTGAATGGCTGCGCGTGTTCTTGATCGGCTTTTTTCAGACGGCCGGCGTCATGGGCTGTATTTTTCTAAGCCTCCGCACGATCACTGCCGGAGAATCTGCCATTTTAACGTTTACGAATCCCTTGCTCGTTGTGTTGTTTGGAACGTTGGCACTTGGCATCCGGTACCGTGTCGTGCAATGGGGAGGGGTGCTGCTTGGATTTTTCGGTGTATTCATCACTATGGGCAGCCAAGTGAATATGGAAATCGGCACGCTGTTCGGTTTTGGCAGCGCCATCTCCTGGGCTATCGGGACTTTGCTGATCAAACAATGGGGCATTCAATTGGATACGTGGGTGCTGACGGCGTACCAGATGCTGTTTGGCGGGTTGATCTTACTAATGGCCAGTAGCTTATTGGAAACGCCGACACTTGCGATTAACCCGGAATCGCTGTTCATCATTTTTTGGCTGTCGATTCCCGCGTCGATTATTCAATTTGCGATTTGGTTTTTCTTGCTGCAAAATGGCAACCCTGGGAAAGTCAGTGCCTTTTTGTTTTTAGCGCCATTTTTTGGCGTTTTAACCGGATGGCTGCTTTTGGGAGAGCGGGTCGGCATTTCATTGGTCATTGGCGGGGCCTTGATATTCTTAGGGATTTTCCTAGTAAATTGGCCTGAGAAGCGGCAGGAAGCGGCGATTCCCAGTAAAGCCTTGTGACACCAAGAACGGTGAACTTGGAATGAGACAAGAGACATAAAACTGTATCCAATAAAGGTAAGTCGCTGTAAAAGCCTAACTGGAGGCAGATCTAGACGCCACATGTAAAAAGCAGAGAATCGTAATTCTTGCTAAAGAAACTGATAAGACGGCTAGAAAGAATATAAATGAAATTCATGCAGCCCGTGCACAAATTTATTCATTCATAGCACAACAAACCCGAAATCCAAACAGCTAACATTCAGCTGAAATGATTTCGGGTTTGTTTTAAGTTGTAGCTAGTCAATCTAACGAAAACCGGCAGAAAACGCGTTTTGATGAGAAAGCCAAAAACTGGCCAGTTTCACTAAAAAATCCGTTTCGTCTCAATATCAAAAGTATACTTATTAAATGAAACTAAACTTCCTATAATTTATATTATGTAAACTAAATTTAAAAAACGGCTATCAAGAACAACTTGCCGGTCCCCATCACCCAGATCTATCAGTTCTTGAAACCGGCTTGTCTTTATTTCAAATGCTCGTTCAAGACGCCTTCTTCCAACACTTCGAATTTATCTCCGTGCACTTTCTCGATATGCATCTCGCCCCAATGACACAAGGAATCCAAAATGTCTTGCAAGCTCCAGCCGTATTCGCTTAGTTCGTATTCGACTTTTGGCGGCACTTGGTTGTAGACGATTCGGTTGATGACGCCATCGGTTTCCAGTTCACGCAATTGCTGCGTCAGCATCTTCTGTGTGATGTTTGGCATCAAGCGCCGCAGTTCGCTCGTTCTTTTCGTGCCGTGTGTCAAATGACAAAGAATCACTGTTTTCCATTTACCGCCGATCACTTCCAATGTGGCTTCTACTGAGATATTATATTTTTTCATCATTTCATCTCCTCTAATAGGCACTAAAAAGTTCCTACAGCACTTTAAAGTACGTACTTCCGTTTCATATCCTCATCCCCCATACTAGCATTTATCGAACGAAATAGATCGATAAAACCATTATTGGAGGAGAAAAAAATGTCTACAACACAAAAACGAAGTAATTTCGCTCTATTAGCTCTAGCACTAAGTGCCTTTGCCATCGGAACCACCGAATTCATCAGTGTCGGCCTACTGCCATTGATCGCTGAAGATTTAGGAATTTCGGTTAGTACAGCTGGACTGACGGTATCTCTATATGCGGTTGGTGTGATGGTCGGTGCCCCAGTCTTGACTTCCCTTAGTTCAAACATGCCCCGCAAGTCGTTGCTGTTATGGATTATGGTTGTCTTTATCATCGGCAACTTAATAGCGGCGACGGCTTCGACGGTTGGTGTGTTGCTTGCTGCACGCATCATATCCGCATTGGCGCATGGTGTCTTCATGGCAATCGGCGCTACGATTGCCGCAGATTTGGTGCCGGAAAACAAACGGGCCAGTGCCATTGCCATGATGTTCACAGGCTTAACAGTGGCGACGGTAACCGGCGTTCCTATTGGCACGTTTCTCGGCCAACAATTCGGCTGGCGTTTTGCATTCATGGCCATTGTGATTCTCGGTCTCGCAGCATTTATCGGCAATGCGTTGCTCGTGCCGAGTGATTTGAGAAAAGCGGCACGCACAACCTTTCGCGATCAAGTCAAACTAGTCACCAATGGGCGCTTGCTATTGGTCTTTGCCATTACGGCTCTTGGATATGGCGGCACGTTTGTTGTCTTTACTTATTTGTCTCCCTTGCTTCAGGAAATCACCGGCTTTGCCGCTGGAACTGTCACGATCATTCTCTTTGCTTACGGCATCGCCATTGCAGCGGGCAATACGATCGGTGGAAAGCTAGCCAACCACAACCCGATTCGGGCATTGTTCTATATGTTCCTCATTCAAGCTGTCATCTTGCTGGTTTTGACGTTTACGATTCCATTCAAAATCGCCGGCTTGATCACCATTCTCTTAATGGGGTTATTCGCATTTATGAACGTTCCCGGTCTTCAAGTGTATGCGGTCATGCTCGCTGAGCGATATGTGCCGAGTGCCGTGGATACGGCGTCTGCCATCAATATCGCCGCCTTCAATGCCGGCATAGCCATTGGAGCGGTGCTTGGCGGCTCTATGGCCGATACGATCGGGCTGATTCATACGCCTTGGATTGGCGCTGTTATGGTCTTTGGTGCTGTCTTGCTGAGTGCATGGAGCCGTCGTTTGGAACAAGGTCCAGAGCGCAAACCTTCTTTAAATGCTCAAAATCCCCAATCGGCTAACTAAAATTGGGTTCCACGCCATCCAAAAACCCCATCCTAGAATTGATTCTAGAATGGGGTTTTTCGCTATTCTATAAACTATTATTTATTTATACTGGTTGCTGCGTTTCATATCGCGAATGGCTTGGATCGACAACCTGACCAGCAAAATGACGCATAAAAATAGGCCTCCGTACGCCGCGGTATTTAGGTAAATTGCATACACGGTTTCGATGAATTGCGCGATAGCCAGTAATGCGGCCGATATGAAGCCAAATGTAATTCCTGACATCAATAAGACGAATCTGGAGAATAATTGCATGACAAATCCTGAATTGTGCTTATCGGAAAACACATCATGGTGCAAAATGATTTTTCCGCCTTCTACGCGCCGAACCAATTGGTCGATGCGTTTCGGCAATTTGGCAACTTCCGGCAAGATCAGCACCAGTTCCTCTTCCAGACGTTCTTTTGTGGCTCGTGGTTGCTTGAACGGTTTTTTTAACACCGTGGTCTTATATTCTTTCGCGAAGCTTTTCGCTTCCGTGAACATATCGAAATTCGGATCAATGGTGTGCAGAGTGCTGTCGAGGCTAATCAATGACCTGAGCGCGATCCCCACAGACGGATAAAACGCCAAACCGAATTCACGAATAACGTCGAATAAAGAATGAATCAATTCGGCTGTCGGGATCCGATCGACATAGGAGATTTTCAGCAAAATTTCCCCAATAGCTTGTTCAAATCGTATTCCATCGAGTTTATCACTGTTTTCCACAAGCTTGCGGACCGCATCGTGAACGATGCCGGCGTCATTTTGTTGGATGCCAATGATAAAATGATTGAGCGCTTCCTGCTGGGACGCCGTCAAGCGCCCGACAGAACCAAAATCAAGCAAGATCGGTTTGCCGTCCGTTTCGTCGATAAAAATATTCCCTGGATGCGGGTCAGCGTGGAATATGCCCGAAAATAGCATCTGTTCCAAGAATGAAAATAGCACCGTACGGCCGAATTGCTTAGGCTCGACATTAAAATGGCGGAATACAGCCTCGCCCTTCGAAATGCTTTTGCCCTGGAAATACTGCATGACGATAATCGTTGAATTGCTATATTCCCGGTAGACTTTGGGGATTTTCACGTGGTTTTTGCTGTCTTCTAAAGCATTGCTGACTTGGATCATATTGCGCATTTCGATTTCAAAATCGATTTCTTCACGCAAGCCATTGGCGAATCCAATCGCCAATTCGAGGAATCCGATATTCTGAGCCCATGTTGATTTACTGGAAACCCATTCCGCAAATTCCAAGAGAATGTCCAAATCGTCTCGCATAATGGCACTCACTTCAGGGCGCTGCATTTTAATGATAACTTCTTCGTTGGTTTTCCTTAGCACGCCACGGTGGATCTGGCCAATCGACGCCGAAGCGAGCGGTTCTTTGTCGAGCTTTGAAAATACTTCTTCGATGGGTTGTGCCATAGATTTCCCTAAGATCTCAGTCACTTGCTCTTTTGGCAAGGCTTTGACATTTTGCTGGAGCTGGCTGAGCTCTTCAATGAAAACTGGTGCAAACAAATCTGTCCGCGTCGACAGCACTTGACCGAACTTGATAAATACGCCGCCACTTTCTTCTAGCGTTCTGCGAAAAGCAACTGCCAGTTCCCGGTTATTCTCACGATGCCGCGCATATTTCAAGGTACTCGAAATGCCGTTTTTAACAGCGATCTCCAGTACTTTGCTTAAGCGCTTTTGGCGTCTCCAGCGGCTGCGCAGCCGTTTCCAAATAAACTTGCGGTTTGTGATGCGCTCTCCGCGGTCTCCAAGTTCAATCGGATCGAATAATTCTAGTATCAAGTAAAACAGCATGGAAATCATCAACATGCTGCCAATCCAAATAATGGTGCTTGTATCGGTCAGCATCGTAGAAAAAGCATCATCCATGAATTCGGTATAACGCAAATAGGAATACCAATAAACGAATGTCGTCAAGACAATGCCGAGTGCAACAGATAATAGGCGTTTGGTGAAATTCACTTTCGCGCCCATCAGCCGGCCGCTGACAAAATAAATGAATAAAGCAATCACCAGTATTTCAGCAATCACTCGAATATAAATGAGCATTTGTGTAACTCCTTTCTCTGCACCGTGGATCCTAGCATCGCTGTTTGATTCAGATTTGATGAAATAAAACCGTAACCCTTGCTTATAGGTAATTTCGAGACGCCGCTAAGCCCTTCCTTCTTTTTCTTAATAGTGTCTAGATTTGCTTGTTGGCTATTTTTTGTTTTCATACTAATACCTTATGTAGTTTATTACTTTTATTTTCATTCTACTTATTCATTCTTACCTCTTAATCTGTTTTTAAATTTCGCGTTCGGCTTGCTCTTTTACTCGGTTCATGAAATTTAACACCGTATTGCGGGCTGCCTTTTTGCTTCCAGCCAGCAACATCATCTTTGCTGTAACGCTGATGCCTTTATTATGTCCTTCATAAATAAACCGTGTAGTCTTCTCTGTTTCTTTCTCCAAAGTGAAGGCATAACGCACTTTGAACATCTGCCCCATCTCGAAGGTCGTTTCACGGTATTTTTTGGCCGGTTCATCCACATAGGCCAGGGTTTCCACGATATACCGTTGCTGCTGTTTGCCTTCTGTATACACTTGCGCGTGTTTCGCGCCTGCTGCATCGTTTTTCCCTTCAAGCAATTCATGCGATTCTACTTTCGGCATGATGCGGTGGATGTGCTCGTCTTGAAACAATCTCCAAGTCTGGTCGATCGGCGCATTGATGACCACTTGTTCTTTCCATTTGACCATTTTTCTCATCCTTTCTTGAACTCTTTTCTACAATTTCCTCAAATACTTACCGGCGTGTGCCAGTTCCGTTACAATGGAACCAGCAAACTGATTATGGAGTGATTTGATGAGAACCTCGACGATTCTGTTTCTTTTTCTACTGGTGATGCATTTATTGACCGTTCTGAATACCTTGTTGTTCGAAGGCAAGTTATATGATTTAGTGTTCTGGTTTAATTCTGCCTTGTTTATGGCAGCACTTGCTGTGTTCGTCTTCCGGCGCGGGATATTCAATGCTAAAGAAGCGCATGCGCCGACAGAAACTGCTCAAAAGCGCAAATGATTTCTCGTTGCTGCTACATATTCCATCCCTTAGAAAACACCGCCAACGCTGGCGGTGTTTTTTTTATCAAAGCCTGTTATTTTGTCTGTGCATCCAATACCTCAAGGTGATCCACAACATTATAATGTTGTATTTCCCAACGCTCGTTGGCATATGACAAGTGATTCATGCCGCCATTTTGCAGCCGGATGTCGCCGTCGTACTCTCCGTATGCCAATTGGCCAAGAATGGCGTTAATAACGCCTCCGTGCGCCACGACGAGCACACGCTGGTTACTGAAACGTTCATGCAGCTCCGTTAAGCCAATCAATAGCCTGCCGTGAAACTCTTCAGGCTGTTCCTGCCCTGGGTAATTCTTGTCTGGGAATAGCCCGTAGCGCTCATCTGCCGTCATGCCTTCTGCTTTTCCGAAATGTTTTTCTTGGAATTCTTTCATTTCGACAAACGGCAACCGCAATGTTTCATTAATGATTTCTGCGGTTTCCTTGGCGCGCTTGAGCGGGCTTGTCACGATAACGTCCCACGCTTCTCCGTCCAAATGATCTTTGCATGCCCGCGCTTGCTGCTTGCCTGTTTCGTTTAACGGTATATCTGTTGTTCCTTGTATGCGCCCAAGCTTATTCCATTCTGTTTCTCCGTGCCGAATGAGGCATATTGTCGTCATTGCCTTCTACTTCCCTTCTGCTGCTCGTTGCTTGATAATTGCCGGGCTTTAGTCTTCGTGCCGTGTGGTTTTTCGTTGTTTGCTCCAGCGCCAGAACATGATGGCTTCACCGATCACGACACCGATTGCGCCTGCTGCGACCAAGGTAGAGGTATCCGGGTCATCGTTAATCAAAAATGCGATAACCACACCCACTACAAGCCCGCTGAGTAAAACGCCATATGCATTTTTACGAGATTTCAGATAATCCACTGCCCTGCACCCTTTCTTATTGCTCTTTATCCATCTTGCCGAATTTTTTTCCAGAACGCAAGAAATGTCAATATTCACTCGCTTGTAGGGCTTGATTGTGTTGGTGGCGTTTTTTTTCTAACCTTATAAACCTTATGTAGCATAGTACATTTAAATTAAGCAAAAGAAAATAGAGCCGAATTTGGCTCTATTTCGTCTCCACCACAAATGAAGTCATTTTCGTTATTTGCAGCTCGCCGGTTTCTTGCCATTCGTAAAAATCGCAATAACAGTATTTCCTTTCTCTATCATTTCCGCCTTTTGAGGTCATGACTCCTTTGACCGCCCCTTCTTGTCCTTGCGCAATAACCATATCGACTGCATAGTCCATTTGCGTATAATCCTGCATGCCGAAAGCGGCGTCCAATAAGGCCTGCCTTCCTTTTAAGGGCATGGCCCCGACCATGATCCATATAACATCATCTGACACATGCTGTTCGATAAAATCCTTTTTGCCTTTAAAAAAAGCATCATTGAACTCTCTTAAAAATTTACTGGCGCTGTTTGCCTCCATCGTTTTCCCTCCCTATTATTCAAATCATTTCTTTTATCTTTTTTCTGAACATTCAACTTATTTTCAGTGTACTCTCTTTGCTGCACACTGCCTAGTTTATTGTATCTCTTCTATTTTTCGTCCCCTTTATTTCTTTAGATTTGATTGTGTCCACGAAGCACTCGAATGGGTATAATGGAAAAATGCATCCATTAATTATTGGGGAGGATTATCCATATGGCCAAAAAACAATTTGTCATTACCGCCGAAGAAGGCTTGCACGCACGCCCAGCTGCAGCACTTGTCAGTGAAGCCAACCGCTTTCAAAGTGAATTATCATTAGAGTTCAAGAACCGAACTGTCAATCTGAAATCCATACTCGGTGTTATGAGTCTTGGCATTCCGACCCGCTCCGCGATTATCATCCATGCGGACGGCCCAGATGAACAGCAAGCCCTTGTTGCGGCCACCGAGCTCTTGCTGGCCAAAGACATGATTGATGCCGAACAATAAACTCCAGACACATCAAAATACCGCCAACCGGTATATGCCGGTTGGCGGTTTTTCATCTATGCAGCGACCGTGATGTTTTTCTTCAGCAACCCGACCAAGATCGCGGTCACGAAAGAACCAATGAGAATGGCCAGTAAATACATCAAAATACTTGGTACTCCACCGTCAACTAAACCGATGACGAATACGCCGCCGTGTGGTGCGAGTAGCCCGATGTCGAATAGCATGACGAGCGCGCCAGTTGTGGCTGCCCCTGCAATCGCAGACGGGATAACCCGTGCCGGATCGGCTGCAGCGAACGGAATGACGCCTTCTGTGATGAAACTAGCACCGAGAACATATGCCGTCTTGCCGGCTTCACGTTCTGGCTTGGTGAATTTCTTCTTGAACATCGTCGTAGCGATGGCCAAGCCAAGTGGCGGAACCATACCCGCTGCCATGACCGTAGCCATGAAATTGAAGTTCTGTGCGTCGAGCATCGCGATGCCGAATGTGTAAGCCGCTTTATTGACCGGGCCGCCCATATCGACTGCCATCATGCCGCCAAGCAACAACCCGACCAGTACGAGGTTCGTCCCGCCCAGTCCTTCCAGGAATGCAGAAATGCCGGAATACACTTGCGTCAATGGCGGATTGATGAGCATCATGACAACGCCCGTGATCAGAATACTGAACACCGGGAAGAACAATACCGGCTTTAACCCTTCCAGGCTTTGCGGAAGGCCAGAGAACGCTTTTTTCACGAGAAGCGTGACATAGCCGGCAAGGAAACCGGCAATCAAACCGCCAAGGAAGCCAGAACCACCGCTTGCCCCTTCAACACCCGTGACCGTAATAGCAAGCAAGCCGCCGATCATCCCCGGAGCGAATCCAGGACGGTCGGCAATACTCATGGCAATGAATCCGGCAAGGACTGGAACCATAAGGAAGAACGCCGTGCCGCCGCCAATCGTTGATAGCATCGCTGCGAATTCATTGTATTCCGGGCTATCCGGATTTGCCGCATTAATGCCCCAGAAGAATGACAATGCGATCAAGATCCCGCCGCCCACGACAAATGGCAACATGTTTGAAACGCCGTTCATCAAATGCTTGTAGAATCCTGACTTTGGCTCGGTGCCAGCATCAGCATCTTTCGTGCGGTCATGTTTGTAAACAGGTGCATCTTTGGCAATAGCACGGTCCAATAATTGGTCCGTCTCGTAAATGGCTTTGCCGACTTGTGTTTGAATGACCGGTTTCCCGTCGAATCTCGCCATTTCCACTTTCGTGTCGGCTGCCACGATGATGGCATCCGCTTCTGCGATTTCCGCATCGCTCAGGCGATTTTTCACGCCACTCGAGCCGTTGGTTTCCACTTTCAAATTGATGCCGCGTTCTTTTGCACGGCCACTAAGCTTCTCAGCCGCCATATACGTGTGCGCGATCCCTGTCGGACAAGCGGTAACAGCTAAGATTTTGCCCCCTGCTGAATCTTGTGCACCGGCAACTGGTTGCGCATCAGCTGTTTGTTCCGGCCCCTCCACTTCCGCTTCTTTCGCAGAAACGATATCAAGCACTTGCTGTTTCGATTCGGCTTCCAGGATATTAACGCGGAATTTTTCATCCATCAAGAAGGTCGCGAGGCGCGACAGAGCTTCTAGGTGATCATCGTTCTCTCCGTCCGTCGCCGCAATCATGAAAAACAGCTGTGCCGGCTGCCCGTCCAAGGATTCAAAGTCGATGCCTTCATGCGAACGGCCAAACGCGATCGCAGGTTCTTTAACTGCTTTAGATTTAGCATGAGGAATAGCGATCGTATCGCCGATTCCGGTTGTGCTTTGTTCTTCGCGGGCCAAGATGTCTTTTGTGAATTGCTGTTGGTCGTTTAACTTGCCCGCCTCGTTCAATTGGCCAGCCAATTCGTCCAGTACATCGCGCTTGGATCCAGCTTTCAAGTTTAGAATGATGGTGTTTTCCGTCAATAATTGTGTAATTCTCATTGTGTCACATCCTTTTTTTCGAATGGGGTGATGCTGACTTCAGGCAGTAATCGTTCCACATCGGCCAGTTCACATAAATCAGACCGAAACGCTGTGGCGCTTCCGCTGGCAACTCCGTACCGGAAAGCTTGTTTTGGGTCTTGGTGATGGATATAAGAAGCGATAAATCCGGATACGAGCGAGTCTCCCGAGCCGACCGTATTCACGGCTTTACCTTGTGGCGCCTTGGCTTGGTAACGATGGTCCCGGGAAACGTAAATAGCTCCCGAGCCGCCCATCGAGACGACAACATGCTGGATGCCTCTTTCCACTAATAGGCCAGCATAGTGAAAAGCTTGTAGTTGGGTAGTGATTGTCACTCCGAACATCTCTCCCAGTTCGTGTTCGTTTGGTTTAATGAGAAAAGGCTGGGTGTCGAGCAAGGCTTCAAGCGCAGGGCCTGAGGTGTCGAGTACGAAATGAATGCCACGCTCGTGACAACTGACAGCCAGGTCTTTGAAAAATTGGATCGGCACGGATGCCGGCAAGCTGCCCGCGAGTACGAACCAGTCGCCTGCAGCCATGGTAGCCACTTTGTCTGTCAACTGCTCAAGCTGGTGCTGTTTGAGCTCCGGACCTGGCCCGTTTAATTCGGTTTCGGCTTCGGATTTGATTTTGACATTGATCCGTGTAATGTCTCCAGCATCGATAAAATCGGTTTCAATGCCTTCTGTAGCTAAAAACTCTTCAATATAACGCCCGGTGAAGCCCCCAGCATATCCAAGCGCTCGGCTCTTCAAGCCCAAACGGCTAAGCACCCGCGAAACGTTGATGCCTTTCCCACCAGGATAGTAATACACTTCCTCCGAACGGTTTAACGTACCGCTTTCGAATTTCGGCAAGTACGCTGTGTAATCGATGGATGGCGTGATTGTGCATGTGTAGATCATTGTGTCACCACCTTAATTGTTGTTTGTCGTTCGATCTCTTCTACTGTCTCTTCCGGCAAGCCATCGATGATGAGTGCAGCCTCGCTTAAGTTAAAGATATGGGCAAAGCTCACTTGTCCGTATTTCGATTGATCCGTGAGCACATAACAGCTCTTCGCCAATTCCCCGGCCCTTCGCTTGACGGCCGCTTCTTCCGGGTCCGGTGTCGTAAAGCCATGGTCTATATGGAGGCCATTGACCCCGAGAAAACTTTTATCGAAGCGGTAACTCTCCAGTGACTGAATCGCTTGTGGGCCAACCAATGCGCCCGTCCTCGCTTTGATGAATCCCCCCGTCAGATAAGCAGTAATCCCGTGCTCGGTCAGGGCTTCCAGATGGCTCAAGCCGTTCGTGACAACGGTTACATCTTTGTCTTTTAATAAAGGAATCATTTGGGCGGTGGTTGTTCCTGCATCGATGAAAATCGCGTCCCCAGTTTGGACGAGCGACGCTGCATATCGGGCAATCCGCAGTTTTTCCGATAAATGTTTCGCTGCTTTATCCGATAGGCTCGGCTCTGGCATATTCTGCGCAATCCGTCTCGCCCCGCCAAAAACCCGTTCTAACTTTTGCAGGTCTTCCAGTTCTGTCAAATCTCTTCGAATGGTGGATTCAGAAGCCGAGGTGAGTTCCACCAGTTCCTGAATCTTAATGCTCTGCTTTTCTTTCAAGAGATCTAAAATCAGTTGATGCCGCTCCGTCGTCAGCATTCCATCACCTCTTTTTTTCTGATTAAATAGATAATACTTGAAATCGTTTACAAAATCAATCATAATCTTTCATAAGCAGTCAAATTCATTCAAAAAAGAATGAAAACCGCTCAAATACGTTCATCTATAGGAGGAAAACATCATGGTAGAAAAACAATACACAATTACAGACGAAGCGGGCATCCATGCACGCCCAGCATCAGCACTGGTCGGCTCCATCTCGAAATTCCAATCGAACATCACACTCGGCTTTAACGGCAAGCAAGTTAACTTAAAATCGATTCTCGGTGTCATGTCACTCGGCATTGCATCAGGATCCACCGTGACGATCGCGGCAGATGGCACAGATGAAGAACAAGCAATGGCGAAAATCGACGAAGTGCTAAAAGCAGAAGGCATTTCAAACGCTTAATACTTCGCTTCACGGCATCTCTAATGGATAGCATGAAAAACCCCTGAACGCCGGATTGGCGTTCAGGGGTTTTTCGCATGTTTAGAACGGGTTGGTCGCCCATTGTTTCGACAACGGGATAAAAATGCGCGGATTCAATTTCAATTGCGACACGATGTATTCCGCAATGTCCTCTGGCTGCATGAATTTTTCTTTTTCCTGTTCAGTTTCATTGCCCGTATCAGTCATGCTTGTCACAACGCGGCTCGGCGCCATAGCGAAAACACGGATATTATCTGGGCGCACTTCCTGCATCAAGGATTCGCTCATGCCGAGCACGGCGAATTTCGATGCGCTATAGGCGCTTGAGCCTTTTGTGCCTTTGAGTCCTGACGAAGAAGAAATATTGACGATATCGCCGCCTTGTTTATCGACCATTTGCGGCAGCACCGCTTTTGTCATATGAACCATGCCCATCAAATTGATATTGAGCATATTTTGCCAGTCTTCGGTTTCGAGTTCCATGAATTTGCCGTATTTCCCGACTCCTGCATTGTTGATGAGGATATCGATTGTGCCGAGTTCGCCCGTCAATTTCTCAACGGCCGCTTCGACTTGCTTCGGATCCGACACATCGGCCACCGCAAATTCAGCACGCCCGCGCAACGAACGGATTTCTTTCGCCAGTTGTTCAATGTCTTTTTGGGTTCTCGCGATCAACCCGACGGCCACGCCTTCATTGGCCAGTGCCAGGGCAGTTGCCCGGCCGATGCCTCGTCCCGCTCCTGTAATAATTGCTGTTTTTTCCGTTAATACTTGTCCCACTATATTTTCCGCCCTTCAGGTAAATGATTTTCTCTGCCCTAATCTTTGCCCCTAAATAGGCGCCGCTAAACCGGGCGTCTGCCTGAGTGGTGAATTTTTTCAAGCGGCCTTAGTTTTGCTTGCGAAAATAATCCAGCAATCCTTGTGCACTGACGTGTAAGTCCATGTCAATATAAGGCATGACGCGGTGTTCCGGCTCAACGCCACTATCAGCTAACTGCGCCATAACCTTCAGCTCCAGACGTTTTGCCAATTGCTCCGCCGATTCATCGTGTTGATAGGCTGCAGCTCCCGCTTCCATAAACACCTCGAGCCATTCGAGCACTTGGCCGAGCGCTGCCTGCGGATGGACCGTAGCGCCATAATGTCCGAAATAAAGCACGTCGAGTTGCTGCTTTTGCATCCGTTCAATGGAAGCTCTCATCGCCACGGGGTCGAATTGGTTCGGCGAAGTGGACGGCAAGTAAAAATCGATGCTGTCTTCGATCAACTGCGCGTAGCGGATGCCCGCTGTATCTCCTGCAAATACCCCATTTGATACAGGGTCAAAAATGCCGAAGTGGTGCTTGGCATGTCCCGGCGTGTCCCAGAATTCGAGCGTGCAGTCTGGACCGATGCGCAAGACATCGCCCTCTGTTTTCACTTTGATGCGGTGTTCCGGCACCGGGACAATCGGATTGAACAAATCATCGAATTTGTCTCCGTATACGGCGCGAGCCCCAGCGACCAGTCGGCCCGGGTCCGCGAGATGCCTGGCGCCTTTCGGGTGGACGATGAGCGTGGCGTTCGGGCAGTCTTGCAATAATAAGCCCGCTCCCCCGGCGTGGTCGAGATGGATGTGTGTCACGATAATATAGCGGACTTCATCGAGTGAGCGCCCCAGTTCTTTTAGTCCTTGTTTCACATGCTCCACCGACGGGCTTGGACCAGTTTCGATAATGGTTAATTGCTGCTCCACCAGGACATAACTGCCCGTGCGCTGTTCGAGTCCGAGATCGAAGCCGTCGATCAAGTAAATCCGGTCGTTTAACTGGCTGATTGCCATGCAAGCACCCCTTTCTGTTTGTCTTCAGTCTATCAAATCCTGGTTTATGCCAACAGCGTGTCACGAAAAAAGCCGCCAGGATGCATGGCGGCTTTTCATCTTAAATCTTAATTGTTGCTCGGGCGATAGGAAGTCAAGGGAATATCTTCATAATCTTCTGGGTCCAATGAATAAACGCTATCATCCGCCACACCTTCTATGATGCCCGTCAAGCCTCTTTCCACCGATTTAACCAATTGACCTTTTTCTTTTTGCCCGAGCGACTGGGTTTGGCCGCGCACTTCGAATAACACCGTACCGCTGCCATTCAATGCATAACTGCCAAGTGCGGTGCCCGGCAAGTCGAGCCCTTGTGAATAAAGGGAGATATTGGTGAATTTCGAATTGCCGTAGGACTGTAGCTCCTCATATGCCGCTACATTCAACTGGCGGGAAAAATCATAGTTGTAGCGGTCTGCATAATCGCTGTATTTGGCCCCTTCAGCACTGGATGGATCCGGGACAAATTGCGCCGATAGCGATAAGGTGACAGGATCCGAGCTGCCATCAACATAATACATTCCTTGGTGATGCAGGTCGATAAAGACGTCAACGGTGCCATATTCCGCTTGCAGCGATTGATAGACGTCGCGTGACACTTGGGCTTCTTTTGTGATAAACCAGCCGGGTTCGCTCGATGCGCCAGGGAAGTCTTCGGCTTTAGGCACGTAATTCAAATCTGGATTGAAATCACGATTAACATCAAAACCTGGGTTGGCACCGTAGTCATAGCTTTGGCTAATGCCGCGATCCAAGTAATTCCAAGACGGGGAGGCTGCAGAGAGTTCCGGGTAATCTGCCACGACATCACTCCACGTCATGCTGTTGCGGCGCTTATCGCCTTCTGATGCATCCGGATTCATCATCGGCATGAAGACAATCGTCACTTCCTCGCGCAAGGCTTTTGCCGTTTTCGAGTTGCCGGATAAGGTTTTCAACATATTTAAAATGGCCACAGTGCCGGTCTTTTCATTGCCATGAATCTCACTTTGGATCAGCAGCACTTTATCGCCTGTCCCGACAGTCGCCGTATAAATGTCACGGCCTTCGAATGATTGGCCTGCGACATCAACGGAAACCGAGCCTTTGCTAGCGGCTTCGATGCGTTGGAGTTCTTTTTGCAACTCTTTGTAATCGATAAAACCAGAAATGGCATTGTCGTGATGGTGTTCTGTCGGCTGTGCAGGTTCTGCTGCTTGTACAGGCATCGCAAGCATCGCACAAAGCCCCGCCATAGTCATTGTTTTGAATATGTGTTTTTTCAACTATCCCCACTCCTTTTCTTTGAATAGGCCGAGTATAGCAAAGCTTGTTAGGCTTGCCTATAGTTGTCAGAAATTTCAGTGCTTTGGATATATAATCCATGAAGCTTGGGAGCTCCCGCTCGTTACCATTGCCAGGGGGGAAATCTCGTGTTTGCTACTATTCATCATTTCGTAAGACGAAATACCTGCATCGACCTGTTGGCTACTAAGATCGCTGGCCTTACAGATTCAACCACACATCAGTAAATAAAACCCGTGCGTTTCGGTTTCCCTATTGACGGGGTTCAGCTACAGTTAAGACATAATCCTAGAACGGAGGTTTTCTAAATGAAAGATTCCCTACATTTACAAGACAGCACCAGCTGGTCGCAAGATATGGTGCGGAGCACGTTGCCAAAACGAACGCAAGACGCCCACAAAGGCACGTTTGGCACGGCCTTATTGGTTGCTGGCGGCCCAGACATGCCCGGCGCCGCCTTGATCTCAGGGCTCGGCGCGTTGACTAGCGGCGTCGGGAAACTGGAAATCGGCACATATCGGGAAACGATCCAAAGCATTGCTCACGCAGTACCGGAAGCGACTTACGTGCCGGATGCGCTGGCACAGATCGCTAATGGCAGCCATTCGCTCGCATCGTACAAAGCCATTGCTTGCGGTCCTGGAACAGCACCCGATGCTTTGACCGAAGCGGCGATTGACAGATTACTGAGGGCTCCACATCCTCTTATACTAGATGCAGGTGCATTGAGTGCGCGCAGCTATGCCAAAAGAAGCGCTCCGCTCATCTTGACACCGCACGCCGGCGAATTCAGCCGGATCTCTGGTTATTCTATAGAACAGATTACTGAATCTCCTGGAGCCTGTGCTTCGGCGTTTGCCGAAAAACATGACTTGACGATCGTGTTGAAAGGTCCCCGAACGACGATTGCTTTTCCGGACGGCGAACGGTTTGACAACCCGACAGGCAATGCCGCCCTTGCTAAAGGCGGTACGGGAGATATGTTGACAGGCATGATGCTCGGCATGCTGTGCTGCCACGACAACTGGCGGCATGCTGTTTTGAATGCTGTCCATTTGCACGGGGCGTGTGCGGACGAGTTCATTAAAACGCGCTCTCCCCACACGATGCTTGCGCATGATATCGCAGAGCTGTTGCCGGAAGTATGGAAACACTACGAGTGAGCCAATGTTCGAAAAGTCGTCACATGCGTCAAAGCCCGGGTGCACACGGGCTTTGGCTGTTTTATCGCACTGAAACGGCTGGCCCATTCGTTTTTCAGAAACGCAGAACCGTCGCATTTTCCGCTATAATGGTAAACAATAGACAGCAGCATTTCCATACAACTGGAGGGTTTTTACCATGAACAGAGACTGCAAAGGATCCAGACTGTGAGCTATGTACCGATTTTTCATTTAACTGTGCCCGCAGTATGGGTAGCTGTGTTATTGGCGGCCGCTGTAGCCAATCTACTGATGCGCGTAGCGGTTAACCAAAAAATGGGCGACTGGTACTGGAACGCTTTGGCATTTTACATCCTCGTGTGGAAGCTCAGCTACATCGTCTTTCATTGGCAGCATTTTCTAGACATGCCCTTATCCCTTCTTTATTTTAACGGCGGACTGTATGGCCATTTGCTTGCGACAGCCTTTATCATCGGTTATTTGTTGCTGGCACAACGAAAACACGCCGCTTTAGCAGAACAGGCGGCCGCTTCATGGTTATTGTTTTCTCTGGCATACCAGTCCATCCTGCAATTCCTTGAAGCGCAGTGGATGCAAGCAGCCTTTCAAACCCTGCTCTTCATAGTGGCAATCGTATCTATCCGTCTGTTAAGAACACGGCAAGACGTTCCGAACGGCTTGTTGTTTGGCGCGCTATTCACAATGGAATTGCTCATTCTTAGCACATTCGGCCCGCTATGGACTTGGCAAAACGCGACGCTTGCCACTGTTGGTGCGGTTACGATTGCCATGTACAGACGTTTTGAACAGAAAGGACCGAGCATATGATTAAAAAAACCATTATTGGCCTATTGCTCCTTGCAGCAATCGCCATTATTGCCATCAATTTCTTTAAAGAAGATGCACAGCCGGTCGATACAAGCTCCTCTTCCGCAAACGCGCAAGACGAGTCTGTGACGGAAGGACTGTCAATAGGGCAGGCAGCTCCTGATTTTACGTTGACAGACCAAAACGGCGATACAGTCAAACTTTCTGATTACCAAGGCAAGAAAGTCATTTTGAACTTCTGGGCTACTTGGTGTCCGCCTTGCCGTGCCGAAATGCCGCATATGCAAGAGTTCCACGAAAACAATGCGGACGGCGACGTTGAAATCCTGGCTGTCAACTTGACCGCACAAGACAACGGCGAGGAAGCGATTCAATCATTTATTGACCAATTCGGCTTGACGTTCTCCATTCCCATGGACGAAACCGGCAGCACCGCCCAAACGTATCAAATACGTACCGTGCCGACCACATACATCATCGATTCAAAAGGTGACATTGCCCAAAAGATTGTCGGACCGATGGACGAACAGGTTATGAAAGACCAGACGGACAGCATCGACTAAGCTTTTTTGCAGTTTGTCTAGCAGGAGGGTTTAAGGAAAAGCCATTTGCGGAATACTAGAAACAGGACTTGTAATGAAATGGAGGATTTTTTCATGGAACTTGATTTAGCGAAAGAACAATTGCCATCGACACAATCGAAAGTGAACGAACACACACCCGACCACATCAACCAGCAAATCGAACGGGAAACAGAAGCCTCGGTCAATTATTTTAAACGCCAAGGCGAACACGATATTCAAGAACGCATCAAAGAGCTGGATCGCGAATGGGATACAGAACGCCTGCTCGAAGTGAATATGGCATCCATCGCATTTGTTTCTTCGTTATTGGCAGTACGTGCCAATCGAAAATGGGCTCTGCTTGCTGGAGCTTCTAGTGCCATCCTCATTCAACAAGCGCTTCAAGGCTGGACACCGGCAATCGCGCTGTTCCGCCAGATGGGCATTCGCACCGTCGACGAAATCAATCGAGAAAAAAAGGCTTTGCAAAATTTATTGAATAAACCTGAATAACCAAAAACCCCTAAGCCTTCCCGCTTAGGGGTTTTTGGTTACAGCCTCTTTATCACTTGGTGCAGCAGCAAGCGATTTGTTTTTCCGCAACCAGCCTTTAAACAGACGGTGCAGCGGCAGCTCCAGTTTGAAATGTGCCCATATCCCAAAAAACATCATCAAAGCGATCAGAACCAGGCTCATGCCAACATCGCCGAGGACTTCGTGCAAGCCGACCTGATCCATCCATTCCGAGAAAACATCGAGCACCACATTGTGCACAAGGTAAAGCGCAAAAGCGGCATTGCCAAGTTGATGAAACAGGTTAGGCATGGTGACGTCCTGTTTCAAATCGACCACACCTAGGCCGATCAACAATAGCACGATGGAGAGACTAGCGCTCATTTCAAAGCTCATTGCCATGAACGGATTCAACGCATTCATCCAAGTTACCGGAAAACCAATCAGCCCTAATAAAATGAATAAGTATGCCGCATTAACCGGAATAGTGACATGGAGAATGAGCCACGCACAAAACACTCCCGCAATGAACATCAAATTATAAGAAGCAAACAAAAAATCGAAGAGAAAATGGTCAATATAAACAACGCCGATAATGCCAAATAGGGACAGGATTCCCCAGGCGGTAAAAAGCGCCTTTCCTATCCAACGGGGGCTCAAAAATAGAAGAGAAAACATGAGGTAAAAATAAATAGTGTATTCCAAGGACCAAGCAACGATCAAAAACGGATCTTGCCATTCCGGATTCGGGATTAGAAAGACAGAAGTCAAGATGACGGCCACATCCCGCTCCGCACCGGTCGCAAACCACGGCAACAACAAAGCTAAGACCAAAAACGCCAAAGTCACGGCCCAATATAGTGGGTAAATCCGGATGAAACGATTAATCAGAAAATCCGTTAATTGTCCTTTTTTACCGAACTTATGTCGGTAGATATAATAGGCCATAAAGCCGGATAATGCGAAGAAATAATAGACACCACCGGTCAACGGCAAAAAAGCAAGATTCCCCATATTGAATCCGTAATAATCCATCATCGTCGTCGATAGATGGTGCAGCATGACCAATACAGGCACCAATGCCCTGGACAATTGAATCAACACGAGCTTTCTTCTCATACCCCTCCCTCCTCCACCAAAGATTCACGCGCCTGCTTAAAGACCTAAATTTATCGGTTATTATCAGAAAATTAAAAAATTTATAGACATAATATACCACGTTTACGCTAAACTACAAGCATTTGTCCCTGTAGACTAATGGTTTTTTTGCTTACATGACCAAATAAAAAAGCCCAGAAGCCTTGGTCGGCCCGGGCATTATTTACTGCCGCTCTTTTGCAATTGTGATGCCAGTCGTTTGAAGTGTTTCAAGCAGTAATTGATGCATAATCGCATAGCCTTCTTCGTTCGGGTGAATCGAATCCAGCCAAATCGATGGCACTTTCCCCATTTTTCGTGTATTGGTGACCAAAATGCCATTCGAGCCGATTGCCGAATTCCATATGTGGAATAAGAGATTGGTAAAACCGAAATACTGTGCTTCTTTTTTCATCGAGTTGTATAAACTGTTTTGGACAATGAGCACGTGTTTGTTATTTTGTTGGATAGCTCCATAAATATCCAATAAATTGCGGCGGTATTTTCTTTTCAATGGAACAAACTGGCGGATCAATTCACTTACGCCGCCTTCCCGGTATTGACGCAACAAGTCATTGCCCCCGATATTTAGCAAGACAACATCCGCTTGTGCCAACTCCTCCCGCCAATGGCCAGCCCGCAGCCGTTCGACAAGTCCATCACTCGTTAACCCATTGATGCCAAAGTTCAGCACTTCACTGTCTGGGAAACTGTCTGCCAAATGTCTTGCGATTCCGCCTTTCGTCCCGTAGCCATATGCTACCGAATCACCGAGAATGACAATTTTATCGATATGATGCGGCTTATTCACATTGCGTCGTTTACGTCTGAATGCCTTTTTGTCCAGCGCACTCGCCAGGAATTTCTTACCCACTCTTTTGTACGCCCCCCTTAAACTTGTATCCCTCCACTTTATCATGTTTCACGATCTCTTTCCTTTTTGCCGCTTGTATGCATACGGTCCTAGAGCGAACGGGTATGGAGGGATAGAACACTTAGGAGGGATTGCGATGGATCTGCTTTATCTCATTGTAGGCATGGTGATTATTACTTTCACATTGACCGATTTTATCTGGACGACTTTATGGGTTGATGGCGGCGCAGGGCCATTGACCCGCACGCTCACTACCGCTTACTGGACACTTCATAAACAAGCAAGCCGAAACCATTTCACACTCATGAGCCTCGCGGGGCCGATGATTTTGGTCTTCACCCTGGCGACGTGGATCTTCCTATTGTGGGCGGGGTGGACTTTTATTTTTGCCAGTTCTGGAATGATTGTCGATACCAAAGATGGCGGCCCACTCTCATGGCTTGAATATGCCTATTTTGCAGGGTATTTAATTTTCACACTTGGTAATGGCGAATTTGCCCCGGAAGATGGCATCTGGCAAATCGTGACGATTTTCGCGACGGGGACCGGCATGCTTTTTATCACTTTTGGCGTGACGTATTTATTACAAGTACTGAGCGCCGTTTCGGAAAAGCGTTCGCTCGCTTCTAGCATCAGCGGCATTGCCAAAGATCCCGCTTCATTCGTTAACGCATCATGGAACGGGAAAAATTTCGACAATTTGGATCTGCTCCTTGATACGTTCGCAAACGAATTAAGCCACTCGGTGTCGCAATATAACGCATATCCTGTACTCCATTATTATCGCAGCTCGACACACGACCGCTCACTGCCGGTCAACATCGTAGTGCTCGATGAATCTTTGACTTTTCTGCAGTATGGGATTCCTAACGAGATTCAGCCTAATACCTTATTGATGCAGGAACTCTCAAGTACCATCACCAGTTATTTGGATACCTTGCATAGCTCATCCATCGATGCCTCTGCTGTATTGCCACCACATCAAGTGCTGGCTACTCTCGACAAGGCGATCCCGACTGTCGAACCAGAAAGCTATGCAACAGCGATAGAATCACTTGAATGGAGAAGGCGAAAGCTTTTGGGGCTTCTCGAGATGACGGGGGAACAATGGCCTGGCACAACTCAAAAAACCAAATGAAATGAATGGTTGAATAAACAAGAATAGCCTTTGAGAACTTTCTAGACAGAGTTAAAGAAATACTGCGTGCACATGGCGCTGTTTTACATTTCCTGCTTTTGTCGTTTTTTCCAAAAGATTTGAAGAGGGTGTTTTAATTGTTGCGTTTCAGGGAACAATTTGAAGGATGAGATTTTGAAATGGGAGGCTATTTAATGCAAACAACAATTCCTGCTTTATTGACAAAAGAAGATTTCACCAACCGCACCGACTTGCCCGACTGGTTGCTGCGCGAATACAAGACCTTTCATGAGACGGTGACCGATAAGACCTTTCCGTGTTATTTCGGGAGAAGCGGCGAATTAAAAGGCGAGCTCCGCTATGCATACATAAGCCAGGACGACTGGTCAAACTTGCCCGGAGCCGTTGCGGAATTTCTAACTTTATTTGAAGACCCAAAGCATAAGCGCCACGGGCTGTTCGTGTTTGTGGAACCGTTCGCATCTGAAGGGCAGCTAGATGCTTACCGCAAGCAGTTCTGGGAGATCCTCCAGTATCTTCACGACATGGACGATACCGAATGGCCAGAACAAGCGCCACGGGACCCCGATCATTATTTATGGGATTTTAACTTCAAAGGCGAACCTATTTTCATCTTTGGCAACGCACCTGCCTACAAACAACGCCGCACCCGCCATCTCGGCAATTCGATGGTGCTCGGTTTCCAGCCGAGAAGAATATTTGAAGGGCTGACCGGTACTGAAAAAGGCGGCATCATGTCGCGCGAGAAAGTTCGGGAACGTGTGGAGAAATGGGATGAATTGCCGACTCACCCGGACATTAGCCATTTTGGCGATCCGGAACACAATGAATGGAAGCAGTTTTTCATCGGGGATGATGTGGAACCGGTCAAAGGCAAATGCCCGTTTTCACATAAAGAACTTTAACTAAAAAGCGTCCGCACGGTTTTCCCGTGCGGACGCTTTTTTCTGCTCATCTTTTATTTTTCTGCCGCTCTTTGAACTTCTTCACCGTAGCGCCTTTTTCGAGTTGCAATTCGTCCTCGACGCCCTGGATCTCGTGTTCTTTTCCTTCAATCTGAGAAACCAGGCGATTTACCACTTGCTGGGCAAATGGCTGTGAAATGGATGGCGGCTTGACGGCAGTCAAACCGGAATTCTCTCCACCTTCTGCCGCCCCTAATGCCACGATGCTGATCTCTTTAGGGACTTTGAAGCCAGCGCTAACCAAGGAATTGAATAATTGCTGTCCCTCTGCATAGCTCGCCACCACAAACGCACTAGTCGGTTTTTTGAATGAACGCAATTCACTTGCTATGGTATCAAAATCAGACCCATTTTGCGTCGAGTGGATGCGCTTTTTACGCAATTTCAATTGATGATGTGCCAACGCTTCGTAATAGCCTTGAAGCTTTTCTCCGCTATCCGCCACATCACTCCCCACCCAAGCGATCTGCTCGTGGCCTTTCTCAGCAAGATGACTAGTGGCAAGGAATGCTGCTTTGCGGCCATCAAATGGTTTCTCTTCGCCGACTGTTTCTTCTGCTTGCAAGAATGCGGTAGTTTCATTTAAATACTTCTTGAATTCATCAGCCAGGCTGCCCATTCCAATCACGCCGACTGCCCCGCTCACTAAAGCTTTGCTGTCTTCCATCGATTCACTGCCAGTCAAAGCATGGGCCGCCAACCGGTAGCCGGACGCCTGGGCTGTTTCAGTAAATTCGCGAATGCGGCAGAAATCATCAGCTGCGCAATCCTTCGAAAACAGCAATATAAGTTGCTTGGAAGCTTCAGGCGCCGCATGAGGCGTGCTGGCATTCCCGTAATTTAATTCGGCAAGGGCCTGCATCACTTTGTCATAAGTTTCCTTCTTAACTTGCTCAGGCCGGTTCAATACGCGTGACACTGTCGTTTGAGAGACTCCTGCATGCCTTGCCACTTCTGTAGTCGACACCATTTTCATCATCCTTCCTATTCATTCATTCGTTGAATACACTATACCATATCAAAACGAGATATTCACCCGGACATTCGAAATTGTATTCCCGCACAGAAGTCGGCAAGCCTTTTGAAACAGATATTGACCAATTTATTTATGAATAAAATTATTCATAAATAAATTCTTGTTTGAATAAATATAATTTATTCAATTAAAAACCAGCTCCGCAACAACTCAGAGCGAGCCTTCTCCGATGAATAAATTTTATTCATTCTAGTGGCGAATTATCAAAAATGAAAAAAGCGTACAGCAATCGCTGCACGCCTGAGTCGTTATTCTTCTATAAAGAAATTATTTCTATGCCATCTGAAATAAGGAATGTTTGCCTCATCCGCTGCGATGCGCAAGTTTTTCTTCAAGCCATAACGGCCCGCTAATGGTTGGAGCTCTGCTGACATCCTAAGCGTGCCGGCTCCGGTAAAGGAAATCTGCCCGCTTTCATAAAGCGCCGCATGGTTGGCGCATAATAACACGCCATTCGCAGGATCGATTCGCTCTGCATCATTGCTGTCTTTCCACGCTTTGCTATATACCGCTTTCAGCAGTGCGAGATTGTCAAGGCCGCAAATGGCGCATTTATTCTCCCAGCGCTCCAGTTGCAATGCTTTAAACTGGCTTTTCAACTCCCTGAATTTAAGCCGCAGCAAGTATTCAGAATCCATCATCCAGGCAGTCAAGGAATTGTATTTTTCCTCACGCACGGCATCGTAAACAAATTCCAATTGCTCGATATTGCGCCATTTTGATGACGATAATAATTCCAAAAATACCAATGCTAATGATTCATTGCAAGGGAATACATAACCTGAGTTTCCGTTTCCGTCTGGCTGGAAAGCGGAATATTTGAGTGGCAGATAATCTGCCACTACTTTGATGCACGACGCAATTTCCAACGGGGTGTCCAGCTCCAAGTATTCACAAGGCGCAAGCCATTCAGCTTGTGGCGTCCCTTCCGACTGAACGCGCGCATCTTCTTGTATAGTGCCAACCGCAACGAGCGCGCCCCTGACATAATGGAAGGTGCGGTCCCCTTTTTGCAGCGAGTTGACCCGCTCCCATGAATGCGGCGTGGCTCCCGATTTATCTTTCTTAGGCGCCCGGACTATCCCGAGGCGCTTTTCTTCTCTATAGGTTTCCCCCTGCATGACGATGTAGCTATTCATTACGTGCCTCCTGACAATTGCTTTCTTCTATTCTACCATCATTTCGCCATTTCCGCGCGGGCGCACGGCAACCTAAGCGAATGGCGGACAAGAAAAAACCATCCCCTAAAAGAGAATGGCTGTTAAACTGCACGTGCGATCCGGCCAGGCGCAGCCGCTTTATACCAGCTATAGCAAAAAAGGACGATGAGCGCCAAGTCGATGCCATCTCCTCCATAATACATGATCAATGCCCCCATTTCCCCGTCCCTGGTCGCAACTCCAGTGGGCGGCGCGGCATAAAGGGTTTTCGCCAACACTTTATGGGCCGCAAACGCCATTATGAGGACGACAGCGCGCAAACGGAAAGAATGCCGGTGAACTGTCAAGTCTGCGTATAGAATGGACCAAGTGAATACATAACCGGCCAACAATACATGAATATGAACCAATGCATAAACCCACACTGACTGGTGCATCCATACAAATAAATCCGTCCGGTAGAGAATAAATAATCCCCCGAAATTCAACAACGCGGTCATGACGGGGTGGCTGACGATTAAAATGTACCGGCTATTCAATAGTCGACTCAAATGCCGAGCAGGCTTTACCGGCAAGCTTCTCATCAATAATGTCAATGGTTTGCCGTATAGCAATATTAAAGGGGCTAGCATGCCGAGCAGCAAATGCCCTGCCATATGGGCGGAAAAACTTCGATGTGCTGCGTCCGCTAAAGGGCTTGCCAATGAAATGCCGGCGGCTGCCACGCCACTAAACCAAAACAAGTACCGGCGCAGAGGCCATTGTTTATAGCGTCTATTGGTCCAGGCGGCAAGCGCCGTATACAATAGCAAGGACCCAGCGAGCACTACAACCGTTGCCAGCGGAAACCACAACACTGCGGGGCTAAGATGATGATGTAGCATCGCTTTATACAGGCCGCTCTTTCTTGGCCGATTCCGCAAGGGCGATCCCCGCGATGAGCAGGGCAGCGCCAAACAAATTCCAACTCAAGTCATAAGGCCAGAGCTCGACATGATAGCGGACTTGGTGAACCTTGAGCACCTTATGGTCGATGATGCCGTCAAATAACTGGAAGGCCCCGGAACCGATCAGGATAGAGGCTATCCAATACTTCATGCGGACCGCTTGGCGCCGTTTCAAATCTGCGAACAGGAATAGCCCGCCAACCGCCGCAAACCAGGCAAAAGAATTCAACAAGCCATCTGCTAAAATGCCGATTTGCGGTGTCGCTAAATCATAGAAATGATGCCATTGGAGCAATTGATGAAAAATGACTTCGTCGATAAATGCCATCGAGCCGATGCCGAATAATATGCCGGACCACAAACTCCGTTTATTGAGTGCGTGGGTCGACTCGCCTGCGGCTGCCTGTTCATTACTTGCCATGTGCTGCCCCTCCATTCTTTTTTCTGCTGATTCATTGAAAAAAGAGCCTCTGGCCAGACTCTTGACTCAGCGTCGATGCGGTTGCCATATCCGATCTCCGTTTCTTCTAACTTCGGCACGATTGCAGGAAAGAACCCGCCCATTTTCGAAGAATGGCCTTCATCAACTAGGCCCGTCGATCGCCGAAGGCCAGAAACTCTTCTCTATAAATGCTGCTGTTATTGTGAATTATAGGGACTTCCCGCCAGAAGTCAACCAATTAATTGCCAATTCCTGTCGTTTGACCGCGGCTCATCCTAAGCTCGAATCAAACGAGAATAGAGCAAAGCTTATTTCCCGAATGCTTACTGCCATAGGCTTTTGAACAGCTGCCTTTTCTTGCTTGCCAGCTTTCTTTTGAAACAGGTTTGGAAAACGATGATTACAGGAATACTACAGAAAGCATATGTGTACTACTCATCATGATTTCCCTGTTATAATGGGAGATATTACTGAAGGAGATGATAGCGATGGAAATGGGAACAATTAAAGGTTCGAGCATGATGGTGAAAGTGGTGCGTGCCCTAATGGAAGAAGGCTGGTCTTTTACACCGAACGAAGTGGACATCATCGTCCGCGCCGAGCATCCTGAAACCGGCGAATCCATCTCCTTCCCTTCTTTTGGCAGCCTGAAAATGTGGCTTTACGAAAAAGGGCTTAGCTATTAACTGAAAAAGCTGTCCCGTTGCCGAATCGGCAGCAGGGACAGCTTTTTTTGGGGTCATTTTAATTTCGTGATTGGCAATTCGACATATGTCGTAAGTTTACACGGATGCTTCAAGAATTTCCGGCTTTTTGCATAGTGAAGCATTGACGCCTTGTTTTCTTAGTTCGGAAACGATGGCGCTGTTGGTTTTTCTGCACGCTTCATACGATTCATCGAACATTCTTTTCAACTGCTTCAATTGATTGGATTGACGGTTCATTCGACACACCCTCCACTCGGATGACTTCCTAAACAAGTATACAGGGCAACTATGAACAAACTATTAACAAATGGCAAAAACTTTTCAAACCAGCGATTTTTATTTACTGCGTGATAACTGAGCGAAAGATCGGTTCAGCCGTCTGTACTAGCAAAAAAACCGCCTTCAAGAGGCGGTTTTTTCGATTACATGCGCAAGCTAATGCCAGGGCCAACCGGAATGCCGGTCAAGGCAAAGACGATCAGCATGACGAGCCAGACGCCAAAGAATATGAGGCTGTATGGCAGCATCAAGGAAATCAAGGTACCGAGCCCCGCCTTTTTATCGTATTCACGCATGAAAGCGAGCACAATAAGAATATACGGATTGAGCGGCGTGATGATGTTCGTCGATGAATCCGCAATGCGGAACGCCAATTGAACGAACGCTGGATGGTAATCCAATAGCATGAACATCGGGATGAAAATCGGCGCCATCAATGCCCATTGAGCCGACCCACTGAAAATCAAGAGATTCAAAAGGGCTGCAAGGACGCTGAAGCCGACCATGATCGGCAAGCCTGTCATATTGATGCTCGTCAAAAATTCCGCACTATTGACGGCGAGCCAAATCCCTAAGTTGCTCCAGTTGAAATAATTGATAAACTGGGCAGCGGCAAAGATCAAAACGATATAGCCGGACATGTCTTTGATGGCATCGCCCATATAGGCAGGGATATCTTTTGATTCCGTGATTTTCTTCACGGTGATGCCGTAAGCAACCGCTACTGTAATGAAGAAAAATAAGATAATTGGCACAATTCCAGACAGGAAGGGAGACGGAATGATGCCACCGCCTTCATTTCTGACAGGAGAACCTGGGAAAAACAACAGCAAAGCAATCAAGCCAATATAGACAGCTGCAGCTAATAAAGCGTTTCGCAAGCCCTTATTTTCCTGCTTGGTTACCGGCTCAAACGATTTCGTGTTTTTGCCGGTATATGTACCGAGACGCGGCTCGATCAATTTCTCTGTTATGAGTGCCCCAACGATCGCCATGATAATGACAGATGCACTCATGAAATACCAGTTATCGACTGGGGTGACGACCATCGTATCATCGATGGCTTTGGCGGCTTCGGTCGAAATCCCGGACAGTAGCGCGTCCGTTCCGGTAATCAGGATGTTGGCCGTGAAGCCGGCTCCCGTCCCAGCAAATCCTGCCGCAAGCCCTGCAAGCGGGTGTCTGCCGACTGAGGCGAAGACCATGGCAGCTAGTGGCGGTACGAGGATAAAGGCAGCATCTGAAGCTAAGTTCCCCATGATCCCCGTAAAAATAACGGCGTAAGTAACTAAAGATTTCGGTGCATTCAGGATGGATTTTTTAATGGCGGTTTCCATCAATCCGACGCGCTCTGCCAATCCAATACCAAGCATCATAACGAGTACGAGGCCGAGCGGCGCAAAGCCGGTGAAGTTATTGATGGTCTCGGCTAGGATATAGCGGATCCCTTCTCCCGAGACAAGACTTTGAATCGCCAACTCCTCACCTGTTCCTGGATGGACGACCGTCGTTCCGAGTGAACTCACTAGCCATGACAGCAAGACGACAAACACGGCTAAGTATACAAAAATGAAGAATGGATCAGGCAAGCGGTTGCCCCACTTTTCAATAAAATTCAAAAATCCTTTTTTGTCTTGTTGTTCAGTCGGTGTTGTCATTCCCATTCCTCCCTTTTCGTTTTAAGCCTCAAACAATAAGCGATACAATTTCCGTGGACGTCCGCGACGCCCTGATTCTTCTCCCGCCACTTCCGCAAGCCCAATGCCCTCGAGCTCAGTAAGAATTCTGCGCGCATTGCGTTCAGTGCTATTCATCCACTGCGATAATTCCAAGGCGGTGAGTTCGTCTTTGGCGTAATAGCGAGACAATGATTCAATGCGGGCGATGACGGTTTGGCTGATCGCTGCGCCTTTTAATGCTTCTTGCCATTTCGATTCGGAACTGCGGCGGCTATAACGCAAGCGCTCGCCAGATGAGTTAATTTCCGTGACGGTTCCGCCTTCGTCAATATTGATGACTACGCCGTTCTCTTTTTCTCGGGCATAGTCCAGTGCCAGCCGGACGTTCTGCTCAGATTCCGTGACGGTCCGTCCATAGCCGATGCCAATGCGGACTTGGAATTTGCTGTTGGTAAAGATTTCTTCCTTTACTTCTTCCAAGTGGTGGGATTTATTGTATAATTCCAGTTCACCACGAGTCGTGTAGATGAAATAAATGCCATTGCCCATGCCCACTTTCGAGCCTTTCACTTCTTCAGCAAAGTCAATCAGAACACGGTTCACTGCCAATTCCTGCCGTTCAATCTTGAACGGTGTCTTGCGCTGCTGGGACAGGCTTGGATAAATGATTTCGACCCCAATCATCGCCAATTGTTTCATGCGGTACATATCGGATAAGCTTCTTTCCTTAATGACTGAAATCGCACGATGTGCCGCCAGCTCCGATACGCTGATCCGGTACACCGGCACGCCCCGTTCCTTTAAGCCTTTATAGACAGCGTGGACGCAGGTGAGCGCTGCTTGTATGTGCCCGGACCGGTACAAGTTTTCGTGATAGTTGATTAATTCTTCAGAAGGAATATAACCGAGTTCTGGGGCTGTATAGATTCCCATTTTTTCCAAATCGAAATCTTTGAGCATTTTCAAGACTTCCTGGCGTGCCACAGAATCGACGCTGATACTTGATAAGACAGCACCTTCTTGCATAAAGGCATCGAGCATCGTTCCGAGCAGGCTTGACCCATGCAACAAAATATAATCCCCGTGATTTGCGTCGATCAATTGTTCTTTCAAGGCAAAATGATAAGGGGCAGGCCCTGAAAACAACCAATGTCCGATGCGCTCAGAATGTTGATTGATGATGTTTTTCGTTTCTTCAGTATGCTTATAAATGAACGGGATGAGCTCGATGCCTTCTAAAGCGGCAGCCGCTTTCATCGTTTCATTGACCGAATCCTTTGGCCCAACTAATCCGACTTTAACGATTTCCGTCATTTGAAGTCGCCTCCATCAAAAAACGGGCCAGTAATTCGACGCCCATCTTCAAATCTTCTGCGCTGGCGTATTCATCGGGGTGGTGGCTCAAGCCGTCTTTACAAGGGATGAACAGCAAACCACTCGGCCAACTTTGTGCCATATTCATAACGTCATGCCCTGCACCACTGTCCATCCGGTGGGCCGTGTAAGCTTCGCTGACACCGGCATCAGCCAGTCGCCTTGCGACTCCATCATCGAGCAAGACAGAGGGATTATCGACCAGCACTTCGATATCAATTGTCACTCCAGTTGTTTCTTCGATGCGCTTTGCTTCCATATGTATCGCGTCTGTCATCTTCCGTTTAAGCCCATCGTCCACACTGCGGATATCGACTCCAGCTGTGACGGTTTGCGGAATGACGTTCATCGAGTTTGGCGAAGCCGTTAACGTCGATACCGTCGCAACTAGGGCTTTCCCATACGCATCGTTCATCTGCAAGGCCGTCTCTTGAACGAATGAAATAAACGGCGCGGCTGCGGCTAATGCATCTTGTCGATGATCCATCGGCGTCGTTCCGGTATGGCCGGCTTTACCGTTGAACGTAACCGCCAAACGAACCGGACAGGCCACTCCTTTGACGACTCCGTAATCTTTTTGATGGTTGAGGATATGCATCCCTTGTTCGATATGCAATTCCACAAAACAATTCAACTGTTCTTTCGACCGCTTGGCGTTCAACAAATCCTGCCATACGAAGCCCTGGCTTTCGACGGCTTGAGCGAGCGTTATGCCATGTTGGTCTTTAAGTTCGCCGATGGATAGGTCCAACAATCCACTCATTGCTTTACTGCCAATCGTTGAGACGCCAAACCGTGACGATTCTTCCGAACGGAAACAAATGACTTCAATCGGGCTTTGCGGTTCGAAATCAGCTTCTTTTAGCATTTTGATAGCTCCAAGTCCGCAGACGACACCGGCCCCGCCGTCAAATGCCCCGCCATTTGGCACCGTATCAAGATGCGACCCTGTCGCAACCGCTGCGCCGCCGCCCACTACCTCCCAGCGTGCAAGGGCATTTCCTGCAGCATCTTCCGTAACCGCAAGGCCCAGTTCTTCAGCAATTGCCTTAAAAACTTCGATCGCTTCGGTTTCTTCCGCCGTATAACCTTCCCGTGTAAAACCTTGCTCTCGGACCAGTGAATCACTCAAATTCATCCTCAGCAATTGTTCAATCAGCCACTCTCTCATGTTTCCCGTCCTCCTTCAGCAAATGTTGGGTCGTTCGGATTAAAGTTTCCAATCCTGCCGACAATGCTTGTTCCTCAAAATCAAAACGCGGATGGTGATGACCTGCTGGCATAGGACTGGCAAAAATCATGAAGGTCGCTTGGCCGCCGCGTTTTCGGACGCGCTCCATCATATACGTCACATCTTCTGAAGCGCCAATCGGCAAATGCGGCACGGTGTTCACCCGTTTCGACGAAGCACAAGCCCGCTCCACATTTTTTGCAAGGTCAAGGTCTGCAACCGCTGAGATTGCTTGGCCCATGCGTTCAATTTCCAGCTCGACCCCGTACATCGCCGCGCTCGCTTTTAGAATGCGCCACGCATTTTCTTGCATGTATTCATTCAACGCATTGGTCTCGCCGCGCGTTTCGATCTCCATCAAAGCTTGATCGGCGATGATATTGCGCCCTGTCCCGGCTTGAAAAGTCCCGACATTGACGCGTGTTGCCCCGTCTTTATGGCGCGCGATGCCGTGCAAGTGCAAAGCTGCCGATGCCCCGGCGAGCAAGGCATTGCGCCCGGCATTCGGCTCTAGTCCGGAATGCGCGGACTTGCCGGTAAATGTCGCATTGAGTTTGGAACTTGCTAAAAACTGTGATGTCGCAGCAGCGACTGTTCCACTGGGCAAATCGTGGATGCCGACGTGGCCACTCAGGAAATAGTCAGTATGATTCAGCCAGCCTTTTTCGACTATGGCCTTCGCTCCCCTGCCGCCTTCTTCAGCTGGTTGGAACAAAATGGTATAGGTGCCTCGCAGATTGTCTTTCTCACTCGCTAAGTATCTAGCCAGTCCAAGCCCGATCGCGGCATGACCGTCATGGCCGCAAGCGTGCATCATGCCGGGAACTTGCGAGCGGAATGCGAGCTCGGCTGGCACATGCTGTGATGTGGCGTCTTCATCAATCGGCAAGGCATCGATATCGAAGCGATAGGCGAAATTTGGCCCTGGCCTGCCGGTGTCCAACACTGCGGCTAGTCCAGTATGGCCGCCTTTCATCCGCTGCATGAACTCGCCCGGCACTCCGTAATCGAGCGCGCGCCGTTCTTGCTGTTCTAAAAACTGGTCGTCCGGCACGCCCATGCGTTCATCGCTTTTTAATAGGTCGGTGCCGAAATAGAGTGCCAATTCCGTTCCGGTTAATTGAACGCTTAACTCATAAGTTGTCACATATTCCGCAAATCCGATTTCAGGATAGCGATGCCGCTTGCGCCTTTGTTCGATAAGATACGGTTCGATTTCTTCCATGAATCGGTCAATAGCATCTGCCACGTCGATTCCTCCTATTCATTCAATTCCGCGAGCACATCAAGCGCTGCTTGTGCCATCAAGCCAGTGCCGACTGATAAGGCCTGTTCATTGATCATGAAACCGGGATCGTGAAGTGGTTTTTGCTCGTCTCCAACTGATGTTCCAAGCCAGTAATAGACGCCTTCGTATTTTTTCAGGAAGCGCCCGAAATCTTCACCTGCCATGCTGCCGATCACTTCGGGCACAGCAGCTTCGCCCAATTGTTTCTTTGCGGAGGCGCGGACTACTTCCGCCCAGCGTTGCGTGTTAACGGTCGCCGGATAGCCGTCCGAATAGTTGATTTCACACGTGCCGCCCATCATTTCAGCTGAGCCTATAACAATTTCGTGGAAACGTTTTTTTAATAATTTTTTCGTGTCATCTGACAGCGAACGAATTGTGCCTTCAAGTACAACACTATCTGCCACCACATTGTAACGGTAGCCACCGGAGATCTTGCCGATCGTAATGACGCCAGAATCCATCGGGTTGGCGTTTCGGCTGACAATGGTCTGAATCGCTGAGATTACTTGATTGGCGATAACAATGGCATCCACCGTTTGATGCGGCATCGAGGCATGGCCACCGGCACCGTGAATTGTTACTTGAAAACGATCCGAGTTCCCCATGATTGGCCCGTTAATCACACCGACTTGCCCAGCAGGAAGCCCTGGCCACACATGCTGCGCAAGCAATACATCCGGTTTGAAACGGTCAAAAATGCCGTCTGCCATCATTTGTTCTGCCCCGCCAGTCGGCGCATTTTCTTCTGCAGGCTGAAAGATAAGTAAGACTGTACCGGCTATCTCCGCTTTTTGCTCTTGCAGTAATTTTCCAACCCCCAGCAACATGGCGGTATGTGCATCGTGTCCACAGGCATGCATTTTCCCATCAACTTTGGACTTGAACGGAACATCCGCCTTTTCCGTAATTGGCAAAGCGTCGATATCGGCACGCAAGCCGACTGTTTTCCCAGGCCTTGCCCCTTCAATGACAGCCAAGATGCCCGTCTTTGCATATCCAGTGAAATAGTGGATGCCGTATTCGTCGAGTTTTGCTTGTATTTTTTTCGAGGTTTCCGTTTCTTCGCCGCTCAATTCGGGATGTTCATGTAGATCTCGACGAATTGCGCGAATGTCTTCAAATAATTGTTGTGCTTGTAGTTTCATAACCGTCACCTGCTTTTTGTATTTAAGGAAATAAACCTTAATCATTCCGTTAATAGAGAGTGTACCGTATATTGCCATCAACTTACTAGCCCCTTTTTGATTTTTCTGAATATCCGTACAATAAAAAAGAAGCCCCCACTATTGCGGAGGCTTCTTTTAATGCCGTTTTATTATTGTTATGTGGATGTTTCGTATAGTGCCACTAGCTGATTTTTTCTCTGTTCGATGGTAGAGAAAATCGAAAAGTCGTGCACCTCATTGTATTTGACGCCAAGCGTTTCCAGATATTCTGCCAGTTCAGTATAGAGTTTGTCATAAATTTCGATAAATGACGGATCGGTGAGCTCGCTGATCGTTTTCATATGGTCATTGGCCTGTTCCGTTTCGTTCGCTTGCCGCAGGGCATACAGTTCGCTTAAGGAATGGATTATATGACGAAATGTCGCTGTGATATGCGAGGGCGAGAAACTTTCTTCCTTTTTCGCTAGAACAAAAGGCAAACTTTTCAAAAACAAATCTGCCGAACCTTCCAGCCTATAGCGAATGACCGAACTATGGACCTGGCAGAAATACGTTTGCCAGCATTGGTAACTATCGCTTTTATCCAACTCTCTCCATTCTTCATGGTGTCTTATGTCCATGTTTTGCTTAAAATGTTCGATCGTCCGGCCAATAACGAAGGCAATCAACGGAATCGTTTCTTCTCCGGAAAGTTCGATGCCGATAATGCTTTTGACGCCAAATGGATGATGGACCGCTTTCTTTCCATCAAATTCATCGTCCATGATGCCGTATTCGGTAAAAATCGTATGGCTGAAATCCTTGCGTTCATTGTAAAAGATGAGAAGTTCAATCTTGTCTTTGAAATTGAACGGTTTGTACGCTGTTTTGGCCCGTTTAACCATTGCCGGAATGTCCATTGCCGGCTCTCCTTCAGTCAATTCAATATAGCGGATTCCTTGCTCCGTAGTCTTCAATGGTTTAACTCCTTCTCTTCATGTCCATTATTCGCTTGTTTTTAAATTTCCCATTTGCTTTTAGTCCACCTTATAGTAAGAAAAACCTTTTCGAAAACACAAGCCAGGTTTTATCGCCTTTTTACCCTACACGAGCTTTTTCCTAGTACCAGTCTGAAAAATCCTCACATGGTTTCCTCGTGTTTTCGTTATAGTTAACTGTACCATTTGATGTGCTTAGAATGAAATTTAATAGTCTTTCAGCACCCTAATTCACTGCTTTGACACATTATTTCTGTTTTTTAGTCCTTTTTCTCCCATTTAGGTCAAGACAGTCCGCATAAAGACAAATCCATCATTAACAATTTCCGCTCATCTAATCAAAGGATGAGCCCTTTTTTATTTCTTCCTGAAAACCCGCTAAGGTTGTTTCATGGTTTTTATTGTGGCTATAATAACAGAAACAATGGGCACAAAAATTGATAGTAGGAGGCGCTCCCATGAATGATACAAGGACTGGCTGGAACTTGCAGAATAGTTATGCAAGCCTGCCGAAAACTTTATATGCACCGATGCAAGCCAATACAGTCGCAACTCCCAAATTAATCTTTGTCAATAAACCCTTAGCTTCAGCTCTCGGCTTAGATCCAGAACAGCTAGATGGCCCCTTTGCGCTTGATGTTTTTGCCGGCAATCGATTTCCCGAAGGTAGTTTCCCGCTTGCCCAAGCATATGCCGGCCATCAATTCGGCCAATTCACGATGCTTGGTGACGGTCGCGCGATTTTAATCGGCGAACAAAAAACGCCAACTGGTGAACTGTTTGATATTCAATTGAAAGGTGCTGGGAGGACTCCTTTTTCCAGAAGCGGAGATGGCCGGGCAGCACTCGGTCCTATGTTGAGAGAACACCTTATTAGCGAAAGCATGCATGCACTCGGCATTCCATCGAGCCGCAGTCTCGCTGTAGCCACTACAGGCGAGAAAATCCAGCGCTACTCTGCAGAGCCTGGTGCCATCCTGACACGAGTAGCTTCTAGCCATATTCGTGTCGGCACTTTTCAATTTGCTGCAAAATATCGCTCGACGGAAGACCTGAAGGCGTTAGCGGATTACACCATTGAACGCCATTTTTCGGATATTACAGGGTCAAATCGCTATATCGAACTATTCCGCCAGACAGCACAGCGGCAAGCTTCCCTTATCGCGAAATGGCAGCTTGCCGGTTTTGTCCACGGCGTCATGAATACAGACAATATGGCGATCAGCGGAGAAACGATCGACTACGGGCCGTGCGCTTTTCTCGACCACTACGATGAATCGGCGGTGTTCAGCTCGATCGATGCCGGCGGACGCTATAGCTATCGCAACCAGCCACTTGTTGGAGGATGGAATTTGGCGCGCTTTGCGGAATCCTTATTCCCACTTTTGGATGACATTCCACAACAACAAGCTTTGTCTTCCATGCAAGATGCGCTCGAAGAATACGTAAGCTTGCAAAAGCAATTGTACCTAACGGGCATGCGAGAAAAACTCGGCTTGTTTACGGAAACACCAGAAGATGAACACCTGATCGACACCTTGCTCGAATTAATGCAGCACAAGCGAGCAGACTTTACCAATACTTTCCGAGCCTTGACCTTCGAAGCCGTTGAAGAGCCAGCATTGGCAAACGACCCGGCTTTTAAAGAATGGCACAATCGCTGGACAGCCCGCCAACAGCTAGAGGGGCGTTCAAAACAAGAAATTCTGGAACTCATGAAGAGCAAAAACCCAGCTGTCATCCCGCGCAATCACCGAGTGGAAGCTGCTCTCGAAGCTGCTGCGCAAGGCGATTACAAAGTGATGGAGAAGTTATTGGATATCCTTCGAGATCCCTATGCTCATTCAGACGAGCAACTGCCCTTTGCTGCACCGCCGCCACCTTCAACACCGCCATACCAAACTTATTGCGGCACATGAAAATGGAAAAATCCCCTGCCGAATAGGCAGGGGATTTTCTCGGTTCGCTTACTGGTCCTCTGTCACTTCAGTGACGCTAACCATTTTGACTTCGCTCATTTTGAATTGGTAATAGGTGTTATGGTCGCCGATAAATTCACGGAAATCATCCGCATCCAATCCGCTAACCGCTTGTTTTGGGGTGTCGGCTTCGACTGTGCTAATTGCTTCGACGCCTGCACCGAAATGATAGACGACTCGAAATTTTTTTGTTGGTTCCATAATAATTGGATTCCTCCTCAAATGCTTATCTGTTATAGGTTTACCCGATTTTTTACCGCGTATTCACATCCATTGCGATTTTCTCGTTTGTGGTGAATTTTTCACATTCGCTTTACTTGGTAAGAGGTTTGCCGTACACTTTAGCCATCGGGAAAACCCGACACCAAAAACCGCATACCGTTTTTCTGCACTGGGGGTGCATATTTTGCTGAGATGAGAGCTTTTGCTCCGATCCCTTATAACTCGATCAGGTTAGTACCTGCGTGAGGAAGTGCGGTGACTTTCCAACATGACTTTGAAATATGGAATAGTGGCTGCATCTTCACGGATGCGGCTTTTTTGTGCATATTTTTAGGAGGGATTCCATATGGAACCATATTCATGCGGCACCAGCCCAATCATCGGATTTCGCTTTTCCTTGCATCCGATGAGCGGCCATTTCATCAGTATTATTAAAGGGGCGTTAAAAGAGACCGACACGTCCCACGTTTGGATGCAGACCGATGATGTTTCAACAGTTATCCGCGGCAAACAACGGCACGTTTTCAATGTCGCAAAGGCACTGGCGCTCCACGCCGCGAAGACAGGCGAACACATTGCCATGTCCGGCACTTTCTCAGCCGGGTGTCCTGGCGATACGGCAGGTGATGTGTATTTAGACGCACCGGATGAACCCGTAAACCAAGACAGCACCCCGCAATACGTGTCGTCTCAATTTGCTCTATATCCGATGAACAATCCCGACTACATGGAAGTCATTTACCGCGAAGTGGAACGTGCCAAGGAATTTGGCGTATGGAACGATTCCATGCATTATGCGAGTGGCATTCACGGGGATATTCACGAGGTCTTTTCTTTTTACGAAGCGAGTTTTTCAGAAGCACGCTCTGATCAATACCCGCACCTCGTGATGACCGTCTCCATGAGTCTTAACAGTCCTTCCCACACGACAGGTGATCCACATGCTTAAAGGCTGGAAACTAAAAGAAATTGTCTTGATGTCCTTGTTTGGCGTCGTCTTCGGCATCGTCTACTTGCTGTTTTTGCATATCGGCAATTTATGGGCAGGCGTTATCGGGCCACTCGCCTATGAATGGATGTTTGGCATCTGGTTCATCGTCTCAATCATTTCGATGTACATCATTAGAAAACCTGGCGCCGCTTTACTGCCCGAAACCTTGGCGGCTGCCATTGAAGTGATGCTCGGCAATGCAATTGGGCCAAGGCTCATCTTGTCGGGCATTATTCAAGGGCTCGGTGCTGAAGCTGCATTCGCGCTGACTCGCTATCGTCATTTTCAATTAGCCATCCTGATGCTAGCAGGAGCAGGTGCTGGTATTTTCAGTTTTATTTACGGCTACTTCCTATCGGGTTATGCCGCCTTGGAGCCGTCCTTCGTCGCTTTGATGTTTACGCTACGCGTTTTGAGCGGTGCGATTATCGCAGGCATTGGCGGCAAATACATCGCCGATTCACTGCTTGCAACCGGCTCACTCCGCGGCTATGCCATCGCCAAAGCCGAAAAGAGTGATGCCCGTGCTTGAGCCGATTTTTCAAGTGGATGATTTTAGCTTTCGCTTTCCGGATTTGTTAGAGCCGACCTTGCGCCATATCACGCTCACAATTAACCCAACAGAGCGACTGGTTATTACAGGGCCCAGCGGTTGTGGCAAGTCTACACTTCTTTATGTGCTGAACCGGCTGTACCCGCATAATTGCGATGGCGAAGTGTCTGGAGCTGTCCGGATCTTTGGGCGTTTGGCACAGGACTATGATTCCGGTGAAGTCAACCGGAAAATAGCGACGGTGTTTCAAGATCCCGATAGCCAATTTTGCATGCCGACAGTCGAGGAAGAACTCGCGTTCACATTGGAGAATCTTCAAGTGCCCCGGCAAGAAATGCCACAACGTATCGACCGAATCTTGCATTTGACGGGCCTCGAGGACCTGCGTCATGGGGTCATTCAGAGCTTCTCGGGCGGAATGAAACAGCGCATCGCTACAGCTTGTGCACTGATCATGGAGCCTGAATGTCTATTGCTCGACGAACCGCTTGCCCATCTTGACCCGTTGACGGCAAAAGAATTTATTTCTTGGTTAAATCATCTGCAGCAGAAAAGTGGCATTGCGGTCGTCGCTGTCGAACACAAACTGGAATTATGGGGATCATTTTTCGAGCGGGAAATTGCCCTTTCGGAAAATGGCACGATTCGAAAAGACCAGCTGTTCACAGAAAGAGACGCTCCTATATTGCCAGATCGGACATCAGCGATCCGCGAAAAAGTATTGTTCGAGGCATCGGGCGTTTGTGTCTCCTATGCTTCGAAATCAATCCTTCGAAATATTGATCTCCAGCTACAATCCGGTGAAGTCACAGTTATTGCTGGACCAAATGGAAGCGGCAAATCGACCTTGCTGAAAGCGCTATGCGGCATCTTAAAAATTGATGCCGGAACTATTACAGGAATGCGCGTAGGCTTTGTGCCTCAGTCGCCCGAGCAATTGTTTTTGTCGAAGAGCGTAGAGGGAGAATTAGCGTTTTCCGGAAACTCTTCTGCCGAAAAGCTGCGACATCTAATGACCGCACTGGACTTGAGAACAATCGCTCAAGCCCATCCATTTTCCGTAAGCCACGGCCAAAAGCGCCGCGTGGCCATCGGCGCGATGCTCGCTGATGAGCGTCAGGTGCTGCTGCTGGATGAACCGACCGCTGGACAAGACCTAAAGGCATTGACGGAGCTTTATCGCCAAATCGAAAGCCGCGCGCAGGATGGCTGTGCCTTGGTCGTAGTGACGCACGATATGAATTTTGCCTCGAGCATTGCGGACAAAGTCCACTTGATGAAAGACGGCATCTTGTCCGGCCCGTACCAGCCCGAGGAACTTTTCTCAAATTCTGCGCTATTGGCGGAGTATCGCCTCCATATGCCGAAAAAGGGGGATCTTTATGCGCCGGCTTTTGCATGAAATGAATCCAAGCATGAAGTTTTTGGCTGTCACAGCGTGCATATTGATATTGGCGTTTTTCTTTAACCCATGGACCCCTCTCTTGTTCTTTACGGGCGTCGTCTTGCTTCAGCTACTACTCAGTCAAACCAACTGGAAACTCTGGTCACTTGCCATGCTGCCTTTTTTGATTGGTGCATTCGGTTATTTCTGGACGACCTTAGTTTTCGGACAGTCCGGCGATAGCCCCGTTCTATGGACTATCGGAACGATCGACATCACCGTCCAGCAATGGGAACTTGCTTGGTCTTTGTCTTTACGTGTATTGGCATTTTCAAGCATCTCCTTGTTATTTGCCTTTACGACCGACCCGGTCCATTTTATCCAAAGTTTGATGCAACAGTGGAAATTGTCTCCAAAACTCGCTTTTAGCGTGCTGATTAGCTATCAATTTCTTCCGGTACTCCAAAAAGAATTCGTGCAGCTGCAGCAAGCACATCGCATTCGAGGGACAGGCTCTAGATCATCTACCTTCAAACGCTTAACTGAATCGCGCCGATTGCTCATCCCCTTGCTTGCCGGTGCTGTCAGGAAAGCCGAGCGGGCAGCTTTTGCGATGGAGGCACGAGCATTCACCGGCGAAGCAAGAACGCATTACCGCGAAATCACACTAGCGCCAAAGGATTTCGTATTGTTCGCCCTATTCTCACTGGTGCTAACCATAAGTTGCAGCGCGATATTTTGGACGTGAATAAACCACATCCCCGCAATGACTGATCATTGCGGGGATGTGGTTTTAGTTTACATAATAAAGTTATCTTCGACTTTCGATAGTGGAAATTCAGCTGTCGATCTTGCCATAAGTGATTTCGTCTTCGTCCTGTACGTTGACGCCGTTTTTCACATGAACAATGGTACGCAAGATCAATTTCGCATTGGTATTCTCTAGCTCCCAACGCTCATCTGGCACAATCTCAAATTGCTGCATAACGGTGTTTTTCGATTTGACAGAACCTGCAAATTCCAAGCTCTGCTTGGCGACAGGCGTTTCATAAAAATCGAAATCGCTGTCTTCACGGTAATCTTCCACCAACCGAATCACTTGCAATTCGATATAATCGATTTCTTGATCACCGCTCCCGCCGTCTAAATAGACCGTACCGTTCAAGGTTTCGCCTTCTTCAAGATGCGGCCTCTCCACTACCGTGTCTACTTTGACCGACCCGATGCCGATCGAAGATAAAAAGTCTTTGAATTTCATAAAAATCTATACCCCCAAAATTTGATAATTCTCCATACCACTATTGCGCTTTCTGCAAACAGAAAGCTTAAAGTTCAGTATAGTCGTATTGTTTGTCCAAATTGGTCTCATAGCGATTGTAACGTCTTTTGAACAACTTGTACAAATGGCTGATGATAACCCGTAATAAAGCATACATCGGGATTCCTAAAATGACCCCGACAATGCCAAACAGCGATCCAGCAGTCAGCAACACAAAAATGATGGTGACTGGATGGATATACATTGTCTTGCCCATCACTTGCGGCGAAATCAAATTGCCTTCCACCAGCTGCACAACCGTCCAGACGATTGCCAGTTTCACTAACATGAACGGTGACGTCACAAGCGCAATGATCGCGGCGGGCGTAATGGCAATCGCTGGACCAATGTATGGCACGACACTTGTCACCATCGCGAGCGCGCCAAGCAGGAGCGCATAATCCATGCCGATGATCAAAAAGCCGATATAGACCATAACGCCGATACAAAACGCAACGATAAGCTGGCCCTGGATATAAGCCCCTAATTGCTTATCCGCTTCCCGAAGCACTTCTTTCGTGTCTTCACGGAATCGTGGAGGCAATAGCTTCAGGAAATATCCTGGAAGTTTGTCGCCGTCCTTCAATAAATAAAACAGGATAAACGGGACAATGACTATCGATAAGATGACGCCGGTAATGGTCGAAATCCAACTGGTGACTCGCGTAATGATGCCCGTCACGGTAGCTTGAAGTGTATCAGCGATACCAGTTGGCAAAGTGGCGATCAACTCTTCGATATTGAAACTTGAATCCCTGTAATAATTGCCGAAAATGGAATTGCGCAAGAACTGGTCGAGATTGTTCAATAAACGCATGAAATAGTCCGGAAATTCCTCCACCAAATTCTGAAACTCACCTCTTAAGAAAGGAAACACCAGGACGCTCAACAACGTCAAAAGGCCGATTCCTCCGAGGAAGATAATCAATATGCCCCAGATATGCGGAACTTTGAATCGCTCCAACAAACGCAGCACTGGGCGCAACAGATAATACAAAATAAGCGCCAGGACCACTGGCAAAACGACCGTTTTCATGAAAACGTTAAGCGGATTGAAAATGAACGACACTTCCCGGAAGATGAACACGACCAACCCGATCAAAATCAACATGAGTAAAGTAAATAGTGAATTGCGCCCACCAAGAAAGCGAATATAGTTGGTGGCGAAAAATGGCGGTCTATTGTCATCTGGCGGCATGGCAATCCCCTTCTTTTTATAGGCTTCTACCTATAGTTTATCATATTATCTGACAAATTAGTTGAGTGGCTGGGACAAAAATTGTTCCAGCGCACGACGGTTTTGCTCGATGTCGATTTCCAAAACCGAACCGGCTTGCGGATAATTGGCATAGCTATATCCGCCTTCTACTGGGATCGTCAAGCGCTCGATTTCGCCGCTGCCTCCAGTACCCAGCTGTGTCGCCAATTTAATTTGGTCTACCAAAGGCATATCGGTCTGCACATAAGCCTGCGCCGCTCCTGCGAGCTTTGGAAGTTTCGGAATCGACGAGACGCTGATCAATTCGTCTTTTAATGCGGCGATGACTTGCTGCTGGCGTCGGACACGTCCAAAATCGCCTTCGTTATCCGAGCGGAAGCGCGCATAGCCAAGCAATTCCTGGCCATTCAATTCCTGGACGCCTGCCGATAAGCTGACACCAATTTTTTCGGACATTTCTTTTTCAACATCAATTTCAACACCGTTCGGCGCAGCGATGTCGACAAGTGTTTCAAAACTCTGGAAGTCGACGAGCGCATAATTATGGATTTCGACTCCGAACATGTCACGTAAGGTAGAGGCCAGTAAATCGACGCCCCCTAAATAATAAGCCGTGTTTAGTTTATAAGATTGGTAGCCTGGAATATCTGCATAAATGTCACGCATGAACGACGTGATTTTCACTTCATTATTCTCGCGGTCATGGGTGACCATCATCATTGTATCTGTCCGAGATTGCGCTTCGCCGCGTGAATCCACACCAAGCACGAGGATATTCTGGTATCCGCTATTGTTTTCATCCCCCTCAAATGGTTCCGGTTCAATCTCAGTTTCTCCGGCTATGTCTTGTCCTTGTTGGTATTGAATGAAAAAATAAATTCCCGTCCCGAGCAATAATAAGATCAATAATAAGAAAAGTTTGCCTCCCGGGCGGAATTTTCTTCGTTTTCTGGCTTGTCGTGTTTCGTATTGTGGTTCCATGATGGGTCCATTCCTTTCTGAGCTGTTCAACTTGTTTAGACGTATATGATTAGCTGTAGGTTGCCATACCAGAACGTTTTCGTTGTCTCAACGTTACCGGGATGGTAAAATTCTTCTTATTCTTAGGCACTTACTTCTACTATTACAAAAATGCGCTCTAGTTGTTCAGGTTGTTCACGCTTCTATAGTAGGAACTGCTTGCCCATTCATTAAAAGGAGGCAATTCCATGATTGAAAAAGCAACATTCGCTGGCGGCTGTTTTTGGTGCATGGTCAAACCATTTGACCAATTTGACGGCATTGAATCCGTAGTTTCCGGATATACCGGCGGTCATTTGACAAATCCATCCTACGAACAAGTAAAAAGTGGCGATTCAGGCCATTTAGAGGCAGTTGAAATTAGCTTTGATTCTGCTGTTTTCCCGTACGAGCAATTACTGGAAATCTTTTGGCAGCAAATTGACCCAACCGATAACGACGGACAATTTCAAGACCGTGGCGCTTCGTACCGACCGGCGATTTTTGTCCACAATGATAAGCAGCGGGAATTAGCGCTTGCTTCAAGAAAACAGCTTGATGAAAGCGGACGCTTCAACAAACCAGTCATCACCGAAATCCAGCCGGCCGAGCCTTTTTATCCGGCAGAAGACTATCATCAGGATTTTTATTTAAAAAACCCGGAACATTACGCACAAGACCGCGCCGAAAGCGGACGCGACGAATTTTTAGATACTGCCTGGAAGAAAGTCGACGCTTAATGCGTCGGCTTTTCAGAGTGTTGAAGAAGTCTATGGTTTGCTCTCGGCTATGAAAAAAATAGCGTCTTTTGCTTTCTTCAACAGTCAAGGACCTCTGTAAGTATTTGAAGAAGCGTTCGCTCGTAAACCCTTCTGCTCAATAATGCTGCGCTTTACTTTCGCAAAGATAATGTCTCCCGTAGGTCGACCTTATCTTTCCTGTGGATCAGCGAGACGACCGAGACCCCGCAAGGCGCGTAGCGGCTGAGGAGGCTTGGGCGCGAGCCCACGGAGTCGTGCGATAAGCTTCGGAAAATACGACTTTATCACTTTCTCGACAGCCTGGAAAGCCGACGCTTAATGCGTCGGCTTTTATTTTGCCATATACTACAGCGTGCGCGAGCAGCCATCAGAAGAGCCTTCCTATTCATTTCCATTGACAGATTATTCGATTAGTTTAAAATCAAAATACGCGGGTTTCCCGTTAATTTGCGTTCTACAGGAGGCAAAAACATGCACTGGCTTAGTACCTTGGACATCTTTTTTGTGCAATTGTTCCTCTTCCCACCTCTTGTCATTTTGCTGGGGGTCGTATCCGCCCTCTTGTCGAGCCGTGTTTATATCGGCCCGCTTGTCACCCTAATCTCAGCTCTGGAACTGAATTATTGGTATTTTTCAATCATCCTTCCTGAAGCTGATATCCCGCAGATGATGATCGCTTCCTGGGCCATCTTGTTCCCACTTTTGTCACTTTACTTTTCGTGGATGGCTGTTGCACTGGCTGAAAAACAAACAATCAAGCTTTTCTATTGAGCAAATAAGCAAAGAGAATCATGAAGAACACAAATGACAAGAACAACCATAAGCTAATATCGTGATTGCCTGTGTTGTCATATATTACACCGATGATAAAAGGCATAAATGCTGAGATCAAATAGCCGCCGGATTGTGTCATCGCAGCCCAGCTATTCGCTTCATCAGCCGAATCTGTTGCATCTAGCGGCAATAGCAAGGCAATTGGAAACAAACCACCGAGTGCCACGCCAATCAACGCTGCCGCCAGCCATACCGACCAAGTTCCCGCGAACATCAGCAATAAAATGCCGACAGTTCCGAATGACAGTACCGCTAATACCCAATGGAAGCGATTCGGGTAACGGCTGAAAAGAAGCGGAACGGAAATATTGCAGACGATTTGTACCGCGGTCATAACAGTGACGACCGCTCCTGCAGCAAGAACGCTTAAGCCTTTGTCGATCGCGATTGGCGCAAGCCAAGTCAACATCGAGAAAAAGAAAGCCGATTGGAAGCCGAAAAACAACAACATATACCATGCTTTCAAGTTTTTCCACGGGCTTCTTGCGATTATCAATGTGCTTTCCGGCACCACTTGCCCGTCCAAATCTGACTTCGGTTCAGCCGTTCTCAGCCAGACGATGAGAGCGGCAAGTGCCAAGCCTGACCAAATCGCAAGCCCAGCCGGCCAACCAGACGCCGCATAAACAACACTCGTGAACCCTGCCGCCAGTGTTGCACCGAGTCCCATGCCAAATGAATAGACACCGATCAAGGAAGCCGTTCGGTTCGGAAAATCCCGTTTGATCATAGCGGATAGCATCGGCCCAATAATGGCAATAGCGATGCCGATAAAAAACGAGCTAAGCAATAAATTAAAATAGCTTGGCCATAAACCTCGTCCTAAAGTAAACAAGCCAATGATGGCCAATAGAAACCCGATGGAACGCTTAAAGCCAAAGCGGCGATTGAAAACGATCGCAAATGGCGCGAACAATCCCATACAAAGAACCGGAACAGCGGTCAATAAACTGACTTGCCCATTGGTTAATGACAAATCCGCCCGGATCGGCTCGAGCATCGGGCCGATCGAAGAAATGGCCGGCCTTAAATTAAGCGCTACTAAAAGAATGGCGAAAATGACGCCTGCTAGAGTTGACTTTTTTCCAACTTTCCTCATTTGCTTCTCTCCTTATCCCTCAGCACCAAACTTGTGTTCCTGCCGCCGTTTGCCTTAAAATAAGACTCGAAAGGCGGGTTGCTGGATGAAGCTCATAAATTGGAGCTACGCAAAACGATATAATATAAAAGCCACTTTTGATGAATTTCCACACGTTGTTGTGTTGTTCCGCCAAATCGGCGGATATTACTTTATTTATTCCATGAAAGGCCTGACGCCGGAACATATACCGGGCAGGCGTGAGTATGTACAGATGGAGTACCTTCTGAACAAAGAATTTGGCCAATTGGACGCGTATTTGCAAAGAAAAAGCCGCTAACACTTATCCTATATTAGTTTATCCGACACAGGCTTTGAACGCTACCGGTTTAAAGCACATTCGTGTTATACTATTCATATTGTGAATTTTAGGAGGACGAATAATAATGATAGCAGTAAATGATGTATCTTTGCGTTTTGGCGATCGCAAATTATTTGAAGATGTCAACATCCAGTTCAACCCAGGCAATTGCTACGGCTTAATCGGTGCAAACGGTGCCGGCAAATCGACGTTCATCAAAATTCTTGCCGGTGAACTTGAAGCACAATCCGGAAATGTTTCTATGGGTTCAGGCGAACGCTTAGCCGTTTTGAAGCAAAACCATTTTGAATATGAAGAGCATGCAGTCCTTGAGACGGTCATCATGGGCCATAAAAAACTTTACGAGGTCATGTCTGAGAAGAATGCCATTTATATGAAGGAAGATTTCTCCGACGAGGATGGCATGCGTGCCGCTGAACTCGAAGGCGAATTCGCAGAATTGAACGGCTGGGAAGCTGAATCGGAAGCTGCCATCCTATTGCAAGGACTTGGTATTACCGAGGATCTTCACGACAAGAAAATGTCGGAACTATCCGGATCCGATAAAGTTAAAGTGCTTTTGGCACAAGCTCTATTCGGCAAACCAGATGTACTACTACTGGATGAGCCGACCAACCATTTGGACTTGAAAGCGATCCAATGGCTGGAAGAGTTTTTGATCAACTTTGACAATACTGTTATCGTTGTCTCGCATGACCGCCACTTTTTGAACAAAGTTTGTACGCATATCGCCGATCTCGATTTCGGGAAAATTCAGCTCTATGTCGGCAACTACGACTTCTGGTATGAATCCAGCCAATTGGCAACACGTTTGGCATCCGACCAGAATGCGAAAAAAGAAGAAAAAATCAAAGAGCTTCAAGCCTTTATCGCCCGCTTCTCCGCCAATGCCTCGAAATCGAAGCAAGCAACTTCACGGAAGAAAATGCTCGATAAAATCGAGTTGGACGATATTCGCCCATCTTCCCGCAAATATCCGTTTGTCAACTTCACCATCGGCCGTGAAATCGGCAATGATGTATTGACAGTGAAAGACTTAAGCCAAACCGTTGATGGCAATCAATTATTGAACAACATCAGCTTTAATATGAACAAAGACGACAAAATCGTTTTGATGGGTGATCCATTGGCGAAATCAGCGCTTCTTCGTGTATTTGCCGAAGAAGACGAACCGGCTTCAGGTTCAGCTCGTTGGGGTGTTACGACTTCACGTGCTTATTTGCCAATCGACAACACTGAATACTTCGAAGGCAGCGAGACTTCTTTAGTGGAATGGCTGCGCCAGTACTCTCCTGAAGACGAAAGCGAAACCTTCCTCCGCGGCTTCCTCGGTAGAATGCTGTTCTCCGGTGAAGAAGTCAAAAAGAAACCTTCTGTATTGTCCGGTGGCGAAAAAGTACGCTGCATGCTATCGAAAATGATGTTGGCCCATGCCAATGTTCTATTATTGGATGAACCAACTAACCACTTGGACCTCGAATCGATTCAAGCCTTGAATAACGGCATGATTGCATTCAAAGGCGCCATGGTCTTCACTTCCCATGACCATCAGTTTATCCAAACCGTTGCCAATCGCGTGATCGAAATTCAAGAAGATGGTTCGATTCTTGATAAGCAATTGACGTATGATGAATTTTTGGAATGGAAAGAAACGCAAGGCATTGCCAAATAAGTTACGAGTACGCCAAAACCCCTCAGAAATGAAAATTTCTGAGGGGTTTTTATATGTCTTTCATTTATTTCAAAAAGCGCTTCACGGCTTTTCCAGCCGGCAATTTCGCAGCCCACCGGTCACCAGAGTTCGCCAGTTTGCTGAGGACTTTCAAAAGATCTTCATCGCCTGCCCAGTGTTCTGTCACCACTTCTTTCGGGAATCGGTTCAACACCATATTGATGACATATACCGCGACGATTACATCGTCCATGAATCCTCCTGGGCCAACGAGGATTTCCGGAAGAAAATCAATGGGCGCCATGAAATACAGTACGCCTGCCCCGACATAAGCTTTGCTTTTCTTATCGATTCGGCTATCGAGCAATAGGCGAGTCAATAGATGAAAAAGGTCTGGCGCAAACAAGACAAACTGAGCGGCAGAATCCATTTTCGAAGATTTATTCTCTAGCCAATTGTGTACTTTAACCCGTAGCTTTTGATAGAAATCCCGTTGTTTTTCTTCACTTGGCAATGGTTTGCTTAAATACTCGTTCTCCATATATGTTCCCCCTTCATCCGGCATTTAGAACACCAATGTAACATTTGTCGCCACACGCTCTTTTCCTGGCGCCCCGTCATAAATGGTAAACTCAACGTGCTGATTCGGCATGAAGCGGCGGAAGCCTTCTTCATTGATATTGATGGTTTCGAAGTAAAACACTTCTCCTGTATCACCTTCGATATAGCCAAATCCTTTATCATCATTAAACTCTTTCACTTTACCTTGCATGGATTTATCCCCCTCTATCATTCTTGGCAATCTATTTTAGATATACCCGAAAAGGCAGCAGGATTAAACAATGGCTATCGCTCCATAAATGCATTAAAAAAGAACTGCCACAAGGGCAGTTCTTGGATTGGAGAATTAAAGTTTAGTTACGTTAGTAGCTTGAGGTCCGCGGTTGCCTTCCTCTACTTCAAATTCTACGCGTTGTCCTTCGTCAAGTGTTTTAAAGCCTTCGCCTTGAATAGCTGAGAAATGTACGAATACATCGTCGCCGCCTTCAACTTCGATAAAGCCAAAACCTTTTTCTGAGTTAAACCATTTTACTGTACCTTCTTGCATCTTAAATTACCTCCTGTGGTAAACAAAATTTTTCAATATGCGAACTTTCATAAAAAAAATTCACATATTCCCAAAAGTACCGACACGTGCTGATCACTTTTGGGAATATGTGAATAGCTGTTGCGGAAGTTCATATGTTGAATTACCTTAATTATACCAAATTGAGTACAAAAGTCAAACAAATCTAAAAACTTTCTGATTTTTCCAACTCACTTTTTTTATTTCGGTTTAATTCCTTATCAACATTGTGCCAAATATATGGGAATTTGTAAAGGATTTATGCGCTAGTCGATACACAGTCCAGAAGTTTGTATTGGTTCTGCCATTCACGTAAAATAAGGGATAGAAATGCGCCTGATGAAACTTTTTCTTGCGTTGCACGTATAGTTTAGTAGCCGTTAAGGAGGTTATAGCATGAAACCAGTCAAGCCGATCGAAAACTTCATTAAAAGACAATCGGTCAGCCTCCCTCTCATGTCCGCTATGTTTCCAATCCTTTATTTGGGCGCAGAAATCGGACTCCTCGCCTCTGGTGCCGTTGCTGCCGGCACTTATATTGCCAGCAATACATCGCTAAAGCAATACCAGCTATCAAGCGATTCTAAGCAACTCGGTATGACCAGGAGCGAATACCGACATGTTCGTGTGCAAATTAAGGAAGGCAAAGAAAAAATAAAAACTTTGCAAAGCCAATATTATAAAGTGCGGTCCATTTCCTCATTTAAACAATTGATGGACATGGTCAAAATCGCCAATAAAATCTTGCTCATCGTACAGCAAAATCCGCGTAAATTTTATCTGGCTGAGCCATTCTTCTACTCCCATTTAGATTCAGCCATCGAATTGACCGGAAAATATACATTATTGGTAGGACAGCCTGTAAAAGACATGGAAATGCGCATTGCCTTGCAAGATACTCGCGAAATGCTGCGGTCATTGCAACATGTAATGGAAGCGGATCTAAAACGCGTCCTGTCTACCGATGTCGAGCAACTGCGCATGGAACTCGATTATGCTCGCCTCGCTGTCGACCAACACCAGACGAGATCGATTGACCATCAACAGCAAATCGAACGTAAAGGAGACATGGAAAATGACCAACAACCAGACGAAAAATGAGTTGGATGAACTATTAGGAACCCCTTTTGGCATGGAGCCCTCATCCCAGCAAACACAATTAGCGCAAACGGAAGGACAACCAGTTGCACTGCTCGACCGCTTGAGTGCTGAAGAGCAGGATAAGGCGCGTGAACTGGCCAAACAGATCCCGACCGGCAACCACGAAGCCATTCTAACCTACGGCGCGAATGCTCAAAATCAGCTGAGCCAGTTTTCCCATAAAATGCTCGACCATGTACAGCGGAAAGATATTGGTCCTGTCGGCGACGTCCTTCATGATTTGATGAAAAAACTCGAACAATTGAATCCCGAGGAACTGACACAGAAAAAGCAAAAAGGGCTTCGAAAAGTGTTTAACCGCGCCAAGTACTCGGTTCAGGAAATGATGAGCAAATACCAAAAGTTGAGCACGCAAGTTGATCGCATCAGCATTCAGCTCGATCACTCAAAACGGGGATTATTAGAAGATGTCCAAATGCTCGAGCAATTATATGACCAGAACAAAACTTACTTCCAGGCCTTGAACGTCTATATCGCAGCAGCTGAAATCAAGCGTGACGAGATCATGAACGAAACGATACCCGCTCTACGGAAAAAAGCCGAAGCCTCTAATGATCAGATGGCCTATCAGGAAGTGAACGATATGGTCCAATATGTCGACCGTTTGGAAAAACGCCTGTATGACCTGCAATTGTCGCGCCAAATCACCATCCAAAGCGCACCGCAAATCCGCATGATTCAGCAGACCAACCAAACACTTGCCGAAAAGATCCAATCGTCAATCATGACATCCATTCCATTATGGAAAAACCAGATTGCCATCGCGTTAACTTTAAACAAACAAATGAAAGCAGTCGAGGCGCAAAAACAAGTAACCGCTACGACAAACGAGCTGCTTTTGAAAAACTCAGAAATGCTTAAAATGAACTCAATCGAAACCGCACGGGAAAATGAGCGCGGCATCGTCGAGATCGAGACTTTAAAGCAAACGCAAGAGAATTTGCTTGAAACGATTGAAGAGACTTTGAAAATTCAGGCTGAAGGCCGACGCAACCGCAAAGCGGCAGAGCTGGAAATTGGCCGCATGGAAGAAGACTTGAAGCAGCGCTTGCTCGCCATTCACGACGGACAAGAAAAGAACTGATCAAACCCCCTCGGCAAAAAAGCGCGGAGGGGGTTTTTCAGATGATTTTTATGATGACTGTACGACCAAATGCAAGGTGCGTTTCAATAAACGCAATGTCTGTTCGACAAACTGCTCCAGCGAATCAGCGCTGACCGACTTGTTGCCGTACAGCATCCGATAAAATGCAGCTTGCTCTTCGCTTGTCGATTCCCCGCTCAGGAATAGATGCATCACTTCGATCCCCATTTTCTCGGTTTCTGAAACCGCCTGTGATGTATCGATAATGCCATTGTCGGCATAATTATAGGCAGATGGTTCTCCATCTGAAAAAACCAGCATGAAGCGATGCTTTTCCGGCCGCACTTTCAAGCGATCGGCCATCCAGCGAATCGCAAACCCATCGCGGTTGTCTTCGTGGGCATCGAGCGAAAGAATTTCTGCTGCATGGTCGGACGAGCCATCAGTGAATTTATGCAGCCATTCAAAATAATTGGGTTGTTGGGCATCCCCCGCCTCATAGGCATCTTCGTAAAAAACAGCCATTTCATGCGGAATTTTAAGAGCCCTGAGCACATCATGAAACAACAACACGGCCTGCTTCGTTTCGTCGAGCTTGTCAATCATTGATGCGGACCCATCGATCATTAAGCTAAATACTGCGTCCAATTGTTTTGAAGGCGCGGTCTTACGGTAAAAGGGCTTTGGTCGCTCGTCGGTAACGAGCGGCAATAAGTTTTTCGATAACCGACCAGCATGCAAATTCGTCCGCTCGCTTTCAATACGCTGCTGCATGCGCTTTTGCATTTCCTTCAGCAACGCGCGCACGAATGGCGCTTGTTGGCTGCGCCAACGCTGCAACTGCTGGCGGTCTAAAGGCAAAGCCTCAATGCGCGATTCATAATAAACGACACCGTCATTAGCAGAGCCGAAACGGCCATTTGCTTTTTTCGGTTTCTTTTCATCTTTTCTCTGTTCATCAGCTAAATTGTCTTCACGGTGTTCGCCTTGCGATTCACCAGATCCGGTTTGTTCAACTTCCCCAGCGCCCTCATCTTCCCTGCCGCCATCAGCAAGCTTTGAATCACCGCGCTCGAGTTCATACTCCAGAGCTGCCGCATCATTCAATTCGGTCTCGCGATGCCACGATTGGAACCATTCTTCAATCGTATCAATTTCTTCTTCTTCTTCAGATTGATCTGCTTCAATGCCTTCATGATACCTTGGTGGCGGTGTTTTATCGGCCGGTTCCCCGAACGTATAATACGTATGGAGCGCATCGGCCCCCAGTAAATATTCCAGCTGTGGCAAGACCTTATGGATGGTGCGGACAGAGTCTTCCGTGGAGTCGGCACTGAACAATTCTGTCCATATTAAGAACAAAGGATCCAATTCATCGCTCAAACTTACCTCTTGGCCGCGCAATTTCAAATAAGCGGCATTTAGGAAAGCATCTGCCCAAAACCCTTTTTTGCGATTTTGCTCTAGCTGGTCGGAATGAAACCCGGAAACGATTTGTTCTCTCACGTCAAACGCGTGTTTGGTCCCTGGGCGTTCCGCTACAATGCGGTCACTCAATCGAAATTCTTCTGCCATCAGCAGCAATTGCTCAGCCAATTCTGGCAAACTAGTCTCTGCCTGCTGAAAACGCCGCCAAGAACCCAAATGGAAATGGCGCCAAAATCCGGCACTCACTAAATAAATATCGGATAGATATCCAGCACGTTCAATCTCTTTTGGGCGATGGCGCCAGAATACGCTCATGGAAACTGCACCTTCCGATGGCCTAAATTCCCAGAGCTTCCTTGTGGTCAGCCTTAGGTAAGGCGCGGATGATAACGCTCTCGCAAGCTGTTCCATCCGATTCAGGAGCCTCGTATCAACCGTTTCGTTATTAAATTGGATAAAGCGATTGATTGAAGTCATCCTGCATCCCTACTTTCGCCACGTATTCGCCAAATCCATTAGCAACTCTCGTTCACTTTCGTCATCTAGCTTTTCAGCGATGGCGTAGCGGACAGCGCGCAATGGATCAATATGAAGAGCAAGTGCTGTCGCATCGAGCAAGCTTCGGATTGAAGCGGCTTCTTCTGACATGAGGCCCGTCTCCACTTGTTTCATCAAATCTGATGCCAAATCTAGCATGAAGGTTTTCAGCTTCGGATCAGCATTCGGAAACTCCCTATTCCACAAATCCCGAAGTTGTTCCCCGGACAAATAAGGAACTGGATAGGAAATAAAGCGATTTTTCAATGCTTCATTCATCGGCGAGGTACCGATATATCCCTCGTTGATTGCTGCCACAACCGAAAAGTCAGGATGTGCCTGAATTACTTCGCCTGTGAATGGATTCGTCATCATTCTGCGATAGTCAAGTGCGCTGTGAAGAATCGGCAAAGTTTCAGCCTTCGCCATATTGATCTCATCGATGTATAAAATATGGCCTTGTTTCATCGCAGTCACAACAGGCCCTTCCACGAATTCGATGGCACTTTGCCCATCACGCTGCACTAAAGTTTTAAAACCAAGCAACGCTTCCGCGTCCAAATCAACCGAACAGTTGATGCTTTGGATTGGCTGCTGAAAAGAGCTGGAGATACTTTCGGCAAGCTTCGTTTTTCCTGCTCCGGTCGGCCCTTTCAATAGAACCGGTTTTTTCAAAACAACCGCCGTCAGGATGTCGTTCCATAAATTGTCGTCTGGAGGGATATAGCCTCCTTCGCCAATTAAGCTAGCAGCTTCTGCATGGTTTCGCTGTGTTCTTTTTTTAATTTCTTCATCAATAATCGTCATCTGCTTCACTCCTATCTCCATAGAAAAAACCGATGATATCATCGGTTTTCATTGATCACTCGAAATAAGTTTTGTAATAGCCGCCGACTTTACCTGTGTTGTCGATGACAAACAAGAATTCGTCCGTTTCGTTTTTCACATCGTATTGCTGTCCAACCGTCAGCACATTCGACACCAAAAACTTGGCGGCATCCGTATGCTTACACGTTACGGTGCGAACGGTTTCTTTTTCCAGCCAATTAGTATGTATCATCGAGATCATCCTTTTCTGTCCATTAGAATTTGATGTTTTTCCACTCTCCTCAGTATAAGGAAAAATATCCGGGAATTCAAATTTGCCCATCCTTGCGACCTTTACGAACAATAATTAAATAAGCCAGCAAACTTAATACGGCAACAATCGATAAGGCGATTAACAACCATTGAAGTTGACCGAGAATCGCTTCATAAGCATATGGAAAACTGCGGCCTAGCGAGAAATAGGCCAATGTCCAGACAAATCCGGCAGGGAGCGCGAACAATAAATAGCGGCCTAGGGGAAAGCGGTCGGCCCCTACCACATAAGGCATCGCCCAGCGTACTCCTGGGAGAAAAAAGCTAAAAGCGATCGCCCAACTGCCTTTAGAAGCTAAAAACTGCTGGAATCGTTCGATACCGCTGTGTAACAAAGTCGTCTTCAGCCATTCGATCAATCGATGGCCAAACAGCCATCCAAGCCCGTATGCAAACAAATTGCTCGTAATCAAGCCGCTGTATGCGGATAAAAAGGCAGGAAACGGCTCGAAATCACTCGTTTCCGTCACGACGCCCGAGAATGCAGCAGCGAATTCATTTGGAATTGGCAGACCAAACAGCAGAAGCCAATTCACCAAGAACATGCTTAAATACCCGTATCTCATCGCTAATTCCCATAAAAAATCCAGCTCCATCCAAAATCCCCCGTCTCTATCCACATTATCCCACAACAAAAGACAGCCCCGCAACGGAGCTGTCTTTTAGTATGGTAACTTAAGATTCAAGCAATAGATCTTCTGGATTTTCGATCAATTCTTTGACTGTTTTCAAGAAACCAACCGAATCGCTGCCATCGATGACACGGTGGTCATACGATAGTGCCACGTACATCATTGGACGGATTTCAACATTGTCGCCAACTGCGATCGGGCGTTTCTGGATTGTGTGCATGCCGAGAATCCCGACTTGCGTACCGTTCAAGATCGGTGTAGACAATAGGGAACCGAAAACACCGCCGTTAGTGATCGTGAACGATCCGCCGGTCATATCGCCAATTGACAATTTCTTGTCGCGCGCTTTTGTTGCCAATTCGCCGATAGATGCTTCAATTTCTGCAAAGTTCTTTTTATCCGTATCGCGGACGATCGGCACGACAAGGCCTTCTTCAGTCGATACAGCAATCCCTACATCATAAAACTGTTTCAAGAGCACATCTGTGCCATCGATTTCCGCATTGACGTATGGGTATTTTTTCAATGCAGCGGTAACTGCTTTTGTGAAGAATGACATAAATCCAAGTTTGACGTCATGGTCTTGTTGGAATTTGTCTTTCTTGCGCTTGCGCAGTTCCATGACATTGGTCATATCGATTTCATTGAACGTTGTCAACATCGCTGTCGATTGTTTTACTTCAAGCAAACGCTTAGCGATCGTTTGGCGACGTCTCGTCATTTTTTGACGCACAACGCGGCCGCTTTCTTCATCAGAAGAAGGCGCTGCAGATGCGGAAGCTTTCGGCGCTTCTTGTTTCGCTGGAGCCGGTGATGTAGCCGGTTTAGAAGCATGCGCTTCAACGTCTTGGACGCGTACGCGGCCCATTGGGTCTACTGGCGTAATGGAAGCCAAGTCAATACCTTTTTCACGGGCCAATTTACGTGCAGCAGGGCTTGCGATCGTACGGTCTGAAGAACTGCTCTCTTCTTCCGTAGGCGCAGCTTCCTGGTCTGCAGGGGCTTCTTGTTTCGCTTCTTCTTTAGCAAGGTCTTCTTTTGGTGCTTCTTCTTTTTTAGTGTCTTCCTTAGGCGCTGAAGCTGCCGCTTCGCCAGAGCCTTCGCCGACTGTCGCGATGACTTGTCCGACTTCTACTGTATCGCCTTCTTCTGCAAGCAACTCCTGAACGACGCCCGCTTCTTCAGAGATGACTTCCACATTGACTTTATCTGTCTCAAGTTCAACGATGAATTCTCCTTTTTCTACTGTATCGCCTGGCTGCTTGAGCCACTGGGCGATCGTTCCTTCTGTAATCGATTCTGCTAATTCCGGTACTTTGATCTCTGCCACAATTAATTCCTCCTTAAAAGTTCATCATTTCGATTTAGCTAAAGCTTCATCGATGATGCGTGCCTGTTCGACTTTATGCGCTTCGCCGTCGCCTTCTGCAGGGCTTTGGCGTTTCATGCGTCCATAATATTTTACTTCTTTGCCATCTGCGAGTTCACGCAAGTAAGGGTCTGCGAATGTCCAAGATCCCATATTTTGCGGCTCTTCTTGTACCCAGGCCAATTCCTTGGTATTTGGATAACGGTCGACAATCGCTTTAATTTTTTCGGCCGGGAACGGATACAATTGTTCGACGCGAACGATATGTGCCCATTCGTAGCCTTTCCCATCTTTGACGCGTTCTGCCAAATCGATGGCCATCTTTCCGCTGGCAAATAGCAGACGTTTTACTTTTTTCTCATCCTGCCCCATGCCCGGCTGTTCGATAATCGTCTCGAATTTGCCTTCTGCCAATTGATCGACTTCAGCTCCGACAAGTGGATGTCTCAGAAGTGATTTCGGCGACACGATGATTAACGGACGAATGGCTTCTTCTCCAAGCATTTTGGCCTGACGGCGCAGAATGTGGAAATAGTTCGCTGCGCTGGAAAGATTTGCTACTGTCCAGTTATTTTCCCCAGCCATTTGCAAATGACGTTCGAGACGTGCGCTGGAGTGTTCCGGGCCTTGTCCTTCATAACCATGCGGAAGCAGCATGACAAGACCGGATTTTTGGCCCCATTTTGCACGGCCAGATGAAATGAACTGATCGAACATGACTTGTGCCATATTGGCGAAATCCCCGTACTGGGCTTCCCAAATGACCAAAGCTTTGTCGTTTTCTACATTATATCCGTATTCGAAACCGAGGATCGACGCCTCACTTAACGGGCTGTTGTAGACGACAAATGATGCTTTCGAGTCGGAAATATGATGAAGAGGAACAAGTTCATTGCCGTTTTTCTCATCGTGCAAGACGAGGTGACGGTGTGCAAACGTTCCACGCTGTGCATCCTGACCTGTCAGGCGGATCGGGTTGCCTTCTTGTAGAATGGCTCCAAACGCCAATGTTTCAGCATGGGCCCAATCGATCTTCCCTTTTCCTTTGAATGGCTCTTCGCGGCGTTTTAAGATACGCGCCAGTTTCCCGAACGCGGAAAAGTCTTGTGGCCAAGACAAAAGTTCATGGTTCATTTTTTCAAGAACATCTCTAGCGACGCCTGTTTCGATTTCCGGGAAACCGTTCAAAACAGTTTCCGGCATCTCCACTTTCGGATGATCATCGGATTTGTTTTCTTTAACTTTGTCATACGCTTCTTGCATCATTTTTTGGACGTCTGTGTCTAACTTCTTAACCTCGTCCTCTGACAATACACTTTCGTTCGCTAATTGTTTTCCATACAATTCACGTACTGAATCATGTTGATGAACACCGTGGTACATCATCGGGTTCGTCACTAAAGGCTCATCCATTTCGTTATGGCCATAGCGGCGGTAGCCGATTAAGTCAATCAAGATATCTTTGCCGAACTTCTCACGGTATTCAAACGCTAGACGGGCTACCGCTAAGACGGCTTCTGGATCGTCTGCATTGACGTGCAATACCGGAACTTCAAACCCTTTGGCAGGGTCGGATGAATAATGGGTTGAACGGGAATCGTGCTGCTCCGTTGTAAAACCGATCAGGTTATTGGCGATGATATGAATCGATCCACCGGTTTGGTAACCTTTGATGCGGCTGAAGTTCAAGGTTTCTGTTACGATGCCTTGTCCTGGGAATGCGGCATCACCGTGCACGAGAATTGAATAAGCTTTATTCGGGTCCTGAGAAGCTAACCCACTCTTATCTGCCATTTCCTGCGCGGCGCGCGTTTGACCTGTCACAATCGGACTGACGACTTCCAAGTGAGAAGGGTTATAGGCAAGTTTGATTTTCGTGCCCGCTTTCGAACTATGGGTTGCGCCCATATGGTATTTCACATCGCCAAACCAGCCTTTAGTGATTTCAAGCGATCCGTCTTCCGGAAGAAATGCCTCATCGCCAACATGGGCAAATCCAGCAAACATCATTTCGTACGGTTTGTGGAGGATATGTGTCAGGACATTCAAACGCCCACGATGGGCCATGCCGATCATGATGTTTTCAGTCCCTGCAGATTCAGACATGCGGACAAGTTCATCCATCAAGACGACAAGCGAATCGACACCTTCAATAGAAAAACGTTTTTGCCCGACGAATGTACGGTGGACAAACTTCTCAAATCCTTCAACGCGCGTCAAAAGATCCAATACCTGTTTTTTCTTGTCGGCATCGAGTTTCGGTTTCATATCGCCCGCTTCGATTTTCGACTGGATCCAGCTGCGTTCCTGCAATTGGATTACATGCGCGAATTCATAAGCGATCTTGTCTGTATAAAGTGATTTCAAATAATTGATTGCATCCAAACCGTTTTTCACTTCTGCTGGAGCATTTTCCAGGATCAGGGATACCGGGACATCTTTTAAATCAGCTTCGGTCAAGCCGTATTTCGAAATCTCCAATCTCTCTGTATCCCGCGGCTGATCTTTCAACGGATAGATATCCGAAGCCAAATGACCGTGTGCGCGAATGGCTTCTGCCAAATGGACCGCTGCAAGCACTTTTTCAAAACGGTTTGGTTCAACTGCTGCACTAGCAGTGGCACCTGTAGCATCTCCAGTCTGTACAGCCGGTTGCTCGGCAGGAGGGCCATATTGTTTGAATAGTTCTGCAAACTCAGGGTCGATCAATTCAGGCGACTCTTGATAAAGTTCGTACATCTCCATTACATAGCCCAAGTTCGGTCCGGTTATGGAATTCCATGGGGATTTTGTGTCTGGTTGATTGGTAGACATTGAATAACCTCCAACTATTTGCCTTATGGCATTCACTTTTATTTATAGGTCTTTCCTATTTTAGCACGCCCCTCGCCTTACATAAAGCGGCAGGGCTGTAGCGGTACTTAACGAATTTCCATATCAATCTTACTACTTCCACTGAAAAAAACAATGCTTTTGATTGAAAAGATTCGATCGAGACGAATTGAAGCGCTTACATGCATATGACGGGGCAGAATTCTACTCTTCTAATGGAAGAAACTCACGCTTCTCCATGAAAACAAACGATGCCCCCGCCTTTTTTCTTGGCTTCATAAAGCGCTTTGTCAGCTTTTTGAATCAGCTCATCAAATTCATTTCCATCTTCTGGATATAAGGCGCTGCCAATTGAACAAGTCGGTGAGAATCGCTTGCCATCGATTAGCCATCCTTCTCTCAGCGTTTCTTGAATACGTGAGATAATGCTTTCGATTTGTTTTCGGCTATCGAAAGATGAGATGCCTGGCAGCAAGATAAGAAATTCATCTCCTCCGATACGTGCCGCCACATCGCGTTGTCGTATACTGCGCTCAAGCGCGCGGGCGAATTGGTGGATGAATTCATCACCGACTTCATGGCCGTGCAAATCATTGATTTCTTTGAACTTATCGCCATCTATGTACAATACAGCGACTAGGTCCCCTGTTCGGCTGCTCTTGGACTCCATATCGTGAAAATGTCTGGCCATCATCCGACGATTCGGTAAATTGGTTAATGGATCATGGTAAGCCATATGATGCAATTGCTCTTCCATTTCTTTTCGGTCCGTGATATCGAATAAGATGGATAAGGTTTGATAGATTCGTCCCTCAACATCGAATAGCGGAATGATAGTGGCATCAACCCAAAAAGCCTGTCCGTTCTTCTTAAGGCTGCGCACTTCACTTCGCCAGATCTCTCCTTCATTCAAGGCTGCTTGAAGTTGGGTCAGCTGCTGTCTCGTCAAAACAGCTTGACCAATCAACTGAATGTTTACGCCTGTCAATTCACTGCCATCGAATCCCGTCAGCTTCTTGAAGTTATCATTGGCAAATTCAATCCTGCCGGAGTCATCCCATATGAGCACAAGAGCTGCGTAATTTAGAGCGTCTTTGTAACTTTCCAACAGGTTTTCCGTCCGCTTCAGTTCATGCTTGAGCAATAATTCATTTGTCAGCTCACGGAAAACAACATGGAATGCACGAACGATTCCGTTTTCCTTGATCAAAGAATAGCTGGCAGAAAACTTAGCCTCGCGTCCGTCACTTTTGATGCGGCTCAAAAAAATAGAACTCGACTTATGGGAGCTGCGGCTATTTTCAAGAAGTAGTTTGCCTGTTTCGAAAAATTTCTGCTTGTTCTGTGGGATATCATCGTACTTTTGCCCGATCCATTCATACCGCTCCACGCCAAAAGTTTTTTCATAAGCGGGATTCATATCAATGATTGTGAAATCCGCTGAAATCATCAACATGGGATCGACTGAATTTTGAACAAGCGATTGATAAAACAAATAATCTTCTTCGATTTTCTTTTGTTCTGATACATCTTTCGTGACGGCCAGCACATATTGAACACCTTCATGGCTAAAAGGAGTCAGTTCGGTTTCCATCGCGCTGCTGCGGTTTGAGAATAAACTGTAATCCCTGTAAAGGTGGCGTTCATTGCGTTTGATCGCTATTCGGTACTGCTTATGAATTTCAAGTGCCAATTCCCTAGGCATGCACTCTTCGACGCTGCGTCCTGTTAAATCGATTCCGAAAAGCTCTTGGCACACCGGATTTACCCAAACATAGACAAAGCCGTTTCCCTGCCTTCTCATATAATAGACGGGATCGGCTGCTTTTCCATATAGCATATCCATTTGCTCTTTCGTAAAAGGTCCGGACATCGAATCCACCACTTTCTATTATCCCAATTCTGCTGTAGCGCCACTGATTTTCTCTATAAAGCGTTCATAAGCCGACTGCTCGTCTGTCTGTTTTATTAACTCCAATTCATTTCCATCATCACCCGTTGCATCGAAGCGATAAACACCGAGATAGCTCGCATTGCCGCTCAACTTCAATTGGTATTCGCCGCCATCGGATTTTATCGAACAATTAACCATACCACCTGGGTTGTAAACGGAAACGTCTCCAAACGACACGATCCCGGCAAGACAGCTGACCAAAGCAGACGCCGTCATAGCTGTACCGCAAGCGTCCGTAAAGCCGACGCCTCTTTCATAAGTTCGGACGAAAATCCCCTCTTTTAATGGGGTCACATAACTTAAATTGACACCATCCGAAAAATACGGGTTGTCGCCGTTAAAATAAGCAGCCCATTTCTCTTGATGTGACGGGTCTTTTTGCAAGTCCTTTCCGACAATCCCAATCAAATGTGGATTGGGTACGGCGACTGCCGTAAACGGAATCTCCGCATCGATAAACGGCAGCGCTTGCTGTTGCCATTCGGTCTGTTGATCGTAAGCCATCGGCAAATCGCTAAGCTGAAATGACACTGGCGAAATCTCCACACCGTACATCTCTACGCCAGCGTCGATTTCCGGTTCTTTCTGCACAGCCAAATCTGCTTTCATCGTTTCGAGCAAGGCCTGTTCGATGCCTTCTCGCTCGCACACAAAGCGTGCCACACAACGTAATCCATTGCCGCACATGGAAGCTTCAGAGCCGTCCGTATTGAAGACACGCATTTTCGCATGAGTTCGCTTGGACGGGGAGACCGTCAAGAGACCATCGATTTCTGGGTCAAGTGATGCCAAACGCTTCGTTAGTTGCGGGAAATCCTCTCGATCGTCTCCTTCATATAGGAAAAATGTATTCATTGAACCGTGTACTTTTAGCAATTCCATAACGACACCTCTTCAACTCGAATTTATTTTGCGTGAGCAGCTACCAATTTCGCCATTTCATAGGCGGTTTTTGGCGGTTCCGCTTCAGTCATGGCCTGGATCAATTGTTCTTCTTTTGCTACCAAGTGCTCAATCGCTGCCATAAAGCTTTCGGCATTCACTTGTTCTTCTTCCAGCACATGCGCAAAACCTTGCGCTTTGAACAAATTGGCGTTTAAAATTTGATCGCCACGGCTTTTTTGTTTTGATAACGGAATCAACAACATTGGTTTTTTCAGTGCAAGAAATTCAAATATCGAGTTCGATCCTGCACGTGACACGACCAAGTCCGTTAAATGCAACAGATGCGATAATTCATGCGTCACGTATTCAAACTGGCAATATTGTTCATGGCCTTCTAAGCGCTCATCGATATTGCCTTTTCCACATAGATGAATGATGTTGAATTGCTTGGTCAAAGTTTCCAGATTTGCACGCACGGCATCATTGATGAGCGCAGATCCCTGGCTCCCCCCCATAATCATCAACACTTTATGGGTATTGTCGAAATGGCATAATTCCCTGCCGCTCGCAGCAGAGCCGTCGAGCAATTCACTGCGGATGACCGAGCCTGTGCACGTTGACTTGACTTTTGGCACATGAGCCATCGTTTCCTTAAAGACTGTAAAAATATGATCTGCAAACGGAAGCGCCAATTTATTCGCTAGGCCTGGCGTAACATCGGATTCGTGAATAATCACTGGCACGCCCGCCAGACGTCCTGCCATGGCGACCGGCACTGAGACAAAACCGCCTTTTGAAAAGATTGCCACAGGCTTCACTTTGCGGATGATGTTCAACGCTTGCGTCAATCCTGCTCCGACACGGAATGGGTCCGAGAAGTTTTTCATCGAGAAATACCGGCGCAGTTTGCCGCTCGATATAGGGTGATAAGTGACATCCGGATAGGAATCTCGGATCAATTCGTTTTCAATGCCTTCTTTGGAACCGATATATTCAACGCGGAACCCAAGCTTTTGCAGTTCCGGAATGATGGCTTGATTTAATGAAACATGGCCGGCTGTTCCGCCGCCCGTTAAGATAATTGTTTTGTTTTCCATTATATGTCCTACTCTCCTACGATACGCGCCTGTGACTTCATCACTTTGCGCGGTTTGTATGATATACTCGTGTTATTTGGTATTGCAAGTGTATTGGGGGCTATGAACATGTACGAAACAGAAACGACACGAGAAAAACTAACGCTATTAATGAAAATCGTTTTGCCGATTCTCATCACCCAAGTCGCTATGTATATGGTGACTTTTTTCGATATTTACATGACCGCCCGTTACGGGACAGAAGATCTTGCCGGTGTGTCGATCGGTTCCTCTTTTTGGGTTCCAGTCTATATTGGCTTGGCCGGCATCCTTATGTCCATTACTCCAATTGTAGCACAATTGATGGGAGCCAAGAAAAAAGATGGCGTGAAAGACGCGGTGCAGCAAGGGATTTATTTGGCGATTATCCTCGCGGCGATCGTCTTTGCCTTTTTCTTCTTCGGCATCGACTGGCTGCTCGGCTTTATGGATCTCGAACCTGCGGTCAATGGCGTAGCTAGCCGTTATATTTTCGCTATGAGCTTGGGGCTCGTGCCGCTGTTTGCCTATAACGCGCTGCGCTCCTATATCGATGCGCTCGGTGCCACACGCGTGACGATGTTTATCACTTTGATGTCGGCACCGATCAATGTATTCTTCAATTATCTATTGATTTTCGGCAAATTCGGATTCCCTGAACTCGGCGGTCCGGGTGCGGGCATGGCTTCGGCAATCACCTATTGGCTCGTGCTGGCGATTGCCGCTTTCATCATCCACACGAATGAACCGTTTAAGTCATTCGGAATCTTCCGCAAATGGGCTCGCCCTTCCGTGGTACGATGGAAAGAAATCACCGGCATCGGCGTGCCGATCGGCATTTCAATCTTCGCTGAAACGAGTATCTTTTCAGCGGTCACATTCATGATGTCTGTATACGGGACCATCACCATTGCCGCCCATCAGATTGCCCTAAACTTTGCTTCGCTATTATACATGTTGCCACTTAGCATTTCCATGGGCGCTACAATACTGGTTGGGTTTGAAGTCGGGGCAAAACGCGCATCACATGCTAAGCAATACAGTTGGCTTGGCGTCGGTGCAGCCGTGACGCTCAGTGTCATCTCGTCAGGAATCCTGTATTTCTTGCGGGAACCAATCGCTGAGTTGTATTCGTCTGACCCAGCCGTTATTGGGCTCGCGGTCCAGTTCCTGATCTTCGCTGCCTTGTTCCAAGTGTCGGATGCTGTTCAAGCACCCGTTCAAGGGGCCTTGCGAGGCTATAAAGATGTCAACATCACATTTATTATGGCGCTCATTTCCTATTGGGTCATCGGGCTGCCGTCGGGCTATCTGTTTGCCACATTCAGTGATCTCGGCGCATTCGGCTATTGGGTCGGATTAATCGTCGGTCTCACGGCAGGCGCAATTACTTTATCGATCCGCTTGTTGATCATCCAAAAAAAGCTTGCCGCTCAATGAGCGGCAAGCTTTTTGTATAGCTGAAGCAATGCGTTTTTCTCGTGTTCCGTAAGATTGGACTGACCGATGCGTTCAGTCGCCAATGCCAACTTTTCTTCCACGGATTTTCGGACGCGTGGATGGGTCAGTTCATCGTTTAGTTCAACGAGTATGCTCTTCTCTAATTCCTCTTGTGTCGTAATGCGCTGTATGCCTTGGCGGTCCGGCCATAAGCGTTTGTATGCTTCGATCATGGCATGGCCAGCTCGTCTAAGTTTTCACCAATCAACACGATCTGATTGCGCAGCTTCAAGTATTCCGGCAGCCATTGCACCATGCCATACGCATACTGGAAAGAATGCGGATAACTATGGCCCGATAGCGTGATATAGCCTTTGATGCGGTAAACGGTATCCGGCAAGGTGCGAAGCCAGTCTTCAAAAGCTTCGCGCTCAATTGGCTGATCAAACGACACGATCTTCGTCTGCAAATTCAATTTCGACACAGGTGCTTGTTCGACCGCCCCACGTTCTGCAGGGCTAATGGATTCAAGCAATTGCAGCGGCACTTTGGCATGTACTGTCTGAACGATGCGCGCTGTCGGATTGATTTGCTGGATTTCAAAAATGGCCTGGCTTTGTTCTGATTCGCTCAGCAAATCCGTTTTGTTGGCCAAAAGTAAATCGGCATGGCGGATCTGCTCGATAAATAGCGAGCGGATTTGCGGGGACAATTGCTGTCGCTCCAAAAACCGCTTGCTGTCCGCAACCGTGACGATGCCGCGGAAGTTCAAGCGTTCGGCAAACAGCGGCGAGAAAATCGCATCGAGTGCTTCGACCGGATGCGCAGCTCCCGTTGTTTCAATCAATAAGACGTCGAACTCCGATTCCGCGAGCAAAGACTGGATCTGCGCTTCTGATTTTTCCGAGCCGCTGCAACAAATGCAGCCATCCAGGATTTCCTTCAGCGGCACCCCGTCCCCGACTTCTTCTGAATCAAAATTCATCGATCCTAGCTCATTCATGAAAATGGCCGGTTTCAAGCCTTGTTCTTTAAATTCCATAATCATCTTCTTCAGCAAAGTCGTTTTCCCGCTGCCGAGAAACCCACTGAATAAATACACATCAACCATCAACTCATCCTTTCTCTGCTATGAAAGAAAAGGCCCGCCGGAAGCGGGCCTTTTCAATGATCTTATTCTTCTGAATCGGCTTCTTCTGTGTCGGCCTCTTCTGAATCAGCGTCTTCATCAGCCGCTTCTTCAGTTGCCAAGCCAGCTTGCTCCATCAGGATATCTGTTGCTTCTTGAAGCTGTGGATCTTCTGTATTGATCTTTTCACGCAATTGGTCCATGACCGCATACATCGTCTCTTCGTTCAATACGCCATCCGCTTCCAAGTCGTTTTCTTCCTGGAATTCCGTAACGGCCTGTTCCATTTCTTCTTCAAAAACGCCGTCAATTTCCCCAACGTCAAAGCCGAGGGCATCCAGCATTTTCTCTGCTGTTTGCACTTGTTCGGAAATGCTGCCGTCCTTCAGTTCGACAGATGTATCAAGGAATGGCAGAGATGCATATTCTGGATACGGAACCACTTCATCCGGCTCAATGCCTTCTTCATGGATCCAGTTGCCATCAGGCGTCAACCATTTGGCAGTCGTGAATTTCAAATTGGAACCATCGGAAAGGTCATTCGCTGTTTGCACTGTTCCTTTTCCGAAGGTTTTTTCGCCAACTAGTGTGACGCCAGCGGATTCGCTCATCGCCCCTGCCAAAATCTCAGAAGCTGATGCACTGCCGCCGTCAATCAACAAAGTGACCGGGACGTCCAGTTTGTCTCCTCCGGTTGCCAAATACACTTCAGGCTCTTCACCTTTTGCCTGTACTTCGAACATTTCCTTGCCTTCTTCAACAAAAAGGTTGGAAATATCAAGTGCGGTATTCAGCAAGCCGCCTGGGTTCTGGCGCACATCAAGCACTGCTGCTTCCATGCCTTGTTCTTCCATATCGGCAATAGCTTGTTGCAACTCTTCATATGTGTTTTCAGAGAAACTTGTGATATTGATATGGGCTACTTGGTCATTGACCATTTCCGCATACACCGTTTCAATCGGAATCTCGTCACGGACGATGGTGATATCAATCGGGTCTGCATTTTCGCCGCGCTGGATCGTCAAGGTTACTTCCGTCCCTTTTTCACCACGGATCAACATAACCGCTTCGGTTGTGGAAAAGCCTTGAATGCTCTCGCCATCCACTTCCAAAATTTGGTCATTCGGCAAAACGCCTGCTTTTTCTGCCGGCGAATTTTTGATCGGGGAAACGACCGTTACGTAGCCATTGCGTTCTTGAACTTCTGCGCCGATGCCTTCAAAGCTGGAAGAAATGCCTTCCATGAACTGCGCAGCTTCATTTTCATCCATATAATCAGAGTACGGGTCGCCCAGTGCCTCCACCATGCCGTTGATGGCACCGTTGATCAAGGCTTCCTCCTCCACATTCTCAAAATACTGCGCTTCGATTTGATCGTAAGCTGAATACAGTTTTTGGAATTCCTGACGTTCAGGACTGTTTACTTCCACTGCCTTATCTTCTCCAAAAGTTAAAGCGAAAACGGTGATGCCCACTGTCGCGATAATCAAGGTAAAGACAAGCATGATGAAATAAAAGGTTTTCATTCGAATAAAATGCGGCTTTGGTTCCTCTGCCGCCGGCGCTTCGGGTTGGTGTTCTTCGCCCGGTCGCTTGTCGTCCATATGTTTCACCACTTTCTTCATTCACCTGGCAGCAAGTTCCAGAAATTCCTCTAAAACTTGGCGGGGTTAAAAGAAAAAGACTGCCTCGACAGTCTTTTTTTCCTGTTAGTCTTGGATCGCTGCGTCCAATGCGACAACAATCATATCGTTGAATGTTGTTTGGCGTTCTTCTGCAGATGTTACTTCACCAGTCAAAAGATGGTCGCTGACAGTCAAAATCGATAGGGCTTTGCGGCCGAATTTAGCTGCTAGCGTATACAATGCGGAAGATTCCATTTCAAGCCCTAGAATTCCGTATTGCGCCCATTTTTCGTGCTCTGCGTGTTCGTTGTAGAATACGTCTTCAGTGAAGACATTTCCGACGCGCAAGTTCAAGCCTTTTTCTTGCCCAGCTGCATAAGCTTTTTGCAGAAGGCCGAAGTCGGCAATCGGTGCATACGTGATGCCGTTAAAAATGATGTCGTTCATTTTCGAATCCGTTGAAGCAGCCTGAGCCAGAATAACGTCACGCACTTTAACGTCTTTGTGGATCGAACCGCAAGTACCGACGCGAATCAATTTCTGCACATCGTATTCTTGCATCAATTCTGTAACATAAATGGAAATTGATGGGACACCCATGCCCGTTCCTTGGACGGAAATGCGCTTGCCCTTATATGTACCTGTGTAGCCGAACATATTACGGACTTCGTTGTACAATGTTACATCTTCAAGGAATGTTTCTGCGATGTATTTCGCACGAAGTGGATCGCCAGGAAGTAAAATCGTATCGGCGATATCGCCTTTTTTAGCATTAATGTGAACACTCATCATAAAACCTCACTTTATTTTAGTCGATTTAATCATACTGTTTTTTTTCACCGAGTGCAATGAAGAGCCTCAACCTGCCTCGTATTCTTCCCACATTCGGTCAAATGTGGAAGCTCGGAGAACTGGATGCGCTTTTTCTTCAAGGTATTGAGAGACTTCTTGAAAATCGGTGCTCGATTTAGGGAAGCTGTGATCCAAAAACATTGCCTCGGCAAATTGGGAATACTCATCCTGCACAAGCTTGCCGCGGTGTTTCAAGGCATATTGATAAAACGAGCGCTTCATAAGAGGCTCCTCCTTTCAGCAAAAAGCCCGGACCGCAGTCCAGGCTGTAAATTATTCGAATAGCTGCACATACTCGCGATAACCTTGTTGTTCCAATTGATCTTTCGGAACGAAACGCAAAGCGGCTGAGTTGATGCAATAGCGCAAGCCGCCAAGTTCAGACGGCCCGTCTGGGAATAAATGTCCGAGATGTGAATCGGCCGAGGCAGAACGCACTTCTGTCCGTCTCATGCCATGGCTCGTATCGAAGTTTTCTTTCACTTCTTCGCCTTCGATCGGCTTGGCAAAACTTGGCCATCCGCAATGCGCGTCGAATTTATCTTTCGAGCTGAACAAAGGTTTGCCCGAAACGATATCTACATAGATACCTTCTTCGAAATGCTGGTCAAACTCACCTTGAAATGGCGGTTCCGTGCCATTCTCCTGCGTAACGTGATATTGCATCGGCGTTAATTTCTGTTTCAACTCGTCTTTCATTTCGATTCCCCCCAATGATTTTGGATAAATGCTTTGCGGCCAGACCCTGTCGCATAGCGGTTGTAGTGAGCAGGATTTTTCTGGTAATAATCCTGGTGGTAGGTTTCGGCCGGATAGAATTCCTTTGCTTCCAAAATATCCGTCGCAATCGGCTTATTGAATTTGCCGGATTGCTCTAATTGCTGCTTGGATTTTTCAGCAGCAATGCGTTGTTCTTCCGTGTGGTAATAAATAGCGGTTTTATAAGAATCGCCACGGTCGAAAAATTGGCCACCTGCATCAGTCGGGTCAATCTGGGACCAAAACACTTCAAGTAATCGCTCATAAGGATAAATATCCGGCTGGAACGTGATTTCAACCGCCTCTCTATGGCCGGTCACATTCGTGCACACTTGTTCATAAGTCGGATTCGGCAAGTCGCCGCCCGTATATCCGCTGACGACCGCTTCGATGCCATCGAGTGTATCAAAAGGCTGTACCATGCACCAAAAGCAGCCGCCGGCAAATGTCGCTTTTTCTGTCTTCATCTTACCCCTCCTCACATTATGGTTGAATCGTAACCAATAGACGGATGTCGTCTTCTTCAAGGTCAAACGAAGTCGCTCGTACTGAAACACCGCCGTTAATCGGAATATCCGTTAGACTTAGCAAAACTTCTTCATCTTTCGGCATTACTTCCATAAATTCTGGAAGGTCAACGGAGTCTCGAAGTAATTTTAACGCTGACTCCGGCGGAATGTCGAGCTGTCCGACTTCAACCGAGCGCTGTTCTAATAGCAAATTGCCATCGGGCAGCACGACCGGGTCAAACGTCAAGAGAATCGGCAAGGTCACGCCGAACACCGTCAATTCGGTCGATAGGCTAACATTGTCAGTCACCGAAAGCCGCAGTGGGATGGGCTGTCCTTCCATCGCATCTGCAATATAGGTGTTTGCAATGCCTTCAAAATCGGCTTTGGTCGTATTGACAACAACCGTATTGCCTTCAGGCGGGGGGCTTGTCTCTGCCTGGTAGGCTTTAAAATCGTCGGATGGTGTCGTGATGAACAATAATAACCCAATGATGGCAAGTAAGTTCAACACCACTAAAACGAAGAAAGCTAAACGCCATTTTTTCATCTTTCCACCTCCTATTCCTGAAAGCTGATGCCGCAGTCCCCCATTGTTTCCGATACACGTTCAGCCATCAAGTCGTAGCCTTTGCTGTTCGGGTGGAAGAAATCGGTATGGTACACAAGATTGTCATTGCCAACAAATAAATCACTGACAGGCACAAAGCAGGCGTGCGGGTCGTCTTCCAAGGTTTCTTCCATGACTCCATTATAGGAGGCGATAATTTCATCAAATTCTTTCACTTCGTCGGTAACCAATGAAAACGGGTTATACAAGCCAATAACAATGAGCGGCGCAGATGGATTCAATGAACGAATAGATGCATAGATGGTCTCGAAGCGTTTCTGATAAAAAACCATCTCTTCGCTGAATGCGTCGACGTTCAATGAAAATAAATCCCGTTTCACGATGCGCATGACGTCATTGCCGCCAATTGTCATAAAGATGTAATCGGAAGCGAGCAAAGGGCCCGATAGTTTGCCTTGCTGGAATAACGCCAGCAATTGATCGCTTCTTCTGCCGCGCTTTGCCGTGTTTTCCAAGGCAATGCCCTCTACTCCCGGCCACTCCGCCATTTCAAGCGCCAAACGTCCAGCATAGCCTCCCCGATTTTCTGTATCCCCCACTCCTTGTGACAAGGAATCGCCAAGAGCGGTGATGATAACGGTCTGCGGGATGAAATTCGGCGGGACCGTGTAAGGGGGAAATTCCACCGCTAATCGCGGAGCCGCTTCTTCTTTGCCGAAATTGAACGTCGAAGCACATCCCGCAAGCACGATCGATAAAACGATGACAATATACAGGATGCGTTTCACGTCTGTCTCTCCTTCGCGAACATTTTCGTTTACCCCGTGTAATACATGAAACCGATGGCGCCGATTCCGGTATGCGTCGAAATGACTGGAGTCGTAAAATCATAGCGGATATCGGCAAAGCCAGTTTCCTTGATTTTTTCACGCAATGGCTCAGCCATTGCTTGGCCGTTCGCCTGGGCGATGCCGACCCCTTTGACGACTTTGCCTTTTGTGCGTTCGGCAAAATCTTTTACTAAATAATCGACCACTTGCTTATGGCTGCGCATTTTCGCGACAGGCGTATATTCGCCGTCATCCAACGAAGCAATCGGCTTGATCTTCAGGAACGAGCCTATCATTGCACGGCCTTTGCCGATGCGTCCGCCTTTAACCAAATTATCGAGCGTGTCGACTACGACATACAATTTCGTGTTGCGACGCACTTGTTCAACGCGTTCGACGATTTCTTCTACTGATTTTCCGTCCATTGCCATCTGTGCGGCTTCAAACACCTGGAACGTTAGAGCATGGGAGATGTAGCGCGAATCGATGACTGTGACATCGCTGTCCGTCAGTTCAGCTGCCGTGCGCGCCGATTCCACTGTACCGCTCATGCCGCCCGTCATATGGATGGAAATGATTTGGCTCCCGTCCTTGCCAAGCTCGTCATACAGTTCTTTAAAAACCCCTGGAGCCGGCTGGGAACTCTTCGGGAATTCATCAGACTCTTTCATCAGTTTCAAAAAAGCTTCCGGTTCCAAATCGACGCGGTCGAGATACGTGCTGCCCCCGATTTGAATCGACAACGGAACAACATGAAGCCCGTATGCGGCTATTTCTTCTGCTTTTAAATCAGCAGTCGAATCCGTTACAATGTGAATTTTCGACATTCGATCACTTCCATTTCATCTACTTATGGGTATTGCTTTATGAAAATTTTACTGAATTGTATCTAAAGCTTGTTCAATGCGGTCTCTTACCACTTGCGCCGCTTTCACGCCCGCAGACTCCAATTGTTCCGGCATAAACGGCTCCAGCACTTGGACCGTTACGCAGGCAGGGCGAATTTGGTTGTTATTGTCTTCCATGATGCGGGACGTGCCTTCAATTGCGATCGGCACAACCGGCACGGCCGCATCTTTTGCGATGCGCATAAAGCCCGCTTTGAAATCTTTAAGCCCCTGGCCTTTGCTTCTCGTGCCTTCGGGAAAAATCAGTATGGAATGACCTTCGCGCAATTTCTCGATCGTATCGGTGACGGACTTGAAAGCACTGCGGCGATCCGTCCGGTCGAGGAAGACGCAGTTCATCTCTTCCATATAAGACGGGATGATCGGGAATTTTTTCACTTCTTCTTTGGAAATAAAGCCGAACGGTTTCGGAATCGATGACAACAAGACCGGAATGTCAAAATTCCCTTCATGGTTACTGACAAACAAGACCGGACCCTCTGGTAAATGTTCGAGCCCGCTCACCTCGACCTGGCTACCGGTGCGCTTCATGATGCCTGATGCCCATTTTTGGGGCTCACTATGGATAAGCCGGCTGTAATCCTGTTGGCTCATTCCTGCCTTGCGCTTTTTGAATTTCGCCAAATTAGTGGCAGCTACCGGCAAATAGCCGAATAGATACGAAAAAGTTCTCGCCGACTTAATCACCTGTTTGTCCTCCTGAACGCTCATACACTAAATAACTGTATGGGATACCGTTTGAATAGTGGCGTTCAGACTCCGATACTAACTTCCATTCCCTGCCGTATTCAGGAAAAAACGTGTCTCCTTCGAATGCTTGGTGAACCAAGGTAATATAAAGCCTATCAGCCACCTTCAAGGCTTCACGAAAGATCTGCTCGCCGCCGATGACCATGACTTCCTCGTGCTGCTCTCTGGCCAACTCAATCGCATCACTTAAGTTATGCGTAATATCTGCACCTTGTGCCGTATACTGCTTGTTGCGCGTTACGATAACATTGCGCCGCTTCGGCAAAGGGCGGCCGATTGATTCGAATGTATTGCGGCCCATTACCATGCCTTTGCCGATGGTGTGTTTCTTGAAATAAGCCAAATCCCCCGGAATATGCCAAGGCAACTGATTGTCTTTGCCAATCACGTGATTTGGGTCATGCGCTACCATTAATGAAATCATCATTTCTCCTCCTTGGCCATTAAACTGCAACAGGCGCTTTGATCCGCGGATGTGGGTCATAGCCCTCGATTTGTATGTCTTCCATGTTCATGTCGAACATCGATTTGCCTTCTGCCAATTTCAATGACGGCAAAGCTTTCGGTTCTCTGCCCAATTGCTCCTGCACTTGCTCTAAGTGGTTCACATAGAGATGCGTATCGCCCGTTGTATGGATAAATTCTCCTGGCTCTAGCCCGCATTCCTTGGCGACCAGATGTGTCAGCAATGCGTAAGACGCGATATTGAACGGCACGCCAAGGAACACGTCTGCGCTTCTTTGGTAGAGCTGGCACGATAATTTACCGTCTGCTACATAAAACTGGAACATGATGTGGCACGGCGGAAGCGCCATGTCATCGATAAATTCCGGATTCCATGCCGTCACCAAATGACGGCGCGAGTCTGGGTTGTTCTTGATCGATTCGATGACATTTTTCAGCTGGTCGATCTGGCCGCCGTCAGTTGCTGCCCACGATCGCCACTGCTTGCCGTAAACTGGCCCAAGGTCCCCGTATTTACTTGCAAACGCATTATCCGCTAGTACCTTTTCCTGAAACAACGTCATTTGCTCTTTATACAGTTCCGCAAATTTCGGATCGCGCTGTGCACGGCGACCAAAATCCTTCATATCCGGCCCGTCGTATTCATCGCTTTCGACCCACTGGGCAAATGCCCACTCGTCCCAGATGTGGTTATTATCCTTCAATAAGGTCTGGACATTCGTATCGCCTTTAATGAACCACAACAGTTCTGAGACGATCAGGCGAAACGCCGTTTTCTTAGTAGTCATGAGCGGGAAGCCTTCCGCTAGGTCAAAACGCATTTGATGACCGAATACGCTAAGCGTGCCGGTTCCTGTGCGGTCTTCTTTTTTGGCTCCTTGATCTAGGATATGTTCACACAACGCTAAATATTGTTTCATGCAATTCCCTCCATTATTAGTAACATCATAACAAAAACAACTCGTATAAGAAAAACTTTAAGAATACCATATGTCTAGAAGCAAGTGGGCGCATGAAAAAAAACCGTTATGATGATAACGGTTTCAGGAAAGCCATTTAGGCGGGGTGTTTTTGGACCAGTAGATATCCCCGATGCTGATGTGTCTCTGGTACTCGTCGCTTGCTAAATGGTAATGGAAATTGAACGAATAGCCTTCGAGCGGTTTTTTCTCAGTGCGGACATGGAAGCGGATTTCGTCTAGCCCGCTATCTTTGTCGTAAACATGGAAAATCTTTTCGGCGTGGTCGCCGGACGGTTTTTCGGAAATCGCCAAATTACGCAATCTGTCTTTGTCATATGCAGCCAGTTCCGTGTCGATGACGTCTTGGATCGTCGGCAAAATGCGCGTACGGAATTCCGAGTCGATCACCGGCCCGATGCGTGAGCCGAATTTTAAGTAAGACTGCTCTTCAGCGGCTTGACGGAAATCGGCTAAAATCGAATCCGTCGTTACATAATATTCTTCTGGGTCAATCCATTCAATTGTGTACTGTTTTGTATCACCTTGGCTTGCGTGTGATTTTGGCTCCCCTTTTTCATCGAGCAAGGATTCCCAAATCATATGGTTCGGTGTAATGGCGCCCAGTGTCAGGACCGCTACTACGACCATCAAGGATTTTTGCCACCAGCTTTTCACATTCATCACCTTCAATTTTGAACATTTTGTCAAGCTTACTATTGTAATAAACGATTTTTGAGTGGAAAGGTTTCATCTTCTTCCAATTCATTGTACAATAAAGCCAGTAAGTACGCCTTGTTTTTTTCAAAAAGGAGGAATTTTCATGGACGCGTCATTATTGATTGGATTGGGTCTATTGTTTATGCTTGTGTATTTGACTTCACTATCCATTACAGACTAAAAAAATCTCCCTTTTTGGGAGATTTTTTTAGTGGGTCTTATCCATTTGTATGACGCCAAAATGAAATTTCGTATTTGGGCGCACACGGCGCTTGAAGCCGAACGCTTCAAAATCGGTCGAGCGGAAGTGCGCTTTCAAGACAACGCTTTTCCTTGCGACGCGCTTCGCTTCCGTTACCCATTCCTCCGTCAATTGGCCATGGTCCGCGTTGTTGCGGAGCGGTGCGAAGTTCGACGCTTCCGCAATCTGTTCAGTGAACATTGGATCCATGTAAACGACATCGAAGCAATCATCATCGAGCGCCTTCAAATAATCGACCGCATGTTGCGTGACGACTTGAATGCGCCTCATCGACTCGTGCAGCTTCGGCATGTCCTGATAATTTTTCAAGCCTTCACGGATGACATGGGCGATGACCGGGTCGCTTTCACAGCCCACCACTCTTCCCCTATCCCCAACGACAAGTGAAGCGATGAGCGCATCACTCGCCATGCCGAGCGTGCAATCGAGGAATGCATCGCCTGCCTCAAGTCCAGACACTTCAATGAGCGGATCGCTTACGAGCGGCCGCTTCGAGCGGAATGCCGCCGAATTGGGATGAAAAAAGAACGGCTCGCTTTGTCCGACTGGATAAAGCTCGAGCCGTTCTTTTTTGCAGACGAGAATGTCCGTCGCTAGTTCATCGTGCAGTTTGTAGATCGGCCGCTTATTGCGCTCGACTGCCTGCAGTCCAAGAAGCTGTGCGGTTTCTTGTGCACGGCGCTTGGTCACATCCGTCGGCCGGTAAGCGGTCGTAACGATCGTCTTCACTGCGCTGCTTCCTCGATCGCTTGTTTCACGGCATCACGCACTTGTTCCATTTCAAAGCCTTCGATTTCTTCGCGCGGAATGAAATGTGCAAGCTGCCCGTCTTTTACAATGGCAATCGAAGGAGAAGATGGCGGCACTTCTTCGAAATACTGGCGCATCTGCGCTGTCGCTTCCTTGTCTTGTCCAGCAAATACTGTTACCAAGTGGTCAGGCTTATGTTCAGCCAATTCCACTGCTTCGCGTACTGCCGGGCGTGCAAGCCCTGCGGCGCATCCGCAGATCGAGTTGATAATTACGAGACTCACGCCTTGTGAATTGCTCATATGTTCGTTGACGTCTTCTGCCGTCGTCAGCTCCGTAAAACCGGATTCGGTCAGTTCTTTGCGCATTGGGACGACAATGCCTTTCATGTACTCATCGTATGCGTTCATATATCTCCCTGCTTTCTTTAATTGATTTCTAGCGAGTTTATTTTACCTCTGCTCTTTTTATTCTAACTTAGTTTATATTTGATTTCATTAAATGGGTATCTTTTCAAAAGTGTTAGTGTTGTTTTTAGAAAAGAATTTCCAATAGCTACATTACGTATATTTAATGATACAATACGTATATTTAATGATACAATAGGTATAATATAAGAGAATTGAAAGGTTGATGGTAAAGTGAGTATTGGGAAAAAAATTGCCGAATTAAGGTTAAACAATAAACCACGACTAACACAAGAAGAACTTGCCCTAAAAATCGGGATATCTCGTGCTTCCTTATCGCACTACGAGAAAGATAGGCGTGAGCCAGATTATCAAACTCTTCAAAAACTGGGAGATTATTTTAATATTTCTATAGATCAAATTTTAGGACGTGAAGACAAAAAAATTCATTATATGACTGACCGAGAAAATTATAAAATGTATTCTGTTACTCCTGAAATATATAACTTTTATAGAGAATTTGATTCTAGTTCAGAAGAGGAAAAAAAAGCTTTACTTGCGGTTTGGGAAATATTAAAAACTAATAGATAATTTTGATGGTAAGTTTAAATAAATAATATTATTTTGTAAATTCAAAAGTTGGAGGTCTTTATTTTGGAAAATTTAAATTTGATATTAAGTATTGCGGCTTCAATACTATCTATTGTTTCAATTGGTTGGAATATTAGTTTACGCAAAGAAATTAATTCATTCAAAGGGGATAAGAATATATCTTCTAGAGGAGATAATTCAATAAACAATACTGGAGATAATTCACACATTAATCGTTAAAGGGGAATTCTTTATGTTTAAACCTAGAGGCAATAGAAATATTGAAGGTGGAGGTGATAATGGAACAAACAATACAGGAGATCACAATCACTTCGGAGATAATCATTTTCATCACGAGAAATCTTTAAATCGCTCATATCTTTATGATTTTTGTTTAAAATTTGCAAACGTGGAAAACCCACCTGAGAATTATAATACCGAATTTGCTAATGATATAAATGATAAAATGTGTCATAACGAAATCGATTTATACAAAGATATTTTTCTCGATTGCGATTTTTATTTAGGAGATGTCGAAACAATACTTGCTGACATCCCTAACAGAGAAAGAATACTTACTAGAATTAATTTTCAATATAAAAAGTTTAAAATGCAATATAAGACCGACAGTAAAGATGAACTATGTGAGCGCGTTTTTGATTATCTGATTACCACAGTGGATAATGATCCTAATGCATTTTCTATTATGGTAGAAGATAGAGATTTAGCTATACACTCTTTAATGTATCATGCATTTGTTAAGTGTAAACTTCTTGACCCTATTCCTACAAAAAAACTTTAAGAAAGGAGAAAATTATGTTACTAATAGACCGTGATTCAAAACCAGAGGAAACAATTTTTTACCTTTCAGCAAGACTACTACTTGAAATTAAAAAAAAGGAAAAAATTAATGTAGTATTCATTGATAGTTTGTATGAAGAAGTTGATTCAAAGCAGCCAGCCTATAAGCATAATCTTTCTTTAAACTTTCTATTTCTTATCAACAAAATCAAAATCGAAAATGGTGATTTAGTCTATGTACCTTAACTCTTTGGTAATTGCTGAAAGTACTCCTGAGCTGAAAATAATAAGAGAGGTTAACTTCAAAATGGGTCTTAATATTATAGTGGATGAAAGTTCATCTCGTAATGAAAAAGGTAATAATGTAGGCAAAACTACATTTTTAAAATTGATTGATATTTGTCTTGGGGCAAAAGATAAAAAATATATATGGACCGATAATGATACTGGTAGTGAAACTACAAAATTGAAAAATTATATCAGTGATAAAAAAGTTTTCGCAGAATTAAAAGTTACTACCTCTGCAAAAAAACAAATTACTTTAAGAGTTGAACTTTTCGATAGAGGCAAACGCTATATCGATGGACAAGTTTATCCACTTACTAGTTATCACGAAAAGTTAAATGAAATTTTCTTTGATATTAGTAGTCCTCCTACCTTTAGACAACTAATTGGTAAGTTTGTAAGAATAAACCAAAAAGAAGATAGCAATACTTTTTTAAAATATTTACATACCAATACCACTGATGTTACCTATCAAAATATATATGAGTTTTTATTTAAATTGTCGTCTCATGAAAGTAGTGCAATAAAATTAGAACTTCAAAACGATATAAAATCATTAAAAAATGATCTTGAGAGAATCATAAAATTGCATAACTTTGCAAACATTAATGATTTATCAGAAAGAAATAGAATAGTAATGAATAGCGTTAAACAATTGCAAAAAAAAGTTAACACGCTAATTAACATAAAAGATTTTGAAAAAAATATTGAAAAAAGTATTTTTATTAAAGACGAATTAAATATCATTAACGATACTATTAACAATATAAATTTTAGAAAAAGTAAGATTGAACAGATCCTCAATGCAGAAGCAGAGCAAGAAAATCTAATAGAAGAAAAACTTCTTCTCGAATTTTATAATGAAATAAATGTAGAAATTGAAAATATTTCGAAAAACTTTGAAGAACTGGTTTCATTCAACAACCAAATAAAGCAAAACAAACTAAGTTACTATAGTAAAAGATTAGAAAGTCTCAATGCTGAACTGAAGAGTATAATTGAGAAAAGAGATTCCTTTATAAATGAAAATAAGAATATTATTAGATTAATTAATGAAGAAAATTATACTGAGTTTGAGAAACTCCATAAAGAATTATTAAATCAAAGTGAACTCTTGGGTGAATTAAATAAAGTTAAGTCAATATATGAATCTTTGACTTCTGATTTAAAGTTAAAAGAGGAAAGATTAGACGAATTTCAAGACTCAGAAGTTGATTCAGATAATCTATCGAAATTTAACGAATATCTTATACAATATAGCTATTTGATTTTTGGACAACGTCTCTATTTAAGCCCTCACTCCCCTTTCCCTGTAAAATTATCGAATGTTGACGATGGCATAGGAACTGGGCATAGAAAAACGATAACACTTTTACTGGATATTGCTTATGTTTCGTTTATAAACGAGTTGAATTTAGATTATCCGAGATTTTTTGTTCATGATGTTATTGAAACTGTCGATAAATATAATTTCCAAAATATCGTTAATTTTATTAATGAAAACAATAGTCAGTTCATATTTGCAATACTAAATGAAAAAATAAGTGATTATCCATTTATTAATGAAACTGATAAACGATTAAAATTATCTATTGAAGACAAATTATTTATGATTTAGTTACGGTATTAATCTTCAAATTGAAGTATTTAAATGATGTAACTTAAAAAGGTAGGCAGCTGAGTAATTAAAGCTGTCTACCTTTTAAAATAAAACAAATTTCAAACTGATTTATAGTGCGCGTTGATATACGACAACATATCCCCAAAACTATCGTAATGAAACCAATCATAGTGCATTTTCTGGTCCACTTCGCCTTCATCGTCGATATGCATCGAATTGGCGCTCAGCTGCAGGATTTCGGTATCTTCCACATCTGTCGGTTCTTGTTCGAACGCGTGATCAGCGAATTTTTTCTTCACCGACTCATAGAACCTGTCGCGCTCTTCTTCTTTTTCGAATTCCCATGATTCGTATTTGCCGCGGCAAAGGACTTCTATTGAATACACTTGTTTATTGTTCACCATTTTCTCTCCTCCAAGTAAAGCGTCGTATTGCTCTTTACCTCAAGGAAGCAGGCGGGAAACATTTGTTTCTTACTTATTGTCTTTCATCGTCTGGCGGGCTTCGGTCATTTGCTTCCATACCGAACCGCGCGCTTCTTCGCCTTGTTCGATGCGGGCGATCGCCATCTTGATCTGAAGCTTCACTTCGAACTCAGGGTCATTTTCCGCATCTTTCAATGCCGGAAGCGCTTGTTCCGTTCCGGTTTCATACAAGAACATTGCGGCACGCCAGCGCACGAGCTTGTTTTTGTCTTTCAAGGTTTCGATCATGATCGGTTCAAACGCCACAAAGCCAAGGTCGCTGATGGTGTCGCCTGCTGTGCGTCGGACTGCCCATGACTTGTCTCTCATCGCCTGTTCAGCGTACGGTACGACCGCTTCGTCGTCGATGTCGCCGAGGTAGATGGCAGCTTGGCGGCGGATCGACATTTTGTCATCTTCCAATGCCTTGCCTAATAACGGCAAATCCTCGAGATCCGCTTCAACCAATTGACCGAGCAATTGGAAGCGCGTCTCCCAGTCGGGTGCGTCGAATTCTTCTAACGACACTCGGCGTTTATTGATTTTGCCAGCCGCTTCATTCGATTCGGTTTTGCTCGTTAAGGATTCCAGACGGTCATCCGGATAGGCCGCTTCGATTTCCTCAACGATGCTTTGGCCAATTTCCGCTTTCTCGCCGTAACGGACGCCGTAATCCGCCCATTTGCGCTGGAAAATGAAGTTTTCATCGGTTGGGTCCATGACTTTATTCATCGCCTGCACAAAGCGCTCTGGCATCGCGAACCGCTCTTCCGATTGCGAATCGAATACTTTCACTTGCAGCGGAATGCCTTTAAATTCCTGGACGTGGACGTATACTTCACCGAAATGCTCATCGATCTCGAGTTCTTCTTCAGCGCCATTGCCTTCGCCGAAGACGCGTCGCACATCGGCAAGAATGCCTTCCCAATCGGATTTCGCGTTGCGTTCGACTGCAAGAAAATCCGCCACATGGTAGACGCCTTTGACGCCATCGATCTCTAAGATTTGCTGGACTTCTTTTGGTGCGCCTTCCGTCTGGTCTTTCTTGTAATTATGGCTTTTCCCGAACGGCAATTCCTGATCGATGATCACTTTCATCGTATTCGGACTTGGTGTCGGTTCAATCGCTAGTATTTTCAAGATAATCCCTCCTGTATAAATTACGCTTCTGCCAGTTCCTGCAAATAGCTCCACCGTTCGATCAATTCATCGTACTCAGCGGTGTAAGCATCGATTTGGTCGGTCAATTCCTGCAGTTTATCAAAATCAGATCCAGCTTTGGACATCTCTGCTTCCGTCTGTTCGATTTTCTCTTCCACTTCCGCGATTTTGTCGAGTATGCCGTCATATTCCTTTTTCTCGAGGAAACTCATCTTCTTCTTTTTTTCGGGTGCCTGCGCTGCAGATACAGCCGTTGTATCATTTGCCACAGTAGCAGCTTGCGGCTCAACTACCGGCTTTTTTTCTTTCAGCCAGTCGGTATAGAGTCCTTGATACTCGTCGACCGTGCCGCTGCCGAGCGTCCATAGCTTTTTCGCGATGCGGTCAAGGAAAAAGCGGTCGTGGGAAATGGTCAAGACGACGCCTGGGAAGTTCTCCAAAAAGTCCTCTAAAACAGATAAAGTTTGGATATCCAAATCGTTTGTTGGCTCATCCAACATCAAAATGTTCGGTTTTTCCATCAATAATTTCAGCAAGTACAAGCGCTTGCGCTCGCCTCCTGACAATTTGCCGATCAAGGTGCCGTGGGCATTCGATGGGAACAGGAAGCGTTCGAGCATTTGCGTCGCAGACAGACGTACGCCTTTTTCCGCTTCGAAATCGCTCGAGACTTCCTGGATGTATTCGATCATGCGCTGGGACTCGTCCATTTCCGGTAAACGCTGCGTGAAATGCGCGATTTTGACGGTACTGCCGTAGTCCAAGGTGCCGCTTGTCGCTTCCAAGTCGCCGGCGATCAATTTCATGAGCGTCGATTTCCCTGCGCCGTTCGGGCCGACGATGCCGATGCGGTCGCCGCCTTGCAAAAGAAAGTCGAAGGAATGGAAAATTTCGCGGTCGCCGTAGGAAACGGCCAAATTTTCCCCTTCAATGATTTTCTTGCCGAGTCGCTGGCTTTGCATCGATAATTCCAGGCTCGTGTTATCGGACGTTGACTGAATGTCTTCCGATAATTGGTCAAAGCGCTGGATGCGCGCTTTTTGTTTGGTACTGCGGGCTTTCGCGCCACGGCGGATCCATTTCAGCTCCGAACGGAAACGGTTGTGCATTTTTTGTTTCGACGCTTCAGCCATTTCTTCGCGCACGGCTTTCGCTTCCAGGTAATCACCGTAGTTCCCTTTATGCGTATACATCGTCTGGTCTGCCAGTTCAAAAATATGTGTCGAGACGGCATCGAGGAAGTAGCGGTCATGCGTCACGAACAGCATGGCGCTGTTCATGCGCAGAAGCGTTTCCTGCAGCCATTCCGTAGAGCCTGCGTCCAAATGGTTGGTCGGCTCATCCAAAAGAATTAAATCAGCCGGTTCGATCAAGGCTTTCGCAAGTGCTACGCGCTTGCGCTGGCCGCCGGACAATTCACTGATCTGCTGGTCGTACATATCGATGCCAAGCTTGGTCAAGGCCGTTTTCGCCAAGGCATTGATGTCCCAGGCGTTTTCGCGTTCCATGCCTTCCTGGATTTTCATCAATTCTTCCTGCAATTGTTCAGACCCTGAGTCGGCGATCATGTTTTGCAGCGCTTTTTCGTATGACCGGTTGAGCGCGAGCAGCGGTGAATCGCCGGAGAAAACCGTCTCGAGGACAGTCAAGGATTCGTCGAATTCGGGTTCTTGCATCAAATAGGTAATGCGGTATTTTTTCGGATGGTCCATTTCCATCGTGTCGGATTCAAGGTCTCCTGCGAGAATTGACAACAGCGTCGATTTACCGGTTCCGTTGACACCGATCAAACCGGCGCGCTCCCCTGGATACAAGGAAAATTCGACATTGGTGAAGAGGGTTTTGACCCCCACTGATTTGCTTAAGTTTGTTACGTGTAAGTGGCTCATTTTTTCCCATCCGTTTCGTTTTGTAGTTGCTCTAGAAAGGATAGCATAAATCGGTGGCGTTCTTCAGCCATTTGCTTTCCGCTTTCGGTCACCATCAACTCTTTTAACAGCAAAAGCTTTTCATAAAAATGAGTCACGCTGCTCGTATCACCGCTCCGGTACTCGCTTTCGGTCATTTGAGTGCGTGCTTGTTCGTCTCGGTCATACAATTTACGGCCTTTTGCGCCGCCGTAAGCAAAAGTTCTGGCGATGCCGATCGCGCCAATGGCATCAAGCCGGTCGGCATCACGGACGATTCTGCCTTCAAGCGTTTCTGGCTCATCATTCGTTCCCCCTTTAAAGGAAACGGTCCGGATGATCGAGCGGATCTCGCTGCGCTCGGTATCTGTCAACTCGAGCTTCTGAAGGATTTCTTGTTCAGGATCTTCTCCTGGTTTCTTGTATTTCGGATCAGAGACATCATGCAATAGCACGGCAAGCTCGATCAATGCCTGGTCGCCGCCTTCTGCTTGCCCGATATGGCGAGCGTTTTCTAGCACCCGCTCGATGTGCTGCCAGTCGTGGCTGGCGTCAAATTGTTCATAGATGCGTTTTACTTGTACGCGGCAATCCGCGATGACTTGGGGATTCATGAATTCTCTCCTTTAAGGTGTCCTGATTCCATTATAACGTGAAAGAGGCCAAAACGCCGCCCTATCGCCGTATTGACCTTATATGCACCATCATGTATAGTTAAGCCATCCATTGGCACTTTAGCTGAGGGTTCGACAATCTGAATATTAGGGGGAAGGTCCATGCACCACGGAATTGTGAAATGGTTCAATTCAGAAAAAGGCTATGGCTTTATTGAATGTGACAACGGTGATGATGTTTTCGTCCATTTTACCGGCATCCAAGGTGATGGTTTCCGATCGTTGCAAGAAGGCGCAGCTGTTTCGTTCGATATTATCGACGGCAATCGCGGGCCACAAGCAGCAAACGTTGTGCAGGACCAACCGTAAAAATTGAAATAGCAAAAGACCCAGGGATTTTTCCTGGGTCTTCTTTTTATTTAAGAACGTGCAGCACTAATAGTAGTTTTAAACTAGTATCCACAAAATCGCAGTCACTAATTGTTTTACTTATTGCCCATTCCCATCTTATTTAATTCTTGTCCTAAAAACTGCAATTGGGTGCCGACTGTGCATTCACTGATGCAAAAGCGATGTGCTGCTGTTTTTCCTTCATCCTTGCGGAGTTGGGCTTTGACAAAGCAGCCTTCGCAATACGTATTGAGCATTTCATCTATTTCGTTGATGATGGATACTTTTTTCATTCGGGTCCCTCCGCAAAATGTCATTCTATTATTCTACTATGAATTTGTTTTTTTCTGCAACACTCGGTATACTGGCTTGGGACATTTTCGTCCTGTAGCGGTTCGAAACTTCCCGCTCTACCAAAACTAAGGAGGAAGCAGTTTGTTTAATGAATTTTTAGGGCTCGGCTTCGCCCTCTTCAATTTTGTGTTATTGCTCATCATGTATAAAGTATTTGGCAAAACCGGGCTTTTCGCCTGGGTAGCGTTCGCCACGATCCTAGCCAATATCCAAGTGACGAAAACGATCGAAATCATCGGATTAACCGCCACGCTCGGCAATAGCTTGTACGCTTCAACTTTTCTCGCGACCGATATCCTCAACGAAAAATACGGCAAGACAGAAGCGAAAAAAGCAGTCTGGCTTGGATTTTCTTCCTTGCTGATCATGGTCCTGACGATGCAATTCGGGCTTCAATTCATTCCGGCGGAAAGCGATTTTGCACACGACGCATTAGAGACGGTCTTTGGGCTGGTGCCGCAGATTGCCATCGCCAGCATGATTGCTTACCTGCTCGCACAGCATATTGACGTCATCGTCTTTTCTGCTTTGCGAAAAATCTTTCCGAAAGACAATCAGTTCTGGATACGCAACAACGGCTCGACCTTGCTCAGCCAATTGATCGATACCTTGATCTTCACATCGATTGCCTTTTTTGGCGTTTTTCCGTTTGACGTCTGGATCCAGATTTTCATTTCGACTTACGTCTTGAAATTCATCGTCTCAGTCCTCGATACACCTTTTGGTTATCTTGCGAAGAAAATCACACCATTCGATGAAAAGGAGGACGCGCGATGATTGAATTATTCGTCGATGCCTCTACTGCTGGAAACGTCAAGGTCAGTGCAGTCGGCGTGTTTTTGAGAGGTGAAGGCCATTCTATCAAATGGAGCGAATATGTCGGTGAAATGGACAATCACCAGGCAGAATTCACGGCGCTCTTAAAAGGGCTTGAGCTCGCACGTCCGCTTGCGACCGGCATGGTGTCCATCAAATCGGATTCGAAACTCGTCGTCGATGCTTTTGAAAAGCGTTTCGTGAAAAATCCGGCTTATAAAACACTACTTGATCAATCGATCTTGATTGCGGATGAATTCGATTATTGCTTCATCAAGTGGATCCCGGATTCGCAGAATAAGGCAGCCCATACACTGGCCAACGACAAACTCAATGAGCATAAATGAAAAAGCAGCCGTTCCTTTGAACGGTTGCTTTTTTCAGATTGTTGAAGAAGTCGATGGTTCGCTCTCAACTATGAAAAAGAGCGTTTTTTCTATTTTCCGCAATCAATGACCTCTCTAAGTATTTGGAGAAGCGTTCGCTCGACTCCAGTGGATCAGCGAGACGACCGAGACCCCGCAAGGCGCGCAGCGGCTGAGGAGGCTTGGGCGCGAGCCCACGGAGTCGTGCGATAAGCTTCGAAAAATACGACTTTATCACTTTCTCGACAACCTAGAAAAAGCAGCCGTTCCTTTTAACGGCTGCTTTTTTGGGACATGTCAGCTACAGCGAATTCTGATATGATAGGGACAGACTGATTTACTGGAGGCTATATATGAGATCGAAATTAGGAACAGCACTCGATATTTTTATCATCCTGATCGGCCCATTCATCATCTATGCCCGTATTGTGGAACTCATCCAAAACGGCATATCGCTCTATCCCTTATTATCTGTCATCATCGTCGGCCTTGCGCTTGCTTTCGCCGTCTATAATTTAGTTCAACTATTGAAAGAACGTCAAAACAGCACTTCCCGCAAAAAATAGCAGAAATGAGGATTTCCCTTGAAAACGCTTTTACTGTATCTCGTTCCATTGATCGTTTATGCATTGATGAATAACCTGGTCAGCGACAGCTTTACTTGGCCACAGTACTTGATGCTGTTGTTCGCTTTTTTAACGTTTCAGCTTGGTCGGTTACGCTATCCGAAGAACGAAGTGCCTCCAGCGGCAAAAGTGACACAGGCCGTTTTTTATATCTTGACGGTCGCCATTATATTCCGAGATAAGTATCTCGACGCCGGGCTAGTCAATTTGATGATTGTTCTTGTCGCCGTGTTCGTCATCGTCGAATGGATTATTGCCAAACCACAACAAAAGACAACTGCGTAAGCAAAAAATGCGAAGCTCCCTGTATGGGGCTTCGCTTTTTTCTATTCATTCAAATCACATACCATAGGACAAACAGTACGACTGCGATGCTGATCCACGTGATGATGCGGACCAAATTGCGTTTTTTGCGCAGCTCTTCTTGTTCTTTTACGTCTTTTAGCAGCGGCATGTTTTTTCCTCCTCACTGTATTTCATTTCCCATCGCTTCCTGCTTCGATTATGATAAATAAAAAGGAGGTTTTCAAGTTGAAAAAATGGCTTTTTCCCGGAATTCTTGCGATGGCGCTTGCCGGATGCAGCAACGGGCCTGCCAACCCCGATGAAGCGACCGCTCCAGCAGACGTTATCGCGACGGACCTTGAAGCCCCTTGGTCGATCAATAAGCAAGGCGATACTTTCTATATATCGGAACGAACCGGCACTGTCGCTTATATCGATGCTGATGGACAGATGGAACGCCAGCAAGTTGAGTTCTCATCGCCTTTGTCTTCTGCTTCCGAAGCGGGATTCCTTGGATTTGTGCTGAAGCCTGATTTCAAGGACTCCAAAGAAGCTTATGGCTATTATGTGTATGAGGACAATGGCAAATCTTTCAACAAAATTGCGGAGTTCCGGTTGAACGGCGAAAGCTGGTCGGAAACGGCCGTGCTGTTATCTGGCATCCCGACAGGCAATGTCCATCACGGCGGCAGGCTAGAGTTTAGTGAAGACGGCACCCTTTACGCGACGATCGGCGACGCATCGGAACCGGAGCTTGCCCAAGACCCTGCTTCGGTCAACGGCAAAATTCTTCGGCTCAACGAATTTGACGAATTTGAAATTTATTCCCTCGGCCACCGAAATCCACAAGGCCTGGCATGGGACGACGAGACGATGTATGCCGCAGAACACGGCCAGTCTGCGAATGATGAGATCAACATCATCGAGCAAAATGCCAATTATGGCTGGCCCAATATCGAAGGGGAAGAAACAGCAGAAGGTCTTGAAACGCCACTTGCTACTAGCGGCGCAGGCGACACATGGGCGCCGAGCGGAATCGATTTCCATAACGGCGCATTATACATTGCGGCGCTTCGCGGAACTGCGATCAAAGTGATGGATCCTGAATCCGCTGAAATCATCGATTCGATCGAAGGCTATGGCCGGATCCGCGATATCCATTCAGACGGAGACAATTTGTATTTCATCACCAATAACACAGATGGCCGCGGCACCCCAACAGACGGCGACGACAAACTGTATATTTTAAATGAACAGTAAAAAGCGGAGACCAGTGTCTCCGCTTTTTTTCATTTCTATAGCTTCTTCACCATTAACAATTCATCGATGTAACGGCTTCCTGCCTTTTGGGCATTCGGTGTCGTGCCGATGCGCTCGAATCCGGAGCGTTCGTAAAAACGGACTGCACGCGGGTTAGCGGAATTCACAGCCAGTTCGAGCTGTTCAAGTCCCTCCCAGTCAACGGCAAACACCAGCAAATGATCCAATAGCTTGGATGCAACTCCTGTACCTCTTGCTTCTTCCGCCGCATAAACGGCAAGTACTTCGGCTCGGTGACTGGTCTTCTTACCCGACAACCTGAGCAGCGTCATCACAGCGAGCAGTCGGCCGTCGTCATACGCACCGAATGTCACAGCTGAAGGATTGGCCAAATTTTTAGCTGTCGCACTTACCGGTCTTGCGTTTGCTTCATTAAAATCAGTCGAAAATGCATCGGCATCCGTCTGCAACGCCGTTAAGCGAAGCTCCCGGTACTGATCGGCATCGTCTTGCGTTAACCGCCGAAATTCCATTGTCTGCACCCTTTCTTTAACGAAGCTCTTGGAAGATGCGCCCTTTGCCGTCTTCAACATGGAAAGTCGCATTCACCCCGTTGATTAGGATCACTTGCGGGGGCTGATGGCCGATATCGGCATCGTATATAACAGGAATTTTCAGCTGCTCTGCGAGTTCCTGATACACCATCTCAGCAGTATAGCCTTGTACCGGATCGTTCGCTTCGCTTCTGCCAAAGACGATACCCGAACAATTATCGAACCAGCCCGCATATTTCATTTGCAGCAAGCTGCGCTTTAGATCGGTCGTATTCATGTCGCAGTTTTCCAAAAACCAGATGACTGGTTCACCCGGAATAAATTTCTTTCGAAAAGCTTCGATACCACCGTAAGGAGTCCCGATCAGGTGGCGAATGACGTCAATGCATCCACCTAGTAGCCGGCCTTCTAGCCGTTCTGCATGCCCCGATACGGTTTTCCAAATAGTCGGTTCCGTCAAATGGAAGACCTGAGGTGTCGGCTTGTCGTGGTCCCAAGTTTTTTGGTAGCGTTCCGACGAAACCTGTTTAATGACCGCGCCTTTTGTCAACGCAAGCACATCCGCCCAACGCGCAGTGGTCGGGTCTGTTTCCGTGCCACGTAAATCGACAATATTGGTGCCATGAGCTGTCGCAATGCCGGTATTTAAGGTAATCGCCAATGATAACAGGCTGATATCCGAATACCCAAGCAACCATTTTGGCGTCAGTTTCTGGAAATCAAGGTGTTCCATCAACTCGAACAATAACTCCCCGCCCCATGGAGGAATGATGGCATCAACTCTCGAATCACGCCAAATGTTGACCAATTCTTTAGCACGAACCGCTGCAGGAGATGACTTGGCTTCCAGTTGCGTCCAACTATTGGGGCTGCTTTTGACGGCATAGCCTTGCTTCTCCAACTGACTGATTGCCGTTTCCAGTACGTGATGCAATTCTTTTGGCACACCAGAAGATGGTGCTGTGACGCCGATGGTTTTTAATGCTCGATCAGGATAACGGATCAATGTCTCTCCTCCTTACCAATTAATATAATTGAACAATACATAAACAATGCCTAACAGTAAAGCAGCACCTAAACCAGTCAGTACGGCATGGACCAGCCCATCGACTAAAAGATTCGGCTGTTTGTCGAGTCGCTTGCCTTTAAATTGTGAGAAATCGGGAGGCGTTTCTTTTAAATTGCGTTGCTGAACGGACAAGTCATTTTCATCATATCGCTTACTCATTTATGAACACTCCTATAATTTAACATTTTTAAATTATTTTACTTTTACAATTATACTAAAAACTGCGGGAAGAAAACATGCTAGTTTTTTGCATCATATCCTATATTTTGGCTATAGCTTGTTTTTTCGGGTATAGAGTGGAGGTAAACTTATTTAAAGGAGGACATTAAGATGAAAACACTAGTAATCGGAGCAAACGGCAAAATTGGCCAGCATTTGGTACGCTTGCTCGCGGAACATCCGGAACATACGGTGAAAGCGATGATCCGCAAACCGGAACAGCGTGCATTTTTTGAAGACCTGCAGGCGGAAACCGTTTTGGCAAGTCTTGAGGGAAGCGTAGAAGAGCTGCAAAAAGCGATGTCGGATTGCGATGCAGTCGTCTTTACCGCCGGCAGCGGCGCATCGACTGGCGCGGATAAAACCTTGACGGTTGATTTAGACGGCGCGGCAAAGGCCATCGAAGCTGCAGAACTTGCCGGCATTGAGCGCTTTCTCATGGTCAGTGCGCTTCGTGCCGATGATCGCTCACATTGGACGAAGGAAATGACACCTTATTACATTGCCAAATACCACGCCGATCGCATTCTGCAATCAAGCAGTCTTGCCTATACAATCGTCCGTCCAGGCTTGTTGACGGATGAAGCGGGAACAGGTCAAATCGCTGCAGCCGGTCACCTCGAGCCTGGCAGCGTCTCTCGAGAAGATGTTGCAGCAGTGATAGTAGCCTGTCTCGAAGACACAGAACTCGAGAATAAAGTATTCGAGTTGACCTCGGGCGACAGTTCTATCGAAAACGCGTTGAAGACAATTTAATAACGCAAAAAAGCAGGTGAAGAGTCTCATCTTCACCTGCTTTTCTATACTTTCGTATACTCCTGGCTTTTCCAATTGCGGTAGCCGATTACCACTTGGAAAACGAAGGCGATCGAACATACTGCGATCGCGATATAGCCGAGTACCGTAATCGGCTGCATAATGAGCGACTGTAAAACCAACAGCAACATCAAAGCCGCAATCCCAAAATTGAGAATATAGGGCTTAGCGTAGAATTTTTTCGAAGCGATGCCGACAAAAATCGCCACCCCGATTATTGCGATAATTAACAATGTGTCCATTAAATTCCATCCTTTTTAAAATTAAGTCATTTCCTAAACCAACTATAGCACAATTCCAATTCGGAAAGCGGCTCGCTTTTAGCTAAAACAACAAGTAAAAACCCCCACTCCACACCTAGTGAATGGGGGGTTGTACTCAGTCCGCTTTCAATTCTCCAACCAGCTTGCGGTAAGAGTCAAAATCGAATTCGACGCTTCCTTTTTTATAAAACCACAGTACAGCTTTTTTGTCGCCTTGTGCCAGCATATGCGTAACCACAGCTTTTGGGCTCGACAAATCGATACCCGCCTGGTCTGCTTCGCGCAATTTTAACAGCATTTCGTGTTTCGTCGCCAATTGGGCTTCCCCCTTTGTCATTGCGGCAGCTCTCTTAAATCGAGCAAGACCGGAAGTTCATTAAAATCAGCACGTTGCATCAATCGAATCAAGCCGGATGCCGTATCTTCCGGGCTACTGAGCTTGCCGCTGCTTTTGTAATTGCGGAAATGCTCAATCTGCGGAAAATCCTCTTCTCCGCTTTCACGGATTCGCTCTTGCATGCCGGTGTCGATGATGCCGGGCGCGACGGATACCGCTTTTAAGTTTTCGTATTCTGCATCGAGGCAAGTGGTGTAATGGTCAAGGCCCGCCTTGCCCGCACAATAAGCGCTCCAGCCCTGGACTTGCTTTCTTCCAGCGCCGGAAGAAATATTGACGATGCGGCGGTTGTTTGAAGTCTCTGTTCCGCGCAAGAATGCGGAAGATAAACTCATCGGTGCGGTCAAGTTCAACGTGATGCTTTTCGCGATATCTTGGCTCTCGTTGGCCGCTGCAAAGCCGATTGGTTCAACCGTACCGGCATTATTGATCAGCGTGACCGCTTCAGCTTCAGCCGAAATAGCCTGTACGGCTTGAGCCACGACATGGGAAATCCCGTCAATATCGGTTAAATCGTGAGTGATGAATAACGCGCCTGTCCAGTCGGTCGGTTTCGAACGGGCAATGCCGATCACTTGCTGGCCGGATGCTGCTAATTGCTTGCTGAGTGCTAGGCCGATGCCTTTTGAGGCACCGGTAATAATAAATGCTTCCACGCTCACACCTCCACTCCATTTTTTTCGTACATCACTTCGCCTGCGACGACTGTCATTTCCACTTCGGCGTCGAGCAGTTGCTCATAGGGCCCTTCGAATAAATCGCGGTCGAACACGGTGAAATCCGCATCAAATCCTTCTTTGATCAAGCCGCGGCGATGTTCCATACAAATGGCTTGTGCACTGCCGTAAGTATACAGGCGAATCGCTTCGAAACGGCTGAGCTTTTGGTCGGGCAAATAGCCTTCATGCGTTTCTTCAGGGCTTCTGCGGGCAACTGCCGCAAATAAGCCTTGGCGCGGATCGACTTCCTCAATCGGTGCATCGGAACCGCCAGCGCAAATGACGCCCTCATCCAATAGTGTTTTCCAAGCATAAGACAAAGCAAGTCGATCATCGCCGAGGCGCTCCACGACCCATGGGAAATCAGACGGCACAAAGCTCGGCTGCAGATCGAGTGCCACGTCAAGCTGTTTCAGACGTTCGAGTAGGTCGGCTCTCAACACCATGGCATGGATCAGACGATCTCGTTTGCCTTCAGGCGTTGGGTAGGCTTCGATGGCGTCAAGCGCTTTTTCCATGGCAAAGTCACCGATAACGTGGATCGCCACCGCTTCCCCGTGTTTTCTTGCGACCGACACGAGGCGCTTTAATTCTTCATCTGAATGAATCGCCACACCGCTCGTTGATGGGTCGTCTGTATAAGGGCGGCTAAGCAGCGCGGTTCTGCCGCCGATCGAACCGTCAGCAAATAATTTCATCGGGCCCGGGTCGATAAACGGCTCCAGATACTCAGCGTTTTCCATCATTTCCTCGAATGCCACATGGGCGCGCAGCAAATGGGCACGGAATTTCGTCTCTTTGCCGATGACATTATGGAAAGCTTGCAGCGGCCGTGAATAATGGCCGTAATACCCCATGTCTTCTGTATGGCCGCCCGTTAATCCGAGTTTTAATAAATCGTCAACCGAGGTTTTCAACGCTTTCGTCAAATACTCGACGCTCACTTCCGGCACGACGTTAGCCACTAAATCCTGTGCGGCATCGAGCAAATAGCCTGTCGGTTCACCGTTCGTATCGCGGACAATGACGCCGCCTTCTGGATCTTCGGTTTCTTTCGTAATACCTGCTAGCTCAAGCGCACGTGAATTGGCAAGTACCGCGTGGCGGCATACGCGTTTTAGCATCATGGGTGATTGACAGATAGCGTCGAGTTCGCTGCGGTGGAAAATTTTCCGGTCCGGGAAATTGTTTTCATTCCATCCTTCGCCGATAAACCATTCATCGCCCGAATGGTTTTGCGTCGACTGGATCAATTGTTGTCTCATATCGTCTGAACTGTCGATTTTCGACAAATCGACGCGCATCAGCTTTTCTCCGTGCTGGATCAGATGGAGGTGGCTATCGACAAGCCCTGGATACATGGTGCGGCCGGCCAAATCGATTTCCTTATCGGCTAGCTGATGCAATTCCTCATATGAACCTGTTTTTTCTATGCGATCATCAGAGACGAGAACCGCATCGACCGTTTCGCCCTCTGTTGTCATCGTGTAAATGTGTCCCCCGTAAATAAGCACCTTCATCTAAAACCACTCCTTTTCTCTTTGTTCATCATAAATATATTTTTCAGTGCATTCAATAAGTTTGGCTGGAAACAGTAAACTTTTTCTGCATACAGACACAAATACATGCATCCCCCATTTATGATATACTATGCACAACTTTAGAAAGCTGAGGTGAGCTCCCGGACATGGGGGACGAATTGGACAGTATATTTTATCTTTATATCACAACCGCAAGTATTCTTTTATTTTTTACCGCTTTTTTTGTAGGAGCGGAATTCTCCATTATCCGGGTGCGCTTATCGCGTATTGAACAAGCCTTATCGGAAGGGCGCAAAAACGCCAGTTGGCTGGAAAAAATCAGCAATAATCTCGACTATTATTTATCCGTATCGCGCTTCGGCATCGCCATCACGGCAATTGGCCTGGGCTGGCTGTCGAAAAACATCGCCGAGCTGCCTGCCGTGCGGTCCGTAACAGATTATGCCGGTTCCGCTGCGGCGGGGCCTGTCGCCTATATCACAGTGCTCGTGCTAGTCTTTATCGTCCGTGCGATCATCGGAGAGCTGGCACCGAAAGCTTTAGCCGCACAGTATGCAGAGCGCGCAGCATTTCGCCTCGCACCTGCCCTGAGTCTTGCCGGCAGTTTGTTTGCTCCGGTGCTTTGGCTTCTTAACGCGGCGGCACGGCTCTTATTGCGTCCCCTTGGCATTCGGACATTGCAGCCGGAGTACGGCCATTCTGAAGAGGATTTGAAGCATTTGATGCACGAAAGTTATCAGAGCGGCGAGATCAACCAAAATGAACTAGCGTATATGCAAAACATCTTTTCCTTTGATGAGCGGCTGGCAAAAGACATCATGTTGCCAAGAACGCAGATGATTACTATTTCACTAGAGATGGACCACGATGAGTTAATGGAAATTATTGAAGAACATCAATATACACGCTATCCTGTCACCGAAGAGGGTGACAAAGACGCCATCATCGGCTTTGTTAACATTAAAGAGTTATTGACGAGCTACACGACAGCCGGAGATCTTGCCAAAAGCTTGACGATCCACGATTTGCCGTTCGTCCATGATCAGGCGCCAATCCAGGATGTGCTATTGCGCATGCAAAGCCAGCACGTCCATATGGCGATCGTCGTTGATGAATACGGCGGTACGGCCGGCGTCATCACAATGGAAGATATCTTGGAGGAAATTGTCGGCGAAATCCGTGACGAGTTCGACCACGATGAAACCGACGACATCAAACGCGTGGATCACCATAATTTTCTCGTCAACGGCCGTGTGCTATTGTCGGAGCTCGAAGCCCGCTTCCCGATCGAATTCGAGGAAAGCGAAGACATCGATACGGTCGGCGGCTGGGTCCAAATGATGGACACCGACATCGCAGAAGGCGGGGTCATCGATTTGACCGACTTCCGCTTTATCGTGCGCGAGATGGAAAATCACCAGATTATTACTGTCCAATTAAACAAAAAAATTACAGCCTAATACTAGAGAGCTGTCCCAAAAGTCAGGAAAAACGACTTTTGAGACAGCTCTCTTTTCATATTGCACGATGCATATTTTCCACTTGACGCTGAAGTTTCCAATCTGCCGTTTTATTTATATAAAGGACAAGCAATCCTCACAAGCATAGCCACTACGTTCCCTTACAAAAAAGAGGACAAAGATGCTCCTCTTTGCCCTCTTGCTATTCTGTGCTGCCAAGATCTCTGCCCATCAAATCGGCTGAAACCGGCTGGCGGTTCAATTCACGCGACCACACGGATAATTGGCCGATATGGTGGATTTCGTGTGCGATAATGTGATGCATCACATCGCCCCAGCGGTCCCTGTATTCGGTACCGTCTTTGTCGATAGAAACAAGAACTCGGTCTTCCATGTGGCTGTCCCAATTGGCAACAAATTCTTCGACTTCCTCTTTGAAGCATGCATCCAGTGCGCGTATTTTTTCAAGGCTATGGTAGTCATCAAAAGTTCCTTTAAAATCCGCTTTTCCTTGCAATACACGAATCCAACTCCACTCAACGTCTAGAATATGGAACAGTGTTTCAAGAATACCGCCAATACCGCCTGTTCGTTTCTTCAACAGTTCTTCATCGCTGATTTTTTCGCACCATTGGTACCATTCTTCTCTAACTATCCAATTATAATGAAATAGCGTCTTCATGGGCGACCTCCTGCTGGTTGCTGTTCTAGTCAACGCAGAAAATGGGGAACCTGCTAGTATCGAGGCGCCCCCATTTTTCTTATTCTTTGTCTTGTAACAACGATTTCTCGTATTCGAATTTCTTCATCAGCATCTCGCCTGTATAACCTTCTTCGATCAATTTCGCCAACACGGCTTTTGTCTGATCATCAGCCGCCTCCGGATGCTCGTCGCGGTCAAACTCCACAACACTGTCCTCATCGGAGATCCAGTCAGAATAACTGCCGACATACAATTTCAAACCTTCGTGTTGTTTTTCCGTAAGCATGGCATATAAAGCCGCTGCCGTGACGCCGCTGCCGCAATAAACGACAGCCGGTTCTTTTGGCTGCAGCAAGTTGCCAAACTCTTCGTCGGTGCGGAACGCCTGATTCGATACCAATTGAGACCAATCATAATTGCGTGCGCCCGGTATTCTGCCAGCGACCGCATCGATCGGTTCGCTCGTCCCTGCATAGCGCTCAGCTGAACGAGCATCGATCAAGACGCCCAGTTCTTTGCCATCGACGATTTGCTGTACATCGCTTCTTGTCGCGAGCAATTGATCGTGAAACTCCGGAGTCACTGATGACGCCGAGTATTCTGTCAGTTCGGTTGAAGTGGCAACGCCTTGCTGCTTCAATTCGTTAAACCCGACGCGGCTGATATGGGCATTTTCAAATCCGGCATAAGTGAGCAGCCACCAAGCCCGCGCAGCGTAAGGAGAGCCTCCTTGGTCATAAACGACGATTGTATCGGTCAACTCCAAGCCAGCCGCTTGGAACAATTGTGTGAGCTGCTCCTTGCCTGGCATTGGATGGCGGCCGTTGTTTGACGCCATATCAGACAAATCGCTCTCTAAATCCCAATGAATCGCACCTTCCACATGTTCCGCCGCAAAACTTTCGCGTCCCCAAGCGGAATCCTTCAAGTCAAAACGCGCATCGATCCACCGAATATTTTCTGTATCTATCGTTTCAATAAAAACAGTCATGTTATCCCCTGCCTTCCATCAATTTTTCGTGCAATTGTTTCCATTGTGCCAAAATCTCGCTTTGCTGTAACAGGCTGCGCTCGGATTCGATCTGTTCGATCGCCTGGCGCAAGAGGTGCTGCCGCAGCCCTTCTGCTTCTTGTTCAATCCAGAACTCCGCCCATTCAATTAATGCAGCTTTTTCCTGCTCCAAATAACGGTCAGCGTCCGGTTCCATCATTCCTTGCAAGGCGTCACGCATCGCTTCTTTTTCATTTTTCTCGAAAAAGCTCTTATTGTTTTTGTAATACGATTTGACTGTCGAGTAGTCGGCCTCGTTAAACGGTTGCCCAGCTTCTAAGAGCTGGGCTTCTTTCACTTCGTATGGAAGCAAGGAAAACTCCGCATTCCAGTCCTTTAGTTTGGCTGCATCGTCTTTAAAGCGTTCCGTCAACTTTTTCTCGACAAACCGCGCAAGACGCAGATTGGTCACTCTCATCTCCTGCTGGAAATCAAAAGCCGTCATTTCCCGTAAATCGCGCAAAGCCGTTTCGAGCGCTTGCTTAGATGATTCCCTTGAAAACAAGGAAGGGTTGAAGGCTTCCTTGAAGAAATCATTAAAGCGGTAGAACACGCGTTGCTTAACGTAATACAGCAGTTCACCGAGTTCTTGGCTCGCTTCTTGCTCCAATACCGGTGCCATCGTCTCGCTATAGCGTTTGCGGACTTTTTGTTCCACTTGCTTTAACTCTTCTAGCCGTTCATCCTTGCGCTCCAAGTTTTTCTCGGTTGACTGGATCAAATGGCGGAAACGGTCTACCGTTTTCTGTTCTTCTTCAGAAAGCGACTGGACCGCCATCCCTTTCAATTCTTCTTTCAAAAAATGTTGGAAGTCTTCTTCGAACTCTGGCATGCCGGAAACAGCGCGATCTTTCAAAGCTTGCAGGCTTGATACGCCAAACAAGCGCGGGAAACGGATCCCGAATCGCTGCAATTCATTGCCGACATAATCGATGACTGCCTGCTTATCCTCTTCGTTATTCGCCAAATCGATGGCATTGACAACGAAAAACATCTTGTCCATTTCAAATGCATCTTTCACGCGGCCGAGCTGAATCAAAAACTCGCGGTCTGCTCGGGCAAAGGCGTGGTTGTAATAAGTGATGAACAAAACAGCATCTGCATTGCGAATGTATTCAAAGGCGACATTCGTATGGCGCGCATTGATCGAATCCGCCCCCGGTGTATCCACTAAAGTCACGCCGTTTCTCGTCAATTCACAGTCGAAATAAAAATCAATTTCCTCTACAAAACAACTGCGTTCTTCTTTGGCGACATAGAGGCTGAATTCTTCGCGATTGACGCGCACAGTTTCACCAAGATTTCCAGAGAAAGCTTCATAGCCGCCTTTAAAGGCCAGCAAAAACGATTTATGGATTTGCTGCTCTGTCGTGGCTTCATCTGGCAAGGTATCTGTTTTGGCATAAGCCTCCTCTAGCGTTGCAACATGTATGCCGAAGATCGCAAACGAATTTTTGACATCTTCCGTCATTGCCGCAACGGTCTTCAAACGCACATCGGCCGTTTCGTGAGGGTGCGCTTCAGTGACCGGGCGAATACGGTTGATGGTTGCAGTTGTCGGGTTCGGGGAGGCCGGCAATACCGTCTCGCCCATCAAAGCATTTGAAAAAGAAGATTTTCCGGCACTGAAAGCACCGAATAAGGCGATGGTGAATTCTTGGCCTTCTAAACGCTTCGCTTTGCGCTTCAAATACGCGACCGTCTCCGCGAATCCACGGACCGGCTCCAGAATGTCAGCGGTTTGGCTGACTCGTGATAGCACTTCCTGCTCATCGAACGAAGCTAATTCCGTTTTTTGTACGTTCTCCTCATCGTTCCATTGCTGCTGTTCTGCCTCTTCAAGCATCGACGGCGTAAATTCCACCATGTCGTCAGCCGACAAGTCGAATTCTTCCTGCCAATGGGCTACTTGTTGTTCCGCCGCATCCATTTGCTTGGGCAATATGGCCGTGAACGATTTTTTGACTTTATCGATCGCTTCATCCATTTCCTCAAGCGTGCGGATTGCGTGCACTTTTTGTTCGAGCGATTCGGATTTCATGTCGATTTCTACTCCGGCATCATCCGGCAGTCCTTCAAAGCTTTCCTGTTGGCGGGCTTTCCATGGATCGGTCTCCGCGATGAGCCAGCGCTGCACTTGGGCAGTCAAACTTTTGCTGACATTCAGCACCGTATCCGCCGTCATCGTGGCCGTTTCAGGAACATTCTCTTCAACGACTGAAAACGGCAAGTCGAATTGCATTTTGTCGATTTCCAGCGACTCATTATCCGTCAACAAGCCCGCTTCTCGGAGCGAAGTCTTCATCAATTTTTTTAAATGGCCCGACATTTGGGAGTCGATCGTTTTCGACAGCTTGTCTTTAAGATCTTTTTTGCGGTTCTCTCGCTCTTCCTCGGTTTTTTTGCCGCTAAATAGCAAACCCACTTTGAATCCTGGTTGGCGAGCTTCGATATAAGGACTTAACGCATCCCTTACTTCATAGGGCATGATGTTGGCGTTTTCAAGCAACTCTTTGCGCTTTTTCTCAAAATTCGCTCGCCAATTGTCGTAGTCCTGAACCGAACTGCGGCGCTTGATCAGTTCGTGCTCTTTTTTTAGGTCTTCGCGCGCAGCCCATTCTTCTTCTGACAAAACAGTCGAGAATGCTTCCAGCCGCTCTGCTTTTTCATCTTCCAAAAAGCCGATATGTTCATCCTTTAATTGGCGCATGGCAGAAGCGGTGGCTTCACCAAGATGCCCTTGCCAATTGTCCATGACCGAAGAGACGAGCTGTTTAACTTCTGGAAATTCATTGCCTGGGAAGTCGTGGACTTTTAATGAAGTGAAAAAGATGCCTTTCGGTTCGACGCCCCAAGCTGCAAAACTATCGGCCACCGATTGCTCGAATTCTTCAAAACTCATTTCACTTTCCTGATGTTTGTCGATTTGATTGACGATCAAGTAAAGATCCGTATATTTCTGCAGTTCCCGCGTGAAATTAAAATTCAACTCGGATTGCACGTGGTTATAATCCATCACATAAAACACCATGTCCGCTACGTGCAAGGCAGATTCTGTCGACATTCTATGGGCGTCGTCCGTCGAATCGACGCCTGGCGTATCCATGACCGTGATGCCCTCTGGCAATACAGACGCCGAATGCCCAATGTCAATTTGCGTAACATCGCCACTCTTACAGAAATCCTTGACCGCCTGAAAATCGTAATTCTCCGGGAAGTACACAGGACGGTCTTCTCTTCGATTAACGATAGCGTAATCCGTTTCTGCCTTGTGTACATTGACGATGTTGGCGCTCGTTGGAATTGGACTCGATGGCAATAAAGTTTCTCCCGTCAATGCATTAATCATCGACGATTTTCCGGAGGAGAAATGGCCGGCAAAGCCGATGATGAATTGGTCTTTCAAGATTTTGCGCGCAAACAATTCCGCTTTTTCTTTGCGTTCTATGTCTTCGTTGCTCTTGAAAATCCGGTAAAGATGCGCCGTATCAATTAATTCCTGTTTATGGTCTGTCGCTGTCATATGTATATCTCCTTCACCGTTACTTCTATTCATCATATCATTTTTTCCGGCAGAACGAAAAACATCCTTCCATTACTGGAAGGATGTTTTGTCAGGAAAATCCGTGGATCGACATGCCGCCGTCAATGAACAAAGTCTGCCCCGTAATATAGCCTGCAGCATCCGAAGCCAAGAACACGACAGGTGAAGCCACTTCTGGCAACTCGCCGACACGTTTAAGCGGTGTAACAGCAAGAATGTCATCCATGTATTGCGGATCCGAAAGCACTTTCTCAGTTAATGGCGTGCGGAAGTACCAAGGGCCAATCGCATTGACGCGGATACCGTGTTCGCCCCACTCCATTGCCATCACTTTAGTCATTTGAATAATTGCCGCTTTAGAAGCTGCATAGATGACACCGGTTTTCAATGCGCGTTCGCCACCGACGGAACTGACGTTAATAATCGACGCACCTTTATTCATATGCTTGGAAGCTTCCTGGGAAAACATGAATACACTTTGTGAATTGGTGTCCATGATTTTATGCCATTCGCTGTCCGTCGCATCATCCAGTTTTGAGCGGATATTCATCCCCGCATTATTGACGAGTATATCGATACTACCGAACCGCTCGATGGCTTGTTCGATTGCAGTTTGGATGTCGTTGCGATTCGTTACATCCGCCACTGCATAGGACGTGCGCTCGCTATCCATTTCCTGTAACACTTGTTCAAGATCGCTTTCGGTGCGCGCAACGAGCAGGACGTTTGCTCCTGCTTCACCGAGTGCAAGCGCGATAGAGCGCCCAATGCCTTTCCCTGCGCCAGTCACGATGGCGGTCTTGCCTTCTAGTCGAAAAGATGCCAACACAAGCACAGCCCCCTTAGTCATTTATTATTCACTTAATCGATATCTTCTGCATGTTGTCGAGCCTTACTTCAGCTGATAAATCTTAGTATATTTCGCTTCGAGATAGTCAGCTAGATGATTTCCATTCAAGCCCTCTCCCGTTGCTTCTTCTAGCAGTTCAAGTGGTTTTTTCACCGCACCGTGTTGGTGGACTTTATCCGTTAGCCATGCCGTGACGGGTCCGATTTCTCCATTTGCCAATAGCTCATCGAAATTCGGGATATCTTGTTGCATGGCTTTTTTGAATTGGGCTGCATATAGTAAACCCAGTGCATAGGAAGGGAAATAGCCAAAGCTGCCGCCTGCCCAGTGGACATCCTGAAGCACACCTTCTCCGTCGTGTTCCGGACGGATGCCTAGGTATTCTTCGTATTTATCGTTCCATAAGGCTGGAAGGTCCTTCACTTCGTAATCGCCATCGAATAGCCCTTTCTCCAATTCATAACGGATCATAATATGAAGAGCATAAGTTAATTCATCTGCTTCGATGCGGATTAACGAAGGTTTTGATTCATTGATCGCCGCAAGGAATTCGTCGAGTGTTACCGCCTTGAATGAGTCGGGTGCATAGGATAGGAATTTTTCGTAGTTATTGCGCCAGAATGACTCATTGCGCCCGACAAAATTTTCGAAGAACAAAGATTGCGATTCATGGATACCCATGGAAGAACCGCCATCGACCGGCAAACCACTTAATTCACCGCTGATATTTTGTTCATACAAGGCATGTCCCGCTTCGTGAATCGTACCGAAGACGGCCGTTCGGAAGTCCTGCTCATCATATTTGGTCGTCACTCGGACATCTCCACGGTTCACAGCGATCATAAATGGATGCACCGTTTCGTCTAGACGTCCTGCCTCGAAGTCATAGCCCAATTGTTGCAAGACATCCAAACTGAAATCCTGTTGGGCTTGTTTCGGGAAGTGCCCATACAAAAATTCCGTATTTGGCTGATTTTCAGATTCTTGGATTTGTTTGACGAGCGGCACGATGCGTTCTCTCAACTGTCCAAACACTTTATCCAACTGTTCGGTCGTGACGCCTGGCTCGTATTGGTCCAAAAGCGTGTTGTAGACACTGCCGTTTTTCATGCCCCAATACCCGACAAAGCGGCGTGTGGTTTCCACGAGTTGCTCGAGATACGGCTGGAACATCGCGAAATCTTTTTGTTCTTTCGCCTGTTCCCAAACGGATTCCGCTTTGCTTGTCAAGACGACAAACTCACGGTATTCTTCCGGTGGAATTTTGGCATTCAACTGGTATTCACGGTCCGCCTCTTCTACTGAACGCTGCATGGCCGTTGATAAGCCTTGTTGCGTTTTCAGTTCAGCAATTAGCTTGCCATATTCCTCGGATGTGGACAGTGCAAACAGGTCGGAAGATAAGGTTCCGATCGTCTCCGAACGTAAGTCTTGTCCTTTTTTCGGTGCACCTGTGCGCATATCCCAGTACAGCAAGGAAATCGCTTCGTTATAACTTGTCATTTTCTGGTGTAGTTCCCTGAATTGTTGTTCCATTGACACAATATTCCTCCTTCTTTACCGATTTATTGTACCATATAGAGGCTTTTCTTCGCTTCTCTAGCTTTGCCAATTTTAATTTCCAGATGGGACATCAATGAAAAAATGAAAAAAACAGCGGGGCAATTCCCCGCTGTTCTATAGCTTATATCTTATTCAACGGTTTTTCGCCGCTACCGGCAAAACATTCTGCCAGAGGTGTTCAATGCGCAGTTCTTCTTCAGTCAATAGCAAATGAATTTCGCCGTGGTCGGAAGAAGAACGGATAAGCCGTCCGACGCCTTGCTGCAGCCGCAGCTGCATGAATGGCAAGTCAATCTCATCAAGCGGATGTTCGCTGAATTTGCGTTTGGCATCAAATACCGGATCGCTTGGCGGCATTGGCAAATCGACAATGATGACTTTGGTCAAGGCATCTCCTGGCAAGTCCATGCCTTCCCATAGATGGTGAGAGCACAATACTTGGAATTTGCCTTCTTGGAAATCACGTACAACAGAAGACAATTCACGGTCGCCTTCAAATTCGATGGCAATTGATGAATCTGTCGGCACTGCACGTTTGAAAGATTGCATGGCGGCTTTAGATTTAAAGAGCACTAAAGTCTGTCCACCTTCCGCTGCCAACTCCATGACACGGGACGCTTTTTCTTCCTGTGCAACGGGGTGTTTGAAGATTTCCATCACTTCTTCGTATTCAAACGGAGATGGCACCGAGAATGATTCGAAGTCGTCGATGCCTAGCGTATCCGCCAAATAAGTGAAATCTTTGGCTACGGATAAGGTAGCGGAAGAAAAGACGATCGGCAATTTGCCTTCAAACAGTTTTTCCTCGAGTATATCCGTGACAAGGCGCGGCATGATCACTAAAGTTTCGATTTCATCTTTTTCTTCGAGCCAGCTGATGGCGTCGCCGTTTTCAACAAACAAGCCCATCGAGAAGTTGTATTGCTCGAAATACTCCTCAGCCAAGTTCAGTTCGTATTCGGGAATGCTGAACAATTCGCCTTCGAAGACGAACTCTTCCAACAAAGTATCGACCGTTTTGATCAATTCCGTTCCGATGCGTTTCAATAGCGGATCTTCCTGAATCGCTTTGCGATCTTCCTCGCTTGGGATCAAATTGCTCCGCAGCACACGGAAAAATTCGGTATGCAAATCGATTGTCCGTTCAATCAAACCGAGCGTCTTTTCACGGACGCCATCGACCATGACTTTTTCCGTAACGTCGTAAAGCGAACTTTCCTGTACTTCGTAAGTCAGTGCACGTTGTGCCGCAAATTCGAGTAAATGCCCTTCATCAAGCACAATTTGAGAAACTTCCGGAAGCAACGGGGCTTGGCCTTCATGCTTGCGGTTTTCTTTTGTCCAAATATGCTCCATCAAAAAATCGTGTGAGCAGATGACCAGGTCAGTCGCTTCCCGGTAATGGTTGCGGTGCAAGGTCAATCCGCATTTATTGCGCATATCGCAAGCATTGCAGTTTTGGATTGGATGATAATTGACTTGCTGCCATTGATCATCCGTCAGTTCTGGATAACTCGAGCGCTCGCCGTAAGGATACATTTGTTGCATCGAATAGGTTTTGTTGACGAATTCAGGTAGCGTGTCTTCGATATGGTCGAGAAAATCCGCTTCGCTGCGTTTTTTTGCCCCTTCAAAGCGTTGCAGGCAAAGGTATTGATCACGTGATTTGGCAAGACGGACATCCAAATTCAAGTCGAATAATTCATCTAACCGGTCGATATCGCCGCCTTTTTTGACCAATTGCTCGATCAAGGCTTCGTCTGCACAAGAAATGAGTGCAGGCTTTCCTGTGTAGCGCGCGTAAGCGATAGCGGGCAGTAGATAAGCCATCGTCTTGCCTGTCCCGACACCTGCTTCTGCAAACAGCACTTGTCTTTCTTTTAATGCTTTTTCCAATTGAAACGACATGAAAATCTGTTCATCGCGGAGTTCATAGCCTTTTTCAGGCAATATATCGTAGAAGATATCCCCGATCCAATCGTTCAATGAGTCAAAGAATGTTTTATCTTTAGATAATGGAAATGGCAATGCTTGTCTCATATAAAACCCCTCATAGAGAAACGGAAGGGCGATCAGCCCTTCCGTTTTCTCATTTATTTTTTTGGACGCTCTCCCCAGAATTGGAACAGGTCCGTGCGGATAAAGCCATTATACAATTTGCGTTTTTTCGTCGCTTTTTGGCCGTAGAGCTTTTCAAAGCCCTCCATTGACGACAGCATATACACAGACCATGTCGGGTATTTCGAGAACATTTGTCCCATATCGCCGATCATTTCTTCAATCACTTCGATTTCGCCGATCCGCTCACCGTATGGCGGGTTGCCGACGACAACGCCGTTTTCTTCAGTAGTTGTAAAATCTGTTACTTGGCGTTGTTGCAAGCGCACTAGCCCTGCAAACCCAGCCTCGATGACGTTTTCTTCAGCAATCTGAATCATCCGGTGATCGATGTCCGTGCCAAGAATGTTGAGCGGCTGATCGTAATCCGCCTGTTCTTCCGCTTCAGCGCGAACTTCATCCCAAATCTTAGAGCCGATCCATGGCCATTGTTCACTGTCGAATTCCCGGTTGTATCCTGGCGCGATATTTTGTCCGATCATCGCCGCTTCGATAACGATTGTCCCTGATCCGCAGAATGGATCGACAAATGGACGGTCTGGGCTCCAGCGCGATAATTTGATCAAGGCTGCCGCTAAAGTTTCCTTAAGCGGTGCTTCACCTTGTCCGACGCGGTAACCGCGTTTATGAAGTCCAGCACCGCTTGTGTCGATCGATAATTGTACTTTATCTTTTAAGATCGAGACTTCAATTTTAAAGCGCGGGCCTGATTCGTCCAAGAAGGCATTACGGTGATAGGCTTTTTTCATGCGTTCAACGATGGCTTTTTTAACGATTGATTGACAAGTCGGCACGCTATGAAGCTTCGATTTGACTGATTTCCCTTGTACCGGGAATTCGGCGTCGACCGGCAAATACTTTTCCCATTCGATCGCTTTTGTCTGTTCGAACAACTCATCGAAAGTAGTCGCTTCGAATTCGCCTGCGATCAATTTTACGCGGTCAGCGGTGCGCAGCCAAAGGTTTGTTTTAGCAATATCCCGAGCCGTGCCTTCGAAAAATACTTTCCCATTATCTGTCGTCGTTTCGTATCCAAGTTCTTTCACTTCATTCGCCACGATGGATTCAAGTCCCATTGCAGCAGTGGCCAGTAATTTATAGCTAGTCATAACAACTTCCTTTCTGTGTTCATGCCTCATTTGCATTTTTTTATCTGGTATAAGCAAATTCAATTTGCGACAGCCCATACTTTATGCAGTTTTGACCTTGTTTTTTTCTTTGTTCATATGAAGAAAGGCTCCCCGACAGGAGAGCCTTTCAAGAAGATAAGTTAAGACCATTCAAAATTCTATAAGCCATGTTTTGTCTCCGCGTACTCAAGCAGCCGAAGCCTCGTACTGGCGGATGGCAATCATCTATCTGCAGATTCACTCCGCCTCTTCCGTCGGTTCAATTCCCTTGGAAAAGTGCCCCTACCATAATTTGGGTTTCTCACTCGCGGGGTTTACCTCGTTCCACCTGCATAGTTTCCTAGACAGCTCCGTCACTGTGGCACCTTCAGGGTATTTCGGCCATATCCGAAGACTTAGGCGTTCTACCCGCCGTCAGCATAAAAATGCTGCCCCAGCTTATTGTTTCGCTGGGCGCGATCACTACGGTCATCTCAGATCCGTGTGAGCATGGACTTTCCTCTCCCGCCTCTAGTGCGGGAGCGATTGCCAGAATTTTAAATGGCTAACTAAGTATACGCTATTCGGCTATCGTTGACAAGTCTGCTAGCGATTATCGAGTTTATTGCCGAACACATGATTTTCTAAATGGGACAATCTGCGCAAAATATCAAAATTGGTCGTTCCAGGGGCTGGAGTCGCTTGCTTTTTTGGTGATTCTTCCAGCTCTGCGCGCAAACGGCGGTTTTCGTTTTGTAATTGCTCGATTTTTTTGTTGTACAATTCATAGTCCTGAATGACTTCATCCAGGAAATGGTCTACTTCATCCTGGTTGTAGCCGCGCATGGCGGTTTTAAAGTCTTTTTCTAGAATGTCTTTTGCTGCATATTTAATGTCCATTCAAATCGTCCTTCCATTAAAAGAAACTTCGCGAAATATGTCTATTCCTTACGGTTAGTATAGCATAAGCAATATTTATCGTGTTCTGTGAACCGTAGATTCAGCGGCTTTTTTTCGTTTTTTCTCTTCCAGCCGCCATTCGCGTTTAATCAAATCGTCCGTTATCGACTGTCGAACTTTTGTATGACTGGCTGCTTCTTTAGCAAATCCAGTCATGACAAGTGCTTGGTCAAGGTCTTTAAACTGGTGTTCATGAAGTTTCGCCAAATGCACCCACGCCTCTACTTCCGCAGCGCCGCGCAGATGAGGCGCCGCTTCTTTAAACAATTGAAGCGCTTCCGCATATTCACCTTTGCGTTTTTTCTGTACCGCTAGCAAAAAGCGAGCCAGTGCTCCTGCAGCTCCCCGTTCCAATGTGACATGCTCAAGATAAGCCGCACTTTGGTCGAATTGCTTCAAATCCGCATACCATTTGCCGATGTTCGTATAAGCACCGCTCGATTCGCTCGAGAGATCCTCCATCAGCAAATCGGAAGAGCGGATATAAAGCGACACGAGCGAAAGAATATCCAATTCGTTGTGGTACAGCACTTTCGCCAAACCTTCTGGAAATCCGCTTTTAACCGCATCAAGATAAATGGCCGGGATCAAATAACCGGGCACATCCCCACTGCGGGCGAATCCAAGCTTTTCTTCTTCGATGACGCTAAGCTTGAGGCATTGCAATTCATTTTTCCAGATCCGCTTCGTTCCATGAAACAAATCGAGCTGGTGAGGGTCCGGCAACTTGGGCAAGATGCCCCGGTGCATCGTCCAACGCGAATGCAATTGCGGCCAGTCGAAACTTTTACCGTTGTACGAAAAAATGACAGAGTCCTCTGCTTGCCACAAATTCGATTCATAGAGGAACGCGGCTTCTTGTGACGGATCCGGCATGATCCATTGGGTCATTTCAAAACGGTCCGCTTTTCTTTCCAACACACCGAGCAAGAAGATATACGCACCCGTCCCTCCGAGGCCTGTCGTTTCCGTATCAAAAAACAGCAAAGGGGCTTGTTTCATAAGTTTAAATGGATGTTCGTAATCGGTCTCTTGCCAAGCGTTGAGCACACGGTCAAGTTCACCGATTACGACGTTGCCGTGGCGGTAATCGAGCGGGTACTCTATTTTCTTCTCATAGACAAAGCCAAATTGATTCTCTTTTAAGGTCAAACCGATTTCTTTCCATTGCTGTTCGTGAGCCGGACGGACGGGGGCGGTTTGCGCTTTTTTGGCAGCCGGTTTTTTGTTTAACATGCCTTTCATCTGCATCAGCTTGTTTTCAAAAGACATCCCCTCACCCCTCTTTCTCCAATTCCACAAGCAATTCAATGACGCGCCCTTTCATGTCCATCGCGGCATCCTGTGCCCCGATGCATGCCGGGCAGCCATCAAAGCATGGGCATTCCGCAACGTGTTGCCGTGCTTTTTCGAGCAGCGGTTGCCACAAATCATAAATCCGTTCGCTGATGCCGATGCCACCCGGATATGAATCATGGATAAAAAACGACGGTTGGTCATTATGCGGCGATTTCACTTGCGGCACCACGTGGACGTCCCGACGGTCGCATTGGACGAATATCGGGATAAAGCTTTCGATAGCGTAAGCCGCGCCGGTCATCATATCCGATAAATCCGAATCGCTGAAATCGGCGGGCTTGTCGAAACTGAGCCAAGTCGAAGACGTATGCAATTCTTCTGCTGGCAATGATATTGGCCCTGAGCCGATATTGTCATGCGTATCAAAACGGATTTTCTTGAAGATTGTTGGCATCGCAAGCACCGCTACATCGCCGTAGAATACATTCGACTGGTGGAGCTTGCGGTTTTTGTCTTCACTGATAACTTTTAATTCAATCGCGAGGTTCGCATCGGTAAAATAATCGACATCCACTTCACGCACATATGCCTTTTTCTCTTCCCAATCCAAAATCTCTACTTGGAACTGGGTGCCTTGGTGAAGGTAAATGGCTTCTTCGTGTAAAAGCGTCATGGCGCTGAAGCGATCCATCTCGCCGATGACTCGCGTGTCAGCTGGTACGGATTGGTCGACAATGACGACATTTTCCTGTGTCGCTGAGCGCAAGGAAATATCGTGCGCCGGAAAACGGTCGCTCATCCAATGCCAACGATCGGACGTCCGGACGAGAACGCCTTCTTCTTGAAGGTATTCAAGCAAAGACTGGACATCAAATTCGCCGTACATATCGTCTGTCGAAAACGGCAACTCGAACGAGGCGCATTTTAAATGATCCATCAGGATAATAATATTTTCCGGATGAATGCGCGCTTCTTCCGGCGATTGGTCGAGCAAATACTCCGGATGATTGATGATGTACTGGTCGAGCGCTGTCGATTGGGCGACATAGACAACGAGCGATTCGTCTTGGCGTCTGCCGGCACGCCCTGCCTGTTGCCAAGCGCTCGCGATATTGCCGGGATAGCCGGTCATGATGCACGCTTGCAATTGGCCAATATCGACGCCGAGTTCGAGCGCATTGGTCGAAACGACGCATTGAATCGAGCCATCGCGCAAGCCTTTTTCGATGGCGCGGCGTTCGGATGGCAAATAACCGCCCCGGTAGCCTTTAATCGATTCATCCTGCAACTTATATTTGGTAATTTCGTTTAAATAAGTTACCAGCATTTCCACGCGTACGCGAGATTTAGCGAAAACAATTGTCTGCACGCCTTGCTTGACGAGATAAGTCGCCAAATCCCTCACTTCAAGGACCGCACTGCGACGGACACCGAACGTCGGATGGACGATCGGCGGATTATAAAACAGGATATGTTTTTTGCCAGCCGGTGCGCCGTTCTGGTCGATCAGCTCGTGTGCGGTATTGGTCAAACTTTCAGCCAGCTGCTTCGGATTGGCGATTGTTGCTGACGTACAGATAAAGACCGGATCGCTGCCATAAAAGTTGCAAATGCGTTTAAGGCGACGGATGACATGCGCAACATGAGTGCCGAATACGCCTTTATACGTATGAAGCTCATCGATCACTATATAATGAAGGTTCTCAAAAAGAGATACCCATTTCGTGTGATGGGGCAAAATCCCGGAATGCAGCATGTCTGGATTGGTCATGACGATTTGCCCGGCTTTTCTTACTTTCGTCCGGATCGATGGAGACGTGTCCCCATCATAGGTGTAGGACAGGATCGACTGCTCGGTTTTTTCGATCAAATCGTGCAAATCACTTTTTTGGTCTTGCGCCAACGCTTTGGTCGGAAACAAGTACAAAGCACGCGCATTCGGGTCATTCAATATTTTATGCAGCACCGGCAAATGATAGCAATACGATTTTCCCGATGCGGTCGGTGTGACGGCTGTGAACGACTGGCCGGATTGTGCCAAGTCAAACGCCTGGCGCTGATGGGTATATAACTGTTCAATGCCTTTTTTACGAAGTGCCCGTTTCAGGCTGTCGTGCATCGCTTCCGGGAAATCGGCGTAGCTTGCCGGTTTCTCAGGCTTTGTGTGCCAATGGTAAATACGCTCCATCATCTCCGGTTCTACTTTCCATTCTGCAAGGATTTCCGGTATCGTTTTTTTGATTCTCATTGTTTCTCATCGCCTTTTTCATCTATCGCTGTCAGCAAAGTCTGTATTGTATACTGAGCCGCTTGTATCGTTTGGACAAAACGCTTTTTGCTCGTATCCTTATAGAAACTTTGCACGAACACTTGCCCCATGCCTTCCGCTGCATTATCGATTTGCAGCTTATGGACATATTTCGGTCGTTCATTTCGAATAAACAGTAATGAAGCATCTTTCCATTCCTCTATGGCAGCATGCCAGTCATCGGCATACGGTTTAACATCTTGAAAAAAATCAGGATCTGCGTCCAGTTCACGCATTTTCTTAAAACGTGAAAGACACACATCGCATTCTTCGTATAGTTTGGTTGATAATTGCTTGAGGTCCATATTCTTCCCCTCCATAGCCTTAAGTTTATCACAATCTGTCATGCCAGATACAGTTTGCCGAACAAGCATTCTTTTCAGTTGGAGATGGCACAGAAATCCGCTATTATTAGGAATAAAGTTCGGAAACCTTTCATCATATTTATCGTCTAGGAGCGTGTGATATGATAAAGTAAGCGAGGTGTATCACAAATGGCGATCAATTACCCAAACGGAAAAAAGTTTTCTCCACCAAAAGACCAACCGGTGCAGAAAAAGAAAAAAGATGTATCCTTCAGTAACCGCGGAAAAACACTTGAAGATGAGCTGAATGAAACGAATAGTTTCTATTTGCAGCGCGGGCTTGCCGTCATCCATAAAAAGCCCGTGCCGGTGCAAATCGTCCGAGTCGAATACCCGTCACGAAGCGCTGCGGTCATCCGGGAAGCTTATTTCCAAGCTCCGTCGACGACCGATTATAACGGGCTCTGGCAAGGGCGCTATATCGACTTTGAAGCGAAAGAAACGGAAATCCGGACCTCTTTCCCGCTAAAGAACATCCATGAGCATCAAGTGCATCATATGGCAGACATTATCCGCCACGGAGGCCTTGCATTTCTCATCATCCGATTCTCTTCTCTCGACCGTTACTTCGTCTTGCCGTTCGAAACTTTAGAGACGTATTGGAACCGCATGATCGCAGGCGGCAGGAAGTCCATGACCTTGGCGGAAGTAGAAGAAGCATCCATTGAAGTGAAGCCGGGTGCATTCCCGAGAATCGATTATCTATCCGTGCTCCATCAGCTAATGACATAGCATATACATGAAAGTGAGGAAGCGCTTGTGAGTGACAAGAAAATATCGCGTGAAGAACGCAGAAAATCAATTGAACGGCAACGAAAGCATTCGAACAAACAAAAGAAATCCGGTGCTAAAACCTGGATCAAGAGAGGGTTTTTGGCCATTGCCGCATTAGCGGTTGCCGGATTTTTGTTCGGGGTCGTCTTATTTGCGGTTTATGCGTCCAGTGCGCCCGAACTCGATGAAGAACTGTTGAGAGATCCGATTAGCCCAGTATTCCTTGCCAATGATGGCGAAACCGAAATCCCTTATTTCACTGCACAAAACCGTGAATACGTAGAATATGACGATATTCCGAAAGTGTTGGAAGACGCGATTCTAGCAACAGAAGACAATCGCTTCTATGAACACTCTGGAATCGACGTAATCCGCCTCGGCGGCGCGGTTATCGCCAACGTGACCGGCGGCTTTGGGTCTCAAGGGGCCAGCACCATCACCCAGCAGGTCATCAAGAACTCCTTTTTGTCCAATGAAAAAACATTGAAACGTAAAGCCCAGGAAGCTTACCTGGCCTACAAGCTCGAACAGGAATATTCCAAAGAAGAAATTTTCGAGATGTATTTCAATAAAATCCTGATGTCAGGCAACACTTACGGATTCGGTACAGCGGCACAGCAATTTTTCGGAAAACCGGCAGCCGAACTGGAACTGCACGAAGCTGCGTTGCTAGCTGGTATGCCGCAAAGTCCAAACCGCTACAATCCGTTCAAGAACCCGCAAGCGGCTGAAGAGCGCCGCGATGTGGTCTTGAATTTGATGGAACAGCACGAAAAAATCGATACTGCCCAAAAAGAAGAAGCATGGAGCACGCCAGTCGAATCGACCCTTATTCCTGAAGACCAACGTACTGCTACAGAAGAAAGCACGGAATATACAGCGTTCATGGAAATGGTCGTCGATGAACTCGAAGCGCTCGAAGGCGATTATTCGCTCGATGAAGGCTTAACGATTTACACGACACTCGAGCCATATGTTCAAGAACGCGTAAATGAAACAATGGCATCGGACCTCTTTTTTGATGAAGATGTTGAATCCGCGATGACTGTTGTCGATACGAAAACCGGCGGCATCAGCGCAGTCGGAGCTGCCCGCGAGTATGAAGGCGATGTGCGCAGAAACTACGCCACTTCTAAAGATCGCGTTATCGGTTCGACGATTAAACCGCTAGTCAGCTACGGACCCGCCATTGAATACTTGGATTGGTCGACCGGCCAGACATTGGTCGATGAAGAATATTCCTATAGCAGTGGCCAGGAAATCCGCAACGTCGATGGCGAGTTTCTCGGGCCAATGACAGCGCGTGAAGCCTTGTATCGCTCACGTAATATCCCGGCGGTCAAAACTTTGGAAGAAGTCGGATCTGATAATGCTACTGACTTCACCAAAAAGCTAGGCTTGGATTTCGGTGGAATTTATGAATCTGCTGCGTTGGGTACGCCAGAAAACCAAATTTCCACTGTTGAAATGGCCGGCGCTTTCGCAGCATTCGGGAACAATGGCGTTTTTAATGATCCACACACAATTAAAAAAATCGTCTTCCGTGACGGTTCGACAGAAGAAGTTGTCGCCCCTGAACCTGTGACAGCGATGAAAGACAGTACCGCTTACATGGTAACGGACATGCTGCGCGACGTCGTGGACACAGGCATGGCAGGAGCGACCGGCAAAGAAGCTGCTATTAGTGGACTTGATATGGCTGGTAAAACGGGGACATCCAATTATTCTGAAGAAAAACTTCAAGAATACAATCTTGATGCAAGCTCTGCACGGGATGTTTGGTTTGCAGGCTATACGACCGATTATTCCATTTCTGTCTGGAGTGGATACCCGAATGTCCAAACGCCTATTGACACGGCTTCAGACGAGCGCTTGCTTGCACAACGATTGTTCAAACAAGTGATGAGCCAAATCTCTTCACCTGAAACGGCAAGCTTCCAACAGCCGGAATCCGTAACAGAGGAAGTCATTGAAATCGGCACTGAACCACTCCGTTTGGCAAGTCCCTTCACTCCGTGGAATATGCGCAGCGAAGAGCTATTTGCCAGGGGGACAGAGCCCAGTACAGTATCAGAGCGATTTGTGGCAGACCCTGACCGACCTTCTGGATTAAGAGCAGAAGTCAGTGGCTCAACTGCTAACTTGAGTTGGAGCCATGGGTCGGATGATGTCTCGTTCGAAGTGTCTGTCAACGGCGAAGTGCTGACGACAACTGGCGACACCAGCTATTCCTATAATGGTTTGGAAGAAGGCGTCACCTATACATTCCGCGTTGTGGCCACTCAAAACGGCAGACGCAGCGACCCTGCTTCCACTACTATCGAAATCACTCCTCCTCCGGAAGAAGAACCTGAGGAAGAGCCAGAAGAAGAACCTGCCGAAGAAGAGCCGGTTGAAGAAGAACAACCGGAAGAAGAACCTGCCGAAGAGCCGGCAGAGGAAGAACCTGCCGACGAAGACCAGCCTGAAGAAGAGCTGGAAGACGAAGGTTCAGTCCAGACACCTGACGAGCCCATTGATACTCCTGAACAGCCCGTAGAGCCTGAAGAAGGCGATGAAGAAAACTCAGGAAGCAACGCTACATCGAATGGTAACGGTAATGGCAATGGCAATGGTAATGATGATAACAATAATGCTAATCGCGAAGACGACGAATCGTAATCGCGCATTTCAAACAAAAGACCTGCCCCTCTTAGGGCAGGTCTTTTTCTATGCAAAAACCCCCTGGCAGTAGCCAGGGGGTTGAATGATTTATTCGGCTGGGTAGCCGACCTTCGTACGTGCTATTTTTTTCTTCAGCTCCCCGAATAATTGCTCCAGCTGGCGCGAAGCTGCGTGCGTGCTTTTGGAGTTTTTTACAAACTCAAGCCGCTCGCCTTCATTTAAAGGAGTCGGTGCATCACTACCGAATAAGCTAGCCAAAGTTTCTTTCAATCCCTCGTAAACCTTCCAAGCTTGGATAATGAGCTCATGACAGCCAGCTGCTCTTTGCCCCATACAAGACTTGAGTTCATCAGCCAAGCTACTCCATTCGTTAAAGAATGGCAAAACCGCTTGATCAATTGACTTCCGTGACAGCGTCATGTTTCACAAGCCCTTTTTTATCGCGTTTTTTTCCTTCTCGGCAGCGATCAAATAACGGGCATACGTGACAGCCCGGATTTTGCGCTTTGCAATGATAACGACCGAAAAAAATGATTTGATGATGGGTTTTCGACCAATCATCCGCAGGGGTCTTTTTCATAATGGTTTCTTCTACTTGCAGCGGAGAATCTTTCCAACGGCATAGGCCAAGGCGTTTTGACACCCGTTCAACGTGAGTGTCAACGGCTAGTGCCGGCTTGTTGAAAGCGACAGAAACGACTACGTTTGCGGTCTTTCTTCCAACTCCCGGCAAGGTCATCAATACATCCCGGTCTTCCGGTACACGTCCACCGTGCTGGTCGATCAATATGCGGCTGAGCGCTTGGATATTTTTCGCCTTGTTGCGGAACAAGCCGATCGAACGGATATCCTGCTGCAATTCTTCCAAGGGAACCGATAGATAATCTTCCGGTGTGTGGTATTTTTCAAAAAGATTCGCCGTCACTTTATTGACGAGCTTGTCGGTACATTGCGCGGATAGCAAGACCGCAATAACCAAATCGAAAGGATTGCGGTGGATCAATTCACAATGGGCATCCGGAAACATATGGTCCATTTCTTCCAGACAAGTGAGCCATTCTTTTTTCGTCATCATCCTATCACCTGCTAATTTCGCTCTTCCAGCCAATTATAGAATTGCACTTTTTTCGCAGTGCTTTCCTGCGGCTGGATGCGAATATTTTTTTCACGGAACGAATTCGCATGCCGCGATACTTGGCTAGACGTCCGGATATTCTTTTTCTTCCACTCAAACAAGATGCGGTCGACATAGCGCAAGCTGATTTTCTGTGCGATGACGGCTTCTTTTAAAGCCATTCGAATGACTTCAGGTGTATGCCCGTCCTGGTCCATCCACATGGAAATTGTTTCGATTTCCATCGGTGATAGAAAACGCCCGAACTCTTGTTCAAACAGCTGGAAGATCTCGCCTTCCTGTTCTTTTTGTGTATGCTCTTTTTCGGTTTGCGCTTGAACTTCCAGGCAATCTACGAGTTTGTCCCATAAAGGCTGAAGCGAGATCGTCTCCGTCAGCATGCCATTCGCCGTTTCCTGGCGAATCGATAAATAGCCTTGCTGCATCAGTTTCTGCAGCATTGTCGTCACGCTGTTCTGGCTAGCGGACATCCGTGAGGCAATTTCATCCGGTGTCGGAAACACATTTCCTGCCTGTTGGAAAGAATGGATCTGCAAAAGCATGATCGCTTCCTCATCGGTAATTTTCAAGCGCCGGTAAAACTGAAAAAAAAGCTGGGAAATGGTCACATTTCCCTGCTCAATCCATTGCTGCAATCGGTCAGACTGTCTCATATCCCAACCACCTTTCTGTATGAAAATTTCTAGCTGTCTAAGTCTATCAGGATATTCTCTGCTGAGTCAAAATCCCGCAGAACGGGACTTGCTACAGCTGTTTTAATAGCTATTTATTATGGATACAGACGGTTCAACAAACGCGGGAATGGAATCGACTCACGGACATGTTCTGCCCCGCTGATCCAAGCAACTGTGCGTTCGAGGCCCAGGCCAAATCCGGAATGCGGCACTGCGCCGTATTTGCTAAGGTCCAAATACCATTCGTAGGCGGCTTCATCCAGATTATGCTCTTGGATCCGTTGTTTCATCAATTCGTACTCATGAATCCGTTCAGAGCCCCCAATGATCTCACCGTATCCTTCCGGCGCGATCATATCAGCGCATAGAACGACGTCGTCGCGCTCTGGGTGCGGCTGCATGTAAAACGGCTTGATGCCAGTTGGGTAATGGGTGATGAAGATTGGCATATCGTAGCTTTCCGCCAATGCCGTTTCATGTGGTGCCCCGAAATCTTCGCCCCATTTGATGTCGTCGAATCCATTGTCGTTGAGCCATTTGATTGCTTCGTCGTATGTGACGCGCGGGAACGGCGCTTGGATTTTCTCCAATTTCGATGTATCGCGGCCTAGGCGCTCTAGTTCAAGTTGGCAATTTTTCAAGACCGATTGCACGATATGTGACACATATTGCTCTTGGACTTCCAAGCTCTCAGCGTGTTCTACAAACGCCATTTCCGGCTCGATCATCCAGAATTCGATCAAGTGGCGGCGGGTTTTCGATTTTTCTGCGCGGAATGTCGGGCCGAATGAGAATACTTTCCCAAGTGCCATCGCAGCTGCTTCCATATAAAGCTGGCCGGATTGCGACAGATACGCATCTTCATCGAAGTATTTCGTCGCAAACAATTCCGATGTACCTTCTGGAGACGACCCTGTCAAAATCGGCGGATCCACTTTGACGAAACCGTTATCGTTAAAGAATTCATAAGTGGCACGGATGATTTCATTTCGGATTTTCATGATGGCATGCTGTTTTCTTGAACGTAGCCACAAATGACGGTTGTCCATCAAGAATTCAGTGCCATGTTCTTTCGGCGTAATTGGAAAATCTTTTGCTTCGTGGATCACTTCAATATCTGTAATGGCCAGCTCATAGCCAAAAGCCGAGCGTTCGTCTTCTTTTACTTCGCCTGTCACATACAAGGATGTTTCTTGAGTCAATGCTTTCGCTTTGGCAAATATTTCCTCTCCCGCTTCTGCTTTGACGACAACGCCTTGTACAAATCCTGAACCATCACGAAGTTGAAGAAAGGCGATTTTACCGCTTGAGCGCTTGTTAGCGACCCATGCGCCAAGTTTAATGGTTTGTCCGTTATGTTTTGCCATTTCGGCGATAGTGATTTTTTTCATCTGTCAAATAGCCTCCAAATAATTATTGCTTATTCTTTCCAATGTTTATGAACAAATTGGCTGATACGCTCGACTGCCTGCTCCAATAATTCGAGCGATGTCGCATAAGACAGGCGAATCGTTGAATGTGCACCAAAACCTGAACCTGGAATTACGGCCACATTTGCTTCTTCAAGCAAGGCTTTTACAAAGTCGTCGACTGAATCAAAGCCGGTTTTTGCCGCCGCTTCCGATACATCCGGCAGTAAATAAAACGCACCTTGTGGACGCAATACAGTGAATCCTGGGATTTGCTCCAGTTTAGGGAAAATCGCTTCTAGGCGACTTTCAAAAGCCTGTCGCATTTCTTCTACGGCATCTTGCGGCCCGTTATATGCCTCAATCGCCGCATATTGTGAGGTGGTCGTCGGATTGGAAGTCGAATGGCTCGCAAGGTCCGTCATCGCTTTGATTAAATTCTTATTCCCGGCCGCGTAGCCGATGCGCCATCCAGTCATCGAATGCGATTTCGACACGCCGTTGATGATGACGGTGCGGTTTTTGGCATCTTCCGACAGTTCCGCGATGGAAGTATGCACCGCGTCCCCATAAATCAATTTCTCGTATATTTCATCAGATACGATCAAGATATCCGCTTCGCGGCATACTTCCGCCAACGCTTCCAATTCTTCTTTTGAGTACAACATGCCGGTTGGATTGCTTGGCGAATTGATGATAACAGCTTTTGTCCGGTCCGTAATTGCTTCGCGCAATTGTTGGGGAGTGATTTTATACGATTGACCGGCTGTTGCTTCTATGTACACCGGTGAGCCCCCTGCCAATTTCACTTGTTCCGGGTAGCTGACCCAATAAGGAATCGGGATGATGACTTCATCGCCTTCATTCAACAATACTTGAAACAATGTATACAGGACATGCTTCGCCCCGATGCCAACCAAAATTTCGTTTTTCTCATAGCTCAAGCCTTGGTCACGCTGCAGTTTATCTTGTATAGCTTGCTTTAAGGCAGGCAAGCCGCCCGCTGGCGTGTATTTTGTCTTGCCTTCATCCATGGAGCGTTTAGCCGCATCCAGTATGTTCTGGGGTGTATTGTAATCCGGCTCGCCTGCACCAAGCCCGATTACGTCAACGCCTTGTGCTTTTAGTTCATTCGCTTTTGCTGTAATCGCCAAAGTCGTAGATGGCGTCAAGCTTTGTACGCGGTCTGCTAATTTCAACAAATTGATCAACCCTTTCACAAATTCAATATGCGTTTCCACCAAGTGCCGTCTTCAGCTAGAAGATAGACGTAATTCAAGCGGCCCGCTTCATTCAAAAAGGCAATTTCCCAAACTGCGCCAGCCTCTTCCATGCCAAGCTTCGTATGGAGGATTTCCTCGACTTCCATGTCTTCCTGAACGATTTCACGCGCTTGTTGAGCGGTCACTTGGTCTTCGAGCATCAATGCTTCCATGTCTCCTTCTTCCGGAACAAAGGCTGCTTTGATCTTGCCTTCGCCGTCTGTCCCAAGTACCGTCACCGATTGAGCCGAACTGGAATAGACATATGCCCGCTCCACTTCCTCGAGCAAGCCTTCCGCTTGCACTTTTTCGATGGCCGCTTGTTCCGCTTCAGAAAACGGCTTATTGCCAAAGAATAAAATAACCAAGACGATGGCAACAGCCAAAAAAGACAGGAAAACGATGATGAATTTCATCCACTCTTTCATATGATCACCTAGGTTTTATAAATTGTAAAAACCGCTTTGGTCTGGTCGTCTTTATCAAGCGCTAGGCCAAACATCAAATCGCGATCTTTCAATGTCCGGTTCAATGCATCGACTACTTTGTACAGATCGGATTGATAATCGACTTGCACGGTATTTAATACTTCGATTTTGGATTCCATTGTTCGGCACTTCCTTTCGGTTGAAGGAACCATTCTTCCCTCTTTATCCTTGCTTATTATACCAATGTTCAATATCCGTTACCATCTTTTCCAATGACACTTTGGCTATCGGCACATCCGGCAAGGCATGTAAAAATTCCTCACCATATGATTTCGTTTCGATCCGGCGGTCTAGCACGATGAATAAACCTTTATCCTTTTTCGAGCGGATTAGCCGGCCGAACCCTTGGCGCAAGCGCAATACCGCTTCCGGCAAAGCGTAATGCATAAACGGATTGATGCCTTCTTTCGAGATGATCCGTGATTTCGCTTTGAACACAGGTTCTTCGGGGGACGTGAAAGGCAGCCTGACGACAACGACTGCCCGCAGCGCATCCCCGGGCACATCCACACCTTCCCAGAAGCTATTGGTCCCGAACAGCACCGATTTCTGGAAGCGCTGGAATGATTTCAACAACTTCATGCGGCTGCCTGAAGACATGCCTTGTGCAAACAACATATAATCATCGAGCAGCTGGGAATCCTGTATTAAATCGACAGTCTTCCTGAGCATATCTTGCGAGGTAAACAAGACAAAACAACGCCCTTCCGTAACAAGCACCGTCTGGGTGACGGCATCGGCAACCGATTCGATGTATTCTTGCTGGGACACTTGCTGAATATCTGGCATGTCCTCAACAATATAAACTTTTGCCCCGCTATAAAATTGATCAGCAGGTTCGAACTTATCGATCGGCACATGTCTCGGGATGCCAAGCTGATTAACGATAAAGCGTTCATTCGACGGGACGCTCATCGTACCCGATAACCAGATGATCGCCTTTTGACCTCTTGCCTCGCCGATAATATTGTCGACAAGCGACGCCACTTCATATGGCCGTTTGTATAACGATAGGCTCGTCGGCATGCTGCGCAGGTCGCCTTCAATCCAAGACACTTCATCTTCTTTCGGGAACAGGAAGATTTCACTGAACTCCACTGCTTTTAACATCATTTCCTCAGTCCAATAACGGAAATCCGCGAGCACGAGCCGTTCGTTCATCGTCAATTCGGTAAAACGCTCTGATTTTTGCAGAATCGTCTGGGCCATGTCGATCCAGCTGTTCAACAATCTCAAGAAATCCATGAAACGCTCGCGCTCGAACTCTAATTCATCCAATAATGAGGCGCATTTACGGGTACGGCTATTATGGAACTTGTTTTGGAAGGCTTGAGCGAGATAAAGCGTGATTTCATCGAATAGGCCGGTGTACTTCAAATACAAGGATTCCATTTGCAATAGTTCTGGCACTCTCGCAAAGCCTTGGGTTTCAGCGACTCGATAAAATTTTGAAAATAACTGGTTTTCATCATAGCTGCCCAATTGGCCGAATACATAGCGCCATTGCGTGTAGACAAAGGTTTTTTCTTTATGGCCCACAGCTGCCTGCACGACTTGATGCGCTTCATCCCATATATAGGCATCGACATTTTTCAAAATGGCCCGCTTTTGGTTATGCGGATTCAATAGGAAGGCGTGGTTAGTGACGATGACATGTGCGCTTTCCGCTTCTGTCAACGCATGCTCGTAAAAGTCGACCGTTTTTTCAAGACGCGTCAACTTTCTCATATGCGAGCGGCGTACTTTATCGACTAGCAACTGTCCGCCACTCGATACGTTCAGTTCATTTAAATCTCCGGTCCTTGTCGAAGTCAACCAAACCATCATCTGCATGATCGTGAAGGTTTCGTCGTAAGACTCATCCTCCCCATGGAGCAATTCGAAAAAGCGGCCTAAATCGATGTAATGGGATAGTCCCTTGATAAGCGCTACGCGGATGTTAGCGCCGAGAAATTCTTCGGCGAGCTTCACTTCTTTGGAGACGAGCTGGTCTTGCAGATGGGTTGTGTACGTACTGATAATCACTTGTTTTCCGGAATTTTTGGCATAAGCCGCTGCCGGCAGTAAATAACCAAGCGTTTTACCCATTCCGGTTGAGGCTTCAATGACCAGTTCACTCTGTTCATGGATCGCCCGTTCCACCGCCGCCATCATCGCGACTTGGCTCGGGCGCTGTTCGTATTCCTGCTTGACTGTCTCCAGCCCTTTTCGCCATTCTGTCTTTTGTGGTGTATCATTCGGGACTTGTGCCCGCTCCGCTTTCGGGACAATTGGAATGCCGCGAAAACGGCCATATCTATCGGCTTGTTCGTTGCGCTTGTGCTGAGTAATCTCAAACAACAAGCGGGATAAGTCCGATTTCAATTGGAAAGATCGTTTATGCAACAGCACGAGTGTGTCATAAGGAAGTTCAGCCAGCTCCTGTTTCGCCTGCAGGAATAATTCGGCCGTCGCCAAGGCATCGTCATCGGCACGGTGTGCATTCGTTAAACTTATGCCTTGTTCGGCTGCAATGTCCTGTAATTTATAACTGAAGGCTGTTGGATAGACGAGTCGCGCAAGTTCCACGGTATCCATGGCCAGCCCTTGCCACTTCGGCATGCCGGCACGGCTCAGTTCCGCTTGCAAAAACGGCAGATCGAAGTGAATATTATGAGCGATGAAAATGGCGCCTTCCAATTGCTTGTAGATTTCCTCAGCATAAGCTTCAAACGGCTCGGCATTTTCCACATCGCGTTCTGTAATATTGGTCAAGTCTTGTATAAAAACTGGAATTTTCCGCTGCGGATTGATGAATTTCGTATATGTATCAACGATTTCGCCTTGTTCGATCGTCACCATCGCCAATTGGATGATCCGGTCACCTTTTGCAGGGGAATGGCCCGTTGTTTCGATATCGACAACGACATATTTTTGGGAATTCATGATAACCCCTCTTTCTCAGGTGATTCTCTCAGGAAAAATTGTAACATATTCGCCCGCTGTTCGCCGGCAAGAGCACGGCAAAATAAAAAACACGCTGAAAAGGGAAGCGTTTCCCTTTTCAGCGTATTGGCGTTCCGATTCTTACATGACCGTCGCTTCCGGTTCGTAATGAATGATTTCCTTGACCGAGTTGTCTGTGTCCATAATCGCCACAGTCGGCTTATGGTTAGGGGCATCTTTGTCCATGACATAACCGTAGGACAAGATGATAATGATGTCTCCGCGCTGCACGAGGCGTGCCGCTGCTCCGTTGACACAAATAACCCCGCTGCCGCGTTCTCCGGCAATGATATAGGTCTCGAAGCGGGCACCATTATTATTGTTAACAATATGGACCTTTTCATTCGGCAACATGCCGACTGCATCCAATAGATCCTGGTCGATCGTGATGCTGCCCACGTAGTTCAAATCGGCTTCAGTTACCGTGGCACGGTGGATTTTGGAATTAAGCATCATTCTAAGCATAAGTCAGTTCTCCTTTAAATTGAAAATGATATTGTCGATAAGCCGGGCTTTTTGGAATTGGACAGCGAGCGCAAGAATGGCCTGCTCCTTAGGTTCTTGCTGTAAGTCGGGGTAACTCAACAGCTCGATGTAGTCGATGGTGCCCGAGGTTTCGGATTCGATCAAGCGGATCATCTCCGGGATGGGATCTTGGCCTTCTCTTGCGTCTTTCACACCACGCTGCAATGATCGATACAATTCTGGTGCTTCTCTTCGTTCTGCATTACTTAAATAGACATTACGTGAGCTTTTGGCAAGCCCGTCCTGTTCGCGCACTGTTTCAACGCGACGGATTTTGAGCGAAAAATTAAAATCCCTCACTAGCGATTCGATAATCGCCAGTTGCTGCGCATCCTTTTGGCCGAAATAGGCAGCGTTAGGCTGTACCAGGTGAAATAATTTCGTCACCACTTTCAACACGCCATCAAAATGGCCCGGCCGGCTTTTTCCGCACAAGACATTGGCAAGCATCCCCGCACTCATCGTGATTTGTGAGTCGTGCGGATACATTTCTTTTACGGACGGGGCGAATATAATATCAACGCCTGCTTTTTCAGCAAGCATGCTATCCCGCTCGAAATCGCGAGGATAACGGTCGAAATCCTCATTCGGGCCGAATTGTGCCGGGTTGACGAAAATGCTCATGGCTACCACGTCATTTTCCGCTTTCGCCGCTTCAACCAGCGCCATATGCCCTTCGTGTAAAAAACCCATCGTGGGAACCAATCCAATCGATCGTCCACTTTGTGTTGTGCTCTGGACCCATTTTTTCAAGTCCTGGACCGTATTTACGACTTGCATATTCATTTTCCTCTCCTTTTTAGGAGAAAACCATATAAAAATCCTTCTGTCAGAAGACAGAAGGACAGAAAATTCCAGTTCGGTTTCCTCCGTCCCTGTCACATCATGATCAAGGCAGAATCGTATTAGTTTATTGGGTGCTGCTCGGTTGCGGTGCAGTTCACATCGGATACCGCCCGCTATTTTCACTATAGCAGAATTTCTGAAAAATGCCTATATCCATCACTTCAATTCAATATCAGCCGAATAGATGCCGTGTAGCTTACCGTCCGCTGTGCGGAGCTGCAAGACACCATCTTCTGTGATGCCTTCTGCAATGCCTTCTAATGTTTCGCGTGTCATGCGGGCACGAACAGCTTTGCCGATCGTAGCAGAATGCCCTTCCCATAATTCTTTTAACGGGCCGAATCCTAATTCAATATACATCTCGGTATAAATTTCAAGATAGCGCAGGATTTCCTGCACTAGCTTTCTGCGGTTTACCGCTTGCCCGGACTCGAGTCGCAACGAAGTGGCGATCTCCTTTACAGCAGCGTCAAAATCTTCGCGTTCTTGATTGACATTGACCCCAATCCCGATGATCAGCGCTTGAATACCGTCAGCGTCCGATTGCAGCTCTGTCAGAATGCCTGTCGCTTTTTTGTTCCCGAACAAGATATCGTTTGGCCACTTGATCGAAGCTTCCAATCCCGTGATGGATTGGATCGCCCGCACAATTGCGACCGCGGCGACCAAGGTAAATTGCGGTGCTTTATGAGGTGGTACATCCGGGCGCAAAATGATGCTCATCCAGATTCCTTGGCCTTTAGCAGAATCCCATTTCCTCATTAGACGGCCTCTGCCTTCTGTCTGCAAATCTGCAATGACGACCGTCCCGTCCAGCGCACCCTCTTGCGCCAACTGATGCGCAACGATTTGCGTGGAGGCGCATTGCTCCAAATACTCGATTCGGCTGCCGAGCCGCTTCGTCTTGAGCCCCGATTGAACTAGAAACGCTTCTAAGCTGTCCGGACTTTTTTGAATACGGTAGCCTTTTTTGCGCACCGATTCAATTTCATAGCCCATTTCCTCCAGCTCTTTCATATGCTTCCAAATCGCCGTTCGTGAAACTCCAAACTCTTCGGCCAATTGCTGTCCGGAGACCGGTTGATCCCCGGCTTCTAATAGCCGAGTCGCCAATTTATGCGTGACGGTGATATTCATCTATGAACCAGTCCTTTATGTGTTCTTTATCATTGGCCAAGCGGCGTTCAACCACAGCTTTTTCAATAAATAGGGTCCATTCTTTCAGCCATGGGCCCGCTTTTTGTTCTGTCCATTCCATCAAATCACGGCCATTGGCGGCTAGCTCGGATTTAGACCGGATGGGCAAGGCCTCTTGCTGTTCTCTCACGGAATGTCTAGCGTCCGAATCAGATAACGCGAGCGTCAATTGACGCTCGGTGAAGCTGTAATACACCCAAGCATCCCATTCCGATAAACCTTTTGCTTCAAGGGCACGCTGTAAGTCTTTTTTATCTTGGTTGGAAAAACGGTACTCTCGCAAAGCAGCAAACGTTTCGCCATTTTGATTCAATAAGTAGAACCATCCAGCCAATGGGTCATCGGTACGAGTATACCTTGACCAGTCCACTTCAAATAACCCGCCCGAAGGCAGGAATTGATTCAGGCGTGTCTCCACCAAGTATGTCATGCTAATGTCAGGAGCTGAAGAAATCATGACTTTGTCTAACTCTGCTTTAATGCGTTCAATCGCAACCGACTGAATTCTCGCCGCGTGGCTTTTAATTGCCCCTAACGTCTTTAGCTCTATTTGGAAATCTAATTGGCCAGAAAAGCGGATGGCCCGTAACATGCGTAAGGCATCTTCCGCGAAACGCTCTTCTGGGAGGCCAACAGCGCGGATGATCCCGGCAGCCAAATCTTCTTGGCCGCCGAACGGATCGATGATGGCCATTTGTTCGGTCATCGCCATCGAATTGATGGTGAAATCGCGGCGCTTTAAATCTTCATGCAAAGAATTCACAAATTCCACTTTATCCGGCCTTCTATTATCTGAATAGCCGCTTTCTGTGCGGAATGTAGTGACTTCTATGCCTTGCCCTTCAATGAGGATCATCACGGTGCCATGTTCGATTCCAGTATCGATCGACCGCTCGAATAGGGCCTTCACTTGTTCAGGGGCAGCAGATGTTGCCACATCAATATCATGCGGCACAACACCGCGCAGATAATCACGCACTGCCCCCCCGACCATATACGCTTCAAAGCCTGCTTCTTTTAAACACTTGATAATGTACTTGGCGTGTTTCATTGTAACTCGGCCTTTTTCAGCAAACCTTCGTAAAGGGCTTCGTATTCGGCCAAAATTTTCTCTGAACCGAAGCGTTGATTTGCGGTTTCCAAAGCCTTCACAGACATTTGCCCATGGAGTGCATCGTCTGTTAGGATGCGGATCGCTGCATCAGCTGCCGCATCGGTGTCGCCAAGCCCAACCAAAAAGCCATTTTCCCCTGATTCGATAATTTCTGGAATGCCGCCGATCCGTGTTCCGATGGCCGGCACACCACAAGCCATTGCCTCTAGCAAGACTAACCCAAAGGCTTCTTTTTCCGACATCAGTAATTTGACATCACTCATGCTGTAAAGCTCTGACAGGTTGTCGCGTTTGCCGAGAAATAAGACTTCTTGTTCAATCTGGAGGTCTTTTACTTGTTGGTGGATGCCGCTCATTTCGGGCCCATCGCCGACTAGCAAGAGTTTTGCCCCGATCGCTTTTTGCACTTTCGCAAAAGTAGCAACGACGTCTTCCACACGCTTAACTTTGCGGAAATTCGAGACGTGGATCAACACTTTTTCGTGTGCCGGAATGCCCAGTTCCTGCTTTAATTTTACGGAATCATGCTTATGATACTCCCGTTCGTCAACAAAATTATGAACCGTTTCAATCTGTTTATCCGGCGCTATCATGTCATAGGTTTGTTGTTTCAAGGAATCCGAAACAGCCGTTACGATATCGGATTTCTCGATGCCGTAACGAATTGCATCTTTCAACGAACTGTCGGTGCCGAGTACTGTAATATCGGTGCCATGCAATGTTGTGACAATGCCAATATCAGAACCTGCCATATCACGGCCCAATATCGCACAGACAGCATGAGGAATTGCATAATGAACGTGCAACAAATCCAATTCCTCATTTTTGATGACTTCAGCAATTTTCGTCGCCAGCGCAATGTCATACGGTGCATATTGAAATACCGAATAACTGTTAACGTCCACTTGGTGGCTAAAAATATTCGCATACAAGCCGTTTAGCCGAAACGGTGTGCTAGAAGTAATAAAGTGAATTTCATGGCCTTTTTCAGCCAGCATTTTTCCCAGTTCTGTCGCCACGACGCCAGATCCTCCGACGGTCGGGTAACAAGTAATCCCAATTTTCATTTTTCGCAAACTCTCTCCTCCTATTTCCGGCGGTCGCTCAAGAGCCGCCAATCGACCAAGCCATTTTCCAGGCCTTTTAAGAGGACTTCAGCTGTTCCCATATTGGTCGCAAGCGGAATTTGATAAACATCACATAGACGGATCAAAGCCGTGACGTCCGGTTCATGCGGCTGGGCTGTCAGCGGATCGCGGAAAAAGATGATCATATCCATTTCATTTTGAGCGATCATCGCCCCGATCTGCTGGTCGCCGCCAAGCGGGCCGGATTGAAAGCGATGGACCGCTAAGCCTGTTCCCTCGACCAGACGGGAGCCTGTCGTACCTGTAGCATAGAGCTGATGCTTTGCCAAAATGGGCTTATAAGCTAACGCAAATTGTATCAAATCATCTTTTTTTCGGTCATGTGCCACCAATGCGATATTCATCCAATCGCCTCCATTATTTTAGCCAATGATATGTTCAAGGCCGTAAATTAATTCTTTGCGTTCCATTACTTCGCGAATTGACAAGCTGACACCTGACATGAATGAGCCGCGGTTAAACGAATCGTGGCGCAGCGTCAGCAATTGGCCATCACCGCCAAGCAATACTTGCTGATGCGCCACTAAGCCCGGAAGCCGGACACTATGGATGCGCATGCCTTCATAGTCTGCGCCGCGAGCGCCTTGCAAGGTCTCTTTTTCCTCAGGATGCCCTTGCTGATGGGCAGTGCGCGTTTCGCTCATCATATGTGCCGTTTTCATTGCGGTTCCTGAGGGCGCATCGAGTTTTTGGTCATGATGCATTTCGATGATCTCGACATCCGGCAAATATTTCGCCGCCTGCTCGGCAAATTTCATCATCAGGACCGCGCCTACGGCAAAGTTTGGCGCGATGATGCAGCCAAGCCCTGAAGTTTTCGAAAGCTCCGTTAACTCATGTAATTCTTCTGAAGAAAAACCAGTCGTTCCGACGACCGGACGGATGCCAAGCTGCAATGCTTGCTTCGTATGGGCATAGACATGCTCAGGTGTCGTCAAATCGACAAGGACATCAGGTGAATGGTGTTTGTGAAGTACTTCAAGGTCGGTGAAGACCGGCACTTGAAAGCTGTCAGGAAACAAGCCCGTCTCCGCTAAAGTCGCGCCAATGTCTTTATAATCCAGCGCAGCCACCAGTTCCATATCGGCATTTTTCATCACAGTATGTACAGCTTCTTTGCCCATTTTCCCGCGGGCTCCGGCAATTGCCACTTTTATTGTCATTGTTGTTCTTCCTTTCTGGTCCAGCGGTCTTTATCACGGGTACGGAATTTCTCCATCACGCCATCATGGGCTTGCTGTAGATCGATATCCATGGAGTTGGCCATGCAAATCAAGACAAACAGCACATCGCCCATTTCTTCTTCAATGAGCTTTTCGGCTTCAGTGGCTTTTTTCTTTTTCGGCCCGTATACATGATTGACTTCCCGTGCCAATTCACCGAGTTCTTCTGTCATTCGCGCAAGCATTTCCATCGGCGCAAAATAGCCTTCTTTGAACTGCCCGATGTGGCGGTCCACTTCCTCTTGTAATTGTCTCATACTTTTTTCTGTATTCACTGTCATCACACTCCAATCTAATCGTAAAGAAAACAGGGGGTGTTGTCAAAAACGGCATTATGGCAGATAATACAGAAGTTGTTGTCAAAAAAGGAGGTTGCTATTCCATGAAAGATCTTCAGTTGAAAAATATCTTTTTTATCCTTCTCGGCTCCGCTATTTATAGTTTCGGCTTTGTTCATTTTAATATCCAAAACGAGCTCGGGGAAGGCGGATTTGCAGGACTTACCTTGATCCTCTATTTTCTTTGGAACTGGGATCCTGCGTTAATGAACCTCTTATTGAACATTCCTTTGTTCTTTATCGGTTGGAAGCTGCTCGGACGTAAAGTCTTCCTTTACACAATCATCGGCACGGTCGCTGTTTCCGCCTTTTTGAAAATCTTCCTCATCTACGAAGTTCAAATTCCGTTGCGTGATGATTTATTCCTTGCCGCTTTGTTTGCCGGCGTCTTCGTTGGCGTGGGGCTTGGCATCATTTTCCGTTACGGGGGCACAACCGGCGGAGTGGATATTATCGCCAGGCTGGTACAGAAATACTTCGGCTGGAGCATGGGCAAGACGATGTTCTTATTCGATGCACTGGTCATCATGCTGTCATGGCTGACTTTCCTCGATTACCGGTCCATGATGTATACCTTAGTGGCTGTCTTTGTCGGGGCACGCGTCATTGATTTCGTCCAGGAAGGAGCATATTCAGGCCGTGGCGCTTTGATTATCTCCAATTCGCAAGAAGAAATTGCCAGCCGCATCGCCATCGAAATGGACCGCGGCATTACGATTCTTCGGGGCTATGGCCATTTCACTAAAGAAGAACGCGAAGTGTTGTATTGTGTCGTAGCACGCAATGAACTTGTACGGCTAAAGAATATTGTTAACTCTGTCGACCCTCACGCATTTGTTTCATTGATTGAAGTACACGATGTTATGGGTGAAGGCTTCACGCTAGATGAACAAAAACAACCACTTTAACCATATATAAAAAACGGGCGGGAAAAGCAAATGCTTTTCCCGCCCGTTTACTTTGTTATGAACGATCCATGCTTGTGTAGATCAATACTAGACGAGCAAGTTCAATGACCGCAACTGCAGTCGCTGCTACATAAGTCATCGCTGCTGCGTTCAATACTTTTTTCGCGTGTCGTTCTTCATCGTTGCGGATGACATTATGCGATAACAGCTGATCCATCGCGCGGTTCGAAGCGTTAAACTCGACCGGCAAAGTGACCAATTGGAACAATACGCCGACGGCAAGAAGCGCGATACCGATCAACATGGCTCCACTAATGTTTGCGAAAATACCGATCATGATGAATACCCACGACATATTCGAAGAAATATTAACCATCGGCACAAGGCGGTGACGGAAACGCAGGAACGAATAATCCGTCGCGTCTTGGATGGCGTGTCCTACTTCATGCGCTGCAACCGCAGTACCGGCTACCGATGGTTCGTGGTAGTTATGGCTGCTGAGTGCAACGGTTTTCGTCATCGGGTTGTAATGGTCGCTAAGCATGCCACGGCTTTCAACAACTTTGACATTGCTCAGGCCGTTCTGATCAAGAATGATGCGAGCCACTTCGGCTCCTGTATGGCCGGAAGTCGACCGGACTTTGGAATATTTTTTATATGTGCTTTTCAATTTCATTTGAGCCCAAATCGGCACAATCAACAAGACGATAAAATAAACTATATAGCCGCCCAATCCCATTTTAATGATCAACCTCTCTTTGTGTTTCTATATGTCTATTTTACTTGTTTTTCTGACTTTTGGTCAACTGATACGGCGCGTCTCCAAGTGGCGGTTTTGTGACGCCGTGAACCAAGCGAACGCGATGCAGGCAATCGACAGCCAAAACGTGAAATAGCCAATTGCTGCACTGAACTCACTTAAGCTCGAGTAGATGGGCATTTGCCCGAAGACATAATCGATGACATCGTTATGTAAAGTCCAAATGGCCGTTAGCGCAACCGACACAAACCCAAAGCGGTAATGCTCAAAGTAGAGCACGGCTTGCAGCGCCATAGCGAAATGCGACAACACGAGCATCCAGCCGAGCCAGCCGATAGATCCGGTTTGCAAAAGCGTGAGCAGATTCATAACCACTGCCCATAAGCCATATTTAATCAATGTGACAAAAGCGAGCGCTTCAATCAGCGGGCTGTGCTTGCCGATGAGCCATAGTCCGAGAACAATCGTGAAAAACAAACTCGCGGTCGGGCTATCCGGCACGAAGATGAGAAATATCGGTTCGGTGATGCGCAGTTGCCAGCCGTACCAGATGTATCCATAAATCGTTCCCCCTAAATTGACGAAGAACAACAGCATCAAAAACGGGCGGAACATTAGCCAAGCCGAAATTTTTGCAGTGAATTCCACCATCCAATCTTCCTTTCCTGTGCAGAAAAAAAGAGCCGGTTTCCCGGCTCTTTTTCTGTAAGTTTATTCAGCTTCAAGTCCAGCGATGAACTCTGTCATAACTTGAAGATCTTCGTCCGTACCATCCCAAGAAGGAGGCATAACTTGCGCTCCGTCTTTTTCGATACCGTTCACAGCGATTTCAGCGATCTCTTCTGCTGACAAGCCGGTTCCGATCAAGGTCGGTCCGACTGCCCCTTCCAAGTTATCGCCGTGGCAGCTAATACACGCGGCGCCTGAATAGATTTCATATCCAGGGTCTGCTGTATCAATTTCCACTTCTTCCGTGATTTCCCCTTGGCGAGCCGCTGCTTCCCAGTCATGGTTAGCGACGGATTCCCACGTCAAGAAGACGATCGACGCGATGGCCAAAAGCATAAAGCCAGTCGGCAATGGACGTTTTGACGGACGGCGTTCCGGTCCACGGTCAAGGAACGGTGCAAGCATCAAAGCTCCGAACGCAAGGCCCGGAATGATGATTGCTCCGACGACGTTAAACGGACCCGAAGCAAATTCATATTTCAATAATTGGTATAAGAACAAGAAATACCAGTCTGGCAATGGAATATATGCCGTGTCTGTCGGGTCAGCCTGGCCTTCAAGAGGCGAAGGATGAGCCACAGTTAAGAGCAAATAACCAATTAGGAAGACAGAACCGATCATCCATTCTTTTAGAAGGAAGTTCGGCCAAAAGGCTTCTGTTTTGCCAGGATATTCGGAGTAATCTTTCGGGATATTCGGCTTCCGAAACTCTTTGCTCGGAACGCGTGAATCCCCTACAAATTTCATCCCTTTTCCGCGATGCATAGTGTCCCCTCCTTAAAATCCTTGGTCAAGGATGAATTACAATGGTCCTGAAATACCTTGTCTTCTGATCATGATAAAGTGTGCTGCGAGCAACCCAAGCAAAGCAGCAGGCAAGAAGAAGACGTGGATCGCGAAGAAGCGTGTCAAAGTTTGTGCCCCGAGAATTGTTGAATCCCCAGCAAGCAAAATTTTGATCGTATCGCCGATCACGGGTACAGAAGCTGCAATTTCAATCCCAACTTTTGTTGCAAACAATGCTTTCATATCCCATGGAAGCAAGTAACCTGTGAAAGATAGGCCGAGGATTACGCCAAATAGCATAACACCGACTACCCAGTTGAGCTCACGAGGTTTTTTATAAGACCCTGTGAAGAATACACGCAGCGTATGAAGAAATATCATAACGACTACTAAAGAAGCTCCCCAGTGGTGCATCCCGCGCACGATTTCCCCAAAAGCGACTTCATTCTGGAGATAATAAACCGACTGCCAAGCATTTTCAATATCCGGCACATAATACATTGTAAGGAACATGCCAGATAAGATTTGGATGACTGTGATGAAGAATGTCAGTCCTCCGAAGCAATAGACAAATGCTGAAAAGTGGTGTGCGGGGTTAACGTGTTCCGGTACTTCATGGTCTGCAATATCGCGCCAGATCGGCGTGATGTCCAATCGCTCATCTACCCAATCATATAACTTGTTTAGCACTGGTGTCGTACCCCCTAACTATTAAACTAAAGTGTTTTCTCTTACTGCTCCGATGGCTACAAAACCATCTTGTTCTTTGACTTGATACTCATCGAGTGGTCCAAGCGGTGGTGTACCTGCGATGTTCTGGCCATTTTTTTCATAACGGCCGGCGTGGCAAGGGCAGAAGAACTGTGTCGGGTAATCTGGACTCCCTGCCCAGTTCACTGTACATCCCAAGTGTTTACAAACTGGTGAAAGGGCGATTAGTTTGTCGCCTTCTTTGTAAACCCATGCTGAATTCGTGACTTCAGATGTATACCATGCGTCTACTTGTTCAAATGTAAAGTCGACACGTACAGGCTCTTCTGTGATATCGGCAACAGCTTGGTCGGTCAAAACAAAATCACCGCCGTCATGTTGCTGCAGAATTGGATCGACTGCGAAGCGCACCATCGGCATAAGCATCCCTGCTGCCATGAAACCACCTACACCAGTCAGTGTGTAACCTAAAAATTGGCGTCGTGATACACGATTATTACTCATTCTTTTCCCCCCTCTAACATTCAAGGTCAGTCCAAAGGACATACTCATTCAAATATAATTACTAGGACAACCTAATGATATATCAATCAAAACTTAAGGTCAATATTGCATTCCGTCTATTGCAACAGTTTGTGAACATTTCATGAATGATGTGTCCATTCCTTTGTAAACAGTGGCAACACTTGGCGCAACTGGTCTTCCATGACCGATTTTTTGAAAGATTGGTCCATATCCCCTGTCGGAATGGCCGGCAGCCACAGGACATTTTCCAATTCCTCAATCGAGCGCCATTTCGGATCGGTCGTCAAGTAGAAAACGTGCTTGAATGCCGTTTCCGACAGCTCTTCTTTTAATTGCTGGCCAAGCTGTGACCGGTCTGCGGCACGAGCATAAGAAATAGGCGGAAGCAATAGGATCCGCCCTTTGAATTGCTTTTCCAATATAACAGTTAAGGATTGTAAATATTCAGATGCCCCTGCGCTCGCTTTCATGCCAGCATCGGTTAGGTCCAATTCGATCAGCGGAACGACCGCTGTGTCGACATACTCTTTTTGTCCTGCATATAAATCGATGTCTTTGCTATTAAAATGCATGTATTCAGTCACTCTCCATTTTTTTCGCCGATTTCACAACAGACAGCAAGGCAGATAATTCGAAAAATCGTTCTTTATCTCCCGCGTCCAGTGCTTCATCGATTTTTTTGAGGATCGTTTCTTCTTGGTAAGATGATAGACTTTCATTCAAAACTTGTTCTGCCAACAGGCGGTCCTGTTCACTGACCAAAGCTCCTTTTGGCATATGCGGATTTTCCTCGAGCACCGCCAGATAAAGCGACGCCGGCGGAATACTTGGGAAGTTCAACTGGATATACAAAGGCTCATCCGGATGAAGCCTGAGGTCGTGAAACGACTTTTCTGCGTCGGCTGTCATCAACTTGCCTTTATAAAATTGGAACGGGATTTGCTTGGATTCAGTCGTCGACATGACCATGGCACGGGGACAATAATGCGCCTCTTCCACAAAATGCGTTTTCTCCAGCAATTCGTCATTGCTTAATAAATAATTGAGAATCCAAATGCATTCACGCCTTTTCATCTTATAGGATCCGAGGAACCAGCGGACAAATTGTTTTTTCTCCCCTACAGAAACAGATGCAGTCATATCGTCTCCCCCTTTCATTCAAACGATTGCAGCCAATCGAACCATTGTGGATTTTCCGGCTCCAATACTTGAAGCTGTTTGATTATTTCGAGAGCGCGGTCACGTTTCCCTTCCTCTACTAAAAATAAGGCAAAGGATTCGAGGAACTCGGGATCGTCGGAAAATGCCGGATAAGCTTTCTCATAATACTCGAAAGCTTTGCCAAACTGTTCTGTCCGGTCATACGCCTTTGCGATCATCGGATACAATGCATGCCAATCGTTGCCGCTCTCGACTGCCATAGAAGCAAGCTCAAGCAACTCGTCATCCCGCTCTTCAGCATCGAAATAAGAGATCAGTGCATACAATGCCTCCATGTATTCGGGGTCGAGCGCAATGGCCTGGCGCAGCATCTCTACGCCTTCTTCTCCTTTGCCAAGTTTCAGAGCAAGTTTTCCTGCGAACAGATACAATTCTTTGTCAAATTCATCACGTGCGAGCCCTTCTTTGATGGCGTCATAAGCTCGCTTGTAATCTTCCATCATGTTGTAGCATTGTGCTTTCAATAGATAGGCCGAAAAATAATCGGGATCCGCTTCCAATAACTGATCCAGCCGGTTGACCGATAATTCGTATTGTTTCGCCTGAAAAGCGGCAAATGCGGCGCCGAATAAGACATCCGGCTGTGCTTCGTCTTTCAGTGCACGTTCGTAATAAGGCAGTGCTTCTTCATAAGCTGCCCCGGCGCTATATACTTCCGCCAAACGCTCACTCAAGTTGACGCCTTCGATGACGACTTTGCGGCTTTCCAGTTCTTGATAAATGCGAGCCGATTCCAAATAGCGCCCAGAGTCGAGCAATAGTTCCGCTTTCGCCTGTTGAAGGAGCGGTTCGTCTGGCATAAGCTCGATCGCTTCGTCTAAGCGCAGTTCCGCTGCCTCGAGAAGTCCCTGGAGCTGGAACAAATCCGCTAATGTGACAAGCGCCTGAGGATACAGTTCATCGTCTTTCGGTATCGCCATCAATTCATTGAGTGCTTCATCTTCACGATCAGCATCAATCAGCAATTTCGAACGGTCGACACGCAATTGCGCCTCTTCCGGGAACATGTATTGAAGATGCTCCACTACACGGAGCGCTTCTTCGATAAATCCGATTTCTTGCAGCCATTCCATGACCGCATATTGTTCATCCGGATCACCCTTCAGTAAATATTGTTCGAGCAATGTATCGAGTGCAGCCGTGTCTCCAGCCTGCACCGCTTCTTGGATATTTTGTAAAGTTGCCATTTGCATCACCTATTCCTTGCTGTTATATAGTTATCGTACACGAAACCATCATCCTAGCATAATAAAAACTCCCCCGCAGGAGAGTTATTGTGTCAGCTTATCCAGATGTTCAAAAAAGTTCGGGTAGGAGATCGAAATACACCCCGGCTCATCAATCGACACAGGACCGTCCGCGATTAATGCTGCGACTGCCGCCATCATGCCAAGGCGATGGTCGCCGTAGCTAGTGAGTGCGGCGCCAGACAATGGCGTCGGTCCTTGGATGACCATTCCATCTTCTGTCGCTTCGATATCGGCGCCGAGTTTTTTTAGTTCGGTGACAACCGCCTGTATGCGATCTGTTTCTTTAACGCGCAATTCTTCCGCATCGCGAATAACGGTTTTGCCGTTCGCCTGTGTAGCCACAAGCGCAATCAATGGAATCTCATCAATCAATCTTGGGATTAAGTCCCCACCGATTTCCGTTCCTAAAAGCGCTGTGCTCCGGACTGTTAGATCAGCTGCTTGTTCACCTTCGGATTTATGTCCGCTTGCCTGGATGTCGGCCCCCATAGCTTCAAACACATCGAGTAATCCTGTGCGCGTCGGGTTAATCCCGACATTTTCCAATGTCACTTCACTGCCTTCTGCAATCAGTGCGGCACCAATCAAAAAGGCAGCGGAAGAAATATCACCAGGTACTTGCACATGCGCAGCATGCAGTTCTTGTCCACCACTTAAAGAAATAACTTCTCCATCCCGGGAGATATCTGCCCCGAAATGCTTCAGCATAATTTCAGTATGATCCCGTGACGGTACCGGTTCGTGTACAGTAGTGGTCCCTTCTGCCGACAATCCTGCCAGCAGCACAGCCGACTTGACTTGCGCGCTTGCGACAGGCATTGTGTAGTCGATTGCCTGAAGCTGCGTGCCTTGTACGGCGAGCGGTGTGAAATGGCCATTTGCGCGCCCACGGATGTCTGCGCCCATTAAACGCAATGGTTCAACGATGCGCTTCATCGGGCGGCGTGCGATGGACTCATCACCCGCCATGACTGAATGGAAACCAGTTCCTGCGAGCAAGCCGAGCATCAGGCGCGTCGTCGTGCCTGAATTTCCGGTATCCAATACTACTTCTGGCTCTTTCCAGGCTTTTCTGCCTCCACCCTCCACCGTGACGTATTCGCCGTCTATTTGGATATTGATTCCGAGTGAACGAAAACAGCTGATTGTGCTTAAGCAGTCATCACCCATTAAGAAGCCTTCGATGGTCGTTGTCCCCTGTGCCAATGCACCAAACATGATGGCACGATGTGAAATGGACTTATCCCCAGGCACTTGTACATGGCCCGTTAAAGCCGGTTTCGCGTAACTGATCGTTTTGGTCATGAATTTCATTCCTTTCAGGAGATATACGTATCGTAAGCAGTACGATCTGAAAAAACGCTTTGCGCGTTTTCCCGGTCTTGTGCTGTCTGGAAACTCAGGACAAGAATCCCGAAAACATCCTCTCGCGTCTCCAAAATTCTCAAATTAACAAGACTGATACCAGCTTCTGCTAAATAACCGGTCATTTCTGAGATGATCCCCGGCACATCTGGGATATCGATATACAGATCAAAAACGGAATACATGGCGCCATGTCCCGCAACCGGCAGTTCATCACGTGTTTCTTTCGCTTTGGCGAAAAAATGGTGAATTGGCTCGGGTTCATTTTTCCGCAGAATCTCACGCAAATGCGTCATCTGATCCATCCAATGGTCCAATTGCTCGACAATCATTTCATTGTTTTGCGTCGTGATATCACGCCACATGTCCGGATTGGCAGAAGCGATGCGAGTCGTATCGCGGAAACCACCCGCTGCAAGTTGGCGTGCAAATGGAAATTGCTCTTCCCGGTCCAGTTGGTGGACCAAAGCCGCTGCAATTAAGTGAGGGAAATGGCTGACGATTGCCGTCATGTGATCATGTTCCTTCGCTTCGAGCACCTTGATCTTCGCCTTAGTGACGGATAATAGCCCAATCAACCGATTCACATCGTTCTCACTTGCATTCTCACCCGGCGTTAAAATATAAAAGGCGTTCTCGAACAACACATCTTTGGCTGCTTCAACGCCGCTTTTATGGGACCCAGCCATGGGGTGTCCGCCGATAAAGTTGCGATTCAGTTTTTTTGCAGCTTCCATAATCTGCACTTTAGTACTGCCGGTATCCGTTAAAATAACCGTTTCCTTTAAATCCCAAAACTTACTGCGCTCCATTAATTTAATAGTCGCTCCGACCGGCGTGGCAAAAACGATGACATCAGCCGCCGCTGCCGCCTGCTCTAGAGAAGGTGGCGAGCTTTGGATGATGCCCATTTTAAACGCTTTTCTGGCAGTCAACGCATCCGTATCGTATCCCGATACGTGAACATCTTCGTTGCGCTGCAATGCCTTTGCCAAAGAACCGCCGATTAATCCGAGGCCGATAATGAGGACTTCTGTTTTCACGCTCGGCTCACCTGACTTTTCTGTGATAGATCGGGGCGTAGTTTTACAGCATCGTTCATGTAGATATGCTGAATTTTATCCTGTCCAATTTTCGTGTTGACGTGCATCATGACGCGGATGCATAGCGGCATGCTACCCGGCACATCCATTTCGTGCGTACACATGACTGGCACATACGTCCAGCCGTCAATAGTCCGCACGGCTTTTGCAGGAAAAGCTGCAGAAATGTCTGTCGTCGTCGATACAATGACCGAAGCCACTTCATCCGGCTTAATGCCGTTCTCTTTGGCCATTTCCAAGACCAGGCGGCGTGTTTGCTCCAAAATTTCAGGCGCCTCATCTTTTGTGATGGTGATCGCACCTCTGACTCCTCGAATCATCAGATCATCTCCTTGATCGTTTTTCTTAACGTATCGTAAGCCGCTTGCGCTCGTTGTTCTGGAATTGTTTCAATATAGGGCTGGCCCACAGCACCCAGTAAAACAAAATTCAATGATGCAGCTGTCGATTTCTTGTCTTTTTTCATATAAGGCAAAAGTTCTTCAAACGGCATGTCCTTCAAACGCTCTAACGGATATTGGTTCACCTTCGCCCAATTTAGGAAACGTGGTAATTCAGGGCTGCTGGATAATTCCAGCGCATAGGCCATCCCTAGCACGACCGCTTCTCCGTGCGTCATTCTCCCATAACCTAGATGCGCTTCAATAGCATGAGCCAACGTATGGCCAAAGTTGAGGAATTTACGGACGCCTCCTTCAAATTCATCTTCTTCCACAATCGCAGCTTTAACCGCGATGCCTTTTTCGAGATGTCCTTCGAGTTCTTCGCCGGAAACCGCCTCGAGACTGTCATACGCCAATAATTGATCCAACCAGCCTTCATTTGAAATAAAGGCATGCTTGACCACTTCAGCCATTCCGGAACGGATCTCGTTTTCAGGCAATGTCTCGAGAAAGTCGCCATCATAAACGACTGCTCGCGGCTGATAGAAAGTGCCGACCATATTCTTGCCGAGCGGGTGGTTAATAGCGGTTTTGCCGCCAACTGCACTGTCATGGGCTAAGATCGTAGTCGGCACTTGGATAAACGGCACGCCGCGCATGAAAGTCGATGCGACAAAACCTGAAAGATCCCCAACTGCGCCTCCTCCGAAAGCAAGAATGACCGTGTTGCGCGAGCAATTTTCCGACAACAGGAAGCTGTGGCAATCCATAAAACTTTCAACGGATTTCGCCTGTTCGCCTGCCGGTACTCGAAGAACTTTCGGCTCCAGCCCCTTTAGCGCATCAAGCAGCTTATCTAAGTGCAGCTCTGCTACTTGGCTATCGGCAATCACGACGACGCGATCAACCGCTCCAAGCAAATCGCCATAGCGCTCTGTCAATAGCTTGACCGCTCCCTGGCCGATATGCACTGTATATGGATGTTCAGTCTCGACGCGTAACTCCCTCATGGATTAAAACTCCTTTGTATAGGCTTTATAGCTTTCGATGTTTTCTTTCAGACGCGGCAATTGATCTGCATCAAATTGCTCTAATAAGGCATTCGCCGCTTCAAAGGCGACGACATGCTCTGCCACGATTGAGGCAGCTGGAACTGCACAGCTGTCTGAACGCTCAATGCTTGCCTGGAAAGGTTCTTTTGTTTCGATATCGACACTTTTCAGCGGCTTGTAGAGAGTTGGGATCGGTTTCATCACACCGCGGACAATAATCGGCATGCCAGTCGTCATGCCACCTTCAAAGCCTCCGAGGTTATTTGTGCTGCGGCTATATCCCTGTTGCTCATCCCAGACGATTTCATCGTGGACTTCACTGCCAGGGCGTCGCGCCATTTCAAATCCAAGGCCGAATTCGACGCCTTTGAATGCGTTTATGCTCATCACTGAAGCCGCGATTTTTGCATCCAGTTTGCGGTCGTAATGTACATAGCTGCCAATACCCGCTGGCATGCCTTCTATGATGACTTCTACCGTTCCGCCGATCGAGTCGCCGTTTTTCTTCGTGGCGTCGATCAAATCGGTCATTTCTTTCGTTTTTGTGGCATCTGCACAATAAACAGCGTCTTGCTCAACGATGTTACGAATTTCATCTGCGGATTTTCCGATATAGCTTTGCGGATCAACTTTGATGCCGCCAATTTCTGTGACATGTGAAACCATTTTCACGCCGAGTTCAGCGAGCAATTGCTTCGCTACAGCACCGACCGCTACACGGACGGTGGTTTCACGAGCAGAAGAGCGTTCCAATACGTTCCGCAAGTCGCGGTGGCCATATTTCATGCCGCCGTTTAAATCTGCATGTCCTGGACGCGGACGTGTCAATTGGCGCTTCACTTCATCGGTTTCCTCGATTGGTTCGATTCCCATAACATTTGTCCAATGCTTCCAGTCGTCGTTTTTGACTACCAATGCGACCGGAGACCCTAAAGTCTTGCCGTGACGAACGCCTGAAACAATCTCCACCGTATCGGTTTCGATTTGCATGCGGCGGCCGCGGCCATGTCCTCCTTGGCGTCGTTTCAATTCTTTATTAATCATTTCCGCCGTCAAAGGCAATTGCGCTGGCAACCCTTCAATAATGGCGGTCAATTGTGGACCGTGAGATTCTCCTGCTGTTAAGTAACGCATGTACGCTTTCTCCCTTCAACGTGCTAAAGTATTTAACTAACACTATACCATACGGCATTTGTTCAATTCTATCCCAAATATGAAGAAAACTAAACATTCGAATAGCAAGAAACCTAGGTTTGCTAAAGCAACCGCTTTCATTTCTTCGTTCGCTTGCTAGTCCTGCCGCCTTATTGAAAGCTTCTTATAAAATAAAAAAACACGGCCGATTGCACGGCCGCATTTTCAAAGGGTAGATTAGTTAACCCAGTTATTCATTGTTTTTTCGTATGATACCAATTCTTCTTCTTTGAAGAACAAGCCGATTTCACGCTCAGCGCTTTCAGCTGAATCAGAACCGTGGATCATGTTTTTGCCGACAGTAACTGCGAAGTCACCGCGGATTGTTCCTGGAGCTGCGTCTTTCGGGTTAGTAGCTCCCATCATTTGACGCGCAGTCAAGATGACGTTTTCGCCTTCCCATACCATTGCGAAAACTGGTCCGGAAGTGATGAAGTCTACAAGTTCGCCGAAGAATGGGCGCTCTTTGTGCTCACCGTAATGCTGTTCAGCAAGCTCAGTCGGGATTTGCATCAATTTAGCGCCTGCCAAATGATAGCCTTTTTTCTCGAAACGGGAAACGATTTCACCGATGACGTTGCGTTGGACACCATCAGGTTTTACCATCAAAAATGTTTTTTCCATTATAGAACACTCCTCTGTTAAAAAGCTCGGGCACTTTGCCCACCTTAAAAAATACTATCATTGTCCGATCATTTGTCAACTGGAAACTAAAACTTTCGCTTGCCGATGAAAAACGCAATTTTACGCATCGTTTTCGTCGCGGAACCTTTTGGCAAATAATCCAGCTCTTTCAGTGCCTTCTCCAAATAACGTTCACTCATCCGCTTCGCTTCATCAACCGCACTGCTCGTGCGGATCGTGCGGACAATTTCCAGACGTTTTTCATCGGAAATGTCCAGATTCAAATTATCACGGAGCATTTGATAAATTTCAGGATTTTGGCGTGCGTATAAAATCGGCAAGGTGATATTGCCTTGGATAAAATCGCTGCCGGCCGGTTTACCCAATTCTTGGTCGCTGGCGGTGAAGTCCAAGATATCATCGATAATCTGGAACGACATGCCGATGAAATAACCGAAGCGACGCAAATGCGCAGCCGTTTTCTCATCGGTGCCGGACACCAAAGCCCCTAATTCACAGCTCGAGGAAATCAATAACGCCGTTTTGCGCTTAATGCGCCGCAAATAATCCCGCAAGCTTTGATCGAGTCTGTACTTATGTTCGATTTGAATGATTTCTCCTCGGCACACTTCGATCAAGGTCTTCGAGAGAATGTCATGGATTCTTGGCGATTCAATTTCCGTGATTCGCTCCAACGCCCTAGCTAGAATGAAATCGCCGGTATACATCGCCACGCTATTGTTCCATTCCGATTTAACGGTCGGGCGTCCTCTACGAATTTCCGAATCATCAATGACATCATCGTGGACCAAAGATGCCATATGTATAAGCTCCAACGGCACCGCAACACGCTTCAGCAATTCGATATCGTACTCCCCGAATTTTCCGGCAAGCAAAACAAAAACAGGGCGGATTCTTTTTCCTCCGGCCTGCAATAAATGAAGAGAAGCATCATTTAATAGAAGGGATTCGGAATCCACTGCCTGTTCCAATTCTTTTTCGATCAATTCCAGTTCCGGTTTTAGGTCGGAATAGAGCAATTTCAACTTCATCTTTTCCACTTAATAACCTTCTCCCGCTTGTTTACTTTTTCAATCCCATATGGAGAGCAGCAGCCCCTCCTGAATACGGTTTATATTTTACTTTGTCGAAACCGACTTTGCTGAACAATTTCGCCAAGTCTTTCATGCCCGGGAACGTCTTAGCTGATTCCTGGAGCCATGAATACTCTTTATAGCTTTTAGCGAAAAGCTTGCCGAAGACTGGCATAACGAACCGGAAATACATTCGGAAAAACGGTTTGAATACAACACTTTCAGGCTGCGAAGTTTCTAGGCAGGCAATCATTCCACCAGGCTTCAAAACTCGATGCATTTCAGATAACACTTGCTCATAATCTGGCACATTGCGCAATCCAAAGCCGATTGTCGCAAAGTCGAAGGAATTGTCTGGGTATGGCAAAGACATTGCATTTCCTTGTACCAATTCGATTTGTGGCATATGGCCTGTTTTCTGGTGCCCAACATTCAACATATTTTGGCTAAAGTCCAGTCCGACCACGCGCCCTGTTGGCCCTGCGGCTTCTCCGAGTGCAATCGTCCAATCTGCTGTACCACAACAAACATCGATGCAAGACGCGCCTTTTGCTACTTGCATTTTATGCATCGTGTCGTTGCGCCATTTATTATGTTGTTGAAAACTGATGACCGAATTCATTTGATCATAGTTTTCGGATATTTTCTCAAATACTTCGTGAACTCGTTGTTCTTTTGTTTTCGGCATCATCGTCATCCTTCTCGCGTCAGCGGTTCAGCACTAAGCCGATGCGGAATAATTTGGTGGAGCAAAACATTTTTAAGTTCAAAATCCAATTCGCAATCATTGATCGACACCACAATGTCATTGCCCAAGCTTTCCAGGCGATCGGTGAGCCAACTTTCGATGAATGCTGACTGGATCAAAGTCTCGCTAAATAAGCGCAATATATGGCTGAACTCGCCGTTTTTCAGTGCTTCCAACTCTTCTGTATAGCGTATATAGAGCAGGGATTGCTCCATTAGCTGCTTGTAATGGGTGAATCCGTTTTCCTCGTAGAACGCATTCAGCAATGCTGTCTCGATTACTGTCGCCGTTTCTTCCACTTGCTCCGGCTGCTGAAGTGCAGATTCGTGGAAAGAGGCTTTCTTCTCGCTTACTTGAATGATGGCTGTCGCGAGCTTTTGAACCATTTCAATATTTTTGCTTTCAGCCAGCAATTGATAATAAATGCCGCTGTAAAAGTCTCCGGCGAGTACGGTCAATTGCTGTTCTTTGCTGATGGGCATTTCTTCTCTCACACGATCATGCGAGTGCAGCGCAGCATAGACGATCGCGACAGTGCGTGCGCTTGACTCCATTTTATCCGACCATTGCTCTCCGTTAAAAAACGGCAGCAGCAAGAAAAACAGGCGAGCCTCTTTAACAAAAGGCCCTTCCGTCAACTGGTCTAGCGTTCGTTGGCGGACTGCTTTTAGTACGTCGATTTCCATGGAGATGATTTTGGATTGTATTTGTTGTCCGTTCATACTGCCTGCTCCATTCGTAGGTTAGCCATAGCTCATATTATAGCATAACGCCCTTATGGCCTTCACCATTAACGCTTACTTTTTCGCGTCGCTTTCAATGATGCCGTGTGCGGAATGGATTTCCGCCTTGCCACGAATTTTCATCGCCGATGTATGTTCAGTGAATTGGGCGATCATCACTTCGCCGCGGTCGAGCTTTTCGGTATGATGGAATTTTGTATCATTGCCGCGCGTCAGCCCGATAACATTGACGCCGTCTTCTTGTGCGCGGATTACCACATATTCAGTTTGTGCCATAGTCTACACCTGCTTTTCCATTGTATTTAGTCCATATTGATATACGTAATAACTTCAGAGCGTTTAATATCGTCGGTCTCTAGGACGCCTCGTGCAACGGCCGTTACGGTCTTCGAACCAGGCTTTTTGATGCCACGCATGGTCATACACATATGCTCGGCTTCGACCATGACGTACACACCATGTGGATTCAAGGTCTCCATCATCGAGTCCGCAATCGTCGAAGTGATGCGTTCTTGCAATTGTGGACGTTTTGCGACTGTTTCAACCGCTCTCGCCAATTTACTTAGCCCGGTCACTACCCCATCACGTGGGATATAGGCGATATGCGCTTTTCCGAAGAAAGGCACTAAATGATGTTCACACATCGAATAAAATGGGATGTCCTTTACTAACACAAGTTCTTCATGGTTTTCATGGAATACGGTGCGGAAGTATTCCTTCGGATCTTCTTTCAACCCAGCAAAAACTTCCGCATACATTTTCGCGACGCGCTTCGGGGTATCTTGCAGCCCTTCACGGCCCACATCTTCTCCGACTGCCTCCAAAATCATCCCGACAGCTTGCTCTATTTTTTCCAGATCTACGTTATGGCTTTTCATATCAATCACATTGTTTCCTCCTGTAGCGAAAATCACTCTATTTGGGGCAGCGGTTAAAGTCGGCCAATGGCCATTGCCATTTCACGCGCCATAATAGCCGTACCGAGAGACAGCACCGCTTTTCTCACCTGAATTGTAGCATTTACGGGGGGTATTGGCAAAAACGGGGCCAAAAAGAAAGAATGGCTTCTGCAAGATCAGATCTCGCAAAAGCCATTCTATGTACAGTAGCCGAAGCTTATTTCACTGCGTCTTTAAGTGCTTTACCTGGCTTAAAGGCAGGAACCTTGCTTGCGGCAATCTCGATTTCAGCACCTGTTTGTGGGTTACGTCCTTTACGGGCCGCACGCTCACGAACTTCAAAGTTACCGAATCCGATCAATTGTACTTTGTCACCTTTAGTTAGAGCATCTTGAATCGCTTCAAATGCAGCGTCAACCGCTTTCGCAGCATCTTTACGAGAAAGTTCAGCCGCTTCTGCAACAGAGTTCACTAATTCTGTTTTGTTCATGCTATTCACCTCCTCTCAAAGGGGATGCTTGCCATCAATCCTGTAAAAAGAGTATCACAACGAAAATCGCATAGCAACAACAAATAGGCCGCATTTCAAAGAAAACCACCAAATACTCCCAACATTTTCAAAAACATGTGGATTTCGGGCAAATCCGTGCTGTATCAGGGTTTTTCATCCGCCAAAAAAATGGGCTCGCCATTTTCATCGACAGTATAAGGAAGCGAGTAGGCAGGCACAATCGGGCTGTTTTCGTAAAGGATAAATCGGATATCCTGCCCTGGTTCGAGCTCACCTTCGTAACTTTGGATCGCCTCATACAAATCGATGGAATAATCGATGTAGACATCACCTTGTCCAGTGATGACCATTGGCAGCATTTTTCCGCTATATGGGCTTTGAACCATTGGCTCTTCCGAGAAGCCCATTGCTTCGTAATTAAATTTGTATACATTGTCGGCAATGATCTCGGCGATTGGGGCTCTCCCCCCGTTCGCGCTTTTTCTGACATTGACCGAACGGATGCCCTCTGCAACCCGTAAGTCAACGAGTTTGACAGTTGGACTTTCCTCTACATCCATTAACACGTACTGATAGATTCCACCGACTTCAAACGCATTGCTCGGAAGCTCTGCGGTAAATTCCGGAACGACTTTCGAGAAATCGACTGGATATTTGATATATTGATCGACGTCCATATCCCGCGTTTTGATCGGCAATAAGCCACCTTTTGCTTCCTGGTAACGTTCAACCGCTTGCTGTGCTGTTTCTAGCTGATCTTCATAGGGAATCTGATTTTCTGCCCGCTCGCTGCTAGGATACCCACAAGCCGTCAGCAAACTTGCTGTCAGCAGGGTCATCAGCAGCGCTGTTGTTTTTTTCATTATGCCCATCCCCTCAGGCGCCACCGGTTGGTCCGCTGAATATAGTGAAAACCATAATAAAGAAGCCCAGGATCAGCAGAACATACGCGATCAGCGCAAATAGAAATTTCAGGATGCCGTTTTGCAATTTGTATCGGCTTAAATAGATCAATCCCATCGAAATGATCAAAAAAGCGATGCCTGCAAACGATACCCACATTTTATCCAAAGAACTCATGAATAAGCCGCCTTTCGTCGAGTTTCAGTCCATAGTATAGCATAAAAAAAGAAGGGACAGCAGCAAGCAGCCCCTCCGTTTGTGACAATTAAAGCAAGTCGATTAAATCTTCCATTTCGTTTTTCTTCATGCGGCCCATCAGCTCTTCGACCGCATTTTCCGGTTTGACGCCCTCAAACAATACTGCATACAAAGCTTCTGTGATTGGCATCGGTACTTTGTATTCAGCTGCCAATTGATGAGCAGCTTTTGTAGTCCGAATTCCTTCTACGACCATGCCCATTTCCTCTAATACTTGATCAACGTTTTTTCCTTTGCCAAGCATATTGCCTGCCCGCCAATTGCGCGAGTGGACGCTTGTGCATGTAACGATCAAGTCACCTACTCCTGATAGGCCGGAAAAAGTCAGTGGCGTTGCTCCCATTTTCACGCCAAGGCGGGCAATTTCCGCTAAGCCCCGCGTCATGATCGCCGCTTTCGCATTATCGCCATAGCCAAGGCCATCAGTGATTCCCACGGCTAAGGCAATGATATTCTTCAACGCACCGCCAATTTCCACCCCGATAACATCGGTATTTGTGTAGACCCTGAAGTAAGAGTTCATGAATAGATCCTGTACACGGTTCGCTGCTTGCGTATTTTCACATGCTGCAGTGACAGTCGTCGGATGCTCTTGCACAACTTCTTCTGCATGGCTAGGGCCTGACAAAATAACTACTTCCTCAATCAAGTCGGCCGGAATTTCTTCACGGATCATCTCACTGATCCGTTTAAGCGAATCCGGTTCAATGCCTTTTGAGACGTGGACGAACAATCCTTTTTTCGTCATTCTCTTATGGATATCCTGTGAAACTTCCCGGATGGCTTTTGTCGGCACCGCCAGAATGAACACATCAGCATGCGCTACGGCCTCATCCAGGTCTGCTGTCGCTTTTAAGGAAGCCGGAAGTTCGACACCTTTTAAATAACGCTCATTTGTATGGTTATTAATCTCATCCGCTTGGTCCTGGCGGTGGCTCCACAATAGCAGATCATGGCCATTTTGCGCCAATACATAACTAAGCGCGGTCCCCCAGCTTCCTGCCCCAAATATAGTGACTTTTTCCATTTTTACCTCTCCTTTATCCTGCTTTAAGAAAACCAAACTCCCACCTCTTCAAGTGGGAGTCATGCTGTTCAGTAAAGTCCGATTGGATCAATTGGTATCAACTTGAAAGCAGACGTAATCACTAAGTAAAATTACGTACGCGCTCGCGTGATCAAGCGCAGCGGTGTGCCTTCAAAATCAAAGCTTTCCCGGATGCGGTTTTGCAAGAAACGCTCATAGCTGAAATGCATCATTTCCGGCTCGTTAACGAACACGACGAACGTCGGCGGCTTGACGGCCACTTGTGTCACGTAATACAGACGTAGGCGACGCCCTTTATCCGATGGTGCCGGATTCATCGCTACCGCGTCTTCGATTACCTCGTTGAGTATGCTCGACTGGATGCGACGCGAGTGGTTATCATTAACGCGGTTGATAATTTCAAGAATGTTGTGCACACGCTGCCCACTGATAGCAGATACGAAAATGATTGGGGCATAATCCAAGAACAAGAAATGTTCACGGATTTGCTGTGTGAATTTATTCATGGTTTTGTCGTCTTTTTTCAAGGCGTCCCATTTATTAACGACGATAACAACTGCTTTCCCAGCCTCATGGGCATATCCTGCAATTTTTTTGTCTTGTTCCTGTATGCCTTCTTCTGCATTCAGGACGACCAAGACAACGTCAGAACGTTCAATCGCACGCAAGGCGCGAAGCACGCTGTATTTTTCGGTACTTTCATAAACTTTCCCTTTTTTGCGCATGCCCGCCGTATCAATGATGACATAAGGCTGTTCATCATATTCATACTGCGTATCGACTGCATCGCGCGTCGTACCGGCCACTTCACTGACAATGACACGATCTTCGCCGAGAAATGAGTTGACTAGTGAAGATTTTCCGACGTTCGGACGCCCGATCAGTGAAAACTTGATGACATTGTCCGGATATTCCTCTTCGTCTTCTTTCGGGAAGTGATTAGCCACTTCGTCCAAAAGGTCTCCCAAGCCAAGCCCGTGAGATCCTGAAACCGGATAGGGTTCGCCGATTCCAAGAGAATAGAAATCGTAGATCATGTGGCGCATATCAGGGTTATCAATCTTGTTGACAGCCAACACCACTGGTTTTTTCGTGCGATACAGGATTCTCGCTACTTGCTCATCCTGTTCTGTCACTCCGTCTCGCCCATTGACGAGAAAGATGATAACGTCCGCTTCGTCCATTGCCACTTCTGCTTGGCTGCGGATTTGTTCTAGGAAAGGCTCGTCGCTAAGGTCGATGCCTCCTGTATCAATGATATTAAATTCATGCGTCAGCCAATCTGCCGAACTGTAGATGCGGTCACGTGTAACTCCTGGAATATCTTCCACAATGGAGACGCGCTCCCCGACCACGCGATTAAAAATCGTGGATTTCCCTACATTCGGCCGGCCAACAATTGCTACTACCGGTTTTGACATAATTAATTCATCCTTCCACTTCTGATAAGCCTATTATACACGAAAAAGAGGATGGCATCTGAATAATGTCCATCCCCTTAAATTGTCCAATATTCAGTTTTTCAAAGGAACTGCAAAATGCTTCGTCTCAAGCCCCCGTTGCTGCAAATGGGCCAGCAATTCGCCATTGATGACAGCAGGGGTCGAGCGAATCTCTTCAATTGTACGGGCACCAAGTGCAGTCATGAGCATACGCAAATCTTCGTGAAGCCCATGGATTTCTTCAATCAAACCGATTTCCCCGAGGCTCACCGCATGCTTCAAAAAACTGCCTGCAATGCCCACAGCATCTGCGCCGAGACGAAATGCCCTGATGACATCACCGGCGTTTTGAAGCCCGCCAGACGCCAATACAGTGCGGCTGAAGCCTTCTCGGCATTCAACGATTGCTGCAGCCGTCGGGATGCCCCAGTCTTCGAAATAGGCCAATTTGCGTTTTCTGCGTTCATTTTCGATGCTGGCGAAATTCGTACCGCCAAATCCGCTCGCATCGATCGCCGCCACTTGGGTCTTGTCGAGCGCATCGGCGGTTTCCTGTGAAATGCCGAAGCCGGTTTCTTTGATGATGACCGGCACATCTAAAGCCTCTGCAATCATCTCAATTCGCTCAAGCGCTCCCTGAAACTGGCGGTCGCCTTCTGGCATTGTCAGTTCCTGGACGACATTTAAGTGAATCTGCAGGGCATCTGCTCCGATCATCTCGACCGCTTCTATCGCTTGTTTTACGGTAGCTTCACTGCCAAGATTGCCGAATATGATTCCCTGTGGGTTTTCTTTTCGAACTATGCTATAGCTTTCGCGTTCATCTTTGTCCTTCAGGGCCGCCATTTGTGAACCGACAGCCATGGCAATTCCCGTTTCTTTCGCCGCCCGCGCGAGCATGGCATTCAGCTGCAACGTCTCGGAACCGCCTCCACCGGTCATGGCATTAATAAAAACAGGTGATTTTAGTTGCAAATCACCTGTTTTCGGTTCCAATGATACGTCGGCAACGCCGATTCCCGGCAGCGCCTGATGGACAAAACGGACGCAGTCGAGCCAAGTAGCCCGACCTTGCCCAGTAGACAACGCATAATTGATATGGTCCATCTTTCGTTTAGCCCGTGACATTTATTCGGATTTGAACCCTTTTAATTTATCTCCGATAACATCACTAATCGAGAATCCAGATGCTTCTTCAGGCATATCGTATTGTGAGAAATCCTGTTCCGCTTCTTTTTCTTGAAGCTCTTTAATGCTGAGGGACAAGCGCTTGTCTTCTTTATTGACTTCAAGCACTTTCACTTCAACTTCCTGGCCTTCCTGGAGCACTTCGTGCGGCGTAGCAATATGCTTGTGTGCAATTTGTGAAATATGCACAAGGCCTTCTACACCAGGCAACACTTCAACAAACGCGCCGTAGCTGACGAGTCTTTTTACTGTACCTTGATGAACAGAGCCTTTTGGAGCCTTTTCATCGATGGCATCCCAAGGGCCAGGCAATGTATCTTTGATCGATAATGAAATGCGTTCTGAGTCACGATCCACTGAAAGAACTTTAACTTTCACTTCCTGACCTTCTGTGACAACATCCGATACTTTATCGACATGCTCATGTGATAATTGAGAGATGTGCACAAGGCCGTCCACTCCGCCAATATCGACGAATGCGCCAAACGAAGCGATACGCTGCACTTTCCCATCAAGTACATCTCCTGCGTTAATCGAATCCATCACTTGCTCTTTTTGAGACTCTTTTTCGCCTTCAACCACTGCACGGTGGGAAAGAATCAAACGGTTATTCTCTTTTTCCATTTCGACAATTTTAAAGGTCATAACACGGCCTTTATAATCCTCAAATGATTCGACGAAATAATCTTCCACAAGTGAAGCCGGCACGAATCCGCGCACGCCCAAATCAATGACTAGGCCGCCTTTCACGACGTCCTTCACTTCTGCTTCGATGATTTCACCGGATTCGAATTTTTTCTCAAGATCGTCCCAAGCGGATTCAGCATCAACTTTGCGCTTAGACAAGACAAAGTTTTCATCTTCCACTTTCGTGATGATCAATTCAAGTTCATCACCTTCTTGGACCGAGTCGGATGCTTTTTCGATATGGAGGCTCGATAATTCGCTGATCGGAATGATCCCATCGAATGGCGCTCCATCAATTGTCACCGTCACTGCTTTTTCCTCGATCTTGGCGACTATTCCTTTTACGCGATCTCCTGTTTGGAAGTCACGGTTTTCCATCAAATTCATATCCTCTGACATAAGTAGCCCTCCTTCACAAACTATCCATCTTCTATTTTATTCGAATTCTCTAATAAAAACAAAAATAATCACTTATTTTCTGAGTTTTCGTCCAGAATTTTTTGAATACTGGCCATGATGGCTTGCGTGACTTCTTCTGCGGAAGCTTTACGCTCACGGTAAGGTTCCATCCGAATTGGATCACCGTAAACTACTTTGACTTTTCCGAACGGCTTATACGGTCCAATAAGTGCGCATGGCATAACATCCGCATTGCCCCGCAAAGCAAAAAAGCCAGCGCCGCTTAAGCCTTTTTTTAATACGCCATCTGTCGAACGGGTACCCTCAGGAAATAGCCCCACGACTTCGCCGCTTTTTAGCAGCTTTAAAGCAGTCCGCAAAGCTTCCCGGTCACTCATGCCGCGCTTTACCGGAAAAGCATTGACTTTCGGCAAAATCGAGCCGAGTATTGGCGCTTTAAACAATTCCTCTTTGGCCATGAAATGAACGGTTCTCGGGGCGGTCATACCGACTACCGGCGGATCGAGCGCATGGATATGGTTGCTGCAAAGAAGAATGCCGCCCGTTTCCGGAAACTTTTCAATGCCCTCAACTTGAAAACGGTACAGCGGACTCAATGCCGTCTTCACGAGCGTTTTCCCTACTGCATACAAATTCATGATCCCATCAGCCTCTCTTGCGCTAGTTTCAAAATGGCTTCTGCCGCTTCTGCAATCGTTAAAGGCGTCGTATCTAAAAATACGGCATCTTGCGCTTGTTTCAAAGGCGCTACTTCACGTTCAGAATCCATCTTGTCCCGCATGGCGATTTCCTCCTGCAACTCAACTAAAGGCGTCAGGATGTCGCGTTTTTTATTTTCTTCAAATCTACGTCTCGCCCGTTCTTCAACGGTTGCTGACATAAAGACTTTAAGCGCTGCGCCAGGTAAAACATGCGTGCCGATATCGCGTCCATCCATGACGACGCCACGGTCTTCTGCCAGTTTTTGCTGAAGTTCGACCATACGCTTTCTAACCAATTCGTGGGCAGCCATTTCTGATACCGCCTTTGTAACATTTTGGGAACGAATCTCCTCTGAAACATCTTTCCCATCGAGCAGGACTTTCTGGCCGCCTGCGACAGGGATTAAATCGATTTCAGTCTCAACAAGTAAAGCCCCCGCTTCTTCATTGCTTCCCAAATTGATCCCTACGTTCAATGCTTTTAACGTAATTGCACGGTACATTGCCCCCGTATCGATATAAATATACCCTAATTTTTCTGCCACTATTTTAGCGATCGTGCTTTTGCCAGCAGCAGCTGGCCCGTCGATCGCAATTTGGATAGCTTTCGTCAAAACTGTCACCTCATCTTAAGTAATAATTTCATTTTATCACAATCCGCTTGATGTTTCGGGCAAAATCAAAGCGCATGGGGAATAGTTCCAAAACGACCTGGACGCAAAAAGAAAAAGCCCTATGGCAGCGGGCTTTCGGTTGGATCAATCCGGTGGGTTGTTATGGTAATGGCTGACTGATAATTGGTGGGCTTGACGGACTTTCCGTAAACCGAACCACCATAAAAACAACATGAAAGGCACAGCCCCATATAGCAAATTATCGTAGGCGTAAAGCGATGCGTTGTAAGCCATATGCAAAAGCGTTGCGGCAAATAACGCCGACGCCAACCGCCATTTACTTTCTCTTTTCCCAGTAAACTTGGCTCTGCCGAAATAAAAACCCATGACAACGCCGAACAATGCATGGCTCGACACCGGCAAGAATGCTCGCACAAAAGCGGTTCCAAGCCCGAACTCAAGCAAATATAAAATATTTTCCACGGTAGCAAAACCAAGCGATAAACTCGCACCGTACAAAATCCCATCATAAGGGTCCTCAAAATCAATATGGCGAAACACCGCTGCTAGCAGAACGATCCATTTGAAAAATTCTTCCAGTAAACTCGAAAATAAGACGGATTTCACAAAAGTGTTTTGAAACACATGCTCGGCTTCGAATACATACTGGACAAAAAGAATCGGGAATGTCAGAAGCGCGCCGTATAAAAAGCAGTGAAAAATTAGCCTTGACGGTTCCCCGGCAAACTGATCCCGCAAATAAAAATAACTAAACAATGCGAGCCCAGGTGCAATAGCTACCGTCAACAGCTCTAACATAGACGCGCCTCCCTCCATTACCCGCGGTAGTTAAATTTCAAAGGCTCCCTTGTCGATGGCTTTATCTCCCGACAACAAGATCGCCAATTTGATGCGCGCTTTTTTGCTATCGTAATCACTGCCTAAGATGACACCGCGCGTCAGCAAATCGTGTGCGCTCCCTGGATAGCTGTATGCAGGATAGGCATTGCCTTCCTCGGCGCTCGTCGTGACGACGACAGGAATGCCAGAATCTACGGCACGCTGGACTGAGCTCACCATATGCGGGGAAATTTGCCCGCGTCCAGCTGCTTCCAAGATGATGCCTCTTGTGCCATTATCAGAAAGCATATCGATAATCGAACCTTCCTGGCCGGAGTAACACTTGATGATATCCACGCGCGGCATGCCGCCCGGCACGTGGTGCACTTCACGCATGACCGGTCTTTGATAGATGCGGACTTTATCATTATCGATGATTCCTAAATAACCGTGGCCAAATGAATCAAAGCCTTGCAAATTACTGGCGTGTACTTTTTTTACGTATTTCGCGCTGTAAATTCGTTCATTGAAGACAACAACCGTTCCGACACCTTTAATGACAGGATCGACGGCAACATAAATGGAGTTGCGCAAATTGGAATAAACATCCGTTCCAACTGCTTCTGGCGCACGCTGGCTGCCTGTGACCACGACTGTGCGTTCATCCCCTACGGTCAGATCCAGAAAATAAGCCGTTTCTTCTAAGGTATCGGTACCGTGCGTAACGACTACTCCTTCCACTTCAGGGTCTTCTAACTCAGTCAAAATCGCTTCTTTGACGATATTCATTTCAGTTAAGCCGATATGCATGCTTGGCAATTGAAAGACATCGATGACTTTCACTTCGATCTCTGGCGGCAATTGGCAAAGTTCTGCCAGATCTTTTCCTGAAATGGCGCCTGATTTTAGCAAGCCGTCGTCAGATATCGCTTTGCTGGCGATCGTGCCACCGGTCGTAATTAACGATACTTTCTTTTTCATAATGCACCTCTTTTGGTAGTCTAATCTATTGAATTTTTCAGCGCTTCTTTTTCGGCGATTGCCGCCGCAATTTGACCGCCGTGAAAACGGCCGTTTTCGATAAAAATCTCGTTCGCATTATTGCCTGCCGCGATGACCCCTGCGATAAACAAATTTTCGACATTGGTCTCCATCGTTTCTTCATCGAACGCCGGTCTGCCGCTCGCTGCATCGATATCGATCCCCATCTGCTCGAGGAAGCTGTGATCCGGATGATACCCAATCATCGCGAAGACAAAATCATTCGCATAGGTTTCCTTCGTATCGTTTACCGTCAATTCCACTTCGCCTTCTCGAATTTCGTCGACGATGGAATCGAACAGCATGGTAATTTCGCCTTGGCGCACGAGCCCGTCAAATTCCGGCAAAATCCACGGCTTGATACTTTTCGAATAACTTGTCCCGTGATAAGACACCGTTACCCGACTGCCAGCTTTATGCAACTCGAGCGCGGCATCAATCGCGGAATTCTTCCCTCCGATCACTAACACGTCGCGATCGAAATAGGGATGTCCTTCCTTAAAATAATGCATGACTTTCGGCAAGCCCGCTCCTGGCACCAACAGCTTATTCGGGTGGTCATAATAACCAGTGGCCACGATTACGTATTTTGCCTGGTAATGGTTTTTTGTCGTTTTTACGAAAAAACCGTCCTTTTGCTCGATCGATAGCGCAGTTTCGAAGGCTCGCACATCCAACTTATGGCGTTTCACCACTTCTCGGTAATAAACCAGCGCTTGGTTGCGCTTTGGTTTGCGGTCTTCTGTAATGAACGGCACATCGCCAATCGACAATTTCTCACTGCTGCTAAAAAATGTTTGATGCGTCGGGTAACGATAAATGGCGTTAACGATATTGCCTTTTTCGAGAATGACGGGGTGCAGGCCCATTCTCTGTATTTCAATGGCGGCCGATAATCCACATGGCCCGCCTCCTACGATAATGACATCTGCATGTTCCATTTCATCCACTCCTGTAATAATGTCCATCCTTATCTTATCTGATTGAAGAGCTTTGTGCCAAATGCCGGGCGCCCGGTGAGGGGTGTATTTCAAGTATATGGTATTGCGCTTTGGCACCGAGTCTCAGCGGTATAGACGTCGTGCCGAACCCGTTGCTGACGAGTTCTGTGATGCCGCTTGTACTCGTCAACGAACCGTGGCCGAAAACCCCAAATGGCCCAAACCTGATTTGCCCGCCATGGGTATGCCCCGCCATCAACAAGCTGACAGGATAATGTTGTTTTACATGCTTGAAGACAAAAGGCGTATGAGAAACGAAGATAACGGAATCGTCTTTTGAAACATTGCAAAAAGCATCTTCTACACTGTGCTCTCGAAAAGCAAAATAGTCGATTCCTGTTAATTTTAATTTAGCATTCCCGAATAGTTCAACAGATTCATCATCTAGAATCACGGCACCTTGTTCTTCGAACAACTCCCTTAATCGCTTTTCACCAATTTCCCGGTCATTGTTTCCAAATACATAATACACCGGGGCGAGCTCTCTCAGAACTTGCAAATTTTCGCGAAGTCGTTGTGCCGGAACTCCACGCTCGACAAAATCTCCACCGATGACGACTATATCGACTTTATCATTGAACATGCCAGAGCGTAGTTTGCGCCGGTGGACGTCAGAGATAAACATCAGCTTAAAAGGTGAAAACACAGCATTCCCAGACAATTGAATGACCGCAGTTTCTCGTTTTTGACTATGGGCAGAGCGGAACATCCACGCTAATAATGACAAGCCAGCTAAACCGATCCGTAATATCCATTTCATTGTGTACATCCTTTCCAAAGCAACAAAAAAACATAAGCTGCGCTTATGTTTTCCTGTTCAAGCCGCTATTCAATCTTCTGTAATATCTAGAATACGGAAACCGGATTTTTCCAAATCCTTCGTAAATTTGTCTATGTTGTTCTTTTTCTTAACTTTGAGAACAATGCGGCGCACCATTTTATCAGTTTCGTCGAAAGTAACCAATGAAACAACAGATTCTTTATGTTTTTCAATGATTTCACCAAGTCGACCGATGCGGCCTTCTGATTCAACCGATGTGACAGTGATGCGAACTCCTGATTTTTGCATCCCAAATGCGCTTTGCAGTTGGTTGACGACATCGAATCGGGTGACGATTCCAAGGAATTTCCCTTCGTCGACGACTGAGATGATTGGGAAATCACGCAATTCGACTAAAGCTTTTTCATACACATCATCAATATTCAAAAACACATCTTGGTTGACCATAATATCTTTTACTTTTGTCGAACGAATAAATTCGTCTTTCGGGCTATCGGAGTAAAAGAAAGCGCGATATGCATGATACCAAGTGAAGATTCCTTTAAATTGGTCGCCATCGACGACTGGCAATGCATCTATGGAATGACGCTCCAATAGCTCGAGCCCTTTTTCCATCGCATCTTCCGGATGTACTGTAAAACATCTTTCCTTTTTAACTAATGCACTTTTGACAAACATCAGCTCACCTCTTTCTAGTTTCTATCTATCTGTTCCCCTGTAGGAGAAATCTAATCTTGCTTTAAGGCAAAATTAATGTTTGTCCCGGGCTGATGGCGTTAGAGGCTAATCCGTTCGCCTGTTTAATCTTTTCAACTGCCGCGGCTGCACCGCTCGCGCCGTAATTGTTCACTGCAATTCGGTAAAGTGTTTCACTCGATTGGACAGTCACCGTCTTGCCGCCGGCAGTAGGTGTTTCTTCTTTTTCTTCTGACTCTTGTGCACGCTGCTCAGCTTCAGCTTTCGCTTTCGCATCTGCTTCTTCCCGTGCTTTTTGTTCAGCTGCTGCTGTTTCTTGCGCTTTTTTCTCAGCTTGTTCTTTCGCTGCTGCTTGCTCTTTCTCTTTCGCGTCTGCAGCCGCTTGTTCTTCTCGCTCTCGAGCTTTTTCTTTCAGCGCTTTTTGTTCTTCTGCTTCTTTGGCTTTAGCACTTTTTGTCTCTTGTTGTTTTTCATCTTCCTGCTCGTCATCTGCAGCCGCAAGTACGGTGCTGTCAGAAGGCGGTTGGGAATTCAATTCAAAGCTGACTTCATTTTCGTTTGTTTTGGCAGTTAGCGTGTCATCCGGCTCATAGTAAAACGCAACATAGATCAACAAAGTAACCGGAATCAAGATAAAGATGAAAAATAAGGAAGGCAATAATAAGCCCCTGCTTTTCGGCTTAGGCATCTGGCGTGCGCGCCTCGTCAATTCTGCCATTCGTTCCTGTGACAATTCCTGGCGATTCTTTTCCATTGATTCATGATAATTATCGTTTCCCATTTCACGACTACCCCTATCTGTACTAATATATCTATTATGACGAAAAAAGGCTTATTTGTAAATAATAGAAATAGAGATTTTCATATAGGCAAAAGGACCTCCAAGCGTTCTTTCCATCCACCTTGCGACGGTGCTTCCGAAAGACGTTGCCTGTCTTTAAAAAGCCGATGATCAATCCCATGAAAACTACAGCAGTTTGGCGGCACAATGGGATTTTCTTGGTCAAAGCTCGCACTTAGATATCGGCGAATGCAACCGCTCGAATGAACTAGCCCACGGACAGAAGCTGCCTGCCGTTGCTTTTCTTTTTTCAATTGCTCAATCTGGTTCAAAGTGCCTTCAAGCGGCAGGCGCTCGCGCCAATAAGAGATGATACGATACGCTGTTTCTCTTATCATTCCCTGGTCGACCAGCTGTTTTGCTTCTTCTTTGCGTTGATATATCAATTCGATTTCATGTCGTTCCGGCAACTCGTCCATGATTAAACTTTCTACCAGTCGTTCATCACCTGCAGCGTATAGTAAAGTCGCAAGTGAAGGCAAATTGTCCCGACCTGCTCGACCAACTTCCTGTACATAGCCTTCTATAGATGAAGGCAGTTGAAAATGGATAACGTGGCGAATATCAGGAATATGGACACCCATGCCAAAAGCATTGGTCGCGCATACCCATTCCAATTCCTTATTTGCAAACTGCTGCTGCACGAAAATACGGTCTTGTTGTTCCATGCCTCCGTGATAAAATGCTGCCCTGATTCCAAGCGCCAGCAGTTTCTCCGCCAGTTCCTGGGATTTCCTCCTTGTACCAGCATAGATAATTCCCGGTCCCCCGTATTCAGCCACTATTTCAAGGAATGCTTTTAGCTTGTCACTGTCATTTTCAAATTTGCGGATATCGTAGCTAATGTTTTGACGGTCCATCGGATGCGCATAGATGAATGGGTTGCTTAATTTCAAGTATTGCTTGATTTCATGGGTCACTTTGTCGGTCGCTGTAGCGGTTAGTGCCAGAGTTTGAGGATTGCCAAGTTTGGGCAATACTTCGGCAATGCGCAGGTAGTCTGGACGGAAATCAAACCCCCATTGAGAGATGCAATGCGCTTCATCCGCAACGAGCAAAGAGATGCCAAGTGCTTTCAATTTATCAAGTACAAAAGGCTGCACAAGCATTTCAGGCGCGACGAAGATAAATTTGTAATGGCTGAGTGTATTCCAAACCTTTTCACGATCCTCCGCTTTCATAAAGGAATTGATAGCGACAACCGACTTTTCCCCCATTTTCTTTAATTGGGCTACTTGGTCTTGCATAAGCGATAACAGCGGCGAAACGATAACAATAGCGCCTGGCAGCACTTTTCCGGGCAATTGATAACAGAGGGATTTGCCCATTCCAGTCGGCAACAACGCCAAAACATCGCGTCCAGACAATACTTGTTCAATCACTTGTTTTTGGCCAGGGCGGAACTCCGTATAGCCATATGCGTCGTACAGTAATTTTTCAAGATTCATATAGCTTCTCCTCTCACTGCCAGTGCAAGGCGGATTTGGAAATAACTCGCGTCCGGCAAGCGCTCTTTAATATCCCGCAGGCGCTTTGTCTTCATTTCTTTGCTGATTCGACGGATTGATTCAAATAACTCATCTTCCATAAATGAAGCTGGGCTAAAGGCCGGGTCATTCATCGCCAACTCGACGAAATGATCTTCAATCGTACTGGTCTTCAATTGCCTGAGTTCTGCTATTTGACTCAGTGAGAATCCACGTTCGTATAAGTTTTGCGTTCGCTTGGCCGATTCTGTCAAAGCGGACTGCTGGATGATGCCTTCGAGTAGTCCCGTTAGCAATGGGTATTCCATGCCTTCTAGGACATCCAGCCAAGCATGCAAAGCTTCGACCGCTGCAATCTTCACATCAATTGGCAATAGCTGATGTTTTGCTGCCAGTTGGTCCCAAGTAAGCCCACCGATCCCATACCCAGACAGTCGCGCCATCAAAATATCTTTATGCATTTCAGCAGTCTTTGCTAACGCCAGGCTGCTTTCAATTTGGAGCTTGAAAACGGCTTGGACCTCCGGTGAACGAAAATCGATTCGGTGTAAATAAGACTTGGTCCAGGACTGTACCGCTTCATCTGTCACCACCGGATCAAAACGTTTATGGTCTTGCATAAAATTGGACATTGTTTGCACTATCAAAGATAAACGCGAAAAAAAACGCCTCTCATTGCCCCTGTATTTCCAGCCATTTAATGGTGTAGTAGGCAATTGCAGTTCGATGGCAGATTGATGAAGCTGAATGCTATTGTCATCCGGCACCAATAGCCCTTGCGCCCGCAGCCTCTCAATAGAGTCCAGGTAGTCTTTTTTGTCCAGTTTCGGAAGCACGGCAAAATAAGGATGCAGGCCGAAATAGCCGATGTCTTGAATCGTTTGACCTGATTTCTTTCCTTTAATTAAATGATAAGGGGAAGAAACGGTCCGTTGACCGTCTACCGCTTTCATGATCGCTAAAACGACTTCATCGAATCGCACTGAATAAACCTCCCGGCGGTTTTGGGTTGAAAAAAATATAAAACATCTATAGAATAAACACGATAGTATAACTGAACTTGTTCGGAGATAAAGGAGAGGAACTAGAATGGCTAAATATACCATTGTTGATAAAGATACGTGTATCGCATGCGGAGCTTGCGGAGCAGCAGCACCAGACATTTACGATTATGATGATGAGGGCATCGCCTTCGTTATTCTTGATGATAACACGGGGACTGAACAAGTGCCAGATGAGCTAATGGAAGATATGGAAGATGCATTTGAAGGATGCCCGACCGATTCCATCAAGGTGGCAGACGAGGCATTTGAAGGAGATCCACTTAAATACGAAGACTGATTAGCGTATGAATCAATAGAAAAAGCGGTTGGAAGATGAATCTTCCAACCGCTTTTTTTATGATAAATAATAGGAACGTTGTTTTTCTATCCAGGTGTGCATGCTGCCGAAGATCAATAAAATAACCGTCGTAAGCGCAAGACCTTTGATTAAGTTAAACGGCAAGATGCCGAGCACAATCGTTGTATACAAGGCATTGCCTGTTTGTTCAGGCATGTTGAGGAAATACGTATACATCGGCAGGAAAACGAAGTAATTCAACAAACTCATGCCGATGGCCATAGAAAATGTACCGATCACCAAGCCGAATGCGATTCCTTTTTTAGTAGATACTTTGCGATAGATCGCATAGACCGGCAGAATGAACAATAGGCTCGTCGCAAAGTTCGCCATATGCCCTACAGGCACACCAGTCGGACTCCCTGAAAAGATCCAGTCCAATACGTTTTTAAAGAATGCTACTAAAACACCAGCAACTGGTCCCATCGTGATCGCTGCGATCAGCGCAGGCACATCACTGAAATCCACTTTCAAGAATGCAGGCAAGGCCGGCAATGGAAAATTGAATAGCATCAACACAAATGAGATGCTGCTCAGCATACCGATGACAATCATCGATTGCAATTTTTTGTTCTTCATGTTCCTCTCTCCTTGTCGTGATTCACCAGAAGAAAGGTTCGAAACGCATGCTGCCACAAAAAATCCCTTAAGCAAAAAACTTAAGGGAGAGTTAGGCACACTGAAATAAACGGTCCGCCGTAAAAACGACATGCGTCCGTACCTTCACCTTCTCCCATCCAGACTATACTGTCGGCTTTGGAATTTCACCAAATCCTGCTTTTTACGGCTCGCGGGCTGATGGACCGAAACGTCCAATTACCGCCGGTAGGGAATTGCACCCTGCCCCGAAGATGAATCGATATTTTTTTATACAAGTTAATCTTATAAAAAAAAGACAACAATGTAAACCATAGTGCTTACATTGCTGTCTTTTTTATTTTTCTGGCCAATCGATGCGGTTGGGCGCAATCGGCAATTCCAATTGCTTGGTAAAATCGAAGCCGGACCATTCGGCCTGCACGGTATTGAAGATCGTTAAAGCTGAACCGTATGACTGCGCAGTGAGCGCCATACTTTCAATCATGCGCATCGCCTCTACCCCATCCAGCCCCTCGAAATCCAAAGTCTCTTTGAATATCAAACTAACATTTGTTCCATCCATTTCAATCTCATAATCGACACCATCCGGCACTGGCGAACGAAAAGCGTCGTTTGGCGATTGCCGAAGCGCTAAAAGCGCATCGTCAACGCTTGCTTCAGACATGCCGTAAGACGGCGCCATGTACCAATCTTCCGTTGACGAAGCCATCAAATAATAACTTTGGCCTTGAACTCCTGGAAGAATTGGTTCAACCATTCCCACGTGTGCCAATTGCGCAGGCTCACCCGAGTCGTCCAATACGCGAATTTCCTCCTCGCCGAAGAAGGTTTCTTCTAAACTGTGGAGATACAGCAAGGTAGCAGCCGATCCTTGGTCATAGTTATGATCCTCTGGGAGGAGATGGCTAATAACCGCACCGTCTTGCTGCAAAATTCCCTCATATGGATGATACTCATCAAAGCCCAATTTCGATTCATCGATTTGTTCCGCAAATGCTTCATACAATTCGAGCGAAGTCGGTTCTGTCTCATCAACTGATTGTTTTGGAATGACAAAACTCACCGGCACTACGTAACCTTGTTGAGCCAGGCCGATACGGAGGATATGAGCGTCTGCTAGGTCTTGTTCATACACTGCTGTACGCAAGGCTTCCGGTTCTTCCATAGCCATACTGGCTGCCTCTTCAGGCTCATCAGCGGATTGTTCCGTTCGTTCTGTCTGAGCATCATCTGCTGTCATCATCGATTCTGCATCGCTACTTTCGGTTTCGCTGCTGCTAGAGTCGTTTCCATTTTGCTGCAGCAAGGAAACCGCCAGCACCGAGATGCTCAAAAATGCAATAACAGCGACGAGTAATGGCAGCCAGCGCTTAGGCTGTTTCGGGACATATTGTGTCTGCGATACATGTTTATACACTTCGGCTTTTGGCCGATTATCTTGTATTTTGGGGAAATCCCGCAACAAATTTTCGATTTCTTCATCGTCCCATTTGTCATTCGGCATATTCTGCTCCCCCTTCTGCTTCTTGTAATTTTTGGCGGAGGGACCGGATAGCCCGGTGCTGTGTCGTTTTGACTTTTCCTTCCGACCACTCCAGGACTTCAGCTGTTTCTGCAATGGAGAGATCTTGGAAAAAGCGCATGATGATAACGAGCTTCTGGTCGCCTGTACACAGGTCGAGCATTCGGTACAAACGGATTTTGTCTTCGTTGAGCAAAGAAACTTCTTCCGGTATTCGTTCAGTTGAAACCAATTGTTGAGTTTCCCAGTCGAAAAAATCCATCGAATGCTTTTTTCTTACCGCATTTTTTCGAAAATGGTCGATGGCGACGTTTTTAGCAATCGAAAAAAGCCAGGTCTTTTCTGAACTTTTTCCTTGGAACCGGTCATAAGCGCGCAGCACCTTCACGTAAACTTCATGCATTAAATCTTCCGCTACATGCCGATCTTTCACTAAATATACCAAAAACTGAAAGACATCCTGATGATATTGATCGTACAGCCGATGAAACACGGAGTCGTTCACGCAACTCCCCCCGTTCCTTGGATTAGTCGTTTCGACAACAGAAAAGTTACATTGCCTTCAATGGCAAGGTAAAGATAAACGAAGTGCCTTCGCCAAATTTACTTTCGGCGCGGATTTCTCCTGAATGTGCTTTGATGATATTGCTGGCAATCGCAAGGCCGAGCCCTGTGCCGCCTTTTCCGAGAGTTCTGGCTTTGTCCGCTTTGTAGAAACGCTCGAAGACGAACTCCAGATCCTCGTCAGAGATTCCGGCTCCGGTATCATTGATAGACACTTTTGCGTAGTCTCCCATATTTTCGACAAGTACTTGTACTTGCCCTCCTTGTGGCGTGTGGCGAAGTGCATTGTCGATCAGATTCGTCATGACCTGTTCGATGCGGTCTTCGTCCAACTCAGCCGCCGACCAGTCATCGAGATCAGTAGTAAAGCTTAATTCGATACCTTTTTCTTTTGCAGCTTGGCTAAACTTCAAGGTCATCCGCTCGATCGCATTATTGAACTGCACCAATTCTTTGTAGAGGCGCATATGGCCGGATTCCAGTCTGGCCAAGTTCAATAGATCGGTCACCAGGCGCCCCATACGCTGGGATTCCTCGTAAATAATTTTCGTCATTTCATTGCGCTCTTCTTCACTTGCGCCGACATCATCAAGCAAGGCTTCACTATAGCCCTGAAGCATGGCGATCGGCGTACGGAGTTCATGAGATACATTGGCGATAAAATCTTCCCGCAGCTTCTCGAGCCGGTGCTGCTCAGTCATGTTATGAAGGACAGCTACCGCTCCCCGTATGCTCTCGCCACTGTAAAGCGGGCTGAAGTTCACTGCATAATAAGCACCTTCAATTTCCAATTCTTCTTCAATTTCTTCTTGGAACATCAAGACATGGTCGAGCATATGAAGCATTTCCGATGGCAGCGCTTGGGCATTTGTCGAGCCGTCTTTAGAAAGCCATTGGCGGAGCAACTTCTCTGCTGGCGGGTTGCTTAATAAGATGGTCTTATCCTGATTGAACGTAATGACCGCATCCGCCATCGAAGTCAAAATGCTCGATAGCTGTTCTTTTTCTTGATTGATTACTTCGAGATGATGTTTTAACTGACGGCCCATTTGGTTAAAGGCAATCGCCAATTGACCGATTTCATCACCCGAAGAAACTTTCATTTTCGTATCGAAATTCCCTTTCGCCAACTCAAATGCTCCTTCGCGCATATTGCGCAGCGGAGAAGTAATTCGTGTCGATAAGAAAAAGGCAAAAAACGTCGTCAGCAATAGCGCGATAAATGCGGATAAAAACACGATATTGGTCGTCCGTTCAGCGGTCCGGTCCATAACTTCCAATGATTGGTAAATGAACACGGTTCCGTGAAGACCGTCCCCAGTTTGCAGAGGGGATGCCATGACGATATACGACTCCATTCGGTCCGCTTCCGATAACGACGGCAGCAGCATTTCTTTTGTGACCGTTTCGTCGCTTTCAAATACTTTTTGGAATTCTTGTTCGCTGACGATCTTTTCCCTGATTTCATCACCATTCAAGCCATCGTGCAAATAATAGGCAATATCACCCGGCTGTGAAGCGATGACGGCATTCGTTTCTGGGCCTAGCACTTCATCTACGATCGACAAATTGCCTTCCTCATCGTGGTCATTAAAAATCCTGGCGATCATATTGGCCTCATTATGAAGCGCTTCTTCTACCGTCTCGCTGTGGAAGTTCCCGAGAAACTCCAATAGCAGCACCGTCACAATAAAAAGGACAAAGGAAACGAGAAGCAAAATGGTTACCCACAGCTTCCCGACGATGCTATTCCATATTCTATTCATTGCCGACCTCGAATTTGTATCCGACACCCCATACAGTGACGATCATTTTAGCGGCGGATTCCGACACACGGTTAAGCTTTTCGCGCAAGCGCTTAACATGTGTGTCCACTGTACGCAAATCACCGAAAAAGTCATAATGCCATACTTCTTTGAGCAAATGCTCCCGGTCAAATACTTTATCCGGCGATTTGGCTAGGAAATACAATAGCTCATATTCTTTCGGCGTCAAATTTACTTCCACGCCGTCTGCTGTTACTCGGTGTGCATCGTGGTCAATCGTCAAATGCGGAAAAACGACCAGGTCTTTTGAAACGGTCGAACTTGTAGATGGCGAATAGGCGGAAGAACGGCGCAAAATCGCTTTAACACGCAGCACCACTTCACGCGGGCTGAACGGTTTGACTATGTAATCGTCTGCGCCGGATTCAAAGCCTTCTACGCGGTTTGCTTCCTCGCCTTTAGCTGTTAGCATGATGATTGGCGTCATTTTCGTTTCACGTAGTTCTGTCGCCACTTCAATGCCGTCTTTTTCTGGCATCATGAGATCGAGCAAGATGCAATGGTAATCCGTCTCCATCGCTTTTTCCAATGCTTCCACGCCGTTTTCAGCTTCTTCAACCATATATCCTTCACGCTCGAGATACATCTTCAACAAGCGGCGGATCCTCTCTTCGTCATCTACTACAAGAATTGTAATTTCTTCAGACATCCTAATCCCTCCAACTTTCATCTCTATACCTTTCATTGTACCGATAAGGGGTGCAAAAATAAACGAAAAGCCTTTTCCACAATGGAAAAGGCTTTTTCGTCAAGCGTATGAATGCAGTCCGGCAATGATCAAGTTAACTGCCACCAAGTTGAACATGATGATGACAAACCCGATGACTGCGAGCCATGCAGACTTTTCGCCTGCCCAGCCTCGTCCGAGCCGCAAGTGCAGATATGCTGCATAGAATAAAAATGTCACAAGCGCCCAAACTTCTTTCGGATCCCAGCCCCAGAAGCGCGACCAGGCGATTTGAGCCCAGATCATGGCGAAAATCAATGCACCGAGTGAAAAGATCGGGAAGCCGATGATAACCGACCGATAATTGATCTCGTCCATCAATTGCAAGTTAACGTTTTTTGTAAACGGCTGAAGCATAGCGGAAATCCGTTTCCGGAAGACCAGTCGAATCAATGCATATAACACCGTACCGACCACGAGCGACCAAAATACCGTAGTCAATTTTCCAGCATGGACGATGGGGGGCATTTCTACCAACGGCGTCAATGCGCCATCTGTCATCGGCTCAAATTCGTTCATGCCAAAAATTGCCGGCATATTATATGTGATTTCCGATGGTTGTCCGTCTTTGTTGACATAAGCGAAGTCCGCTTCGTAATTCGTCAATGTGAAGAATGTGCTCGTCACAACAAAACCAAGTACCAAGACGAGTGAATACATGATGGCTTCAAGCCAAAAGCGCTGCTTCGACTTTTTCTTTTGATCGACGACTTTTAGCAAATAAATCAAGCCAGCTGCCGCACTGATCGCCAAGATTCCTTCTGCAACAACTACAGTGATGACGTGTATCGCCAACCAGTTTGTCTGAAGAGCCGGAATCAACGGGCTCACTTCGCTCGGGAACATGCTAGCGTAAGCGATAATCAATAAAGCGATCGGCAAAACGATCATTCCTAGTACTGCTGTTTTATACAAAGCGAAGAGTATGATGAACCCGCCGACTAGTGTCATCCCGAATGCAGTCGTGAATTCGAACATATTGCTGATCGGCGCGTGGCCCGTGACCACCCATCGCGTGATGAAATAGCCTACTTGGGCAAGAAAGCCGATCACGGTGATGGTGATGGCGACTTTGCCCCAGCGCTGTTCAGACCTGAATGTGCCTTTTTTATTGCCTTTTACGGCACCGCCAAAGACAAACGTTGCGATTAGGTAAGCGATAAAGGCTACGTATAATAGATTGGAACTGATATCGGCTAATGTCATGTTAATTGTTCACCTTCCCTTTTCTCCTGTGCTTCCATGTCTTCCTGTTGGTCGCGATATGTTGGAAGAGAAGCGTGTTCCGTCACTTGATCCAAGTCTTTTTTCAACCCGAACCAGTTTTTGTTCGTATGGCCCGCAAGCAATATGCTGCCATCCGCTTGCTGTTGAATCCAGAAGCGGCGGTGATTAAAGTACATGCCTTGGGCTACGCCGATCATGAAGATCAAACCGCCAAGCCCAAGAATCGGCAACGTGCGGTCTTTACGTACCGTTAAGCCGGATGCATCACGCGTCTCGACGCCCTGGAAGGCAAGTTTGTAATCGTTATCTCCAAGCGGCTCCACCGTGTTCTGAATCGTGATGAAACTTGTTTCGCCATCTGGTGTATCAGGAGTTGTCATTTTCACGAGGAATCCCGGGTTTTTCGGCAGCGGCGTTGCAGTTTGCGGTTCACCATTTTCGAAACCGGAGAAATCAGGATAATAGCCGAGCAACTCGACAACCGAGCCGTCTTCAAGCTCATAAGTGGTTTCTGGATTGACCAAATCGATTGTCAACTCTCCACGGCTTTCGCTTGTTTCCTTGTTCTGCAACTCGAAGCTCATGGTTTTCAGCTCATCTTGCTGGAAATCCATCTGATACAAAGCATAGCCGTCAAATTTAAACGGCTGGTTGACGCGAATGGCGTGCTCTTCCACTACTTCCATATCGGCTGTATCACCAGGCAATGCGCCTTCCGGAATTTTGTAGAGAACGACGTCGGTTTGGTAGTTTTTCGCTACCGTTCCAACACGGTCGATCGCTTCACCGAATTTTTCTTCTTCACCTTCACCTGTATATGTTTCTAAAGTGAACCCTTTGCTTTCTAATACATAGCCTGGCGCATCTGGGATCGCACGTGTTTCACCTTCACGGATCCACAAAGTTTCATCTACATAAAAACCAGGCATCATGCGCAACATGACACCGAACAAGAAGATGATCAAGCCTATGTGATTAACATAAGGGCCCCAGCGCGAAAAACGGCCTTTCTCGGCAAGTAAGCCATTTTTATCAGTCGACACTTTGTATTTCAAACCGGTTAATTTCTCTTCGGCTTTTTTAAGCGTGTCCGCATCTCCCGGTCCTTCTGCCACAATACGCTGCTTATGCATAAAGCTGGAATGGCGCAGCACTCGCTGGTTTTTCAAGGATTTATAGAGCGGCACGAACCGGTCAAGGCTCGCGATGATCAGTGAAATCGCAAGCATCCCAACCAGGCTGATAAACCAGAAGGAATTGTATAAATCATGGAAGCCGAGTGCGTGATACACCGTCCCGACACTGCCGTAAATATCGGTGTAATAAGCCTCGATATCTGCTTCCGTCGTTGCTGGGACGTATTGTTTCTGAGGCAAAATGGTGCCGAGGGCCGCGGCAATCAATAAGATGATGATGATTCCGACGCCCACTTTCACGCTCGAAAAGAAGTTCCAGATTTTATCAATAATTGACTTATTATAGGTCTGGGAACGTCTGGCCGTTCCTTCATAGCGCATATCCGCTAACTTTTTGTCTTGTTCCTGTTCATTGAGCGGCCGACCGCACGATTCACAAAGAATAGTGCCCGGCGGATTTTCATGGCCGCATTTGCAAATCAATTTGTCCATCCGAAAAATCTCCTTATTCAGGTTTGATTTCTTCCATAAAACCTGCGATATCCTGCTCTGTCATTTCACCGGTCACGATGCGCTGGATTTCGCCTTGTGGGTTTACCAGCATGGTCGTTGGAAGCGGGCGGATATTATATGCCGTCATGACGCTTTTATCGCGGTCGATGACAATTGGAAAATTGAGGCCGTATTGACGCGCGAACGTCTCGACTTCAAAATTCGATTGTGCAATATTCACCGCGAGGACTTGGACGCCTTGATCTTCATACACTTCAAACTGGCTGGCCATTGCGGGCATTTCTTTGATGCATGGCTCACACCATGTGCCCCAGAAATTGAGGAATACACCTTGGCCCTCATAATCGGACAGCTTATGGGTTTCCCCGTCAAGATCCGTCAGCGTGAAATCCGGTGCCGCATCTCCCACTTTCAGCACTTCCACTTCGTCGGCCGTGACACTGTTATAAATCGTGTAGCCAATGGCCGCAACTAGTAACAGCAAAATAACGGAGCGCATGATCGTCCTGTTTTTCTTCTTATTGCTTTTTTTCTCCGTACTCATATAGATCCTCCTTCGAGGGATTGGATGCACATCAATTATAGCAAAGTTTCATCAGCCGCCTGTCCCCAGTTTTGAAGGGTTTGTGAACGTTAGCGCCGTTTGCCAGTATCCGCTAGCACACGCAATTGCTTCACTTCGTGAGGGCTTAACTCTCTCGATTCGCCCGCGTTTAGGCTATGCAGCGTTAAAAAGGCAAATTGTTCACGACTGAGTTTCTGCACCGGGAAGCCGATTGCTTCGAACATGCGGCGGACTTGACGGTTGCGTCCTTCGTGAATCGTGATTTGGACAATCGCTTTGGAAGCTTTCGCATCCGCTGACAATAATTTCACTTTCGCCGGCGCCGTCATGCCGTCTTCCAACTTAATGCCGCGCTCTAGTTTTTGAAGATCTTCTCTGGCTGGAATACCCTTTAGCCGCGCTACATACGTCTTGTCGATTTCAAACTTCGGGTGAGTCAGGCTATTGGCGAATTCGCCATCATTCGTCAACAGCAATAGCCCTGAAGTGTCGTAATCAAGACGCCCGACAGGATAAATGCGTTCTTCGACGTTCGGGAAGAAATCCGTTACTACTTTGCGGTTTTTGTCATCGGACACTGCTGAAATAACGCCGCGCGGCTTATAGAGTAGAAAATAGACTTTGCGTTCTTTCTCCATTTGCACGCCTTCTACTTCAATTTTATCGGAAGGGGTCACTTTGATTCCCAATTCCTTAACCGTTTTGCCGTTCACTTTCACTTTTCCATCCAAAATCATTTGTTCTGCTTTGCGCCTAGATGCAATTCCTGCATGCGCCATTACTTTTTGCAATCTTTCCATTTCCTGTTCACCCCATCTAATTAAATACCGGCCGCGTAGGCAGCCGATTCACGTTTTCCACAGTCTTTCTAACCGGAATTATGGCATAATTCCGGCCAAAGAGAAAGCGCATCGCTTAAATGAAAAGAAGACTGTCCATGCGTCCCAGTCTTCCCAGTAAGCTCCTATGCATTTACTTCTTCTTTGAATGCTTCTTGAAATTTTGTCATAAAGAGATCCGTGTCTTCTTCTGGCTCCTCTGACATCTCTTCAGGCAGAGGAGGCAATTCCTTCAAGTTTTTCAGCCCAAAGTAATTGAGAAATTCGTCAGTTGTGCCGTACAAAATGGCACGCCCTGTGCCTTCAGCGCGGCCGCATTCTTGGATTAAGCCTTTTGCAGCAAGTGTTGCCAGTGCTTTCTCACTTTTCACACCGCGCAAATCTTCCAATTCCACCCGCGTAATGGGCTGTTTATAAGCCACAATCGCGAGCACTTCAAGCGACGCTTGTGACAGCGATTGCGGCGTCGGATTCTCGACTAGCTTTTGAATGGTGTCTGCCATTTCCGGCTTCGTCACCAACTGGTAAACACCCGCCAGCTCTTTTAGCATGATGCCAAAAACACCTTCGCTATAGCGGCTCTTCAACTCATTGAGCGCCTCTTCCACTTGATCTGCGTCGGCCTCTGTCAAAAACTGCAATTGGCTAAAACTTAAGCCATCGTCTCCAGTAACGAATAGCAATGCTTCAATTTGGCCCAAAAGGTTCTTCTTCATCTTGCCACGTTTCCTTTCTCAGTTCCACCGACAATTCGGTGAAATTCTTTTGCTGTTCGACCGCAATCACTTGTCGCTTCATCAATTCGAGTAAAGATAAAAACGACACAACGAGAACGGCCTGGTCATGTGACGGGAAAAGCTCAGAAAAATTAGCTCGACCTTTAAACGATTTTAACCGTTCGACCATGGAGCCCATCTGCTCTTTGATGGAAACTTCTTGGCGAGCGACACGCGTTGATAAAGGCGCTCTTAACTGCTTCCGCCGCAGCATCTTCTGAAATGCGCCGAGCATATCATAAGCATTGGCATCATCAACAGCGAGTTCTAACGGCGGATTCAGTTCCGATAAATCTGCAGGAGCTTTAGAATAAAGTATCGACCTGTCATTCTCCAGTTTCTTCAGTTCCTCCGCCGCTTCCTTGTATTTCTTGTATTCAATCAGCCTCGATACCAATTCATCGCGAGGGTCTTCTTCATCGAATTCATAATCGATTTCATCTACTTCCCCTTCATGCACCGGGAGCAAGGTTTTGCTTTTAATCGCAAGCAACGTCGCCGCCATTACCAAGTACTCGCTCGCCTCATTGAGTTCGAGCACTTGCATTGCACGGATATGCTCCATATACTGTGTAGTGATTTGAGAAACGGGAATATCGTAAATATCGATTTCCAAACGATGGATTAAATGCAATAATAAATCTAGCGGGCCTTCAAAGGCATCCACTTTCACTTCGTAAGACATGCAATTACCACCTGACTGTTCATACTATTATTAATTGATTATAAAAGAAAGGAGATCGAAATGCATCCGCTTAGCCATCCCTTATTCCTTCAGTACATTATCCACTTCAATGATGAAAAAGATTATTTCGAATGTCATGAGGTCGGAGAAGAGTACTGGAAACAAATCGCTCCAAAAGACAAAATGCACCCCTTAACTGGTTGGATCCAATTGGCGGTCGGCATGTACCATTGGCGCCGCAGCAATTATCCGGGCGCGCTTCGTTCACTCATCCGGGCTAAACCGAAACTTGCCGAGCCTGGCATTTGGACCGAGGGCTTCGACCACCCGCAATTGATGCAACTCCTTACCGAATCGATACAAGGAGTGACCAATCGCGAGCCATTCGAACATCGTGACCTCCCGCTTGTACCAGGCGAACTGGTTCAAGCCGTCGAAGAACAAAAGCAACATTATTTGGCCCCAGAGCTAGATGAGCACTTTTTGATGCACAAACACCGGCTGCGTGACCGGACAGAGATCATCGCGCTCAGACAACAGAAAAAAAGGCGGAACCTTTAAGAATTAAAGGCCGCCTTTTTTTACTGGGCATTTATTCAGGAAAGCTTCGGTTTCGTCAGTAGCCCGCATTTCCCGGTGCTGCATCATGTCTTGAATCTTATCGATCATTTGATGGCCGATCCCGTCGCCCCGATGGGATGGATTCACCGATACATGATGAATAGTGTAATGATCTTCCGAGACTTCCACACCTAATAATCCGACAAAGTCGTCCTCTTTTTTCCAAAGGAATAATTGCCATTCCGGATTTTCTTCGTAAATGTGCATGGTCTGCTGCAGCTTTTTCAGTTCGCGCTCTCTAGGCATAAATGACAATAAGCCCATGGCGATCTTTTCAAATGATTTTTTGTATCTGTATAACATAATTGATCCCTCATTTTCATCTTAAAAGCAGCTTTCCCCATACTACTATAAACTTCCCGATAACTCAAGTTTACATAGGATCAGCCACCGGTGACCTTGTCCGCAAAGAACAGCCAGTAGGCAACGCCCCAGGCAACCGCCATCAATAAGACAAACAGGAACAGCATGATGTTTTGCTTCCTCACTGTTGTGCCTCCTCTTGCGAATACCCCACTTCATTCTTGATCAAGTCTTCGAAGCTTTCGCGCCGGATGACGAGCTGGTGCTTGCCGCCTTCTGCAAAGACGACTGCCGGACGTGTGATTCGGTTGTAATTGCTCGCCATGGAATAGCCATATGCCCCGGTACAAAAGATAGCCAGAATGTCACCAGCAGATACACGCGGCAACTGGGCTTCCTCTATTAGCTTATCACCGGATTCGCAGCATTTTCCTGCGATCGTGTAAACTTGTCCAGCTTCATCCTGTGCTCGGTTGGCCAGTAAGGAACTGTACTTCGCCCCATAAAGGGCAGGACGGATATTATCAGACATGCCGCCATCAACCGCAGCATAGCGACGCGTGTCTGGCACTTCTTTTGTCGAACCGATTGTGTAAAGCGTTGTACCCGCATCCCCGATTAATGAACGACCCGGCTCGATCCAGATTTCCGGCAATGGAAATCCAGCTTGCTCTGATGCCGATTTAACCGTGCGAATCATGTCTTTCACGTAAACGGCAGGTTCAAGCGGTGCATCTTCTTCCGTATAGCGGATGCCAAAACCACCGCCTAAATTCAGTACGCTGCAAGTATAGGCATAATCCTTGTTCCACGATGCCATTTTCAGCAGTAATTTTTCAGAAGCCATTTGAAAAGCCGCCGTATCGAAAATTTGTGAGCCAATATGGCAATGCAGGCCAATCAACTCGAGATAATCGTGGCTATAAGTTTGTTCAAAAGCGCGGTCTGCCTGGCCGTTGTTCAAATCAAACCCGAACTTCGAGTCTTCCTGGCCGGTCGTAATATAGTCATGTGTATGGGCTTCGATGCCTGGCGTGACCCGCAGCAAGATGTTCATCTTTTGTTTGCGCTGTTCGGCAGTTTTTTTCAGCAGTTCGATTTCATGGAAATTATCGACAACAATGCAGCCAATCTCTTCAACAAATGCCATGTCGATTTCCGCTTGGCTCTTATTGTTGCCATGGAAATGGATTTTGTCTTTTGGAAATCCACTTTGAATCGCGGTGTAAAGTTCTCCACCGGAGACGACATCAAGCGACAAGCCTTCTTGTGCAGCGACTTGGTAGATGGCGATGCCGGAAAATGCTTTGCTGGCATAAGCCACCTGATACCCGACCTGCTCGCTTTCAAAGGTTTGTTGGAACGCTTGTGCGCGTTCGCGGAATAGTTGGATGTCGTAAACAAAAAGCGGTGTGCTGTATTGTGCGGCGAGGTCAACCGCATCTACTCCCCCAATTGTCAAATGGCCTTGTGCGTTGATTGCTTGTGTCCCGTATAAATGCATGTCGACTCCTCCTGTATGGCTATGTAAATAAAAATCCTGCTGGGCCTAAACCCAGCAAGATTCCTTTAATCGGTGATCAAAGCGGAGACAAGCTGAATTGCTTCAACCGGCTCGTTTGAATACTCGATACTATTGTATAACATTTCCTGGCATTCCGCGAGGTCTTGTGTGTTGGAATAAATGGTAACCAGTGACTCGCCTTGTTTGACAAAATCGCCGACTTTCTTATTGAGCACTAAGCCGACCGATAGATCGATGACCGAATCTTTCGTCGCACGTCCTGCGCCGAGAACCATCGCCGCTGTTCCGATTTCGTCGGCTTCCATGTAGGAAACATAACCGTCTTGTTTTGCTGGCAGTTCCGTGACGAATTTTGCTTGCGGCAACAAACTAAGATCGTCCACAACAGCCGGATTGCCGCCTTGGTCTTTGATCAATTGGCGGAACGCTTCAAGTGCAGAGCCGTCTTTAATAACGCCTTCGAGCATGACACGCGCCTCTTCCAATGTGTCTGCTTTGCCGCCGACAACGACCATTTGACTGCCGAGCACGAGACACAGTTCCGTAAGGTCTGCTGGGCCTTTGCCTTGCAGCGTTTCAATCGCCTCTTTTACTTCCAAAGCATTGCCGATCGCAAATCCGAGCGGCTGGCTCATATCAGAAATAATCGCCATCGTTTTACGCCCCGTCGCGTTACCGATGCCCACCATGGCATGTGCCAACTTCTTAGCATCTTCCTCGGTTTTCATGAATGCGCCTTCGCCAGTTTTCACATCGAGGACGATGGCATCGGCCCCTGCTGCGATTTTCTTGCTCATAATGGAGCTCGCGATGAGCGGAATGCTATTGACAGTCGCTGTCACATCACGCAAGGCATACATTTTTTTATCGGCAGGCGTCAAGTTGCCGCTTTGGCCAATAACTGCCAGTTTGTGTTCATTTACCTGGTGGATAAAGTCTTGTGTTGACAGTTCTACGTGGAATCCGTCAATTGCTTCTAGTTTGTCGATGGTCCCGCCGGTATGGCCAAGTCCTCGCCCGCTCATTTTTGCAACCGGCACGCCACAAGCTGCAACGAGCGGCCCGAGCACAAGCGTTGTCGTATCGCCGACGCCTCCTGTCGAGTGTTTATCTACTTTAATGCCCTCAATGGCCGACAGAACGATCTGGTCGCCTGATTCTGCCATCGCCATCGTCAAATCAGCACGCTCGCGTTCACTCATGTCTTGGAAAAATACCGCCATTAAAAATGAGCTTAATTGATAATCGGCGATTTCACCATTTGTATAGCCTGAAATAATAAAACGGATTTCTTCTGTGGACAGCTCGTGGCCATCACGTTTCTTTTCGATCAAGTCTACCATTCTCATTAGTCATTACCGCCTTTTCATTTTAGTTTCGAGAGAAAGCTTGTGCCGAATTTCGGCAATTCACATGCGAAGTTCTCGGCAATCGTCGCACCGATATCCGCAAATGTTGATCCAGTTCCAAGCGCTCCCCCGCCATTAAAACGAGGAGAGAAAGCAAGAAGTGGCACATATTCACGCGTATGGTCTGTGCCTGGGAAGGTCGGATCGTTTCCGTGGTCTGCTGTAATGAGCAGCAAATCATCTTCTTTCAAGCCCTCTAACACTTCCGGAAGGCGCACATCAAATTCTTCTAATGCCTGCGCGTAGCCTTTCGGGTCTCTGCGGTGTCCATAAAGTGCATCAAAGTCAACCAGGTTCAAAAAGCTCAATCCATTGAAATCTTTGCCAACAATTTGCACGAGCTTATCCATGCCATCAGAATTATCTGTGGTTCTTACTGCATCGGTTACACCGGCGCCATTGTAAATATCGTTAATCTTGCCGATAGCGATAACGTCTTTGCCAGCATCCTGAAGTTCGTTCATGACAGTGCGGTCAAATGGCGTCAACGCATAATCGTGTCGATTAGAGGTGCGTTTAAAAGCACCAGGCTCGCCGAGGAACGGGCGTGCGATGACTCGTCCAACTAAAAATTCCGGATCCAAGGTCAATTCGCGAGCCGTTTCACAGATTTGATACAGTTCCTCCAACGGGATCACTTCTTCATGCGCAGCAATTTGAAGGACCGGATCAGCTGAGGTGTAGACAATTAATGCTCCTGTTTCCATATGTTCCTGGCCAAGTTCGTCCAGGATTTCAGTGCCGCTTGCCGGTTTATTGCCGATGACTTTCCGCCCTGTCGCCTGTTCAAGCTTGTCGATCAGTTCTTTAGGGAAGCCATCTGGATACACTTTAAATGGTGTATCGATATTGAGTCCCATGATTTCCCAGTGTCCCGTCATTGTATCTTTCCCGACGGATGCCTCTTCAAGGCGGCCAAAGTGGGCAGCTGGTGTTTCTTGTGCGTCAAGGCCTTTTACCGGAACGATATTGGCAAGTCCCAATTTTTCCATGTTTGGCATGTTGAGGCCGCCAACAGATTGAGCGATATGGCCAAGCGTATCAGCGCCTGTGTCTCCAAAAGCTTTGGCATCTGGCGCTTCGCCAATGCCTACAGAATCCAAAACGATTAAATGTATGCGAGTAAACGGTTTCATTGTCATATTAGTTCCTCCTTATTTGCCCTTTCATTCTATCACAGGAATGGTCCATGTCGGAAGTCAGACCTCTGTTATGCGCGAGGATGAAATTGCGAGTAGACATCTTTTAAACGCGTCTTGCTGACGTGAGTATAAATTTGTGTGGTTGAAATATCCGCGTGTCCCAACATTTCTTGTACCGCACGCAAATCTGCGCCATTTTCAATCAAATGGGTCGCGAATGAATGACGCAAAGTATGCGGCGTCAATTCTTTTTGAATCCCTGCTTTTTTGGCGTGCTGTTTCAATAATTTCCAGAATCCCTGCCTGGTCAGTCGTTTTCCTCTTTGATTAATGAACAAAGCATCCGTTTTTTCCACTGGATTTCGCAATGCAAGACGACCCGATTCAAGGTATTGACGGTTCGCCTCAAGCGCTGCTCTGCCAAGCGGAATGATGCGCTCTTTTCCCCCTTTGCCTACGCACCGGACGAATCCCATTGTCAGATGGACATCCTCAATGTCCAAATTGATGCATTCACTGACTCGCATGCCACTTGCATAAAGTAATTCCAGCATGGCTCGGTCCCGCAGCCCACTGGCTTTTGACGTATCCGGCGAATTCAATAAAGCATCAATTTCTTCTATAGAGAGGATATTCGGCAACTTCTTATCCATTTGAGGCATTTCCAAATGTACCGTTGGATCCGAATCGCTGCGTTTTTCCCTAATCAAAAACTGGTGGAAGCTGCGGATTGAGGAAATATGCCTTGCCACCGTCCTCGAAGTTTTCGCCAGTTCCTGAAGATGGCGCAAGTGATTGAGAATATGGACACGTTCGATTTTTCCGAGCGACTCCAATTGTTCCACTTCATTCATATACTGTATATAGACTTTCAAATCACGTTCGTATGAGGTCAAGGTGTTATCGGCAAGCTGCCTTTCCACCCGTAAAAAATGCAAATAATCATCCAATGCATCTTTCGCATCGTTCATCGGAATTCCTCCTTTACACGCTCTTTTCTTGAGGATGAAAAAAGACGGCCTTCAACAGGCCGCCTTTTAAGCGTCTTTTTCCGGCTTATCGGCACCCAAGTCGTTGCAGCGCCAGCAAATGCCATGAAAAGTCAGACGGTGATCTTTGATCTGGAAATTCCAGCGCTTTTCCACGACCGTCTCAACATCTTCAAGTAAATCTTCTTGTATTTCATCCACTGCCCCACATTCCAAGCAAACCAAATGATGATGAAAGTGTGCTGCGCCTTCCTGACGCAAATCATAACGGGAAACGCCATCCCCAAAGTTTATTTTATCAACAATTTTTAATTCGGTCAGAAGTTCCAATGTACGGTATACTGTCGCCAAGCCGATTTCCGGCGCAATGTCTTTGACCAAAAGATAGACATCTTCAGCACTTAGATGATCTTCTTCATGGTCCAATAAAATCCGTACCGTTGCTTCACGCTGTGGCGTCAGCTTATAACTCGCAGCGTGTAATTGTTTCTTTATGCGATCTATCCTTGTTTCCATGCGACGCCCTCCCTCAAACTGTATTCATTATATCAAAAGGGCGTTCTCGATTACAACAATGGATGCGTTTATTATTTAGAATCATTCTCAACTGGTAATTGGATTAATTCTTATCTGATAAGTAGTTTTTAACCCATTGAACAGCGTAAGCGGTTTTGGCATCGTATATACGCTCGTTGTCGATCAATCCTTGTGCTTCTTCAACCGTCACCTCGAGCAATTCCACAAACTCATCTTCGTCTGTTACTGCGCCATTTTCTGCGCGGTGCAAACCGGTGGCAAAGAAAACATGCACCACTTCATCAGCAAATCCAGGAGATGTCGAGAAGCTGATTACTTTTTCAAGCTTGTCCGCTGAATAGCCTGTCTCTTCTTCCAGCTCTCGCATCGCCGTATATTCCGGAGCTTCGCCAGGTTCCAGTTTTCCGGCTGGTATTTCGACTAGTGAACGCTCTAGCGCTTTACGGTATTGTTCGACCATGATGATTTTCCCTTCAGCCGTCAAGGCGATGACCGCTACCGCTCCTGGATGTTCGATTAATTCGCGCTTTGACTGTTTGCCATTCGGCAAGGTCACATCGTCCACTTTCAAATTAATGACTTTGCCTTCGTATAATCGTTCACTATGAATTGTTTTTTCTTCAAATTTCTTCATGCTCGGCCTCATTTCATTTGTAGTTTCAATACCGCAAAGTATACCATAGAGGAAATAAACTTTTACAACGGGGTGAAAAAATGAAATACAATACACTGGGCACCAGCGGGCTTGAAATCAGTGAAATTGCACTCGGCTGCATGTCATTGCCGGAAGACCCGAAACAAGCAAGAGCCATTATCGACGAAGCATTAGATAATGGCGTTACCTATTTCGACACAGCCGATTTTTACGGCAAAGGAAAGAATGAGGCAATCGTTGGCGGCGCACTTGGCGATCGCCGGCAAGACATCATCCTCGCGAGCAAAGTGGGAAATGAATGGTCAGAAGAATCGGATGAAGTGAAGTGGAATCCGACCAAAGCGTATATCAAAGAACAGATCCACCACTCGCTCCGCCGCCTTAACACCGATTACTTGGATTTGTATCAGCTTCACGGTGGCATGATCACCGACGACTCGGAAGAAACGATTGACGCTTTCGAAGAATTGAAAAAAGAGGGCTTAATCCGTGCTTATGGAATTTCGTCCATCCGCCCGAATGTCATCCGCCGCTTTATGGACAACAGCGAGATCGCTTCGATCATGATGCAGTACAGCTTGCTCGACCGCCGTCCGGAAGAATTCTTGCCAGAAATTGGCCAATCCGGCCGCTCTGTCGTGGCACGCGGCAGCTTAGCGAAAGGCCTATTGACAGCTGAAGGGCCAAAGCGTGCTGAGAAAATGGGCGATTACCTTCAGTACGGTCCAGATCAACTGGGTAGCGTGTTAAATAAACTGTCTGCTATCCACGCCAATGTGCATTCGCTCGCTTTACATTCCATCTTAGCGGATCGCACGGTCTCTTCGGCCGTTACGGGTGCGAGCAGCACTGAACAACTGCGTGACACTTTGCAGGCGTATCATCAGACGGTTAGCCCACAACAGATCGATGCGGCAAAAGCAGCGACGCGTCTTGATCGCTACGAACAGCATCGCGATTGACTGCCTTTCACCATCAGCGCCCCTATTACATTAAGGGCGCTGTTTTTTTCCCTCTTGTTTTAGGCAAGCCTTATTCAATCCATTTAGGCCTTTTGAATCTTTTTTATGAGTTGCCATGACTTCCCCTCATAATAGCTAAAATAAATAGTATCGCTTTTCCTTTAGGTAGCGGGTTTTCACATCTTTTCTTCTTCAGCTTCCAAAAAAGACCGATTTTCTACCTAGTCGATTTAATTTCTCGAAAAGGACTTTTGCAGGTTTGAAAGAATACCTAGAAGTGAATATACTGATTACGACTGAAATTTTCAAACCTTACTTTCAAGAAAAATGGGGGCGTGCAAAATGATGAATTTTTACTTGACCCAATCCAAAAAATCTTATCAGTCAGCAGACGGAAATGCCGTATCGATGCATTCGTACCTGGTTGTTGAAACTGTGACAAGATCCCTTGGACAGGAGTTTAAAAATCATAAGCTGGCATGGGAAACGGAAGACAGCTGGCTGCTTGCAGACGCCCCGGAAAAAATCACACGCATGCCAGATGGCTATCAACGTTTCGAAATTTCAGAGCCTGTGTTCGCTTCTTTACGCTTATTGGCGGAAACTCAGCCCAAGGAACTTCATACCTTGACGCCTTTTTCTACAAATCGGACGTGTGAAACTTTTAACAAACAGCATCCGCAAGCGACAAAAGAATTTCACTTCAACGATGTTGCTAAAAGCCTCAAACAGATTGTCAAAGATATCATGACGGTCTAAACTTGTCCATAAAAAGACGGAGAACCTTTTGGGTTCTCCGTCTTTTTTATATGGCTGTTATAGTTGTTCCGGGTCTTCTTTTGGCACATCGTCTGCAGCTTGATTGCTCACTTGCGGGCTGAGCGGTTCAATAGCTTGCTGTTTTTTGGATGTATAGGATTTTAGCATTTCGGCAATATCGATGCCCGTCATTTCCTTCAATGGCTCCTGCATATCAACCATTGTCTGGGTAACGCTTCTGCCAAACGATGGGACGCCTTGGCCGTTGCCTGAATCGATGATTTTCACAGAGTCGATATTATTAAGCGGCTGTGCCACTTTTTCCGCAAATACCGGCAACATGTCAATCAGTTTTTCTGCAATGATGACGTCGCCATGTTCTTCCATAGCTTCCGCGAGCAGTTTGCGGGATTCCGCTTCCGCCTTACCGCGTTCACGGATGACTTCCGCTTCAGCAGCCCCTTCATCGCGTTTGATCTTCGCTTTTGCTTCCCCATCGATGACAGAACGTCTCGCTTCCGCTTCAGCCGTTCGTGTCGTTTCGTAATAGCTCGCATCGGCTTTCGTTTTGCGGACTTTGCTTTCCTCTTCTTCGAGGCGCACGGCCCGTTCACGTTCCATGAACTGCATATTCAACTCTTCTTCTTGGATTTCCATCGCGAGTTTTGCCTTTTCCAGTTCATACGATTGCTCGGACTTGGCACGTGCGCGTTCGGTTTCTTCCTTAAAGGCCGCATCTTTCAAGTCTTTTTGTTTGCGCGACTCGGCGATCGCAATTTGACGCATATACTCTTCTTCTTTCGCTTCCTGATCGGTTTGCGCACGGTGAATGCGGGTTTCCCGTTCCGTATTCGCCTCTGCGATTTCCGCTTGTTTGCGGACTTCTGCGATGCGTGGCCGTCCCAGGTTTTCGAGGTAGCCGTTGTCTTCATCGGCATCCCGGAGATCCGTGAGCCCGAGTGAAGTAATTTTAAAGCCCATCAAATCAAGTTGCTTTTGCGCGATTTCCTGAACATCCGTATTGAATTTCTCTCGATCGCTATTGATGTCCTCAACGGTCATCTTCGACAGGATAGCACGCAAATTACTGCCAAGTACCTCGATGATCTCGCGTTCTATTTCGTCTTGCTTTTTTCCAAGGAATTGCTCGGCATAATTAGCGATGCCGTTTAAGGTGTCTGCCACTTTGACCATCGCAACAGCATCAGCAACAATTGGCACCCCGGCGTTCGTGTAGACGCGCGGTGTCGATAGCTTTAACTGGAACGAGGTCAAATTGACCGGCGTCGAAGTCTGGAAGCGTCTTAGCAAATAACCGCCCCCGCGGATGATCTTCATGGACCGCCCTTCGTCATCGGTGAAAATATTTGTATCTTTCTTCGGATCTCCAAGTTTCGGGCCTGTAATGATTAAGGCTTCGTTCGATTTGGCGGTACGGTAGCGGATCTTCATCCAGAAGAAATAACCGGCTCCTGCAATAGCCGCCAAAATCAGTACGACAATCAATATTGAAATAATTCCAATCGACTCCATCTTATCCCATCCTTTTCACTAAATTGTATGTTCCCTTCTCTATTATATACGGATGGATCAGCCAGATGTTTCAAAAAAAGGGAAACTATATCCATTCTATTCATATTTTAATCTGCTATGACTTTAATTAATGAAAAAATGACTGACAATATCGTTAATACGAGCACAAAATAACCGAAATGAATAAGCGTTCTTGTGTGTGGGGCGACTGGCTTTTGTTCAATTGGTGATGGATGTGGCTCTAGTTCAAGTTCTGGGCTTGCGGGCACTTTTTCAGCTTTCATCATCTACTCCTCCTGCAGTTAAATTTTTAGTCACATTCGCTGATGGTTCGTGTTAGTTTATTGATCTTTATCTATTATATCAATTGTCGGTAAATGGAATATAAAAATTTATTGGAAAATATTATCTTTACTTGTAAACAGCGACTGGCCTTTCTCGTGTTTTTTGATAAGATAGAACAAATGGATAATTATTGGCAATGGTTGATGTGCTGCGAGAGGAGAAGAAAGGCCATGAAACTGATTGATGATTTGGCAGGGGCAATTTACGATGTCTTGAATTTGATGTTATGGGGATTTAGTTATTTTGCTGCCGGGACTATTCTTGTGGGTGGCCCATTGTATCTCGTCTCTTTTTTGTTTGAATGGCTATATTGAACGACGAACCCCCTGTCACGTCATGTGACAGGGGGTTTTGCCTTCAGTATTTTTTTCCTGATTCGTGGCGCTCCAGCAGTTCCGCAAAAGACATGTTCTTTTCGCGTTCTTTGCGTTCAAACTGGCGTTGCGCTTCTTTTTCCTCTTCAATTTTTTGCTGGTCTTTCAATAGCTCTTTTTTTGTGGATTGCAGCTTCGCTAACTGGTCTGCTGAAAACAAGCCATTTTCATTGATTTTCTCTTTCGCCATTGCTATCTCTCCTTATGGCCGTTTGACGATTGTGGCAACACCTTGGCCACCACCGATGCACAATGTCGCAAGGCCTGTCTTGGCATCGCGTTTTTTCATTTCATGAAGCAGTGTCACGAAAATACGGGTGCCACTCGCGCCGATCGGATGCCCGATGGCAATAGCCCCACCATTGACATTAAGCTTATCATGATCAAATTTCAATTCACGGTCGACCGCAATCGATTGTGCGGCAAATGCTTCGTTCGCTTCGATCAAATCGATCTCATCAAGTGTCATGCCGGCTTTTTTCAATGCATTTTTTACTGCTTGCACAGGACCGATGCCCATGACAGCAGGATCGACACCCGCATTGCCATTCGCAGAGATGACAGCGAGCGGCTCGATGCCAAGCTGCTCGGCCTTCTCTTTCGTCATGACGATCACGGCTGCGGCACCGTCATTGATGCCCGATGCGTTGCCAGCAGTAACTGAACCGTCTTTTTTGAATGCAGGACGCAACTTCGCAAGTTTTTCTTCAGTTGAAGAAGCCTTGACGTATTCATCCGTTTTGAAGATAACGGGATCGCCTTTGCGCTGTGGAATTTCCACTGGCACGATTTCCTCGTTAAAACGACCGCTCTCGATAGCCGCTGAAGCCCGGGCTTGTGAACGTGCCGCAAAGCGGTCTTGATCTTCACGCGAAATGTCATAACGGTCGCAAAGGTTCTCAGCTGTCACGCCCATATGATAATCATTGAAAGCACACGTCAGACCGTCATGGACCATGCTATCGACCACTTTCTGGTCGCCCATGCGGTAGCCACCTCTTGCACCTTCTAGTAAGTATGGTGCGCGGCTCATGTTTTCCATGCCGCCAGCTACGACGATTTCCGCATCTCCCGCAAAAATCGCTTGATACGCCAAGTGGATCGATTTCAATCCGGACCCGCATACTTTATTAATGGTCATCGCCGGCACCGTTTCCGGAAGGCCTGCTTGGATGGAAGCTTGACGCGCCGGATTCTGGCCTAGTCCCGCTTGCAAGACATTGCCCATGATGACTTCCGATACTTGATCGCCCGTTACCCCTGCGCGCGATAAGGCTTCTTTAATAACGATAGCTCCGAGGTCAGTTGCCGGCACATCTTTTAGCGCCCCCTGGAACGATCCAACTGCCGTTCTGACAGCGCTTGCAATTACAATTTCCTGTGACATTTCTTATGTCCCCCTTGTCTGCTTCTTGCTCTTTTATCCCCTCTATCGCTACAATAAAGCTAAGGGGGGATAGTATGTTTAGTTTACCAAAAACCGCTACAATTATCGAGGTCGGGCCGCGTGATGGCCTGCAAAATGAAGCTCGAATCGTCAATACCGAGGACAAACTTGACTTTATCAAAGCCTTACAGCAATCAGGTATTCAGGAAATGGAGCTGACCTCATTCGTATCACCAAAATGGGTGCCGCAAATGGCTGATGCACGGGATATCGTTGCTGGCGCGAAAAAGGTCGGGCGGCAATTTGTCTTGACGCCAAACGAACGAGGCATCAACTCCGCGATGGAAGCTGGTGCTGAGTCAATCGCTGTCTTTGTCGGCGTGTCCAATTCATTCAATAAAAAAAACATCAACAAGACGACAGACCAATCAATGGAAACTTTAAAACCATTGATTATAAAAGCGAAACAAGACGGCGTATTCGTCCGTGCCTGTATTTCAACGGCATTTCACTGTCCGTTCGAAGGAAAAATCGACCCACAGAAGACAATCGATTTATGCCAAAAATTCGTCGATTGGGGAGTCGATGAATTGAGCGTTGCCGATACGATTGGCCTCGCGAACCCTCAGGAAAGCCATGAGTTATTCAGCCAATTAAAACGGCAATTTCCGCAGGTCCTGATAGCCGCGCATTTCCATGATACGAGACGCATGGCACTTGCTAATGCATATGCTGCTTTGCTTGCTGGCATCGATCGGTTCGACGCCTCAGCAGGCGGCCTTGGCGGCTGTCCGTTTGCACCGGGTGCGACCGGTAATGTCGCAAGTGAAGATCTTATCCATATGTTCCAACGTATGGGTATCGATACGGGCGTCGATCTTGACGAGCTTTGTAAAGCGATTGCGCTAATCGAGCCCCATGTATCCAACGAGCTGCAAACAGGTATGTATACTTTGTATAAAAACAGAAAATGAGGTATGTGGGCCATGAAAAAACGATTCTTAGTGGCGACCGCCATTGTTTCTAGCACATTGACCGCTTCTTTTGCCGCATTGGGTTTTGCCACCAGCAACCGTCTGATGTATGTAAAGAATAAAGACGCAGCCTTGGTTTTGGAAAGGGAAATAAACGCCAAACGCTACGATGAAACTTGGTATGCCAAGGTAAAGAAAAGTGAACAATGGATTGAATCTGCCAATGGCTATCCGATCAAAGCGATTTTCCTGGAGCCACACACCACAAACCGTTACGTCATCATTTGCCATGGCGTTACCGAAAGCAAAATGAATTCGTTTAAATACGCGCGCATGTTCGAACGCCTCGGGTTCAACTCGGTCGTCTATGATCACCGCCGGCACGGAGAATCCGGTGGCAAGACCACGAGCTTCGGCCATTACGAGAAGCTGGATTTGCAAGCAGTCGTGAAAGCACTGAAAGTCCATGCCGGGCCTTCTTTGTTCTTTGGTATACACGGGGAATCGATGGGCGCCGCGACGACGCTTCTGTATGCTGGAATGGAAGACTCAGCGGACTTCTATATTTCCGACTGTGCCTATTCCGATAGCAGCGAACAGATCTTACACGTCATGCGCACAACAACGCCGATTCGTACATCATTGGCTTTGCGCCTTGCGAATGTGTTCCTGAAGCTGCGGGACGGCTATTCCATTACGACCGTGTCGCCCCGGGAAGTCGTGAAGAACATCGTAAAGCCTGTGCTGTTCATTCACAGCCTACCGGATGAGTTCGTCTTGCCAGAAATGACAAAGGAATTATCCGAATTGAAACAAGGTCCCAAAGAGCTGAAATTATTCGCACAGGGCGAACATGCCCAATCATTTAATAAAAACCCTGAAGAATACGAAAGTACCATTGCAGAGTTTTTGAGGGCGCACGATTTAATGTTGCCTAAGCTTGCTTCCGGCATTCCTCAAATCTCTGGTTGATTCAAACGCAAAAAAGAACTGCCGATTCGCACAATGCGAATCGGCAGTTCTTTTTGTATTCATCACCTATGGGCGAATAATTGCATAAGCGTTTATTTTTTGCCCGGTTTTGTCGAGGCTTTGTTCATTTGAGCCATCATTTGATTGATTTTCTTTTGAGATGGTTTTTGTCCCATTTGCATCATCATAATCCGCAGCATCTCTTCGTTGATCGGCGGGTTGTCTTGCAAATATTTCATCATATATCGGCGAGCGATAAAGAATCCAAGTGCAACACCTGCGAGTAAAGCCACAATAACGATAACAATCCAGATCCATGTATCCATACAAATTACCTCCTTCGTGTTGCCAATTAAATCATGCACCAAAAAGGATTATACTATAAATTTCAAGACGTGACCATATGAACGGCATGAAATTTACAGAGAAACAAAGACTATTCTTTATCCCATCATAAGTGGCGACGGCATTGCCCTTGATGGGGACATTGCCAGCTCAATTGGCAAAAAACCAGATACGGTAACAAGAGCACATGGAAATTCTTACACAAAAAAGCCGACAGAATATGATTCTGTCGGCTTTCACTCTTTCGTGACTAGCATTCAATGGTCATGAATCGAATCAAGCAGGTGATTACCCGTTGATCAATTGTTTCACTTTGGATGCTACATTTTCAGGGGTAAAACCGAATTCTTCCATGATCTTCTCACCAGGGGCACTTGCGCCAAAGTGATCGATTGCAAGAATGTCGCCTTCAAATCCTGTATAGCGGTCCCAACCGAATGATGAGCCCATTTCGATGGCAAGACGTTTCGTGATGTGTTTTGGCAAGACGGATTCTTTGTACGCCTTGTCTTGTTGTTCGAAGCGATCCCATGATGGCATCGATACAACAGACACCGAGATGCCTTGTTCTTTCAATTGCTTTTGTGCTTCTACTGCTAGGCTAACTTCGGATCCAGTCGCAAGAAGCAAAGCTTGTGCGTCATCTGCAGGAGATACAACGTAAGCACCTTTCTCAACGCCTTGTTCCGCTTTTTCACCTGTCGTTTCAAGGACCGGCAAGTTTTGGCGGGACAATACGAGCAAGGTCGGCTTGTCTTTAGATGTAAGCGCCAAGCGCCACGCTGCTTTTGTTTCGTTCGCATCAGCCGGGCGGATGATTCCCAGGTTCGGCATAGCGCGTAGTGAAGCAAGCTGTTCGATCGGTTCATGCGTCGGGCCGTCTTCTCCGACCGCTACGCTGTCATGTGTGAACACATAGGTGACCGGTAGCCCCATCAAAGCGCCTAGGCGGATCGCTGGGCGGACGTAGTCGCTGAACACAAAGAACGTACCGCCGAAGACATGCAAGCCGCCGTGAAGCGCCATGCCGTTAAGTGCAGCACCCATTGCGAATTCACGGACACCGAACCAGATATTGCGCGCTTCCGGATGTTCTGCATCGAAGTCGCCGCCATCTTTGATATTCGTTTTATTAGATCCTGCAAGGTCAGCGCTTCCGCCGAAGAACGAAGGCACCGTTTTGGCAATGGCATTAACCATATCGCCAGAAGAAGCACGCGTCGCTTGTTTTTTGCCGACTTCGTATTGCGGGAACTGTGAATCGAAATCTTCCGGCAAGTCACCACGGATCGCAGATTGTAGCTGTGAAGCAAGTTCTGGGTGCTGCTCTTCGTACTGCTTGTACAACTCATTCCAAGCCGTTTCCGCTTTCGCGCCCAGTGTCTCTGTCGCTTCTTTGAAAGTCTCATAGACTTCTTCGGGTACATGAAAATCTTCTTCGAATGTCCATTGATAATATTCTTTCGTCAATTTCATTTCATCTTCGCCTAGCGGGGCACCGTGAGAGTCCGCTTTACCGGATTTATTCGGTGAACCGTAACCGATAACAGTCTTGACTTCCACCAATGTCGGCTTGTCCGTCGATTGTTTTGCTTGTGCGATTTTTGCAGACAAGTCGTCCATGTCGTTGCCGTCGTCTACGCGGAGGTAGTTCCAGCCATACGACTCGAAACGTTTTTGGATATTCTCTGAGAAACTCATCGACAGATCGCCATCTAATGAAATATCGTTGCTGTCGTACAAGACGACCAATTTATCCAATTGAAGGTGACCAGCAAGCGAAATCGCTTCACCAGCTACGCCTTCCATCAAATCACCGTCTCCGCAAAGTGCGAATGTGTGGTGGTCGATGATGTCGAGCCCTTCTTTATTGTATGTAGCTGCTAAATGGCGTTCTGCCATTGCCATGCCGACTGCCATGCCGATCCCTTGGCCAAGCGGGCCAGTAGTCGCTTCAACGCCAACTGTGTGCTTGTATTCAGGATGCCCCGGTGTTTTTGAATCCCATTGGCGGAAGTTCTTAATTTCCTCCATCGGCAATCCGTAGCCGCTCAAGTGAAGCAGGCTGTAAAGTAACATCGATCCATGACCTGCTGATAGCACGAAACGGTCACGGTTGAACCAGTTCGGATTGCTTGGGTTATGGTTCATATGTTTTGTCCAGAGTGTATACGCCATTGGAGCGGCGCCCATTGGAAGTCCCGGATGACCGGAGTTTGCTTTTTCAATAGCATCGATAGAAAGTGTACGAATGGTATTCACTGCAAGTTGATCTGCATGGTTTGACATAGTGACATCCTCTCTGAAACTAAATTTAATCCTATTCTAGTTTAGTCAACAATAGGACAGAATACAATGAAAAAGAGAATAAGCATTAATTCAAATACTTATTCTCCCGTTTATTTTTGATTTTATCTGGTGTTACGTCTTTTCCTTCCGGATCGATGACGGTAACATTTTCGATTGTGCCACGCATCGACTTGCGGAAACTTTGCAGATATTCTTGACGCAATGCCGATTGTTCTTTTGCCTCTTCTTGAGTCAGCCCGTCACGCTTAGACTTTTTGGATAGTTCATTGATACGTCCGATCTTGTCTGGAGATAGCATATAAAGTCCCCCTTTCTACTGCTTCATGGTACAAAAAAAGGCGGAACTGTGCAAGGTTTCAGCTTTCTTTCATTTGCTGGTACTCGCGGAATCGGCGATGCACCGTCGCTTTGCTTGCCTGATAGCCAAAGCCTTGCAGGGTTACGGCAATCTCTTGGAAGGTCAAACCGCTCGCTTTCAAGCTGACAATCTGGTCTACCGGCAATTCAAGGCGTTCACGACCGTCTGGGTTTCCTTTCCCTTTTAAGTTGCGCTCCGGCTTGTAGCCATTTTCCACCGCTCTTTTCATGCCACGCTTAATTTTAGCATTATGGATTTTGCGCTGGTATTCCTCGACGACAGCTAGGATCTCAAGTACCATATCGTCCATGTCGTTCAAGGCAATAGGACCGTGGTCAGACAAAGTGTAAACATCGACTTCATACTTTTTCATGACATGCAATAAAGCAATGCGGGCATGGCCCCTGCCTAGACGCGTCTCATCCTGAATGAAAACAGCATCGACCTTTTCATTTTTGACTTGGTTGAGCATTTCAAGCAGCCCTTCCCGGTCCATCTCGTAGCCGCTATATTGGTCGCTGTAAACCTCTTCGACTAGATAACCTTGCTCGAATGCGAATGACAATAATTCTTCTTCCTGCCGTTCCAGTGAAGTTTCTTGCTCATCTTTAGTGGTACTAACGCGGCAGTAAACTAAAGCCCTTTTCTTCATTCTGCATCACCTGCATAGTATTTCGTTTCATCTGGAGAAAAGTTCAGCTGATCAGCAGGAATCTTTAATGATTGTCCTGCCACAATTTTCGTTGTCTTCATATTGTTCACTTCCATTATATCTTCTATCCATTCATGATGGGGAGTTTCACCGCTGAACGATTCAGCCAGTTCCCATAGCGTATCACCTTTTTCGACTTGAAGCTCGCCCAATTGCTGTTTTTGTACATTATGGCTAATCACCGCGTAAAACGTAAACACCACTATGAGTGAGAAAAAGAAAACCAAATATGAGTTCTGTCGAAAGAATGTCATCAAAACCGCCTCCTATAGAATATTCGTTCGGAATGTATGTTCTCATATTAAAGCGAACAGGCGTTTCTTGTCAAGATTAAATTCGAACCTATGTTTGCATTTCAATGCCCGAGTTGCTATACTATAGATAGTTAATCTTGAATAAATCCTATAAAGAGGTGAAACTGGTGAAAAAAGTATCTAAGCGTCAGGAAGACATCCTGAATTTCATAAAAGATGAAGTCCGTGCAAAAGGCTATCCGCCATCCGTTCGTGAAATCGGCGAAGCGGTCGGTCTTGCATCCAGTTCGACAGTTCACGGCCATCTAGCTAGACTCGAAAGTAAAGGCTTGATCCGCCGTGACCCAACTAAACCAAGAGCCATCGAAATTATCGGCTCCGAAGAAGCGCTGATTGATAAGAGCCCGGTCCTTCATGTACCGCTCATCGGGAAAGTTACGGCCGGAATGCCGATCACTGCAATCGAAAACGTTGAAGAATATTTCCCGCTGCCGCAAACATACGGCTCGGAAGAAGACCATATTTTCATGCTTGAAATCATGGGCGAAAGTATGATTGAAGCCGGCATCTTAAACGGCGATTACGTTGTCGTCAAACAACAGCAAACGGCAAACAATGGCGATATCGTTGTTGCTATGACGGAAGAAAATGAAGCGACAGTTAAACGGTTCTTCCGCGAAGACAACTACTTCCGGTTGCAGCCTGAAAATTCATCGATGGACCCGATTATCGTTGACCAGGTAAGCATTCTTGGGAAAGTCGTCGGCGTCTACCGTCAAATTCACTAAACACTCAGCTTTAATTCAAAAAACGATAGAAAAAAGGAGGAAAGCATGACTTCCTCCTTTTTTCTATCGTTTTTCATATTTTATAATCATCTTATGTAATCTTACTAAAAACAAAAAAGCCGGAGATGTTCTCTCCGGCTTTTCAATGCGTTAATTCGATGGCATTTCCGATACGACAATGTATTTAACCAGATTAATCGTAATGCGATAAATCTTGCCTTTTGCTTCGTCCGTCAATTCGTAAGTGCCGTTTGATGGCACTTGGCTTATGGCGGATTCCTTATCGATTGCTTTGACTGTATGCACGATGGTGTTTCCTTGATCAAAGAAGAATTCTACTTGAAACGTTTTCACCAAGATTCCTCCCTTCAGCATGAATGGATATGCATTTATCAGTGTAGCATAAATACAGCCTTAATTTCGGTTTTGCCATTCCTTGAAAATCATCACTTTCAGGGCCAGCATTTCTTCCTCATTTAAATCGTCATCCAGTTCGTTCATGACTTGTTCGGCTGTCATCGTATCGTTTTCAACTGCGTTCTTCATTTTCAACAAATTACGGAACCCGACTTTTTCCATCATTACGCTGGCTGCGTCTTCTTTGGTTTCAAAAGCCAGTTCTTCCTTATCGGCCTCAGGCGCAGCGGTGTCGGCTTCTATGTCTGCTGTATCATCAGTAAGCTCTTCTTCAAGCTGTACATCCATGCCGCTTTCTTCTGCATCATCTGAAAATTCGCTTTGTCCTTCTAGTTCCTCCATGTAACGTGAAACAGCGGGATCGCTCTCTATCTGCCTAATCATGTCTTCCATCTTGCCGCTCCGCTCGAGTTCCGTAAATGCCTTTTGCGCCACTGCCTCCGATGATAAATTCGGCCCTATGGCGTATAAGGCTATTCCGCCAAACGAAAAAGCAATGAGAAATACAATGATGATGTTTAAAAACCGCATTTTATCCCTCCACTAATTAAAAGTTCTTTCATATAAGTAAAATCTTACCACGTTTTGGCAGAGCAGCGTATATGTGAAAGGGCGCAATCTTCACACTGATCGTCACAAGCTTGCCTAATGACTGTCATCAGAAGTCCTAGAAGGCTCACCATAAAAAAACCGGAGCACTCGGCTCCGGTTTTTGATATTAATACATTTTCAAGTATTGCTCGCGCTCCCAAGGGTGGACACTAGTTCTGAACATATCCCATTCAATCTCCTTCGCTTCCACGAAGTTGTTCAAGATATGCGAACCAAGTGCTTTTGTCATGACTTCATCGCCTTGCAACTCTTCTAGTGCTGCATACAATGTGCCTGGCAAGTCCTCGATGCCGACTTCTTTGCGTTCTTTGCGGTTCATCGCGTAAATGTTGCGGTCTACTGCTTTCGGTGGGGTCAAGTCGCGCTTGATGCCGTCAAGGCCCGCGCCGAGCAATACAGCCATAGCCAAGTATGGATTCGCTGCAGGGTCTACAGAACGAACTTCAACACGTGTTGACAAGCCACGTGAAGCCGGGATACGGATCAACGGGCTACGGTTTTTACCTGACCAAGCGATATAGCAAGGTGCTTCATAACCTGGCACCAAACGCTTGTAAGAGTTGACTGTTGGGTTAGTGACAGCAGTAAAGGCTTTAGCATGCTCGATGATGCCTGCCATGAACTGGTAAGCAGTTTTGCTCAACTTCAAGTCGCCATCTTCATCAAGAAATGCGTTCTCGTTGCCTTTAAACAAGGAAACGTTCATGTGCATACCTGATCCGTTGACACCGAACAATGGTTTCGGCATGAATGTCGCGTGAAGACCGTGTTTGCGGGCGATGGTTTTAACTACCAATTTAAAGGTTTGAATATCGTCACATGCTTTGATAGCATCTGCGTATTTAAAATCGATCTCGTGTTGGCCTGGCGCTACTTCATGGTGGGAAGCTTCGATTTCAAAGCCCATTTCTTCCAGTTCAAGAACGATATCGCGTCGGCAGTTTTCGCCAAGGTCCATCGGTGCCAAGTCAAAATAGCCGCCGTGGTCATTCAGCTCAAGCGATGGTTCACCACGCTCATCCAATTTGAACAAGAAGAATTCCGGTTCAGGTCCTAGGTTAAAGTGAGTGAATCCAAGTTCTTCCATCTCTTTCAAGACTCGTTTCAAGTTTGTGCGTGGATCTCCTGCAAACGGCGTTCCATCTGCATTGTAGATGTCACAGATTAGACGGGCAACTTTTCCTTTACCTGTAATCCAAGGGAATACAACCCATGTATCAAGATCTGGGAATAGATACATATCCGATTCTTCGATGCGCACAAAACCATCGATAGACGAACCATCGAACATCATTTTGTTGTCGAGTGCTTTTTCAAGCTGGGATGTCGGAATTTCCACGTTTTTGATAACGCCGAGAATGTCGGTGAATTGCAGGCGGATAAAATTGACGTCTTCTTCTTTAACCAAACGAATAATGTCTTCTTTTGAATACTTGCTCATGAACTGTTCACTCTCCTATTTATATTATGTAGCCCGCCTATTTAAAGAAACGGGATAAATCACCATGTCGTTGAGATGCTTGGCTGAACGGCCGCGCCTGATGCTTCATCTCTTCGCGCAGCAAGCTGCGAAGCTCTGCGTCGCTCAGTGTTTTCGGCTCGGCTTGATCGTTAAGCGGCATTACTTTTGTTTCATACAATTTTCTGATGCCCGCGACATTGAGTCCCTGCTCCAGATAATCTTTGATCTCGAGCAGCGCGTCGACATCATTCAATGAAAACATGCGCTTATTGCCTTCTGTCCTGGCCGGACTGATCAGCTGTTGCTCTTCGTAATAACGAATTTGCCGTGCTGTCAAATCCGTCAATTGCATTACGATGCTGATCGGGAGAATGGGCATAGTGCGGCGAACCCGATTTGTCATAAGTTTCACCCATTTCACTAATTACTACATTTTCAGTTTATTACACGTTAGATTATTTGTCAAACAGATGTTAGATTTTCTAACATTAAATTTTGAATAGCTATTCGAACGGTTTTACAGCAATTTTTCTTTTTCCAAAGTTTTTAAGGCATGGACCACTGCTAGTTTTACATGTTCATAGGTTAACCCGCCTTGCACAAAGGCTGTAAACGGCGCGCGAATCGGGCCGTCAGCCGTCAACTCTATGCTCGCCCCTTGTACAAATGTGCCGGCTGCCATGATGACGTCGTCTTCATATCCAGGCATATAAGCCGGTTCCGGCAAAAATTGTGCATTGACAGGAGAGTTCGCTTGGATTGCTCGGCAAAATGCCACCATTTGTTCAGCAGTTTGGAAAGACACCGATTGGATGAGGTCTGTCCGGGCTGCATTGTAATGAGGACTGGTTTTCATACCCGCATTCTCTAGTAAGGCTGCGGTAAAAACTGCCCCTTTCAACGCTTGCGAGACGATGTGCGGGGCCATAAAAAACCCTTGATACATATCAGCGAGCGCATTAAGCGAAGCCCCAGCCTCCCCTCCTATACCCGGAGAGGTCATTCGGTAAGCACATTTTTCGACAAAAGCTTGTTTACCTGCAATGTAACCTCCGATTTTAGCGAGGCCGCCTCCAGGATTCTTGATCAGCGAGCCAGCGATGAGATCTGCTCCCGCTTCGATGGGTTCTTCGGTTTCTACAAATTCGCCGTAGCAATTGTCGACAAATATGACAGCGTCCGGCTTGAGTTTTCGTATTTTTTCAACCATGCTTTTGATTTCATTAATGGTGAAAGAAGGCCGGTTATCATACCCTCTCGAGCGCTGTATCGCTATCATTTTGGTGTTGTCTGCAACGGCTTGTTCAACAGCTGGCCAATCCACTTTGTCTTCTTTGTTTAAATCCACGTGCCGATAGGAAATATTGAAATCCTTTAGCGAGCCTGTATCTTCATCTCCTCCTGAAACAATTGAAGCAAGCGTGTCATAAGGCTGTCCCGTGATATATAGAAGTTCATCTCCTGGCCGCAAGATGCCGAACAAGGAAATTGTGATGGCGTGCGTTCCAGAAATAATTTGGGGGCGGACAAGCGCCGCTTCCGCTTTAAAAACGTCGGCATAGACCCGCTCCAATGTGTCTCTCCCTTCGTCATCATAGCCATAGCCTGTCGACGGGTGGAAGTGGTTATCACTGACTTTTTGGCGGTGGAATGCTTCGAGTACTTTTTGTTGGTTAACTAAGGCGATATCATCGGCAGCTTGTAGCTGAGGGCGAATCATATCTTCTGTTTTTTTCATCAAATTTAACATTCGGAATCTCCATTTCTCTGTGGTGTTTGATTGCTCATTTAGCTATTTGAAAATGACTCCAATTCTGCTACAATTCATAGAGTTGTTTAAGTTAAGGAGGGCGTCGAATAATGGCTTGGGAAGTACTAAGCGCCATCGGGACCATTGCATTTGCGGTATCCGGGGCGATCATCGCCATGGAAGAAGAATACGATATTTTCGGCGTCTACTTGCTCGGCGTTGTGACCGCATTCGGCGGAGGGGCTATCCGCAACCTATTGATTGGGGTCCCAGTATCCGCTTTATGGGAACAGGAATTCATGTTCCAACTGGCGCTCATCTCCATCACCATCGTGTTTTTGTTTCCCCACAAGACACTTGGCCACTGGAATCGCTGGGGCCATTTTTTTGATGCTATCGGCTTGTCTGCTTTCGCAGTGCAAGGGGCTTTGTTTGCAGTAGAGCTAGGCTTGCCGGTCTATGCAGCAGTCGTAGCTGCCGTATTGACGGGATCCGGCGGCGGCATGGTGCGAGATCTTCTCGCCGGGAGAAAACCTCTGGTGTTGAAAGCAGAAATATACGCTGTTTGGGCAGCGATTGCTGGATTATTAATCAGCATTGATGTAATCCGGACCGATTTCATGCTTTATGCATTGTTTTTGGCCATTACCTCATTGAGAATCTTATCCTATACGTATAAGTGGAAATTGCCAACACGCAAAATTCTCACGACATCATAAAAGCCGATCGGCAAATGCCGATCGGCTTTTCCTATTCTTACACTTTTTCGCCGCGCCATGACGACATGCCGCCGTCGACATTGACAGATTGAAAGCCATTGGACTCTAAATGCTCTGCCGCTTTTGCACTACGGCCACCAGCCTGGCAAACAAGGTAATACTGTTTTTCGGGATCGAGTTCTGCTGTACGCTCCGGCAATTCACCGAGTGGCATATGCTTGGCACCAGGAATCATGCCTGTTGCGACTTCGTCATCTTCTCTCACATCGATGATATGGAGCTCATCTCCTGCGACGACTTTCTCGTTCAGTTCATCTGTACTGATTGATTTCATCTATTATTCCTCCTGCTGTTTTAAACTGTTTATTCTTGGTGTTCGATCGATACTGGTTTTGCTGGTGAAAAGGTGGAAATCGCATGCTTGTAAATCAATTGTTGCTTGCCTTCTGTTTCCACCAATACCGTAAAGTTATCATAGGATTTGATGGTTCCTTTTAATTGGAAGCCATTTAACAAAAACACTGTGACGAAAATATTATTTTTGCGTAGCTGGTTTAAATAAACATCTTGGATATTAACCGGTTTCATGGAACTCCCCCTGTTTCTCTAGCGTATAGTTTTGGCCATTTGTTCAATTCGACGATTTCGGTCAGTTTCCTGCCAGATACGCTTAATTTCTTCCAGATTGTTTTCCTGGCCAGCCCCTGAGCCCAACCAAAGAATCGGCATTTTGTTGCGGAAATATGTAAATTGGCGCTTCGCGTACTTTCTCGAATTGCGTTTCAATTGAACAATGGCATCTTCAAGTGAATAAGCGCCGTCAAAATAGCCATACAACTCTTTATAGCCGATTGCTTTAATGGATTGAACATCCCGCAGCCCGCTGTCATATAGGCCCTTAACTTCATCGAGCAAACCGCTGTCCATCATCTTGTCGACACGTTTGTCGATGCGTTCGTACAGTATGTCCCTCGGCACATCGAGGCCGATAATCAGCTCATCGTACATCGGCGACTGCGCTAAACTACCGTCTTCTTTTTCTTCACCACTCATCAAGATTTCCAGCGCACGCAACACGCGGCGTGTATTGTTCGGGTGAATATCAATCGTCGGATCCAACGCCGTCAATTTACGATGCATCGCGTCTGGCCCGAATCGCTCAAGCTCCTCTTGCAGCGCCTGTCTCAATTGCTCGTCGACTTGCTGCTTTGGGAAGCGATAATCAAATAGTACCGATTGAACATAAAGCCCAGTTCCGCCGACGATGATCGGCAACTTGCCGCGCTGCTGGATTTCTTTGATTTTGTCACGGACCAGCCGTTGATAATCAGCCACAGAAAACGATTCGTCCGGGTCTAGAATGTCTAGCAAATGATGTGCAATGCCATCCATTTCATCCGAACGGATTTTAGCCGTTCCAATATCCATTCCCCGATAAACCTGCATTGAATCCCCATTGATGATTTCCCCGTTAAACTGTTTGGCCAATTCGATGCTAAGTGCAGTCTTGCCAGAAGCTGTCGGGCCAACAATCGCAATCACTTCAACCATATTCATTAATCCAATCCATAATGACTTGCTGATAGGTTTCAGCATTCACTTCGTGCAGCACTTCGTGTCGGCCTTCTTCTGCTAAATAGACCTTCACGTTCTCGAGGCCTGCTTTATCGAATTGGGCAGCCGCTTGAAATACGCCGCTTCCTTTCGCACCGACGGGGTCCATTGATCCGCTGATGAATAACACAGGGAGGTTTTTAGGGATTCGGGCAACTTCATCCATTTGGTGAATGATACCCAACCCTTGGAATAAGTCGACATAAAATTGATTGGCCATTTCAAATCCGCACCAAGGATCTGCTTCGTATTGTGCGACTGTTTCGGCTTTGCGGCTTAACCAGGAAAACTTGGACGGCTCATCCAGGAAATCCTTATTGTAACTGCCAAATATCAATTTCCCGAGAATCGGGTTGATGGACGCCTTTCCTTTTAGCCTGCTAAAGCTCTTTGCAGCTGCGATGCCTGCAGACAGCGAAACTCCCGGGTGTCCGCCAGTGCCAGATAAAACGGCGCAGTCCACATCTTGCCCATAAAGTTGCAAATAACGCCTAGCGACAAATGACCCCATGGAATGCCCCAGCAATGTAAACGGCAGTTCACCGATTTCCGTTTGCATAGACTGAATGATTTCACGCGCATCTTCGACTACCCTCGAGAAGCCATCCGTTTCTGCGAAATACCCTGTCTCCCCGTTGCGCTCTGCCGTTTTCCCATGCCCTCTTTGATCATGGGTAGAGACGGTGAACCCTTGCCCGTTCAGCAATCCGATAAGATCTTCGTAGCGGCCGCTGTGCTCAGCCATTCCGTGGATGATGTGCACATGGCCTTTCGGCTTGTCCACTGTGTACAGACTGCAGTACAGTTCGTGTCCATCCGAAGTTTTTTTATAGGAACTGGTCCTGTTCATCGGTTCACATCCCTTCTATTAGTCTAATAATGAAGCGTCTTTTCCTATTCCCCGCGTACCCCTTAGATAACCACTGTACTCAATTCATCACGCGCTTGAACATTTTTTCGATATCGTAAGTTTTGAAATGGATAATAACCGGACGGCCGTGAGGGCAAGTAAATGGCTGTTCTGCCAGCTTTAAGTCGGCCAACAAACGCTCCATATCGTGTTTTTGCAAAAAATGATTCGCTTTGATCGACCGTTTGCAACTCATCATAATGGCCGCATCTTCGCGCAATTTTTTAATGTCGACTTTACGCTCAGATAATACTTGTTCAATCAAATCTTCAATGACTTCTTGCTCCACACCTTTTGGAAACCAGGTCGGGTATTCCCGGACAATGAATGTGGTATCGCCAAACTCTTCGAGAAACACGCCGCTTTCTTCTAATGCAGCCAAATGCTCTTTTAAATGCAGCGCTTCGTCCCGGCTGTAATGAAAGGTCAAAGGCAATAGCAGCGATTGGCGTTCATTGGAATCGATGTCGCCAACCTTGTCGCGGAAAAATTCATATTTGATGCGCTCTTGCGCTGCGTGCTGGTCGATCAAATAAAATCCGTCTGAGCTTTGAGCTACGATATACGTTCCATGAATTTGGCCGACCACTTCGAGCTCCGGAAATTGCGGGCTGTCATCTCGGTCTTGCAGGCTTACCGGTTCATCGTAAGGTCCCCGAACTTCTTCTACTGGTTCGCGCGCTGGTTCAATAACCGGTTCAACTTGCTTTTCCACATGGAAATCTTCTAGTCGTTCCTGTAACTGATCGTGCTTCCAATCCATCGTAGGCTTGTTCTCCGGCTCCCGCGGCATCTCTTCCGGGCGTTTCCACAAATCCAATTGACGACTAGGGGCTTGCTTAATGGGCTTTGGCTTTTCGATGACAGGTGCGCGAACAGCGGTTTGAATCGCTCGACGAATCGTTTCGTGGACCAATTCGAGCAATTCTTTTTCTTTACTTAATCGAATTTGTTGTTTAGCTGGATGCACATTGACATCTGTCAAATACGGGTCCCCTTTAATATTCAAGACGACAATCGGCTGACGCTCAAGCGGCAAGAAAGTATGATAGGCCTTGTGCACCGTATTGACGATGGCGTAGTGCTTAACCCACCGACCATTAACAAATAACGAAATATAGTTTTTGTTGGCACGCGTGATTTCAGGCAGCGAGGCAAATCCTTCAATTTGATAATCGGCGGATTCTCCTTCAAACGCAATCATCTTTTTAGCGATAGCCACTCCATAAATATCCGCCAGCACGCGGCGGATTTCCCCGCTTCCAGCCGTCTGAAGAAGCTGCTTGCCGTCATGGACAAGACGAAATGAAATCCCTGGATAACTGAGCGCAAAGCGGTTCATCAAGTCGATCGTATGACCGAGTTCCGTCTGCAAGGTTTTCATATATTTTAACCTCGCTGGTGTATTAAAAAACAATTGATTAATGCGGACATCTGTTCCTTGGCGCAATGCTCCTGCCCGTCGTTCAGTAAGCCGGCCGCCTTCCATTTCCAAATGCGTTCCTGAGGTTCCATCGGAAGTGTCCAGCACAACTTTCGACACGGAAGCGATACTCGCAAGCGCCTCTCCGCGAAAGCCGAGCGTACGGATGCGAAACAAATCGTGTTCGTTTTCGATTTTGCTCGTGGCATGTCTCGAAAAAGACAATAATGCATCTTCTTCATCCATTCCAGCGCCGTTATCGATAATGTGAATAGAGGTCAGCCCGGCTTCTTCGAGCAGTACTTCAATGGCTGTACTGCCGGCATCGATGGCGTTTTCCACCAATTCCTTAACGACAGAAGTTGGCCGTTCGACAACTTCCCCTGCTGCAATTTTATTGGACAGCGGTTCGTCCATCAATCGGATTTTGCCCATAACATCAGCCTCCCCCGCTTATTTTCTCCTGTAGATCGTTAATCATTTGTAGCGCCTCGAGCGGCGTCATGCGTGAAACGGATGCGTCTTTAATCGATTGCAGCACTTCTTCATTTACTGTGTCGCGTTCATCGAAAAATGATAATTGTTCTGCCTGCTGCTGCGTTTTGCGGTTATCCGCCTCGAAACTCAGCAATAGCTCGCGCGCACGGCGCAAGATCTCTTCCGGCAAATTGGCCAGTTCCGCTACGTGCACACCGTAGCTTTTATCCGCTGGCCCTCGCTTCACTTTGTGCAAAAACACTACTTTTCCAGACTGTTCCATGGCGGAAACGTGGACGTTGCTCAGATTCGAAAGCGTATCTTCCAATGCCGTCAATTCATGATAATGCGTGGAGAATAGGGTATTAGCCCCGATATGTTCGTGAATGTATTCAATCATCGACTGCGCTAGCGCCATGCCGTCATACGTCGAGGTGCCGCGCCCAATTTCGTCGAACAACAGCAAACTGCGTTCGGTCGCGTGGGTGATGGCGTATTGCGACTCCATCATTTCTACCATAAATGTACTTTGCCCGGAAACGAGATCGTCCGCCGCTCCGATGCGCGTAAAAATCTGGTCAACAATTGGCAGGTCTGCAGAAGCTGCCGGAACATAACTGCCGATTTGCGCCAAAACAATCGTCAAGGCCACTTGGCGCATATAAGTGCTTTTCCCGGACATGTTCGGGCCTGTGATCAATAACATATTGCCATCGTCGCCAAGTTCACAATCGTTCGGTACGTAATGCTGTTTATTGAGCATTTTCTCAACGACCGGATGACGACCCTCACGAATGGAGATCTTCCGGCTGTCATTAAAAGCAGGTTTAGTGAATCGGTATTTTTCGGCAACTTCCGAAAAACTGATATAGACATCGAGTGCACTGACCTCTGATGCCAATTGCTGAATGCGTGTAATGTACTCTTTGACTTGCTCGCGGACACTGACGAATAATTCATATTCCAGCGTCAAACTTTTCTCTTCAGCCGTTAAAATCAAGGTCTCTTTTTCTTTCAATTCTGGTGTAATATAACGTTCCGCATTGGCCAATGTTTGTTTTCTTTCATATCGTTCAAGGTCCGCCAAGTGCATATTGGCTTTAGAAATTTCAATATAATAGCCGAAAATTCGGTTATAGCCGATCTTCAAGGAACGGATCCCGGTTTTTGCGCGTTCTTTTTGCTCGAGTTCCGCAATCCAGTCTTTCCCGTTTCTTGAAGCGTCCCGGTATTCATCCAATTGTGCGTTAAATCCATCGCGGATGATGCCGCCTTCTTTTGCGGATAAAGGCGGGTTGTCGCTGATTGCCGACAGCAAGTCGCATACTTCCGGGCAAGGATCCAACCCGGTGCTGAATTGCTCGAGCGAAGCATGCCCCGCCCCCTCCAGCTCGCGCACGAGTAGTGGTATTTTGGCTAAAGAATTGCGCAACTGCGCCAAATCCCGCCCGCTCGCGCTGCCGAATGCGACGCGACCGGACAAACGCTCCAGATCATAGACTTCTTTCAATAATTGCTGCAATTCTACCCGCACGAAATAACGGTCCATCAACGCTTCGACCATTTGCTGGCGCGCTTCAATTGCAAAGCGGTCCGCCAAAGGCTGATGCAACCATTGCTTGAGTTTCCGGCTGCCCATCGCCGTGACCGTTTCGTCCAACAGCCATAATAAGGTACCTTTATTGTCTCCGCCACGAATCGATTCGATCAATTCCAAATTGCGTTTCGAATAATAATCAATGCCGAGGATCCGTGTATTTTCACGAAATGCAAACGGCTGGATATGGCCAAGTGATTGCTTTTGGGTCGCTGCGATATAGGCCAGCAATCGCTTGCCGCACATCTCCAATTCGCTTGGGCAATGGACAAACAACTCAGCTTGCGCTTCAAAAGGAGCTTCCATATGCTCGACCGATAAGATCAATTGCTGGTCTTCTTCTGCCAGCAATAAGCGCAATTGTTCTGAAACGACCAGTTCGCGAATGTGTAAGGCTTGCAGTTCATTTAGCAATGCTTTTTCATTGCCAGCTATGTAAGTCGCGGTTGATTCGCCGGTTGAGATATCTAAATAGGCCAGGCCGAAACCACCTTTCACTTCATCCGCCGCGGCGATGAAATTATTCGCTTTGGCGTCGACACTTTTGCCTTCCGTATGCGTGCCGGGAGTGATGAGACGAACGACTTCACGCTTCACGACGCCCTTGGTCGTTTTCGGGTCTTCCACTTGTTCGCACACCGCCACTTTATGACCTTTTTGAATTAATTGATCGATATAGTTTTTCGCGGAATGATGCGGGACCCCGCACATCGGAATGCGGTCTTCTCCGTTGCCGCCACGACTTGTCAAAGTGATTTCTAAAAGTTGGGAGGCTTTGATGGCGTCATCGTAGAACATCTCGTAAAAATCGCCTAACCGGAAAAATAAGAATGCGTCTTGGTATTCGGATTTCACTTGCAAATATTGTTGAATCATTGGTGTCGGTGCCATTGTTTACCCTCTCTCATTCAATCAATTGTACGTTCCCCCATTATAACAAACTCGCAGGCAGAAACGAAAAAACTGAAAGAGCTGGGCTCTTTCAGTTTTTATCATGTCACTGCGCAATTCATTTTGCGTGGTGGGTTATGAGCAGCCTCCGCCGCCATCGTTTCTTACTTTGGATCCGGTTTCGCCACGCAATAAGTCGCCACCGGTATCGGTGATGATATTGTTCGTCACTTGGTTGGCAATCGCCGTTGATACCATCTGCAAGAGCGAATTGACGTCGCTTTGCGATTGCTTGAATTCCTGTACGATCGGCACAGCATCGATTTCTTCTTCGATTTTCTGGATTTTCTTCTCGATCAAGTCAAGTGCGCGTTCTTTCCCGTAATGCTGGAAGTTGACCGCTTGTTTTTGAAGGCTTTTCAAGCTGGCAATTTTTTCGCGGATTTGCTGGTTTTCATTGATTTGCGCTTCTGCGCGCTTGAAGAAATCGACTTCTTCTGTTTCCGCGATCATGTTCGCTACTTCTCGCGCTTTATCGACGATTTGCTGTTTTGTATAAGTCATTTCCTTAGACACCCATTTCCTGGTCCAGTGCCATAATCCGGCATCAGACGCTGTATTTTGATTTTCTTTATCTGTCAGAACCTGTTCGCTTACGATTGTACAGTGAACTCGATAAACCCGACAACCATTTTGTCTCAAAGCCGGGAGTTTGTTCATCTTTACTCATTATACTGAACGGATAGGGCTCGATACAAGCTGTCTGGGCAATTGTCGCTAATTCGACAAGGTCTGGCTCACGCTTGGAAAGGATAATCTTCGTTGATGTAAATTCTCTCACAGCTTAGGGCTTTGCCTGTATTGTCATCGATTTCCGTGAAAAACCCGCTGACGACTGAACGGCCTGATTTCGGCACTTCAAAGCGCGTCGGCATATTGGTCTTGAAACGATACAACACAGAGTCACGCTTCATACCTAAGATTTCATCGTACGGTCCTGTCATACCAACATCTGAGATATACGCTGTCCCGCCTGGCAGCACTCTCGCATCCGCCGTCTGAACGTGGGTGTGCGTCCCGACAACAGCAGATGCACGGCCATCCAAATGCCAACCCATCGCAATTTTCTCACTTGTCGCTTCGGCATGGAAGTCGACAAAGACGAGCGGCGATACTTGCTTGGCTTCTGCGATCAATTCATCTGCCATCTTAAATGGGTCGTCATGTGCCGGCAAGAAGACACGGCCATGCAAATTGATGACCGATAAGGTTTTGCCGTTTTTCGTCACGGTTGCCATGCCCCGACCGGGAGCTTCCTCAGAAAAGTTCGCCGGGCGAATCAGGTAATCCACGTCGTCGATAAAGTCGAAAATCTCTTTTTGGTCCCATGTGTGGTTGCCCATCGTTACCATGTCGACCCCCATGAACAGCAAGTCTTGGTAGATCGATTTGGTAATCCCTCTCCCTGCCGCTGCATTTTCGCCGTTCGCAATGACGACATCCGGCGCATATTTACGTTTCAATCTCGGCAAATACGATTCCAGCGCTTCTCTTCCCATGGACCCAACAATGTCCCCGATAAATAAAATTTTCATGCAATCACCTTTCTCCATAAGAAAAAGGCTTCTTTGAATGGATATTCAACGAAGCCTTTTTCGTTTTTTATTTTGCGTATTCAACGGCTCGCGTTTCGCGGATGACCGTCACTTTGATATGTCCTGGATAATCCAGCTCTTCTTCGATGCGCTTGCGAATATCGCGCGCGAGGCGATGAGCTGTCATATCATCGATCTGTTCCGGGCGAACCATGATCCGGATCTCACGTCCTGCTTGGATGGCGAATGACTTCTCGACGCCTTCGTAAGACTCTGAAATCTCTTCCAGCTTTTCAAGCCGGCGGATGTAGTTCTCGAGCGTTTCGCTTCTGGCACCTGGACGGGCAGCGGAAAGTGCATCTGCTGCGGCGACGATGACCGAAATGACCGAAGTCGCTTCCGTATCCCCATGGTGAGAGGCGATGCTGTTAATGACAACTGGGTGTTCTTTGTATTTCGTTCCAAGTTCAACACCGATCTCCACGTGGCTGCCTTCGACTTCATGGTCGATAGCTTTACCAATATCATGGAGAAGCCCTGCGCGTCTTGCCAGGGTTACATCTTCCCCAAGCTCTGCTGCCATAAGGCCTGACAGGAACGCCACTTCAACAGAGTGTTTCAGGACGTTCTGCCCGTAACTTGTACGGTAGCGGAGTCGACCGAGTATTTTGATCAAGTCTGGATGCAAGTTATGTACACCTACGTCAAATGTGGTTTGTTCCCCAATTTCACGAATTTGCTCATCGACTTCACGTCTGGACTTCTCGACCATTTCCTCGATTCTCGCTGGATGGATGCGCCCGTCAGACACCAATTTCTCAAGTGCCAGACGCGCTGTTTCACGGCGGATCGGATCAAATCCGGAAAGAATGACCGCTTCAGGCGTATCATCAATAATTAAATCGATGCCTGTCAAGGTTTCGAGCGTGCGGATGTTTCGTCCTTCGCGCCCGATGATGCGGCCTTTCATCTCATCATTCGGTAAATTGACTACTGACACGGTCGTTTCCGCTACATGGTCTGCAGCAAAACGCTGCATTGCCAATGACAAGATGTTCTTCGCTTTTTTGTCCGATTCTTCTTTGGCGCGGGCTTCTGATTCTTTGACCATGACTGCGATATCTGTCGACAGCTCATTCTCCACTTGCTCGAGGATGATGCTTTTCGCTTCTTCGCGTGTCAAAGAGGAAATCCGTTCCATTTCGGTCTGTTGCTGCTGAACCAATTCCTCAGCTTTGCTTCCCATCTGTTCAATATGCTGTTGTTTTTCGGCAAGTGCCTGATCCTTACGTTCAAGGCCGGCCTCGCGTTTGTTTAATGCATCATCCTTGCGATCCAAATTTTCTTCTCTTTGCAATAACCGATTTTCATGTTTTTGCATTTCCGATCGGCGTTCGCGAATTTCAGATTCAGCTTCAGTACGCAATTTATGATTTTCGTCTTTCGCTTCCAGCAAGGCTTCTTTTTTCAGCGCCTCTGCTTCCCGTTTTGCATCTTCGACCACTTGCTCTGCGGAATGTTTGGCTCCTGCCATTTTGGAATCGTTTGCCTTTTTCAATGCAAAATACCCAACAACTACACCGACGATGATACCAAGCAAAGCGAAGATGAACTCAGTAATACCCATTCGGACACCTCCTCTTGCTATTGATTTTTTACATTTTCAAAGGATGAATCGATACATTCTTTGTCTTTCATCATTCGTTTAAAAATTAGTAAATAATACAATTTTAATTGTATAGATGGACCTATGCGCTGTCAACCCTGCCAAGCCGGCGCCCCTTGCTTGTAAAAAGACTGCGAAGCATTCGCTTCGCAGTCTTTACCGAAAGTCATTATAAAGTTCCAGGAAGAACCTATTCCTCTTCGTCAACGAGCAAGTTAAAGTCTTCTGCTTCTTTCTTGTCATCTTTAGGAACGGATACTGAATAGGAAGCGGCTGTCATGCCGTAATGTTCACGGACTTTGCCTGCGATTTCATTACGGATATCTTCATGCTCACGCATGAACTGCTTGGCGTTTTCACGCCCTTGCCCAACGCGTTCGCTGTTATAGGAATACCACGAGCCGCTTTTTTGGACGATGTCGAGATCTGCCGCAAGGTCAACGATTTCACCTTCACGCGAGATCCCTTGCCCGTACATGATGTCTACTTCCGCTGTACGGAATGGCGGAGCTACTTTGTTTTTAACGACTTTGATCTTCGTGCGGTTACCGATGATGTCGTTGCCAGACTTCAAAGCTTCTGCACGGCGGACTTCAAGACGTACGGATGAATAGAACTTCAACGCGCGGCCGCCCGGCGTGACTTCAGGATTCCCGAACATAACGCCGACTTTTTCTCGGATTTGGTTGATAAATACAGCGATGGTGTTCGATTTGTTGATGGCGCCCGACAGTTTGCGGAGAGCCTGTGACATGAGACGAGCTTGCAAACCGACATGAGAGTCGCCCATTTCACCTTCGATTTCAGCTTTTGGCACAAGTGCCGCTACCGAGTCAATAACAACGATGTCTACTGCACCACTGCGCACAAGCGCTTCTGCGATTTCAAGTGCCTGCTCGCCTGTATCTGGCTGAGACAACAATAGTTCATCCAAGTTAACGCCTAGTGCTTTTGCATAGACGGGGTCAAGTGCATGCTCTGCATCGATAAATGCAGCCGTTCCGCCAGAAGCTTGTACTTCAGCAATAGCATGAAGTGAGACGGTCGTTTTACCAGAACTTTCAGGTCCGTAGATCTCGATGACCCGTCCGCGCGGATATCCGCCTATACCGAGTGCGATGTCGAGTGACAATGACCCACTTGAAACAGTTGAGACATTGTGGCCCGTACTTTCACCCAATTTCATGACAGAACCTTTACCGAATTGCTTTTCTATTTGTTTTAGCGCCATATCCAACGCTGCTTTACGATCGCTCAAAAGAAATCCTCCTTTTATGTGAAAACCAATTTTCTAACTGATTTCAGTATACTAGTTTATTGAGAAATTTACAAGAAAAAAGCGAACGTTTATTCGTGTTCGTATAAATGTTTACCGAATTTAACCCTCGCTATTTTATCATTCCCCTGAAATGGGCATATAAAAACACGCAAAATTAAATTTTGCGTGCATCTTCATCTGTTAGTGTTCGTATCAAGTAATGCAGCGCCAGTTTTACAGCGCGAATACGGTTGGTGTTTCTTAGGCCCGATAGTTCAAGCCGGTAAGTATCGGCGCCTTGATCGCTTGCAATGCCGATCCATACAGTGCCGACCGGTTCTTCACCATGGGCGTCGGGTCCAGCTGCACCGGTAAGGCTCACGGCAATATCTGTACCGAATTTTTCCAAAGCAGCCGTTGCCATTGCTACGGCCGTTTCTTTACTCACAACAGAATGTTCGTCAAAAAACTCAGGCGCTATGTCGAGCTGCTGAACTTTCATTTGTTCATTATAAGTAACGACCCCGCCACTAAGTACAGCGCTTGCCCCAGAGACAGAAGCAAGCTCCGACTGAAACAGCCCGGCAGTCAAGCTCTCTGCTGCTGAAATCGTTTTACCCTGCTGTTTCAATAAGTCGATCGCTTTCGACGCGAGAGAATCGTCGTCATAGCCGTATAGATAGTCGCCAACACGCTCTAAGATTTGTTCTTTTGCGCCCTCGATCAATTTCCATGCCTCATCTGTGGTCTCGGTTTTCGCCGTAATGCGCAGCGTTACTTCCCCTGCTGAAGCCAATGGGGCAATCGTCGGGTTGGTTTGCTGATCTAAAATGTCTTGCAGGCGGTCTTCAAGTTCCGCTTCCCCGATACCGTAAAAACGCAGTACGTGCGAAAGAATGATATTTTCTTGATTGAGCATGCGCACCAATTTCGGTTTCGCTTCGAATTGGAACATCGGCTCGAGCTCATGCGGCGGTCCGGGCAGCAGCAGATAGAGATGATCGCCGTTTTGGTACATCATTCCCGGCGCCATGCCGTTGTCGTTGACGAGCACATCACTGCCTTCAAGCACGAGCGCTTGCTTTTTGTTGTTTTCAGTCATCGGGCGGCCGACACGATCGAAATATGCCGCAATCGATGTCATCGCTGCATCGTCCATGGAAAGCGTCGTCCCGAGGTGATTGGCGATGGTCTGTTTCGTTAAATCATCTTTTGTTGGTCCGAGTCCGCCAGAAAAAATGATTACATCTGCCCGAGACTCGGCGATGGCAATTGAATCTTTCAACCGTTCAGGGTTGTCGCCCACCACGGTATGGTAATAAACATTGATGCCAATTTCAGCAAGGTGCCCGGATATGAACCGGGCATTCGTATTGGTGATTTGGCCGAGCAGAAGCTCTGAGCCAACCGCGATAATTTCAGCGTTCATAACGATCTCCCTTTCATGTGGCGCTTATTTGGATGTCATAAGTCCTTTTCGGTTGGCATAGAAATAATCCCAGCCGGACCAAACGGTAAATAGCAGCGCGATATAGAGCATAATTTCGCCGAATGGAATGCCAACTATCGCGAAAACCATATTGTAAAGCAAGAGCGAAATAATCGCGATCAATTGTGTCACTGTTTTGATTTTGCCTAAATTTCCGGCTGCCACGACTTCTCCTTCACCCGCTAGCACTAAGCGCAATCCGGTAACCGCGAATTCGCGGCTGATGATGACAATAACGACCCATGTCGGCGCGAATCCGAGCTCGACCAGTATGATCAAAGCTGCAGAAACAAGAAGTTTATCCGCTAGCGGGTCCAAAAACTTGCCGAAAGTGGTCACTAAATTGTATTTACGTGCATAATAGCCGTCAACCCAATCCGTGGCGGATGCAAAAATAAAGATTAATGCCCCGATTAGATGGGCAACGGGCAACGTCGTTCCGAGAAGCGAGATTTCTCCCCAGCCGAAATCGATGAGCATGAGTGCCATGAAAATCGGGATGAGCAAGATGCGAGAAATGGTAATTTGATTTGGTATATTCATTGGGTTTTCTCCTTTCAATGCTTGCAGAAAAATAGCCATCAGGTGATGGCTATTCAGCATCATCAAAACGAATGATGATGTTTTGCGGTTTTCGCTCTTGTTCGTACGGCACGATTTCGCCGTTTAGTTCGAGTGTGAGCATCATATAATCCCCGATGCGCATAAAGACTTCCGTTTCATTCGATAGATCCACGGCTTCTGTTTCTCCTGCTTCAAAGACGCGGGCGAGGCTCAATAATTCAGAACCGCCTTCATCTTTAACGCTCAGCCAAGAAGCGCCATCTGCCGAAAACTCGAGTTGTCGATCGGCTGGGCCAGAAAACGTATAAGTCGTTGTTTCACCCGAAACGCCCTCTAGCTCCAGCTGGGCTTCCGGTTCTTGCGGTTCTGTTGATTGTTCGGATTCAGCAGCAGGCGATTCTTCTTCCGCTGCTTCTGGCTGTGGCTCTTCTTGCGGTTCAGACGGCGACTCGTACTCCACATCCCCGCCTTCTTCCTCTTGCTGCAGATCGTTCCCGGACGTACTGAGCAAATAGAAATACCAAATGACCAATAGAATGAAGACAATGAATAATGCTACCAATACTTTCGGCATTGATTCCGAGACGGGGCCGTTGCTGCGTTGTTTCTTGTCGGGCCTGCGTGTTAAATGCTTAGCAGGAGATGCTTGCGGTTGCTCTTCAGGCAATTCACTTTGATGCTCCCTTAACAAAGCTTCGCCATCCAAACCGACCGCTTGCGCATAGCGTTTAATAAAAGCACGTACATAAAAAGCGCCTGGAATGGCTGAATAGTTCCCTGTTTCGATTTCTTCTAAATGATGCTTTTGGATTTTCGTTTTCTCATTGAGCTGTTCGAGACTCAGGCCTTGGTCAAGCCTTGCCTGCTTCAGCTTGTTGCCCAATTGTCCCATCGTCTTCACCTGCCCGGTTAAAAATTGAACCCGTCGCCGAACATATCCACCTGGCCTTTATTGTCCATAAACGTGTTTTTTTCCAATACTTCATACGTGATCTTTTCTTCTGGATGATGGCGCAATTCAATAATGTAATCGAAATCATCGATGCTGTATTCGGAATGCTCCACAAATTTATCCGGATGTTCGACCACTTTAATATTTGGCATACGCATCATTTCCCGCACTAGCTGAAGATGCCGCTCATCAGCTGAACGCCTCGTGACGATGCCGTCCAGGATGAAAATATTATTGTCGTTGTGCTCATCGCCCATCAATTGATTGCGGACAGTTTGTTTAATCATGGTTGATGACAGGAAAATCCATTTTTTATTGGCACTAACGCTAGCAGCAACAATCGACTCCGTCTTGCCAACACGCGGCATTCCCCGCAGTCCGACCAATTTATGGCCTTCCTGTTTGAAAATCTCCGCCATGAAGTCGACGAGCAAGCCAAGTTCATCCCGCACGAAGCGGAAGGTTTTACGGTCATCAGCATCTCGCTGAATATACCTGCCGTGCCGTACGGCGAGAATGTCCCGCAACTTCGGTTCACGGAATTTCGTCACCGCAATGGTTTCGATCGTCGATAGAATCTGTTCGAAACGCTCGATCTGCACGTCATGTTCTGCACGCAGCAGCATTCCGCGCCTCCCCTGATCTACGCCGTTGATGGTAACAATATTGACACGCAGCATCCCAAGCAGCGATGCGATGTCCCCGAGTAAGCCCGGGCGGTTTACTTGAATCTCGTATTCAAAATACCATTCTTTCATGCTCCACTCACCCTTCCCCTGCATTCATCGTTCTCCGCCATTGCCTTTATGATAGCCTACATTAACAATGATGAAAAGGTACCGCATTCAGATGAGCCAGCCGCCATTGACGCGGATCGTCTGGCCGGTGATATAATCCGCTTTGCCGCTGGTTAAAAATGACACAGTATGGGCAATATCTTCAGGAGATCCTGCCCCAAGCGGTATCTCTTCTTCGAGTTCACGCCATTCTTCGGCCGTTAACTCGTTGTTCATTTTCGTGCGGATCAATCCCGGCGACACCGCATTGACACGTGTGCCTGATGGCGCCATTTCCTTGGCATATGCCTTCGTGAATGCCAGTTGCGCACCCTTTGCGGCCGAATAAGCCGTTTCCATCGAGGCGCCGGTCTCGCCCCAGATCGAAGCGATGAAAATGACGTAAGATTTCGCATGTCTCCTGAAATAAGGGGACACGAAGCGCACCGTCTCAATCGGATTCTTTACGTGGGCGCGCCATAAAGCGTCAAAATCAGCATGACTGGTGTCTTCCAATAAGCTGTAGAGGGCATGGCCACTGGCGCAAACGATACACGAACAGTCAAAGATTTGATCTGCCACTTGCTGTGCCCCGCCATCTTTCATGAAATCGCCCTGGACGATGACGAATTCCTGCTCTGTATAACGACCGCTGAGCTCGTCTGCAAATGCTGCCAGTTCCGTTTTATGGTAATGAAGGTAAAGCGACCAGCCATCGTCTGCCATTTGTCTTGCGATGGCACTGCCGATGCCTCCTGAAGCACCCAGAATTAAGGCAAACCGTTTCATGCCTGTTGTTTTTCCGGTGATTTAATCGTAAAGACAGATTGTTGGCTTTCTGCACTCACCGCGGCGAAGGCCTCTTGCAAATCAACCACTTCGATCTGTTCAAGCACCGGTACGACATCAAAAAGATTCATGCCATTAAACGCGTATTGCGTAAACTGGTTGGCGATGTACTCAGGCGAATTCAACGCGCGCATGAAAAAGCCGATTTTCTTGCGGCGCACACGGTCCAAGTCTTCTTGACCGAACGGCCACTTCTCTACCGCTTGGTGAATTGTTTTTTTGACTTCTTCTGCAAACGTTTCAGGGTGATTGGTATCTGTTCCGATGAGCGCATAGCCAAACCCGCTTTCGAGTGAATAATCGAACGAATACGATTCATCGATCCAGCCGTTTTCGTATGACTCATGATAAAACTTCGAGGTTCTGCCAAATAATAATTCATATGCAAGTTGTGCGGACAGTTCATGCTTGAGCATTTCAGGGCCGTAGAGATCGAGTCGCTCGGGTTTGATGCCGACAAACACTTTCGGCTTTTGTACCGCCATTTCCAGTGTCCGTTCCTGCACGGCTACTTGTTTCGGCTCGTCTGGGAAGATGCGCTCAATCGGCGCAGGCGCATCGAATGTTTTTGCTTCCTGGTTGTCTTTGACAAATTGCATCATGCTTTCAGGTTCAACGTTTCCAACAATGAACAAGGTCATGTTCGACGGATGGTAAAACGTTTGGTAGCACGTGTATAAATGCTCTGCAGTAATGTGCTGGATTGATTCGACCGTACCCGCGATATCGATTTTGACCGGATGATTTTGATAGAGGTTTTCAATCATGCCAAAATACAAGCGCCAGTCCGGCTGGTCGTCGTACATCGTGATTTCTTGTGCGATGATGCCTTTTTCCTTTTCTACCGTTTGCTCGGTGAAATAAGGGCTTTGGACAAAATCCAGCAAAGTTGTGACGTTTTCCTGGATCCGCCCTGTCGCTGAAAACAAATACGCCGTTCGCGTGAATGATGTGAAGGCATTCGCAGATGCGCCGTTTTTGCTGAACTCTTGGAAGACATCGCCTTCCTCTTTTTCAAACATTTTATGTTCTAGAAAATGAGCGATTCCGTCCGGTACTTGAACCGCTTCTGTTTCGCCCATTGGCACGAAATGATTGTCGATCGAGCCGTACTTGGTCGTAAAGGTTGCATATGTTTTAGAGAACCCTCGCTTCGGCAGGATGTAAACCGTCAAGCCGTTTGGCAGTTCCTCGTGATACAGTGTTTCTTCGAGTTGAGTGAATTCCATTTTATTCATCGCTTGCATCCTCCTTGCCAGACAAGAAATACGTCAATTGCAGGCTCATGTTCTTCGCTGCTTGCGCAATCTGTTCTTTTGTCACTTTTTCCCACCGTTCAATCAAATAAGCAGGTTCGAAATCTTCTGCGAGTTCCATGTATTGGTCGTAAATGTCAATTTGGCCTCTCGCCGAATCGAGCGCTTCTTTTAATTGGTTGCTGAGTAATGCCTTGGTTTGCTCTACTTCGGTATCGGTAATGTGCCCTTGTTTGATTTCATTCAATTGATCGAGAATCAACGCCACTGCTTTTTCTTCGAGTTTGCGGTCGATTCCGGCGAGGACGAACATCAAACCGAATTGAGAAGCATATGAGCTTGAAACGTAATATGCCATGCTTTCTTTCTCACGAATATTGGCAAATAATTTCGAATGCGCATAACCGCCAAAAACACCGTTCAGCACTTGCATAACAGGGAAATCCTCATCGCGGAACGTGACTGGCGTGAAGAACATCATATGTAATTTCCCTTGTTTCATGTCCTCGTATTCCAGCACGCGTGACTGCTCGGGTGTTTGTAATTGGCTTTGTGTTTTTTCTGGCAATTGCTTACGGTCAGAAAAACGGAAATAATCGCGGATATGGGAAGTGATCACTTCTGGCGCAACATCCCCTACCACATAAATTTCTACTTCATTTGTTTCCAGCATATTTTTATATGCCGCGACAAGTGATTCATTCGTCACTTGTTTCACCTGTTCAATCGATCCGTTGGAATTGATAGAAGCGGGATGGCCCGGAAGTCCGAGTTCCATCATGCGCTGCTGTGCGTAGCGGGTTTTATCGTCAATTATAGATTCGATGCGCTGAACGATGGACTCTTGTTCACGCTTGAAAATGCTTTCCTTGAACAGTCCGTTCTCTAAATTCGGCTTGAATAAAGCGATATACATCAAATTCAATACTTTTTCGAGAACGCCTTTATCCGACAAATATTGATCATTAACGGTTTCGACATTCAAATTGACGATGTGGTCGTCTCCGCGTTTGGTGGCATCTATGTATAGTGATGTTCCGTATAAATCATCCAGCACCATGCGTAATGCCGTATGGGATGGGTACATTTCGTTGCTGTGTTGCAATACATTCGCCAGGATCGCGCGCTCTGAAGCATTTTTCACAGTAAGCCGGTCCTTGAAGCGGATCGAAAAATTTATTGTTTTGAATTGCGTCGTTTGATGTACATGAACATTGACGCCTTGTGCAATCTTATTGGTTTCAAACATATTGGATCCCCTCTCGTGATTCTTACACTAACTATACCGGACTTTTTCCTTTAATTGCAATGAAACAGGAGGCACCACTGGAAAAAAGCAGGGGTATATCAAGGGATTTTCAGTTTTTGCGGATTCTTCGCAAAATCCATGCCAGCATCGTTTTTTAATGAAGCAATTTCTCGCCGCCCTATCATGGCCCTTAAATTTTGCCATCAAAAAACCGGCGGGAGCTTTCCCGCCGGTTTTGAAGCCGCTGATTTGCGGCGCAATTTTTTAACGTTGTCCTTTGATATACGGTTTTCCGTTCGCCTTTGGAGCATTGGCACGGCCGATAAAGCCGGCTAATGCAAAAATCGTTAAGACGTAAGGAAGGATCAACAAGAAAACATTCGGTATTTCCTGAATATAAGGAATTGAGGATCCGACGATGCTCAGCGACTGTGCGAAGCCAAAGAACAACGCTGCGCCCATTGCGCCAAGCGGATGCCATTTCCCGAAGATCATTGCGGCAAGTGCCATGAATCCTTGGCCGTTGATTGTCGCGTGACCGAAGTCACCGGTAATCGTTTGCGCATAGATTGCGCCGCCGATTCCAGCCAGAGCCCCGGAAATCATAACCGCCACATAACGCATTCTTGTTACATTAATCCCCATCGTGTCAGCTGCCATCGGATGCTCGCCGACTGCACGCAAGCGCAAGCCGAATGGCGTCTTATAGATGACAAACCACGCTAGGACCGCAACGCCGATCGCGAAAAACGACGTGTTGTAGACCGAAGTGAAGAACAATGGGCCGATGACCGGAATATCGGATAAAAACGGAACGTTGTAGCGCGCAAAACGCTCACTGATGAAATCCGTCTGGCCTTTGTCGAAAATGCTTTTTACTAAGTAAAGCGCAAGGGCAATTGCTAATAAGTTAATGGCCACGCCAGATACGACTTGGTCAGCACGGAAAGAAATCGATGCAACAGCGTGCAGCAGCGACAATAAAAGCGCCGCCACCATCGCGGCAATTAATGCCAGCCATGGCGTCATTCCACCGAATGTGTCTGCAAACAGCAAGTTAAACAAAATCCCGACAAACGCGCCGATAACCATCAAGCCTTCGAGGCCGATGTTGACAACGCCGGAACGTTCAGAAAACACCCCGCCGATTGCGACCAAAATAAGTGGTGCCGCATAGAAAATCGCTGAAGGGACGATGAAATATAGGATATCCATAAAGCTCATATCACTTCGCCTCCTTCTTTTTGCCGGCCGCTCGGAGCAGCAGCAAACGAATGATATAGCCAGATGCTACAAAGAAAATAATAACGGCGATAACAATTTCAACAATTTCAATCGGAATGCCCGCAGCATTCGGCATGTTCAATGCCCCGTATTTCAAGGAACCGAACAAGGTTGCGCCGAACACGACACCAAGCGGCGTATTCATGCCGAGAAGTGCAACCGCGATGCCATCAAAGCCGATTCCTGTGAAACCGCCTTTGGACGAGACGTATTCAAATGTTCCGAGAGCTTCCATTGCACCGGCAAGCCCAGCAAACGCACCCGAAATGACCATCGCAAGAATGATGTTTTTGTTGACGTTCATCCCAGCGTATTCAGAAGCATTCTGGTTAAAGCCAACCGCTTTCAACTCGAATCCAAGCGTCGTTTTTTCCAAGATCAACCACATGACACCAACCATGATGAGTGCCAGTAATAAGCCAAGGTGCAAACGGGAAAATTCCGTCAAATTCTCCAAGAACTCAGAACGAAGCGAGGCACTGGCGAAGATCCGCTCTGTCCGGTCTCCGCCTTCTGAAACGGTCTTGATCAAGGCGTTCGTTACGTGAAGCGCGATATAGTTCATCATGATCGTCACGATAACTTCGTGAACACGGAACTTGGCTTTCAATAGCCCCGGAACAAAGCCCCATAAAGCCCCGGCCACAGCTGCTGCGAGAATCGCCAGTGGCAAATGAATGATTTTCGGCAATTCGACCGCTACGCCAACATAAGCTGCAGCGAACCAACCGACGATCAATTGCCCTTCTACTCCAATGTTAAAGAGCCCTGAGCGGAAAGCGAATGCGACCGCTAGACCGGCCAATAAATAAGGTGTGATTTGGCGAAGTGTTTCGCCGATGGTGTAAAGGTCTCCAAAAATACCGTTCCATAATGCTGCATAGCCTTCAATCGGGCTATAGCCGCTGACGAGCATAATAATTGCTCCGACAATCAGGCCGAGCACGACGGAAACGATCGGGACCAGCAAATTGGTCACTCTATTCGACACTGTGCTTCCCGCCTTTCTTGTCTTTTTCCGCATGACCCGCCATAAGAAGACCCAGTTGTTGTTCAGTCGTTTCTTCGGGAATCACCACATCAACGATTTCGCCGTCATGAATAACGGCGATGCGGTCGGAGACGTTCATGACTTCGTCCAATTCAAATGAAATCAATAAGACCGCTTTGCCATTATCACGCTGCTCAATCAAGCGGCTATGAATAAATTCGATGGCACCAACGTCCAATCCGCGAGTCGGAAGGGCTGCAATGAGCAAATCTGGATTGCGGTCGACTTCACGGCCAATGATTGCTTTTTGTTGATTTCCGCCGGACAATGCCCGTGCAGGTTCATGAGGTCCTTGCGTACGCACATCGTAATCTTTAATGATCTGCTGTGCTTTTTCTGTAATCTTGTTATAGTCCATGATCCCTGATTTTGAGATCGGCGCTTGGTAATAGGTTTGCAAGGCAATGTTATGCCCGATTGGGAAATCGAGTACCAAGCCATGCTTATGACGGTCTTGCGGAATATGGCCAACGCCAGATTCTGTTACTTTACGTGGTTTCATTCCAGTAACGTCTTTGCCGTGGATCAACACTTTTCCACTTTTGACTTTTCTGAGTCCCGTAATCGCTTCGATCAATTCTGACTGCCCGTTTCCGTCGATTCCCGCAATTCCGACAATTTCACCTTTGCGAACGGTCAGATTCAAGTTTTTCACCTTGGCGATGCCGCGATAGTCTTCAACGACGAGATCTTGCACCGTTAAGGTTTCTTCTGTCGGATACGCAGGACCTTTTTCAGTTTTGAATGTTACTTGGCGTCCGACCATCAAGGCTGCCAAATCATTTGGGTTGGTTTCTGAAGTCGTCACCGTGCCGATGCCTTGTCCTTTACGGATGACCGTCACGCGGTCTGAAACGTCCATGATCTCTTTCAATTTATGCGTGATCAAAATGATCGATTTGCCTTCTGCGATCAAGCGCTTCATGATTTGGATCAGTTCTGTGATTTCCTGCGGCGTCAGTGAAGCTGTCGGCTCATCGAAAATCAATATCTCTGCTCCGCGGTATAAAGTTTTCAGGATTTCCACACGTTGCTGCATACCGACTGAAATGTCTTCGATGATGGCGTAAGGGTCGACATTAAGTCCATATTGTTCCGATAATTCCGCTACTTTTTTGGCAGCATCTTTTTTATTGGTAACACCCATCTTTGTCGGTTCACTGCCAAGGATGATGTTTTCAGTGACACTAAAATTCTCGACAAGCATAAAATGTTGGTGCACCATGCCGATGCCAAGATCGTTTGCCACATTCGGGTTGGAAATGTCCACTTTCTTTCCTCTGACGCGGATTTCGCCGCCTTCTGGCTGATACAATCCAAACAAGACATTCATCAAGGTGGATTTCCCTGCTCCATTTTCACCGAGCAGTGCATGAATTTCGCCTTTTTCAAGTTGCAAGGTAATATCGTCATTAGCGACAAAATTCCCGAACTCTTTGCGGATATTCAGCATTTCAATAACATATTCCACGATTCTCACTCCCTCGGAGACTGGTTATTTCTTTTTTAAATGAATTAATACATGAAAGGCTTCTATTTGTCAGAAACCTTTCATCTATTAATCTTTCGAAAAATAGGCGAAAAAAAATCATAAAGACCGGATACCCGGTCTTTATGATGACCGTATTTGACTACAGCTTATTCAGAAAGTGTTTCCGGAACTTCGATTTCTCCGCTGATGACTTTCTCTTTGAATTCTTCGATCTGGCTCATCACATCTTCTGGGATCGCACCGCGTGAATCGGCAAGCGCCACTCCATCGTCAGACAAACCGTAAGTGACTGTTTCGCCACCAGGGAATTCCCCGTTCATCGCTTGTTCAGAAATATTGATTACGGCTGTGTCGACACGTTTTAAGACAGATGTCAATGTAACGTTCACATCGCCAGCTTGTCCTTCTTCGTATTGGTCAGCATCAACGCCGATAACCCATACTTTTTCATCAGGGTTGGAATCGATGCGCTCTTTAGCTTCTGTGAATACGCCGTTTCCAGTTCCTCCTGCTGCGTGGAAAATGATATCTGCTCCAGCACTGTACATGCGGTTAGCAGTTGTTTTACCTAATTCTGCTTTATCAAAAGCACCTGTGTATTGAACATCGACTTCGATTGAATCGTCAACAGCTTTTACCCCTTCAAGGAAACCAGCTTCAAAACGTTCGATAACTGGAATTTCCATGCCTCCGACAAAACCGATTTTATCCGTTTCTGTCATAAGTGCTGCTGCAACGCCTGCAAGGAACGCTCCTTCTTGTTCTTTAAACAAAACGCTTGCAACGTTTGGAGCTTCTACTACTGCATCGATAATGGCAATTTGTGCATCTGGCTGCTGCTCAGCAATTTCTTTAACAGCGCCTTCCATCAAGAAGCCAATTCCGAAAACGACATCGAAGTCACGGCGGATCAAGTTATTCAAGTTGGTGTTGTAATCAGCGTCGGAAGCGGACTGGAGGTAATCGAACCCACCGTCGCCTTTTTCAAGGCCATTATCTTCTCCGAATTGCTGAACGCCTTCCCATGCAGATTGGTTGAAGGATTTGTCATCAACGCCTCCAACATCCGTAACCATTGCTACAGAAAAATCGCTTGCTTCTTCAGTGCCTTCTCCGCCTTCAGCAGACTCGCCGCCGTTTGAAGTATCTTCGTCGCTTCCGCATGCTGCAAGAACGCCAGCCGCCAGCATTAATGATAAACCTACGCCAAATTTACGTTTAATCAATGTGATAACCCCCAAGGTTTTTTTGATAATAGCAGGAATCAGATGTTTACAGACGTTTGCGAACTACATGGAAGCTGAATTTATCAGCCCGGAAGTAGTTCTTTGAATACAGCACTAGCCGATCGTTTTCATCGTAATGGTGCTGTTTTAATACAAGCAATGCAGTTTCCGGATCGCATTCAAGGATCGGTGATGCCTCTTCGTGATATCCCGTTGGGTCAATGAAAGTGACTGCATACGAGATGCGGATATCGCCGGATTCTTCAAGCGCCGAGAAAATGGAGCTTTCTTTGCGTCCGAGAAAATCTTCAGGCATATAGACAGATGGAACTTTGTCGATGCAATAAACGACAGGCTCCCCATTAGCCGTTCGGACGCGTTCAATGGAAATGACAGAATCATCCGGATTGCAATGAAAGCGGTTAATATCTTCTTCAGAACAAATGGACTCTGAAGTGCTCAAGTAGACCACTCCAGGTTCCATTCCCGCCCGTCGGATCATATCCGAGACGCTTGTCAATTCCTCAATGCCCGATGAAAAGACCGGTTTCGAATTGACAAACGTCCCGACACCGTGGCGCCTGACGATGACATTATCTTCTTCCAACAGCCGCAACGCCTCGCGTAGAGTCGCGCGGCTCACTCCAAGTGATTTTGATAACTCGAATTCAGAGGGCAATTTCTCTTTCTCTTTGTAGATACCCGAAGCAATATCCTGCTTCATTCGATCGATCACTTGAAGATACAATGCACGGTGATCCGATTTGATTGTCATACGATTCACCACCCATGACAGAGATCAGACATCTGATGTAAAACATTCCTACTAATCAGAATTACTATACCATTTAATAGTAGTGAAATAAATAGCAATTTGTCGAATTCTGCGAATTTTCCTGAACAACTTTTCTCAAATACTAAACATTTTGTCACAAATCAGCTAGTAAATGATCAATAATCGTCCTGCTTAGGAACCAGAACATGGCGTGGTTTACTGCCTTCATAAGGGCCGACCACCCCGCGCTGCTCCATTTGGTCTATGATTCGTGCTGCTCTGGAATAGCCGACGCGGAATCTGCGCTGTAGCATCGACACGGATGCGGTCTGCATTTCAGTCACCAATTGCACCGCTTCGTCGTAAAGCTCGTCCGTTTCCTGATCGACGCTCACTTCTTCAACATCGGACGGGATCATATCTTCCTGATATTGCGCTTTTTGCTGTTCAATTGAAAAGTCGACGATTTTCTCTACTTCGGCATCCGATAAAAATGCGCCCTGTACACGGACCGGCTTTGATTGCCCAGCCCCGAGGAATAACATATCGCCACGGCCCAGCAATTTCTCAGCTCCGCCCATATCCAAAATGGTGCGTGAGTCGATAGCAGACGATACTGCAAATGCAATGCGCGATGGGATATTTGCTTTGATGACGCCGGTGATGACATTGACACTCGGACGCTGCGTCGCGATGATCAAATGAATGCCTGCCGCACGCGCCATTTGAGCGAGCCTCGTGATGGCATCTTCGACTTCGTTTGAGGCAACCATCATCAAATCTGCTAACTCATCCACAATAACCACGATGAATGGCAATTTCGGATGCTTGTCGTCGTTTTCTGCATTAAATGTATCAACATAATCGTTATAGCCTTCGATATTGCGGGTGCCGGTATGGGAAAACAGCTCATAGCGCCGCTCCATTTCCGAAACGATTTTCTTTAAAGCTTGCGCTGCTTTGCGTGGGTCCGTGACAACTGGCGCAAGCAGATGCGGAATTCCGTTATAGACATTCAGTTCGACCATTTTCGGGTCAATCATCATCATTTTTACTTCGTGCGGCTTGGCGCGCATGATGATGCTCGTGATGATGCCGTTGATGCAAACCGATTTCCCGCTGCCTGTCGATCCTGCTACGAGCAAATGAGGCATTTTATTGAGTTCTGTCATGACCGCCTGGCCCGTAACATCGCGTCCAAGGCCGAATAAGAGCTTCGAATTGGGGCGATTGTTTTCTTCAGAGTCCAGCACTTCTCTCAAGCTTACGACTGCCACTTCCGTATTCGGCACTTCAATTCCGATTGCTGATTTTCCGGGTATTGGTGCTTCGATGCGTATATCCCGTGCGGCAAGCGCCAAAGCTAAATCGTCATGGAGGCTGACGATTTTGCTGACTTTCACACCGACGTCCGGCAACACTTCATACTTTGTAACAGCCGGCCCCATATGGACTTGTGTCACTTTTGCACGGACACCGAAACTTTGAAAGGTTTTTTCTAATTTTTTAGCGTTTTTCTGAATTCCTGAATATTCTCCGCTTTGGTCGCTATGCGGCGGCAATGTCAACAAATCGATCGGCGGCAAGGAATAATCTTCGTTTTCCGCTTCTTCTTTCATCGACATCACCGGCTCTTTAAGGATTTCACCCGTTTCAGGGTCAACGCGGCGGGTTTCTTCAAAAGGCTCAGTGGCCAATTTTTCATTTTCCGCCTCTTTGGACTTCGGCTTGACCTTTTCAGTAAAGGCTGAAATGATCGGTTCTTTGTCAGTGTCGTCTTCTGCTTCCCGCTCGGTTTCCTGATCAAAGACCAATGTCGTCTCTGTTTCTTCTAGTGCATCGTCATAAGCGAGCTGTTCGTTCATTTCCAATACCTTTTCAGGTGCATTTTTTTTGCGCGGCTGTTTTTTCGCCGGTTTTTGTTCCGGTTTAAAACGTATTGTCAAAGATTTCATTGCTTCACCGACTGCCGGCAAGCGCTCTGCAATAACCGGGGCAGCTGTTTTGCCTGTTAAAATAATGGCACCGATTGATAGCAAGATGATGGCGATCACCCATGTCCCGGCAGTGGCGAACAGGACGTGGAGCAGCGCATACAATACCGCGCCGAAAAAGCCGCCGCCTGTCGCTTCATAATTGCCCCAGAGTGTACCGGTCATCTGCGTCATTTTCGAAGTTTCTGACATGACATTTGCCGAAGTGATCGGCAGGATAGAACTTGCTGACCAGATTAAATGGCTGATCAACAAAGCACCCGCAAACAAAAACAGCGATCCTGCGGCAATTTTCGCACGGATTTTCGGCAATCCTCGCTTGACCATGATATGAAGAGCAATGGCCGTCAATGCCAAGGGTGCAAGAATAGCCAGATAGCCGAACAGATACTCTGCCATATTATTGAACATGCGGCCGATTAACCCGAGACGGAAGACCATTAAGATCGCGATGCCGATCATGATAAGCCCTATTACTTCATAAGCGATCATCGGCACGGGTTGCCGTTTCTTTTTCGCTCTTGGTTTAGCTTTTGGTTTGGTACGTGGTTTGGTCCGCGGCTTCGCGCTAGGTTTTTTATTCGTACGGCTTGGCGCCATGAAATTCCCTCTTTTCTCACGTAATGAAAAAGGATTCCTGCCGATAACATCGGTATGGAATCCCTTTACTTGTATTCTTAGTATTCCATGATGATCGGAATGATCATCGGACGTCGCTTCGTTTGCTGGTACAGATACGAATTTAGCGTATCGCGGATTTCCTGTTTAATATTGTTCCATTCGAAGGCATCGCGCGTCACGTATTTATCGACGACTTTGCGCACCAATTGACTCGACTCCTCAAGCAATTGCTCCGACTCGCGGACATAGACAAAACCTCTGGAAATGATTTCAGGACCTGATGCAATGCGTTTTTCCTTACGGTTCAAGGTAACGACGATAATAAAGATTCCATCCTGCGACAAGAGCTTGCGGTCACGCAGGACGATATTGCCGACGTCCCCGATGCCGATTCCATCGATCAAGACATTGCCTGTCGTCACACGGCCGCTCATGCGGACTTTCTCTTTTCTGTATTCGACGATATCGCCTTTATCGGCAATGAAGATGTCCGATTTTGCGATTCCGACTTGCTGAGCCAACTTGGAATGGGCAATGAGCATTTTGTATTCTCCTTGAATCGGCACGAAATACTTCGGCTTCATCAAGTTCAGCATCATTTTCAAATCTTCCTGGCTGCCGTGCCCGGAAACGTGGACTTTCTTATTAGACGTCAATACTTTCGCGCCAGCTTTAGCCAATTTGTTCATCGTCTGGAACATTGGCACTTCCATGCCTGGCGACGGCGTGAACGTGATCAACACCGTATCCGTTTCGTTAATGCGCACGTCTTTATGCTGGCGTCTGACCATTTTATCGAGTGCTTCTAACGGTTCGCCTTGGTTGCCTGTTACGATGATGACCACTTCATCATCATTGTATTTCTCGAGATCCTTCAAGGAAATGACGGTCTCTTCATCCACTTCAAGATAACCAAGGCGCAAGCCGACTTCGTAGCTCTTCTCTAAGCTTTTGCCGATGACGGCTACTTTTTTGCCGGTTTGTTGCGCAATGTCGAACACTTGCTGGATGCGGATGAAATTGGATGAATAAAGCGATACAAGAATTCGGCCCGGCGCTTGGTGGAATGCCGTCAAGATATGGTCAGCTACGACTGTCTCAGACGTCGTGTAGCCTGGGCGTTCCGCTTCAGTGGAATCCGACAGGAGCATTAAGACCCCGTCTTCACCGAGTTTTGCCATTTTGGCATAATCCGGGCGGTAGCTGCCTTGCATCGACTGGTCAAATTTAAATTCCCCGGTATGGACAATCGCGCCTTCTGATGTATGGAAAACAATTCCGAGTGCATCCGGAATGCTGTGTGTCGTATGGAAAAAGGTGACGTGTGTTTTGTCAAAATTCATGCGGCTCTTATTCGTGACTTCAAAGAATTTATGATGTTTGAGCGAGCTAAGCTCTTTTACGTGCTCTTTAGCAAGCGCAATGGTCAGCTTCGACCCATAAACCGGCGCTTGTACTTTCTTCAATAGGTAAGCAATCGACCCGATCGCATCCTCGTGGCCATGCGTCAGGAAGATCCCTTTGACACGATCTTTGTTTTCTTCGAGATAAGTGACATCCGGAATGACGATGTCGACGCCAAGCATCTCATCTTCCGGGAACATCAACCCGCTGTCGACGACGAACAGGTCATCGTCGATATCGATGACGTACATCGCTTTCCCGATTTCTCCTACTCCGCCAAGCGGAATGACTCTAATGACTTCATTTTTAATTTTACTCAATTGATTTCCTCCTAAAAATATTTCACCCGTACAGATCCATAGACTTCATTATACGGTAATCACCGGTAACAGTCCAAAGAAAAAATAATCCCTAGCTTCCACCTTCTGCTCCAGCAGTGAAACCGGGCGCTCGCAAAAAAAGCCACCCGCCTGAGTCAGAAAGAAAACGACTTTCTGCGATCGGCGGATGGCTATGGGTTTTACTCGCGCTGGTCGTTAATCGAGGCAGAACGATTGGTTACCAGCTTACAGCAATTGTTCTTCAATAAGCGCTTCAGCAATTTGCACCGAATTCAACGCGGCGCCTTTGATCAAGTTATCGGAAACGACCCACAGATGATAGCCGTTTGGGTTGTCGAGGTCTTTGCGGATACGGCCGACAAATACTTCATCTTTCCCAGCTGCCATCAAAGGCATTGGGTATTCCTGATTGGCAGGGTCGTCCTGCAAGACAACACCTGGTGCGCCATTTAGCGCCTCTCTCACTTGTTGGACGGACGGTGCGTCACCCAATTCGACGTAGACGGATTCAGAATGTCCTGTAACGACTGGCAGCCGCACACAAGTCGCCGCGACCGCCAAGCCTTGGTCACTCATGATTTTTTTTGTTTCATTGATCATTTTCATTTCTTCTAAGGTATAGCCATTGTCTGCGAATTGGTCAATCTGCGGCACTGCATTAAAGGCAATCGGATAATGGCGATCGGCTGATTTTACAGGCAAGACTTTCGCTTCGGCCGTTGCAGCGTTATCAAAATCCGCTGATTGATCTTTCAATTCGTTGATGGCATCGATTCCAGCACCTGACACAGCTTGGTAAGTGGAAACGATAATCTTCTGCAAGCCGAACTGTTCTTTTAGCGGCTGCAAGGCGCACACCATTTGGATGGTCGAGCAATTCGGGTTGGCAATGATGCCGGAATGGCCTTTCAGTGCCGCTTTGTTCACTTCAGGGACGACTAGCGGCACCTCTTCGTTCATGCGGAACGCACTTGTGTTGTCCACGACCACTGCGCCACGTTTAACAGCTTCAGGCGCAAACTTCTCCGAGATGCTGCCCCCTGCGCTGAACAGAGCGATGTCCACTCCGTCAAACGATTCTGGCACCGCTTCTTCTACGATATAAGTTTGTCCATTAAAGTTGATTTCTTTGCCGGCAGAGCGGGCAGAAGACAGGAATTTGATATCCCCGACAGGGAAGTTGCGCTTTTCCAGCTGGTCTTTCATTTGCTGGCCGACAGCACCGGTTGCGCCCATGATCGCTACATTATAGGTTTTCACTCGACTCTCTCCTTCTTAACTAATTTGCGTTATTGTATCACAATTCATCGCTTTAGCGGGACAAAATGTCGCGATTCGTCTTTCATTGTGAACGGATGATGGAGACGGCGGGGGCAGCAGCAGTCAATTGCATCAAATTAAGGACGTGATCCCGTTTGACCGCATCGATCAAGCGAATGATGTCATCGGCGGACTGGTGTTTGCCGTGAAGCAATTCATATTTACCGTTGCGGCTCATGCGGGAACCCGTACCTTCTAATCCAAGCAGCAAATTGCCTTTTAATTGCTCGCGGGAATCCGAAATTTCCAACTCGCTAATATCGCCTTCTCGCATGCGCTGAAGTGATGTTCGAATCAACTCCTCCACTTCCCCAACTTGATGATCGGCCGTCCCGCCATATATGGCGAGCGTGCCGTGATCGGAGTAGGCAGAATGATACGAGTAAACGGAATAGGCAAGGCCCCGGTCTTCGCGGATTTCCTGGAACAGGCGAGATGACATGGAGCCGCCGATGATATTGTTCAGCACTGCTAGCGCAAATAATCGGTCATCCTGCAGCGACAAGCCGGGATACCCGAGACAGATATGGGCTTGCTCGGTTTCTTTATATTTAATCGACTGCCCTGGGACAAAATTCGGCAAAATATGTGCATTGTCTGGACTTTTTCGCTCGAACGAACCGAATAACGCTTCGATTTGCCCCAGTAGCGTATGATCAATTTGGCCGGCTACGGAAATAACTGTGTTCGACGGGGTATAGTGGCGTTCCATATAATCCAAGATTTGCTGTCTTGAAAACCGATCCAATGTTTCGACAGTCCCTAAAATAGGCGCGCCGATGGCATTGTCAGGATACATCACCCGCCACAATTGTTCATGGACATCGTCATCCGCCATATCTTCAGTCATGCTGATCTCCTCTTTGACAACAAGCCGTTCTTTATCGATCTCTACCGGATCCATCACTGAATTGAAAAACATATCCGCCAAGACTTCGACTGCGAGCGGCGCATGATGGTCAAGCACTTTGGCGTAATAGCACGTATATTCTTTTGAAGTATAGGCATTCAAATCGCCGCCAATGCGGTCGAATTCCCGTGCGATATCTTTGGCGCTGCGTTTTTCGGTGCCTTTGAACAAGAGATGTTCAATGAAATGGGTGATGCCGTTTTCTTCCGGGCGCTCATCACGTGACCCTGTATTGACGAATACCCCGACCGCTACGGAGCGGAAATGCGGAATATGTTCAGAAACGATGCGCAAGCCATTTTGGCAAGTATAAGTGGTAACCATTGAAAGCCCTCCTGTATATGAAAAAAATTGCCGGCGAGTGCCACCGGCAATTTTTCCAATCTGTTTTCATTTACTGTTTCAAGCCTTTTCGGCTGCTTCTTTTTCTTCTTTCAAAACCGTTTTGCGGGACAAGTTGACGCGTCCTTGGCGGTCGATTTCGATGACTTTGACTTTGATGATATCGCCCATCTTCAAGACATCTTCCACTTCTTTCGTCCGCTCTTCCTGGATTTCAGAAATATGGAGAAGGCCGTCTTTGCCCGGGAACAATTCAACGAATGCACCGAATTTTTCGATGCGCTTGACTGCGCCTTCGTAATATTCGCCGACTTTCGCTTCGCGTACGATATTCTCGATCATCGCTTTCGCTTTGGCGTTCATTTCTTCATCAACAGAAGAGATGAAAATCGTGCCGTCTTGTTCGGTGTCGATCTTGACGCCTGTTTCATCAATGATTTTATTGATGACTTTTCCGCCAGGTCCGATGACATCACGAATCTTATCTGGATTAATTTTCACCATGATGATCTTCGGCGCAAATTTCGACAAAGTCGTGCGCGGTGTATTGATCGTAGCGATCATCGATTCGAGAATGTGCAAACGACCGATTTTCGCTTGAGTCAATGCTTCTTCTAAGATCTCGCGGGACAAGCCGTCGATTTTAATATCCATCTGCAAGGCTGTGACACCTTCTGCCGTTCCAGCGACTTTAAAGTCCATATCGCCGAGATGGTCTTCCATCCCTTGGATATCGGAAAGAACCGTATAGTTCTCGCCTTTTTTCACAAGGCCCATCGCAATTCCGGCAACAGGTGCTTTAATTGGCACACCTGCATCCATCATAGCTAAAGTAGATGCACAGATGCTTGCTTGTGATGTAGAACCGTTCGATTCCAATACCTCGGAGACCAGGCGGATCGTATAAGGGAAATCTTTTTCATTTGGAATGACTGCTTCAAGCGCACGTTCGCCTAGAGCGCCGTGGCCAATTTCGCGTCGGCCGGGGCCGCGCAAGAAGCCAGTTTCCCCGACAGAGAATAACGGGAAATTGTAATGGTGCATAAACCGCTTCGTCTCTTCCAAGCCAAGGCCATCGATGATTTGAACATCACCAAGTGCGCCAAGGGTACAGATACTCATTGCCTGCGTTTGGCCGCGCGTGAAAAGGCCAGAACCGTGAGTACGTGCAAGAACGCCGACTTCAGAAGAAAGTGCGCGGATCTCGGATGGGCCGCGACCGTCTGGACGAATTTTTTCATCCGTGATCAGGCGACGCACTTCATCTTTAACCATTTTATCAAGCACTTGGCCTGCTTGTTTTTTAATATCGTCTTCTGAATCTGCATAGGCTTCAAGCGCACGTTCGCGAACAGCGGCAATGGCTTCATTGCGCGCTTGCTTTTCGTTTACTTGAACAGCTGCATTCATGTCTTCTTCCACAGCCGTTTTCAGTTCAGCCGTCAAATCCGCATCCAATTCGTATAATTGGACTGCAGATTTCTCTTTAGCCACTTCTGCAGCGATTTCTTCTTGGAAAGCGATCAATTTCTTGATTTCTTCGTGGCCGAACATGATCGCTTCAAGAATAGCCTCTTCAGACACTTCTTTCGCACCGGCTTCTACCATATTGATGGCGTCTTTTGTACCGGCAACCGTCAAATTGATTGAGCTTTTCTCCAGTTGTTCGCCTGTCGGGTTGATAATGTACTCGCCATCAATCATGCCGACGATGACGCCTGCGATTGGCCCGTCGAATGGAATATCTGAAATCATCAAAGCGAGTGACGATCCAAACATCGCAGCCATTTCAGATGGGCAATCCTGATCGACTGACATAACCATGGAAATGACTTGCACCTCGTTGCGGAAACCGTCAGGGAATAGCGGACGCAATGGACGGTCAATCAAGCGGCTGATCAAAGTCGCTTTTTCAGACGGGCGCCCTTCGCGTTTGATGAATCCACCCGGGATTTTTCCGACTGCGTATTGGCGCTCTTCATAGTTCACCGTAAGTGGAAAGAAATCCAACGGTTTTGGTGATTTTGATGCCGTAGCAGTGGATAGTACTGCTGTATCGCCGTAACGGATTAATGCCGCTCCGTTCGCTTGTTTAGCCAGTTGACCGACTTCGACCTTTAGTTCGCGGCCAGCCCAGTCAAATGAATAAGTCTTTTTTGTTTGCTCCATAGTCGAGCTCCTCTCTTACTGTGTTTCATTGTAGTATGTATCTCTCAATAGTGTATCAAAAAAGCACATCAAGTGCGATTCAATGATATGTTTTAAGCATAAAGAAAAAGCGGGACGAATCCCGCTTTCTCTGCTTGCTATTATCGGCGTAGGCCAAGTCTTCCGATTAACTCACGGTAGCGTTGTACATCGTTCTCGCGTAGGTATTTAAGCAAGTTACGACGGCGTCCAACCATTTTGAATAGACCACGACGTGAATGGTGATCTTTCTTGTGGGTACGCAAGTGCTCGTTCAAGTTGTTGATGTCTTCTGTAAGAATGGCGATCTGAATTTCTGGAGAACCAGTATCAGTGTCATGCACTTTGTATTCATTGATCAATTCATTTTTACGTTCTTGAGTGATTGCCATGCTGTTCCACCTCCTAATCTCTGATAGCCCCTATTACCTAGCAAACGTTGGTGATTCGATGTGCCAAGCAACGGTTAGTACGTTCAGTACTTTGATATCATAGCACAGTGATTTCCTGAAATCAACTGTCCTACTTATACTTTGAAATATTGCGTAGCAGTCTCTTTATCCAGTCCGATTTGTTCTTTCAATTCATCGATACCGGAAAATCTCTGCTCATCTCGAATGCGTTTATGCCATTCGACAATGACTTTCTCGCCGTAAATAGACGTATCAAAATCGAGAATATGGACTTCGATAACTAAGTTTTTAACATCCGGGTTGTTGAATGTCGGCTTGTATCCGACATTGCAAACTCCATCATAATACATGCCTTGCACTTCAATCCGTACGGCGTAGACGCCACGCTTTGGAACGAATGTGCCGAGTTCTGGTTCGACATTGGCGGTTGGAAAACCGATTGTCCGCCCACGCTTGTCACCATTAACGACTGTTCCAGAAATCCGGTAGGGCCTGCCGAGCAATTGATGGACCGGTTCCACCATTCCATCTTTTAATAAATGGCGAATGCGCGTCGAACTGATTTTTTCATCTTGCGCTTCGATTTTGCCGACCGTCGTGACATTATAGCGGCCGCTGCCGATCGACTGCATCAATTCCATATCTCCGCCGCCTTTATAACCGAAAGAGAAATCAAATCCAGCAACGACTTCCTTAACGCCTAAGCCATCAATGAAATGCTCGACAAATTGTTCAGGCGACAGTTTGGCAAATTGGGAAGTGAAGCGGACAATATAACAGATATCAACGCCCATCTCCTGCAAAATGTCCATTTTCTGGCTAAGTGGCGTGATATAAAACACTTCTTCTTTCCGGCCGCCGAGTACGAGCGATGGATGTGGATCAAAGGTCATAACAGCCGACTTCATACCAGTTGATCGCGCTTTGTCTATCGCCGTTCCGATCACTCGCTGATGCCCCTTGTGAACGCCGTCAAAAAAACCGATCGCCATGGACAATGGCCCATGTTCTTGTGCTTTCATGTCGTGAGGATAACTCAAGTGAATGATTTTCATATTACACCTCGTCCGTTGGAGGAAATCCAAACATTTTTTCGGGTTTCATTTTGCCAGCCTTTTCAGGATGCCTTTTGTATAGCGCTGCTGGTTTGCCATGATAGGTGAAAACGACAAATGGTTCCGATTTCAAGATTGGATGTGCTTCGAGCACTTGACCATTCTTGATGCCGAACAGCAAATCCGCTGCAATTTCCTCAAAAGGGAAAATACTCAAGCCATATGACAATGGCTGCAAAATAGAATCGATATCCCCATTTTGCGCAATTTCCTCCACTTCGGCAAGCGTCACACATTGTTCTTTCGTAAAACTGCCGGATTGTGTGCGCGTCAGCTGGGACATATGTGCTGGATAGCCGAGCGCTTCACCGATTTGGACAGCGAGCGTTCGAATGTAAGTTCCTTTGCCACAACGGATACGGATGCGGAACTGGATGTTCTGCCCTCTCCACGCGGTTGCCTCGTCCAGTAATTCAATCGAGTCAATGTGTACCGTGCGTACCGGACGTTCTACTTGTTCCCCTTTACGGGCATATTCGTAAAGCTTTTTGCCGTTCACTTTGACTGCCGAATACATCGGCGGAATCTGTTCTATATCGCCTGTCAAGCTTGCCAACACCGTTTCCAATTGCTTGCGCGTTATTTCCTTGTCACTGCTGTCTTGCTCGACGATTGCCCCTTCCGCGTCTTCTGTTTCGGTGGAAAAGCCAATTGATACTTGTGCTTCATACGTTTTTCCTTGATCTGTGATGTATTCGGCCACTTTGGTCGACCGCCCTAAACAAATCGGCAAAACGCCATCCACTTGCGGATCGAGCGTTCCGGTATGACCGACCTTTTTCGTTTTCAGGATTTTTCGCAGTCGGAAAACGCAGTCGTGTGATGTCATGCCTGGTTCTTTCCATAACGGAAGAATTCCATTCGGTTCCATGGCCAATACCCCTTTCCTTATCGGCTGTTACACCGATCGGTACTATGTAGAAAAAAGCCTGCTGTCTAAAAATAGACGGGCAGGCTTTCGGTTTATTCTTCTGTTGGATCTTTGATATCCCGCAGCAATGATTCAATCCGATTGCCGTACGCGACAGACGAATCGATTTCAAACGCCAATTCAGGAGTTTTGCGCAGGCGGATTCGCTGCCCGATTTCTGAGCGGATAAATCCTTTAGACTTGGCAAGGCCGAGCAAAGTTTGCTCTTTCTCTTTGTCGTCGCCCAACACGCTGATGTAGACGGTTGCCTGCTGTAGGTCGCCCGTCACTTCGACATCTGTCACTGTGACAAAGCCGATGCGTGGATCTTTCAATTTTCTGCCGATAATTTCGCCAAGCTCTTTTTTCATTTGCTCAGCTACACGATTCGAGCGCATTGATGACATTTCGAATCCACTCCGTTCTTACAAATATTCGTTCTCTATTTCCATGCATTCCCACGACGGATTGCTTTCAAGAAAGCGCAGCACATGAGCCATTTCACGTTCCGCTGCTTCTTTCGAAGAAGAGACCGTGACAAACGCGAGGCGCGTGCGCTGCCAAACTTCCTGATGATCGACTTCCGCCGCCGACACATTGAATCTCTGTTTCGTACGGGTCACCATGCTTTTGACGATGGCCCGTTTATCTTTCAATGAATGCGCGGTCGGGATAAAAAACTCGCATTCCATTGAGAGGATCATTTTCTTTCGATTTCTTCCATGATGTACGCTTCGATGATGTCGCCTTCTTTGACATCGTTGAAGTTTTTGATGGTCACACCACATTCGTAGCCTTTGGCAACTTCTTTTGCATCATCCTTAAAGCGTTTCAAGGTATCGATTTCGCCTTCGAAGACGACAATGCCATCACGGATGACACGTACGCCGCTATCGCGTGTAATCTTGCCTTCTGTTACATAGCTTCCGGCAATCGTTCCGACTTTAGATACTTTGAAGGTGCTGCGGATTTCTGCTTGGCCGATGATTTTCTCTTCAAATTCTGGGTCCAAGAGGCCTTTCATTGCGGCTTCGATTTCTTCGATTACTTTGTAGATGATGCGGTGCAAGCGAATATCGACGCCTTCTGCATCTGCTGCACGCTTGGCGTTGACATCCGGGCGTACGTTAAAGCCGATGATGATGGCGTTAGAAGCCGCCGCTAGGGATACATCGGACTCTGTGATTGCTCCAGCACCCGTGTGGATGACTTTCACGTTGACGCCTTCTACATCGATTTTCAAGAGCGAAGCAGCCATAGCTTCAACTGTTCCTTGAACATCTGCTTTGACGATCAAGTTCAACTCTTTCATCTCGCCTTGCTTCAATTGATCGAACAAGTTATCGAGTGTTACGCGGTTCTTTTCAGAACGCATTTCTTGCAAGGCAGTAGCCGAGCGCGCTTCACCGATTTGACGGGCTGTTTTCTCATCTTCAAAGACAACAAAACGGTCGCCCGCTTGTGGCACATCGCTAAGACCAGTAATTTCAACTGGCGTCGAAGGCCCAGCAGTTTTTACGCGGCGGCCAAGGTCGTTGACCATCGCACGGACGCGTCCGAATGTATTGCCGACAACGATTGGGTCTCCAACATGCAAAGTACCATCTTGTACGAGCAATGTCGCGACCGATCCACGGCCTTTGTCGAGTTCTGCTTCAATGACCGTACCGATTGCACGGCGGCCAGGATTTGCTTTTAGTTCTCCAACTTCAGAAACGAGCAAGATCATTTCAAGCAATGTATCAATACCTTCTCCGTTTAAAGCGGAAAGCGGTACGAAAATGGTCTCGCCACCCCATGCTTCAGGTACCAAGCCATGCTCGGTTAATTCCTGCATAACACGGTCCGGGTTAGCAGACGGTTTATCCATTTTGTTGACTGCGATGATGATCGGTACTTCAGCCGCTTTTGCATGGTTGATTGCTTCTACCGTTTGTGGCATAACGCCGTCATCAGCAGCTACGACGATAATTGCGATATCAGTTACTTTCGCACCGCGAGCACGCATGGTTGTGAACGCTGCGTGTCCTGGTGTATCGAGGAACGTGATTTTCTTGCCATCTTCTTCGACTTGGTACGCGCCAATATGCTGTGTGATTCCGCCTGCTTCTCCAGCAGTGACTTTCGTGTGACGGATTGAATCCAGCAAAGTCGTTTTCCCGTGGTCGACGTGGCCCATGATTGTAACGACAGATGGGCGTTCTTCTTTTTTGGCTTCTTCTTCAGGTTCGAAGTAGACTTCCAAATCTGTTTTGTCGATCAAGATCTCTTCTTCTACTTCTACATCGTATTCTGCACAGACGAGTTCAATGGCATCTTTATCCAACTCTTGGTTGATCGTTGCCATAACGCCGAGCATGAACAATTTTTTGATGATTTCTGAAGGCTCGCGCCCTAGTTTTTTCGCCAAATCGCCTACAGTCAACGATTCACTGAATGTGATTTTTGACGGCAATTCTTTTTCGCGTTTCGGCATTGGCGGCATCGGGTTTACCGGACGCTGCTGTTTGCCTTTGCGATTGCGGTTTTGCCCGCCGCGTCCTGGTCCACCAGAACGGCCGCGTTGGCCTGGTCCTGGAGCTGGTTTAGCGGCTTTTGGCGTAAAGTTTGATCCGCGGCCAGCTTGAGCATTCGCTCCTGTTCCTGTGCCTTGCTGAGACGATTGCGTGCGGTTTTGACCACCTTGTGTGCGGTTTTGTCCGCCTTGGCTACCTGTACGGTTCTGGCCTTGGCCACCTTGAGGACGACTTTGTCCACCTTGGCTGCCTTGTCCACTTTGACCGCGGCGCTGGTTTTGGCCTTGCGGGCGGGATTGTGAACCTTGTGCACGGTTTCCTTGTGCAGGTTTTTTATAAATGCCGTCCAATTTCGTCACAGCAGTATCTTCTAAAGTCGCCATATGATTGTTGACTTTGATGTTCATTTTTGACAATTCGTCAATGATATCTTTACTTGGTTTATTTACTTTTTTAGCGTATTCATGTACTCGAATTTTGGTCATCTGCTCACCCCCGGTTAGTTTTCATCAAACAAGCTCGTCATTTTCTTGGCAAAACCGTTATCGGTAATCGCCAGAACGACGCGTGCTTCTTTTCCTATTGCATGGCCAATTTCATAGCGACTCGCGCCTATGCGCACTGGAACATTATAGGAATTGCATTTATCATGCAGTTTTTTTCTCGTGTTTTCGGATGCATCTTCAGCCACGATGACCAATTTTGCATTGCCGCGCCGCACTTCGCTAATCACCAATTCTTCGCCGGTGACCAATTTGCGTGCCCGCGTGGCAAGTCCTAAAAACTGCAGGATTTTTTCTTTATTCATGATTTCAGCTGCTCTCTGCGTACGGCATGGACAAGCTCTTCGTAAATTTCGCCTGGAACTTTCACTTCAAGTTGCTTGTCCAATACCTTCTTTTTACGCGCTAGTTCGATGGCATCTTCCGATTTGGAAACATAAGCGCCTCTTCCTGATTTTTTGCCTGTCAGGTCGACGAATACGTCTCCTTCTTTGGAGCGTACTACGCGAATCATGTCCTTTTTCGGAAGCATTTCACCAGTTGCGACGCATTTTCTTAGTGGAATCTTCTTTTGCATAGCCAACGGATATCACCTTCTCAGCTTATTCTTCTTCGTCGTAAAAATCAAAGCCATCCGCATCTTCGTCTGCGCTTGTTTCGGCAGAAGCTGACTCTGCAGACGGATAAATCCCCAGTTCACGGGCATCCGTTTCACTCTTAATATCGATTTTCCAGCCTGTCAATTTCGCTGCCAAACGCGCGTTTTGCCCGCGCTTGCCGATGGCGAGTGACAATTGGTAATCCGGAACGACAACTGTTGTCGACTTATCGTCATCACTCACTTGCACATCCAACACTTTAGATGGGCTCAGTGCATTTGCAACGAAAACGACTGGATCTTCTGACCATTCCACGATGTCGATTTTCTCTCCGCCCAGTTCATTAACGATGGTCTGTACACGGCCGCCTCTTGAACCGACGCATGAGCCAACTGGATCTACCTCTTCATCCGTCGCATGGACCGAGATTTTCGAACGGTCTCCCGCTTCACGGGCGATCGATTTGATCTCCACTATGCCGTCGTAAATTTCAGGCACTTCGTTTTCAAACAAACGGCGCAAAAGCCCTGGATGTGTCCGTGAAACAAATACTTGCGGGCCCCGTGTCGTCCGTTCAACTTTAGTGATATAAACTTTGATGCGGTCATGCGGCTGGTAATTTTCGTTTGGCATTTGTTCTGTCTGCGGCAATACCGCTTCGACTTTCCCAAGACCGACATACAAATTACGGGCATCCATGCGTTCTACGATGCCATTGACGATGTCATCTGCACGGTCCACGTATTCTTCAAAAATCAATCCGCGTTCGGCTTCACGTACACGCTGCGTGACAACTTGTTTTGCTGTTTGTGCAGCAATGCGGCCGAAATTACGCGGTGTAACTTCTTCTTCAACAATATCGCCAATTTCATAAACCGGGTTCAATGCGTGCGCATCTTCCAATGAAATCTGCAAGCGGTCATCTTCTACTTCTTCAACGACATCTTTGCGCGAATAGACCAGCATCGTTCCCGTATCTAAGTTCAAATCGACACGGACGTTTTGCGCTTGGTTGAAATTGCGTTTATAAGCGGTAACAAGCGCTGCTTCAATCGCTTCGATCAACACATCTCGCGAAATTCCTTTTTGTTTCTCCAACACTTCTAAAGCATCCAATAGCTCACTGCTCATGTTATTCACTCCTAAATTCTTCTATTCAGCTTGCAGAAAAATCGATTGCCAGACGAATCACGGCAATTTTCTTTCTCGGGATGCTGATGGTTTTTCTGCGAGTTTTGATTTTGACCTCAATCTCTACTTGCTCTTCATCATACGACTTCAAATAACCTTCAAATTCTTTCGCATCTTCAATCGGTTCGTACGTTTTGATGTAGATAAAGTTTTCCAATGCTTTTTCGAAATCCTTCTCTTTCTTCAACGGACGTTCCGCTCCTGGTGATGAGACTTCCAGGAAATAGTTCTGCTCGATTGGATCGGTTGCATCCAACTCTTCGCTTAAACGCTCGCTGACAATTGCGCATTGATCGATATCGATCGGCTCTTGTGGATTGTCCACATAGACGCGCAAGAACCAGTTCTTGCCTTCTTTCACAAACTCGACATCGACTAGTTCAAGTTCCAGTTCATCGACGATTGGTTGTGCCATTGCTTCAATTTGTTCTGTAATTTTGCTCATAAAATGCCTCCTGCCAATAATATGCCATAACAAACAGAAAAGAGCGGGAGAACCCACTCTTCTGCGACAGAGCTATCAGTAAATGTTATTACAATAATACCATGCTTAGCGGTACGGCGCAACTGACTAGAACAAGGACAGCTGATTGGCATCAGGCATTCCCTCTAGGCAACCGTGATCATCCATGTACTCGATGATCGTTTTTGAGACGCGGCCGCGCTGCTGTAAATCTTCCTTCGACAAGAATTCACCCTCCGCCCTTGCGGCAACGATCGATTTCGCGGCATTGGTGCCGAGACCCGGGATCGCATTGAATGGCGGGATTAAGGTATTGCCTTCGATCAGGAATTCATCCGCTGAGGATTTATACAAATCGACTTTTTGGAATGAATAGCCGCGCTCGACCATTTCAAGCGCCAGTTCCATGACCGTCATCAAGTTCTTTTCTTTCGTCGAAGCCTCCAATCCTTTTGAATTGATTTCGTCTACTTTGGCACGAATCGATTGAGAGCCTTTCGCCATGGCGTTGACATCGAAATCTTCTGCCCGCACCGTGAAATACGCGGCGTAGTAGAGTACTGGGAAATGCACCTTGAAATAAGCGATGCGGACTGCCATCAAGACGTAGGCAGCGGCGTGCGCTTTCGGGAACATGTACTTGATCTTCTTACACGATTCGATATACCAGTTCGGGACCGCTTGTTCTTTCATCGCCGCTTCCATTTCCGGCGTCAAGCCTTTCCCTTTCCGTACCGATTCCATGATCTTGAACGCCAGTGAAGACTCAAGCCCTTGATAAATCAAGTAAACCATGATGTCATCCCGGCAGCCGATTACGTCGGACAGCTGGCAGGTGCCATTGTGGATCAATTCTTGGGCATTGCCGAGCCAAACGTCCGTGCCGTGTGACAAGCCGGAAATCTGTACGAGTTCAGAGAATGTCGTCGGTTTTGTATCTTCGAGCATTTGGCGGACAAAGCGCGTGCCGAATTCGGGGATGCCGAGTGTTCCGGTTTTGCAGCCGATCTGCTCTTTCGTGACGCCGAGCGACTCAGGCCCTGCGAAAATCTTCATCACTTCCGGGTCGTCGGTCGGGATCGTCTTCGGGTCAATGCCGGATAAATCCTGCAGCATACGGATCACTGTCGGGTCATCATGCCCGAGAATATCAAGCTTCAATAAATTATCGTGAATCGAGTGGAAGTCGAAATGAGTCGTCTTCCATTCAGAATCCTGCGCATCTGCCGGGAACTGAATCGGTGAAAAATCATAAATGTCCATATAATCAGGCACAACAATGATACCGCCCGGGTGCTGCCCTGTGCTGCGCTTAACGCCGGAGCAACCCTGTACCAAACGGTCGATTTCAGCGCCCCGCATGGTCATATCGCGATCATTGGCGTAGCCGCGCACATACCCGTATGCCGTTTTCTCGGCTACTGTCCCGATTGTTCCGGCCCGGAAGACATTGTCTTCGCCAAATAGCACTTTCGTGTAATTATGCGCTTGTGGCTGGTATTCTCCACTAAAGTTGAGATCGATATCGGGAACTTTATCGCCTTTAAATCCGAGGAAAGTTTCAAACGGGATATCCTGACCATCTTTTTTATATGGAATGCCGCAGTCCGGACATTCTTTGTCTTTCAAGTCAAAGCCGGAGCCGACAGAACCGTCATCAAAGAACTCGGATTTTTTGCATTTTCTGCACACATAATGGGGCGGCAAAGGATTAACTTCCGTGATTTCGGTAAGCGTCGCAACAAGTGAAGAGCCGACCGACCCACGCGAACCGACGAGGTAGCCGTCGTCCAGTGATTTTTTTACCAGTTTATGTGAAATCAAGTAAATAACCGCGAAGCCGTGTCCGATAATCGATTTCAGTTCCTTCTCGATGCGCGCTTCGACAATCTCGGGCAAGTCATCACCATAAATCGAGCGAGCCATCGTGTAACTGAGCTCCCGAACTTCCTCGTCTGCCCCTTCAATTTTCGGTGTATACAATTCATCTTTAATCGGTTTCACGACATCGATCATATCTGCAATTTTCAAGGAATTGTCGACGACGAGTTCACGTGCCGTCTCTTCGCCAAGAAAGTCAAAGGCATCGAGCATTTCATTGGTTGTCCGGAAATGCACTTTCGGCAAGGTCGAACGGTTCAATGGGTTGGCCCCGCCTTGCGAACCGATCAGTACCTGGCGGAAGATGGCATCCGTTTCATCTAAATAATGGACATTTCCTGTCGCGACCAGTGGCTTATCGAGTTTGCGGCTTACTTTGACTAACTTTCTGATGATGTCTTCAAGATTCCATTCATCGCGAATCAATTCCCGGTCGATCAATGGTTGATACACTTCTTTCGGATGCACTTCCAAATAATCATAGAATTGCGCCGTCCGTTCGACTTCTTCCATCGATTTTTGCATGACCGCTTCGAATACTTCGCCCTTGTCGCAACCCGAACCGACAAGCAAGCCTTTCCGGTGGCGCTGCAGGAGCGAACGCGGAATACGTGGCACGCGGTAAAAATAATTGATGTGAGATGCTGACACGAGCTTGAACAAATTCTTCAAGCCTTCCTGGTCTTTGGCTAGCAAGGTGCAATGAGTCGGACGCGATCGTTTATAGGAATCTCCTGTTCCAACATAATCATTCAGTTGGTCGTGGTAAAGAATGCCTTTATCGTCCGCTTCTTTCAATAGATGTGTCAGTAAATAAGCGGTCGCTTCCGTATCGTAGATGGCGCGGTGATGCTGCGTCAGTTCGATATTGAACTTTTTCGCCAAGGTGTTCAGGCGGTGATTTTTCATTTCCGGATGAAGCATACGTGCAAGTTCCAATGTATCGATAGTGGCATGGGTTTGATCGATGCCGTATTTTTTATAGGCAACATACAAAAAGCCCATATCAAATGAAGCGTTATGGGCGACCATAATATGGTCTCCTGCCCATTCATGGTATTCGCGAATGACTTCCTCGACTTCCGGTGCATTGCGCACCATATCATCCGTGATGCCTGTCAAATCGATAGTTGTTGCCGACAGTGGATGATGTGGGTTAGCAAAGCGTTCGAATTTATCGATGATATTTCCGCCCTTGATTTTGACCGCCGCGAGCTCAATGATCGTATCGTAAACGGCGGATAGTCCTGTCGTCTCTAAGTCAAAGACCACAAAGGTTTCTTCTTCAAGCAAGGCGTGGCGTTCTTCGTAGGCAATCGGAACACCATCATCGACTAAATTCGCTTCTAAACCGAATATCGCTTTGATGCCATGCTTTTGACTCGCGGCATACGCGTCTGGAAATGCTTGCACCCCTGCGTGATCCGTGACGGCAATCGCTGGATGCCCCCATTTCGCCGCTTGTTCGACTAGTGAGCCAATTGAAGAGACTGCATCCATTTGGCTCATGGGCGAATGCAGATGCAATTCTGCCCGCTTCACTTCAGCGGTATCTTTGCGGACCGATGGATTGATTTCGACCATGTCGTTCGACATCATGACCAAGTCTCTAACGAAGGTGTCGGTTTGAATCGAGCCTCTTGCTCTCAGCCACATGCCTTTTTTCGCCTGTGCCATCAATTCCGCATCTTCTTTATCGCGAGAGAACATTTTCACTAGGATGGAGTCGGTATAATCGGTCATCTTGACCGTCAATAGCGAACGGCCGCTGCGCAATTCGCGGACTTCGACATCGAACACGAAGCCTTCGATGGTCACGCGGCGTTCTTCATCGACAATTGAACGGATTTCGACAATCGGCTCGTCCGGCTTGATGGCAGAACCCATTTGAAATGGACCAGACGGGGCGCCATTTTCTTTGCGTTCAGTTTCTCGTTTTTTCATGTCCGCGACTGCTCGTTTTGCCATCGCTTCTTCCTCGACTTTGCGCTGTTCCATAAAAGCAGCGCGTGCTTCTTGCTGATCTTCTCCGGATAGCTGAAAATCGATTGAAAATGCCGGAAATCCGAATTGCTGGAAGACTTGGCTCAACTTTTCGGTATATTTTGATTTCAACGCCATCATTTCGTGTTCGTGGCAGCAATCAATAATCAGTTTATTGCCGTTCCATACCGGCGCTTGAGACAACAGCTGCTCACGGAGCGGCGGGGCCATATCTGCCAATTCATCAACGACATGTCGCCAGTAGGCGGAAACTTGCTCTCCGTCAGCTTGTTGTGCGGATGTTTCTATGTGTACTTGAACGCTTGCAATCGATGAAAACTTGGCTTGCAGTCGCTCGCGGAAAATAACAAATAATTCAAGCGGCAGTACTTGCTTGAGTTTGACGATAAAGCGCCATGCCCGGTCTTTCTTGTGGACAGTCATACGTGTCAATTCAGCCTCTTCAAAATAAGGCATATGGACATCGTCCGTTAACTCCAGATGCTGCAGCAGCAATTTAAATCTCATCTTGGCGTCTTGCTCATTTATCATGATTATCCCCTTCGCCATTTATTTCAGAAAAAGAAAGGAAAGTACGGATGTACTTTCCTTTTATCATATCAGATTACTATTTATTTCTTAAAGAATTCGTGTACCTTGTCGTGCACTTCATCTTTATGCCATTCGACGGTTTCATTGGTTTCACGGATTTTCACTTCCAAGATTCCTTCTGCGGCCCGTTTGCCAACCGTGATGCGAAGCGGTAAGCCGATCAAATCAGCATCTGCAAATTTTACGCCAGCGCGCTCTTTGCGGTCATCGAGCAGCACTTCGAATCCTTGCGCTTTCAATTGTTCATAAATTTCTTCTCCGGTTTCACGCTGGACATCGTCTTTGACATTAACTGGCACGACGTGGATTTCATACGGCGCCACCGCACTCGGCCAAGTAAAGCCGGAATCATCCTGGAACTCTTCAGCAACAGCCGCTACAATGCGCGAAACGCCGATTCCGTAGCAACCCATGATATAAGGCATCGCTTTGCCTTGGTCGTTGAGGAACGTTGCTTTCATCGGTTCACTGTATGTCGTACCCAATTTGAAGATATGTCCAACTTCAATTCCTCTGGCAAATTGAATGGTGCCTTTGCCATCTGGCGACGGATCTCCCTCTTTCACAAAGCGCAAGTCTCCATAAGCTTCGACGGTGAAATCTTCACCTGGTGTAACATTTTTCAAATGGACACCGTCTTCATTGGCACCTGTTACGCCGTTGACGATTGATTGGACGGCATTGTCTGCGAATACGCGGACATCTGCCGGCAAGCCCACAGGCCCAATGGAACCGATATCGCAAGACAGCAATTCACGCACTTCTTCAGGAGTTGCCAATTCGATCAACTTCGCGCCTGAAATGTGCTTGGCTTTCACATCGTTTACTTCGTGGTCGCCGCGTGACAATACAACGATTAACTCATCGTCCGCTTTGAATACCAAGGTCTTGATGCAGTTTTCAGGCGTAGTCTCAAGGAATTGCGCCACTTGTGCGATGGTCTTTTGGTCAGGCGTCTCCACTTTTTCCATTGGAAGAGCTGTTTCATCAGATACTGGATAATCCATTTGAACCGCCGCCATTTCGATATTGGCAGCGTAAGGTGAGCTGTCCGAATACGCAATGGTATCTTCACCAATTTCTGACAGCACCATGAATTCATGATTGTCCTTGCCACCGATTGCTCCAGAGTCCGCAATAACAGCGCGGAAGTTCAATCCAAGGCGGCTGAAGATATTGCTATAGGCCTGCATCATGTCATTGTAAGTTTTATCGAGGCTATCCGTTGTAGCATGGAAAGAATAGGCATCTTTCATAAGGAATTCACGGCCGCGCAACAAGCCGAAGCGTGGACGTTTTTCATCGCGGAACTTCGACTGGATTTGATACAAAGTCAGCGGCAGTTTTTTATAAGATTTGATTTCATCGCGCAATAGGCTCGTGATGATTTCCTCATGTGTCGCCCCAAGTGCAAACTCGCGGTCGTTACGGTCTTTTAAGCGCATCAATTCATCGCCATAAGAGTACCAACGCCCCGTCTCCTGCCAAAGTTCAGCTTGTTGCAAAGCTGGCATGAATACTTCGACGCTATTGATCGCTTCCATTTCCTCGCGGATGATTTTTTCGACTTTGTGCAAAACGCGTTTGCCGAGCGGAAGGAACGAATAAATTCCACTCGTGTTTTGGCGGATAAATCCTGCGCGCAGCAATAATTGATGCGATTTTACTTCCGCATCAGCTGGAGTCTCTCTTAATGTTGGGATAAAACTTAATGTTTGTCTCATATCCGAATACACCTCAACTGGTCATTGTATTTGTAACTCTCTATGTAGCAGAGAAAGGAAAGCGATAGACGCTTTCCTTTCATCAATTAAAAGAAAAATCGCTGGATGTCATTCCAGGTCACGACGATCATCAACAGCATCAATAGCATAATCCCTACAAAATGGACCATTCCTTCTTTTTGCTTGTCGACTGGTTTGCCACGCAAAGCTTCAAGGACGAAGAACATGAGGCGCCCACCGTCAAGAGCAGGAAGCGGCAACAAGTTCATGATCCCCAAATTGATGCTGAGCATGCCAGCCCAGCTCATAAGCGTAAAGATACCGTACTGCGCGACTTCTTCAGTCGTTTTATAAATGCCAACAGGCCCTGACAAGGCATCAATTGTGAACTGTCCTGTCACGAGCATGCCGAGCAAACGGAAAATTTCCTTGAACCAAAAAACCGTTTGTTCAGCGCCGTAAGCGAATGAACCGAAAAAGTCTTTTTCTACAGGACTTTGGTACAGCACGCCGATGACGCCGACTTCTTCTGCCGTTTGATCAGACAATTCTGGGGTGATCGTGAAACTTAGCGGTTCGCCGCCGCGCTCTACTTGGAAATCAAGCGCTGTTCCGGCACTACCTTGTACGGATTCTACAAGTTCGTCCCATGTGCTGATCGATTGGCCTTCGATCTCTGTCACCAAATCGCCGTCCTGCATGCCTGCCTGTTCAGCAGGACTGTCTTCTGTAACTTCTGAAATGACTGGTTCGAACGTTGGTACGCCTTGCATCATGCCAATCGCGGTAAAGATAAAAAATGCCAGGATAAAGTTGAAAAACGGACCTGCAAAAATCGTCATGAAACGATTCGGCAAATTTTTCGCATCAAATGTGCGATCGTAAGGCGCCAAGATCGTTTCGCGGCCGTTTTCTTCCACTACGGCATTGCGAGCAACTTTAATATTCATCAATTGTTCATCTTCGTCATACCCTTTGATAAAAAGGTCTTTTTCAAGATCTGCTTGTTCTACTTCTAGGAACAAGATATCGGGATAGACATGCTTTTGATTGAGTATGATTTTCTTTGCCTGTCCCTGTTCGTCAAGTAGCAATCCGATGCGGTGGCCAGCTTGCAAATGGATAGCATCCATTTCTTCGCCCGCCATGCGGACGTAACCACCGATCGGAAGCAATCTGATCGTATACAGCGTCTCGCCTCGTGTGATGGCCAAAATCTTTGGGCCCATCCCGATAGCGAATTCACGAACGAGAATCCCAGCCCGCTTAGCGAACAAGAAATGGCCCAGTTCGTGGAAAAACACTAAGGCGCCGAAAATGATAATGAACGCTAATACTGTCTCCATTTTGAACCCATCCTTCATAAACCATATTCGGTTTTAATCTGTCGCTATTTTAGCATGTTTTCCACAGTTTTTCTCGTTTCAGAATCTGCAGCCAAGATCGTCTCCAAATCGGGAGAGGCGATCGTTTTATGCGCCAGCATCGCCCGTTCAATGAATTCCTCAATTTGCAAAAAGCCGATTTGGCGGTTTAAGAACATTGCTACTGCCTGTTCATTAGCAGCATTCAAGACAGTTGTCATCGTGCCGCCTTCACGACCGGCGTCAAATGCCAGCTTCAACGCACGAAAGCGTTCGTAATCCATCGCCCGGAAATTCAATTGAGCGATTTCCGCGAGATCTAATCGTTTAGCAGACGGGCGCGGCAGGCGGTCCGGATAAGAAAGGGCATATTGGATCGGCACCCTCATATCCGGCGTGCCGAGTTGTGCCATGACACTCGTGTCCTGAAATTCGACCAACGAATGGATAATGCTTTCTCTATGCAGCAAGACATCGATATCGTCATAAGCAAAATCGAACAATACGTGCGCTTCAATGACTTCGAGCCCTTTATTCAGCATCGTCGCTGAGTCAATCGTGATCTTGGACCCCATTGACCAGTTCGGATGATTGAGCGCGTCTTCCACTGTGACATCAGCGAGCTCTTCGCGTGTCTTATCTCGGAAGCTTCCGCCAGAAGCGGTCAAAATCAGTCGGCTTGCCTGCTCGAGCTTTTCGCCATTGAGCGCTTGGAACAAAGCCGAATGTTCACTGTCTACCGGCAAGATGTCCGCTCCGTATTGCTTCGCGCTTTGCATAACCAGATGTCCAGCTGTCACGAGCGTTTCTTTATTGGCAATGGCGATCGTGCGGCCAAGTTTGATCGCTTCTAAAGTCGGCTCAAGTCCGACACTGCCGATCACTGCATTGACCAAAACATCCGCATCATAGGTCGAAGCATCAATTAGGCCTTGGCTGCCATGGACGAACTGAATGCCCGTAAATTCCTGCTGCAACTGCTTTGCATCTTCGGCGAGCTGAACGCAAACGATTTCCGGGCGAAATTCCTGTATCAGTTTTCGAGTAACTTCCATGTTTTTACCAGATGATAAACCGACAAGCGAAAATTCTTCGGGATGTTCCCGGATGATATCCGCTGTCTGGACGCCGATTGAACCAGTCGCCCCAAGTAATATGATTTTTTTCATCAATGAAACAATCCTCTCTTAAATAAAATGCAGGAAATGCAAAAGCGGCATAACAAACAGAATGCTGTCGAATCGGTCCAAAATGCCGCCATGCCCCGGCAGCATCTTTCCAGAATCCTTGACATTGAAATGGCGCTTTAATGCCGATTCCACCAAATCGCCCAACTGGCCAAAAATCGAAGCAACGATCGCCACAATGGCGACGAGTAGTAGCGACTGCTCCATACCAGCAAAATAGGCGAAAACTAAGCCGATGCCTATAGCCCATATGATGCCTCCGACAAACCCTTCAATGGTCTTGTTCGGCGAAATTTCAGGCCATAGCTTGCGTTTGCCGATTTTCCGGCCGGTAAAATAAGCGCCGGAATCGGTGAACCAAACGACCAGCAGCGCAAAAATTAACACTGCGAGGCCAGATTCTCTAGTTTCGATTAAGTAATAAAACCCTAAGCCCACATAAAGAGTACCCAAGATGGCGAACGCAGCGTCATCAAATGTAAAACTGTTTTTAACAACAACTGTATGTATGAGCAGCAAAATAACTGCCATGAAAACAAATTCCACTTTTAAATAACCAGTCCATTCGTATACTTCCTGAGACCAGTCACCCGGCAGCATAAAGGCATATAGGGCGACCAGAGAAATAAGGCCGGGCACACTCATGAGGCTCCGGCCTTTCATTTTAAGTAATTCTTGAAAACCGATTGTTGCAAGGACATATACCAAAAGAATAAACGGAATTCCGCCGATGATGACAAACGGAATGAATAAAGCAGCTGCTATAGCTCCTGTAATAATGCGTTGCTTCAATTTACTTCTTCCCCCTTCAAGCCACCAAATCGACGATTTCGTTTCTGATAAACTTCGAATGCTTCAAGCAAACAATCTTCACCAAAATCCGGCCATAAGGTATCGGTAAACCATAATTCCGTATAGGCCAATTGCCACAACATAAAATTGCTCAAACGAACCTCCCCGCTCGTCCGGATCAATAAATCGGGCTCCGGCAAATCGCTCGTCATCAGTCGGCTTGTAATCATCTCTTCGGAAATCTCCGATGGATCCAGCTCTCCTGCCTGGACTAGTGCCGCTAAGTTTTTGACAGTATCGACGATTTCCGCCCGGCTGCCGTAATTCAATGCAAAATTTAACACCAATCCATCGTTATGCTTGGTTGCTTCTTTCGCTTTTTTGATCGCTTGAAGCGTATGGGCTGGTAAATTGTCTGTATAGCCCATCATTTCCACGCGAACATTCTCCTCGATGAGTTCCGGCAAAAAGCTGGTGAGGAATTCTTCCGGCAAACGCATCAGAAAGTCGACTTCCATTTTCGGCCGTTTCCAGTTTTCTGTCGAAAAGGCATACAAAGTCAACACATCCACACCAAGGTGACTTGCAAGCTTGGTGATTTTACGGACTGTCTTCATGCCTTCGTGATGTCCGGCGATTCTCGGCATGGACCGCTTTTTAGCCCAGCGGCCATTGCCGTCCATAATGATCGCGACGTGAGACGGCACACCTGCACCCGCTACAGCCATTGCACGCTCACCGTATTCCACCACTACCGGCTCTATATTTCTCTTTAATAGTTTATTGAACATAATTAATCCTCCACTTGTAACCACTCGGAATGTCTATTGCTTATCATATCAAAAAAATGGCTGTTGTGCGTGAACTTTCAAGTCACTCCCAAAATTTTGGCATGAAAAAAAGCGTCCTGTTAAACAGGACGCCCAGAAACAGATGAAGTTCGCTTAAACTGCCATGATTTCAGTTTCTTTGTCTTTAGCCATGTCGTCGATCTTAGCGATATGCGTATTCGTCATATCTTGCACATCGTCCGAGTAGCCGCGCAAATCATCAACTGTGATTTCGCTCTTTTTCTCCAACTTTTTCAACTCGTCATTAGCATCGCGGCGAATGTTGCGGATACCCACTTTCGCCTCTTCCGCTTCTTTTTTCACTTGTTTAACCAAATCTTTGCGGCGCTCTTCTGTAAGAGCCGGGATCGCAAGACGGATAACATTGCCGTCATTTGAAGGGCTGAGCCCAAGATCTGATTTCATGATTGCTTTTTCGATTTCAGGCAATACCGTTTTGTCGTACGGCTGAATCATAATCAAGCGCGCTTCCGGTACGGAAATACCCGCTACTTGGTTGATCGGTGTTGGAGCACCATAATACTCGACTGTAATTTTGTCGAGCAATGATGGGGTTGCGCGCCCCGCTCGGATAGAAGCCAAATCACGCGAAAAAGCTTGAATGGCATTGCTCATTTTTGTTTTCGTGTCGTTCATGATTGTTTTTGGCATTATAATGTTCTCCTCACAACTGTCCCGATCTTTTCACCCAGAACAGCTCGTTTTATGTTTCCTTTTTCCATTATAGAGAATACTACGAGTGGAATATCATTGTCCATACATAATGTGGAAGCTGTCGAATCCATTACTTGAAGCCCTTGCTGGATGACATCGAAGTACGATAGTTCATCGTATTTGACTGCTTCAACATCGGTTTTCGGATCAGCGGAATAAACGCCGTCCACATTGTTTTTCGCCATCAAGATGACATCAGCCTCGATCTCTGCCGCCCGCAAGGCAGCCGTCGTATCTGTCGAGAAGTAAGGATTTCCGGTTCCGGCAGAGAAAATAACCACGCGTTTTTTCTCGAGGTGGCGAATGGCTCTTCTGCGGATATACGGCTCGGCGACTTGGCGCATTTCAATAGAAGACAATACGCGTGTTTCCACGTCTTGTTTCTCTAGAGAATCTTGCAAGGCCAGTGAGTTCATGACAGTTGCTAGCATGCCCATATAGTCTGCCGTTGCACGGTCCATGCCCATTTCCGAACCGACTTTGCCACGCCAGATGTTGCCACCGCCGACTACTACCGCTACTTCAACGCCGAGGTCTACAATTTCTTTTACTTGCGCCGCGACAGATTTGATGATTTCAGGGGAAAGACCGAAACCTTGTCCGCCTGCCATCGCTTCGCCACTTAATTTCAGTACAATGCGTTTGTATTTTGGAACACTCATCGGTACCCTCCGTTACACGTTTATTGAAAAACAGGGAACACAACATTGTGCTCCCCGAATGACTCATATAAAAGTTGAATTATTTTTTGTTGACTTGGCTCATAACTTCGTCAGCGAAGTTGTCTTCGCGTTTTTCAATGCCTTCGCCTACTTCGTAACGGATAAACTCTTTTACAGTGCCGCCAACAGATGCTGCGAAGTCGCGGACTTTCTGGTCAGAGTTTTTAACGAATGCTTGGTCAAGCAAGCAGATGTCTTCAAAGTATTTTCCAAGGCGGCCTTCAACCATTTTTTCAACGATTTTTTCTGGCTTGCCTTCGTTCAATGCTTGCTCAGTCAATACACTGCGCTCGCGCTCTACTTCGTCAGCAGAAACTTCGTCGCGTGAAATGTATTTCGGGTTTAGAGCAGCGATGTGCATAGCGATATCGCGTGCAGCTTGTGAATCAGAAGAACCTTCCAATACGACTAGAACGCCAATACGGCCGCCCATGTGCAAGTAAGGGCCAAAAGCATCGTTGTCCGCTTTCGTGCGGATTTCGAAGCGGCGCAATGTGATTTTTTCGCCGATTTTAGCGATAGCATTTGAGATGTGATCTGCTACTGACAAGCCGTTAGACATTGTCGAAGCATTCGCTTCGTCGATTGTTGCCGGTTTAGTTGCTAGCAAGTGTTCGCCGATTTCTCTGACCAAAGTTTGGAAACCTTCGTTTTTCGCAACGAAATCAGTTTCAGCGTTAACTTCGTAGATAACCGCTTCGTTTCCTTCTTCAAGGATTGAAGTGATTCCTTCAGCTGCAATGCGGTCTGCTTTTTTAGAAGCGCTTGACAATCCTTTTTCGCGAAGGAAGTCTAGTGCTGCGTCAATGTCACCGTCAGTTTGTACCAATGCTTTTTTGCAATCCATCATACCTGCGCCTGTTTTTTCGCGCAATTCTTTAACCATTTGAGCTGTAACTGCCATGATTAAGTTCCTCCTTCAATTTGTCTGTGTTTTCTCAAAAAAAGGTGATAAGTGGGGTTGGCCGCTTATCACCTGTAAACATTGCGAATTACTCAGCAGATTCTGCTGATACTTCTTCGTCTTCTTCTGGCTTAGCTTCAAGAAGAGCATCTGCCATTTTGCCAGTCAATAGTTTGACCGCACGGATTGCATCGTCGTTTGCAGGGATTACGTAATCGATTTCGTCCGGATCGCAGTTTGTGTCAACGATACCAACGATTGGAATGTTCAATTTCATAGCTTCTGCTACTGCAATGCGTTCTTTACGTGGGTCTACGACGAACATTACGTCTGGAAGACCGTTCATGTCACGGATACCGCCTAGGAATTTCTCCAAGCGTTCGTGTTGTTTTTTCAATTGGACTACTTCTTTTTTCGGAAGGACTTCGAAAGTGCCGTCTTCTTCCATGCGCTCGATCTGTTTCATGCGGTTAACACGTTTTTGGATCGTGCCGAAGTTTGTCAATGTACCACCCAACCAGCGTTGGTTGATGTAGTAGTTGCCAGAACGCTCTGCTTCTTCTTTGATCGCGTCCTGCGCTTGTTTTTTTGTTCCTACGAACAAAACTTTACCGCCTTCTTCGCCCACTTGTTTCATGAAGTTATAAGCTTCCTCAAGTTTACGGACCGTTTTTTGAAGGTCGATGATGTAGATGCCGTTACGTTCCACGAAGATGTATTTCTTCATTTTCGGGTTCCAGCGGCGAGTTTGGTGGCCAAAGTGAACACCAGCTTCAAGCAATTGTTTCATTGAGATTACTGCCATGATGTGTTTCCTCCTAATAGGTTTTTGTTTGCCTCCGCATTCTTCGCTTCTGAACCGTTACCCATTCAGGCACCAGCGGAACAGATCAGAATGCGTGTGTATTTAACACCATTTGAAATTATACCACGCTTCCACTTGTGACTGCAACTGATATTTTCAAAAACACCCACTTACCGACACTAACTATCTAGCGATCGCTTTTTTCATGCAAAAGCCGCCCCGGAACTATTGGATAGTCCGGGGCGGCGCATGAGATTAATTCATTTTCAATTGTTCGAGCTCTGCAAGGAATTTTGTATTCAATACTTTGATATACGTTCCTTTCATGCCGAGTGAACGGGATTCGATAACGCCAGCACTTTCAAGTTTACGAAGTGCGTTGACGATAACCGAACGCGTGATACCGACACGGTCCGCGATTTTAGAAGCGACAAGCAAGCCTTCGTTGCCGTCGAGTTCTTCAAAGATATGCTCGATTGCTTCAAGTTCGCTGTATGAAAGCGAGCTGATCGCCATTTGCACAACAGCTTTGCTGCGGGCTTCTTCTTCGATGCGGTCGCCTTTTTCACGGAGGATTTCCATGCCGACAACTGTCGCGCCGTATTCGCCAAGGATCAAGTCATCATCGCCGAACTCATCATTGACGCGGCCAAGCAATAATGTGCCAAGGCGTTCACCGCCGCCGATGATCGGAACGATTGTCGTCAAGCCGTTTTTGAATAGTTCGCGCTCTTCCACTGGGAAGATCGTGTGCTCGCTGTTCACATCCATGTTAGCGGACGTTTCTGTAACGTTCGAAAGATTTTGTGTGTATTCGACCGGGAATTGGCGTTCTTCGAGCATGTTCTTCATGCGCTCGTTTTCGATCTGCTGGTTGACAGCATAGCCAAGAACCTTCCCTTTGCGGCTGACGACGAAGACATTTGCTTCGATGACTTCGCTCAATGTTTCAGCCATGTCCTTAAAGTTAACCGGCTTGCCGGCTGCTGCTTGCAGCATAGAGTTAATGCGTCTTGTTTTTCCCAATAAATTCATAATAATGAACCTCCTACATGATTCGTACGTATTTCGCACCGTTTATTCAATATTCTAAAGGTTTTTACACTTTAATGAAACCAATATGACTCTTTCTACAAGATAAATTGTGACAAATCTTTATTTTTCGCCACATTTTCAAGCTTTTCGTTAACATACTGGGGGGTAATATCGATTTGAGCAGGTGAAATCTCAGATGCCTCAAATGATAAATCTTCCAATAAGCGTTCCAATATTGTATGAAGTCGGCGAGCGCCGATATTATCCGTCTGTTGATTTACTTCATAAGCAATTTCCGCAAGTCTGACGATTGACGCATCAGTAAAGTGTACCACAACTCCCTCTGTTTCGAGAAGAGCTTTATACTGATTGAGCAAGGAATGTTTCGGTTCTGTCAAAATCTTCACGAAATCATCTACTTCTAACTTGGTCAATTCGACACGAATTGGGAAACGGCCTTGTAATTCTGGGATTAAATCGGATGGTTTTGACATATGGAATGCCCCAGCTGCGACAAACAGCACATAATCTGTTTTCACCGCGCCGTATTTGGTCGTTACAGTGGAACCTTCGACAATTGGCAAAATATCGCGCTGAACGCCTTCTCTGGATACATCCGCAGAGGAACTGGAGTTTTTGCTTGCAATCTTGTCCATTTCATCGATAAAGATGATGCCGTGCTGTTCAGCGCGGCGGATCGCCTCCATCGATATTTCTTCGCTATCCACCAGCTTTTCCGATTCTTCTGCCGTCAACACGCGGCGTGCATCTTTCACTTGCATGCGGCGCTTTTTCTTTTTCTTCGGCATCAAAGAAGACAAGGCATCTTGCATGTTCTCGCCCATCTGCTCCATGCCCGAGCCTTGGAAAGCATCAAACATAGAAGCGTTATTTTCGGTCACTTCTACCGTCACCCATTCCTCTTCAAGCTTGCCGGCTTTCAAGTCAGCGGCAATTTCACGGCGCTTGACGCGCACTTCGACTTCCGCTTCCGGGTCTTCTTCTTCCTGTTCTTGCTTTTGGCCAAAGAACATTTCAAGTGGATTTTGCGCAGTCTGCTTTTTCTTCATCGACGGTGCCAGCAATTTTACGAGGCGGTCGTTGGCAGAGGATTCTGCGCGCTCTTTTACGGCTTCGTACTTTTCTTCTTTGACGATGCGCACAGAAGCTTCGACCAAATCACGTACCATCGATTCCACGTCGCGCCCGACATATCCAACTTCCGTGAACTTCGTCGCTTCAACTTTAATAAATGGTGCACCGGTCAATTTTGCAATGCGGCGCGCGATTTCCGTTTTTCCAACACCGGTCGGACCAATCATCAAAATATTCTTCGGGATGACTTCATCCTGCAGCTCTTCATCGAGGCGGCTGCGACGGTAGCGGTTGCGCAGCGCAATCGCAATCGATCGTTTGGCATCTTTTTGTCCAACGATGAAGCGGTCCAAGTGATCGGTAATCTGCCTCGGAGTCAAATCGGTTTGCGTTTTCATTCGGACAACTCCTCCATAATGATTTGATGATTTGTATAGACACAAATGTCCGCAGCCGTTTCAAGTGCGGATTGGGCGATTTCCCCTGCTGTCATATGATCGCCGGCATAAGTCTTCAACGCACGGCCTGCTGCGAGTGCGTAATTGCCGCCTGAGCCGATTGCCAGGATCCCATCATCGGGTTCGATGACTTCCCCGGTGCCCGATACCAATAAAAGTTCGTCTTTGTTCATGACGATGAGCATCGCTTCCAATTGGCGCAGCATTTTATCGCCTCGCCATTGCTTCGCGAGTTCGACTGCGGCGCGTTGCAGATTGCCGTTGAATTCAGTGAGCTTGCCTTCAAACATTTCAAACAGCGTAAAAGCGTCAGCTACAGAACCGGCAAACCCAGTCAATACTTCGTTGTTATAGAGCCGGCGAACTTTTTTTGCGGTATGCTTCATGACAACAGCATTACCGAATGTCACTTGGCCATCACCAGCCATTGCCGATTTGCCTTTATGTTTCACTGCAAAGATCGTGGTTGCATGAAATTCCTGCATGGTATTGGCTTCCTCCTTATGCCCTTGGATGGGACTTTAAATACGTATTGCGCAAATGGTCTTTCGTTACATGCGTATAGACTTGCGTAGAACTAAGATGTGTATGGCCCAGCAGCTCTTGGACTGTACGCATGTCCGCCCCATTGTTCAAAAGATGGGTCGCAAAAGTATGACGGATCATATGCGGATAGATCGACGAATTGAGCGACGCCTTTTTCATGCATTCATTCAAAATATGGCGAATGCCCCGGTCCGTCACTCCATCGCCCCGGCTGTTGACAAACAACATGTCATGCTCTTTCGACTTCATCAATCGAGGACGAGAACTATCGATATAAAGTTCCAGCGCCTCATGCGCAAATTGACCGTAGGGGATGTAACGCTCTTTTCTGCCTTTGCCTAGCACTTTGACGATATGCATATGGCGGTCTAAGTCTTTCATCTTGATCGATACGCATTCACTGACACGCATGCCGGTCGCATAAAGCAATTCGAGCATAGCACGATTGCGCAGCGATAATGCATCTTCACCTGTCAGTGAAGCAAATAGCTGCTCTAGCTCTTCCTCATAGAAAAACTGTGGCAGCCGCTCTTCTTTCTTCGGATGGAACAGCGAACGGAACGCGGCTTCGCTGAGTCCGAACTCGCGGTTGCCATAGCGGAAAAACGATCGGATGGCAGAAATTTTTCGCGAGATGGACGTTCTGGATAATTGGGCATCATATAATTTCGTTACATAATTTCGTGCATGAAGGTATTCGACTTCGTGCAGATCACTCACGCCTTCTTGTTCCAGGAACAGAAAAAAACCCTCCATATCCTGTAGGTACTGGTGGACAGTGTGGGCGGAATAATTCTTCTCCAATTGGATATAGCTCATAAACGATTCGAGCATTTGTTCTTTCATCATCTGGCACGCCGCCTTTCAGGCATTTAAAAAAGCCTCTAAAGTATACCAATACTTAGAGGCTTTTTTCAATTAAACCGTCACTGAATTCATATAATTTTGAATTGATTCAAGCGCACGGTTGGCGTGGCGTTCAGCACGCTCTTGTTTTGATTTGATGCGTTCACCTAAATCTGGGAATAAGCCGAAGTTAATGTTCATCGGTTGGAAGTTTTTCGAATCTGCTTCGGTGATGTAACGTGCCATGCTGCCAAGTGCCGTTTCTGCAGGCAAGACGACCAGCTCTTCACCTAGTGCAAGCTTCGCCGCATTGATGCCAGCTAATAAGCCGCTTCCTGCAGACTCCACATACCCTTCAACGCCTGTCATTTGGCCAGCGAAGAAAATATTCGAATCAGCTTTCAATTGATAGGTCGGTTTTAAGACATTCGGCGAATTGATAAACGTGTTGCGGTGCATCACACCATAGCGGACAATTTCCACGTTCTCAAGTCCCGGGATCATGCGCAAGATTTCTTTTTGCGCGCCCCATTTTAAATGAGTCTGGAACCCAACAATGTTATAAAGCGTCCCCGCTGCATCGTCTTGACGCAATTGCACGACCGCATATGGCCGTTCGCCGGTTTTCGGGTCTTCCAGGCCGACCGGTTTCATCGGGCCAAATGTCAAGGTTTTATCGCCTCTAGCAGCCATTACTTCAACAGGCATACAGCCTTCGAAATAGATTTCCTTCTCGAATTCTTTCAGCGGCACGACTTCCGCTTCAACTAATGCTGTGTGGAAGCGGCGGAACTCTTCTTCTGTCATCGGGCAATTCAAATAGGCAGCTTCGCCTTTATCATAACGCGATTTCAAATAGACTTTGTCCATGTCGATGCTGTCTTTCTCGACGATTGGTGCAGCCGCATCATAGAAATACAAGTATTCTTCTCCAGTCAACTTGCGGACTTTCTCAGCAAGTGCAGGGGATGTTAACGGTCCGGTTGCGATGATCGTGATACCCTCCGGAATTTCTGTCACTTCCTCGTTGATGACTTCAACGAGCGGGTGGTTGCGGACATTTTCTGTGACCATGCCAGCAAACTCATGACGGTCCACTGCAAGCGCGCCGCCAGCCGGTACCGACGCTTTGTCGGCTGCATCGATGATGACCGAATCCAGTTTGCGCATCTCTTCTTTGATGACACCGACCGCATTGGTCAATGAATTGGCACGCAACGAGTTGCTGCAAACCAGTTCTGCAAATTTATCTGTATGATGCGCCGGAGTCTGTTTTACCGGACGCATTTCATATAGTCTTACGTTGACGCCACGTTTGGCGATTTGCCATGCCGCTTCGCTTCCTGCAAGTCCGGCACCGATTACATTTACAATTTTCGTCATGATCAAACACCTCTATATGATTTATTGAACTTCTTCTTTGTAGTCACAAGCAGTACAGTTGATCTGCACGCCTTTTTTCACTTTCTTTTCGACCATCAAGCTGCTGCATTTCGGACAAGGCCGTTCGATTGGTTTGTCCCATGAAACGAATTCACATTCCGGGTAACGTTCGCAACCGTAGAATATGCGGCGTTTTTTGCTTTTCCGCTCCACGATCTCTCCTTCTTTACAAGTAGGGCATTTGACACCGATATGTTTGACGATCGCTTTTGTGTTGCGGCAATCCGGGAAGTTGCTGCAAGCCATGAACTTGCCGTAGCGCCCAAGTTTAAACACCATCGGCGAACCACATTCTTCGCAATCTTCTCCTGCAGGCTCATCTTTAATTTGAACTTTTTCCATTTCGTTTTCAGCCACTTCAAGGTCTTTTGCAAACTCTTTATAGAACACATCAATGATCGCTCGCCAATCGACTTCACTTTCTTCGATGCTATCCAAATCGTTTTCCATCTTCGCGGTAAACTCGATGTTCAAAATATCTGGGAAGAAATCATGCACCAATTGATGGACGATTTCACCGAGCTCAGTCGGGATAAACCGCTTGGCATCCAAAGCGACATAGCCGCGTTTTTGAATCGTATCCAAAGTTGGCGCGTAGGTCGATGGACGGCCTATGCCGAGCTCTTCTAAGGTACGCACTAGGCGTGCTTCCGTAAAGCGCGGAGGCGGTTGCGTGAAATGCTGGTTCGGCGTAATGTCGGTCGCTTTGACTTTATCGCCCTCCTTCATTTCCGGAAGGATATTGTCTTTCTCTTCTTTTTTATCGTCGGTCCCTTCAATGTAAAGCTTCATGAAACCAGGAAACTTCACTTGGGAACCATTGGCACGGAAAATGGCTTCGCCGTTTTGCAATTCTGCCATCACCGTATCGAGCACCGCCGGTGACATTTGACTTGCCACAAAACGGTCCCAAATCAATTTATACAAACGGTAAAGATCGCGAGACAAAATGCTCTTCAGCGATTCCGGCGTGCGGTGGACACTCGTCGGGCGGACCGCTTCGTGCGCATCTTGTGCTTTTTGAGATTGTTTCGCGGCAGGCTTCTGCGTAACGTACTCTTCGCCATACTTATCGAGAATATAACCGATTGTATCTTGCTTTGCCGATTCCGAAATTCGTGTCGAGTCGGTACGCATATACGTGATCAAACCGGTTACGCCTTCTTTTCCGACCGAAATCCCTTCATAAAGCTGCTGGGCAAGCATCATCGTTTTCTTGGCGCGGAAATTCAACTTACGCGCTGCTTCCTGTTGGAGAGAGGATGTGGTGAAAGACGGAGAAGGATTGCGTTTGCGCTCTTTCTTGACGACGCTTTTCACTAAGAAATCCTTGCCTTTCATTGTAGCCAATACAGCTTTGACATCTTCTTCAGTGGAAAGTTTCAACTTTTTCTCTGGCGTTCCATAAAATTGTGCCTCGAATACTTTCTTAGCCTTTTCAAACTCGCCCGTGATCGACCAATACTCTTCGGGTTCGAAATTTTTGATTTCGTTTTCGCGGTCAATGATGAGACCGAGTGCAACCGATTGAACACGGCCAGCCGACAAGCCTTTTTTGACTTTTTTCCACAGAATCGGGCTGATGCTATAGCCAACAAGACGGTCTAAAATTCGTCGAGCTTGTTGAGCGTCAACCAAATCCATGTCTAGTTTGCGCGGTTGCTTGAATGCGTCTTTTACTGCATCTTTCGTAATTTCGTTAAATACGACACGGCAGTCCGAATCGACATCTACTCCGAGCGCGTTCGCCAAATGCCAGGCGATTGCTTCTCCTTCTCTGTCAGGGTCAGCCGCGAGAAAGACTTTTTTCGCTTTTTTCGCTTCTTTTTTTAGGTCTTGTAAAATCGGGCCTTTACCGCGAATCGTGATATAGCGGGGCTCGTAATTGTTCTCGACATCTACCCCCATCTGGCTGCGCGGCAAATCGCGCAAATGGCCAAGAGAGGCTTTCACTTTATACTTTTTACCCAAATACCGTTCAATTGTCTTTGCCTTTGCGGGCGATTCGACAATCACCAAATAATCCGCCATTCATACTCCTCCTCATAGAGGTCTCTTCAAATTGTGTAAAGAATCACCTGATGCAAAATGTATAACAGTTTTTGGTTGATTGCAAGGTTTTTCGTCGAAGCGACTGTTTTCAGCTTCTTAATTGGCGGTATTCTTCAAGCACTTGACCCCCGTGCCACACCGGTTTTGCGCCTTCTGCAATTAATTTATGCGGACCGGCGGAAAGCGGGGAAAAGATATCTCCAGGAACAGTAAAGATATCTTTTCCATGGTCTAAGGCATGCTCAATCGTACTCAGTGTGCCACTTTTTACTTCCGCTTCCGTGACAATGATGCCTTTTGACAAGCCACTGATAATGCGATTGCGCATTGGGAAATTCCACTTTCGAGGTGGCATATACGGTGGATATTCGCTTAGCAGCAATTGAGTTTCTTCTATTATAAAGAACAACTCCTCGTTCATTTTCGGGTAGCGATGCAAGAAGCCGCTCCCTATGACAGCGATCGTTTTTCCGCCGGAATCGATCGCGCATTGATGCGCCATTGCATCGGCGCCTTTCGCCAATCCACTAACAACGACAAAGCCTTCTGCCAGTAAAGGCGGGAGTAATTCTTGTATGACCGATCGCGAATAGCCATGGGCTTTCCTAGAACCGATGACGGCTATTTTTTCAGGTGCTTCAAGTAAAGCGGAATCGCCTTTCAAATAAAGTACTGCAGGTGGATCAATCAACTCATGCAAAGAGGATGGAAAAAGAGGATGGCGGTAGGAAATGACGTGGATTTGCTGTTTGTTGTAAATTTCCATAAAGGGGGTGTTGACGTAGGTGAGGTATGAGCGCTTTAAGGCTATCGCCTTTTCCAGGGAGATTTGAAGCGTTTCCGAGAGATCGATAGGACTTCGACAATGCAGGTATTCAAGTTCTGGATCGTCCTTCATTAATGGGGCGATGCGGTTCAAAGCTTTAGGGTATACGTAATGCAAGGCTAGCAGGCGTTGCGTGAATTCTTCGTTCATGACAGTCCTCCTCTATTTAAGTTAAGTACAATAAAGCTGCACCTTCCTTAATCATAGAGCTTCAAAGACAATCCGTAAATATATTAAAAACGGATTAATTTTTTGTTCCGTTGAGTATAATGTTTCTTGAAATGTTCATGAAATTGTTCGATTGCCTCCAGCTCCACTAGTCCTTGAGCATTGTTTTCGAATCCCTGGAAAATGATGCGCACAAAATTTCCCCGCCGTTCGTTTCGCAGTTCATCATCCGCCATCATTTCCCGAAAAACCCCCGTTTCCATTTGCTTCAATACGCCAGCAAAATACGAACTGTAGTGAATCAATTCAAGTACGCTGTCAGGCGCATCCATACGTAATTCTTCATGACAAATACACCAGACCGCGAATTGTTTTTCAAGCAGCTTGGCTTCCCGTATTAAGAAATTGGTTTCCTCCGGTACAGCTTCTAATATGCCAATTGAATAATCCAGATACCAAAAAAGAAACATTAATAGCTTTTGATGGTCTTCTTTTGCTGATGCACCTAATTCTTGCAAATGAATGAGCGCTCCATTGCGGTCAAATCGCCGATACGTTTCTTGACGGCTGAGACTGCAAATGCCATGGAGCAGCTTTTCGCTATCTACAACCGAAAAAGGATCTTTTCCTAACACTTCCAAATGATAAAAGCTCATGACTTCAGGTAAAAAAGGCAATACGAACTCATTCATAATCGCCCGCTTTTGCACTTCCAGTTCCCTCGATTTCGTTCTTTTCTTGACGATTTTCATACCGAAAAACGCAGCGATAAACGCTGCCACTAGTCCCCAAAAGATCCATTCTATTGCCATTCCATGCCCTCCTACGTGCGCTCGTTACTGTTCTTTCTATTATAAATGACAGCTTGCATATTCGTTCAAAATTTATGTTCTGGGTCGTTAAAAAGCAAAAAACCCCGAAACATCTAAAAGATGCTCCGGGGTTTCGTATATTAATGAGTTTTACAAGCGTCGTAAAGGCCTTTTTCTTTGATCACGTTGATCAAAGTTTCGCCGATAACTGAAGGTGTATCTGCAACTTCGATTCCAGCAGCGTTCATTGCTTTAATCTTGTCTGCAGCTGTCCCTTTGCCTCCGGAAATGATCGCACCGGCGTGGCCCATGCGTTTTCCTTCTGGAGCTGTTTGACCGCCGATAAAGCCGACAACAGGTTTCGTCATGTTCGCCTTAACCCATTCTGCCGCTTCTTCTTCAGCTGTCCCACCGATTTCACCGATCATAACAACTGCATACGTATCTTCATCTTCGTTGAACTCTTTCAAGACGTCGATGAAGTTCGTGCCGTTGACCGGGTCTCCGCCGATACCGACAGCAGTTGACTGGCCGATACCTTCTTCAGACAATTGGTGAGTCGCTTCGTACGTCAACGTACCAGAGCGTGATACTACACCGACATGTCCTTTTTTGTGAATGTATCCAGGCATGATGCCGATTTTACATTCGTCCGGAGTGATAACACCCGGGCAGTTTGGTCCGACAAGACGTGTTTTCTTGCCTTCCATATAACGCTTCACTTTGACCATGTCCAATACTGGAATGTGTTCAGTGATGCAGATTGCCATATCCAACTCAGCTTCTGTTGCTTCAAGAATTGCGTCAGCAGCAAAAGGAGCCGGTACATAAATTACAGATACATTGGCACCTGTAGCTTTTACGGCATCTTGAACTGTATTGAATACAGGTACGCCTTCAACTTCAGTTCCGCCCTTGCCTGGTGTTACACCCGCAACGATTTTCGTTCCGTATTCAAGCATTTGCTTTGTGTGGAAAAGGGCAGTTGACCCTGTAATTCCTTGTACAAGCACTTTAGTGTCTTTATTAATGTATACGCTCATTATTGTCCCTGCCCTTCTTTAGCCTACAAGTTCTACGATCTGTTTCGCGCCATCTGCCATAGTGCCAGCAGCTACGATGTTCAGACCTGATTCGTTCAGCAGTTTTTTACCGATTTCTACGTTTGTTCCTTCAAGACGGACGACTAATGGCACTTCCAGGCTAACTTCTTTCGCTGCTTGGATAACACCTTCCGCAATGATGTCACACTTCATGATTCCGCCGAAAATGTTAACGAAGATTCCTTTGACATTCTTATCAGAAAGAATGATCTTGAATGCTTCCGTTACTTTCTCAGCGGTGGCACCGCCCCCAACGTCAAGGAAGTTAGCGGGTGAGCCGCCGTAATAGTTGATCGTATCCATTGTTGCCATAGCAAGGCCGGCACCGTTAACCATACAGCCGATGTTTCCATCCAAAGAAATATAGCTCAAGTCATACTTAGAAGCTTCGATTTCTTTTGCATCTTCTTCATCGTAATCGCGCATTTCCATGATGTCCTGATGACGGTATAGTGCATTGGCATCGAAGTTGAACTTCGCGTCCAAAGCCACTACTTGCCCGTCGCCTGTAACGACCAATGGGTTGATTTCAACGATTGCTGCGTCTTTTTCCACATAAGCCTGGTAGAGGCCAAGCATCAATTTCGCTGCTTTGTTGACAAGTTTAGCTGGGATGTTCATGTTGAACGCCATGCGACGAGCCTGGAAACCAGTCAAACCAACGACAGGATCGATTGCTTCGTAGAAGATTCGCTCCGGCGTGTTTGCTGCTACTTCTTCAATGTCCATGCCGCCTTCTTCAGATCCCATCAAGTTGACTAGGGAAGTTTCACGGTCAAGAACCAATCCAAGATAGTATTCCTTCTCGATGTTGCTGCCCGCTTCGATATAAAGGCGTTTAACTTCTTTACCTTCTGGGCCTGTCTGATGCGTTACGAGGACCTTGCCAAGCAATTCCTTCGCATATTCACGCACTTCGTCCAAGTTTTTCGCCAGCTTGACGCCGCCTGCCTTGCCTCGACCACCTGCGTGGATTTGGGCTTTAACAACGACAACATCCGAACCAAGTTCTTTCGCTGCTTTGACTGCTTCTTCAGGTGAAAAAGCAACATGGCCTTCTGGAACTGATACGCCATATTGTTTCAGGACCTGTTTTCCCTGATATTCATGGATATTCATCTGTCATCCTCCAATCAAACATCTGTCTCTTAATTTTATTGCCTCTACCATTGTATTAAAGTTGCCATGGAATGTCCACAGCTGACAGCCACTCTGCATAAAACTTCGAATTTTCCGTCTCTTATCGTTATCGGACCATCGATTTCACCGGTTCGAAGGTTTTACGGTGGATTGGGCAAGGGCCGTGCGTATCGAGTGCGGCTAAGTGTTCTGTAGTGCCGTATCCTGCATGCTTCGAGAAACCGTATTGTGGATATAATTGTGCGTATTCGTCCATCAAATCATCTCTTCCGGTCTTTGCCAGAATTGAGGCAGCAGCGATACATAAACTTTTCGCATCACCTTTAATGATCGCTTCAGATGGCATCGCAACGGTTAATTTCATCGCATCTGCCAATACGACATCCGGTGCTGTAGCCAAACTGGTTGCTGCGGCTTCCATCGATTGTTTCGTAGCCTGGTAAATATTCAGCCGGTCGATGGCTTCAGGCGGCTGGATGTGGACCGACCAGCTAATGGCTTGTTCTTTAATTAGTTGCGCTAATTCATTGCGTTTTGCTTTTGCGATCATCTTCGAATCATCCAACCCGATAAAAGCGCTGCAATCTTCTGGCAAGATGACAGCTGCCGTCACAACTGGTCCAGCGAGCGGACCCCTGCCCGCTTCATCGATTCCGCAGACGAGAGAGTGGTTTTGTTCCTTGAACTGCCGATCGAAGGCTTGTTTTTCTTCCAGCCGGCGAAGCAAAATAAGTTTTTTATCGTAACGTCGCTGCCAAGAAGCAAGCGCTTGCTGAACGCTTTTGCGTGAATCATCCTTGAGGTCTTCCATCCAGGGTTCGAATGTTTCAGCCTGTTGTAACCTTTTTTTGATCGATGCTGTTGTTTCCATCTCGCCACTCCTTTTTCGCAAAGAAATAGCGGGCCCTATTGAAGGACCCGCTGCCTTATGCCAATTCGTCTTGTTCTGCAATCATTTCATCGTGGTAATCGAATGTGATGCGGCCGAGATGCTGATTGCGGATATCGCGGACAATGATTTCTGCTGTCATTTCATAATCAACTTCGTTGTCGGGGCCAATCATATAACGTTTTTTGCCGATATGATCGAAAGTCTTCACCAAATCTTCATCGATATGGTCAATGCCGTAGCGTTCCATCAAACGGTCCGGATAGCGCTCTTCCAAAAATTTCAGTGCGTAAATCGCTAGTTCTTGCATTTGAATGACCGAATCCTTGATTGCTCCAGTGACCGCAAGTTTTTGCCCGGTTTCCTGGTCTTCAAATTTCGGCCAGAGAATGCCTGGCGTGTCGAGCAATTCAATTTCTTTGCCGACTTTAATCCATTGCTGGGCTTTTGTGACCCCCGGCATATTGCCTGTTTTCGCTAAGCTTTTTTTCGCCAGCCGATTGATCAATGTCGATTTCCCAACGTTCGGAATGCCGACAATCATGGCACGGATGGCGCGCGGCTTAATACCTTTCGCTTCCATGCGGTCCCATTTTTCTTTTAGAATCTCTTTCGAGGCTTTGGTGACCGTCTGCAGCCCTTTTCCTTCTAAGGAATTGATCGCCACTGCCCGGGTCCCTTCGTTCTCGAAGTGTTGGATCCATTTTTTCGTTTCCCGCTCGTCTGCCATATCCATTTTATTGAGGATAATCAGTCGTGGTTTTTGCTGGATCACTTGGTCGATCATCGGATTGCGGGATGATAGCGGCAATCGCGCATCCACCAATTCAAAAATGATATCCACCAATTTAAGTTTTTCTGTTACTTCCCGACGCGCTTTCGCCATATGGCCAGGAAACCATTGAATCGTCATGCCATCACTCCTTAATTTACAATGCCGGCTTCATCGACCGGCCAAAAAACAAAATTCGTATTGCCGATGACTTCGTCGATCGATACCAACCCGATGTGGCGGCTGTCCTTGCTCGCTCTGCGATTATCTCCCATCACGAAAACATAGCCTTCCGGAATCGTGGAATAGCTAGTTTTATCCTCGAGCGTAAAGTCTTCCGTCAAGGTACCGGAAATGCCCGTTTTGTATTGATCCAAATAAGGTTCTTCTACTGCTTCTCCATTTATTAATAGCTGGTCTTCCTCATAGGCAATATGGTCGCCTGGTAAGCCGATGACCCGCTTGATATAGTCTTTTTGTTCCGGTGCATGAAATACGATGATATCGAACCGGTCTGGCTCGCCGATATCGTAGCCGATTTTATTGACGATCATCCGATCTCCATGTTCAAGAGTGGGCATCATCGATTCGCCGTCCACCACAATAGGTGTAAATAAGAAAAAGCGAATAATTGCCGCAAGGCCGAACGCGATCAACAGAGCTTTGGACCATTCCCATACTTCATTTTTCTTTTTCCCTTCAGCTTCCATGCGTGTTCCTCCCCGCGCTTAATGCTTTAATTGTACAGCGAAACAAGGTGTTTAGCAAAGAAAAGAAAAGCGCCGTCATAGCTATTGATGATTAAAAAAGGACAATAAAAGGCCCAGGCAATCAGCCCAGGCCTTTTGAATGCAAAAGAAGAAGGTGATAAGCCTTCTCCTGTCCTTGCAATATTAACGGATTTCTTTGATACGTGCTGCTTTACCGCGTAGATTGCGCAAGTAGTACAATTTAGCACGACGTACTTTACCACGGCGAGTAACTTCAAGCTGAGCAATTTTCGGCGTGTGTACAGGGAATGTACGTTCCACACCTACACCGTAGGAGATTTTACGAACAGTGAATGATTCACTGATTCCGCCTCCACGACGGCTGATAACGACTCCTTCGTATACCTGGATACGTTCGCGAGTACCCTCGACAACTTTCACGTGGACGCGAACAGTGTCTCCTGGACGGAACGCTGGGTGATCCTCACGAAGTTGTTCTTTAGTGATTTCAGTAATGATGTTTTGCATGTTTTTTTCTCTCCTTCTACAGATGCTCTTGCAGTTCTTGCTAGTTGCAGCGGAACACCGTGATTCGTGTACTTTACATAAAAGTACATTCTCCATGTTATCACTTTGCACCTATGTCTGCAAGAGCTATCTTGATTTATTTTTCGGCTTTTAAACGCGCCAATACACTTTTTTGCTGTGCGGTAAGTTCAACATGCTCAAAGAGGTCAGGACGGCGCTCGAGCGTCCGCTTTATCCCTTGCTCTTCTCGCCATTCCTCAATTTTTGCATGGTTCCCCGAAGTTAAGACGGCAGGAACTGTCATGTCTCTAAAATTCGCGGGCCGCGTGTAATGAGGATGCTCCAACAGACCTGTCGAGAAAGAATCACGGACTGGAGAGTCGCTATTGCCGAGGACGCCAGGCAATAAGCGAACGACACTGTCGATGACCGTCATGGCCGCAAGCTCCCCGCCAGTCAGCACAAAATCGCCGATGGAGATCTCATCCGTGACCAAATGTTCGCGGATGCGTTCATCATAGCCTTCGTAATGACCGCAAATAAAGACCAATTCCTCTTCACGGGCAAGTTCTTCCGCCTTCTTCTGCGTAAAGCGTTCGCCTTGAGGGCACATCAAGATGACACGCGGCTTTTTGCCTTTTGTGATGCTCTCAACTGCATTGAATACCGGTTCAGGCTTCAGCACCATGCCGGCGCCTCCTCCAAACGGGTAGTCATCCACTTGGCGCTTATTGTCGGCAAACTCACGGATATCGACGACCCCTAAAGATACCGCACCTTTGTCCTGCGCTTTTTTCATGATCGAGTGCTGGAAGACCCCGTCGAACATGGGCGGAAAAAGAGACAATACTTGGATGTTCATCATGACAGCAAGCCGTCCAAGACATCGATAGTGATTTTCTTTTCATCGATGTCGACTTCCTTGACGACGTCTTCGATATACGGGATGTAATGCTTTTTGCCTGTTGCTGGGGTTACTTCCCAGACATCATTGGCACCAGTCTCCAAAATTTCCGTTACTTTCCCGATTTCCTCGCCTTCAACAGAAACCACTAGGCAGCCAAGGATTTCGTGATGGTAGAAGGCATCTTCCTCCAAATCGCCAAGATCGTGTTCAGCAATTTTCAAATAACCTTCTTTGAAAGCTTCGACATCGTTAATGGTCGGATACCCTTCGAAAGATAAAAGATTGAAGTTTTTATGAGTACGGTGGCTCGCCACTTTGACCATGATCGGCTTTTTCGCACCGACTGTGAAAAGCCCGAGCTTATTGCCGATCGCGAACCGCTCTTCTGGGAAATCAGTGCGTGACATCACGCGCACTTCCCCGCGGATCCCGTGAGTATTGACTATTTTTCCTACGTTAAACCATTCCACACGTAACACCCTTCCTCTAATTTTTTCCTGAAAAAAAAGGAAGGAACCGGGGCTCCTTCCTTTTCAATCCACAATATCGAGATACGTTTTTTTCTTATGATAATTTCCTGCTGCTGAATAGACGACAGAGCGTACGGCTTTTGCCACACGTCCTTGCTTGCCGATTACTTTCCCTGTATCGCTCGGATGCACGGAAAGCTTGTAGACGACGCGGTTAGTGTTTTCGTCTTTTTCAATACGAACTGCTTCCGGATAATCAACTAGCGGCTTGACGATCGTTTCAATCAGCTGCTCCATAAGAACGCTCCCTTACTTGTTTAGTTTTTCGTTATGGAATTTCTCCATAATGCCGTTCTGAGAGAACAAGTTGCGTACTGTGTCAGATGGTTTAGCGCCATCGTGAAGCCATTTCAACGCCAATTCTTCGTCGATTTTAACTTCAGCTGGAACTGTTAGCGGGTTGTAAGTACCCACTGTTTTGATTTGACGGCCGTCACGTGGAGCACGTGAATCAGCGACTACAATACGGTAGAAAGGAGATTTTTTAGCTCCCATACGTTTTAAGCGAATTTTTACTGCCATTTTATAAAGCACCTCCGAATAGTTTCACACAAGATATTATATTAGCAAGCTTTAAAAGGTTTGTAAAGTATTTTTTCTTAACACTACTAAATTTACTTAAAAAGCGTGTCCAGGCCTGGCATCGACATCTTTTTCTTGCCCTTTTTGCCGGCCATTCCGGACATTTGTTTCATCATTTTTTTCATGTCTTCAAACTGCTTAAGCAGCCTATTAATGTCTTGGATGGACGTTCCGGAACCACGGGCAATCCGTTTTTTACGGTTTGCATTGATGATTTCGGGAGTCGTCTTCTCCTGGATCGTCATCGAGCGGATAATCGCTTCGACGCGTCCCATTTGGCTCTCGTCCACTTTAGCGTTTTCAAGGCCTTTGATTTTACCCGCGCCTGGGAGCATCTTCAAAATTTCATCAAGCGGCCCCATTTGCTTTACTTGATCCAATTGCTCAAGAAAATCATCGAATGTGAACGAAGACGTGCGGAATTTCTCTTCCAGTTCTTTCGCCTTCGCCTCATCGACGTTCGTTTGCGCTTTTTCGATTAAAGACAGCATATCGCCCATGCCGAGTATGCGGGAAGCCATACGTTCTGGGTGGAATGGTTCTAGCGCGTCCATCTTCTCGCCTGTACCGATGTACTTGATTGGCTTTTCCGTGACGGTGCGAATTGATAATGCTGCACCACCGCGCGTGTCGCCATCAAGCTTCGTCAAGACGACCCCTGTAATGCCGATTGCATCATCAAAGCTTTGCGCTACATTGACCGCATCCTGACCAGTCATCGAATCGACGACAAGGAAAATTTCATCCGGCTCTTTGATCGACCGAATGTCTTTTAGCTCCTGCATCAATTGCTCATCGACATGCAACCGCCCTGCCGTATCGATAATGACTGTATCCAGATGTTCCGCTTTCGCGTAATCAATCGCTTCACGAGCGATATCGACTGGATTCGCGTCCGTCCCTTTCGAGAATACCGGCAACGATAATTGTTTGCCAATCGTCTCAAGCTGATTGATTGCAGCTGGGCGGTAGACGTCCGCTGCAACTAGCAATGGCTTGCGGTTATTCTTCTTGCGCAGCACTCCTGCAAGCTTACCGGTCGTCGTTGTCTTACCGGCCCCTTGCAAGCCGACCATCATGATAACCGTTGGCTGTCGCGTTGAAAAGTCAATTTTGCTTTGCTCTCCGCCCATCAACTCCGTCAGTTCATCTTTAACGATTTTTACGACTTGCTGCCCTGGCGTTAAGCTCTCCATAACTTCAAGGCCAACCGCACGTTCACTGACTTTCTTAATGAACGACTTGATCACTTTCAAGTTGACATCCGCTTCAATCAAGGCAAAGCGGACTTCGCGCATCATCTCTTTTACGTCTGCTTCGGACAATTTCCCTTTGCCTTTGATTTTGGTCATCGTTCCTTGCAGGCGTTCAGATAATCCTTCAAATGCCACTATATACCGCCTCCTAGTCCCATTCCTTCAACTCGTCCAAAAATTTCTGGACATTGTCATCTGTGAATGGCTGTTTTTCAAAAGTCGAGACGAGTTGCTGACGCCGCTGAAACTTTTCGAACAGCTGCAACTTCTCCTCGTATTCTTCTAGCATCGCTTCGGTCCGGCGGATATTATCATATACCGCTTGGCGCGTAATTTCATACTCTTCGGCAATCTCACCGAGCGAATGGTCATCCAGGTAATACAAGCTCATATAGCTGCGCTGTTTGGGCGTCAGCAGCTCCTGATAAAAATCAAAAAGATAGTTCATTCTGGTCGTTTTTTCTAGCCCCATCAATGACGCTCACCCCATTCATACTCCTGTATACCATACTGAATCACGGCGACTCCGTCAAGTAATTTTACTTGTCTGCGTTTATTTCCTGTTGTTCTTCACGGTCTAAACCTTCGGCAAACAATCCGTAAACGTATTTCTGCGGGTCGAACGGCTGAAGGTCATCCAGTTTTTCACCAAGTCCGACGAATTTCACTGGAATATTGAGCTTGTTGCGGATTGCGAGGACGATACCGCCTTTTGCCGTTCCGTCAAGCTTCGTTAAGACGATGCCTGTTACTTCGGTTACTTCTTTAAACGTTTGTGCTTGAATCATGGCATTTTGGCCCGTTGTCGCGTCTAACGCAAGCAACACCTCATGCGGTGCCCCAGGAATTTCTCGGGCAATGACGCGATGCACTTTCTGCAATTCATTCATCAAATTGACCTTGTTTTGCAAACGGCCTGCCGTGTCGCAAATCAAGACATCGATATTGCGTGATTTCGCAGCACGCACCGCGTCGTACATGACCGCTGCCGGGTCGGACCCTTCGCTTTGCTTGATGGTTTCTACACCCACGCGCTGCCCCCACACATCGAGTTGATCGATGGCACCGGCGCGGAATGTATCACCTGCTGCTAGCATGACGGACTTTCCTTCGTTTTTCAGGCGCTGGGCCAGTTTGCCAATCGTCGTCGTTTTGCCGACACCGTTGACGCCGACCATCAAAATAACCGTCGGGCCAGATTCGGCGAACGTCAATTCACTTAGCTGCTGGTCACCCGACTCGTAAATCTCGACCAATTTTTCGGAAATGACCGATTGCACGTTGGTGGTATCTTTGACATTTTGGCGCTGTACTTCAAAACGCAATTCTTCCATCAATTCGATAACGGTTTCAAAGCCAACATCTGCCTGCAATAGCACTTCTTCAAGTTCTTCGAAAAAGTCTTCATCGACTTTCCGGTAGCGCGCGACCAAATCATTGATTTTAGATGTGAAGCCAGTCCGCGTCTTGCTTAAGCCTTCGCGGTATTTTTCGGTTGACTGTTCTTCCTCAACGTTATTGCTGAATTTATCTTTTAATTTCTTAAAGAAACTCATAGACTCACTCCTTATTTAATGTCTTCTTGCAATTTGACGGAAACCAATTTGGAAATACCGGACTCTTGCATGGTGATGCCATATAGCACATCCGCGCCTTCCATTGTTCCTTTGCGATGGGTAATGACGATAAATTGCGTATCTTCGCTGAATTTTTTCAAGTACTGACTGTACCGCACGACATTCGATTCATCAAGCGCCGCTTCGACTTCATCGAGAACACAAAACGGCACAGGACGCACTTTTAAGATAGCAAACAGCAAAGCAATAGCCGTCAAGGCCCGTTCCCCGCCTGATAACAGACTCAAATTCTGTAATTTTTTGCCCGGCGGCTGAGCGATGATGTCCACTCCCGTCATCAATAGGTCTGACGGCTTGGTCAAGACCAAATCGGCTGAACCTCCGCCGAACAATTCTCTGAAGACGTGGCGGAAATGGCTGCGGATAGCGTGGAAGGTTTCGTCGAAACGCAAAGTCATTTCTTCGTCCATTTCCTCGATCAAACCGCGCAGTGTATCTTTTGCTTCATTCAAATCGTCGCGCTGTTCGCTCAAGAAGCGGTGGCGCTCTGCTACATGTTCGTATTCTTCAATGGCGCTGATGTTGACGCTGCCGAGTTCATCGATCGATTGCTTGAGAAGTTTCACTTGTTTTCTGACGGTTGCTTCTTCCCCTTCAAGCGGATAGCGGCTGGCCGTCTCCAGGTCCATTCCGTAATGATCTACGAGCTGGTCGAGCAAGCCTTGCAACTGCACTTCAAGGCGGGTCGCTTTCACTTCACAGATACGCACAGCTTCTGTAAACCCTTTATGAATACGGCTTTGCTCACGCAATTGCTGCTCTTCTTCATCAAGTGTATGTTGCAGCTTTTGGCGTTCCTTACGAGATGCATCTACAGTTTTGCTTGCTGATTGCCGCGCATTCGACCATTTTTGGATTTCCGCCTCGATTTCTTCATCCGAAAAGCTTTTGGATGCTTCTTCCGATTGAATCCACTCGAGCTCCCGTTCAAGCTCCGCAAGACGATTGAGACTTGTCGTGTGACGTTCTACCAATTCGCTGACTTGCGCAGTGAGTTGCTGAATCCGTTCTTTGCGGACTGCCATGTCTGATTTGAATTCCGCAAGCTTGGCGAGCAATTCGCCTCTTGCTGTTTCTTTCTGTTGTTTGAAACCGGTCAATTCTTCGATTTCGTCGTTCAAGCTTTCGAGCTCCTGCACAATTACACCCATGCGCTCGGCTGCCGTTTGTTTGCGGTTCTCGAGGCCAGAGAGATCTTGTTTGGTTTGCTGTTCTGCACGGAATAGCTTGAAACGGCTATCGGTTGTTTTCCATACCGCTTCGATTTCCCGCAGATGGATGGCACTTTCCGCTTGTAGCTCGCGATAGCGCTCACCTTCTGTCCGAAGCAGCTCTAATTGCTGTTCGGCGGTTTCTGCACGCGACTGCAATTCACGGACTTTTCCTTCGGCTTCCACAATGGTGACTTGAAGTTCAGCCGCTTGTTGTTGCAATTGTTCAAGTTCTGCCTTTCTAGTAAAGAACGAGGCCTGGTTTTTTGTGGCCCCACCTGTCATGGAACCGCCTGCATTGATGACATCACCGTCTAATGTCACGACACGGTAGCGGTGACCGATCGCTTTGGCTATCGAAGTCGCACCTTCAAGATCGCTTGCGACCAAGACATTGCCAAGCAGGTTTTGGATGATCATCGCATATTGTTCATCGTAATTGACGAGCTGCGAGGCGATATCGACAAATGCCGGATGCTTAGAAACCGATTGCACCACTTGCTGGGAAATCTGCCGTGGCTTTATGACCGTCATTGGCAGGAACGTGGAACGCCCTGCGCGTTTCGTTCTCAAGAAACGAATCGCTTCGCTGGCACTTTTTTCATCACTTGTGACGATATGCTGGCTGGCTGCGCCAAATGCGGTTTCGATGGCTTTAGCGTATGGCTTTTGAACATCCGCCAATTCGGCTACCGCGCCGATAATGCCGCTCAATTCATTGCGTTCTCTCGCCTGCAAGACTTCACGCACCCCGTGGAAAAACCCGGAATAATCTGCTTCTAGATCCTGCAGGGTATCAATGCGGGCATTGAGTTGTTTATGGGATTGATAGGCTTGGAACAATAAAGATTTTTTATGGTCATAATCTGCCGTGAGTTGCTTGGCGCTGGCTTCTTGTTCTTTAAAATGCTGGCGCTTCTTGTCGAGGTCTGCATGAATTTCTTCGTATGCTTTTTGTGCTTGTTGCTTTTCTTTCAACAGACGGGCAAGTTCTTTCTCGAACGACGCTTCTTGTGCAGCAATGCGGCCGCTCGATTCAGTCATTTGCTGCTGTTGGAAATCAATATTTTTCAGTTCGTTTTTCAATCCTGCCTGTTCGTTCATCAATTCGATATAGAGAGATTTTTTCGTTTCGATTTCATTATCGATATCAGCAGGCGTCAAGTTCAATTGCGCTTCTAGCTGTTGGACTGATTTGCGGATATTTTGCTGCTGGATTTTTTGTTGTTCGAGAGCCTCGCGTTGTTGTGCAAGGCGCTGTTCTAATTTAGCTGTTTCCTCACGTTCGGCCTTGATAGATTCTTCCAATGCCTGACGCTGACGATCCGCATTATGCTTTTTCTCGGACATCAGCAATTTGCGGCCTTCCCATTTCTCGGATTCTGAACTCGCTTCGACTAGTGCCGCTTGTGCCGCATCAATTTTTTTATCCAGTGCATGCACCGATTTTTTCGAAGTGGCAATCAACCGTTCCGTCTCTGAAATCTCAACAGCAAGCTGCTGCTCTTGTGCTCCATGCTGCTTTGCTTCTTGTGATAGCTCTGACAGTTGTGCTTTCAGGGCATTTGCGTCGTGAGCCAATAGCGCGATGTCTGCATCTTTCAGCTGCGCACTCATATCGAGGTAGTCACGGGCTGAGGAAGCCTGCATTTGCAAAGGTTCCATGCGCCCATCCAGTTCGTGGAGAATATCTAGCACGCGGTTTAAGTTTTCGTCTGTTTCATTTAACTTAAACTCAGCTTTACGTTTTCTTTGCTTGTATTTCAATACACCGGCGGCTTCCTCAAAAATCGACCGACGTTCATCTGCTTTACTATTGAGTATTTCGTCTACTCTTCCTTGGGAGATGATAGAAAAAGCTTCCTTGCCAAGCCCTGAATCCATGAACAAGTCAGTAATATCTTTCAGACGACAAGCCTGCTTATTTAATAGATAAGCGCTTTCTCCACTGCGAAAAACCCTTCTCGTTACGCTGATTTCGCTGTAATCGAGAGGGGCTTTGCCGTCTGTGTTATCCAATACTAAAGTGACTTCTGCAAAATTCAGCGCTTTTCTTGAATCGCTCCCGGCAAAGATGACATCTTCCATTTTTGCACCGCGTAGTGATTTCGCGGATTGCTCGCCAAGAACCCAACGAATTGCGTCGGTTACATTGCTTTTGCCGCTGCCATTTGGCCCGACCACGGCGGTAACGCCCGGGACAAAATCGATGCCAACTCGATCAGCGAACGATTTAAACCCAATTACTTCCAATCTCTTCAAAAACATGTTCAATCCTCCGCTGTCTCCTGCAATTTAAGGATGGCAAGCTGTGCTGCCTTCTGCTCCGCTTCCTTTTTGGAGCGCCCGTCGCCTAGACCTAATTCCTGGTCTCCTAGGGAAACGCGCGTCACAAAAATACGGCTATGTGCAGGACCCTTTTCTTCGATGATTTCATAATTCAAGGTACCGGTATTTTTTTGCTGTACCAGCTCCTGCAATTGGCTTTTGTAATCCATCGCATGAGAAAAAGCACCGACTTCCACTTTCGGGAATAGCACTACCTCTAAAAAGGCTACGACCTTTTCCAAGCCCTGATCCAGGTAAAGCGCACCGACAAATGACTCGAAGACGTCTGCAAGAAGGGCAGGTCGTGTTCTGCCGCCTGTCAGTTCCTCGCCTTTGCCGAGCAAAATGTATCTGCCAAAGCCTAGTTCATTAGCGAAAAGGACAAGAGATGGCTCACATACAATCGATGCGCGCAATTTGGTCAATTCACCTTCAGCCATTTCGGGATATTTCATATAGAGGAAATGCGATACCGACAATTCCAGCACGGCGTCACCCAAAAACTCCAGGCGTTCATTGTCCGTAAATTGTCTTCTTCGATGCTCATTCACATAAGATGAATGGGTAAATGCCTGCTGCAAAAGGGCAGGCCGTTCAAACTGGATGTCCAGCTCTTTTTGCAATTGCTCAAACGCCTGTTTCGCGCTTTCTTTGAGCGCTATTTGTTTAGTGTTTTTCGGTTTTCGTTTCATCGCCATTTTTATCTGCCTTCCTCTATTGTTCTCTTGTTGATTTTACCTGTTTTTCAGGCATTGTGCAAAAAGAGAATTGACGCACAGCTAGGCTGTGCGTCAATCTTGTGTGCTATCAAGCTGGGACGAATCCCGTTTATTCAACTTAAGCTTGTTGTTTTTCGATGTAAGTTACTGCGTCGCCTACTGTTGCCATTCCTTCTGCATCTTCATCGGAAATTTCCATATCGAATTCGTCTTCTAGCTCCATGACCAATTCAACTACATCCAATGAATCCGCTCCAAGGTCGTTTGTGAAAGATGCTTCAGGTTTCACTTCGCTTTCTTCCACACCAAGACGATCTACGATTACTTTGGTTACGCGTTCCAATACTGTTGACAATGCCGTCACCTCCCCTCAAATCAGTATACATAATTGTTGACTACATGACCATGCCGCCGTCCAAATGCAAAGTTTGGCCGGTTACATAATTTGCTTCATCCGAAGCGAGGAATAATGCCGCATTTGCCACATCTTCCGGCGCGCCGAAGCGAGCAAGAGGAATTTGGGCGAGCATGCTCGATTGCACATCGTCGCTGAGTTTTTCCGTCATATCGGTCGTGATGAATCCAGGGGCCACGGCGTTAGCAGTGATGCCACGACTCGCAAGTTCTCTTGCTGTTGTTTTCGTTAAGCCGATGACGCCCGCTTTTGCCGCTACATAATTCGCTTGTCCTGCATTGCCCATGACGCCAACGATCGATGCGATATTGACGATGCGGCCCGCACGCTGTTTCATCATTTGACGTGTTACAGCTTTCGTGCACAAGAAAACACCTTTTAAGTTCGTGTTGATCACGTCATCCCATTCGTCTTCTTTCATGCGCATCATCAAATTATCGCGTGTGATGCCGGCGTTATTGACGAGAATATCGATCGAGCCAAATTCCTTTATCGCCGCATCCGCCATCGATTTTACCGCATCTGCGTCGGCCACATTTGCCTTAATTGCAATGGCTTTGCCGCCCGCTTGTTCGATCTCGTTGACAACAGCCTCCGCCTTGTCCTGGCTGCCACTGTAGTTGACGACAATATTTGCACCTTCTTCAGCAAAGCGCCGGGCGATAGCCGCCCCAATACCGCGCGATGCTCCTGTAACGATGGCTGTTTTTCCCGTAAGTTTACTCATGTGGTCAACTCCTCTACCGCTTTTTCAAACGATTCCAAATCATAGACCGGAATCACTTTTACGGAACGGTCGATTTTTTTCACCAAACCGCTCAGTACTTTGCCAGGGCCGACTTCTACAAAGGTCGTAACCCCAAGCTCGATCATTTTTCTCACCGATTGTTCCCAAAGCACAGGAGAATACAATTGATGGATCAACATGTCCTGTAGTTGGGTCGCGTTTGTTTCCGGCTCCGCTTTAAAGTTCGTGACGACGGGAACTTTAGCGTTCAGCAAGAATGAATCGCTCAGTACCTTTGCCAAGTCATGTGACGCTGCGCGCATTAATTCTGAATGGAACGGGCCACTGACGTCAAGTGAAATCGCACGTTTGGCACCGCGTTCTTTGGCCAGCTCACAGGCTTTTTCTACGCCCGCTTTCGTACCTGAGATGACAATTTGCCCTGGGCAATTTAAGTTAGCCAATTGAACCACACCGGCGCTATTGGTCGCATCATCCGTTACTTCTTCGAGCGTGTCTGCAGCCATGCCTAAAATAGCAGCCATCGCGCCTTCGCCTGCAGGAACCGCTTCATTCATGAATAGGCCGCGCTTATGAACCACTTCTACCGCTTTCGGGAATTCAAGCACATTCGATGCGACAAGCGCACTGTATTCGCCAAGGCTATGGCCCGCTGTATAATCCGGTCGCACACCTGCGCGGATCAGTCGTTCCGTAATCATCGAGCTAACGGTCAAAAGTGCCGGTTGCGCGTGATATGTCAAAGTCAATTCTTCCTGGGGGCCTTCGAGCATCAATTTCGACAATTCCATTCCAAGCACTTGGTCTGCGCTATCGAAAAATTGGCGGCTCTTGTCATCTTCCAGAAAGCTTTCGCCCATGCCCACTGTCTGTGAGCCTTGTCCAGGATAAATAAATGCGATTTGCTTTCTCATGATGATTGTTCCTCCTTCAAGGTGCTGTAAATCTTGCCGGCTACATCATACTCAACCATTGTCCGCGCTTGGCGGATGGCATTGTACAATGCGGTGCCGTTGGATGAACCGTGTGCTTTAATGACCGGCGCTTTTAGGCCGAATAATCCTGCACCGCCATATTCACTGTAATCCAACATGCCTTTTAACGCGCTCAAATCATTTTTTACAAGCATTGCTGCAATTTTGGTCTTGGTCGACGCCATGAAAACGTCTTTGATCATGGCGAATACATTCATCGCGGTTCCTTCAATCGTCTTCAAGACCATATTGCCGGTAAAGCCGTCTGTGACGACTACATCAGCTGCGCCGTTAAGTAAGTCGCGCGACTCCACGTTGCCGATGAAGTTGACAGGTGCTTCTTTAAGCAAAGGAAATGCTGATTTTGTCAGTTCATTGCCTTTTTTCTCCTCTGTCCCGATATTCAGCAAGCCGACCGTTGGGTTCTCGATGCCTCTCACTTTTTCAGCATATATGCTGCCCATGATGGCGTATTGCACAAGATGCTCTGGTTTGGCATCGGCGTTCGCACCGAGGTCGAGCATCAAAAAGCCTTTGCCGTCCATCGTCGGTAAAGTCGGCGCCAGTGCCGGACGGTCGACTCCGTCAATGCGGCCGACAATAAACAAACCAGCGGACATAAGTGCCCCTGTATTCCCTGCAGATACCGCTGCGTCCGCGATGCCTTCTTTAACGGCTTCAGCCATGCGGACCATCGATGCATCTTTTTTGCGGCGCACCGAACGGACCGGATCGTCTTCCGATTCGATCACTTCCGTACAATGGATAATAGTCAATCGATCTTGCGTTTTTATGTATTCGTCGATTTTATCTTGCTGCCCGTAAAGTAAAATTTCCACGTCGCTAAACGCTTCGAGCGCTTGTTTGACACCTTCGATGATTTCTTTTGGGGCGTTGTCCCCGCCCATTGCATCAATCGCTATTTTCACGAATTGTCACCTTCACTTTGTTCAGTCATGCGGTACATTTCAAATGTCCCGATAAAAACTACTGCCTGGTCTACCGTCGACACCACTTTAACGAACGCGCGATGCTTGTGCGGCTGGCGATCCGTTACTTGCGCTTTTGCGACGACTCGCTGCCCAGCTTTAACTGGCTTCAGGAACTGCAATTCCGATTTAACGGTAAGCGCCAATTCTTCATTCATCACCGCAACCGCCAAGGAATTGGCTTGCGCAAACAGATGGTGCCCCCTAGCAATTCGATTGCGTTGGAAAACGTGTTCCGGTTTAACGTCAAAAATGGAAATGGCTTTATTGTCCAGTTCTATGTCGATTATTTCACCGATCACTTCGTCAATCGGCAAGGATTTCACTTCGTCGTCAAAAGTTTTCTCGGCGACATGCTTAATGCGCTCCCGAAGTTCGGGAATCGAAAGCTCCATCCGGTCGAGACGGATCGTCTGCACACTGACTCCGAACTCGATCGATAATTCTTCATCGGTCACGAACGGATTGTCTTTAATTGAGGATTTCAGCGCTTCCTGTCGCTCTTTTTTTGGTTTTCTCACTATGTCACCGCCCGCTATTAGCACTTGGTACTAATATGAGTATATAAACAACAAAAAAAGAATGCAAGGAAAATCGGTCTCCTCGCATCCTAATCAAGTCTACCGCCTTCGAGAATGCCAGAGTCTTCAAGCATGGCCCGCAGGCATTTCGTTTCCTCCGAAACCCAAAATGAGTCACTGGCGATCAACGCCTCGGCATCTTTTCTTGCCGCTTCAAGTGCCCGGTAATCATGGACTAGGTCCGCCATGCGGAATTCCGGTATGCCGCTTTGCTTGCGCCCAAAGAAATCCCCCGGTCCGCGCAGCTCCAAATCCTTTTCAGCTAGGATAAAGCCGTCATTGGTCTCCGTCATCGAATTCATGCGCTCTTTGCCGATTTCTGTTTTCGGATCCGCCAATAACACACAATAAGACTGGTCACTGCCGCGCCCGACGCGTCCGCGCAATTGATGTAGCTGAGACAAGCCAAATCGCTCTGCGTCATAAATGAGCATGAACGATGCATTTGGGACGTTAACACCCACTTCAACGACAGTGGTCGACACCAGTACAGCAATTTTTCCTTCTGCAAATTCACGCATCGTCTGCTCTTTTTCGTCTGGATGCAGCCGGCCATGCATCAACCCCACCGTATGGCGCCCTTCGAAATAAACCGTCAATTGCTGGTACAGTTCGACGGCATTCTGATATTCCAAGGTTTCGGATTCTTCAATCAGCGGAGCGATGACATACGCTTGTCTTCCAGCGAGAAGCTCTTTTTCCATGCGGCCGACGATCTTGCCAAACATCTCTTTTTTCATCCAATAGGTTTCGATTTCTTTTCGCCCAGCCGGCATTTCATCAATGATCGACACATCCATTTCACCGAAAGCCGAAATCGCGAGCGTTCTCGGAATTGGCGTCGCTGTCATAAACAATACATCCGGATTCAAGGCTTTATCTTTCAACACTCTGCGCTGGTCAACGCCAAAACGGTGCTGCTCATCCGTGATGACGAGGCCCAAGCTTTTGAACAACACTTCCGGTTGAATCAACGCGTGGGTCCCAATCAGGATATCGATTTCGCCATCCACTAAGCGCTTTAATACTTCTTTGCGCCGCTTGCCTTTAACAGACCCCGTCAACAAGGCAACACTAACCCCAAAAGGCCGGAACCATTCTTCAAGCGTATTGGCATGTTGCTCCGCTAGAATTTCGGTCGGTGCCATGAGCGCCCCTTGTTTACCTGCTGTTACGGCCGCATACAAAGCAATTGCCGCAACAACCGTTTTGCCGGATCCGACGTCCCCTTGCAATAAACGGTTCATCCGGAACGGTTCTTTCATATCGCGGCAAATTTCGTTGACGACTCGCTTTTGCGCACTGGTCAAATCGAACGGCAAATCATCGATAAACTTTTTCAAGCGATTTAAATCATAGTCAATAAACGATCCGCCTTCCGCTTCGCGGTTTTTCTTGCGCAACGCCTGCATCTTCAACTGGAATTGCAGTAATTCTTCGTACACAAAGCGACGTCTTGCTTGTTTGAGTGACGATGCATCTTCTGGAAAATGGACGGTCTCGAGTGCTTGTTCAAACGGCAGTAATTGATACTCTTCTCGGATGGAAGCGGGCAGGCAATCCGAGAGCTCGCCTTTTGTAGCGTCTAGCGCCTGCCGCATCAACTTGCGGAACGTCTTTTGGTGCATGGAACCTTTCAAGCTATACACCGGTTCAAAATCTGCACCGCCTGTCCGCGGTCCGATCGAATGGCTGGACACCGTGATCAATTGGCGGCCACGGTCCCATTTACCGGTCAAGGTAACGACCGCGCCGATTTGAAGTTTGGCTTTCACGTAATGTTGGTTAAAAAAAACCGCCTTGACCAGATGGCGGCCAACGAGCACCGTCACAGTCGTCCGCGATTTATTTTTCCCTAAAAAAAGGACGGAAGGCTCGTTTTCGACCCTTCCCTCCACCGTTACCCGTTCATTATGGGGCGTCTCAGCCAGGTCTTTGAGCTGAAAATCCTCGTGGCGATACGGAAAGGTCATGATCAAGTCTTCAAGACTCTCGATTTTCATGTCCCGCAGGGTTTCAGCCGCCTGTTTTCCGACCCCTTTCAACGAAGAGACCGGTGCTTTATTGTCCACTGCCGACTACCGAGCCACCGAAAATTTTGGATTCCAGCCATTTGCCTGTCGGTGTCGCGGCCAATCCGCCTTTCGCCGTTTCACGGAACGCGCTAGGCATTGCTTGGCCAATTTCAAACATGGCACTGATGACTTCGTCGCACGGGATGCGGCTGGTTACGCCAGCGAGGGCCATATCTGCTGCAACGACCGCATTGGATGCACCCATCGCATTGCGTTTCACACATGGCACTTCTACGAGCCCCGCCACAGGGTCGCACACTAGACCGAGCATATTTTTCAAAGTGATGGCAAAAGCTTCCGAACTTTGCTGAGGTGTGCCGCCAGCCATTTCGATAATGGCAGCCGAGGCCATGGCAGCTGCAGAACCGACTTCTGCCTGACACCCGCCAGCTGCTCCTGAGATCGAAGCGTTATTCGCTACGACAAATCCGAAAGCACCCGAAGTGAACAAATAACGGATCATTTGCTCACGCGTCGGATTCAGTTTATTTTTTACGGCAAATAATGTTCCCGGCACAACCCCTGCAGACCCTGCTGTCGGTGTCGCGCAAATGGTGCCCATCGCCGCGTTCACTTCATTGGTCGCTACGGCTTTACTGACCGCATCGAGCAGTAGGTCACCAGACAAGCTATTGCCTTGCTGCATGTATTTCTGCAGCAGCACCGCGTCTCCACCCGTCAAGCCAGAAACGGAGTGCACGCCTTGCAGGCCTTTTTCAACCGCTTCTTCCATGACCGTCAAATTACGGTCCATTTGCTGCATAATATCTTCCCGCGAACGGTCTGTGATAAGCATTTCTTGCTCAATCATGATTTCAGAAATGAGCTTGCCTTCTTTTTCTGCCCGTTCAACGAGTTCCCTTACATTTCGGAATAGAACATCCATTTCTCTTACCTCCTGTTTAGTCGGCGATGCGCGTGACTTGCGTAATGTTTGGCAATCCGCGCAATTCATCCATAACTTCTACGTTTACCGTTTGATCGACTTCGATGACCATCAATGCCATGTCGCCGCGTTCTTTACGGGACACTTCCATATGGCCAATGTTGATGTCGTATTTATATAAGCAATTCGCTACGTTTGCGATACAACCCGAACGATCGTCGTGAACGACGAGAATCGCTGGGTGGTTGCCAGAGAGCCTGAGCGGGAAACCATTCAGTTCCGTAATTTCGATTTTGCCTCCACCGATTGAGATGCCCATCATCGACATTTCGGATTTGTCATCCCCAATGACGATGCGCGCCGTATTCGGATGGTCGACATTCCCTGTTTCCGGGATAAATTCATAGCTCATGCCAAGCTTTTCCGCTTCTTCAAATGCGGTTTTGATGCGTTCGTCGAATGTATCGTAATCTAATAAGCCGCCGATAATCGCTACATCGGTCGAATGCCCTTTATAGGTTTCGGCGAAAGAACCGTACAAATGGATCTTTGCCCATGATGGCTGCCTACCAAATAGATCGCGCGCCACCCGGCCAATACGCGCTGCCCCTGCTGTATGCGAAGATGATGGCCCGATCATGACCGGGCCGATTATATCAAAAACAGATTTGAACTTCATGCTCAAACCCCTCACTTTCCGTCTCGTATAATTTCATTTTACATGAAAAGTGCACAGGAAACAAAGATAATAAAGCGCATACATTGTCTTAACCGTGGGCTTTTCTCACCAGTTGCGAAGACTCTTTCTGCTGCACATCATTTTGCCCTTCACCTGAAACTTTTCTATTGTGGAAAAATAAAAAGCGGAAGCCCGGTGTCTTATTCCCGGACCTCCGCCTAACATTATTCAACTGCCAGAATATAAGGATAAAGTGGCTGCTTGCCATTGTGAATTTCCACTTCGACATCGCCATTCAATGATTCGATAAAGGCACCAAGTTTTTCAGCATCCGCTTCTTCGACATCTTCTCCAAAGAGAATGGTGACGATTTCTGCATCCTCATCGACCAGTTTTTTGCACAGTTCTTCAGCGACTTTTTCCAAGCTTTCATCCGACACAACAATCTTGCCTTCGGAAATCCCCATGAAATCGTCTTTTTTGATAGAGATGCCGTCAATCGATGTATCACGGACTGCAAAAGTGACCGATCCCGACTTGACGTGCTGTATTGCGTCTCCCATCGCTTGGCGATTATCTGCGACGCCAGCTTCCGGATTGAAAGCGAGCAGCGCTGACATGCCTTGCGGGACATCTTTTGTCGGCACGACAGCCGCTTCAATATCGAGAAGTTCTGCCGCTTGTTCGGCTGCCATGATGATGTTTTTATTGTTCGGCAAAATCAGAACGCGCTCTGCGCCAATTGAACGGACGGCATTGACGATATCTTCCGTCGATGGATTCATCGTTTGCCCGCCTTCGATCACATAGGAGGCTCCAATCGAACGAAGCAATTCTGCTACGCCTTCACCCATTGCGATCGTGACGATTGCATAAGGATGTTTCGCTTCTTCCGATGGAGCGGATTTTTTATGGCCTTCCCCAACAATATCGGTGTGTTGCTGGCGCATGTTTTCGATCTTCATGCTGATCAAGCTTCCGTATTCTTGGCCGTATGTAAGAACTTTCCCTGGCTCTTCAGAGTGGATATGGATTTTCGCAATTTCGTCATCTGAAATGACTAACAACGAATCGCCGTAAGCGCTCAAGTCCGTTCGAAATGCAGCTTCATTGAACGAACGTTTATCGTCTTCGAATTTAACCATGAATTCTGTACAATAGCCGAATTCGATATCTTCTGTGTTCATGAAGCCAGCAATGTTTTTGTGATGCTCAGCACTGACCAAATCATCCATCGAATTATCGATATGCTTCTCAGGTAGGGCTTCGCCTTTCAATGAGGCAAGAAATCCTTCGTAGACATAAACAAGACCTTGCCCGCCACTGTCAACAACACCAACTTCTTTGAGTACCGGCAATAGATCCGGAGTTCTCTCAAGTGATGCTTTTGCTTCTGTAACGACCGCTTCGAACAGCACGATAATGTCTTCTTCGCTGTCTGCCAAGCTCATGCCTTTAGCCGCCGCATCTTTCGCAACCGTCAGAATGGTTCCTTCTACCGGTTTCATGACCGCTTTATAGGCAGTCTCAACACCATGCTGCAGCGCTTCTGCCAATTTTTTCGCAGATAGTTCCGGCTCGTCAGCGATGAACTTGCCAAATCCGCGGAACAATTGGGATAAAATGACGCCCGAGTTGCCGCGCGCTCCCATTAGGAGGCCTTTCGATAAAGCACTTGCTGTTTTTCCGATATGTTCTTGTGCATGGGATTCCGTCTCTTTTGCACCGGATGTCATCGATAAATTCATGTTCGTCCCAGTATCGCCATCAGGCACAGGGAAAACGTTCAATGCATCTACATAATCCGCATTTTGGTATAGATGGTGCGAACCCATCTGTACCATCTCGGCGAATTTCACTCCGTTTAATGACTTCATAACCGAATTTTCCTCCTCTTACGGGTTCGTCACACGAACGCCCTGGACATAAATGTTTACCGCACTAACCGGCATGCCCAATGTTTTTGTTATCGTATATTTCACTTTTGATTGGACTTGATACGCCACTTCCGAAATTTTTGTTCCGTAGCTGATGATTACATACATATCAATGACCAAATCGCCATCTTCCTGGCGCACAAGGACTCCTTTGGCAAAGTTTTCTTTGCGGAGAATATCCGTGAGGCCATCGCGGATCTGGTGTTTAGTAGCCATCCCTACGATGCCGTAGCATTCGATCGCAGCGCCGCCAGCTATTTGGGCTATCACATCATTAGAAATATCGATTTGACCATATTCGTTATTCAACTCAATCGACATTAAAATTCCTCCTCGAGTCCTATTTCACTCTTTTCATTCTACATGAAAGCCCTTTATAAGAAAAGCCAACGTTTTAGCCTGTAAAGGTTTTTTTCTTGAAAGGCTGTGATTTTCACTTGCGCCCCTCTTTTTTCTATGGTAAATTATTAAAGTATGTGAAACGAAAAACGAACTGAAATTCTATTATAATTTTCAGCTTCACTTGTGAGGAGGGACTTACATGCCAAAAGTATGTGCAGTATCTGGACGTAAAGCTCGTGCAGGAAACAGCCGTTCACACGCGTTGAACTCGACAAAACGTACATGGGGAGCAAACCTTCAAAAAGTTCGCATCCTTGTAGACGGCAAGCCGAAACGTGTATGGGTTTCCGCGAGAGCATTGAAATCAGGAAAAGTTGAGCGCGTCTAAACCGCTCATGAATAATGCCAGGTCTGACAATTGTCAGCCTGGCATTTTTTCGTGCGTTCAATCGGAACTTTCGATGACGATCAAGTCTCCCTTTGTAAATGAGACCGTTCCATCGCCTGCTAATTCATTGCTGGTGAAGCGTGTCGAACCGAACGAAATCCGCTCATCTTTCACCGGATATTTAAATCCCTCTATCGTAAAACCGCTCACTTCTTCTGAAAATGGATAAAAGGATATATAGGTGAAGCCATTGTCCGCCTTCATTCGATATGTACCGGGTTCCATGAAACGAATGCGATTCTGCTTGTTCAACACCCTAAAATCGACATGCGGATAGCTTCTTTGATAAGCAAAAACAATTTGCAAGGCTGCTAGATAATGGTCAAGCCTGCCACCAGTTACCCCTGCAACGATGACAGTGTCAGGCTTGTAATCCATCGCTTTTTTCAAGGCAAGCTCCGTATCCGATTCATCTTTTTCCGATGGCGATCGTTCGAGCTCCGGAAAAGCTAAGCGGATTTTTTCATATTCGCTGTCCGTCACCGAATCGAAATCCCCCACAGCTTCCGCCGGCTCAATGCCACGCTCAAGCAGCGTCATGACGCCTGCATCTACCCCAATATGCAATGCCCCTTCATATAAGGAAAGGTCCGGCAATTCATCTGCCGGACCTCCTGCTGTGATAACGACTATCACGAGATAACTCCTTGCCCCGCTTTTTTAATCGCCTGCAACGCTTGTGCGCGGTCTTCTTTGCCGAAGATGGCAGAACCGGCCACAAAGACGTTCGCCCCTGCTTCTGCGCATGGAACGATTGTTTCTTCATTGATGCCGCCGTCGATTTGGATTTCGACAGACAAGCCTTTGTCATTGATCAACTGGGATAAGGCTGCAACTTTTGGGACGACTGAATGGATGAATTTCTGCCCGCCAAAGCCAGGGTTAACGGTCATGAACAGCACCAAGTCGATATCTTCCAAAACATGCTGGATCGTTTCGATCGGTGTATGTGGATTCAAGACAACACCTGGTTTCACGCCAAACGAACGGATCAATTGGATGGTGCGGTGAAGATGCGGGCATGCTTCAACATGGACCGTAATATAATCGGCTCCCGCCTTGGCAAAATCCTCGATGTAACGGTCCGCATTTTCGATCATCAAGTGGACATCAAGTGGAAGCTTTGTCAACGGGCGAAGCGCATCGACCACAATTGGCCCCATCGTGATGTTTGGAACGAAATGGCCGTCCATAACATCAATATGGATCCAATCAGCTCCAGCTTTCTCGACTTCCTGTACTTCTTGACCAAGCTTGGCAAAATCTGCTGCTAAAATAGACGGTGCGATTTTAATCATGTGAATACCTCGGCTTTCGATTCATTATTTCTTCCAAAAATTTCAAATAATGCTTATAGCGATACTCAGGGATATCCCCGGTTTCCACCGCTTTTTTGATGGCGCATTTCGGTTCATTTAAATGCAGGCATTCACGGAATTTACAGCCTCCTGAACGTTCCTCCATTTCGGGGAAACACGCCGATAATTGCTCTTTATCCAGTTGTTCGAAATCAAAAGAACTGAACCCTGGAGTATCGGCAAGCAAGCCCCCGTTTACACTAATCAATTCGACATGGCGCGTCGTATGCTTACCGCGGTTTAAGGCTTGCGAAATGTCATCGGTCTTCAGCTGTAACGACGGCAAAATGGTATTCAGCAAAGTTGACTTTCCGACACCTGATTGTCCGGCAAGAACACTCGTCTTGCCTTCAAGCACCGGCATTAGCCTTGCCTGCAAGCTCGGATCGTCTATAAACGATTCAATGACCTCGTAGCCGATCGCCCGGTACTCATCCGCGTAACGGTCTAATTCTGTTCGCTCTGATTCGGACATTAAATCGGTTTTTGTTAGGCAAATGACCGGTTGAATATTAAACGATTCAACCGCTACGAGAAAACGGTCTAATAGCAACGGATGAAAATCAGGCTGCTTCGCTGAAAATACTAAAATTGCCTGGTCGATATTGGCGATTGGTGGACGCACGAGTTCGTTTTTGCGTTCTTCGATGTCGAGTATCGTTCCCTCGCGGTCATTATCCGCTTTGTACTCGACGAAATCCCCAACAAGCGGCGTGATTTGGCGGTTGCGGAAAACACCCCGGCCACGGCATTGCACATAACGTTGCCCGTCTTCATCCAATACATAATAGAATCCGCTCAAGGCTTTTCTGATCTGACCTTTCGGCATAGCACCCCTCCTTATCCAATACATATAATTGTTTAATCTGCGTCCTCATAGCTCACGGTCTTTTCTAAGATGATTGTGGCGTCCCGAACGATTCGGTAAGAAGCACTGCCGCCTTCGACGATTTGCATATCAAGCTGGTGATCAGTGGTTTCTGTAATGGTAAACTCCTCAACCGGCTCTACCATGCTTTGATTCTGGTCTTCGATATAGACACGAATCGTCTGCTCGACCGGCTCTTCACCTTCTTCTGCTGGTTCTGCCGGCTCATAAGGTATTTCGACCGTTTCAACATAGGTTTTCACCGGAAGCTCTGCACTGCCCGATGATAAGACGACTTCAATCGTACTTCCGACTTCAAGCATCTCGCCACCCGCAACATTTTGCGACAGCACCAATCCCGCTTCCACAGAATCCGACTCTTCTTCACGGACGATGCGGATATTGAATCCCGATGAACGGGCATATTCGTTCAACTCTGCTTCCCCGTAACCGCTTAAATCTTCCACTTCGCGCAAATCAGGTCCTTTACTGACGACAAATTCGACGGCTGTTTCACTGATAACGACTTCTGTGCCAGCTGCTGGGTTTTGGCTAAGGATGGTGCCGGGCGGTTCATCGGAAAATTCCTCTCGCACATCCGGCGAGGCGAAATTTGTGCCTTCTAGCACCTGCTGTGCCTGTTCAAGCGAACTGCCGACATAATCATCGAATTCAGCTGTTTCTTTGCCCTTGCTAATAAATAAGCTAATGCTCGATTCCAGATCACGCATTTTTCCAGCTTCAGGGATGGTACGAATAACATGATTTTCTTCAACTTCCTCTGAAAACTGCTCGGATTCTTCCGCCACAACAAAACCGGCAGCGGTCAATTCTTCATGTGCGGCTTCTCTTTCCATTTCGGAAACATCCGGAACGGCCACTTGCTTTGGCTCAAACAATCCAGGAAACGCAAAAACAGTAATCAACCCAGCCAATACCACAAAAGCGACAATTGACAAAACAATTGGTGTTTTTTTGCGTTTTTTCTTTTTAGCTGATTTTTTCGGTTCTTGTTTTTCTTCTTTGATAGGAAGCGCCATCGTCTTGGTCGCATCGGCTTGTTCGTAAGTACCCGAATCTTTGATGGCCGGCATTGCCCGGGTCTCCCCTTCATCTACAGGCACCGCAAATTTCGGTTCGCTCAGACGTTCTGGTGTCAAGGCTGTCGCAAGGTCTTGTGCCATTTCATCGGCTGATGCATAGCGATATTGCGGATTTTTCGCGGTTGCTTTCAATACGATATTTTCCAAGCTTTGCGGCAGGTCGGGAACGCTAGCCTTTAAAGAAGGCGTGTCCGTCTGTAAATGCTTCAAAGCGATCGCTACAGCCGACTCACCTGAAAACGGAAGCTTCCCTGTCAACAATTCGTACATGACAATGCCCAGCGAGTAAATATCGGACTTTTTATTGGCCATGCCGCCTCTTGCCTGCTCTGGCGAGAGGTAATGCACGGTGCCAAGCACGGAATTCGTCTGTGTATAGGAAGTAGCGCTCAATGCCATGGCTATACCGAAATCGGAAATTTTAACATTGCCATCTTCATCGACCAGCACATTTTGCGGCTTGATATCCCGGTGGACGATATGATTGTGATGGGCATGTGCGAGAGCCGAGGCCAATTGCGACATGATTTCCACTGCACGTTCCGGTTCGACAGGGGAATGTTTAATGATGTATTCCTTCAATGTATCACCCGGTACGTATTCCATAACGAGATATGGCAAGTCATTGTCTTCCCCAACATCGAAAATACTGACGATGTTGTGGTGCCCAAGGCTTGTCGAAGACAATGCCTCACGCTTGAAGCGGCGCCGCAATTCTTCTTCATTGTTGAAGTCATAGCGCAGCACTTTAATGGCGACATCACGATCTAAAATCATATCGTGTGCTAAATAGACATTGGACATGCCTCCACTGCCGATCGCTTCTAGTACTTTATAGCGGCCATTGATTCGTTTTCCGATTAACATCGCTACACCTCCTCACCAAGCGCCGTCAACAATACGAATGAAATATTGTCTTCACCGCCGAGGTCATTGGCCAGCGCGACCATAGCTTTGCCTTTTTGAGACAAAGAAGCTTTGGAACGAACGATTGACGAAATGTCCCGTTCACTCAATTTATTGCTGAGACCATCCGTACATATTAGAAAATAAGAAATGCCGGCGAGCGAAAAATGATGCATTTCTCGTTCGATATCCGGCTCTGTCCCCAAAGAGCGCAAAATCCAGTTTTTCTTTGGATGGTCTTCTGCCTGCTCTTGCGTGATTTCGCCATTATCGACCAAGACGTTGACATAGGAATGGTCACGGGTCACTTGAGTCATCGATTCTCCAATCATATAGGCACGGCTATCGCCGATATGGCATAACACGCAATCTTCGCCTTCGATCAATGCGGCAATCAACGTGGTGCCCATGCCCTTGCATTCACGATGGGTGATGGAATGCTCGTAAACAGCTCGATTCACCTGCAACACTTGTTCAGACAACCAAGCTGTTTTCTCATCTGTTGAACGAAATTGTTCAGAGTCGGCATCCATGAATCTAACGCCCAGCTCATCGACTGTCATACGGCTGGCGACATCGCCAGCATTATGGCCGCCCATGCCATCTGCGACCAAAACGAGCAGCAATCCATCGGGGCGTTTGTGCACAGCAACGCGGTCTTCATTGATTTCTCTTTTTCTACCCGTATCGCTTTCAATTACATACTGCAACAATAGTGGACACCCCGCTTTTTAGCTTTCGGCAACTGTGCCGTCGTTTTTTCTAAAGCTTGCGATAAAAAAGCCATCACTCCCAAAATCCTGCGGGAATACTTGGACCAGCCCCTGCCCTTTACTTTTGAATGCCTTAGGCAACTCGGCTGGAATTTGTTCCATTTCTGGATGTGTATTCATAAATTTCTCAGCAGTTCCACGGTTTTCTTCGGTATCGATGGTGCACGTGCTATAAACTAGAATGCCGCCCGGCTTCAATAGTTTTACCGCTTCATCGAGCAGCGACAATTGAATCGTCTGCAATCGCTCGAAATCATCCGATGTTTTCGTGTATTTGATATCCGGCTTGCGCTTAATGACGCCTAGGCCGCTGCACGGCGCATCCACTAAAACGCGATCGAAGGCTTCCAAGCCGAATCGCTCACTGCTTTCGCGCCCGTCACCAACTGTCGTTTCAATAATGTTATGGCCCAGGCGCTTAGCTGTTTCTTCAATCAGCTTCACTTTATGAGCATGCAAGTCCATCGCTAGCACCGTGCCTCGTCCTTCCAGTTTTTCAGCGATATGGGTCGTCTTTCCACCAGGCGCCGCACACATATCCAGGACCTTCATGCCAGGTTCGACTTGCAGCGCATAAGCCGGAAGCATCGAACTTTCATCTTGTATGGTAATAAAACCTTTTTCAAACGTCTGCGTGCGCACTGGCTGGCCGCCCGTGACAATGAGGCATTCCAGAATGATTTTACTCGGTTCGGCACTGAGCCCTTCTGACTCGAGCATTTCAATAACTTGTTCGGGCGTCGCCTGGACGGTGTTGACACGCACTGTCTGAAGCGGTGCTTTGTTGTTTTCAAGCGCCATTTCGCGGGTTGTCTGCATCCCGAATTGTTCGGACCAGCGCTTGATCATCCATTCCGGATGGCTTGTTTCAACGGATATTTTTTTTATTGGATCTGCGATTTCATTAAATGAACGCACGCCTTGCCGCTGTATAGAGCGCAGAATGCCGTTGACGACAGAGGCAATGCCTCCATGCCCACGACGTTTGGCAATTTCCACGGCTTCGTTGATCACAGCATGGAACGGGATGCGATCCAAATACACGATTTGATAGAGCGATAAACGCAAAAGTGTCCGTACCCATGGATCAAGTTTCCCTTTAATATACGGTTCTAAATAATAATCCAAGGTCATTTGATGCTGCAGCGTGCCGTAAGTGATTTCCGTCAGCAAACCTTTGTTTTTCGCGGAAATGCCGTAGCTGTCCATTGTTGTATTCAATAGGAGATTGCTGTATGCCTGTTTGTTTTCCACAGCATAGAGAATCGACAATGCTGCATCTCTCACATTGCCGTGGATTTTCTTGTTTTTCATTCGAATCGATCTCCTACCTGTAATTTCGGCCCGCGCAAATAATCTTCAGCCGTCATGCGTTTCTTTCCAGAAGGCTGTAATTCCTTGATCGCAAGTGTCCCACTACCAGTCCGGACGATGATGGCGTCTTTTGTCAGTTCGACAATTTCACCGGGTGCTCCGTCTTTTTGGCTGTCGGCGATTTCCGTCCACCATAATTTTACATTGGCACCGGAAAGCGTCGTAAACGCCACTGGCCATGGGTGCAAGCCGCGTACTTGGTTATAGATTTCGACTGCGGACCGTTGCCAGTCGATGCGTTCTTGCTCTCTTGAAATATTGCGGGCAAATGTGACACGCGCCTCGTCTTGTGGAATCCGTGGATTGGTGCCGTCAATAATCGAAGGCAAAGTTTCTTTCAACAAATCCATTCCTGCTGTGCTCAGTTTTTCGAACATACTGCCGGTATGGTCTGCCTCTTCGATCGGCACAGTCGTTTGCGAGATAATATCTCCCGCATCCAAGCGGTCGACCATATACATGATCGTGACACCGGTTTCTTTTTTGCCATCGATGATTGCCTGATGAATCGGCGCGCCGCCGCGGTATTCCGGAAGCAATGAGGCGTGCACATTGATCGCGCCAAGTGGTGGGGCTTCGAGTATCGCGCTCGGCAAAATCTGCCCGAAAGCTGCTGTTACGATCAAATCAGGCTCTAGGTCAAGAATTTTTTGTGCCTGCTCGGGATCTTTTAGTTTTTCCGGCTGATAGATTGGCAAGCCTAATTCAAGCGCCTGTTCTTTCACCGGTGTTGGCGTCATGATTTTCTTCCTGCCAACAGGGCGGTCAGGCTGTGTCACAACCGACACGATGGTATGCCCTTCATCGGAGAGCATTTTCAAGATGGGGGCCGAAAATGCCGGCGTCCCCATAAACACGATTTTGGTCAAAGCACATCCTCCTCTTCTTGCTGGCGGATCAGTTCATCCAACTCTTCCTGAGTGACGTATTTCACGATTTTGCTCGTGAACAGTACACCGTCCAAATGGTCCATTTCATGTAGGATAGCACGCGCCTCATAACCTTCCGCTTCCAGTTCGTACCAAGAGCCATCGCGTTCTTGTGCTTTGATCTTGATCCGGCCGTGGCGTTCCACTTCACCGAATATGCCCGGAAAGCTTAAGCAGCCTTCAATATCTGTTTCTTTCCCTTCAAATAAAGCGAGTTCCGGGTTAATCATTTCGATCGGTTCTTGCCCTTCTTGAAAATCGACGATTGCTACTCGCAACGAGACCCCCACTTGCGGCGCGGCAATGCCCACGCCGTCCGCGTCGATCATCGTTTCATGCATATCGTCCAGTAGAATCGCCAGTTCTCGGTCGAATTCAGTGACTGTCTTGCACGGTGTTTCTAATACGTTATTTGGGTGTTTCACTATTTCACGGATTGCCATTCTAATTCCTCTTTTCTGTTACATGACTGCTGTCGGATTCATGTCGATGGACAATGTTGCCCCCGTTTTGATCCAATCGCTGCGGTAGATTTTGATCAATTGCTGCAGCACTTCAGCCAGCTTCGGTTCTTTTTTGTATTTTATCAAACATTGATAGCGATATCTATTGTTCACGCGGGCAATGAGCGAAGCGGAAGGCCCGATAATGATGGTTTTAGGCGACAAGCGGTGGCGCAGATATTCGGTCATCTGCTGGGCATAGCCCGATACCGTCATCAAATCTTCGTGGGTAAACTGGATATTGACAACATAATAATAAGGCGGATAGCCGCTGGTTCGCCGCATGGCCATTTCCTGCTCATAAAACGGTTCATATAATTGGTCTTTTGCGAGCGTGATTGCATAATGCTCAGGCGTATAGGTCTGTACATAGACTTCGCCCGGCAGCACATCACGTCCCGCGCGCCCGCTCACTTGCGTTAACAATTGGTAAGTCTTTTCCGCTGCGCGAAAATCGGGCAAATGCAAGGTTGTATCTGCCGACAAAACACCCACCAAGGTGATGTTCGGAAAATCTAGGCCTTTGGCAATCATTTGCGTGCCAAGCAATATATCGGCTTTGCCTTCGCCAAACGCTGACAAGATTTTCTCATGCGCGCCTTTATTGCGGGTTGTGTCGACATCCATCCGCAATACTCGGGCATCCGGAACAAGTTTTGCCAGTTCCTCTTCGACTTTTTGAGTTCCTGTCCCGAAAAAGCGGATATGGTCACTTTCACATTCCGGACAAGTGGTCGGCACGGGTTCATCATAGCCGCAATAATGGCATTTCATGCGCTCACTCGCCCGGTGATAGGTCAGGGAAATATCGCAATTCGGACATTGCAGCACCGTTCCGCAATCACGGCATAAGACGAACGAAGAATAGCCACGTTTGTTCAAGAACAACACCACTTGTTCTTGTCGTGCAAGGCGCTCGCGGATTGCTTCTGCCAATTCCACCGAAAACATTGACCGGTTGCCGGTCCGCAACTCTTCTCGCATATCCACAATATGAACTTCCGGCAATGGTTGATTTTTGGCACGATTTTTCAGCGCCAGTAATTCATAGACCCCTTTTTTTGCACGCGCAAAAGATTCCAAGGAAGGCGTCGCACTGCCGAGAATGACTGGGCATTGATGCTGCTGGCTGCGCCAAATGGCCACATCTCGTGCGTGATAGCGTGGCGAGTCGTCTTGTTTATAACTTGATTCATGCTCTTCATCGAGAATGATTAAACCAAGATTTTGAAACGGCGCGAAAATTGCCGAACGCGCCCCCACAACCACTTTTACTTCCGCACGCTGGATTTTCCGCCATTCATCGTATTTTTCCCCTGCCGACAGTCCACTGTGAAGGACGGCAACCAAATCACCAAAGCGCTCTTTGAAGCGGATCGTCATCTGCGGAGTTAAAGAGATTTCTGGCACGAGCATGATCGCCTCTTTGCCTTGTTCGAGCACTTGGGCGATCGTCTGCAAATAAATCTCCGTTTTCCCGCTGCCGGTAATGCCGTGCAACAGGAAAGTCTTTTCGGTGTTCAGTGAAGAGCGGATTGCGTCGAACGCCACTTGCTGTTCGTCTGTTAAAGCCAGGGCGTGCTTTTGGTCAATCGCCGTCAAAAGAGAAGGATCCCGATACGATTCCATCGATGAAAAACGTGCCATTCCTTTTTCTGCGAGCGCGTTGACGGTTGGAAGCGAGACGCCCGCCAATTTCTGCAGCTGGGAAGATTCAAAAGTTTCTCCTATATGCTTCAGGAAAAATTCCTGGAGCTTCAACTGCTGCTTGGCATTCGCTCTAATGGAAACATTTTCTATATTTTCTGCCGTATCTGTAATATGGACCATGCGCACTTTTTTTACACCGGTTTTTTGCTGGATATTGGTATCCGCCACTACCGTGCCTTTGTCCATTTCTTTTTTCATCAGGCCGTATACTTCTTCCGCTTCCTGTGCACGGACAAAATCACGTGTGCCGAAATACGGATGCAATTCCTTTGGCAGTTCTTCAATAGCAGCATTCAATACAAAGCGTTTCTCATATTTGGCGCGCAATGCTGCCGGTACCATAACCTGCAAGGCATCGATTTCAAAGCAAACAGTCTGGCGTTTCATCCATTGTGCTAGTTCAAGCATTTCACGATTCAATACCGGTACAACGTCCATCAGTTCATGGATCGGCTTGAGCCGTTTCGGGTCAAATTCGGATGTTTCTTTGATTTGTGTAATAAAACCGAGTACTTTGCGGTTGCCAAAAGGCACTTTCACGCGCATACCCGGTTCGGTGAGTGCCTGGAATTTTTCCGGCACTGCATAGTCGAATGGCCGGTCGATCGGATGTGCGGCAACATCAACGATGACTTCCGCAATCATTTTGCAAATTCCTTATCGGTAATCAGTGTCAGCAATTCAAGCGCCAGCTCTTTTTTCGGCATGACCGGAAAACTTTTCTCGAATTCCCCGCGGCCGTAAACGGTTACTGCATTCGTGTCGTGATCAAAGCCTGCTTGGTCTGCGCTGACGTCGTTGGCGATGATGTAATCAGCATTTTTACGCTCGAGCTTCGCTTTGGCATATTGTGCCACGTGATCGGTTTCTGCCGCGAAACCGATCAAGATTTGATGGCTCTTTAATTGGCCAAGCTGCTGCAGGATGTCTGTCGTGCGCTCCAGCTCAAGAACCGAATTGCCTTCTTTTTTCTTGACCTTCTGCCCCGCGATAGCTGCCGGACGGTAATCTGCGACAGCTGCTGTCTTAACAACCAAGTCCGCGTTGTCATATTCACCAAGCACTGCTTCTAGCATCTGCTGTGCGCTCTCGACTTGAATGCGCTTGACGCCGCTTGGCACAGCTAAAGAAACCGGCCCGCTGATCAAGGTCGTGTCAGCCCCGAGTTCTGCTGCGGCTTGAGCCATGGCATAGCCCATCTTGCCGCTCGAAAAGTTTGTTAAGAACCTCACCGGATCAATCCGTTCGCGTGTCGGCCCTGCCGTCACGACGACTTTTTTGCCTTTTAGCGGCTTGTTTTTCGTGAAATGTCCGGCCACCAGTTCGGTAATTTTTTCCGGTTCCTCTAAACGCCCTTTGCCGACATACCCGCATGCCAAAAAGCCTTCGGACGGCTCAATGAAACGGATGCCATCGTGATGCAGTCGGTCGATATTGCGTTTGACTGCCGGGTGATCATACATATGGACATTCATTGCAGGTGCCACCCAAATCGGCGCTGTCGTCGCAAGGAGGACAGTCGACACCATATCATCTCCTAAGCCATTCGCCATTTTTGCAATCATATTCGCAGTTGCAGGTGCGACGATGACAAGGTCTGCCCAGTCCGCCAAATCGATGTGGGCGATGACGGAAGAATCTTTTTCGTCGAAAGTATCAAAATAGACGTCATTTCTGGACATGACTTGAAATGACAAAGGCTGGACAAATTGCTTGGCCGATGCTGTCATGATGACTTTCACATCCGCCCCTGCCTGGGATAATTTGCTGACGAGGGCGACCGCTTTATAGACGGCAATTCCGCCGCTTACACATAATAGGATTTTTCGATTTGCCAACACCGTAAAACACCCTTTCTAAACAACAAACTCCCAAAGAACAGGTTCGCTCTGGGAGTCGTCAATTGAGATCATAAGTTAAATTTCGTCTTCGTAAATCGCGGATGCATCTTGCTGAACTGGCGTCAACGCGCCTTCTGCAATCTCTTCAAGCGCTTTGCCAACGGCTTTATGGGATGTATAGGAAGCCAGTTTCTCATCGCCATGTTCATGCAATTGGCGGGCTCTTTTGGAAGCCAAAGCCACCAATGAGTATTTTGAATCGATGCGGCTTTTTAGTTTATCAACGGATGGGTATAACATCAGGCATTCTCCTTTAGCATATCTAAGTATCTTCTTTCGACGCGTTCACGCCTGCAATGTTCTGCGATGATGATAGCGTTGATGCGATCGCATGCATTCTCGACTTCATCGTTTTCGACGACGTAATCATATAGGTTCATCATCTCAAGTTCTTTTCTGGCGGCATGGATCCGGGAAGCGATCACTTCATCCGATTCCGTGCCACGTCCGACCAAGCGCTCTTCAAGCTCCGAGAGGCTCGGGGGGGCCAGGAAGATGAACAAGCCATCCGGCACTTTATCGCGCACTTGCGCTGCCCCTTGCACTTCTATCTCGAGAAATACATCACGGCCGGCATCACGCATTTTGTTAACGTATTCGAGCGGCGTTCCGTAATAATTCCCGACATACTCGGCATATTCGAGCAATTCTCCTTGGTCGATCAGTTCTTCAAACTCATGACGGGTCTTGAAGAAATAATCGACTTCATCCACTTCGCCTTCACGCGGTAAGCGTGTAGTCATTGAAATGGAATATTCATAATTTGTGTCCGGCTGCTGGAACAGCTCTTTTCGCACCGTGCCCTTGCCAACGCCCGAAGGCCCGGAAAGCACGATGAGCAGTCCACGATGTTTTCTCATTTTATCCCTCGCTTGCCTCATCATCATTTTCTTCTATCCGCGCAAGTGCTGTCTCGATTGACAGCGCGGAAATGACCACGTGATCGCTATCCATGACAAAGATCGACTTGGTCTTCTTGCCGCCTGTCGCATCAACGAGCAAGCCTTTGCTGCGCGCCTCTTGCATCAAGCGCTTAGAAGGCGCCGAGTCCGGCTGAATCATCGAGACGATGCGATCCACTGACACCGCATTGCCTGATCCAATAGATATGAACTTCGGCTTTCTTTTCATCTTCCTCACCGCCATCGATGCTTAAGTCATATGTTCTCGCTTAAAACTAACTGTCTTATTATATCATATTCTTCCGTGAAAATGATAAGATGGAACAAAACGATTTGAAAGAGGGATTTTTCATGGCATTTGATGGATTATTTACGAAAGCGATGACGAGCGAATTGCAACAGCTCCTCACCGGAAGGATTTCAAAAGTTCATCAGCCTAATCAGCTCGAACTGCTCCTCCACATACGCGCACAAGGAAAAAATCATAAATTACTCATCTCGATTCACCCGTCCTATTCACGGATTCATCTGACCAACACGGCGAACGTCAATCCGTCGGAACCGCCGATGTTCTGCATGCTGCTCCGCAAGCATATCGAAGGCGGCGTCATCACCGCCGTCGAACAGCATGGCTCGGACCGTTTGATCATCTTGCGCATCCGCGCCCGCAATGAAATCGGCGATGAGATCGAACGCGAACTCCACGTTGAGATGATGGGCCGCCATTCGAACATTATCTTAGTCGACGCCGAGCGGGACATGATTCTCGACAGCCTCAAGCATTTGCCGCCGAGCGTCAACTCCTACCGGACGATCTTACCGGGGCAGGATTATAAATTTCCGCCCTCACAAGACAAGCAAGATCCATTTGCAGCGGACGCCGACTTCAGCGGGTTGACCGACAAGGAAATCGTTTCACGGTTCGCCGGCTTTTCCCCGCTGACGGCAAAAGAGCTGAACTACCGTCTTGAACAAGACCCAGATAGCGCAGCTGCCTTTTTGCAGGAGTTCACAGCCGAGAAACCAAAAGGCTTTTACGTAGAGCAGCAAGGAAAAAGCTATTTTTCCGCTACGCAATTGACGCATCTTGCACAAGACAATATGCAATTCGACAATTTGTCTGAGCTGCTCGACCGGATTTATTATGCCAAAGCCGAGCGCGACCGCGTCAAACAGCAAGCAGGTGACCTCGAACGCTGGCTGCAAAACGAAATTGCCAAACTGAAACTGAAGCTGAAAAAACTCCAAAAAGAGCAGGACCAGGCACAAAAACGCGATCAATTGCAATTGAACGGCGAATTGATCATGGCCAATCTGCACACCATTAAAAAAGGGATGAAGCAAGCGGAAGTCGTCAATTATTATAATGAAGAAACCGTGACAATTACGCTCGACCCGCGCAAGACACCCATCGAGAATTCACAAAAATATTACTCGCGTTACCAAAAAGCCAAAACGGCCGTTGTCAAAACACACGAGCAAATCGAGAAAACCGAAGAAGACATCCGCTATTTCGAATTGCTTATGCAGCAAGTACAACAAGCCGGTCTTTCCGATATCGAAGAAATTCGTGAGGAATTGGCGGAACAAGGGTATATGAAAGCACAAAAATCGAAGAAAAAGAAAAAACCGCAAAAACCGAATGTCGAACATTATGTGTCGAGTACCGGCATTCCGATTTCGGTGGGCAAAAACAATAAGCAAAATGATTACGTGACATTCAAAGTTGCCTCGAAATCGGATACGTGGCTGCATACGAAAGATATCCCAGGGTCGCATGTCATCATCCACTCGCCAGATCCGGATGAAGATACCGTCTTAGAAGCTGCCAGCATCGCCGCTTATTTCAGCAAAGCGCGTGAATCCGCTTCTGTTCCGGTCGATTATACAGATGTTCGCCAAGTGAAAAAGCCAAGTGGCGCGAAACCTGGATTCGTGATTTATTTTGAACAAAAAACCGTATACGTAACCCCAGATGAAGACCTTGTATTGAAACTGAAAAAATAATTTCTTAAACACTCGCACCGGCACTCAGCCAGTGCGAGTGTTTTTTCAAAGCTTTTGGTTTACATAACAATATTATTATTTTACAAAAACCGTAAACCATTGCCGCAAGATACAGTTAATGCTATCTTTTTATAGGACATATTTTAAGGAGGCTTATCCGTGACTAATTTAACCAAACGACCATATATAACAGCTGCTCTGTTCGGCATGACAGCCCTCACCTTAACTGCTTGCGGAGAGGAAGAGACAATTGAAACGGAACCATCTTCGGAATGGGACCGCATACAAGAGGAAGGCACGTTGACTGTCGGCACGTCCGGCACTCTTTTGGCTACCTCCTACCGTGACGAGGAAAGCGGCGAATTGACAGGCTTTGAAGTGGAAGTGGTGCGTGAACTCGGCGAACGGCTCGATCTGGAAATCGAATTCCGTGAACTCGGATTTGATGAAATGCTGACGAGCGTCAGCACTGGGCAGCTCGATATGGCAGCGAATGACATCGAAGTGACAGAAGACATGACCGATCAATTCCTGTTTTCCACACCGATCAAGTATTCCTACGGCACAGCAGTTGTCCGAAAAGATGACTTGTCTGGAATTGAATCGCTTGAAGACTTGGAAGGCAAAAAAGCGGCCGGTGTATCAACATCAGTCTATATGCAAATTGCCCGCGACTATGGAGCGGAAGAAGTCACTTATGACAATGCGACCAATGAAATTTATTTACGTGATGTGTCCATTGGCCGCACTGATGTTATTTTGAACGATTATTATTTATCGAAATTCGGTGTCGCGGCTTTCCCGGAATTGAATATCACCATTCATCCAGATATTCAATATTTGCCATCTGAAGTCGGCTTAGTCGTCAATCAGGATAATGAAGAACTTCTCGAGCAAGTGAATGAAACGCTTGGAGAAATGCTGTCCGACGGCACCATCAGCGAGATTTCAGCTGAATTCTTCGACGGGGCAGACGTATCCGTTGAACCTGATATTGAAGAGGAAAATTAAAGGAGGCCCACAGTTATGAGCGATATTGAATGGGGATTGTTGTTCGACCCTGAGCTCGCGATCAACTCGCTGCCCTATGTGCTTGAAGGCATCTGGCTGACTTTATTGATCTCAATGGGCAGCATGCTCGGCGGACTGGTCATCGGCTTTTTCATGGCACTCGCACGCACGTCCAAACAGCCGCTGCTGCATTTGCCAGCGCGCCTTTACATTTCCTTTATGCGCGGTGTACCAATTCTTGTCATTTTGTTTTTATTGTATTTTGCACTTCCCGTTATTGGACTTGAATTTACCGCCTTACAAGCTGCACTGATCGGCTTCACTATCAATAGTGCCGCTTATATCGCAGAAGTGTTTCGCTCGGCTCTCGCTTCGGTCGATAAAGGCCAATGGGAATCGTCCACCGCACTTGGTCTCAGTTACTGGCAGACGATGCGGCGGATTATCCTACCGCAGTCAGTGCGTATTGCCGTTCCGCCTTTGTCGAATGTCTATCTGGACCTCATCAAAGCCTCGTCGCTTGCTGCCATGATTACGGTGCCAGAGATTTTCCAAAAAGCGCGGATTGTCGGTGCCCGGGAATATGATTTATTGACTTTATTGATTCTTGTCGCACTCATTTACTGGGCCATCTGTACAGTCATGACTGTATTACAAAACTACTTGGAAAAACGCTACGCCGAATACCTATAAACAGAAAACCGCACCGGAACTTTATCCGGTGCGGTTTTGTTATTCAAAGGCTTCGTCTTCCATATACATGACTTCCCATAAATGGCTATCTGGGTCGTAAAAGCTCCAGGAATACATAAACTTATTGTCCATTGGCTCATTTGCGGAACTGCCCCCTGCTGCCAGCGCTTTTTCCACCCATTCATCCACCTCTTCGCGGCTCGATGCCGACAATGCGATGATCGTCTCCGAGCTCGTTGACGTATCAGCAATGTCTTTATGCGTGAAGCTCTTGAAAAAGTCTTCCACCAGCAGCATAGCGTACATGTTTTGGCCGATGATCATGCATGTTGCGTTATTGTCTGTCATGCGCTCATCGAAATCAAAGCCCATCTCGCCAAAAAACTTCATCGACTTTTCCAAATCCCGCACCGGTAAATTAACGAAAATCTGGTTCGCTTGAATGGCCATGTCTTCGCTTCCCTTCTTTTTCGTTTCTCGTTCACTCTTCTATTCGTTGAATTGGCTAAAACTCCTGCCTAAGATTTTAGTTTCTCTACTCCTCTTCGATAAAATCCTTCCATCTCGGCATCCGGTACGAGCGCTCCCCCTGTCAGCCACACAATATGTGTCGCTTTTTCCAGATCAACGCCTTGTTTATCGGCGTAATCGGTCGCTTCTAGCATGAATGGCCCGGCAAATCCGGCTGCTGCAGAAGGTTCGATGTTAATGCCTTCGCTTTCCGTTAGCATGGAGAGCAGCGGAAACAATTCTTCATCCTCTATCGTCGCGATCCCTGAAATCAATTGTTCGGAACTTGTCGATGCAAAACTGGACGCCCTGCCGACTGCAAGCCCGTCCGCCTCGGTTCTATTGTCGATACCGATGTCTTGCACGCAGATGTCGCTCTTTAAACCCGTCATCAGCCCCAGCAAAACTGCAGGAGAATGCGTCGGCTCGATGAATACCGGGTGGACGTGGTCACCGAACATATGGCGCAACCCGAATGCGATACCGCCGGGAGCCCCGCCGACGCCACAAGGCAAATAAACGAACAGCGGATGTTCATGATCCACCCGGATTTCCTGCTCGTCCAATTGTTGTTTCAGCCGAATCGCAGCGACGCTGTAGCCGAGAAACAGTTCACGGGATTTCTCGTCATCGACAAAATAACCATTCGGCAGCTGCAACGTTTCCTCACGGCCTGCTGTGACCGCTTCACTGAAGTCACCAGTGAATTCGACGACTCGGACGCCTTTACTTCGGAGCAACTCTTTTTTCCATACTTTGGCGTCCGCCGACATATAGACCGACACCCGGAAGCCGAGCTTCGCGCTGATGATGCCGATGCTCAAGCCCAGGTTCCCCGTTGATCCTACACCGATGGAGAAATTCCGGAAAAACGTTTTCGCTTGTTCTGTTGCGAACCATTCGTAGGAATCCCGAATTGTGATGAGCCCCTCTGTTAGCGCCAGGCTCTCTGCATGGCGCAGCACTTCGAAAAACCCACCGCGCGCTTTTACTGAACCTGCCACCGGCAAGTCATTGTCGCATTTGACATACAACTTCCCCGGGAGCCGCTCGCCGTAATACGCTTCCAATCGGTTGTGCATGCGCCCCGCTTCACGCAATTCCGATTCAATGATGCCCCGGGTTTCCACCGTTTCCGGAAACACCTTCATCAAATAGGGGGCAAAGCGCTGCCACAATTGCTCGGCCTCTTTTAAATCTTCGGCCGCCACCGGCAAGCCCTGCACCTGCTCCATGTCTCTACGCTCCGGGTTGAGCCAGATGACCGGCTTTAGTTCAATCATCGCCGACAGAAGCGGGTAGGTTTCTGTCCATTCGGCGATTTTTTGTTGCGTAAGCTCCATGTCTACCGCCTCCTTCTCGTTAGTTGTACCATACCCCTTTTCAATTTCTTTATTTCCTGAACGAACAAAAAAACCTTCACACATCCTGTCGATGTGCGAAGGTTTTCTTATGAAGTCAATGCGCCAGCTTTCAGCTTTTCGTGCCATTCGCTGAGCATCGGCAAATCTTCTGCCGCTATCGCTCCGCTTTCCCGGGCTTGTTCAACCAGTGCCGGAAAATCCGTCAAAGTGTGGAAGGTAAAGCCCGCTTCCTGTATCGCATGTTCTGCTTGCGGCAGGCCGTATGTAAAAATCGCCGCAATGCCCGCCACTTGAAAGCCGGCAGCTTGCAAGGCTTGTGCAGCTTGCAATACCGAGCCGCCTTTGGAGATCAAGTCTTCGATGACGACCGCTTTTTGGCCTGGTTCGATTTTGCCTTCGATCAAATTCGATTGCCCATGGCCTTTCGGTTTTGAACGCACGTAAACCATCGGCAAATCGAGGCGCTCTGCGACCCAGGCGGCGTGAGGAATCCCGGCTGTCGCCGTTCCCGCGATCACTTGCGCGTCCGGATACTCACGACGAATGGTTTCCGCGAGCCCATCTGCGATCGCTTTGCGGACAGCTGGATAAGACATCGTCAATCGATTGTCGCAATAAATTGGCGATTTGACGCCGGATGCCCACGTGAACGGATCGTTCGGGCGCAGTTCGACCGCTCCGATGGATAGTAAGTGTTGTGCGATTTGGTTTTTCATGAACGACCGCTCCATTCTCTGTTGATGTAATCGTAGCTTTTTTGCGGGTTTTCCGATCGGGTAATGGCTCTTCCAACGACAATGTGTGTGGAGCCTTGTGTTTTTGCATCACTCGGTGTCGCAATGCGCTTTTGGTCATGTGATTCAGCTGCAGCTGGTCGGATCCCCGGCGTGACACGCAGGAAATCTTCGCCGCATGCTTCGCCGATCGCTTTCGCTTCATGTACCGAGCACACGACACCATCGAGCCCTGCCTGTTTCGCGAGTTGCGCATAATGCAGAACAGAGTCTTCCAAGCTCACCGAAATTAATTGTTCCTTCTGCATTTGTTCTTCGCTCGTCGAGGTCAACTGGGTGACCGCGATTAACTTTGTCCCACTCCCCGCGAGGCCTCGTTTTGCAGCTTCCATCATGGCAAGACCGCCAGCCGCATGGACATTGACCATGTCAACGCCCAGTTCAGCAATGCGACGCATCGCCGACTCGACGGTATTTGGGATGTCGTGCAATTTTAAATCCAAGAATAAATCATGGCCATCTCGATTTAATGCTCGAATGAGTTCCGGTCCTTCTTGATAGAACAATTCCATACCGACTTTCAAAAACAATGATTCCGTAAACTCCGATAAGAATTCCTCCACATCGAGCTTTGACGGGAAGTCGAGTGCAATAATCGGTTTAGAGGTCATAAGCGGTGGCTCCTTCCGGTAAGTTCGTGGACCGATTCATAGCCGAGTTCGTGCAATCGTTCCGGCAACTTATCGATCAGCTCAGGGCAGACGAACGGATTGACAAAATTTGCTGTACCGACTGCTACCGCATTCGCTCCTGCGGATAAAAAGTCGATTACGTCATCAATTTCCGCAATGCCACCCATGCCGATGATCGGCAAATCCGTATGGCGTCTCACTTCATACACCATGCGCAGAGCGACCGGTTTGATCGCCGGGCCTGACAAGCCGCCTGTAATATTGGCGATGACCGGGCGTCCGGTTTTTGGATCAAGCCGCATGCCGAGCAAGGTGTTGATCATCGTGATGCCATCCGCGCCGCCTTCTTCGACCGCTTTGGCCAATTGCACAACATCCGTGACGTTTGGCGACAGTTTGACATAGACCGGCACGTCCGATACGTCTTTGACCATGCGCGTCAATTCTTTGGCCACTTTCGGGTCCGTTCCGAATGTGATGCCGCCTTGTTTGACGTTCGGGCAGGAAATATTCAATTCCAGCGCATGGACATTCGGTGCTCTGGAAATGGTTCTTGCGACTTCTACATAATCCTCTGCCAGTGAACCGGCCACATTGGCGATGATCGGCACATCGAATTGTTCGAGCCAAGGCAATTGTTCATCGACGACTTTTTCAAGTCCGGGATTTTGCAGACCAATCGCATTGAGCATGCCGGATGAAGTTTCCGCCACGCGCGGTGTCGGATTTCCAAGACGCATCTCGGCAGTCGTTGCTTTGATCATGATCGAACCAAGTTTCGATAAATCATAGAGCTTTGCGTATTCCTGTCCGAAGCCGAAACAGCCGGATGCGGGCATAATAGGATTTTTTAAATCAAGGCCTGGCAATTTTACGCTTAAATCCGTCATGAAATCACCACCCCTGCTGGAAATACAGGACCATCTGAACATACTTTAATGTAATCCGTTTCGCTTTTTGTCGTCCGGCAGACACAGGCAAAGCATGCCCCGATGCCGCAGCCCATGCGTTGTTCATAGGATAGAAAGCCTTTTTTCTGTGGATATGCCCATTGCACCGCTTCAAGCATCGGCGTTGGCCCGCAGGAATAATAGGTGTCGAAATCATGTGGCAAACCGTTCAAAATATGCGTCACAAAGCCTTCTGTCCCGTGCGAGCCGTCAACGGTCGCAATATGTGTATCGCCGAGTGCGCGAAATTTGTCTTCATAAAATACCGCTTCACGGCTTTCAAATCCGAGGATGTGGACCGTTTCCACACCTCTCGCATTCAGTTGCAAAGCCAGTTCATACAGCGGTGGCACGCCGATTCCCCCACCAATCAAATAAGCTTTTTCTCCAGCTTCTTCAATCGGAAAACCATGACCGAGTGGCCCCAGGACATCGAGTGTATCGCGCTCTGTTTTTTGGGACAATAAGCTGGTTCCGCGCCCTTCTGAACGGTAGATCATTGTGAAGCTCGACGCTTCTTTGTCGATTTTCGCTACCGAGATCGGCCGGCGCAGCAGCGGTTCAAAGCTATCTGCCACACGCACATGGACAAACTGTCCTGGCTCGTTCATTTCCTCAACCAATGTGCCCGTGACCGTGAGCTCGAAAATGTTCTTGGCGATTTCAGTTTGCGAGACAATGGCCATTTTCTCCTGTTTGATCATACACCTGCCCCCATTTCCTCTGCCTGGAAAGTCATCGATTCGATGACTCTGAGCATCGCTTCAGCCGTATCGAGCGATGTTAAGCATGGCACGCCGTTTTCGACCGATTCCCGACGGATACGGAAGCCGTCACGTTCTGGCTGTTTGCCTTTCGTCAATGTGTTGATGACAATCTGTGCGTCGCCGCTTTGGATAACATCGAGTAAGGTACGCCCTTCTGACCCAATTTTTCCAACTTCAGCGACGGCGATTCCCGCTTCTGTGAACGCTTGTGCTGTTCCGCCTGTCGCCATGATTTGGTAGCCGATATCCCGGAAGCGTTTCGCGAGCCCAACTGCTTCATCTTTGTCTTTATCTGCTACTGTCAGCAGTACAGTGCCGTGATCTTTCACTTCCATACCAGCTGCCGCCAAGCCTTTATACAGCGCTTTTTCGAGCGTGACGTCTTTGCCCATTACTTCGCCGGTCGATTTCATCTCCGGTCCGAGCGTAATGTCGACGCGGCGCAGTTTCGCGAACGAGAACACCGGCACTTTGACGTAGACACCTTTTTTCAGCGGTGCTAAGCCTGTTGTGTAGCCTTGCTCGACAATGCTTTGACCGAGTATCGCTTTCGTTGCGATATTGGCCATCGGGATGCCCGTGATTTTGCTGAGAAACGGCACGGTTCGGCTTGAGCGCGGGTTCACTTCGATGACGAATACTTCGCCTTTTGAAATGACGTACTGGATGTTCAGTAAGCCAACGATATTCAAGCCTTTAGCAAGCCGAGTCGTATAATCCGTCAAAGTGTCGATTTGCTGCTGCGAAATATTTTGTGGCGGGTAGACAGCAATCGAGTCACCGGAATGCACCCCTGCCCGTTCAATATGTTCCATGATACCAGGAATCAAGACATTCTCGCCGTCGCAGATCGCATCGACTTCAATTTCTTCACCTGTCAAGTAACGGTCGACTAGTACCGGATGTTCAGGGCTTGCTTCGACAGCGTGTTCCATGTAGTGGATCAAGTCGCTTTCGTTGTAGACGATTTCCATCGCGCGTCCTCCGAGTACATAAGACGGACGAACGAGCACCGGATAGCCGATGTCGGATGCGATGACTACCGCTTCTTGTGTCGACACGGCCGTCTTACCGAGTGGCTGCGGGATGCCGATTTCATGAAGCGCAGCTTCGAATTTATTGCGGTTTTCTGCGCGGTCGATGTCTTCAAGCGTCGTGCCGAGAATCTTCACACCGTTTTTCTCTAGCTTATCTGCCAAATTGATCGCTGTTTGTCCGCCAAATTGGACGACAACGCCTTTCGGTTGTTCGAGGTCGACAATGTGCATGACGTCTTCGATCGTCAGCGGTTCGAAGTAGAGCTTGTCGGAAATGGAGAAATCGGTCGACACCGTCTCCGGGTTATTGTTGATGATGATCGCCTCGTAGCCGGCTTCTTTGATCGCCCAGACGGAGTGGACGGTTGCGTAATCAAATTCGACGCCTTGTCCAATGCGGATCGGGCCGGAGCCGAGTACGATGACACTTTCTTTATCGGTCCGGATCGATTCGTTTTCATCTTCGTAACTGGCGTAGAAATAAGGCGTTTCCGATTCGAATTCTGCCGCGCAAGTATCGACCATTTTGTAAACCGGTATCAAGCCTTGCTGTTTACGCCATTCGTATACTTTCGCTTCTTGCGTATCCCATAGTTTCGCGATCGTTCTGTCTGCAAAGCCCATGCGTTTCGCTTTTTTCGCCGTATCGTAGTCAAATGGCTGTTGCTGCAATACATCTTCAAAGCGGACAATTTTGTCGAACTTCTCAAGGAAAAATAAATCGATTTGGCTCCAGTCATGGATCGTCTCAATCGTCACGCCGCGGCGCAATGCTTCGCCGATAAAGAATAGCCTTTCGTCCCCCGCTTTACGAATGCGTTTTTCAATCCATTCATCGCTCATCTCCGTGCCGTTTTTCAGCTCCAAATGGAATTGGCCGGTTTCCAGTGAACGGACCGCTTTCAGCATCGATTCCTCAAACGTCCGGCCCATTGCCATGACTTCGCCTGTCGCTTTCATTTGCGTGCCGAGGTTGCGTTTGGCCGCTTCGAATTTATCGAACGGCCAGCGTGGGATTTTCGAAACGACATAGTCAAGTGCCGGTTCGAATGCGGCGTAAGTACGCCCTGTCACCGGGTTCATCATTTCGCCAAGCGTTAAGCCGACCGCGATTTTCGCTGCTAATTTGGCAATTGGGTAGCCGGTCGCTTTGGATGCAAGCGCAGAAGATCGGCTGACACGCGGGTTCACTTCGATGATGTAGTAATCAAAACTATGCGGGTCGAGCGCGAGTTGGACGTTGCAGCCGCCTTCGATTTTCAAGGCACGGATGATTTTCAGCGAGACATTGCGCAACATTTGGTATTCACGGTCCGACAAGGTCTGGCTCGGTGCCACCACGATCGAGTCGCCGGTATGGATGCCGACCGGGTCGATATTTTCCATATTGCAGACAACAATTGCGGTATCTTCTGCATCGCGCATCACTTCGTATTCGATTTCCTTGAATCCTGCAATCGATTTTTCCAATAAGCATTGTGTCACTGGGCTGTATTTTAAACCACTTGCGACGATTTCATGTAATTGTTCATCGTTATGACAAATGCCCCCACCTGTGCCACCTAGTGTAAAGGCCGGGCGGACGATGACCGGATAACCGATCCGTTCCACAAAGCGCTTGGCTTCTTCCATGTTATGAATGATGTCGGAATCCGGCACCGGTTCGCCGAGTTCATTCATCAAGGTGCGGAATAAATCGCGGTCTTCCGCTTTATGGATAGCGTCCAGCTTGGTACCCAAAATTTCAATATCAAGTTCTTCCAAAATTCCGGATTCATCCAGTTCGATCGCCATATTGAGGCCTGTCTGCCCGCCAAGTGTCGCAAGCAGTGCATCCGGACGCTCTTTTCTTAAGATGCGGCTGACAAATTCCAATGTAATCGGCTCGATGTATACCTTGTCGGCGATTTCAGTATCGGTCATGATTGTTGCCGGATTAGAGTTGATCAAAATGACGCGGTAGCCTTCTTCTTTTAAGGCAAGGCAGGCTTGTGTGCCCGCATAGTCGAATTCTGCTGCTTGGCCGATAACGATCGGGCCTGAACCAATAACGAGGATGCTTTTGATATCTTGTCTTTTAGGCATGTTGTTGCTCCTTCCGTTGTGCGTTCATCATTTCCAAAAATCGGTCGAATAAGTAATTCGAGTCTTCCGGGCCAGGCGAAGATTCCGGATGGTATTGCACGGTGAAAGCTGGGTAGTCGAGATGTGCCAACCCTTCGTTCGTTCCGTCGTTGAGTGCTGTATGGGTCACTTTTAGTCGCGTGCCTTGCAAGGTTTCTTCGTCGACTGCGTAGCCGTGGTTTTGTGAAGTGATTTCGATTTTGCCAGTGACAAGGTCTCGCACCGGATGGTTGCCGCCGCGGTGGCCGAACTTCAGCTTGAATGTCTCAGCACCGCACGCTCTAGCGAACAATTGGTGGCCTAGGCAAATTCCGAAAATCGGCACTTGGCCGAGCAATTCGCTGACAACGTCCACACATTCCGGCACGTTTTTCGGGTCTCCTGGGCCATTCGACAACATGACGCCGTCCGGTCCCCAAGCGAGGATTTCTTGCGCGCTCGTATTATGCGGCACGACAATGACATCACATTTGCGTTTGTTCAATTCACGTAAAATTCCGTGCTTCATGCCGTAATCGATCAATACGACACGCTTGCCACGTCCTGGGCTCGGGTAAGGGCGCGTGATCGATACTTGGGCGACTTGGTCAGTCGGCAAAGCCGTTTCGTTCAATTTGTTGATTACCTGCTCTACATCCGGTTCTTCCCCAGCCGCTGTCAAGATGCCCTTAATCGATCCGTTGACGCGGATTAACCGGGTCAGCTTACGAGTGTCGATTCCGGCGATGCCCGGAATGCCTTTTTTCTCGAGCAATTCGCTTAAAGTCATCGCATTCCTGAAATTTGAGGGAAAATCTGCCGCTTCTCGGACGACCATCCCTTTAACTGCCGGGTCGATCGATTCAAAGTCATCGCTGTTGATGCCGTAATTGCCTTGCAGCGGATAAGTCATCGTAACGATTTGCCCGCAATAGGAAGGATCGGACAAGATCTCTTGGTAACCGGTCATGCTGGTGTTAAAGACCACTTCCCCAAACGAGGCTGATTGCGCCCCGAAAGCTTCTCCTGCGAATACTGTGCCGTCTTCTAAGATCAAATAACGTTTCATCAGTTTTCCTCCTGCCATACGATGTCACCGCCGAAAATGGTCATCACTGGCCAGCCGGTGCAAGTTTGTCCGCCAAATGGCGTGTTTGTTCCTTTGGAAAGAAATTCTTCTGTGCGAATTTCCTGCTGTTTGTCCAAGTCGAGCAGTACCAGATCGGCTGCTTGACCTGTCTCAATCGTCCCGTAAGGCAGTTCGAACACATCTGCTGGCTTTTTCGTCAGCCAGCCGATCAATTGTGCCAGAGTCCATTTGCCGCTTTGGACGAACTCCGTGTAAAGCAGTGGAAACGCTGTTTCAAAGCCGACGATGCCGAATGGCGCTTTTTCCATGCCGTTCGCTTTTTCTTCCGCCGCATGCGGGGCGTGGTCGGTTGCGATAAAATCAAGTGTACCGTCGAGCAGCCCTGCATGAAGCGCTTCGTAATCTTCCCTTGCACGAAGTGGCGGGTTCATCTTGTAATTTGCATCATCACCTGGGATGTCATCTTCCGTTAGTAAAAGATGATGAGGCGTTACTTCTGCCGTCACGCGCACGCCTGCCCGTTTCGCATCGCGGATGACGCGTACCGATTCTTTTGTGCTGACATGGCAGACGTGGTAATGTGCGCCTGCCGCTTCTGCAAGCAGGATGTCTCGTGCGATATGCACCGATTCTGCAACAGATGGAATACCTGGCAGGCCAAGCTCACGGCTTCTTTTGCCATCGTGCATGACCCCTCCGTAGATCAAGCTATTGTCTTCACAATGTGCGACGACCGCCATATCGAGTTCGGCTGCTTCTTTCATCGTCTCGAGCATCATGGCCGCTTCCTGAATGCCGACGCCGTCATCGGTGAATGCAAATGCGCCGTGCTGTTTCAGTTCCTTTAAATTGGTACGTTCTTTGCCCGCTTCACGAATGGTAATGGAAGCGTACGGCAAAACCCGAATGAGCGCATTTTTTTGGATCAAGCTATTTACGTGATCCAGATTTTCTTTTGTGTCCGGTACCGGCCGTGTATTCGGCATCGCGCAGATTGTTGTATAGCCTCCACGTGCCGCTGATTTTGTGCCACTTTCGATCGTTTCTTTCTTCTCTCCGCCCGGTTCACGCAAATGGACATGAACGTCCACAAATCCTGGTGCGATCATTCGGCCTTGGCCGTCGATTTCCGTTTCGCCTTGTGCTTGCAAGTGGCTGCCGATTTCTTCGATGCGGCCATCTGTAACACGAATATTCGTTTCCTCCAATTGTTCCCCGTTTAACATCTTGACGTTCTTAATGAATAATCCCATTTTACATTCTCCCTTTCATTGCATATTCCAGTACGGCCATTCGGACGAACACGCCGTTTTCCATTTGCTTGAAGATTCTCGAACGCTGGCATTCTACGAGCGAATCAGCGATTTCCACGCCTCGATTGATCGGCGCCGGATGCATGATGATAGCGTTTTTTTTCATTTTCTTCTCGCGCGCTTCCGTTAAACCAAACTCTTTATGGTAGCGTTCTTTTGAAAACAAGGCCGATACGGCGTGGCGTTCGTGCTGCACCCGGAGCATCATGACGACGTCCGTTTCGCCGATGACGGTATCCAATTCATCGGTCGTGTCGTAGTCGCCGCTCCATTCTTCCGGACACACAAAGCTGACTTTTGCGCCGAGCTGTTTCAGTGCAGCGGCATTTGATTTGGCAACACGGCTATGGGCAATGTCCCCGACGATCGTCACGTGGACACCGTCAATGCGGCCGAATTCCCGATGAATCGTATACAAATCGAGCAATGATTGTGTCGGGTGCTGGCCCGAGCCGTCCCCGCCGTTGATAACTGCGAGTTTGCAGCCTTCTAGCTGTTGGTAATACGCTTCTTCTTCGTGGCGGATGATGACCGCTTTGACCCCGATTGCTTCCATCGTTTTCACGGTGTCATACAGTGTTTCGCCTTTTAATATGCTAGAAAAGGCTGTTTCAAAAGGAAGCACTGACAGGCCTAGCTGGTGTTCGGCCATTTCGAAGCTCATTTTTGTTCGTGTGCTAGGCTCAAAAAACAAATTCACAACTGCCCCGTTAAGTGTTGCTTTTTCGCCACGCTCAAACTGCTCAGCACGCTTCAGCAAGTTCATGATTTTTTCATTTTCGAGATTATCCATCGTTAACAGATTCGGCAATTCGCTCACGCCCTTTCGTTGACTGTACAAAAAAACACCTTCCCAGGGGCAGGAAGGTGTAAGGAAATAAGGGTAGACGTCCCCTATCCATAACCCTTTCCATGCCTCTCTGGACATTCCTTAAAAGGTAAGTTTATTCAGTTCCATCATCCAGTTCCTGTTTTTCAAGTCCTGGCAAGATCAAGTTCAAGATAACTCCGACGATAGCAGCCAGCGCCATGCCTTCGATGGCAAACGATTCGCTGAACTCAAGTTTCGCGCCGCCAATCCCGATGACCAAGATGACCGACGAGATGACCAAATTGCGGTTGTTGCCGAAGTCGATGCCGTTATCGACGAGCATGCGAAGCCCTGATGACGCGATGATGCCGAACAGCAGAATCGAAATGCCGCCGAGCACCGCTGTTGGAATCGTATCGATAACTGCCATCAGCTTGCCGAAGAACGAGAACAAAATGGCGAATACGGCTGCGCCGAGGATGACATACACGCTGAACACTTTCGTGATGGCGAGGACGCCGATGTTCTCGCCGTAAGTTGTCTTCGGTGGCCCTCCAACGAGCGAGGAGATGAATGTCCCGATACCGTCACCCAAGATCGAGCGATGAAGGCCCGGGTCTTTTATGTAATTGCGGTCAACGATTTTGCCGAGGACCAACTGGTGACCGATATGCTCAGAGATCGTGACGATCGCGATTGGCACCATGACGAACAATAGCGTTGGTGTGACTTGGAAAGAGTAATCGATTCCCGGCAGCAAGAATTCTGGTACTTGGAACCAACTAGCCGCTGCCACTGGGGCAAAGTCGATAATGCCGATCAGTGTAGAGTAAGCGTAACCTGCAATGATACCGATCAAAATCGGCATGAGCGAGATGATGTTCTTGAAGTAAATATTGCAGATGATGGCCGTAGCGAGCGTGACCAGTGCGGCTGAGAAATGCAGCAGGCTGTATTCAGAGCCGCCATCAGCTGTCGGGATGTTCATGGCCATATCCACCGCTGTTCCAGACAATGCCAGCCCGATGACGATAATGACTGGGCCGACAACGATTGGCGGCAATAGTTTCATGAGCCATTTATAGCCGGTCTTCCAAATAATCAATGACACGAGCGCGTAAACTAGCGAGACGAACATAGCGCCAATCATTGCCGATCCGATGCCGCCAGTTTCCGTGGCGATCTGTATCGGGACGATAAAGGCGAAGGATGATCCGAGATATGCTGGTACTTTGAACTGTGTGATGAGGACGAAAATGATGGTCGCGATGCCACTCGTCAATAATGCAATCGCAGGACTCAAACCGACCAGTTGCGGCACCAGAATCGTTGCGCCGAACATGGCGAACATGTGCTGCAGGCTGAGGGAAATCCATTGTCCTGTTTTGGGTTTATCGTGGATGTCTAAAATGGCATTGCTCAAGTTGTTTCTCCCCTGTCTATGTAGATTCGTTAATCGTTAATGGTGACGCGGTCGATGCTGTCGCTTTCTGTCATCTCGACCACGATCCGTTCTTCGCTCGATGTCGGGATGTTTTTTCCGACATAATCAGATCGGATCGGCAATTCTCGGTGTCCACGGTCGATTAACACCGCCAGTTGAATTTGCGACGGGCGCCCGAGGTCCATGACCGCATCCATCGCAGCACGCACCGTGCGCCCTGTGTAGAGGACATCGTCGACTAGGATGACTTTTCTGTCTTTGATGCTGTGCTCGATATCAACTTGCTGGACAAGCGGCTCTTGCCCGGGGTTTTTCTGGCTCAAGTCATCGCGGTACAGCGTGATGTCGAGTTCTCCAGTCAAAATGGCCTTGCCTTCGATTTGTTCAATTTTGTCTGCCAAGCGCTTGGCGATGAACGCGCCGCGCGTTTTAATGCCGACCAAGATACAGCCGTCGATTCCTTTATTGCGCTCGATGATTTCGTGGGCGATTCGTGTAATCGCACGCCCGATTGCCTGGTCATCGAGAATGACCGCTTTTTCTGCCATGAGTTCCACTCCTTTATAATTGTGCTGCAATTTCTGCATGAAAAAACCCTCCGCCAGAGAGGCGAAGGGTGCGTAAGCGCAGAAAAAAACCTTCCGGAAGACACACTTCCGGCTTTGCGAATATCCCTTTTCAGCCTCTCTGGACTGTTCTTAAAGGTGATGCGTATTCAGTTGACTGGTCTAAGTATAAAGAACAGCTCTTTCGTTTGTCAACCCCTTAACGGAGCGTCTCGAGTAGTTCCTCGAATTCAGTCGGCAAAGGCGCTGAAAATTCCAGGTATTCCTTTGTCCGCGGATGGATAAAGCCGATGACCGCTGCATGCAAGGCCTGACCGCCGATATCCATCGTTTTTCTCGGTCCGTATTTCGGATCTCCTGCAAGCGGGAAGCCGATATAACGCATGTGTACACGAATCTGATGCGTACGGCCTGTTTCAAGACGGCATTCCACCAAAGTGAAATCCCCGAAACGCTCGAGTACGGTAAAATGAGTCACTGCGTGCTTGCCTTTGTCAACAACCGCCATTTTTTGGCGCTCTTTCGGGTCTCTCGCAATCGGCGCATCGACTGTGCCTTTATCATGGGCGATATGTCCATGGACCAGTGCGATATACTTGCGCGTCACGGATTTTTCGACCAATTGGTCCACCAATGAAGCATGGGCCAGGTCATTCTTCGCGACCATCAACAAACCGGATGTGTCTTTATCAATACGGTGAACGATGCCGGGACGGACGATGCCATTGATGCCGGATAAGTCTGTGCAATGGTACATCAAGCCGTTAACCAGTGTCCCATTCGCATGTCCTGGTGCCGGATGGACGACCATGCCTTTCGGTTTGTTGACGACGAGAACATCTTCATCTTCATAAACGACATCAAGGTTCAGGTTTTCCGGTTCAGCGTCCAATTCTTCCAATAACGGCGGATTGATAGCGATTTCGTCTTCAAGCCGCACTTTGTAATTCGGTTTGACCGTTGCGCCATTGACTTTAATATGGCCATCTTTGACCCAGTTACTAATTTGTGAACGCGACCATTCTTCGTCGATAGCCGAAATGACTTTATCGATTCGCTCGCCTTTTTGTTCTTCTGTAATGTGTATCGTCAATTCTTCCATTAAGACACCTTTTTCTTTTGTTGTTTTTCATCCATGATCACATAAATGACCATTAAGACGACACCAATGGTCAATGCGGCATCGGCCACATTGAAGATCGGAAAATCATAATTGATTACTGGAATCAGCACATCGACAAAATCGACGACTTCACCACGGTACATCCGGTCGATGAAATTACCGATGGCGCCCCCCAACAGCATCATTAGCGCCAGCTGAAACAGCGGCTGCCCTTTTGCATGCTTATGAAAATAGTAGAGGATCGCTGCGATGACTATGACAGTGATGATAGCAAATAGCCACATTTGTCCTTCCAACATTCCCCAGGCTGCGCCGCGATTGCGGTGGGACAGCCAACCGAGAAACGGTTCGAGTACCGGAATTCGTTCACCGAGCTCCATGTTTTTAACGACCAGCCATTTGGTCCATTGATCCAACGCGATAATAAGTAGCGCAATCCCATAATAAATCACTTGTATTTCCTCCGTCATTCATCAGTCTATTCATTTTAACACAGAGCGGGCGAAAAAAGAAAAAAGTCCGAAAACCGGATAACCGGTTTTCGGACCGTTCAAACTTAAGCGTATTCGATTTCGACTACTTCCGCACAGCGCGGGCATAGTTCAGGGTGTGCTTCTGATTCGCCAACATGTTTGGAAATCGTCCAGCAACGACCGCATTTCTCGCCTTGCGCTTTTTCGACAACGACCGATACTTCATCGAGCGTTAAAGCATTTTCCGGCGCTTGTTCTCTCGCGCCACCGAACTCATATTCGGAAACGATGAACAATTGTGCCAGATTTGAATCGATTGCCGGCAATAAGTTTGCCAGTTCCTCATTTGCATAGACCGTTACTTTCGCTTCTAGCGATTTCCCGATCGTTTTCGCCGCACGTGCTTCTTCCAAAGCTTTCAAGACATCGTCGCGGACGTCCATGAAACGGCTCCATTTCTCTTCTAGGTCCTTGAATTCAGGACGTTTTACGGCTTCTGGGAAGTCTGTCAACTGAACGCTTTCTTCTGAAGCGGATTCTAGGTACGACCACATTTCGTCTGCCGTATGCGGGATGATCGGCGATGCAAGCTTCACAAGTGCCATTAAGCTATCGTGCATGACCGTTTGCATCGCACGGCGATGCGGATGATCGGCGCGTTCGATATAGACAACATCTTTTGCAACATCCAAGTAGAACGAGCTGAGATCATTTGCGCAATAGCTGTTTAATGCCAAGTAAACAGAGGCAAATTCATAATTCTCATAGCCTTTTTTAGCTGTATCAATCAATTTATTCAATTTCATGACCATGTATTGGTCCATCTCGCGCATATCTTCAAATGCCACACGGTTTGTGGATTCATCAAAATCAGCCAAATTGCCGTGAAGGAATTTTAATGTATTGCGGATCTTGCGGTACACTTCAGACACTTGTTTGAAGTTGTCATCCGATACGCGCACATCTGCTGTATAGTCGACAGACGACACCCAAAGGCGCAGGATGTCCGCTCCCATTTGGTTCATGACTTTCGCTGGCACGATCGTATTGCCGAGCGATTTACTCATTTTGCGGCCATTGCCGTCTAGTGTAAAGCCGTGGCTCAAGACGCCTTTATACGGTGCGATGCCATTGATTGCGACGCTCGTTGTAAGGGATGAGTTGAACCAGCCGCGGTATTGGTCAGAGCCTTCGAGGTAAAGGTCTGCCGGGTATTGCAAGTCTTCGCGCTCGTCAAGCACTGCCTGATGGGACGATCCAGAATCGAACCAAACATCCATGATGTCCATTTCTTTCGTGAAGATGCCGTTCGGGCTGCTCGGATGCGTGAAGCCTGCTGGCAATAATTCTGCCGTCGTGCGCTCGAACCAGATGTTTGATCCGTGTTCACGGAACAAGTCTGCGATATGGGCAATTGTTTCTTCCGTGATGACCGGATCGCCATTTTCTGCATAGAATACAGGAATCGGGACACCCCACACGCGCTGGCGGGAAATGTTCCAGTCTCCGCGGTCACGCAGCATATTGTACAGACGGGTTTCGCCCCATGCCGGCGTGAATTCCGTTTCATCGATCGCTTTTAGAATCTGGTCGCGGAATGCATCGATTGATACGAACCATTGCGCTGTTGCACGGTAGATGACCGGCTTTTTCGTACGCCAGTCGTGTGGATAAGAATGCGTGATGAACGACAAGGCTTCAAGTGCGCCCGCTTCATCGAGTGCTTCGGTGATCGATTTGTTGGCTTTGTCATAGAATTCTCCTGCGAATCCAGGTGCTTCGTCTGTCATGACGCCGCGCTCATCAACTGGGCACAGAACATCCAAACCGTATTTTTTGCCGATCAAGAAGTCATCTTCCCCGTGCCCAGGAGCAGTGTGGACGCAACCTGTACCAGAATCGGTCGTGACGTGTTCGCCGAGCATAACGAGCGATGTGCGATCGTACAATGGGTGTTTCGCCTGGATATGCTCCAGTTCTTGGCCTTTCACTGTGCGAACGACTTCGTACTCTGTCCAGTCCAGTTCTTTCGCCACTTCTTCGAGTAAGTCTTTAGCGACGACGAATTTCGAACCGCCATGCGCGACTTCTACGTAATCCAAATCTGCATGTACAGAAATTCCGAGGTTGGCCGGGATCGTCCAAGGCGTCGTTGTCCAGATGACCAGCTTGACGCCTTCATCCAATACGCCTTTTCCGTCAGTGACTGGGAATGACACATAAATCGATGGTGACTTTTTATCGTGATACTCGATCTCCGCCTCGGCAAGTGAAGATTCACTAGACGGGGACCAGTAGACTGGCTTCAAACCTTTATAGATATAGCCTTTGTTCGCCATTTTACCGAATACTTCGATTTGGCGTGCTTCGTAAGAAGGTTTCAACGTGACGTAGGGATTTTCCCAATCGCCGCGCACACCAATCCGCTTGAATTGTGAGCGCTGGCTGTCGATTTGTTCGTACGCATACTCTTCACAAAGCTTGCGGAATTCCGCCAAAGACAATTCTTTGCGGTTGACGCCTTTGTTCGTCAATGCTTGCTCGATCGGCAAACCATGTGTATCCCAGCCTGGAACGTACGGGGCATGGAAGCCCATCATGCTGCGCGAACGAACAATCATGTCCTTCAATACTTTGTTCAAAGCGTGTCCCATGTGAAGGTCGCCGTTTGCGTATGGTGGCCCGTCATGTAGCACGAAGAACGGACGGTCTTTTGTGCGATCCTGAACTTTTTTATAGATGTCCAGTTCTTCCCATTTTTTCTGCATTTCAGGTTCCCGGTTCGGCAAATTGCCGCGCATCGGAAACTCGGTTTTTGGCATCAATAACGTATCTTTGTAATCCATTTTCCATTCCTCCTGTAGGCATAATAAAAAGCCCCCATCCCTGGAAAGGGACGAGAAGCTCGCGGTACCACCCTTGTTGCAGCTAAATGCTGCCAACTCTACACCGTAACGTGGCGGAAACGGGCCCGGTTACTTGCGTTCACCGGTCCAGCTCAGGAGTGATTTTCCAAGACGGCACCGTGCCAGGCTTCCACCGCCCCCGGCTCGCTCGATCGGATTTCCGTTTCGTACTGTCTCCATCAATGCGTTTATAAGTATGTCGTAATTATAGAAGCAGAATCATTCTCCGTCAAGAGCGGGCTTATTCCTTCGCTGCGTTTCCTGCTTCTTTCTTTTCGAGCTGGTCGATATTTTCCGTATCCAGGTCGTATTCAAGCAAGGTGTTCCAGTCTTCCGTTTCGATCAAGTCCAGTTGGGCTTCCACTAGCATTTTGAAACGATTGCGGAAGATCTTCGATTGCTTTTTCAATTCTTCGATTTCGGTCGCGATGCGGCGTGCTTTAGCAAGCGACTCATTGACGATACGGTCTGCATTTTTCTCTGCTTCCTGGACAATCAAATCCGCTTCTTTTTGTGCATTACGGCGGACTTCTTCTGACGCTTCTTGCGCGACGAAGATGGATTTCTGCAAAGTCGTCTCAAGGTTTGTGAAATGGCCCATGCGCTCATCTGTCGATTTCATGCGCTCTTCCATTTCCGTTCTTTCTTTAATCACTTTTTCGTAATCTTTCATGATTTGTTCGAGGAATTCATTAACCTCATCTTCTTGGTAACCACGGAATGCGCGGCTGAATTCTTTATTATGTATATCTAATGGTGATAAAGGCATCGTATCTCTCCTTACTCTCTGCATGATTACACTCATTATACCTGTCGTGGCGAGAAATTTCAGTATTATTCACCACATTCGGGCGTGTTTTATTTTTTCAATTCCAATTTGCCGACTTGCAGGCGAATTTTATCTTTTTTTGTGCGCCCTTCAATCGCGATGATTTGCACACGGCCAAAGCCTCTTGCTGAAATCAAATCGGATTCGTGCAATTCAAATGATACGTTCTCTTGTGCTGTCCAATTGACTTTTACTTTTCCGCCATTGATCAATGCGGCAGCTTTTTGACGGGAAATGTTATAGACCGAGCTGACGATTGTATCAAGGCGCAACGAACTGACGGTATGCGCTTCCTCCATCCATTCCTCAATCACTGGAAGATAATTAGCTGGATCGTCCACTTCTTCGAGTTGGACTTTTACTTTCCCGGCGCTGATAAAATTGGCGCGCAAATACGGCGCGACTTCCGTCATCACAGCGAGTTGCACCGTACCATCACCGATCCGGATATCTCCAAATTTCCCCCGCTCCAAACCAAGCGACATAAGCGCGCCGAGTACGTCTGGATGCTTCAAGGTCACGAATTTAACCGGATAGCGCAATTCGAACATGGTGACTTGGAAATCACTTTCTTCCGGCACATAATACGTAGGATGCAATAAGACACGTTCTCGCTCAGCTTGCTTGAACAAGCCGGAAGCGGCCATTTTTACATCACGCGCGCCAATGAGCGATTGGACGATAAAGCGCTGGCGCGGGTCTAGAAAATCCGTTAATTTCGGTGCATACATATCTTCCACATCTCGCAGCCAGTCTGAAGCTTGCTCGATAAATTGTTGTTCGTCTTTTCTAAAATGCTGGAATATCTCTTCCATGAGCTCTTCCCTCCAGTTTTTGGAATCCTGACTTTATTCCATTTTCGCTGATGATGGCAAAACACCTTCCGCTTTCCAAATAAAAAAGGCAGAGAAATAAATTCTCCGCCTTTCGATATCCGCTGCGGCTTCTACAGCATTTTATTTGATGAGATAGTTGGCTATTGTAAGAACGCCCCGACTCGCGAGGTTTAATGCAAAAATGGCCACAATCGGTGAAATGTCGATCATGCCGATCGGTGGGATAAAGCGGCGGAAAATATCCAAGTACGGATCGGTAATGCGGGAAATGGCCTGCCCAAAAGCAGATTCCTTGATACTCGGCACCCAGCTCATGAAGACACTGATGATCAGCAAATAGAAATAAATGTTTATAGCTCCAAGCAATACATTGATAAGAAGAATCATTCGATTTTTAGCACCTTTCTATTGTTGATCGTCGTGATAGTAATCAGAGATGGCGCCATCCACTTCGACAGTGTCCGGTACACATAGGAAGATATCGGTGCCGATGCGTTGGATATCCCCTCCGAGTGCATAGACAGTGCCGCTTAGGAAGTCGATAATCCGAAGGCCTTGATCCCGTTCGATACGTTGTAAATTGACCACGACGGCCTGTTTCGTTTTCAAGCTTTCCGCAATATCCTGCGCTTCTGCATAGACACGCGGTTCCGCCAAGCTAACTTTTGATGACGAGGCAGATGAATTCTGCAAATTAACGATATTCTGCACGTTAGGTTCCTCCAAATTCTCACGGCGTTCTTTCACTGGTTTTGGTGCTTTTGGTGCTTTCGCTGCTTTTCTCTGCGCTTGTTCGGCAGGTTCCGGTGCAGGCTTTTCATAGCGCTGTACAGGGCGCTGCTTGCGCTCTTCTTGGACGGTTTCTTCCTCATACTCGTCCAAGTAAAAGAAATTCTTGAATTTATCCTTCATGCTCATCTTTCCGCCTCACTTTCCGACCCTACCAATGCGGTCCCGACGCGGACGAATGTCGCGCCTTCTTCAGCTGCAATCAGGTAGTCATTCGACATGCCCATTGACAGTTCTGTGCAAGGGGCGTGTTGCCATTTTTCGGCTGCTATTTGCTCTTGCAGTTCTTTCAATCCTTTAAAGGTTGTTCGTAACTGCGCCTCGTCTTGTGTGTTCGGGGCCATGGTCATCAAGCCGACCACTTGCACTTTATCGAACTCCTTCAAAGATTCAATAAAAGCGGGAACTTGCTCCGGTGAAAAACCGCTCTTGGAATCCTCGCCGGATACATTGACTTGAACAAAACATTTAACGGGCTTATCGGCGCGTTTTTGAATCTCTTTTGCCAAGCTCATGCGGTCCAGTGAATGAAGATAATCAACCAACCCAATCACTTCTTTGACTTTCCGAGACTGCAGCGTGCCGATATAATGCCAGATGACCTCGCCACTAATCTCTGCATGCTTGAGCTTGAGCCCTTCAGGACGGTTTTCTCCGAGATGTCGAATGCCTGCGTTGACGGCTTCTTGCGTTCGATCGACATCAACTTGCTTTGTGACTGCGACGATTTCAATGCCGCTATTGATTTGATTCAATGTATGGGCCATTTCTTCAAATTTCGGTTTAATCGCTTTCATATACTCACAACTTTTCTATAGACGTTCACTTTATTGTACCAAGCTAAAGCTGATTTATCAATTCAGCCTGGCATTAAAACAGCAAAGCTGCCTATTTTTCAACGAAATTATGAAAGATACGTGGCAGCCGGATCCAAAAGGCAAGGGCTTGTCCGTTCTAGCAAAAAAACAGCTGCCGGTTGGGCAGCTGTTTTCTTCATTATTAACGGCGTTTTTGTCTGTTGCGAAGGAAGGTTGGGATATCCAATGCATCTTCACTTTGCTTGTCCTGGCGCTGAGGCTCCTGGCTGTAATAAGGAGTTTGCTCTTCGCGGCGCTGGGATTGTTCCTCACGGCGCGCTTCACGGATGGAAGGAGCCGGGTTTTGCTGTTGGATCGATTGGATGCGGTTTGCGTTCAATCCTGATCCACGTGGTGCGCGTCCTGCTGGGTTCAATTGCTCTTCGTTAAAGCCAGTAGCGATAACCGTTACCACGATTTCGTCTTTCAAGTTATCGTTGATAACAGAACCGAAGATCATGTTCACTTCTTCGTCAGAAGCAGAAGCAACGATATCAGCGGCTTCTTGTACTTCATACAAGCTCAAGTTTGATCCGCCAGTGATGTTCATCAAGACGCCTTTTGCCCCATCGACAGATACTTCAAGCAACGGGCTTGAAACAGCTTTCTTGGCAGCTTCAGCAGCACGGTTTTCTCCAGAAGAGACACCGATACCCATCAATGCAGATCCTTTATTCGACATGATTGTTTTCACGTCGGCAAAGTCAAGGTTGATAAGACCAGGAACTGCGATCAAATCAGAGATGCCTTGTACACCTTGGCGCAAGACGTTATCCGCTTCACGGAATGCTTCAAGCATCGGCGTGTTTTTGTCGACGATTTCAAGAAGACGGTCGTTCGGGATGACGATCAATGTATCGACTGATTCTTTCATTGTCGCGATTCCGCCGATTGCCTGCGTTGAACGCTTGCGGCCTTCGAATGTGAACGGGCGAGTGACAACACCAACCGTCAAAGCGCCAAGTTCTTTAGCGATTCCGGCGATGACAGGTGCAGCACCTGTACCAGTGCCTCCGCCCATTCCGGCAGTGACGAATACCATATCGGCTCCGCGCAAAGCTTCTTCGATCTGTTCTTTGCTTTCTTCTGCCGCTTTTTTCCCGACATCCGGGTTAGCGCCGGCACCAAGTCCGCGCGTCAACTTTCCGCCGATTTGCAGGCGTGTTTCCGCTTTCGAAAGGTTCAAGGCTTGTGCGTCTGTGTTGACCGCGATGAATTCCACCCCTTGAACTCCATGTTCGATCATCCGGTTGACTGCGTTGTTACCGCCGCCACCAACACCAATGACTTTAATTACGGCTAATGCATCGATATTTGTATCAAATTCCAACATTCTTTTTTCCTCCTAAGATTGCTCAGCTTTTGAACATAAGCCGGACACAATGATGATTTTATTCAAAAAAGCGATCAAACATTTTTTTAGCTTTGCTTACGACACCTTCGTTATCTTGTTTCGGTTGTTTCGGCTGCTTTTGTTTTTTCGGCTGCTGCTCCACATACTCAGGTTTCTGTGAATGTGCAGCCGCTGAACCATGGCCGACATTTCCGTAGAACAAATCTTCCGCATAAGCGTATTGAATCAAGCCCACCGCTGTAGTATACTGCGGCTCGCGCACTCCGATGAATTCAGGTGTGAAGAGACGCACCCGTGTTTGGAGAATGCTTCTTGCCAGTTCAGGAAGGCCATCCATTTTGGCCATTCCACCTGTCAATACGACACCCCCCGGCAATTCATCGACACCGAGACGGTATAACTCATCCAAAATCAATTCGAAAAGTTCTTCCATGCGAACTCCGATTATTTCAGATATGTATTTTTGGCTATATTGTTCTCTAGAATCCGAACCGATCACAGGCACTTCAAACACTTCTTCTTCTGAAGCGTCGTCAAAGAATGCATGTCCGTGCTCGAGCTTGATTTTTTCTGCCTGCTCTGTAGGGGTCTTCAAGACGATGGATAAATCTTTCGTTACATAATCGCCTCCGACAGGAATGACTGATGCTGCACGCAGGTGGCCGTCGCGGAATACTGCGATAGATGTTGATCCCCCACCGATATCGATGCAAGCCGTTCCATGATTTTTCTCATCTTCTGTCAATGCATAGCTTCCCGCTACAAGCGGCTGCACATAAATTTCACGAATTTCAAGGCCCGCGCGTTCAACGCAGCGCAATACATTGTGCAAGACCGTTTTCGAAGTCGTCACCATTGTACCATCCATTTCAAGGCGAATGCCGATCATGCCTCTCGGGTCTTTGATCTCGCCTAAATGGTCAACAACGTATTCTTCAGGGATGATATTGACAAGTTCGCGTTCTGGCGGGATCGACATAACTTGTGCCGCTTCCAAGACGCGTTCTAAGTCCTCATCTGTGATTTCACGATTTTCGCTGTTTACTGCCACAATACCTTTAACTGGCTGCAATGCCACTTGGTTAGCTGGAATGCCCAGCACAACTTCATGGATTTCTTTGCCAATCATGCGCTCTGCCTGATCGACTGCTTTTTTAATGGACTGTACAGTTGCATCTATATCAACAATCGCACCTTTTTTGATTCCATTAGATTTGACGTTGCCGACGCCGATGACGTGCAACGATTTATTGGTCATTTCCCCGATCAATACTTTGACAGAGGAAGACCCGATATCCAAACTTACATATAATTCTGATTGACTCAACTCGTGGCACCTCCTTATAAAACTTCTCTACATTACATTCTATTGTAAAATACACACCTTGTCTAAGTAAAATAGCGAAACTTAGAAAATTTTCCTGCAATTCGTCAATTTGCCTCACCAAGCTTCTTTTTTTCGGACCATTTCGTTAATAAAATGCGGCGAATCACCGCAATATTTTGGAACAGCCTTACACCGAATGCGAAAATTGCCGCCAAATATAAATCTACACCTAAATGAACGCCGAGAAAAGCGAGACCTGCAGCAAGCGCGATATTGAAGAAAAATCCTGAGACAAAAACTTTATCATCATACACTTGCTGCAAATGGGCACGGATCCCACCGAAGAGTGTATCGAGGGAAGCCAGCACCGCTATCGATAAATAGCTGGTGTATTCCGCTGGTATTTGGATATCCGTCAACAAGCCGAGTGAAATGCCCAGCAACAACCCAAGAATTGAAATCCACATACTTACTCCCCCTCCCCAGCTTCTAAATACCCCATTTGAATCTTTTCGTCAAACGCCGGCAATGTCAATTGTTCCTGAGGCTCAGAAATGGCAATTGTCAAATCATCTATATAAAAATCTTCATGAATGGTGGAAGCCGACAAATAGCTATATAGCTTGCGTGCTTCTTCCATGCTCTTTGATGTAATGGCGATCGTCAAAGGCGGCGTCGAGATGGGGTCTGTGTTCACCGTCGTATAGCCATTAATGTCCCGGATCGCCGTTGTATTGATGACACGTTCGCCAGCGATTGCTAATTCGATGCCATCGAATCGGTTGATTTCGTTTACTAAGCGAATCAATAAATCTGGTGGTATTTCCGTGATTTCGCTTCCGAGCGCAACCGCTTCAAGCGACGGGCTGACTTCGAGTTCGATCCCCGGTCCAGTGATTTGTGAAAGGCCAGCGGAACGGCGCAAATCTTCAACCGTATCTTTTAAGACTGCCTGTGGATCTTGAGTCGCTTTATCGCTGTACTTGGCGAGTGTATCATCCAATAATCCGATTTCCGATAGCAGCTCCGAATGTACTTGCTTTTCACGTGATAATTGTTGTCGGATTTCCCAAGTGTCCCGGTAATCCCGGCTATCGTCTGTGTTTACTGTGTTGTATTGTGTGGCACTCATAAAGCCGATGACAAAAAGAATGACCGTAAACCGGCCGGCAATACGTTTTTTCATCATCTTCCCCCTGTATCCATTTCCGACAAAAGTGCCGGCATGTGGATGGTTTGGCCGGGATCGAGAGTTACGGAGATATCATCGTTGAGGAGTTGATCCTGCACACCGCCAGTTAATTGCATGGAAGCGGATAAAACTTCCGGACTGCCGATCGCTTCAATAGTGAAAGGGGCGGGGTGTTGTATGCCATCAACAGCAATGACCGGCCCCGTGCAGACGATGTGAGAATTACCATGGATTCTTTGCCCATTCACCGCAATTGCTTCTGCTCCAGAAATATAGAGCTCATTGATTACTTGGAATACATGGCTTTCATGAACAATATATTCATTTGGGTTGGCATGGTCAATTGAGTAATCACCATCTCGAAGTGTTACGGTCAACCCTTCCCCTTTAACCGGAACAAGCCCGAGGAAGCGTCTTAGTTCTTCTGCCTCCCGGGCGTAAGCCGTATAGTTTTCTTCACCGTCCACTACAGACCGCTCGAATTCCTGAACGGCCTCTTGCTTATCGCCAAGTTCCTCACGCAATTCTTTATTGCGCTCTTGCTGCTCGATTAATTCTTTGCGGTATTGTTCTTTATGCTCGAAAAAGCCGGCCCCCGCGAAGTCATTTTCCGTTTCCCGTTGATTCGACAAGCTATAGGAATAGGCCATGATAAAGCCAAGTACCAGAAAAACCAGTGAAAAGATGATCGATTTGCTCATACTTTTGCGCTCATTGTTCTTCGGCAACTTCAAGTTCCTCACCCGCTTCCGCCAAACCGAATACATCGTTATAGGAGCGGAAATAGATACCGACTTCCATATCGATAATGCCTTTTCGGTCTTCTAGTTGAGCAGTGACAGACGGATAATAATTAATTTTTTCTGCCAAAGTTGATAATATGGCCTTGATTTCATTGCCGTCATTCATGTAAATGGTAATGTAATCCGCCCGTTCCTGCTCAGTATCCAAAATAACTTGGGAGATGAGGTTTTGCACTTCTGGGTCTGTCTTGACCAATTGCTCCATTAACGCTTCCCGTTTCGCTTCATCTTCGAAATTTGAAAAAATCGGACCTTCTACGACGCGAATCGGCTGGTTGAGCACCACACCATTCGACAAAACAACTTGGTAGCTATTGCCTTGATCCAAATACCCCATCTCGGCGTATTCCTCGATTTCAATAGCTACAGCTGTTAGCCAGTGTTTCTCGACCTTTGCTGATTCGACCCACTCAAGTGATTCGATTTGCTCCTCGATTTCCCTGCTGTCAAATGACCACATGGAGTCGCCGATTGCCAAAGTGCTTGCCTGTTGATAACTATCGCCGTCAAATAACTCAGCACCTGTGACTTTAATATCGCGAATCTCGCTATAAGGGGACTGACTGTAGATAAGAATGAGCAACAATGTGACAAAGATCGTCAGCAACGCGGCAAATTTGCGGTTCGACCTTTTTCTGCGCCGTTCCCGGAGCGTTGGTATGCGTTCTTCGATGTCTATAACTTTGTCCATATCCGCCGCTCCTTCGATTTATTCGTTGGCTTCTGTATATTTTTTGGCCGCCTCGATGAATGCATCGCCTCGGACCTCAAAGCTTTCGTATTGATCCCAGCTCGCACAAGCAGGAGACAAGAGAATCGTGTCTTCTGAAGATGAGCTGCTAATTGCTTTTTCAACAGCATCATCCATTAAGCCGGCCTTGATGACGGTCGGGACATTGCAGCTTTCTGCAAATTCAACGAAGCGTTGTGCCGTCTCGCCGAATGTCACGAGCACTTTCACTCGGTTCATATAAGGACGCAATTCCTCTAGGGAATGCTGGCGCTCCAAACCGCCTGCCAATAAAATAATGTTCTCACTGAATGCTTCCAGCGCACTTTTAGTGGCTAGCGCATTCGTTGCCTTGGAATCGTTATAGAAACGACGGCCTTGCCATTCACCGACAAATTGCGAACGGTGCTTAACTCCTGTGAAAGATGTCAACACACGGATGATGGTTTCTTTCGTGCCTCCAGACAGCAAAGTTGCTGCTGTAGCGGACAAGATATTCTCCAAATTATGTTCGCCAGCAAGCATGATGCGTTTACGTTCAATCAACGGCTCTCCTTGCCAATAAATATACTCACTATCAGCGCTGATGCTTTCTTCAGTGCGGCCTTTCAAAGTGAAAGGAATTCCTTGAGCTTCTACCGTTTTGGCATGGTCAACAAGCACCTGCTGATCGGCGTTATAAATGAAATAATCATCGCTTGTCTGATTTTCGGTGATTTTCTTTTTGGATCCGATGTAATCCTCGAGCGATCCATGGTAATCAAGATGCGCTTCGTATAAATTCGTAATGATTGAAATATGTGGACGGAAAGATTCCGTTCCTTTTAACTGGAACGACGATAGCTCTGTAACGATGACCTGGTCAGCTGTTGCTTTTTCTGCCACTCCACTTGCCACTGTGCCGATATTCCCTGCAATTAGCGGCGATTTACCGTCTTGATTGAGCATATGGAACAGTAAGGTGGTCGTTGTGGTTTTGCCGTTTGAACCAGTGATGCCGATAAATGGAGCTTCGCTAATTCGATAGGCTAATTCGATTTCCGTCCACACTGGGATTTCTTTTTCCAGCGCTTTCTGGATCAAATGGTTGCGATATGGAATTCCTGGGTTCTTGATAACGAGTTCAAAGCCTTCATCCAACAGGTCTTCAGGATGGCGCCCGCATATGACGGTGACTCCTAAATTCAGGAGTTCCTGGGCTTCGGGATTTTCTTCGAACGGCTTGGAATCATTGACCGTCACGAATGCGCCTAATTTATGTAACAGGCGGGCAGCCGTAAAGCCGCTTTTCGCCAAACCGAGCACAAGTACTTTTTTATGATGCAATTGCGGCAATTCTTTCATTTACATAACCTCCAATAAAAGGGCAATCGCTGCGCTGATAAAGCCAACACCCCAGAATACGGTGACAACTTTCCATTCAGACCAGCCACTCAATTCAAAATGATGATGGATCGGGCTCATTTTGAAAATACGTTTTTTCCGTAGTTTAAAACTTCCTACTTGTAAAATAACCGAGGCTGTTTCAATCACGAACACTAAGCCGATTAACAGCAAGAGCAATTCTTGTTTCAGTAGGATCGACACCATAGCGAGTGCCCCACCAAGAGCCAATGATCCTGTATCGCCCATGAATACTTTTGCTGGGTACTTATTGAAAACGAGGAATCCGATCAATCCGCCGGCTACTGCAAAAGTAAACAATGCGATTCCCGTTTGTTCTTGAATCATCGCCAGGATGCCAAATGCAATAAAAGCGATAGAAGCTGTTCCTGCGACCAGCCCGTCCAGCCCGTCCGTTAAATTGACAGCGTTAGAGAAGCCGACCAGCCAGAACACGATGAACAAAACATATACCCATCCAAGTTCAATAGAGGCTTCCGTAAAGGGAATGCCAAGCGCCGTGTCGAATCCGTTTGCGCGTAACAAAAAGAACGATAAAACGGCAATGACGATCTGAGCCAGCAATTTCTGCAGCGAAGTCAGTCCCAAATTGCGTTTTAGCACGACTTTGATGAAATCATCCAAGAACCCTATCAGGCCGTAGCCGAACAAAACCATTAGCAAAATGACTACTGGAGTCGTCAATTCTCCGTTGAATGCGGCGACAAGCAAGACCGTTACGATAATGGAAATGAGGAACACCAATCCACCCATCGTCGGTGTACCTGTTTTTTTCATATGTGATTCTGGGCCTTCTTCACGAATGCTTTGCCCAAATTTCATGCGTTTCAATAGCGGAATGAATACAGGCATCAATGCAATTGTCATGATTAATGCGATTCCAAATCCAAATAAAATTATACCTTCCATTAATAGAGCTCCTTTAAAGACGAGTACACTCGTTCAATTATTCATTTTCGTTGATAACCGGTTGATCTGCCGGTTCTTGCGGTTGTTCTATTGGTGCTTCTGCAGGTTGTTCAGTTGCTTCTTTTGTTGAAGGTTCAGCGGCTTCTTGGCCATCTGCTTCAGCTGACTCTTCAGTTGCCTGCTCTTCTTCGGCCTTCAGCGATTGCTCCGGATAGAATACTTCCGGCGGCTGCAGTTCGATGATAACAGATTCTCCGCTCTCTGGCACTGCGCCTTCTGCCACGCTTTGTGTCATGACAAAGCCTTGGCCAGCAATTTCCAGCGGCAATCCGCTAAGAGCCTGAAATGCCAGGAGCTCACGTTTCGACCAACCAGTAAAATCAGGAATAGCTGTCGTGCCACCGGTTCTCAAAATGATATTTTCTCCAGCTACCAGCTTCTCGCCTGCTTGTGGATATTGGTCAGTTATTTGCGAATTATCACCAGCTACCACCGCATTCAATCCCTTAGCTTCTAATTGAGACACGGTTTCTTCTAAAGAAAGTCCTTGATAGTCTTCAATTTCAACTGTTTTGGCCTCGACAGAATTCTCAGGTGCGATGTTCAAATATTTTAATCCATTTTCCATGACAGAAGTAAAGATTTTGGAAACCGGAACCGATCCGTATTCATCCGCAGGCAATTGAGGTTGCTGCACACCGATATAAATCAATAGTTCCGGATCTTCTGCCGGCGCCATTCCTAGGAAAGAAAACAAATAATTATTGCTGCCGGTCATGTATCGACCATCTTCACCAGGAACTTGCGCTGTGCCCGTCTTACCGGCTACAGAATAATCCTGCAGCGCAAAACCTTTTGCAGAGCCTACATCCGAGGTCACAGTAGATGCCATGACTTCGCGTACTTGTTTTGCCGTTTCTGCTGAAATCGGCGTACCCGCCTCTTCAGGCTCTGACTTCACCGTTACATCACCCGTATCCGGATTTTTAATCTGGTCGATGATATATGGTTTCATCATCGTGCCGTCTCCTGCAATAGCCGTCGCGGCTTGGATCATTTGGATCGGCGTAACCGTGGACCCTTGCCCGTAGGAAGTGGTCAATTTATTGATTGGGTATTCATCCAAAATCTTTCCAGCTGCTTCATTCGGCAAGTCGATACCCGTTTTTTTGCCGAATCCGAATGCGTCAATATAATTCATGAAATTATCCGCACCGAGGCGTTCAAGCAAATAGCCCATCGATACGTTGGATGAACGCTGGAAACCTTCGAGAAACGTGATGCTGCCCCAACCGCGCCCACTATTGTGGTCGCCGATTGTCCGGTCTAGCAATGTATAAGTTCCAGAATTGTAATAAGCGTTTGGATCCCATTTGCCTTCTTCAATAGCTGACGCTAAAGTGAACACTTTCATAGGCGAGCCAGGCTCAATCGTCAGTTCAATACTTTCGTTTAACCAGTTCTCTGATAAGCCTTCACGCGTATTCGGATTGAATGTCGGGCGTTGGGACATGCCCAGAATCTCGCCCGTATCCGGGTCTGCGATTACAGCAATCATACGCGCTGGATTATATTCTTCCTGGACGCTCGACATGGCATCTTCCAAAAAATTCTGCAGCGTCCTGTCCAGTGTCAACTGCAGATTGGATCCGTCAATCGCTGGGGTGATGGCTTCTTGGCTATTCGGCAATAGATAGCCCCATTTATCGGTATCGAACTCCATTTTGCCGTTCTTGCCTGTCAGCACTTCATCATGAATCGATTCCAAGCCCATTTTCCCCTTGGTCTTCACTTGTCCGTCTTCGAGTTCTTCTTTCATGGCAAAGCCAATCAAATGTGACGCGAACACACCGTTCGGGTATAGGCGTTTAAGGTCTTTGACGAACAATAAGCCTGGCAAGTCTTTTTCTTTCATTTCAAGCATCTGTGTATGGCTGATTTCGCGACCAGCTGCACCGAACTCCACCTGATAGCGGTCTTTTTCTATGCCATTGTCCAAAATGCTTAGCAATTCTTCTTCCGGAGTGCCCAATTGCTCCGATAAGTACGCTGCCGTTTCTTCGGCATCGATGACGTGGTTCGGTTCTTTAGGATTTGTCGTTACCGACTCATCCAGCACCGCTACCAATTTATACGTCAAGGTATCTTCTGCGATAACCTCGCCGTTTCGGTCCAAAATCTTTCCGCGTTCTGCCGTCAGTACTTCTTCCTGGCTGTATTTGGCAGCGGCTCTTGCAGCCAATTCCTGCCCTTCTACTTTGCCCGTCGCTTGGATTGTGATTATTCTGGCCATTAAAAGGAAAAAGAGCCCTGCAAATAGTAAAAATAGCAGAAAGGCTCCTCCTTGAAAACGAAATTTCTTCTTCATTGTCCCGGCACTACCTTTACATTTCGCTCATTTAATTTTAAGCCGTAATCCTTTGCTTTCGACCAAATGCGCTCATATGAAGACAGTTCACTTACTTGCACGGACAAATCGGTATTTTGTTTCGTCGTTTCATTGATTGAATTTTCAATTGTTTGAATTTCTTGTGTGGAAGCTTGAATGGTCGACTGATTTTGCAAGACCAGCAATGCACACATGATGCAAACCGCCAGGAAAGCTGTGTAGAGGATTTTTTCGCCTTTAGTAATACGTTTTTTCTTTTTAGCCGGCTGTCTATTCGGACTTTGCGGAACGGCCGGCTGTTGGATGTAGGTTTGGGTTCTCGCATTCAACGCCATTAAAACACGTCCTTAGAGTTTGATTTTCTCCGCAATCCGCAACTTGGCGGAACGCGACCGATTATTTTGCGCCAATTCTTCTTCCGATGGCAATATGGGTTTTCGTGTAATCAATTTCAATTTAGGTTCGAGTCCATCCGGGATGACCGGCAAATTCGGAGGCAATTCCGGAAGCGATGAGGCTTCTTTGAATAAGGCCTTCGTTAAGCGGTCTTCGAGTGAATGGAAGGTTATAACACTGATTCTGCCGTTGACTGCAAGCATGTCAAGAGCATCCTGCAACGAAGTTTCAGCAGCCCCGAGTTCATCGTTCACTGCAATACGGATTGCCTGGAACACACGCTTGGCCGGATGGCCGCCTTTGCGCCTTGCAGGTGCCGGGATGCCGTCTTTGATGCATTCGACCAGCTGGGCTGTTGTCTCGATCGGCTGTATTTCACGAGCAGCTTCGATTTTCCGAGCGATCTGCTTGGAGAATTTTTCTTCCCCGTATCGGTAAAAAATGCGTACAAGGTCTTCGAAACGCCAGTCATTTACGACATGATAAGCACTTAGCTCTGCACTTTGGTCCATGCGCATGTCGAGCGGCGCGTCATGATGATAACTGAATCCACGTTCAGGCGTATCCAACTGGGGCGATGAAACACCCAAATCATATAAAATGCCATCGACTTTCTCGACTCCGTGTTTTTCCAGTTCTTCTTTTAGATATTTAAAGTTTGCATGGATGAAAGTGATCTTATGTAAATGGTTTTTCAGTTTTTCTTTTGCATGCTCGATTGCTGTCGCATCCTGATCAAAGCAGTACAGATGTCCCTGATCGGATAGCTGCTCGGCCAAATATTCGCTATGGCCGGCACCACCGAGTGTACAATCTACATATATGCCATCAGGACGAATGTTCAGCCCATCGACAGTTTCATGCAGCAAAACTGTAGTGTGATTGAACAACCCAGTCCCCCCGTTCGTTAATTAAAAATCAAAGTCAGTTAAGTTTTCAGCAATTTCATTAAAAGATTCTTCGGATTCTTCAAAATACGCTTCCCACGCATCTTTTGCCCAAATTTCGAAACGATTGGAGACGCCGAGAATGACGCATTCTTTTTCGATCTTTGCATACGACAAAAGGTTCGCAGGTATATTGACGCGCCCCTGCTTATCAAGTTCCATTTCCTGGGCACCTGAAAAGAAAAAACGGGTAAATGCGCGTGCATCTTTTTTCGTAACTGGCATTTCTTTTAATTTTTCTTCAATTTTATTCCATTCATTCATTGGATAACCAAATAAGCACTGATCCAGGCCCCGGGTGATCACAAACTGCTCACCTAGCAAGTCACGGTATTTAGCAGGAACGATTAATCTGCCCTTAGCATCAACATTGTGTTGAAATTCGCCCATGAACATGCCTTTCACCCCACTTATTATAATTAATGTACCACATTCCCCCACATGCCACCACTTGTTTTTGAAATATTTCACTATTGTTACAGCATTTCATCTCAAAGAGTTTACTTCATAAAAAAAAGCCTGCTCAGGCAGGCTTTTCCAAGTTAAAGAATGACAATTTTGTGGGTGTTGTCGTAGTTCATCGGCAAGTCCAATAGATCTTCTATCAAGCCTTTGCCGTATTGGTTTAAATAAGGGACCGGATTGTAAATACGTTCTTGCAATCCCGATTCTGGCAATAAAGCATTTTCGATTGCTGCAAGCTGATTGAACTGCGTGCTATTTTGAATAGCCACTTCATCTTGCAGCTTGTGTTTTAGGAAGTCAAGCTGCTTCAAATGAATCTGCAAGTTTTTCTTAGTTAATGGCGTTAGCCCGGCACTGACTGCAGTAAAGCGGCTGATCAATTCTTCATACTCTTTAGTCAACCCTTTTTTGACTTCGTCGATTTTCGCTTCCGTTTCTTCATCTCTAATATGCTCATACAGTTCATTTCGTAACTGTGGAACTTTCCGCTCGACGACCACATCTTCAAAACTCAAGTGCCGTTTTTCCATCAAGCTAGCCGTCCGTCTGTCGATCAAGCTGACGCTGAGACGCGGCATGACGATTGGCATCTCCATATCCATCAGTTCAAATGCGCCTTTTAGCGCCGCCCAATAGGCAATCTCTCCTGGCCCACCAACAAAGGCCAATACCGGAAAGACGAAATCTTGCATTAATGGGCGTGTCACCACATTATTGCTAAGGCGTTCGGGCTCATGTTTTGCGATGTCCAAAAGTTGTTGTTGCGTAAAGCTCACTGAGGTGTTTTTGACCACAAACTGGCTTCCCTCACGCTCTAGCAATAAGCGCTCGCCTTCAATCGTGAGAAACAGATGTGCCGCTTCTTCTTTAGCATCGATGCCAGCCTTGTAACCGTCCTCTTCAAGCGCAGTTTCGGCTTCCACCACCGCTTTTGCTATTGCCCCGCTATTTTCAATGAGCTTCGAGAAAAACCTTCCCTCATAGGCACGCAATTGCTTGTCCGCGGCGTCAATATAAAGCAGCCCTTGATGATCGAAGAAATGATTAAGCAGGCTTGCGAAAAACGCGGTAAACGTATCCGTCTTTTCCAAATGGCTGAATACGATGGAACGGATTTCTTTCGTATGGGCTGTTTCAGGCAGGCTACGGAAGTATTCTTCTAAAAACGCCTCGATCTCTTCTGCTTTCAGTGGTGCATGCGATGCTGCGCTTTTTCCTAGCTTTGCATGGGGATAATTCAATTTTTCGATGCGTCCATTTGTTTCACGGTAAATATGACAGATCTCTGCTAGGTCGTGGTCTTCTCCAGCAATCCAAAAAACCGGAACGACCGGCGTCCCAAGTTTATCCGCAGCTTCTTTTGCCAATAAAATCGCGGAAATCGCTTTATGAACCGTGTACAACGGCCCTGTCAACAATCCCGCCTGCTGGCCGGTCACTACGACGGATGCGCCCGCTTCAAAATGCGCAAGGTTTTGTTTTGCTGCGTCTGAAATCCCAAAAGGCTCCATATAGCTTGAAACGATAGAGGCCAGTTTTTTTCGATCGACCGGGTGGCCTTTTAACGTTTCTAGCCTTTCATGGGCTTGTGCCAAAGAAGGCTGATAGGAAAAGTATTGTATGATTTGCCGTTCTTCATTTGTATAATCAACCATCAATTTGGAGGATGGCGGTATGTATTTTTCCTTTAATTTCATGAATTTGAATCCCCTTTTCGCTTTACATTCAAAGACTACTATAACAAAAGGAGGATTACATGAGAAAAAATCCGCTTAGCGAAATGATTGGACCGCTAAAAAGATCAGTCCAGCAAGCCACGTCGCAGCGTAAATCGCGGAGAGCGCCAAAAAGCAAATTCGCCAAACCTTACGCAAGAACTTGATTACTTCCAGTTCTTTTTGGGTCTTCCATTCCCGAATCAGCAAAATAATCGCAAACAATAAGGCGCCCATAAAGATGAACGGCTGCACTTTTACGCCGAACAGCAAGTCAAGTGAGGCCGGAACCGAAAAAAATAAAAGAAAGGCAGTGATATCAGCAGCGATTCCGAGCGCTTTGCGTTTTTTGGATTTATAGCTTAATGCATAGACAACTAAAAATAAGATAAAGGGGACGTAAAGCAAGACGTTCCCGGCAATAGATATCCATTCCATTAGGTTTCCTCAACAGTCTTCAGTAAATGATAAAACGCTTTGAACAAAGGCAAGTCAAGTTTCGCGATCTGGAGAATGTAGAGCATCAGCCCATCGACATCCATCGGATCCTCAGCTAAGCGATCTGCCAGCATGGACGATATTTCTTCCGGCCGCGAGGCACAATAGGCTGCGACGCGCTCAATCGGCTGCAAGCTTTCAATTTCCGGAAAGGCCAAATACATTTCGTTATATAGATTTCGAAACAACTCGTAGGCATTCGGGTCGGTAATCAACCTTCCTTTTTTGATCTTCATCAACGCCGTTAACGGATTGATGAGGCTATCCCTTAAAAGCTGCTCGAACAGGCGTGTTTCGATGTCATCTGACCATTGCACGGTGATTTGATCCACTGCTGTGAGCGAATCGAATCGCTGCGTTTCGCCTTTTAACAAGCCGATGCTGAGCTGCGGCAGTTTGGTGTACTTGATTTCATACGCGCTGACTTTGACTGCGTCGCAATCCAATACGGCGGCAGCGATTTGGCGATGTGCCAGCAATCGAGCTTTTTCTACATAAAGCATTCCTTGTTGGACAAAAATGAGCGGGTTGCTCGGCCGTCGAATTTTCAGCAACTTTAATATAGGCGGCAGTTCTTCTGAATGAATCGTGATAACTATGTAAGCATCCGGGTCCACCTGTTCAAAATCGGTGTGTACGGCAATTTGCTGTTGTTCTGTGCCACATACGAGGCCATTAGCGCTTAGTTCAGCGGCTTGTTGTTCATTCGTGATGATCAGCTGAACCTCGCCTTGTTTATTTAATAAATGCGCAAGCAACAATGCCTGGGCGTTTCCGCCGATAATTGCGAATTTCATGGAAACCCCTCCTTTTTTTCAGAGCAATCATAGATAGACGCCGCGCAGTTTATGCGTCTGCTAAAAAAGAAGCCTGCCAATTTGGCAGACTCCACGTCTATTACTCATTATACAGGAATGATCGGATGTTTTCGATATGGCAAAGGCAAATCTTTTGTCGCATAAATCGACAAGCGCTTCGATAATTCGTCGCGAAGTGCATAAGGCGCCACGATTTCATCGACGATAAGCTCTGAAGCCAACCGGTAAATATTAATTTCTTCTTTATATTCCTGGTGCTTTTGCTGAACGTAAGCCAAGCGCTCTTTCGGATCTTCAATGGCTTCAATCTTATTGGAGTAAACTGCATTGACGGCCGCCTCAGGTCCCATAACGGCAATTTGCGCCGTTGGAAGCGCAATACAGACATCAGGCTCAAATGCCGGACCTGCCATAGCATATAAACCAGCGCCGTAGGCTTTGCGGACAACGACCGAGATTTTCGGCACTGTGGCCGCACTCATCGCGGAGATGAATTTAGCGCCATGGCGGATAATGCCGGCACGTTCGACTTTCGTCCCGATCATAAATCCGGGTACATCAGCCAAGAACAACAATGGAATCGAGAAAGCATCGCATAAATTAATGAACTTGGCGCCTTTGTCCGCAGAATCTCCGAACAATACGCCGCCTTTTACTTTCGGTTGATTGGCGATGATGCCAACCACTTGGCCGTCGATTCGGGCAAGGCCGGTGATCAATTCCGGCGCGAACAGCTTTTTAATGTCGAAGAAACTGCCTTCATCGATCAATTGGTCAATCAATTCGTACATATCAAATGGTGCGTTCTGGTTTTCTGGAATAATTTCTTCCAGGCTGCGGCCTGCTTTTTTCGCTTTCGCTTCGATTGTTTCAGGCTTGCCAGCAAAGTTCGCCGGGAAAAACGCCATATAGCGGCGCGCTTCTGAAATCGCTTCTTCTTCTGTCGCAACTAACACATCGCCGACGCCGCTGACAGTACAGTGCATGCGGGCACCGCCCATTTCTTCGAGAGACACTTTTTCGCCGATGACTTTTTCAGCCATACGCGGCGAGCCCAAATACATGGAAGCGTTGCCTTCGACCATGATGACGATGTCGCAAAATGCAGGGATGTAAGCCCCGCCCGCTGCAGATGGACCGAACAACAAGCATACTTGCGGCACCATGCCGGACATGCGCACTTGATTATGGAAAATACGCCCAGCGCCGCGGCGGTTTGGGAACATCTCTAATTGATCGGTAATACGTGCTCCTGCAGAGTCGACCAAATACAACATCGGTACTTGCATTTTTTCAGCCGTTTCCTGAATGCGGATGATTTTCTCCACTGTCCGCGAACCCCACGATCCTGCTTTAACGGTAGAATCGTTCGCCATCACACAAACGGTTTCGCCATTTACTTTGCCGATCGCTGTTACGACTCCATCAGCTGGAAGATCTCCCGCTTCGACATTTGCGAAACGGCCGTCTTCAATATAATCGCCTTCATCAAACAACAGCTGTAAGCGGTCTCTGACAAATAATTTATTGCTTTCTTTCAATTTTTCATGATATTTCTCTTGTCCGCCCGCGAAAATCTTGGAAAGCTTTTCTTCGAGCCGTGTATTATACCCTGTCGTTTCAGTCGTTTTCGTCATTTCTTCCACCCCTTTGGATTCAAATGCCTTATTCGCCGAGCGTTACCAATGTGTCCCCTTCGTTGACAAAGCCGCCAACTTCCACATCGATTTTTTCGACTTGCCCGCCGAATTCCGCTTCTACGGGAATCTCCATTTTCATAGACTCCAACGTCATAACGGTTTGGCCCGCCGACACTGAATCCCCTTCGTTGACTGCAATGTTCAAGACCGTTCCGGCCATAGATGCTGTTAGTTGTTTCATACTGTTTTTTCCTCCTTTTGTTGTGTAAGCCACTGAGCTAATACAGCGGTCGCGTAATTTCCATTAACAAATGATGTTGATTCAATAAAGCGGTCAAAGAGCGGCAAATTGGTCTTCACGCCTTCAATTACCGTTTCATCGAAGAACGTTCTGGATTTCTCCAGCACCTCTTCCCGTGTAGCACCTGTCAACACCACTTTGGCAATCATGGGATCGTAAAAAGGCGTTACTTTATTGCCTTCTTCGTATCCTGTCTCGATGCGTGCCCCTGCGCCCCACTTCAAGACAGATAATGTCCCAGGCGATGGGAAGAAAGTTTTTGGGTCTTCCGCATAAATGCGATATTCAATCGAGTGGCCTTTTGACTGGATGGTATCTTGCGCAGGCAAGGATTCGCCCCTGGCCACAAGAATTTGCCATTCGACCAAGTCAACGCCTGTCACTTCTTCTGTAATTGGATGTTCCACTTGCAGACGCGTGTTCATTTCCAGGAAGTAAAAGTCGTTGTTTTCATCGACAATGAATTCGACCGTTCCGGCATTCGTGTAACCGACTGCGCGTGCCGCTTGGACAGCTGCTTCGCACAGCTTGACTCTTACGGATTCCGGTAAATCCGGTGATGGCGATTCCTCGATAACTTTTTGATTGCGGCGCTGCACAGAGCAATTGCGCTCGAACAAATGAACGATATTGCCTGACTCATCCCCGAAGATCTGCACTTCGATGTGACGTGCATTGGCGATGAACTTTTCTAAATAGACAATATCATCTCCAAAATACGCCTTTGCACGATTCTTGACCGAATCGAACTGTTGAGTGAGCGCTTGCTCACTTTCACACAACACCATGCCGATGCCGCCGCCTCCTGCACTCGCTTTTAACATCAGCGGATAACCGATCTCTTTTGCTGCCAAGACAGCCGCATCAATATCTGATACCCCTTCAGCTGTCCCTGGCACGACCGGCACGCCTGCTTGCTTCATCGTGCGCCGCGAGCCGAGCTTATCACCCATCGTCTCGATGACTTCAGCTTTCGGGCCGATGAAGAGGAGTCCCGCTTCTATGACTTTTCGCGCAAAATCAGCGTTTTCCGATAATAGCCCGTAGCCCGGATGGATTGCATCTGCTTGGCGTTCCAAGGCTTCTTCAATGATTTTGTCTGCTTGTAAATAAGACTGTGCGACCGGATTCGGGCCGATCGCTGCCGCTTCTGTCGCTTCACTCACATAAGGCAGTTCCCCATCCGCCTCTGAATGGATTGCAACGGTTTCGATGCCGAGGCGGTCGCATGTGCGAATTATTCGACGCGCAATTTCGCCCCGGTTGGCAATCAGGATTTTTTTCATGTATGAAATACCCCCTAAGTTTTCTCCCTTCTATAGCATATACGAATTTTGTAAGCGATTTCAACTATTCAAAAAAATTTTTTCCATAATGTTCCGCCTATTCTGTATCAACACAAGCCGGAGCCGTCGTTTTTACTAAAAAATCCCCCGTAGGAGATTTATTTTTTGCTTTTATTCAAGAATCTGTCTACTGCTTGATGATGCTCATCTTGTGCCCATAACCGAGCGCATTCCTCGATTTCCTGGTCGACCCGTTGTTTTAAATTCGTTTCCTGCCATTTACGAATAGCCATCGCTTTATACGCACGGTGCACAGACGGCAGGATGCGGTTCATCGATGCCAAGAATCGATCGATATCAAGGTCATCTTCGACGATAGCCGTTGCCCAGCCATTATCCAGCAATTCGGCTGACGAATAAGCACGGGAATCTGCGAGCATTTTAAGAGCCGCATCATGCTTAATCGTTTCAAACAAATAAGTACCTCCGCCCCATCCGCTCGTGATCGCCAATGTGCCTTGAATAAACCCGCATTTGGCATGGCTTTTGACCAGCCGGTAATCGCAAGCGGTCGCAATCTCACAGCCGCCACCAACTGCCATGCCGTTAATGAGTGCGATGACCGGGACGGGAATCGTTTTGATGCGATACAACGCTTCTCCCATTCGGTTGAGCATCGGCCAAGCTTGCTGTTCGGTCTTCAGTTCATGGAACACAGACAAGTCTCCGCCTGAACAAAATGCCTGCTCACCTGTTGCGGTGATGATGACAAAGCGGATGTCTTGTTCCCTTGCGCGGACAGCCAGTTCTTCCAAGCCTACCATTACTTGTTCGTTGACGGCATTGCGGATATGCGGCCGGTCGATGGTAAAAGTCAGTATTCCATCATGATTTTCAATTGTATATGCCATGGTTTTGCTCACCTCAGGTTTTATTTTACCTGTTTTTAAGCAAATGAAAAAGGTTATCCGGAGCCATGGCCTCCAGATAACCTTTTTCTTAGCAAATACTGTTTTATTTGCTAGCTACTACTTCTTTGCCTTTGTATGATCCACATGCTTTGCAGACATGGTGAGCCAATTTACTTTCGCCACAGCTTGGGCACGCTACCATACCAGGTACGGAAAGCTTGAAATGCGTACGGCGTTTTCTTTTAGCGGTTTTGGATGTTCTTCTGAACGGTACAGCCATTGGTGACACCTCCTTACAGTGATTCTATTCATCTGTCTGATCGAAATACTTGGCTAAATCAGCCAGTCTTGGATCCGGTTTTGATTGTGCTTCTTCCTTCTCAGCTTGAACTTCTTCGTCTGACAAATAAGACCAGTCATTGCCGCCTTTGATGACGGTTTGTTCCGAGTCTTCCTTAAAGACCTGTATAGGCACTTCAAGGGCGATCAGCTCTTCTAAAATCGGCTGAAGATTGATAACTTCAGTCGTTACAGTGTGAACGTATTCGTTCTCGCCTTCTTCGCGGCCTTTTTCAGACCAATCGAAGATTTCCACAGTGTCGATGCTGATCGGATATTCGACATCTTCCCAAGTTCTTGCACAGGGCAGCGTTAGCGTCCCTTCAAGATGAAGCATGCACGTCATTTGTTGCGAACCAATCGTACAGTGTCCTGTGACGTGTATAGGAGATACGGCGCGAATATCACTATTGCGCTTTTTCGCCTCATCCAATTGAACATACTGGTCAATTGGCATCCCGTCGTTACGATACTTTTGTAGCTGTTGAATCGCTATTTTCATAAGTAATCACCTCAAGACAACAAAGTTGATTATATAATGTAGAACAAACGATGTCAAGAAAAAATCTTGTCACCATAATTCGCTCATCGTTATACTAGAATTAATCATACCAAAAGAAGGTGCTGTAATGAAAGCGACAGGAATCGTTGTTGAATATAACCCTTTTCATAATGGTCATTTGCATCACGCGGCAAAAGCAAAAGAACAGTTAGGCGCTGACATCGTCATAGCCGTCATGAGCGGTCAGTTTCTTCAGCGTGGGGAGCCTGCGTTTGCCGACAAATGGACGCGTACGGAAATGGCATTGTCAGCCGGCGTTGATGTAGTCATTGAACTGCCCTATGCTTTTGCAACGGCACAGGCTTCTGAGTTTGCGCGAGGTGCTATCGAATTGCTCGATGCGGCTGGATGTTCTTCTTTTTGCTTCGGGAGCGAGCAAGGCACAATAGAACCGTTTTTAAAGAGCCTGGAACTATTGAGCACAGAAAGAGAGCGCTACAACCAGATTATCCACGATAGGATCCAGACAGGAATCAGCTACCCGAAAGCGCTGAACGATGCTTACTTGACTTTGACAAAAGGCAGTGAGGATTATGCCGATTTGACCAAACCGAACAATATTCTTGGCTATCATTATATCGAAGCCGCTCACAAGCTCAACAGTCCGATAAAACCATTGACGATCCAGCGCATCGGTGCAGGCTATCATGACCCACTAGAGCCCGGTGTCGCGATTGCCAGTGCGACCGGTATCCGCAATGCCTTTTTTGAAGGTGAAGAGCTCACCCAACTCTCGCCTTATTTGCCTTCGAGCAGTATTCGACTGCTTGAACGTGTTCACTCGGAGCAGCAAGGCTTTGTCGATTGGCAAAGATTTTATCCGATGCTGCGTTTTACGATTCTACGTGAAGGGCCAAAAGCACTTTCCCGTTTTGCCGAAGTGACAGAAGGCATTGAAAATTTAATCCATGAGGCGGCAAAACGTTCGGAAACCTTCGATGCCTTCATTGACCGGGTGAAAAGCAAACGCTTTACTCGAACGCGCATACAGCGCATGTTGACGCATATTTTCACTGGCTACACACAACAGGAAGCACAAGCCATTAAACATCCGGAGTATATTCGCTTGCTCGGCATGACACAGCATGGCAGACGTTACTTGAACGGACAGAAAAAAGCCATCCCACTCCCTATCATCAGCCGTGCTGCTGATTTGACCGGGAATATGGGACAGCTCGATATTCGCGCCTCAACACTTTACCTTCAAGCGATTGGCGCAGACTCATTAAAAAAAGAATACACGACACCGCCGATTTACCTGGGCGAAAGTTCCGACAAATAATCGAGTGCCGCATCGATGTCGGTGACAGGAACGATCTCCATATCTGTGCCAATTTTCTCTGCCGTCTCTACTGCTAGGTCAAAATTACTTGGCGAGCCAGAGTCGGCCTCATCATCCGGTGCAAAAAAGATATCGATATCCGCACGGTCTGCCGCAATGACTTTTTGGTCGATCCCACCGATGCGCCCAACCGTTCCATCGCTCTCCATCGTTCCGGTGCCGGCAATGTCGTAGCCATGGGTAATATCTTCATCTAGCAATTGATTCAAGATTTCCAGAGTGAACATGAGCCCCGCGGACGGACCACCGATGGCATCGGAATCAATCGTAACATTCGGAGTCGTTTCAATTTCCTTGTCTTCTACAAAAGAAATGCCGATGCCCGCGCGCTCAGGCTCTGTCGGCAGTGGGGCGAGTGTGACTTTTTGCGTGATGGTGCGCTCATCGCGCTCTATCAACAATTCCACTTCATCCCCCACGTTTTTTCCGCTTAGATAATCAAGAAATTCTTCCATCGAACCGTAGGCCTGGCCATCAATTTCCAATAACCGGTCTCCAGGGGACAATATCCCAGCAGCAGCCCCGTCTTCTAGCACATTCATGATAAAGACGCCTTTGCTCAATACTTCATACGGTTTGCCCGCCTCTTCAAAGGCTATTTGCAGCGCATTGACTTGGGAGTCGGACATAAGCTTCAATTGCCTAACATTGTATTCTTCATCACTTTCATGAGGACTTCTCACTTGTTCCGGGTCCAGCACTTTATAACCTTCCTGGAATTGAGCCATTACGTATAATGCTGGCGTGGCATTGAACATGGTAACAGTCATCAGGCTAAGCGTGCCTGCATCATCTTCATCACGCCCTGCCACTTCCACAAGAGGCGATAGCTCATATGCATCTCCCGGGCGTGAAATATACGCATCCAGCCGGTAGGAGCTGACAAATACGACAAGCGCCATCACTAGCACAAAAAACCATAGCTTTTTACTTTTCAACGCATACCCTCTCCTTTTTGTTCACACCACAATAAAAAGCCACGTAGTACGTGACTTATTTGAACTTTTCTATTAATGCTTTTTCCACTGCTTCCGGTACCAGTCCGGAAATTTTGCCTTGGTATTTTGCCACTTCCTTGACGATGCTCGAACTAAGGAAAGAATATTGGTTGTTGGACACCATAAACAAGGTTTCGATGTTTTCATTCAAAAAACGGTTCATGGAGGTGATTTGCATCTCGTATTCGAAATCCGACACGGCACGCAAGCCGCGGATAATCGAATTGGCTTGTACTTCTACCGCGTAGTCAATCAGTAAGCCAGCAAACGAATCCACGGTCACATTCGGAATGGACTTGGTCACTTCCGCAATCAATGCCATCCGTTCGTCTACATCAAATAATGGGTTTTTCGAGGAATTGTTCATGACTACCACTTTCACTTCATCGAAAATGGACGCTGCCCGTTTAACAATGTCCAAATGGCCCATCGTAATCGGATCGAAACTTCCCGGTACTACTGCAATTTTAGTCAATGCTTTCTCCCTCTTCCCCCTGGTAGCGGTAAATTGAAATAACGGTATTTCCATATAATTCCTTTTTATATCGGATACATCCTGCTGTTTCGTCTGGCAGCTCAATATCACGCTCATGTTCGCAGACGATGATGGCTCCGTCTTCAAGAAGGCCCAGTTCAACCGCTTTTGCCATTAGGCCGTACGATTTTTCCATGTGATAAGGCGGATCGAGAAACAATAAACGCGCCTTTACGCCATTTTTTTTCATGGCTTTCAAGCCGCGTTCGGCATCAGCCTTGTATACTTCCGCCGATTCTTGCAGTCTGGTTTTTTCCAGATTTGCGTGGATCGTTTCCACGGCTTTTTTGTCTTTGTCGGTGAAAATCACTCGATCGATACCGCGGCTCAAAGCTTCAATGCCAAGGCCACCGCTACCGGCAAACAAGTCTACTGCTGTTCCACCGTCAAAAAAAGGGCCAATCATGTTAAAAATAGATTCTTTTACTTTATCGGTTGTCGGCCTCGTTGAATTTCCCGGAACCGCTTTCAAAGGTAAGCCTTTCGCTTGCCCTGCTACTACACGCATATTATCGCCTCTTACTTTATCATTTTAGTACTGCAAGTGCTGTCCTTAATGTTAGAATGAATTCTGGAAAGGACGTGTTTTAAATGATACAACGTTTTATCGAGCTCGGAGAAGGGTACGGCGATATATATGAACTTCGCCAATTAATGGAGAGCAATAAAGAAAGGTTCATGCATGGATTCGTTTTCGTTTCAAAAACGAAAGACAGCCAGCCCGTCGTTTCCGTTGCTGCTGCCTTCCGCCCAGCACTAGAAGGCAATTTCATGCCGATTTATCTATGCAGAGAAGGCATACCCGACGGGTCAAAGCGACTGGCGGTGTTCGAGGAAACAGTCAAGCAATTAGGCCATGAGCCAATTCGCATGGACGTTAAACATTCCTCGCAATATGCTGACACCAAACTTTATTTTGGCCATCTCATTGCCATCCTCAGGCTCAACCATTATATTCCGCCGATGCAATGATCACAAGCCGATTTTATAATCGTATTCTTTTGCTTTATCCGGCTTGGCGTTTTCGTATTCCGTTTTAAGGAAAGGACGCTGGGATTCCAGCACTTTCTTGACATACGGCAGTTTGGATAGTTTTTCTTTCGTGGCTTCAATTTTATCCTGGTCCATATAGACAACAACATATTTCAATTTGCGGGAAATGAAATGGACGTGCCCATACTTCCGCAGCGATTTTGCTTGTTTGAGCTGATGCACATAGACAATCAGACCTTGGCGATCATGCATATCTATCCCTCTTTTCTAAAGTCTAGAATACCATAGGTCTAAAAAAAGCCGCAACCGAATAAACTGACAGCAAGTAGAGCGTTCCGCTATAATGTGGATACTACCAAAACAGGAGGTAATACATAATGGGTAAGAAAACGAAAATCGGCCTGGCAGCAGCCGCTGTCGGCGCCGCAGCATGGGCTGGCTCAAAAGCATTTACCGAACCGCAGAAACGGCCGCAAAAAGCCGTTCTCGATTATGGACATCCAATCGTCTTGGCCCATCGCGGCGGCAGTTCGCTCGCGCCGGAACATACAATGGCTGCCTTTGACCGTGCAGCAGAACTCGGGGTCCACGGATTTGAAATCGATATCCGCATGACGAATGACGAAGAAATTTTGGTATTCCACGACGAATTCGTCGACCGCACTTCCGGTTCTGCCGGTCGCGTAGCTGAAATGACGCTCGATGAATTACGCACACTTGACCTTGGTTATCATTTCGTCGATGAGCATGGTGAACATTCCTATCGCGGAAAAGGCGAAAAAGTTGTCCTTCTGCGTGAATTGATGGAAAAATTCCCTCAGATGTATATCAACATCGACATTAAAGATGCGCCAGATACGTATGAGGGCAGTCTAGTACCCTCCAAACTATGGCGCTTGATTGAATCCTTGGGTGCAGAAGACCGCGTCGTCGTCACTAGCTTCTACGACGAACAAATCGACCGCTTCAATTTATACGCACAAAACCGTGTCGCACTTGGTGCCGGGGAAAATGAAGTGCGCAAGGCATTCGCTTCCTTCAATAGCCAGTTCGGCCATCTGTATGCACCGCGTGCGGATGTCTTGCAAATTCCAGTGAAGCATTCGGTATTCCGCCTTGATTCTGCACGGTTCATCGCCTTTTTGGACCGCTTGAATGTCCCGGTCCATTATTGGGTCATCGATGACAAGGAATCGATGGAGAAGCTGATCCACGCTGGTGCAAAAGGCATCATCACGGACCGCCCTGATATCGCTATCGAATTAATCTCAGCACTTGAGGAAACACGCTAATAAAAAAACTGCAACCCGATGGGGTTGCAGTTTTTTTATTATGCCGAACAAGAACAGCCGCCACCTGTGCCGCAGCCGCTTCCGCAAGAAGAATCCGATGAAAAGAATGGATTGCTCGAGGGAATCTTGACCGCTTCTGACACCGACCGGCCGAGAATGAAGCTAACTTGATCCATCAAGTCTTGCAGTTCATTTTCCGCGAGCCGCAGCTCTGCCACTTTCTCATTCAAATCCAGCCGGCGTTTGTCGACTCGGATCTGCTTCATCACCCGTTTGTAATCAGGGTGGTATTTGCCGAAGCGCTGCACTTCCTCGTACAGTTCCTTTAGCCTGGCGAAGTCGTGGATCTCTCTTGCCAATTGTGTATCGCTATAGACAGAGTCATAGGCATCGCGGTATGTCGCAGCCTGCTCTGATTGCAGTATCATTTCACTCAGCTCGTCCGCAGAGTCAGTTATACTAACCCATTCGTAGGTCATGATCACTTTGCATTCCTCCTCTACGCTTTCATCATATCAGATTGTTTTCCGGATTCATATACTGTTCACTTCCGAATACGATGCTAGCCCATTCGGTCACTCGCGAGCAATTACTGCCCTATTGGCTTTCATGTACACTTGGATCTTGTTTCAGCAAAATTTGGCTGTAGTACTTGCCGAATACACCGACACCTATTTGGTTGTATTGCGTATTTAACAAAGTTTCCCGGTGGTTCGAGGAGTTGAACCACCCATGTAAAGTCTCTGCTGCATCATAATACCGTGAAGCAGTATTGATTGCGGCCAGGTCAAAAGGGATATCTGCCCCTTGCAGACGGGCTTCAAGATCTTCTACTTCCATCTCTGCGGATGTGAATTCCATGCGCGCCATTTCCTCGCTCGTCTGCTCAGCCAATATGCCGATGCCGACGTTCTCTTTAACTAAGGAACGATGATGGCGAAGCCGATAGACATTCGTCAAATCGACCAATTGTTTCGCATTGGCATCATCGATCGATCGCTGTAAAGTCGATGATGGCCTTGGCGTCACGAGTAAATCTCCAGAATACATCATATCGTAAGGCTGATGGCGGATCAGCGTCTCAGCGTCCATAAACCTGACTGCTTCTAATTGCTGGTCTTCCGCGTCAATATACAATTGCGCATAAAGATCTTCAAAGCTGACCAGAATCCGTTTGTCCATGTCCTGCTCGCTTAAATTGAATGTATAGGTATTGGTGCCGTATTTGACGGTCACTTCGTTTTCGACAATTGTGAACCTGTACAGCTCGGCTAAGGTTTGCCCAATCGTATAGGGCTCGACATCCGTAGACTCCCCAGCGGCATATATTTGGACAATGCGCCCTTCCTTCACTCCGACCATGACAAAATTAGAATATGCGGTATCGTATACCCACCATTCGTAAGCGAACGCAGAAGGCTCGATACGGTCTGGCTTGCCATGCTCTGCCAGCCATTCTTCCGCCGGCTCACCGATATGGACAGAAAGCCCACTTGCTGGCCTGTCCACATCAAGGACCGGGTCCATCAAATTATCAGCCGGCAAAGGATCCGCCGGGCGCGGCGCTTCCAATAATTCGTTCTCGCTGATTGACGGGTCCAAGTAAAACAGTCCAATAAGGACAATCGCCAAGAAAATCATGATGCGTAACAAGTCCTTCACTGAATCAGCTCCTGACACCCATTTTCCCCATTATAACAGCCGCCTGCATTCTGACACAATCTAGCCATTGCATGTACCCAAAATATGATCTATTATTAAAGGAGCATTCAGTCTTTTTTTGTTATAGAGGAGGAGATCCCATGTATTTTGAAAATACAGGACTAGAGAACATCGAAGTGGATATTACATTGCTTGAAGACATCATGAACAAGCATGGCTTAACGAAAGAAGGCCAGTGGGATTATGAGCGCGTCACATACGACCGCAAATTTATCGTCCGTGAAGGCACTTATTACCTGCGCGTGTTTGCATATGCCATCGATGGAGATGTCGATGCCAACGATGCGACTGTCCGCGTTTTGAAGCCAGTTATTGGCAAGCATTACTACCCGCACGGTGTCGAATACGGCGAAGACGAACATTTCCCGGATCACCTTTTGAAAACGGGTGCTGAAATTTTGGCTTCCATTAAAAAAGAAGTTGCCGAGTTCGAAATTAAAGCATAAAATTTCCGCAGTTCAATACGAACTGCGGTTTTTTTAAACAAATGCTTTGGCATAGAATGTTACGCAACCAATTGAAGGAGGTTTATCGTGGGCAAGTGGTTTAATAAAAAACTGGCAACCATATTGCTGGTCATCGCTATAATAGTGTTAATCTCTATATACATATTGCCGATTGCAGTCCCTTTGATCATCGCATTGCTTACCGCCATCCTCCTTGAACCTTTTGTTAAGTTTGTACAAAAAAGATTCAAATGGGACCGGAAAGGCGCAGTTATCACGGTGTTCATCCTATTCCTTGTCATCGCTTCTGGCTTGGTTTACTGGATCATTACGCAATTGATTGGGCAAATTATACAATTTTCTAAAATGGTTCCTGAGTATACCAATTCCCTCTCGCATATGTGGGGCGAAGTAGAAGCATTCTTTTTGCGCTCTACTGCGGAAATGCCCGTCGAAGTCGTTAATTCTTTTGAAACAGAAATGATCGCTTTCGCAGAGGGGATTCGCGACTGGATCTTAACCTTTGTCAATTACGATACGGTGACCAATTTATTGACCGGCATTCCTTCTTTTTTAGTGAGCTTCATCGTTTTTCTCATCGCCTTGTTCCTGTTCATGCTCGATTTAATGGATTTGAAAGGCATGATGTTTAACCGTATGAAAGAATCAACAGCTGAGAAAGTACGCTTCATGGTCGCCAGGCTGAATAACGTTATTTTTGGCTTTTTAAAAGCCCAGTTTCTTGTCAGCTTGATTGTCTTTGCCGTGGCATTGATCGCTTTATTATTTATCGCACCAGAATATGCTTTGGTCATGTCGCTCGTTATTTGGGTCATCGACTTCATACCGATTTTAGGATCAATCATCGTCTTGACGCCATGGTTCATCTATATGTTCATTGTCGGAGACATCGTCCAGGGCACGCAGTTGGCTATTTTGGCCTTAGTCCTCTTAGTCATCAGAAGAACGGTCGAACCGAAAGTGATGGGAACTCAAATTGGCCTTTCTCCCCTTGCAACATTAATTGCCATGTTCATCGGCCTTCAATTAATCGGCTTCCTAGGCTTTTTCATCGGTCCTTTATTGGTCATTCTTTTCACATCCGCACGCGAAGCCGGTATCATCAAAATGGAATTCAAAGTTTAACCTCTATATAAAAAGCACTGAGCAAAATTTGCTCAGTGCTTTTTATTATCCTCCGAGAATCGCTTTGAACACCGAGGTTGTGTCTCCACCTTCGTAGAACACGTAAAGCAACAAATACACCATGACGCCTGTAATCGCAGTAAAGAACCAAACGACGCTCGTATATGGCCCGATCTTGCGGTGCTTATCTAAACGGTTTTTCAAGCCCAAGTAAATGGTAACAAGCCCCATCACAGCCCCAATCGTTGCAAGCGTGATATGGAAAATCAAGAAAATCGTGTAGTAAATCTTCAGGTCATCCGGCCCGCCGAATGCAGTGTTCCCGATGAATAGCGTTCGTGAAGCATAGATGATGAAAAAAGTTAAAGCAGCAGCCCCAGCGCCAAGCATCACTTTTTTATGTGCTTCGATACGGCGTTTGAGGATCAAGTTCCATCCGATCGCCACCAAGACGGCGCTCAAGACGATAAAAAATGTACTAATGGTTGGCAATAGCGGCAAATTCATTTAAGTAAACTCCTTTTGGGTCATTGCCCATTATGTCTGTAATACGCCATCTCTTTACGGTCTTGCAATACTTTCGCGGTAATTTCATCGGCGTTGGCTGTTTCGTTCTTAAGCCATTCATGGAAAACCAGCCAAATGAACACGGTGAATACCAATTCCTGAATGATCTTCATCGTAATGCCGCCTGTCCGTTGGTCCTCAATCAGCGACATGTTCGTAAACAGCTCGGGGCCCGATAAGTTCAGCTGTGCCAAGGTCCCCGCAGGTACACATAAAGCCATCGCCTGCATCCAAGCGTCTCCATCCGAATAAGTCGCATAGAACGGCGTCGTGCTAAAGATGATCAAAGCACAAGCAGGCGTCATTAAAACGCTGAGCCCGAACAGATATCCCAACTTTTTGAGACCGTGGAATTTATGCATGCCCTCCAGGTTATTGACGACCGGCCACCAGTAGAGAAGCGCCGACACAAACAACAAGGTACTGACGATGCTATGAATCAGCATATCCTGTTTGACAAAGTCAAACACTAAAGGCAAATGGTAAACCGAGAAGAACAAGCTGAATAATAACAAGGCAATCAGCGGTTTTGTGAAAAACATGAACAGCGGATTGATTACCGGCAATTTGATGAATGCTTGCCATAAGTATGAGGGAATCCCCATAATAATCAAAGGTGCCGCCAATAATAGCAGCAACGCCATCTGGACCATATGCATCGTTAAAGTGATATGCCCAAGCAAATCAATCGGTGAGCCTTTCAAGAGATAAATCAAGGCCATTCCCGATACAAAGAGCAATGCCTGTTTCGTTTCAAGCGGCTCACTGCCACTGAATTTATGTCTCCACTTAATGGTAACCCCAAAATATAAAAGTGTAATCAGTACGAGAAATCCAAAATACCAGGGGCTCCACAACGCCTCGAAGCCGAAAATACTGATTGGCATTAGACCGTACCTCCTTTTTCCTTAAGTAACCTCATTATATCGGGGATGCCCCGCCATATCAATGAACGAATCATGACATTTGATAGCTTTCAACCGCAAACAAAAAAACTCCGGACTGTGAAAAGTCCGGAGTTTTACTTTTTACCACCAAACGATGGTGACCATCGCAAGGACAGTCAAGAACGCGACAAACATGCCGCTGAACATAAAGAATGCCATCACGCCATGGCCTTTATTGCTCATGTGCATGAAATGATACAGTTGAAGCACTACTTGGATGGCCGCCAACAATAGGATGATCGGCACGATCAAGTAATTGGAGAAGTCAGCTGCCACCAGCGTGAACGCGATCAATGTCAGGAAGATCATCATAGCGAACGATGTCAACTGGCCGCGCATTTCAGCGGCACGTTTTTTCTTTATGAATTCGAATTCTGCTCTGGATCTGTGAATATCGTGAGTATCGTGTGCCATATTAACCGATCACTCCCATCAGATAGACTACAGTGAAGATGAACACCCATACTACGTCAATGAAATGCCAATACAGAGAAGCGAGATAGAATTTCGGCGCATTGTACATGTTCAAACCACGTTTAGCGTTGCGGAGCATCAATGCGATGAACCAGCTAAGGCCGAATACTACGTGAGCCCCGTGAGTTCCGACTAAAGTATAAAAGGCGGAGCTGAAGGCGCTATTTGTATAGCCAAAGCCAAGATGTACATAGTGATTAAACTCGTAGATCTCCAAGCCAAGGAACGCTAGCCCCAAAAGAACGGTGATTCCGAGCCAAGCCTGCATGGCCTTGAAATTGTGATTCTTCATATGATACATCGCGTAGACACTCGTCAACGAAGATGTCAGAAGAAGCATCGTCATGGCAAAAACAAGCGGCAGTTCGAACAAGCCGGCAGCGGAAAATTCCATTCCGCTTGGGCCCTTGTCTTTCAACGCAAGATAAGTTGCGAAGAGAGAGGCGAAGGTGACGGTCTCAGCTGCCAGTAGCAGCCAGAAACCAACGAACTTATTCTTCCCTTCGAGCGTCGCCGTTTCAGGATGATCGGGCCAGGTTTGTGGGGTATATCGTTTATTTAAGTCCACCTTTTTTGCCTCCTTCCAGCGCTCTTGCTTCTTTTTGAATGCGTTCGTTGTCTGCAATCAATTCTTCTTTCGAAATATGGAATCCAAGATCATCTTTCAATGAACGAACGAGCATCGAGCCAAATGTAATCGCAAGACCTACGATTAATACAGGAAGCGCCCATGCATGGTCATCCATGTGGTACATGGCACCGAATGCAGCAACGAACATGCCAAATGAAATGACGAATGGAATGATTGAACCGTTCGGCATGTGAATATCGCCAAGTGGCTCAGCATAGACCATGCCTTCTTTATTGCCTTCCATTTTCTCGATCCAATACGGGTCAAGTCCACGGACAAGCGGTGTTTGTGCAAAGTTATAGAATGGCGGTGGTGACGGGATCGCCCATTCAAGTGTACGGCCGTCGCCCCATGGGTCATTTCCGACGCGCTCATTCTTCGCAACCGTCATGACGACGTTGACGAGAAGGATGATGACACCGATCGCCATGAAAAAAGCACCTGCCGAGCTGATTGCGTTAAATAGATCCCAGCCTTGATCTGCTCCGAACGTGTAAACACGACGAGGCATGCCCATTAGGCCGAGGAAATGCTGGATAAAGAATGTCAAATGGAATCCGATAAAGAAGAACCAGAAAGTCCATTTTCCAAGTTTTTCGCTTAACATCGTACCGAACATTTTCGGCCAGTACAAATGCGTACCTGCTAGAATAGCGAGCACAACCCCACCAACGATTACGTAATGGAAGTGGGCAACGATAAAGTAAGAATCGTGCAACTGGTAATCAAGCGGTGCAATTGCCTGCATGACACCTGTTACCCCACCGGCAACGAATGACGGGATAAACGCAACAGCGTAAATCATCGGCACTGTGAAGGAAATGCTTCCTCCCCAGATCGTAAGTAGCCAGTTAAAGATCTTGATCCCTGTCGGAACTGCGATGATCATCGTTGCGAGGGCGAATACCGCGTTAGCTGTCGGCCCAAGACCAACTGTAAACATGTGGTGTGCCCAAACCATGAAGCCGTAGAAACCGATCAGGATCGTCGCAAATACCAAAGCGGTGTAACCGAATAGGCGTTTACGAGAGAAAATCGCGAAGATTTCAGAGAAAATACCAAACGCTGGCAAGATCAAAATGTAAACTTCCGGGTGACCGAAAATCCAGAAGAAGTGCTCCCAGATAATCGTGTTACCGCCCATCGTTACATCAAAGAAATTAGCCCCGAACAAACGGTCGAATACCATGAAGAAGATCCCGACAGTCAGTGGAGGGAATGCCAAGAGAATCAATGCGGACGCTACGAAAGTGGTCCAAGTGAAAAGCGGCATTCTCATGTAGGTCATACCCGGGGCACGCATATTGATGATCGTAACAAGGAAGTTAATCCCCGCGATCAATGTACCGAAACCGGAGATCGTCAAACCGAGTGAATAGAAATCGATTCCGTGGCCTTCAGATGCGAGTGCCAAAGAAGCGTAGTTTGTCCATCCTGCATCCGGAGCCCCACCTAAGAACCATGAAAGGTTTAGGAAGATACCACCGAAGAAGAATAGCCAGAACCCAAGTGAGTTCAAGAAAGGAAACGCTACGTCACGCGCACCGATTTGCAAAGGTGAGACGGCGTTCATGAATGCCAAAAGTATTGGCATGGCTGCAAGGAAGATCATTGTTGTTCCGTGCATCGTTAAAACTTCGTTGTATGTTCCGGCACTGAGGAAATCGTTTCCGGCTTTCATTAGCTGAATCCGGATCATCATCGCTTCTACACCGCCGACGAGGAAGAAAAATCCGCCGGAGATCAAGTAGAGGATCGCGATTTTCTTATGGTCTACAGTTGTCATGTAGTCCCAAATTGTAGCGCCGAAACCCTTTTTCTGAGAGTTAGAACTCACAATAGTTTACCTCCTTTTTTAACGTTTACTCTTCAATTTTCAAGCTCATCAAATATGCAGCAAGTGCATCGAGCTCTTGATCAGAGAATGCTTCTCCGTTGTTAATCTCTTCTGGATTAGGCATCAAGTTGCCTGGTTTGTATTGCTGTGGATCAGCAATCCAGTTTTTCAATGTTTCTTCGTCATGTTCCATAAAACCGGCGATTGTCGTACGGTCGCCAAATGTTGCTAGGTTCGGACCTACACCAGTAGCTGCTCCTGCAGCATTAGTGGCGTGGCAAGCAATACAGCTTTGCTCAAAGATTTCTTGTCCTTCTTGAGCAAGAGCTTCAGAAGGAGCTTCTTGTTCTTCTTGCATTGCCGCTACCCATGCATCAAAGTCTTCGCGGTTAAGCGTTTTGACTTTGAAATCCATCAACGCGTGGGACGGTCCACAAAGCTCGGCACATTTACCGAAGTAAACGCCTTCTTCAAGTTCTGAAGATTCTTTATCGAATTCCAAATAGAAGGTGTTGACGTTTTCAGGGTTGACGTCGAGTTTACCGCCAACAGAAGGGATCCAGAACGAGTGCTTAACGTCTGCCGCAATCAAATTGAAGTAGACGCGCTCGCCAGTCGGGACGACCAGTTCCTGTGCAGTGCGAATTTCCTGTTCAGGATATTCGAACTCCCACCAGTAAAGCTTACCGGTTACGTTAACGGTCAAGTTCTCAGCGACTCCCTCTTCGTCCTGTGCGTCCATCGCTGTGACATCAGCCAGGTCGAATGTAGCGTAGACCGTCGGAACAGCGAGGATCAAAAGCAAGACAATCGGAATCGCTGTCCAGATAAACTCAAGACGCGCGCTTCCTTCAACTTGTTCAGGAATCATGTCCTCCCCTACTTTTGAACGGCGGAATTTCACAATTGCCAATACATAGATGATTGTAACGACGATGATAACGAATAACATGACAATGGATGACAAAATCAGCAAGTTGAACTGATCTTGGGCAACCTTACCAGCCGGTATCAGCGTCGAAATCTCTTCGCGCCCGCAGCCTGAAAGAAAAACAAGCAATGCGGTCATCAAAGCGAAAAGGCGCCATTTCTTAGGTCCTTTCATCATAGCTTTTCATACCCCTCTCTGAATAAAATATCTTACAGTTAAGTAAAAGTGAAATTTAGACGAATACTGCGAAAATGATCATCGAGACAAATAGAATCGTCATATAATTCAACGAATAGATGAACATTTTCTTCGCCCATTTCAAATCATCAGCTGCTTTGAAGCCCTGGATTGCCAGTACGAGCCATCCGATATTCAACGCTGTAGCTAAGATGATAAAGCCTATCCCCAGTTCCATAAGCAGGAACGGTAAGGGGAAAAGCAGGAAAACCCATGCAAGCATCGATTTTTTTGTCCGGTGGAATCCTTTTACCACCGGAAGCATCGGAATATTTGCAGCCCGATACTCTTCCGTCCGTTTCATGGCAAGCGCATAAAAATGCGGAGGCTGCCAGATAAACATAATCAGAAACAGCGCCCAAGCGCCCGTGCCAAGCGTCGGCTCCACCGCAGCCCAGCCAATAAGTGGCGGAATTGCGCCGGAAATGCTGCCGACGATCGTGTTGCCGACATGCCGTCTCTTCGACCACATCGAATAGAGAACCACATAAGCCAGAATGCCGGCGATTCCAAACAGACCTGCTGAAACAGAAGCGGAAAACAAAAAGAGTTCACCTATAACGATGAAAGAAATGGCGAGTGCCAAGACAGCGGATGGCTTGAACCTGCCCGTAACTGTCGGGCGGGCTCTTTTGCTAGCCATCAATGGGTCAATATCTGTGTCGATATAATTATTCATCGCCGCAGACCCCGCAATGATCAATGCCGAACCGACGATGGTGTAGACGAGAATATCCATATGATCCAGGAAATTCTTATCCGAAAACTGGAAAGCGAGCCACAGTCCCGTAAAGACAGTAATTAAATTGGAGTTTACAATCCCAATCTTAATAAGTGCCAGAAAATCTTTAGTGAACGTGCTCGATTCTACAGCGTCAGTCGGTTCTGCAGGCAAAGACCGGCCGTTTGACATATAACTCCCTCCTTTCAAAGTTGTAAGCATATTCCGCTAACCATAACTATATCTAAATTCCAGCTTCTTTTCTACATATTACTGAAATTTCCTGATATAAATGATGATTTCACGCAATTGGTCTTACAAATATTCATCTCTAATCATACAGTAGCCCCCTCGTTATTTTAAGATAGAAAAAACGCTGTTTTTGAACAGTTTGTGAAGGTCGCCCTTAATATGTCCAATTCTTGAAAGTTTGAGCGAACGCCCATTTCTCGTTGTATTTTAAACGCAGTTTCGCTATCATCGAGTATGCAGGTAATCGTTCATCTTAAAAGTTTTTCTAAAAAAAGTAGGTGGCATTTTGAAAAGCAACATTTATATAAAAATATTTGGGGTTCTGGCATCTGTCGGCATGCTCCTCATCCTCCTCGGCGGGGCTTTGGTAACTAAAACCGACAGCGGGATGGGCTGCGGCCGCAACTGGCCTGACTGCAACGGCAATTTAATTCCCCGCGAAATCACTCCTGAGGTGCTGATTGAGTTTTCTCACCGCTTGGTCACAGGTACGGTTGGTATTCTAATCGTGATTTTGGCTGTGTGGGCTTGGCGTAAGTTCGGCCATGTGCGCGAAACGAAGTTCCTCGCCTTTATGGCTGTCTTCTTTCTCGTGCTGCAGGCTTTGATCGGCGCTGCGCAAGTTCTTTGGGGTCAAGGTGATTTCATCTTAGCACTTCACTTCGGGATCTCACTCTTGTCGTTTGCTGCAGTTCTCCTGCTAACCTTGCTGATCTTTGAAGTCGATCGCAAATTTGATGCAGACCGAGTGCAAATTGGCCGCAAATTGAAATTCCATACACTCGGCGTTGCGCTGTATTCGTATGTGGTTGTCTATACTGGTGCGCTTGTCCGGCATACGGAATCGAGCCTGATTTGCTCCGACTGGCCTTTATGCCGCAACGACCAATTCGCATTGCCTAGTAATATGTATGAATGGGTACAAATGGGACACCGCTTTGCAGCTGCGCTCATCGTCATTTGGATCGGTGTGATTGCGCTCCATGCATACCGCCATTACCGCGACCAGCGGGTCATCTATTGGGGCTGGCTGATCGCCTTCGCGATCGTGCTTCTGCAAGCCACCTCGGGAATGCTCGTCGTCTTGACGAAATTAAACTTGGCAGTAGCCTTGCTCCATTCTTTGCTGATCTCAATGCTGTTCGGATTGTTGTGCTATATGGTCCTGCTCGTCTCTAGAAGCAAATTCATTAAATCCAAATAAAAAATCCGGTGCAATATGCACCGGATTTTTTTATTGTTTGGCTTCCATTTCAATGAGCAAGTCGCCTGTTGAAATGCCGTCGCCCGCTGTTACATAGATGTCTTGGATTGTACCGTCGAATGGTGCTTGAACGGTGGTCTCCATCTTCATCGCTTCTGTGACCAGTAGGTGGTCGCCGCGTTTTACTTTCAAGCCTTTTTCACCAATTACTTTTAGGACCGTGCCAGGCATAGTCGCTGCAATATGGTTTTCTTTCGTCGGATCGGCTTTTGGTTTTGCTGCCGAATCGGTTTCAACTGTCATATCTTGAACACTTACTTCGCGCGGTTGGCCGTTTAATTCGAAATAGATGATGCGTGTACCATCTTTTTGTGGTTCGCCGATCGAAACAAGTTTAATCATCAAGGTCTTGCCTTTTTCGATCTCTACTTCGATTTCTTCGCTCAGACGCATTCCGTAAAGAAACGTTAATGTATCAAGGACCGATACATTCCCAAAAGTTTTGTACATCGTGCTGTACTCTTCGAACACTTTTGGATATAAGGCATAAGCCAATACCTCGTGGCTCGTCACTGGACGTTGCAGGCGTTCGAACAAGGTCTCACGGATCGCGTCAAAATCAGCAGGTTCGAGCAGTTCGCCCGGACGTACCGTAATTGGCTCGCGTTCTTTCAAGATCACTTTCTGCAATTGCTCCGGGAACCCGCCATGCGGTTGCCCAATATATCCCTCGAAGAACTCGATGACCGATTCAGGGAAATCGATATTCTCTCCGCGCGTCAGGACTGTTGTTTCATCCAATTCGTTCTGGACCATGAACAATGCCATGTCTCCTACGACTTTCGATGACGGTGTAACTTTTACAACGTCGCCAAACAACATGTTGACGCGGGAGTACATTTCCTTCACTTCTTCCCAGCGCATACCAAGGCCGACCGCTTTTGCCTGCTGTTGCAGGTTGCTGTACTGTCCGCCCGGCATTTCATGGACATAAATTTCGGAATGCGGACTGTTCATGCCACTCTCGAAATCACTGTAATATTTGCGAACATCTTCCCAATAATGAGACATGGTCTCAAGAGATTCAATATCCGCTCTGATTTTCCGCTTGCTGCCGCTCATCGCGTAATACAGCGAGTTGGCGCTAGGCTGTGATGTAAGACCCGCCATTGTGCCGAGTGCGGTATCGACGATGTCGACGCCAGCTTCAATCGCCTTGGAATACTGATAGATGCCATTGCCGCTTGTGTCATGCGTATGCAAGTGAATAGGTAAGGATACCGTGTCCTTCAATTCAGACACGAGACGGTAAGCAGCTTCTGGCTTTAATAGTCCAGCCATATCTTTGATCGCTAAAATGTGTGCGCCTGCTGCTTCGAGCTCTTTTGCCATATCTTTATAATATTGCACCGTGTATTTGTCACGGCTCGGATCAAGAATGTCTCCTGTATAGCAAATCGCCGCTTCTGCGACTTTTCCGGAGTTGCGGACTTCGTCAATTGCGACTTCCATTCCTTTGATCCAGTTCAGGCTGTCGAAAATGCGGAACACATCGATTCCGGCTTCAGCCGATGTCCGGGCAAATTCACGGATGACATTGTCTGGGTAGTTCTTATACCCAACTGCATTAGCTCCACGGAATAACATTTGGAACAATACATTTGGAATGTCTTCACGCAATTTGATGAGGCGTTGCCACGGATCTTCTTTCAAGAAACGATAAGATACGTCAAATGTTGCCCCGCCCCACATCTCCATCGAAAACAAATCGCTTTGCAAACGAGCTGTTTCTTTCGCGACGGCAAACATATCGTGTGAGCGCATCCGTGTTGCGAGAAGCGACTGATGGGCATCACGCAAAGTTGTATCCGTCAGCAACACGTCCTCTTGCTCAAGAATCCACTTCGACAAGCCTTCAGGGCCACGCTCATCAAGGATTTGCTTTGTACCGGCTGGAACTTCCGTGATGATGTCGATTTCTGGTTTACGCGGCGCTGGGTGGATCGGTTTCTTTTTCTGTTCGATGCCTGGGAATCCGTTTACGGTTACATTGCCAATATAGCTAAGCAATTTCGTCCCACGGTCTTGGCGCACAGGGAACTTGAACAATTCCGGCGTGCTATCGATGAAGCTTGTGTCAAAATCACCACTGATGAAATTTTGATGTTTTACGACATTTTCAAGAAACGGAATATTGGTTTTGATGCCGCGGATGCGGAATTCCTGCAAATTGCGGTCCATTTTCGCTGCCGCTTCTTTAAATGTGGTGGCCCAAGTGGACACTTTCACGAGCAATGAGTCGTAAAACGGGGAAATAACAGCTCCCTGGAAGCCGTTCCCTGCATCCAAACGTACGCCAAATCCACCGCCTGAACGATAAACCATCAGCTTTCCGGCATCCGGCATAAAATCATTTAACGGATCTTCTGTCGTCACACGCGACTGAATCGCGAAGCCGAACAACGGAATATCTTGTTGTTGGGGGATGGCAATTGTTTCACTGTGCAACATATGCCCACGGGCGATATGGATTTGCGCGTGAACGATGTCGATGCCTGTTACCATCTCGGTAATCGTGTGTTCCACTTGGATGCGGGGATTTACTTCGATAAAGTAAAATTCCTCTCCCGCGACCAAAAATTCGACGGTACCGGCATTTATGTAATCGATGTTTTTCATTAGTTTAACAGCAGCCTCGCAAATCTCATTGCGTAGAGCGTTGCTGATCGAGTTGGACGGTGCGATTTCCACGACCTTCTGGTGGCGCCGCTGGATCGAACAATCCCGCTCATACAAGTGGACGACATTGCCTTCAGCATCGCCCAAAATTTGCACTTCGATATGCTTTGGCTTATCGACAAATTTCTCTACATACATCTCGTCGGAACCAAAAGCCGCTTTCGCTTCTGATTTCGCACGCTCGTAGGAAGAAGCGAGTTCATTTGCATCTTTGACGATGCGCATGCCGCGTCCGCCTCCGCCAAGTGACGCTTTGATCATTAATGGGAATCCGGCTTGTTCAGCGAATGCTTCCACTTCTGCCAGCGATTCGACCGGTCCATCCGTTCCTGGAATGACCGGGATGCCTGCAGCAATTGCTTGCTCACGGGCCTTGACTTTATCCCCGAACATATCGAGATGTCTGGATGTCGGGCCAATGAATACGATGCCTTCTTCTTCACAGCGCCGAGCGAAATGAACATTTTCGGATAAGAATCCGTACCCTGGATGAATAGCGTCCACTCCTGAATCTTTGGCAATGCGAATGATGTCTTCAATGTCCAAATAAGCATCAATCGGCTTTTTGCCCTTGCCGACTAAATACGATTCGTCAGCTTTGTAACGATGAAACGAACCGCTGTCTTCTTGCGAATAAATCGCAACTGTCCGAAGATTCAGTTCTGTACAGGCGCGGAAGATCCGAATGGCAATTTCTCCGCGGTTGGCTACTAAGATCTTGTTAATCTCTTTCACTCCGACGCACACCCTTTACTTTTTCGTTTTTTCGTATTTATTGAACATGGAAACATTCATTAATACTCCCATAGCTAACGATAACAAAATTACGGAAGTTCCGCCATAGCTGATAAATGGAAGTGTTACCCCAGTTAAAGGAATAATGCCCGAAAGTCCGCCCAGATTGACGAACGATTGGATGCCGATCATGCTGGCAACACCTGCTGCAAGCATGCGCGCAAGCGGGTCGTTAGTGGTCATTGCAATCCACAATCCACGCAGCACCACAAAGCCTAGACCGCCAATCACGACGACAACACCGAGAACCCCGAGTTCTTCCGCGATGACCGACATGATGAAATCGGTGTGGGGCTCCGGCAAATAGCCAAGCTTTTGGATCGACTGGCCAAGACCAAGACCGCTAAGCCCTCCTGAACCGATGGCTAAATAGCCGTTGACAATTTGAAAGCCGAAACCAAGTTCGTCGGAAAATGGGTTGAAAAACGCATCAATGCGTCCCATCCGCTTTTCCGTAAAAATAATGTCCTGAGCGAACAACATCATGGGTACGATGACAATGGCAGTGGCGGTGATGACAATGCCCGCCAATTTGACGAACGGCTTCAAGCGCACGCCAGATGCTGCCATAACAGACAATCCGACTGCCCCGATGATAACCATGGAACCAAGGTCGGGTTCGAAAAACACCAAAATCAACACAGCTGTCAAGATAATGACTGGCGGGATAATCGATTCGTTTAGTTTGTTGATGGAGCCGTTTCGGTATTTATTGGAAAATACTCCAGCCAAATAAAAGATTAAGCCCACTTTGGCGACTTCCGACGGCTGAATATTGGCGAAACCTAGGCTGATCCAACTTTTTGCTCCCCCTGCTGCAAAGCCGATAAAGTGCACCAGAATAAGACCCGTAAAGATTACTGCGAGCACGGTGGCCATCATCCATTTTTTCTTGAAATGCTTGTACGGGAATACAGCGGCAATCAAGAACACGGGATAAGCAATGGCCAAATTAAGTAATTGCTGTTTGTAAAAGCGGGATGGGGGATCGTTATAATAATTGACAGACCAGGCCATGCTGGCAGAGTAAATCATGATCAGCCCAAAGATTGTCAGGACTAGATAGGCAAAGAGAAGCGGGTAGTCTATGTACTTGCCGTATTTCTTGATGTAGGATTTCATTGTTTTTATACCTCATTCAATTGGATTCATTAGTAAAAAAACTCAAACTGGAATCGTTTGAGTTTTAGGTCATTTATTTGTATACGCATCGTGGAGGATGGACAGTTTCTTCTCCAGCGTATCCATTAAATTTTTACCGGTCTCACGTTCGATCAAGCCGAGTTTGACGGCAAAATCAATTTCCCGTGATAAGCCAAACATTTGCGTATCAAGAACTTCTTCATATAAAGGGCAGGAAGGCAAAGTCAGATGATCCATCTGCACCTTGATCAATTGCTCAATTTTCTCTGCATCAGCTTTAAGGAGTTCCAGCGCTTTTTCTTGATAAGTCTGTTCTTCTGTATGTTCCATGAGGACTCCCCCATCACTCGTATTTCTGCTCCATTAGCCTGTTTAAAGTGTATCTTTTACGCTGTTAAATTGCAAGTCTCTCATCAAAGGGATTAAACCCTTTGGGAATTGTGGCCAAACAGTTATACTGAAGAAGAGAGATACTATAATGGAGGGTTTGTTTATGGAATTCATCATACCGTTTAAAGGGAAAGTCACATACAAATTAACTTTGGATCCTACCGTGTGGATTTTTGACGACCGCAAATTGGATCTGCGGACTTTCTTCACCGAAGAGCATGTTGACAAAGACGAGCTTGAAGAATATAAACGCGGGATGGGCGAACATTGGTCACGCGAAATTATGGAAGGCGCCACTGTACCGCCGACCTTGAACTCTGAGAAAAAGTACAAGCGCCAGGAAAAACAAGACATGTTGACGGGAACTTTCGGCATGCGCTTCCAACCATTCCTCGAGAATGCAGAGCCAGCTAGCAGCGCATCGAAAGTCGTGTTCGAAACCGCTTCAGGCGAACACGATTTCCCGATCGAAGATGCCAAGCAATTGATTTTCAAATTCAGCCAAGACGGGAAACCGCTTCGTGATGATGGTCCGGTCCATATCCTATTGCCGGATGGCTCGAATATCGATCAGCCGATTACCCACGTCTCTGCGATTAGGGTCGAATAGGAGGGATAGCTATGCGTGTTCAATGTGTCATTTGCGATAAGATTGAAGAACTAGAAGATGATACTTTGCAAGCCAAACGGCTGCGTAATCGCCCAATTCATACCCATATGTGCGAAGGCTGCCACGACCGTATCACTAAACGCACCGAAGAACGGCTGGCGACTGGCCGGTTTCATTTTTTCCGCAGCTCCCGCAGCATTGAGGATGATTTCTGATGAAAATTCTTAAAGGATTGTGGATTGGTTTCTGGAGCGGCCTCATTCTTGGCTTATTAATGAAATGGATGCAGGCTGTGACCGGCATTCAAAATTATGAATTATTATTGAATATCGACTTCATCCCGCTGCTCAATCAAGTGAACTGGTCAGAGCTGATGGAGTTCGTTTTTCACTTAATCATCTCGTTGGTGATTGGCATTGTCTATGTGTATATTGCCAAACGGCGAAGCTATACGTTCGGCCAATTGACCATTATCAGTTTGGTACTGACCCTGCCCACCTACTTTCTGTTTTTCCCGCTCTCTATGCTCGCCGTAGAAGCCGACGTGCCGGAACCGACGGATGTAGGGGCATTTCTTTACTGGATATTGGCACAACTGACGTACGCTCTATTATTGCCCATACTTTATAAAACATTTGAACGCAAAAACGCTGCTTCTCAATGAGAAGCAGCGTTTTCGCGTTTTTCGCGCCATAGGCGGATTTTGTAAAGGATGAGAATCAATGCGGCAATAACCAAGCCTTCGACAACAGGCAGGAAAAAGGCTAAGAATGTCAGCCCTAATCCACCCGCAGCCAAAAACAAGATAATGACAACATTTTTTCCGATCGATAGTTTCTTGGCAAAGCCCAGTTTGTAAACCAGTGCCGATAACAGGAAGATGACTGCGAACAGTGCATATCCCGCCATTTCATAACTCGGCAAGTTTTGATAAAGAACACGGGCTACCGGATACATATTTTCATAGACAAAAGCCTGCTCGTCCACGGATTATACATCCTTCCAGTTGTTTATTCTTCGATGGCAACTTTCTTTTTCTTCGCCATGCGCTCGCGCTCGTTTTTGTCGAGAATTTTCTTGCGCAAACGGATCGATTGAGGAGTGATTTCACAGTACTCATCATCGTTCAAGTATTCAAGTGCTTCTTCAAGGCTCATCAAACGCGCTTTTTTCATCGTCGTCGTCTGGTCTTTGTTGGCTGAACGGATGTTAGTCGCCGCTTTGATCTTAACGATGTTAACTGTCAAGTCGTTGTCGCGGTTATGTTCACCAACGATCATGCCTTCATAGATTTCAGTTCCGACTTCAACAAATGAAGTTCCGCGATCTTCGATGCCCATCAAGCCATAAGTTGAAGATTTTCCGCGTTCCATAGAGACGAGAACGCCTTGGCGACGGCCGCCTACGCGTCCTGATGCAACTGGCTGGTAGCTATCGAATGTGTGGTTAATGATTCCGTAACCACGTGTTTGCGTGAGGAATTCAGTTGTGTAACCGATCAAGCCACGGGCAGGTACATTGAATACCAAACGGACTTGTCCGCTTCCGTTGTTGATCATATCTAGCATTTCACCTTTACGTTCACCGAGTGATTCGATGATCGCACCTGTGTATTCTTCAGGAACATCCACTTGAACGCGTTCAACCGGTTCGCAGCGGACGCCATCCACCATGCGGACAATAACTTCAGGTTTAGACACTTGAAGCTCGAAACCTTCACGACGCATGTTTTCAATCAAGATTGATAGATGCAGTTCGCCGCGGCCCGAAACGACCCATGCATCTGGAGAATCCGTTGGGTCAACGCGCAAGGAAACATCTGTCTCTAATTGTGCATCCAAACGCTCCTGGATTTTTCTTGATGTAATGAATTTACCTTCTTTACCGGCGAACGGGCTGTTATTGACAAGGAATGTCATTTGCAGCGTCGGCTCGTCGATACGTAGAATTGGCAAGGCTTCCTGGTGATCTTGCGGACATACCGTCTCACCGACGTTGATATCTTCTAGACCAGAGATTGCGATCAAATCGCCAGCTTCGGCTTTTTGGATCTCAATGCGCTTCAAGCCCATAAATCCGTGGATTTTCGTAATGCGGAAGTTTTTAACAGATCCATCTAATTTCATCAAAGAGACCGATTGTCCAACTTCAATAGTTCCGCGGAATACACGGCCGATACCGATACGCCCGACGTAGTCGTTGTAATCCAGAAGTGCCACTTGGAATTGAAGTGGTTCTTCACGGTTGTCGATCGGTGCCGGTACGTGGTCCATGATGGCATCGTAGATAACCTGCATGTTTTCTTCTTGGTCAGCTGGGTCAGATGAAAGACTTGCAGTTCCGTTCATGCCTGATGCGAAAATAACCGGGAATTCCAGTTGGTCATCGTTTGCTTCAAGTTCGATGAACAATTCGATGACTTCATCGACAACTTCATCTGGACGCGCAAAATCGCGGTCGATTTTGTTGACGACTACAATCGGCTTGAGGTTTTGCTCAAGCGCTTTTTTCAAGACAAAGCGTGTCTGTGGCATACAGCCTTCGTACGCATCGACAACGAGTAATACGCCATCAACCATTTTCATGATGCGCTCCACTTCGCCGCCGAAATCAGCGTGTCCAGGAGTATCCAAAATGTTGATTTTAGCGTCTTTATATTGAATCGCGGTGTTTTTCGCTAGGATTGTAATTCCGCGTTCTCTTTCAATGTCGTTTGAGTCCATCGCCCGCTCATCAACATGTTCATTCGATCGGAAGATTCCTGATTGCTGAAGCAACTGATCCACTAATGTCGTTTTGCCGTGGTCAACGTGTGCGATAATTGCAATGTTGCGTAAATCGTTTCTAAGGTTAGTCATACTTTCACTCCAATATTCTTTTTTCGAGCCTATAACTGTGCTAGTATAGCACATATAGGGGAAAAACCCTACGATTTTATTTTCTTGTACGCAGGAGGTTAGATGGTATGAAAGAAGCGATCATAGAATCATGGCATAATATAAAATGGATTTTTGTCCTATTTTCACTGGCAGCAATCGGAGCGATGGTGCTCATTGGGGTCGCAGTGGCACTTCGCAGCGTAGTCGGCGTGTTTCTCTCCATCCTGTTGTTATTGGCTATCATGGGTTTTGGATTCAAACGAAAAAAAGAAATGCGCGATGCAGGCGCATTGTAAACGAAGAAAAGAGGCCGGGATTTTCCGGCCTCTTTTTTCGATTCATGCTTTGGGTTTCGGTTTAATGTAATCTTGCAGTAATTTCCCATGAATGGATGGATTGGCTGCTATGAAGGTGTCTGATTTCAACAAGTTTGCTGCTTCGCCTGAAAAATTACTGGCGACAGCGCCAACTTCCTTCGCCATGACCATTCCTCCTGCAATATCCCAAGGCGACAGCCTCATGGAAATATAGGCATCGAGGCGCCCGCTTGCCAAGTACGCCAACTCGAGTGCCGCAGAACCATAAGAACGCATGCCGCGCGCTTCATGGACGAGGCGGATCGTCGCTTCATGCTCCACATGGCGGTTCGGTGTCGCCCACATGGAGTTCATGCCGATGATCGACTCACTGATGTCTGTATCCTTTAGCATTGGCAGCCGTTCATCGTTATAATAAGCCCCGCCGCCTGCTACTGCGTGATAGAGGTCGTCGTTGACAACGTCATAAATATAGCCGAGCTTTCCGATGCCATCTTCATAGATGCCAAGCGAGATGGCGAAATTGCGCCGTTGATGCACGAAATTCATCGTGCCATCAATCGGATCAAGCATCCATACCGTGCCGCTTAACTCTTCAATCTTGTCCCCGAATCCTTCTTCGCCAAAAACGCGGTGACCCGGAAAATCTTTGCGGATATGTTCAATGAAGAATTTCTCCACTTCCTTATCGACATTGGTCACCAAATCGTTCGCGTGAGCTTTCGTATCTACCGAAATGTCACTCAGAAACGAATTGCGTATCCGGTGCCCCGCTTCTTTGATCATTGATTTTATGTAACGGTCCATTGCATGCTGGTCCATATGAGTTCCCCCTTATTTCTTTTTAGTATAACGAAAAAAGCATCCACTGTCTTTAGCCAGTAGATGCTTCTACGGTATGGTCGTTTGTTTACAATGCATGAAGAGCCTCCAGTTCTACTTGTATTTCTGCCAGCCGTTTTTTGCTCTTGTCTTTTTGGCTGTCGTCATTTTGCTGCATGGCATCATACAAGGTGGCCAATTCGTAATCAAGTTCCAGCTTCAAGGTGTTGATGTACTCTTTTTCTACATCCGCTTTTCGGATAATCTGTATCATCTGTTTCATAGCGAGCCCCCCCCTTCCCCCATAATCGGAATATTCCGATTGTGATGTTTATTACACATCTTTACCCCCTTTTTCGCAACTGAAAACTTATTTATATTCATTCTTCCCAAACTTCGTTAAAATAAATGTGTTGATTAGTTAAGGAGGGAATGTCCGTGAATCCATACTGGACTGAACAAGATTTCGAAGTATTTGAAACTCCAGGGCTCGAAGCACGCATGGAAGCATTGAAAGCTTATGTGCGGCCGAAGTTCGAAGCATTGGGGCAAGATTTTTCCGCTTATTTCTCCGGAGAAACTGGAGATGAATTTTTTCCACATGTCGCAAAGCATATGCGTCGGACCGTTAATCCGCCAAATGACAGCTGGGTAGCATTTGCGCCGTACAAACGCGGCTATAAAGCTGTACCTCATTTCCAAATTGGCCTATGGGAAAGCCATGTGTTTGTTATTCTCGCTGTTATCTACGAAGCTCCCGGAAAAGCAGCCATGGCAAATAAACTGATCTCAACTCAAGCTTTAGCTGAATTGCCATCCGACTTTGTGATGTCAGGCGATCATATGAAGCCCGAAGCCAATAGTATTGCTTCGCTCGGTGAAGAAGGTGTCGATAAATTGCTTTCACGCCTGCGCGACGTAAAAAAAGGCGAATTGGTAATCGGCAAACATCTATCGCGTTCTGACGCTGCCGAACTGGACCAAGACGGATTCTATGCCTTCGCAGAAGAAACCTTCCGAGAACTACTCCCGGTTTACCGGAATTTGCTTTTAGCCCATGAAAAAACCGCCGTTCGCTGAACGGCGGTTTTTTCTATCGTTTCATGCGAATCAAGTCGTCACCTGAAGCTTCCTTCATTTTCTTAACAACTTGGAAGCTGACATAGCCGCTTTCCTCTTCGAACTCACGGAAGTATGTTTTTTCTTCTGCCATCGATGGCACCACTTTTTTGAACTTGCGGTATTTGTCCATCAGTTCTTGACGGTTGATGCCTTTTTCATAAGTTTTTTCTATCGCTTCAAAAAATTCTACAACATCGACGATTTCATCAGTCGTCCAATCGATAGAAAATGGATATGAGTATTCCATTACTGTCACCTGCTTTCTTTCGATATTCCCCAACGAGTGCGGATTTCTTCTGCTTGTTGAATCATCCGGTCAAACAATTGCTGTACGGTCGGCACATCCCGGATCAACCCGGTCACTTGTCCCGCCCAGCCGAAACCTTGCTCTTGTTCGCCGTCATAGATATAGCGTTTATTGGCAGATCCACTAATATAATCTTTCAGCGCTTCATAACTTGGCGTCTTTTTCTCGATCTCTAGAATTCGGTCCGTCCATGTATTCGACAAAGTACGGGCTGGCGCGCCAATGCTGCGCTTAATAATTACTGTATCGTTTTCCGTGCTGTCAATCAACTGCTGCTTATATAGTGGAGATGCGTGAATGCATTCTTGTGTTGCAATGAAACGCGTACCCATTTCGATTCCTTCTGCTCCTAACGCATGTGCAGCCATCCAGCCGCGGCCGTCACCAATGCCTCCCGATGCGATTACGGGAATGGATACTGCATCGACCACTTGGGGGATCAAGACCATTGTCCCGACGTCATCACGCCCGAGATGCCCCCCACCTTCATGACCGACCACCATGACGGCGTCCGCCCCGAGCTTTTCCGCTTTTTCCGCTTGCCGCCTGGCTGCGACCAACACTAGCTTCTTAATATCAGTGCCTTCCAATTGCTCGAAAATTGGTGTCGGATTGCCACCTGTCATCGACACCACCGGCACATGTTCTTCGATCGCGACGTCCAGCATATGTGAAAACGCTCGGCCATGCTCTCCGATAGCGAAGTTTACACCGAACGGCCGGTCCGTTAACGTCTTTACTTTGCGAATCTCTGCCCGTAATTCATCGGGACCCGGTAGACTCATCGCTGTAATCTGGCCCAATCCCCCGGCATTCGAGACTGCTGCTGCTAAATCAGCATAAGCCAAATAAGCGAGGCCGCCTTGAATGATTGGATAGTCGATGCCGAGTAGTTCTGTAATTCTCGTTTGAAACGCCATAATCCCACTCCTTTTCGTTGTTCTCTCCTTGTATATTCGCTTCCTTTCCAAAATTTCCTGTTGATCGCTTCTACCTTATGTCAGAGTGCTGAAAATAAGTCAGACATCTGCACTATATGTATAGTAACGCAGAGACTTGCATGCTATAATTTTTCTTGTTTTCATTTTGAAAAAGTGAGGTGCACGTCCCATTGTCACAACTCGAAACACCGCTCTTTGATGCCTTATTGAAGCATCGAAATCGGCATCCCATACAATTTCACATTCCCGGCCATAAAAAAGGGCAAGGAGTCGATCCCGCTTTTCGGGAATTTGTCGGCGATAATATTTTGTCTATCGACTTAATCAATATAGCACCACTCGATGACCTCCATTCCCCAAAAGGCGCTATTAAACAAGCGCAAGAGCTGGCAGCAAAAGCCTTCGGGGCTGACCATACCTTTTTCTCGGTCCAAGGAACGAGCGGCGCCATCATGACAATGATCTTGAGCGTTGTCGGACCAAACGATAAAATCCTGGTCCCGCGCAATGTCCATAAATCGATCATGTCGGCCATCGTTTTTGCCGGCGCTATTCCTGTCTTCATCCATCCGGAAGTCGATCCGGAATTAGGAATTTCCCACGGCATTTCACCTGAATCTGTCGAAAAAGCTTTAATTGAATACCCTGATGCCAAAGCTGTGCTCGTCATCAACCCAACTTATTTTGGTGTAGCGGCAGACTTGAAGCGCATTGTCGATGTTGCGCATAGCAAGTCCATTCCCGTGCTCGTCGATGAGGCACACGGCGTTCATATCCATTTCCATAAATCGCTGCCGGTTTCCGCTATGGCAGCGGGCGCGGACATGGCAGCCACATCTGTCCATAAATTAGGCGGCTCTATGACACAAAGCTCCGTACTAAATGTGCGTGAAGGCTTGGTGTCGCCAAAGCGCGTACAGGCGACTCTGTCGATGCTTACGACGACATCGACTTCTTATCCGATTCTGGCCTCACTTGATACTGCGCGACGCCAACTTGCCATCCACGGATTTGACTTGATCGATCAAACCATCCGCCTGGCACAGGATGCACGTAAACGAATCAATAAGATTCCTCATCTTGTATGTGTTGGAAAAGAATTGCTCAATTCTTCTGCCACTTACGATATGGACCCGACCAAATTATTGATCAGTGTCAAAAACCTTGGCATTACTGGCCATCAAGCGGAAGAATGGCTGCGCGAGAATGCCAATATCGAAATCGAGCTGTCCGATTTGTACAACATCCTATGCCTGGTCACGCTTGGCGACAGCCGCAAAGAAATCAATTTGCTTGTAAATGCCTTGCAGCGCATGAGTGAAGCTCTGGAGACAGAACAGGCGGTGTCGGAACCTGTCGTCTTATTACCAGAGATTCCACGTTTGGCTATGACGCCGCGTGATGCTTTTTATGCAGAGACTGAAATTATACCGATCGATGATGCAGTCGGCCGCATTTCTGCCGAGTTTATTATGGTTTATCCTCCAGGCATTCCAATATTTATTCCAGGAGAGATCATTACCGAGGAAAACATTTCCTATATCCATACCAACGTCAAAGCAGGTTTGCCCGTGCAAGGGCCGGAAGATGATTCACTTCAAACTCTACATGTCATCAAAGAACATCATGCATTCCGCTAATGGTATATAACAAAAAAGGTTCCAGCGCAAATTGCGCCGGAACCTTTTTTACGATTAGATCCCTTCTATTTCGTTCGGATCTACAAATTCATACCCTTTTTTACGCAGCCCTTCAATAATTTGTGGCAAGGCTTCATTGGTCCACTCCCTGTCATGCATCAGCAAATTTCCGCCGTTATTGAGTTCAGGGGCATTAACCATAATGTCTGTCAACGCGTCAGTTTCCATATAGCCTTGCATATAATCATAGCCGTAAGTCCAGTTCATGCGTACCATGCCTTGTTCTTGAACGAGAGCTTTACTAAACTCGGTATTGACGCCAAAAGGAGCACGGAAAAATTTCGGTGCCTCTCCGATGATTGCCTCAACACGGTCGTTTAGCAACAAGATTTCTTCTTGCTGGACGCTTTCTGTAGACTGCTTCAAATTCACATGGGTATTCGTATGATTGCCGATTGCGAAGCCCATGTCGTGAATTTCAGACAAGTTCTCTTGTTCTTCTTCAGTATCTAGGAAATGCCCATTGACGAAAAAAATAGCGGGGACATCGAGTTCTTTCAAGGTCTTGGCCATCTCCAAAGCATATGTATCCGGTGCATCATCGATCGTGATCAACACCGCTTGTTCGTTCGCATCGCCAATCGCTTCAACTTTCGAGTTTTGAGGATTGATGCGGTAACGTGGTTTGGCAGCCTGCTCGCTGGCTTCTTCCGACTCTTGCTCCTCAGCGTTTTCTTGCTCTTCTATTTGTGCTGAATCCTTTTGTTCGCTTGCGGATTCGGATGCGACATCTTCCTCAATTTCTGTTGGTGTTGCTTCATCTTGTGCTGGATCTACCGGTTCCTGTGCAGTTTCATCGGAACACGCCCCGAGTAAAAATACCGTACATGCCGACAGCAGCCAATTTCGTTTTTTCATAACCAACCTCCTTGTGTAAAATTTTAACATAGTATCGATGTATAAGGCATAGAAAAAAGGACCGCTTTTCGCGGTCCTTTTACAGTTAATTATTTGATAATGTGAATTGGCGTACCTAGAGCTACTTCTGCCGCTTCCATTGTAATCTCAGCCAATGTCGGGTGAGCGTGGATCGTCATTGCGATGTCTTCCACAGTCATGCCCGCTTCGATTGCCAAGCCAATTTCCGCAACCATGTCAGAAGCGCCCGCTCCGACGATTTGTCCACCTAGCAACAAACCATCTTCTTTACGGGATACCAATTTCACAAAGCCTTCAGAAGAGTTCAATGACAAAGCACGGCCGTTTGCGCCAAACGGGAATTTCGCTGCTGTCACTTCAAAACCTTCTTCTTTAGCTTGTTCTTCCGTCAGACCAACACTTGCAAGTTCAGGGTCTGTAAAGCAAACCGCCGGAATCGCCATGTAGTCAACTTCTGATTTTTCACCAGCAATCGCTTCAGCAGCAACTTTGCCTTCGTAAGATGCTTTGTGAGCCAATTGAAGACCAGCGACAATATCACCGATTGCATAAATGTTCGGGATGCTTGTACGGCATTGCTTATCAACTTCGATAAGCCCGCGCTCGCCCATTTTGATGTTGAGCTCTTCAAGGCCCATTTCATCTGTGTTCGGACGGCGACCGACAGTCACCAATACGTAGTCTGCGTCGATTGTTTTCTCTTCGCCGCCTGCTTCGTATGAAACCGAAACGCCTGAATCTGATTCTTCTACACCTTTAGCAGATGCTTTTGTGATGACTTCAACGCCTTTTTTCTTCAAGCCTTTTTTGACGATTGACGTCATTTGCTTTTCAAATCCAGCGAGAATGTCTGGTGCGCCTTCAAGGATTGTTACTTCAGAACCCATATTGGCATAGGCCGTTCCAAGCTCAGTTCCGATATAGCCGCCGCCGATGACGAGCAGTTTTTTCGGTACTTCTTTCAAAGCCAATGCGCCAGACGAATCGATCACGCGCTCTGAATACTTGAATGTTGGAATTTCAACTGGGCGTGAACCCGTTGCAATAATCGCGTTTTTGAACTTATACGTTTGAGCAGAATCCGCGTCCATGATGCGGACAGTGTTTTCGTCTACGAAATATGCTTCGCCGCGGACGATTTCCACTTTATTGCCTTTTAGCAAGGATTCAACGCCGCCAGTCAATTTCTTAACGACGCTGTCTTTGAACGATTGAGCTTTTTCGAAGTTCAAAGAAACTTCTTTTGCCACGATGCCCATATCATCAGAATGCTGGGCTTCTTCAAAACGGTGGCCGACAGAGATCATCGCTTTTGAAGGGATACAGCCGACGTTCAAACAAACGCCGCCGATGTATTCTTTCTCAACGATGGTCACTTTTTGGCCAGTCTGTGCTGCACGGATAGCTGCGACATAGCCGCCAGGGCCTGAGCCGATGACGAGCGTGTCTGTTTCGATTGGGAAATCTCCTACTACCATAAGTTTTACGCCTCCATTAATAGTAATTCTGGTTCACTTAACAAACGCTTAATGTGATTTAATGCATGTTGTGCAGTTGCTCCGTCGATCATGCGGTGATCGAAGCTCAATGACAATGCTAACACAGGAGCTGCTACAATTTCACCATTTTTTACTACCGGTTTTTCGGCAATGCGCCCGATGCCCAAAATGGCAACTTCCGGATGGTTAATGACTGGTGTAAACCATTGGCCGCCTGCAGATCCGATGTTTGTAATCGAGCATGAAGCGCCTTTCATTTCAGCAGATGACAATTTGCCATCGCGCGCTTTTGTTGCAAGCTGGTTAATTTCATCAGATACAGAGAACACGGATTTACGGTCTGCATGCTTGATGACCGGAACGAGCAATCCTTTATCTGTATCAGCGGCAATTCCGATATTGTAGTAATGTTTTTGGATCACTTCACCGGTTTCGTCGTCGAACGATGTGTTCAGCGCTGGGAATTCACGCAATGTGCTGACTAAAGCTTTAACGACATACGGCAAGTACGTCAGCTTGATGTCTTTTTCGGCAGCGATGTCTTTGAATTTTTTACGGTGTGCGACGAGTTCAGTAACATCGACTTCGTCCATCAACGCAACGTGAGGAGCGGTATGCTTCGAATGCACCATTGCTTTGGCGATGGCTTTGCGCATACCGGACATTTTTTCGCGAGTTTCTGGGAATTCGCCTTCTGGAGCAGCTGCGGCTGCTGGCGCTTCTTTTGTTTCTGCTGTTTCTTGTGAAGCTGTTTCCTGTTCTGCTGCCGGCGCTTCTTGCTCCTGGCCGCCTTCTAAGAACGCCTCGATGTCTTGTTTCATAATGCGTCCGTTGTCGCCAGAGCCTTTGACTTTCTTAATGTCGACTTCTTTTTCACGTGCAAATTTGCGCACCGATGGCATCGCGATGACGCGTTTGTTCGGATCGCTGTCTGCTTCATCAGCTTGTGGCTGATCGCCAGCACCGGTTTCACCTTGTGCTTTGCTTTCAGGAGCTGCTTCTTTTTCGACATTTTCGCCAGATTCAGCTGTTCCTGATTGAACCTGCTCTTCTGTCTCTTCCTGCTTTTCCTCTTTTTTTGCTTCAGGGGCAGGTTTTTCTTCGTCGTCTTTTCCGCCTTTGAAGTGAACATCATCCGCATCTGGAGAATCGATTTTTACGAGTACGTCTCCAACGACTGCAACCGTTCCTTCATCGACGAGTACTTCCTCGATAGTTCCTGAAACAGGAGACGGGATTTCTACAACTGCTTTATCATTCTGCACTTCACATAGAATATCGTCTTCTTCGATCGTGTCTCCGGCCTTGATAAACCATTTTACTATTTCACCTTCGTGGATACCTTCACCGATATCCGGCAATCGAAATTCAAAAGCCATTCTAGTCACCCTTTCTATTGTACGTTCGATATGGCAAGCCATATCAAATGCTGCTATTTCATCATGATTCAGCCCAGGATCCGATTACCGGAAGCCAGCTGGGCTGAATACAGACTGTTTTTCTGCTTAATGCTAAGTAAGGGAAATTTTCTCCCCATTACCGGGCTATTAGAAATTCAATACTTTGTTCGCTGTTTCTACTATATCCTTTGCATTCGGCAGCCAAACTTGCTCCGCTTGCGAGAATGGGAAAACAGAGTCCGGTGCTGTGACACGGAGTACTGGAGCTTCTAAGCTCAAGATCGCGCGGTCGTTAATTTCAGCTACGACGTTCGCTGCAATGCCAGCTTGTTTTTGAGCTTCTTGCACTACGATTGCACGGTTTGTTTTTTCAACAGATGCAATGATCGCTTCGATATCAAGTGGCTGGACTGTGCGCAAGTCAACAACTTCCACTGAATGTCCGTCTTTTTCTAACTCTTCTGCTGCTTTCATGCTTTCCTGCACCATTGCACCGTAAGTGATGATGGAAAGGTCTGTTCCTTCACGTTTCACGTCAGCTTTGCCGAGTGGAATTGTGTATTCTTCTTCCGGTACTTCTTGGCGGAATGAACGATACAATTTCATATGCTCCAAGAAAATGACCGGATCGTTGTCACGAATTGCTGAAATCAACAAGCCTTTTGCATCGTATGGTGTAGACGGAATGACTACTTTCAAGCCAGGCTGTGAAGTCATCAATCCTTCAAGTGAATCAGCGTGCATTTCCGGTGTGTGCACGCCACCGCCGAATGGTGAACGAATCGTTACAGGAGATGTCAATGTGCCGCCGCTGCGGTAGCGCATACGTGCCATTTGGCCACTGATGGAGTCCATGACTTCAAACACAAAGCCGAAAAATTGGATTTCTGGTACTGGGCGATAGCCTTGAAGCGCCAGGCCGATAGCAAGCCCGCCGATTCCTGATTCAGCAAGAGGTGTATCGAATACACGGTCTTCGCCGAATTCTTTTTGCAAACCTTCAGTTGCGCGGAATACACCGCCGTTATTACCTACGTCTTCACCGAAAACCAGAACATTTTCATCATTTTTCATTTCTGTTTTCAGAGCGTCCGTAATCGCTTGGATCATCGTCATTTGTGCCATGGCTTACTTCGACTCCTTTGCTTTATAGATATCGAGCTGTTCTTGTACATTAAATGGAACTTCTTCATACATGATTCCGAGAAGGTCAGAAACTTTTTGTTTCGGCGTGCCATCTGCTTCTTTGATCGCCGCTTTGATTTCTTCTTTTGCTTTCTCGATTACTTCGTTTTCTTTTTCTTCATTCCACAAGCCTTTTGCTTCAAGGAATTTGCGGAAACGCACGAGTGGATCTTTCTTTTCCCATTCGCTGTCGATGTCTGAAGTACGGTAGCGCGTCGGGTCATCCCCTGCCATTGTGTGCGGTCCGTAGCGGTAGCACATCGTTTCAATCAATGTCGGTCCTTCGCCTTTGACTGCGCGCTCGCGTGCATCGCGAGTGACCGCGTATACCGCTAGTGGGTCCATGCCATCTACAAGCACTCCTGGAATCCCTGCAGATACGGCTTTTTGTGCGATCGTTTTAGCTGAAGTCTGTAGTTCGCGTGGTGTAGAGATCGCGAATTGGTTGTTTTGTACAATGAAGATTGCTGGTGCGCGGAATGCGCCGGCAAAGTTAATACCTTCATAGAAATCACCTTGTGAAGATCCGCCGTCACCTGTGTATGTGACTGCGACTGCTTCTTTTTTACGTTTCTGCATACCCAAAGCCACGCCTGCTGCTTGGATAAATTGTGCGCCAATGATAATTTGCGGAGGCAAAATGTTCAAGCCTTCAGCCATTTGGTTCCCTTTAAAGTGTCCACGGGAGAACAAGAAAGCCTGGTGCAATGGCCATCCGTGCCAGATCAATTGTGGTACATCGCGGTAGCCCGGCAAGATGAAATCATCTTTTTCCAACGCGAAATGAGAAGCCAATTGAGATGCTTCTTGCCCTGCTGTTGGTGCGTAGAACCCGAGACGCCCTTGGCGGTTCAATGAAATGGAGCGTTGATCCAAAATACGCGTGTAAACCATACGTTTCATCAACTCTTCCAATTGCTCATCGGATAAATTCGGATCGTAATCCTTATTAACAATTTCGCCTTCTTCGTTCAATACTTGAACCATTTCGAACTTTTCTTCGATCGCTTGAAGTGTTTCCACCGGATCGAATTGCTGATTCTTTTTCGCAGCCATAAAAGCAACTCTCCTTTATCTGTATTAAAATTTTAACACTAGCTTAGTGATACAATCGCCACATTCTTTTTTAGTATACGCCACCACAATATTACGGTCAATCATTGAAGAACATTACAATATACGTGTATACCCGTTTTTATAAATCTTAAAAATCTTCCCAACTGTACTATACGAAAATAGCTAACTGTATTATAATACAATGCGTTCTGACATCGCTTTTATAGCACAGAAAAAAGCAGCCTGTCCGGCTGCTCATTCGTTTTCAGCATTCATTTTTTCAATGGTTTCGTTTTTCAATTCATTAAACTGTTCTGTTTGTTCGTTGAAAGCTGTTACTGCCTGTTGTACCAGTTCATTTTGTTCGTTTACTTCATCTGTTTTCTCCTGCAGCGTTGCAAGGTCCATCTCTTCTTCAGCTACCATGGCGTATAATTCTTTCTGTCGTTCGACCAGAGCCTGATAAGCGTCAGTAAATTCTCCGTGTTTCGCGAAACGTTCGTCCATTTGTGCTTTCAACGCTTCAAGATCTGCTCGTAGCGTTTCATCTTCCGTCTCTTCGATCAATTGGCCAATTTCCGTAAATTCTTCAGCTGCCCCTTTCATCGATTCACGTTCCGTAGCCAATAGTTCAAGCCTCTCATCGGCAGAAGCAATGGCTTCCTGAGATTTTTCTTCCACTTCCGCCTGCTGTTCTTTAGTCAATGCCATAATCGATTCAAACAGTTCTTGCTCGTTCTGTTCGCGACTCTGCAATTCACTTTGCACTTCCCGGTAATCCGCTTCCTCTTCGAAAGTCGCTTCTAATATTTCGTTCAGTTGTTGCTCAGTCGACTCGCCCGAACAAGCCGTTAGAAAGAGCGTGCCGGTCAAAACCGTGGCGATGGCTATTTTCTTCACATTAAAGTCCCCCTTGATTTCCATGAATTAACTATAGAATGATTATCGGCAAAATACAATGATAGGAAGAGCTTTTTCTTTTTTCAAAAATGCAATCATGCGCTACAATAAGATGTACTAGCGAGCAGCATGAAAGGATGAACACACGTGATTTTGATGAATGACATTGTCCGTGAAGGACACCCTGCACTCCGCCAAAAAGCAGAAGAGGTTAAACTTCCACTTTCCGAAGAAGACCGTAAGCTTGGCGAAGAGCTATTAGAATATGTAAAAAACAGCCAAGATGATGAGCTGGTTGATAAATACGATTTGCGCCCAGGCGTTGGCATCGCCGCACCTCAAATTAATGTCTCCAAACGGATATTCGCTCTGCATTTCGACGAGCATTCCGGTGAAAACTTGAGCCTCGTTGCAGTCAATCCAAAAATCGTTAGCCATTCAGTCGAAAAAGCCTATTTATCAAGCGGCGAAGGCTGTTTGTCCGTTGACCGTTCGGTTCCGGGATATGTACCGCGTTACGCACGCATTACGGTCAAGGGTTATACGCTTTCCGGCGAAGCGTTCAAAATGCGTTTAAAAGGATTGCCTGCTATCGCTTTCCAACATGAACTTGATCATTTGAACGGCATCATGTTCTACGACCACATCAACCCGAAAGATCCGTTCCAGGAAGTAGAAAATGGCTCGGCTATCGACCTCCAAGCAGAAGCAGCAGAATGACGAAACCCCGCCCCATATTGGGCGGGGTTTTATGGTGATCTTGAAATTTTTACATCCGTAGCATTTTTAGCGGCTAAGTCCGAGAAACTCAAATGCGCTGGCTAGTCCGCCTTCATCAACATGCCCTGTGACATGATTTGCGCGTTTCTTGGTTTCTTCATGCCCATTAGCCATCGCAACGCTGTAGCCCGCAATTTCCATCATTTGAAGATCGTTCAAACCATCACCGAATGCAATCGTGTCTTCGAGTCGATGGCCGGTCGAGCGGATCAATTTCTTGATTCCTTCTGCCTTACTGCCGCCTTTAGGCAGGATATCGCATGATACTCGATGCCAGCGCACAAAATCCACATTGTGAAATTCTTCGTGGTATTGGCTTTCTTCATGTTCTTCGCAGAAGACCAATGCCTGATAAACGTCGTTTGTGCGGTAAAATTCTTTATCCTTCTCAGGATGCGGGAGCTTCAAACTTGTGATGCTTTCGTCAATGTCCGGGTGGAAATCGATAGACGATACCATCTTGTGCTCATTCAAGAATACCAAAGGATGGTCCCGTTCTTCTGCAAAAGCCAACACTTTCCCTAAAGTCTCCGCGCCGATCGCCTGTTTGTGCACCGCTTTGTTTTCATAAGCGATGTATTGGCCATTGAATGTGATGTACGTATCAATTGCTAATTCCTCCAGCAGTGATCCAATCATAAACGGCGCTCGGCCCGTTGCGATAGCCAGGTGATGACCGTTTGCGCGCGCTGCATTCAAGGCTTTTTTCGTAGCATCCGGCAACTGCTTGTTCGTATCTAGCAAGGTACCGTCGATATCCAATAATAATAATTTCGACATATTCTTATCTCCAATCTTTTGGGGCAATTCTTGATGCACCCTCTTTTCTTTTGTCAGAAAAAACAGTATACTATACATGAGGAGTGGTGGGCCATGCTGAAACGGTTGAAACGCAGACTACTCAGACAGCTCAACGGCATTATGAATAAAAAGAAGATAGCATAAGGTTTGTTTCAGCCCTTCTTAATAAATAGGAGGGCTATTCTTTATTTTAAAACAATGACATGATAATATAAAGAAAGTGCATTTATATTGAACGTGGAAAAAGGAGAGCAAAATATGATTTTTAAAGTATATTACCAAGAAAACCGTCTTGAAGTACCAGTTCGTGAAAACACAAAAAGTTTATACGTAGAAGCTTCCACCGAGCGGGAAGTCCGTTACCACCTGAAGGACCGCAACTTCAACATCGAGCTTGTCCAGCTTTTAGAAGGCCAGCATCTCGAATATGAACAAGCTTCCCAAGATTATCAAGTGGAGTCTATCGACGCCTAATGAAATTCGTAAAAAATGACCAAACAGCTGTTTTCGCACTCGGCGGACTGGGCGAAATCGGCAAAAACACTTATGGCGTGCAATTCCAGGATGAAATCATCCTTATTGACGCCGGCATTAAATTCCCGGAAGACGATCTGCTCGGAATCGATTACGTCATTCCGGATTACACTTACTTAGTCAAAAATGCCGATAAAATTAAAGGCCTTTTCGTTACCCATGGCCATGAAGACCATATCGGCGGCATCCCTTACTTGCTCAAGCAAGTAAACATGCCGGTTTATGGCGGTAAGCTGGCACTTGGCTTATTGCGCAAAAAATTAGAAGAGCATGGTTTGCTGCGTCAGACGAAGATGATTGAAATCGAAGAGGAAGATGTCATTAAATTCCGTAAAACTTCGGTCAGTTTCTTCCGCACGACCCATAGTATCCCAGATTCATTCGGTGTGGTTGTCAAAACCCCACCCGGAAGCATCGTTCACACGGGCGATTTCAAATTCGATTTCACTCCAGTTGGCGAACCGGCCAATTTGTTGAAAATGGCTCAAATCGGAAGCGAAGGTGTATTGTGCCTATTATCTGACTCGACCAACGCAGAAATTCCGAACTTCACCATGTCCGAACGCAAAGTCGGCGAAACCATCAAAGATATTATGAGAAAAGTTGAAGGACGTTTAATTTTTGCGACCTTTGCTTCCAATATTTATCGCTTGCAGCAAGTAACCGATGAAGCTGTACGTCAGGGCCGCAAAATTGCTGTCTTCGGACGCAGCATGGATAATGCCATGACGATCGGCCGTGAACTCGGCTATATCACAGCACCTGAAGATGCATTTATCGATACGCAAACTTTAAACCGTATGCCAGCTGATAAAGTTGTCATTCTCTGCACAGGTTCACAGGGCGAACCGATGGCGGCGTTGTCACGTATCGCTAACGGAACACACCGCCAAATCCAGATCCAACCAAATGACACAGTGGTCTTCTCGTCTTCCCCGATTCCGGGTAACACGAGCAGTGTCAACCGCACAATCAACCTATTGTTCCGAGCGGGGGCTGATGTCATTCATGGTTCATTGAACGACATCCATACTTCCGGCCACGGTTCACAAGAAGAAAACAAATTGATGCTTCGCTTGATCAAGCCAAAATATTTCATGCCGATCCACGGCGAGTACCGCATGCAGGCTCAACACGCAGAACTTGCTGTAGACTGCGACGTTCCGCGCGAAAACACCTTCATCATGGAAAATGGTGATGTTTTGGCACTCGGTCAAAACGAAGCTTCTGTTGCTGGCCGCATTCCTTCCGGCGATGTTTACATCGACGGCAGCGGAATTGGCGACATTGGCAATATCGTGCTTCGCGACCGCCGCGTCCTATCTGAAGAAGGGCTCGTCATCGTCGTTGTCAGCGTCGATAAGAAAAAGAGCCGCATGGTCTCAGGGCCTGACCTCATTTCGCGCGGCTTCGTTTACATGCGCGAGTCCGGTACGATGATTTACGAAGCACAACAAATGCTTAACCGTCACTTAAATAAAAAAATCCACAGTAAAAATACTGACTGGGCTGAATTAAAAACCGAAATTTCAGATGTTCTTGGACCGTATCTCTATGAAAAAACGAAACGCCGTCCAATGATTCTCCCAGTCATTATGGAAGTATAAAAAAAGAAGCCCTCAGCGGCTTCTTTTTTTTGTCCTATTAGTTCATGACTTTCTTTTCGAAACGGTTGATGTCGGCATCAGATCCAATGATGATCAGAACATCCTCCCGTTCGATTTCCATATCCGCTGGTGGAGACACAATGATGTCGTCCCCTCTTTTAATCGCAACAATATTAATCCCGTATTTGGCGCGAATATCCAACTCGATCAATGTGTACCCGGAGAGTTTTTCGTTAGCTTTGATTTCCATGATCGAATGCTCATCGGATAACTCCAAATAATCGAGCACGTTATTCGATAAAATGCTGTGGGCAATTCGGATGCCCATGTCGCGCTCTGGGTGTACGACTTTGTCCGCCCCAATTTTATGCAATACTTTGGCATGGTAATCGTTTTGAGCTTTCACCGTAATTTTTTTCACGCCGATTTCTTTCAACATGAGTGTCGTCAGAATACTGGCTTGAATGTTTTCACCAATTGCGACGATGACCTGTTCAAAATTCCGGACCCCGAGGGATTTCAACACCGATTCGTCTGTTGTATCGGCAACGACCGCTTGTGTGGCAATCGAGGCGAATTCGTCCACCCGCTCATGGTCTTTATCGATGGCCATGACGTCTGCGCCTTGTTCGATCAATTCACGGACGATGCTTCCGCCAAAACGCCCTAAGCCTATTACCACGAATTCCTTTTTCATGTCTATCCCCCATCTTCTTGTTTGTTCTTCTTCATCATATCCTTCTTTTGACCATAAAAAAACCCCCGCTTATTTGCGGGGATCGAGTGGACGGTTCGGGCGATTCTCGCAGTATTCACAGCTGATGTCGCTGCAGCGTTCTTCGCGCCATTCGTTGCAGCTTGCGCAATAGCTAGCGTCGAACTCGTTATCGAATGTTAATGGGTCCATACATGTGTGGCAAAACGTGTGGACGTCCATCCAGTTAATGAATTTTTTGTCGGCTAGTAAGTAAAGTCCTTTTTCTTCTTGTTTATAATTCATGATGGATGGTTTTTGCGCTACCCGGTTTTTAGGGTCGAGAAAAAAATTCATCTTTCCGTTCAAGTTAATCACTCCCGTAGTTGGTTGGACTTTAATGTCCCTGTCATCTGTCAGTTTTACACAATAGAAACTTCTATATCAGTCTTTGTAGACTTTTTGGCTTTTGCACTTTCTCTATAATAGTAATTGCCTTAACTGATTGCAATAGATTCGGATTCATTTCCTAAAGTTTTTTCCCCTTGAATTTCGACAACAGTTTTGTATAATGAATAAATACTTTAACTAAACTAAAAGTATATTTTAACTAAACTACATTTATTCATATTCGCAGGCGTTTTTGTCTGACAGGATTTTTGCTGTCCATTACCAGTTCCCTTTATATTGTACCATTACTAAAGAATCGAGGAGACTTTATGCAAATCGGCAAAAAAATCAAGAATTTACGGCTTAAAAATGGCTTGACCCAAGAAGAGCTCGGGGCACGGACAGACTTGAGCAAGGGCTTTATTTCACAGCTCGAACGCGATATGAACTCCCCTTCCATCGAAACCTTGTTTTCTCTTCTTGAAGTTCTTGGAACAACGCCAAAAGAATTCTTCACTGATGCTGAGGAAGCAAAACTCGTCTTTAAAGAGGAAGATCACACCGTTCATATCGACCGAGAAGCGCGCTATGAGATCGATTGGCTCGTGCCAACATCTAATAAGAAGGAAATGGAACCAGTATACCTGACCCTGGAACCATCAGGAAAATTTAAAACTTTCGAGCCCTCGGCATCTGAAACTTTCGTTTATGTGTTGCAAGGTGAAGTCCGCCTCGATATTGGCACCCGTTCCTACACCGCACAAGCCGGCGATTCTATTTACTATAGCGCTGACCATGAACACCAATTAGCTAATTACTCAACGAAACGTGCAGAAATGATCATCGTTGCGACGAAATCTTATTTATAACCCAGGAGGGATAGTATGACGGAACAAGCAATCATCCGCTTCGACAATGTTGTCCAATCTTTTGAAGGAGCGGGCAATGTATTGAACAATATCAGCTTTGAAATGGAAAAAGGGAAATTCTATACCTTGCTCGGCCCTTCCGGCTGCGGCAAAACGACCATCCTGCGTTTGATAGCCGGATTCAACCAGCCGACGAGCGGCGATATTTACATTAAAGGCAAGAAAGTCAATAAGATCCCGGCAAACGAACGGCAAGTGAATACCGTGTTTCAGGATTATGCGCTGTTCCCTCATTTAAATGTCTTTGAAAATGTGGCGTTCGGTTTGCGCATCCAGAAAATCAAGAAAGCTGAAGTGGAACGCCGTGTCAAAGAAGCGCTAGCATTCGTCAATTTAAGCGGTTATGAAAAACGTGAAATCCACGAGATGTCCGGCGGCCAGCGCCAGCGCGTGGCTATCGCACGGGCAATCATCAATGACCCGGAAGTGATCCTGCTGGATGAACCGCTATCCGCGCTCGACTTGAAACTGCGGACTGAAATGCAATATGAATTGCGCGAGCTCCAGCAGCGCCTCGGCAAGACGTTCGTCTTTGTCACGCATGACCAGGAAGAGGCGCTTGCGATGTCCGATGAAATCTTCGTTATGAATGCTGGGGAAATCCAACAAAGCGGCACGCCGATGGATATTTACGATGAGCCGATCAACCGATTTGTCGCTGATTTCATCGGAGAATCGAATATAGCCGAAGGGATCATGGTCGCGGATTACCGTGTACGTTTTGCGAATAAAGAATTCGAATGCGTCGACCAAGGCCTGTCCCCGAACGAGCAAGTGGAAATTGTCATCCGTCCGGAAGATCTGGAAATCACCAGCCCTGAAACCGGAAAGATGGCCGTACATGTCGACAGCCAATTGTTCCGCGGCGTCCACTTTGAAATATCAACATATGATGAAACGGGCAATGAGTGGCTCGTGCATTCGACCAAACGCGTGGATGTCGGCTCCCAAATCGGCCTTGATTTCGACCCAGAAGCGATCCATGTCATGCGCTTGAACGAATCGGAAGAAGCGTTCGATGCAAGGCTTGAGTCATACGGAGCCGTTCCTCATGACTAATCGCTCATCACGCCCATGGTATTTGGCCCCTTATTATATATGGATTGCGTTATTTGTCATTGCGCCGATTGCGCTCGTCGTCTATTTTTCATTTCTGGATTTGGCCGGCGATTTCACCTTGGAAAACTACGCGAACTTTTTCTCATCGACGTATTTCCGAATGACGCTCAGTTCGTTCTGGTATGCGTTTCTCATCACCTTGATCTCGGTGTTAATCGCTTACCCAACAGCGTACTGGCTGACGAAAACCAAACATAAGCAATTATGGCTCTTGTTGATCATCATTCCTTCGTGGATCAACCTCTTGCTGAAAGCTTATGCCTTTATCGGCATTTTTGGGCTGTATGGGCCCGCCAACCAATTGATCCAATTTTTCGGCTCTGGGCCGTTGCAGATCCTTTTTACCGATTTCAGCTTTATCTTTGTCGCCGTTTATATTTTCATCCCGTTTATGGTATTGCCGATTTTCAACTCGCTCGATAAAATCAATCCAGCGCTCATCGATGCATCGCGCGACCTCGGGGCTTCCCAATGGACCACATTCCGCCGGGTCATTTTCCCGCTGGCGATTAACGGTGTGAAATCCGGCGTCCAAGCGGTCTTTATCCCAGCCTTGTCCTTGTTCGTCATTACGCGGCTGATCGCCGGCAATAAAGTGATTACGCTCGGCACAGCCATCGAACAGCAATTCCTGGTGACACAAAACTGGGGCATGGGGTCAACGATTGCCGTATTCTTGATCCTGTTTATGATCATCATCATGCTGCTAACAGGCCCGAAAGAGAAAGGAGGGGCTTTGAATGGCAAAGCTAAGTAAACTCGCTAAAATCTATTTGGCATTGGTCTTTTTCATTCTCTATGCCCCGATCTTCTATTTGATCTTTTATTCTTTCAATAGCGGCGGGACGATGACAGGCTTTGAAGACTTCACCTGGGAGCATTATGCAGCAGTCTTTAACGACACACGCTTGCTCATCATAGTCTTAAACACGGTCATCGTTGCGTTATTGTCCGCGCTCATTTCGACAGCTATTGGTGTACTCGGCGCCATCGGCATTGTGTTCCTGCGCAACCGGAAAATGCGCAATGCCGTATTGTCCTTAAACACCGTGCTGATTGTCAGCCCGGATGTCATTATCGGAGCATCGTTTTTAATCCTCTTTACAATGGTCGGCGTTAAGTTAGGCTTCGCGTCCGTTCTGGTATCCCATATCGCTTTTAGCATTCCGATTGTCGTCATTATGGTGCTCCCGAAACTGCAAGAAATGAGTTCGAGCTTGATCGATGCTGCGACGGACCTCGGCGCATCACAACGCGATATTTTGACGCGTGTGATCATTCCTTATATCAAACCTGGCATATTTGCTGGTTTTTTCCTGGCCTTAACCTATTCACTCGATGATTTTGCCGTCACGTTCTTCGTTACCGGCAACGGCTTCGCCACATTATCCGTCGAAATCTATTCGATGGCCCGTGCCGGCATTACGCTGACCATTAATGCGCTGTCTGCTTTAATTTTTGTTGTCACGCTTGGCCTAGTCCTCGGGTACTATTTCTTTAATCAGCGCTCCGCTGCGAACGCTGGAACAGGAGGGACACGCCCATGAAAGGCATCGTCAGAGCAAGCGCAGCTATTGTCATCATATCCGCCATTTTGTTTTACGCTGTCCACCTGCTAGAGAGCAGCACAGCAACAAGCGGAAGTGGGTCTATCTCAGTCTATAACTGGGGAGAATATATTGATACTGACCTGATCGATCAATTCGAAGAAGAAACGGGCATTCAAGTCATCTACGAAACATTTGATTCGAATGAATCGATGATGACGAAAATCGAACAAGGCGGCACCTCATATGATGTCGCTATGCCCTCGGAATATGCGATTGAAAAAATGAAAGAAAACGACTTGCTGTTGCCGATCGATCACAGCAAGATCCCGAATCTAAAAAACATTGATCCGTATTTCTTAGATCTGCCATTCGACCCCGGCAACGAATATTCCATTCCTTATTTCTGGGGCACCGTCGGCATTGCTTATAATCCGACCCTGCTTGAAGGCCAGACCTTTGAGAGCTGGGATGACCTGTGGAATCCGACACTCGAACAGGAAGTAATTTTAGTCGATAGCGCACGCGAAGTCATCGGCATGGGCTTGAACAGTTTAGGCTATTCATTGAACTCGACCGACCTTGGCGAATTGCGGGAAGCTACCGATAAATTGAAAACACTAGGCCCGAATGTCAAGGCAATCATCGGTGACGAAATCGTCGAAATGATGCGCCGCGAAGAAGCGGCAGTTGCCGTCACTTGGTCCGGGCAAGCGGCCGATATGATGTGGATTAATGAAGACATCGACTACGCCGTGCCAGAAGAAGGCTCTAATCTTTGGTTCGATAATATGATCATTCCGTCGACGGCTGGCAATGTCGATGGCGCCCATCAATTCATCAACTTCATGCTCGATGCGGAAGTGTCCGCCCAAAATGCAGACTACGTCGGCTATTCCTCACCGAATGCAGCAGCACTTGAGTTGATGGATCCTGAAGTAACCGGAGACGAGCGCTTCTATCCGACCGAACGGATGCGCGACCGCCTAGAAGTCTATGAAAACCTCGGCCTAGAAATGCTCGGCGTCTACAACGAATTGTTTTTGGAGTTCAAAATGGATATGGAAAAATAACAGGCAGAACTTCTGCCTGTTTTTTTCTGTTTAAATAAGGTATAGTAAATAAGTTCAACACACCGAAATTTAGCCACACGAAATAAAAACGAGAGAAGGTTAGGCTCATGGCCGTCAAATCAACTAAATTCGCCTTATACATTCTTATGTTCAATATGTTCATCGCCATGAGCGGAATCGGCCTCATCATCCCGATCATGCCCGCTTACTTGGAAACATTCGGTGTTGCAGGGCAGGCGCTTGGCACTTTGATCGCCACTTTCGCTTTTGCACAATTTCTCTTTTCGCCAATTTCAGGGGAGTTATCCGATAAATACGGACGCAAGAACTTGATCATTTTCGGTTTGGTCGTCTTCGGCTTGTCGCAGCTGTTATTTGGTATGGCGACTGAGTTATGGGTCCTTTACCTCGCCCGTTTCTTTAGCGGGGTCGGCGGCGCATTCCTCATTCCCCCGATGATGGCATTTGTCGCTGATATCACTACTTACGAAGAGCGCGGCAAGGGCATGGGATTGCTCGGAGCTTCGATGTCACTCGGTTTCATGATCGGGCCAGGCATCGGCGGTTTCTTGTCTGAAGTCAGCTTACAATTTCCTTTCTATGTCGCGACCTCCGTCGCTTTATTGGCCGCTTTGCTATCGTTCTTCGCTTTGCCGAATGTCAAACCGGCGGTGCAAGCGGTTGGCTATAAACGCGAAAATCTGTATCAGCAGATGAAACGCTCTGTCTATACGCCTTACTTCGTCATGCTGCTCGTCATGTTCATTTTCGCGTTTGGCTTGTCGAATTTCCAATCGACCATTGCCTTATACGTAGATAAGCAATTCCAGTTCACGCCGAAGGAAATTTCAGTCGTCATCACAGTCGGCGGTTTTGTTGGCGTCATTGTCCAAACATTCGTTATTGACAGCTTGTTCAAGCGATTTGGTGAGATGCGCGTCATCCTTGTTAATCTGCTCATTTCTGCTGCTGCAATGATCGGTATTCTATTCGTCAATACCTTCTGGACCATCCTGCTCGTAGCCGCTATCTTTTTCACTGCAGCCTCCCTCTTACGCCCTGCAATCAACACGCTCATTTCAAAACTGGCAGGAGATTCACAAGGATTTGCAGCTGGTATGAACAATGCGTATATGAGCTTAGGAAATATGATTGGGCCGGCACTTGCCGGAATTCTTTTTGATATTGATATGAGCTTCCCGTATATCACCGGAACGTTCATCCTGCTCGTTTGTTTCTTTATTGCTTGGAGCTGGTCGTCTCAAAAGAAAGAATTGCTGCAGGAGAGCCGTAGCAACTAAATCACCCAAACAAAAAGCGAGATGCCGCAATGGCATCTCGCTTTTTTATCGTTCCTTGAAATAGTCGTAGAGGAATTTTGGCATATACGCCAGGATGCCTTCATCTGGGATCAATTTGGCATGATGCAAGCCGTAATCCGATCCTACCCCTGCCCAGAACATCAAAGATGGCAGCCGTTCAGTAAAATAGCCGAAATCTTCACCTGTCATGGCCGCTTTGCTGCGGACAGCTTGGATGCCTGGAGCATCTTGTGCGTAGCGTAAAAACGACTCCGCGAGCTGCTCATCATTGTCCACTTGACGGTAGTTTGCTCCGTAATCGATCGACACTTGGCATTCATAGCCCGTCTCAATCGATTTGCACAACGCTTCAATACGCTGTTTCACACTTTCCATCGACTCCGGCGTCAAAGTACGAATGGTCCCTTCTAAACGCGCTCGTTCAGCGATGATATTCTGCACAGTGCCGGCTGACATTTTCCCAACTGTCACCACGGCCGAATCCATCGGGTCGACATTGCGGCTGACCACTGTTTGCAACTGCATCATTAAAGCCGCTGCGGCCACCGCCATATCGCGCGTCTGATGTGGGTAAGCGGCATGTCCGCCTTTGCCGTGCAGGTCAATAAACAATTCCGATGTATTGGCAAACAATAGCCCAGGTTTTGTCGCCACAGTGCCAAGGGGCAGTTCAGGCGCGATGTGCAAGGCGAAAAGTTCATCCGGCACCAAGTCCGGACGTTCCTGTTCAAGCCATGCTAGCAGCGGCTCAGCGCCGCCTGGTCCTTCTTCAGCCGGTTGAAACAAAATCACGGCATCGTTATCGAGTGGCTGTTCTACCAGCTGTTCCAATAAGCCGAGCGCAACCGCCATATGCATATCGTGACCACATGCATGCATGAACCCTTCATGGCAGGAAGCAAACGGCAAGCCGGTTTCCTCAAGGATCGGCAAGCCATCGATATCCGTGCGCCATCCGATCGTTTTTTCGGGTGAGAGGCCCTTCACTTTGATCACAAGGCCCGTTCGCCACTCAACCAGTTCGAGACGATCAGATGGCATTTGCAAGATGATTTTTTTCAAATAGCTTTGCGTTTTGAATTCCTGAAATCCGATTTCCGGAATTTCATGCAGCTCTCTCCTGATTTGAATAAGATCCATAAATGGCCTCTTACAGCTGGCGGAGTTCTTGCTTGATTTCCGTTTTTGATCGGGTTTTTTCATCCATCAGCTTCAACACGCGTGCTGGCGCTCCTCCAACCACAGCGTTCTCAGGAACATCTTCGATCACGACAGCTCCTGCAGCGACGACGGAACCTTTGCCAATGCGCACCCCTTCCAAAACGACTGCGTTTGCGCCAATCATGACATCGTCCTCGACAATGACCGGTGTAGCGGATGCAGGCTCGATGACACCTGCAAGTACTGCGCCCGCTCCAATGTGGCAGTTTTTCCCGACTGTTGCGCGGCCGCCCATGATCACGCCCATGTCGATCATCGTACCATCACCGATCACGGATCCAATATTGATGACAGCACCCATCATAATGATGCAATTGCTGCCAATCTCAACGTTTTCACGGATAAACGCACCTGGTTCGATGCGGGAATTAATATTTTTCAAGTCAAGCATCGGAATCGCTGAGTTTCTGCGATCGTTTTCCACTACGGAATCTTCGATGACTGAAGCATGCTGCTCAAGTGCTTTTTCCACTTCAGCCCATTCTCCGAATACTGTCGCGTGATTGCCTTCTCCGAATACTTTCGAGCCTTCGCCAAAGTTAAGCGCAGCTACGCCGTCACCTTTGACATATACTTTTACAGGTGTCGATTTCTTCGCATTTTGTATGTACGAAATAATTTGATTTGCATCCATTTGTTCCATTGATCAAAACCTCTTTCTCTCGTGTAATGGTGTTATTATATCTGATTCAGTATAATAATACATCCTTTAGCTTAACAGAGTGGCATGTTTTTTGACAATATCGACAAATGCCCCGACTTGCCGAAGCTGGAAAGACGATTCATAGCCAATCAGCCATGTGTCCCGGGTCAATTCAAGTTCCTGTTCGCTATTCGTCAGCGGCACCGTATGGACATCTTCTGCCCCTGTCAGGGTAATCGATGGCAAAATTGCATAGCCGATTCCATTGACGGCCATTTGCTTACACGTCTCGATCTGGTCGACCGTAATTTGGCGCTTCGGGTTGGAGGCGAAATGCTTTTGCCACCACTGTTGGATTTCCTCGTAATAAGTGGAATCGCTTTTAAATTGGATAAACGGCCGCTCGGTCATCATCACTTCTTCGAGCGAACTGATTTCTTTGTCGACCAAATACAAAGTGTCTTTGAACAGATGAATCTTCGGTCCTTTCCAGTCGGTCTGGCCCCGAACGATGCCGATATGCGCTTCGCCGTCGTACAAAGCACGGACAATTTCAGAACTCCAGCCGGTGATCAATTGCACTTTCGCTTCAGGATACAGTGTAATAAAATCTTTCAATACTTTCGGAAGCCAGTTCTGTCCGATAATCGATGCGCAGGCAATTTTCAAGGTGCCATGCACTTTTTCACTTAAAGTGTGCAGCTGTTCAAACATTTCTTCCCGCCGCACAACTGCTTCCTTTGCGTATTGGATGACCAATTCACCCGCAGGAGTGGGAGTCAAGCCTTTCTGGGAACGCACAAACAATTGTTGCCCCCATTCCTTTTCGATCGATTGCAATCGCTGAGATAAGGCTGGCTGCGACAGAAACAGCCGTTCTGCTGCTTTTCGCATATTGCCTTCTTCAGCCAGCACTTTGATAATCAGTTCTTCATTGGACATCCGGTTTCACTCCTTTCAATCCCCTCAAGCCGAAAATTAGCAAAACACTGATCAAGGCACAGAGAAATGCGATACTGTAAACATTGCGCAGTCCAAAAGCCAATGCTTCTTGCAATACCTGCTTTTCTGCTTCAGGCAATTTGGCGCGACTATCCATGCTTAATATAGCGTTGACCGACTCCAGCGACAGACGGCTCCCCGCATCATTTAGCCGGTTTAGCAGCGAGCTATTTAATATGCTGCCGAGAAGTGCCACGCCAATTGTGCTGCCAAGATTGCGCATGAACATATTGGATGCGGTTGCCGCTCCACGCTTGTCGTAGGAAACAGCTGATTGGATGGAAACGATAAAAGCGGTACTCGTCAATCCCATGCCGACACCGACGAAAAAACTCGACATCCCTGCCCAAAGCGGTCCAAATCCGGGCTGCATGAAAACAAATAATGCGGTGCCCAATAGCAAAAATACCCCTCCGAGCAGCGAAGTGCGGAAATAACCGATTTTGATTAACAGCCTTCCGGAAAAGACCGAAGCAATCGGCCAACCAATGGACATCGTTGTTAAAGTGAACCCTGCAATTGCAGCTGGCTGTTCCATAACACCAGTGACATAGGCCGGCAGATAACTTGAAATGCCGATCAATATGATTCCCGTTGCAAGAGACACCAAATTTGCATAGCGGATTGCCCGATTTTGCCAAATTTCAAAAGGCATCATCGGATCGATCGACACACGTTCTGCTTTGACAAACCAGAACATGAACACAATGCCAATCAATGCCAGAACAAAAGAAGGAGTGGAGAGCCAATTAAAAGACACTCCCCCTTCGATCAACAGATATAAGACACTGCTCAATGCAAGCGTCAAAAACAAAGCACCTTTGTAATCGATATTCGCCCGTTCCATACGTTTCGGTTCTTTTAAATAAATCACGATACCAAGCAGCGACAAAATTCCAAGCGGCAAGTTGACCCAAAACACATATTGCCAACCAATCGTCGCCACCAAGACACCTCCGATGGCAGGCCCTGCGATGGCTGAAATGCCCCATACACTCGACAAATAGCCTTGGATCTTCGCTCGTTCCTCTGTGGAATAAATATCCCCTATAATGGTCGAGGCAATCGGCATGATAGCCCCTGCCCCCGCCCCCTGGATAAAGCGAAAAGCGATCAATTGCTCCATCGAGTCTGCTAACCCGCAGAGCAATGACCCGAATAAAAACAACAGCATGCCGAACGCAAAAATCGCTTTTCTGCCAACAAGATCCGCCAACTTGCCATATAATAACACCGTCACGGTACTCATCAATAAATAAGCAGAGAACACCCAGCTGTATTTTGAGAAGCCCCCGAGATCTGCAGCAATACTTGGCATGGCAGTTGAAACTATGGTCGCTTCAACTGCCGAGACGAACATCGCCAGCATGACTGCCAGTAAAATGAGTGGGCGTTTCGGTTGTTTCATATTATTCCCTACTTTCACAACCAGCAGAAAAAAAGGCCTCAATGGATGAGACCTTTTTCAGGGTGATTATCGTTTGAACTGGTATAGTTGTTTTTTTAATTGCTTTAAGACGATCCGTCTCGTTAAGATACCCATAAACATTCCATTGTCATCCACAACACACAGGAAATTCTGGTCAATCACTAAATCCAATGCCCTTTGAAAACGGTCATTCAAATGGATCAGCGGCAAGTCAGTCTGCATGATCTCCTCGACTCGTATATTGCCTAGTTTCTCGTATTCTATATGGTCCATTCCAAGAATGGCATCTGTGATGCGCTGGGCGTTAATTAAGCCGTGAAACCGGTACTTCGCATCCAAAACCGGGATGGCTGAATAGCCGGTCTTCGTCAAAACCAATAAAGCATGCTCGGCACTATTGCCGATTTGGACATGTGCTACTTTTTCGGACGAGATGACAAATTCTTCAATCGGGGTTTCTAGAAAATCTTTGCTCGGTAATGAAATCATGTGCTCTACTCCTTTTGCATCGCATATGATGCTGAAACACTTCGATTACATCATAACATAATACGGTTCCCGAAACTATTTAATTGGGGATTTCGCCTTAAAAAGGAAACTTATTCAACCACTGTCCACCGTCTAAGGTCACGATTTCACCATTCATATAAGCCGCTTTTTCCGACATGATAAAAGCAGCCAGTTCTGCCACTTCTTCCGGTTTTCCAAGCCGTCCTAAAGGAACAGATTTCAAAGTCCGTTGCACCGCTTCTTGAGACTCAAACAATTTTTCCGCTCCCCCCGTCCGTTCGATGGGACCAGGAGCAATTCCATTGACGCGAATGCCGTATTGCGTACCCCATTCGACCGCTAGCGTTCGAGTCAGCGACATGACCCCGGCTTTTGCGGCGGCAGAGTGTGCAACGCCAGCGCCGGCATTCCAGGCATATGTTGCCAACATATTTAGTATATTCCCCTTTGTTCCATTTTCAATCCAGTAATTTCCTACAGCATGAGAACAAAAAAACGTCCCGTTCAAGACGATATCAATGACAGAGCGCCAACCATTGGGCGATAATTTTTCGGCATGGACAATGAAATTTCCGGCCGCGTTATTAACAAGGCCATCGATTCTCCCGAATTTTTCATGAGCGAAACTGACCATTGCCTTAGCGTGTTCAGGTTCGCGAACATCCATCTGGAAAGCTTCTGCCTGACCGCGCAGCGCTGATAATTTAGTCAAGGCCTCATTCAATTTTTCCATATCACGTCCCGTAATGATGACGTTTGCCCCTTCAGCAGCAAATTTTTCTGCCATGTGTAAGCCCATCCCACTGGATCCACCGGTTACAATTATTGTTTGCTCACTTAACATTTCAACATCCCCTTTTTTGAGTCTTCTCTGAAGTTTTCTATCGAATTCGGTTTATGTACAGTGACTGAAAATTTTGATATGATAAGCAAAGACTAATTTATCCATTATTGCGAAAGGAATGAGCTCATGTCCCTGACAATGAAAGATTCGGAAATCGCTCAAGCTATCTTCACTGTTAACCGCCACGCTAAGACTGCTCCTGACAATCAATTTCTCTATGCCTTGAAAAAACAATCTTTGAATCTGATGATTCAACAAAAACGAGCTCAAAAGCTTGGCCTGCACTTCAGCAAAAACCCCCGAAAAAGCCAACAACAATCATCTGTCCTCGTAAAATGCGGTAATTATTATTTTCACATGCTTCCCAAAAAGGAAGATTTCCATTCGCTCGAGCATTTTGGTGACTTGGACGAATCCTATCGCAATCCACCAAGCCGTATGAACCTGAAGCATGCGAAAGAATTGCTTCAAAATTATACCGGGCTGAAGCCTCAGGAAAAAAAGACTGCGCTCTCGGCTTTTTCTAAGCGCTATGAACCGAAAGAAACGAATCGTTTCTATACACCTAAAAAATCCTATTTCGACTGATCAACCGGCAAATGCATTTTGCCGGGTTTTTTTGGTTATTTTTCCACAAAGTCAAAATGACGAATTAAGGCTTGTGTGCCGAAGTCACCATCTCCTCCGCGTTCGAGCTCCTCATAGATGCCGAGCGATAATTTCAATCCTGGCAACTCCAAGCCCCATCGTTCAGATTCCTCTACCGCTATTTTCATGTCCTTGATGAAATGCTTGATATAAAATCCAGGTCGAAAATCGCCTTCTATCATTTTCGGAGCCAAGTTCGATAACGACCAAGATCCAGCGGCGCCAGCTGAAATTGATCGCAGCACGTTCTCCGGGTCCAATCCTGCTTTTTTTGCATAAATCAGCGATTCGCAGACTCCTAACATATTATTTGCGATATTGATCTGGTTGCACATTTTTGTATGTTGTCCAGAACCGGCCGGGCCTTGGAGAATGATGTTGCCTGCAAATAACCGAAACAGTGGAAGCAATTGCTTGAACACGTCTTCCTCGCCGCCGACCATAACGGATAGCACCGCGTTTTTTGCGCCGATATCCCCACCAGAAACTGGGGCATCCAGTGCATGCATCCCTTTAGCACGTGCTGCATCTGAAATTTCCTGAGCCAGTTTCGGCTGGGAAGTGGTCAAATCAATGAGCACCGTTCCTTTGTTAGCATTGGCTAATAAGCCGTTCTCGCCAAAGTAGATTTCTCTGACATCTTCCGGGTAACCGACCATCGTGAAAATCACTTCTGCATCTGTTGCCAGATCCCGCGGCGTATCTTTCCATGATGCGCCTCGTTCCAAGAGATCGTCAGCTTTTTTTGCAGTTCTTGTAAAAACAGAAAGCTCATGGCCTCCCTCCAGCAGATGGCGTCCAATGCTATTACCCATAACACCTGTACCGATAAATCCAATTTTCATTTTATTGCCTCCTCTGTACTTCCATAATAGCAAAAATTATCAGTCTATTCACCCTTCTTTTTGGCATAAAAAAAAGGCCGGTCCATAAAGGTCCGGCCACAAAAGGGGGAAATGAGAATGTTGCTGTGTTCAAGTATACTATGCCCCCTCCAAACGAGGGCTAAACCTCTTTTTTTAAAAACTTCAGCACTTTTTGTAAGACTTACAGCGCAACGGCATTTTGCATAGATTTTATTTTGATGGTTCTATCGTATATTCGTATTGTGTTTTGCCGTGATGGAATGCAGTTCCACGAAAATGCTTGAAGTCTTCTCGTTCGGTTAAAATCTCACGGAATTTCAGGAATTCCTCTTTCGGGATGTCGAGTGTTTCGATCTCCCCCGTTTTTAATCGCTCTAGTTCATTCGCATAATCAGTCATGAAATGTTCCCCTTTCTTTTCGTTTTGTTAAAATGGTTCTGTTATAATACTATACGGACGAAACCTTACCCGTCCAGCTACATCACGCTTGCCCCTACAATATGGGCAGCGTTGGTTGATTTTAGGAGGATTTTTATGTTTACTTTATTAAAGCGCCATACGCTGATTTGGCTGTTGCCGCTTTCGCTTTACTTGTACCACCTGGCTTTCGAAAACACCGCCATCTTCTGGTATATGCACACATTTGCGATATTAGTCTTGATGTCGATCGCGCTTGTTCATTACTCAGTATTTGATGAATTAAAAACCTGGAAATCATTAATATATGGCCTTGTGTTCGGTACGATCATCTATGCCATTTTAGCGATTGGCTACTTGGTATTCGATGTCCTTCCACTGAATGTTAAAGGGCCTGTATCTGCTCTGCAAACCTTGTTTGCCCCGACTAGCATTTGGCATTACCTATTGCTGATGTTTGTTATCGTGCCTGGTGAAGAACTTTTCTGGCGCGGCTATATACAGCAGCAACTGAAAAAATATATGCAGCCGCCATTCGCTGTCTTAGGCGCTTCGCTCTTATTCGGCATCGCCTTAGCTTTCAGCGGATTTTGGCCAAGCATCGTAGCGGGAGTTGTTGCCGGTGTATTGCTCGGCTTACTCTATGAATGGAAGCGCAGTATGCCGCTGCTCATCATCACTCATTTGGTGGTGCTCGTTCTCTTGTTCATCGTTCTGCCATTGCCACTGTAAAGCAACGCCCGGATAAAAATAGAAAAAGATCCTCCCAAGCGGAGGATCTTTTTTTAATAAGATAAATCTTTGATCGACAAACCGATTTTTTTCATCAATTCGATGGCTTGTTCTTTTTCTTCAGTAGATAAAGCAGCCGTCAAGTCATGCAATTTTTGTTCGTGAGACGGGAAGATATCTGCCATAAACGCCTTTCCTTCTTCTGTGATTTCCGCATACGTAATGCGGCGATCGGTCGGGCAGTTGACGCGCGTAATAAAGCCACGCTTTTCCAACTTATCGATAACATAAGTAATCGATCCGCTCGCTAGAAGGATTTTTCCGCCAATTTTTTGTAGCGGCTGGCGCCCTTTATGATAAAGCAACTCCAGCACTGCAAATTCTGTTGGGTTAACGCCGTTTTCCTGAAAAAATTGGTTGGTTTGTTCCGAGATCGCTTTATGCGCACGGGACAACACGATAAACAGTTTCAATGACTGCTTAATGTCTTCATTCATTTTCGTTCACTCATTTCTGCTATAATCACTCGATTGCTTTAATTATATCCCTTTGCTGGCCGAATAGCACGTACGGCCGACTTATCCAATGATGACACGCTCTTTCGGATAATGGAATTTTGTTGGATCTGTTTTTCCGCCGATGGTAAACAAGAAGGAAATCAAGCCAACGCGGCCGATAAACATCAAAATCATGACGATCACTTTGCCAACTGAGGACAAGTCACTCGTCAGTCCGAGCGACATTCCGCACGTACCGAATGCTGAAGTGATTTCAAAGAGAATCTCTACAATCGATGCATTTGGTTCAGTGATGATCAACAGCATTGTCGCAACGATGACCATTGTCCCTGCAAGGAACAAAACTGCAAACGACCTAAACACATCAATCAACTCAATTTCACGGTTGAAAATTTGAATGGTATTCTTGCCTCTTGCAAAATTGATCAAAAACAAAATGGCGATTGCAAAAGTGGTCGTCCGGATACCGCCACCTGCTGAACTTGGCGAGGCCCCAATAAACATAAGCGCACTCATGAATACATTGGTCGCGTCGCTGAACTGGGTAATGTCGATGGTCACCAAGCCACCGGAGCGGGAAGAGACCGAATGGAACAACGCCCCAAAGAAAGTCTGATGCCACGACATTCCTTTAAATGCATTAACCGACTCCAAGATCAAGATACCGATCGTTCCGACAACAAGCAGCATGCCAAAGATGCTCGTTGTAATTTTAGTGAACAATGAAAAGCGGAAGTTTTTGGTTTCATTCGACAAGAACTCTTTTAACTCGATCAATACAGGAAAGCCAATCGCCCCAAGAATGATTAATAACATATTGACGATCTGGACGAAATAATCATCGACATAGGGCTGCAAAGAAGCACCTGTAATGTCAAATCCGCCATTGGTCGTTGCTGTGACTGATCCGAACACGCCGTGTAAAAGTGCTTCGCCGAAGCTATAGAAGTATTGCGTGAAGTAGACAGTCAAAATGAGCGCACCAATCGCTTCGATCAACAAAAGAATCTTAACGATTTCGGTAATCAATTTGACGACGCCTGCCATGCTCGATTGGTTATGGTCGACCATGATCAATTGGCGTTCTCTCAGCCCAATTCGCTTGCCGAGCAGAATCCAGAAAAATGTTCCGATCGACATGATGCCGATGCCCCCGAACTGCAAGATGACCATCAAAACGATGATGCCAAACACGGATAAAGTCTGGGAGACATCAATGACGGTCAGGCCGGTAACGCTAACCGCGCTAACGGCGGTAAATAAAGTATCGATGTAGGTCATGCTCACTCCAGGCTGCAAGACTCCCGGAAGCCGCAAAAGCAAAAAGGAAAAAGCAATCGCTACGAAATAATACGCCACGATTGCCTGTGCAGGTGTAAGATTTCGGACACGTTGAAATGATTTGTTCATAAGCGTAAAATTCCCTTCTGCAACTAACTCTCTTCCCATTCTATGTAAAGTACAGTGAAAAGAAAAGGGCTTTTTCGTAAAGCGCCCCCTTCCTTGTAAATATTCCGACGGAAACCGCCACTTTTGTTGTTTACTTTCCAAATGCAATAAAAAAGCGCTTTTTCCCTTAGACATTGCCGCATAGTGCGGTGTTCGAGGAATAAGCGTTTTTTAGATCAAACCGTCACCGGCTGTGCTGCTCTTTGGCCAAATGGACAGCTGTTTTCACAAAAGGCATAACCTGTTTCTCACTAGTCCTTCGGTTTTTTGGGCTTTTCCTTATCTGCCTTTGATGAATTGCTGTTAGTATTGCCATTTTCCTTGCCGTTGTTGCTGTTTTCCTTCCCGTTGCTGTTGCTATTATTGCTATTGTCTTTGCCTTTGTTGAGTTTGTTTTCCTGGTCTTTCGGCTTGTCTGGAGCTGGATTGCCTTTGCTTTGGCTGTCTTGTTTTGGCTGCTCGGCTTTACTGTTGCTAGAAGAAGGAGGCTCTTTTTTCGGCTTTGTTTTGGCTTTGGAATTCCCGGAATTATTGCCTTCTCCAGCATTTGAGCTTTTGGGTTTTACGGGTTCCGGTTTTTCTTGTTTTTTCGTCTCTTTTGGAGCCGCTGGTACTTTTACAGCAGGTTCTTTAACTTTGTTGTTGTCATTGTTATCTGATGCCGGTTTAGACTGTGTGTCCGGTTTTTTGGGCTTTTCCTCTTTATTGCTATTTGTAGAAGCGGGTTCATTTTCCTTTTTAGCCTTGGGAGGTTCAGGTTGTTGAACTTTGGCAGGGGGTTCCTGGTCTTCCGATTCTTGTTTTACTTTGATGCCTTCATTTTGTGCAGGCTGCACGTCGTTTTCTTGGCTGCGCGGCGAGGTAAAAGTCCGGTCTTTCTCTATCAGCCTGGCTACTGGCACTTGCTGCTCTTTCGCCTCACGCCATTGTTTTTTATTCGCTTTTTTCAAATGTATTTGTAATGCTTGATTGTTTCCCGTGAACAACGCCGCCAAAGCGATTTGTTCGACTTTGACCGTAGCATCCGTTCCATCACCTTCTTGAACTGTGGTAATGGTCACATGCTCAGTATCTTCGTCTACAGATAAACTGAGGACATTTTGCAATACCGCTTCAAATTCTTCATTTTCCCAATCCGCTAATTTGGCAATCAATTGTTTGCCATCTTCATTCAAGTCCCTCATTGAAATGACCTGCCAATCGTCATTCACTCCCATTTCAATACCGGGATTGGATTCGACCTGCACATACCCATACGCTTCATCAGTAGGCAGCACCCATGTGGAAATAAACAAAAACAGCGCGGCAACGGATGCGATAAGCGGCATGGCGAATGGCTTGAAACGACGATTCGAAACCTTTACGGGTTCGAAATATGCCTCATCGCCCACGACCGTGTCAGCTGTTGGCTTGCCGGTTACAAAGCGTCCATCTGCGAGCATGTAGACAGAACGGTCTCCATCAAGTTCCATACATATGCCTTTTTGCATTTGCATTAGTTTAACCGCCCCTTTAAATAATCTTTTAAATAATGCAACTCGCTCATCATCAAGAGAGCCATTGCTATTATGTATTTCCGGTTTCGCTCAATGGTTTTTCTTGAGACCTGGACCAACGCCTCAATATCCTTGACCGGAAGTTTTTTCTTGTCGAGCAAAAATTGCTTGTATTCATCTGTTTCCGCCACTAATTGCGCAATCTGGATGGCATTTCGCCTTGCGTCTTCATGCGCTGGAGAAACTTTGGCGATCATTTGGAAAGACAAATCGAACGTTGAAAGCATTTCTTCGAATCGCATGATTTCTTCACGCCGCTTAGCCGTCTGCTCCTGTTCTGAATAGAAAGCAGCCGATGCGCGGTCGCCGATAGGGTTGTGATGATCTTCATTCGGCAAAGCCATGAAATCATGGCTAAATTCCTGCCGCCTGCTCTCTTTCCGAATATGGTCGATCACTCTGCGGCGGATGACCATATGGGCAAACGTTAAAAATGAAGCCTCATGTCCCGGACGGTATTGGCGAATCGCCTCATGAAAAGCCAGGAGCGCAATGCTGTATTCATCCTGATGATCGTCGATGAACCGTTTGCATACTTGTGCGGCGGTTTTTTTCACGAACGGGATATGTGAGGAAATCAATTGTTCTTCAGCGTCTTCATCGCCTTGTTGCGCGAGCTTGGCCAAAGTTTCAGCCGGTGTTTCTCCATATCCAAACAAACCGCCTAAAGCAGTCAATAGCATGCAACTCACCCCATTTCAATTCCATTTACTCTATTGTAGCTTTCAGTCCAAGAATTTAGAAGAACGAGGGGGCGTGCTGAATATTACATTCGTGTGACAAGTCTCTCTTGTGTCCGTCATGTGAAAAATTGCAGAAAAATAACCTTGCAGAGCATTTACTCCGCAAGGTTATTTGTTAAGCGCCTACGCATTTTGTTGCTTGTTCTTTCTAAGGCCATTTAATACGCCAACCAGCACAATGCCCAGTAATACTAGCCAGAATGTGATCGTCCACCCTGTTGAATGCGGGAAATCGTGCGGCAGGACGCCCAATTTTTCGTGGGATAAAGTCAAAACGACCAATTTAACGCCTACCCAGCCGACCACTACAAATGCCGCAGTCTCAAGCTGAGGATACCTTTCCAATAGCCGGACGAATTTATGCGCAGCAAAACGCATGATGATCACGCCGATCAATCCGCCAGCCAGCATCACGCCGAATTGGCCGCCATTGATGCCCCCGATGTTAAATTCGCCGAGATGCGGCAAAGTCACCGCCAGCGCTACGGCGGCGAGCATCGAGTCGATGGCAAAAGCGATATCGGCCAGTTCCACTTTCAAAACGGTCATCCAGAAACCCGAGCCTTTCGTCGTTTCGGGCTCTATCGTATGTTCCTCGCCTTTTCGCTGGTCGTATATATGTTTGGCTGCGATAAACAGCAAATATGCCGCACCAAGCGCTTGGATTTGCCAAATATTCACCAATAAAGTAATCATGAACAAAGCGGCAAACCGAAAAACAAAGGCTCCTGCCAAACCGTAAAATAAGGCTTTCTTCTGTTGGCGCTTTGGCAAATGCTTGACCATGACCGCCATGACTACCGCATTGTCTGCAGCGAGCAAGCCTTCGAGCCCAATCAGCACCAGTAGCACCCATGCATATTCCAATAATAATGTATCCATAATGTCCCTCCTGTTTTTCCCCGACAAAAAAGACCCATGCCTAATAGAAGGCAAAGGTCTTGCTAAGCGTAGTGGTATGCGCTATCACAACCGATGGCTAAAAGCCACGTATTGACGGCTGTGAAATAGGTTTCCCTATAGCTACTCCCCTTTGTCGAGAGTCCGAATTATTGGTCTGTAGGTGTATTATAGCACTTGCCCATCGTGTGTAAACTATTAGGCAATGGTCACATGATAAGTGCGGTCTTTTTTATGCTCGTTGTAAAAGGCTACCATAGCGGGAATGGTTTCGAGAAAATCTGCTGGCCGGATGCCGCTTTCTTTTAACAAGGCTAGCGCGTTTTGCGTATCGAAATGCGCTTGCCAGTCCATATAATCCAAAGTTTCCGCTTCGACTCCGAGATATTTTCGAATGGCTGGCATCGACATCGAGAACTTTGCAAGATTCTTTGGAATTCTTCCTTTCGGGTAGCGTCCGGTCATTTCAAAGACCATTGCCCGGTATACTTCTTCTACAGGATGGGGCTCGGGGTCAGTCAAGTGAACGGTTGCCGATTCCGCTTTTTTGAGTTGGCTCAAATAAATAGAGGCGTCGAGGATGTAATCGACAGGCACTACATTTATGGTGGTATTCGAGTGCCCAATATACGGGATAGCCGGCAAATGCTTCATTCGGTCAATCATATTCAAGAAAAAGTATGGGCCGTCGAATTTGGATGTTTCCCCGCTTTCTGAATGCCCCCTGACGATTCCCGGACGGATGATCGTAGTCGGCACTTGTGGTTTCAATTGCTCGACGAGGAGTTCTGCTTCATACTTCGTCTCTTCGTAATGGTTTTTGAATGCTTTGGGACGGATGAGTTCATCTTCCCGCAATATGCCTTCTCTATTGCCCGCTACATAAGCGGTGCTGAAATACATATAACGCTCCAGCTTATTCAATGATTTGACTAAGTCGTTGATATTTTGTGTACCGAGAATATTGACTTTTTTCGCGATGTGTTTCGGCACTGCTAAATCATAGATAGCCGCCAAATGCCAAAAGATGAGCTGCTGGTCTTCCAACCAGGATCTGTCTTCCTCTGAAAGCGCCAAGCCCGCCATTGTGATGTCTCCTGGCAGTAAACGGATCGTTCCACAGCCTGTTTGCTGCCTAATTCGATCAGCCTGCTTTTGTGCTTTTTCCATCTCGCTAGGCAAAACGATTGCCGATAAGCTAAATCCCTTTTGTGCACACGACTCCATCAACCGTGTGGCGATAAATCCCGGGAAACCCGTAAAGACCATTCTATTCATCCAATCACTCCCCTTTTCTGTATTTTACTAAAAAATGAAGGGGGCAATCATGAATTTTTCAGATAAAAAAGGGGATGTCTCATAAGTCCTAAAATAAAACAGACTGAGAAAAAAATTGTTGTTCTCTGTCTGTTTTTGATTTATCGGTGAGGCACCTGAGAGTAGTCAGCTGATGGGAATGGAGACGGCGAATCCAGCGGGAACAGTGACTGAGCTAAGCGAAGGAGCGACGCGAGGGAAGCGGCTAAGGCCGTGCCCACGGAAAGCGTCCGTCAAAATGGACATCAGCCTTTTCTTTAGAAAAAAAGAGACTGCCCCTAAAAGTCACTTTTCATGACCTTTTGGGACAGCCCCTTCATTTATTTCTCTGCTCTTGCCGCTTTTCTTTTCTTGCTGTTCATAAAGCGCGTCTCCCGGTCAAACAAACTGTAGACAACCGGAACGACGTAGAGGGATAGGAAAGTCGAACTGATCAAGCCGCCGATAACGGCAATCCCCATCGGCTGGTTAATTTCAGTGCCTTCCCCAATGCCGATCGCTAATGGCAAGAGGCCTAAAATTGTGGTCAGGGCCGTCATTAAGATCGGTCTTCTCCGGTCATGGACCGCCGTCACAATCGCCTCAAAGGAAGCGAGTCCAGCTTCTTTTCGTTGATTGATGTAATCAACGAGCACAATCCCGTTGTTGACGACTATACCGACAAGGACCAGTACTCCGATGACGGCGGTGATGCTGATTGGCGTCTGTGTGACGAATAGCGCAATCGACACCCCGATGACCATCAATGGCACCGTGAACATAATTACCAATGGATATTTGAATGACTCGAATTGTGCGGCCATCACGATATAAACGAGAACGATCGCCAATACAACAGCCAATAACATATCATCGATGGAATCTTCGAACAGCTCGCGGTCACCGCCAAAGGAAACCACGGTTTGATCCGACAGATCCAAATCTGCGATGGCTTCATCGACTACAGTGGAGATATCTCCCAATGTTTGATCGGACGGATATTGCAGCGTGAATGATACACTTTCAGCCTGGTCCACCCGGCTGATCGAAACAGGCCCTTGGGCGACTTCAATATCAGCTAGGTCCTGTAACTCGACAAATGCGCCGGATGGTGTGCGCAGCGTCAGTTCACGCAAGCTTTCGACGCTGTCCCGCTGCTCTTCATCATAAGAAACAAAAACGCTGAGCACTTCATCTTGTTCATCGATTACTTGCGTTGCCAGCACGCCGCGCGTGATGTTGTTGACCGTCTGGGCGATTTGCACCGGCGCCAGGTTGTTTTCAGTCGCTGCTTCCCGGTCGATCGTCATCTGTATTTCGTCGATCGTTTCCTGACGGTCATTTGTCAATTCGACCACATTCGGTAAGCTAGCTAATTCGCCGTCAATTGCAGCAACCGCTTCATCTAAACGCTGCTTGTCCGTATCGGTCACCGTAAAGCTAAGTGTATTCGGTGTCGAGCCGGCTGCTGTCTGCAGATTAAAGTTGACGAGTGCATCGTCCCCGATTTTCTCCAGGACTTGCGGCTGTACATCATCGACGAACTCAAAGACCGAACGTTCGCGTTCATCCAGTGGCACGAGTTTGACGTAAATTTCTGCCGTATTGGATTCTGCGCTGCCTTGCGCCTGGCCTTGTTGAGTCGCACCAATCAAGCTGACATATACATCGACTTCTTCTTCAGTCTTCAATTCTTCTTCTATTCTTTGTACCACTTCATCGGTTGCGGCTGTAGATGAACCGTTTTCGAGCTCAACCGTAACGCTGACGAATCCTTCATCTGTCGCCGGCAAGAATTCAGTTCCTACTTGGGAAACACCGAATGCGCCAAGGCCAAGGAACAACAAGGCGGTCAACAGCACAAGGATGCGGTGGCGCAATGCCCACAATACGCTTTTCTCAAATCCACGGACACCTTTGGAATCAGGCTTCACTGTCTTTGGTTTACCGTCTTTTTGGCCGAGCATCCGAGAAGCCATCATAGGAATGACAGTGAGGGCGACAGCAAGTGAAGCGATCAAGCTGAACGAAATCGTCAACGCAAACTCAAAGAAAATTTCTCCGATTAGGCCGGAGATGAAAATAACTGGCACGAATACGGCGACAGTGGTCAATGTCGAAGCAGTGATTGCCCCAGCCACTTCACGCGATCCATCCGATGCTGCTTGTTTCGGCTTTTTGCCCATCGCCAAATGGCGTTCGATGTTTTCGATGACGACAATGGCGTTATCGACAAGCATCCCAATACCAAGCGCTAAAGCACCAAGTGTCAAAATGTTTAACGCGAAGTCGGCAAAGAACATCAATACAAAGGTCACGATAACCGAATAAGGAATTGCCACACCGATGATGATCGGGCTCTTGATTCCGCGAAGGAAGAAGAACAACACCAGCATCGCGAATATGCCGCCTAGGATTAGGGTTTGCCCAATATTATTGATGGCCAGTTTCACGTAGTCTCCCTGGTCAAATAGAATATCCGCCTCTACAGCCGAGAAGCGCTCTTCCGCAAGCAATTCATCGAGACGTTCCTGAAATGCCGTCGACACGTCAGCTGTGTTGGCACCGGATTCCTGAAGCACCGACAGCAATACCGCAGGCTCTTCATTGGCACGTGTCTCGCTGCTAGTTTCCCGTTCTGTCACTGCGACTTCCGCAACATCAGCCACTGTGACATTGTCGCCGGAGAGTGGATCGACCGTCACGATCAAGTCTTCAAGGTCCTCCACACTTTCGAGCGTACTGACAATGCGCGTGGTTAAATTGCGCCCATCTTCCGTTTCAATGGGGTCGCCTGGCAAGGAAACATTGTTTGCTTGAATCAATTGAACAATATCTGCTTGCTGCAATCCCCGTTCTTCGAGTTCTTCGGGGTCCAGCTTGATCGAAATATCCTCGATCAAAGAGCCGGAGACGTTCACGCTCGCTACGCCATCTGTCTGGCGCAGCTGGGTTTCCAATTCTTCCGCAATGGCACGGACATCTTGCCCAGCGTCAGTAGCGCGCAAGGACAATTGGATGATTGGGAATTGCGACGGGTCGAATTTCAAGAAGCGCGGATCGTTGGAGTCGTCCGGAATCGGCGTTTGGGCGATCCGTTGAGTGACTTCTGACTGCACATCGTCAATATCTGTGTCCCAGCCAAACTCCAGCAAAATGAAATTGGATCCTTCCTGGCTATTCGATTGAACCGATTCGATTCCCGGCAAAGTTGCCAAGCTTTCTTCTAGCGGTTTGGTTACTTTTTCGTTTACTTCCGTTGGGCTGGCTCCTGGGTAATTGGTAACTACCACGCCAATCGGCGGATTCAACTCCGGAATTAACGTTACCGGTATGCGAAGAAAGGATACCGCCCCTAAAATGATGACCAAAATCATCGTCACGATGGTCAGTACAGGTCGCTTGATGGAAAAATCGCTTAGTTTCATGTGTTCAATCCCTCTCTATGCCTAGTCCCTTAATCATAAGAAAAAATGCCCTGTACCGCAAACTTAAGGTCGTCTGTTCACAGTAACGCCATGGTTTTTTGATAATGGGAAATTCATCGTTCCGTTTGCCAAAATGCCAAAAACAGCCTGCTAAAAAAGCAGACTGTTGGAGACTCCATTTTATAAAAGGCTGTATAGGCGGATTTCCGGATTTTTATCCTGGAACCAACGCGTTGCAAAATCGTTTTCGAACAAGAACACTAAATTGTCATAGCGGTCTTTAACCAGCATGGAGCGGCCACTTGACATTGACTCTTTAACATCTTCCTCGTTTTCGATCCAGCGTGCAATTTTATTGCCGACTGGCTCCATTCTGACGTCTACATTGTATTCATTTTTCATGCGGTGCTCGAACACTTCAAACTGAAGTTGACCAACTGCGCCAAGAATGACTTCTTCCAAATGTAATGTTTTGTAATACTGGATAGCACCTTCTTGGACGAGCTGCAGAATTCCTTTGTGGAAATGCTTTTGCTTCATGACGTTTTTTGCCGTCACTTTCATGAACAACTCCGGTGTAAACTGAGGCAAGGCTTCAAATTCGAATTTCTTGCCGCTTGTGATCGTATCGCCGATCTGGTAATTCCCTACATCGTGTAGCCCGATGATATCACCAGCGACCGCTTTGGTGACCATTTCCCGGTCATCCGCTAGAAACTGGGTGGTTTGCGATAGTTTAAAAGATTTGCCGGTACGTGAAAGTGTGACGTTCATGCCGCGCTCAAACTCCCCTGAGACGATGCGGACAAAAGCGATGCGGTCACGGTGCGCCGGATTCATATTGGCTTGAATTTTGAAGACAAAGCCAGAAAACGGTGTTTCTACGGGATCGACAATATCTTCTTGCTTGGTCAATCGCGGCTGCGGCTGCGGCGCAAATTGCAAATAAGTTTCCAGGAAAGTCTCGACACCAAAATTGGCCAGTGCTGAACCAAAGAATACAGGCGTCAATTCGCCTTTTTCTACGCGGTCAAAGGAAAATTCGTTTCCTGCTTCTTCCAGCAATTCGATATCTTCCAACGCTTGTGTGTAATAGGAAGTTTGCTTCATTTCATGTTCCCCTGCCAGGTGGCCGTTTTCATCAAGTTCCATGAAACGCTCGCCATCCGTGCGGAACGGTTCAACGCGCTTGTTAAAACGGTCGTAAATGCCCATGAATTCTTTCCCCATGCCAATTGGCCAGTTCATTGCGTAGGATTGAATGCCAAGCACTTCTTCCAGCTCTTCCATCAACTCAAGCGGCTCTTTCCCTTGGCGGTCCATTTTGTTGATAAAGGTGAAAATAGGAATACCGCGCATTTTACAGACTTTAAATAGCTTGACGGTTTGAGCTTCAATCCCTTTGGCCACATCGATGATCATGACGGCGCTATCCACTGCCATCAGTGTTCGGTAAGTATCTTCACTGAAATCTTGGTGCCCAGGAGTATCGAGAATATTGACACGATGTCCTGAATAATCGAATTGCATAACAGACGAGGTAACGGAAATACCGCGCTGTTTCTCGATTTCCATCCAGTCGGACGTAGCGAATTTCCCAGTTTTTTTCCCTTTGACTGTTCCGGCATCGCGAATCGCGCCACCGAACAGCAAAAGTTTTTCCGTTAAAGTCGTTTTCCCGGCATCCGGGTGGGAGATAATTGCGAAAGTTCTTCTGCTTTCAATTGCTTGTTGTAATTGGTCTGACATTGTATACGCTCCTTTAATTTCCTCTCTCTATCTTAGAGAAGGACCGTGCAAAAAACAAGAACTATCGCCCGAAGTTACGGAAAGCGTTTCTCGCTGAAACGCAAAAATGAACGGGGAAAAATACTTCAATTTCCCCGTTCTCATTCATGATCCGAATTTACGCTGCGCTTCGTTTTCTGCTATTTCTTTGTCACTATGAGGGTATTTCGTGTTTTCGATAATCTGATAATCTTCATGCCCTTTGCCAGCTAAAATAATGATATCGCCCGCTTGTGCCTGCTGCACGGCGTGACGGACCGCTTCTTCACGGTCACCGATGCAAGCGTATTGCTCATGTTGCATGCCTGCCGCTAGATCGGTCAAGATGCTATCATACGATTCATAACGCGGATCATCTGTTGTCAGGACGACATAATCCGCAACTGAGGCTTTTTCCGCCATGATCGGCCGCTTCGTCTTATCGCGATTTCCTCCGGTGCCAACCAAGAAAATGAGGCGTCCGGTCTTGAAGTCCTCCACAGCAGCAATGGCTTTTTCAATTGCATCCGGCGTGTGTGCATAATCGATGAATACCGAAACGGGTGCATCGATTTCTGCCATTTGCATACGGCCCTCGACTGGAGAAATGGCTTCGAGCGCCGCGATTACCCGTTCAATCGGATGGCCTTCTGCAGACAACGCGGCAATGGCCGCCAGTGCATTGTAAACGTTAAAGTGACCGAGCAATTTCATCTGAATCGGAAAGTCACCGGATGGACATTGCAAAGTAAAGGACGTTCCTTTTGCTTCTAACCGGATATCAGTCGCACGGAACATCGCGTCATTCTCCAAGCCATACGTATAGACAGGGAAAGGCGTCATGGCTGCGAATTTTTCAGACCATTCGTCATCCACATTCAAGACTGCCCGTTTGTTCTGCGTCAAATCCTGTCCGAGTTGCGAGAACAGCAGCCCTTTGGCGTGGCCGTACTCCTCCATCGTTCCGTGAAAATCCAAATGGTCATGAGTTAAGTTCGTGAAAATGGCCGTATCGAACTCAACGCCAGCCAACCGGCCTAGAACGAGACCGTGTGAAGAAACTTCCATCGTCATATGGGAGCTCCCCGCTTCTAAAGCGCGACAAATCATTTGCTGTGTCGTTAGGGCATCGCTTGTCGTATTGGCGGATGGATGCAGTTCTCCGTTTAAATTGAAACCAATTGTCCCGGTCAAAGCGGAGGTTTTCCCGAGTTCCATAAGCATCGCGTGAAGCATTCCCGCGACACTGGTTTTTCCGTTGGTCCCCGTCACGCCGATCATATTCAGCCGTTTGGAAGGGTGGCCATAAAAGCGCGCCGCTAAAATACCAAGTGCCCGGCTTGTATCGGGAACTGTTACGACAGCTGCGCCTTCTAAATTCAGTGGTTTTTCCGCTAAGATAACCGCAGCGCCCTGTTTTACTGCTTGTTCAGCAAAATCGTGGCCGTCAACGGTATAGCCTTTAATGCAGACAAATAAGGAGCCTGGCACAATCTCTCTGGAATCCATTGTGATATGAGAAATAGATTCGGGCAATTCCCCTTTTATGGATGAAATTGAAATATGATTAAATAATTGCTTGCTGTCCATCTGAAATCCTCCTAGTATTATGACCCGAGCGGTGAGTTGATATATGCATGAAGAAGCGCTGCTGTCGCTTTCAATGAATCAATATGGGTCCGCTCATAAGCATGGGATGCTTCAATCCCAGGGCCGAATAAGGCGTGTTTCACATCAGCACCAGCCCCGATTGCTGCAGAAGCATCAGATCCATAATACGGATAAATGTCCACTTTGTACTCGATGTTCCGCTCTTTTGCCAAAGCGATCAATTGGCGAGTCAGCCCGTAATGATAAGGACCACTCGAATCCTTTGCACAAATCGAAACCGTGTATTCATCGGATTGTTGGCCATCTCCAATGGCTCCCATATCGACAGCAATGTATTCTTCTGTTTCCAGTGGAATATTGGAATTGCCGCCATAGCCGATTTCTTCATTATTGGAGATATAGAAATGAGTCGTCTGGGGCAAAGTTTCCCCATTTGCCGCTTGCTTTGCCAATTGCAGCAACAGGGCGGTGCTCGCTTTATCATCGAGGTGGCGTGATTTGATAAATCCGCTTTCCGTTTTGATGAAACGCGGATCGAATGATACAAAATCTCCTACTTCAATGCCTTGTTTGCGGACGTCCTCTGCCGAATGGCATTTAAGGTCCAAGCGCACTTCCATATTGTCTGCCGAACGCTCGGCCGTGCCGGAATCGCGGTAGACATGGACCGTTGTCTGGTGAAGCAGGATCGTGCCGGTAATCGTTTCGCCGCCTGCTGTATGGATCAAGCAATTCTCGCCTTCGATGGCATTGAATTTGAATCCTCCGACTAACGACAGCTTCAAGCGCCCTGACGGCTTGATTTCTTTTACCATTGCACCGAGCGTATCGACGTGTGCCGTAAGCAGCCGGTGGCGTTTATCGTCCTGCCCTTTAATCGTGGCGATGACGCCGCCTTTATTTGTGGTTATGTATGGAATGGACACCTGGTCGAAAAAATCCGTGACGAAATTCATTACTTGCATCGTGTAGCCGGATGGACTCGGGATTTTCACCAATTGCTCCAAGGTGTTGATCGTTTCTTGTTCTTTCCAATCAAAATCCAATTTAATCACTCCTTGATTTTTTAATCATATCAAAAACTGCCATTTTCGCACAGTCCCGACTATAGTAAGATGAGTAAGACTCTTAGCATGACGAGGTGCAATTATGGAACGCTCACTGATAACCCGCAAGCGCAATCAATTATTTATCCATCTTTTCGGCTTTGCCAGCCTGGCGCATTTGGTCTTAAATTATTTTGTCGACTTTAACGCTTCGATCATCGCGCCCTTATACGGCATGCTCGCCTATTGTGCCCTATTCACTCTACTATATACGAAATTGGCCCCTTCCCGGTTGCGTTTTGCGATATTGTTTGCATTAAATGCCTATACATTGATCTTGCAGTTCGAATCGCTGTCATTTATTACGGCCATTTACTTCATCCTGCCGATCGTGGCAGCTTCGCTCTATAACGATACCCGTTCGCTCCTCGCCCTGTCGCTTTTGACCATTGCTGAAGTAAGTGTCTTGGCATTCTTCTTCGGGCGCTTTCAGTCAAGCGGTTCACTAGAGTATATGCTTGTTTCGGTCACGATGTTTTTCGGGATGGTCATGCTATTGACGATTTTGCATAGCGTTTACTTCAGCAATTATTGGCGTCAATTGGAACTGCGCAATGCCTCGATGGAAAAAGCGCTCACGTCTAAAGAAGGCTATCTTGATTTGTTCTTCCAAGCAGCGAAAGACGCCATTGCCGTTTTTGACTTCGAAGGGCGCATCATCGCCATCAATCCCGCCTTTGTGGAATTATACGGCTGGACTGCCGAAAGCTGCCTCGGCAAAATCATTCCCCTTTACCCGCCGGAACGTGCCGAAGAGGCAGAGCTGCGCGCAGAAAAAGTCCGTCAAGGCGAAAGCTTCACGCTAGAAACAGAAGACATCAAACATGACGGCACGCGCTTTCCTGCCCAGATCACCTTATCGCCGATTTTCGATTCACACGGAGAGGTCATCGCAACTTCCGTCATTTCCCGTGATATCAGTTATCGGAAAGAGACTGAACGGATGCTCTTGCAAACGGAAAAACTGAAAATGGCGGGTGAAATCGCCGCCGGGGTAGCCCATGAGATCCGGAATCCAATGACCGTCATTTCAGGTTTTGTCCAGATGATGCACAACGACCCGAATCACCGCTACCCGAGCTATACTTCCCTGATGCAATCAGAGCTAGACCGCATCAATTTGATCATCAGTGAATTTCTGATTCTGGCGAAACCGCAAGCTTCCCAAAAGAAACGGCTCGATATCGGCAAAATTCTCGATGAATGTATTTTTTTGTTCGGGCCTGAATTCGTGCTTCATCATATTTCGGTCAAAGCAGATGTCTCGGGGCCATTTTTCGCGGAGGGTGAAGAGCATCACTTAAAGCAAGTGTTCATCAATATTCTAAAGAATGCAATCGAAGCGATGGAACACGGCGGCATTTTGAAAATAACTGCCCATCTCGAAGGCGCACGACTGAAGATCTCTTTTAAAGACGATGGGCCCGGCATTCCGCCGCAACTCGCAGAACGGGTATTCGAACCGTTTTATACGACAAAAGCTACGGGAACCGGGCTTGGTCTATTAGTTTCTCAAAAGATAGCGCAAGAACATGGCGGCAGCTTAGCGATCGCAAGTACCGAAGAACAAGGCGCCTGCGTCGTTGTCACGTTGCCGCTTACTTCTGCATCCTAACGAAAAGCCTCCCGCCTGAATGGCGGGAGGCTTTTTTGTCTCTTTACTTTTTTTCACCATTCCACAAAGCTAAAGTACGCTTTTTACTTCAATACTGTCCGGATCCATTTTGCTTTGTTTTTATACGGAGGGAATGTCAAATTGGTCGATAATTTTGTCGACTTTTTGACGATTGATTTGGCATGCGTAAAGGTCTCAAAGCTTGCTTTCCCATGATAGGAGTTCAAGCCAGAAGACCCGACTCCACCAAATGGTAGATAGACGCTGCCGACGTGCGAAACAGTGTCGTTGATGCAACCTCCGCCAAATGGCAATTGATCCAAGAAGAACCGGACGGCCCGGTCGTTCTCTGAAAACATATAGGCAGCCAGTGGTTTCGGCAATCGGCGAATCTCACCGAGTAATTTTGGCAAGTCGTTGTAAGTGATAACCGGCAGAACTGGCCCGAACAATTCATCTTCCATCGACGGACTGTCCCATGTGACGCCATCGATCAAGGTCGGTTCGATATAGCGGTCAGCACGGTCAAAATCACCGCCGTAAACGATATTCGTACGTTCCTTCTCAAGAATTTCCGTCAGCCGGTCGTGATGCTTGACGTTAACGATGCGACCGTAATCTGGGCTGTCTTGAGCATTGTCGCCGTAAAATTTACGAATCGTCTCGATGAACACTTTCATAAACGCGTCTTTTACCGATTCGTGGACACAAATATAATCGGGCGCCACACAAGTCTGGCCAGTGTTCATGAATTTGCCCCAGGCGATGCGCTTCGCCGCAAGCTCCAGGTTGGCTGTCTGGTCAACAATTGCTGGGCTTTTGCCACCAAGTTCCAAGGTAATAGGTGTCAGCCGCTCGGATGCCGCTTTCATGACCACTTTTCCGACAGGCACGCTGCCCGTAAAGAAAATATAATCGAACGATGCGTGGATCAGCGCCGTCACTTCCTCACGCTCTCCTTCCACTACTCTCACATAATGAGGTTGGAAACTTTCTTCTAATATTGTACGCAGAATACGCGCAACATTCGGCGTCGCCTCTGACGGCTTGACGACGGCACAGTTCCCGGATGCCAATGCGCCGATAAGCGGCTCCATTACCAATTGAAACGGATAATTGAACGGACCGATGACGAGCACCGATCCATACGGTTCACGAATGACAAAACTTTTTGCCGGTTGCAAATGAATCGGTGTTTTTACTTGCTCAGGCTTCATCCAGTCTTCGAGGTGCTTTGTCATATAGCCAATGCTATCGAGCACAAAGCCCACTTCTGTCGCATACCCTTCGAACTCACTTTTGCCAAGGTCGATTTGTAAGGCTTCGATAATATCATCTTCATGAGCTTGAATAGCTGATTTCAAACGCTGCAACTGGGCGATACGGAAATCCGCTGATTTTGTTACACCTGTAAAATAATAGCCGCGTTGGTCGGCGATCATATCCTCTACGTCATTTGCTGTAAAATTCACGATTGATTACCTCCTGTAGGTTCTTGCAATAATTGATCAATGTATCGCTGAACGACTAATCCCTCATCGAAACCGACGAGAAACGTCGATTGTTCTTCCATTTCTTCAAATAGCGAAGGCACGATTGTTTCCGTTTGCACTTCCACACGTGTTTTTCCTTGTTCTTCCCGGTACAAACGCGACCAGTTTTCAAGCGTCAGCACACCATCTTCTCCGTACACTTTGAATTGCAGCAACTCCGTTTGCCCGGCACCACTCATGCCGGACAGTAGAAACGGCGATCCTTGTTGAGTCTTGCCATGGGCAATGAGCCCGGTCTCGCATTTTCCAGTGTCTTCCGGAAAATCCGCTTGATGCGCTGCAATCTCCAATGTGCCGAACAGGCGGTGCATCAACTGGAGGTAATGAGGGAACACTTCGCGGACAAAGCCTCCCTGATCTCTTGAGCCGATCCATGGATTTTGCTGCCACGTACGCGGCCACACAGGAAAGACGGTGTGCAATTCGATGCGGCGAATTTTGCCAATATCACCACTTTTAATGCGAATAGCCATGTCGCGCACAATTGGCGAATACATCAACGGAAAATGCATAGCAGTGTGGACTCGGTTGTTTGTCGCAGATTCCGCCATCGCTTGGGCTGCCTGCGCGTCATGGGCAAGTGGCTTTTCACACAAAATGTGCAGCCCCCTTCTCGCTGCAGTTTCTGCAAGCTCGGCATGGCTGTTCGGCGGCGTGCCAATATACACCCAGTCAATGTCGGCTTGGAACAATTCGTCTAAAGAATTGGTGACCGGTATACCGTATTGCTGTTCGATAAAGTTTAGTCTGTCCACATTGGTGTCATAAACGGCTTTAATCTGTGCTACGTCGTTTTGCTGGATTTGTTTGATGATGCGTTCCCCTACGATTCCAGCGCCTATAATTCCAATCGCTATCAAAGCCATCGCTCCTTTTTCATTTCATTGTTTATAAGTGTAACCTTGTGGGGTATAGAATAGTCAAACAATTACATTCGGAAAGAATGGGAGGAATCATCATGAACGAACAGAAAAACTGGTGGGAGCCGATTTTTACGGGCACATTGGAAATGGGCGTCGACAAAGAAAAGCTAGAAACAATCAATGAAGACAGCCTGTTATACTTCGGAGAATCCACAAGTACATTGGAACAATAAAATGCCTAAACAATTCGCATGTACATAGCAGCGCTTGATCCGGAATAATGCGGAGCAAGCGCTTTTTTATGGAATCCGGCCCGTGCATTGTCGCTTGCAATGGTTTTCGCTATAATTCGATATAGAAAGCAGGGATTGCCATGAAACCATTCACCTTACTCATCAGCTTGCTATTATTGTCAGGCTGTACTTTTCCCGGTGCGACCGATACCGCGGACACTGACGGCAGGGTGGCTGTAGAAATCACGGAAGTCATTGATGGGGACACGGTTAAGATCATCTATGAAGGCCAAGAAACGACGGTGCGTTATTTACTAGTCGACACACCGGAAACCAATCATCCTAGGTTCGGCGAGCAGCCACTCGGCCAAGAAGCGACAGAGCGCAACCGTGAATTGATTGAGCAGGCAGAGCAAATCGAAATTGAGTTCGATGACGGCGACCGCTTTGACGACTATGATCGCTTACTCGCGTATTTTTACGCGGATGGGGAGAGCGTACAGGAACAATTGCTTGAAGAAGGATTCGCTCGTGTCGCTTATGTTTTCCCGCCGAACACGCGCTATGTCGATCAATTCCGTGAGGCCGAAGCCGAAGCGAAAGATGCAGAAATTGGCATTTGGGAATTTGAAAATTATTCGACAGATCGCGGATTCAATGCAGATGCATATCAACAAACAGAAGCAACTAGCATCGATACGGATGACGACTGCCGCATCAAAGGCAATATCAACCGGAGCGGCAATAAAATCTATCATATGCCCGGCGCCCCTTCCTACGAGGGGACCAATCCCGAAGAGTGGTTTTGCACAGAACAACAAGCCAGAGACGCCGGCTTCCGCAGTTCCGGCCAATAAAGAAGAGGAGGAATACGATGCAATTGCTTGTCCTGCGCCTTGATTACCGCAGCTCCGCAACAATTGAACACCTGCAAAGACAGCTGCGCCAGCCGAATGCCAACACGGCGCTGCAATTGCCGCACATCCCGTTGCTGGCTTTTGAACAGACCGCCCCGCTGCAACTAAAAGCGGCGTTACAACCGATTGCCGAAAGTACCCAGGCGATTGCTTTTCATGCCAGCGATATCGGGTTTTCAAAAAACGGCGAGCGATTTTACTTGCAGGTCCAGCCCACCGTAGCACTCGACGAACTATACAACTCGCTGAAGTTGGCGGGCCATGGATTCCAATCCGGGCTTGAACTTCCTTGGCCGCCCCGCATCCCGCTCATCAGTAAAATCCCGGCTCCTTTTTGGGGGCCGCTGTTTGCCAGGCTGGCGTTGGAGTTTAACCCGCTGGACGGAACGGGCGCAGCCATAGAATGCTGGTCTGTGATTGGAAATCGAACGACCGTTGAATGGAGCATTTTCTTGGATAGCTAAGAAAAAGAGGCCGTTTTAAAAAAGCTAAAAGTTTTTTCACAAAAGCTATTGTCTTTTTTAAAACGGGGATATATAATAATAAATGTCCTTGAGATTGCGATTCCTTAGCTCAGCTGGGAGAGCGCTACCTTGACAGGGTAGAGGTCGCTGGTTCGAGCCCAGTAGGAATCATCAAATGCATGCTACGCGCTGCACCCACACCATCCGGTTATCCGGATGGTGTTTTTTGTTATTTCCCGAAACAAAAAAGGGGCAGTCTCTTTTCTTCAAAAGAAATGGCTGATGTCCATTTCGACGGACGCTTTCCGCGGGCACGGCCTTAGCCGCTTCCCTCGCTTCGCTCAGTCTAGGGTCTTCGGCTCGCGTCGCTCCTTCGCTTAGCTCAGTCACTGTTCCCGCTGGAGTCGCCGTCTCCATTCCCATCAGCCGACTACCCTCAGGTGCCTCACCGATAAATCAAAAACAGACGGAGAAAAAGAATTTTTTCTCCGTCTGTTTTATTTTAGGGACTTATGAGACAGCCCCCTTTTTTTATTATGCTGTTTGAGCTTTTTTGGTCTTTTTCTCTCTCGACATCCATTGGATTGCAAACAAGATGATAAAGACTGCCGCCCCGATCAGATCCGTGAATCCTTCCGGGTAAATCAAGGCAATTCCTGTCACAAATGTGATGATTCGCTCAATCCAATTGAGCTTGCGGTACCAATACCCGATTAACCCGGCACCAATAGCGATCATTCCGGAAATAGCCGTAATCAACACCCAGATCAATTCGGTCCAGGTCGTGTCAATCATCAATAGTTCTGGTGACAAGACGAACATATACGGAATGATAAATGCTGCAATGGCTAACTTCGCCGCATTGAACCCAGTCCGTATTGGCTCTCCGCCTGAAATACCGGAAGCTGCAAAAGCTGCGAGCGCAACCGGGGGCGTAATATCTGCGATGATTCCGAAATAGAAAACGAATAAATGCGCAGATAAGGCAACAACAATCGGTACAGCAGCACCAGCAGGCTCATCGACCATCAATAAGGTAATGATGGCAGGAGCGGCAATAGTAGACGTGATAACATAGTTTGCCGTAGTCGGTGAACCCATGCCAAGCACAATTGCTGCAAGCATCGTGAAGAACAATGTCAAGAGCACATTGCCGCCAGATGCCGAGACAAGGCCGTTTGCCAATGACAAGCCGAGACCTGTTTTAACGACGACTCCGACGATAATACCTGCGGTAGCAGTTGCCGCAGCAACGGCGAGTGCCGTTCTGGCGCCATCTACAAGCGCATTGATGATGTCTTTAAAGCCAAGGCGTGTTTCTTTATTGAAAGCACTGACGAAAATCGTCAGCAAAATACCATATAAAGCCGCTTGCATCGTCGGAATTCCGACTAGCAAGAACAAGATAATAGCAAGAATTGGCGTCAACAGATAAATCTTCTTCAAAACTTCTTTGCGATCTGGCATTTCTTCAGGCGATAGGCCTTTCAAGCCGATTCGCTTCGCCTCGAAATGCGTCATGATCCAAACACCTGTAAAGTACAACAGTGCTGGAATCGCCGCGGCTTTGGCGATTTCCCAGTACGTGACGCCGCCGATGAATTCAACCATCAGGAACGCTGCCGCGCCCATGATTGGTGGCATCAACTGGCCGCCTGTAGAAGCTGCGGCTTCAACGCCGCCAGCAAATTCTTTCTTATATCCAAGCTTTTTCATCATCGGAATCGTGTAAGATCCCGATGTTACGACGTTTGCGACCGAACTTCCTGAAATGGTCCCTTGCAGGGCACTGGAGAAAATGGCCACTTTTGCCGGCCCCCCAGTCAAATTCCCGGCCAATGACACGGCAAGGTCATTAAAATATTGCCCGACCCCTGTCTTGACCAAGAACGAACCAAATAATAGGAACGTAAAGATAAACGTCGCAGAAACCCCGATCGGTGTACCAAGAATTCCGTCCGTTGTATAGAACATCAACTGGATTAAGGAATCCAAATCCTGGCCGCGGTGGCGCAAGAATCCTGGGAAATACGGGCCGAAGAATCCGTAGGTTAAAAACAGAATGCCGATGACTGTAATCGGCATCCCGACGGCCCGACGCGTTGCTTCTAGTGTCAGAATGACAGCTAAAATTCCGACAATCAAGTCAAGTTCCGTCACACGGCCGATTCGGAATACCAAATCATCATACATGATCGGCCAATAAGCCCCGATACCGATAGATAATAAAGCGAGTATGTAATCGTACCAAGCCACTTTATGGCGCTCGCCTTTCCGGCGGCGCATCGGGAACAAGATGAAAATGAGCGACAGCGCAAATCCTAAGTGGACCGAGCGCTGGATGTACGCTGTGTACTGGCCGAAAATGGCGGTATACAATTGAAACAAGGAAAACGCTAACAGCCCGAAAAACACGACATGTTTGATGATGCCCGATAGATCACGGGTGTTCGACTCCGGATCGTATTTCTGAAGAATTTCTTTTTGCTTTTCCTCCGAGATATGGCTCTCATCTTCTGGTGGAAGTTTTTTTTCTTCTCTTTCTTCTGGCGATAATTTATCACTCATAGATGTTCACTCCTTCTAATTGCTGATAAATGGAAAGGCGCTGGGCACGGAAAGTGTAAATCTTGCCTCTTTCCAAACTCTTCTTCAAGTCGAGTTCTTTTCCTGCGATAAGGAAAGCGAGTTCCGCGTCCACATCCCCGACTAGCAATCGGAATTCGGGCAGTTTCCGCTTCATATCTTGAATAAAGTATTTCCCGTCCTTTTCGACAAAGCGCTCCCCTTCTCCTGCATTCGACGGCATGCCGATATTGAAATCTTCGTATTCAAGTTCTGTCATCACCAATTGCCCGTCCTCATCAAGGCGGTAACTTTCGATGACATCCGATAAATGGATCGAATGCGTATAGCGAATCTTAAAGCGCTCTTCAACAACTGGAACGCGCGCTGTCACTTCATTTGTTTCCGAATCGATGAAGACGAAGTGTTTCTCATATGGGATGAAGAAAAGTGCGGAGCAAATAAGGGTGAGGATGGTTAACATAAGAAGGATTTTGAGAACTTTTTTATTCTGCAAGATGGTCCCCCTAACGACAAAAAATAAATAACGACGATAAAGCTTGCGCTTTATCGCCTGTTATTCTGATCAATTCTTATTCGTTTACTTCGTCGAAGTAACGCTGAGCGCCAGGATGGATGTCAATCCCGATGCCATCAAGAGCTGTTTCTGCTTTGATGAACTCAGCTTTTGCATGTTGGATTTGATCTGTATTTTCGTAAATAGCTTTCGTAATGTCATACACTGTATCTTCAGAAATATCATTTTGAACAACTAGCATAGCCAAAACAGAGACTGTCGGAACTTCTTCAGTCAATCCATAAGTGCCAGATGGAACAACATCTTCAGCATAGTATGGGTATTTCTCGATTAGTTCTGCCGCTTTATCAGCTGCAACAGGAACGATGTTTACATCAGAAGTAGCACTCAAGCTTTCAACTGCCCCAGTCGGCGTTCCAGCTGTAATGAATGCTGCGTCAATTTGGCCCGATTGCAAGCTTTCCTGCGACTCGCCGAAGTCCAAGTTCTGTGCGTCGATATCGTCCATCGTCATGCCGTGGATTTCAAGCAATTGTTCCGCGTTGATATACGTACCTGAACCAGGTGCGCCAACGGATACGGATTTGCCAGCCAAGTCTTCAAACGCCGTGACGCCTGATCCTTCAGTCGTGACGATCTGGATTGTTTCTGGGTAAAGTGCTCCGATAGCAGATACGCTGTCGATAACTTCCCCTTCGAACATGTTCGAACCTTCAGATGCGTAGAAAGCCGTATCTGTCTGCACAAAAGCGATTTCGCCTGTGCCATCAGCAAGTGATGTCATATTGGCTGCAGAAGCCTGTGAGACTTCAGCAGTCGTATCGATGCCTGTTTCATTTTCGATGATCGTCGCCATCGCCCCGCCTAGCGGATAGTAAGTTCCTGTTGTTCCACCAGTCAACACACTAATGAATTCCGGCTCAGCTGCTCCGCCGCCTTCGCCCTCAGTCGCTGCATCGTCTCCGCAGCCTGCTAGAAATACGGATCCGGCCAATGCGACAGTCGCATAGAATCCAAACTTTTTGTTTAACATAAATCGGCCTCCCTTTATCTATAGTTTCTTTCATTCTTCATAATACCATGACTTTCTGTCCATCTGTCAATTTAATTTTTTCCAATGGAATCGGTTTCAAACCAAATTTATGGCAATAAAACCCTTTTTTTATATTTCTGCTCCAGGCACGTGAGTTTCGGGTGTCGTCTCTTCCGGTTTCAAATCTTCGAAGCTTCGCCCTTCTTCCTCTAAGTCGCGCGTACGGTGTGCGATACGTGCTGAAGCACAGGCGGCGACGCTCGATACAAGGTCATCGAGGAAGGTGTGGACTTGCCCTCCATATTTCGTATCAAGCTTATGGATGATGCCGGTTTTGTTTTTATCCAGATGGCCAAATGTTGTCACGGCGATGCTGCCATACGTAAGCACTGCGCCGAGTCCGATCATTTCATCCACGCCAAACAAGCCTTCGTCTGAACCGATGATTTGTTGAATCGGCTGGGACAATTTCCCTTGCTCCGCTAGTTCATCGAGTTCTATGCCGACTAGGAGGGCATGCTGCATTTCGCGCTTACGCAAGACACTTTCGACCGATTCGGCACAATGTTCTATTGTAAGTCCTTCATTAAAAGGCAATTGCATTTCCAACACAATTTCTGCAATATCTTGAATCTTGACACCTCTTCTTTCCAAAGCTTCATGGGTTGCTTTGGTTACTTCTTCTGAATGCACACGGAAATGTCCTCCATCCATGATGCCAACCCCTCTCTCTATTTGGATTTGTCTTCCTGTCCATTATACCTTGCGTAGGGGAATATGTTACAATTTTTGTACAATAGAATTTTGAAGGAGGCAACACCATGAACAGAGGAAGCGTAGAAGATTTCACGCTCTATAGCGACGCCTTGGGAGAAGAGATGCAAGTGCTCGTCCACTTGCCGGCAAACTATTCTCCCCTCTATAAATACAGCCTCGTCATCGCATCCGACGGCAAGGATTATTTCCAGCTTGGACGTGTTCCTCGCGTCGTCGATGAACTGCTGGAAAATCAGGAAATCGAAAATATTATCTTCGTCGGCATTCCTTATAAAAGCGTAGAAGACCGCAATCGAAAATACGAACCGACCGGCGAACAGCATGGCGCTTATTTGCGTTTTCTTGCACATGAGCTAGCGCCTTATCTCGATGAAAACTATCCTAGCTACCAAGTAGGCATGGGGCGGACATTGATTGGTGATTCGCTGGCAGCGACCGTCTCTCTGATGGCAGCGCTCAAATACCCGAATATTTTTGGGCGCGTTATCCTTCAGTCGCCGAAAGTTGGACCGGAAATGATGAAGGCGGTCGAAAACTTTTCGATGAACAATTCATTTACGGTCTATCACGTCATCGGATCGGAAGAAACAAGCGTGAAGCTAACCAATGGAGAAACTGCCGATTTTCTAACGCCGAACCGCGAGTTGAATGAGTTGATGAAAAATAAAGGGTTTTCCCTGTTTTACGAAGAATTCAAAGGAGACCATACATGGAAATTCTGGCAGCCTGACCTGAAGCGGGCCTTGCTGATGAATTTCGGCATGTAGGCTTTCAAGTAACAAAGCGCACAATTTGATATAATTGAAGAGAAGCACATTTATTAGATGAGGAGGTCTATTGATTATGAAATATGGTATTGCAGCATTTCCATCAAAAAAACTACAAGATTTGGCGAATTCCTACCGGAAGCGCTATGACCCGCATTATGAGTTGATCACGCCCCATATTACATTAAAAGGGCCTTTTGAAGCGGATGACTCGGAAGTAAAAGCAATGGTTAAAGAACTCGGCAACATTGCCAAACGCCAAAAGCCATTCCGTATTCACGCAACGCGTGTCAGCACGTTTACCCCGGTGACGAACGCTTTATACTTCAAAATCGAGCCATCTAAAGAACTATTGGATCTTCACGAAGACCTCCATTCTGATTTTCTCGGCGGTATGCCGGACCATCCATTTGTGCCCCATATTACCATCGCACAAAAACTATCGGATTCGGAGCATGCTGATGTGTACGGCCAATTGAAAATGGCTGGCATTGACCATGCAGAGACGATCGACCGTGTCCACTTGCTCTACCAGTTAGAAGATGGTTCATGGACGGTCTTCGACACCTTCCGTTTGTCAGGAGATGAAGCTTAATTGCAAAAAGTGAAAATCGCTGAAACTGAACTGGAAAAAGAACAGGCTTTTGATATTCGCCGAAAAGTGTTCGTCGATGAGCAAGGCGTTGCCCTTCATGTCGAGATGGATGAGCATGACGACAGCGCAACTCATTTTATCGGTTATGAACTGGAACAGCCGATCGCTGCCGCCCGCATTCGCGAGTATGAACAGGGCGTTGGAAAAGTCGAGCGGGTCTGTGTGTTAGCAGAATACCGAGGGCACCATTTTGGGGCAGAGCTAATGGAACAACTCGAGGAATATGCTCGGTCAATCGGCTATTTCCGCTTACAGCTTAACTCTCAAAGCCATGCCATTTCCTTTTACGAACGCCTTGGCTATGATGTGGTATCACCTGAATTCATGGACGCTGGCATTCCGCATCGACAAATGGAAAAAACGCTATAACAAAAAACCCTTCCGGAAAATCTGGAAGGGTTTTTGTTATGCCTTTTTACAATACGTGGTAGCCGCTGTCGACGTGCAACACTTCTCCGGTGATGCCGCGAGACATATTGCTGAACAAGAACACGGCCGTGTCGCCGACTTCTTCAGGTGTCGTATTGCGGCGAAGCGGGGCTTTTTCTTCGATTTCACGCAAAATCGAGTTGAAATCGCTGACGCCTTTAGAAGACAAGGTGCGAATAGGGCCCGATGAAATCGCATTGACGCGAATATCATACTTCCCGAGATCTGCTGCCAAATAACGGACAGACATTTCGAGTGAAGCTTTCGCCACACCCATGACATTATAGTTCGGCATGACGCGTTCTCCACCAATGTAAGTCAAGGCTACGATGCTGCCGCCTTCTGACATCAACGGTTTCGCGTATTTCGAAACAATCGTCAATGAGTAAGAACTGATATTATGCGCCAATAGGAAGCCTTCACGCGATGTATCCGAAAAATCCCCTGACAATTCTTCCGTTTTTGCGAATGCGATGCAATGCGCAAGCCCGTCAATTTTGCCGTTATTTTCTTCGATGGTGTGGAAGCATTTTTCGACGTCTTCATCACTTGTCACATCACAAGGCAAAATTTGCTCGTGATTGCCATCAAGTGTCGCCACCAAGTCACGCACTGATTTTTCAAAACGCTCCCCTGCATATGTAAAAATCAAATTCGCTCCAGCAGCATCCAATGAACGCGCAATTCCCCATGCAATGCTGCGCTTATTAGCGACACCCATGATAACGTATGTTTTATCTTTTAATGAAATCGACATAGTTCAACCTCCTAATATTATTACCTGGTACTAATATTACCTCATAAAAAAAGAAAGTGCAATTGCACTTTCTAGGATCTTCTTCATTTTGCTTATTGCCTATAGATTCGTTAGGAAAGTCGTCGCCAAACCTAAATAAATGAGAATGGAAATGATATCGTTCAACGTAGTGATAAATGGTCCGGATGCTACAGCAGGGTCGATTTTCATGCGGTGAATCAATAACGGAATAAACGAACCGGCTAGTGTCGCGACAAAAATTGAACTTGCCACTGCTGTGCCGACCAGCATCCCAATCACCAACTCCGATTTCCAAAAATAAACAAGCCCCACGACCACAACACCGCAAATGACGCCTGTGATCAGGCCAGTCCCCGCTTCACGGAACAATAACTTCATCTTGCTTTCTTCCTCGATGTCCCCTGTCGCAATACCACGCACAGCCACAGCAAGCGCTTGCGTACCGCTATTCCCAGCCATACCGGCAATCAGCGGGATAAACACGGCGAGCAGCGCTACTTGATCGAGCGTCGCTTCGAACATGCCCATCAAGTTTGCAGTTATCATACCGAGAAATGTCAGCAAAATAAGCCACGGCAAGCGTTTCTTCGCAGCTGTCAATGGCCCCCTGTCAAAGGTATCCATGTCGGAGACGGCGGCTAGTTTAGAGTAGTCATCGGACGCCTCTTCATCCAACACGTCGATGATATCATCGACCGTGATGATGCCGAGCAGGTGATCCTGGAAATCGACGACCGGCAGAGCGAGAAAGTCGTAGTCCTTGATCATGCGCGCGACTTCTTCCTGATCTTCGCTCACTTGGACGCTGACGACCCGGTCATTCATGATGGACCCAATTAACGTGTCTTCATCAGCTACGATTAAATCACGCAAGGTCACAATACCGGATAATTTACGGTCTTCGTCGATGACAAAGACATAGTAAATGGTTTCGGCATTCGGCGCGGCATTGCGCAGGATATTCATGGCAGAACGCACGGTTGAGTTTTTCGGAATGGCGACAAACTCTGTCGTCATGATCGATCCCGCCGTATACTCTTCGTAATGCAGCAAGTCCTTAATTTGCTGTGCGGAATCCTTATCCATAATCGTCAAATAGCTGGCGACTTGATCTTTATTCAATTCATTCAGTACGTCAACTGCATCATCTGTGTACATATAGGCCAAGATATCTGATGCATAGCGCGTATCCATTTCCTTAAACAAATCTTCGTATTCGTCGTCATCTACTTCAATGGCTTCAAAAATATCCGCCATTTCTTTCGGAGAGAGATACTGATAGAGCAATTGCCTCGTTTCGCCTTCCGCTTTTTCGTAAAAGCTTGCCTGGTCGTATGGATGGTGGGATAAAAACTCTTCTCGGAATGCTTCCACATCCCCTTGCTGCAGCAGTTCATGCATCAATTCTTCATTTAATTCTTCATCACGGATCTTCGTTTCTTCCATCATGTATACTCCCTCCTTTCAATCGTTTCAGTTTTTTCCTTTTTATGCGGTACACTAAAATCAGCTATTAGCAGTTAGGAGCTGAAGAATATGAATGTTGATGTGATTGGTGATGTCCATGGCTGTTTCGATGAGCTGATCGAATTAATTGAACAGCTCGGGTACCGATTCGAAAATGGCCTTCCTGTGCATCCGGATGGCCGTTATCTTGCATTTGTCGGCGATGCGATGGATCGTGGCCCAAAATCAATCGCCGTCTTGCAGCTATTGTTCGATATGCAAGATGCGGGAATCTTGCATTATTCCCCCGGCAATCATTGCAATAAACTCTATCGTTTTTTCAAGGGCAATCCTGTCGAGCTCTTGCACGGGTTGGAAATGACCGTAGCCGAGTGGCGCCTGCTTGAAAAAGATGCCCAACAACAATTCAAAAAACGATTTATTCGTTTTTATGAGAAGCTTCCTTTATATCTTCAACTGCGTGATGATTTGATCGTTGTGCACGCCGGGTTGCGCCAGGATATGATTGGAGAAGCACTGAGCCGCCGCATCATTACGTTTGCCTTATACGGCGAAATCACCGGAAGGTACCATTCCGATGGCCGTCCGGTTCGCGGCAACTGGGCGAAAAGCTATAAAGGAACGCCGTGGATTGTTTATGGCCATACCCCAGTCGAAACTCCTTATTTCAAAAACAATAGCGTCAATATCGACACGGGTTGTGTATTTGGCGGAGCTTTGACTGCTTTACGCTTTCCTGAAATGGAGATTTGCCAAGTGACGTCAAAACAGGATTACCAGCCAGACCGCTTTCATCATTATGACTGAAGCAACGCTCGCATATCCTTTGAGAGGACAGATGAAAAGGCTAACCGCTTTCCGGAAACGGGATGGTCGAGTTGCAATTCGGTGCAATGCAAGGCTTGCCTCGAAATCAACTTGCGCTCGCCACCGTACAAATCATCGCCCAGCAACGGATGCCCAATATGTGCCAAATGGACGCGTATTTGGTGAGTCCTGCCAGTATTCAGTTTCAAGCGGACGTGGCTAATACCTGCCATCGACTGAATCAATTCCATTTCAGTTTCTGCAAACTTGCCATCTTCCCTTACTTCACGTTCGATAATGCTCGTGCCTTTTCGGCCGATTGGCGCAGTGATTAATGCCTTCTGGGAAGCAACTTCGCCGTGAATAAATGCTTCATAACGACGATTCATGCGCTTTTCCTGTTGCTGCACAGACAATAGATGATGGATATGACGGTTTTTCGCAATGCACACCAGTCCTGAAGTATCTTTATCCAGTCGCGTTGCGATGTGCAGTGTCGATGGAATGCCGTGGCGCTCGAAATGTCCAGCGACCACATTTGCGAGACTGCCATAGGGCTGCTCGCGCGATGGGATTGTGTTTTGCCCAGGCGGCTTCTCAACGATTAATAACGCATCGTCTTCATAAACGATGGCAAGTGGGCCGGCTTCCGCTGTCAGTCCTTTACCTTGAATTTCTTTCGGAAAAATAACGGTTACAGCATCCCCAGCTTCAAGCGGATGCCTAACCGTCACTTCTGATCCATTGACCAGCAAATGGCCCCCGCCATATTTCACAGAAGCCAAGGTTCTTTTAGAAATTCCATAATGCTGAAGCGCCTCTCGAAGCAGACCTTGCTTTGTTGCCGTAAATTCAACTTGAAATGCTTTCATGTGCTCAGTCCTCCGACAATTCACTGTCGATAAAGGAGTCATGAACACGACGCCAGAACGGGAAGGCACGGAAGCGGGCAAAGCGTACTTTTTCTTTTGCCACGCGGTACTCAATCGATTCGACGTCTTTATGAAGCAATTGAAGGTGATCAACAGTTACCATGAAGTCTGGCGCTTTTACCGGAAGCAAGGTGCAGCGATGATGCGATGGCAAGACTAACGGAGAACCGACAGTCCGAAACACCCGGTTATTAATCGAAGCCATTTCGGTTAATTGCATCGCCGGCAAAGATGGATGGATGATCGCTCCGCCGAGTGCTTTGTTGTACGCCGTGCTCCCTGAGGGCGTTGACATACACAGACCATCTCCGCGGAAACGTTCAAAATGGCTGTCGTTTAAGAAAACGTCCATGACAAGCGTTACATCTGGGGATTTGACAGTCGATTCATTCAAGGCCAAATACGTGGAAGATTCCTGTTCGTTCCGGTAATGCACCGTCACTTCCAACAACGGGTACTCAATGACTTCAAATTCTTTTTTGGCAATGGCCAATACGAGTTTCTCGATTTCAATCGGCTTCCAGTCTGCATAAAACCCGAGATGGCCTGTATGGATTCCGACGAATGCGACAGTATCCAAACGATCGCTGTATTTATGGAAGGCGTGGAGTAAAGTGCCATCTCCACCGATCGACAAGACGATTTGCGGAAATTCTTCATTCCATTCCATTCCGAAATCCTCTAGATATTCACGTGCCTCTCCCATCAATCGATTGGATAACTCATCACTTCTCGATATGATATAAAATTTCATGAATCCTTTCGACCTCCTTCTGCATCCGCCGGAAATCTGGTTCCGGGAGATTCTTTGTATTCGCTGAAATAGGCTTGCGCTTCCTGGATTTCGTCCCGGATCTGCGTCATTTCCTCATCGAGCTGGAATGCGGCTTCCGCTGCGCGTTGCAGACGAAGCTTGATTTCTTCGGGAAACACACCTTTGTATTTATAGTTCAAAGAATGCTCAATCGATGCCCAAAAATTCATCGCCAAGGTGCGGATTTGAATTTCCGCAAGGATCAACTGCTCACCATCAATAGTTTGCACAGGATATTCTACGATGACATGATACGACCGATAGCCGCTTTGCTTTTCATGTGAAATATAATCTTTTTCCTCAACGATCCGCAAATCGTTGCGTTGGCGCAATAGCTCCACAACGGTCTCAATATCCCCTACAAATTGGCACATCATCCTCAAACCGGCTATATCCTGTAAATTACGCGCTAATTCTTCCGACGGTTCAAACAACAGCCCCTTTTCCAAGGTTTTATCATAAATGCTCGCCAACGGCTTCACACGGCCGGTAACGAACTCAATCGGTGAATTCGTGTTATTCGTTTCAAATTGTTTACGCATTCCTTTGAATTTTACTTTCATCTCGTCGACCGCTTGTTTATACGGTGCCAAAAAACGATTCCATTGCCCCATGTCTGGCCCTCCTTACTGCTTTGCTTACTCCTTCTATCTTTTAAGCCCAGCACAGGGCTGTTTCTTCATACCGCTATTTTACCACAGCAAGGCTCTACGTTGCAGATTGCATCCAACTATCCGATAATGAAATTAATGACAAAGCCAGCAGCTATGGGCAAAGGCGTATGTCTTGGGCTGGCTGCCGGTTAATCCCCCTGCTAGTGCGATTTTCCTTGCTTTTTGTAAAGACCAAGCAAGTGGCATGACAGAGCAGGGATTATGAGGTGAACAGATGACAAAAGAACTTGAAATCGAATTCAAGAACATGCTGACGAAAGAAGAATACAACTTATTACTGGCGGAGTTACAAGAAGTACCGATCAGCCAGACCAACCATTATTTCGATACAGCCGATTTCCAACTACGCGACCAAAAAGCGGCCCTTCGGCTTCGCAGCATCGGCAACCATTTTGAATGCACGCTTAAAACACCGGCTGCTTCCGGGAATTATGAGACGACCGATACGTTGAGCCAAAAACAGGCCTCGGCTGTTTTGGATCACAATCAATTTGACGCGCCGGAAGTTACAGCTGAACTTGAGCGGCTAGGGGTCTCCTCCTCTGGCTTGTCGCTCATCGGATCACTGACGACCCACCGTGTGGAAGTCGAGTATAAGGGCGGGCTGCTTGTGCTCGATCACTCAGAATATCTGGGATTAGAAGACTACGAGCTGGAATATGAAGTAACGGACGAAGCCGCTGGCAAACATGCTTTCATGGCCTTACTGGAAGAAAAACAAATACCAGTCCGCCCTTCAGACAAGAAAATCGCACGTTTTATGAAGGCTGCTTCAATGCGTTAACAGACGCCTACATGTGTTAAGGCATGCGATTTGTTTGAGATATTTACCATGCGTTGATAGAATGGTTTTACAGCAAACACAAAGGGGACAAGACTGATGACTGGAAAACCGCTTATTCCGTACGACCAAATCGGTGCGGAAACTTTATCAAACCTGGTGGACGCCTTTTATTCCCGCGTCTCAGCGCATCCGCAACTTGCACCCATTTTCCCTGACGATTTAACCGAGACCGCAAGAAAACAAAAACAGTTTCTAACCCAATATTTAGGCGGCCCGAATATTTACTCAGCCGAACACGGGCATCCGCGTCTAAAAGCGCGTCATCATCCATTTCCAATTACTCCAGACCGCGCTCAAGCCTGGCTGGAGTGCATGAGTGAAGCAATGGATGAAGTCGGGCTCAGCGGCCAATTCCGCGAGACGTTTTTCAATCGTCTCGTTTTGACCGCACACCATATGGTGAATGATTACGACAGTGAGGAGGAGTTGGAGTGAGCAATCTGGATCTGGCAGAGGATATCCGCGAACACCAAGTTTCCTGCAAACCAATGGAATTATACGTGTTCATGGATCCAATGAATCCCGCATGCTGGGAACTTCAATCTATCATCCGCAAAATGCAAATCGAATACGGCCATTATTTTTCCATGCGAATGATTTTGAGCACGCAATTGTCTACCTTGAATATGAGTATAAAAAATGCCGAAATGGATGGCGATGAGCTTGAACATCCCGCCCTTCCATCTGTCGCCATCAAAGCAGCTGAATTGCAGGGCAAACGGGCAGGCAATCGGTTCCTATACAAACTACAAGAACATCTCTTTTTACAATCGAGAAACGTTACCTCCTATGATGTATTGCTTGAAATCGCTGAGGAAGCGGAACTGGACCAAGACGAGTTCAAAGATGATTTCCATTCAGTTCACAGCGCTAAAGCGTTCCAATGCGATCTTCGGATCACTAGGGAAATGGAAGTTTCTGAAGTACCAAGTATCGTCTTTTTTAATGAATGCATCGAAGACGAAGGCGTCAAAGTTTCTGGCCTTTATTCATACGACGTTTATCTGACCATCCTACAGGAAATGCTAGGGAAAGACCGGCTTAACCGGCAATCCCCGCCTTCTCTCGATGACCTATTCGTTAAGTACCCAACGATGGCTACTCATGAAGTCGCAAGCATCTACAATATCAGCGAACAAACGGCTGAACGCGAACTGAAAAAGCAAGTGCTGCAACAGAAACTAGAACGCATCCCCCTGCAGGATGAAACATTATGGAAAGTAAAATAAGCTAAGCTCCTTTTGGGAGCTTAGCTTATTTTTTTCTGTGACTATAGCGAAAGGCGCCTTCCACGTCCGGAAGGCGCCTTTCTTATCTTACACAAAGGGGATGGGAGAAATGTTCACGCTCAAACAAAGGGGTGTATGTTTGTATGTGATTAATTTCACAACTTAATAATATCACGCCATAATAGTTAAAGCAATAAATCACAAACTCTTTCACAAATCTGTCATAATAGCAAGCGCTTTCATGATTTTATTGTATTTTAAAGTTATATTTGAATATCTTTTACTTGTCAAGAATCTAGATAAACACTTCCCCATTAAGATATCATTCCATTTTGAAATAATAATTCGTGCATTACTTCGAATGTCGATGTGATGGCTCTTCAGACTTCGTCATTGTCCCCGCTTCTCCAGAAACTAAAAAACCCCTGCAAGAGGCTGTCTCTGCAGAGGTTTGACGGATCGTGACTATAGATTTTTTCTAAGCAAAGCTTCCAACTCATCAAGCTTTTGTCCAAAAACTTTACAAGCTTCTTCAACTGGTTCCGGCGAGGCCATATCGACGCCCGCTTTTTTCAAGACTTCAATCGGATAATCAGAGCTGCCGGCTTTCAAGAATTCGTTGATATAACGTTCAACCGCAGGCTCTCCTTCCTCCAAAATCTTCTTGCTCAAGGCAGTAGCTGCACTAAAGCCCGTTGCGTATTGGAAAACATAATAGTTATAGTAGAAATGAGGAATACGCGCCCATTCTAGGCCAATTTCCTCGTCTACTGCCATATCTTCACCGAAATATTTTTTATTTAACTCGTAATAGACTTCCGTCAATCGATCAGCTGTCAAAGCTTCACCATCTTGGTCCATTTGGTGGATCGCGTGCTCGAATTCAGCAAACATCGTTTGGCGGAATACCGTCCCGCGGAATCCATCTAGCCAGTGATTGAGCAAATAAATACGCTCCTGCTCATCTTCAGTAGTATTGACCAAGTGCTCGTTCAATAAAGCCTCATTTGTTGTCGAGGCAACTTCTGCCACGAAAATGGAGTAATCACCATAAACGAATGGCTGATTCTCTCTCGTGTAATGACTGTGGACGCTATGGCCAAATTCGTGCGCCAAAGTGAAGAGATTGTCTACATTGTCTTGCCAATTCATCAAGATATACGGGTTGGTTCCATATGCTCCTGAAGAATAAGCACCGCTGCGCTTGCCTTTGTTTTCTTTTACGTCTACCCAGCGGTTATCAATGCCGGACTTAACGATGCCCACATAGTCTTCACCAAGCGCGCTCAGGCCATCCAGCATCATGCCGGTTGCCTTGTCATAGGGAATTTCCATTTTTACTTCTTTAACGAGCGGTGTGTACATATCATACATATGGACTTGGTCGACTCCAAGCACTTCTTTGCGCAAAGCAACATAACGCTGCAATAGATGCAGGTTATTGTTGACGGTCTCAACCAATTGATCGTAAACGGCTTCTGGAATATGATCATCTGATAGCGCCGCTTGACGTGCTGATGAATAATTACGGATTCTCGCCTGGACATTATCCCGTTTTACATTGCCTGATAAAGTGGAAGCAAAGGTATTGCGGAATTTTCCATATGTCGCATAGACTGCTTTAAATGCGGCTTCGCGCACGCGACGATCTTTGCTTTCCATAAAGCGAATATAATTGCCATGCGTAATTTGTACTTTTTCGCCGTCTTCATTTTCGATTTCCGGAAATTCCAAATCAGCATTATTGAGCATACCAAAGGTTTCAGAAGATGCTCCAACGACTTCCGACATTTGTGCAAGCAAGGCTTCCTGTTCTGCTTTCAAGACATGCGGACGCATTGTATTCAGTTCTTCAAGCGCATGTTGATAAAGTTTCAAACCTTCGTGTTCGTCTACGTAACGAACTAGCTCCGCTTCATCCAAAGACAGGATTTCAGGGGTCATATAAGATAGACCTGCGGCTGTTTTAGCAAATAAAGATTTAATGCGGCTGTCCATTGCTTGATAAGTCGAGTTTGTCGTGTCCTGGTCATAGCGCATGTGTGAGTATGCATACAATTTGCGTAAACGCTCAGACAGTTCATCTTTATAGCTCAGCGCAGCATATAAGGCATCTGGCCCTTCAGATAATGTGCCTTCGTATTGCCCAGCTTTCTCAGCCAAAGTTGAAACGGCTTTAAATTCTTCTTCCCATAGTGAATCTGTCGCAAAAATATCCTCCAAGCGCCAAGTCAGTTCTGCAGGCACTTGATCTCTCGTCATTAATTTTTCCGTCATTTGGCTGCCTCCTCTATCCCTGGTTTAGGGAAACGAATTACATCTCATTTTCTCAATTTTCCCACGTTTTTGCAAGCAGATGATAGGAAATATCCACCATTTTTGAAAAACCAACATATCGTCCATTTCTATAGATAGTTTCATATGCCAAAAGCACCTTAGTAAGGGAGTGCTTATCCACCGCCGGAGACGTGAGTTTTATGAGTCCATCAGATAATAAAGTTTCTACAGGTTTTCCTGATTCAATCATCAGAGCCGCTTTCATTTGCCAAATGACAGGATGCTCTAAAAACAAATGACCGCCAGCAAACGGCAGGCCAAAAATTTCTGGAATCGCTTCCCTATCGAGCTGAAGTTCATAGCTTAAACGCCAAAAGGAATTTCTCATGCGATTCTTTGCAAATAATTGAGAACGTAAGAACTTATTGTTTTCTATGCGCATAAGAGACATGGCTTGTGCATAATCTGAAGGAGTCACCATTTTCGGGACGGCAAACGGGAAACTTTGCGCATCCATCGGCAATACGGATGCCTTGCCGATCCATCTATTTCCTTGTATATAAAAAAGATTGGAGTAATAAATAAAGAGGGAAAGCTGAGGGTTAAAATGCAGAAGATGAGGATGAAGTGATGCCCCCCGAAGCATTGCTCTTTCAAAAGGGCGGATGTGAAAAATAGTCATTCCTGGAGCAGTTAGCTTTTCTATGCCGCGAATCCATATAGCTTGAAATCCTGACTTTGTGTATCCTTGGCTACGCTTTAGTACTTGCTCAATAGGCAATGTACTGCACTGAAATTCGATCGCTGAGTTTTTGACCAGCAAGTCAGGACGCTGCTTGATTGAGGCTAAATATTTTTCAACATGAGCTGGAATGCCTTTTTCACGAAAAAAAGAAGCTAATTTGAACTTACCTAGCAAGTGAAGCTGTGTTTCCGGTTCACCACCTGGCCTGCAGGAGTATTGTTGGAGATGAGCGAAATGGGGAATTTTCCTTGTGCCGACCTTCAAGACGACAGGAGCTTTGCAGGCAGGACAAAAAAAAGTGCCGTTCTGTCGAAGCTCAATTAGTTGTTCTCGTGTATGATGCGCTTGCACTGTAAATAATTGACCATTATTGAGTGCTGTTAGTATAAAAATCACCCTCCTTTCCTTCAGTTTACGTGGAAGAGCCGGCGAGTGCAATATTCAAAAATCCCATAATTAAGAGTTCATGCCATTTGGTGAAAATATAAAAAAACCTCCTAGAAAGGAGGCTTTTATCCGAAATAATGAAGTACGTTTGGCAACGCATCTTTTTTGAAAATCGGTTTTCCATATTCTTCAAGACGGTGAATGGTCATTGGAGTTTGCTGCAAGTATTCCGTAATGACACTCAATTGGTCTTTGATGTCTTTTTCAGAATGTAGGATTTCATCAAACTTCACATGCATATAGTAGTTGCCGTCAAAATGGTACAATGCCGTATCGACTGGCATATACATCAGACGCTTCGCAATTGGAAGCAACTCTTCCACTTCGGAGAGAACAAATGAGTAATCGAGTTTTTTCGAATCACCTTCGTCATAAACTGGTTCGAATTCGTCGAACTCCTGCGAGCCAGCCTCTTCTCCAGTAAACATCTTGCGGCGCTCTTCTATATCATCTGGCAAATCTAGTTTTTGCCCGTCTTTCGTCAATTGTGCACGAGTGACAGTGACTTCCAATCCTTTATCCATAGCTTGCACTTGAATCCACAGCGGCCCTTCCATAACGAAATCGGCTTCTTCATTGACTTCATCCATCATTTCCCAGAAAAGCTCTTCGCTTTTGTCTCTGTTAAACCAAATTTCGTCACGGCTAAACCCTCGCTCTTCAACATCAAGATAGGAAATGTAAAATTTCACTGTGTTGTCGTTAATGCGTTCTATTTCCATTTTACACCTCTCCTTTTCGGATCGGATTAAGAGGAAGCTCCTCAAAAGCCGTGATTTGTTACTACCTTCATTATACCTTTCCTGGAAGCTTAAAAACATTTTTCTGCCTATAGGCGGCACGAGAAGATAATTATCTTAGAGTTTAATCGAATCGACAGATTTTTGCAACTAATCAAGATGCCGGGCGTTTCATACCTCAACTTTCGTAATTTATAAATGGCGAAGATAAAGAAAAGCCGTCCCGTGACCCCTTATGAAAAACCATAAAGTCCGGACAGCTTTTTCCCCTTATTCTTAGTTGACCATGCGCTGAGCTTCCAGCAATTGATATGCGCGCACTTTACGTGGCAGGAATCGGCGAATTTCATCTTCGTTATAACCGACTTGTAGGCGTTTTTCATCCATGATAATCGGGCGTCTCAATAAGCCGGGATGTTCCTGGATTAGTTCATAGAGTCGTTGCAACGGCAAACTCTCTACATCTACATTCAGTTTTTGGAAGATCTTCGAACGAGTCGAGATGATTTCATCCGTCCCGTCTTCGGTCATACGCAAAATTTCTTTAATTTCACTAATAGTCAAAGGTTCGGAGAAGATATTGCGTTCTGTATATGGAATATCATGTTCCTCCAGCCACGCTTTCGCTTTACGGCAAGACGTACAGCTTGGAGAAGTGAATAAAGTAACCATCATAATGGAGCACTTCCTTTCGGATTCATAGGTGTTAAGGGAATACATTCTTAAATTAGAATCACTATCGTTTAGAAGCTCTACAATCATTATACAATATTAGGCTTCAGTAATATATAGCAGACAGCAAGAATTTTAAAAAAACATTGATTCTGTCACAGTCTTGCTACATTTCGAAGAGTTTGTAAAACTTATACAATAGAAATTTACCCGTTTCTTTTATCAATTAAACTTCCATAAGAAAAAATTATTCTCATTTACCTAATTGTCTTGAAAATAACTCTTCTATTATATAGTACGTCTTAACACTTAAAAGGTTTCATTTTGATCCCTTCTTTAAGTGAATTTAAAAAATCGAAATGCCCCTGGCAGTCGCTTTCCCGACAGCAGGGGCATTTCAATTATTCAGGTGTATAGTCTACTCCCGGCGAGTAGCTATTGCCGGCATTCCATAACAGAAATTCGTCAATTCCTTGTTCATTCAAGGCCCGGATTTGGGCTTCCACTTCTGACTTGCCATAGCGTTTATAATTTCCACTGCCTAAATAGCTTGCAGTAAAATCCTGCAACCACGGTCGTGATGTAGGAGCTTCCTCTAATTTAGACAATACCTTATTTTCCACTTTGGCATATTCGGCGACTAAGTTATAGGGTTCTAAATCTGGTTTTGCAATACCAAAATAAGAAGTCCAATGACTCGGATAGATCATCGAAGAAATCACATCGACGTTCTCTGAAATTTTTGAGAAGTTCTGGCCAATTCCAGGAGCCTCAGGCAATGTCGCAGCGTAGCCGAAGATATCCACCGATACTTCTACATCATAGGGCTGGAGTTTTTCTTTTGCGTAGGCGACAAAATCTGTGACCGCTTCCACGCGGCGCTGCACAGGGTCGAGATTGGACTCCGCATAGTCGCCCATTGAGTAATCGAGTTCTTCCCCAAGCCGTTCAAAGCCTTCAGGGAAACGTACATAGTCGAACTGAATTTCTTTAAATCCAAGTTTCGCAGCTTCTATGGCTATTTCTACATTATAGTCCCAAACTTCCTGCATAAATGGATTGACGAACGCTTCGCCACGGCGATTTTCCCAGACTTGTCCGCCTGAAGTAAAAGACAGCTCAGGATGCTGTTGAGCAAGCTGCGAATCCTTAAAGACCACCACACGGGCAATTGGGTAAATCTGTTCCTCTTCCATTTGCTTAAGCACTGCATGGGGATCTTTGATCAATGATGTACCGATGCCTTTTTCCGCTAGCGGAGAATCTTCTTCTGGCATGTACGTTAAATGCCCCATGTCCTCCTTGACATCAATGACCATAGCATTTAAATCCGTATTGCCGACAAGGTCGACTAGCGAAGCAAATCGCTCCCCCCCGGCCGAGTTCCCGGTGACGAATATCCCTCTGACTGCATCAGGATAATCGAAAGTCAATCCAGAATCGAACCGAAAACGTTCGGATGTCCCAAGCAACCCCGTATCGATTTTAACAGCTTCATACGCACGGGTTGAAAAGTCTTCTGTTTCGATTTCAGCTGCCTGAACAATAGTAGCACTACCGAGAAAAAATACAGACGCAGCAAACCATTTCAAAGATTTCACACAGATTCACACACCTTTTTCGCTTTTCTTCAGTCTACCATTACTACAGCTATTTGGCAGGATAATTTAGTAAATTTAGAGAAACTTCGACATTTATACATGGCAATGCTTTAGTTTGCCTTCAATTCATTAAAAAAGCATGTGCCTTTTAAAGGACACATGCTTGTTAAACCATTATTTATTTGTAGCCATACGCTCTTGAAGTTCTGCAAATTCTTTTTCAGAACAGTCAACAAAATGGTTGGGTGCAACTTCACGCATTTTTACGTCTTCGCCATCTGCATAATTATGGACGGCCGGGTCGTATGCTTTACGCGTACGATTGCGCTCATAGTTCGGATCCGGAAGAGGAATAGCCGAAAGCAATGATTGCGTGTAAGGGTGCATCGGATTCGCATACAACTCATCAGCTGGTGCCAATTCCACCAATTTCCCGAAATACATGACGCCGATACGGTCTGAAATGTATTTAACCATCGACAAATCATGCGCGATGAACAAATACGTCAAGCCTTTTTCTTCCTGCAACTCTTTCAGCAAGTTGACGACCTGCGCTTGGATGGAAACATCCAGTGCCGAAATGGGTTCATCGGCAATGATGAAGTCCGGATCGACTGCCAAAGCTCGCGCGATGCCTAGACGTTGGCGCTGTCCGCCCGAGAATTCGTGCGGATAACGGTTGGCGTGTTCTTTGTTCAAACCAACCGTCTCCAACAAGTCATAAACCATCTTTTTACGTTCTGCGGAGTCCTTCGCCAATCCGTGGATATCAATTCCTTCTGCAATAATATCCATGACTTTCATACGCTGGTTCAAGGAAGCGTATGGGTCTTGGAAAATCATTTGCATTTTACGGTTGAACTTTTTCAAGTCTTTCTTATTTTTCTTGCCATGCACACTCTCGCCTTCATAAAGGACTTGGCCATCCGTTGCATCATACAGACGAATGATCGAGCGGCCCGTTGTTGATTTTCCGCAACCAGACTCGCCTACAAGGCCAAGTGTTTCCCCTTTATAAATATCGAATGTAATGCCATCGACTGCTTTTACTTCGTTTGCTTTGCCAACATTGAAATGCTGCTTTAGATTCTTGATTTCAACTAATTTCTCAGCCATCAATTTGCGCTCCCTTCGTAATAGCGGCTACCAGGGAACTTTTTCATCCGCTCGATGACCATTTCAGGCGGCTCGACTGTTGGAGCTTCCGGGTGCAAAAGCCATGTAGCAGCCATATGTGTATCGCTGACTTTAAAGAACGGTGGCGGCTGTTCCATGTCAATCTTCATAGCGTATTCACTGCGCAGCGCAAATGCATCGCCCTTTGGTGGGTCCAATAGATCCGGCGGCGTGCCAGGAATCGCATAAAGTTTTGCATCTTCTGCATCCATAGAGGGCATCGAACTGAGAAGACCCCATGTATATGGATGCTGCGGGTTGTAGAAAATTTCATCGACCGTGCCGATTTCTACAATTTTCCCGCCATACATAACGGCCACACGATCCGCTACGTTTGCTACTACACCAAGGTCATGCGTAATGAAAATAATCGACGTATCGATTTTTTTCTGCAAGTCTTTCATCAATTCCAGGATTTGCGCTTGAATTGTTACATCCAATGCAGTTGTCGGCTCATCGGCGATTAAGACTTGCGGGTTGCACGCAAGCGCAATCGCAATAACGATCCGTTGACGCTGGCCTCCTGAGAATTGGTGAGGGTATTGTTTCATGCGAAGCTCAGGTTTTGGCATGCCGACCAGACGTAATAAGTCGACTGCCAATTTCTTCGCTTCGTCTTTGCTGATTTTTTGGTGCTTCAAAATCGGCTCTGTAATCTGGCGTCCGATTGGCATTGTCGGGTTGAGTGATGTCATTGGATCCTGGAAAATCATCGAAATGTCTTTTCCACGGATTTTCTGCATTTCCCTATCGCTCAACTTCGTCAAGTCACGTCCACCGAACAAAATTTCTCCGTTTTTGAATTCCGCACTTTCTTCAGGCAGCAAACGCATGATCGATTTCGTTGTAACAGATTTTCCAGAACCGGATTCACCTACGATTGCCAATGTTTCACCTTTATATAAATCAAAGTTGACGCCTCGGATTGCTTTTACTTCTCCACCAAATGTGTTGAAGGAAAGTTCGAGGTCTTTTACTTGAAGTATCTTTTCCATCTAAGGCTTTCCTCCTTAATCTTTCATCTTCGGATCGAGCGCATCACGTAAACCGTCACCAATCAAGTTAAATGCAATCATGATCAAACTCAAGACTACAGCTGGGAACAACAGGATATGAGGCTGATACTGAATCAGTTTGTATCCATCATTGATCAATGTCCCTAGAGACGCATCCGGAGCTTGAAGCCCAAGTCCGATAAAGCTCAAGAACGCTTCGAAGAAAATTGCGCCTGGAATCGTGAACATCGTGTTGATGATAATGACTCCAAGTACGTTTGGCATTAAATGCTTCCAGATGATGCGGCTGTCGCTTGCACCGAGTGTGCGAGCAGCCAGGACGAACTCTTGACTCTTGTATTTAAGAACCTGTCCGCGCACTACCCGTGACATACCGGTCCAACCGGTTATGGTCAAGGCAATGATGATCGCGAGTATCCCCGGATCCATGATGAGGATAAAGAGGATAACAACGACCAAGTTTGGAATACCAGTCAAAATTTCTACGATACGCTGCATGACATCATCCACACGGCCTCCGAAATAACCGGAAATCCCGCCGTAAATGACACCAATCAACATATCAATCGCTGCTGCTACGAATGCGATGAACAAGGATACTTGCGTCCCTTTCCATACACGCGAGAACATGTCACGGCCAAGACCATCCGTCCCGAACCAGTAATTCTGTTCGACATTTTTCATTTCATACAAGTCGACTTGACGTCCGCCTAGTGTACCTACCCCATCCATGATTCCTAAGTTTTCGATTACCGGAATCTTAGGCGGCAAGTTGGCGTGTGTAATCGTTTGGTCATTTGGTTCATAAGGGCTAATTACCGGCCCGAGAAAAGACATAAGGACAATCAAGCCAAATAGAATCAAGCTGAGGATTGCACCTTTGTTTTTCTTCAGACTGCGCCAAGCATCCTGCCAAAAACTGACACTTGGTTTTGAAATTTTCTCTGCTTCTTGTGTATCCCTAGGGATGCGAGTAAATGCATCTTGAGGAAGTTTATCATAATTCTGTGTCATTAACTCTTACCTCCTGAAAGACGAATACGAGGATCGATGACGCCATACAAAATATCTACCACTAAAATAATGACAATCAAGAATACGGAGAAGAAAATTGTCGTCCCCATGATGATTGAGAAGTCACTAACCATGATTGATTTTACAAATTGCTCACCGATTCCAGGAATTGCAAAAATCTGCTCAACTACGAGAGACCCTGTTAAAATGCTGACAGCCATTGGCCCAAGAACAGTAATCAATGGAATTAAAGCATTTCGGAATGCGTGTTTAAATGCAATTTCAGATCCGCTGGCCCCTTTGGCTTTTGCCAAAGTAATATAATCAGAGCCTAGAACTTCAATCATCTCAGTACGGATAAACCTTGCAGCTGTCGCCAGCGGAAACATTGCCAATGCGATCGACGGCAATACGCTGGACATGAATCCATCTTTCCACAATGCCACTGGGAACAGATCCAATTTTAAACCGAGCCAATATTGTAGCATGGATGCAAAAACAAATGATGGAATGGATATACCGATAATCGCGACAATTGTACTTCCGTAATCCATCCACGTGTTTTGCCTGAGCGCCGCTACCATCCCGAACAGGATTCCGAGAACAGTTCCGAGGAGCATTCCCTGGAATCCGATCTGGGCTGACGGCCCCATGCGGCTTAAAATAACATCCGTTACATCTGCGCCTTTGAATTGGTTAATCGAAATTCCCAAATCGCCTTGTAGCAAACCAAACATATAATCGAAATATTGAACAGGAAGGGGTTGGTCCAGTCCGTACCGTGCCTCTACGACTGCCCGTTGTTCAGGAGATAGCTTATCTGCGGATGCAATAGGGGAACCTGGTAATATTTTCATCAAGAAAAATGTAAACGTGGCAATAAGCGCTAAGGTGATGAACATATAAATTAATCTTTTTCCAATATAGCGTGCCATGGTGCACCTCCAAAATAAAATCGCTCTATTATATCAAGTGTCAATCGACACCTGTATTTTTCTGATTAAGCAGAATACCGCTAATTTTCGGTGAATTTATCTACAGTAGAAAAGAGAGTATATCAATCCCTTGATATACTCTCTCTCTATTATGTTTTCCTAAAGTACATTCAGTTGGGAATAATTATTCCTTACCGGAAATATAAGCCCATTTGTAGCTGTAATCTCCACCGAATGGGTGTTTAACGATGTTGTTAACATATGGCTTTTGAAGGGACATGATACCGCGCTGATAGATCGGTGCGATAGCAGCGTCTTCTTCAACCAAGATTTTTTCAGCTTGAGCCATTGCTTCCCAGCGTCCTTCAGCATCCTGTGCCAATTCGCCTTTAGCTTGCTCTACCAAGTTATCGAACTCTTCGTTAGAGTAAGACATCAAGTTGTGAGAAGCGCCAGTTACGAATAGGTCGATGAATGTCATCGGATCCTGGAAGTCAGGGCCCCATCCAGAGTTTTGGATATCGTAGTCTTGTGCTTCATCAAGCTCAAGGCGTACGCCGAATGGTACAGCTTTCAAGTTAACTGTCAAACCTTCAAGGTTTGTTTCAAGTTGCTCTTTCAAATAAGCATCCATTTTACCAGCAAGTTCAGAGTCGCCGCCAAGAAGTTCCAATGTCACTTCTGTTTCGCCGATTTCCTCTAAGCCTTTTTCCCAATAAGTTTTCGCTTCTTCAGCGTTGAATGGCAGCATGTCTCCGTTGATATCACGGAAGTCTTCGCCCGCTTCGTTGAAAGTGAAATCAGTTGGTACTAGGTAGTTAGCTGGAAGAGATCCGTTAGCTAGAACTACGTCTACTAGATCTTGTTTGTTGAAACCAGTAGCGATTGCTTTACGGATGTTTTCGTTAGCAAGTGGAGTTTCTTCTCCGTTACGCTCTTGGTTGAATTTCAAGTAGAACAAAGTCGGTTCAAGTTCTTTTACCACTTCTGGATCTTCAGCATATTGCATTGCGAATTCACCAGAAAGTCCGACACGGTCTTTTTCACCAGATTGGTAAAGGTTAACTGCTGTTGAAGTTTCTTTTACAACGTCAACGTTAACTGTTTCAAGTTGAACAGTTTCAGCATCCCAGTACTCAGCGTTTTTCTCCATTGTCCAAGTCAGGCCAGTGCCATCCCAGTTCGTAAGAGTGAACGGTCCGTTGTATAGGATTGTTTCAGAGTTTGAAGCGTAGTCATCGCCTTGCTCAGTAACGAATTCCTCGTTCAATGGGTAGAATGTACCGAAAGCCATCAATGACATGAAGTAAGGAGTTGGGCGCTCAAGTTCTACAACAAGTGTTTTGTCGTCTTCAGCAGTGATTCCTAGTTCAGAAACTTCCATGTCCCCTTCAGATACTTCTTTAGCGTTTTTGATTGTTCCAGCCATCATGTAAGGTCCGTAAGGTGAACCAGTGTCTGGGTCAATCGCGCGCTGCCAAGCATAGACGAAATCGTTAGCTGTGATCGGTGTACCGTCCGACCAGTTAGCATCACGCAGTTTGAAAGTGTAAGTCAAGCCATCTTCACTGATCTCAGGCTCGCTTTCAGCAAGTGCAGGTTCAGCAATGTTTTCTTGGTTCAAACGGAACAAACCTTCGTTTACGTTGTTAAGGATGTTGAATGCTACTGCATCCTCAGCAATCGAAGAATCCATTGATGGAATTTCTGCTCCTTCGATCAAGTTTAGTTCTTGTACAGAATCCGGCTCTCCGCCGTTGCCTTCTGCGCCTTCTGTACCTTCTGTGTCTGTGTTTTCCGTCCCAGTATCAGTGTCATCTCCGCCGCCGCAAGCAGCTAGGAAAGCACTAAGTACCAAAACCAGGCCAAGTAGCCATAAAATCTTGCTGTTTTTCACTGATTTTGCCCCCTTAAATTTTCTGAAAAATTGGTACATGATTAATTATACATAAATATTTATTGTTGTACAGCGTTTTTTTTGGAATATTTTACACTTTCCCCAGTAATCATGCTGTTAGGAAACCCATCAATAGGCTGAAAAGCGCGTCATGTAAGCGTTTTCTTTAAGATCGAAATTCGAATGTTTTTTTGATTTTTTTTGCTATTTCTTCTACAATAAAGAGCGAATAGAGGTGCACTAATGAGAAAAATAATTATCGGAATTGCCGTTGTGCAGTTGCTAGTATTGCTGACAATGCTCTTCCGAAGCGAACCGTTTTCACTGTTGTCATACATTAATAACTCCTTTATTTACGGGGGAGTGCTTGTATTTTTCGGACTTTGGGTCTTCGTTGTCCAGACAGGAGTTTTCGACATCTTTACGATGAGCATGCGCAAATTTTTCAAAAGCAAATCCACCTTGGACGATGATGAAATGCGCTTGCCTTCAGAAGTGTTGGCTTTCTCCAGTTTCCCGCTACTTATTATTGGCGGCGTAACATTGCTAGCGATGGCGATTTCACTTGCAATTTATCAACAATAGAATTGCATATTGCAGCAACAATCTCTTTTGTATTATAATAAAATTAATACAAATGAGCGTTGACAAAGAGTAGTAGATGAAGTTTCTTCTATAAAAGAGAGCTTGTGGTTGGTGGAAACAAGCAGAAGCCTTCATTGAATGGACTTTCGAGCTAAAGCGGCGAAACAAGTAGCCGCTTTCGTGTTCTCCACGTTACGGAGACAAGAGGCCGCTTTGCGGCAAGCAGGGTGGTACCGCGGAACCGCACATCATTCGTCCCTTTAGTTCCAGGGACGAAGATGTGCTTTTTTATATCCAATTTTAGGATCACCACTCAGAGGAGGAATTTCATTGAAGAAAATTTTTTCAGGCGTACAGCCAACCGGCACGGTCACACTTGGTAACTATATCGGAGCCTTTAAGCAGTTCACGGATCTACAGGAAGAATACGATTGCATCTTTTGCATCGTCGACCAACATGCCATTACCATGCCGCAAGATCGTCTCGAATTAAGAAAGAGCATCAAGTCGCTGGCTGCCTTGTATCTTGCTGTCGGCATCGATCCGGAGAAAGTGACGCTGTTTATCCAATCCGAAGTTCCAGCACACGCCCAGGCTGGCTGGATGCTGCAATGCGTATCGACTATCGGCGAACTCGAACGCATGACGCAGTTTAAAGACAAATCAGCAAAGGCCGCTTCGATCTCTGCCGGCCTCCTTACCTACCCGCCTTTAATGGCTGCTGATATTCTTTTGTATCAAACAGACATCGTCCCTGTCGGCGATGACCAAAAGCAACATATCGAATTGACACGTGATCTGGCGGAGCGTTTCAACAGAAAATACAACGACATCTTCACGATTCCGGATATCCGTATCCCAAAACATGGCGCACGAGTCATGTCCTTGCAGGATCCGACGAAAAAGATGAGCAAATCTGATTCAAACAAAAAATCAATCATTACATTACTCGATGATTTAAAGACCATTGAAAAGAAAGTAAAGAGTGCTGTGACAGACTCGGAAGGAATCGTTAAATACGATCCGGAGAACAAACCGGGTGTCTCCAACCTGCTGTCAATTGAAGCTGCCTTGACGGGAGCTTCAATCGACGAACTTGTCGCTAAATACGAAGGCGGCGGCTACGGCGAGTTTAAAGCGGGTGTTGCCAAAGCAATTACCGACCACCTAGCACCGATTCAAGAACGCTATTATAAATTGCTTGATTCTGATGAACTCGATACGGTTCTCGACGAAGGCGCAGAAAAAGCCAATGTCATCGCCAACAAGACATTGAAAAAAATGGAGAACGCGATGGGCCTTGGCCGCAAACGCAAGCGTTAATACAAGAAAAAAGGATGAACAAGTGGAATGCCACTCGTTCATCCTTTTTATGTGGTTTCTGTTAGCGCAATGATTTCGGATTTAACGCATCTTTTAACCCTTCGCCGATAAAATTAATCGACAGGATCGTCAAGGTAATAATGATCGCTGGCGGCATCCAAATCCATGGCTTGCCTTGCAGCACGTCCGGCTCGTTGGCAGATGACAGCATATTGCCCCAGCTCGGCGTCGCTTGCGGAACCCCAAAACCAAGATAACTGAGCGCCGATTCGATGACGATCATCGTCGCGAAAATCAGCGTCCCTTGAACGATGATCGTCGAAACGACATTCGGCAGCAAATGCTTAGTGATGACTTTAAATGGAGAGCAGCCAATAGACAAAGCTGCAAGGATATACTCATTTTCTTTCTCCGCTAATACTTTACTCCGGACGAGACGGGCAACCCCGCCCCAGCTGAGCGCACCGATGACCATGATCAAGACCCATAAACCATCGACGATGCCATAAAGGATAGTGTTCAAGACGATGACAAATACCAGGAATGGGAAATTCAATACGAAATCGGTAAAGCGCATCAAAATGCTATCGATCATGCCACCAAAAAATCCGGCTAATGCCCCTACTAACGTTCCGAGCACGATGACCATCAGTGTCGCACTAAAGCCAACGAGGAGTGAAATCCGCCCGCCGTAGAACAAGCGGGTCAAAACATCTCTGCCGCTTTTATCCGTACCCAATAGATGCTCGCTATTCGGCTCGATATTCATCGCTCCGATGTTCACTTTCGAGATATCCGGAAGCGGCGATAATACCGGTGCGAGAAACGGTGCTGACAGCGACATTAATGTCACCAGCACGATGAAACATGAGCTGATCATCGCCAATTTATTGCGGACAAACTTTCTTCTCGCTATTTGCCATGGAGATAAACTTCTTTCCGGCTTTTTTTGTTGAGCAATGGTAGTTGATGATGCCATTTTACTGCTTCCTCCTCAATCCAGGCGAATTCGTGGATCCACGACGCCGTATAGAATATCAGCCAATAAATTACCGAATAACGTAAGGAACGACAAAAGCATGGTCAAAGCCATCAAGGTCGGATAGTCACGGCTTGTCACTGACTCCAAGAACAATTGCCCAATTCCCGGGTATGTAAAAATCGTTTCCGTAATGATCGCTCCGCCGATCAATGCAGCAAAATCAAATCCAAGGAACGTCACCAAGGGAATGATGGAATTGCGCAGGATGTGGACATTGTAGATCTTTTTCATCGGTGTCCCTTTCGCGCGTGCTGTACGGACAAAATCCTTGCGGGAGTTTTCAATGATGTCATTGCGTAAAAATTGGGTATAGCTCGCTGTACTCATCGCTCCTAGCACAATTGCCGGCAACAACACATGGTGCATGCGGCTCAAGTAGTACTCCAAGCTGCCCTCTTGTGCCAAAATATCGACGGAGCCAGCAAACGGGAACCAATTTAGCTGGAAGGCAAAAATATAAATCGCAAAAACGGCAGCGACGAACGATGGAATCGCAAGCATAATATAGTTGAATCCTGCGATGGCATTATCCCCTAACGTATATGGACGCCTTCCTGAATACATGCCCATGAGGAATGCCATGATATACGTAATGATGAGCGCCGTGATGCCGAGCAATAAAGTATTCGGTATTTTTTCCATTATCAAGTCGAATACCGGAATCTGAAAACGCGTGGATTTGCCAAACTCCCCCTGGACGAATCCACTGATCCAATTAACATATTGAACCGGCAATGGGTCATTATAGCCGAGCTTTTCACGCATTTCTGCTATGTATTGAGGGTCGGTATTGAGCGGATCGATTTCCCCGCTGAGCGAATCGCCCGGCATTAGTTTAGCGAGGCTGAAGACCACGATGGAAATTAATATTAACATCGGAATCATTCCAAGCAATCGTCTAATCGAATATTTAAGCATAGGTACTCTCCTTGTCTGATAGGTTCTGGGCTATGCTCTTTTGCACGGGAAGGGGTATTTGGCAAAAACAGCCTTTCCCGTGCATAAGAGCTTCATATAAAGATTCAACGACGGGCGTATCGCCCATCGTTGAAGGTTTGTGCTGAGTTTATTCGGTTACGAACCATTCAGCAGGGCTGTTTTGACCAGATACATCATATTCAACTCCACCGACACGTGTGTTCAATGCCTTGATTTCTTCAAGTTCCGCGATATAGAGCATCGGGAGGTCTTCATTGACGATCTTCTGCCACTCTACATACAATTCTTTGCGTTTTTCCTGATCCGTGCCGACGATTTCGATATCAAGTGCATCGTCTAGCAATTGATCCGCTTCCGGATTGTTGTAGCGAGGATAGTTCCATAATTGATCTGCTTTCCATAGGCCCGATGGATCCGGGTCAGTTCCAGTGCCCCAACCGCCGAAGAAGGTTTCAATGGAAGCATCATCTTTTTCGACCATGTCGTAGTAAAGGTTGACTTCGACCATTTCTACTTCAGAACGCAGTCCTACTTCTTCGAAATACTGTGCAATTTGCTGGGCACGGGATTCGAAAGTCGGGTTGCCTGTTGCGTAGTGGGAGAATTTCACGATAAACTCATCGCCATTCGGGTCTTCACGGAATCCGTCGTCATTCGTATCGACGTATCCTGCGTCTTCCAGCATTTGTTTCGATTTTTCAGGATCGTATTCATATTGAATCAACTCGCTGTCATCCGCTGAATTCCAGTGGGAAGACGGTACCGGCTTGTTGACGACATCCGCATAGCCGAAGAAGAATGCATCCACCCATTCCTGGCGGTTCAATGCATACATCATCGCTTGGCGAAGCTCCTTGCTTTGGTATTTCGGAAGTTCTTCTGTGATCGTTTGGGATTCGTTATCGAATTTGCCAAGCTTGAATCCTACATAATAATACGTCAATCCAGGATACGTAACGATTTCCACGTTTTCCAAAGGCTCAACTTCAGGGCCGGATACCGGCTGAAGGGAGATCATGTCAATGTCGTTGTTCTGCAAAGCCCCGACAACAGAAGAGTTATCGATTACGCGCAGGACGATTTTATCCAAATTGACATCTCCGTTCCAGTATTCATCGAATTTCGAGAATTCGACGGACTCGCCAGGAACGATTTTATCGATTTTGAACGGCCCGATTCCGATTGGAGTCGAACGCACCCATTCCGAAGCCGACATTTCAGCGACCGGCACATCGCCAAGAACGGATTCAGGAAGCGGATATGCCCATAGGTTCGTTAAGTTGTTCACGCGTGCTTCGTCGAAAGTGATATTGATTTCGTAATCGCTGACCACTTCGATCCCTGAAATGGAATCGGCGTCGCCGCTGCGGTATGCTTCAGCGCCTTCGATTGTTTGAACATTTGCATAGCGGGGGCCGTCATAGTCAGGATCTGCGATGGTTTCTAGCGCAAACACCCAGTCGTTGACAGTCAATTCTTCGCCATTATGCCATTTCACGCCTTCTTCGAATGTGAAGTTGAAGACTTTATTGTCCTCTGTTTCCCAAGAAGCAACGTTCGGTTCTGGCTCTAAGTTTTCGTTATAGCTGATTAACGCTTCATCGAATAGTTCGATGACTTCAAAATCAGTGGCAATGCCATAGAACGCGGAAGAGAACAAACCTTCTGGTGGCGCATCAAGACCATAGACCAGCGTTCCGCCTTCTTGCGGCTCGCCATCAGAAGATCCCCCTTCTGAACCTGACTCACTGGATCCATCGTCGCCGCCGCATGCCGCCAGAAACGCAGACAGGACAAGCACTAACGCGAAAAGCCAGAGTAACGATTTTTTCTTCATCTTTTTTCCCCCTAAAAAATTTTTTGATCAATACAAATGGCACGCAACTTGATGGCCTGGCCGCACTTCTGTCAACACGGGTTTCTGTTGTGAGCAGACTTCCATCGCTACCGGGCAGCGCGTGTGGAACGGGCAGCCCGCAGGCGGGTTTTGAGGGCTCGGCACATCCCCTTTCAAGACAATCCGCTCTTTCCGCTTTGCCGGATTCGGTTCCGGAATTGCGGAGATGAGCGCCTGCGTGTAAGGATGCAGCGGTTCTTTGTATAAATCTTTATTTGAAGCAAGCTCTACGAGGTTGCCCAAATACATCACGCCGATTCGATCGCTCATATGCTTTACGACACTCAAGTCGTGCGCAATGAAGAGATAGGTCAGATCGAATTCGATTTGCAGTTCCTTCAATAAGTTCAGCACCTGCGATTGCACGGAAACATCGAGTGCCGATACCGGTTCATCTGCGACAATCAGCTTGGGGTGCAGTGCCAGCGCGCGGGCGATGCCGATGCGCTGTCTTTGGCCGCCTGAAAATTCATGGGCGTATTTATAATAAGCCTCTTCAGGCAAGCCAACTCGCTTCAGGAGCGTCTTGATTTCCTGCTCCAATTCTTTTTTATTGCGCTTTTCGTAATTGAGGATCGGCTCAGAAATGATGTCGCCGACCATCTGCGTCGGATTCAGCGACGCGTAGGGATCCTGGAACACCATTTGGAAATCGCGCCTGGCCTTTTGCAATTTAGACCCTGATAACCGGGTAATGTCTTTTCCTTCGAAAAGGATTTCGCCTTCCGTCGGTTTCATCAGTCTCAGGATGGTCCGCCCAGCAGTTGATTTGCCACAGCCTGATTCGCCGACCAAACCAAGCGTCTCCCCTCTCCTAATCGCAAACGACACGTCGTCCACCGCTTTGACATTGCCGATGGTCCGCTTGAAAAAGCCGCCGGTGACTGGATAGTATTTTTTCAAATTCCGGATTTCCAGAAGATTTTCACGCTTATCTAAGTGATCAATTCGATCCTGGATAAAATCTCTAGTGGTCATAATGTTGCGGCTCCTTGTCGTTCTCTTTTTTCGCCATTAGGCCAACTTTCTTCATATAATAGGCACGCAGCTTCGTGTCGATTGTCCACTTTTGCAAGCTGTGGTGTTACCGTCAGGCATTCTGCCATCGCTTTCGGGCAACGGTTCGCAAAACGGCAGCCTACCTGGGGCATATTGATAACAGATGGCACAAGCCCTTCAATCGTCGCAAGCTCCTCGACGTCTTCGTCCATTTTAGGGACTGCTTTCATCAACAATTCGGTATACGGATGTTTGGGACTGCTGAACAAGTCGTCGACAAATGCGCGCTCGACAATTTTCCCCGCGTACATGACCAATACTTCATCGCAGATTTCTGCTACGACTCCTAGGTCGTGTGTGATGAGGATGATCGACATATCGTTCGCTTCTTGTATGCCTTTCATCAATTCAAGAATTTGCGCTTGCACCGTCACATCCAACGCGGTCGTCGGCTCGTCGGCGATCAGCAATTTTGGTTGGCACGCAATCGCCATGGCAATCATGACGCGCTGGCGCATCCCCCCGGACAATTGATGAGGGTATTCAGTGACGATTTGTTCAGCCCGCGGTATCCCCACTTGCTTCAATAAGGCGACTGACCGCAACCGAGCTTCTTTTTTGGTCAGTTTCTCATGATTCAAAATCACTTCTTCAATTTGATAGCCAATGGTGAATACTGGATTGAGCGAAGTCATCGGTTCTTGGAAAATCATCGAGATGTCTTTTCCTCGAATATCATTCATTTTCTTATCGGAAAATTTTGAAATTTCTTGTCCTTCGAATTCGATTTCGCCGCCTCGGATCTTGCCGACGCCATTCGGCAGCAATTGCATAATGGATAGCGACATAACGCTTTTTCCGCAACCTGATTCGCCTACTACCCCGACGATTTGCTTCGGCAAGACATCAAAGCTGACTCCCTCGACTGCGTTATAATAATCGCCGTCAATTTTGAACCCAGTTTGGAGGTTTTTAACCCGCAAGAGCGGTGTAGACTCATTGATTCCATAAGCTGTCATGAAAACACCTCAAAATTCTTTTTTTTCTGTCAATTCCAACTAGTTTTAAGCATATTACAAAAGTATTACATGCGCAATATAATTTTTGTATTTTAAGAAATGATTACCATATAGAGAAAATCATTTCTTTTCCCATGTCTTGCTTTTGCTATGTATCGCTTATGATAGCCCACTTTGAATTGATTGCTATATTAAAAATTACATAAAAAAACTCCTGTTTCCAGGAGTTTTTCGATAAGCTTTATACTTTTTTGAAGACGAGTGAAGCGTTATGTCCGCCAAAGCCTAGTGAATTGCTCATCGCATAAGAGAAATCAGCCGTTCTAGCTTCATTCGGTACATAATCCAAATCCAATTCCTCATCTGGTGTTTCGTAATTGGTCGTCGGTGGCATGATGCCTTCTTTCAAGGCCAAAGCCGTGAAGATGGCTTCGATGCCGCCTGCTGCGCCGAGCAAATGCCCTGTCATTGATTTTGTTGAACTCATACCGAGCTTGTAAGCGTGGTCGCCAAAGACCGTCTTGACTGCCATCGTTTCGAACATATCATTATAAGGCGTGCTCGTGCCATGCGCATTGATATAACCGATCACGTCTGTTTCAACGCCTGCATCTTCAATAGCCTGTTGCATAGCGCGTGCTGCTCCTTCGCCACCTGGGGCTGGAGCCGTAATATGATGCGCATCTCCAGTGGAGCCATAGCCGACCACTTCTGCATAAATTTTCGCACCGCGTGCTTTGGCGTGCTCGTATTCTTCCAGAATGACAATGCCAGCACCTTCGCCGATGACAAAGCCGTCACGGTTTTTATCGAATGGGCGTGATGCCGTTTTAACATCTGCATTGGTTGTCAATGCCGTATTTGCTGTAAAACCGGCTACGGACAAGCGTGTGATTGGAGCTTCTGCGCCGCCTGAAATCATGACATCCGCATCTCCACGCTGGATGACCTTGAAGGCATCGCCGATCGAATTCGTGCCGGATGCACAAGCCGTTACCGAGCAAGAGTTGATGGCTTTTGCACCGAAGTGGATCGATACTTGGCCTGATGCCATATCGGGAATAATCATTGGCACGAAAAATGGGCTGATGCGGCGAACACCGCGTGAGTTCAACACGTCCATTTGGTTTTCAATCGTTTCCATCCCACCGATGCCGGATCCGATCCACACGCCCGTGCGGAGAGCGGTTTTCTCATCGAGCTCTAGTTGCGCATCTTTCATTGCCATGATCGATGAAGCGAGTGCGTAGTGAGTAAAGCGGTCCATCTTACGTGCTTCTTTACGTTCGATGTAATCTTCGATTGAAAAGTCTTTTACTTCTGCAGCTACTTTCGCAGGATACTGATCGGCATCCAAGCGCGTTAGCGGGCCTACGCCTGACTTGCCTGCTTTGACCGCTTCCCATGTGCTTTCTGCACTATTTCCAAGCGGCGATACTGCACCAATACCTGTTATGACGACACGACGATTTTCCATTTGATTTACTTCCTTTCGCATATCCGATTATTTCCCCCACTTCATAGCAATTGCGCCCCAAGTCAAGCCACCGCCGAAGCCGACCATGACAACTACATCGTCATCTTTGATACGGCCTTCCTCTAAATCTTCTACAAGTGAGATTGGAATTGACGCTGCTGAAGTGTTTCCGTATTTTTGTATGGTTTTCGACATTTTCTCTACCGGTAAATCAAGACGAGCCCGAGATGATTCCATGATTCGGATATTCGCTTGATGCGGGATAAGAAAGTCGACATCTTCTTTGTCTAAGCCAGCTTTTTCGATCACATTGATGGCGGACTCCCCCATTTGGCGCACCGCAAATTTAAACACTTCACGGCCATTCATGACCAAATGCTTGTCTTGATACAAATGTTCGCCGCCAGTGCCGTCCGCCCCGAGTTCGAATGATAGAATCCCGCGGCCTTCTGACACTTTGCCAATTACAGCTGCGCCAGCTCCATCGCCGAATAAGACAGCCGTATTGCGATCTTCCCAATTGGTGATTTTCGAGAGTTTCTCAACACCAACTACTAAGACATAGCGATACGTATCCGATTCAATGAATTGTTTCGCTGTGATGACCCCGTACATGAACCCCGCACATGCGGCAGAAATGTCCATGGCTGCGGCATTTACCGCACCAATTTGCTGCTGAATATCGCATGCGACAGAAGGGAATGGGCGGTCAGGCGTGACAGTCGCTACTAGGATCAGTCCGATGTCTGCTGGATCGATTCCAGCAGATGCGATTGCCTGTTGCGCCGCGACCCGGGCCATATCCGATGTATCTTGTTCATCGCGTGCAATCCGGCGTTCTTCAATGCCGGTCATGGTTCGAATCCACTCATCCGAGGTGTCCATGCGCTGCTCCAAATCAAAGTTGGTCAATTTATCTTCCGGCAAGCATCTGCCGGTACCAATGATTCCAGCATTCATATCTATATCCCTCATTTCGATTAATATCAATTATTAGTACCTGGTGTTAATAATACGCCCTTTTCCAATCGATTTCAAGTTGGCGACATATTTCCGACAAAAACTTTCGAAACGCGCGAAACTTTCTTTCTGAAAAGGCTTCCTTATGCTATGATAAAACTAGTTATTCTATGTATAGAGGTGAAAACAGATGCAATATATCGGAACTCTTTTCTGGTCTGTCCTTATTATTTCCATGTTGAATTATGTAGTAAGTGCCGTACAAAACGTGCCCTTCGACTTCCCGATCGGTGTCATCATGGCAGTGGCAGTCACTGTATTGGTCATCGTGATGGATGCTATCATCCCGAAAGAAGCAGCAAAAGAATATTGATCACAATAAAAACGGAAGCCTTTGTGGCTTCCGTTTTTATTTGGCTGGATCTTTTCGACGGCTATTTAAAGTGGGGCTAGCTTGTAAATGCCTTTTTCAAGATTCATAACGGCTGATAAGAATGGAGACGGCGACTCTTGCAGGGACAGTGCGAGCTGAAAACCCTTGACTGAGCAAAAGCGAGGGAAGCGGCTGAAACCGTGCCCGCGGAAAGTGTCCGTCGCAATGGACATCAGCCTTCTCTTATACAGTGATAAGCAATTGTTTATCAGCGTCCATCGATACTCTCAATGTAGAGCCTGGAGTGACGTCTCCTTTGATCAATTCTTTAGCGATGCGCGTCTCAATTTCACGCTGGATAAAGCGTTTCAGCGGGCGTGCACCAAATACAGGGTCCGTACCAGCTTCAATGATGTAATCGATAACCGCATCATCCACTTCCAAAGAAATTTGTTGTTGTTTCATTCGTTCAGCCAGTTCACCGATCATTTTCTTGGCAATGCCATAGAAATGTTCATTAGACAATGAATGGAAAATGACGATATCGTCGATTCGGTTCAATAGTTCCGGACGGAAATGCTTGCGCAGTTCCATCATGACAATATCTTCCGTATCGTGCTGGCTGCTGGTGCCGATATGCTGGGAACCAATATTCGATGTCATGATGACGACGGTATTGGAAAAATTCACGAGACGCCCCTGGCTGTCAGTGATGCGCCCGTCGTCTAAAATCTGCAGCAAGATGTTCGCGACATCGGGATGGGCTTTCTCGATCTCATCGAGCAACACGACGGAATAAGGATTGCGGCGAACCGCCTCTGTCAATTGCCCGCCTTCCTCGTAGCCGATATATCCCGGAGGCGCACCGACAAGTCGCGACACGCTATGCTTTTCCATATACTCAGACATGTCGATGCGGATGAAATGGTCTTCCGAATCGAATAAGTTCGCAGCGAGCGATTTGGCGAGTTCCGTTTTCCCGACACCGGTCGGGCCAAGGAAAATAAATGAGCCAATTGGTTTTTGCTCATCTTTAATGCCGGCACGTGCACGCCAAACCGCTTCTGTCACGAGTTCGACAGCTCTGTCCTGCCCGATAACGCGCTCTTTCAGCGTGTCACCAAGTCGCAATAGTTTTTCACGTTCGCCTTCAACCAATTTGGTCACCGGAATCCCCGTCCAACGGGCGACAATACCAGCAATTTCTTCTTCGGTTACTTCCTCGCGAAGCAAGCGTTCTCCTCCATCACCTGCAAGTTCCACTTCCATTGCGCTTAGTTCCTTTTCGAGTTCAGGAATCTTCCCGTGGCGCAGCATTGCCGCAGTATTCAAATCGTATTTGTTTTCCGCATCTTCCAATTGGCGGCGATACTGATCCAGTTGTTCACGTTTTTGCTGGACCTTCTGAAGCGATTGTTTTTCTGCGTTCCATTGCTGCTGCATGCCTTCAGAGGACGCTTTCAACTCTTTAATCTCTTCTCGCAGCGCAGTGAGCCGATTTTTACTCGCTTCGTCTTTCTCTTTGCGAAGTGCCTGTTCTTCAATTTCAAGCTGCATAAGGCGCCGTGTCACTTCGTCAAGTTCCTGTGGCATGGAATCGATTTCCGTGCGAATCATGGCACATGCTTCATCGATTAAATCGATTGCCTTATCTGGCAGGAAACGCTCCGTAATATACCGGTCCGACATCGCAGCTGCCGCAACGATCGCCCGGTCATGGATACGCACGCCGTGGTGAAGTTCAAAGCGTTCTTTCAATCCGCGCAGGATTGACACAGCATCTTCGACAGAAGGCTCACGTACCATCACTTGCTGAAAACGACGCTCAAGTGCTGCATCTTTTTCGATATGCATACGATATTCATCCAATGTCGTAGCCCCGATGCAATACAGTTCGCCGCGCGCAAGCATCGGTTTGAGCATATTGCCGGCGTCCATTGCGCCTTCTGTTTTCCCTGCGCCGACGATGGTATGGATTTCATCGATAAAGAGGATGATTTGCCCTTCGCTGTCTTTTACTTGCTTTAATACGCTTTTCAGCCGCTCTTCAAACTCCCCGCGGTATTTGGCACCTGCTATCAACGCACTCATATCAAGTTCGTAAATGACACGGTTCTTTAACCCTTCCGGCACATCGTTTCGGACGATGCGCTGTGCCAGCCCTTCAACAATTGCTGTCTTGCCGACGCCTGGTTCACCGATCAGTACCGGATTGTTTTTTGTTTTTCTCGAAAGAATCCGGATAACATTGCGGATTTCCTGGTCGCGGCCGATGACTGGATCCATTTTTCCGGACTGGGCTTGTTCGACCAGGTTGCGGCCGAATTGTTCCAATGGCGATTTCTGCTGATCGTTTGGATTTTGGAATTGAACCAATCGAATCACGCTCCTTCAAAATTAGTTTGACTATCTTTGACTAATTAGATTATATGTCCGCCTGCGCCCTTTTGCAACGGAAATGCTCATAAAAAAAGCCGCAAGGAATTTTTCTCCTTGCGACTTTTTTACGGTTCTATTATCGAACGCCGAGCGCCATTTTAGCATAGCGCGACATATGATCTTTGCTCCAGACAGGCTGCCAGACGATTTTTACATCGACTTCTTCAACCTCCGGCAATTCATATAAGGATGTTTTGACCATCTGGACGATTTGCGGCCCCATTGGGCATCCCATTGAAGTGAGTGTCATAGTGACCACGCAAAAACCGTCTTCGGATAATTCCACATCATATACAAGGCCCAAATTGACGATATCAACACCCAATTCTGGGTCGATGACATTTTCGAGTGCACCTAATAGATAATCTTTTGTTTCTTGATCCATTTGGAATCCCTCCTTTTCCTGTTAATGCTTATCTTACCAAACATCTAAGCGAAATGAAATCGACTTGCTTATTCTGTTAAGCGCGCAGTAATCCAAGAAGTTGCAGCAAGCATCCCTTTTCGGCTGACTGCGTGCGCTGCCTCTGTTTCTTTCATAAGCGACAGGCGTTCAGGATACGCCGCATAATCTTGCTGCAGCGCATGGAACAGTCGGTTGGTCGGTTCAAACGGAACGGTCGGGTCTTTCACGCCGTGCCAGAAAAAGACCGGGCGGCCGTTAAAGGCTTGGCGGTTCAAGCTAATATCAAAACGCGACAGAGCCTGAAGCATCCCTTCTCGTTCATTATCCGTCAGTGGCAAATCAAATCCACGAGACTCGTACTGCCTCATTTGTGCTTTTGCCAGTTCTACATAATTTCCGGACCCCATCATGACTGCTGCCGCTTTGATCCAAGGATGGGCAGTCAAAGCGCCGAGCGTCGTGATTCCGCCCATCGATGTACCTCCAACAGCTGGCTCTCCTGTAGTAAGATTTCGTTTATGCAATTCCGCGTGAATAAACCCGAGTTCTTCAATAGAAGTCAAAACGATTTCCCAAAAACGCAAACTGATTTGGACTTCATCGAGCGATTGATCACGCTCCCCGTGAAGCAAAGCATCCGGCAGAATGACACGTACCCCTTGCTGTGCCCATTGCCATGCATAATGTAGATTATGTTCTTTCGCACTTGTATGCCCGTGCAAGAAAATGACCGTTGGCAAGGGCCCTTCTTTATGGCCTTCTGGTGTTATATGTAAGATTGGGATGCTTCCCCATAATTCATTAGTTACTTTCATGCGCTTCACTCCTCACCCTAAATCCTACCAATTTTTCTTCGTTCCCGCAAATTCAGGCATCGTCGTCGGCTTTTTTTGACGGATAGCCTCTATTATCGCTAAACTGAAGAGAGATAGAAGGGAGCCGGATTTTTATATGAAACAACATTTAATCGTACTCGACTTGGACGGTACATTATTGACCGACCAAAAAGTCATTTCACCGAAAACCAAAGCAATTTTGAACCAAGCACGAAAAGATGGCCACCAAGTCATGATCGCTACAGGACGGCCATATCGCGCAAGTGAAATCTATTACCGGGAACTTGGCCTCAATACGCCGATTGTCAACTTCAACGGAGCTTTCGTCCACCACCCTGATGATAAACATTGGGGATTGCACCATACGCCAATCGGTTTGGATGTCGTCCATGAAGTTGTTGAATCGATGCACGCTTTTGATTTTCATAACATTGTCGCAGAAGTGATGGATGATGTCTATGTTCACCATCACGACGAGAAACTCATGGACATCTTCAACTTCGGAGATCCAAGTATCACAACTGGCGATTTGCGCAATTATTTGAAAACCGACCCCACTTCGATGCTCATCCATGCGCCATATGAAAAAGTACACGCCATCCATGATCATTTGTCGGAAGTGCATGCTGAAGTTATTGACCACCGCCGCTGGGGCGCACCGTGGCATGTCATTGAACTGGTCCGGGCAGGCATGAACAAAGCTGTCGGCATCGACCGTGTGTCGAAATCACTCGGCATCGCCAAAGAGCATATTATTGCTTTCGGAGATGAAGACAACGATCTAGAAATGCTGGATTTTGCAGGTGTCGGAGTCGCTATGGGCAATGCCATTGATCCTCTAAAGAATATCGCCAATGAAATCACCTTAACGAATAACGAAGACGGCATCGCTGAACTACTGATGGACCGCTTGAAACTGAAACTTTAAAGGGGGAAATTTTGTGAGATTGTTTGCAGACAGCGCTTCTGATTTACCGAAAGATTTCTTTGAACAGGAACAGGTCGTCCTGTTCCCTTTGCGTGTCCATATTGGCGAGGCAGAATATGAAGATATCCGGACGATCGATTCCATGAAAGTTTATGACGCTATTCGCTCAGGCGTCCATCCAAAAACCTCTCAAGCCTCTCCTGAAGAAATGCTCAAGGCATTTGAACAATTAGCGAAAGATGGGGAGACCGGATGCTATATCGCTTTTTCTTCAGAGTTGTCTGGAACCTATTCAACAGCGGTCATGGTTGCAGGCCAAGTGCGAGAGGAATATCCTGACTTGAACTTGACGATCATTGATTCCAAAGCGGCTTCACTTGGCTATGGGCTGCTCGTCAAAGAAGCGGTGAACTTACGCAACGCCGGCGCAAGCTACGACGAGATTATTCAAAAAGTGCGTTTCAAGGCCAATCATCTCGAGAGCCTGTTTACAGTTGAAGATTTGGATTATATGGCACAAGGCGGCCGCATTTCAAAAGGCAGTGCATTTGTTGGCGGCTTATTGAATATTAAACCTTTGCTTCACGTGGAAGACGGCAAACTCGTGCCAATTGAAAAATTGCGCGGCCGTAAAAAAGTCATCAAGCGCATGATCGAGCTGATGAAAGAACGCGGAAGCAATTTGGACCAGCAAATTATCGCCATTAGCCACGCCGATGATATGGAATTTGCTGAGGCTTTAAAAGGCGAAATCGAATCCGCCTATCATCCAAAAGACATCGAAATTCATATGATCGGTTCCGTGATCGGGGCCCATACAGGACCTGGTACACTTGCGTTATTCTTCTTTAACCAAACCGATTAAGGAGTGAATTGTTGATGAAAAAAGTTCTTGTAGTCGGTGCGGTAGCCGGTGGTGCGACTGCAGCGGGCCAACTCCGTTTTTACGATAAAGAAATGAGCATTACTATTTACGACAGGGATTCGACCATGTCGTATGCCGCTTGCGGGACGCCTTACGTGATTGGCGAGGTCATCGAAGACGAAACTTCGCTCCTGATGGCCGATCCGGAGAAATTCCAGCACAAACGAAATATCAAGGTTAGGCTTGAACACGAAGTCGTGAAAATACTCCGCGCTAAGAAAAAAATACTTGTCCGCAACTTAAACACCGGCGAAGAGTTTCACGATTCCTATGATGTTTTGATCCTATCGCCCGGTGGCAATGCCATCAGGCCAGATATTGAAGGCTCACAGCAAAAGCATGTATTCACGCTGCGCAGCTATGGTGATATGCAAGACATCCATTCCTACATCCAAAGAGAGAGGCCTTTACGTTGTGTTATTTCTGGAGCTGGATTCATTGGGCTTGAAATGGCGGAAAATCTGAAGCATCTCGGCCTAGAAGTCGATCTCGTCCATAAGTCGAGTGCTATCTTGTCGATTTTGGATAAAGACCTGTCACAGCTTTTGCATGCTGAACTGGAGAAAAACAATGTCCGGGTGCATACGGAAACCGTCATCGACAAGATTGATGATCGACATGTCTATTTGTCAGACGGAAAAATCTTGAAAGCCGATTTCGTCCTTATGAGCATTGGCTTAAAACCGAATACGATACTTGCTGAAAGTGCCGGACTCAGTTTAGGGGAAACCGGGGGCATTCGCACTAATGAGTTTATGCAGACCGACGATGAATCCATCTATGCTATCGGGGATGCGTCGGAGAATTTCGATTTTATAACCGGAGACCCGAAACGCGTACCACTCGCTTGGCCCGCACACCGTCAGGCTTTTCTCGTCGCGCAGCACATTGTCGGCAATCCGATTGCGAAAAAGGGTTTGCTTGGCACTTCCGCCTTGAAAGTTTTCAGTTTGGACGCAGCGATGACGGGATTGACGGAAACAGCGATCAAAGAAAAAGGGCTGAACGCCCAAACAGTCACACATACGGGAAATTCGAACGCAGGGTATTACCCGGAGCATGAGAAACTGACTTTAAAAGTCCATTATCATCCTGAAACGAGACAAATCTTAGGCGCGCAATGCGTTGGCGGAAAAGGCGTCGACAAGCGCATTGATGTCCTAGCGACAGCCATTTTCGGTGGATTGACCATTGATGACTTGCAGGCGCTCGAGCTATGCTATGCTCCCCCTTTTTCTTCGCCAAAAGATCCTGTCAATATGATCGGCTATAAAGCCTTCGACTAATTGTATTGAGAGCGCCTGGAAACAGGTGCTTTTTTTCATGCAAAAAAGGCTGTGGACAGGTAGGAACCTGCTCACAGCCTTTTGTTTATTTAGTTTGTTTGGCCGCTTCATCAGCTTTCCGCTGCTTGCCTTTTTTCCAGACAACCCATAAAAAGCCCATGAAAATTAAATACATTAGCCCTAGAGTGACGATATAAGCCGTATTTAGCCCTCGTTTTTCAGTGATATGGTAAGTTTCCACTAATTCCCGGTCTAATGTGAGGCGGTACTGTCCATCCTCATCTGGGCGGACAATATCGCTTTCAAACAGTCCCCGAAGTTCCATTCCCTCGCCAACGACATCCGGCGCCACACTCAAACTTTTTGTTTCGGAAGAGTTATTGATTGCAATGATCCAAGATTCTTCGTCGTTCGAACGCTTATAAACCATCCATCCTTCTTCTTCATGGAGCATTTCTAAATCCCCTGTGCGCAATGCTTCAGATGAATTACGCAAGGAGTTCAAGTTGGTGATGTGATCGATCAATTCTTTTTCAACCGCCATGTCCAAAATTTGATGGGATTCCGGCAAGGCTTCACCGTTCATCGCCGTTTCAGAACCGTACTGGACGACCGGAACTCCCGGCATCGTCAGCAATTGTGAAAATAGCATACGCCAGCGTGTTGGCGGATAGCCTCTTGATTCAACGATATCGAATGTAAAGCGTGAACCGTCGAGTGAATCAACACGGATTAATTTACCATCTGCTTGCTGCATCAATTCAGGAACCTCAGCCAAAGACTGATCAAAATTGCGGTAGCTGTCGCGGAGAGTTTGTTCTACCCCCGCTTGCACGACCGCATCAAATCCAGCTTGATTATCCATTTCTGCATCTGCCAGCACATAAAATTCTTCTTTCTGCTTTATATCAGCAGAAAAGGTTTCGACAAATACCGGATCCAGTGCTTCAGCATTTAACAGGCGAACGCCATCAATTGCGTATGTATCGCGGAAGTCAGCGAACATTTTAATTAAAGCTTGCTGTGCTTCTTCGTTGCTTGTATCGAGCGATAGCGTCTCATTTTCATTTTCAGTAAACCATTCAGGGTGTTCTTGCACCCATACGTGCTTTGCGCTCACTTCTTGCGTTGGCAAGTCGACAATCACTTTCATCTCACCTTCATGCACTTCCTCGATCAACGACTGAAACTCTTCCGCTGTTCCAAAATGGCGTTCCAATTGGCTATAGTCGAGTACTTGGCGCCCATCATAGCTTGCAGTCTGGAATACTGGCCCGACCGACAGCATCGTAAAGCCCATATCCCGGACATGCGCCAGTTCGCTTTCCATCCCTGCGAAATCTCCCCCGCTAAATGCAGCGGGATCGGTGGCGTCCACTGCATAATCGTTTTGAATCTGTTTATTGAAATAGCGGTCTACGAGGACGTCGTAGATGCTTTCGTCTTCGATTGTGCGGGTCTCTTCAGCTGCCACACCAGCAGTTGTCGGCAATAGCAACGCTGCTGCCAACGCCCAAATCATCATTTTTTTCTTCAAGTCCGTACTCCTCCTTCAATGAGGCCTAGATAATGCTCACCCGGTCTATTTTATCAAACTCACCTGGCTGCCGCTATGTCGTATTCGTGAAAGCGCGGCTGTTTATGGCAAGTTTCGTCCAAACTGTGAAATTCCCAACGAATCCCACAAGCTTGTTCTTTAGAACCCAATAAAAAAACTGCACGGTCCCAGTCGGTAAACACCAACATAGACCGTGCAGTATTATTTGGTTGAAATGCATCAATTATGCGAAGAAGTTAAAACCGATCGGCAATTTAAAGCCGAGGAACAAAGTCACAAGCAAGAATACTGCAAACAAGGCCCAGAACAAAGTGACCGGCTTTTGTTTCTTGCCACGCACAAGCACCATTTCCATCATGCCGATGGTCAATAGGCCGAATAGGAATTTCAAGCCGTAGAGCATAGCGTCGAATGAAGAATGCGCAACGAACAATGTCAGTCCCGTAATAATGATTAAAACATACACCAATCTTGTAATCATGTGGACAATTTTACGTCCCTTGCTGTCGCGGTGCATAAACGCAGCCACGAGGAAAAGTACGATGCCCACTACCCACATGGTAATGTGTAGATGCGTTGTATCAGTTAAAAATCCCAAAATCTCACCTCATTTAATATAGTCCCCTCAAGTTTACCACACGCAGGACGATAGAAAGTGATTGTTCCTTATGACAAATGTGTGACGAGTGTACCGATGGACTGAATCGATACTTTGATTGTATCGCCCGCTTTCAAGAATTTCGGCGGATTGAATCCTTTGCCAACGCCAGCTGGGGTGCCAGTCAGGATGACATCTCCCGGTTCGAGTGCTACTGATTTGGAGATTTCGGCAATCAGTTCATCGACACGGCGAATCATGTTTTCCGTATTGCCATTCTGGCGGACTTCGTCATTTACTTTCGTCACAAGAGACAGGTTCTGCGATTGCGGAATTTCATCTTTAGTGACAAGGTATGGACCCATCGGGCAAGAACCTGGCAAGCTTTTCCCTAGGAAATATTGCTGATGCTTTTCCTGGAGGTCACGCGCAGTCAAGTCAAGCGCGATGGTATAGCCAAACACGTGATCGTAAGCGAGCTGTTTCGGAATTTTATGGCCCGCCTTGCCAATGACAACAGCTAGTTCACCTTCGTAGTCATATGAATCGGTGACATCTGCATGTGCAGAGACCTTTTCTTCGTCTGCCGCGACCGTGTTCGGTGCTTTCGTGAAAACAACCATATCTGCTGGTGCTTGTCCGCCCATTTCTTCGGCGTGGTCAGCGTAGTTCTTGCCAATGCAGATAAAATTCTTCGGAGGTCTTGGGACAGGTGCCTGCCATTCGATTTCCGAAAAAGAGTGTTTGAATTGCTCAGGGGTTTCCGATTGGACAGCCGCTTCTGTCAATTTGCGGATCTGTTCCACAAACTCCATTCCTTGTGACACTCCATCAATCAGCTTTGCAGGAAATTCCGGCAAGACATTCAACTGCTGTTGGATAGCAAGGACATCCCATACGGCTTCTTCTTTTTTTACCTTAGGTCCAAAACGTTCTTCTCCATGTAAGCGAAACGATAAAAGTTTCATTCGTCAAACACTCCTTTTCTGTGATTGCATTCATTATACACATTCATCGTTTTGAATTGTTGCTTTTTTCAAAATTTCTTCCGTAAGTCCAGCGGCGCCAAATCATTTCGATCGGGCCACGCTTAAATTTGCTGAACCACAGTTCTGCAAAAATCAATTGAACAACGAAAATGCCAAGGGCGATCAAAGTTCCCGTCAGTAAATCCACTTGGCCATACAAGCCAAGTCCAAAGGAATAAAAGATCGAGGTCGCGATGATGGATTGTGTGAGATAGATCGTCATCGACATCCTGCCTGCTTTAACTAACGGAGACAAAGCCCTCATGAAGTTCAGGTTCATTGATAATAATGCGATGATCCCCGCATACCCAACCGCTACCAACGGCCCCCCGAATATTTCCTGGACATATTGAAAGGCATAATTGGTGTCGAATAAGTAAGGAGTGGATTTCAACAACAAGCCGACTACAAGCGAACTGAAGGCCAGTAGCAACCACGTTTTTTTCTTAGTGGCAACTTCTTCAATCATTCGCCATTTGGCTGCGGCTGCCCCCACCATCATCAATGGCAAGATGGTGACGGCATATATAATAAAACTGAATGGATTGTTGCCATAATACCAATCCGTCAACCGCCTGCTGAAAATTTCTGCGAAGTTCCCTGAGCCATAAGCCGCAATCGATTGTTCGGCTTCTTGGTACCCAATATAAATATTAGGATCTGCCATGACCGAAATAAACATAATGGCCGTGAACATCAAATGAGGCAATGCGTAGATTAATAAAGCAAGCCCCAATAGCCAGTTGGCAGGCAAGCTCAGCATGCCAATCAACAACAATCCCATCAAAGCGTAGGTGATTAAAATATCCCCGTACCAAATAAAGAACGCATGAATAATCCCAAATGCCAACAAGATCACCAGTCTCTTGACGGCTAGTGGAACAAACGGTTGACCGTGTTGTTGAGCCCGCGAAAATTGCATCATCAAGCCGTAGCCGAACAACATGGCAAATAGCGGGTAAAAGCTTGCCTGGACGAATATATCCAAGCCGGTGAATATAGTTTGGTCCATATTGCTGCTGAACCATTTATACGGATCGATGTAACTTAAAGGCGAATGGAATGCCAGCATATTGATGAGCAGAATTCCGAATAACGAGAACCCCCTCATCAAATCAATGGCATCCACCCGTTCACGTAAAGTGGTCGGCTGTAATTTCAAAATAATCCTCCTAGACTTTCACTTCTTCGTTTGAAGAGAAGAGATACAAAACGCGTTCTTTTATCGGAATGCGCAAAATGGCTTCCACTGCTTCTTGGTAAACGGATAATTGGATGGCGTAACGCTCTTTCATCACTGATTGAACATTGCCCATTCCGCGGGTTTGATCGGTTTTGTAATCAAGCAAGACCCACTCCCCGTTTTCTTTAAACAGGCAATCGACAATCCCCTGGACAATTTGATAATCCCCGTCTTCATCAGCACGGGCATACGTGAAAGGAACTTCCCTTCTGACATCCTCTGCAGCCATCAAGCGCTGTGCGATTGGACTATCGAAAAAGGTTTCGACTTGTTCGGCTCTGACCGCCTGCGCTTCTTCCTCTGTCAAAATTTCACGCCCTGCCAATTCCTCTAAAAATTGACGGATTTCCGCTAGATCCATCCGGCGTTCAAATGGTAAATGCTGCATAACCGTATGGACAGCCGTTCCGACGTCTGCTGCGGACAGTTTTCTGTCCATCAAGAAGTCTGGGCGATGAGGCGCCTTTTTCTGTGTTTTCGGTTGATATTCTTGGATAAATGATTCGGGCTCATCCAAACTCTGCAAAAGCTGCAGCCTTTTCATTTCGGTTACCGACTGCTTAGAACGCTTTTCAACAGCAGCCTGGTGGGGATAGGAAAAATCGAAACGGCTGTAGATCAATGCGGCATCGGCATCGGCTTCTGGACGGTCTTCCGGCGCTTCCAGTACAGGCTGCGGCTCTTCTAAAGAAGCGGTCTCGACAATATCAATGTCAAAACGCGAATGATGCTCAATCACTTCACCACCCGTGTGCAGTTGCTGTGCATCAGGATGCCTCGAGACAGCCGGACCGATCCAATCCAAATACGATTTTGCACGCGAGCGTTTAAAATCAGGCAATAGCAGATCGCCAGAAGTCGTTTTCCACTTTTCAAGTAAGCGGTCAATATCTTTTACCGAAGCAGTTAAGTAAAGCTGTTCTTTCGCGCGTGTCATGGCTACATATAAGACGCGCATCTCTTCCGCCTTCATTTGTAGCTGCTTCATCTCTTTGACAGCCAGATACGGCAGCGACGTATATTCAATTCGCGTCTCCGGATTAACAGCCTTGACCGCGAGTCCGTATTGCTGGTCGAATAAATACGGTTTATGGAAATCCATTTCATTGAATGGCCGTCCGGTCCCTGCGAAAAAGACCACAGGAAACTCTAAGCCTTTCGATTTGTGGACGGTCATCAGCCGGACGACGTTCTCTTTTTCACTCAATGATTTGGCAGTCCCAAGGTCATCTCCGCGTTCTCGCATGCGGTCGATAAAACGCAGGAAGCGGAACAAGCCGCGAAAAGCGGTTTGTTCGTATTCTAGTGCACGGTCATGAAGAGCACGCAAATTAGCTTGGCGCTGTTTGCCATTTGACATGGCACCCGCCATTTCGTAATAATTCGTATCCAAATACACTTTCCAAATCAACTCTGCTAAGGAGCCTCTTCGCGCCAAATCACGCCACTTCTGCAAGCTATTAGTAAAACGCGACAACTTGAGGCGTGTAGCTTCTTCCATGGTGCCGGTGCGGATAAACGCTTTTAACGCATCGTAAAAAGTGCCTTTCGCATCAGCTAAGCGAATTGCTGCAAGCTCGTTTTCCTGAAGGCCGAAAAACGGCGCCCGCAAAACGGCGGCAAGCGGAATGTCTTGATACGGATTATCGATAACACGCAATGTATCGAGCATGATCATCACTTCGAGTGCATCGAAATAACCGCCGCTCAATTCCGCATATAAAGGTACACCGGCCGCTTTAAATTCATCGGAAAAATCACTGGACCAAGTCATTGAACGCATCAAAACAACCACATCACGATATTCAAGCGGACGCTCTTTGCCGCTCCATGGATCGTGCACAAGCGTTCCCGCATCCGTCATTTGGCGGATTTTCTGTGCAATCCAGCGAGCTTCCCATTGCGATTTATCCATATCCACAGATACGTCTTCGCCTTCTTCGGTTTCCGGTTCATGGATGAGCGTCAAGTGGATCGGCACATCCGCTTCAGGATAGGGCGCTTTCGGCTTTAATGCCGCATCTTCGTCGTAGCTGATTTCGCCGACGCGTTCTCCCATAATCTGCGAAAAAATGTAATTGGTGCCATCGAGCACTTCTTTGCGGCTCCTGAAATTGGCGTTCAAGTCAATCCTCAGGCCCGTTTCTTTCGCTTCCCGGCTAAAGCGGGAATACTTGCCGAGGAACAGCATCGGCTCCGCCAAGCGGAAACGGTAGATCGATTGTTTCACATCCCCAACCATAAACAAATTGCCATCTTGTTCTGTACCGGACTTCACCAAGCCAAGTATCGTTTCTTGCAGCATATTCGTATCTTGGTATTCATCGACTAAGACTTCCTTGAAGCGTGTTCGGTATTCTTGTGCTATCGCTGAAGGTTTCCCGTCCTCGCTTAAGATTTCCAGTGCATAATGCTCCAAATCCGAAAAATCCACCAATCCGCGATCGATTTTCAAGGCTTTGTAATCTTTTGCAAAGCGCTTCGTTAAATCAACTAATGTTCTCATGAGCGGTGCCATTTCACGCATCTCACCAAGCAGTCGTTCAGGTGCGCGGGTGAAATAACTCTCTTTCACATCATTAAACAGCTTTTTTGCTTCGTTTCTCCGTGCTTTCGCTTCTTCCGCTAACTGCGGGTCGCAGGAATCTTTTTTCACGGAAGCCAAGCGTTCCCATTTAATGTTTCGTGCATAAGCGTGAAGCGACGCCCAAGACTCATCCAAAGCGTCGAGTGCGGCGCGGATCAGCGTGGCATCCATCCTGAAATTCTCTTCCAAGATATGAGGACCATCCGGCTGCGTAGTTAACTCCCAGCCTTCATCGAGTAAATCGAGCGCCGCCTCAAAACTGTGACGTATCGTCATTTTTAAATCGTTCATGAACGGCAATTCGTCAACTGTGGCATGTTCCGATACATCGTAGAGCTGCGGCAATTGTTCAAGCCAAGCCTCCGGTTTAGGGTGCACACGTGAATAATCATATAATTTACCCAGTAAAATCTCCATGGCCTGGTCGCTGCGGTCGGAAGTAAAACTGTCCGCAAGCCTGTAAACCTTATCGCGCCCTTCGCCCTCATAAGCAGATTCAAGCACTGCTTCCATCACATCGTCTCGTAATAAGGCCGCTTCGGTATCTCCCGCAATACGGAATCCTGGATCGATTTCCAATAGATAGGCGTATTGCTTCACCACTTGCAAGCAAAACGAATGCAAAGTCGAAATTTGAGCTTTATTGATCAGCCTCAGCTGTTTTTTCAGATGAACAGATTCTGGCTGTGCAGCAACCGCCTGCTCGAGAGCCGCAGACATACGGTGGCGCATTTCCGCTGCAGAGGCATTCGTAAAGGTCACGACCAATAGCTCGTCGACCGATATCGGATCTTGTTCGTCCAGTACCTTTTCAATCATCCGATTGATCAATACAGCCGTTTTCCCAGAGCCTGCCGCAGCCGATACAAGCATGTCCTGCCCTTTGGCCCAAATCGCCTGCCATTGTTCGTCTGTCCATGTGGCATCATTCGGTTTTTTCGGTATCATCACGACCCACCTCCTTGCGTATTTTCTCAACTGCCTGTTCAGAACTCAATACCGGCAATTTCCGGTATGTCTGGTCGGGATCACTCGGATCGAATTGACATACCGCGCGGAAGTTGCAAAATTGGCATGGCGTATCGTTTTTTAAGCGGTACGGGGAAACGTCCGTACGGCCATCTAGAATCCCGTTCCCTGCGCCTTGATGTTTTTTCCTGACAAATTCACGAATGGTTTCCATGTCTTCTTTTTCGACCGTTTTCGACGAGCCTTTGGAGACCGATCCGTTCTTATTCAGACGGACGGGTATGACATTCGAATAACCGTCGATTTGGTCGTCCATCGCCTGAATGACTTCTGGATCTTCTACGACGAGGCCGTTCATCTTGAACGACTTCGCGAGTTCTTCTTCCAACTCTTCAGCCGTTAATAATTTTGTCATCTTGAGCATCGGATTGTGCATATGGAAATACAACACGCCAGCCGGTTCCGCCTGCTCCCCTAGCCAGCGTTTGGAATGGGTCAAGGCGACATCCAAATACGTGAAAGTTTGCAATGCCAGGCCGTGATACACTTCGCCTAAATCCAGTCCCTGCTTGGACGATTTATAGTCGACGACTCGCAAATAAGGCTTACCGCCAATATCAGTCGAATCGATACGGTCGATGCGTCCCCTGACATTCATTTTGCGGCCGCGTTCAAGCGGTATATCGAGCGGTGGAATCGCTTCTTTTGTGCCAAATCCAACTTCAAGGGCGACCGGCACGAAGCCCGACACTTGTGCATGCTTGCTTAACATGAATGCCGTTTGGCGAATGATGCCCTCGAGTTTATATTGGATATAGCGATAACGATGTGAACTCAGCAAGATTTGGTTAACGAAATAAGGCGATAATTGTTCGATCGCCCGCTTGGCGAGATCTGCACATTGTTCTTTGCTTAACGATGACCAGGAAACGCCCAGTTGCATTACTTCGTCCGAAATCCATTTGATGGCCGCATGGAATAAATCTCCCATCGCTGGAGCCGCCAGTCGGTAGTGACTGCGCTCTTCAAGTTTCAAACCATAAGCCGCATAATGGGCAAAGTGGCAGCTATGATACGTCTCGATACGAGAAACGCTCGAGGCAATCGGTGCCCCGTAGAGGGATTCAGCGGTCCCTTCCGATAATCTCTCAGCTTTCGTGTAGCTTAAAGGCTTGAATATTTGTTGGATGATCGACGACCAAAGCGGATCTTCCCTGTAATAATCGAGCACGGCTTGCCAATGTCCCGTTAGCTCTCCGCTTCTGATTTGGGCAGCCAGGTGGGAAAGCGTCGCACGTGGATGACTAATATATTCCAAAGCGTCTGGCTCATGCAGCTCTTCTGGGCCAATCGCTGCCAGTTTCGGCTCAAGCTGAAGCAAATCGGCGATTTTCCTAATATATAACGAAGGCAACAAAGCTTTCCCTTCCTCATCCGCAATCGGGTAAGAGACGCTCAGCCGGTCGGAAGCCGAAGAGAATGAGCGATAGGCCATATACGTTTCGTCCATCAGACGCATGCGTGAACTCGGGGCAAGTTCGATTCCGATTTTTTGGAACCACTCGCGCTCCGTATCGGTCAAAAGCCCTTCGTGTTCAATGCGCTGCGGCAAGACCCCATCATTTGCACCAATAATAAAGACCGAGCGGATATCCATTAAGCGTGCCAAGTCCATTTTGGCAATCGTCACTTGGTCAAGTGACGGCGGAATGCGGGAAAATTCCAAAGTTTCGAAGCCTTCATCGAGAATGCGCGCGGCGCTTTGGAGGCCCAGTTCTTTATCTCCGAACATCAGGACAAATTGGTCGAGCACGCCAACCCATTGATTCCATGCCTGCTCGTGCTCGGTTGCGGCAAGCAATTGATGGTCGGCCTCTTCACGGTCTTTCAACAATTGGATTTTCGAATAGACATCGAGTTCTTCCACAAACTGAAACAAGATAGTGGCAAAATCGCGGCCGGTCACGCAATCGTTGAGTCGATTTTTCAAACGTTCAAGTGGATCGCGGACGACATCGCGGACGGTTTGCAATTCCATTTGCAGCGCCAGTTCTTCATCAGTCTGGATGCCTGAATGGAATTCGAGTCCGCGGTATTTTTTATAGACCCAACGCTTATCGTCAAACCAACGTTCGCCGTAGATGCCATTGGCCAGAACGAAATTCTCCAGCTGGTCTCCCCGTTCCCGCCATTTCGTGACATTGCCTTCTGGGAAGAACAAGTCCGTCTTCAATGCCCGAAAAACCGGTTCATATGCATAATTTCCGATGACGGCTTCGAGTGCAGAGCGGCTGAATTCGATCAACGGATGATGAAGCATCGACTTTTTTTGACTGATGAAATAAGGAATCTCGTATTGTGGAAAAATGGTATTGATCAATTCGTCGTACACTTCCGGCTGTCGGTACAGCACCGCAATATCATGATAGCGGGAGCCTTCCATTACTTGTTGGCGGATCGACCGGGCAAGTTCGTGGATTTCAGCGCGCCGGTTGGACGCTTCGACTAATTCGACGGCTCCTTGGCCTTGAATGGAAGGAGCGGGAAAAGTTTCAATAAAGCGTTCGACATGCATTAGCTCTTCATTGTTGAAGCGCTTTGTTTCTCTCAAGTAGACCTCTGGTTCTAGCTCGATTCCTTCCGCTGCGGCGAGATCCGTCAAACGGCTTGCTGTAACGGCCGATTGATAGAATAACGACTGCTCGTCTTCGGCGCTGCTCGCATCGTCCATCGGCAAGACGATCGTCACGGATTTGGCATGCTTCAGCAGCTCTTCGATGATTTGGAATTCACGTGCTGTAAAACTGACAAACCCGTCAATGTAAATAACCGATTGCTTGATCATTTCTGAGTGCCGGATTTTCTCACTTAACAATCCGAGGTGGCCTTCGGAATCCACGAATACTTTGCCAAGTCTGCGGTCAATCTCAAGCAAGATGAGCTCCAGGTCTGCAGCCTTGTCCTGCAATGTCCTAGGTGCCCCAGCTGTTTCTAGCGATGAACGGATGGTGCCGAGTTCATCGCAATCGATGCAATAACGGGAAAATTCCTTGATCAATTGTTCAATCTGGTCAGTGAAGCCCCGCTTCCCTGCCGCTCTTCGAAACAAATTAAATTCATCTCTATGTTCTTCGAGCAAACTGCGGATTAGCATGCGGTAGCCAAATGTATCAATTTCTTTGCGGCTGATTCCGCCAACTTCTTGTAACACACGCCAGGCAAGCCGCTTGAATGTGACGGCTTGCGCACGGATCATCCCATTCATGCCGTATGCAGCGGACAACCGATACTCCGTAGAAAACGACATTTGGTCGGGAACAATGAGAAATATCGGATCACCGTCCGCTTGGTCTTTTAAACTATCGGCGATTTCCTCTTGGACAAAGCGGGTTTTTCCAGTTCCTGCACGCCCGTAAACAATGCGTAGAGACATATAATGCACCCCTTCTCAATAAAGAACATTTGTTCTTATTGTACTATAAACGATAAAAAAGAACGACTTTCCTGTTAAGATAGCCGTTCTTTTTCACGTTCTTCCTTTGCTCTCTTGAAATCGGCTTCAACTCTTTTGTTGAGCCGCTTCTCCAGAATTTTCCCGATGATATACAACAAGACGATGACGGCGATCACGATGCCTGTTCGGACCGGCTGGGTGAATAATGCCCGGATGTCATAGCCGACGTACGAGATGGTCAAAACCATGACAAACTTCCCGGCCATCAAGGTCAATAGATAATAATGGCGGCTAATATTCGATAAGCCTGCCACTAGATTGACGAGTGCTGATGGTGTAAACGGGAAACACAGCAGCAAGAATAATGGACCGAAGCCATTGCGCTCTACCCAATGAATAAGCCGTTCCACTTTCTGGTGGCGCGTCATGAACTTCATGAAGCGCGCTTGCCCAAATTTTCGGACCAACAAAAAGACTGTATATGATCCAGCGACCGCCCCGCCCCAGGATAAGAGGAAGCCAAGCCATAAACCGTACGCAGTGGCATTCGCAAAAACGAACACAAATAATGGCAAAAACGGCAAAAACGATTCGATGAACGGCAGCAAAAATCCAATGAACGGACCAAATGCCCGGTAAGATTGCGTTAACTCGACAATGTTTTCCATCGTAAAAAAATCCGACATAGGCTCAGTCCTTTTAAATTGCGTGATTTTTCAATTATGAATCTAATAACAGGAAAAAATATGCTATGCTATTATAATTACTTTACACTCTTTTCCCCGTTTTGGAAAAGAGAAATACTTGCGGCCAAAGGAGCGGAACAAATTGAAGGAACACGGATTTTCTTCTGGGATTAGAGCCGGCGCGAGCATCGCCATCGGCTATTTCCCAGTCGCATTGACTTTTGGGCTGTTGGCGAAAACGACAGGCTTGTCTCTCATCGAAGCGACGGCCATGAGCATCTTCGTTTTTGCCGGTGCCGCCCAGTACATATCACTTTCCCTCATCACAGCCGGTGTACTCCCGGCGCTCATCGTCGTCAACACGTTCATCGTCAATATTCGCCATTTTTTGATGACGGCAGCATTGAACGAAAAAATGGAGCCGGCCGCCCGTTGGAAAAAAGCGCTGTATGCGTTTGGCATTACCGATGAAACTTTTACGGTGCTCGCCACACAACCAGGCCATAAAATCCGAACTTCATTTGCAGCTGGCGTCATTGTCATATCTTACGGAAGTTGGGTATTGTTCACTGCACTCGGCCATTTGATTGGCGCCAGCCTCCCAGCTTTTCTGCAGGCGTCCATGTCCATCGCCCTGTATGCAATGTTTGTCGGCTTGCTTGTGCCGTCGATGAAAGGCAACCGCAAAGTCGTCAGCCTGGCATTGATCGCCGCCCTATTCAACTCGCTATTTTTCTTCACCGGCTGGCTGTCCACCGGCTGGGCCATTATGGTGTCGACTCTCGCTTCAGCAATCATCATTGAACTAATTTCACGGAAAGGAGTTGCCGCCTGATGGGTGCTTGGATCTGGTGGATGATTTTTGGAATGGCTATCGTTACCTATATTCCACGTGCTATCCCGTTAACCTTTTTGGAAGGCCGTGAATTGCCAGAAGTGGTGCAGAATGTATTACGCAATATTCCGTACGCCGTACTTGGCGCATTGATTTTTCCGGCTGTGTTCTTCATTCAGGAAAACATCTGGTTCGGCGTGATCGGTGTCGCCTCTGCATTTGCCATCGCAATTGCCGGAGCGAATGTAATTTTCGTCATACTTGGGACGATCGCTATACTTTCCATATATGGACTTTGGTTCGGATAAGAAAAAAAGCCGTCACTCATTTTCATGAGCTTCGGCTTTTTTTCTTTTTTGATACATATTGCTCGCATACCAGAAACCAGCTGTTAATGAAGCGGCGTTGACAATGAACAATAGCCACGTATGAGTGAAGCCGGCATACACTGCCGCTGCAATCAATGCTACGGTCAAGATGAGGCCGACATAATGGTTGAATGTCACGCGCGTAAACAGGATCACAAGAAGCCCGGGCACAAATAGCGATAGGAAAAACTTAGTCACCATTGACTCCATATTTTTCTCTCCTTACTCGACAATCAAGAGCCCTAGACGATGGTGGTCATGACGGAAGACAACATGTTGTCGCAGACGCATTTCCAGGTTGTGGTCGATTACTTCTAAGCGACAATGCGCCGCGTTTAGTTGGATGGCTTCGTATAGTTCCGTTTCATTCGTCACAGTGGTGCCGTTTACTTTGCGGATGATTTCCCCGCGCACAAGCCCCATTTTTTCTGCAGGCGAGCCCGGCAGCACATCGATGATCATGACACCTTGCGCTTGTGGAGTCACTGTATAATTCCCGCTACGCTCTTTTTGCGCATAATACACGCTGATGCCTAAACGGAACACTGTACCAGCTGCAAGTGCGATGATTGCCATCGGCTGCCAAAGAAAACCGAATAGGGCAAGAACAATCGTCAAGACAGCCGACCCTGCAACCGATTTGGCGATTTTCGGATACAAGTAAACAGGCAAGGTACGTTTACTGCGGCCTTGGAACCCGAATACGACTGGGAACAAGATGAAGGAAAAGGCCGATTCTCCAATCGGCAGCTGCGGCCAATACGGTGCGTATTCAGAAATCATTTCTCCTGGCACGACCAGCACTGCCGGGATCAGCCATAACCGGCGGGAAATATAGGCAGCTGCACGCAAGCCACGCGCCGATTTATGCAGGCGCGGCGAAGCGGCTGCTGCCGCTGACTTGTCGATCATACGGCTTTCGATAAACAGGACAATCCCTGAAATCAAAGCGACTGAAATGAGCCAACCGTCCGAAAAGCTTCGACCAGCCATTTCGGCGAATCCAAGATTGAGACTCCAATTACTAGCTTCGAATAACCAAACGATTGCTGCTGCAGCTCCCGCTAAATAAATAAAAGAAGCCAGATGATAAAATCCGCTCAGCATGATAATTATGCTGATGATGCTAAGCGCAATCAGCCACTCCATCGGTACTGCTAACCCGGCCGCTGCGACGATCACCGATAAGATCAATGCATATAGCCAGCCATCCTTCAATAAGCGCTTGAATTCCGTCCCGCCGTACACAATCCGCGTACGGAAAATCCGGCGTTCTTTTTTAACGCGAAAATATCCAAGCATCGTCGCAGCAAATAATGCGACATAAAAAACAGGGTTGAGAAAAAACATGGCGATTGCCATCAAAAAATCCGTTAACACTCCACTGACACCATCCTTAAGCTAAATGAACTTATCTTCCATTGTACCAAAGAAGCAGGGATAGCCCTACACCTTTTTCAATCAGTTGAATGCCAGTTTCAGCTGCCCAAGAATATCTTCAGTGCCTTCGATGCCAGCAGACAGCCTGACGACCCGCTCGGTCACGCCAATACGTGCTTTTTCCTCCGCCGATAATGCGCGGTGCGATGTGCCGAATGGATACGATACTGTGGTCTCGACTCCAGCCAAGGTCGGAACGATTTTGATCCAACCGAGTGAAGAGAAGAAAGTGGAGATATCCATCGACTCAGGCAATTCAAACGAAACAATGGCGCCTTTTCCTGGATACCATACTCGCGCTTTGTCTTGCAGAAAATCAGCAATCGCCTGTGCATTGGCAGTCTGTTTCTCCATCCGCAACGCTAAAGTCTTAATGCCACGAATGGTCAACCATGCTTCAAACGGGCTTAAATTCATGCCGAGATTGACCACGCGTTTTGTGGCTTCTTCGATCAAAGATTCATCTCCGACCAATACCCCTGAAGTGACATCGCTATGTCCACCGAGATATTTGGTTGCGCTATGTACGACTAAATCCACACCTTGAGCATAAGGCGTATATGTGTAAGGTGTTGCAAAGGTATTATCGATCATCACTTTCACGCCGTATTGATTTTTCAAACGGACAAGGCCTTCGATATCTTCGATTCGCAGAAATGGATTGGTAATCGATTCACTGACGATTAATTTCACTTCAGGAAAATCAACAAGCATTTGCTCGATCGTGCCGATATCCGAAAAATCTTCGAAGTGCACGGTAATGCCGAGCCTTTTCAATTCTTCTTTCAATAAATGGAAAGTTCCGCCATAGACATCCTCAGCAGCAAGGATATGGTCTCCTGCTTGGGCAACAGCTAAGATTCCAGCAAGTATCGCTGACATGCCAGAAGATGCAGCCACGCCTCTCGGTGCCCCTTCAAGCTGTGCAACCGTTTGTCCAAGTGCATCTGTATTCGGGTTCGCTGTCCGGGTGTAGAGATACGTTCCATTTCCTTCGTAATAGCCTTCCAATTCTTCCAACGAAGAAAAAGAGAAAGCCGATGTTTGATAAAGCGGCATGACTTTCGGGCGGATTGTCCGCTCTTCTACGCCTGCTGTGTGTACGGATTTCGTGTCGATTGATGTCATTATGATTCCCCCTCATTGATTTCGTCGATAAATCCATTCATCATGTCTTCGTCCATCGGGCCGACGATTTTATGAAGTATACGGCCTTCTCTGTCTATGATATAGGAAGTTGGTATCGAAAACGCTTGGTAAAGCGCACCAATGTCTCCGTCTACATCCATCGGAATTGGAAAACTCAAGCCGAATTCTTCGACAAATTTTTCGATTTCCGACATGCCCCGGTCTTCTGTCGTTAAGTTAACAGCGACCACCTCGACATCCTGCTCCTGCTGTTTGTCATAGAACGTCTGCATATGAGGCATTTCTGCACGGCAAGGTGGACACCATGTCGCCCAGAAGTTAAGGATGACCGCTTTTCCACGGTAATCCGATAAGCGCACATCCTCTCCTGCCAATGTCGTCAATTCGAAGTCAGGGGCCAACTCGCCTTTCGCTAAGCCTTCATCGGTCGGAAGAAAATCGACCGTACTGCCAAGCGCCATTTTATTCAATGCACGGTCTTCTTGTTGGCTGTCAAAGACTGCCCATACCGCAAGAATGATGACCACGATGGCGGCTATTAGGAGCCCGATCATTTTTTTCGACATTGTTTTCACTCCATTCCATTACCATCATACGATAAACAAACGATTACTTGCTACTAAATTCACCGGAATTATCCCGTAACAAATTGTGTCCATAAAAAAACCGCCACGGCCTCTTCCCAAAACTCCATATGTTCTGGAGCGGAGAAAGTTGCCTTGACGGATTTTAAGATTAATAAGAAAGATAGTTGGCTGGGTTCACAGCATTGCTGCGCGCTCCATTCCAAGATCCCACATGGATTTCAAAATGTAAATGAGGCCCAGTCGAACGGCCGGTGTTGCCCATGCCTGCAATATATTGGCGCTGTTCAACTTTCTGTCCGACTGATACTCCAATCGAATTTAGATGGCCATATACAGTCGCATAAGGTTGCCCGTTAATCGAGTGGTTAATAATAATAACATTCCCATATCCGTTCATCGACCCGGCATAGGAGACATAGCCGGCAGCTGAAGCCACGATAGGTGTTCCAGGAGAGTTGGCGATATCATATCCAAGATGCGTCTCAGCACCGTCCCCGATATCACGTCCACCAAACCCAGATGTGTGACGGCCGGATGCCGGCATGACAAAGTTTGCTGCTGGCTTGACGACAGGAGCTGGTGTCGGTGTCGGCGTTGGCGCTGGAGTTGGTGCCGGGCTTGCAGCGCTGGCACTTGCTGATGAAGATTTACTTGCTGCTTTTTTGGCTGCGGCTTTTTCAGCTGCAGCTTTTTCGGCTGCAGCTCGTTCAGCAGCCGCTTTCTCTGCTGCGGCACGCTCCGCTGCTGCTTTTTCAGCTGCTGCCTTTTCGGCTGCGGCTTTACGTTCAGCCTCCGCGATACGGGCACGTTCAGATTCTTCTTCCTTAGCCAATTTCGCCATGCGAGCTTGCTGTCCCATGATTTGTTTTTCCACTTCAGCGCTGACTTCAAGCGCTTCTTCGTGTTGTGCTTCTAAATTGGTTTTTTCTGAAGCTAAGCGTTTTTGCTCTGCTTCCATTTGTTTTTTTAAACCTGCCTGTTCTTCTTTTTGGCTATCCAATGAAGCTTTCAATGAAACCAGTTCAGCGCGGCGTTCTTCCTGGTTGGCAAGAATTGTTTCAACCGCTTCTTTTTTAGCAGCCAATTCTTTTTTGTCCTCGGCTTGCTCACGCATGATGTCACGATCAGCCTCAATTAACGTATTGACGGCTGAAACACGGTCGATAAAATCGATAAAGCTATTGGCACCTAATAAGACATCTATGTACTCAACCGAGCCTCCGCCCATTTGAATCGCGCGAGCTCGTTCTTTCAATAATTCAGTACGCTCATCAATCTTGCGTTCAAGTTCTTCGATTGCTTCTTTCAACTCATCGATTTCTTCTTTCGTCTGGTCAATTTCCGCTTGCACAGTATCAATTTTCGACTGGGTTTCTTGCATTTTCTTGTCCAATTGTTGGATTTCCGAAACAATGCTATCGAGCTTTGAAGACGTTTCTTGAATCTCGCCTTCCTTCTCTTGTATCCCCGAGCTTAAGTCTTCTTCTTTTTCTTCTAATTCCTTACGTTCTTTTTCCAATTTTTTCTGTTCACTTTGTACTTGCTGTTGCTCTTCTTCTAATTCATCCAATTTGCTGCTATTTGCATGCGCAGTAGGCAGCAGCAATGATAAAGCTAGAATTGATGAAGCACCAGATAGTATCCATTTAGACTTCGAATTCAAGTTCGTTTTCCCCCTTTGGATTTACGTTCTTTTTCTATGTCTGTATTTTATTTCCTAATTTATGTAAGCTTAAGGCCTATGGTTAACATGCGACCATAGGCCTTTGATTGATTATACACGTAAAAACTTGCGAATGGACATAAAACTTCCCCAGATTCCGATAAAGACACCCATCGCCAAGATCAATGCACTCACTTGGTAAATAAAAGGTGAAAACTCCAGCAGTTGGAAAAGTTCTCCGCTTAGTCGAGGTTGTACGAACTCCGTAATTTTCTGGTATAGCAGCACGACAAGGCCGATTGGGATAATAGAACCCAAAATTCCTAGCCACATGCCTTCTAGAATGAACGGTACACGGACAAACCAATTGGTTGCCCCGACAAGTTTCATGATCTCAATTTCGGTACGACGCGCCACAATGGTAATGCGGATCGTATTCGATATCAAGAACATCGCTGTAAACAACAAAGCTAAAATGAGGACCAGGCCGACATTGCGCCCAGCGTTCAAGAAATTGAAAAGTTTTTCAATTTTCCCTTCCCCGTATTCTACGTCTTCGATATATTCAAGGGCAGCAATATCGTTTGCTACCGCTTCTGTCTGTTGAGGTTCTGTCGCTTTTACATAGAACACATCAAACAATGGATTGCTTTGTTCAAATAGGCTCAGTTCTTCGCCAAAGTCGAGTACGAGATCCGTCAATTCTTCTTCTTTCGTTGAAAAATCGGCTGATTCGACGCCACTCAACCCGGATATCTCTTCCTCGAGTTCAGCAATTTGCTCTTCTTCTGCCTCGAGAGAAACGAAGACTTTAATTTCGACATCATTTTCGAGGTCATCGGCTACTTTGTTCAAGTTCATCATAATCATGACAAATACTCCCACAAGCAGCAATGTAACTGTAACGGCGCTGACAGATGCAAACGTCATCCAGCCATTTCTACCGAGGCTCTTGAGGCTTTCTTTGATGTGGCGGCCAAATGTTCTAATCTTCATAGCCGTAATCACCTCCGGCTGCGTCGCGTACAATCAGCCCGCCTTCAATAGCGATAACGCGATGTCTCAATTTGTTAACGATTTCTCGGTTGTGGGTCGCCATGATAATGGTCGTCCCTGTCGAATTGATCTGTTCGAAAAGATTCATGATATCCCACGATGTATCAGGGTCAAGGTTGCCTGTTGGCTCATCGGCGATCATGATTTTCGGTGTATTGACGATGGAACGGGCGATAGATACACGCTGCTGTTCACCACCGGACAATTCACGGGGGAACATTTTCGCTTTATGCTTCAACCCAACCATGTCCAATACTTCCATGACACGATCTTTGATGATTCGAGGTTTCTCCTCGATAACCTCTAATGCAAAGGCAACATTTTCATAAACATTTAAGCGCGGCAATAATTTGAAATCCTGGAATACGACACCGATATCACGGCGCAGAAAAGGAACTTTCCGGTTTTTCAATTTGGCGATATCTTTTCCATCGACCAGCATTTGCCCTGAAGATGGACGTTCTTCCCGATACATCATCTTGATGAACGTCGATTTACCGGCTCCGCTTGGCCCAACGATATAGACAAATTCGCCTTGGTCAATCTCAACATTCAAACCATTGAGTGCCACAATACCGTTCGGATATTTTTTATAGACATTTTTCATTTGTATCATTTATAAACCACCTATTAATCATCCGGCATATTGCCGAATTTAATTTCCCATGTACGTAGCAAATTTTGCAGCACGGTTATTATAACACTCCTAAACTTCTTTTTTGTTACAGTTACATTTCAATTCAGACTCAGTCTCTATACAATTAATTATCTGAAAGTTCGATAATTTTAAGGCAAATTTCATTGCTAGCTTCCTTATTTTTATCATTTGTCTTTATATTCTCCTTGTTTTTTGGCAAAAAAAATAAACCGGTCAACAACCCGGTTTATTTTTGGTTTGCAAGATATTCAGCTACAGCTTGTGCTTCTTCACCTTCGATAATGTTTGGAGGCATTGCGCCTTGCCCATTTTCAATAACTGATAGGATTTCTTCTTGAGATAAGCGGGATCCTACATCATTTAGTGCTGGGAAACTGCCTCCGCCTTCCAAGTTTTCACCGTGGCATGAAATACAGTTTTGCTGAATAACTGCTTCAGCGTCTACTGTTGTTGTTTCCGTTTCGCCACCTGTGTCAGCAGGCTCTTCTGGAGATGATTCTTCTTCGCCTCCGCATGCACCAAGAACCAGAACAGAACCGAACAATACCGTCATCAATTGTTTTTTCATGGAAATCCTCCTCTGCGTTTTGCTTATTTTACCTTCTATAGGAGTATACCAAATTTAGGCACGTTTGAAACCTTCTCCTAACACTTCAGATGCGTCGGATACAATAACAAACGCTTGCGGATCGATTAACTTCACCAATTGTTTTAACCTTGTGAACTCTGTTTGTGGAATGACGACCATCAAAATCGGCTTTTCGTTTCCTGAGTAGCCGCCTGTTGCAGTCAATTCTGTTACGCCTCTATCGACTTCATCATAAATGGCATCACGGATTTCCACTTGCTTGTTCGTGATGATGTAGACCATCTTCGATCGGCTAAATCCGACTTGCACTAAATCTATTGTCTTGGTCGTGAGGTACAATCCAATCAAAGCATACAAGCCCTTTTCAATATCAAAAACGATAGCTGCTGCCAAGACGATCATGCCGTCGATAATCGCAACACTTGTACCGAGCGTAAGCCCAGTGTATTTGGTAATGATTTGTGCTGCCAAATCAGTTCCGCCAGTCGATGCTTTTCCTCGAAAGACGATCCCTAGCCCAAGCCCCACCATGATACCGCCGAACAGCGAGCCGAGCAACGGATCTCTCGTCCAGGCTTCCCAATCTTCAGTCAGGTAGACAACAAGCGGCAAAAAAACGGTGCCGACTGCCGTCTTAATGCCAAAATTCTTCCCAAGCAAAATGACTCCGGATATGAACAACGGGATATTAAACGCCCATTGGACAAATGCAGGCTTCCACTCGAGCAATCCAAATAAAATCGTACTAATGCCACTCACGCCGCCCGATGCGACTTCGTTCGGCAATAAAAACACGTTAAATGAAATAGCGACAATCGCAGCGCCTGCTAATATTGAGAAGTAATCTAATACACTTGTCAAAACCGGATGTGGATCTTTTGTTTTTCGTATATTTCGTTTTCCCATATGCTGTTATTCCTCTTCCTTTTTTATTCACTTGAACCCTGTCAGAGTATAGCAGACCCCCCGTTTTTTGTGAACTTCATCCGGATAAAGCAATAGACCTGCCATGACGAACTAACCAGTCGCTTTCCTCCGCCAGATGCCAGGTTTTGAAATGGCTTCTATTGAAGCTTTTTTAATGCGGTTGATAATGGATAGACGCCAATGCTTTGAATAGTCAGCGATAGTAAAATAACTGCAAATGCTAGTGAAATCAGCAATTCTCCTTGGCCAGATGCCGTTTCTTCAAGCCATAGCAATAATGCCACAGACATGGCTCCTTTAATGCCAGACCAAGCAGTTAATGTAATTGTCGATAAATCATTTTTGAATTCTCGCCGCCATTTAGGCACTCCATAAATAAATACTGCAATCACAAGGAAGCGGATGAGGACGGACAATAAGAAAATGGCGATCGCGAACCACCAGCCTGAAAACGTCAGATATTCTGCACCTCGTATGCCGATTAACAAAAACAGTACTGCCAATAAGATAGGGGTAACGATGTCCCAAAATCCGTCCAATGACTGAGGAAGCGTATCTTCCTCAATGTCTTTGTCCATTTCATAAGCGACGAATATACCGGCTGCCACTGTTGCAAGTACACCCGACACCCCGATGGCCTCCCCAAAATAAAAAGCGCCATACGCCCCAATGACGCTGAGCATAACCTGGTATCTCTTATCCGCGGTAAAGCGGATGGTTTCGCTCATTAACCAGCCAATAGCGATTCCAAGCATGACGCCCCCCATCGAGACGAGCAACAATTCCGATATGAACTGGCCGACTGAAAATCCGTTTCCGGTTTGATACATTGCCAAGAAAATCGTGAAAAAGACAATGCTCGTCCCGTCGTTGATCATCGACTCACCTTCAACTACATCAGCAATCTGTTCTGAACCGCCGCTTTCTTTCAAGATGGCAGTCACAGACACCGGATCGGTCGGTGTCAAAATCGCTGCGAGTAAAAATGATGCCGTCAAGGTGAGTGAAGTAAACAATCCGCCCACGAAATGGATAGACAAGCCTAGCAAAATGACCGTAAGAATCAATCCTATGGTGCTTAAACTGAGAATGATCCCAATATTTTGTCTGAGTTGCTTCAACGGGAATTGATAAGCCGAGGTAAACAACATAGCTGGAAGAAATACAGTGAAGATAATTTCTTTGGAAATACGGAATCCATCAAAATACGGAATAAAAGAAAGTCCTAAACCTATGAACACCAAGACTACAGGTACTGGGAAATAATTCTTTTTAATATCGATTGTGTAAACGATATAGCCAATGATCAATAAGACCAACAGTTGATGCGTCATCATATAGGAGACCTCCTTGGCCAATTCAAGTTCTTTACTTCTATTGCCTTTTCACCATCAAAAAAACCCCAAATCAGCCGGTTTCTAAGGGGCTGATTTGGGGACTGAACTACGGGAAACCAATATCTTATTGCATTTTCGAACGAAGCATAGCGTGGATAAAGCCATCCAAATCGCCGTCCATGACAGCTTGAAGGTTTCCAGTTTCATGATTCGTTCGATGATCTTTGACCATGGAGTACGGATGGAAAACATAAGACCGGATTTGGCTGCCCCAGCCGATTTCTTTTTGCTCTCCGCGGATTTCGAGCAATTCCTGTTCTTGCTCTTCAATCTTCAATGCGTAAAGCTTCGCTTTCAGCATCTGCATCGCTTTTTCACGGTTTTTAATTTGCGAACGTTCTTGTTGGCACGTCACGACTGCGCCTGTTGGCAAATGCGTGATTCGGACGGCAGAGTCTGTCGTATTGATATGCTGCCCGCCGGCGCCGCTTGCACGATAGGTATCGACTTTTAAATCTTCGGTGCGGATATCGATTTCGATTTCGCCTGTGAATTCTGGCATCACTTCACAAGACACGAACGATGTATGACGGCGTCCTGAGGAATCGAACGGCGAGATACGGACCAAACGGTGAACACCTTTTTCAGCTTTTAAATAGCCGTAAGCGTTATGCCCTTTGATTCCGAGCGTCACCGATTTGACACCAGCTTCATCTCCCGCCAAATAATCCAAAGTCTCGACTTTGAATCCGCGTTTTTCAGCCCAGCGCGTATACATGCGCAAAAGCATCGAACACCAATCCTGTGATTCCGTTCCGCCAGCACCCGGATGCAATTCCAGGATGGCATTGTTTTTGTCGTATTCTTCACTTAAGAGCAGCTCCAACTCGAACGCATTCAAGTCTATCAAAAACTGCTTCAATTCCCCGCTTAGTTCTTCATGAAGTTCTTCATCCGGTTCTTCACGTAACAGCTCGAGGGTCATTTCCATGTTTTCTTGGTCTTCCTCGAACTTACGGTACCGATTCACTACATCTTTTAATGCATTCACTTCGGAAATGACCACTTGCGCTTCTTCTTGGTTGTTCCAGAAATTCGGGTCAATCATTCTCTCATCTAGTTCCTGTATCCGAGCCTCTTTGTTTTCTAAGTCAAAGAGACCCCCTGAAGTCCGCCAGTTTTTCGGCTGTTTTGTCGAGCTCGTTGCGAATATCCGCTAATTCCATCATGTAAAGTTCCTCCTCATAATAATGCCGAAGAGCTGTTGCTCTCCGGCAATGTACACCTGTTTTCGTTTACGATGCAGCCCCATGGCAGTTTTTGAACTTTTTGCCGCTGCCACATGGACATAGATCGTTGCGCCCGACTTCCATCTCGCGACGAGCCGGTTCTTTTCTCTTACTTGTGGCTTGACCGCCCTCTTTTGGGTTGACCGCCTGTCCTTTCGCCACTTCTTCACGCTCAAGATTGTTCTTGATTTCCGCTTTCATGGCATATTTCGCCACGTCGTCTTCAATCGCCTCGATCATCGCTTCGAACATGGCGAATCCTTCATTCTGGTATTCGCGTAATGGATCATTCTGACCATAAGCACGCAAATGAATTCCCTGGCGCAATTGATCCATTGCATCGATGTGGTCGATCCATTTTGTATCAATCGAACGCAACAGCACGACTTTTTCGAATTCGCGCATACGGGTCGGCGTCATTTCCACTTCTTTTTCATTATAATGCGCCGTGACTTTTTCGCGCACATGTTCAATAATTTGCTCTTGAGTCTTGCCTTCTAGCTCTTGCGGCGTGATCGCATCTTCTGGCAATAGATTACCAGAAATCACTTCAGTCAATGACTTCAAATGCCATTCTTCCGGCTTTTCTGCCGTCGTGTAGCTTGCGACCATACGACCGATTGAACTATCAATCATACTGTCGACAAGTTTGCGCATATCGCCGGTCTCGAGCACTTCCAAACGCTCTTTATAAATGATTTCGCGCTGTTCGCGCAGCACATCATCATATTGCAAAAGGCGTTTCCGTGCGTCAAAGTTATTGCCTTCCACTCGTTTTTGGGCAGATTCGACAGAACGTGTCACCATGCGAGACTGAAGCGGCTGGGAATCATCCATCCCCAATTTACCCATCATATTACGCATAGCATCTGAACCGAAGCGGCGCATCAAATCATCTTCAAGCGACAAATAAAATTGTGTCACACCCGGATCTCCCTGACGTCCAGAACGTCCTCGCAGCTGATTATCGATGCGGCGGGATTCATGACGTTCGGTACCAATTACCGCAAGTCCACCTGCTTCAATGACGCCTTCACCGAGTTTGATATCCGTTCCGCGCCCTGCCATGTTGGTGGCGATGGTAACGGCACCTTTTTGACCGGCATCCAAAATGATTTCAGCCTCGTGAGCGTGATTTTTTGCGTTCAAGACTGAATGCTTGATGCCTTTTTTCGTCAAATACGCGGAAATGATCTCAGACGTTTCAATCGCAACGGTACCGACTAGAACCGGTTGCCCTTTTTTATGACGCTCGATGATGTCTTCAGAAACTGCTTTGTACTTGCCTTCCGTTGTCGCGTAGATCAAGTCGACGCGGTCGTCACGGATGATTGGCTTATTGGTCGGGATCGAAATGACGTTCATATTGTAGATATTGCGGAACTCTTCTTCCTCTGTTTTCGCAGTACCCGTCATACCAGAAAGCTTTTCGTATTTCCGGAAATAGTTCTGGAAGGTGATAGTCGCCATTGTCATCGACTCATTCTGGACTTCAAGGCCTTCTTTGGCTTCGATTGCTTGATGGAGGCCATCAGAATAGCGGCGCCCTTTCATGAGGCGTCCGGTAAATTGGTCAACGATGACCACTTCGCCGTCCTGCACGACGTAATCGACATCTTTTTGCATCGTGACATGCGCTTTTAGTGATTGATTGATTGCATGGTTCAAGCGTACATGCGTCAAATCAAATAAGTTGTCGATGCTGAAAGCTTTCTCGACTTTTTCAATGCCTTCTTCGGTTAACACTACGCCTTTTGTCGTTTCGTCATAAGCGTAATCGCTATCCTTCTGAAGCAGTCTTCCGAAAGCATTTGCTTGCATGTAAAGCTGAGCAGATTTCGCTGCCTGCCCTGAGATGATCAATGGTGTCCGCGCTTCATCGATCAAGATCGAATCGACTTCATCAATAACGGCAAAATGAAGCGGGCGTTGGACCATATCTTCTTTATACAAAACCATATTATCGCGCAAATAATCAAAGCCGAGCTCATTATTCGTGCTGTATGTGATGTCCGCTTGGTAGGCTTCGCGCTTTTGTTCTTTCGTCAAGCTATTGACATTGAGCCCGACTGTTAAACCGAGCCAATTATAAAGCTGGCCCATTTCTTCTGCATCACGGCTCGCCAAATATTCATTGACCGTCACCACATGAACGCCTTTTTTCGTGATGGCGTTTAAATAGACGGCCATCGTCGAAGTCAAAGTTTTACCTTCACCGGTCTTCATCTCAGAAATATTCCCTTGATGAAGCGAAGCGGCACCCATGATTTGTACGCGGAATGGATACATCCCGAGCACACGTTTTGATGCTTCGCGTACGGTTGCAAAGGCTTCAGGTAATATATCGTCAAGCAACTCACCTTGTTCGAAACGTGCTGTGAACTCGGCAGTTTTTGCTTTTAAGGCATCATCCGTTTTAGCTGTATACTCATCTGCTAAGGCTTCTACCTGATCTGATACTTTTTCCAATCGTTTTAAATCCCGTTTATTCGGGTCAAATACTTTATTCAATACTCCAAGCATGTTTAACCGCTCCCTGCATGGCGAATCTGGCTTTAAAAGACCAAAAACGCTATTGCTCATATTTTCATTCTTTGGGTTTATTCTTAATCATATGCAGCATTTTTTTAAAAAATCTCATCATTCATTTTAACACTGCACTATAAAGCGTGCAAACAATGCATTTTTTGAACTGGCAAAAGAGTATTTACAACAACTTGGTTTCTATAAGTCTTTCTTTTAACAAGCTTGGTGTATCGACAAGCGCTTAAAAATTGGCAAAAGAAAAGCCTCCCGTTACAGGAGGCTTACTTTTTATGAAGTGGTCTCAATCAATCCGTAAGAACCGTCTTTGCGTTTATAGACGATGTTTGTGCCGTTGGATTCAGCATCTGTGAAGACGAAGAAACTATGCCCGAGCATATTCATCTGTAGGACTGCTTCTTCCTCATCCATTGGCTTCAAATCGAATTGTTTCGTCCGGACAATTTTCAAATCTTCTTCGTCTTCCATCTCTACAGAAGAAGCATTTTGCGCTTCGCTTTCAGCTATAGCAAACGCTAGCCCCATTCCTTCGCGGTCACGGAATTTGCGATTGACTTTCGTTTTATACTTGCGGATTTGACGCTCCAGTTTTGAAACGATCAAATCGATCGCTGCATAGAGATCATCGTGCCGTTCTTCAGCACGTAATGTTAGGTTTTTCATCGGGATTGTAACTTCTACTTTTGTTTGGTTGTGGTTATACGTTTTCAAGTTGACCATCGCAGTTGCATTCGCTCCATCGGTGAAAAAGCGCTCAATTTTTTCTACCTTTTTTTCGATGTGTTCGCGAATTGCGGGAGTTACCTCAATATTCTCGCCTCTGATGTTGAATTGCAACATGTGAACTCCTCCTTCTGTTTTGCTATCTATCTATTTCTATTTGTTCCCTACGGAATCCTTCTTGAAACGTAAAAAGTTTCATCACAATAGTAAAAAGGTAAACTATACGACAAGGAGATGAAGTTTATGTTTGCAAATAAGACAGTTATTGTCACAGGTGCCGCACAAGGCATCGGCAAAACCGTAGCGCAATATTTTCAAAAAGAAGGCGCACAGGTCATTGGCCTGGATATTGAAGAAGTCAAAATCGATGGTGTGGAATACCGGCAATGTGATGTAGGAAGTTTCTCGGAAGTCGAACGCGTCTTTTCGGACATCCACAAGACCCATGGTAGCATCCATGTGCTGATCAATAACGCTGGAATCTCAGAATTCACCCCCCTCTTCGAGTTAACCGAAGAAGACTGGGACCGCGTGATTGATACGAACTTGAAGAGTGTATTCATCTGCAGTCGTGAAGCTGCACGATACATGGATGAGGACATCCGGTCTATCGTCAATATGTCCTCGACACGAGCATTTATGTCAGAACAAGGAACGGAAAGTTACTCTGCTTCAAAAGGCGGGATTTTCGCACTAAGCCATTCTCTTGCAGCGAGCCTCCATTCAAAAGGCATTCGCGTTAATTCTATCGCCCCGGGTTGGATTCACACGGGCGATTCGGAAGAACTGCGGAAAGTCGATCACGAGCAGCACTGGAGCGGACGCGTCGGCACTACCGATGATGTCGCTAGAGCTTGCTTGTTCTTGTCGAATCCCGACAATTCATTTATTACAGGGGAATGCTTGACCGTCGACGGTGGCATGACACGCAAAATGATCTATGAGCATTAAGACGAGCGGCTGCTATTGCAGCTGCTTTTTTCATGTTGCCGCTCACTTCTCGCCCTTTTCATGCGCGAATCAATGTCAGGGTTCGGATAGATACAGCCCCTGCTTCCTTCAATGTTTTGGCTGCCTGGCGCATCGTCGTGCCGGTGGTATAGAGATCGTCCACTAACAATAACTGTTTAGGAACCGCTTCACCGTTTAGGCGAAATAGCTGTTGGGTCGCCATCCGTTCTTGGCGGTTTTTTGTCCCCAAGGTCTCACCGCATTTCTCGAGCAAGTGCTGGAATGGAATATCCGCTGACAGCAGCAATTGATCAACTTGCGAAAAGCTCCGTTCGTGGAGTTTTTCTTTATTCAGCGGAATCGGCACGACCATTGCCCGTTCATGCGCCAAGGCTTCTCTTAACTCCTTCGCAAACACTTGCGCCAATAAGACATCTTTCAAAAATTTATATTGGTGGAACCAATCTTTCATAGCTTCATTATAGCCATACAAGCTTTTTCCCGATTCGATGACCTCGCAGTAGCCATGCTCTTCCCAATAGCGACAGTCCTCGCATATGAGCCCCCCTTCTTTGCTGCAAAATTTACAGCCCGTCAAAGAAATCTTCGCAAATTCATTTTTACATGCCCGGCACGCAATTTCTGGCACTTCGTAAAGAAAAATTCCGCGCCATGAAGGAACAAAACGCAGTTGTTGGTCACATAAGCAACAGTTCATGACTCCCCCTCCTTGTTATAAAAAAGGATATCTGCTCTGGCGGCATCCATTTGCCCCGTAATGCCATTGTGGAAAAAGACAATTTCTCCCGTGGGATCTTTCCCGCTTCTTCCAACCCTGCCCGCAATTTGAATGAGCGCCGCCCGGTCGAATACCCGGTGGCAAGACCCGATGACGGCGACTTGCAGATGAGGAATGGTGATGCCGCGTTCCAAAATCGTAGAGGTAGCAAGACCAGCTAATTTCCCTGCTCTCAATTGCATGACTTTTTCTTTTCGCTCAGCGTCCTCAGAATGAACAGCTTCGATGGTCTGTTCGATTTCCTTTAACAGCGGAGCAGCCTGGTTGATTAATTCGATTGTTGGAAAGAACAAAAGAAATGGTTGCTTTCTTTTCAACCTGTTTTCGATCCAATTTTTTAATGCAGCGGGAATCTTGCCTTTTCGAATATGGCGCTCATAATTCCATAACGCCTGGTATGTGGGAACTGGCAAGGGGGCGCCATGATAACGGCGGAATATCTTGGAGTGGGTGATGATTTGTTTTTGAAGTGTTTTTGATGGGGTGGCAGAAATGTAGACAATCGGAGCAAACGGTTTAACCGCTTTTTTTACGGCCCGTTCTAGCGACTGATCAAGCGAGTAAGGAAAAGCATCCGCTTCGTCGACAAAGAGCAAATCAAAGGCTTCCTGAAATCGATATAATTGATGCGTCGTAGCCAACACAATTTCGCCGTAATCCGTTTGTTCGGGGCTATTGCCGTAGAGTGTATGAATGGCAGCATCGGGAAACGCTTGTTGGAATCTTGGGGACAACTCGAGGATGACATCGGTTCGCGGGGCAGCGACACAAATGCGCAGGCCATTTTGCAATGCTTCGTGGATAGGGAGAAAGAGGATTTCGGTTTTACCGGCACCGCAAACGGCGTACAATAGATGGTGCTCATTTTTTCGGATGCTTTCCGAGATAGCTTTTGATGCGTTTTCCTGCTGTGGAGTCAAATGGCCTTGCCAGCCAAAGTCGCGTGGCCTAGCATGTGGAATAGAAGGGGCTCTCCATAAAACCAATTGTGTGCAACTGCTGATGCGTCCCATCCTTATGCACTTTCGGCAATACCGGCAAACTTTGCCGCATGTTGCGCACTCGAATGGAATCACGTATTCTTTTGAGTTTTCAAGGCATCTTGCACACTCGCCATTTGCCGATATTCCGCTAACAATGGTGGCATCTCCTTTATCGATCACCTCCTGTATCTGTTCTTCAGGAAACGGAACGAATTGCTTTATCCATATTCTGCCCCTTAAAAACGCTTCGATGGCTTGCATAAATTTCCTCCTTTTGGGTAGCCAAAAGGCCTCAACCGGTCATTTCTTTGCCCAGCCAAGGCCCATTGCGCCTTCTCCTAAATGCGTACCGATTACTGGCCCAAAATGAGAAATGGTGAATTCCACATTCGGACAATCACGTTCAAGCTCCGCTTTCCATTTCTCCGCTTCTTCTAGCCGGTTGGCATGAATGACGGTTGCTTGAAGCGGCTCTTTTCCGCAGTCTTTTTTTAATTCTTCCACAATGCGGTTCATCGCTTTTTTTCGTGTACGGATCTTTTCGTATGGAACGATGAGCTTGTCTTGGAAATGCAGGATCGGTTTAATTTGGAGCATGCTGCCAACCAAAGCCTGTGCTCCTGACAAACGTCCTCCCCTCTGCAGGTGACGGAGATCTTCCACCATAAAATAAGCACGCAAGGTTTTTTTCATTTCCTCAAGTTCTGCTAAAATTTCTTCAGCCTTCATTCCTTTGTTTGCGAGTTCCGCTGCCTTTAACGCATAAAACCCTTGGACGGCACAAGCAATTTCAGAATCGAACACGTGAACGTCCATGTTGTCTACCATCTCTCCTGCCTGTTTCGACCCAACCATTGTTCCGCTGATACCGCTCGACAAATGAATGGCCACCACTTCATCATACTGTTCTGAAAGCTTTTCATATAATGAGACAAATTCACCGATGGGTGGCTGAGAAGTTTTCGGAAGTTCTTCCCGCGCTTTTTCGTAAAATTCCACAGTATCCAATGCCGTTTCCGCATAGGACTCGGCGCCGAATGTAATCTGCAAGGGCACCACGTGTATGCCTTTGTCTTGTGCTTGTTGCTGTGGAATATATGCCGTGCTGTCTGTCACAATCGCTGTTTTCATTTTCAATCAGCCTCCACTGCTATCTTACCAAAACTTGCCTGTCAGTAGGCAAAAAATCCAGTCCTTGAATCAACACGTTCAAGCTTTCTTTCACTTTGCGGACATGTAAAAAAGCCTTTCCAACACAAGCCCTATTCGCCTGCCAGGAAAAGCTTTGATTGTAGTTGTTGATTATTGATTTCCGATAAAATGCAGGCTTGTCACTTTCCAATCGCCCTGCTCTTTCTTGAACACAACCACTTGACGCCCAGATTGCTGCATGCCTTGGTCGGTTCCGGATTCATTCATCTCTACATTGATGGTCGCAAATACTTCTGCCCGGTCTTCTTCGTATTTCACAATCGTTTCATCACTCGTCGTATAGGTCGTATCGTAGTTATCGAAAGCCTCAGCTAACGCTTGCTGATCTTCTTCACGGTCAAAGCCATCCGGATTTTCTGCAATCGTCGCCATATATCGATCCATGTCTTCCGCATTGAAAGCTGCGATGTATTCGCCATATGCATCCAACAATTCCTGCTTATCCTGTTCCGGAACTTCCGCTGCGATGACATCCCCCTCATCGTCGAGAGTGAAGCCAACTTCTTGGTCCGTTATGCCATGTTCTATGGCATTGTTTTCAGTAGCCGCATTGCCATCTTCTGCGGTATTGCTATTGACTGTAGTGTCTTCTTCACTTGAACAACCCGCGAGCGTCAATATGAGCCCAGTTGCCATAATCCATTTTTTCATGATGCATTCCTCCTGCGCTCATTTTGCCATAGCTCCATGCGGAATACAATGAAGAAACAGTGTCAATATGCGACACGACAATTCCATTAGCTGTCATGTACAATGGAAGGAAACCTTAAGGAGGCGATCATGTGGAAAAATGGGAAGCCGAGCGTTTGCTCAACCAGAAAATGCAAGACACTCGAACCTATCCAAAAAGAACAACCGCTACGCGAGCGAAAAAATACAATTTGACCATGGAACCTGCAGATAACTACATAGTACTGGATTTTGAAACGACCGGTTTGCGTGCTGGTGACGACAAGATCATCCAAATCGGTGCTGTGAAGTATATCGGTCATCACCAGCAAGACACCATGTATTTATTGATTAATCCGGAACGGCCGATTTCTAGTACCATCACCCGCATTACAGGTATCCGAAACAGTGATGTCCAGAATGCGCCGGTCATAGAGGAAATTGCTCCTCAGTTGATTGACTTTATCGGAGAGCTGCCAATCGTCGCCCATAATGCTCCATTCGATATGGGATTTTTGTACGCACTTGAGCGCATCACGCCTGTGCCGTCTTATCAAGTAATTGATACGGTCCGGCTGGCACGCAAATTCATCACAGAAACACCTAATCATAAACTGACGACCTTATCCGCCTATTTGGAGCTTGAGCACAACGCTCACGATGCACTTGGCGATTGCCTGGTTACTGCATCGATATATCAATTTTGCATCGGACGCATGTAGAAAAGCGCCGGAAGCAATTGCTTCCGGCGCTTTTTGTATGTTCGCGGTGAAATCACCCACTGCGGCCTGTTGGCTTTAGCGGACTTCAACCCACCCGTTTTTAATAGCTGTTACCACTGCCTGCGTGCGGTCATTAACCTGCATTTTTTGCAAAATGCTCGACACGTGATTTTTAACGGTCTTTTCAGAGATGAACAAAGTTTCACCAATGACACGGTTGCTTTGCCCATCCGTCAACAATTGCAAAACTTCGCTTTCGCGTTTTGTCAATAAATGGTAAGGTCGACGGATTTCTGTTTGATGGAATGAACCTTTGTTTTCGCGTTCGCTCAAACGGCGGAATTCCATTACCAAGTTTCGCGTTACTTTTGGATGCAGGTACGATCCGCCTTTAGCCACGACTTTAATCGCCTGGATAATGGCATCTGCGTCCATTTCTTTTAGCATATAGCCAAGTGCCCCTGTTTTAAGCGCATGCGTCACATACGATTCGTCATCGTGAATGGACAGCATAATGACTTTAGCGTCCGGGAATCTTTCGATCAGCTCACCCGTAGCTTCGACACCATTTTTTTGCGGCATGTTAATATCCATCAACACAACATCCGGCTGATGTTCTTCGTATAGCTTGACGACTTCCTCGCCATCGCCGCCTTCTGCAACCACTTCAAAGGTTTCTTCGAAGTCCAGGATACGCTTAACACCTTCCCGGAACAATTGGTGGTCATCAATAATAATAATTTTTGTCATTATGTCGTCCTCCTCAAAATACCATATCTTACATACCCGTATTCAGCGGGATATGAAACATTAACACCGTTCCTTCGCCCAGCGTGGAGTTGATGAAAAACTCGCCGCCGATCAATTCAATTCTCTCTCTCATGCCGGCCAAGCCGAATGACTGGTCTTTGACAATCTCTTGATCAAACCCGGAGCCATTGTCTTTGATGATAATCGACACTTGTTCAGAGAGCCACTCCATTTTAACTTCGATTTCCGTCGATTTCCCATGGCGGATCGCATTCGACACCGATTCTTGCACGAGTCGGAAAATGGACGTTTCAAAGTTATTCGGGAGCCGGAGTTCGTTTCCATTGGAATGAAAAAACAACCGGACTCCGTGGTTATACTCTTCAATCGTTTCGAGATATTTTTTTAAAGTCGGAACCAGCCCAAGATCATCTAATGCCATTGGACGCAAATCATAGATGATTCGCCTGACTTCTGTGAGTGCTTGCCTCACCATCTCTTTCAACGAAGAAATTTCCTTAAAGGCCTTATCGGCACCTTTTTCACGGTATGTTTTCTCAATCAAGTCCGAACGCAGCAAGACATTTGCCATCATCTGGGCCGGGCCATCATGTATCTCGCGCGACAGGCGCTTGCGCTCTTCTTCTTGCGCTTCGATGATTCTCAAGCTATAGTCTTGCTTGCTTCTCGATTTATCGACCGCTTCACCGAAGTCTTCAACATCCGACGACAGGTAGTTGGTGGCCACGTTGATCTGGTTAACCAATCGTTCTGCTCGTTCGATTGTTTGAAGAAGCTTTTGAAGGTTGCGTTGGAGGCGGTCGCGTTTTTGCCGAAACTTTTTTTCCTCTGCGCGATTCAAAGATAATTGCACTTGCATTTCGTTAGCCAACTCAAAAGCTTCACGAACTTGGTTTTCAGTGAACGATTCGAATGAACCCGATAGTTCAGCGAGTCGCCGGCGTGCCGAACGAGTCCGCTCTTCAAGGGCATCGCCTTCCGCTATAATGCGACTAATGTTCGACCTGACATTCTCCAACTCGTCCTTCATCTCTTCATAGCTGCGGCGACTTTCTTCGCTAATGGCGAAAATTCCCTGTTTCGACTGGTCCATCTTTGCGACCAGCTCGTCAAAGATGGAATCTAATGAAGTTCCACCGTTTTTCTTTGCCATTCTAAAACCGCCTTAGCTATACTTACTGTAACCAACCGTCTCTTTGCTTCTTTTGCCTTACGGGCTTTAACCAGTATATCACTATATACGCAACAGCATATTAAGAATTCATTACAAATTATCTGATTTCATTCTACAACAGGGGGAGTAAAAATGCGAGAAAATTACATAACAGTAGGTTCTTCTGCCAGTGCAGAAATACTCATAAATAAATCCCGTTTTATCGGTCATGCCGCAAGAGCTGAAACAGAAGCAGAAGCAGTCGCATTTATCGATTCCATTAAAGCGCAACATCGCCAGGCTACCCATAATTGCTCGGCGTACCTGATTGGCGAACATGATACAATTCAAAAAGCAAACGACGACGGGGAACCTAGCGGAACGGCGGGTATGCCAATGCTAGAAGTGCTAAAGAAACAAGGGCTAAAAGACACTGTACTGGTAGTGACACGCTATTATGGTGGGATTAAATTAGGTGGTGGAGGATTAATCCGCGCTTATGGAAAATCCGCAACGGAAGCAATTGCTGCTTGCGGCGTGGTGCAACGCCGCCTTCACTACTTGATGCAAGTATCCATCGATTACACATGGCTTGGCAAAATTGAGAATGAAATCCGGCAGTCGGATTATCCACTAGCCGGCATTGATTATTCAGATGCGGTGGTCTTGTCCATCCATGCGCCCGTTGAACAAGAACTCCTGTTTACTGAGTGGGTCAATGAACTGACAAATGGCCAGGCTGAAATTGAATCTGTACGCACCGAATTCCTCGAGTTTCCACATGCTTAGTTTGTTTTCATTTACGTGCGGATTAAATCCCTGTATAATATCAACAGCACAAAAAAATGAAAATTCGTAAATCCCTTATGTCTTTACGATTAGCAAAAAGCAACAGCATGTGCTCGGCTAATTCCAAAGCCGCACATAATCCCCCCTTAAGAGGAGCAACTATAATGAGTAGAAAAATCCAGCGGGAGGCGAAGTCCAGCAGGCGGAAAACAATCATCAAAATTTCCGCGATCCTGGCCGTCTCCTTGTTGATCAGTTTATCCGCATTCGGTATTTGGCTTGTTAAAAAAGCAGAGTTTGCTGCAAACAATGCGTATGAGTCGGCAGATGGGCGCGACAAATCCGATCTTCGCGAAGAGCAAGTCGAACCGCTGAATGACAATATCTCGATTTTGTTCATCGGGATCGATGACAGTGAAGCAAGAGATCAAAGCAGTGACAATATTCGTTCCGATGCGTTGGTGTTGGCCACCTTGAATAACGAAGATAAATCCGTGAAGCTTGTCAGCATTCCGCGAGATACCTACACGTTCATTCCGGATTCAGGATATGAAGATAAAATCACCCATGCATATGCATTGAACGGTCCGCGCTCAACGATTGAAAGCGTAGAAGGACTGCTCGACGTACCAGTTGATTATTATATGACCATGAACTTCGATGCTTTCGTTGATGTCGTAGATGCATTAGGCGGAATCACAGCCGAAGTGCCTTACGATTTGAAAGAAAAAGATGAGACAGATTCTCATAATGCAATTGAACTCGAAGAAGGGCTGCAGCAGCTTAATGGCAGTGAAGCCTTGGCCCTGGCCAGAACCCGCCATTACGATAATGACATTGAACGTGGCAAGCGGCAGCAGATGATCCTTGAATCGATCATGGACAAAGCTTTGTCGGCAGGATCTATTACCAAATACGGCAGTGTGATTGAAGCTGTCGGAGACAATATGAAAACCAATATGAGTTTCCGTGATATGCAGGCATTTTTCGAATATGCGAAAAACGGCAAACCTGATGTGGAGACGATGAGCGTTCAAGGTTACGATGATATGTCAACGGGCATTTATTATTACCAGCCTGACCAAGAATCTCTCGAAGAATTGAAAGATATACTTCAAAGCCATCTCGGTTTGAAGCCGGACACATCGAATCTGTCTTTAAACGAAGACACTCTTACCGAACAAGCTTTTCCGGATCTAGAATCAGACCAAGAAGAATAAAAAAACTGGCAACCGAAATTCGGTTGCCAGTTTTTTGTTCTCATAAATATTTTGCCCAAAAGAAAAAAGCGGCCTCGGCCGCTTTTTCACTTTCCTATCATTCTTACTAAATTGATTAACGGACGGTAATTCTTTCCTGCAAGTCCGACCACTTCCACGAATAATTCAATCACCAGAAGCATAACTCCGATCAGCAGGATACCTCCCCACAGAGTTGCTTGCGAGAATAGCAATGCCGCCAATCCGAATAGCGCAGAAATCCCGTAGATAATCAAGACTGTCTGGCTATGCGAAAATCCGATGTTTAACAAGCAATGGTGTAGATGTGATTTATCCGCTTCGGAAATGGATTTCTTTTCACGAACGCGTCGCACGATAGCGAAGAACGTATCCGAAATCGGCACGCCAAGCATGATGATCGGAATGATCAAAGCTACGACTGTGACGTTTTTGAAGCCCATCAATGCCAGCACGGAAATCATGAAGCCAAGGAACAGTGCCCCAGTGTCGCCCATGAAAATCTTGGCCGGATGGAAATTATAAAACAAGAACCCGATGGAACTAGCAGCCAGGATAGCAGCTGTCGACATGACGAAAATATCGCCCATAATGAAGGCCATCGCCGTTAGCGTCAATAAGGCAACAGTAGAAACACCTGCCGCTAGGCCATCAAGTCCGTCGATCAAGTTGATAGCGTTAGTGATGCCCACAATCCAAATAATCGTAAGGGGAATACTGAAATACCCGAAATCCAACACGCCGCCAAACGGCAAGTTAATAAATGAAATTTCGAGTCCGCCGCCAATGACGACAACTCCAGCTGCAGCCAGTTGACCAAGCATCTTCGCTTTTGCTGTAATTTCAAGCATATCATCCAAGACACCCGTTACGATGATGAGAAATGCACCGATGATGATGGCTGTTTCAATCGGAATCAATGAAGCATCTAACGCTGAAGAAACGGGATCCTTCGGTTGGAGGAATAGATAAGCGATCAAAAAAGATCCAAATATAGCTAACCCGCCCAAGCGCGGCATGATCCTTGCGTGTACTTTTCGATAATTGGGCCGATCCACTGCCCCGATGCGAAATGCCAATCTCTTCACAAGGGGAGTCAGGAGAATCGAAGCGATAAATGCCACAACCAGTGTAAGGTATAGCATGTTCTTCCTCCTTAAAAAACTCTCATTTTGCATACATATCCTGCATTATTATAGCATGGCCATTAAAAAAAGAAAGTAATAGATACTGCTTTCCAGTATCTTTCCTTTTTTACTCTATATCAATAGACGGTCCTCACGAAAAAAAGTTTCCGCCCCCTTTCTCCTTTTTGATAAAATAATTCAAGTGAGTGAAACTTTGGAACCAGAATTTCATTCACTCGATAATATTCAGAATAAACAGGCACTTTTATAGTATTATATCCATAATATGCTATAATAAACACATAGATTACGAATATCATACTAATTTGAGCGGGAGTGCGAAATATGGACAGCAATCTTCTATTTTATTCTTCGAAGAAAGAATGGTCTCCTTATGATGAAGCAGCTGTATTGAAAATGGATTACCATAAACGGGCGGAGCTTGCGCGATCAATTAATTGCGAAGGGCTGCTAGTGGATTTGTCGCTCGATCAGCATCCCGAAGTACGAAAAGGTGTCGCTGCTAATGCAGCTACTCCACTGACTACATTAAAACGATTGGCAGAGCAGGATTTATGCATCTCAGTCCAAGAAAAAGCCAGAGCAACACTTAAAGATCCATCTTTGCAATCATAAACGAATGCTCCCTGGGATTGCTGCGGGGAGCTTTATTAATTTTCACAAGAGGTTTATATCCACTCAAAAAGGCTATATAGGCAGTAAACAAATTCATAAGGAGGCATTCGAATGGCTGATAAAGAAGGATTCTCTGATAAACTGAAAGGCGCCGTCAGCAAAGGCAAAGGCGAATTGAAAGACCAGGTCGGCAACGCGACGGATAATCCGGATTTGCAGGCTGAAGGCAAGTCCGATAAAGCCAAAGGCAAAGTCCAAGACACCGTGGGCAAATTTAAAGAAGGCTTCAATAAAGACAAATAAGTCTATAAAAACCGGCTAATGTGCCGGTTTTTTTTATTTCCAAATTTTAATTTTCATAACTGCGTGAATTCAGCTATAATAAATTCTTGTGCGACTATGTTTAATTTAAAAGGAGAACTCCTATGAATAAGAAAACGCTTACAAATTCTGAAACTTTAACAATTGGGCTTATGCTATTCGCGCTGTTTCTCGGCGCTGGAAACTTAATCTTCCCTCCCTATCTCGGCCAATTGGCAGGAGAACAATTAATTCCCGCCATTATTGGATTCTTGCTGACAGGCGTCGGTTTGCCGTTATTAGGCATACTCGCCATCGCAAAAGCTGGTGGAGACTTGCAATCAATCGCTGGACGGGTCCACCCGGTCTTTGGCATCGTCTTCACAATGATTGTCTATTTGGCAATTGGTCCGTTTTTTGGGATTCCCCGAACAGCTACTGTCGCGTTTGAAATCGGCACAGCTCCTTTTTTGACAGCTGAAATGGCGTCATCATTTTGGTCATTATTTTTGTTTACCATCATTTTCTTTGTAATTACTGTCCTTTTTGCGCTGAACCCCACCAAGCTTGTGGATCGTATCGGTAAAATTCTGACGCCGATCCTCATCGTCGTCATCGGGTTTTTAGCCATCAAAAGTTTTCTGACACCTATGGGTCCAATTGGTGCCCCAGTCGAAAATTATGGTACGGAAGCGTTTTTTGAAAGCTTCCTCCAAGGCTATTTGACGATGGATGCAATCGCTGCATTGGTTTTCGGAATTGTCATCATTCAATCTATCCGGGCTAAAGGTGTTGAAGACAAGAATATCATCTTAAAGACGACTGCTTATGCTGGATTTATCGCTGCAGCTGGCCTGTCGCTAGTTTACCTTTCCTTAAGCTATATTGGCGCAACCAGTGTTGAAGCTATCGGCATGCAAGACAATGGTGGAGAAGTGATTGCACTGGCTTCACGCGTGCTTTACGGGGAGATTGGCGGCATCATTTTGGCTGCCGCGATTACATTTGCTTGTTTAACGACATCAATCGGTCTCGTCTCCGCAACATCTCAGTTTTTCAATAAGATTTTCCCGCAATTGCCGTACGTGGCCTATGTGTTTATTTTTGCAGGGTTCTCGACCATCATCGCCAATGTCGGGCTGACTCAATTGATCGCCATTTCCTTGCCAGTCCTGCTAGCCATCTATCCATTGGCGATTGTGTTAGTTATACTTTCATTTTTCGATCATTCCTTTTACCAAAAATCTTATGTCTATATAATTCCACTTGTCCTTACGGGTATCGTTAGTGTAATAGATGCATTAAAGAGTTCAGGGTTTGAATTCAATGCCATTACACAGGTATTTTCTTTCTTGCCGTTTTATGAACAAGGGATCGGCTGGCTCGTTCCTGCTGTTGCCGGAACACTCATCGGAATCGTCATTGCTCGTACCACACACAAATCATGAGTTTATAAAAAAGGCAGGAGAAATGAAAATTTCTCCTGCCTTTTTGTCAGAACAAACGAGGCGTTGGTGGCGTTCCCGTCTTCTTCTCTACATCTTTGTGGAAATCATCTACATCTCTAGGGTTTTTCGCTGATTCAAAATCGTCGCGACGATCTCCATCATTTGAATGCTCTTCTTCTAAATCATGGCCGAACGGAGCTGGGCCGAGGTTCGGATCTGATCCTGGAGAAGATTCAACTTCTCTATTCAATTCCTTTTCGCCTTCTTGGCCACCGAGTTTAGGTTCGTGTTCCATGCGTTTTTCAGATGGTTTTTCCGCTTCCGATGGCTTTTCACGGTCGCTAGTCGGATGGATTTCGTCACCTTTCAAACGGGAATCCTGGGATTTGCTATGCACTTGAGATCTATTCGTCTGCTCACGAGTGGCATCGGTAGTATAAATGCCGTCAACACCCGTATCATGTCGGCCCTCGTGTTTCTGGATATCTTTATCGATCAGTTTTTCATCGTCGTGCATTCTTCCATCCCGTTCAACATCTCTGCCAAACGGCGCGAGTGCCGTATTTCGTTCTCCCGAATCAAGATCCATAGGTTGGTGGTCATCAGAATGTGAAGAAAAGTGTTCAGCCTCTGAATCACTAGGCTCTCCATCGGTATAAAGAAGGACCGCGCCTCGTTCAATTTCACGTTCGTATTGATCTGCCTTGTCGCGGGTTATACCGAATTCATCCAACTTAGCTCGAGCTTGATCCTCACCAGTCAAAAGAGTTTTGATGCGGTTGCCAAAAGAATTAGCCTGGCTTGAATCTACCCCATATCGATCGTGTGCTTCGTTCACCAAGTTTTTATCGTTCGCCAGCACATGGATATCTTCGTTACGATATCCTCTTGAAATAAAGCTTTCCAAAGCCTGTTCCATTTCTTCTTGCGTGTAGACGATTTCGTATTGACGGTTTGTCTGTGCCATTCATAAAACCTCCTGATTTCACTTGTCTTGTTAGTTGTTTACCCGCACGTTATCATTGCTAAAACATTTCGTTCTTTCTATTTCATCATTTTTACATCGATAAAACTTGGATCCTCAGGCACCATAAACCCCCGGCCATTGATGGCTGGGGGCAAGGATTCATCTGTATTTTCGATCAGTCTTACTTTGTGCTTCTGTTTTGCTTGTGCCGCCTCTAGCTTTTTCGACTTCTGGTTTTTCTTGAGTAGTAAAGGACACATGGCGCTCATCTTTCACTAATGTTGGATCTTGAAGGAATGTTTCACCTCGAGCGAAACGATCTTCCTGTTCATCATAATTATTGTCGACGGACTGGATGTACTGACGGCGCTCTGCATCGGTTGGTTCTCCCTCAGGCGCACCTTCTGATTCTTTTACTTGTTCCATAATGCCCTTTCGTTCGCCTTCCACATATAACAAGATTCCACCTTTAGCTACATCTTCTGTATAGCGCTGAGACTCCGCTTCTGATAATCCAAGTGAATCAATCGATTCTTTGACCGCACTCTTCCCTGTCACAAAACTCTTCATTTTATCTCCGAAAGCCCCGGCTTTTTCCACTTCCACTTGATTGCTGTTTAAGTGATCGGTATTTTCAGCCACTGCATGGATTTCCTCTGTGGCATAGCCTTGTTCATTCAACTGGTTTAATTTACGGTTGAAATCTTCTTGAGAATAAACAACCCCAAGTACTTGTTTGTTTGATGTGCTCATCACAATACCCCCATTTAATTGATTTAGCTGCTGTATTATTATTCCTTACCCCTCATTACACTTTATCTAAACTTTCCGGAAATTATTACACTAGAACATTAGAACTACTAGTAAGTCCAATTACTGTAATGATTTAGGGGTTCTTTTGGATAATAGGCACTTTTTACCTTTTTTCTCAAAACACAAGTTACGGATATAAAAAAGCAGTTTATTTTGAAAATTGATGCTATCATAGATTTAATATGTGCATTTCAAGTAAAATATGAATGTAGATGTGGAGGCGGTAAGTATCGTACTGAATAATCTCTCTGATATACGCTTGTCAGGGCCGCCTGGCCAAGCGGAGAAAAACTCTCCTACATGGATGATGGAAGTACTGCCCATTCAAATGGAAAGGAGAGCGGACATGGACACTGGAATGAGACTGAAATACCACCGATTAAAAAAACGTTTCAGCATGGAAGAAACAGCATCAGGCATTATTTCTTCCAAAGAGTTGAAAAAAATTGAATCTGGGTTGAAAGAACCTGCTTTAAAAGAACTGGAAGCATTATGCAAAAAACTTGAGATTCCGTTAGCTGCTAAAGATAACCCAATCGGGAAAGTGCTAGTGAAAAACTTCAAGAATTCATTGCTCCACCCTCAGAATAAAGGGAAGATCATGGAGCATTATGCAGACATCTGCAACCATCCTCTTTTACGCGCAGACGAAGATGTGGAACTCGAATTCGATATTCAACAAATCCGTTATTTCATTATTACCGGCGATTTGGAAAGCGCAGAAAATAAAATCAAAGAGATGGATCGCTTCAAGGAGTTCATGAATCAAGAACAGTATTACCTGTATCATAAATACAACGGCAATTATAATTACATTTTAAATGATTACGAGACTGCTTTGAAAACGTATTTGATTGCTGAGAAAATTATTCCAAAGTCTATATCTGCAGCTGAAGTGGGAGACTTATATTATTCTATCGGCATATCTAGCAATCATTGTGAAGAACATGAATTGGCTTTTAAGTATTCAGAATTGGCTTTAAAAATTTATCAACAAGAGTTCGTTCCAAAACGGATTGTCGAATGTCATTTGAACATCGCGATTACTCATGAGCACTTCGGTAATTTTAAATTATCCTTAGAACATCACAAAAACGCTTTAACTATAGGCAGCAAGTTAGACATCGACATCCTTAAATTCACTACTGAATACAATGTAGGCTATTCTAATTTCATCTATCAACAGTATGAAGAGGCCATTCCACACTTGAATAACTCCCTAAAATATATACCTGAGGAATATATAGCGGATAATATCTCAGCGCACTGCGTTCTAATTAAAAGCTACTTAGAACTAGGTAATAAATCAAAAGCTAAAGAAGTAATGAAAATTGGTCAAAAATTAGTAAGAGCTAAAGATGTTAGAATTGATTCTCCTTCAAATACTGTTTTTAAAGATGCATATATGGAATTTATATCTCTAACTTATTTATTGAACGAAGAAGAAGACAAATTTGAAGATATTATATTAAATAAATTAATTACCAGTTTCACAAATTCCAATAGTTATAATGATTTAGGATACTATTTAGATTATTTAGGCAGGCTATATTATAAACAAAGTCGGTATAAAGAGGCCGCAGAAGCATTTGAGAAATCAAAAGATGCTTATAAAGAAGCCCTCAATATTAGATAGGAGTGAAATATCATGAAAAAAAGTGTCATTCTACTTTTTGTTTCTGCTATTGTTCTAAGTACTTCGCCGAATTTCATTAGTACATCTTCATCAGATGAGTTTGCTGCTAAGTCTCGTATTCCGGAACCTTGGGCAGTCGAAGATCAATTTGCCGCCAAATCTCGTATCCCTGAGCCTTGGGCAGTCGAAGACCAATTTGCTGCTAAGTCTCGTATCCCTGAACCTTGGGCCGTCGAAGACCAATTTGCTGCTAAGTCTCGTATCCCTGAACCTTGGGCCGTCAACGCGAAAGCATAATTTCATAATCATAATTAACCCGCCCTCCGAAATGGAGAGCGGGTTTTTTTGATTACATATGAACGATGGCCATACTAATGCTGCCGTCTTATTGATTTTGCTTTTTGTCTATCAAACATTCATTGACGAAATAGGAAAATATATTGCATGATGCTTCATCGCCTTGCAATGCAAATTCTTCGGGATGCCATTGGATGCCCATCGCAAACTGATGGTTTGGGCTCTGCAATGCCTCTACTAATCCATCTGCCGCGCGGGCTGCCACTTCCAATCCTTGCGCGACATCTTTCACGCCCTGATGGTGGAAAGAATTTACATGAAACTCTTTTTCTTTCATGATTTTATACAATAGGCTATCCTCTTCCAGTTTTACAGAATGCGTACGGTGTGTCCGCATTGCCATTTGTTTGTGCTGGTAAAGAGTCCCTTCGTATTGCGCTTCCAAGTCTTGATAAACGGTGCCGCCAAAAGCCACGTTGAACATCTGCATGCCACGGCACATTCCCATAAATGGCTTATCCAACTTCAGAAAATTTAAGATCAGTTCTGCCTCATATTTATCACTGCCTGGATAAACTGCCCCCAATCCAATATGGGGTTCTTCCCCATAAATATTCGGATTAATGTCTCCTCCACCTGTCACAATCAAACCATCCAAACGCTCACATAAAAGTGGGATGTCTTCTTCATCCACAATTGGCACTATCAACGGCAACCCGCCTGCCCGTAAAATAGCATTGGCATAGACAGGATCTAAAGAATACATTTGATCTTCTTCTACACGGGCTGTAATGCCAATAACCGGTTTATTTTCTGTAGCCACTATAATTCCCCATTTCTGAAACAAGAAAATTTGTCATTGCAGGTTTATACCCTCTTTCAGGCTCGTTATAAACGTGCTATTTCTTCATTACAAATCCGGAAAGTACTGATAGCGGCTGAGAGAAACAGTACCGTCTTCCTCAAAGCATATACCTTCTTCTTCGAGCAGCAACTTTTGAGTGTAATTTCCTTCCCCGTCTTTTATGACAATTTCGCCCTTTGCATTGACAATTCTATGCCAGGGAATGCCATATGTTCTACTCATGCTGTGAAGAATTCTTGCCACTTGGCGTGCAGCACGCGGGCTGCCAACTGACCGGGCAACTTGCCCATAAGACATTACTTTTCCTTCCGGTATCTGTTTCATCACTTCGATTGCTTTTTTCGTAAATGGCTGCATTCTCGATTAACTACCCCTTTTTGATGACTTGCTCGTTATCTCTTCAAGCAATTCTCCTTTTTCATAGCGCTGAATAAGTTCCTCGACATATTCAAATAACGACAAATTGAAGGCCTCCACTGCCAAACCATTGCTTTCCGCATGAACTTGGCGGTAATAGGCGGTCATTTTTTCTACCTGCTCTTTGAATCCACTCAAGTCAGATTCTCCTGTATGCGGGAGTGTTTGTTGAAGACTCTCTTTCTTCTCTTCATTTACATAAAGAAAATGCATTTTGTCAAGTTCCTGTACTTTTTGATCGAATAGGCGCTGGTGATCATCGTATCTGTAAAAATGTCGCCAATACTCAAAGATAGTTTTTGCGACTCCAAGGCGCAATGCCCCATTCACCGAATCCAATCCTTCTAGCACGCATAGTTCATACATAATTTTGCGCAACGACTTTTTATACTCCCGCTCTACTACACCTTTATATTGTGTGTATCTCATGTGTTTTACCTCCTTTTTTCGTTGAATCTTTTAGATATTGCGGTAGCGCCGAATTACATCTTCGTTGTCTAAAGAAATATGTTGATCGTATAGTTGCTGGTCATAGATGTATTTGCCGATAAAAAAAGTGGAAGCCGGAATATTGGCAATCGCCCGTTTCGCATCGCCTAAATCGCTGTCCAGACTCCCACCTAGATGAAATTCTTCATAATAATTATCCACACCCCATTCAGCTACTTTCGTTAATAGTTCACGGTCTGTGCGGGATTTTTTAGCTTCTGGTAAATTACCTCCCAAATGAAAATTAATGGTTTTTCCCATTGCCAGAACATAGCAAGAGGAAACCAGTTTTTCTTCTATATAGGCCCCGAACAAATGAAGATTTGGCCCAAGCGTACTGACTAAGGCTTCAAAATAATCATTGGTAAAAAAATAATAGCTATCGGCTTCATCACGACTTCGGGCATTTGAATAGTAAAGAACCAAAAACTCGAACATATGGCGAACAGTTCCCAACTTGCGCATTTGAACTTCAGGAGAACCCTCCCCTTCTGCCTCTTGTTGATTTCGCCATTTTTTCAAATCCACCGAATAGGTTTCGTGTAAAGGCAATAATTGGAGATAATCCTTAAAAAACTCGGCATTTCCTCGTGAAGGATGAAACCGAATGAACTCAGCAATTATGGTTTCCTTTTTGCAAAAGCCAGCAAACGTTTCTCTGAATTTCGCTACTAGTGTTGCGCTATTAGATCGTATGTTCAATATAGGTCCGCCATAGCCAAAAGGTGTGGTAATATCAAAATAATGAGGAAGTTGATCATTTACTTTTCTTTTGATGAAGGGATAGGCCACTTCGCCTTCTGCACATTGAAAATAAAAGAGGTACGCTTCTCCTGGGTCCAGTTTCAGGGCACTTAGAAAATACTGGGTCGTGTAATAAATATCTTGTATGTCTAAGGCATCAAGTATTTCCTGCCATTTGATATGCTCTTGTATGGAAACCAGCTTGTACATACTCTCACCTCTTTTTAACTATCGTTTTATTTAAAAATGGTTTGTAATTGCGCATCTTTCTTTCGACCTACATGTGCATATTTTCTCGCAAATCCTACCAGCTCAAGTGCCAAACTAAGAAGAATCCCACCAAGCATTCCCGCCACTGCTGCAAGCGATAGCAGGACGCTTAAACTGCTACTTTCTTCAAGCGCGCCATTCGAGGTGCCCGCTTTTAAGACAACGCTCACATTGTCTACCTTCAACAGAGTTTTCACTTCTTCTTGCAGACTATAGGCTAGGGCATTCGCTATCGCAGCAGCTTCGTTCTTACTTTCAGCAGTTACGACAATATTCAGAATCCGAGAATTGTCTGGCCGGTTGATCGCTATGTGGTCATGGAGTTCAGCCATTGAATAGGAGTTGGGGGTGTTTTCCAACACTTGGGATAAGACAGCTGGGCTTTTTGCTAAAACTTGATACGCTTCTAATGTTTGATAATCAGCTAAGGCTAAAGCCTCTCCGTGGATGGCATCGGATGATGACGGTTCAACAAACACTTGACTGGTCGCCGTAAATTCCGGTTCATAAATAAACACTGATACTAACCAAACAGCGAACACTGTAGAGACAGTCGTACCAGCTACCAATCGGAAATTACGGCTAAGACATGTTAGAAGTCGACCCCCAATTAATTGTTTCCCCATGATTCATCCCCCTCACCTATTTGATATCAAACTTACTATCTAAAAATTCAGAATATTATAGTACCTTTATATCACACTTCCTTAGTTCGTTCTACACTTTTTAGCTAATTTTTATAAAATTAATTAATTTTAATAAGTAAATAGCCTTGTTACACACATTTATTTTAAAAACCGAACTTTTATATAGTTATATATATCCATAAAACAGATAAGTCCTAACACGAGAAAATAGTCCGATATTATTAAACGATGAAAAAGACTGGCGGTATATCCGCCAGTCTTTTTCATCAGATCACTTATACGTTGATCATTCTTGCCACAATCCGATGATGCCGTTTCTTCTATAAATTATCTCCTCTTTTTCAAGCCGTTTCAGAACCTTAGTCAAGGTTTGGTGAGAGATATTCAAGTCGTAGGTGATTTCTTTAATAGTTTTGAAAAGCACACCTTCCGACGAAGCATTTCTAATGAAGTATTCCATAAATCTTTCAGCGATTTCTGCTGTTCGAGCAGTTTCCGATGAAAAATAATGGCGGCATTCCTTCAGGATTTTCTCTTCTGAAAATGGACGCACACTATTGGGAACGTTATTCTCAACTGCTTTCACGTTCATCACCTCCGTACCGAATTTGATATCAATTCTTACTTCCTATATACCCGTTTTACTGTTAAATATACACTCTATATCAAAATAACCTGATAATTCCATAATAAGAATCTCCAAAACCATATTTTTCTAATGTGTTTAGGCAAAGTAAAAAAACAGAGGGATCCATCCCTCTGTTTCAAACTAAGCTACTTATGCTTTTGCCATTCTCGATTCAATAAAGCCTTTTAAAGCATGTATCCCTTGAACACAATCCGATAGCGACGACCACTCTTTTGGGTTGTGGCTAACGCCGTCCTTGCTGCGGACAAATAGCATGGCAACTGGGATATGGCGTCCAACGATCATAGCATCATGACCTGCCCCACTCGGAATTCGTACAGGGTCAATTCCTTGCTTCGTCAATAGTTCTGCCAGTTCGCGCTGCAGTTCGTCAGCAATTGGAACGGGCATAATACTGGTGTTTTGTTGCATCGAAACCGTAACGCGATGTTTCTCTGCCACTTCACTTGCTAAGCTTCGAATGCGTTCTACAAGCAAATCCCGAGGTTCTTGATGGATGTCCCGCGCATCGACATGCAGGACGACTTGCTCCGGTATAACATTGATGCCATTAGGAGATACATCGAGCTTGCCGACTGTTGCGACAGCCGTTTCACTAACGGCTCGCGGAATATCAGGCAAGCGGCTAACAAATTCACCCGCAGCCACTAAACTATCCGTTCTACCGAGCATGGGCGTGTTGCCTGCATGTCCCGCCTGTCCAGAAAATTTCACTTCCATCCAGGCAGGGCCAGCAATGCCGCTCACGATTCCGACCGGCTGATTCTTTTGTTCCAATACTTTTCCTTGTTCAATGTGCACTTCTGCAAATAATTCCAGTTCTGATAAATCTCTGGTCGACTCGCGAAATGCCTCTAACGAACTGCCGTAAGATTCAAGAACTTGCGCCAAGTCTTTGCCGTCATAATCCCGCAACTGCTTCATTTCCATATCGGTTATATTCCCTGTCATTGCCCGGCTTCCCGTCAGTCCACTATTGAATCTTGAACCTTCCTCATCGGAGAAAATCACTACTTCATATGGCTTTTCAGGAACAAATCCAAGTTCCTTCCAGGATTCTGCCACTTCGAGTGCAGACAAAACACCAAGTGGGCCATCGAAATTTCCACCGTTCGGTACACTGTCGACATGCGACCCTGAAGCAATAGCCGGTCCTTCTGACTGTCCAGGCAAAGAGCCAAAGACATTTCCAGCACCATCTTCCCTCACCTCAAGACCTGCTTCTACCATCCAGGATTTAATCAATTCTTTAGCTTGTTTTTCTTCATGAGATAAACCTGGGCGCTTCACTCCGCCTGGTTCTGTATAACCAATTTCCGATAACGCATGCAAGCGTTTCGCTAAACGGTCTCCATTGACGCCTGAATGGTCCAATTGTTTATCGTACCCTTTGATCAATTCTTCGTATAATGTACTATTTCCCATAAGCCCCTCCATTAATTTGTTTGGTTTTTGTTCAAATAGCTGTAGGCATATTGTGCATATAATTCTGCCCCGACCGATAATGCCTCTTCGTCGATATTGAATCGTCCATGGTGATGCGCCCATTGTGTATCTTTTTCTTGGTTTCCTGCTCCCACCAACGCGAAACAGCCTGGCGCTTCGTCCAAGAAGAACGAGAAATCTTCGCCGCCCATTGTCGGTTCTTCCCTGTATAAAACATTTTCCCCAAATGCTTCTGCTGCCACAGCTTGTGCCAAATGCGCACTTTCTTCTTCATTTATGACTGCCTGCGTGCCGCGTATGTATTCCACTTCAGCAGTCCCACCGTATAGCTCAGCGGTGTTTTTCGCATACACTTCGAGCTGGTTTTCAATGTGGTCGCGCACTTCCGGGTCAAAACAACGGACAGTTCCTTCGATCACTGCGTTTTCTGCAATGACATTAAAACGGGTTCCGACTGTCATCTTGCCGACCGTGACGACGGCGGGCTGTTGTGGGTCAATGGTTCTCGAAACAATTGACTGGACGTTCATAACAAACGCCGAGGCTATAATCGATGCATCCACACAAGCTTGCGGCATCGCACCATGCCCGCCGCGTCCTGTGAAGCGAATGTTAAAAATATCTGCTGAGGCAAAAGAAGGTCCAGGGGTGCACGATACTTTGCCGGTAGGGCTCTGCGACCAAATATGCATGCCAAAGACATTATCTACACCATCCATCGCCCCTTGCTTGACCATTTCACGTGCTCCAGTCGCCACTTCTTCTGCCGGCTGAAACAAGAACCTGACCGTACCCGAAAGCTGCTCTTTGACTGACACAAGTGCTTTGGCAGCAATTAATAACATCGCCGTATGGGCGTCATGCCCACATGCATGCATTTTTCCTTGTTCTTTCGAACGATAAGGCAAATCTCCATTTAACTCTTCGACAGATAATGCGTCCATATCCGCCCTTAGCGCTACGGTCTTGCCTGGCTTTGCACCCACCAATTCCCCGATGACGCCAGTAGGTTCGGTTTTTCGGCATTTGATACCTAGTTCAGATAAATAACCATAAACATAATCTGTAGTCTGATATTCTTCCCAAGACAGCTCCGGTTCGCTATGCAGCTTTCTCCGTATATCAATTAATTCTCCACTATGATTTGCGATTTCTTTTTGTAGCGCTTCAAGAATCATGGACATATCCTCCTGCTAAATTTTTATAGGAATCCAACAAAGATTCCAGCCAAGATGACCGAGACAATCGTCACTGTGATAAACCCTGCGACAAGCATCGGCGGAAGCATACGGCTTGTTAGCATTTCACGTTCTTTTTCATCCTGCGTCAAAGCATTGATCACTTCAACGGTAATGATATAGTCCGCCGGGAAGCCGTACAGCGCCGTCAACGAACACGCAAATGCCATTTCTTTGCTGACTTTGAGGATCTTTCCGATGATGAACGAAAAGATATACATGCCCACGAGCCCAATAATGATGCAGCCAATCAATGGGTACAGAATTTCCAACATCATTTGAGGCGTAGCTGTTTTCAAGCCATCAAAAATGAACAATAGCAACGCCATAATTGCAAACCCAAAGCCATTTGCTTTTTGCAGTGGATGGCGTTCCAAAAAGCCAATGGAACGGGCAAGCACCCCGAACAATAAACAGAGAACAAATGGGCTGATTTCCACGACTGGCGCAACTAGAGTAGAAACTAGGTAAGCGGCGTATCCAACGAGCGCAAGACGGAAGAATTTGAAGAAATCGGTGTTGTACTTCTCCGGCAATGCCGCAAACAGTTTCGGCTTATCGTCATGCGCTTTTTCTTCAGTCACTTCTTGCGTTAGAGGCGCATGATCCGGCAAATCGTTATTGCGGTATTGCTTCAGCAAGTTGCGCCCTTCTCGTTTTAGCATAATAGACGTTAATGGATAACCTGCGAATCCTTGAATGACATAAATGACAATAGCAAATACAGCGAGCGTCGGAAGTCCAGCTGCTGATGCTCCTTCTGACATGATCAATGCCGATACCAAGCCTCCAACAAGCGGTGGAATGGCGACGATAACGGTCTGGAAATCAAATAATAATGTCCCAATCGCAAGCAAGAAGACGACAATGCCCAATATCCCTGACAAAGCGATTAAAATGGTTCGCCATTGTTTTTTCAACTCGTCAAGCGACAATAAGGTCCCCATATTCGTGATCAATAAGTAAATCAGCAAGGTGGCAACGACTGGCGGAATGCCGCCGATGGTCACAATATCTTCTGGAAAGAACGTCCAGTATCCGATCAGGAACAATACCCCGCTCACGAAAATGGATGGAATCCAAGCTTTCGTACGAATGGAGATGAGCTCTCCGATAAATAAGATGAAAGCCATAATGGCCAAAGCCAGCATTTGGGGCATAGTATTCCTTCCTCTCTCAGCTTCAAAACATTATACAAAAACAAAGTTTTGGAAAAGCTTATTGGTTTTAAGCAATAGTAGCACAGAATTTCGAGTTCTGAAATATAATTTATAGACTATTTTGAAATAACTTAAAATTAAAATAAGGGTTCAGGAAATGTAAGCGCGACCAATAGCGATATATTGCGTATTCTCATAAATTCACAATTTTGTACCTTTTGCTTTATTAATTTGGCAATTTTCCATTCTTGGACATGCTCCAGTGATAGTGACTGTAAGTTTAGACATTTTCCAGGTGAGGTATTGATTACAAGAAGCATAAATTGAGGAGGCGTTTTGATGAACGGCAAACATTATATAAATGGTGAATGGACAGATAAAGGAAATGATGTAATCGAAGTCATGAACCCGGCGACCGGTGAACAAGTGGGTAGCGTTCCCAATGGCGGAGAAGCGGAAGCGACTGAAGCAGTAGAAGCCGCAGCTGCCGCTTTTCCATCCTGGTCGAAGACAACTGCTTACGAACGGGCAGAAATATTGATGAGATGGCACGATCTCCTATTGGAACATAAAGAAGAAGTCGGGGAAATCCTCACCAAAGAAATGGGCAAACCGCTGAAAGAAGCAATCGGCGAAGTGGAGTATTCCGCATCTTTCATCTCCTGGTTTGCGGAAGAAAGCAAACGTGTTTACGGGCGGACCATTCCTGCTAGCAAAGACGGAAAACGGATACAAATCAATAAACAGCCAGTTGGTGTTGTAACATCCATCACACCGTGGAATTTCCCTGCGGCCATGATGGCACGAAAAATGGCACCCGCTCTTGCCGCTGGATGTACGTTTGTCTCGAAACCAGCGAAAATGACGCCACTTACAGCCGTGCGCATGTTCGAACTCGCAGAACAAGCCGGATTTCCAAAAGGCGTCATCAATTTGGTGACCGGCAGTGCCTCGCAAATTGGCAAAGTGTTCACCAGTCATCCATCAGTCCGCAAGCTAACCTTCACCGGCTCTACTGAAATCGGAAAAGAATTGATGAAGCAAGGGGCCGAAGTAATGTTGAACTTGTCCTTAGAGCTGGGTGGGCACGCCCCAATCATCGTACTTGATGATGCGGACCTTGATAAAGCAGTCGAAGGTGTCATGGCTTCAAAATTCCGTAACGCTGGGCAGACTTGCGTGTGTGGCAACCGTATTTATGTACAAGAAGGAATAGTCGATGAGTTTTCTGAGAAACTGAAGCAAGCAGCCAGCCAATTAAAAGTTGGAAATGGCTTGAATGATGGAGTGGACATCGGACCGCTCGTCGATAAAGATGGCTATGAAAAAGTAGAGCGCCATGTAAAAGACGCTATCGATAAAGGCGCAAAAGTGCTAGTCGGCGGCGATGGCAAGATAGAAAATGAGGCTTATTTCTATAACCCAACCGTCCTCATTAATGCCAAGGACGATATGTTGGTCATGAACGAAGAAACCTTCGGGCCAGTTGCTCCGATTATGAGCTTTAAAACCGATGAGGAAGCGGTACAGCTTGCGAACGACACACGCTTTGGACTTGCTTCCTACTTTTTCACTGAAAGCATGTCGCGCGGCACATTCATTGCAGAAAACCTGGAATATGGCATCGTCGGCTGGAATGACGGCCTCCCTTCCACTGCACAAGCCCCATTTGGCGGGATGAAAGAAAGCGGCGTCGGCAGAGAAGGCGGACAGGAAGGCTTGGATGCATTCCTCGAAACCAAATACATTTCCATCAAACTATAAAAAAATCGAAAAAGCTCCGGATCAGCTGATCCGGAGCTTTTTGTTATGCAACTGTTTCACACGATTTGGTTCCTTCGCATGCCGTTTTCATCGCTATGCCTTCATAATGTGGAAATTGCTCGCCGAGTGCCTTTGCGATGTGCTGTTCATCGCCAGGGCGAACCGGAATGAAAAGAGATGGCCCCGCTCCGCTGATTGCGTACCCATAAGCACCCAGCTTACGGCACGCTTCACCGATTTTCTCAAAATCTGGGAAACGATTTTGTCGGTAGGGCTGATGGAAAATATCTTTGCTCATGAGCTTGCCGGCTTTCTCCCAATCACCGCTCACCATTGCTGCAGAAAGTACATTGGCAGCAGCACTTCCCCTAACACTTTCAGCATACTGCAGTTGTTCAGGCAAGAGGTTCCTGGACTCTTCTGTCAAGAAAATCTCTTGTGGGATCAATAACACGACACCGATATTGACTTGTTCGACATGTACGGTCTCAATCTGCTCTTCATCAAAATAGGAAATCGTTAAGCCCCCGAGCAATGAAGCGGAAATATTATCCGGATGGCCTTCCATATCAGTTCCAATTTTCACTTTTTGCTGATCCGACATATTCAAATCAAGCAAGCGATTTGCCAATTCAATCCCTGCTGCGATAGCTGAAGCACTGCTGCCAAGCCCACGCCCGAGCGGGATATCCGTCTCGATTTCCAGTTTAGCTGGCGGTAATTTTTTCCCGTAAGCAGCAGCCGTGCGTTCAGCTGCCTGCAGGATTAAATTCCCTTCAACACCAGACAGATGGGCGTATTCCGGTGTTTTATAATCGAGCTGCCACGAATCGGCAGGCGACACGTGAATATTCAAATGAAGGTCTAAGGCAAGCCCGATGGAATCGAATCCGGGGCCCAAGTTGGCAGTGGAGGCCGGCACCGCTATCGAGAATTCTTTTCCACTCATACTTTGACCTCCTTTTTTAACTCCTCCCAAAACTGTTCCATGTTGGCGGCTTCGAGCATGCCGTCTTGTTTGCTGACTTCGATGGCTGTCGCCGGATCTTTTAGACCATTGCCTGTCAGTACACAAACAACGGTCGACCCTTTTTTAATTTGCCCATCTTCCACTTGCTTTTTCAGGCCTGCAATCGATGCGCACGATGCCGGTTCCGCAAAGACGCCTTCTGTCTTGGCGAGCAGCTGGTAGGCTTCGAGGATTTTATCATCGCTTCTCGAGAGAATGGTGCCTTGCGATTCATCGAGTGCATTAAGCGCCAATTGCCAGCTTGCCGGGTTACCGATACGGATTGCCGTTGCGATGGTTTCCGGTTGTTCCACCACTTTGTTCTGGACGATCGGCGACGCGCCTTCCGCCTGGACGCCGAGCAATTCAGGGCGCTTTTCGCCAGTGCGTTCCGCATATTCCGTGAAGCCTTTCCACGCAGCTGAAATATTTCCGGCGTTGCCAACAGGAAGCGCGAACAAATCCGGTACTTTCCCAAGCTGCTCGATCACTTCGAAAGCGATGGTCTTCTGTCCTTCGAGCCGGTAAGGGTTCACTGAATTGACGAGAGCGATGCCTGGCGATTTGCCGATTTCACGGACCATTTCCAGCGCTTCGTCAAAATTGCCTTTGATCTCTAAAATTTCTGCGCCGTACATTTTTGCTTGTGCCAATTTACCAAGTGCGATGCGGCCTTCCGGAATGACGACAATTGTCCGCATACCTGCTCTGGCACCGTATGCAGCAGCCGAAGCCGACGTGTTCCCTGTGGATGCACAAACCAGGACGCTTTTACCTTCTTCTTTTGCTTTCGCGACCGCCATGACCATGCCGCGATCTTTAAAGGAACCGGTCGGATTGGCGCCTTCGATTTTGGCATAGACTTCGATGCCCCAATCAGCAGACAGCTTTTCGAGATGGATCAGCGGTGTATTGCCCTCTTGCAATGTCAGTGAAGGTGTAGCCTCCGTCACCGGCAGCCATTCTTTGTATTGTTCAATCAGTCCAGGCCATCTCATGCTGCATCCTCCCCTTCAATGCGGTAATGGCTGATTAGACTTGCCATTCCTTCCAGTTCTTTTAAGACATCCAAATGCTGTTGGCGTGAAATTTCATGCGTTTTTAAAATAAGTTCTGCTTTTCCTGCGTTTTCATCTGTGCCCGGGTTCTGCACGATGGATTGAATACTCGCGCCGTGATGGCTGTAAATGGCGCTTACTTTGGACAAGACGCCGACTACATCGTTCACCAGCAAACGGTGGAAATATTTCGAGCGGCTTTTATCCGCAGGCTTGATCACGCGTTCGTGCTGCGCAGCGTGTTCACGTTTTCCGTTCACCCCAAGAAGCAAGTTTCTGCAGGCGGCTATAATATCAGAGACGACTGATGTCGCAGTGGGCAACGATCCGGCACCCGGACCATAAAGCATTGTTTCGCCAACTGCATCCCCGTAAATATAAACGGCGTTGAATTCATTATTGACTGAAGCTAAAGGATGGCTATTTGCCAGGAAAATTGGTTCCACCGAAACGTCGATGCCGTCTTCGTCTTTCGTCGAAGAGCCGACCATCTTCATCGTATAGCCCAAGCTTTCGCCCATTTCCACATCGCCGTCTTGGATTGTCTCCATGCCACGGATATTGACATCATCGAGTTTGACTTCTGTTGAATAAGCAAGTGAGGACAAGATGACCATCTTGCGCGCTGCGTCGAGCCCACCCACATCGGCGGTCGGGTCAGCTTCTGCAAAGCCCAGTTCAGTCGCTTCTGCAAGTGCATCCTCATAGCTTTTCTTTTCCTGTTTCATCTTTGTCAGGATAAAGTTCGTAGTGCCATTGACGATGCCCATCATGCTCGAGATGCGGTCCGAAGCCAGGCCATCTTCAAGCGTACGGATGATCGGGATGCCTCCGGCTACACTCGCTTCATAGAATAAATCGCATTTTTCGGCATCTGCCAGCTTCAATAGCTCATGGCCATATTGTGCCATGACATCCTTATTGGCGGTCACGACTTGCTTGCCGGATTTCAAGGCTTGTTCCATCGCCGTTTTCGCGCCTTCGATGCCGCCCATTACTTCTACAATTATGTCGAGGGAAGAATCATTCAAGATTTCTTCAATATCTGTCGTGAAGACATTCGGATCGAGGTCCGATAGCCGGTCTTTCCCGGCATCCCGCACCAACACTTTACGGATTGCGACTTGTGCGCCCAGTTTATGCTGCAGATCTTCCTGGTGCTGCTGGATGATCTTCGCAACGCCGCTCCCTACTGTACCGAAACCTAATAATCCGATTGAAACTTCATTTTTCATTGACGATTCCTCCCATGGTGTGTACACTGTGAAAATACAGTTGTTTTTGTCATAGAGACATTATAGTATTATATTTTAGCGAAAACAACCCTTTTTACAGACTATTAAAAAAAGATGGGACTTGATAGGATGAAAGTATGCAAATTCGGTGGAACTTCAGTCGCTAGCGCACAGCAAATCAAAAAAGTCGCAAGCATCATCCAAGCGGACCCGGCACGCCGGGTGGTCGTCGTCTCCGCTCCGGGCAAACGCCATAGCGGAGACGTAAAAGTGACCGACCTGCTCATCCGGCTTGCGTCAACCGCATTATTGGGCGAATCCATCCAACAGCCCTTGCAGGCAGTCATCGACCGTTACACGGAAATCGCAGATGAGCTCGGTCTCGACCGGGAGATCATCGACATTATCCGTGCTGATCTTTCAGAACGCCTGCGTGCAGACAGCGGCCAACATGATTTGTATATCGATTCGATCAAAGCGGCAGGAGAAGACAATTCAGCGAAATTGATCGCTGCCTATTTCACTTCCATCGGAATGCAGGCGGAGTACGTCAATCCGCACACGGCTGGGCTGTTCGTCAATGATCCGCCGGAACGCGCACAAGCCTTATCCGAATCCTATAGCCAGCTTTCAGCTTTAGCGGAAAAGCCATCGATCACGGTCTTCCCTGGATTCTTTGCTTACACGAAATCCGGGATGCTCCGGACATTCGACCGGGGCGGTTCCGACATCACAGGGTCCATCCTTGCGGCAGCCGTCAAAGCCGAGCTTTATGAGAATTTCACCGATGTGGATTGTGTTTTTGCCGCCAACCCTCAAGTCGTCGATAACCCCGTAGAAATCGAACAGATGACCTACCGCGAAATGCGCGAGCTGTCCTATGCCGGTTTTGCCGTCCTTCACGATGAAGCCTTGATGCCTGCATACCGTGCCTCCGTGCCTTTGTGCATCCGCAACACCAATAACCCTTCTGCGCCGGGCACGATGATTGTAGCCGAGCGCGCCAGTTCACCACGCCCCGTCACTGGAATTTCTGCGGACAGTGGGTTTTCCACTTTATATGTCGGCAAGTATTTGATGAACCGGGAAGTCGGGTTCGGCCGCAAGCTTCTGCAAATCCTGGAAGAGGAAGAAATCTCCTATGAACATATCCCATCCGGCATCGATAACTTATCCGTCATTTTACGGAGCCATCAGCTCGATAACGAAAAAGAACAGCGCATCATCGAACGGGTGAAGAACGAACTCCAAGCGGACGATGTCCATATCCGCAACGATTTCTCCATGATCGTATTGGTAGGTGAAGGCATGCACAATAATAAAGGCCTCACTGCCCGTGCAGCGGCTGCATTTGCGCGCACCGACGTCAATATCGAAATGATCAACCAAGGTTCTTCCGAAGTCAGCTTGGTGTTTGGCATCTTGAAAGAAGACGAAGGAAAAATACTCAATGAACTGTATAAGGAATTTTTCGCCCCGGCGCTTGTCGGCCAGTAAAATTCCCTAAACGAAAAAGACGAAGCGCGAGGTCGATCCACCTTGCGCTTCGTCTTTTTTATCGCCTCATGCTTTCCACGCAGAAAGCAGAGGCCCCGCGTCACCGTAAACAGGGTCGGTCTTCGGCAGCGGCGTATTATGGATATCTTCGAGTACGTAGGGGCGCTCGCCCGGCTCACCGGTCTTCAAGTTGTATTCCACACCTCCGGGATATGCGCCGACGATGCGGAAATCCGCGCTTGCCGATAAGCGTTTATGGCCCGTGCCGGCGGGCAAAACACAAACATCCCCCGTGGCCACTTCCACTACATCACCGTTTTCGCCGCCCAACTGCAGCTGCGCCGATCCGCTCACCACACCGAGCGCTTCGTGTGTATTGCTGTGGTAATGATGAAAATCGAACACGCCGCCTTGCCAGCTATTGCCCCACGCGTGATCTTCGAAGGCTTGTTGGATCTGGCCGGTTTTTCCGTGGAAGGCCTCGGGATAGAAAACGACTGGCAGTTTCGGGTTGTTCGGGATAGTGCCATCATCTTCAAAGTGAAAAAACTGTGCATCTTTCATTGAGATCAGCTCCTTTTGCCTTTCTTTACCCGGCAAGCTGACCAATATGCTTATTTCTTCGATACTAATGGGGTGAACTGCGACAACAGCAAATCTTCCAATAAAACCGGCAGCTCCTCGAATGCGCTCTTGCGGTTCAGTCGTTCCGTACGCTGGTGTGCATCACGCCCAAACGGCCCAACATTCAATACCGGTGCCTGGAGCTTGTTCATCGCTTCGAATGGCACACTATAGCTTCTGCCGTAAACTGGTGTATTTTGTTCGTAAGTTTGCCACCCTGCGTTCTGGTCCTGAAAATTGACGTAGCTCAAATCGGAAATGCCGTTAAAGTAATGGCCTTGCTTCACTTCGAGGCCAAATCGGTCAAGTGCGGTTTCTTGTACTTGTTGAATGCATTTCTTGACGAGTTCTGATTCGCTTGAATTGACTGGCGGATAATAAGGCGGCGCAAACAATAAGATCACAGCAGGTGTCAGCTCGTGGCATTGAATCAATAATTGATCGGTAATGGCATGGGATTGTTCGCGCACATCGTGGTCAACATCTTCTGTCACATTCGACATGATCTGCTCCACCGCTTTTTCGCCCAGCTTTTCCAGTGCGTATGCCTTCAGCTCTTCGAACCGGAAAACTTTCACTTCGTTGACCGGCTCGATATCCTCCCGCTTGCACATTTCGTTATAATCCCCGCTCATCTTATAAAGCGCTTCTCGAGCCGTTTCCTCAAACATTTTCATCGTCTCTTCTGCATTGCGTTCAAGCAGGAAGACATTGTACATGGATACTGCGCGGTACGGCGTCTGGGCCGAATATTCCATCTTCACGTCACGCTGCAGCACCGTGACCGGCAGCGGCGAGGTTTCGCCGTACAGCGTCTCACGGAATTTCGGATTCCAGCTCATTTCCTGGGTTAGATACGATGCCATATAATTCGACGTCAGCCCGCTGAGTGGTTCGCCGACATGGGTTTCTTTGCCATAAAACAAAGCACTTGGCATGATTTTCCCTATGCTTCCGCTATATACTTTAAAATCGCTTTCTTTCGGGTCTTGGGCAAAGACCGGTTCCCCGTTCAGGAATAAGGAATACTTCAGCTGATGCGTTTCAGCAATCTCCAAAAGATGAGGAACTGCATGGCGCATGCCGTTGGAGTTGACTTCTTCATCCGGCACCGTCAACAAGACAAGGTTGATCGGCCATTGTTCGATAGAGGCTTTCTCAATCAGGGACATGTGCAAAGCAAGACCCGCTTTCATATCCATCGTTCCCCGACCGAACAAATAATTGCCGGATTCCAAATCAGCCAGTGCCTCCGCGCTGAGCATTTCCTTGCGGTCATGCAGCGCACGCGTCAATAAGCGAGGGCTTGAGGCAAGCGGGCGCAACACGCCATAATCTTCCGTTGATACGGTATCGAAATGGCTGATCAGGACGACCGTGTCCACCGCCTCTTCGTGTTTATAGAGCGCCGTTAAAAACGTGCGTCCCCAGTTGACTTCACCTAGCGCCAATTGATCGGGATGCTGCTTGAAATAATCAAGCTCCCCCAATAAGCCTTTCAGCTTCACCGGGAATTCCGCTTCCCCTTGCGTTAAATAAATGCTTTCCCAACTGACCAGCTCACACAGTAAATCCTCTAGCTTCTCCGGTGTATCCCAGAAAAGTTCCATACCAATCCACCCTTTCCTGCTTCACTTAAATTAAACAGATGATTTCCGCCTATCTTTTTCCAATAACTTACTTTTCAATATGTAAATGCATTAAACAGCCCGTGCAGGATGTCTGCTGCGGACTGCTCAAATTGCTGCTGCTTTATTTTTCATGAAGAGAGGTGACAAATTTCTCTAAACGGTCCATACCTTCTTCTAAAACATGCATGCTGTAGGCATAGGAAATGCGCAAGAACCCTTCCCCGTATTCCGTGAAAGCAGAGCCAGGAACAGCGGCTACTTCGCCTTCTTTCAACAGACGGATCGCAAACTCGTAAGATGGCAGCCCAAATTTCTCAATCGAAGGGAAGATATAGAAAGCACCATTTGGCTTAATGACGTCAATACCCATTTCGATCAAGCGTCCGTAAACAAAATCACGTCGTTCAATATAGGCCTTGTTCATCTCTGCAGGCACGTGGCGTTGATTCGTCAACGCTTCAATCGCAGCATATTGGGCTGGGGCCGAAGCACAGATAGCATTATATTGATGCACTTTCAGGACATGCTCCATCAACTTCGCTGGACCTAAGATATAGCCGATGCGCCACCCTGTCATCGAATGGGATTTCGACAAGCCGTGAATGAGCACCGTTTGATCACGCAGGCTGTCGAAACAGGCGAATGTACAATGCGCGCCGCCGAATGTATTTTCGCTGTAGATCTCATCCGTCACGATGTACAATTCGTGGCGTTCAAAGACTTCCTTTAAAACGGACAATTCTTCCATCGTCATCGTAATGCCTGTCGGGTTCGACGGAAAATTCATCAATACCGCTTTAGTACGATCGTTGATCAAGCGTTCAAGCGCTTCAGGATCCGGCTTAAAATCACTTTCCGATGTATCCAAGTAGACGACTTTGCCGCCGCATAGTTCCACTAAAGGCGCATAGCCCGAGTAGGTCGGGGCCGGCAGGATGACTTCATCGCCTTCTTCAAGAATTGTACGGAACACCGAGTCCAAGCCCTCACTCGCGCCATTCGTTACAATAATTTCGTCTTCAACTCGGTACGACAAGCCATAGCTGTCTTTGAAAAAAGATTGGATAGCTTGACGCAACTCCAAGACGCCCGCATTATGCGTGTAATTGGTTTGGTTATTGCGGATGGCATCGATGCCCGCTTGCTTAACCGCCTCAGGAGTCGGGAAATCTGGCTGTCCGACCGTCAAATTAACGGCATCCGGGTAATCTATCATTTGATTGGCGAATTGGCGAATGCCTGAGAAGACAATCGACTCCGCCCGTTTATTAATGTGCATGCTCATAGGAAAACAACCTTTCTAAAATTAAAAATAACTTTATTCGTAAAGCCCTGGCAACCACAAGGAAAGCTGCGGAACGAAGGTGATGACCAGTAAACAGACAATCATCGTGAACAAGAACGGCAGGACCGCATAAGCGATTCGCTCGAACTTGACTCCCCCGACACTCGAAGCGACAAACAAATTGACGCCGAGTGGAGGGGTGACAAAACCGATCGCCAAATTCGCGACGAGCACTACACCGAAATGGACAGGATCCACACCTACTTCTGTCACGATCGGCAGCAGGATTGGCGTCAATACGACGAGTGCTGAAATCGTATCGATAAACATGCCCACTACGAGCAATAATACATTAATTGCGAGCAAAATAACGAATGGATTGGTTGATAAAGCCGTCAAATAATCGGAAATCTCTCCTGGAATTTGCTGAATGGTCATGAAATAAGCGAAAGACACTGACAAGCCGATGATGATCATCGTCGTGGCGTTGATGACGATCGTTTCGCGGAAACTTTCATACAGCCCTGCCCAGGTCAGTTCCTTGTAAACGAATTTCCCAATAATGATGGCATAGACGACAGCGACAACTGCTGCTTCTGTTGGAGAGAAGACCCCTCCGTAAATGCCGCCAAGGATGATGACTGGAATGAGCAGCGCCCATTTAGCGTCCCAAAATGCCGTTCCGATATCCTTCAAATGAAATTCCGATTCTTTGCCGGGTTCCGGTTTATAGCCGCGTTTTTTCGAGATCATATAAGCTGTCAACATAAGTGCAGCACCGACTAACAATCCTGGCAGGATCCCGGCCAGAAACATGCTGCCGACTGACACGCTGCCGATGACGCCATACAAAACGAACGGAATGCTTGGCGGGATCATGACGCCAATCGAACCAGCAGAGGCCGCGATGGCAGAAGCAAACCCGCCGCTGTATTTGCGTGCCACCATCGCCGGAATCATGAAGCCGCCAATTGCCGCAACTGTTGCTGGGCCAGAACCGGATATCGCGGCGAAGAACATGCAGGCAACAATGGTTACCATGCTAAGCCCGCCAGTCATCCAGCCGACCATCGCAGAAGCGAGGTTCAATAAGCGTTTCGAAACGCCGCCCTTGCCCATTAATACGCCCGCAAGCATGAAAAACGGAATCGCCAGCAGCGGGAATGAGTCAAGCGAAGTAAATGCTTTTTGCGTGATGATGCTCAGCGGCATCGTCGTGCCAAAATAGATGGCGGTCAGTGCAGACACACCGAGCGAGATGGCGATTGGCACACCGATCAATAAACAAATGAATAAGGTCCCGAATAACAGGGCAATCGTCATGCCTGGACACCCCCGTCTTTATGCATTTCATAATCGCCTTTCCAAATTTGGCGCAATTGCACGATCAAGCGGATGCACATGCCGATGCCGCCTATTGGAATCGCCAGGAACGGGACCCACATCGGCAATTGCATAGCCGGCGTGACTTGTCCGTTGGATAAACTTTGCATGACCAACATGGTCCCGAAATAAGCCAAGAATAATGCCATCGCAAACCAAATCATTAAAGAAATGGTTTCCAAGATTTTTCTTGCGAGTCCATGAAAGCGGGTAATGAACGCTTCCACGCGGATATGCTCGCGCAGTTTTACTGCGTAGCTTGCGCCAATCCACACTTGAAAAATGTGGATATAGCGTGCCATTTCCTCTGTCCAGCTCGGCGCGTTGGAAAATACGTAGCGGCCGACCACTTGGCCGAAAATTAAGGCGACCATCGCAACCAGCGTTAGCACCAATAATGCTTCTTCGGCTTTCGCGAATTTCTTTATCATCAGAATCTCCCTTTCTAAAAAGAAAAACCAAGGAGCCTGGTCCTTGATTTTTCATCTGTCATTGCTTAGTTATTTGCCTCAAGCGCACGGTCGATCAAATCTGCGCCGATTTGGCCCTCGTATTTTTCGTAAACCGGTGCTGCTGCTTCGCGGAATGCGTCGCGCTGTTCATCGGTCAAGTCGTTGATTTGCATGCCTTCTGCTTCCAGTTGCTCCATGAACTCGGTATCTTGCTGCTGTGCAAGCTCGCGTTGCTGGGTACGGAACTCTTCAGACGCTTCCATCAACAATTCCTGCAAATCCTCAGGCAAATCATTGTAGAAATCATCATTCATAAGAAGAGAAGTGGCTGCGTAGACATGGCCTGTCAATGTCAGGTAATCCTGCACTTCGTAGAATTTATTCGTGTAATAAAGTGAAATCGGGCAATCCATTGCATCATATGTACCCTGTTGCAAGGCTGTATACAATTCACCGAATGCGAAAGGTGAGGCATTTGCGCCAAATGCGTTGAACGTGTCGGTATGGAGCGGGCTTTCAAGTGTACGCATTTTCAAGCCTTCCATATCTTCCGGTTTTTCAATCGGCCCTTCGTTATTGGACACATGGCGGAAGCCGTTTTCACCGAATACTAGCCCTTTCAAGCCATTGCTTTCCAAATCAGCCATCAATTCCTGGCCCAAATCCCCATCAAGCGCTTTGTACGCCGCTTCGTTGTTATTGAACAAGAAAGGCAAATCGAAAACTTGGAATTTTTCGTTGAACGACGCCATCGCCGCGACAGCCGGAATGGTCATTTCAATGTTGCCGAGCTGTACGGCTTCGATTGCTTCACGGTCAGACCCATACAACTGCCCATTCGGATACAACTCGACCTTCAGGCGGCCATCCGATTCGGCTTCTAGTTTTTCTTTGAAATCAACTGCTGCCACGTGTGATGACTGTTCTTCCGGTACTAAATGGGCGAGACGGATTGTGTACGTTTCGCCTTCTCCGCCTTCGCCGTCTGACGAACTGCCACTATCCGGGCGTCCGCATGCGGCAAGGATTAATACAAGCATCAGTAAAATAAGTCCAGTAAGTTTTTTCATAGTTCCTCCTGTGAAATGTATTTCAGCAGCCTATTCTCGATATTGTCGAGATGGGCAGCCAAGTGTTTTTTTGTCTTCTCTAAATCCCCTTGCTCTAATGCTTCAATGATGGCACCGTGTTCCCCGTGAGCAATCACGGCACTATCGAATACTTTTTTGGATAGCAGCAAGAATGCCCGGCTGCCTCCTGTATTGACGGTGTGGATCAATTCCCGTAAACGCTGGTTTGGGTGGTTTTCATAAAATTGATCGTGGAACCATTGATCCCAATCCATGAATTCCGCAAAATCATGCGCTTGAATCGCTTCCCATTGGCGTTCATGGGCATAGCGCAATTCCTTTAAGACATGCTGTTGATCTGCTTTCGATAACCCTTCAATTCCGTAAATCTCAAGCAATCTCCTGAGCTCCATGATTTCCTTGACGTCCTGGTGGGTAAATCTGGCGACAAGCGCCGGTTTTGTTTTTCTTAACTCGATAAGCGCATCAACAGCGAGTCTTTTCAGTGCCTCCCGCAGTGGCGTTCGGCTGATTCCAAGCTCTGCTGCGAGCTTTTCTTCCGGTAGTTCGTCTCCTGGCTTCAATTCTCCAGTGATGATCATTTTTTTGATGGCTTCATATGCCTGTTCCGCTAATGTCGGCTGCTTGACGATTTTTCTCATGATTCCTCCCTTCCCATCCCAAATTTCCACAGTGTATACTGTATACAGAAAGTATAGAATACTCATTTTTGTTTGTAAACATAAATTTCAGAATAAATTCACATTTTAGACATATCCTTTTTTCATTAAAGAATCTATACTTTTAAGCTACGGTTCTACCGACCAAACTAACTCGTATGCATATTCTTGTATAAAACAAAAAGGAGTTGTTCACATGCCCCTCACCGAAACCACTAAATGGGTCGAAATTCTTTCTGGCCGCTTGAATCCTGGCCAAGTATCCACAAGCGAAGGCGAACGCTATCGCCATAGCCACGATGAATCTGATCACGCACCTGTAGAACCAGAACTGGTATGCTTTCCTGAAAGCACAAAAGATGTCCAGGTAGTGCTTGCCTTTGCAAAAGAGCAACAAATCCCAGTTACCGCTTTCGGTGCAGGATCGGGGCTCGAAGGATCCGCTATCCCGGTTCAAAAAGGCATCTCGCTTAATTTCGAACGGATGAACCAAGTGCTTCATTTTGCGCCGGAAGATTTGCTCGTTACTGTTCAGCCGGGTATCACGCGCCTTGCCCTGAACCGGCGCATCAATCGGCAAGGTTTGCAGTTTCCCATTGATCCCGGAGCGGATGCATCGATCGGCGGCATGGCTGCGACCAACGCAAGCGGCACGACCGCTGTCCGATACGGCGTCATGCGCGATCAAATACTCGACATGGAAGTGGTGCTGACAAACGGCAGCATCATCCACACCGGCACAAAAGCCAAGAAATCTTCTTCTGGCTATTCGATCGGCGGCTTATTTGTCGGCTCTGAAGGAACGCTTGGCATCATCACCGAAATCACGTTAAAGCTCCACGCCATCCCCGAGCACGTTATCGCTGCCTCGTGCACCTTCGACACCCCACGTGAATGTGCCGAAGCGGCAAACAACGTGTTGCTGATGGGTATCCCCATTCAACGCATGGAGTTCGTCGACGCCCCGAGCATCAAGAAAGTCAACGAGTACGGCGGCTACGGCTTGCCCGAAAAGCACTCACTGTTTTTCGAGTTTGCTGGACTGACACAGTCAGCCAGTGAAGACGCGCGAATTGCAGAAGAGTTGATGACCGATCTTGGCGCACAGAATTGGCATGTCGCAGTTGATGCTGAAGAACGCGCGACCATTTGGAAAGCACGTCACGAAATGGCCTATGCGTACCGCCACCAGCCTGGCGTATCCGTCACGGGCGGGGATGTCTGCGTGCCAATTTCCAAATTGCCGGATCTGTTGGAATACGGGCGCGAACTGATTGAGGCAAGTGGATTAGAAGGCGGTTTGCTCGGCCATATTGGCGATGGTAATTTCCATACATGCATCGTTTACGACCCTGAATCTCCAGAGCAAAAACGCGTGGCTTTTGGCATCAATGATCAACTGGCGTTTCGTGCCATCGAACTTGGTGGCACATGTACCGGTGAACACGGCGTTGGTCTCGGCAAGCAAAAATTTCAGGAAAGCGAACATGGCGAGGCATTAGCGCTTTTCAAAAATATGAAGCAAATGCTCGATCCGGACAACATCTTGAACCCCGGCAAGATATTCGCTTAACTTTGTTTTTGAAAATGCCTACGCTAACTTGAATCACAAACAGAACCCCCAGCCAATTTGCTTTCGCATGATGGCTGGGGGTTCTTCGGTCAATATCACGCCCTTCCATAAGCAAGCGTGACTATTCCAGGTCTTAGAGGCTGGGCTGGGTACTGCATTTGTACAAAAATCATCCCTTTGCAGCTCTATTCGCTGCTTGGCCTGCAGTTATTGGTATACTTAGTAAAATGAGAACCATTTAAAGGACGGGATGAATTGAAACCATTATCGCCAATGGGCGGATTTTTATACACCTATGCTTATCATCAAGACGAAAAAGATTTATGCCAATTGGAAATGCGCGCATTTTTTGGGCATGATACGGATGGCAAAGTCATCAAAAGCCATCAAGCCATCGCGCCAGGCAGAAGTCCGTTCATCAAAGAGCGGATTGAGCTATTGTTTGAAGGTCCCGACCTTGCCGCTATCGTAAAACAAGCCGCACAATTGGATATGGAACAAGCAACATTCAAAGTAATCTTCCCTAAAATCAACGGCTTGGATGTAACTGAGCAAGTAAGTTTTGAAGACAAGCGCGAGATGGAACGGCAAATCGGTTTTGTCATTAAAGGGAAAGCCGATGTCCACAATCCAGATATGATATTTGGCTTGATCCCCTTTGAGGGTTGCTGGCATTTTGGCATCTACCAATTGAGTGAATCGGTATGGTTTAAACACCAGCAAAAACCGCGTGAATATTCAACAGCGCTCAGCACAAAAACCGCACGGGCGATTGCCAATATCGCTGTTCCAGAACCGCTAGGCATCAAAGCAATTGACCCCTGCTGCGGCATCGGAACCGTATTGGTCGAAGCGCTATCTATGGGCATCGATATTGTCGGACGCGACATCAACCCGCTTGTTGTCGATGGCTCGCGGGAAAACATTGCCCATTTTGGCTTGTCCGGTTCGGTCGATTTGGGTGCCATCGCCGATATTCAAGAACAATACGATGTCGCGATTATTGATATGCCTTATAACCTGTACACACATGCCACTCCCGATGAACAACAAGAGATTCTTCGTCATGCCTTGCCGGTCACAGAAAAACTGCTGGTGGTCACCATCGAACCGATCGACCACATGATAGAAAAAGCGGGATTCACCATTATCGACCGCTGCATTGCCAAAAAATCGCTGTTTTTACGTGAAATTCTCGTTTGCGAGAAAATCAAGCTGCAGCATGCAACTGCATGAGAAGGTCAAACCGCATGTAAGAAAAGCCATATAAAAATCACCCAGGCCACGTTGGTCCGGGTGATTTTTTCTAGCCAGTTAAGCTTCGACTATGGGTCTATTCCAACTCTTGCACGGCGTAAGAAACCATTTCATAGCGCTCTCCAACACGGACTACCGTAAACGTCATCCGCAAATCGTTGCGATCCGCCAAATGCTGAATCGGGCCATTCCCTTGGTAGAGATTGACCGCGTAATAATCGCGGCCCACTTTCACTTCGATGACGCGGCCGTCTGCTAGTCCGAAAGGTTCTTCTGTCGTGAGTTCGAGCACTTTCCCGGTGATTTTAAGTGGCTGAAGTACCTGCAATTCACCACTTGGCAAGGTGACCGTGCTGCCGAATTGGTTTCGGAGCGTGTATTTCGTATCACCGGACTTTACGTAGTACGTGGCGGAAGCCCGATGGATTACCCCGACATCGGGATATAGCGTCAAAACTTGCCCAATCATAATCAGATCGGATGTTAAATTGTTCATTTTCTTGATACTGTCAATGGAAACGCCGGTTCGTTTAGAAATGGAGTACAAGGTATCCCCTTTGACCACTTGGTAATTGCGGTTGTCCAGATTCTCCTGGTTTCCGGACCACGATTGGTTTTTGTGCGGAATGGCGATTTTTTGACCCACAATGATTCTGGTGCTTGTGGTAAAGTTCGCCGCCATAAGCTGTTCTACGACCAATCCGTATTTTTTTGCAATGCTGTAGTAGGTATCCCCTTTTTGCACCGTGTAATAACTGGCCACTTCAGTTGCTGCACTGGGTGCCAAGGCTGGTCCGGCTGCTGCGGCTGACGATACGAGCGCCAGCGATAAAAGAATTTTGGAGATCCGTTTCTTCCGCGGCAGCGGTTGCGTCTTTATCTCTTGGGCTGGAGGGACAGGCTTCAAATGAAATTCAGTCATTTTTTCCTCCCCGCTTTCCTGTTTATTCACTTACTACTTAAGTACCCTAAAGTTCATGAAAACAACCATTTTTTTGTTATTATAATGTTATTTCAACCTAAATATAGTTCGGCAAATTAATGACTCTATCGTCCACTTCAATAAATTGGACGTGAAAACCAGCTATCCTTCACCGGTCTTTTAACCATCAGACTCTGGATTGCACTAGCACTGTCTTTTCTAATAAAAGACGGTATGTAGTATTTTTGACTTTAGACATTTCACTAGCTATCATAAAAACATGAGTAGTTCAAAATAGCAGCAAACAGCTAGTGTAACTAAATATTCGGGTAGAGTGAGTCAGACAATTGAGCTGGCGTAACGCCAAGAGAGCACCAGCTTCTTTTTGGCGTTTTTTATTTTGCACAATTATTCTTCAATGACCTTATTGTTTTTATCCCAAAGATAGAAAGGAGAGTTTGATGTTCGGCTTATCCGACTTTCTACCACTCGTTATTTCTGCCTTTATTATATTGCCCCTGACGATTTTACTAAGAGAAACCGGCTATTTGATAGCCAGCGCATTGGTCGGGGTTAAAAACCCAAGACTAACGATTGGTTCAGGACCTAGAGCTTTTAAAATCGGCATTGTGGATGTGCGCAGATATTATCAATTGTATAGCTGGTTTTCGTATGATTCCTTAAAACGAGATGGCAAAATTGCCTATATTTTTCTTTATGCCAGCCCAATCTTGATGACGCTTTCGCTCGCCTTAACCATTAATACCGCTCTTGCGAATGACGTCTTCGATTCTTTTATCACCTTCTGGGAACGTTTCGTGTTCTATGCCCTTTTTTATTTATTGTTCGATGTAGTTCCCATGAAGATTCAGGGCGGGATGCCCAATAATGGCATGATAATTTATGAGATGCTTCGTTATGGAAAACGGACGGATTACAACGAAAGCCCCTTCATTCCTGCAACTTCTGACGTTGATAAAGAACAGGAAGAAATGCTTGAGAAAATTAAGCAAGATCAAAAGAAATAAAGTAAATCATCAAAAGCCGTTGAGATAATTCTCAACGGCTTTTGTATAGAAGAATCTTATATCCACCAACTCCAAGAAACGACGAGCGCGAGGATGGAAACCAGAATAGAAGCAATAACTGCCATGGAACGTTCCCTGCGGATCAGCATCGAACTGATGCCGGAAATGAATGCGACGACAAAGGAGGCTAGGGACATTAATAGAAAAAATGTCAAAAGCCAGTTATCGGACACCTCTCCGTCAAACGCCAGCGGCAACTCCTGGAACGCACCGGCAAGAGTGATGATCAACGCCAGCAATAAAGGGACAGCCGCAAAGACTACAGAAATATTGCCAAGCTTGGATTTAGGCCAGATGGTCATATCAGCCTCCACCTTTCTTCTCGTTTTGCATTCTGCGTAAAGTATTCCACCTGCGCACCCCATTTCCTGCCGCCTCGATTGTAAAGATTGTTAAAATCCAAGGCGACTGCGCACCTCGGCGGTATGGTTTTGACTGACCGGGATGGTGGAGCCATCACGCAAGGTCAGCACATAATTTGAAGTGACGTCTTTTGCGATTTCTTCTATATAGTGTACATTGACGATGAACGAACGATGGACGGTCAAGAAATAATCAGGCAATTGCTCTTTCAAGTTCTTCAATGTATGGCTTGAGCAATAGGGCTCTTCGTCTGCATAGAACCAGGTTTTCTTTTGACTGCTCTCGATATGGGATACTTTTTCCACTGGAATCGGGCGCCAACAGTCCTCTTGCTTACCTGTCAAAAATGCTAAGGGCTTTTTTCTCCCTACCACGTAATCTGGTGGCAAAGTAATGACGAGCACGGCATCCCGGTTATCGATCGTAATCGGATAGCCGACGCCATAATAAGCAGATCCAAGAACAGCTTCTTCAACATACATCTCGACTTTGCTGCCTTCTTTAGCGACGCGTGCCGCGATGGTACCGGATGATACCGGCTGCCCTTCTTTAATGGAGAGATCATGGATTCCGGCTTTATAGTAAATATATTGATTTTCAGCCGCAACAGCGATCGATGCCTCTTTCGGAATCCAGTCCCCGATGATAAATCCTACCTGCTCCAATACAGTGTTTGCCATAGCCATTTCCCCTTTCAAGCCCATTCATCCGAATATGCCGCCTTTTATCCACCTATAATGGCTTTCGTCATTTTTTCAAGACAGGCTGAATATTCTGTTATATATTAATATACATCAAAACAAACTGTATTAATACAGTTGATTTTAAAAATACTTCTACACCGGAAAGGGATGGTTGGAATGGTAAACAAGCAACAGCAAATCGAGGAACTGAACAGATCGTGGCAGGAAGATAAACGTTGGGAGAACATCGAGCGTCCATATACAGCGGAAGATGTCGTCAAACTTCGCGGGTCGGTATTGATCGAGCAAACACTCGCACAACGCGGAGCTGATCGCCTCTACCGCCAGATCAACGAAATGCCTTTCGTGAATGCTCTCGGCGCACTTACTGGCAACCAGGCAGTACAGCAAGTGAAAGCAGGACTACAAGCCATTTACTTGAGCGGCTGGCAAGTTGCAGCGGATGCCAACTCCGCAGGCCAGATGTACCCGGACCAAAGCTTGTATCCAGTTAACTCGGTTCCTGATGTTGTCCGCAAAATCAACCGCGCCTTACAGCGTGCCGACCAAATCGACAGTGTCGAAAACACAGAAGGCTTCGACTGGTTCGCACCGATCGTCGCAGATGCTGAAGCCGGATTTGGCGGACCGCTCAATGTATACGAATTGATGAAATCGATGATCGAAGCTGGCGCAGCTGGGGTTCATTTTGAAGATCAGCTCGCTTCCGAGAAAAAATGCGGACACTTGGGCGGTAAAGTATTGCTTCCGACTCAAAACGCAGTGAAAAACCTTGTCTCTGCTAGACTTGCAGCTGACGTAATGGGCGTCCCGACACTCATCATCGCCCGTACGGATGCAGATGCAGCAGATTTGATCACGAGCGATATCGATGAGCGCGACCATCCGTTCATCACCGGCGAACGCACACCGGAAGGCTTCTACCGCACAAACCCAGGCATCGACCAGGCCATCGCCCGCGGCCTTGCTTACGCCCCATACGCTGACTTGATCTGGTGTGAAACGTCCCACCCGAACTTGGAAGAAGCACAGCAATTCGCGGATGCCATCCATGCACAGTTCCCTGGCAAGCTGCTTGCTTATAACTGCTCGCCTTCATTTAACTGGGCAGCGAAACTTGACGAAGAAACCATCGCGAAATACCAAGTCGAACTTGGGAAGATGGGCTATAAGTTCCAATTCGTTACACTTGCTGGTTTCCATGCACTCAACCACAGCATGTTCGAACTGGCTTACGATTACCGGGACAACGGCATGGCTGCTTACTCGAAATTGCAGCAGGCTGAGTTTGCTTCAGAATCGAAAGGCTACACAGCGACACGTCACCAGCGCGAAGTCGGAACTAGCTATTTCGATGAAATCTCACAAATCGTCTCGGGTGGTACGAGCTCTACGACAGCGATGAAAGGCTCTACTGAAACCGAACAATTCCAGACAGCGAAAGGGTGATCCGTATGCTGACGAAATCGAATGTACAGATTACAGGTGAAGCGGTTCCAGGCATGGAGGAGATTCTGACGCCTGAAGCGCTAGAGTTCATTGAAAAGCTGCACACTCGTTTCGACAAGCGTCGGATCGAACTTCTGGAAAAACGCCAGGTGCGCCAACAAGAACTCGATAGCGGCAAAAAGCTCGATTTCCTTCCTGAAACGAAAGAAATCCGTGAAGGGGACTGGAAAATCGCTACCCTTCCGGAAGATATGAAAGACCGCCGCGTGGAAATCACCGGCCCGACCAATCGCAAAATGCTCATCAACGCGTTGAACTCCGGTGCGAAGATGTTCATGGCGGACCTCGAAGATGCGACAGCGCCTAACTGGTTCAATGTCATCGATGGGCAGGTCAATTTACGGGACGCGGTTCGCCGGCAAATCGATTTTGAAATTCCTGAAACCGGCAAGAAATATGCACTCAATGAAAAAACGGCCGTTTTGATGGTGCGCCCGCGCGGCTGGCACCTGCCGGAGAAAAACCTGTTCATTGATGAAAAGCCGACTTCCGGCAGTTTGGTCGATTTCGGGCTTTACTTTTTCCACAATGCAAAAGAATTGATCGACCGCGGCACCGGCCCTTACTTCTATTTGCCGAAACTTGAGAGCCACCTGGAAGCACGGCTTTGGAACGACGTGTTCACTTTTGCACAAGATGAGCTCGGCATTCCGCAAGGCACGATCCGGGCAACGGTGTTGATCGAAACAATCATGGCCGCATTCGAAATGGACGAAATCCTTTACGAACTGCGCGATCATTCAGCCGGCCTCAACTGCGGCCGCTGGGATTATATCTTCTCTGTCATCAAGCGGATGCGCAACAATCCGGATTACATCTTCCCGGACCGCTCCCAAGTGACGATGACCGTGCCATTCATGAAAGCCTATACTTCACTGTGCATCAAAACTTGCCACCGACGAGGCGCTCCGGCGATGGGCGGCATGGCCGCACAAATCCCTGTCAAAGGAAATGACGAAGCCAATACAGCAGCTTTCAATAAAGTAGCTGAAGACAAACGCCGTGAAGTGACGAATGGCCATGACGGTACTTGGGTTGCACATCCAGGAATGGTGCAAACGGCAATGGAGCAATTCGATAAATACATGCCGACACCGAACCAAATCGATAAACAGCGCGACGATGTCCACGTGACAGCGGAGCAATTAGTGGAAGTTCCAGAAGGCTCGATCACTGAACGAGGCCTCCGTTCCAATATCTCGGTCGGCATCCAGTATATCGCCTCTTGGCTCTCCGGAAACGGGGCTGCACCAATCAACCATTTGATGGAAGATGCAGCGACAGCGGAAATTTCCCGCTCCCAAGTGTGGCAATGGATCCGCCATCCGAAAGGCATTTTAGAAGACGGCCGCAAAGTCGACGTCAGCTTGTTCCACGAAATCATCGAACAAGAAGATGCATTGATTAAACAGGCGGTCGGCGAAGAACGTTATAACACCGGACACTACGCGGAAGCCCGCGAGTTGTTTACAAGTCTCACCTTGCAAAGTGATTTTGCTGAATTCTTGACGCTGCCAGGGTACGAAAAACTAACTTAAAAACTGGAGGAGATCACTATGAAAAACATGCAAACATTTGAGACGCGTACACGTAAGGAATGCCGGGAATGCGGTTGTGAAATCAAGGAACGCCGCGAGTCGATTATCTACGAATGCGAACGCTGCATCGCGAATAAAGACGAATAGATAAGAAAAAGGGAGATCCGTAATCGGATCTCCCTTTTCAGTCTGTCGAGAAAGTAAAGTAGTTGTATTTTCCGAAGCTTATTGCACGACTCCGTGGGGCGGGAATCGAGCCTCCTCGTCACTAAAGCGTTGCTCAACTCTCACTATGTTCGAGCATCGCAAATGAATGTGCTCAGCAACAGCTTCGCTCATTCATTGCCTGCGGGGTCTCTCAAACCCGCTAGTCCCAAAGGAAAGATAAGGTCGACCTACGGGAGACATTATCTTTGCGAAAATAATGCGCAGTATTATTGAGCAGAAGGTTTTACGAGCAAACGCTTCTCCAAATACTTGAATAAGTCATTGAATTTTAAATGTCGAAAAGATCGTCAGCTTTTAATTTAATATCTGTCTATCAGAGTTCTTCAATACTCTGAAAAGGGAGATCCGCAACCGGATCTCCCTTTTTTATCGTTCATTCCTGGTTGGATGCTTCAATGCGGTAGCTTTCATCAGCTTCGATGGCGTTGAAGATATTGATATAGCGCAAGCCTTGCTGCGCCGGTTCTTCTGGAGCTTCCTCTTCGTCGAGGACTTCTTTGAGCGGCTGTTTGACTGGCTCTTCTACTGTTGCGTCGTAGTCTTCCATCAAATTTTGAAGTTCGCCGTATGTGTCGATTCCTCTCGATTTTTTCACTTCTTCAAATAGGCGGTCCGATTCGTCTTGTGTCAATTCTACGTAACCGACCGTGATTCGTTGTTTTGCCATGACTACCCCTCCAACTTCGTTGTTTCCTTTCCATACCCTTGACGAGAAAACCATTAAACATGCTTGGTGAAGGTTGGGGATTTCCGCTATGATGGAAACAGCAGGAAAATAGAGTGGAGGGATTTTATGCGCGTCGCCATATTTGATTTCGATGGCACTTTATATTCAAAGGAAACGTTTCAGTTAATGATGAACCACCTAAAAAACCATCCCGTCCATAACCGCCGGTATCGTAAATTTTACCGAGCAATCATGCCGCCGTATATTGGACATAAACTGAAAATCTACCCGGAAGCAAAAATGCGAGAACGTTCTGTTCAGGCATATCTTGCAGCACTCGAGACTTTTTCAAAACAAGAGCTGGAAGAATATTTTGGGGAAATCGCTAATCTCATGCACGATGATTTCAATCAGGAAGTCATTGAGCGCCTGAAGCAGCACGTCTCAAACGAAGATTATTGCATGCTCGTGTCCGGAGCGTTCACGCCGCTTTTGCATGCGGTGACAAAAGAGCTGCCGATCGAGAAAATCATTGGCACGGAAGTCCCTTATGAAGCGGATATTCTCGCACATCGGACACCCGTCATCCACATCCAGGGATCGCTCAAATCTGAAAAGATTCTAGAAGCGCTGGGCGGCCAAGCAATCGATTGGAAAAACAGCTTCGCTTATGGCGACAGCCTGTCAGACCTACCCGTTCTGGAACTGGTCGGCAATCCGGTCGCTGTGCGGCCAGAAGCACGTCTCCACACACTCGCCACTGAACGCAATTGGGAAATCATTTAAAAAGAACCGCCACTGCGGTTCTTTTTTTTCATGAGACGCTGCGCCATTCCAGTAAACGGATGGCAATCGCCATGCAAATGCCGCCAAAACCTAACAGCATCGCTAATGGCATCATGACCGACTGCAGCCCATTTCCGTAAACCGCGACACTCGTTAAAGCTTCGAGACCGTATGTGATGGGCAATACTTTCGATACCGTAAGCAGGATCTCATTGGTCACCAATTCAATCGGCCAGAATGCACCGCCCACCATCGCCATTCCAGTCGCAACAATTGGAATGACGGCACTCAATTGCTGGGGCTTGGCAATAAGTGAAATAATCATTAGCCCAAGAGCTACGATAGAGAACGTATAACAAGCCGCAATCGCGAGCAACAACCAGAAACGATCGCCCATCTCAAAGCCAAAAGCATACCGGAACAACAGAAAAATAAGGGCGATTTGTGAAAACCCGATCAGGAAACTAAAGCTCAAATGCCCAAGGTACATCTGCCATTTGCGAACCGGCGACAGGATCATGCGGTTCCAAGTACCCGTCCGTTTCTCGTCCACAATCCGAACAAGGCTAAACATGATCGTATAGATAACGAAAAATAATGTCATCCCAAATAATAACTGGAGCTTGTCGGCCTCCCCTTTTCCTTGAAGTGAAGCAGCCGACAATTGCAGCGCCGGGTCTGATAGCGCAGAGTCCATGAGCTCCCGGATTTCCGGCACCTCTTGCGCAGCATCTTCGAGTCGTAACTCTTCTGAATAGACGCGGCGAAGCATTGAATCCAACGCCAAACGGGCAGGATCTTCCCTGCCGACCAACAGACGGTAATCCGCCTCCATCAACTCGACAGCTTGCGGAACGTCGCCTTCCGCTACATAGGAACGTGCTTCAGATGGCTGCATCCACTTAAACGCAAATTGCTTTTCGGCGTTCAAGCGTTCCACCCATTCCAGCACTTGCTCTTGCTTCAACGATTCGGTATAAACTGGGACAAAAACTGGTTCCTCTTCTCCACCTGCCGCTGAAACCGAGACGAAAATGATCGTCAGAACGAACATCGCCAACACGAGCAGCGGCTGGCGGTAAAATCTTCGCCATTGCAGTAAAAAGACAGCTTTCATGCAGCTCCCCCCTTTCTTGGGAATAGGGCAAGCGCTGCCGCTAAGAACAGAACGCCCACTGCACAGATGCGAGCGAGTGGTCCTGACAATTGGTGGACATCAGGATCCAGCATCCAGGAAAAATAAGCTGACAGCGCTGCCCCGTTCGGTGTCCAGCTGCCGATTGTTCGAATCGACTCCGGCATGCCATCAAGCGGCACAAAACTGCCTCCGACAAATGCCATGAGTGAAATGACGCCGGCAGAGAAAATTGCCGGAACGGCATCGCTTTCAACCCGCAAAGTCAAGGCGACCATAAATGCAGCCAGGCAGCCGACCGAAACTGCCAGCACTACCGAAATCAAGGCAATTCCCAGCCAGAAATCCCAAGAGTCTACAGCAAATGTCTGGAACAGCAATGTCGATAATCCAAACAGCAACATCAGCTGTACCGATACGATCGCTGCTGCCGCGATGGCTTTACTGCTTAAATATAATAACGGCGGCCGGTTCGATAGACGGATGCGCTCAAACACCATTTGCCTTTGCTCAAGATTTGCTTGTCTAGCCACGGCTGATCCGACAAATAGTACGAACATGACCGCCATACTGATCGTATAGTATTGAAACGAAGTCATGGATTTTTGTGCAGTAATCGTTTCAATACCACCCGCAATCGCCACCGTCTCAGTATCGCCTGCCAGCCGGGAAATCGATGACTCGAAGTTTAGGGTGCGAACAAACTCTTCAAGGATCGAGACAAGGACATCGGATTTTGGTGAAGCCCCATCGGCAGCAAGCAATTCCAGCTGCGCCCCGCCACTTGCGCCGAACAGCATATTGTTTAACGCGCTTTGGGTAAACCCATCCGGAACAATGATGATTGCATCTATCGATTGCGCCTCCAGGTTTTCTTCTGCCTGATCTCGCCCCATTCGTTCGATTCTCACTAAGCCACTAATCTCTTCACTATCCAAAAGCGACGTGAGCATTGTTTGCGGGCTGGCTGATTCGGCTGCCTGCTTGAGCGTTTGTTCGGACTCTTGCGGCAGGCCCATTCCGTCGATGCTGTTTTGCACCATTTCAATTCCCTGTGCTTCATCGTCTTCTACAATAAGCGCTACGTCCATTTCCAACGCTTCCAAATCGCCGGAAAAGATTCCCCGCAACGAAAATCCGAGAATCGCGATCAATAAAAAAGGCATCGCCAGCAATATGATCAATTCGTATCGATCGCGCAATAGCAACATAATGTCCTTAATCAGAAAAGCTCCCATAATGCCCCCTCCTCAATCCCGCAAAGTGCGCCCGGTCAGCCTTAAAAACACATCTTCAAGTGTCGGCGTTTGGACATGGACATTGGTGACTTGCGCCCCGTGCCGCTCGGCCTCATGGAACAACGAGGCAAGCAAGCGCATGCCTTTCGGGATCATCAACTTCAGGCTCCGCTCTTCCACATCCGCATGCTGGACGCCCTCGATTTCGCTGAGCTTCTTGAACAGTTCCGGATAACTTTGGTCGAATTCAATCCATACGGTTTCCTGATCCGATAAAATAGCCTTCAGCTCTTCTTTTGTGCCTTCTGCTATCACCTTGCCACGGTCCATGATATACACTCGGTCGCATAACTTCTCCACTTCCTCCATATAATGGCTCGTGTAAAGCACGGTCATGCCCTCTTCGTGGTTCAGCCTGCGAATCGTCTCGAGCAAATGATTGCGCGATTGCGGGTCGATGCCCACGGTCGGTTCGTCCATGATCAGCACTTCCGGTTCGTGCATCATCGCCGCCGCCAAATTAACCCTGCGCTGCATGCCTCCGGAATAATGCTTGACCAGCTCTTTTTTGCGGTCAGACAAGCCGACAAGATCCAGCACATAGCCAATCCGCTGTTCGAGCTTTTTGCCCGACAAACCATACAGGCGGCCAAAGAACTTCAAGTTCTCATAAGCGCTCAACTCTTCATATAAAGCAATTTTCTGCGGAACTACGCCAAGCACACGACGCATGTCTCCTGGATCTTTTAATACGCTTTTGCCATGTATCCTGACATCTCCTGAACTTGGTTTCAGCAAAGTCGAAATCATGGCGATGGCAGTTGATTTCCCGGCGCCATTCGGTCCAAGAAGGCCAACCGATTCGCCTTTTCTAAGCTCCAGGCTTACATTATCCACTGCTAGGGTATCTTTGAATTTTTTGGTCAGCTTGTCCGTTTTAAGCATAAGGCACCTCCACGAATTTTTCTCTGTCTCTATCGTACTTGAATCCAGCGAAAGTTCCATGGCATTTTGCAAGAAAATTCACATATTCCTTGAATCATAAAGAACAAACAAAAAAAGACAGAGCACTGAGCTCTGTCTTTTGCAGGCTGTCGAGAAAGGTAAGAAGTCGTATTTTCCGAACCTTATCGCACGACTCCCAAGCCTCCTCAGCCGCTTTGCGCCTTGTGGGGTCTCGGTCGTCTCGCTGACCCACAGGAAAGATAAGGTCGACCTACGGGAGGCATTATCTTTGCGACAGTAATGCGCAGCATTGTTGAGCAGAAGGTTTTACGAGCGAACGCTTCTCCAAATACTAAGACATTTCGTTAATTTGTTCATTGTGGAATAGTGTCACATTCTTTTTATTAATTGATGATTACAGACTTCTTTAACACTCTGAAAAAAAGACAGAGCATTGCGCTCTGTCTTTTGTCTTACTGCTAGTTTTCAAATTCTTGTTGTTCCATTGCTTCAAGGCAAATGCGTACGCCCCTTGCTAAGTCTTCGTGGGACCAGCTCGGTAGCTTCCCGTGCTCGATCGCCAGCTGGTGGTCAGCTGGGATATGGATAAAGCCTGACAGCATGTCCGGCTTGTTCGTAGCGGCATAATGAAGCCCTTCATACATAATGTTATTGCATAGATATGCACCAGCTGTATTGGAGATTTCTGCCGGAAGTCCTGCCTCTATGAGCGCTTGCGTCATCTCTCGCACCGGCAAAGTCGACAAATAAGCATCCGGTCCTGCTGCTGAAATCGGTTCATCGACCGGTTGGTAGCCTTCATTGTCCTGATCGCCGTCTTTGACATTCAATGCGACCCGCTCCGGCGTTATTTTATAGCGTCCAGCCGCAAGCCCCAATGACACCACCGCATCCGGCTCTAGTTCTTCGATCCACTCCAGTATACGCTGGCCGGACCGGTTGAAATCCACTGGCAAGATGCGGCTGATGATCCGGTATCCACCTATCTCCTCTCCGTCTAGCCGTTCTACGACTCTCATTGTCGGGTTGATGGTGTAATCCAAAAATGGTTCAAATCCCGTCAAAAGCAAAGTTTTCATTTCTTCACACTCCCATTTACTGAATTATTAGAATTAATAATTATTCATAAACACGCATAAAAAACCTTTCATCCATTCCTATAACGTGTTAAGATTCATTTTATCGAATAAACATACACAGGAGGAACCTATAATGAAAAAATTATTATTACTTGCAGGCGGTGCTTCCGCATTGCTATTGGCAGCTTGCGGCCAAGAAGATACATCAACCGGAACTACGGAACAAAAAGAGGTATTGGAAATGGGCACGTCCGCTGAGTTCGCACCATTTGAATCGCGCAATCCACAGGGCGACATCGTTGGTTTTGATATCGACCTTGCCAATTATATCGCAGATGAGCTCGGCGTTGAACTGAAAATCACCGACATGAAATTCGACGGGTTGATCGGTGCTTTGCAAAATGACCGCGTCGATCTCGTTTTGGCTGGCATGTCTGCGACGGATGCCCGTAAAGAAAATGTCGATTTCTCTACGGAATACAACCATTCAGGCGAAATGTTCGTTTCGGCAAAAGACTCAGGACTTGAAACACTGGAAGACTTGGAAGGATTGACGGTCGGCGTTCAGCTCGGCACGATTCAAGAAGAAGGCGCGAAAGGCATTATCGAAGAAGAAGGCATCGATTTCGAACTGAAAGCACTCGATGATTCCGGGGCACTCGTTCAGGAAATTCTTTCCGGCCGTATCGACGCCGCTTATATGGATAAGCAAGTGGCGCTTGGATATATCGAAGCGCAAGGATTGGACGCTTTTGATGACCCGACCACTGCATCCCCTGGTATGGCCGTAGCCTTCCCGAAAGACAGCGATTTAGTCGATGAAGTCAACGCTGTGCTCGCTGAAATGGAAGAAAGCGGCAAGTTGGATGAACTGAAAGACAAATGGCTCACAGACGAGCAGTAAAATTCGCCACTAGAAAAGAGTTGGAACTGTTATGAATCTTGATTTTTCGCAAATTATCCCATACATCCCCTTTATGCTTGAAGGCATTTGGGTCACTTTAAAATTCGTCTTTTTCGCGATCATTCTCGGCTCTATTCTTGGCACCGTGCTGGCGCTGTTTAAGATTGGTTCAGCCAAGCCGTTGAAATGGTTCGCCGACGCTTATACATCGATTTTTCGCGGCACGCCGCTCATCTTGCAATTGATGATCATTTATTACTCGATCCCTCAATTGACCGGCTATGATATTTCGCCGTTTCTATCCGCGATTCTCGCATTCGGCTTGAACTCATCCGCCTATATTTCGGAAATCATCCGTGCCGGCATCCAAGCGGTTGACAAAGGCCAGCTAGAAGCAGCACAAGCGCTCGGCGTTCCTTACGGTGCAATGATGAAAGACATTATCTTGCCGCAGGCGCTAAAGAACATCTTGCCTGCATTGATGAATGAATTTATCACTTTGACGAAAGAATCCGCCATCGTTTCGACGATCGGCTATTTGGACTTGATGCGCCGTGCCCAAGTGGTCGGAGCAGACTTGTTCCGCAATTTTGAGCCCTTGTTATTTGTCGGTGTGATTTACTGGTGCCTCGTCATGGGCCTTACGGTCATCGGGCGCATGGTTGAAAGGAGATTGAAGCTTAGTGATTGATGTACAAGCCCTATCGAAAAAATTCGGGGACAACCTCGTATTGAGTGATATTACCACCAGCATCCAACAAGGGGAAGTCGTCGCGATCATCGGCCCGTCCGGTTCCGGCAAATCGACTTTCTTGCGCTGCCTCAACTTACTGGAGACACCGAGTTCAGGAAACATCGAAGTCAACGGCAAGAACTTGACCGCCTCCAAAAAAGACATCCATAAAATCCGCCAGCAAATCGGCATGGTGTTCCAACATTTTCATCTATTTCCGCATATGACCGTACAGGATAATTTGATGTATGCGCCGATGAAAGCGAAAGGCGTCAAAAAACACGCAGCCGAAGAAAAGGCACGGCAATTACTAGAGCGCGTCGGCTTAGGGCAAAAAGCCAAAGCCTACCCGAATAGCTTGTCCGGCGGCCAGAAGCAACGCGTAGCGATCGCCCGGGCACTTGCAATGGAACCAGAACTGATGCTATTTGATGAACCTACTTCAGCACTTGATCCCGAAATGGTGAAGGAAGTGCTTGAAGTGATGAAAGATCTTGCGAAATCCGGCATGACGATGGTCGTCGTCACGCACGAAATGGGATTTGCCCGAGAAGTCGCTGACCGTGTGTTGTTTCTCGATCACGGCGTTCTTGTCGAAGAAGGCGAACCCGAAAGCTTTTTCCAGCAGCCGAAAAGTGACCGGGCCCGTAATTTCCTGGATAAAGTACTTTAACGAAAACGTTCATGCGATGCTCAAAACTCCCACCTTCTTTCGGCCTGTCCCCGTGCTATAATCGGGAGTGCAGGAAATAGCCGAAATTTGAGGTGGGAGTTTTGTTCAGGAAGATTATCATATTGACCCTTACATTATTTTTCATGGCGCTGATCATCTTTACAGCAGTCATGTTCTTGAAAAATGAAGAAACGCTTTATACCTATGAAGATGTCACGTTAAGTATCGACAAGCCAACCTTCATCACACTCGGTGACGCACAAATTACGACAGAGGGAGATGTTACAACGAATACTTACCCGCTGACTTTCCTTAGCTTATCTGTCGGTTCACTCACCATTACCGAAGAAACTTTGCCGAATGGGGATGTTTTTCTGTTCGATAAAGCCGAAAACACCAGCTGGATGCCCATCACTTTTTCCGTGAACCGTAGCGGCTTAGAGGATGCGATGATTACGCATTGGAATGAAGAACCGATGCTGCAGCAAGAAGAGGCAGTTTACGGGACGGACGCGACGCGCAATCCGTTCGGCGTTGTCCGCAGCACAGACACGGAAACGCTGGTAGGCAATGTATACGTATCTCGCACACTGTCGCTTGGCAACGGAGAACGCGTACAGGAATTGCGTCATGAAATATTCAATTTCCCTGTCGAAGAGGGCGTGATGGAAAAGAGTTTATGGCTTCCGCCAAAACACCAAAGCGAAAGCTGGATGCTTATCTCTACAGAAGCTTTATTCGATTCATCTGAGACCGAGACCGAATGGGTGCAATTTGCGAACGAAAACCGTCGCGCGCAGTTTAATTGGCTGACGCCGGATGGACCGCGCCAGAAGATGGAGCTAACGGATGATTTGCGGACTGAGCTCGCCTATACGATTCCGGAACAACCGGATTCTGTTTACCGTGAATGGTTCGAAAAAACCTCTTCGCGCTTTTTCGGCTCAATGGAGCAGTATATAAGCGAATAAACTAAACCCCTCACCCAAAATGGCTGAGGGGTTTTTCACTGTTCATCAGCTAGCGAGTCAAAAAAATACCAAAAAGACAGAATGTTCTGTATAATAAAAAAGGAATAAAGCCCTTGCCATTCTTGCGATTTCAATAGAAGGAGGATATTATCATGGAACGTAAATGGGTGGAACGCAAAGAAGTCGAAACGCGGCTTGATGAAGAGTTCAATGCAATTTTGAACATGATTGGCGAAGGCGGCCCAGATTACGCAAGAATTGATGAAGATAGCGAACCGAAAGAATTGAAGGATTGGCTAGCTGAAGAATTCGATTCGATTTTGAACATGATCGGTGAAGGCGGGCCGGATTATGCAAGAAACGACGAAGACATCGAGATGCAAATCATGAAACATGATGAAACCAAAGCCAAAGGCCTTCACTGATGCTCTCTTAGTATCCGGGGAGCGATTGAAAAAGCACCAATTGAACGGAGGAATTCCGTTCAATTGGTGCTTTTGTTTATTCCATCATATCTGAAAGCAATGAATAGGAACGCAGGCGATCTTCCTGGTAGAAGATCGGGGAACTGACGATCACTTCATTGGCACGGGTTTTGTCAATAAAGGCCGCAAGCTTTTCACGGACAACTTCCGGTGTGCCGACGATCATCGATTCGGATTTGAGCTTATCGCGGAACATGACGATTTCACGCGGCGTCCAGGCTGCTCCAAGATCTTCGATCGGCGGTTGGAATGTTGTCGGTTCGCCTTTCATCAAAGCAAACATCTGCTGCTGCGAAGATGTGGCAAGCCATTCCGCACGCTCTTGCGTATCAGCGACGATAAGCGAGACGCCGACCATCGCATACGGTCTGTCGAGCGACGCAGAAGGTTTGAAGTTCTGATGGTATAGTTGCAGCGCCTGCATCGTGAAGTCCGGCGCAAAATGGCTGGCGAATGAAAAAGGCAAGCCTTTTTGTGCAGCGAGCTGCGCGCTGAAACCGCTCGAACCGAGCAGCCAAGGGGGGATGTCCATGCCTGTTCCCGGATACGCTTTGACCCGTCCGACTGGCTTGTCGGAGAAATAATTCTCCAACTCCATCACTTGCTGCGGGAACTCATCCCCTGAGCTGTTAAGCGAACGGCGCAAAGCGTAAGCCGTCGCCTGATCGCTTCCTGGCGCACGCCCTAGCCCTAGGTCGATGCGATCCGGATACAATGACGCGAGCGTCCCGAATTGTTCAGCGATAACGAGTGGTGCGTGGTTCGGCAGCATGACACCGCCTGAGCCGACACGGATCGACTCGGTTTTGCCGGCGATATGCCCGATCAATACCGATGTTGCTGAACTGCCGATGCCCGGCATGTTATGGTGTTCCGCCAACCAGTAGCGGTTAAAGCCTAGTTTTTCCACGTGCTGCGCAAGTTCTACGCTATTGGCAAATGATTCCGTTGCATTGCTGCCTTCATTGACTGGCGCCAAATCGAGCACAGCTAGAGGAATCTGTTGAAATGTTTTTTGTGTCATATTGAATAGCACTCCTTTACCTCACCTATTGTAACGCTTCAGTTTCAGAAGGCGTACGAAAATGCTCACGCAGACAGATAGAAAAAAACCGCCATCCCATGACAGCGGTTTCTCTTTAGATCCATGCGATTAATGTTCCGCCGAGCGCGCCGCACAAAACGATAACCCAAGGCGGAAGTTTCCAGTAGACGAGCAAGCTGAAAAGAATGGCCGCCAATGCAAAATCGGCCGGCTGTGTGATTGAGCTCGTCCAGATAGGTGTGTAAAACGCTGAAATCAAAATGCCGAGCACGGCCGCATTGACTCCCATAATAGCGCCTTTGACTTTTTGGTTCGTACGCAGTGCGTCCCAAAACGGCAACACTCCGACGATCAATAAAAACGCAGGCAAAAAGATGGCCACAGTAGCGAATAAACCGCCAGCCCAACCATTCATCACGGTTCCAAGATACGCAGCAAACGTAAACAAGGGACCTGGAACGGCTTGTGTCGCCCCGTACCCGGCAAGAAAGGCTTCTTCCGTTAACCAGCCGGTCGGCACAAATTCTCGTTCTAGAAGCGGCAAGACGACATGCCCTCCTCCAAACACTAAGGAGCCGGCACGGTAGAAACTGTCGAACATCGCCACCCAGTAAGAACCGGTCACTTCACGCAAAATCGGCAGCGAGACAAGAAAGGCAAAGAACAACATCAGGCTCAATGCCCCTATTTTTTTCGTGACGGGAAATTTCATGCGGCCTTCTGTCGTTTCCGCACTGTTTTTATAAAGCATATAGCCGATCAACGCCGCTATTAAAATGACCCCGATCTGCGATAGCGATGAGGGCCACAACAAGGTACCGATCAACGCCAATAGCGCCAGCGCCTTGCGCTTGAGGTCCGGCGCCAAATTTTTCGCCATCCCCAAAATGGCGTGGGCGACAACCGCCACTGCGACAATTTTCAATCCCTTGATCCAGCCCGCATCTGAGACATCAAAACTTTGCAAAAGCAACGCGAACAAGATGAGCGCGATCACAGAAGGCAACGTAAAACCGATAAAAGAAACGATTCCCCCGATAAGTCCTCCGCGCATGACCCCGATTCCGATTCCGACTTGGCTGCTGGCAGGTCCTGGCAAGAATTGGGCAAGCGCCACTAAATCGGCATAGCTTTTTTCATCCATCCATTTTCTTCTGCGGACATATTCGTTATGGAAATAGCCTAAATGCGCAATAGGCCCGCCGAACGAAGTCAGTCCGAGACGTGTCGAGACGAACAAAATTTCCAATAAGAGTTTCAGTCGATTTTCTTTTTGTGGTTGAGCCATAATTCTCTCCTATCCCGTTAATCTTTGATTTCCTTGAACAATTCATACGCTTTCTCTTGCGCATCCTTTAGTACACAACTTCCTTTTTCGGTAATGCTGTAATATTTGCGAATATGGCCATCTACTTTTCGCTCTTCTCGCAGCAACAAACCATCTGATTCCATGCCGTGAAGAATCGGATATAAGGTACCAGGACCGATGGAATAGCCATGTTCGCGCAGCTCCTCAAGCATCCAAGTCCCGTAGATGGGGCTTTGTTTCGCATGATGCAGCACATGAATGTGTATAAAACCGAGAAATAACTTCCGCAGCACTTTGTCTTCCATGGACATGCTCCTTCATAAATTTGCTGATTACGAAATCTGATATCGGTTTTCGATATCATTACTTTACCCGATGAAAAAAACATATTCAACGAAATAAGCGATTCTTTACAAAGCTTTAATATAGCTGCCAGTTCCCATCAAAAAACCGGCCCTCTGTGGACCGGCTACGCATTTAATGTCTCGATGATACGGTTCAATTCATCCAATTTTACAATTTGAGCATTTGCTAACGGTGCTTCGTCCAGCGTACTTGAAGGCTTCCATACGCCAAACATTCCGATGGCTTGTGCCGCGTCAATATCATTCACGGGATGATCCCCGACGAATATGCTTTCCGCTGCGTCCACACCGAGTCTTCCTAGTGCCCTGCAGAAGATTTCCGGGTCGGGCTTTCTTAGGTTTTCACTTTCAGAAATCAATATCGCATCCATATGATGTGCGATTCCCAAAGCGTCGATATTGCCCATTTGAAACGGATGTTTGCCGTTTGAAATAATGCCCAATTTCAAGCCTTGTGCTTTTAAACTTTCCAGTAAGGTTTCGAGCCCTTCGAACGGGACGCAGTAGAAGCGAAAATGATCGAGGTAATCTTCTAATAGAGATTCCATAGTCACCTGCTCAATCTCGAATTCCTGAATCAATTGCCTATAGACTTTGTCTTTCCACACATAGCCTCGCTGGTCCAATTCGATAAACCGTTCCCTATAGAGCACTTTTGGAATATGTCCCAATGACGGCCGTAAGCGCTCATATTGTTCAGCGATGAAAGAGGCGACCGTGGCATCTCTATTGAGCAGAGTTCCATCCAAATCAAAGAGCACCGCTTTAATCATCAGGAGTGCCTTCGTTCCATAAGCGTTTGCAGCTCGTTCCGGAGGGTTCAATGGTTAACACGTACACATCCGGATTGCTCAATCTGCGCCACTCTTCAAAACCGAAGCCATCGATATAACGTGACACTAATAGCGCCATAATATTGCCGTGTGTCACGATGGCAGTGCGTTCGCAATCACTGCTTTCCAGCTCTCGTACTACTTGAGAAATCCGTTCAAGCGCTTGTGTGCTCGACTCTCCCCCTTCTAGGACGAGATCGCGGTCATCAAATGTGTTTTTCAATTGTTCAAACCAATCTGGGAGATTTCCGGAACTGAGCACCCGTTCTTTCAAACGTTCGTCGGTTTCCACTTCGACGGCCAAAGCCTTAGCCAACGCCTCGATCGATTGAACGGCCCTGGTATAAGGGCTCGAAATGATTCGTTTAATGCCCGCATCGCTTAAAAATCCGGCCAGGCTCAGTGCCTGTTCCCTTCCCGCTTCAGTCAAATGTGCATCCGGTTCCTGGCCGCTGGCGGCGCAATGCCGGATGATGTAAATCGTCGTCACTACCTATCACTCCGTTTCCGGTCCTAAGCCAAACAGATCCGCTATGATTTCCGCACTACCAGGCGAGAACATGAACAATGAAAACCCAATGCACGCTGCGCCGCCTACTAACAATCCGATTTTCACACCGGCTGAAAACCCTCTTTTTGGCAAAATCCCTGCAAATAATAAACAAATTCCAATGAATAACAACAGCATATACCAGAAGCCCATGCGCCCACCCCTTTTTCCTTATTACTCTTTGGACGCCTATTATATGGAAAGGTTCGGTTATTTCCTGAGTAATATCACCTGTATTTCCAGCTTACCATACGCTTTACTGCTTGCTATCAAAAAAATCACCCACTGCCAATGTTTCGGCAGCAGGTGATTTCTTTACTGTTCCATCACTTCATTAAAATGTTTTACGCTTGTCATATCTTCGCCGAATGCTCTCGTGCCCCAGGACAATTCGGTGAAAACCACTGCAAGCGGCGCATAAATGCCGCCTTGTCTCTCCGCCCATTCAAGTGCGATGACATTCTCGAAAAGCTGCGCCATGTTCTTCATCAAGCCCTTTGCTTCGAAGCTTTGCAGCGCAGCATCGAATCCGGCAAACGCCATCAGTTCTTCATGCAGTTCTTGCGCTTTGCCCTTCAGCCATTCCACCCCGGCACTCGCCTGCAGTTGTGACAGGCGCCCGTTAACATGCTCAATAAATACTTCATGTGCCGCAAATTTATTGACGAGCCGAATGAGTTCGAGCCCGAGAATGTTCGCCGTTCCTTCCCACACTGTCAGCACTTGGGCATCACGCAATAATCGCGGTGTGACAAAATCCTCGATATAGCCGTTGCCGCCATGCATTTCGATTGCTTCGTGCGAAAAATGGATAGCCTGTTCTGCCGATTCTTTCTTTAAGATTGCAATAAGCAAGCGGCTCAGCACCTGTTCTTCTGTTGTCGCGCTGCCGGATGTGACGCGGTCGTATAAACCGATTAAATCGAAAATCGCTGCTGTTTCAAACTCTTGCTTGGCGCACAGTTTCATCAAGCTGTCCTGCACCATTGGAAAACGGGTGAGTTTTTGGCCGAAAGCATTGCGGCGCCCGGCATATTCCGCCGCCTCATCAAGCGCTCGCTTCATGATGCCGATCGACGCGACCGCATTGCAGATGCGCGATAAATTCAACGCTTCCATCATATACTTCAGCCCATTTTCCGGATTCCCGACTACAAACGCCTGCGCGCCGTCGAATTCGACTTCACCGGACGGCACAGCCCGCACGCCGAGTTTGTCTTTCAAGCGGCGGATTTTAATGCCGTTCAGTTCGCCGTCCACTGTCCATGGAACTGCAAACAAAGTCAGCCCTTTTGACCCTTCCGGCGCACCTTGCCTGCGGGCAAGCACCATTGCGACACCAGCCATGCCAGCGTTCGATGCGAAATATTTTTCCCCGTATAAGCGGAACCCTTCATCGGTTTCAAGCGCCTGCACGACATTGGCCCCGACATCCGAACCCCCTTGGCGCTCTGTCAAGAATGTTGCCCCTTCAAAGAGCTCCATGTCGCCTGTTGCACAGACATGTGGCAAGAACTGTTTTTTTAAGTCGTCATCCGCATAGCGATCAAGCAAATAAGCGGTCGCCATGGTCAATGTGACCGGGCAATAAAAACCAGGTTCTGCTTGTGACAGTAAATAGCCTTGTGCAAAGCTATAGAGGTAATTGCCCTTTCTTCCAAGTTCTGGGATTTCCTTATGGACATAACCGACAATTCCGGTCCTATAGGTTTCATCGACCGTCTTTTTATAGCCTTCGTTGACCCAGACATGCGAAATATCCTCTCCGAGCCGGTTGTATTTCTCGAGTTTTGGCGCGCCTTCCCGGTCGGTATGGCGCGCGCGTTCATCGATGTCGCCCGCTGCGAGCTTGCCGAAAGAGTGCAGTTCGCGCTGTGCATAGCGGAAGAAATCTTTCGGCAGCCCCTCGCCCAATATCTTTTTCAAAGTCTCATCACGTGCATAGAAATTGCGTTCGCCGCTCGGTGCGGCCCCTTTTAAGACAACCATTTAAACACTTCCTTCCCGCAGCGGCTGTTTGAGGATCTTACCCGATGCGTTGCGCGGCAAAGCTTCTACTTGTTCGATGATTTTCGGCACTTTATAGCTGGCCAATTCTTTTCTGGCGAATGCTTTGATTTCATCTGCATCCAGTTCGCGCGATGCCGCAAAATAGGCCTTTACCGTTTCGCCCCATTCGGCATGCGGAACGCCAATCACAGCAGTTTCATGGATATCTGGATGGGCAATGAGTACTTCCTCGATCTCCTTCGGGTAAATATTGACGCCGCCTGAAATGATCAAATCCTTCTTGCGGTCGACGACCCAAATAAATCCGTCCTTATCGAATTTCGCCAAGTCGCCGGTTTTCAGCCAATCGCCGATAAAGGTTTCCTTTGTCGCTTCTTCATTCTTATAGTAGCCGAGCATAGTGCCTTCTCCCCGCAGCAGGATTTCCCCGACTTCACCAGGTAGCACATCTTGCCCATCAGCGTCGACAATTCTTACTTCCGTGTGAAGCGCAGCGCGTTTGCCAATGCTGCCTGCTTTTTCCGCATGTTCCGCCCCCATCATCAACGTGCCGCTCGGTCCCGCTTCGGTCAGGCCGTACACGCAAACCAAATTATCGGTACGAAACTTTTCCTGGACGAAATTCACTTCTCCGGCTGACAATGGGGCGCTCCCGTAAATCCACCATTTCATCGAAGACAAATCACGCTTGTCGATTTCTGGATGCTTTGCCGTCAGGAGGTAGGCAACCGGCGCTCCGAAGAAATGCGTCGTCCGTTCCCCTTCCACCGCATCGAGCAACAAGTCTGGCGTAAATGTCGGAACGAGTACATGTTTCGCCCCGACGATCATGCCGGCCAATAAAAATAAATGAAGCGGTGCGGAATGGCTGAGCGGCATCATATGGAGCAGACGGCTTTCCGGCTTTATCTCCATTTCGACACAGATCATCTGTGCCACTGTCAGCACATTGCGATGGCTGAACAAGACACCTTTCGGCTTGCCGGTCGTTCCGGATGTATACAATATAGTAGAAGGCTCGTCATCTCGGGCTTGGGATGACAGGTTTTCTGCCGCCTTTGTGGATGCCAGTTTGCCGAACGCTTTCCAGCCGGCTGTCTCATCTCCGGTTTTAACTGCGAACAATCTTTCCGTATTCAATTCCTTTACGGCATCAAATAATAATTCATGGGCGAAAATCGCTTTGGCATCCGAATGATCCAAAATATAGCCGATTTCTTTTGCCCCGAGTTTGGCGCTGATCGGCACGATGACGGCGTTGATGCGCTGCGCCGCAAAATACGTTGCCACGAATTCTGGTACGTTCGGCATGAAAAGGACAATTTTATCTCCTTTGCCAATGCCCCCTTGCACTAAGGCATGCGCCAAATTATTGGCAGCCTCGTCCAGTTCGCGGAACGTCAAGCGCTGCCCCATCCCGACCAGCGTTTCATGTTGCGGGTATTTCCGTGCATTACGCTCCAGCAATTGTGAAATATTCATTTCCCCATCCCCCTTAGTTTCGATAGTTTTTCGTCGAACTCCCCCAGCAAAAATTCCATCTCTTGTTTCGTTTTTTCAAGCTCCTCGATACGGCGCTCCATTTCCGCTATTTGTTTTTTGCCGTATTCGATCGTCCGTTCAAGCTGCTTCTTGCCCGAACGGTCAGCATCAAATAACAGCACCATTTCCTTGATCTCTTCCAATGTGAATCCGTATTTTTTGCCTCGGTCGATGAGCTTGAGTTTGGCGATTTCCGCATTCGAAAAAAGCCGCGTATTGGAATTCGTTCGTTCCGGTTTGAGCATCCCCAGTTCCTCATAATAGCGGATAGTCCGGGTCGTCACCCCGAATTCCTCTGCGGCTTCCCTTATGGTCTTCATCTGCCGCCTCCTTTTTTGATTTTTTTGATAATTTAAGTTTATCATTGACGTTAACGTAAAGCGCAAGGGCTTTTTGCATATTAAAAGCCAGACATCCCGTTAAAGAACAGGCTGTCTGGCTTTTAGCGAAACTTATTCAATTCCATACCACGCTAACGCATTGCGATAGAGAACTTTTTCTGCTTCTTGTTCTCCTAACGCCTCTCGGATCAGTGTTACATCACTTGCCTGAAATGCCCTTTTGGCGCGGGTTGACGGCAAATCGGTGCCGAACAGCAAGGCTTCCGGATTCAGTTTGTGGATCAACCGGATAGCATCGGCAGGCTCGAAATCAACTCGACCAAACCCGGTGGCTTTCACCTTGATGCCTTGGTCTACGAGCTTTAAGAGTTCCGGAAAGCCTCGCTTCGATAATCCGAGATGATCGATTGAAACTGCAGGCAACTGGCTGATGGTATGTTTCAGCTCCCCCAAATCCTGCGAGTCGATGTACAATTCGGCGTGCCATCCAGCGAGATCATTGATGCGCCTCGCAAAATGGTCAAGCCGCCTAAGTGTTTCGGAACCTCCGCGCATTACATTAAACCGTACGGCGCGGACGCCTTTGTCGTGCAGCCGAAGAATTTCTTCATCAGGCGTATCCGCCGGCAATTGCGTCACCCCAGCAAACCGGCTGCCTAGTGTGTCGAGTGCATCCAATAAATACGATTGGTCAAACCCTTGGAACGAACCCGAGACGATGGCGCCGCCGCTTACTTCGAAGTTTTCCACAGACTTCACATAATCCAGAGCTGTGAATGAAGCCGGCAAATAGCCTTGATTTGGGGTTACTGGAAATCGCGGGTCGATAATATGTAAATGGGCATCGAAGATTTTTACTTTCTTCATCGCTTCAGTTCTTCCGTCAATGCCGCAATCGCTTGCCGGACATTTCTTACATTCGCTTCATCGTTCATCTCATTTCGCGCATGCAAAAGCACGGGCCTTACCGACTCGACAGAACGTCCAAATTCGTACATCCATTCATAGCGCGGCACCATCCATGTATGGAAATGATGTGTCGTGTCTTCATTATAGAAATAATAGACCGACTCGATGCCGAGGACCTCGCGTTGTGCTTTTCGGATTTCTGACAAGATCGTGATGTAATCGAGCCGCTCCGCTTCAGTCAATTCGTCCAGGCTTTTCAAATGGCGCTTTGAGGCGAGGATGATCAACCCAGGAATGGGATAGGCCACATCCTGATGCGCATGGAAATGTTCCGTCTCCACTACGACTCCGCCTTCCGGTTCGATCACGCCGTTTACAAGCGCACAGCTCAAGCATTCCACTTCAATAGTCTCTCCGTTTGCCATGGTGATGGTTCTCATTTCAATCGCCCTCCTCAGTTGATTCTATTCAATATTTTTATGACCGAAACGACCCGTCCCATGCATAAGTCGAAAAAGAAGCTAGCTTCTCAAAATAGAATTCCATGCGCTGATATACCGAAGGAACGATCAACCGCTCCCGGTTCATTTGCTGGAACTCGATCCAGTTGACCAACTGTGCAGCATGCACTTCACCTGCCTGCAGCTGCAGAGCGTTCATATCAATGCGCTCTTTACACCTCCAGACATAGCTGTCCAGAAAATAGTTCCCGCCTTTCGTTTGCCCTAAAAAGCGCAGCTCTTCAGGCCTTGCGAGCAAACCGGTTTCTTCTTCCAACTCACGCAGCGCCCCCATCAAGCTGCTTTCTCCCGCCATGACAGAACCGCCTGTCGTTTCCCACAGCATCGGCAGGGGTTTTACCGGATCTCTTTGCGTCATGAAAATCCGCCCGTCTGCGTTAAGCGTAATGACTTCCACGACAATGTGAAATTCGCCCGGCTGCATTTTATTGCCTCTTATGTGTTTTTTTCCGAGCGGATTGCGCTCTCCGTCATACAATTCCCAAACTTCCATTCCCACTTGCTCCTATCCCGAATTCGTTAGTTTTGATGCGTTTTTTACGCTAATTAGCCCTGTATCTACTTTAAAGAATATTCCCATTAATTAACAGACTTTTTTAACCATTATCGAACTTTATTTTCTATTTTAAGCTCATGGAAATAGAGTCCCTGCTTACTCTGCCATCAACCTACGAACATCCGGCTTTCTTACACCCATGGAATCCGCTGTCCGCGAACGCATTCGAAAACGAAACTAGATCTGATCGCAATAGGTCAAGGCCGAGCGCACCCGTACCATCTACGGAACCCAATAAAAAAAGAGCTCACGGATGAGCTCTTTTTTCTATTTAACAGCCAGTCGGCGCACCAATCATGACCAGTCCGCCTTCTTCGCCTTGCGTATCAAAATCCAACGCGAGTTCGTCTGCCATTTGTTTTGCATCTGCTGCGACAGCCACTCGGATGCCGTTCACATCGATCAATTCATCGGTTTGTTCCGGTGCATCGAGCGATAAGCCGATTTGCGGCCCGCAGCAGCCAGCGACTGCATAAAGACGCAAGTTTTCCATTTGTTGCTCTTCTAGAATGGACTGGATATAGTTTTTTGCTTCATCAGTTATTGTCATAAAAATCCATCTCCCCTGCTCGTTTATTCATACCTTACTCTACCACGAGTTAAGCGTTCGGAAAAAGACGCTGCAGTGATTCTTTTAATTCCGGTTTGACACTGATGATTGGTCTTATGTTCTTCGCCATCTGTTCAGCTTCTTCTACAGTCTTTGCTTCGCCAAGTGCGAGCAAGGTACCGATTGCGACGCTGCCGGCGCGGTTACTGCCGCCTGCGCAATGGAAAAAGACTTTCTTGCCTTCCTCGTATGCAGTGACGACTCCGTCTACTGCCTCTTGGATTGACTCATCCTGCTGCTCTGTCGAATCGTCGACAATCGGTGCATGGACGCGTGTATAGCTTTCCTCGCTGTCCCCTGCTTCTGCCCGCAAATCAAAGACGACATCAATGCCTTCATTTGCCACTGCGGTCTTGGCATCTGCTGCGCCGCCGATAAAAATGCGGTCTTTCACTAATTGCTGATATGCTTCGCTCATCGTTTGCCTCGCCCCTTCTAATCTGTTTGGTGTTCCGTTATTAAAAAATGAATTCCTTCAATTGGTCATAGCCAATTTTCTCTTCCTCTAGCCAAGGGATGATGGCGCATTTCTCGGCCAATTCCCCGTCCACTTTGCGAATCCACTTTTTCTCGGAAATTGCGCGGCCCTTGAGCACCGCATCCGCAGTGTTTGTTGCAGACAGGCTTTGGTTAATGACCCACCATTTCGCCTCAATGCCGGCGCGCTTCAAGTCTTGTTCAAGTCTCGATGCCTCTAATACCGGCGTCGCTTCCGCCAACGTGACGATGACCACACCCGTTTCTTGTGGATTGCGCAGGCGCGGCAATAGCTTTTTGACGCTGTCTGGCACATCCCCGGTCGAACGGCTCATTTCCTTATGATAGGCTTCTGTCGAATCAAGCAGCAATAAGGTATGGCCCGTCGGCGCGGTATCGATGACGACGATTTCGTTTTCGGATTTCTCCACGACTTTCGCAAAGGCTTGGAACAACGCGATTTCTTCTGTGCATGGCGATTCCAAATCTTCCTTCAAATAAGCGAGCTCTTCTCCGGTCATTGCGCTGCCTGCTTGTTCGATGACGGTTTCTTTATAGCGCGCCACTTCAATCTCTGGGTTGATGCTGCGGATGGATAAATTATCACGTGTGCCGCTTCCTTCAAAGGTATACGCCAAATGTGCGGCCGGATCGGTTGTCGTCAAGTGGACTTGATGGCCTTTCTCGGATAAGCCGACTGCGATGGCCGATGCGACAGAAGTTTTGCCGACGCCGCCTTTGCCCATCGTGAAAATGACGCGTGTATTGTGTTCAGAAAAATCCTCGATGACGCCGTTTAGCCCCGGCAAGTCGAGCGGCTCTCCTGTTTCTTCCGCTTCAGAAGAATGAATCGCGTAGGAACTGAATAGATGGCGCAAGTTCTCAACGCCCGTGAGCGAATAAGAAACATATGGCAAGGAATAAGCCATCACTTGCTTCAAGGCTTCGGGTGTCTGTTCAATCGCATCACGCTGCCGCTTGTAGAATGCCGTTGACACCGCGTCTTCCGGCTGGTGACTTTGAAGCAGGCCATTGACGATGAGCAATTGATTCTTGATGCCGATTTCTTTTAATTCAAACGACGCACGGTCCACCTCGAGCAAGGAGGAATTGTCTGGGCGCGCCACCAAGATCAAGGTCGTTTTGTCTCCGTCGGATAGCGAATCCACCGCTTTTTTATACAGCGCCTTTTTGCCTTCAAGCCCAGCGAGTGGACCTAGGCAGGAAGCGCCGTGCGTGCTATCTTCCAAAAAGCCGCTCCACGCCGTCGGCAATTGCAACAGGCGCAGCGTATGGCCGGTCGGTGCCGTATCGAACAACACATGGTCATACTGCGCTAAAATCTCTTCATCTGCCAGCAAATGCGAAAACTCATCGAATGCGGCGATTTCAACAGTGCAGGCTCCTGACAATTGCTCTTCCATCGTCGCGAGCACCGCATCGGGCAATTTGCCGCGGTAGGGACCGACGACGCTTTCTTTATAAGCTCTGGCCGCTTGTTCCGGGTCGATATTGCAGGCGGATAAATTTGCCACAGACGGAATGGATTTCGGGTCGTTCGTCAGTCCCACTTCCAGCACGTCTTGCAGATTAGAAGCAGGATCGGTGCTGACGAGCAAGACTTTCTTGCCTTGGTCAGCTAAGGCGACAGCTGTTGCACACGCAGTCGAAGTTTTTCCGACACCGCCTTTACCGGTGAAAAACAGAAACGGAGTGACGGCCATTTGATTCGGATTGAACAATGAATACATAGGAACGCTCCTTTAGTTGTCGATGTTCAGTGACACGCGAACGCGCGGCTTTTCCTGTAATTCGGACGGTGTGGCCTCGAACCACTCTGCCAATTCTTCTGTGGTCGGGTATTCGGCAATCTTTACGACTTCTCCGTTGAGCAGCACAACCGGCAACGCGTCCGGCCCTTTATCAACCAGCACTTGATTGACTTGTTGATTGTCCACAAACGCACCAGGATCATCCGTCAAATTATGGCGTGAAATCGCAAAACCTTTTTTCTCGAGTGAATACACAGCCGACGCAATGCGTGTCAGTTCCGGGTCCATAGTTGGTCCGCAAACACCCGTCGAACAGCACATCGCCGGATCGAAAATTTCTACCTTTGTCATATTCAGCCCTCCTTCAAACTGCGTAGTTTGGTTCTATCAAATAACACTAACGGAATTGCACATATGCTTACTCTATTCAAAAATTAGAACGGCTGGATTTGAAAAATTTAACATTCTAATATTGGAGATGAAGCGGAGGGCCTTGACTCCTGGGGGACCCCGGGCAGCCGATATCGCGACATCCTGTCGCATCGCCTGCATGACCCACATCCTGTGGCCCTAAAGCAAGGCCTGGAGCGCAATCTTCCCCCTCCCTAAACTTCACTTACTCACCAGTTGCAGCAAAATGGCGGATGCGCGCTTCGATGTCATCGCGTACCGATTGAAACACTTTCCATTTCTCTTCTTCCGTACCTTGCGCTTTTGCTGGATCCGTAAAGCCCCAGTGATCGCGTTTTACGTGAGGCGGTGTCATCGGGCATTTATCTGCTGCATCGCCGCATAGCGTCACGACGAAATCAGCATTGTTCAAAACATCCGTATCGATGACATCGGAAGTTTGCTGTGAGATGTCGATGTCCACTTCATTCATCGCCTTTACCGCGTTCGGGTTCAAGCCATGCGCTTCGATTCCGGCACTCAATACTTGCCAGTCATCGCCCAGAATCTCTTTCCCCCAGCCTTCCGCCATCTGGCTTCGGCATGAATTGCCTGTACATAAAAAGTACAATGTTTTTTTTGTCATGTTTATTAGCTCCCTTGTTCCATTACTGGTTTTTGTTCTATCTATGTGCATTTACCTTATGCGTTTTTCTTCACTACTTATTCGCAACGAATGCGCAGCCCTTGCTTCTCCAATTTCTCGATGCGCTCGTCCTGGCTCGGTATGAACGTCAAGATTTGCATAAGCATGTCATACAATTCGCTGTCTGAGTTCAATGAATAAAAAATCCATTGACCCTGTCTTCTTTCCTTCACCAATCCGAGATCCCTCAATTTGCGCAAGTGCTGGCTGATTGCCGACTGGCTGATATTAAAGATTTCAACGAATTCACAAACGCAGCAATCATTTTTTTCGAGTAATTTGACCATCGATAACCGCGTCTTATCCCCTACTAGCTTTAACAGCATGCTCGCTTTGTCGATTGCTATTTCTTGCGATGTCGCTTCCATCGGATCATTCCTTCCGCTTCTTTACTAACCTTCATATAGTCTTCTAATTCCAAATACAGCATATCAGCATATACTTATATATTCAAGAGTATTTCGGATAAACAATACATTTCAAATCGACTGTAAGACAAACGAAAAAGGCCCGGAAACATCCCGCGCCTTTTCAATCGTTTCGCAATATCTAATGGTGATGACCAGCCGTCTCGTGATATTCCTGACCTTGGCAGCGTATCGAGTCATCGTGTGGATGGTCTTCTGTTTCGAGCTGAACGGTAACGTGTCCGATGTGCAGCCTTTCCATCGCCTCTTCAATTTCCCTCAGCACCTGTTGGCTATCCTTGAACGAAATTTCCTTTTGAATAACTACATGGCCAGACATGGCATTTTTTCCGCTCGTGATGCTCCATACATGCAAGTCGTGTATGCTTTTTACCTTAGGAAGCGCTTCGATCGTTTGTGCCACTTGCTCCAAATCGACATTTTTCGGCGTGCCTTCCATCAAAACGTGTACCGCATCTTTTGTTACGCGCCACCCGCTAATGAGTACAAGTATAGCGACAATGACGCTTGCCAATGGATCCGCCCATGCCCATCCAAAGAAGATGATTAACAGAGCAGCGGCAATTGCGCCGACCGACCCGAGCAAATCGCTCAAGACATGCAAAAAAGCGGCACGCAAGTTCAAATTATCTTTCGTGTCACCTCCGCGCATTAACAACCAGGCGACGAGTATGTTAACTAGCAAGCCGATGACGGCAATAACAAGCATACCTGAAGTCGCAATGTCTTGTGGCTCGGAAAACCGTTGGTACGCTTCATAGAAAATATAAATAGAAATCAGGACCAGCGTGACGCCATTGAAGACTGCGGCTAAGATTTCAAAGCGTTTATAGCCATAGGTCTTCATTTGATCAGCCGCTTTTTCGCCGATGGAAAAGGCCAAATAGCCAACGCCCAGTGAAATAGAGTCGCTGAGCATATGCCCGGCATCAGCAAGCAAGGCGAGGCTGTTTGTTAAGTATCCCCCGACTGCTTCTACCACCATATAAATAGTGACAATTGTGAAGGCAATCAATAAGGTTTTCTTGTTCTGATTATGAGAATGGTTGTGTGATTCTGCCATATTCATGCCTCCTATCCAAAAAACCTCTCTGTTTATTTATTCCCCCAATTCCCGAAAAATATTCGAGCCTTCAAAAATCACTACATTTCCCGCATATAAAAAACCGGCTCAGATGGCCGGTTTTATGATCGATTAGAAGAAGCCTCGCTTAGGACAGCCTCCAATGATGCCGCAAAGCGCAAGTTCAGCTCGCTTTTCAATACGTGCAATTTTTGGGCATGCTCCGGTTTCACACCGGTAATGACAGCATCGATTCCCATGACCCGCAAAGTTTTTACAAGGGACTCTAGATAGGTGGCGCCTTCTTGCGTCACCGTTCCCATTGCAGTTAAATCGACAATAACAATCTCAGCATCAAATTCATATATGCGGTTGACGATATGAGGGCGGATTGCTTCAACTTTTTCACTGTTTAAATTGCCGAATAACGGAATGAGCACGTAGCCGTTACCGATGGCAATACACGGTGCAGAAAGTTCACGGACTTTTCCCAACAACGCATCCGAACGTTCTTTTTCTTTCAGTAATTCATAATCCGTTTCTTTCAACCGGCTGCGTAATCGAACCAATTGCGCAGTAATAGCAGCCATTTGACCATCTTTCGGCACCAGCACCAGATTTAGCGAAAAATCGCTGTTCCAGCGATGATACACGTCCGCCAAGAAAAAGCCAGCCTCTGTGATGAAGTTCAATTCGACCGGTTTACGAGTGGCTTGGGTGTTCAGCATTCGCTGTGCTTTTTCCCGGCTGCCTTCATCGAGCAACTCCAGAAATTCTACTGATTTTCCGAAAAGCTGTTCCGCTTCAAAGGAATAATCAATCACCTCGAAGCTATTGTTCAGTTGAAAAGCCGGAAGCGGCCATTCAGCCAGTGGAGAGCGTGCCATCGTTCGACCCCTTTCCTGTGCGGATCCATTCCCGGAGCGCTCCGAGTTCACGAACGATCACGGCACCTTTCACCTGCAGGTCGGCAAAGCTCGACAAAGTAACGGCTCTGCCGCCGATCAAAATGGCAGGCTTGGGCACTACTTGTGAAAATGCTTCCGCATAAGTTTTTAAAACCGGCAAACGATGTGCCAAAGCACCAGATACAGCCACAACATCCGGCTTCCAGTCTTCAGCTAATTGAAGTGCTGAATCGAGCGGTAAATTCGGCCCCATATAGCGGACCTCATATCCTTCTTCGCGGAACATCGCCGCGACCATCTTGAGCCCGATATAATGTTCTTCACCTTCTGGACCGAAGATCATCGCTTTTTGTCGTCCCTCTTTATTTTTATTGCGCAGTTCCGTAGCAGACAAGACAAAATCACACACGGCGGTTGCCAAATGCTCTTCTGCTACCGAAATTTCATTTTGTTCCCATAATTCGCCGATGCGGTACATCGCCGGCGTTAACAGCTCCCCATAAAGCTGTTCATGCGAATGGTTTTCCAGAAAATCCTGGACGTATTTCAAAGCTTCCTCTTCCTGCCCTTGCAAAAAAAGATCCGAAAGCTGTGTTGCCTCGTTCATGTGATCAGCTCCTTTTATGTTGAGGGAGCTCCAATAACCGGACTGCGCGATCGAGGCAGCCCAGCATGAAATCTCCTTGCATCGTTTCTGTATAGCGCGGCACAATTTCAATAAGCCGCTTGAAATTATCGATGATGAGTGCCGTTTCGACATTGCGGCTCACAAGTACCGTCTCGAGCCAGATGGCATAGTCTAGAAAGGATTGCTCGCTTTGCAGCTCCCACGCGGTTTCAAGATAATCCAAGTGATGATGATTGTCTTTGACGGTATGTTCATATCCCTTATCGCCAAAACGCTCCCATAAATTCGGGTACGCTTCATATATACCGTCTGCCGTGTCGGTTGCGATTTGCTGTTTTTGCTCCTGGTTCATTCGGCCACCACCTCGTATTGGTGGACTTTCGGGACGATGCCCGCAAGCTCCTGATCCGGATAGTTCTTCTCCAAATCGTGGATTTCCTTGAACTCCTGACTCTTGACCCAGTTCATATATGCCTGTTTCGTTTGCCATTCCAGATGAACAGTCAATTCATGACGCTTCTTTGTGTTTTGGATCAACCGAAACGATGTGAAACCGTCCGCTTGATCTACACGGCGTGAACGTTTTTGATAAATTTCGATGACATCTTGCACTTTGTCTTCCGGTACAATGACCGTTGATGTGACGATGTACATAATTCAGGCCCCCCCTTGCAACTAGCTTTGTATAAGCTGGGTATGATAAAAGTATACCTCAGCATACCATTTCAACTTCCGGAATAACAGCGAGCGCCATTTACCCGGAATAGTTTTTTCAATATTCTGCTTGTATTTCCTAACAAATTGCCGTATGATGAAAAACATTAACCAACGACAACTACATAAATGATTCTTATCTAGAGAGATGGAGGGATTTGGCCCTTTGAAGTCTCAGCAACCGGACATAGTCACGGTGCTAATTCCAATAGGCATAAGCCTAAAAGATGAGAAGATGGCGTACATGACAGGGGCTTTCTTCTTGATTAAGAGAAGAAAGCCCCTGCTTTTTTAGTTGAAAGGATGAGGATCATGAAAGAACATAGCTTAGAAACACGCTTAGTACAGCTTGGCAACCGCAGCGATCCACGGACTGGGGCGGTCAATCCCCCAATATATCTGTCGACCGCCTACGAGCATGAAGGCATCGGCAAATCCACAGGCTATGATTATACGCGGACGAAAAACCCGACGCGCCAGCTGCTTGAAGAAGGCATCGCGAATTTAGAAGATGGTGATGCGGGCTTTGCCTGCAGCTCCGGCATGGCCGCGATTCAATTGGTCTTATCCTTGTTCCGCCCGAACGATGAAATTTTGCTGCCTGAAGATATTTACGGCGGCACTTATCGCCTGCTCGAACAGTACGACGAAAAATACCACATTCGTTCAGTGTATGACCCTTTTGTTGATCCCCAAACTGCAGAAGTGAAGATCACCGCCAATACCAAAGCCATTTTCATTGAAACACCGACCAATCCTCTCATGCAGGAAATCGACTTGGAAACGTATGCGGAAATCGCCAAACGCCATGACCTGCTACTGATTGTCGACAATACATTCTTGACGCCTTTTTTGCAGCAGCCACTTTCGCTAGGTGCTGATATCGTGCTTCACAGCGCTACCAAATACATTGGCGGCCATAACGATGTACTCGCAGGCCTGGTCGTAGCAAAAGGCGAGGCCTTATGCGAACAACTTTTCACTGCCCATAACTCAGCCGGCGCTGTGCTGTCGCCGCTCGATTCCTGGCTGTTGATACGTGGCTTGAAAACCTTGCCGCTGCGCATGCGGCAGCACGAAGCAAACGCCAAACAACTTGCCCGCTTCCTTGAAACTCAACAAACCGTGACAGAGGTGCTATACCCCGGCAAAGGCGGCATGTTGTCGTTTCGTCTTCGAAAAGAACAATGGATCGGGGAATTCCTTGAAAGCCTGTCGCTTATCACATTCGCCGAAAGCCTTGGTGGGGTTGAAAGTTTTATCACCTATCCGGCCACACAGACCCACGCCGATATGCCGGTTGCAGAACGCACGGCACGCGGCGTCTGTAACCGCCTGCTCCGCTTCTCGGTTGGTGTTGAGCAGGCTGAAGACTTGATCGCAGATTTGTCACAAGCCTTGGCCAAACTGGAAAAGGAGGTCGTTTCCTATGAGTGAACGACGCGAAACCAAATTGATCCATACAGCAGGCATCGATCCATTAACAGGCGCCGTCAATGTGCCGATTTATTTATCCTCGACTTTTCATCAGGAAAGCATCGATTCGTTCGGCCCTTTTGACTATAGCCGATCCGGCAACCCAACCCGAAAATCACTCGAAGAAACGATCGCCAAACTTGAAGGCGGCACGCGCGGATTGGCCTTCTCTTCCGGTATGGCAGCAATCTCTTCCGCTTTCATGCTGTTGAAAGCCGGCGACCACGTATTGGTCTCGGAAGACGTTTATGGCGGCACCTACCGTTTTATCACGGAAGTACTGGAAAAATTCAAAATCGATTATACTTTCGTCGACATGACCGACCTTGGCGAAGTGGCTGCGGCATTCCAGCCAAACACAAAAGTCGTCTACATTGAAACGCCGTCCAACCCGGTAATGAAAATTACCGATATCGAAATGGCCGCGAAATTGGCCAAAGCAAACGACGCCCTGACTTTTGTCGATAATACTTTCATGACCCCGCTTTACCAGAATCCGCTTGAACTCGGGGCGGACATCGTACTCCACAGTGCGACAAAGTTTCTTTCCGGCCATAGCGACATCACCGCCGGGCTTGCCGTGACAAAAGACGCGGGACTCGGCGAACAATTAGCGTTTATCCAAAACACGTTCGGCTCTGTGCTCGGCGCGCAGGATTCCTATACATTGATCCAAGGCATCAAAACGCTCGGCGCCCGCACTAAGCAATCAGGCGAAACGACGGCACGCTTGGCTGAGTATTTGCATAAGCATCCGCTGGTCGAAGAAGTCTATTATCCCGGGTTTTCGTTCCATGCCGGAAATCCAATCCATAATCGCCAAGCAAGCCACGCCGGCTGTATCTTGTCGTTCCGGTTAGCCGATAAAGACGCAGCCCGCATTTTTGTGGAAGCTTTGGAGATTCCGGTGTTTGCTGTCAGCCTTGGTGCCGTAGAGTCGATCTTGTCTTATCCGGCTACGATGTCCCATGCCGCCATGCCTCCCGCTGAACGCGAAAAACGCGGCATCACTGAAGGGCTCCTGCGCTTTTCCGCAGGGCTGGAGCATCCTGATGACTTGATTAATGACTTCAGCCAGGCCCTCGAAAAAATCGCCATCGCCAAAGGGCTCAGCGTCGCTGATTGAGGAGACGCATAAAAGAGTGGCCGCTTCGTCAGTTCGCTGACAAGGCGGCCACTCTTTTCGTGATCATGTAACGAATACATTAAGAAAGCCTGAATTCCAGGGGGAGGGGAATTCAGGCTTTCTTCTATTTATCAGAAGACAATCTGCTGGGCAGGCTCTTTGAGCGATACTTTGGCAACGCCCGTTTCTTCGGCAGCCCTAGCGACTGCTTCGGCGACCGCCTGTGCAACGCGCGGGTCGAACGGCTTCGGTATCACATAATCTTCGTGCAGTTCATGAGTCGCGATCAAGGAAGCGATCGCTTCGACTGCGGCAATTTTCATCGCATCGTTGATGTCGCTCGCCTGCACATCGAGCGCACCACGGAACAGTCCTGGAAAGGCCAGTACATTATTGACTTGATTGGCAAAATCAGAACGCCCTGTCCCAATGACCCGTGCACCGGCTGACTTTGCAGCGTGCGGCAAAATTTCCGGATTCGGGTTTGCCATCGCGAAAATGACAGGATCGTCATTCATGGTACGCACCATACTTTCCTTCAATGCGCCTTCCGCCGAAACGCCGACGAACACGTCTGCTCCGGCGATGACGTCCGTCAACTGACCTTGCTCCATTTGGTAATTGCTCATTTCTGCGACTTCTGCTTTAAAAGGATTCATGCCATTCGGGCGTCCTTTATATATCGCGCCTTTCGTATCGCACATGACGATATGGCTGAACCCGAACTTCGCAAGTAATTTGACGATGGCGATGCCTGCTGCCCCTGCACCATTGACCACTACTTTGACATCTTCAATTTCTTTTTCGACCAGCTTTAGAGAATTAATCAGCCCGGCAAGTGTCACGATCGCGGTGCCGTGCTGGTCATCATGGAACACCGGGATATTCATTTCCTGTTTCAGGCGTTGCTCCACAATAAAGCAAGTCGGGGCGGCAATGTCTTCTAAGTTGACGCCGCCAAAGCCCGGTTCGAGCAATTTGACGGTTCGGATGATTTCTTCGGCATCTGTTGTGTCCAGGCAGATGGGAAATGCATCCACACCGGCAAATTCCTTAAACAATAATGCTTTTCCTTCCATGACTGGCAGTGCTGCTTGAGGCCCAATATTGCCGAGTCCCAGTACGGCAGTACCATCTGTAATGACCGCGACCGTATTGCCTTTCATCGTGTATTCATGCACCTTGCTTGGATCGGCATGGATTTCGCGGCACGGAGCTGCAACGCCAGGAGAATAGGCGAGGCTTAGATCCCTCTCATTTTTCACAGCCACTTTTGAACGAATCTCCAATTTCCCTTGATGCCTTTTATGCAAGCTCAGCGAATCGTTTTTCAGATCGGTCATTTGCCTCATCTCCCTTTTGATTATAATTGTTTATTATATCCCCTCCTCGCTAAATTGAAAGACTTTTCGTATAATTCTGATTAATATCAGACTTTAGGCTGATAGAGAAAGAGTGTAGTCCCATTAGTCCCTAAAATAAAACAGACGGAGAAAAAGAAATTCCTTTTCCCCGTCTGTTTTTCATTTATCGGTGAGGTTCCTAAAAGTCTCTTTTCGTGACCTTTTGGGACAGCCCTTATCTAATAAATCTATCCGTTCACTTTATGGGTTCGCCAAGTTCGATGGAGGCGAGTGTAGACGTGACCGCCATCTCATCTGGATCGTCGACATTTCCACGGAATTCACGTTTCACTTCACCGTAGCCTTCGACAAAATAGTTCCGGTTGACCGCGCCGTCTTCTCCCTCAAACGATTCAAGCATGAATACGCCATCGAAATTTTGTAATGGCGTCTCTAAGCTAGTTCCGGTTTCGACAACAGTCGCATCACCGATTTCCTGTCCTTCTTCAATTGGGAATTCCAGATAGGTCGAAATCACATCCAAAGCTTCCAATTCCTCAAAGCTCGCTGTGTACTCATCATAAAATTCGCCTTCTTGTTTGACTAGTTCAATACGGTCATCATGCAAACGATAGACTCTCAACACCACGGTGCCGCCATTTTCTTCGTAAGTCGCGACATGATTCGCCTCCATATAATCGGTTCTCAACGTAAACTCGGCAAATTCGTTGCCGTAACCTTCGAACCTTGCAGTCGACCCATCTTCAAGGAAATAATCATACGGATCGGCAGTGGCCTCTTCGCTGTCATGGCTGTCTCCGCTGGTGCTTTCCGCTGGCATTTCTTTCGATGACTCTTCTTCCTGAACAGCATCTTCCTGCGCCGTATCTTCACTAGGTTCCTCTATCACCGTATCCTGCGTTCCACAGCCAGCCACTGTAAGTACAAATGCCAGCCCTCCTAAACCAAAGCCATATTTCATCAACTCTCCTCCTTTTAAAAAAATCATCCGTTCAATTTAACTGAATATTCAGTTATAAATGAACAAAAAACACCCAAATGCTCTTGGTTTATCTACCTGATTATAGATGGAGTGAATCATGGTAGATCGGCTTCAGATGGATGTCGTATTCTTTCCGCACTTCGTTCAAATCATAAATATGTCCTCGAAATTCCGGGTCTTCGAGTTTTTCGATCTGTTCATGCACAAGATCCGCAAAATATACGCCGACAGCTACGCCTTTTGGATATTTACGCTTCACTTCTGCCACAAAATCGTCTGTCAGCTCTTGATTGAAAGCATGATAAAGCGCCGCATTCACCACAGTCAAGGAATCTTTCGTCGCATAGGAAACAACATAATAATTGCCATATTCGTCTTTCAGAAGATCGCGTTCAGCTTCTATGTTCATTCTCTTCTCCTCCTTTTAACACTATTACTTGTCCATACCCTCAGGAAGCTTGGCGGAAACAGATTCAGCCTACATCTGAATCCATAAAAAAATCACCTGCACGCCTTTTGAAGACACATAGGTGATTCCAATCAATACGCCATCTGCACCAAATCGCCAAACAGTAAAATGTGCAATAAACTGATCGACCCGACAGAAATGGCAGCAAGCAAGCCGATGTAAAACGGCTTCAATCCCATGCCGCGGAATATTTTCAAATTGGTCGACAGCCGAAACCGCTTACAAATAATTCCGGCAATTTGACCCTATTGCGGACGATGATTCCGAGCAAAATCGCTATAAAAATCCCCGATACCGGGCTTTTTCCGCCTTCCGGCAATAGCCCAGCCACCTCGAGTGCAGCGCCGATCAGATCAGCCCCGTAAATCCCTGCCCACATCACTAACAAACAAAGGGCCAGGCCTGGAAGCAGCCTGGCCCTTCGCCGATTTTTCGTGTTTTCACTCACATTAATCTGCTCTTTGCGAACCGCCTTTTGATTTGTACTAATCGTACCACCAAAATGCAGCTCCGTCTAAAAGACGTTTAGTCCAAGATTTCTTCCAGCAGTTTGATGATGCGTTGCTGCTGCTCCGGCTGCAAGTCAGACCCTGAAGGTAAACAAAGTCCCTCTGCAAACAATTTTTCACTGACCGCGGTCTTGCCGTGAGGATTATGCGAATAGAATTTACACCCGGCAAACAAGGGCTGCAGATGAAGTGGTTTCCAAACGCGGCGTGATTCAATATTTTCCGTTTCCAGCGATTCACGGATGTCATCAGGCGACCGGTCGGTTTTGGCCGGATCGAGCAACATGACGGTCAGCCAGCGGTTCGAACGTGTCCCTTCTAGTTCGGGCTGAAATTTCACTGCTTCATGTTTGCTGAGAACAGCAGAATAGCGCCCAAAAACAGCGCGACGAGCGGAAACGCGCAGTTCAATTGCCTCAAGCTGCGCACGCCCGATCCCTGCCAGAACATTGCTCATCCGGTAATTATAGCCGACACGGCTATGTTCATAAAACGCCGCGTCATCTTTTGCTTGAGAGGCAAGAAATCTCGCTTGTGCGACTCCTTTGCGATCATTTGACACAAGCATGCCCCCGCCGGAAGTTGTAATGATTTTATTGCCATTGAATGAATAAATGCCGTATGCCCCAAGACTCCCCGTCTTTTTCCCTTTATAGGTCGACCCCAGTGATTCCGCTGCATCCTCAACTACAGGCACTCCGTAATGATTGCAAAGGGCCAGCAGCTCGTCCATGCGCGCGCTTTGTCCATAAATATGTACAATGACCACCGCTTTGGGAAGCTTGCCCTCTTGTTCAGCTGCGGCAAATGCTTTTTGCAGCGCCCACGGAGACATATTCCATGTTTCTTCTTCTGAATCTATGAAGACAGGTTCCGCTCCTGCGTAAAGGATCGGATTAGCACTCGCCACGAACGTCAAACTGGAGCAAAACACACGGTCCCCTTTTCCAACTCCTAATAACTGCAATGCCAAATGAATTGCAGCTGTCCCTGAAGACAAAGCAGCCGCCGCTTGGGTCGTAGCATACGCCGCCATTTCCAACTCGAACTGGTTGACGTTTTCCCCCATTGGCGCAATCCAATTGGACTCGAATGCCTCACGAATATACGTTTGTTCATTGCCTGTCATATGTGGGGCAGAAAGAAAAATCCTGTTCTTTGATATTTCTTTTAGCGGAACCGGAAACGGCACTACCGATGCTCCTGCATTTTGTCGAATGTTCATGTACAACAGCCTCCTCTTCATTCCTCGGCATGTTCAGCCAATGCCGTAATCGTTTGGGCAAGTTTTTGGTAATTGCAAATTGTTGATAATCAGACCCGCTGGCCCCATCTCTTTTGAAAAATCGTTTAAACGTCCTTTAACAGTAAAACGCATGTCCTCACCAAAAATATTGGCCATTTCCTGGGTAATATCCCGTTCAAGTTGTGCAGGGACAACTGCAATTCCGCTGATCCACACCTCGATCGCTTCGATGGAGTTTTGGACAAATTGCATGGAAGGTGCGACTTGCTGGAATTTTTCTTGAATAGTCGCTAAATACAAACTGGTCACCCTGCCCCTGCTTTTGGATTGCAAAAAAGCAGATATAGGTTTGGATGGTTTGCGAACCAATGGATGCACACTGCCGCATGGACATGGGCAATTTACCGGCATCCATTGCTCGTCAATTTTCAAACGGATTAAGGGAGTTCCTTTCGTGTGGAAACGAGTCAACAGAACTTCGCCGTCATCCGTAAACTCCATCACTCCCGTCCGCATATTGAAATGCAGATTTCCTGCTACGCATTCAGAAAGAAAGGGTGAGCGTTCAGTTTTCATGCTCCACTGACGGACAAAACAGCCGAATGCGTTTTCGATTTCCGCACGCTCGCTTTCTACTAAAAACTCCGTTTCCACAAAAATGGTGATCACTTGAAAATTCAATAGAATCCGCTGTTCATTGATATAACGTGCAAGTGCAAGTATTGCTTGAGGCAATCCATCGATGAAGTCAGGGCGAAAACCATTTAAATTGTTTACTAGCGCTGAAAAATATTGATTCGTACAATGGTCGACTGAATACAGGCGCTGATTGAGATAATAAATATCACGCCAGAAGGCCCCTTGTTTTTGGGCAGCAGGAACAAAATTTCCGGAATCGAAAGTCGCGCGCTTCATCTCCAGATTGATGGCCCCATGCTGTTTTTTGAAATGGTCTACAGTCGCTGTTTGTTTTTGCCAATCCGCATTAGCCAACCTTAAATGAGGCGGTTGCCCAGTTCTTGCAGTTGCATAGGCGTCTTTTTTCCTGCCGATAGCTTGTGTATAGATGTCGTCGATCCGATTATTGAACAAAGTTTCTTCAAGAATTGGCAACTGCTGCAAATCGCTGGCACATTGAATATCCGCTAAATCACGCCCATACATCCCTTTGTAAAATGAACTATTCTCTGCCGCATGGTGGAGCAGCAAGCGAAGTTCGAAATCCTGGTGTTTTTGCTCGGACTGGCGGTCTGTTTCATCCATACCGGAAAGTTGATGAAGATATCGGTAGTAGCCCATGCCATACCGTTTTCGTGAGTGGGCATATTCCCGGAAACTGAGCAATAAATTTTGGAGGTAAACGGGAGAATTCCCATACAGTTCTGTTGATAGCAGCTTCACTTTGCATCCCCCCTGCGCTTATCGGCAGTTACTGTAATCAGGCCAATCCCCCTTCGATTTTCCATTGTTCCTGCCACGCTGTTTCTTTTGCTTTGTCTTCTTTTGGGCGATTCGCGAGCTTCAATAAAGTATCGCGAATTTCCTGTTCTTCCATACCGGGAAGCTTTTTCAGAATCCGGCTAATTTCCACTTGGCTGATTGGCGTCGCTTTACCAATATGGATTTTCGCAAATACTTTTTCCGATTGAATTTCACTCGGATCAAGCAATTCTTCATAAAGTTTTTCACCAGGACGCATGCCTGTATATTTGATTTGAATTTCATCTTCTTCAAAACCAGACAAACGAATCATATTGCGTGCCAAGTCGACGATTTTTACCGGTTCTCCCATATCCAGCACGAACACTTCCCCGCCCGTTGCAAGCATGCCCGCCTGGATGACCAAGCGCGAAGCTTCCGGAATCGTCATAAAATAACGCGTCATTTTAGGATCTGTAATGGTTACAGGCCCACCTTTTTCAATTTGTTCGCGGAACAAGGGCACGACACTTCCTCTAGAGCCGAGGACATTGCCGAAACGAACTGCCGCGAATGTCGTCTTGGATGAAACCGCTAAATTTTGGACGACCATTTCTGCAAAGCGCTTGGAGGCCCCCATGATGTTCGGCGGATTGACGGCTTTGTCAGTGGAAATCATGACAAAATTTCCGACTCCATGGCGGTCAGCCGCTTCCGCGACATTTTTCGTGCCAAAAATATTGTTCTTCACGGCTTCGAGCGGATTTGCTTCCATTAACGGCACATGTTTATGGGCTGCCGCATGATAGATGATATCCGGTTTGAATTTTCCGACCATCTCAAATATCCGGTCGCGGTCCTGGATATCTGCGATAATCGGCACGATGTCGATTTCTTTCGGCACTTTTGCGCGCAGCTCGCGGTCGATTGTATAAATCGAGTTTTCTCCGTGGCCTAGCAATAACAGGCGTGCGGGTTTAAAAGCGCTGATTTGCCTGCAAATTTCCGAGCCGATCGACCCACCGGCGCCAGTGACCATAATGCTCTTGCCGGCAATTTTTTCCGTTAAGGCTTCCATATCCAAACGGACTTCTTCGCGGCCGAGAAGATCCTCGATTTTCACATCACGGATATCGCTGACTTTAACTTTGCCTACCATCAAATCTTCAATTCGTGGAATGGTTTGCACTTTAAGTCCTGTATCGATGCACAGTTTCGTCACTTCCGCCATTTCTCTTTTCGACAGCGACGGGATCGCAATGACGATCTGGTCGATTTCGTTATGTGCAGCCAGCCTTGGAATTTCCGAGATCGGTCCAGCCACTTCTATCCCGAAAATCTCCAATCCCCATTTCGTGCGGTTATCATCGATAAAGAGAATGGGCTTTCGCCCCCATTGCGGATTTTGCTTCATTTGCCGAACAATCATCCGCCCCGCTTCTCCGGCCCCGACCACAAGCGTACGGCTTAATTGACCTTCACTTCTGCGTGGTTCGCGTTCATGAAAAACGCGGAACGAAAAACGCGAAGCCCCAAGGAACAAGATGAGGAACATCCAGGTTAGTGCTAAAATCCGAACAAATACCCCACCTGTCTGGATATACTGCATAACCGTTGCCACGAACATCGTTAAAGTGACCGCTTTGACAATCGATTTCAACTCATGGACTGAGGCGAAAGCCCACACTTTCCGGTAAAGCCCATAATGCCAGGCAAAAGAATGATGGGCGATAAATAAAGTGATCGTCATGAGCAATAGCAGCCGGTTCGATAAGATATTGTCAAAAGGCAATAAAAACAAATAACAGAGATACGTTGCTGAGAGGATGATCAGCGAGTCGATCAAGAATAATGAAGTATAGCGTCTAGTAATCGTCATGTCGTCAGCTCCTTCACCTCGCGCAAGTACCGCTTAGTAATTGTATTCATAGCTATAATAGTGGTCTTTGCTGAGTTTGTAGTTATTCATCACGACCCCCACGATATAGGCTTTGGAAGTCGTTAAACTGTCGCGTGCTTTGATGGCGCTTTGCTTTTCCGTCTTGCCTGTATTAACGACAAGCACCGTTCCATCACATTTATTCGCCATGATTTTGGAATCCGATACCGACAAGATTGGCGGCGAGTCGAAAATAATTAAATCGTAACGTTCCTTCATCTTTTCGATTAATCGATCGAGCATTGGTGAATCCAGTAGTTCTGCCGGATTGTGGGGAATCTGCCCGGAAGTCAGCAATTCTAAGCCTTGGATGCCGCTGTCTCGGACACTTTGCTCAAGTTCACCTTTGCCAATTAGCAAATTCGACAACCCCATATGGTTATTCAAGTGGAAGGTATGATGCAACGTGGGCTTACGCATATCCGCATCGACAAGCAGCACCTTTTTTCCAGATTCAGCGAAGACGATCGCCATATTGGCTGAAGTCGTCGATTTCCCTTCTTCTTTTGAAGCAGAAGTGAACAAAAGCGTCTTCATTTCGTTTCCGGGTAAAGAGAAATTAATGGTTGTACGGATAGTCCGGTACTGTTCGCTGATTACCGAGTTAGGTTTAATACGTGCTACCAACTTTCGGGCGAGCGGCCGTTTTGACGCTGTCTGTTTCAACATTCTCATCCAACTCCATTCTGTCAGTGTGTTTCGAAGATTTATCAGTTTTGCCTAAGTCGCCGACCGGGCTCACGATGCCAAGCACTTGCAGGCCAAGCAATTCATCGATATCTTCTTCCGTGCGCACCGTCGTATTCAATTGGTCCAGGACAATCGCAAGGCCGGTCCCAAGCATGAAGCCGATAATCGCACCTACTGCCATATTGAACAGTGGATCCGGCTTGACTGGTTCAGGGCTCGCTGTCATCATCGCTGGTGCCAAAATACTGACATTGTCGACACGCATCAGATTGCGGATTTCCTGTTCAAATACTTTAGCGGTCGTATTGGCAATCAACACAGCCTGCTGCATCGATTCGTCTTCGACTTCTAAAGTCACGACTTGCGAATCCTCGATGCTGGAAACTTCGATTCGCTCGTTCAGTGACTGCACTGTCTCATTCAAGCCGAGTTCATTGATGACTTCCGTCAAAATTGCCGGGCTCTTGATGATTACGTTATAGGTACTAATCAATTGCAGGTTTGTATCAATATCCTGCATGCTGAATTCTTGTGCATTTGCTGGTGCTTTATTGACGAGAATTTGTGTGGAAGCTTCATAAACTGGCTTCATCCACAAATAGCTGACAGCGGCTGCGATGGCGACAAAAGCAACAGTCATCGCCAAAAGGAGCGGCAAGCGCTTTTTCATATTCTTAAAAAATTCCTTCATATTGAATGTACTTTCCATGTCTTCACCTCATATCCCCATGTACGGGGTGATTTTACTTGTTTAATGAAGCTGTTTTTCTGCAAAGCGGCCGATTATCCACAAACGCATCGATTTTCCGTTATGCGCATTTAACATCAGGATGATCCAGACTACTAAGCCGATGGGCATCAGCAACACTTCAGTAACCCATCCTGTCATCGGTATCATGCCAGCTGCTGTAAACAATGTGAAAAAAAGAATCGACACATATACGGACTGGAAGGCATGGTAACGGACAAATCGATTTTCCCTCTCGACCATCAGCAGAATAAAACCCGAGAAAAATCCCAGCAAATACGCAAGCGAACCCGCCACATTTTCCGACAAGCCGAGCCCTGTAATGGAAGGCTGCGCACTCGGAGCTTCCCGGCTCTGCTTAAAGATGGTTTGCTGTTCGAAATTGACAGGCGGTTCGTTCGTCATCTTGATTTTGTTTTCAATCATCTTCTATTCCTCCTTGAGATCTGTCTTTCTATCACTTACCTTTCATACTAGAGAGAGCAGGTTAAAACAAAGTTAAATAGTTTCAATAGTTTGATTTATCTAAAAAAATAATTCCGCTCAGCTTTTTTGCCACACGCTAGTGCATAAAGACCCAGGATTTTTCAACAAAAAAAGCCGATCGCTTCTGCCCTTTCGGCAAAAACGATCGGCTTTCTAATTTCAATTTGTAAACTTGTAACCGAACCCTCGAACGGTTTGGATATAGCGGGGAGCCGCCGGATCGTTCTCTACTTTCCGCCGGAGATTGCTGATGTGGACCTTGACGGTTTGGACATCTCCTTCTGAATAATAGCCCCATACTTGGTCATATAATTGTTCAGCAGTCCAGACACGATTCGGCGTTTGTGCCATCAACAGCAATAATTGAAATTCTTTGTGATAAAGTTTCACCGGCTTGCCTTTCACATACAGCTCTCGCGAATCGACATGGATATGGAGATCTCCAAATTTCAGGATCGACAACTTGTCTTCTTCTCCGTTCTTCCACCCATTGCGGCGCAGAATCGCTTTGACGCGCGCTTCGAGCTCTGTGAAGTCGAATGGTTTGGTGATATAATCATCTCCCCCGACTTCCAAGCCTTGAATTTTATAAGCGAGTTCTTTCCGGTAACTGACGAACAGGATTGGCGTCTTCGTGCGCACCCGGATTTTTTCACACAATTCCAAGCCGCTCATACCAGGCATTTCAATATCCAGCAAGATCAGGTCCGGGTTTTCTTTCGACAGCACATCCAAGGCTTCAAAACCATCTTCAGCCTCGAGGATTTCATAGCCTTTCTTCACTAAGAACAAACGCATTAGCTCGCGGATGCCATCTTCGTCTTCGACAATCAGTACGGTCGCATGGTTCATCAAGATCCCTCCCCTATATTAGTATCTCAAAGGCAGGGCAATGATGAATGTGCTGCCCTCGCCTTCTTCGCTTTCCGCCCAAATCTCTCCTTTATGCGATTGAATGATTTCTTTGGCAATCGCCAGGCCAAGCCCGCTTCCTTTATAATGAATCGACTCATCGATTTTGAAGAAGCGGTCGAAAATGTGAGGCAAAGCTTCTTTTTGAATGCCACACCCATTATCTGCGACACGAATGATCAGTTCACCATCCGCTTCCGTTTCATCCAATATGTTTGCACTTGAATGGATACTCGCCGATAAGGTAATGTGGCCATCTTCAGGAGATGTGTGCTTAACCGCATTCCATAAAACGTTCGAGAATACTTGGTCGACACGGTCCACATCAACCAATATGCGCCAATCTCCAGCATGTTCTTTTCCGCTTGGCCCCATAAATTGGAAGCGTCTGCCGCTTTGCGCAAGGTCCGCTTCCATAGAAGCAGCGATTCGTTCTAGCCACTCATCCAGCTGTAGTTCTCCAAAACGCAAAGTCATATTCCCTGATTTGTATTTCGACAACTCAACCAAATCCTCTGTCAAACGCTCCAGCAATAGCAACTTTTTATGAATCATATCTAAATAGCGCGGGTTATTTTCTTCGATCAAGCTTTCTTTTACTGCTTGAATATAGCTATGAATCAAAGTAATTGGTGTTCCGAGCTCATGTGAAATTGCTGACAGCATTTCATTGCGGGATTTCTCAACTTCCTGAATTTCGTCGTTCACCGTCAACAAGTTCATATTGGTGATTTCCAACGCCATCGTCCGCTCTTTGACATTGCGCTCAAGGAAGAAATTCAGGTTGGTAATTTCTTGCGTCATACTGCGAAGTGTGGCGAGCGTTTCCACCCTCATGAGAAATTCCTCAACATCACATGGCTTTATTAAATAATCGTTAGCTCCTGCACTGAAAGCATTCGTTTTTTCCCTCACACTTTCTTTATCGGATAACATCAAGATCGGCAATTCCGTCAAGGTTGCATTGACACGGATGCGGCGGCATAGTTCATCACCGGCCATATCTGGAAGTTCTGCGTCAAGAATGACCAAGTCTGCGGGCCGGTTCTCCAAATGCACGAGCGCTTCTTCTCCACAGCTAACGCTTTCCGCTTTATATCCTTCCCCTTTCAACTGGTGCACAAGCATCAAGCGATTGACTTCTTCTGCCTCCACGACGAGAATCCGCAAGCCTTTCTTGATGTTTTTTTCTTTAATTAACGAGTCTGCCAGCTGCGAAGCCGACAGTTCCTTGATTTCAGTGGAAGGGGAAGCTTTCTCCTCCTGCTCTTCTTCAGTAAGCGGCAGCGTGAAAGTGAAAGAAGACCCTTTCCCATAGACAGATTCTGCTTTCAGCCAGCCACCTTGCATTTCGACAAGCCTTTTAGTGATCTTCAGCCCCATCCCGATGCCCAGATGTGGGGCTGCAGAAGTTCCCATTTGTTCGAACAAGCTATCCAATTGCTGTTCTTCCATTCCTGTGCCCGTGTCCTTAACCGTGATAGCGACTTGCTTTTTGATGATTTTTGCAGAAATGGTGATCATGCCATTCTCCGTATGCTCCACTGCATTTCCGACGAGATTGTAAAGCACTTGGCGCACTCGTTCTGGATCGGCAACGGCCTCCGGAAAATCAGGAGGAATCGTATGCTTCAAGCTGACTTCCCCTGATTTCAGTAATGGGGTGCATAAACGGACAACTGAATCCGCAATGACTGGCAGTTTGACCTGCTCCAAATGCAAAGACAGCACATGGTTTTTGGAACCTGAAAAATCCAGTGTTTCATTGATCATCCGCGCAAGTTTTTTGCCGCTTTCAGAAATAGTTTCCAATTGTTGAATGACAGAATGCGGCATTTTACTGTGAGCTGATTCTTGAAGTGATTCTGCGATTCCCACCATTCCATAAAGCGGTGTGCGCAAGCCATGGGAAGTGATAGCGAGCAGTTCGTCTTTGCGTTCATTTACTTGGCGGAGCCTTTCGATTTCAATGCGCTGCCGTTCAGCGGAGTTTCGTTCACGTTGGGTCCTTTCTTGCTCTCGGATTTTTTCTTTATCCCAAAGCGCTAACGAAGCAAGCAGAACAGCCAGTATTCCAAGGAAAAAAATCAATCCTCTTACTGGCCAGACAATTGGCAAAACACCTGAAACATACAAGCCATTCAATGTGGCAGCCGCCAAGAAAAAAATCAACGATACCGCATAATAGCGGGCATGCACTAATCCCCTCTTCATGCTATAAGCTGTCAATAGCAAACTGACAAGCACCGTAGAACCGAGCGCCAGTACGAGCAATAGCCTGGCCCATTCGAACGATATGAACAAGGTGGTTAGCACCGCTGTGTTTAATAGCAAAAGCACTTTCATTATCCGGTCGGCTTCAGGCACATGGCGCTTTGTATGAAGCAATCCTTCCGTCAATAGCGTCACCGATATCGTCGCGAGCCCTACCATGAAAAACACGCTATAGCCATTCCACAAATCCAGCTCAGGCCAGATAACATCCAAACTCATCCCAGCGGTAGAAGAAAAAAGAAAAAACGCCGTAATGGCATAAATCACGAAATATAAATAAGCACGTTGCCGGATGACGATGAAACGATGGACATAGTAGAGTAAAAACAGTAAACCAAGCCCGCCTAGCACACCGACAAATGCGATCTCGTGCCTCGTTTGGCTCTCAAAGGCTGACCGTTCCCAGATTGTAACCGGCAATTGAATCGGCGCTGATGATTCAACGCGTATCCAGTAAGCGGTTGTCTTGCCTAAAGGCGGCGTTAAGGCAAAAACAGGAGTTCGGTGAATGATTTCGGTCTCTACAGCTTTGCCAGCCTGCGCAACTTTAAATCCTCCCTCATCATCCATTGTGTACAAGCTCGCTTGATTGATACTTGATGAGCCCAGTTCAAGAAGCCATTCTTTTTCTGCTTGTGCTTGATTGTCCACTTCTACCCTCAACCAGTAAACTGATGAACTGAACCCAATATTCGCAGGGGTACTGCCGACAGGCATGAAATTCCATGCATGAGGGGGTCGTTGAATATCCTCAATATGCAAATTGCCCAATTTATCTTCAAAAATAGAAAGCCGGCTGCCTGCAGCGATTCTTTCTTTTCCATCCTCTAAGACAATCGAATTACCGGAATCCGCACTGGTTATTCCAACGCTATAAAACGCTACACAGCATATGAGCAGAAAGAACAAAAGCCAAACTGTTTTTTTGCCCGGCTCCCTCATAGCACCTCACCTCTTTTTTATCCGAATTATCAGATATTTAAAGATTAAATTCTCCTGTTTTATGCCTTTCTGAAGTTCGAAAACCAATTGTCCTAAGTAAAAAGATTTATTTTTTCATTTATAAATACATATAATGTATATTAACTAGGTTTATAGATTTAACAAAATCATATCATTTCTCACAAGAAAAGAAAACCATTTTAATTTCTGAATCTTCAAATAAATAATTCGCACTATGTTCTTTGTCTTTCTTTATAGAGATAGTCCAAAAGAATCAAGATAACTACACCACTCTTCCTTTCAACAATTATCATTCAATGCCTCACACCTTCACATCCGTTATAATTAAATCAACTCAACGATTTATATGGATTTCTGTATTTATCTCTATCCAATCAGGAGGAGGATTTACTATGTGTTTAATCAATTTGCAATTCCAACAGCATCCCCGCTATAAATTGATCGTGGCTGCAAATCGGGATGAATTTTACGGCCGCCCCGCAGCACCCGCCCACTTTTGGGAAGATTCCCCTGATATTCTCGCGGGCCGTGATTTAAGCCAGATGGGCACTTGGCTCGGAGTCAACAAGGCCGGCCGCTTCGCTGCGCTGACCAATTATAGAGACCCCGAACACATGGCAGCTAGCGCCAAATCCCGTGGCGAACTGGTCACACTTTTTTTGGCCGGCCAGCTGTCTCCAGAAGATTACTTGCGGGCGATTGATGATCAGAAATACGCCGGATTCAATTTAATCGCAGGCGATGCCGACGGGCTTTATTATTACAACAATATTCAAGGCGAACCGGTAAAGGTCCCACCCGGCACCCACGGATTAAGCAACCATTTCTTGAATACTCCGTGGCCGAAAGTGGAACGCGGAAAAGAAAAGCTCGATGCTTATGTATCGGTGAACGAACAAGTGGAACTGGACCGCCTATTCGAAATTCTTGCAGACGCTGAACAAGCGCCTGATGATCTTTTGCCCAAAACCGGTGTCGGCCTAGATTTGGAACGCGCTTTGTCGCCGATGTTCATCAAAATGCCCGATTACGGCACACGCTCCGCCACGGTTTTGTTAATCGATAACTCAGGACTGATCACTTTCGCTGAACGAAGCTACGATAACGGTGAATTTCGCGAAGACCGTAAATACGAATTCCAGATTTCCTGAATCCCTGATTTACAAGGTGGCATTTGCTGCCTCTAGGCGTTAAAGAAATGCACTCAGACGAGCACATTTTCTCTAAAAACAGTGTTAGAAAACACATCAAACCCCTAAGCGGCTCAGCCACTTAGGGGTTTATCGTCCTTCTATGCAAAATCGGCGCCCATGCTCTCGAACAAGCGCTTGTACTCTGGATACCAACGTTCCCATTCAGAGCTGCGTTCAATTCCATGGCCATCTAAAATGGCTTCCATAATATCCAGCGCGACGTGCCAACCCGCAACGTCTTTTGGAGTCTCGCTGGTAATGTCGGGCAATGTCTCAACCATCTTCACTCTTGTGCCCTGGCCATCCGGGCTCAGTTCAAAATGCACATGGTCTTCTCCCCATTCATAAGCTAGGACTTCGCCTTGTTTATAGTCGGTAATCGGCAACTCTTTCTTTTTGCCATGCCCCATCTCCAAGGTCAAATGGCCCGACTCTCCTTCCTCTTCCATCTGAAGACCTGAAAACCAGCGATGAATTTTGTGGTTGTCTGTTAGCAACTGCCAAACCTTGTCAGTGGAATGCTCAAAATACCTGTCGAATGTCGCAGTATAGCCAGTAGGATTTTTGGTGATTTCTGCCGTCATTCCAATTCCTCCTCGATTCGTCTTTACTAATACTATACCCAATTTTAGTGTGTTTTCTACGTAAATCGGGTATATTGTGCGGGAGGAGCTGAGAATAATGAAATTAGGATATGCTTGCATGAACACAGAGCTTAAAACAATTTTTCGCACATTGCGATTAGCGACAGCTGAAAAAGAAGGCGTCGGCAAGATTAAAGAATTAACGATCAAAAATATGGAAACCATCTTAGAAGTCATTCGGTGGAATATAGAGCAAGGGATCCTGTTTTATCGTGCTTCTAGCTCTATTGTCCCGCTGTCCACCCACCCAATTAACGATTGGCGCTGGTGGGAAGATGCAGACTTCCTCGAAATTGCCAGTGAAATTCGACGATTAGTTGCTGAACATGACATCCGGGTCTCTGTCCATCCGGGACAGTACACAGTCTTGAATTCACCGAAACCAGAAGTAGTCCGCAAATCGATTGAAGACCTTGAATACCACGATAAATTAATTCAATTGCTTGGCGGCACAGACATGATCCTTCATACCGGAGGTGCTTATGGCGATAAAGAAACTGCCAAAAAACGTTTCGCAGAAAATTACTTAGAGCTATCGGCGAGTATCCGGCAGCGACTTAGGCTCGAAAACGATGACAAAACCTTTACACTGCGCGATGTACTCGATGTCCATGCCATGTGTAAAGTGCCAATTTGTTTCGATATCCACCATCATAATTGCAATAACGAAGGCGAACCGGTCGACTTCTCGGAAATCCTGGCGACTTGGGAAGGGTATGGGCGCCCTAAAGTCCACATCAGCACCGGGCGAGAAGGGTTCACGGACCTTCGTCATCATGACCTCATTTCAGAAGAGGATTTTTATGAGTTGCTAAAGCTCGTGAAAGGCTATGAAGTTGATGTCATGTTCGAAGCAAAATTGAAGGAACAAGCCGTTCTGCCATTTCTTCATAAACTTCAAAACCAATAGCAAAACCGCCTGGCGTGCCATCAATTGGCTGCCTAGGCGGTTTTTATTTCGTCAGCTTTGGAAATTCCAATGTAAATCGAGTACCTTTGCCAAGCTCTGATTGGACGCTGATTTCTCCATCCATTTGATTGACGATACTGTATGTGACCATCAACCCAAGACCTGTCCCTTTTGACTTATTCGAAAAATAAGGTTCCCCGAGGCGATTGACCTGCTCTTTTGTCATACCCACCCCTTCGTCACGGATATGTACACAAATTGAAGAGCTAGATGCTTCGAGCTCGATCTCCAGTTCCCCCCCGGCCGGCATTGCCTCCACGCCATTACGGACAATGTTCACGAGGGCTTGGCGAAACTTTTGCGAATCCCCTAAAATCAGGCTCAAGGAACTGCCGTTTTGTACCGAGAGCTCTACATTTCTGGCATTGGCATAAGGAGACATGATTTTGATAACATGAGATAGTTCAGCTTCCACTTCGAGCTGTTTCATTTCACCGTAAGCCGGCTTCGCGTAAATTAAATAATCATCTATTAAATCTTCAGCTACTTTAATTTCTTCCAGGATGGTTTGCTGAAACTCCAGCTGTTTGGCCCGGGGATATTCGTACACTTGCAGCAATTGCACAAATCCTTTTACACTTTGCAGCGGATTACGCAATTCGTGTGACACAGCAGCCGCAAAATGGCTAACCGTCTCCAATTTTTCATGGCGCATAAGCGAATTGTATAGATACTCTTGTTTTTGCAGATGTTCAATGAGCAAAGCGGTCAGGATAATGATGCCGCCCTGGTTGAGCATCAGCATGAGCCATATGCCAATCAAGTTGTGAATCGGATTCCCAAAGATGAAATAGCCCGCAAGCATATTAAACAATAATGACGCAATTGAAATCGAAAATACGAGCACCGCTTTCCACCAGCGATTGATTTTGCCATAAAGCGGGGCAAGAAAAGGCACGCCCATAGCTACTATCAATTGATTCAAAATGGCAATATACATGCCATTCCCGCCGATTGCTATTCGCCCAACGGCTGATACAACGAATAGCACTGCACTAACTATGGGGCCACCGTATAAAGCGCCGACAATCATCGGCACTTGCCGGAGATCAAATATATAATCTTCTGTGAAAAATTGATACGGAAACACCATGCAAAGAATGATGGAAATGGAAAACAGGATGGTCATGGTCATCCGGTGGCTGACGAAGAAATTACGCTGTCCAGCTGTTGCGAACATCTGGTAGAGGATGATCGGGAAAATGATGAAGAAAATATTATTGATCATGCCAGTCATCATCGCTTCCATGAATGCACCTACCTTTCCCATTTAGATTCCTATTATACCGATAACTTCCTCTTGCGTTCCAGCTATTTTTAGCAACTTTTATATGGGTGTAAAATTGCCGCACGGACTTTTGATAAAATACGCTCCCTGCGCTTTTTCATGCCGGATAATGTGACGCCGTAATATTTTTGCAGTTCCACGAGGCTGTAGCCATCTATATACATCTGTTGGAGCAGACGCCGTTCTTTCGGGCTCAGGGAAACTGCGTCCAACCATTCAGGTAAGGTTTCCGCAGACCATTCTACGGCCTCCTCTTCTTCTAGAAACAACTCAGAATTCTTAACCTTCTTGCCCCCTTTTTGGCGCCTCGTTAATTCATCTTTCATGGCACCGTTAATGCTGCGGTAGGCAAACGGCGCGAAATGGCCAATTTCCGGATCATGCTTTTCCCACGCCTGCCAAAGTGCGATAAACCCCAGTTGGCGAAATGCATCATAATCTGCGTAAATATTCAACTTGCGGATAATCGATGAAATCATCGGTGCATACTGTTCTGCCACTTCCGTGAAATCTTCCATGTTCTTTTCCTTCTGGACGTCCTTGTTATTCCCGGGTAAATTCAGCTTACGAAAGCCTTCAATTAGCGTCCAGCACGGTTAATAAGCACTAATGCTTTTAAAAGTGTATAAAAAATCCATTTACAAGTACATTAGAAGTTGCTAATTGCCATAATAATTACAATAAACTATGCATGACTATTGATTCAAAAAAAATTAAGTGATACGATTTTCGTGTGTTTAAAAAGGAGAGATAGTGGATGAAGAATTGCGGCGAGTTTGGGATCGATCGGGAGCTTGTGCTTCTTGAATCTTGGTACGAGACGGGTAAACGTTCGCGCGCAACGACTACGAACGGCGTGTATTATTCAACCGAGCCGCCCTTGGCCTTGATCGGTAAAGCATGCTTGACGGTTGCTTGCCCATACAATCTGCGTCTGAAAGCTACCCGACATAATCTCAAACGTTTCGAAAAACATATCGTCTTGTATTCAAAAGATGGCATTTCCGCCTATCCCACTCAATCTCCGTCCAAATTAACTTGTGTTTGGATTTTCAACCATCAATACACTATGGAGTTCGTGTCTCCAACCAGAACGCGTATTATTTATAAACAATTCGGCATCTCGAAAGAAATTGACGCCTCGATTCACCATTTATCCAGACAACGAAAGCGGCAGCACGAGTTATTTTTTTAACAACTGCCCGCCCTGCCCTTCACTTCAGCCTACAGGAAAAGACACCTGGCCCATCGCCGGATACCAACGGCAATAAGCAAGGCGTCTTTTCTTATGCAGCATGGTCCGCGAGCAGCAGAATAAACAGCTCAATCACCCAAGCATCTTGTGTATTTTTGTGAATGGGATCAGTTACGAAAAAGGCGATATGGCCGTCCCAAATTTTCGTCTCGCCTTCATAGCGCAATGCCGGCGACAATCCTTCCCGTCCCAACCAATCGGTTAGTTCCTCTACAGAAGACCAACAACAATCTGGCGGGCCATTATGAGTTGTATGGGCAAAATCTCCTCCAGGTAAATATCCGGAAACGACGCGGTGATCTTCTGGCATAAGTTTCTTTGTCGGAATGCCCACTTCAATCAGCCTGCGCCCATCGTCATCAAGGCACCAAAAGCGGATAAACGGCTGCCCAGCAGGTGACTCATTACGCGCACGTAACCAAGCTAACACTTCAGCTGCCAGCTCGGGTGCTGTTTCGATGTGCTCCGAAACCTTAGCTGCAATGCCTACATACGGTTGTTCACCACGCTCTATAATCGTTGGCTCTTTCATATAACGCATGCAAATTTCCCTCCCGTTCCCCTCATTTGCTATTCCATACCCGCCCTCAGGAATTTTCAGACATCGGTATCGCTCAAACAGAATCAAGACCATTTGGCAGCAGAAAATGTCAGAGGATAGGATCCCTAAAGATAATTATATTTTACTGAATATTCAAACTAATTAATAGTTTTTGTTGAATAAAATGATATAATAAGACTATGCAAATTATTGAATATTGGATATTCGTTACAAAGCCATACCCTTTTTCATATTTTTTCACATACATAAGCCAATAGACGGCTTAAACAAATAAGGGGTGAGCCGAATGTTATTCAAATGGAGTAAGTTGCTCGCAATAGCAGGATTACTGCTCTTTTCACTACTGTCATTCACAGGCCAAGCAAATGCCGCATCTTCTACTTACGTCACAAAAGGCAATACGACGAGCAAGGTAGTCGCCTTGACCTTTGATGATGGAGCCGACGGGACCAATATCAATAAAATTCTCGATACGCTGAAAACCAATAACATCAAAGCCACTTTTTTCCTTACAGGTTCTGGTATTAATCATCATCCGGGCTGGATCCGCAATATCGCCAATGCCGGACATCAAGTCGGCAACCATTCGTATTCGCATCCAGATTTCACTAAAATCAGCACCACCGCTATTCAAAGTGAACTTGCCCGTACTGAAACCGCTTATCGAAACGCCACAGGGAAATCGACGAAACCTATTTTCCGTGCACCATTCGGCGCTTCCAATACGACCGTGTTAAAAGCTGTGGGCGACGCAGGGTATACGCACACCATTCAATGGAATATTGACACCATCGACTGGAGAGGCTTATCTTCTACTGAAATCACCAATAAAGTCCTCAATAACATCGTGCCAGGATCCATTGTTTTAATGCATACAGGCGCTGGAGCTTCAGGAACCCCTGGCGCACTCCCTGGCATGATCAGCAAGTTGAAAGCAAAAGGCTATAAATTCGTTACCGTTTCCGAACTATTGAAGTTGCCTGCAGCTGGCGGGACCACCTACACAGTCAAAGCCGGCGACACACTTTACAGCATCGCTAAAAAATACAATCTGACTATAGCTGCTTTGGCAAAAGCCAATAACATCACCAATTACAATTTAATTCGCGTTGGCCAAGTGTTGAGGATTCCTGGCACAAGCAGCCCAACACCGCCGCCGGCATCTTCTGTGAAATACACCGTGAAAGCGGGAGATACACTTTATAGCATCGCAAGCAAATACAAAACGACCGTTTCAGCCATTGCATCCGCCAATAATCTTACCAATATCAATCTCATCAGCGTCGGCCAAGTCTTGACGATCCCAGTCAAACAAACGCCGCCCCCTGCCGTCACAGTTAAGTATACGGTAAAAGCTGGTGATACTTTGTACAGCATCGCCAGAACGTACAATACGACTGTCACGGCCATCGCCAAAGCGAATGGAATTACCAATGTCAATTCCATTCGCGTCGGTCAAGTGCTGACCATCCCGCGTTGACCTTAAAGACAAAAAAAAGCCATCCTTGGATGGCTTTTTTCCATTTTCTTATCCAGATGCTAAAGCGAGTCAAGCTGGGCTTTTCCTGTATAAAAAACGTTTATACAAACGGAACATCACAATTGCCATCCCCAGCAAAAACACGACCGCCAGTACCGGCACCAAAAAAATCAATATCGGTGCGATGGTAGCGGTGGCATCCTCTGCAACCGAGACAGCCGGCCCCATCAACACTGTATCGCTGACCCCTTTCACCGCTGTCAAAGTAGCATGAGAAGCTGTAGCTACACCGCCCCCACCGACAATTGCGATGGTCCATTCCAAAAACGGGTTCACATCCCCGATAAATGATGCCGTCAACAAGATTCCAGCAAGTGCCGCGACCGGCGTGGAAATCAATTTCATAAATGAACCGACTGCCGGAATATAATTGACCAGAATTTCGAATATCGTAGCTGCCCCAAACGCAATAAGTGCAGGCGTGCTGCCGACCCAACTGAACCCTTCAGACAAAGTGACCCAATCAACACGTTCGAAAATTCCTGTGATCAACAATGGGGTAAAAATACGGAAGCCGACCGTCGCACTCAACGCGAGACCAATCAGTACCGCTAAGACCATTTCCATTCGACCACCTCCTGAAATTCACGCCTTATTATTTCCATACCCTGCTGGAAAATAAACTAACTAGGTGAGTCAAATACAAGTTGGTCGAAACCATTAAAAAAGGCGAAAAGGATTTCTCCTTTTCGCCTTTTTACTGACACAGCCTTATTATTGTCCGTGCATCATCATTTGGTAATGGATGAAGTCAAAAAAATGAAGTTCCCCCGGTAATTCTTCTCCCGCCAATGACTCTGCACGCTGTACTGCTTGTTCCGATAATTCCACATGACCGACACGCTCGAAGTACTGCCACAAATAATAATATACTGCTAGCGATTCATAATCGACAGCCGCCTCTCCAGTTTCTCGGTCGTAACGCCCAGCCAATCTCTCTTGGCTGTCCCACTCATCAATCAACCACTTCTTAAATTCAGGAGACTCCAAACCTCGGTCAAAACGATTGATTGCAATCAATAATTGGTCAATCATATGGACTTCTTTACTTTTGACATATCGCTTTTTCTCAAAGTCATAATATTCCGGGAAAAAAATACCCGTCTCTTCCAAATTCAGCATAGTATAAGATTCGGGAAGCACCGTCATGTCGTCAATCAAATAACTGAGTGTCAGTCGATTGCCTGCCAATTGAAAAGACCAGTCGTAAAAGTCAACGGCAGTTCCTTGCTGATGCTGACGATCTTCAATTGCAGATAGTATTTGCTTGGAAAGTTCTGAGTAAGCAGGTTCTGCAAATTGTTCAGCTGCCGCTTCCAACGCCGCTGAAATGCGCACATCGTCGATCAATGCATTTACATTCGCTTCTTCGTAAAGTCGCCAAGGGACAAATACTTGCCCCCCAGCCTCGACTAAAAACCGGTCTTCCAGAATGGCTGCCTGCTCTGCAAAATGCTGTTTATCTCCAACTTGCAGCAAATATTCCATATACAAACCAAGGCTCTCTGACAGATATTCAGATTCCGGTTTGTCTGGATAGGCATGAATGACCCCTTCGTCATTAACATAATGGGAGTCGACTGTCTCCTGAACTGAACTTTCTTGCCCATTGACCATTCCACATCCCCCTATCGCCAAGCTTCCCAAAACTGCCATGATTAATGATTTCCTTGCATGTAATTTCTTCAACTGAATAAACTCCCCATTTCGCCGACTGAAGTAATCGCCGTTTTGGTTATTTTAAATCTTGCAGGTTCATGCTCCGTCTCCATCGCTTGTTCAATCCGCTTCACCAAAGGCTGAACAGAATCTTCCCCAGTTTCTTTGACTAGCAGATAAACCGCTCCTTTTCTGCTAGTTACGAGATCCCGTTCCCGAACTATCGATAGCAGCGCTGCCCGCTCCAATTCTCGGGTTTGTAAAGGGCAGCTGGCAAACGGTGCCACTTCCATTAGCCACGTTCGGTCTTGTTGTTTGTTCGTCTTTAACATCCATAAAGCCTGTTCCACAAATTCCTGCAAATTCAGCGCACGAAGCTCCTCGTCTTTTTGCAGCAAAAGTGCCCGCTCATCTTTCAGAAGTTTTGTTTCTTCTGCCAGTAATTTTAATTGTTCGGAAACTGTCCAAAGTGAAAAGTGGAAAACCGACAGCAGGAAATAATTCCCTATAGATTTCATGGCTGCAGCAGGTTCTTGAACCGCCATCAAAAGTGATGCAATTAGCACCACAAATAAAAAGACCGGCAGCTGTTTCCTAGGCAGCCACAGGAGAAACGGAACTGATACAAAAGCCGCCATTAAAGCGTATTCGTAAAATGGCCACCGAAAAAAAAGCAAGGCTATGCCGGAAAAGAACGCTAAGCAGATGAAAAATGGTAAATGTTTAAAGTTATTCATTATATTATCTTCCTCGTAAAATAATTGGCAAAAAATCAAAAAGATATTGAATTTCTCCACCCAAATTATCTTACACTAGCTTACCGAAAAAAACTATGGGACAGAGAAATTCTCTGCCCCACTTTGTTATACACGGCCGGTTTCATTGGCTCTCCCAGAATTCACTATCCGTTTTTTGCTTACGGAATTTCCGAGCAATGGTCGCTATTGCTATGATGACAAAAATAATGAGCGGAATGGCTACCCACCAAAGATCTCTCGTCGTTTGCGTTACAAGAACACTCATCGGGCGTGAAACGTTGATATCGCCATTCGCAGTTTCTACCACCATTCCATCCACTTCCGTCTTATGTTCCATCTCTTTCAAATCGACCCATTCGTACTGATCGTATTTCTCCAATTGGGTCATCAGCTCATCAAACTTTTCGATCCCCAAATAGGGATGGTAGAAAAATGCTAAATAACTGTCGCTGAATTGAGACGCATAATCCGCTTTTTGCATCATCCGCTCAATTGACCCTTTCCTTTTCGGATCAACATACCCCATTGTTTCAGGAATCACTTTCATTCCATGAAGGCCTGCTGGAGTCGACTCATACAAGGGCACAAAAGTTCCATCATAGGTCCGGTCGGAAATTTGGATTTGGCCGACATAAGTCGTGAAATACTTAGACAGCTCTTGATAGCCGGTTTGCGACATCGAGTAATGGGGCGCCTCGAAGGCAATCGGGTACAAGCCTTCCGCCGTCATTTCATATACCCCATTAACGATGGAATCGTATATATACGTTTGCTCATAGGGCAAGCCGATATTTTGGACGAAATCTTGATAAGCTTCACCAGAAGTGAAATCTTCTCTCAGCTTCACTTCTGCCGTATTCGATTGATAAATCGGGCGATCATAATCGACATCCCAATATTCGAAACCTTCACCTGTCTCATCTTCCCGGTATTGATGGTAATATCCATGCTGAATGAGGCTTGCGCCATTTTTTTGCATCTCCTGAAGCACCTCAACCAACTCAAGCGCTTGGGATAAATGGATGTCTTGTCCCGTTTCTGGATTCTTATAAACCGGCACGACTGTCACCGCATAAGGGATGTCCCGCTCCGCTAAATAATCACCGACTTGCTTGAGCAACACCGGATCGCTTCTCGGATGGATATCTTCCAGGCGGATCAGTTTCTTCGGCTGGGACTTTTCTTGATCAAAAAAGTCGAAGAGCGATTCCCCTACAATATCGCCGAGCCTGCCAGTGATCGAGTTGGCTGCCACATAATACAAATTGTCATTTTTGAAAATCAGAGGATATGATCCATCAGATGCCCGGCCTTCATATAGGACCTGCATTTGGCCGACCCCATTGATGAGCATCATTTCTTTTTTTCCTCTCAAATCGAACATTTTGCCATCACCGCTTACAGCATCAATATTGCGGTAATCTCGAATGCTGAGCCCTGGCGCTTCTTTGAAGTATTCGAAATAATTCCCGATGAACATCTTTTTAATGTCATCGTATTGGTCGACTACAAATAATTCTTCTTCTGTTAATTGTCTTTTCCCAAGCCCTAAATAAATAACATGCGTATAATCGCCTTTAACATATTCTGCCGCAGCGTCTTCAATGGTTTGTATCGTTATATCCGAACTGAAATGCCCAACCAACATGTCGAGAAGTGGCACTTCTTCTTCTTGCGTCTCTTCTTCTGCGTGGTATAAAATCAGGACCTTTGAAGGATCGCTCGTTGACTGATCTGCAATTGCTTGCCAAGGGCTGGCGGTTAAAATAACCGCCAGCAAAAGGAGGGAAACGATCTTTTTCATCAATGGAGCCCCCTTTCCTACTTCGTCTCATCTTCCATCATGAGATGGTAATGGATAAAATCGAAGAAATGCGTTTCGCCTTCCCCGTTCTCTTCGATCATCTCTGTCGCACGGGTTTTCACTTCTTCCGCTGCTTGATCTTCTCCAATAATCAGGAAATATTCATTCATGAAAAAGTACATTGCCAGCGATTCATACCTTACCGCCGGCTGAAGTGTCTCGCGGTCGTACCTTCCGAACAATCTCCCTTCTTCCGCCCATTCGGTTTTAAGCCATTCCTCAAAAAGGTCCGAGGATAAACCAATTCGTTCTCGGTTAATGGCAATCAGCAATTGATCGATCGGATGGACAACTTCGCTTTTCACATAAACTTCATTTACCACATCGAAATACTCCGGAAAGAATACTTCGCTGGCATCGACGTTCTCTAGCACTCGATCCGCGTTCATGTCTTTTGGAACATCGTCGATCAAATAACTCAAGGTTACTCGCTGCGCTGGAAATTCCACTTGCCAATCGTAATAATCGACCGTGTACCCATTATTTGTTTGGATCCGAGAAATCGTTTCAATAATCCGGTCCGCGGTGTCGGAATACTCGGGTTGTCCAAATAATTCAGCTGCCTCCCTGAGCACTGCAGCTATCCGGATATCATCGATCAGCGCATTGACGCTTGCATCTTCATAAATCAGCCATTTGATAAAAAAATCTTCCTCTTTTTCTACCACAAACTCATCTAGCAGGTTGTTGTACTGAAGTTCAAATTGTTCCGCGTCTTCCATCATCACTAAATACTCCATGTATAACCCGATGCTTTCTGAGAGATACTGTGAATCTGGGGCAGATGGGTAGGCATGGATAAATCGTTTTTCATCGAAATAATTTTCTGCAAAGCCTTCAGGAATTGCTTTTTCCACCACGGCCTCTTCACTATCATCCGGTAATTGCTGCTCTTCGCTCGGAGGTTCAGGTTCACTTGCCTCCTCACTGCATGCAACAAGAAAAAGCCCGGAAACCATTGCCAATAAGAGCCCTTTTGTCATGAATCCACCCTCCCTTTGAAGCGCTGCGTTTTGTCCCAAGCGATTGTTTTTTTACGCAATTTACTCCATGTGTATGTCGTGACGCTGCGGACCAATAACAGAATAAATAATTGGGCGTAAGTGAAGTACATGACCAAAACGTAGAGTACATTGGTCAATGAGACATTGCGGTCAATGACCAATGCGCTTAGAAGCTGTGCCGTATAGACAATATAGGTCATAAACCAAAGCATCATAAGCGGAGCGCCAATGTTCGGGATGTCTACCCCAGCAATGCTCAGGACGAAGAAAACATCCGATATTAGCAGCATCAATACGAAAATCAAATACGTGAAGAGATGCTGCAAACTGAGCACGAAGGTTTTCCCTCTCCAATGCGACCGATCCTTTATCGACTTTTCAAGCAAATAGAGATTTCCCGTAAGCCAACGTGTCCGCTGTTTAATAAAGGCCTTTAATGTTTCTGGCTCCTGCTCCCAAGTGCGCGAAGTCGGAATCACCGGCAATACATAACCGGCCGCTGTCAAACGGACCGTAAGTTCGGCATCTTCCGCCAGCGCGTACACATCGTATCCTCCCAGCTTTTCAACAACCGAACGGCGCAGCAGCATGTTCGTACCCGCTAGTGACCCAAGTCTAAAGAGTGCCCACCGGCCGCATTGCATGAGTAGTTGAAACACCTGAAATTCGAGCGCTATCATGCGGGTCAATATATTTGTATCCACATTTTTAGTTTTGACGTATCCGACAGCACCCGCTGCGTTTGGCACCACTTCCGCTGCCTGGACCAATTTTTCCAAAGCATCGGCCTCAGGTTCATTGTCAGCATCATAGACTACGAAATAATCTGAATCCGTAATACTCAATCCGTAGTTTAAAACACGCGATTTGCCTTTCGGATTACCTGGAGGAACCGGAATGTAATGGATGCGCGAAAAGACTTCCGCAAATTCCTGGACGATGGCAGCCGTCCCATCCTTGGAACTGTCATCCAATAGATAAATATCGAGCTTGCCTTCATATTTAAGCCGCGCCATGGCACGCAATGTATTTTCAATGACGATTTCTTCATTATGAGCTGGAATTAGCACGGCGACGCTCGGATAATGTTTAATCTTCGGCGGATTTCGGAACCGCAATCTGTACCAGACGCCACCAATCGTCACCGCGGAATAGAACAGCAGCAAAACCCAAAACAGAATAACTGTGGCGGTGATAAGTATATTCATATGGCCTTACCTAAAGCACGAGATAGTTCATTTAAATTGGACACCTGCTCCTTTCTGATTTTATAAGGGGAATCCAGCAAATTCAGCTCCTGCTTCACCTTGTCCCGATAGCGTTCCATCATGAGACGAACCCCTTCTTCATCGATATCTTTCAGCAGCAGATAAATCGATTGCCCCGTTGAGGTCGCCAAATCGAATTTTTGGCGGATGGTCGACAAAGTTGCCCGCTCAAGAGACTCTTTGAGATTTTGCTGCGTGCGTTTATTTTTCGTATTGATTGAAATTTCTACAAACCACGCTTCTTCCTGACGGCGTTCAGTAGTTTTCAACAGCCATTGTGCCTGTTCAGTGAACTCATTCACCGTTAGAATATCTGTTTCCCCGTGATATTTCTGGAGAAGTTGCACTTGCCTGCGCAATTCGCTGGCTTCGTAGCCAATTTGCTTAATTTGGTTGAGCAATAGCCAAAATGACAGGATAAACCCGGTAAATAGCAAATGGCTATAGACATACATGATTTCCAATTCCGGCCGTTGCGTGAAGAAAAAGGCAAAGATCGTCAAAAAAGTCCCGTAGCTTAAAATGATGCTTATGCCATACAGGAATACATAGCGTTCATGAATCAAAGTCATGAACAGGATTGAGAGCCCCGCCACGAGAAGCATTTCGGTAGAAAACGGCAGAACTAGCGAAAATAATGCCCACCCGAATCCAAGCATCGTTAAAATCAGAATTCCAAGTTTCAAATTGTTTTTCATTCTGCCCACCCCATCGCATAGGTTAAATTACCTGTTATTTATTTCAATATTATAAATATTGAAATATCATAAACCTATACTACTACACAAAAACAATTTAAACTAGTATAAAAAGTATTGTCAGTAATAATATCCTGTGATTTTTTGAGTATTTTAGGTATTAAGTATTATATAATCTTAATTTTCAGATATTATTTTTGCTATGTAGAAAGATTCACACTCCACTCCCTGAAGCGATTGAAAGCGGATACAATAATTCCCATCAAAATCCAAGGTTTTTTTGAAAAAACTCTGGTTTTAGTCTTTGTTGCTTTAAGCAAACAAAAAAAGCTGCCAGTTCGACAGCTTTTCCTTTGCTTTATAAATACGTATACATGACTGGGTTATCCATGTTTTTCTTTAAGCGCTTGAATCCATTCTTTTTGTAATAAGCCCTAATTTTCTTATTATAGGCCTCGTCTTGTTTACTTGTATTCGTATAATAGCCAGGAATGACAACCAGCAGCTCAACATCTAGAAAACGCAACTCCTCCAGCATCTTTTGGCCAAAGGATTCCCCGATGCCTTTGTTGCGCTCATCTTCTGCCACTTTCAAGTCATCAAATACAGCAACTAGCCCAAAGACATCATCGATATCTGGAATATGCTTCAGGTCGCGGTACACTTCCCCCAAACCCTCAGAGATGTGTTCCGCATACATGGCTAAAGATTCAAGCGAACTGCGCTGTGGATTAAACAAATAGAAACGGGCATCTCCTACTTGTACCTGCTCGTCTTGCCCTTTCAGTGTACAATCTGCTTCACAAGCAAAGATTTCAGTTCCCGGCCGCATCTGGATCCGGTAGTCGACGTGGATATCATCTTCTGTAATCATCGAATCTCCTCCTCACAGTGTCCATTCGGTTGAGCTTATATTTAGTATGTCATTCATTATCAGAAAATTCAATCGATAAATGAAACTATTGTCCCGTCTTTTCTTCGGCTAATTTCTGTTCGAATAACTTCAAAAGCCGAGCTTTCAATTCAGGGCGTTGAAGGGCAAACTCGATCGTCGTTTCGATGAACCCGTATTTTTCGCCTACATCGTAGCGCTTGCCGTCAAAAGCAAACCCCAGGACTGGACGAATTGCATTCAATTTTCCGATGGCGTCGGTCAATTGGATTTCCCCGCCCGCACCGGGTTGCTGTTCAGCCAGCAATTGGAAGATTTCCGGCGTCAGGACATACCTGCCCATGATGGCAAAATTGGATGGCGCATAGCCCGGAGCTGGCTTTTCGACAAAATGATCGACTTTCATAACAGCTCCATCGATTTCGGATGGGGCGATAATGCCATAACGATGCGTGTCGCTATCGTTGACTTCCTTGACGCCGATTACGGGACTATCGGTTTTTTCAAATTGCTCCACCAATTGAAGAAGCGCGGGTGGATCGTTTTGGACAATATCATCCCCAAGCAGCACCGCAAACGGCTCATCTCCAATAAAGTGGCGCGCTGACCAAATGGCATGGCCGAGGCCGAGCGGCTGTTTTTGGCGGATGTAATGGATTTCCACTTCAGATGTCGCCAAGACCGAGTCCAGCATGTCGAGCTTTCCTTGTTCTTTTAGTACGTGTTCAAGTTCAAAGGCATGGTCGAAATGATCTTCAATGGCCCGCTTGCCTTTGCCCGTAACGATGATAATGCTCGTGATGCCAGAGGCGATTGCTTCTTCTACAATGTATTGGATCGTCGGCTTGTCGACAATCGGCAGCATTTCTTTGGGCATCGCCTTGGTTGCCGGCAAAAAACGGGTACCAAGGCCCGCCGCCGGAATGATTGCTTTAGTTATCTTCATGGAACTTCTCACCTTTCCTCATACAGTCGTTTACTTGAGAGTATAGCATTGTTTCCAATAAGCAAAAAAGCCTCCGCTAAGGCGGAGGCTTTTGCTTAAGCGAAAAGGTGAGCGAACAGGACTATGACCGGCAAGGTAATCACTGTGCGCAATAGGAAAATTACCAATAGCTCCCAGAACTTCACCGGGATATTTGATTTCAAAATCAAGATACCAATTTCAGACATGTAAATCAATTGTGTGAGCGACATGCCGGCGATGACGAACTTCGTCAGGTCGCTCTCGATGCCACTGCCAAGAACAGCAGGCAAGAACATGTCCGCAAATCCGACCAGTAAAGTCGGCGCTGCTTGAGCCGCTTCTGGCAATCCTAGAAGCGTCAGTATTGGGATGAGCGGATAGGCGATGATTCGGAAGATCGGCGTATATTCTGCAATGACCAGTGCCGCTGTGCCAAGCGCCATCACCAACGGAATCAACCCGAGCCAAATGTCCATAACCGTCCCGATGCCGGACTGTGCAAGCTTCTTGCCGCTAGCAGCACGACTCGCTTTCATACGCGCAGCTTCAAAACCCCATTTAACCAGAGACACATTTTCTGGAACCGTGTCATCAATTTGTTTGCCGACACCTTCGCGGTATGTATCAGTTTTGCGAGACAAAGGCGGAATTCGCGGCATGATGACTGCGGCCACAAGACAAGCAACCGAAACCGCTAAATAAAACGGCAAGAAGAGATGTCCAATACCGATTACATTAGCGACGACTAAACTAAAGGCGACCGAAGCGATGGAGAACGTTGTCGCAATGACAGCCGCTTCCCTTTTCGTGTAATAGCCTTCGTCATACTGTTTCATCGTTACAAGTACTCCGACTGGTGCCGCGCCCATCCAGGAGGCCATGGCATCGATCGACGAACGGCCTGGAAGTGTGAACACCGGACGCATCACTTTATTGAGCAAAGTCCCAACGAATTCCATCAAGCCGAATTCAACGAGCAGCGGCAACAAGATGCCGGCAAACAAGAACCAAGTCAAGAGCACCGGCGCCAGGTCATAAAGCACAACGCCGCCTGTATTGCGCGAAGCAATCGCTTCAGGGCCGACTTCATAGAATGCCATGACGCCAACCGCAAACCCGATAAAGCGAATGGCCAAGCTGACAGGGCCGATAATGAAAATCGGGCGCAGCATCTCGGAATTGCGGATAAAATCAGGCTTTGCGATTGTCGCTACTAACCCTGTGACTGCGGAAAAGCCAAGAAGAATCAGGATGAATCCAGGAATCCACTCGCCGAATGTGCTGAGCAGAAAAGAAGCCAAAATTCCGACCCCTATTGTAATTTGCCCCTCATACGAAACAGGCACCAAAAATAACAGCGCACCGATTAGTGATGGGATGATGAATTTCCATGTGGCAGATGGCGATAAAGCCTGTTTTTCTTTTGGAATGCTGGTCATGAACGTTTCCCCCTTTTGTATAATCCCCTTCAATTGTTACCGTAAGTTCGTTAATGCCTGGTCGAGCACTTGAATACCTTCATCAATCTGCTCTTGCGTGACAACGAGAGGCGGAATCATCCGGATGACTTCTCCTGAATTGCCGCATAAATAGAACAGCACCCCTTGCTTCAGGCAATCATCCAAAACTTCCATGACTGCTTTCCCATCCGGCCGTTTCGTTTTAGTATCCATCAATTCGATGCCAATCATAAGCCCAACGCCACGCACTTCACGGATGACGGGATGTTTTTGCTTTAGCTTATCCAGCTCTTTGAGGGCATAGGCGCCCAGTGTTTGGGCATTTTCCAATAGCCGTTCTTCTTTTAATACTTCTATAGAAGCAAGTGCTGCTGAACAGGCGAGTGGATTGCCGCCGAATGTCGTCCCATGCGTACCAAGCGGCCATTGATCCATCAACTCTTTCGAGGCCACCGTCGCGCTTAGCGGAAGTCCGGCTGCGATGCCTTTTGCAACTGCCATAATGTCCGGCGTGACGCCAAAAGTCTGCGCCGCAAACCAATTGCCGGTACGGCCAAAGCCTGTTTGCACTTCATCAAAAATAAGCAGGATGCCATGTCGGTCGCAAATTTCGCGGACTTTTTCCAACCATTCTTTCGGCGGAATGATATAGCCGCCTTCACCTAGTACCGGTTCTAAGATGATGCAAGCAACTTCTTCCGGTGTCACTTGATGATTGAAAAGCTTTTCGATATCGCGTTCGAGTTTCTCCGGGAAAAAGACAGCTGGGTCTGCTCCTTCCGGCAAATCATCCGGATGTGCATACGGCAATTGATACGTCAGCCAAGAGGGTTGCATATGCTTACGGTATTTGCTTTTCGAGGTCGATACGCTGAGCGCGCCCATCGAACGGCCATGGAAGCTGCCTGTGAAAGACACAACATACGGGCGTTTCGTTACATATTTCGCCAGCTTGATGCCGCCTTCGATCGCTTCGGTGCCGCTATTGGCGAAAAAGAAGTTATCGAGTTTCCCTGGCATGATTTGCTGCAGTTCGTACGCCAATTTCAAGATCGATTCGTAAATGATGACCCCCGAAGGCCCATGGATTAGATGGTCCGCCCCGTCTTTGATTGCCTGAACGACTTTCGGGTGGCGATGTCCAACATTCTCCACCGCAATGCCGGACGTGAAATCCAGATAAGTGCGTCCATCCGCCCCGTAGTAATAACAGCCTTCCGCTTTCACGACCGGAAGATTTGGATGGTCTTTTGCCATACTCGGCGCAAGTAAATTGCCGATCGAATTCGTCATGTCCATCCAGCCTGGTGTTTGTTTCGTTGTCATAAGTCTTCATCCCTTCCTGTTGCGATAGCGTGTTTTTTTAATTTGCGGACAACTGATGGCTGGCTGATACCCAGCCGTTCCGCTATTTCAGTCGTTGTCCGGTAGCGTTTCTTGGCATTCTCGAGCACTTTCTTTTCGACTACATCCAGTAGATGCGGCAAGGTCCGGCCTTCGAGTTCGATGCCCACTTGTTCGTCTTGCGCTGGGCGGTAACTCGCCGGTAAGTCTTCGAGACGAATGTCAGCGTACTCGCTTTCCAAATAACTGCGTTCCAGCACATTGCGGACTTCCCGGAAATTGCCTTTCCACTCCAATTGCAGTAGATGCATATACGCCGCATCGGCCAATTTTTTTCGTGTGCCGTATTTCCGGCCGAGTTCTTCAAGTACTTGTAACAAGAATGCTTCCAAGTCTTCTGGACGTCCACGGAGACCGGCCAGTTCGATATGCGAAATGTTCAATAAGTAAAACAAGGCTTCACGGAATGCACCTGCTTGCATATGTGCCTCTAAAGACGTTTCGCTAATCGCGATGAGTCGGATGTCGCGTTTTTCTGCCAGCAGCTTCTCGAGCATCGACTGGGCTCGGCATGATAGGCGATCGATTTCGTTGAGCACTAGTGTCCCACCTGCAGCAAGACTAAAATAGCCGTCTGTTTCATTAAAGGATTCCACGAATATGGTGTCGGGGATCGCCCCGCAATCCACTTCGATAAACGCTTCCTCACGCCGTGCACTATGTTGATGGATCAGCTTTGCGATTAAGCTTTTGCCGGTTCCCCTTGGCCCTTCGATGACGAGAGGCGCATCGTATTCCGCCATTTTCAATGCGCTGCGCAAGGCACGTTCAGACTGCGCGCTTTGTGCAATGAATCCTTCAACCGGTACATCCCTTCCCCTCAAATATGCAAGTTCTCCTTTAACACGGTCCATTTCGGTTTCGAGCGATTCCAGGTATTCTTTCATGATCATTAGTTCTGACACTTCGTAGGAGTAACTGATGACATATTCGACTTCCCGCTGCTCATCAAAAACCGGCATGCCCGTAATGAGCATCTTCTTACCGCTGGCGGTCTCCTGGACAAGCACCAGTTTTTTCTTCCGTTCGATGACTTGCGGAGTGACTGCTGGTGTAAAAACACCTTCTTTCTCCAATTCATAGATCGATCGGCCGAGCAAGGCAGCCGGTTCCACTCCGTAGTGTAGGCCACTCAATTCTGTGACTTTGATAATGCGCCCTTCCCTATTAGTAACAATAATATCTTCGTCGTGCATGGCCATAACTTCTTCTATAGAATCTGGCACAAGCAAATGTCGGTGCATCTATTCACCTCATTTATTCATTATTGTATAGACTATACGATAATGAATAACTAAAATGCAAGACAATTCGAATAATTAATTTTTTTCATTCGAAATTCTAGTCGATGCCCCGGCGATGTTTGCACCACTTATAATTCTATTGACCCATTCTAAAAGTAATGATTCACGACTATACTATTCTAGATATTCCATTTATTTCACATATAGGAGGATTCAAATGAAATGTATTTTCACCATTATCACTTCCCTGTTATTGACAATTATGATCGGGACAGCGACTGCATCCGCTATTTCAGAGGATGATCGTGGGTTTAACCGCTTATTGGCTGAAATCGGCTGGGAAAAAGCGGATTACATCGACTATTTAGACACTAAAGGATGGACTTTGGATGATTTTTATTCTTCCATCGAACTCGGTACGCCGCTGACAGAAGACAGCATTTTGCAACTCATGGATACATACGAATTGACGCGGGCGGAATTAAACAGCCTGTTGGAAGAATTCGGAGACCTGGACACGGGTGTCGACGTATTGGACGGGGATTTTATCATTTTCGTGGAAGAACTGGAACAATCGCTCGATTTTTACTTGAATTTCGATCTGGACCTAACATCGATTACAGATGAAAACCTAGCCTCTTTACTAGAGGATTACGGATTTGCTTCAAAAGAAGAACTGGAACAATTCCTTAATTTGTTCGACGAATCTCTTGTAGACTATGAGTTTATCGAAGACTTGGAAAGCTCCATTATGTTCTACCAAGAAGATTGGCTGTTCGATCTGGATGTGGAGAGTGTATTTAGTGAATTCGGCTTGACCGAGCAAGAACTTGAGCGGTTGGCACAGCATTTCGAAACACTCGATTACACAAATCCACAATTCGAAGAACGCTTGATGGCACTTAGCGAACGCATGATAGCGATCGAGGAATTTTCGACTGTAACCGAATTATCCGCTGAACAAATCGCGGAACTTTTGTCGATCTACGATGAGTTTATGGAAATCTTTGAAATGAAAGCCAAGTATTATTTTGTTAAAGGCGACGAGAAAAAAGAGATGAGTGTTCAATCCCTTATTTCTCTCGAGTCGACAGATGGTTACGACCTGTTGATTGAGCTATACAATACTCAAGGTGAATTCCTGGCAGATATCCTGTTGACTGCTGACATGTTCGGTTCGGACCTCATCATTGATACCGGAAAAGAATTGGAAGACAGCACACCGACCATTACACCGATTCCGACACAGCCTGTGGATAACACGAACCAAACCGTCAAAGGCGGCAAATTGCCAAAAACAGCAAGTGATTTTGCGGCAAATATGTTCATTGGCTTTGCCTTTGTTGTATTTGGTGCTTTGTTGTTCAGACGTTCCCGAGTGAAGCGCACAGCATGAGTAAAAAAACCATTTCCTGGTTGATGACGATTGCCGCAGCCGGAATGATTGTTTTCGGCATCTGGTTCAGCGGCACCCAGGCAGCGACTTTCGCAAAAGGCTATCTTTTGTACAAAGCTGATGCTGTCTCTGCGGAAGATTTCGCGCCAAAATTGCAGACTACAAACGCTGAAGTTTCCTTGCCGGATGCGGAACCTGCGGAAAGCCTTAAGGATTTGGAAAAACCGGCAGAACCAGCAGAAACAGGGCAACTTCCAAAAGACATCAGCTATCCATCCGACCCCCAAATCGGCGACTTGATGGGCGAACTCATTATTCCTAAACTAGGGGCAAGCCTGCCAATCATTCACGGCACCGATGAAGACGAACTGGAAAAAGGCGTCGGCCATTATGCAGGGAGCGTGATGCCAGGGCAATCCGACAACTCGGTCTTGTCTGGGCATCGCGATACTGTATTTCGTGAGCTTGGACAAGTTGGCAAAGGCGATGAGTTCATCGTCCAGACAGCTGATGGCACCTTCACATACCGCGTTCGCCAAGTACGCATTGTCGACGAAGACGACCGCACCGTCATTGTCCCAAAACCAAGGGCCACGCTGACTGTCTCGACGTGCTATCCTTTTGATTTCGTCGGCTACGCTCCTGAACGCTATATTCTCGTAGCCGACCTCGTCTCGAGCAGCTAAACGACAAGAACGCAGCCTCCCAAAAGGAAGCTGCGTTCTTTATTTCATCCATCAAAAAAGCCCTGAATTTCCATTCAGGGCTTTTCATTATTCTACATTGACGATATCGGAAATATAGAAGAATCCATAATCGTCCATGACAACCGTATAGACTTTCGTGCGTTCTTGCACCGACCAATTGCCTTCTGCGTCTTTAAACTCGAACGCTTCTTCTGTATAGACAAGGGCATGATCTTCCTTGACTTCCATATTGGTGATATCCAGTTTAGTGAAGATGTGCTCCATGTTTTTACCAGCAATCTGGTCAATGTATTCGATCATGCTATTGTAAATATTGCTTTGGTAAACCAGTAAGTTCTGGACATAGTAGAAATCTTCTTCTTGCAATGCCAATTCGTAAAATTCCTGATAGCTTACGATAAACTCGGTCAATGATTCTTCAGTGAATTCATGCGTGGTGCTGTAATCGAATTCATAATCTTCGTCTTCGTAGTTGCTGTCAAAATCATCGTAGGCTGGGAAGATTTTGGCGACTGCTTCACGGCTCATCGGGTTTTTCACCCATGCATCCAATTGGTCATACATCGAATACAACGGGATAGAGAATCCAATTGAATCCCCTTCAGGGAACAATAGCGAGTTGATGCCGATGACTTTCCCAGTTCCAGCATCGAGTAGCGGCCCGCCGCTTGAACCTGGTGCCAGCGCTGCGTCGATCTGGTAAATGTTTTCGTAAGTGAACTCCTGGTAGAAATCGCGGTCGATGCCTGTCAGGTAGCCCATAGAAGCCGTATTTTCAAAACCAGATGGGCTGCCAAGTGCGATAACTTCCGTTCCGACATCGGTCGCTGCCATTTCCACTTCTAAGGGCGCGATTCCTGTCAAAGCATCCACTTGAATCAAGGCGATATCGGATTCAGCTGAAATTCCGACAACCGTTCCTTCATGATCCTGGCCATTAATATTGCGCACAATGACGTCCGTATACCCTGACACGACGTGTGCATTGGTTACAACCATGCCAGTTTCTGAGAACAAGAACCCAGACCCTTGCCCGCCTTCAGTCAAGATGGTATAGACGCGAGACTGCGCATCTTTAATGACGGCCGTTTTGTCTTTTTTCTTCGGCTCGACTTTTTCTTCTTGGTCGGATGGATGGGTAATATTTTCGGCTTTGGTTACCGTGCCTTCAACCGATTCTTCAGATGATACTTGTGTTTCCGGCTCTTCTACCGGCATTTGTTCTTCCGCTGGCTCTTCTTCCACCGGTTCTTCCTGTGGTTCTTCTACTGGCTCTTCCTCGGAAGCTTCGGTGTCTTCTTGCGGCAATGCCACTTCCGGCTGTTCATCGTTCAATAGTTGTCCCAAGCCAAATCCAAGCCCTAATAACATAGCCAATAATACGAGCGCATACATGAATTTATTGCGCTTCGGTTTGCGTTGTGTTCTTGTAGCGAGCGGCGCGCCGCAATTATCACAGAACTTTGCAGACTTATCATTCGTCGTGCCGCACTTTGTGCATTTCATAGCTGTACCTCCTGCCGGACATAATTTATCCCCGAATTTTCTTCATTATAAACCTTAGAACGTCAAACCTCCACCTTAGGTTGCCTTTGTAATATTTTGTCCTCAATTGGTAATAAATTTCAAAATTCTGAACAACAAAATGAATAATCAATCGTGACTTACGGCATATAAAAATAGCCTTTTTAAGTAATTAGAGCTAGCTTGAGGAAAGACGTTTTCGCTAAGAAGCAAAGCTACTCGTCTTGCCGACTGCCCCAATTATGCATTTCCTTTAACAATGGCTTTAAAGAAGTGCCTTTATCAGAAATGGAGTATTCCACTTTCAAAGGCATTTCGTTGAATTGCTTCCGCACAATCAGCTGATCCTGTTCCAATTCCTTTAATTGCTGGCTTAACATTTTATGGGTGATGCCCGGCATCAATTTCTTAAGCTCTCCATAACGATGTATGCCGTCATACGCTAAATGCCACAGAATGACTGGCTTCCATTTCCCGCCGATTTTTTGAAGTGTATACTCGATCGAACACTTCAGTTTGCCATGCTCGTCCACATTCAGCAATTTGTCCATTTTGTTTCCCTACTTCCCTTTTGGGTAGCACCTCTCAAAAAAGTGCATACTATTCAATAGCAGAATAATCCCCCATACTGTAACTGTCAACCAAACAAAGGAGGAATCATCAAATGATGCCATACCCAAGAAGTTTTTCACATATCGGTTTATCTGTCCCGGACCTCGACAAAGCAGTAGAATTTTACACCGAAGTACTCGGCTGGTACACCATCATGGAACCAGCACCCGTATACAATGATGATACCGCCATCGGACAAATGTGCCGTGACGTCTTCGGAAATGACTGGAAGGAATTCCGGATTGCCCATCTTGCCACAGGAGATAAAGTTGGCGTCGAACTGTTTGAATTCCCGCACAATGAAAAACCTGAGAATAATTTCGAGTATTGGAAAACGGGCATTTTCCACTTCTGCATTCAGGATCCAAATATTGAAGAATTGGTAGAAAAAATCAAACAGCATGGCGGCAAACAGCGGATGCCGATCCGTGAATATTATCCCGATGATAAACCTTATAAAATGGTTTACGTCGAAGATCCTTTTGGCAACATTTTCGAAATCTACACACACAGCTATGAACTTACCTACTCACAAGGCGCTTATTAAACGTCAAAAACAGGGACCCGCTACATATACGGGTCCCTGTTTTTTTGCTGTTCATTTTTAATGCGTTTCACTGAATAGCAGATTGAATCGCACTTGCCTATTGGTTTCTCTATTGAAAAAGCAATGCCTGAGCATCGCTTCCTGTATCCATCTCTATAGCAAACCTTTAGCCATTTAGCGGACATCGATTCCAGTGATTGTTTGCTGCAATTCGAGTACTTCGCCAAATAGTTGTACGTTCGGTTGTCCGCTCGCTTTCGCCTGATTGTTCACCCGCTGCAATAACTCGTCCAATTGTCCTTGGATTTCCTGATACTCCTCAATGGTCAAGTTGTCTTTACTGTTTACACGCTGTTCCAATTGGGCCAATTCTTCTTCCACATCATTTTGAGGACCCAGCCGTTCGATCACTCCGCGTCCTGGTTCGTACTGATTGTTCCCTGTTACAGCCCCGCTGGCAAATGTCGCGGGCTCGGAATGCGCCATGAATACCAGGCCAAAAGCGAGTGACGAAAGTGAAATGTTCAGAGCAGAAATCTTCAAATGATCTTCCTCCTTCGAATGGGTCTGCTTTCACTTTTAGGCTAACCGATTTCTCTCCTCCCGTAACCCCTTTAGGGACACTCTTCACCAACACTTAACAAACTTTACATAGCGTTTTCAACGCAAACAAAAAAACCGCCATTACGGCGGATTTTCATCTGTAATCTGAACGGCTCATGCGCCCGTTGTGAGGCAGTCGTTTTTGTTGTTCCAAATCCCGTTCGCGATTCTCGATTTTTGCGGCCACGATGCCGAGCAAAGTGCCGAATGCTGCACCCGCAAACACTTCAATCGGCTGATGCCCAAGCAATTCCTTCAGCTCTTTCTCGCGCTCCACAAATTCAAAGCTCGGGAACTCTCCGGAAATTTGCATGAAGCTATCCTCGAGATCATTGACCAGTCGTGCGATTTCACCTGTGTGTCGACGGATTCCTTGTGCATCGTACATAACGATGGCCCCGAATACGACGGCGAGTGCTGTTTCCGTATGGCGTGCGCCTTTATTAGAAGCAACATAGGCAGCGAGTGCTGATACGCCTGCTGAGTGGGAGCTTGGCATGCCGCCTGTCGTGAAGGCTTGCTGCCAATCCCATTTTCCTGCCACCACTTTATGTGTAACGATTTTCAACCCTTGCGCGATGCCAATCGCCCCGAGTGACGTAATCATTCCGCGATTCATCTTTCTCATCTTTTCATCCTCCAATACAGTAGCTGCTGCAGCCGATGCTGCCTGATACTTTCCTTTACCCTGAAATCCTTAAAGATATGTAAAGGCAGGGAATCTTTTTTGGAGGAGCCTCTTTGGCAAAAGACATTGTGTCGTTTACTTTAATTGCAAATCGACTTCGAACTTCACATTAGGCGAAACGGCCCCTTTGCTGCCGAAGATGGAAAAAGCCGGATACGCTGGAAGCAAACTCTTGGTAGAGGAAGGGATCGAGTTAGCCGCAGTCAATAAAATCGGCGCGTCTTTTTTAGCCGCGAGTACCGAACCTGCTAAGGCGTCAGGGAAATTTGTGCCCGTCGCAATAAAGGCTTTTTGTTTCCCCATCGGCAAGCCTTGATTGATCAGTTTTCCGGTGTCGTAGCGGTTTGCTCCGCCGTAGCGTGTAGCATCCGGTAATTGCACCATGACGGCATTGCTGATTGCACCGGTTCCGCCAGTTACGATCGTCGAATTTTTGCCGGTGAGTGCTGTTTTCGTTTCTGCCGGCAACGTGCCGGTGCGCGTCAGCAAAATCGGAATGCCATGCTTCGCTGCATATGGCGACACCGAAAGCACATCGGGGAAGTTTTGGCCATTTGAGACGACCGCACGTTCACTCGACAGTTCATTCGCGATCTGGGCGGCTGTGTCGTAGCGTGTTTTGCCGCCGATGCGCCGAACACTTCCGACCAGCTCGCTTACTTGCGTTTTAGTATTTTCAGAAAGTGCACCGGTACTGCCCAAAAGAATTGCATGTTCCGGCTTCAAACGACGAATTTCAGCTGCTGCAGCCGGATGCAAACTATCTCCTTTGGTCAGCAAGATCGGCGCATTTTCCTGGTAGGCAAGCGGCCCTCCAGCTAAGGCATCCGGAAAATCGCTGCCAGTTGCGATGATGACGGTTGAAGCCGAACTCCAACCGGCTTTGGAAATGGCTGCCGCCGTTTCGTAGCGCGTCGCACCCGATAGACGGTTCGACCAATGGCTAGCATCCAAACTCAGCGCGCGGTCGACATTCAATCGCCCATGTCCATAATAATCATCTTTCCCAACTTTCCCGAGGTCTTTCGCCGTCAGCATCAAGCGTCCTGCGATATCGGTATGGCTAAGTTTCGGTTCATTTGCTTTTAACAGCGCTGCCGCACCGGAGACAATTGGCGTCGACATGGAAGTCCCGTCTAATCCACCGAATAAACCATCTGGAAAGATGGAAAAGACACCTGTTCCTGGCGCAGCGATATCGATTGTTTTGCCATAATTCGAAAAGTCAGAGTGCAGATCCGCAGCATCGGTCGAAGCGACAGAAACCACTTCTTTGTAAGCAGCCGGATAATAAGGAGAACTGATGCCGTCGTTGCCAGCAGCAGCCACCACTAGCACATTGTTGGCATGAGCATATTCCACAGCGTCTCTCAAGACGTTCGTGTCTGCATAAGCAACCAGGCTCATGTTAATGATGTCTGCTCCATTATCCACTGCACGGTAAACCCCCGCAGCCACATCTGAAATAAAACCATCTTCTCCATCAAATACATCAATCGGCATAATGCTCGTTCCCGGAGCTACACCGACTCCGCCTTCATTATTGTTTATATTGCCTGCAATAAGGCCTGCCACATGTGTACCATGAAGCTCGACACTGACACTGCCAGGTTTTCCTGTGATGATATTGAATGGCGAGACAACTCGGCCCTTTAAATCGGGATGTGCCAAATCAAACCCATCATCAATCACCGCCACCAATACATCATCACGTCCAATCGTACGGTCCCAGGCAGATTCTGAACCGATGAGCCGGTGATGGTATTGATAGCCCGCGTAAAACGGATCGCTCGGGATAGCCGCAAGCTCGACGGGCACATCCGGTTCCACGTATTCGATATCGCTTTGTTTGGATAGTTCAGCCATGAAAGATTCCAGGCTTTGTCCTTTTGGCACTTCGAGCGTGACGATTTGCCCTTCTCCATTGTTCGCTGTTGTGACTTTTCGTGCAGCCTCATTTTCTATAGTCTGCTCCGTCATTTTCACAATGACACGCTCTACCGGTTTTTCAGATGATGCCTGTGCATATTCGCTCGTGCCTAAACTTATCAGAGAAAGGGCTAATGTCGTAGCCGCCATTGCAATAGTTGTCTGTTTCTTGATCATTCTCCTCACCGTCCCCCATAAACTTTCCACTCTATATTTTCTGATAATTCAAATAGATTGTTACAAAAATTATACTTTCTTTCTGAACAAATGCCTAGACAATGTAAAAATATTTTTGAATTTAGATAAATAATGGATATTATTCTCTACCCTCTGAAACTTCTCTTTTAGCACTAATGGCATAATTAATATTAATTTCATCAAAAAAATAACCCCTCATCAAATGAATGACAAGGGGCTACAGAGCCAGTTAGCACTTATTTACTTAATTCAGATTGGTCGGTTGGAATGACTGCTTCGTGAAGAAGGGTTTCCAATTCTTTCATGTAGCGCGCTTTCTGCTCGGCCGTCCAATTGAATACGCCTGCCATATAATCTGCGCCGGCTTGTTTATGTGCATGAACCCAGTGGATATCGAAATACAACGCGCCCGTACGGCGGATGAAGAAATCAACCGGTTTGCAGACCGCTTCGGATTCGATACCATATTGCAACATCGCATAGACGAGCGGATCGAGATTATGATCAGCTGCATCAGCCAACCCATCTGTATAATGGCGCAATACTTGATCGACATTTGCGCCGTAGCGGTTGACGAGCATTTCCATCGCGTCTTCTGTGAGGCCGAATTCAGCCGCACGGTTCATGCGGTCTGCTTTAAATGCTTTAAAGCCTTTTGAACCGCCGACTTCCCCACCGGAAAGCGCCATTTTTTTCGTCGATACTTTTTTGAACGAAGTACCGTATTCCTCTTGCAATTGCTTAGTAACCAGATCCATGATGCTCTCGCCCATTTTACGGTAGCCCGTGAGCTTGCCTCCTGCAATTGAAATCAAGCCGGAATCAGAAACAAAAATTTCATCTTTACGGGAAATTTCGGATGGGTCTTTGCCCTCTTCGTGAATCAACGGACGCAATCCTGCCCAGCTAGATTCGATATCTGCGATTGTGATTCTTACATCTGGGAACATGAAGTTGACAGCTTCTATGACGTAATCGCGGTCTTCAGTCGTCATCGTTGGATGAGCAATGTCCTGTTTGTAAACCGTATCGGTCGTGCCGACATACACTTTGCCTTGGCGCGGAATGGCGAATGCCATACGGCCGTCCGGCATATCAAAATAAATCGCTTGCTTCAACGGGAAACGGGATTGGTCAAATACCAAATGGATCCCTTTTGTCAGCTGCAAAGTTTTGCCTTTTTTCGATTTGTCTTCTTCGCGCAATGTGTCGACCCATGGGCCTGCAGCATTGACGATTCTTTTCGCAAAAATTTCGTGAATCGTGCCGTCGAGCTGATCTTCCGCTACAACGCCGACCACTTTTCCGTTGTCGTACAAGAAGCCTTTCACTTTCACATAGTTCAGTGCAAGTGCGCCTTTTTCGACAGCTTTTTTCATGACTTCCATCGTCAAACGTGCATCGTCTGTTTTGTATTCAACGTAATATCCTGCACCTTTTAATCCTTCTTGCTTCACAAGCGGCTCCCGGCGAATCGCTTCTTCGCGGGAGAACATTTGGCGGCGTTCGCTTCTTTTCACGCCCGCTAAAAAGTCGTAGACGCGCAGTCCTACATTTGTGCTGAGCGGTCCGAATGTGCCGCCTTTATGGAACGGCAACATCATCCATTCCGGCGTTGTCACATGAGGCCCGTTTTCATAGACGATTTCTCGTTCTTTGCCGACTTCTGCGACCATTTTCACTTCAAATTGCTTCAGGTAGCGCAATCCGCCGTGCACGAGTTTTGTCGAACGGCTGGAAGTGCCTGCTGCAAAATCCTGCATTTCCAAAACGCCTGCGCGAACGCCGCGTGCCGTAGCATCAAGTGCGATCCCCGCTCCTGTAATTCCGCCTCCGATGATTAATACATCGAGTGGCGCTTGTTTCATTTGACCATAAGTTTTTGTCCGTTCTAGGCTTGAGAATTTCATTCTTAACCGACTCCTTTTCCAATATATTCCACATTAAAAAGAGAGACCCGTACACAGCCGCAGATCTGCATCTGCTGTACTGGCATGGTCTCTCTATGTCTCCGGCCATTTATCTCTCGTTTGATTAACTTGTAAGTTTAGTTTACGGGCTTGAATGTACGAGTGGCGGCTACTGCATTTTGCCAGCCAGTGTACAAGCGTTCGCTTGTTTCCTCTGACATTTCCGGCTCGTAAGTTTTGTCGTGTTGCCATTGAGCGGCAATTTCGTCTTTGTCTTTCCAGAATCCTGTAGCGAGGCCAGCTAAGTAAGCAGCGCCTAACGCCGTCGTTTCCTGGATGCGTGGCCGTTCAACAGGTACATGAAGCAGATCCGACTGGAACTGCATCAACATATCGTTGCCGACTGCCCCGCCATCGACGCGCAAAGTTTTCAATTCAATCCCTGCATCTTCTATCATAACATCTACAACGTCTTTTGTCTGATATGCGAGCGCTTCGAGTGTCGCACGAATAAAATGCGCTTTCGTCGTACCGCGCGTCAAACCGAATACCGCGCCTCTTGCATCGGTATCCCAGTACGGTGTGCCGAGCCCGACAAATGCCGGCACCATGTAGACACCGTCTGTCGAATCCACTTGTTTAGCGAATTGTTCACTCTCAGGCGCCGTATTGATAACCTGCAACCCATCACGCAGCCATTGGATAGCGGATCCTGCCACGAATATACTGCCTTCGAGCGCATATTCGACTTTTCCATCAACACCCCAAGCGAGTGTAGTGAGCAAGCCGTGTTCGGATTCCACTGCTTTTTCGCCAGTATTCATCAACATGAAGCAGCCGGTACCGTAAGTGTTTTTTGCCATGCCTTTTTCAAAACACGCTTGGCCGAATAGGGCTGCCTGTTGGTCACCGGCAATTCCCGCAATCGGCACTTCGTGGCCGAAGAAATGGTAATTGACCGTATGCGCATAAATTTCGGATGACTGGCGCACTTCCGGAAGCATGCTCTTTGGAACTGTCAGGATATCAAGCAATTCGTCATCCCACTTAAGATCATGGATATTATACATGAGCGTACGGGATGCATTGCTGTAATCCGTGATATGCGTTGACCCACCAGATAAACGGTAGACAAGCCATGTGTCGATCGTGCCGAACATTAAATCGCCATTATCCGCTTTTTCTCTCGCCCCTTCGACATTGTCGAGGATCCATTTCACTTTCGTGCCAGAAAAATAAGCATCGATCAAGAGACCGGTTTTTTTGCGGAAGGTGTCGTTCAATCCCTGTTCCTTTAATTCATTGCAAATGCCGTCTGTTTGGCGTGATTGCCAGACGATTGCTTTATAAATCGGCTTGCCAGTGTTGCGGTCCCAGACGACTGTCGTTTCCCGCTGATTGGTAATGCCGATGCCTGAAATTTCTGATGGATCGATATCTGTTTTGCGCAGCACCTCTGCGATACAAGCCAGAACCGATGTCCAAATCTCATTGGCGTCATGCTCGACCCAACCCGGTTTCGGGAAAAATTGCTGGAATTCCTGCTGGCCCGTGCCGACGATTTCGCCGTTATGGTTCAATAGCACAGCACGTGAACTCGTTGTTCCTTGGTCAATCGATAAAATATATTTTTTACTCACTGGAATCTCCTCCGCTACCTTATGAAATAGTTCTTTCTCGTAATTGTTTAGCCTTTACTCGGCCTTTTTTCAATTCTACACTGGCTGCCCCGATAAATACCAGGACGAGCACTAAACTTAATGCGAAGAAGGACAAACCGTACTCTCCAGTAAACAAGGCTTTATAGAAAACGGCTCCGTAAATACCGCCGAAGACCGGCCCGACAATCGGCACCCAAGCATAGCTCCAGTCAGACGGCCCTTTTCCGGGAATTGGCAGCAAAGCGTGGGCAATGCGCGGACCTAAATCACGCGCAGGGTTGATCGCATAACCTGTTGTGCCGCCAAGCGACATGCCAATCGCGATGATAAGCGCACCGACAATTAATGGGTTCAAACCTTCCGTAAAGTCATTGGCGCCGATGAACAACAAGCCCATGACCAAGACAAAAGTTCCGATGATTTCGCTGATCAGATTGGAGAACGGGCGACGGATTGCTGGAATGGTCGCGAACACGGCGAGTTTGGATTCCGCTTCTTTCGTTCGGTCCCAATGTGGAAGATAGTTGAAGAAAACAATAACGGCACCGATAATGGCACCCAAAATCTGTGCCGCGATATACGTTGGCACTTGTGACCACGGAAACTCACCGACAAATGCAAAACCTAATGTGACCGCTGGGTTCAAATGCGCTCCCGAGAAATTCCCGACCGCATAAACGCCCATTGTGACAGCGAGTCCCCAAGCGATTGTAATGACGATCCAGCCTGAGTTTTCCGCTTTTGAATCTTTTAATACCACACCTGCTACAACACCCGCACCAAAAATGATGAGAATCATTGTACCGATCAATTCTGCTAAAAACATAGTCATTTTCCCTACACCCCTTTTTTAATACCCTGCTTTACCCAAAACATTCACTCTATAAGGCAAACAAGATTTCCATGTTGAATCAAGTCCCATAGACAAAAAAATCCGCATCGAACGAAGGCCCATTGGTTTGGGCCTTGTCCGATGCGGATCTCCTATTCTCCTGCATGGTCCTTAACTTGTAAAATCAATTTAGCAGTTTTTGAAAACGCTGTCAACATTTTTTCAAGCATCTTTAAGGGACTGAAATCTGACAAAAAATGAAGCCCCGCGTTAACAAGGGCGTCGGTGAAGGGGCTTGAGTGAATTACGTATCCCATAATTCTGGCTGTGACGTCGAAACGGCTTGCGCTCCGCCTTGATAGGCTAGTTCAATGTCTTCCCTCGTACGGATTAAACCGCCCGCAATAATCGGAATGCCGGTCCGTTCGTGAACTTCTTTAATGATTGAAGGAATAAGACCTGGCAAAAGCTCAATATAATCGGGTTTGACTTGATCGATCAAACTCAAATTATGTTCGAGCGCATGGCTGTCAAGCAAAAACAGACGCTGGATTGTCGTCAATTTATTTTTCTTCGCGAGTGCGATGACATTGCTTCTGGTCGAGACGATGCCGTCCGGTTTGACTTCACGCACTAAATACTCAATGCCATAAGCGTCCGTTTTCAAGCCTTGAATCAAATCGGCATGCAAGATGACTTTTTTGCCTGCTTTTTTCGCAGCAGCGACGAGCGGCTTGAGCTGTGCGAGCCGGACCTCCAGAAAAATGATCGTCTCCTGGTCGCTGGCAAGGAGTCGTTCGAATTCTTTTAAATTACGCATGGCAGGCACTACGCCCTTTAACTTCACCAACTGGATTTCCTCCTCCGTTAAAATCGATATAGGGTCATTATGCGCCAGCTTCGTCCCCTGCACAACTATTTGCCCCGTATCTTCAATTCCGCTGCCAATTGCGTTAAAATGGCAATAATCAACCAAAAGGAGTTGGCGGTTATGCGGGTCAAAAAAGTACAGAATGTTTACCAACTAGCTTTTATGCCAAAACTATTTCCGGTGAATTGTTATTTAATCGAAGAACAAGAAGGCTTAACTCTTGTCGATTGCGCTTTGGGATTTGCGGCTAGGGACATCGCTTTGGCGGCAAAAACCATCGGCAAGCCAATCACAGAAATCGCATTGACACATGCCCATGTCGATCATGTCGGCGCACTTGACGCATTAAAAAAACAATTCCCGGCGGCACAAATATCCATCTCCGCCAGAGAAGCCAAAATCCTCCGAGGCGATAGCAGCGCTTCCCCGGAAGACGCAGGCAAATCGCTCAAAGGCGGCACCCCTAAAAACATCCAGACCCCGCCTGACCGCCTACTGAAAGAAGGCGACCGGGTCGGTTCGCTCGAAGTCGTCTCTTCTCCTGGGCATTCCCCGGGATCCATTTCTTTTTTCGATAGACGCACAGGCGTGCTCATTGCAGGAGATGCTTTCCAGACGCGTGGTGGAACAGCCGTTTCCGGAACGTTCAAGCCTTTGTTTCCGTTTCCGGCCATGGCGACATGGGACAAGCGCACAGCACTTCAAAGTGCTAAAAAATTAACCTTATTGCAGCCTGCTTTTCTCGCTGTCGGGCACGGGCGTATGCTCGAACAACCCGTACGCTTCATGGAACAAGCAATCCGTGATGCCGAACAAAAAGTGAAACCCTAGCCCGTTCGGCTAGGGTTTCTTTTGTTCTAGCTGCTGTCGTCCGATTCGCATGAACCACACCGGGCGTGTAATTTCTGAAACTTCTTCTACGCGCCGGACGATTTCAAATCCTACTTTTTCATAAGCACGAATGGCCGGCTTATTTCGGATATCGGGGTCGGTAATGCAGCAGGTCACAAATCCGTCGCGAAACACCACTTCCTCTAAAAAACGCCGGATAATGGCTTGCCCAAATCCTTTTCCGCGGTATGCGGGAGCCCCGATAAGAATATCTAGCCCGGCTGCATGCTGCAATTCCTGGAACTGTTCACTGCCAGGATAGTCGCTCCAGCGGAAGGTTTGGATATAGCCAATCGGCTGATCCAGGTAATAGATGAGAAACGGCTCAGTCGGGTCACGGCCTTTGATGCTGCCGACAAACTCGCGCACAAATTCCCCGTAAGTACCGTTATAGCTATATCCCCAAAACCGATTGATTTGGGGCTCTTTCGTGATCCATCCATAAAGCTCAGGCAAATGTTCTCTCCGCAAGCGTTCAAACCTAATGTTTTTAGCCAGTAAGACCATGAATCATCCCTCCCCGTGGGTACGGCTACTCCCGGTCTTTATCTACCGGTGGCCGCAAATAGCTTTCCAAATGCTCATTAGGCAACGTAAACATCGATTCTACAGGCGAATAAGTTCCGGCAAGCCGCCCGATCGGCGCAAGTTTTGCTGTATCGATCCTGCCTTTGTCATATAAGTCATCTTGGACATGGAAGCGCAGCACTTTGCCGATGACGAGATGATCGTCGCCAAGCGGAATGACCTGCACCAGCTCGCATTCCATGCTGACGGGTGATTCTTTTACGCGCGGTACTGAAACCACTTCAGATGATATCGGCGTCAATCCTACGTAATCGAATTCATCGATCTCCGGCGCGACATGCTCGCCGGTTTTCGCCATTTCATTCGCGAGGGATGCCGAAACGATATTGACGACAAACTCCCCCTGCTCCCGGATATTTGTGAGGGTGTCTTTTACTGTCCCGGTCCTTGCCCCAACTCCTTCACCAATTGAAAATATCAGCATCGGTGGATTGCGCGAAGCGACAGTGAAAAAACTGAAAGGCGCCAAATTCAACTCGCCGCCTGACGACACAGACGATACCCAGGCAATGGGCCGTGGCAACACACTGCCGATTAGCAGCTTGTAATTTTCTTTACTGCTTTGTTGCGTTGGATCGATAATCATTCCTATCACTCCCTCTACTAGTCCTTAAAACCTTTATGCTTCCGATAGTCGATCAACTTTTGAAATAAATAGCCGAGCAGCGATAATCCTGCCAAATAAGGTAAAGCCATTGCGCTAAATCCGCTCGAGAATTCTGCCGTCTTTCCCATAGCTTGAAGATAAATCCTCCAAGTTATGTACAAGATATACCCTATTGTCACTAAACCGAGCCAAAAATATCGCTTTAACCACCACGGAATCAATAACGCCGCTAGTAGAAAAACCGCCATTTGAAGGCGCCCCATCCACTCATATAATAATTCCACTGTCTTCACACTCCAGCCTTTACGGCTCCAGCAAGCCCAATTTTCAGTGGCCACAACACTTATTTCTCCCCCTTTTGTAATAAAGTGAAGCTTTCGCCATATGGAAGCTGAAACCCTCTTTATACAAATGTCTATTGCCAAATAAACACAAAACTCACTATGCTTTATGCTAAACTTCGCCCAACTATGATAATGGTTAAATCACTAAATTTGACCTAGAAACCAGTCTGGTTTTCTATCATTTCTGACAATTTAGGATTATAATACAGTTAATAATTAGGGAGGTGCCCGCTATGGAATGGGAACGCAAAATCGCCCAGTGGCGCTCAGAAGGAGTCATCGATACCGAAACGGCCGAACGCATCCAGGCGTTTGAGACCCGTCAGCCGAAAAAACGCAAACTGCCTCTTTTGCTCATTATCGGCTTAATCTTTTTTGCGCTTGCCGTCTTCAGTTTTATCGCCGCCAATTGGCAAGCCATCCCGGCCATCGCAAAAGTCGGCATGGTCGTAGTACTCATGTGGATTTTCTATATACTTGCTCATTTTTCCGAGAAAAAACGGTTCGGCCACCCCGTCATTTTCCGCATACTCGGTTACGTGATGTTCTGGGCAAGTTTAATTGTGACCGGCCAAACCTTTCATCTCGGTACCGGCTCTAGCATCGTCCCTTGGGCTTTGTTTATTGCGGCCATCGCACACTTCTTTATCTGGCGCCATTCTGCATTTACCGTATTGGCATTTATTAGCGGAATCACCATCCTGAGCTCGGCAGCTCCCGGCATCGGCTTGATCGAATGGTTGCTCTTCATTGCCGTCACGCTCGTTTGGTTCTTCCTGAGCAAAGACGGGCTGGCCATGATCTTCAGCTGGCTCTTGCTATTCGGTTCCGGTTTGCTCGTTTGGAGCATATGGGATATCGAAAGCCCGCTCGTGCCAATCTGGACCTTGTTCGCGCTTACTTTGCTCTTGTTGCTGATTCCGCAAGACAAGCAGAGGTTGTTGAGCCCGCTCTACTTATTAGTTGGCGGCATTCAGTTGATTGTTTTCTTGGCAATCCGCGGAGAAAGCGATATGGCTTTTGCCGAATTGACGATGCTTGAAGCGATTGCACTCGCAATTGCCGGAGCTGCCGTTTTAGCACTTGCCTATTTCCGCGAACGCCATGTAATGTGGCTTGGCGTACTGGGGCTTGTCGGCTTTATGCTTTACGATGAAACTGCCATCGTTTTGGCCATTGCCGCTGAATTAACGGCGCTCGCCTATTTGATTATCGCTCAGCGCCAAGACCAGCCACTCGCTTTAGGTTTTGTTTATTTTATCGTCGTCCAATTTGTCATTTATGTCATTTACGCATGGGAGCGGCTTGACATGTCGCTGTTCTTCTTGATTGGTGCGCTCCTGCTATTCGCTCTATCGGGCATTGCCTGGTGGCTTAATCGCAAGAAAGAAGGTGCAGTGACATGAAGAAATGGCTAATGCCTGCCTTACAGACTGCCTTCGTCGCATTGCTCGTCGTCAGCTTCTACGCCACTTCATGGTTTGGCGAACATTATGTTTTGCGCGCCGAGCCATTTGACCCCTTCGATCCGTTTTATGGAGAATATGTCATGCTTCAATATCCGGACCTCGAAGCACCTGCTGGAATTTCCGACGGGGCAATCTATTTCACATTGACCGAAGGCGAAGATGGATACGCTGTTATTGGCCGGATAGAGGAAAACCCGTTTTTCGGTGCCATCAATGGCAGTAAATACGATCGCCGCATTGTCGCCCCACAACTGGAAAACTTTTATGTCGAGCAAGGCCACGGCCCTGAACTTGAAGAAGCGGTTGATCTCGAAGTCACGATTGATGTCGCGCCATGGGGCTCCATTCGCCCGGTCAGTATCGCTCCAAGAAAAGAATGATGTCAGCACAAAACCCGGCAGATGAGTTGCCGGGTTTTTCGTTTTGGTTGAATCCTGACGATAAACTTGTTTACTGCGCTTCACCTAGTACGCTAGACCGTTCGAGTAAACAGCTTCGGTAATAATGGTCCATCTCTTCCCATATGGTTTCGTTGCTGAAATTCTGGCGCACCCATTCCTGTCCCGCTGCGCCCAGCGCTTTGCGCAGCACCGGATCACTAATCAAGGTATTCAATTTGTCCATGACATCCTCATGGCTGTCGGGATCGACCAAATAGCCGGTCTCCCCGTCCAATAAAGTGTCGCGTGCGCCCGTAACATCCGCTGCGATGACCGGGATTCCCGTCAGTGCCGCTTCCGCTGAAACATTGCCGAACCCTTCCCGCTTGGTCAGGAACAAAAACAGGTCCATCAAATGATAAAACGGCACCGGGTCCATTTGGTAATCTTCGTGGACGATGTGCGGGTGGTCGGTGATCGTTTCCCGCGTCCAATCGGACACTGCGTCTGCCGATTCGTAATCGCCGATGATAAGCAAGCGCAAGTTTGGATGGCGCTCATGCAGCTCGGTAAACGCACGCACCGTCTCATCAATGCCTTTATCTTTTGTGATCCGCCCCATCGAACCCAGTACGAGTTCTTCGCCGGTCCATCCATATGCCTGGCGTTTTTCTTCTACACGCTTTTTCATCTCTTCATCCAGTTCAAAACGCTGCAGATTGAAACCATTGACGCTGCCATGACCGAGAATCTTGATTTTGTCAGCCGGGGCGATGCCGAGTTCAACAATTTGCTGTTTTAAACTCGGCGATACAGCAAGCAGATGGGTGGACGAGGCAGCAGCGATTTTTTCTGCCCTCAGCAGGATTTGCCGCTTGATGCCGCCCGTCGTCTCCAAGCGCAGCCCCAACACATTATAGATGCGCACAGGCACGCGGCAAAAATATGCCGCGAGTGACACAATCAATCCCGCTTTTGGCGTTCCCGCGTTGACGATATCCGGTTTTTCAGAGCGAATGACGCGGATACAGGCAACCAGCGACTCCAAATCTTGTTTTAAGGCAATTTCGCGCTCCATATTGACGTGCAGCACCTTTACCCCTTCCTCTTGTTCAAAGATTTCGGCGTAATTCCCTTCTGAACTTAACGCTTTCACTTCATAGCCGCGGGTTTCCAATGTTTTCAGTTGGCCCTTTACCAACTGCAGGCTTTGGGCAATGGTCATGGCGTGCAATACTTTCGCTGACATGGTGGACCGCTCCCTTTCAGGCCCCTTGCACCACAGCTGCAGGTACAATCGGGCTCCCGATTTGTTCCAATAATTCTTTCGCATAATGGGTGGCATTGTTCTTTTTCACGGAGAATACTTTGTCGCTGCCCCGGATCAATTGCGTCAAAATTTCGCGTTCATTGGCGAGGGCCTGGTCGATCTTCAATTCCGGATTGAAGAATTCATAAGCTGTCAAAAGCGGCGAGCGCAGGTAATTGAATTCGTAACGGTTCAAGTTCATCAGCTTTTGGAGCGCAACCGATTCGCTCTGCTCGGCCACATAGTCGTCGCCTCGCTCGAGTATCGCGACATGCGTCACTACCTGATGGTCGAGAATCGACTGTTCGCCGACATACTCTGTAATCGGGTCCGCCTTTTTAAAGCTAATGTATTCCATGACGGGCAGCAGCTTGTCGACACGGTTCTTGATTTTCGCTCCCAGGCCCTGCTCGACTGTAGAATAATAGCGGAAAGTGCTGGTCCATGGAACGGAATGGATTGTCTTACCATCTGTGATAGCCAGGTCCTCTGCGATGAATTCTGCCCCGTGTTCCATGCAAGCCGTCATACTGCTCAAAGTCTTGCCGGTATCTGGCGGAGCGAACACCGTCAAGGTCGAGTCATCTTTTTTGAATGCCGAGCAATGGATCGGCGCATAGCCTTTTCTCAAGAGCAATAGCGTCGCCAAATCGGTCATGATATAGCCGATGGAATGGAGGTTCATGATTCGATGGGTAATGAGTTTATAATAAGCGCGGTTGACCGTGATTTTCGGCTCATCTGTCAAAAACCCTTCTGCGCGGATGCGCATGCGGCCTTTGCCGGCATAATTGCGTGTGTAATAAATCTTATCTGCGCCAGGCGTACCGCTGAAGTAATGATATTTCCCCATTGCTTCGTGTTCAGCATCATCATTGAATTCCTTCAGTTCGACCTGCATGCGCACTACGCAGCGCTCGTATTGTTCCTTCGTGCCTTCTGGGACATTGTGTCCGTAAGACCAGCCAAAACTTTTGATATTCGTTTTCACGCCGAGCACTCCGGCAGACGCAATGTAATAATATGTTTTCAAATGAAACTCCCCTTTGTTTTTGATTTTCCCCGCATGACCTGAACCCTTAGTTCAATTCGCCGGTTGGCACCAACGATTCGCTGAGGCAGTTTTTATAAAAACTGTCCAGCTCTTTCCATAGCACTTCGTTGCTGAAATGGGCGCTTGCCCATTGTCGCCCGGCTTCCCCAAACCGGACGCGCAAATTTTCCGAGGCTATGAAGTCTTCAAGCGTTTCCGTGATTTCCTGCAAATTCCTAGGATCCACAAGTACGCCGGTTTTTCCGTCGACAATCGTATTTCTTGCACCCGTCACATCAGATGCGACCACCGGCAGCCCGCATAATGCCGCTTCGATGGACACATTGCCAAAACCCTCACGTTTGGTCAGGAATACAAAAATGTCCATCAAATGATAATGAGCGACCGGGTCTGGAAGAAAGCCGGTTTTGATGATTCCCGGGTGGTGTTCGATTTCCCATTTCACTTGATCATCCACCGGGTCATCGTCTTCGTAGTCGCCGACAACGAGCAAGCGCAACTGTTCATTTTTCCAGCTTAAGTGCTTGAAAGCAGCGACCAGCTCGTTGATTCCTTTGTCCTTCGTCAATCGCCCGACAAACCCGAGAACTATATGCTCTTTACTGAGTTGATAGCGCTCCCGCAGCCCACCCCCGGCTGCTTCAATTTCAGGGCTATGCTGGAACCTTGCTACATCAAAGCCATCGCCGCTGCCTTTTCCGAGGACGCTGATTTTTTCTTCCTCGGCGATGCCGAATTCAATCGCCCGCTCCTTTAAACTGTCCGATACCGCCAGGCAGTGGGTGGCAGACGCCGCCGCGATTTTTTCCATGCTCAGCAACAGGCTGTGTTTCCATCCCATTGTGGTCTCTAGCCTCAACCCCCGCATCGTGTAAATCCGGACAGGCACCCGGCACATCCGGGCAGCAAGCGTTACGATAAGGCCGGCTTTAGGCGTGCTGGCATTGACGATCAAGGGGCGGTGGTGCCGCAATATCCAGATGCAACGGGCCAATGAATGCACATCACGCACTGGTGAAATGCCCCTATCCATTGGCAGTTCAAGCATTTCCACTTGTTCATTTGCTTGAAATTGTTCAAATCCAGGTCCTTTTGAACTCAATGCTTTCGGCTCGAATCCCCGTCCTTTCAAGTAGCGCAATTGGCCATTCATAAAGCTCAAACTTTCCGAAACAGTTACGGCGTGAATCAATTTCGTCGTCATCGCAGTCTCCTCCGCTCAGCTTTTTTCGTAAATTTCTTCAGTCCGGAATACCTTGACTATCGTCTGTGCCAAGATATACAGATCAAGACGCAAGCTTTTGCGGTTAATATAATCGATATCGATATCGATTTTTTCATCCCAGCTTAGACTATTGCGTCCGCTCACTTGTGCGAGTCCTGTGACCCCCGGCTTTACCATCAGCCGCTGTTTTTGGTAATCATTATAATTATCTGTCTGGTTAATGACTGTGGGACGCGGGCCGATGAATGACATATCCCCTTTGACGATGTTGATCAGCTGAGGCAATTCATCGATGCTTGTTTTGCGAAGGATATTGCCAATTTTCGTAATGCTCGGATCGCCGTCAAACGGGTTATGGCATTGACGCTTTCTATCCCGACCGTCTTCCATCGTCCGGAATTTATAGATGGTGAAATGACGCCCGTATAGTCCACCTCGCTGCTGCTTGAACATCGCTGGACCTGTTGACTCGATACGAATCAAGATGGCAACTGCTAGTAGTAGTGGCGATAAGACCAATAACATCAATATGGCAAGAATAGCTTCAAGCCATCTTACTGCTGGGTTCGAGCGCTTTGGCCTCTTTTTCTCATCACTGAAATCTTCAACTATCATGGGCTGCCCCTCCTTACATTCTCCATAAGGTCACTTTTTCCGGTTTCTCATTCCGCTCGAGTATGCTCTTGACATCAAATACATATGCTTCTTCACTAGTCAGCAAACGCTCGAATAATTTCCACCCTGCTTTTCGGTACGCTTCGTGAGGCACTGCGAGTATGACCGAAACCGCTGGAAGCAGCTCCTCTTGTCTCGTCAGCAACAGACCCCCTACGCACTCTGCCTGCCCGAGCTCTAGCTGGGCATCCGACACTTGAACTTCTATGCCATATTCCTGAAGCTCTGAGACGAGTTCAAGCACTCCGGATTCTGGGGAGGCGCCGACACCATCTTGTTTCACAAGCCCAAGTACGGTGATGCGCGCTTCATGAATGACAACTTCGCTTTGGATAAGCTTCTTGATGATCCGTTGCGCCACTAGCCGTCCCTTCATTTGTCTTTTGCACCAAAAATCAGCTACTGCTTGCCAGGGCATTGGGGCGTCGCCGAGGAGATCCGGTTCAAATTTGATAAACCCGCGCTTCGTATTGGCCGTCTCCAGTACATCCTGCGTATCAATACCTTGCTGGTTCAAAGTCAATGCCACTTCATTCATCAATGCAACGTTCACTTCTTTTTGAGCGATCTCGAGCAATTGGGCCGCTTCGGCGATACGGATCGATTTTGCTTTATAGATTCCGCCATCATGGATCGGGGTAAATAAATCCGCGATATAGTCTATGACCGGGCCGCTCTGCCCAGCGATCACTTTGCGCATTTTCACCACTGCTCCTTGCGCTTCTTTGTGTTGCCATCTACTGGGCGCAAACCCGACGAAAAATTCCTTACCGGCGGTAAAACCGGAATGCTGTTCGAGCAAGGGGATGCACACTTCTTCTGTCGTACCCGGATAGACAGGGGCTTCAAAAATGAGCACCGATCCTTTTTTCATATGCTGTCCGACCATTTTGCATTGCACCGCAAGTGCATCCAATGTATAAGCCGGACGCTTCGGACCAGTCATTAAGAGGATGCCAGCATCGGCGAGTTCACTCGCTTGATCGGTAAAACCGATACCGTGCTGATCAAATCGGGCTTTTTTAGAGCTGTCCGGATCGAATACGATGACCGGATATACAGCGCTAAATTTTATTGCTGCAAGCAAGCTAGTTTCACTGGCACCGACAATTGCGATTTTCACATTTTCCATCATGAGCCCACCTTCTCCCCCTTTTTGCCTGTCCATTTCATTTTGGTGAATTCCAGCAATTGCTTGCTATTGGCTGCTGTATAAGACAGCAATAACAACGGAATGATTTTATTTCGGTGGCGCATTGCGGTACCTGCACTTTGCGTCCCGTATGAATAAATGAATACGGTCATGCCGAGCACCAGCAGGATAAATAGTTTCGTTCGGATCGGCATTTCACTCCGATACAGCCCGTACAGCGTTGCGCCAATCAAGAACAAGTAAACACTTGAATCGAATAGAAAGCTGATGATATCTGCAGTTCCTCGCCAATCGAGCGGAAGCGGGGAAAACAGGAAGTAGAACATTTTAAGTGGTGCCACAAGCAGTGCCGCTATGCCGGACAAACCACTGAAGCTGGCCAAGTAGACCGATCCGCCTTCAGCAAAAATTTCATATTCGACCGTGCTGCCTTCTTCAGTGACAAATTTACTCAAGAAGACATCGGTGTTTTGCAAGACGAGAAAAGCGATGCCACCGACAAACAGTAAATAAATGAGTGGTGTGGAGATCTTGCTGCCCATCTTCCCGCGCTCGAGCCAGACAAATGAGGCCATATAGACGAGCAGCAAGCCGATCATGCCGGTGTGGAACATCATGGCCAATATCGATAAGACGACCGCCCAGCCGAACTGGAAAAACGACCGCTCCCCGATCCAACGCAGGAAGTAATAAAGTGACACGGTTGTGAAGAAAATGATGAGCGCTTCCCGGAGCAAGATGCTCGACATGAAAATACTGTTCGGCATCAAGGTGAAGATTAGCAAAGCGATAAAGCTCAATTTCTTCTCAATCTGCAAATAGTTCAATGATTTGAAAAGGAAGACCGCTGAAAACACCCAACAAGCGATATTGAGAAATTGTGAATACGCCCGCTGATCGCCAATCATGTAATAGAGCCCCGACAAAAATGGCACGTACACCGTATGGGTTTGGTCAAGTGGATATTGGCCATTGGCAACCAAGACTGATACTTCATGGAAATATTCTGTGTCCGTGCCGCTCGAGAAGATTCCAATTGAGGGAACATATAAATCAATGAATAAAATGACCACCCGTACGGCGAACCCTGCAAAAATGATGAACAGCCATTCATTTTTTAAATTGCGGTATAAATACAATGAAATGGCAACTATTCCAGTAAAGACGAGAAGCATCGCATACCCATCACCCGGCGGGAGAAAATCTTTAATCAAAAATGTGGCAAGAATCTGTATGACAAAAAATCCAAGTACATAAATCACGAACCTCCACCCCCTTCTTTTAGCGTCTAGCCAGTGCCATTAACCGGGCTTTGTAATAAGCGATGTCGCTTAATTGCAGTATCCATAACATTGCTGCGTAAATGACCACTCCAGTTGAGACACCGATGAATAATGCTGGAACCTCATCCATGGCAAGCGAAGAAACCGCATATGCCGCTCGTGCTGCGACACCCATGACAATGGCTGCGAGTATGCCTTTTCCCAAGTCAATCATCAGCCGGCGACTGTCGAGCGAACCGATTTTCCGGACCAGTGAGGCATACAGGAGAACGGTACTGACAATCGCTGCGATGCTGGTTGCAAGGGCCAATCCATTCAAGCCGATGACACGCGATAACACCAGGTTCAATGCGACGTTCAAAAACATGGCGCCGAATGCGTTGATCATCGGTGTCCGTGAATCTTCCAAGGAATAAAATACTTTCGATAGCACTTCACGAAGCCCAAAACCGAGTAATCCGAGTGCGTAGAAGAACAATAAGCCTGTCGTCATGTCGATGGCCCGATCCTCAAATGCCCCCCGGCCAAACAGCAACTCTGTAATCTGCCTGGAGAAAATCATCATGCCGACCGCAGCCGGAATGACAATCAATGAGACTGTCGTAATGATTTTGCCGACAACCGCTTTTAGCTCCTCCATGTTTTTTCTTACAGCCAATTTTGAGATTTTCGGGAACATCACCTTCACGACCGCCAGAACAAAAATGGCCTGGACGAAGAAGACGATGCGATGGGCGTAAGTCAAAGCCGAGATTCCGCCTTCTGCAAGCTGTGATGCGATGGTCCGGTCGACAAGGATATTGACTTGGTCAGCCGACACCCCGATGATGACCGGGATGGCGAGCATCAACATTTGCTTCAGGTCGCGGTCTTTCAAGTTCAGTACCAGTTGATGGCGATACCCGCTTTTGCGAATGGCAGGCACCATATACAAAAACTGCACCACAACCGCAATGACCGTTCCGATGGCGAGCATCATGATGTCCATTTTTGAGCTGACCACGATCGTCGTGATCAGCAGCACATTCAGCGGCAGCCCGCTCAGTACCGTCGGCAAGAAACGATCTTTCACTTCTAAATAACTGGTAAAAATGAAAATCAAGGCTGTAAAATACAGCGTCAGCGAAATGATGCGCGTAAACAGCACCGCAATGCGCAGCGTCTCTCCTTCAAATCCGTATGCGAACAATTTCACGATCGGCACCGGGAATACCAACAGCAAAATGACCAGCACCGTCGACAGCAGCATGACTGCATTTGTCACATTCGCCGTGAAACGCTCCGCTGCTACATCGCCCCGCTCTTCACGGATTTTCGTGTAAACCGGTATGTAGCTGGCAGCGATGCCCATGCCGATAAACGCAAAGAATACTGTCGGGATATCGGTCGAGATCAAGTAAGCGTCGGTCAATCCGTCGGCTCCGTAGAAAAACGATAGGAAGATATCCCGGGAAAACCCCAGAACTTTCGTGATGATGACGACAAACATGATGGCGATCACTGTTTTTTCCATAGTTTCAACCTCTTTTGCGTTCATTCTGGAAGCAAAATTCCGCTCCCGAAGCAGTGATGGGGTGAATCATTTCATCCGGCCAGCTATTATCAGCAATGCCTCTCACCAGAACTCGGCACGGCCGGAATCCTGTTGTTATTCATCCTAGGGGGCGGAGGTTAAAAGATGGTTAAACTCATTAAACGTTTCAATAATTTTTGTTTAATTCAGAAATTTAAAAAGAGAATGGAATGGTGTTTGACAAGTTGCACATTCCTTTGCCTACAGGCTGCAACCAACTGTTGGGTTAACAGCGTTTAGAGATATCGTAAATAAGGACCAACTTGTCCATCCCACAGCTATGATCAATCCTCTCTACTTAGTCGATCGATAACAACATATACTCCATCGGTAAAGCCTCCAGTAAAATTTATCAACGACCCGCCTGCACTAGGAAAATGAATTGCCCCAAGCGGGAAGCGGCTACCTAACGCTGAAGCATTCAGCAAGCCAGCCATCTCGCTCACTCGTCCACTTTCAAGACCAACTACGCAGTCGTAAACAGCGGATGAAAAAAAGAGGCGAAGACATTCTATCGCATAAAATTCCATTGAAATCTAAAAGCTGAACCGCGCACACGGGCGAGCCGACGACATCAGACAAGCGCTCTTCTTGTCTGATGTCAAAAGGCCTGCCCCAAGCGGGAAGCGGCTACCTAACGCTGAAGTATTCAGCAAGCCAGCCATCTCGCTCACTCGTCCACTTTCAAGACCAACTACGCAGTCGTAAGCAGCGGATGAAAAAAAGAGGCGAAGACATTTCATCGCATAAAATTCCATTGAAATCTAAAAGCTGAACCGCGCACACGGGCGAGCCGACGACATCAGACAAGCGCTCTTCTTGTCTGATGTCAAAAGGCCTGCCCCAAGCGGGAAGCGGCTACCTAACGCTGAAGCATTCAGCAAGCCAGCCATCTCGCTCACTCGTCCAGCTCTCCAAAAAACCATAAAAAAGCGTCCGCCAAAACCCCGGAAGACGCTCAATGATTTGATAATTTTTATACGTTGCTCAGTAGCTTGCCAACATTTGCACGATACGCCGGAAAAAAGGGCTCATCCACATGGGCTCTGGACCTTTTGCATAACTCTTCGTAAACTTCAGCATTCCAAATTTTACGGCCGGTATAAAAGTGGTAGCCCGTGTGCTGGCCAAATTTCTTCTTGAACTTATACAACGGATCTTCCTTATCATTCGTCCGGCCGCCTCCAGCATGGATCAGCTTAACGCCATTCTCTTTGCCCCAGCGCACAGCGCCGTATTGCAAAACGTAGATAGGCGACAACTGATGGAAGTCGTGGATTGTGCCGGAAAGGTGCGTGTGCATGATGCCGTCATAAAGAAAATGCAACTCCGCCGCAATTACTTCCCCTTCATAAAGAGCTTCGGCCAAAATGATTTTATCGGCAAACTTCAACAGGCAGCTGTCAAAATACACATCATCAAAGAAGTAATAGGAATCCGCATGCACACGACTCATCGTTTCGCGATAAATCTCCTTGAAACGGCTAAGGTCTCTCGGTGCAACGGTGATGCGGCAAGTAACACCTGCATTCAGCGAACGGCGCAATGTTTTTCTGGCGGACTTTGAAAATTCGGAAGCAACCGGATCTTCGAAACCATCAAGTGTCGTCCCAACAGTTTCGCGTTGGTATGTGAGATCGTAGCAATTGGAAAAATCGCGGGCATTATCGAAAATCGGATGAAATCTAACAAATTCACTGACAATCCGTTGCTCTTCGCAATATTTGCGAAACGCGTTCTCGAAAGCATGGACTAAATCAGAGTGGCAGCCTGTAGCACATCGCAAAATTCTGGGGCCTCCGTACCCGTAAGGAGTGATGGCATCGTACCATGTCTCTCCCTGGATTAGCATCGGAATTTCACGTTTGATGAACAGGTGCTTAATTTCGCCGTAAGCGCTTTGAAAAACGAATTCTTCACACACACCTCGCTCCATCCTCTCATAGAGCTTGCCGTATGCTTCTTCGAAAAACAAATCCATCAATACGTCCACTTCCTCTCATATACGCCGCTTCACACGGCTGGCCTTCGCATGATGTTTGCAGCGATAGGCAGGAAAATAATCAGTCGCTGTTTCCACTCCCTTGAGTTTGCAAAGCTTTTTATACACCGCCATGTTCCATATTTTCTTTCCCACATAGAAATCGAAGCGTGTATTTTTCCCGAACTGCTTTTTGAACATTAACAAACTATCATTCGGATCGTTGGTCCTTCCACCGCCATCATGGATGAGTTCATATCCATTTTGCTTGCCCCAAACTGCTAGGGCATATTGCAAAATGTAGGCAGGATAGAGATGATGTGATTCACTTAAAGTTCCCGATAAATGCGTGTGAATGCGATTTTCATAAGTGAAATTCAGTCCCATACCAATCACTTGCTGTTTATGAATGGCTTTCGTTAGGACGATGCAATCGGCAAAATATTTTAGGCATTCCGTAAAATAATCATCTTCGAAATAATAGTACGCATCGGCGTTATTGCGTTTCATCGTTTCATGATAAATGTCCTTAAATTCACGGAGGCTTTTGGGATTTTCGATAATTTCATAAATTACACCCGCCTCCAATGCCTTGCGAATATTTTTCTTGGTCGTTTTAGAAAACTCTCGTTGTATCGGATCGTCATAGGCGGCTAAAGTCGTTCCTACGGTTTCCCGCAAATAGCTCACTTCGTAACAATCTTGGAAGTCCAGGGCATTCCCAGATATCGGATGGAATCTAATAAACTCGCTGACAATCCCCTTCTCCGTGCAATACTGTTGGAATGCTTTCTCAAACGCTTTGACCAATTGCCTTCTTTGGCCCTTTTTACAGTTTTTGATGATTGGCCCTCCATAACCATATGGAGTGACTATGTCAAAATACGGCCTATCAGCAATGGGAATTGGGATTTCACGGCGGATAAACTGATGGTGTATACGGCCGAGTGGATGATCAAAATTGAACACTTCACATCGCCCGTTCTCGATCGCTTCGTATAACCGTCCGTAATTCCTTTCAAAATACAAATCCTTCACATGCTAAACCTCATTTCTGTTGTGGTTTGTTCATGCTCCCCCTTCGGATTCTCTCTATTTACACTTCACTGGCTTCTTTTACCGGATGTTTCCGGTATGCTGGAAAAAACGCATCTGTCACGGCAGCATTTACGGCTACACAAAGCTTTGCATAAATTTCTTCGTTCCATATTTTTTGCCCGCTATAAAATGCAAAACTCGTTTGCCGCCCAAATTGCTGTTTGAAACGAAGCAAATTATCCGTGGCGCTATTCGTGCGCCCGCCGCCTCCATGAATCAGTTTGATATCGTGTTCTTTTGCCCACATGACCGCTGCATACTGCATGATGTAAACGGGCGAAAGGTGATGGAATCTTTCATACGTTCCAGACAAATGGGTATGAATCAAATCATTGTAGACAAATTGCAACTCCATGCCGATCACTTCACCTTCATACAATGCTTCAACCAACAACAAACGCTGTTTGAATGATTCGAGCAATTGCACGAAATAGTTTTCATTAAAATAGTAAAACGGATCTGCCTGATTGCGGTCCATCGTGGCAAAGTAAACCTGTTGGAATGCTTTCAAGTTATCCGGCCCAAGCGTTACCCGGTATTCAACGCCCTGCCGCAATGCCTTCCGGATATTCTTTCTTGCTGATGCACTGAACTCGGCTTCGATTGGATCGTCATATTCCGCAATCGACGTGCCAACCGTATCGCGCACATACCGGACCTCATAGCTTTTCTCAAAATCCTGGGCGTTGCCAAGCACTGGATGGAACCGGATAAATTCGGCCACCACTCGTTCGTCTCTGCAGTAAACCGCGAATGCTGATGCAAAGGCCGATGCCAGCTCTTCCTTATGTTCCGGCGCACAGCCGGTCATTAAAGGTCCGCCATAGCCATATGGCGTGACAATATCAAAGTACCGTTCAGATCCGAGCAGAATCGGAATTTCTCGTTTGATGAACACATGCCGAACGTGTCCAAGCGGATGAGCAAATTCAAAGACTTGGCACACGCCTTTCTCAATTTCTTCATACAACTTCCCGTATCGTTCATCGAAATAAAGATCCCCCATCTTGTTTTCCTTCTTTCTCGTTGTAGGTTGAGAATCATCCCCCCATGCGTGGCGAAACTGCTGCCATTGCATGCACTCCTTTCCAAATGAAAGCCTTTAATAGCTCCTATCCTAAAAGACCCAGGTTAAAGACAGGTTAAACAAGGCGCATTTTTTACGTACTTATATATAGACAAAACTACTTGAAAAGGAGACATGTTTCTTTGCGAAAATGAAAACATTTACTTACTATAGGAAGTGAAGGACTATTAAAAAAAGAGGTGCGTACCAATGAAGCTCTATAAATGGCTCGGCAATGAACACGAAGCTCTTGCATTGAAAAATAAGGGGTGGTTCGTTTTAACAAACGGCAGCGAGGCAACGGCCATCCATGAACAAGAAGCCTCGGCTGACGATCAGGCCGAAGCTTATGAAATTCTTGACCAAAAAGGCCGTCTTGAAGACGGTGGATTTGCCGTATTCAATAATATTCCTGTTACGGATGAAGGCCGTGAACTGTTTGAGTCGCGCTTTCAGAACCGTGCAGGGCTTGTCGAAAAAGAACCGGGGTTTGCGGCGATTCGAATTTTGCGTCCGCTCGACTCGGATACGTATGTCATTCTCACGATGTGGGAGGACGAGTCAGCCTTCACCAATTGGCAGTCTTCCCAGGCATATTCACACGCCCATAAAAAACGCGGCACATCGGAAGGCATCGACAAACGGCCCAACATTTTTCCGCGCCCGTCATTTGTCACCACTTATTCGAAATAGTAAAGAGGCTTCCTAATTGGAAGCCCCTTTTTTATGTGGAGAAATAATGATGTGTCGACAATTTAGTTTGAAGTTTGCAGTTTTTTGAAGAGAGCTCTTTGTCGAAGCCCAAAATAAAAAGCCGCAGCAGCTGCTGTGGCTTATGTTACTTTTTCTTCTGCCAGGTAACGGGCAAGCACCATGTCCTCGCCGTTTTCAGAAATGACTTCAAGCAGCTGGTTGATTTCACGGATGGTTCCGTTCAACTCCTCTACCGTCTGGCACACAATATTGAAACGGCCAAGCATCTGAGCGTACGAGCCGGTCACTGAGATCTCATCACCCACTTCACGTGTAGGCACCCAAGAAATGACGGATGGCAGTTCCAGAATTTCTTTCAAACCTTTGATCTCATGGATAATTCCCGGGCCCAGAAGTACCGATAGATTGCAGGACGGATAGCGTATGAATCCATCGTCAAAATTGCTGAGGTCATATTGGGAAATGTCTTTTCCAATGGCAAAATCGATCATCATTTCCAGTAGATTGACATCCGTCTGGCGTTTGACGACTTGATAATGCTGCTCCCCGCTCAAGCGGTAGCCCATCTCGTAAATATAGAAATTTCCACCCTCGTATAAAGACTGAATCAGCACAAGGCCATTTTGTAGACCCATGCCTTTCAGCATTTTTCGGATATTGCTATCGTGCTTTAAAACGAACTCAGCAAGATGGCTTGATGGATAAATCGTTGCGACTGGCAATGGCGGGCTTTGATGGCCTTGATTATGGACGAATCGGTCTGTGACAGCGGATAAAATGACCTGGCCATTTTGCAAAGTGTAATACATTTCGACGCCGTGATTCGTATCGATAAAACGTTCGACGAGCACTCGGCCTTGCCGTGAAAAACGCCGGGCTTTTTCCACCGCCTCAACTAGTTCTGCTTGATCTTGGCAGACCGTGATGCCTTTGCTGGCGTAGCTGTCGACCGGTTTAACGATTACTGGATAGTCCACCGGCACATCATCGTTTTTTTCGTATTGCTCGATGACCGGAACGTTAAAATGCTGGCAAAATTCCTTGAACCGATCTTTGCTCGCACTGATTTCGAGGTGCTCTTTTGTGGCATAAAACGGCAGCCCAAGCCGTTCTGTTAACAATTGCGCATTCCATGTATTAATGTCATCGAAAGCTGTCAACACGCCATCGATTTGCTCTTGCCGTGCCATCTCTTCCAAGGCATCGATATCTGCGGTACTAATATCGAAAGCTTGGTCTGCGTGTTTTTTCGCTGGCGAAGCTTCGTTGTTATCCGTGACGATGGTGTACAAGCCCATATTTTTGGCGGTTTCGACCACATCGATCATGTGCGTAATGCCTCCAAGGATGAGCAGCTTTTTTTGTTTTTCCACAGAAAACACCCCCTTCAAATCAATAAGCATTATGAACTAGTCGTTCTCCCTTTTCCCTTAGGCTGGTCAGTTTTCTTCTCTATTTGTAGAACAAATTTACCAATCAAAAGCTTGTTTTGTCAATCTTAAAATCTGAAAAAAACGAAATTTCTTCCTATTTAATATACTTTACCTCTTTTTAACCCCAAAACCTTATGGTGAAAGCAGCAAGAACACCACTTAATTGAAGGAGGAAGAGAACCATGTCAGTACCAACTAAATTAGCGGTTCCGGACATCTTCTTTACACCTGAATGGAATGAGGCTTACGCCGCACACGAAGGAGGGGAGTTCCAACAGTTTGAATGGAAAAGCGACATCGGCCATATTATCTACCCTTTTATTAAACGTCCGGTTCCCCTTTTAGATGGCTGGTTTGATACAATCACTGCATTCGGGCAAAGCGGACCGGTTATCATTGAAGCCACAGAAGGGCAGCGCCGGGCATTGGTCGAAGAATTCGATGCAGCGTTCCAAGAATATTGCGACCAGCAGCACATCGTTTCTGAATACATTCGATTCAGCTCCTGGGTTAAAAACGCAGAAGACTTCTTCCCCCTTTATGGCTTGGATATGCGTGGCATTGTCATGTATATTGACTTAACCGTCGAAGATCCATTCCGCTACGAGTTTTCATCCGCCGCCCGCCAGCAAGTGCGCCGCGCCTTAAAAAATGGCGTGACGGTCGAATACGATTTCACTGGAGAAACATTTGATGATTTTTATCGGCTGTACGGACTCACCGCCGACCGTAACGAGTTTCCGGATCATTATTTATTTGAACATGGGATGTTGAAAAATTCTTTCCAAGGTCTCAAAGGCAAGCAATTTTTGCTCAATGCGAAATTTCAAGGCAAGATTGTTTCTTCTGCATTAATGGTCCATCACGGCGCTTATATGCATTATCACTTAGTCGCCAATGACCCCGAATATTTCCGCTGTGCCGGTAATTCACTGATCATGGCAGAAGCATGCAACTACGGGAAAACACATGGTTTTTCCCAGCTTCACCTGGGCGGTGCCACAAACGATGCTCTCTACCGGTTCAAACGGCGATTCACCAAAACAGAGCCGCTTGAGATCTTGACCGGCAAGCGGATTCGCAATACGGAGATGTATGGCAAACTGACAGAACTGAAACGCCTCCAATTTGGCATTAAAAATCCTGGCCACTTCCCTTTATACAGAGCTTAAAAAAGGGGCTGTCCCAAAAGGTCATGAAAAGTGACTTTTAGGGGCAGTCTCTTTTCTTCTAAAGAAATGGCTGATGTCCATTTCGACGGACGCTTTCCGCGGGCACGGCCTTAGCCGCTTCCCTCGCTTCACTCAGTCCAGGGTCTTCGGCTCGCGTCGCTCCTTCGCTTAGCTCAGTCACTGTTCCGGCTGGAGTCGCCGTCTCCATTCCCATCAGCCGGCTACTCTCAGGTGCCTCACCGATAAATCAAAAACAGACAGAGAAAAAGATTTTTTTCTCCGTCTGTTTTATTTTAGGGACTTATGAGACAGCCCCTTTGCTAATTTTCAGCATTCAAAAACAGCGTGGCACGAGTCCCGCTGCTTCGTAGTTCCTATTAGGAAGCATTCATTTTCGCTTGTTGAAAGCGAGCCATTATCATATCGTTGCCATCCTCCGAACGAATATCGAGCGTAGAATAGATCTTTTCAATTGTTTCTAGCAGATGTTGTTCGGATGAGGCAAGCACGTTAAATCGGCCAAACATTTGAGAGTAAGAGCCTGTGCGCTCGATCACTTGGCCAAGGGAACGATTGATGACGCAGGAAATCACTTCCGGCATCGCTTTCACTGCATCTAAGCCGTGAATTTCGGTAATCGTCCCTGGTGCGAGCAAAATCGGCAAATTGGCAGAAGGATACAGCATTGGAGCATGGTCAAAATATTCGATGGGATGCTTGGCGGTATCTTCGCCAATAGAGAAATCAAGCATCATCTCCAATAAATGGACGCCTGTCTGCTTGTGGATAATATGATAATGCTGCTCGCCGCTAAACCGAAAGCCCATCTCGTATACATATATCTCGCCATCTTCATAAAGTGTCTGAATGAACACTAAACCGTTTTTGATGCCCATGCCGCGGATCATGGCGCGCACCTTTGAATCGACTTCTTCTATATATTGCTGTTGGTGCTGGGAGGGAAACAACATCGCCACAGGCAAAGGCGGGTGTTCTTTAGATTGCTGATGGGTGAATCGGTCGGTGACGGCAGTCAGGACGAGATGGCCGTCTCGGGCAGTGTAGAATGCCTGGACGCCGATGTCTGAATCAACAAAACGCTCGAGCATGACCTTGCCCGATTTGGATTCTCCGACTGCCTTTTGGACCCCCTTTGTGAGTTCCTCCTCACCGTAACACACCGTAATTCCTTTGCTTGCATAGCTATCGACGGGTTTGACGATAACCGGAAATTCTACAATTGGAAGTGCTATATCTCTGGCTGGATCGCATTTGTATTCTTCAATGACCGGCACGCCAAATGTCCGGCAATAGTCCTTGAAGCGGTCTTTATGCGAAGTGATATCAAGTTGTGCAGGCGTAGCGTAAAACGGCAATTGAAGCCTTTTGCACAATGCGACGGCATGCCAAGTGTTCACATCGTCAAATGCGGTAAAGACACCGTCAATTTGCTCTTTTCTGCCGATTTCAGCCAGTTTCTGGATATCGGCAGTGCTGATGTCATACGATTGATCCGCTATTTTCTTTGCTGGCGAACCAGCCATATTGTCGGTGACTATTGTATAATAGCCGATGCGTTTGGCTGTTTCTACCACATTAACCATATGGAACGTACCACCAAGAATTAAAATTTTCTTTTTTCCCATCCATACCCCTCCGCTCCGCATGAATCATGCACCTATAGTATAAAGATTAATTCAAAATAACTAATTTTATTGATGATGATAATACAAAAATACCAATTAAAAACCAATGAGTCAATAATAATCTGAAAATTCAGGTATAAAATCCTTTATTCCAATGGCAATGTATGCGAAACCATCCAGCTCTTGTCATTTCGATTGTAAAAGGCTGTGATTTTGTAGCCGATTCCTGCAGGCGCAAGTACTCCTTCACCGCCGGGTTTGTTGTTGACTTTGGCATTGTCACAAATGAGCCGGACTTCCTGGCCGCCGCTATGCTCGACAAAAATTTCGACTTCTTCATTAAATTTATGCGTCGGAGCTGGCGGCAGTTTAACAGTCTCTGCCTGCGACGCGCCATTTTTCCGATTGACCGTAATGCGCGGCGCGTCTTCCATATCTATAGGCGAACGTCCCGACTCTACAACGTATTGATGCAAGCGACCGTTGTACAGGATACTCGTTGTATTGTATTGATAATCTTGATTATATAAAGACGTGATCGAAGCCAGCCCGTCTCCCATGCCGTGTCGTGGTTTCGCGAGAAGCGGTTCGATGATGCTAAGCCCCGATGCATAATCGAGCAGGACATTTGCATAGCCATTATTCTCAAAATAGCTATGGTTGATGCTGCCGGAATAGGCAGGCGTTGTATTGATTGCGCCACTGCCGATATGGATACCTGCAATGCCGTTCGAGTCAAAATTTCCGCCTTGAATATGATGGCCGTAAAGTCCGCGTACCATAAGGCCAGTCGCTGCGTTGCCGACAAAATGGCAATCGTAAATCCCGTAGACATTATTATCGCTGCCCCTGTCGGTCTGTAATCCGCAGCCAAGGTGGATTTGATAAGCGGTTCCCGGTGAAATTGTCTTCTTTAAAGGCGGTGACACCGTGATACTTCCGGTATTGACTTCATCGATGTGATAGACAGATCCTTCTCCCGAACCTACTTTAAAATAAGCGCCCACGTGCACATCGCGCGCAGATGGATCCAGTTTCATAAAAGAAATATTCGTCCCGCGCCCAGAAGCACCACTGCCTTCAATAACTGAGCCGTTTTGCGAAAACTGGCACAAGCGGTCAAACACGCATAAATTATTATTGCCCTCCTCTAAAATCTGTAAGCCGTGAACAGACCCCCACATAAATGCAGCGCCCGAAAATAATTTATCGCGAATTTCACTGGCGACCATACACACTTTGACGAGCTGCGTATAGCCGTTTTTCGGGTCACTCCCCATGAATTGGATTCCTTTTACCGAACCGCTGCCGCCGCGCATGCGCACTAAATAATCCATCGGTTCAGACGGGGCGATTTGGGTTGTTTCTGCACTATGCCCAATCCACGAAACAGCCGAACCTACACCCCATTCCGGCACTTCAATCGGTCCACTGATACGATATAAGCCAGGCGGAAAGAACAAATTTCCGCCTTTTGGCGTGCCATAAGCTGCATTAATTGCTTGCTGCAGCGCTTTCCGGTCATCGGCTTTGCCATCTCCGATTGCTCCATAAGATTTCACATTGAACAATTGATCTGCTGTTTTTTTCGGACTCCACATTTCGCGGACAATATCTTCTTTATTGCGTGGAGGCAATTCCTTCTCCCTCGGTTTTTTCCAAAATGCCATAATTGGCCGCTCCTTTGCTAATGGAATGTCGTAAGAAAATTTTACCTGTTGAATGTTAAAAACCGGTTAAATCTGGACAAAGAAAAACAGCTCCCAAAACCAGATGCCTTCGGCGAGAGCTGTCCATGAAGCTATTTATTTCTCGAGCATCGGTGCATGCCCTTTCATTAATTCCATCGATTCAATGAGCGCAGCGGCCTGCAGCACTTTCTCTTCTTCAAAAGCCGGCCCCATGATTTGCAAGCCTACAGGCAGACCTCCTTTAACGCCTATAGGTATGCTGAGTGCCGGCAATCCCGTCAGGTTGCCCGGCCCCGTAAAGCGGATGACTTCATCCAAATAGCTCAGTTCCTGGCCGTTGATATCCACCGTCTGCGATCCGATCGGCGGCACTAAAAACGGCAAAGTCGGGCTGATCAACACATCGACGCTTTCAAACGTCGCAGCGAATTCCACATCGAGCTTGCGCCGGATCTGCTGGGACTGGACATAATCGACGCCGCTCATCAATTCGCCGACTTCCAGCAAGAATCGCACGTCCTCGCCGAACTTCTCCGGCGATTTCAATAAATTCGCATGATGCACAGCACTTGCTTCTGTCGTAATCGTCACCAGTTCCGCAAATTCCGCCTGCTTTAAAGAAGGGATGCGGACTGGCTTGATCACCGCTCCGGTATCTTCCAGCTGCTTCAAGACGTATCGCACCTGCTCATCCACTTGGCTGTCGACATTGTTAAAAAAGTATTGCTCTTCAATGCCGATGACTAATTCTTTCGCTTCACTTTCTAACAGTCCTGAAAAGTTCTTAGCAGGACGGTCAAGCGAGGTCGGATCTTTTGGGTCGTAACCGCTCAATAACTCCAATAGCAAGGCCGCATCGTACACTGTTTTTGTCATCGGTCCAATATGATCGAGCGACCAGGCGAGCGGGAAGCAGCCATATTTTGAAATGCGCCCATGGGTCGGCTTGAGGCCGATGATGCCACAGCTCGATGCCGGGATGCGGATCGAGCCGCCAGTATCGGTCCCGAGCGAAGCGATCGCCATATGCGATGCCACCGCAGCCCCCGATCCGCCGCTTGAACCTCCTGGAATCTTCGTAAGATCCCAAGGGTTCTTGCATGGCCCAAAATGCGGATTGGTCGTCGTTGCCCCCCACGCATACTCATGCATATTGAGTTTACCAGTGAACGTGACGCCCGCCATTTTCAATTTCGAAACGACCGTGGCATCGAAATCTGCTACGAATTCGCTATGGATGCTCGACCCCATCGTTGCTTTTTCATCCTTGAAATACAAAATATCCTTCAAAGCCATTGGAATTCCGTGAAGCGCGCCGCGGTAGTTGCCGCTTTGAATTTCCTGTTCAGCCTGCGCGGCAGCTTCGAGCGCTTGTTCTTTTTGCACAGCAATATAGGCATTGATCTCCCCATCGAATTGCTCGACATTAGCTAATACCTGTTCTGTCAATTCGACAGGTGATAGTTGCTTCGACTGGATGAGGGGGGCGAGCTCCCCAATGGATTTCTTTGCGAGTTCTTGGCTCATCCCTGCTCGCCTCCCGGAATGTGTGTCAAGGCCATATCTGAGTCCTTTAATTGATCTTGATCGACCGTTTGGCGCAGCTCTTCAAACCCTGCCATTTGGGCTTTGAGCATGTCTTGATGGTGCTCCGGGACAGTAATTCCTTTTTTCTCCAAAATTTCGTGAATGTCGAATGCCACATGAATCCCCCATTCCTGAATTTTTCTGAGATGTAGGTCCTGTTGATTATCGATAGTTTACCACTCACACTCTTGAATTAACAGAATATTCCTTCAAAAATTGAAAAAAGCTGCCAGTTTTTAGGACTGCCAGCTGACCTTTTTAATCTCCCCATTCATCCATTCATCCATTCATCATTTATCTTTACCGTGCCCCCATGCCGCCATCTATTCGATACTGGCTGCCTGTAATGAAGCTTGAGTCATCACTGGCTAAAAACTCTACAAGCTTAGCGACCTCTTCTGCTTGGCCGTAACGGCCTAGTGGAATTCGCGAAGAGATGGTTTGCCTTACCCGCGCAGGATCATTCTTATTTATCGATTGCTCAATGGTTTCCATCATGCTCGATGCGAGGGGAGCCGGGTGGATCGAATTCACCCTGACGGAATCTTTTGCCACTTCCAAGGCAGCTGTTTTGGTCAAACCGACGACCGCATGCTTCGCCGCCGAATAAAGCGAATTGCCACTGCTGCCCATAAGGCCTGACACCGATGAAGTATTGATGGCGCTGCCGGATTGCTGGGCAATCATCACCGGCAAAACATATTTCAGCCCCAGAAAAACCCCGCGCACATTCAAATTCATCATTGCGTCGAAATCTGCTGTCGTTTGCTCCGTGAGAAGGGCGGTCTTCCCGATAATTCCTGCATTGTTCACGAAAACATCGATCTTCCCCCACCGCTCCACCACTTGCTTCACATAATGCTGGACAGCTTGTTCTTTGCTGACATCAGCCACCAAACCCATTATATTTTCGCTGTCGCCGAAACTGCTCACCAATTTATCCAATGCTTGTTGATTGAAATCGACAAGCGCGACTTTAGCGCCTTCACTTGCCAATTGCTCTGCTATGGCAGTACCCAAGACACCCGCCGCTCCCGTAATCACCGCCACTTTTCCTTCCAACTTTCGCTTCATGGAGGCCCTCCTTCCCTTTTCTCTGCCTCAAAAACTGTTCAGCGATTCAGCAGATTTACGGCCCCAATAATCCTGTTGCTCGCACAGCTCCTCGTATTCTTTCTTTAATATGCCCACAATGATTCGGTCGTAATAGCGATTGTTGCGATAGGCATGCTCGCGGAGGCGCCCTTCTTCTTTCCATCCGCATTTTTGGATGAAGAGATTATAGGACGGGATATTATGCTCAACAATGTCTCCGTCCAACCGGTGCAATTGAAGCTCTTCAAACGCATATTTCATGGTCGTCATGACCGTATCACGGCCATAGCCATGTCCTTGCATATTCTTTTTGCCGATAATGATGCCATGGTAAGCCGAGCGATTTTTCAAATCGATGTCCGTGATCGTTGAAATTCCGATAAAGCCATCTTCCTGCGTATCGATCGCAAAGCGCAAATTGCGCGTATCCTGCGCTTGCCGATGGAACCACTCGTTTTGCTGCTCTGATGAAATCGGATGTGACCAGCCCCCCAGCAATTGGCCGATAGCCGGATCGTTATGAAAACTTCTCAAACTCTCCATATCGGATTTTTCCAACGCACGCAACATGACTTTTTTGCCGTGAATATTCATTGAAATCCCTCCTTTTTTATATGAAGCATTTGCACATACTTCTTAAGGTTTGCGATAGATGGGAAAGAACCCTCCGACCTCATTAGCTTTGCCTTTCAACTCTGCAAGTTTCTTGTATATGTCATGTTGGTAAATATTGGTTCCTAAATAATAATCATAGTAGTTTTGGTTTGTAAACGACGATTTATATTTGAATAGAGAATCGCCCTCTTGATAGCCCCCTCCCAAATGGAGCGTTTGGCAGCCTTTGTCCTTTGAAAAAGCGACCATGAAATCAAATAATAAATTATTCGGCCTCATGCTCAAACACCTTGTGTCAGAGGCTCCCAAGTGATAATGCGCAAAGCGATTGGCCGTGAGCACGATCGCTGCCGCAATGACTTGCTCTTCGTGGAAAACAAATAGCAAATGCGACTTTGAAATGACTGTATCCGCCAATTGCTGTTTCAGCAGCGCTTCACTGAAATAGTAATAACGAGCAGCCGATTTTCGTTGCATCGTTTCATTGTATAGTTTAAGAAATACGCCAATATTCTTGTCGCTTTTTTCAACTGCCCGGCAATAAAGCCGATGCGAACGCGCCTTTTTGATATTGCGCTTGGCCATATGGCTATAATGCTGTCGAATTGCCGAAAGTTCTCCTGCCAGGTTGACCGCCGTCGTTTTCCGGATGTATTGCAAGGTACAATAGCCTTGCAAATAATGGGCATTCTCCAGCAGGGGATGCATGCGCACAATCTCTGAAACGATATTTGCGTTTTGGCAATACGCTTGGAACAATTCGCGGAATTCCTTGAGAACTCCCGGATCTCCTGAAATCAGAGGCCCTCCATACCCATAAGCCGATGTTATGTCATAAAGAGGCGATCCAGCGACAACCGCATCGATTTTTCTGATGATGAAGGGGTAAATCACGCTTCCCAGGTTGTTTTGAAAATGAACCAATTTAGCTTGTCCTTGTTCTTTTTTGGCATTCCATTCATTGTACTCATAGGTATAGTAGACATCCTGTACGGCGAAATCATTTACTGCCCGGTTCCATTGCTCTTTCGTATCGATAATGGCCATGCTCGGCACCCGAATGTCCAGCGTCATCTCTTCACCCCCATTGATTATTGATCGGCATCGTTGTTCTGTATCTAAATGCATTATCAATCTTCAAGGTTAAAGATTAGTTAAATTTTCGATGCTAGTTAATTTTTTTATTGGAAAATCTTGAAAGATAAATAGCGGTAACCAGTCAAAGCAAACTCAAACAGAACGCTGAAACGACTCCGCACACAAACTCTCACAAACTTGTCCCAGGAAGCGATTCCCCCACTAGCCGGCAACTGGGTAAGATGCAGGCCCATCGCAACAACCTACAGGCAACGAAATCTCCCAGCCGCCTAGCGCCAGGGGGTGAGCCGATGCCGTAAGACAAGTGCTCTTCTTGCTTATTGCAAGAGGCCAACCCAAAGCCCGGCGGCGACTAGCCAGGGGATACTCAAAGAAAACGCTGAAACGATGCCGCACGCAAACTCTCACAAACTTGTCCCAGGAAGCGATTCCCCCACTAACCGGCAACGTGTAAAGAAGCGGATCTACTTAAGTAATTTCCGTACAATGGAATCACTCAGCCGCCAAGCGTCAAGGGGTGAGCCGACGCAATAAGACAGGTGCTTTTCCTGGCTTATTGCAAAAAGGCCAACCCAAAGCCCGGCGGCGACGATTCAGATCATACTTAAAGAGAACGCTGAAACGACTTCGTACACAAACTCTCACAAACTTGTCCCAGGAAGCGATTCCCCCACTAGCCGGCAACTGGGTAAGATGCAGAGCCATTTGAACAAGCTACACATAACGAAATATCTCAGCCGCCTAGCGCCAGGGGGTGAGCCGATGCCGTAAGACAAGTGCTCTTCTTGACTTACGGCAAGAGGCCAACCCAAAGCACGGCGGCGACTAGCCAGGTGATACTTAAAGAAAACGCTGAAACGATGCCGCACGCAACCCTTCACTATCTCTGCCCACTCTTCATTCCACACAAAAAAAGGCCCAGCTGAACGCTGCGCCTTTTAAACTCAATATAAAATCGGTGCATGAAACAATCCATCCGGCTGCTCCAAATACTTATCCCACACCCTCACAGCTTTATCCGCAGGAAGCGGCCGGCTGAAATAATACCCTTGCCCGATAATTTCGTATTGCTTCATCAAATTCACTTGCTCAAGCGTTTCAAGCCCTTCCACCACCACATCTGCCCCGAGATTCTTTCCGAGTTCGATGATCGTAGCCAAAATGGCCATGCTGCGGTCGCTTCCAAGCACCTCGTCGACCAGTGATTTATCGATTTTCAAAGTGTCGATCTGGATATTCTTCACTGCATTGAGCGACGAATAGCCGGTCCCGAAATCATCGATCGCCAGCTTGACGCCGATGTCCTGCAATTCCTCGACCAAGCCCGCTGCCGTATCGAGGTCGAGCATGATGCTTTCCGTAATTTCAATTTCCACGCATTCTGCCGGGACATCCGTAGCACTTAAAATGCGCGACACTTTTTCAGCAAACTCCGGATCCAAAAACTGTTTGGCGGACACATTGACCGACACATGGACATCCGGCCTGCTTTCACGGCGCCACACACTCAACTGCTCGCAGGCTTCACGCAGCACCCATTCCCCAATGGCATGGATAGCCCCGCATTCTTCCGCAACGGGAATGAATTCAGAAGGCGGCACTGCGCCCAGCGTAGAATTCCAGCGCAGCAATGCTTCAAAGCCGATAACCCGACCGCTTACTAGCTCGATCTGCGGCTGGTAATGAACCGAAAATTCGCCATTGACCAATGCCTGCTGCAAGGCTTGCGTTAATTCCTGCTTGCGGGTCGAACTGTCCAAAAGCTCTGGAGAAAAGAATGCATAACTTTCCTTACCGGCACTTTTCGCCATGAATAGCGCAAGGTCCGCTTGCTTAATCAGCCTTTCTTCGTCCAGCTCCGTCACTTTTTGACAACTGATGCCAATGCTGACCCTGGAAGTGATCGACCGTCCGCTAATTTGGATCGGCTCTTCGATAGCCAGTAAAATAGCTTGGCATAGCTGTTCGAGATAAGGCTTTTTCACGTTCGGCACCGTAAAGATGAACTCATCTCCGCCAAGTCTGGCAAGCGTAACCGTTACCGGCAGTACTGACTTCAAGCGCTCGACAATTTTTTTCAAGAACTGGTCGCCGCCGTCTTGTCCTAGCAATTCATTAATGGACTTAAAATCATCAAAATCCAAGAGAACAACACCGATAGACTCAATTTCTCCGTCTCCTGAATCTGGCAACTCTCGTAAATGGGCAAAAAACCAGTGACGGTTCGGAATGCCCGTCAATTGGTCGGTATAGGCAAGCGTGCGGAATCGGCTTTCACTGGCTTTTACCTGTTGCAGCAAACCACTTTCCGTTTCGAGTGCATGTAAATCGACCAAAGCCAGATTCGCTGCAAATAATAACAACAAGCTAACCATTAATGCGACAAAAATAGCTGTACTGATGACCCATAAGCCATCCGTCGCCGTTTCCGGAAGTGGCATATTGGAATAGAAAGTATTTGTTGAAGTGTAATGAAGCAATGTGAGGACAAATCCCATGACAGCAGCATTTTTGAGCCGCTGCTTCTCTGATGCTTGCTTTGCGTTAGATTGTCGGACAAAGCGGAAAGCGAAATAACTCATCATCAGAATAATGGCTGCTGAGAGGAAGTAATAGCCCGCTGAAATCGCCAAAAAACGAACATTCAAGATGCCTGATAATCCTAGAAAATGGACCGCCTTTATCAAAACCGCTGTGATGAGGACACGTTTTGCTGTGTCACTGCGGCTGCCGATGCCTTTAGGGATAATCTTTACAATGTACGCTGCCAATAAACAAGCCGCCACTAGCCCGAGAGCAAGCAGCCCAATTCGCGGCGTAAATCGGTATTCCGCTACGAAGGTCAAGATGCCAAGCACTTGCATGCCAAAAAAACCACTCCCTAGAGCCAGCACCGCAAGCAGCTTAGTGCGTGAATGGATCGCCTTTTCCCGTCTGCTTATGTATTCAATGAGGATCAAGATGGTGTAACTAGTCGCAATAGATACGATAATGGATAAAAAGATCAAGCTAATATGGGGGAACATAGCCATGGCAAACCTCCTGACTTGGCGAACCAAAAAAGTTATTGTGTTTCTTGCTATTTTGATGCTTATAGGCGGTAATTCAATCAAAAAAGGACTTTATTACCAGCATTTAAATTACCCGATGATTCTTAAAGCTCTTTTTTATGGAATATAATAAACATTATACCCTCGTTTAGTTGTCTTTTACATAGAACTAAACACCTTCTAAAATTACATAAAATAACTTTTATTTCTTAATTCCGAATACAGTCTTCTTGCGGGTAAGCTAATTAACTGTATTATTCACACAAAAAAAGCGCCGCCCTTTCAGCGCCGCTTTCGTGTGTGCTTTATTCTTTCGCTTTTTCGCCGCTGCCTTTCTTTTTCAAAGTCACGGTCATCCCTGCTTCAGCTTTACCCGCCACGATAAATTGCAGCAACCCGCCAGTTTCGACAGCCCCGACCACATTCAATTCAATCGTCTCGACTTCATAGTCTTTAAAACCTTTCAATAGTTGTTCCAGTGTATCCCGTGAGATTGGCGCGTGCTTGCTCTTCTCCTGATCCGAGGCTATCTTGAATTGTTTGCCTGTCATACCGCTTTGGAGCCGGATCTCTTCCACTCGATTTCCATCAATCACCGGCAGCCAAATAAATGGATCGTTTGGCTTGTTTAGTTCATTCATGCCCTCTCCTCCCTTCGGATTGTCTTCTATATTCCATATTTTCTGCCAATTTCCTGCAGCGGGGTGACCAATGGGCTTTTTTCCCTTAGAATAGATAGAGACACATCAAAACGCATCAAGGAGGAAATGGGATGGCAACTTTAAGCGACATCGCCCTATCTGATGATTTAGGGCAATTTGAAATAAAAGAAATTTACGGGGCGACCCATCAGCTTCTTCAGGAAATGCAACAAGCAAAAGCCGAAGCTTTCCCTGGCCGTATCAACTCAATGATCAATCATTTAAAAGAGCGCCTGCAAGGCAAAGCGGCCTATCCGCTCGCTGTACTGCTTGAGACGAGCTATCTGTCGATTCAGCATCAGCTGAAGAAAGACTGGAATTCGGATTTAAAACAGCGCCAATTGTCTCTTTACGACAACACGATCGAAACCTACCGCGGACGTATTCCATCGAATGTCTGGAACCAGGTCTGCCTGAACTATGCAGAAACGCTCGTCCACACCGGACGCTCAATCGATGCGCAAGCAGTGCTGAAAGAAATGGTCAAAGATGAAAACGATCCTTCCTATCAGCGCTTGAACGGAGAATTCGGCTGGACCTTGATTTTCTACTCGACTTTCCTTCCGGTCAAAGCCGAACGCCTCAGCGCACTCGAAAAAGCACTCGATTTATTCAAGACCGCTAAAAACGATATCAAAGACGAAAAAGGCCAAGCTTTATACGACGAACGCATCAAACTGGCCGAAAATATGATCGACCAGCTCGGCGAGGTCGATCCAGTGAAACTCTCCCAACTGCCGGAACCGACTGCAGAAGAGCAGCGCTACCTCGACTGGTGCGCAGAACAGCAATTATTCCTCAACAGCGGCAACGACATCGAGCCAGATACAATGGCACAGCGCGATTTGCCGCTGCGCATCCAGAACAATGCATTCCTCGGCAGCTTCCTGGACTCGCTGACGCATGAGTTCGCGTCGATGCGCCGTTCACTTTACTTGGCCACAACTGGCGAAGATGTTGCAGACGACCATAAGCTCGATGGCGACAATACGCGTTACACGAAACGCTATGAAGATTTGAAGCAAGTCTATCGCCAAGCTTATGGCTTATTCGATAAAATTGCGCTGTTATTGAACCAGACAATGCAATTGGGCGTTGAAGAACCGCGCGTGAATTTCCAACGCATCTGGTTCGAGGAAGAGGACTTGAAAAAGCCGCTCAAGCCTTTTGTCCAAAACACGAAAAATGATGCATTGAAAGCTCTGTACTGGCTGTCGAAAGAAGTGTATGGCTATGAATTGGCCGATGAGCAAAGCATGTTCGTGAAAAAAGCCTTGCACATCCGCAACCGCATCGACAACAGCTATCTGCAAGTGGTCGAAAAAGCGGAACCATTCGATAAAGAAAACGCTCGTGCCCAAAGCCACCATATTACCGAAGCGGAGCTCGAACGCATGACGCTCGCCATAAGCCAAAAAGCACGTAATGGCATGATGTACCTGCAGTTCGCTTTGGCGATTGGCAAGAAATAATCCAAGAATAAAGCCGTGCAGCTCAGCTGCACGGCTTTTTGATGGACTTGATGGCAATTAACCATATTGCTGGATCGCGATGGCGACTTTATAACTGGCAAACTCACTGATGCCATTGAGGAAGCTGTCCAGGTCATGATGCGTCGGAAAATGGCATTCGATTAGATAACAGCCTTCGCCGCTCGTTTTGAAATAACGGCTGACATGATCCTGCCAGCTTTCCAGTTCATCGAAAAACTTCTGGTGCTTCGGTTCGTGCATAATCGCCGTGACAAAGGCGTGGACAGAATATCCGAGTTTTTCCCTGGATATTCGGATGGTATAGCCTTCAATGATGCCCGCTTCTTCCAGTTTCAAGACACGTGCCGCGGTGGCCTGTCCCGTCAAATGCACTTTTTCGCCAAGCTCTTTCATTGTCATGCGGCTATGTCGGGCAAGTTCATCCAAAATAAGTTGATCTGTCGAATCCATGGCAAGTTCCATTCCTTTCATTAATCAAGTCAAAACGCTAAAAGACATTCACGAGGCCGATGCCACTTTCATGAGTTCCAGTATATACTAGGGACACACGACAGGAAAGGAGTTCAAATCATGAAAATCCAACATATCCGCAACGCCACTTTACGTATTCAATACGCCGGCAAGCAGTTCCTTATCGATCCATTTCTCGGAGACCAGGCAAGTTACCCGCCATTTCCGAATTCCGCTAGACAGGACCGGCAGAATCCCTTGGAGGAATTGCCGGTTCCGGTACAGCAGCTCCTAGAAGGCATCGATGCAGTCATCATCACCCATCTTCACCTGGATCATTACGATGAGGCCGCCAAACAATTATTGCCGAAACAACTGCCGGTTTTTTGCCAAAATGAAGAAGATGCCCAAGTCCTGCGCAGTGATGGCTTTACGGAAGTAACGATTCTCGCTGAAGACACGAACTTCGAAAGGATCCGCTTAATCAAGACGCAAGGCCAGCATGGGCGCGGGGACATCCTGAAAATGACCGGCCTTGTCTGCGGCGTCGTTTTTCAACACGAAAACGAACAAACGCTTTATGTAGCCGGTGACACCGTCTGGTATGAAGGCGTCCAACAAGCGATTGAAGACCATCAGCCTGGCATCATCATCTTGAATGCCGGAGATAACCAATTTAACGAAGGCGGCTCGCTCGTCATGGGCAAAGAAGATGTGAAAAAAACACATGAAGCTGCACCGCAAGCGACTTTGATCGCCGTCCACATGGAAGCCGTCAACCACTGGGCGTTATCCCGTGAAGAACTGAACAATTTTGCGGCTGAGCAAGGATTCTCTGCCAAGCTGTATGTGCCGTTTGATGGAGAAGCGTTCAATTTTTAATAGAAAAAAGCCAGGGACCAAGGTCCCTGGCTTTTTCCTATTCGCAGATCAACCCTTACTTCCCGATGCCAGGGCAAGCCTGCAGCATACGATCATCTGATTATTGCTAATGCACAGTCCTCTATTAATGGCACAAAGAAGCTTATTTAGTCGCCCTCAAAAGGATTCTCTATTCCTGGCACCGATTCGATCGGAAACTTTGTGAAAAAGATAGTGCCCTCGGGTCCAGTTTCAATGCTGATTGTGGCGTTGTGGCGTGCAGCCACTGCATAACAAATGCCAAGGCCAAGGCCAGTGCCTTCGTCTTTTGTCGTATAGAATGGCGTGCCAATTTTCTCGATGATGTCAGAGTCGATGCCGCTGCCTTGATCTTGCACAGCCAGCACTACGTATTTTTCATTTTCCAAATAAGTACCGATGGTCAATGTCTGGCCGACAGTCATCGCTTCAAGCCCATTGCGGTATAGATTGATGATCAATTGCCGGATTTCATTATGGTTCAACCATAGATCAGGCACTTCCTGCGTATAGATGCGGATGCGCTTGTTCTGATTGGACGTATCGACTTTAATCAAAGGGGAAATATCATCGAGAATCGTATTCAGGCTCATCATTTTCATATCGGAAGTCCGTGTATTGCCGACCGACAAGAATTCTGTGATAATGGCGTTCGCCCGGTCCAATTCGTCGATCATTAGGTTAAGATGTGCCGCATGCGGCGTCAATTGCTTATCCTTCACCATCAATTGCAAAAATCCGCGCACGGTCGTCATCGGATTGCGGACTTCGTGGCTGATGCCCGCCGCCATCTGCCCGATCAAATCCAGATTGGACAGCCTCTTCAGTTCTCTTTCGTACTTTTTCTGTTCTTTGATATTTTTCAATATACAGCAGATCCCATCATCAAACGGATAGGCGGTAATATCATACCAATAATCATCCACATCGGATTGGGCTTCAAAGCGAACCGTCACCCGCTCGTTCATGGCGCGGTGGAACTCAGTATACGTGAGGGTCCCTATAATGTCTGGATACATCTCCCAAATGTTCTTGCCGAGCATTTCCTCCGCTGTTCTTCCTCTCGCAAATGACACATGCTGGTTGATATAGCTATATTCCCAATCTTTATTGAGCACCAAAAAACCATCTGTGATACTTTCGATGACACTATTGACCCGCTTGTTCGCCGCATATAATGCACTCGTTCTTTCTTCGACAATGCCTTCTAGTTGATCCATATACAATACATTCGAAAACACCGGCGCAGTAGCATCGATAATGGATTGGGCGAATAAAAGCGGCAAATTGGCAGTCTGTTTCGCTGCAATTCCACCGCAGACCACAGAAATGACGCCGTGTACTTTCCCGATTGAAATCATGGGCAGCAAGAGCAATAGTCGATGATCTCCAAGGCCGTTATAAATCGTCTCTTTCTCAGAAACGGCGCGTTGAACCAATTTCTCGTAATCATCTGTCAATCCTAAATGATGGAGACGTTCATTCCAATCGGTTTGGGACAAGTCATCAGCTGCGTGAAACGCAATCGGTGTAACGCTTTTCGCACTTGGCGGGATGATGATATGTGCGGCAAAGTCCCCTTCGCCAAACGCTTGTTTCAAATAGGAAAAGCAGACGTTCAAACTTTCCCGTGTAGTGGAACAAAAAGACAGTTCACGGCTCAGATCGAGCAATGATTGCTTTTCCGCCAGTAACTTCTCTTTCTGATTGAGCGTTTTGGCATTTTGAATGGCAACTGCCGCCATGTTCACATACGCTTCTACGCTTTCAATTTCAGATTGTGTCAAATGCATCGGCGTGCCGTAATCGAACAAAAACACCATGCCGATAAAGTCCTGTTCATAAGAAATCGGCAGCGCCAATAAGGAATTGATACGGAAGGCCCCCACCGGCACCAAATCCGGCCGGTCGTCTATCGAAGTGTCCGCTATATAAATGGTCTTTCGTTTCTCGATTAATTCTGCTGCCAAAGGATCTGTTTGTGGGTCGATAATTTGCGATTGCAGCGTTATTCCATCGATCATTTCGGGCTTTCCCGCAAACCCGCGGTAAGTTCCATCGCCTTCCGGCAAAAAGATCCCGACAGAATCGCACCGGACGATTTCCTCGGAAATCGCCGTTGTGACCTGCTGCAACACTTCATGCAAATCCAGCTTCGTATTAACAATGCGTGTTATATTCGCGAGTCTCGAATACCGCGATTGATCATCTACCATGAAACAACTCTCCATTCCCGCCAAGTGACCGTCGATGCAAGTCTTCAAGCACTTAAATAAGATCTTTCCGAATCATTTTCTTTACTTGTCTACAATCTTACTATATCTGCCTAAGGTTAAGCCTGTTATTTGCCGATAAATATTCATCAAATGTTTTTCAAGCCACAAAAAAGCCAGGAATTCGGTTCCCTGGCTCTGTCCTGTTCCATTTAAGCGATCGACGCCGCTCGTTTTTCCTTGCTGCAACGCCTGCAACGATACCAGCGCATAGCGGGCATTTCCGCCACTCGTTCCTGTCGTTCGAAATCATGGAATCCGAGGCGGCACCGCCAATTCTTCCCGCGATTCACCAAAAGCTGCGTCAGGATCAATACCAGCAACCCGCCTCCCACAAAATAAAGCGCAAAATCCCTCAAAGGGGAAAATAATTCATCATCGGTCACTAGCAGCAAAACCCCTGCCAACATCACAAATCCTGAAAAAGTCTTCATCTGCCTCTCCTTCCCACTGCCGGTTCCAATGCAAAAACCCTTTCTCCAAAAGAGAAAGGGTTTCGGTTTATAAAGTATTGCCTTCTGCCGGAATCGGCTGTTCTTTAAGCATTTTCGCTAAATGATGCGTATTATACGCTAAGCGCTGAATGGCTGCTTTAGAGAAATCATTGCCATGGCCCGCTTCCAAATAAGATGGGCCTGGGCCTGCTTCACCGACCCAATACGCATCGACATTCGGCGGGATGACAAAGCCGATATGCGACAAGCCGTATAGCAACGAAGCCGCTGCGTGCTTCGCACCGTCTTCGTTTCCGGTAATGACTGCACCGCCGACTTTATTATAGAAAATCGACTGGCCTTTATCATTGGTCACGCTACTCGATCCATACAAGCGTTCAATCGCTTGTGTCGCGAGCGAGCTTTTCTCGCCGAGCCAAAGCGGAGTTCCGATGACCAAGATATCGGCCTCTTTCACTTTCTCTAAGATTTCCGGCCATTCGTCACCGTCTTCCATGTCTTCTGTGACGCCGTAAGCGACGTAATAATCCGCCAAGCGGACAATCTCGGACTCTACGCCGAGCGTTTCGTAATGTTTTTGAACGTCTTTTATGAAGCCTTCGGTGTTGGATTCTTCTTCTGAACTTTTGAGTGAACAATTAAGAAATAATGCTTTCAAAGCCATGCAGGCACGTCCTTTCGTTTTCCGTCTCCTTCTTGCTTTCCCTGAAACGGCACGAAAAAAACATTAATTCAAATCATCGAATTCACGTGCGATTCGCTCCATCGCTTCTTGGATGAGCGGGCGCGGGGACGGAATGCAGATGCGCTGGAATCCTGCGCCTTCTTCCCCGAACATCGTGCCGTCTTCTAAAATGACGTTCGCTTTGTTATAGATGCGTTCATGGACTTCCTTATCGTCAAGCCCGTATCCGCGGAAATCGAGCCACATGACGTAGGTGCCTTCTGGAATGCGCACTTTCACTTTCGGCATGCGCTCCTCGAGGAAATTCTTCATCCATTCAAGCGTGCCGTCAAGATAGGCATTCACTTGCTCGAGCCAGTCATCGCCTTCTGTATAAGCCGCAATCAGGGCTGCGACGGTGAACGGCGTCGGCAATTGCATGCCAAGCTCTGCCGTGAACTTCTCGCGCAACGCTTCATTTTCAATGATGACATTAGTGCAATGAAGCCCGGCGACGTTAAAGGTTTTATTGATAGCCGTGCACGTAACGATGTGGTCGGTTTCTTCTGCTGCTAGCACCATCGGCGTAAAGGTTTCGCCGCGGCGCACCAAGTCGCCGTGGATTTCATCGGTAATGATCGTCACATTATGGCGCTTGCAGATGGCTGCAAGCTGGTTCGACTCTTCCGGCGTGAACACGCGCCCCGTCGGATTATGCGGGTGGCAGTGGATAAACAAATGGGTGTTTTCGTCTTTTGCAAGTTCTTCGAATTCCTCGAAGTTGATCGAATAGCGTCCTGCTTCATCCTGGACGAGCGCGTTGTTTTTCACGACGCGGCCATTGCCTTCAACTGCTGAAGTAAAAGGCGGATAAACCGGCCGTTGAATGATGACGCCATCGCCCGGCTCGGTAAATGCTTTCACCGCAATATTCAAAGCATGCACCGTCCCTGGGCTAAAGACGATTTCCTCTTTCTTGATGGCCCAGTCATAGCGTTTATGGAAATAATGCTGGATGGCTTCAAAATATGCATCCGGCAAAATCGTATAACCGAAAATTCGGTGGTCGACAGTTTTATGCAAGGCGTCGACAATCGGCTGTGCGACCGGAAGATCCATGTCCGCCGTAAATAGCGGAATGGTCTCCTCATCATAGCGATCCGTAATGCCGAATTGCTTAATCAACTCTGCCCCGTCCCATTTCAGTGAATAGGTCCCGCGGCGTTCGACCGCTTCGTCAAAATTATAGTTCATGCAAAATACTCCCTTTCTCGAATGGATTCAACACCATTAGTGTACCGCTCCTATCGAGTGAGTTGGTGAAATTTGCTTGGCCTTAAGGTTCGAACTTCTCGAGCAAGTCGCCACGCAGGACGTCGTCTGAAATTTGCAGTTCTTTCGAGCCTTCTTTAAACGGTTCTTTACAAGCTTCGACATCCATTTCTTCGCCGGTTATGCGCCAGAAGCAGCTGCCATTATCATAGATTCCATCGGACGCTGCGATAAAGCTCAATTCATTCGTGATAAAGGAACCGTCCCGGAACGTTGCACGCCCGTCTTCTGCTTCCCACATATTGCGGCCGATAAAATAATGCTGCCCCGGATCGCCACCGAGGATATCGAGTAAACTCGGGGCAAGGTCGAGCTGGCTAGCCACTTGGCTGAAAATTTTCGGCTCTGCCCCCGGGACATGGAGAATGAGCGGCACGTTTTTATTTGTCTCGAAATAAGCTAGCGGATCTTTGGAATCGGTAAACTCGACAAACTTTTTCGTGTTCGCTGTCATGCCTGTACTATGATCGCCGTAAATGACTAGCAAGGTGTCATCAAGCATGCCTTTTTGCTCGAGCCCCTCAACAAATTTGCCAATCGCCCGGTCAACATAATGAATCGATTGCAAATAGTTTTTGAAATGCCGGTCCTGATAGCCGTTATATCCTTCAGTATTAAGCAACTGCAAGTCTTCTGGCATCTCAAACGGATGATGGCTCGTCAAGGTAACGATTTGCGAATGGAAAGGCTCTTCAAATCCAGCCATTTCCTCAAGCGCTTGATCAAGCAGCGCTTCGTCATTGATGGACCAGCCGATCACTTCCGCTTCATCGAAATCCCCTTCCGAGTAAAAGCGGTCGATTCCAAGTTGCGGATAGATGATGTAGCGATTCCAGAAACTTGGCTTATATGGATGGAACACGTTTGTCCCATAGCCCTGTTCTTTTAAAATGCTTGGCAATGCGTCAAATGTATTTTCTGCATAAAGCATATAGGCGGAACCTTCGGCGGTCGGATACAAGGAGGTATTCAACAGAAACTCCGCATCCGAAGTCCTGCCGAGCGCTGTTTGCTCATAGAAATTCGGGAAATACAGATTTTCTCTCGCCAAACGATTTAAGTTCGGCGTGATTTCCTCGCCATTCACTTCACGGTTCATGACAAAATTCTGCAAGGCTTCTACTTGCAGGACGATGACATTTTTGCCCTCTGCCATGCCGGAGTACGGGCCCGGCACACGCTCGGCGTTACGCCCGTCGAACCAATCCTGCGCCTCGGAAATTTCGTCTTCGCTATACACTTTGCGGTTGATGAAATTGTCGTCAATATAACGCGTGATATTGGCACCGTGGAATCCGAGCAAGCCGGTGAAATTATATACCCGCATATTCGAGATCAATTTATTGAACTGCCATGCTCCCCCATCTTCCATCGACTTATTGAACGGCACTGTCGTCAATTGCCAGCCAAGCATGAGTACCACTAACGCCGTCCCAGCTTTCGCCCAGCGTGATGGCGCCTGGGCAATGGCTTTTTTCCGGCTGATCATAACCCACAGAATTGCCATGACGATTACATCTACTAATAGCAAAGCGTCACTTAAGCGGAACAAGGCGAAAATACTTTCCCCAACGTCCCCTACTTGGCGCATTTGCATCAATACCGTCACGGAAATGATGTCTTCAAAATAACGGAAGTATAAGGTATCCGCCAAAATGATGAAGCTCAATACAAGATTGGTGATGGCCATCCAAAACAAGCGCTTTCGTCCACTTAGCAGCAATAACCAAAACGTCCCGAGTAGAATCGTCCCGATGCTGATCAACAATACCCCTTCAAAGATGCCATCGCTATTGCCCCCGAATGCCCACGTTGCCAATTCACCAACAAATGCGAAGGGTCCTAGCGTCGTAAACACCGTGTCACTGACATTCGAAAAATAATAGACTTTTCCGAGCAATAATAAGACAAATAATGCGTAATCCCATTGGTTAAGCAGAAATTTTCCAGCTGTTTTCATTTTTTCCAAATACAAAACGCCCTTTTCTCTTTTTTCTCACAATTTTACCATAACTGGAATTCCTTGATTTCTTTATTTGAATACTTTTTTATTTTCATCACATCTCTTCTTTTGCTGGCAAAAAACGCATATCCTATCATGGAAATGGGTAAAGGTTTCTATAGTTCATTCTAATTAAAAGGAGGGATTCCGTGAAACATCTTATTGCATTAGCTATCAAATTCGTCATTATCACGCTTGTTTTGCTCGTTATCCTAACATGGGCATTCGATGTCAGCTTCCTGAATACCTTAATGATCAGCCTGGCATTAACGGCTCTGTCTTATGCAATCGGCGATTTGCTTGTCTTCTTGAACGCCGGAAAACCGGACAATCAAGTGTCCCGCAATACGGTGGCGACTTTCACCGATTTCATCATGGCATTAGCCATCATTCTGTTGATTGGCTGGCTCTTGACCGGCGAATTCGCTGCCATGGTTGCGCCGGCACTCGTCAGCGCTTTGGTACTTTCGGCAGGCGAATGGTTTTTCCATCAATACGTCGACCGCAGCGTGGTTCCTTGGTATAACGATTACACACCGGCTAAAAGATAAAGAAAAATGCTACCCCATGTATAGTAGGGTAGCATTTTTCTATGGACTGGCCTATTCAAATTCATGTTCTACAACTACGTATTCACTTGATATTCCCCAGTCGGCTCGATGTTCGCTTTTACTTTGACGACTGTCACTTGGTTGCGCCCCGAGTCTTTTGAGTGATAAAGGGCACGGTCTGCCTTTTCAATCAGTTCATCCACCGGCTGTTCCGCGCTTGAAATGGCGGCTCCCAGCGAAACAGTTAAGCGCCCGCCCGGCTGTTGCTCGCCACCATAAAACGCATAGTCCTCGATGCGTTCCCGCAAAGCATCTGCCCGCTCAAACACCTGCTGTTCGGTCGATACTGCCGTAAAGCACAAGATGAATTCTTCCCCGCCGTAGCGTGCGATGACATCTCCAGAGCGCATCTCTTCTTCCATCAACCTGCCAATCGATTGAAGCACGACGTCCCCTGCTGGATGGCCATGCGTATCGTTGTAATTCTTGAAATGATCAACGTCCATCATGACGATAGCCATCGGGACGCCTTTGTATTTCAACTCGCGCACTCGTTCATAGAAAAACCGGAGATTTGGCAAACCCGTCAACGAGTCATGTGTCGAATCATGTTCAAGCGCTTTCGAGCGAATGATGTTGCGGTGTGTATCGTTGAGAATCAAGCCCATCGCCATGACACCGATTGACGCCATGATTGCCATAATGACAGCCATTTCAATAGATGCAGGCGTTGATAATACCATCCCTACCGATTTGATCACTTCAAATACTGCAAAACCAATCATCATCCGTTTGATATTGACCAGCGCATACGCTTGACGTGGATTTTTCCACCCGTGAAACAAACTGCCAATGACGACCGGCAACAAAATGGCCAATAAGATGCCGTGCCATACCATCGGCCCTTCCATCATTATCCGGTAGATAACCGGGATGATCATGGCGATTGTACCTGGCGACCACCCGCCTACAAATGCGATGAAAAACAATGGTACTTCGCGCAAATCAATGCGCATCCCTTCTTGAAGCAGCGGGTTGTACATAATCGCAAACGCTAAAAATCCGGTCAGCAGTCCCGTGAATAGTGGGGCTACCCTCGATTCTGCCAACTTCGGGGCAAGATACTCCCGTGCTTTCAAGCCAATGTACATCATCGCTATGATCAATGCCATATTTTCCAGGAAATAAAAAAAGTACGTTTCCACCTATACACCCCACTCTAGTCAGTCTCTTAAGTTTAGCAGGGAATGGAATTTCTTCCATACTATTTGGAAATTAATTATAAAAAAACAGTCCTTTACGCGTGAATTTCCCCGTAAAAAAACCGCATCGCTTATAATTGAGCGTCGCGGCTTTAGTCCTTATTCTTCTAGCAATAAGCTCGACAAACGATGTGACCGCTCGTCCAATTCCTCATGCTTTGTCACTAAATCACGGAGTTTAGCTTTCATCGCTTCCAGGTCTTGATCGTCTTCAAATTGCTCGGTAATCTGCACTTGTTCTTGCAACACTTGAATCGTCTGCTTTAAGGTCTCACGGTATTCGGTGCTCACTGCAAATTTTTCTTCTTTGTCTTTCAACTTATCTTTCATCGATCTCCACCTCCTGCTTGTTCTATTCCCCCTATCTGCCACAAAAAAACACGCAGTAGCAAAGCAAAAAGGCCGTTCACCAAATGGTTTCAGCCTTTTTGTTGCCTTGCCATCTGGCCTTTGTGAAGAACCAATAACACATCAGGCCAATCGCCGCCCCCGAGCTATCGATTAAGACGTCGCGAAATTCGCCACTGCGCCCAGTGATGAATAATTGATGAAACTCATCAGACATCGCATATACCGCGCTAATGCCGAATGCCCAAAAAACAGCACGCTTCAAGCTCGCGCCAGTTTTTCTGAACGCCCGAACGATAAGCAAGCCCAGCACAAGATATGCGAAGAAATGGGCGCTTTTCCGAAATAAGGTATGAAGTGTTTCAAATTCCAAAGGAGTGAACGAAGCGACGCCTTCGAACACCCATCGAACGATTTCCGAACTGATGCCGCCGGATACTCCGGCTGGCTGATGCGATAAACTAAAGATAAGAATCATCCATAAGGCCGGCCATAGCCAGGCCAGTAAGTGCTTTTTCATCCTGCCAAATCCTTTTCATTATTGTGATGCTTTCATTATAACCTAGCCTCTTCAATCGACAAGCGCTTCGAGTGACCGAATCATTCCTGCATCAAACTGACCTTCCGAGTCGACGAGTAGAAACGATTCATACTGCGCCAATTGCGCTTTCAGTTCTTTCGTCAAACCTTTTGTGTCTACCAAATACAGCGAGCCGTTGCGTCTTGCAGCTGCAGTCGCCGCTGATAAAGCGTCCGTAAAATTCGAGGCCGGCGCCAAGACCGCTACACGGCGCTTCGCATCTTCTTCTTTCGTACGTGCTTCGATTGACAAGTGGTCAGCCGCCAAGACAATTTCACTGCGCCCCCTCGTCGCCTCCGTTGTCTCGCGGGGCATGCGATTGCCTTGTGACAGCAAGATCGGATATTGATGTTGTGCCGCAAAAACCGAAGCCAGTGAGACGTCTTTGAAGGTGGCACCATCTGCCACGACGGCCCCTTCCGAATCGATACGTTCAGAGACGAGTGCCGCCGTTTCATAACGATTCGCACCTCCAATTCGTTCCGATTCAACGCCCATCAAAGACAAAGCGTTCAATTGCGCATCCGAAATGACCGGTTCACTGCCAAGGATGATGGCCTTTGTGGCACCAAGGCGTTCGATTTCGGCTTGAGTGGATGGATTCAAACGGCCTTTTTCGGTGAACAATAACGGTCCCCCTACCTGATAAGCGAGAGGAGCACCGGACAGTGCATCTGCAAAATTTTCACCAGTCGCGAGCACGACCGTCTCTGCAGACTCCCATACCGCTGCCGACAGCAACGCCGCTGTCTCGTAGCCGTCTGAACCGCTGACGCTTGTCACGGCTTGCGCTTTCGCTTCCGGTTCACCCGTATATGCCGCAATGCCGCTGCCGCCATAGACATACATCGTATCGTTCACGGAAGCGAGAAGTTCACTGCCTAACGGAACTTTTTCCTGCGCCACTTGATTGCCCCGGGCATCGTAGAATTTAAGCTTACCGCCGCCGAGCACCGCAGCACCGCCAGAAGGCGACAGTTCTGCTGCTTCTATGGAATGTTCCAGCACTTTATGGAACCCTCCGGACAGAGCCATGACGTTCAAGTCACCCAGGTGATACGGGTTGCCGAATGCACTCGTGCCTTGTTCTTGAAGCAACAGTAAACGGCGGCCATTTTTTTGCTGGTGGCTCAAGGTGGATTCTGTCATCACCGGCCGGTAACGATTTTCGAGCGCACGAAAAGAAGCGGAGCGAACCGGCTGGCGCAATCGTTCGCCTCCCCTGGCGTTTAAAAATGCCCATTCACCGGAATCGACAAATTCCACAATCGCGCCGTCTTCATCAGTTCCGGCGAGCCGCACTTCTTCAGAAGCCGGCAAAGCTTTTTCGTACAAGACCTTTTCAGCATTCAGTGAACGCGCAATTAAGGTCGGCACTTCAACTTCTGCATTCGGTGCTTTGATATAGTAGAGGATACTGCCCGATACCGCATACGGTTCCACCACACCCGGCGATTGCCATTCTTTTCCTCCTGACAATGCACGGCCGTGGAGCGACGATCCGTCGAAATACATCAAATGCCCGCTCGAAATGGCCACCTGGCGTAAATCGCCACCTGCTATATCTGCAACTGGTGTGCCGTCGAGTTTGTAGACGAGTAAACGAGCGCCGAGATTGCCGGTGATCAGCACATGCCCTGACTCGAGCGCAATGTTTGTTCCGGAAGCACTCATGCGAAAGCCGTCCGCAAGTGCAAACGATGCCTTTTCTTTGCCATCTGACAGATTGTGCACCGAAACTTGTTGCCCGGAAACCACGACAAACTCTCGGTCGCCAATTGCATACTGGGCCGACGCCAGCTCCTTGCGCCATAATTCCTTGCCTTCCGCGTTATAACTGACAATCGCCTGCGCTTGTAACAGGCTTTCGAGCACCGCTATGATTTGTTTATTCACAATGGAAAGTTCGCTCGCTTTGACGCCTTCCGTAAACTGGATCAATTCACGGTATTCCGTTTCCGCTGCGAGCACTTCATGCGAGAAGATGCTTGCTCCGCCTATAGTTGTGAGCAAGACGATCCCTATCCCGATTTTGACGTGTTTCATATGCCTCTCCCTCTTTTCCTGGCTGTCTTCTTTCAGCCTAATGATAGAAGGTTAAGGAAATGTTAAAAAAACGAGAAAATGCCCCGTGTGGATTGTGGAAATCCAGACAGGGTATAAGGGAGATTGTCGTTTTGTTGTTCCAGTTTTGTGGGACTGGTTGCAGTTATAGTGTTTGGTAGTGGATTGGTGTAAGTGGAATTGTTTCGGTATTCTTTTGAGGTTTCGAATGAGTAATCGCTGCCCAGCTTTGGGTTGGCCTTTAGCAGAAAGCCAGGAAGAACGCCTGTCTTTCTGAGTCGGCTCACCCTTGACGCTTGGGCAGCTTGGACAATTCATTCATGCAGGCGTGTTCCGTGAAATCAGTATCTATAAATAGTTGCCAGCTAGTGGGGGAATCGCTTCCTGCTAGAGGACGGCAGATTTTGTTTGTGGAATTGTTTCGGTATTCTTTTGAGGTTTCGAATTAGTAGCCACTGCCCAGCTTTGGGTTGGCCTTTAGCAGAAAGCCAGGAAGAACGCCTGTCTTTCTGCGTCGGCTCACCCTTGACGCTTGGGCAGCTTGGACAATTCATTCATGCAGGTGTGTCCCGTGAAATCAGCATCTATAAATAGTTGCCGGCTAGTGGGGGAATCGCTTCCTGCTAGAGGATCGAACTTTTTCCTTGTGGGAGATATTTGAGTTGAGATGGATAGGATTCGGGACTTTGATTCGAACAGGAGGAGGTGTACAATTGCTTAGCGTTTGTGCTTACTCCAGTCATAGGGTTCTTTCGTCCAGTCCATAATTAAATAAACCACAAATATGATAGCGGCATATAACAAGCTATCTCCCCACAGGATTTCACCTTGTGAAAGATAGTCTTTGAACGAAATGACGACAAAAATTGCCAAGGCGATTTTTGAATTTTTCTTCAGCATTTCCTCTCCCCTTTCTTCTTTCTAAGCTTAGCTTGAGGTTTTATCTTTAGAAAAAGAGCACAAAAATGAAGCTTCTGGCGTTTTTGACCGTATATAAGTGGAGGTGAAGAACTATGGTCTTTCGTTCAAAAATCGATTCGTTTTATATACGTTGCACGTTAGTGGCTATTCTACTCATCGCTGCAGCTTCATTCGTTCCCTTATTATTCGAGGGCGTGCCGCTTTTGGATTTGATTATTGTTACGCTAACTTTTGCCGTGACGACCGCGCTCCTCCTGTGGGTCACATTTTCTATCCGGTACGTCTTTTTGGAGAGTCACCTGCTGGTAAAGGCCGGTCCTTTCAGAAGCCGAATCCCATACCACAGCATGTTGAAAGTTTCTCCGACACGCAATGTGTTCGCAGGCTATCGCCTATTGGCTTCACGCGATGCACTGGAATTGATTAATAATAAGACCATGTTCGGGACGGTGAAGATTTCGCCTGAGGAGCAGACCCTGTTTATCGAAGAGCTGAAAAAACGATGTCCCGAATTAAAACTGGATAAAAAATTTTTGGAACAGACATCCAATCATCCAAAACCATAGTATGATGAGAAGAAAACAAGGTTCCTCACTCGAAAGGAGTGCCTTCATGCCTCATTGCCAAAATTGCGGAGTTAAATGGCGTTGGAATGATATGATCAAAATTGCCTTCAAAGGACAGATGCCTTGCGCAAATTGCGGGAAAGACCAATACGTCAAAAGCGGCCGGAATCTCTTCTGGGCATTTTTACTTGTCGTACCTTATGTACTCCTGTTTTCCTATCTTACTTCCACTTTCGGTTTTAGCTGGCCTCTGGCAATGACTGCATTCGCCTTTATTATGACGCTTAGTACACTTATGGGGCCATTCTTTTATAGATTATCGAATACGAAAAAACGTATTTAAAAACAGCCCGCGGGCTGTTTTTTTATGGCTGTTATTTCTTCATTACCCCAATGACCCGGCCGTTGATGTACACATCTTCGCTGCGCATCATGATCGGTTCGAATTCGGGATTTTCCGCGACGAGCAAGATTTCACTGCCCATTGGCATATACTTTTTCATCGTCGCTTCGCCGTCGATGACCGCGATGACGATGTCGCCGTTTGATGCTGTATTTTGTTGATGAACGACGACCATATCGCCTTTATCGATGCCCGCGTTGATCATGCTGTCGCCGGTCACCGTCAGCAAAAAGCTGTCTTTTGGCGACACAAGCCAGTCGCGCGGCAAGCTGTGCGCCGTCTCATAATTCTCGGCAGCAAGCGCAGGAATACCCGCCGCAACGGCTCCAATCAATGGCACTTCCGCCAATTCGTGCACTAGGATTAACGCCTCTTCTCCGGCTTCTCTCACTTCGATGTCCGCTCCAGGTTCTTGGGCGTATTCGTAATCACGCCCATTTTTCAAGTTTTTATACAGACTGCGCTGCTTCGTATCCGGCAAAAAACGCGCTTGGCATTTTGGCAGGTCCTGCACTTCTTCGCCGCGGCGGTCGATGATCTTGACCGACAAGCCGTCCGTTGCAATGCCGTAAAACGCCCGGCCGTCTGCTTCCAAATAACTCTTCAATTGGGTTACCGCATCATCGATCCCCGTTCCGAACCGTTTCACTTCGGCGATGATATACGGCCGCACTTCCCCGTCTGCATGGATTTCAACAGCGATGTCACAATAGCCTTTTTTCGAAAACTGCTGGACCGGGTATTCGAGCTGCATTAGTTCGTAAGGGTAGCCATAAGTTTCGTGGAGTTCACGGAGAAGCCACTGGCGGGTCAACTCTTCTTTTGAATGCAAGTCAACCAATTGATCAGCCAATTGGTAATGGGTCATGCTGATCGACTCGAACGGCCGTAGCGAAGCATCTTTTCGCATGCGCAAATGCTTGCGGTCGATTTCCTTGATGAATTTTGATGGCTTTTTGACCGACGACATGTACAATAACTCGTTCGCACGTGTCATGCCGACATACAATAGCTTGCGTTCATCTGAATCAATGGTCTTCTGGTCTTCCGCATCCTCGTAAAGCTCCATTGGAATGACGCCTTGATTCAAATCAATGAGGAAAATGACTTTGAATTCCAGCCCTTTGATCGAATGCATTGTCACGAGCTTTACTTTATCCGATTCGAAATCCGGCTCATTGGTCTGCAGAATCTCACACGGAATGCCTTGTGCGGCTAGATCCACAGCTGCGCTTTCGACTGAGCGCTTGCTGCGCGCGACGATGCACATTTCCGACAAACGGTAATCGCCTTTAAGTCTATCGATTTCTTGTGCCAGAAAGGCCACTTGCTGTTCAGGCTGCATGAAGAAATGGTAAATCGGCGGATGGCCATGGCGGTCGATCAATGCCGGTTTGACGAAATCGACGTTCGATTGAATTGTTTCATCAGCTTTGATCAAATCGAACGCAGCTTGCGAAATCTCTGTCGTCGTCCGATAGTTTTTACTCAAGGTGCGCGATTTCCCGCTCATATCATAGCCAATCGTCGTGTACGGACGGCCTTTGCCAAGCCAGGAATCCGGGTAGATGCTTTGTGTATTGTCCGCCACGAACATCAAGGACGAATGGTCTTTTTCCTTGTACAGTTCCTTCAAGAATTCCAGTTGAACACGCGTCAGGTCCTGGCTTTCATCGATGATGATGTGGGTATACTTGCTGCCATTTGAACGCCTGACTTCCGACAGCGCCAGTTCATTCATTTGCTTGAATGAGACCAGTCCGTCTTGTTCCAAAAACTCGCGGTACAATCTCGCCACTTCAAAAACGGCTTCACGGGTCGGCGAATTCTTCAATAGTTTCTGAGGCGTCCCGCTATTTCCAGAAGCGCGCCCGACGCGGTCCACCGATTGATAAGTCTCGATATCGGTCATCGCACACGAAGTAATCCACTCGGCCTCATCTTTCAGGAACTTTTGGTTTTTCGGCGTCAACAACTTCACGTCCGGATAGGATTTCTTTACTTCGTGGATTGCCTTCGTCAGCACTTGCCATTCCTTGTCAGCCGGCGCAATGGACAGCTTGCGTTTTGCGCGCTGCAAATATTTCATGAACTGCCCATACATAAGCGAATCGATCGTCGAGATTTTCACTTCCGCATTCGCCGCAAACAATCGCTCTGCTTCGCCAGCTGCCGCATCCGCCAAACGCTCGTATTGAAATTTTATGTAATTGAGCAAGGTCTTATTGTAAGTCACCAATAAAATCTGGTCGTCTTCCTCGTGGCAATAATGATCCATCAAAAAATGAATGCGCCGAATCGCCACCGTCGTCTTGCCCGATCCAGCTACTCCTTTTACCAACATCGGTCCGCTCGGCTCAAGTTCCACTATGCGCCGCTGTTCCATATTCAACTTCATCCCCCGCACCCTCTCCATTTACAACTTATACCTTTATTCTAAGAATATTGTCATGTAATAGCAAGGACTTGCTGCACATATAGGAAGGAATATCTGTTTATGGATTGAACAGGATGGACGGTTTTGATTTTACAGCTGCCGATATTCACCTACAGGGAAGATTCCTTATATTATTCCCATAAATTTGGATTACTTCTGAAATCCAGGGTATACAATACTTAACTAAGGACAATTTGGAATGGAAAGGAGCAAACTAATGCCTCATTGCGAAAATTGCGGGACAAAATGGAGCTGGATAAACCTCATGAAAATCGGATTTCAAAAGAAACGAAAATGCGCAACGTGCAATACAATGCAGTACGCTCCACCTGGTTTAAGCCGTAAACTATACATCCCTATGCTTATCTTCATGTTTATCGCGCCTCTTGCGTGGGCTTATCTAGAGATTCCTGATTTGGCTTATATCCTGTTTTTTGTCATCTTGAGCTTACTGGCCATAATTTTCTCGCCCTATACCATCAAGCTGCACAACGGGCCAAAACAAACCAAAGCTGCCGACTACCCAGCGGATGAGAAAGGGTGAATGCTATGCCTCGTTGCCAGAACTGTGGATTTAAATGGAGTTGGAAAGAAGTTATAATGCTCAGCGTGAAAGGCAAAAAGGAATGCTCGAATTGCCACAAAAGGCAGTACATATCAGCTGGATCAAGCTTCTGGATTACCTTTTTAATTACCCTGGGCTTTGTTATGCCGATGACCATGCTTCGGCCTTATTACGAAATCGCTTGGCCATTTTTCATTCTCGCTTTTGTGATTTACATGCCTCTTGCTCTATCATTCGCTCCATTTCTATATAAACTATCGAACACCAAATACGCTTCGGCAAAACGGTCAAATAATTGACTGCTTCCACCTATCTTTAAAATCAATGCATCTATGCTTGCCAGAAAGGATGAATTTTATGCCTCACTGCCAAAATTGCGGATATCAATGGAACTGGAAGGACATGTTCAAACTCAACCTCAAAGGCAAACAAGAATGTCGAAATTGCCACACTGTTCAATACGCATCAGGTAAATCGAATTTCTGGAGCTATATGCTATTCCTCGTCCCTTTTGTTCTGGTATTTAATTACGTCCGTATTTACATGGAAGCGGGTTGGGCAATTCTTATCCTTTTCTTTTTGCTTTATGTAACGCTTGCTTCATTATTGATTCCATTGTTTCTCAAGTTATCAAGTACGAAACGGCAGTTTTGAAAACTAATTCGAACACAAAAAACGCAGCTGCTATTGGCTGCGTTTCAAAATTCCCGCTATCTGATTTCTTCGATTAGCTGGTCTTGATCGTCAAATTCGATTTCTCCGATTCTGCCTTCTTCGGGAACAATCGCCCTGCCTTCGAATCCGTAGGCTGCCGCTTCGCCTTCTGCTGGCTCATGCCATACTTCGAACGTAAAACTGTAAAGCGTTTCCCCGTTATCGCTTTGCACGATATCAATGTCCGAAGTGCTCAGTTGATATGTGCGATCGCTGAAACTATAATTGAATGCTCCGCTTCTGGAAAAATTGTCATAGCCGTTTTCGGTAAAATACTGTGCATAACTTTCTTCCATATAATCCATTAAGTCTGTATACTCAGCAGATTCTAGAAAAGCGCTATACTCTTCTTCGCTCGGCTCCACCGGTTGTTTATCCGCCATGACGTTCCACAAATCCCTATAGGTTTCATCCGGCCCATTGAACTCCTGAGTAATAACCGCTCGAATCGCTTCTTCGCTTTTATCCATTTCATCATCTGGCTCCACTATTTCAGCTGTTTCAGCAATTTCATCATCCCCCGCGCCACCTTCAGTCGAACAGCCCACCACTATCGCGCTAAGCAAAAGCCCCAACACTCCATATAATAATAAAATCCTGCAGCGACCTAGCTTGTCTGCCATCACCATTCCTCCATTTCGTTGAAATGAACCCAAGTACAAAAATCTGATAACTATTATACGGCTCTATTCTTGAAATGATTCACTTTTATTACAATTAAATGGAATGACAGCTTACCCTCCACAAACTTTCGGGGCAGTAAAATTTGTCACTTTAAGTGTTACTTCGCAGACAATAGACGGACCCCCAAACACCCTGTCAAGACAAGGTGTTTGGGGGTTCTTATACAAAGCTATGCCAACTTCTGATAAGTTCTAATATGTAAACTAAGTTTTCATTAGAATCTCTTTTACATAGACTTTAGCATTAATGATATGAATGAAACTTTTCTGTTCATAACTTCTACTCATCATCAACTATTGTCGCAACATGCTATTTTATTCTTTCTTACTCTTGCTCGAAAAGATGAGTATACAGTTTAAACTTTGACTGCTCGTTTAAGTGTTTTGCAAAGTACTTGGCTTTGTAAAATTTATTCCAACCATCGCGCTCTTTTTCAATTTTTATAAATGCACTCTCTATTTCTGTATTTTCTTTTAGCCAGTTATACCCCTCATTCAAAAAAGACTGTTTGATATTTTCAACAACCTTTTCCATGTTCGAACCATCCGGCTCTATCCACCAAAGATCCTTCCGGGTTTGTTCTACAGGATTATCTAAACTAGACAAATACTCTGATTGATCAAGATTAGAAAGCAATTCACATTGCAAATGGCATTGATATGCTTTGGGCAAGAATTTCCCTTGTCCATCTATCTTCAGATATTCATCAATGGCAGGTATGAAATCATAATAGATTCCTAATTCGACATGGATAGACATCGCTGGCCAACCGGTTACATCTGAAAAATATTTCCCGACCGCTGTGATATCCAACACCCATATAGAATTACCAATCCAAGCCCAGTTATGCCTAGTATTCACTTTTGTAAATCCACTTTCTTTCAATACAGGTGACAATGTTTTTCTTATTATTTTATTTATTTCTGGGGATCTGATCATTGTAAACCTCCAAAGTGAAGTTGTGGCCAAGCATAGAGAAGCCTAGATTAATTCTTGTTATGTAATTATATGTATATCACCACTGTAATATCGAAACTGTATAGAATAGTCTTTTGAATGTATCATTTTTTCTAACAAGGTCAATTTCTCTTCGCTTTCTGATCAATTCACTGGGATAGGAGATCTGAATGTAACTTAATAGCAATTAAGTTACATTCGAAATTTCATTTTTTAGCTGTATTTAATTCAACAAAAAGCCATCCTTCGCTTAGGATGGCTTTTATCAGTTGCCTAGATATCGTTTCAATTCCACATAAAAATTTTCGCGCGTTCCCAGCAAAACAATTAGAACCAGTTCGCCCTCTTCATTTTCTCGTAGAGCATAACACAGCTCATAATTGGTGCCTCTGTGATGAAGGTCCAAGCAGGAATAGCCTTTTAAATCTCCTTTTTTCGCTTCGCCAATGGCTGGATCCTTACGAATACTCGTGATGGCTTCGTCCATTTTCCGATAGAGGACTTGGTCGGACTTCTTGATCTTTTTTAACTCTTTTCCAGCTCGTTTGCTGAGCCGAACAGGCAACAAATCTTCATTCATCCTCTTCATCATCCTCCAGAGCGTCTAGATAGTTGTCTAAACTGCCCTGAATAACAGGTTGTGCCATCGTTTCCTGTTCCAATGCTTGCAAAGCTACTGGAATGTCTGCTTTGATTTTCTTGAATTCTTGCAACAACTCTTGTCCCGAAAAACCTTGAGCGATTAAGTCCTGTAAAATATCTGCGGAAAAATCGACTTCTTCGAATGTGGCAGGCCGGATGATAATTTCGGTCCCCGTAAATTCCATTATGGCTTCATCGGTAAGTCCAAGAGCCAGGTAAAAATCTTTGGGGATGCTCAATTGTCGTTGCTGCGAAACGCGTACCCGTCTTTTTGCTTTCTTTCCTGGTTTCAGTCCATGTTCGGACTCTCTTTTTTTCGGCGTAGTAGCACCCATTATTCTCACTCCTAACTTTAAAATAAAATTATTTATTAATTTACTTTAAATTATAACACTTTTCCAAAAGAAATGAACGTCCGAAACACCTCAAGATCCCGACTTTTAACAGCTTCGTGAAGACTATAGAAAAAGAATAGTGAATGTAACTTAATTCACATTAAGTTACATTCAGATCCCATTGTTCTCTATTGCTATCAAAGCGTATTATTTTTCTTTCTTTTTCGCATCTCCATCTTCTTGCCAAAAAGCTGGCCCCGTTACATCCGACAACCAAAACAAAACATCCTGTTCATGATCATCGGTTTCCAAGTTGCTAATGGGTCCAGGATTAAAGGTGTAGTCCCCTTGTTGAATTTTTTCTTCCCTCACGTAGTCTTTGAAATGGTAAGCTCCATATCCTTGTACCGTATTTGTTCCTTCTGGTTGAGGAGATTCTTCTCGAATCGACGTATGGACCTCTGCTAAATAGCTAAAGAACCTTGACAGTGAAAGGTATCCTTCCGAATTTCCGACAAATGAAACGCCAACTTCATCGATTTTGATTTCCATTTTTGCTTTCTTAGAAAAATATGGATCGAAATCGTAAAATATCTCTTTCTCTTTTTTGATTTTCTTCTTTTTTTTAGCCATTTCATCTACGCTCCTTGATTGCTTTTCATAGATTTGAATGTAACTTTTCTGCACTTAAGTTACATTCGTTTCAGCATCTTAACTAGTACCAAAATATAGTTTTCCATTGACTAATTTGCTATTAGTCAATTTGAATTCCCATCTTTCTCGCTTGGTTTTTCATTCCCATTGATTTGTAGAATTTAATAGCCTCTTCATTAAACTCCCACACTCCAAGCTCTAGGCTCGTTGCCTCGTTCTCTCTAGCAAATTCAATTGCTTTTTGATACAACCACTTGCCCAGTCCTTTTCCTCTATATTCTTTTCTCACTCCTAAATCTTCCATAAAGAGATACTTTCTTTTTACAGCTGTAGTTCGATCTGGAGTTTCATTGATTCTTAGGATGGTAAATCCAATAATCTCATCGCCATCTTCAATAATATAAATCACTCCTTCATCACTTTTGATAAGTTTCTCAAAGTATGAAGGATCCAATATCTAATTTGTATTTTTATAAATATCAGGTCTTCTATTTACATGTAGATTGTGAACCTCTTTGTGCAATGGTTGAAGTCTCTCAAAATCAATGAGTTGTGCCTTCTTAATAGGGTATTCCAACTTTCCCTCTCTCCTTTCGAATTATTTCGATTATACCAATAATTACCACTGTATGGAATTCTGAATTTTTTCAATATAAAACCGTTCGTAAAAGTACACTTTCCCGAACGCTTTGTAAACAACTAAAAATAGGCGAAAAGAACGTTCGTAAACGTATCAAAATACTTTACGAACGTTCGCCAATTTGCGTACACTCTTACGGACGTTTTTCAGATCTTAATGAGAGGAAACGATCGTTTATAGGAAAGAATTAAGGAGGTGTTTCCTGTAAGGCAAACCTAACACCTACATTACTGGAAGGTTTAGGAGTGAGCGACGTGATTTCAGGTGCAAGTTAACACTTGAAATCACTACAAAAATACTCTTGAATTTACAGCAGGATTTCAATTACACAAAGTTTCCAGCCCCTCTGCAAATCGACAAATTTACCCACCTATAAAAAAAAGAGCCGCCTATTGGCAGCCCTTACTCCACATCGCCTTTCCAGGACGACATGCCTTCCGATACATTCACCAGCTCGTATCCGGCTTCATGTAAAATCGCGCTTGCTTCCTTGGAGCGGTTGCCGGATTGGCAAATGACCACATACGGTTGGTCTGCCGACAAGCCGGAAAATTCTTCTTCCCGAAGCGTGCTGAGCGGTTTGTTCTGTGCCCCGGCGATATGCGCCTCTTCGTATTCATAGGTCTCTCGCACATCAAGCACTGTGTAGCCCGCTTCTTGCTTCGCCGCCACATCTTCAATGGCAATCGTTTCGTATTCGTCGTTACCGCAAGCTGCAAGTACCAGCATAGCCAGCATCAGTAAGCTTATTAGTCTTTTCATGGCACGTCTTCCTTTCCTGTCTTGTTCCCTTTATTAGCTCAAAAAAAAGCCTGAACAATACTGTTCAGGCGTTGACTTTAGGTGTCTCTGGGTGCAAATAGCTGTCTATGAACTGCGTCGCTTCATCGAGCGTCGTGTACTCCCACATCATGCCGTTAGACATATCGCGAATGACCAATCCCCCGCTGTTTGGTTCACACTGAACGATAAGCGTTTTGCCGTCATCGGAATTGAAGGTCTGGGTGATGCGCACACCGCGGTATTCGAGAAGCGTAGATAAAAAGGTGCGGATACTCTCTAACTTCATACGGAACGCCCCCTTCAGGTTTGTGGCCCGTGGCTTGTAATCCGTGCAGCTTTATTCTACTTCACATTATCATATTCAGAATAGTTGCACGAGAGACTTTTCTCCTCTTTATGGTCTCGTAAGCTCCACAATAAATGACGAGAATAGGTCCTCTTCCACTGCCATCTCCCAAATCGCGGAAGCTTCCTCGGTTTCGAGTAGTTCCTTTAGAATTGCCTTTGCGGCAAAAGGCTGATGCCGTGCAGCTTGTGCGCGCGCCATCTCATACTGTGCCGGCGCAAAGCCCGGCATGTCCTCGAGCAAGGGTTGAAGCAACTCTTTCGCCCGCTGCCCGTGGCGTTTCGTCGAATAACCCGACGCCCGCGTCACGATTAACCATTCCGCAAAATGCAGTTCTTCCGGCAGGCTATCTTCGAATTCAATGCGTTTGTCAAAATCCAACGATTCCAAGGCATTCCATTTGCGGATGTATAGATCTGCGTTGAACGGTTCAAGTGCAATGGCGGCATCCAATTTGTCTAGCGCTCCTGGAATATCTTCCATAATTTCCAATGCTTCACTCCACCAAGACAGCAGCTCTGCGTCCAGCGGCGCCGTTTTTTCGTAAGCCTTGAAGCGCTTCACAAGAGATTCGTATTGTTTCGGATTGCCCTTCTCTTCCGCCAATTGAAGTTCCGCAAACATCAGCATGCGTTGCGCTTCTCCTGGCGCTCTTGTTTTGGCGTAAGGTTTTAATTCATCGACCGCTTCTTTTGCCATGTCGCGGTTCACATAAAACTTCGCAAGTTGAATGGCTGCGTCTTCGCGATCCGGTGCAAGCTTTGAAGCCGTTTCGCAAAGCGTGATGACGGTGCTCGCAAACATCATGCGCTTGCTGTGATGGCGTATGCGCTTGATAATGCCGCTTGGCGGTTCTTCTTCCAGCTGTTCGAGCCGGTTCATCAATTGCTCTGCCGCCAGTACATAAGCTACGGCTTGTTCGCTTGGGGGCAGCCACTTCTGCAAATTGCGTTTAAGGAATGGGATTTTCCCGAGCGCTTCGAGTGTCAGCACGTACTCGCTGTATAATTCTTCCTCTTCTGGCGTCAGTATAAGCAATTCTTTGAGATGATCCAAGGCCCGTTTATGCTGGCCTTGTCGATTCAAAAATTGCACGTATTGGAAACGCGACGGGAACGCGTTCGGTTCTTGACTTGCTTGCGAAAACAAATTCTCTGCTTGATCGAAGTCGCCCGCAGCTTCACAGACATGGGCCCGTGCAGCATACGACCACTCAGCTGGCACTTGGTCTTCGATCCGGTCGAGCAAGCGGCTCAATTTTTCAATATCGGACGGGCTTGCGGCAAACTGTACCAAGTCCGGCAGTACAGCAGACAAAGGTTCCGCAGCGATAAAATCGAGTGCCGCCGCAAAAGCTTTCGGCACATTTCCAGATTCTCGGTAGCTGCGCACCAAGCCACCAAGCGCCGGTGCATAGCCCGCTTCCTGATCAGCCGCTCGCTCGTATAATACCGCAGCGCGTTCTGTGTCCCCAACCGCTTCGGCAAGTTGCCCTTGCTTGACGAGTGCCAGCGGAAAATTCCCGGCGGCCTCATACAGATGCTTGGCAAACCGCGAATTGCCCGCCAGTTCGTGGAGTTCTGCTTCCAAACAAAGAATATGTGGATTTCCACTCTTGCGCAACTCTTTCAATCCGCCAATAATGCGGTGACGCAAACTTGCCACCTCTCCCAACTCGCTGTATCGTTCGGCGAGCATCAACAGCTCTTCCCCCTCAACAAGCTCGAAACCGTCTTCAATAATTGTCATCGCTTCACCAGTAGATACCGGATCTTCCGATTGTTCCAAGATCAAATCAGCAGAACGCAAGCGATAGCCGGCATCTGCTTGTGCCAGTCCTTGTTTCAACAAAGCTAGTGCTTCGGTATTGCGCTGTTGGCCGTACAAGGCGTGTGCGATGTGAACGGGAGTGAACAGATCTTTCGGATCGAGTTCGAACGCACGCCGGTAAGCTGATTCCGCCGTTTTGAAATCTTGCTGCTCGATGGCGATATGGCCCAGGTAAACGTGGAAAATGTCTTGATCCTGCTCATTTTCCAAGCCTTTTTCGATAATCTTTTGCGCTTCTTGCCAGTTCTCGTTCTCCATGAACAGCTCCGCCATGCGCAAATACGCAAATGGCTGCTGCGCGTCCAAGGCGAGTGCACGACGGTAATGTTCCAGTGCTTTCTCTGTTTGATCGAGCGCTTGCTGACAGCGGCCCATTTCGTAGAAGAAATAGCCATCGTCTGGATGCTGCTCGCTTAATTTTGCAAAACGGCGATAGGCCTGTTCGACCGCTCCGTATTCATATTGGATAAGGGCGTGCGTAATTTGGGCGTACAGGTCTTCCGGCAATTGCCCGGTCGCGATTTGCGACCATTTATAGGCTTGGAAAATTCGCCCGCCTTCTAAATAACAGCGAGCCAAATGACTATAAGCAAGCGGTTGATAATGATCAAATTCAATTGAGCGTTTCAATAGCGGCATCGCTTGTTCCACTTTGCCTTCATTCATGAAAATGGCCGCCCGTAAAAACAAGGCATACGGGCTTTTCGCATGCGTAGGCTCTGTTAATGCCGACAAGGCTTTTTCGCCCTCATTTTTTTGGAAATACAAATGCGCTTCCAATAATTCCAGTTCGGCGTCATGTACCCCGAAATCCGCGCGCAATATCTCCAGCCATTGTTCGTGCCATTCGATGGACTGGCCGGCAAGTGCCATCGTCAAACCGATGACTGCTGCGTAGCGTTGGTCTTTATGGCGCTCCAAAAATTCCACAAACGGCGTTTCGTTAATTGGTTCGACATCCAGCAGTTCATAGATTTCCGTGAAAAAGCGATGGTCTGCCTCATTCAAGCTCTCAAGTAAATCGAGTCGGTCATCATCCACAAACGCCATGCTCAATGAATCGGTCATGCGAAACTCTTTCGGCACTTCATTATACGCCACCAAATACGGCCCTAAATCATTTGGGTCTTGAATGACGAGCGCTTGCAGACGGTCATCGTAGCCGATCACCACTTGCACATGCGCGCTGTTTTCGATCATCATGCTGAGCAAAATCGGAATACCCGCATCGATAAAAGTTTTATACTGGTCGATTGTGCCTTTGAAATAACGCGCCGAAAAGCCGAGCGATTCCATATACGTCATTGTTGTCTGTAATTTCGAACCCGTTACATCAAAGACGTGCGCCGCGATATCGTCTTGCGTTTGTGATTGTCCGAACGCTTGCAAAATGAGCGCTAACGAAGCCGGGACACAATAATTGAGTTTCTGCACTTCAGGCGTCAACGATAGTTTTTTATGCATTCCATCCGGGTTGATTTCCGTTTTCGTGTACAAGCTGTCTTTCAATTCACGCGGATGCTGGGCAATCCATTTGTTCAACTCATCGAAACGTTCCAATTCATACAAACAATGCGCCGATAGATGAACAAACAGCTTTTTGCGCGAATGGTATGGATTCCGTTTGATCGCCGCTTCCATTTCTGTCAGGCTTTGTTCGTAACGCCCCAGCTGATGCAGCCTGCTGATTTGTTCTGTGCGAAACGCATGGACGTTCGGAAATTCATCGGCGGCACGCATCAATAATTCAAGCGAACGCTCCGGTGCTCCGCGCATCGCTAAAAGATCGGCATACAACAGATGAATGCTCGTGCTCCACCGGCTCTTCGTATCCGGCAATGCCTCGACCAGTATATTTTCCGCGCCGTCCCAGTCTCCGCTATGAATCGCAAAAAACGCTTGCTGGTCCGGGCGTGCCCCGCCGAGCTCCTCAATGCGCGCCAATTGCTCGGACGCTTCCGGAATGCGGTTCAACTGGCAATACACTTTCATCAATAAATGATGCGCTTGCACCAATTCCTTGTCTTCATAAGCATCGGCATGTATGCCTTGCAAGCGCGCCAATATCTTTTCTTCCGCTTCCAGGCTGCGGCCATTTTCCATAAAGTGCACGCAATGCCATACATAAGACCGCAAGCTGCCAAAACGCTTATAGCTCGCCGTCGCCAACAAATTGCTATAGCCATACAAATCCGACTCATCGGCCATGCGGATCAAGCGGTAAAATTCCTCTTCATTTGGAATGGCCGCCAAAAATTCCTTTGCCGCCCGCAATGATTTCTTTTCCCATAACTCTCCAATAACCCGGACCAAATCATCCGCCGTCTCGATGTGAACAGTCGCCATCATGTTTCTCTATCCCCTTTAAATTTCTTCTATATATAAATAGTCGAATCTATTAGCCATATTGTTAAATCACATCACGGGATCGCGGCGCTTGCTTGTTGACGATTTCTGCTTTCGCGATCTTTTCATGGAGCGTACTCAATAAATACAGTCCCCTAAACAGGCAACCGAATAAAATTCCAAAAGCCAGGATGCCTCCGACTGGCGGCCCCAACACGAATAAAAAGTACCCCAATAGGCAACTAAAAAGTATAGACCAAAACAACTTCATGCCATTCCTCCCTAAGCTCTATGCCACGAACTAGACATTTCCCATGATTCGTCAGAAATCTATTTCTCGGTCCGCGATAGATCAATTAACTTATTATATAGCGGCTGCAATTAGGTCGCAATAACTATTTTTATACTTGCAACTATAATAAAATCCGCCCTGGCCGATAAGACCAGGGCGGATCAATGTTTCTCTATTATTAAACTGTCAATCCGCGTGCTTGGCGAAATTCGGTAATGCGCGGATCTTTGATGATGCCTTTTTCGATGACGATAGCTTGTTGAACCATATTGGAAATTTGGCCTTCAAGCAACTCATCCAACATCGGCGCAAAACCGGTGCTGAGCACTTTCGTGATCGTATGCGGGAACATCGCCGGCGTGTTATCGACGGCATAATGGATAACGCCATCAACCGTATAGACCGGGTTGTCGATCGTCGTCGGTGTCGAGGTTTCGATCTCCAGTTCCGGGTCGCAGCTGACATCGATGATCATCGCGCCTTTTTTCAAGCGCTTCAAATCTTCGCGGTAGATAATGCGATCCGTACGTGTCGTGTCCCACATGATGCAATTGACGAGCACGTCGTAATCGACCATCTTCTCGCGGAACAAAGCTTCTGCGCGGCGGCCGTAAACGTCCACTTCTGCACCGAGTCCATGAAGGATGCGCATCGCGCCTTTCGCCGTGTGGCCGTTTCCGAGAATCGCGACACGCGTCTCATACGGCATCTTGCCACAATGTTGATACGCCTGAAGCACTGCCGCTTCCCCAGCCACTTCACGGTTGCGATAGAAAATATAACGCCCGCCTTCAAATAACTCTTCCCAAGCGACGACCGTATGCTTTCCGGCAATGGCGCCATCCGTGAACTTCACGTCCTGGATCGCATGCGCCCAACCAATCAACAACTTGCCCTCTTCGAGCTGATCGAAATAATCCGCAAAGCCCAATTTCACATCGACAATCGCATCACAAGACAAGACTTCCTCACGCGTAGACATGTTCACGCCCATCACGCGATAATCTTCATCCGTCAGGCCCAGCACCTCGCCGTAGCCATGCTCAAAATACAAGCGCTCCGGATGTGTCACTTGCTTCAAATCTGCCGGCAAAATCGCCCGCCGCTTCTCGTTATTCTTACGGCTAATTACAAAACCCATCGTCTTCAAAATTCATTCCTCCATTTTCTCTCGGCACAGCCGTTAAATCCATAGTAGCATGAAAACCCTTTCAACGGCGTATTTATTATGTCCCTGTGCACCATACAATTCGCGCAGCAAGATTCGCGGTCTGGCGGCATTTCACTGCTTTTGCGTCCCTGTGCATCACACAATTTAAAGAAGCATCCATCCGTCAACACGGATGGATGCTTCTTTTTCGGTTGAATTGTGTCTTGCACAGGGACAACAGAGCGACAAACCCCCGCCAAACCAACGATTCCCCTCTGCAAATTGTGTCTTGCACAGGGGCAGAACGCCGCCCTACCCTTTCATCCGCTGCAAGCAGAACTCCAGGTCGAGCTGGAGATGGGCTTTCATGAGCTGCTCCGCTTTGTCTGCGTCGTGGGCAGCGATCGCGTCGTAGATGTCTTGATGTTCGTCGATCAATAGCGGGCGTTTGTGGTAGACGACGGTTTTGCGGAACAGGTAGATGATCGATTGCATGCGTTCGAAGATGTCGATCATGACGGGGTTGTTCGTCGCGCCGATGATGATTTCGTGGAATTCTTTATTGGCTGTCATGACTTGTTCCATGGTGCCGCTACGGCCGACTTTGACGCATTCCTGCAATTTGTCCAGATCGCCTTCGCTCATATACATCGCGCAGTGGCGGACGGCGAAGCCTTCGAGCAGCGTGCGCACTTGGAAGATGTCGCGCAGGTCGCTGTCGCTCGGGTTGACGACGCGTTTGTCTTTGATGAGCCCTTCTTGCTCGAGCTTGCGGATGGAATCGCGCACCGGCGTCCGGCTGATGCCCATTTCTTCGGCGAGCCGTTCTTCAACTAATTTCGTGCCGCGCTCGAGTTCTCCGTTCAAAATTTGATCCCGTATGTATTCATAAGCTTGGATATACGCAAGCTGTGTGGATTTTTTGGTCATGCGAATCGACTCCTGGCTAATTTATTTCTCCTTCCAAAGTATAAGTTCTATTGGAAGAATTTAAAAGCCACTATATTTTTTTGTATACATTTTAAAATATTTTGTATACAAAAACAGAAATAATGTGTACTATATTGATTAACAAGAAATGAAAGCGCTCTATTTTCATCGAGGGCTTGGCTAATTTGAAAGGAGCAATCATCCATGAACAAAACCATAGGATTTATCGGACTCGGTATTATGGGCAAACCGATGTCATTGAATTTGCTGAAAGCGGGTTACCAGGTGCACGTCAATGACCTCAATACAGAAACTGTCGATACACTCGTCAAGGCTGGTGCACAATTCGCGACACCCACAGAGATGGGAGAACGTTGCGACGTCGTCATCACGATGCTGCCTGCGTCTCATCACGTGAAACAAGTCGTGCTCGGAGACAACGGAATTTTGACGAACACGACACCAGGAACGGTCATCATCGATATGAGCTCGATCTCGCCAGTCGCTTCGGTCGAAATTGCCAATGAAGCAGAGAAGCGCGGCGTCGACATGATCGATGCACCGGTCAGCGGCGGAGAGCCAAAAGCAATCGATGGCACTTTGGCGATTATGGCGGGCGGAAAAGAAAGCGTTTTCGAATCCGTAAAAGATGTATTGGAATGTGTTGGCTCTGACATCGTCCTCGTCGGCGACAACGGCAGCGGCGTCACCGCAAAACTCGCGAACCAGATCATCGTCAACTTGAACATCGCCGCAATGTCTGAAGCACTCGTACTTGCTGCGAAAGCTGGCATCGATGTCGAGAAAATGTATCAAGCCATTCGCGGCGGCTTGGCCGGCAGCGCCGTGCTGGATGCAAAAGTGCCATTGATCCTCGATCGCAATTTCGTTGCAGGCGGCCGAATCGATATTAATTTGAAAGACATGACGAACGTGATGGAAACCGCACACGAAATCGGAGTGCCACTTCCGCTTTCAAGCCAGCTGGTCGAGATTTTCCACGCCTTGAAAGTCGACGGCAAAGCAGCGGACGACCATGGCGGCATCGTCCAGTATTACGAAAAGCTGGCGAATGTCGAAGTAAGGAAGGTGTAAATAATGACACATTCTAACCTGTTGAATGCACAGCAAACGCTCGCTTCCCTTTCGACTGTCCCGGATGAACACCACGTCGATGCCATGCTCGAACGTGAGCTGCGCGATTTCAATAAAAAAATCATCGTGCTCGATGACGATCCGACCGGCGTGCAAACCGTTCACGGCGTTTCCGTCTATACCGATTGGACAGCGGAAAGCATCGACGCCGGATTTGCAGAACAGCAATCGATGTTCTTCATTCTCACCAATTCCCGAGGCTTTACGGCAGCGGAAACAAAGCAAGCGCATGAAGACATCGCGCGCACCGTCCAACAAACCGCGGCGAAGCACGGCAAAGAGTTCATCATCATCAGCCGCGGCGACTCGACCTTGCGCGGGCATTACCCGCTCGAGACCGAGGTGCTGAAAAATACGGTCGAAGCCGAATCCAATCGTTCATTCGACGGCGAAGTCATCATGCCGTTCTTTCAAGAAGGCGGCCGCTTGACGATCGACAATATCCACTACGTCCAGGAAGGCGAGCAATTGGTGCCGGCCGGTGAAACTGAATTCGCCAAAGACCGCACGTTTGGCTACACCGAATCGCATCTCGGCAAATGGGCAGAAGAAAAGTCAAACGGTGCTTTCAAAGCTGAAAACGCAGTCTATTTATCGCTCGAAGACATTCGCGCCTTGCGCATCGATCGTCTCGTCGAGCAATTGATGACCGTTTCGGATTTCAATAAAGTGATCGTCAACGCCACCCAGTACGTGGATGCCAAAGTCGTCGTCATCGCCTTGATTCGCGCGATGAACGCCGGCAAGCAATTCATGTTCCGAAGTGCTGCGGCCTTAACGAAAATCATCGGCGGCATCAGCGACAAAGCTTTGCTAACAAAAGCGGAATTGATTACCGAACCGAGCGAAAACGGTGGGTTGATCATGATCGGCTCCCATGTGAAAAAGACGACTGAGCAATTCGAAGTGCTGAAAACCGCTGACTTTATTGAATTTATCGAGTTCGACGTTCATCTGGTCTTGCATCCCGAACAATTCGAAACGGAAATCAAGCGCATTATCGACACGAGCGAGCGCTTGATCCGACAAGGCCAGACGGTTGCGGTCTACACGAAGCGTGAGCGGCTGGACCTTGGGAATAACCGCCAGGAAGAAGAATTAATGCTGTCGGTGAAAATTTCAGACGCCGTTACACGCATCGTCAAAAACTTGAACGTCCGTCCAAGTTTCATTATCGCAAAAGGCGGCATCACGTCGAGCGACATCGGGACAAACGGCCTGAGCGTCAAGCGCGCCACGGTCGCCGGCCAAATTCAACCGGGCATTCCCGTTTGGCTGACGGGCAGCGAAAGCAAATTCCCAGGAATCGCTTACGTCATTTTCCCGGGCAATGTCGGTTCGAAAACGAGCTTAAAGGACGTAGCGGAAATCCTGCACGGATAAAGCAGGCGGCGTTTGCCGCTTACCATCTATGTAAGCGAATACAAAAATAGGCGGTGTGAAGATGTTCATTCAAACAAAAGAAATCTTGCAAGCGGCTCAAGCCGGACACTATGCGGTCGCCGCGTTCAATGTGTATAGCCTTGAAACTTTGCAAGGCGCAATCCAAGCGGCAGAACAAGAAAACCAGCCGGTCATTATCGCACTCGGCGAACGGTATTTCGGTACGGTCGATGTCGAAGGCTTTGCTGCTTTAACGAAAACCTTGGCGGAAAAAGCGAGTGTCCCGGTGTCCTTGCACCTTGACCATGCGTACGAGAAAGAATCGATCGTCCGTGCGATTGCCTGCGGATTCACGTCCGTTATGTACGACGGTTCGAAACATGAGCTCGCCGAAAACATCGCCTTCACAAAAGAAATCGTCGAACTCGCACATCAAGCTGGCGTCAGTGTCGAAGCGGAAATCGGCTCGACGGCACGCGGCGCGTTTTCGGACGAAGAGGAAGGCACCGGCGCTTTGACAGATCCTGCATCCGCCAAAGAATTCGTCGACCAAACCGGCGTCGATTTTCTCGCCGCGTCAATCGGCACGGTCCACGGCATGTACACCGGCGAACCCGATATCAAGCTCGGGCTCCTCGACGACATCCGCCAAGCGGTCGGCATCCCGCTCGTGCTCCACGGCGGCTCCGGCACACCGGACGACACGATGACACAAGCGGTCGCTAAAGGCATCTGCAAAGTCAACGTCAATACGGAAGTGTCCCTCGCCGCGGCAAGCTATTTAAAAGAAACCGCTGGGGAGCCGATGCATTTGTCCGATCGAATGGCCGGCATGCAACAAGCGATCGTCCCGGTTATGGCACGGTTTATCCGCCTGTTGAAAAATTCGGATGCCGGATGAAAGTTTTCTTATAGATTCAGGGATTTATTCGAGGGAATTTTTTGCATTTTTAAAAACAGTAAGTCATATCTAGTCAACGCTCTGGCTAGTGCATCAAACAGCCCCACCAAACTTGACCACAAAGGGAGATGTTCACATGGTTACAGGTAATATGTTAATTGTGATTTTTGTTCTGTCGCTCGCCGCTTTGTTTTTCGCTATTCTTAAATTAAAAATCGAGCCTTTCCTCGCCTTGATTACCATCGCCGTGCTCACTGCACTGGCAATCGGCATGCCGCTGCAAGACGTTGCATCAACCGTCACGACCGGGTTCGGCAATACGCTTGCCGGTGTCGGTATCTTGATTGGCCTCGGCGTCATCTTCGGCCAATTTCTTGGCGCATCCGGCGCAGTCGAAAAAATCGCCCAAGCGGTATTGAAAGTGTTTGGCATCAAACGTTCGCCAGCTGGCCTTGCTTTAACCGGTACAGCCGTCTCCATTCCGGTGTTCTTTGACGCCGCATTCGTTATCTTGAGCGGCTTGATCCGCTCGCTGTCCACGAAGACCGGCATTTCCATCGTCAGTTTCGTCACGGCACTCGGCGTCGGTTTGATCGTCTCCCACAATATGATCGCTCCGACACCTGGACCGCTCGTCGTTGCAGAAAACACGGGTGCCGAACTCGGGCTGTTCATTCTCTACGGCATCATCGTCGCTATTCCTGCGACATTGGTCGGTGGCTATTTGTACGGCATGTTCATTGGAAAACGCGTGAAGCATTCCGGTGAAATTGAAGAAGTCATCGTCGAAAAAGCCGATCTTCCGAAAAAGGAAATCAGCACCGCTTTGAGTTTCTTCATGCTGGCATTGCCGATTGTCTTGATCCTGGCAAATACCGTCTCGAAACTATTGCTTCCTGAAACCGCCGCTTCTAGTTTCTTCGGTTTTGTTGGCGAGAAAAACGTCGCCCTATTAATCAGCGTGTTCGCAGCCGTTATCTTCTTGCGTCCTTATATTTCCATTCCGAACAATCGCTTATATAGCGAAGCCATCAATTCTGCCGGCATGATCATCCTTATTACAGGAGCCGGTGGTGCATTTGGAGCAGTCATCAACAATAGCGGCATCGGCGATCACTTGATCACGACGATGCAAAGCTGGAGCATTCCGGTCCTGTTGCTGGCGTTCATCTTCTCGCAAATTTTGCGCGCTTCACTCGGTTCGGCTACGGTCGCGCTCGTTACAACTTCGAGCATCCTCGGGCCAATGGTTACAGAACTCGGCGTCTCCCCGATTCTTTTAGGCCTCGCGATCTGTGCCGGCGGTATCGGCTTGTCCTTGCCGAACGACTCGGGCTTCTGGGTCGTCAACCGCTTCGGGAAACTCACTGTTCCGCAAACGCTTCTCGCCTGGACGGGCGGCGGCTTTATCGCCGGCGTCACCGCATTGATCACAGTCTTTATCCTGAACCTGTTCTCCGGGATCTTGCCTGGGCTGTAAGGAATAAAAAATATGCAAAAAAGCCGCTTCCATTTCGATGGAAGCGGCTTTTTGAATTGTGTGCTGCACAGGGACGTGCACGTATCTAAACCCCGCTATAACAGCATTTCTATGTTGCGAATTGTGTGGCGCACAGGGACAGCTACTGCTGCAAGCGCGCGTTCACCTGTTCCGACACTGCTCCGGTTCCTCCGAAGATCGAGAAGTCGCGGTAAGATGACAGTTGCTGCTCGGTCGCCCCTGGAATGTTGTCCGGCCGCACGAGCAATATCGGTGCGTCGTTTTTCGCGGCGAGCACAGATCCTGTCAACGCGTCCGGGAAATTCAACCCCGTGGCGATAAAGGCTTGGCTAGTGCCAAGCGATAGCCGTGTCGCCACTTGAGAACCTGTCTCGTAGCGGTCTTTGCCGCCGAAGCGTTGAGGGTCCGGCAATTTGCCGAAGACTTCATCGCTGACGACGCCCGTGCCGCCGATGACCAAACTTGAGTTGTAACGTTCAAGCGCGGATGCTGTTTCGTCCGGCACAGAATCACTGCGCGTCAACAAGATCGGGATGCCGTTTTTCGCAGCATACGGCGACACCGACAAGACGTCTGGGAAATTCGAGCCACTTGCGACGACTGTCTGTGTGGACTCCAACTTCTCGGCAATCAACGCCGCGGTCTCGTAGCGTGTTTTACCGCCGATGCGTTCGGTCTCGAGATTCATGTTAACGAGTTCAGCTTCCACCGCGTCCGACACGGCTCCACTGCCGCCTAAAATAACGGCTTTGTCAGCACCCAGGCGTTCGATTTCTTTGCGCGTTTCTTCGTGAAGTTCACCGGAACGCGTCAATAAAATCGGCGCCTCTTCCTTATACGCCAGCGGTCCACCGGCCAGTGCGTCCGGGAAGTTGCCGGCCGTAGCGATGACTACCGTATCGGCTGACGCCCAGCCGGTTTGTGAAATGGCAATCGCCGTCTCGTAGCGGTTGATGCCGGAGATGCGCTCAGGCAGCTGTTGCGGTTCTGTTGCTTTCACGACAATATCGAGCGCTTCGCTTTGATTGCCATAACGATCACGAATCGTCAGTGTTAACTCGCTGCCTGCTGTTTGCTGCGGAATGTCCAAGCTGAACGCGCCCGCTCCGGCATAGCCTTCTTGGCGGGTGATTTCGCCGCTTTCATCTTGCACCGTAATGACAGCGTCTTCCACTGCTTGATCCAAGGTGCCGGAAATCTCCACTGAACTTTCATAGACATCACTGACGGTTGGCTGCGCAATATCCAAAATCATCAACGCCGCTTCCGCATTGATTCGCCCGTGGCCGAAATACGGATCTTTTCCTGGCGCCCCAAGATCATCGGACGTGTCGTATAAGCGCTGTTCGAGTTCTTCATTCGTCAACTCCGGCTCGTTCGCTTTCACAAGCGCTGCAACTCCCGCAACGACAGGGCTTGCCATCGAAGTCCCGCTCAAGGAACCAAAGCTGCCTCCAGCGACCGTCGACCAGATGCCCGTGCCAGGTGCCGTGATGTCCTGATCCACTCCATAATTCGAGAAGCCCGAAAACCAGTCTTCGTGGTCGGTTGATCCGACTGCCACCACGTTTTCATAGCCCGATGGATAATGGGTCTCGTCTGTCGATTCATTGCCAGAAGACGCAACGACCAAAACGCCTCGCTCGTGCGCGTAGTCAATTGCCACTTGGTATGCTTCGCTATAGAAATAATTGCCGAGACTCATATTGATAATATCCGCCCCCGCATCCGCGGCGTAATAAATCCCTTCAATGACATCAGACGAATAAGCATCATCCCCCTCGAACACATCGATGGCCAGCAAACTTGCCTCCGGTGCCACGCCCGTACCAAACGTCCGGTTATCCTGCGCAGCGCCGATAATGCCGGCGACATGGGTTCCGTGGTCGTCTTCGCTGATGCTCGAAGCTGTCGCATAAGAGCTCGTGAACTGCCCCGCTAAATCTGGATGATCCAAATCAAAGCCGTTATCCAGCACGGCGACCAATACGTCTTGTGTGCCCATCGTTCTGGTCCATGCGCGCTCCGACCCGATCAGTTCGTGATGATACTGGAAGGAATAATACGGATCGTTCGGTACCGCTGTCGTCTTCAGCAAATGGTCCGGCTCGACATTTGCCACACCTGGCGCTTTGCCAAGTTCTTCTATGTACTCGTCCACGCTTTGCCCAGTTGGCACTTCTGCCGTCACCAATTTGTTCGCTGTGTTAACGTCTAGCGCTTCGGTCATTTCTCCTGACAGTGCATGATTGCCTGCCCCTTTTTCTAATGTAACAATGACGCGGTCGGTCTGTTCGTTTTCATCCGCTAACGCTACCCCTGCCGCGTGCAGCACAGCCGCTCCCGTAAGCAAAGTGATTCCGATTTTCTTAGATGTCTTCAAAATATTGACCCCTTTCAGCTGTTCTCCGTGGCTTGTAAATTCTTGGTTATTGTAACATCTTGTTTTTCCATTTAATAGTAATTCGATTTTCTTTTTGGCAATCATTTCATCTGAATTGCGTGGCGCATTGGGAAGCAAAACCATTCCGCAACAAGAAAAACCACATCCCTTCCGGTTTTAGCAGTGAGGATGCAGTTTAAATTGTGTGATGCACAGGGACAACCAAGCAGCAAAACCTCGCCACGAAAGCATTCCTGCCCAGCAAATTGTGTGATGCACAGGGACACACTCACTTTCCCTTTCCTGCTCGGCGAATCCCGATTACCAGTCCAGCTATCCCCCCCGACTACTGCTCCAACATACGCTGTCAGCTCATAGCCTTCCATGCCTGTATTTTCATAAATGTCGAACCCGCCCAAAAACGTGTCCCCAATGACCAGCCCGAGAAAACCACCAACCAAGACTCCCGCGATCAATCCAATCAATCCAGCGGCAACTTTCGACATGCCCCGATTTTTCATGACCGATTCCTCCCTTATCCACTTTCCCCTAAGTCCTGCATTTTTTCATAGGCTCCTCTCTGGTGAAATAGTGACCTATGACTCAAACGAATCGAACACATCAAATATAGATAGAATATTCGGACTATTAGTTTTATACTAGAGTTGAACAAAACAGAAAGGGAGGGTCCTATGAAAAAGCTCATCTACATCCTTATCGTCGCATTGCTTGCCAGTTCGCTCGCATCGCCAAGTGTTTTTGCCAGGAGTGATAACGCTAAAGAATCGCTTGTTGCAGTCGGCGATTCGATTCCGTTCGGCTTGAATCTCGGCCAAACTAACCAAAATCCGGCAAAAACCAGCTATCCATATGTCATTGGCAAGCTGGCCGATCTCCGAGTGCGAAATCTTGGCGTGTCTGGCTGGCAATCAGCTCAATTGCTTGAAGCCTTAAAGACCGATCAGAAATACCGTCAAGCCATCATCCACTCGGATTATGTCGCAGTGACGATCGGCAATAACGATTTACTCGCTATTCTGCGCGAGGCGGCAGCCGAAAGTGGCGGGAATCAAGTATTGTTCCAGCAATTACTCGGCATCAAACTTAACCAAAGTGACGTTTTCTCGAACATCCAACAAATCATCTCGGAAATCCGTACACTGACCGATTCGCCGATTCTGCTCTATAATGTTTACAACCCATTCCAACTGACTGACCCGCTTCATTATGTCGCCGATTCCATTCTTCCAGCCATCAATCTCTCATTGACTGCCTTCGCCTTCGCTAATGAAGACATCTTTTTAGCAGATGCCTACACAGCATTCGGGAACCAACAAGCCCTCTACGTTCTTCCAGGAGATATCCACCCGACTAACGCCGGACAAGCAAAACTCGCTGAAACCGGTTTGAACGCACTCGGCTTATAATAAACGAGCACAATCCAAACTGCTTCCTTCTCATCTGAAGGAGGCATTTTTTCGCGTTGAATTAAATTGTGTGGCGCACAGGGACGCAAACACATCACCCAATACCAAAAACCGCATCCCCCCGCCTTTTTGGCAGCGGGGATGCGGTTTGAATTGTGTGATGCACAGGGACAAAATCAATTATCCAATTCTTCATCCAATGCATCTTTGACTTCATCAGACACGGCGCCCGTTCCACCGAAGATCGTGAAGTCGGCGTAATTCGGCAAGAGCTTGTTCGTCGCATTCGGAATTTTATTCGGGCGAACGAGCAAGATTGGCGAATCGTCTTTCGCTGCCAGGACAGAGCCAGTCAGTGCATCCGGGAAGTCTCTGCCGGTCGCGATATAGGCAAGGTCCGTACCCGTCATGAGCCTCGTGGCAATTTCTGCTCCAGTTTCATAGCGGGTCTCGCCGCCGTAGCGCGTTGGATCCGGCAATTCGTCATAGACTTCTTCGCTGACTACGCCGGTTTCACCGATAACAAGCGATGAAGAGTAATCTTCCAAGGCTTGTTCTGTTTCTCCCGGCAAACGATCGGTGCGCGTCAAGAGAATCGGCACGCCATTTTTCGCAGCATAGGGAGATACAGATAGTACGTCAGGGAAGTTCAAGCCGTTCGCGACGACCACTTCATCGGAAGACAGTTCATCTGCAATCAACGCCGCTGTGTCAAAACGCGTTTCGCCGCCGATGCGTTCGATATCCAAGTCCATGTCTTCAAGCTCTTCTTCCACGGAAGCGGAGATCGCGCCTGTGCTGCCGAGAATGATGACGCGGCTTGCGCCCAAGCGTTCAATTTCCTTCTTGGTCTCGCTCTTCAAGCTATTCGTGCGAGTCAACAGGATCGGTGCATCTTCCTGGAAGGCAAGCGGCCCGCCAGCCAAAGCATCCGGGAAATTAGCGGAAGTTGCCAAGACGACTGTGTCGGACGAATCCCAGCCTTCTTGTGAAATCGCAATGGCTGTCAAGAACCGGTCTTTTCCTGAAATACGATCTGTCGTTTCCGAATCTACTTTAACGACTGTGGTTTTTGTTCGATCACTCTTATTGCCTGCCGCATCAATTGCCACAGCTGTCAAGACCGTACCGGCTGCTTGTGGGTCAATATCCAACTTAAAGCGTCCATCCGTGCCCGCTTTTCCTCTAGCAATTTCAGTCGATCCGTTATTGATGACGACCGTGCTGCCTGCCTCAGCTGTGCCGCTGATGCTCGTGGACTTGTTCGTCACTTGTTTCAAGCTTGGCGCATCCGGAGCAGTTGTATCGTCTACCGTGACCACCGTCTCATCACTGACATTGCCATCGTCATCTTCCAAAGTCACTGTGATTTCCGTTCCGGCTTCTTGTTCGGGAATGTCGACAGAGAAATTGCCGTCATCGTCGACAGTTCCGGTATACGTTCCGCCTGGCGTCTCAACGACAACTTCCGCTCCCAGCTCACCAGTTCCGGTTACTTCCGTATCGCTATCGCCGACATCATCCACTTCTGGCGCGTCTGGTGCGATGGTATCTTCAACGGAAATGACAACCGCCTCACTCGTCAGCCCTGCATCATCTGTCAAGAAGACGCCAAGTTCCGTTCCGCCCGGCTGCGCAGGGATCGCGACTTCAAAATTCCCGTCTCCGTCGACTGTGCCAGTGCCCAGCACTTCATCGTCTTTTGTGACCGTCACTTCCGTTCCTGCTTCACCAGTTCCCGTGACAGAAGTATCGCGGTCGGTCACACCATCCACAACCGGCGTTTCAGGTGCAGTTACATCACTCACCGTCACTTCTAGCGCTTCCCCTACAGGATCGCCTGAAGAAGAGTAAGCTTGTACCGTCAATACCGTACCTGCTTGTTGCTGCGGAATGTCGACTGCGTATGGGCTATTGGCGTCGCTATCGACCGTTCCTCTACCGATTTCATCCTCGCCATCAAATACACGGATTTCTGTAGCGGAGCCCCGTTTTTTAATTCCTTCGACGACCGTATCCTGATCCGTCACTGTACCTACCGACAAATCAGCGTTTTCCAAATTGTACAAGGACGCTTGAGCCCCTTCATCCGTTAGCACGAACACGTCTAATAAAGGCTCAGAAGTCGCAGCCCCGAAGAACTCCAGTTCACCTGAATCACTCACCGGCAAATCTTTGCCTAGGGCGTTCAAATCAATTGTCAGCTCAGCACTCATGGTAGACAAAGCGCTCAGATTGAGCACATCAAAACTTGCGCCTCTGACTAGACCCGTCGTTGAATCGACCTCTAAATCATCCCCGCTAATCGTGCCGCTATTCACGGGAAACAATCCCAGCAAGAGCCGCTGCTCATACTCGATCTGCGCAGCATCTTGGAAATTCGGTAACGCCAGAATCTCTTTGAAGGCTTCCGGAAGCTGGAAATTATAATATTGCTCGTTGATTACGCTGAGATCCAGTAACACCGTCCCATCGAGATCCAACGTTAAAATGCCGGTCGTCGAGTTGTAATCCGCCCGCAAATTCTGGTTTTCAAGCAAGGCGACATCCGCCAGCCCAGCTGCTTCCGCTGCGTTTTGCTGAAGCGAAACGCCATTTTTTCCGCCACTAAGTTCGGCCGAGAGCGGAGACATCGCCAACACACCCGCCATTAACGCCGCCGAAAATAGTTTTGTCTTGCCATTAAACGCTAACCTCTTTCCAGAATAACTTTTCATTCATCTTCCTCCTCTTTTTTGATGGGTCAAAAAATTAAGTTCGCATGAAATGAGTAAATTATTTCCTTTTTATTTTTACGCCCCCTTATTTGACTATATTTAACACAACTCGATAATATCTGAATATTAACACATCTATTCCTTTGCGCAATTAATACGATAAGCTCCAAAATGAGATCAAACTACAAAAAAACACATGAAAACGATAAAAAGCAGAAATTTCAGTTAATAATTATTAACATAAGCTCAAATAAACATTAAATTCAGATTATTTACAGTCCATAAGTTTGTAGCAATTGAAATTTTTGTCACTTCTTAGTAAAACTATTCATTTTCTCTTGTCTATTTGTAATATATCCCAACATTAGCAGGGTCAAAAGTATCGAGGGTCATTGAAAATTGTGTGGCGCACAGGGACAGCTAACCACCAAAACCCCGCCACACTAAGGTTTCACTACTGGAAATTGTTTGGTGCACAGGGACAATCCAAAAAACTAGCTTACATTTACTAAATTCAGGGTATTCTATAGAGGGTTATGATAAAAACACGAAAAGGAGAAATGTCCCGTGAATCATGTAACACTCAATAACAAACTAGAAATGCCTCAACTAGGCTTTGGCGTCTGGCAAGTCGACAATGACCAAGCAACGGAAGCCGTATCAACAGCACTTCAAACTGGCTATACATCGATCGATACAGCCATGATCTATAAAAACGAAGAAGGCGTCGGAAAAGCGTTGAAAGAAACTTCTGTCCCGCGTGAAAACTTGTTCATCACGACAAAAGTCTGGAATTCAGACCAAGGCTACGACAACACCTTGCGTGCATTCGACGAAAGCTTAGAGCGCCTCGGCTTGGATTATGTGGACCTCTACCTCATCCACTGGCCGACACCTGAGTTTGATAATTACGTCGAAACTTATAAAGCAATGGAAAAACTATACAAAGACGGCCGCGTCAAAGCGATCGGTGTCTGCAATTTCCAACCTGAACATTTGCAGCGTTTATTGGATGAGTGCGACGTGCCGCCAGTCCTCAACCAAATCGAATGCCATCCGTACTTGGCACAAAACGACGTCAAAGAATTCTGCGCGCAGCATGATATCTTTGTCGAAGCATGGAGCCCGCTCGATCAAGGCGGCGAAGTACTGAAAGACGAAGTGATTCAAAAAATCGCTGAAGCGCACAAGAAATCCCCAGCCCAAATCGTCTTGCGCTGGCACTTGCAAAACAACACAATCGTTATTCCGAAATCCGTCACACCATCGCGGATCGAAGAAAACTTCAATGTCTTCGATTTCGAATTAAGCGAAGAAGACATGAACCAAATCAACGGACTCGACAAAAACCGCCGCAAAGGCGCACACCCGAACGAAATGAATGTCCGTTAAACTGCTGGACATCAAAAAAGCCCGTTCCTCCCCTGGAACGGGCTTTTTTCTGCTCAAATTGTGTGGCGCACAGGGACGCGCGGACAGCCGAATGCCGCCGTGCCGGGCATTTCCCCTGCCGAATTGTGTGATGCACAGGGACATCAACCAGCTACAAATTCCGCTCCATGTATTCTTTTCCCCAATCATACATCGAGTCGAGAATCGGCATGAGGCTCTCGCCTTGTTCCGTCAGCGAATACTCCACTTTCGGCGGCACGACCGGGTACACTTCGCGGTGGACGATCAAATGATCTTCCAGCTCGCGCAATTGGTTGACGAGCATGCGTTGCGTGATGCCCGGGATGAGCCGTTGCAATTCACTGAAGCGCTTGGTGCCGGATTTTCCTAAATGCCACAACACGAGCATCTTCCACTTTCCGCCGATGATGGAAAGGGTTAATTCTTTTTCACAATTGAACGTCTTTTCTCCCAAATTGGGCATGTGCCACTCCTCCAACTTTGTTGCGTTTCTTCCTGGAAGTTCCGCAGTGCTACCGGTTAGTTCGCCGTATCAGCCGCTGATGCGCGAGGTTCCAAAATAAATTTATTGAGCACATGCAGCACGCCTTCTTCGTTATTCGATAGGCTGGTGTAATCTGCGAGCTCTTTTAATTCGTCGACGGCATTGCCCATCGCGACGCCGAAGCCTGCTGCTTTCACCAAATCCATGTCATTGAAATTATCGCCAATGCCGATCACTTCTGAACGGTCAATGCCTAGCTCTTCAGCTAAGAATGTCAAAGCGCTGCCCTTGTTCGCTTCTGGATGCGTCACTTCGAGGTAGCGCTTTTTCGATTTCTCGATGCACGCCGCATCCCCCAAGACAGTCTGCAATTCTTCCTGTACCGGTGCGAGCGCTTCGGGTTCGTCGATAAACAGCAATTTCGTAAAGCCGTCTTTCGCGAGCCCGAGGAGATCCGGTTCTACCGTGTACCCGATGCCGACTTCTTTGGAGTAAGCTTTCACTTGCTCGTTATCGACTGCGCTATATAGCACATTGTCCTGATAGACTTGGATATGCATTTGCTTTTCCGCTGCTAAGTGAATGCATTTTTGCGCGATCTCGTAAGACACCATGCGCTCGCGCAGCACTTCTTCGCTCGTTGCTGATCTGATGACCGCTCCTTGGTACGTAATCATCGGCGCATCAAGTCCCAGCTCCAATGCGATGCGCTGTGCGGAAGGGTACATTCTGCCCGTCGCGATCGTCACGACCACCCCGAGCTCTGCCGCTTTTCGAATCGCTTTTGCTGTATCTTTTGTGACAGCCAGCTCGTCTGTTAATAACGTTCCATCCAAATCAATCGCAATCATTTTATACATATCGTTGCTCCTTCACATCATACTTTTTTCCAGGTGCCCTTCGTTAGGGTCGCGCTTCGTCTTCCTTGCCATCCAATCTGCCTGTCACGGCAAATCTATTCCACTAATTTTGAACCTCTCAGGAAGGATTGTCCAATAAGGACGCTTGGTAATTAAAATAAGCTTGAGACGGAATCGTTCCCAGTCCCAAGCTTATGTCCATGCTATTCCAAATTGGCGTGCGTGCCGAACATCGCATCAGCCGTAATCTCGTGCTCTTCCATATAGGCCAATACGAGCGCGTCATACACGACCAACAGCGATTGCTCGAACAGCGAGCCCATCGGCTGGATGGATTTGCCGCTCGCGCCGTCCGCTTTGGCTTGCGCCGGAATGGTGAGGTGAAGCTTGGCAATTTGGCCAATCGATGACGCCGGATTGGTCGTGATTGCTGCGACCGTGGCACCGATTTTATCTGCTTTCTCCGTCATCGCCAGCAAGCTCGCCGTTTCCCCGGAACCCGAACCGACGATAAACAAATCGTTTTCCAATAAACTCGGAGTCACCGTTTCGCCCACTACATAAGCATTCAAGCCCATGTGCATCATGCGCATGACGAACGCTTTAGCTATGAAACCGGAGCGCCCTCCGCCTGCGACAAAAATCTTGTCCGCTTGTCCCATAGCGGCGACCAAACGGTTTGCTTCCGCCTCGCTTACTTGTCCAAGCGCTTGCGACAATTCAGCTGAAATTTCATTCATGAAACCATTCGCGTTCACGTTATACCGTCACGCTTTCGTTCATCAGCGCCTTGATTTTCGCCGCTTCGGATTGCTTATCGTCTTTTGACGTAATGCCGCCACCAACGATGATCAAATCCGGCTGCGCTTCAATCACTTCCGGCAAAGTGTCGAGTTTGATCCCGCCAGCGATCGCCGTTTTCGCATTCTTCACGACACGTTTGATCGTGCGCAAGTCTGCGAATGAATCCTTGCCTTCCGCCTGCAAATCATAGCCCGTGTGGACGCAAATATAATCCGCACCGAGCACGTCCAGTTCCGCAGCACGCGTTTCAATGTCTTTGACAGCAATCATATCGACTAGGATTTTCTTGCCGAGTTTCTTCGCTTCTTCGACTGCGCCTTTAATGGAGGAATCCTCTGCTTGCGCGAGAATCGTGACGATATCCGCTCCTGCCTCGGCCGCGTTGCCGACTTCATATGCCGCCGCGTCCATAATTTTCACGTCCGCCAAAACTTCCAAATGCGGAAACGCCGCTTTCACTTCACGAACCGCCTTCAATCCTTCTTTATTGATGACCGGCGTGCCCAGTTCGACGATATCGATCGAGCCCTCAACTTCTTTGATCAATTCAATGGCTTGTGGAATATCGACTAAATCCAATGCGAGTTGTAATTTCATCTATAGGTCTCTCCTCGTATGCGTATTTTGATGCTTTTCCAGTGTACGGCCTGGCATCTCTCACGGGAAGTACGCACTTTATTTTCACATACTGACAAAAAGTATACTGTCACGCAAATTGTGTGGCGCACAGGGACATTCCAGCCAGCAAATGCCGCTGCAGCGGGAATCCGCTCCGCCAAATTGTGTGCTGCACAGGGACACCGCATTTTCTCCCGCCGAAATTGTGTGGCGCACAGGGACGCACAACACACCCCGACAACGCCAAAACCGCATCCCGGCGCCTTTTCGGCTTTCGGAATGCGGCTGGAATTGTGTGGTGCACAGGGACAGTTACGACTTCATCGCCCCGTACTGGCGCACGACTTCCTGCGCCAGTTCGCTATCAGCTTCTAGCCCGCTGATTTCTGTCAACACTTGCTCTGGCCCGCCTTGTGCGATCATGTCCTGGATCTTCACTGCTTCTTCGTCTTCAGCGAAGTCGAACAATAAAGCTGAAGCAATCGCTTGCGCGAGGTGCGCATACGGCAAGCCTGCTTTTTGCGCTTGCACGGCCGGGCGCACGAGGCGGTCTTCCGGTCCGAGCTTGCGGATTGGCGCGCGGCCGACGCGTGTGACGCCGTCGTTCAAATAGCTGTTTTTGAAGCGCTTGATGTTTTTATCGATATACGCCAAATGTTCGTCTTCATTGAGGCCGTATTGCTTCACGAGGTAAGCACCGGTCTCTTTCAAGGTTTCTCGCACTTGCTGCTCGATTTGAGGGTCCGCCAAAGTTTCGTCGATCGTCGTTTTGCCGGCGCGGTAGCCGAGGTAGGCGATGACCGCGTGCCCGGTGTTGACTGTGAACAGCTTACGCTCGATAAACGGCGCCAAGTCTTCGACGATGGTCATGCCGGAAACGTCTGGAATGTCTTCTGTCGTTTCCACGACCCATTCGTAATACGGTTCGACCAAGACGTCGAGCGACTGGCCTTCTTGGATCGGCACGATGCGGTCGACCGCCGAATTAAAGAAATACACCTTGCCCGCGAGCTCCGCTTTCGCTTCGTCGCTCAAATGGCTTAAAATATGGCCTTTCAAAATATCGGTCGCGCCGATTTGGTTTTCACAGGCAATGATGTATAATTTTTCCGATTCCGAACTCATATCAGATGCCACGTCCAAATCGGATACTGGCTCCAAATCCGCCCCAGTCCCAAAATTGCCTTTAACCCGCGCTTCGATTCCGCGCGCAATGAGCGGCGCGATGCGCGGCAGGATATTCGGCCCGATCGCTGTCGTCAAATACGTCGCTTGCTGGATCTTCGCGATAACCGCCTCTTCGTCTTTCATATTATTGATGCCGGACACGTTTTCCACCAAGACGCTTTCTTCTGTCTCCTGCGCCAAGTTCACGCGGTACTGGCCTTGTTCGTTTAATTGATTGATGATGTTTTCAGCCACATCCACAAAACTGACGTGGTAGCCGGATTCCGAGAACAACGCCCCGATAAACCCTCTGCCGATATTGCCTGCTCCAAAATGAATCGCTTGTTTCATTAAAATCATTCCTTCATCAAATTATTTTGTAAGTATTCATAAAACAACTCTTCTAACTTATTGCGGATGACGTCTTCATTCGACGACGAGAAAATCATCATCGAGGCTTCGCTTTCGATCAAGCTCAAACTGATCAAACTCATGATTTCCTGTTGGCGTTCGCTCAATTCCACCGGCGTCAGCATCAACAATAAATTCGTCATCTGCATCTCTTTGTCATCCATTCCCTTTACGGCAATCTGTGAATCCAAATGCACCACTTGGAACATCAATTCGCGGACCGATTCGTCCCGGCAATGAAACAGCGCCATATTGGTCCCCGGAATGCCGAGCCCGCCTTTGGTCTCGCGGTCCTGCAATTGCCGCAAGGTACTCGCGGCCTCCAATAACCCGTCTGATTCCAAACCGTCCAATACCTCCGCGAGCACTTGCCAATAATCCGTGCCGCTCATTTTCAACAAACGGAAATGATTGAGTATCGCTTCCATGCCCGTTTGCACTTGCCGGATATCCCCAAGCATTTTCCTTAGCTCCGGCCGGTGTTTAGGCATAGCCGCTTTCACATCATCTGCATGCAAATACTGTTTATTACGCGTCACTTTCTGGATATTGTGCTGCAAATAATTTTCGATGTGGCTAATGTCCTGCTCGTTCAAAAGCGGGCTCACCATCAAATAATCCACATCGGTCACCGGCAGGCGGATCGTCGAAATGACCAAATCGTAATCCTGGAAATTCGCCGTTTGGAAATCGTGGATCGCCAATATCTTCACCGTATCGATTTCCGGCAGTTCTTTTTGGATGCGGCTCGCCAGCATTTTCGACGTGCCAATGCCGGTTGGGCACACGACGACCGCGTCGATCTGTACGCGTTCTTCATTCATCAATAAAGCCGAGCCGAAATGCAGCACGATAAACGCCACTTCGTCGGCCGAAAACTCGAGGTCGTCAAACTCTGTTTCCAACGTCTGCTTGACCGCAAGAAACAACACCGGGTATTTCTTCTTGATTTCATCGGTCAGCGGATTGAACGATTCGAGCTTTTGCTTAAGCCGGAAAATGAGCGGCTCCATATGCGCGAGCAAGCCTTGATACAAGGAAAAATCCTTCGTCAAATCAACGCCAAGTTGCTCGGACACAGCGCGGATCATGTTTTTGACCAATTTCCCAAGCAGCACGCTATCGTAATACAACACATTCGAAGCCTGGATTTTCGAGCCTTTCAAGACCACCGCGAGAAACTCGATATCGCGCTCCGTAAGCTCGACGCCGAACTGTTCGTGCAAAGCTTCGCCAATTCCAGCGAGCATGTCGTATTCCGCGTTTCGCTCCGTTTGTTCCGAAGGCTCCAGCAATAAGCCGCTTTCCACCCGCTGCAGCGCTAGCGTCAAATGCACGACGAGGCCCGTATAATCGCTGTCGGCCAAGCGGACCTGTTCGTCGCTAATATGCTCGCCAACTAAGCGATTTGCCGAGGCGAGGTAATCGGGATTGAAATACCCAAGCACCCGGCCGTCCGGCGCCTTGCCCCGCTGCAAATCATACAAGCTTTCGATCAGCTCTTCGTAGAAATGAATGAGGAAATACGCAGCCAAGGCATGGCGTTTATGCGCTTCCTCCCCCGCCACTTCCACGCCGACACCGCGCTGGCGCGACAAGGTCACTGAGAATTTGCGCAGCCAGTTGCTGAGTTCATCCAAATAAGACGTCAAGGTCGTTGTGCTAATGCCGAGTTGATTCGACAGCACTTGCTTTTTAAAAAACGCGCCTTCTTCCATTAAAATGATGAGCAAACGCAGTTTTTTCTCCTCAGGCGTCGCTTCTGGCGCACTCGAAGCGGCAAGCTTCTGCATCAGCCGGTAAATTTTTTCGTTATTGCCTTCAATAAACAGCGCATCCGCTGCATTGCGCTTCATCATCAGCCCAAACGGCTCGAGCAATTTATCCACCGACTTCAAATCCCGCTGGATCGTCCGCGCACTGACATCAAGATACGCCGCCAAGGAATTGACCGTATGCTTCTCGGACATCCGCGTGACCAACTCAATAATCGATTTTTCCCTAACCGTGACAATCATCCACTCACCTGCTCCCTGGTCACCTTTTGTTGATGAAGACTTTGTAGAATCAAATAACTAGTCTTTCATAAACCGTGTTTTCCGAAGCTTACCGCACGACTCCGTGGGCTCGCGTCCAAGCCTCCTCATTCGCTACGCTTAGTGCGAAAAGACTTTGTTTCCCGCATCTGCTCCCACATCTGCATAGCAGATGCGTCGCAAATGAATGTGCTCAGCTATGCTTCACTCATTCATTTCCAAACACTCTAATATTTCACTGAACAGTTTGTTTTGAACTCTTACTCTTATGGCTAAAAGCTTTTCAACGTTATGTCTTCATTTTCTCACTACTATCTTTATTCCGCAAAGCAGCTAGCATTTTTATCAATTAGCAATTGCGCCATGTTATATCTTCTTCCCCAATATAAATTATTCACACTAAAATGAATGAGCGGAAGGCGGCGACTAATGAATAAGCGAGAGGTACTTAAGCTTGTTCATTTGCGACGCATTTGCCTGCAAATGTGGGAGCAGCAGCGTTTTAAATGATCCACGGGCAAACATCAGGCCTTGTCCGCGGGCAGCTGAAAACGCGACGTCCTGTCGCATCAGCTGCATGACCCGCATCCTGCGGGCCTAAAGCGTCCGCCCGAAGCGAGTTCCCCACTATCTTGTACTATATCTATTTCTTTATCAAAATAACCCAATGTGAATAAACCAAAGAAATAGCACAAAAAGGCAGGATCTCCCCTGCCTTTTTGCCGTGCTATTTACTTGCTGTTCAAGATGTCGAGCAGCTCTTTAGCGGATTTGGCAGCGACGAGTTCGTCGACATTCGACTGCTCGGCGCAGATGACTGCGATGCCTGAAAGGATTTCCAGGTGCGTGCCGTCTTTACCGGCGATAGCGAAGATCAACTTCGCTTTCTCTCCGTCAAAGTCTACTCCGTCCGGAACTTGGACAACCGTGAAGCCGGATTTGATGACTGATTTTTTCGCTTCTTCGGTGCCGTGCGGAATCGCGACATCATTGCCCATATAAGTCGTCGTGATTTCTTCGCGCTTCAGCATTTCGTCGACGTATGATGGCTCGACGTAGCCAGCCTTCACGAGTGCGTCGCCTGCAAAGCGGATCGCTTCTTCTTTATTGCGGAAGCGTTTATTCATGAAAATATTATCTTCCGTGAGTAGTGGCGCATCGCCTTGATCGCCAGTCGCTGCATTCGCTTCGCTATCGTCGACCAGTTCACTTTGCTGTTCGGTCACGCCGTGTTTCATGCGCTCGATCAAACGGTCGTATTCCGGGCTTGATAGGAAGTTGTCCACTGAGATGTGATACGCATCCGGGCGTTTATCTTTTGCACGCGGCGTCAATTTATCCTGCGTGATGATGATTTGCGAATCGGCAGGGATTGACGAAATCGCGCTGTTGGTGACTTTGATGTGCATGCCCGCTTCTTTTACTTTCTTACTCAAGAGCGAAGCACCCATCGCGCTCGAACCCATCCCAGCGTCGCACGCAAAGACGATTTTTTGGACATCGTCCGGGAACGTGCCTGATGCAGAAGTCGTGCCTGACGCTCCAGCGCTCGCGCCAAGTGCGCCGGCAACCGAACTTTTCTTGCCTTTCATTTCTTCCATGCGTCTTGTTGCTGCTTCGACGTCTCCATCTTCTTCCGTATCTTTGCTGCGCTTCAAGATGACAGCTGACACCAAGAACGACACAGTCGCTGCGACCAAGATCGCCGTGAAGTTTGCTACATATGCCATGCCTTCAGGCGGTGTGACCGCTGCGATGGCGAAGATACTGCCTGGTGATGCTGGGGCCATCAAGCCGCCGCCCATCAAGACGAGTGTGAAGACACCGCTCATGCCGCCAAGGATGACAGACAATAGAAGCATCGGTTTCATTAACACGTACGGGAAGTAAATCTCGTGGATCCCGCCGAAGAAGTGGATAATGACTGCCCCTGGTGCCGATTGCTTCGCGATTCCTTTTCCGAAGAACATGAACGCGAGCAAGACGCCAAGACCTGGCCCTGGGTTCGCTTCTAATAAGAAGAGAACCGAACGGCCTGCCTGCTGGACTTGTTCAAGCCCAAGCGGCGTCAAAATGCCGTGGTTGATTGCGTTGTTCAGGAATAAAATCTTACCCGGTTCGATCAAGATGCTTGTCAGTGGAAGCAAACCGGTTTCAAGCAACCAGTCAACACCTGCGACCAATACTTGCGTCAATGCGCTGACGGCTGGCCCGATGCTAAGGTAAGCAAAGATCGCCAATGCCCCGCCGAGAATACCTGCTGAGAAGTTGTTGACCAACATCTCAAAACCAGAGCGGATCCTGCCTTCGATCAAACGGTCAAATTGTTTGATGACCCAGGCACTGAGCGGCCCCATGATCATCGCGCCGAGGAACATCGGCGTATCCGGTGCCCCGACGATAACCCCCATCGTGGCGATCGCGCCAATGACGCCGCCTCGCTGGTCGTGAACAAGCTTACCACCCGTATAACCAATCAAGAGTGGAAGCAAATATGTGATCATCGGCCCGACAAGTGACGCGAAATTCTCATTCGGGAAAAATCCTGTTGGAATAAACAATGCGGTAATAAGTCCCCAAGCAATAAACGCGCCGATGTTCGGCATAACCATCGAACTGAGGAAGTTACCAAACTTCTGGACTTTCACTTTAACGCTCGACCGTTCTCGTGCCATTCCTTTCATCTCCTTTTATTGGGCCTTTGCCCATATACTTTATTTGTTAATTCTGATTATACGCTCTCCTTGTAAGCGCATTCAATCTAATGAAAAACCAACTTTGTCGCCGCTGTCCGGACAAGGCTGTCGTTTCTGCAAATTGTGCCGTGCACAGGGACGCAAACAGACAAAACCCCCGCCGTTATAAGGTTTCGGCCCAAGAAATTGTATGGCGCACAGGGACAACCAAGAAAGCTGTCGTTTTTGATCCCACCACCCCGCTATGCAATTGGGCCAGATAATGTCATAATGAAGGGTGAATTCGCTTACACAACAAGCATCCTAAGGAGGAATTATTCATGGTAGAAAAAACATTCACAATCACAGATCCAGCAGGCATGCACGCACGCCCAGCTTCAGCACTTGTAGGTTCGTTATCAAAATTCCAATCGGACATCACGATGGAATTCAAAGACAAAAAAGTCAACTTGAAATCCATCCTCGGCGTTATGTCACTGGGCGTTCCTTCTGGATCCACTGTACAAATCGCAGCTGATGGTGCAGATGAAGCAGAAGCGATGGAAACGATCGAGCGCGTACTGAACGAGCAAGGAATCTCGAACGAATGAATCGCCTCTCCGGAATCGCAGCTTCTAATGGCATCGCCATCGCCAAGGCCTTCCGCCTCGAAAATCCGGAACTGACAGTCGACAAGAAAAACGTGACGGACACCCAGGCGGAAATCGAACGCTTCAATCAAGCAGTGAAAGAATCCATTGCCGAACTCGAAGTGATCAAAAAACGCACCGCAGAAGAAATCAGCGACAAGGAAGCCGCCATTTTCGGCGCCCATTTGCTCGTCCTAGAAGACCCGGAATTGATCGGGCCGATTACCGACAAGATCAAAACCGATGGCGTCAATGCCGAGTTCGCGCTTCACGAAACCTCGACAATGTTTGTTGACATGTTCGAAGCGATGGACAATGAATACATGAAAGAACGCGCCGCCGATGTGCGTGATGTCACAAAACGTGTACTCGCCCATCTCCTCGGCGTCAAGATCCAAAACCCAAGCATGATCACCGATGAAGTCGTCGTCATTGCAGAAGATTTGACTCCTTCCGATACGGTCCAATTAAACCCGAAATTCATTAAGGGCTTTATTACCGATATCGGCGGGCGCACATCCCACTCCGCGATCCTCGCACGCACATTGGAAATCCCGGCAGTTGTCGGCGCGAAATCCGCGATGAGCACAATTGATAACGGCACCATCGTCATCATTGACGGACTCGAAGGCGACGTCCTGCTCAATCCAGACGAAGCAACACTCGCTGAGTACAAAGAAAAGCAAAGCGCATTTGCCAGCCAAAAAGCCGAATGGGCCAAGCTGAAAAACGAAGCGACCGTCACAAAAGACGGCGTGGAAGTTGAACTCGGCGCCAATATCGGCACACCGAAAGACCTCACCGGCGTTCTTGAAAACGGCGGCGAAGCAATCGGCTTGTACCGTACCGAGTTCTTGTACATGGGCCGCGACAACTTCCCGACCGAAGACGAGCAATTCGATGCCTATTCCGCTGTCTTAAAAGGCATGGAAGGCAAACCGACCGTCGTTCGTACGCTCGACATCGGCGGCGACAAAGAATTGTCGTATCTCACTTTGCCAAAAGAACTGAACCCGTTCCTAGGGCTTCGTGCCATCCGTCTTTGCCTGGAAATGCCGGACATGTTCCGCACGCAGCTTCGCGCATTACTTCGCGCGAGTGTTCACGGAAACCTGAAAATCATGTTCCCGATGATCGCCACACTCGATGAGTTCCGCCAAGCGAAAGCGCTTCTAATGGAAGAAAAAGCGAAACTCGAAGCAGAAGGCATCGACGTGAGCGATTCCATCGAAGTCGGCATCATGGTCGAGATCCCGTCGACTGCCGTCATGGCAGATACGTTCGCAAAAGAAGTCGACTTCTTCTCTATCGGCACGAACGACCTGATCCAGTACACGATGGCCGCTGACCGTATGAACGAATCGGTCTCTTATCTATACCAGCCATACAACCCAGCCATCCTGCGCCTCGTGAAGAACGTCATTGACGCGTCTCACAAAGAAGGCAAATGGACCGGCATGTGCGGCGAAATGGCCGGCGACGAAATCGCCATCCCGATTCTCCTCGGCCTCGGCCTGGACGAATTCTCGATGAGCGCTTCGTCCATCCTAAAAGCCCGCTCCCAGCTAAGCCGCCTATCAAAAGCGGACATGGAAGGGCACGTCGACCACATCTTAGGTCTTGCAACTTCAGAGGAAGTAGAAGACTACGTCAAAAACCTATAATGCCAAAAAAGCCGAGAACTCAGTTGAGTTCTCGGCTTTTTCGAATGGAATTGTGTGGTGCACAGGGACATCCAAGCGCCAGAATCCCGCTATGACGCGAATCTCATCGCACGAATTGTGTGGTGCACAGGGACAACTATACTTTTTCCTTCTTCCCTGGAATCATAATATCCATATCCAGTTCTTCTGCAATCAACCCGACCGTTTCAATAGTTGGGCTATTCAATCCTGCTTCGATCCTGCCAATGGTCGATTTCTGTAAACCTGTTCGGTCGGCCAACTGTTGTTGTGACCATCCGAGTTCTTTTCTTTTGGTTTTTATTTGAGCCGCCACATAAGCTTCTCTTTTTAGTTCTTTCACTTTCGCCGTGCCAAGAACACTTTCTGCTTTTTTCAAAAATGCATCCATATTAAAGGCTCCTTTCACCGATACTTACTGGGAATCGAAAGAGGTATTCTTCATAGATTAACTCAGCTGGCGGGATAACGTTTTTTTGCATTACTAAGTTTGTCATCTTCTATTGATAGCAAACATGCAACAAAAAATGATTCCCATTATGTCTCAAAAGCATTATTCTACGATTTTCGTCATCAAAAACAGTTTTACTCAGTTTTTTCAATTTGGGTATTACAGATGCCCCCAGCAATATAAAGCTTGTTAATATCCGATTGATATCTGGACTTATTTAGTGTATACGATGCGTTTACTTTTAAAGAAGTCATATTCGATTGAGTTATTTACTAAAATAAATGAATTTCTAAGAAAAAGAGAGTATATGAGAGATTTTAGTAGGAACTGTATAAAACCATTGTAGGAAAAAACGCCCTTTTATCGGTTTTACTAATTGAGTGATTCTAATGTATGCTAGCTTCAAATCTAAAGGAGAGTGATTGACAATGCAAAATCATCCACTTTATCAAGAATGGAATCATATATTAGTTCCTTCAAGTGCCGGACAATTAAACGGAGTTAAACGAAACTATAGAGTTTTTTATGGAACTGTACATTGGCATACTTCAGATCCAAATAATATTCATAAGGCTTGTACAGTTTTCGTACAGTATGGATCGAATAGAAACTTCGAAAAAGCATGTAAATTAAAGGAGATTAAAACTAATTATCCATGCCACATTCTAGATGAAGATCTAGATAAAATAACTAAAGCAATAAATGATTTAAAAAAACAATTTTAAAAGTGAAGCCCACGATTTAAATGGCGAACCTCTTCACTATATTATTTTTATAGATAAAGGGGTTAAGTCCATTTGAATTAGATGGGCTCGAATAAACAACTACAACGATATTAGATCAATTTCATTCATTTGCTTATTGAAACAAAGACAACTGCCGCTCCATTTGCCTATATTCTTTCCGATCTAGACTCAATTTCTTTTCACGATAACGCGGGAATAAATCCATTAAAATAAACTCCAGTTCTTCTTTAGTTAAAGTATCTATAATATTATCTTCCGCTCGCTCCCACACATCCGTATCGAAATTTCTATTTATTTTTTTATACAACGCTGCATATAACCGTCCAACATTATTTTCTTTTGTGTTTTTCAGACCGATAGTATTGATCATGTGTCTAACAGCTTTTCTATACCTTTTCATAGTACCTGCCAAATTTTCGTAAGTTACCTCATTCATTACGGGATGGTAATTCGGTTTGGAGACAACAATCCACCCTTTATTTAGATAAAATTTAGTTGCTTCCTCTTCATACCGATAGAATTCTTTACGGCTAACCTGTGTTGGGTCCAATTCTTTCAACATTATATATTCAGTTTGTTTATCAAGGTAAAGCAGGGCTCTATCTCGCTCATCTAAAAACTTCGAAGTCCTAGAAACGTGCTCAATCCAACGAATTAAAAAACAAATCTCAGTTTCTCCAACGTAAACAATGTTCAATTTTTTATTGATGATTGCGTATACGCCCGCTTTTAGCAATACACCTTCCATTCTAATCCCTCCGCCGACTTAAGCACTTTTATATCACATAAATAATCATCACTTATTAGGATCCGGCCATTTAAAATCACTGCGATAGTAATGTTTTTTTAATTTTCCCAAGTCATGTTCCCACTCAGCAATAGCATAGGAGAATTTTCTTTCTCCATTCTTTTGACCTTTTCTCAACAGAATATTATAACTAATAATCCCGACAACTTTTTTCAAACCCAGTTTAGGAACGGCGAGTTCTAATGCTTGCCATCTTTTGGCTCGCGTAACACCTGTAATCTGATATCCCAGTTTTTTTAATTCGCTCGTCTCATTCAATATTTTCTCATCGCTTAATAGATTTTCTTTTGTCGTCTTAACTTCAGTTGGCGGCCAAGCAAAGGAATCTGATTGGACTTTCACTTGTTCTTCGGGAGGTATTGTATATCTCATCTCTCCGGTCTTAATAACCAAGGGAGCAATTTGATCGCTAAATGCACGATAATCTTTGTTTGCTAAAAATGCTCGACCTCTATCTTTACTAAACCAGACGTCGATTTCTTTATATAAATAGATCTGGTTTGGTGTGCCTCTTTGGTACAAAGGCAGCTTTACGCGCTTGCGTTGTAATCCCAATGTTTGTTTCAACTTGCCATATTCGCTTGCAGTAATTATATAAACTGGCGCTTCGTGAGCTTGTACGCCACTTAGTAAACGTTGCTTGATTCGGCTATCGACTTTTTTTAAAACCATGTTCCGTTCCAAATTCGTAAAATTCTTATTTGAACGGAATGCATTTCTTGATACTCGATAGGATTCTTCCGTCACACCAGCCAGTTTAGTTGCTTGATAATACAAATCGAAATCTTTCTCGTTTTGCATACCTTGTGGGTAGAAATCTTTCACACTTTCGAGAATCCCTTGTTCACTATTAAATAAGTAGCTATACCAAAAGTAAAATTCAAAATCCTCTTCAGTAATCGTTGACAACAAGAAACTCCATTCGACAGTTATTATGTGTTCGAGAGCCTCCTTTAAAGTCTTTTCTTGCTTAAATACAAGTAGCAAGCGGAAGTAGTCCCGAATTAAATTTGATTCATTTCGATCTAATAAAGCCGTAAATATCTCTGTGTGCTTTGACCTCAACAGGTCTCGAAAAAGTTTCTCTCCATTAGTGTCGATACTCTTAATACCGTAGTTTATTGCTTGTTTAATTAAAGAATCTAATTGGCAATCAATTGTTTCAGTAGCACTTAAAATTTCCTTGCATATTATCGAGATGCGATGATTGAAATCACTTATTTTAAACTGATTTCTGTAGAGTGTAGAGTTCAATTCTTTAAGCAAATTAATTAAGGTTTTATTTTCTCTTTTATTCCAAAGCTGCTCCATAGCTGAAGCGAGATCAGCTATTTCTTGTAGATCGTTTCGTTCAAGTGTATTTCTAAACTCCATCAGATTTTCATCCTCTAGAATATTTGGATAAGAAAGCGATTGCCTTTTATTCAGCTCTATTTCTTTTGCTTGCTGTTGGATTATAAACATTAATTCTACATTTCGTGCATTACTTTCTAACACTTGTTTTTTAAGCTTTTGAATTTCCGTATTTTTCGTGTCTAATTGTTTCTCATATTCTCCTATAAGAATAGTGAGTTCACTTTCTATTAGACCCATAACTTTTTCTTTTCCAGTCATATTTTCACTTCCTGTTTTCATTAAATATTTTGAAGTTTGTTACTATATTATATACATATGATAAGAGCGCGAAAAGACACACTTAAAGTCAAGATTTCATACAAAAAATATTTTAGTGTCAACGATTTGTGGCTGAATGAGTTACACACTTCATCGTTTAGAAAGAAATCTTGTAGACTTCTTTTACTATGATAATTAGGTAACTAAAAAGCCGAGAACTCTTTAGAGTTCTCGGCTTTTTGACAATTGAATTGCGTGGCGCACAGGGACTATCCCTATATTCTCTTCAGCTTGCTGCCGACTGGCACATGCCACTGCGGCGCCAATTTCTCCAGCTTATACTGCTTATAGCCGTCGATATAGTCCTTATAAGTTTGCAAATAATTTTTAGTCGGGGTCTCCAGTGTTAATTCTTTTTTTACAGTTGTAGTCATCCGGTTCATCCTCCTCGGTTTTGGTCCTTACAAGTATTAAGTACGCGGCCACTAACTTGGTTCTTTAAACCTTGCTGGTCATGCTAAATTAAATGCATTTCTTCCCTTTCAAAAGATACAGGAAGATCTGCCATAATCACTTTGTTCGCGCTAACACATCAAGTGCATCCGTCAGCCGTTCTACAAAATCTGCCAAAGCTTCCTTCGAAGCAATCCGCAGTATGTGCTGCCCGTCATTTACTTGAGAGCTTTGCGCATAACTCGTTGGCAACAAGAGCGGATGTTCAATAAGGGCTCGTGTGAACCGAGCCACTTGCTCAACCGGAATCAAGATTTCTGCATCGTTCACACCCAATTGCTCATCTCGGTACAATTGAACGGAAACACCCCGTTCCATCGGCAAGCCAATATACAATTGAGGAGTTTTTGCTCTCCCGTTTTAGGAATGACACACTCCTCAGTCTGCAAGGGCGCTGTCGCTGCTGCATCCATCTGCCTTTTAATCTTGTCGCTTGGTGAAATCACCTGTTGCATGTTCATCATGCCAACCATACCCCCGCTCGATTTGATTAATTGCCAGTACCGGCTTTTTCCAATCATCCCATGAGCCCAAAACCCTGAAACTGCTTTTGCCATCACCAATTAATACTTTAATATCAATTAATTATCTCTAAAGCAATTTAGTATAATATTTAACACTACAATAAGACTACATTAAGGGCCAAAATATGTAAAGTAAGCTATGAAAATTCTCATAATTCAGATTTTATTTTGTTTTTCTTGTATACTTTTAATGGAAAATTTCCAGCCTGCGAATTGACCGAGAAACAAACAAGATTGCGGGGAATCCACTGTTTTAAAGGTTTCTTTCCCCACTTTTTCAAATATTCTTCGGTGCATACCCTGCCTGGTTTACAGAAAAAAGGAAATCGCTATAATGTTTTTTTGAAACTTTTTTCTCGACCTACACTCTTTTTTGCATGCATTCGTTTACTTATGACCATTCAATAAGTTTTATAAAAATTCAGAACGTCTATCTTTTAAATTGTGTGGCGCACAGGGACAGAGACGAAACAAACTCCCGAAGCGACGCAAATTTTGCGCTAAAAATTGTGTCATGCACAGGGACATTACACAACAGACCCGAAAATCCAGAATGCATAAAAGCCCCTTGAACTCATTCGAGTTCAAGGGGCTTTTGATGTTCCAGCTACTGAAATTGTGTGGCGCACAGGGACAGCGAAGCATCGATATCCCTCCACGCCGCCAATCTTTCTTTCCGAATTGTGTGGTGCACAGGGACGCAAAACACCTACTCTTCCCTCACGGCTTTCCAACGTTTCGCCCGTTTCTTCACTTTCCGGTCCTTATGATAGTACTCATCCGACGAGAAGAATTCGTTTTTCAAGTCTTTTACTTTGTTACTAAGCAGTAAGATCGCGATGATGTTCGGGATGAGGATGGCCGCAAGCATGATGTCGAGGAAGCCCCAGATGACTTCTGCCGCACCAACTGCACCTAGGATAACAGCGAATACGTAAACCACTTGCATGCCTTGTGCGGCTTTTAGGCCGAATAAGAACTCCGCTTGCTTCGCGCCATAGAACACGACGACCAAAATCGTCGACAGTACGAAGAAAATTAAGGCAATCGTTACGAGAATGGCACCGAAGTCACCGAAATACTCTTCAAAGGCCAGGCTCGTCAAAGCCGATGAATTCTCCATGGCGCCTTCTTCAGTCCACACGCCGGAAGACAAGATGACAAATGCGGTCGCCGTACAGACGATCAAAGTATCCACAACTACACCAATAACGGCCCAAAAGCCTTGGCGCACCGGATGGTCGGTTGTCGCCGCAGCATGTGCAATCGGCGCTGTCCCGAGTCCCGCTTCATTGGAATACAATCCGCGGGCAAAGCCCCAGCGAATGACTTCTACAATTGCCGCACCGGCAAAACCACCCATGACAGGCGCCGGTGAAAAGGCGTTGCTAAAGATCAGCATGAAGAATTCCGGAACCGCTTGAACGTTCATTAACAAAATGACAACAGCCCCACCGACGTAGATCAAGGCCATGAACGGCACGAAAATCTCCGTCACTTTGCCGATGCGCTTGATGCCGCCAAAGACGACGATCGATACTAAAATAGCAGTCGCGATGCCTGTCCATAAGGCAGGAATGCTGAATGTTGCTTCCACAGTGCTCGCAATCGAGTTCCCTTGCACCATGATGCTCGGAATCAATTCAATCATTAATGCAAACGAGAACCAGACGCCGAGCCATTTCATGTTCAAGCCCTTCGTCATGTAATACATCGGCCCGCCGACAAATTCGCCGTTGCCGTTTTTCTCGCGGTACTCCACCGCCAGTACGCTTTCCGCGAATTTCAGCGCCATGCCGATCAATGCGATGACCCACATCCAAAAAATTGCGCCCGGCCCGCCGAACATGATCGCCGCCGGAACCCCGACAATGTTCGCAGCACCGATCGTCGAAGACAAAGCAGACGTCAATGCCTGGAACGGCGTAACCGTCCCTTCGCCTTTAGGTCTTCTGAAAATGCTACCGAACGTTTGCCCTACTATGTATCTGAAATACCGAAACTGAAAAAACCCTAATTTAAACGTCATATAAAGTCCAGAAACCAATAACAATGTAATGAGCGGGATGCCCCATATCCACGCTGAAAAATCAGCAATTCCCTTCATAAATCCTTCCAACTGTTCTCCCCCTATAATATTTCAAGATATGAAATATTTCCCTCACTCCATAAGGTTTAAACAATATTCAGGAAATTATTTTGCATATTTAGCAAAACTCGGCAATTCCGCTCATAACAGGACCTCTCGCTTCATTCCATTTTCCTCCCCGAATACACCAAAACCCCATACTCCATAAAGGAATCCGAGGTTTTTACATGGCAGGCCATGAAGTTTTAAGACATTCGGCTAACGGAAATGTTTCTCCACAAAACGTGCTTCCTGCTCTTCAGTCATCAATCCCGTTGCTTCTCCGTCAACTCCATTTTGCAACTTCCATATAACATTATGGAACTCGGAGGCATTACTGAAGTCGCTTTCTTGCCAAGCGTTCAATTCCAATTCATAGAAAAAGGCACGGTCGTAAACGTCTTGGTTGGCTGTGACAATCAAGAGCATATTCTCAATCGTCTCCGGTGTCATTTCCACCACTCCACGCTTTTCGTCCGCAACGACTTTCTGATGCGTCATCTGATGCAAGCGCTTTTGAAACTGAGGCTCCGACATGCCGATCGCTTGACCCTCTTCTGGCCTTTGCCCATTCGCCTTCTTGGCAGCCAGTGCAATATTCGCATCTGCTGAGAATAGCGGGAGCAATACATAATAACCCGCAGCGCCGATCAAACCGATTAAGACGACTGAAAGCATCATCGTTTTAGCAAATTCACTCATGACCTACACATCCTCAGGCAGTTGATAAAAAACCGAATCCTTTACTCGAAACGTTCTTCTAAAAACTCCGCTTCTTCTTCTGCCGACAACAATCCTGTCGCGCGTCCGACCGTGCCGTTATGCCATTCCCAGATGGTGTTGTGGACACTGACGGCATTTGAGAAATCGCCATCTTTCCAGGCCTCTAAGCTGCGTTCATAGAAATCGTATTGCTCGTATGCGCCTTTATTGGCGTAAAGGATTTTCTGCATTTCCTCGATTCGCGCTTCGGTCATCTGGATGGCCCCACGCTTTTCGGTCGCTTTGATTTTCTGATGCGTCATTTGGTGAAGCTTGACTTGAAATTCCCCTTCGCTCAATCCGACCGTCTCCACGTCTTCATCAGATGTCGGCGCTACCGTATTTTCTCCCTGCTCAAGCTTGTCATCTGCTTCTTCTGCCGCTTTCGAGATTTGTTGTTCATCGGTTGCTGTCAAGCTCTTGTATCCCCAGAATCCCGCTCCTGCGAGTATACCGAGCCCGACGAGCATAATAATGGTCGTGCGTATGACCGTTTTCAAATTGACACGTCCTTCCTTTCGACAGGGATGCCCCCGTTAAAAGCGTTTTAAAATCAGCAAGGACTATTATACAATAAAAATCTGTGAAATGCTGTTTTTTTCATATCTTTATTCCTATCATTTTCAATTAAGGGTGTTACTCCAGCACTTTTATTCTTCCACTTATTAATAAATTACCCATCTTCCTTCAAGTAATTTTCGGTACAAACATCATTTCCTGTTATAATTAAGCATAGGCATTTATACATAGCTTGATTCATCATGAGAGGATTTTTCCTATGAGACGTTTCAAACCTACCTTTTTCATCCTTGGCTTGGCACTCTTCGGTTTCTCCATGCTTTATACAGCACCCGAGATGCTCGAGCGGCAATACCAACAAGAAATGGCGGACGCTTACACCATTACTGAAATCAACGAATTGGCTACGGATGCGCCGACGGATTATTATTTCCGGGGAAATACAATTCGTACGGAACATACGCTGACAGGGGAAGAGCCTTACCTCGATGGCTGGGACCGCCTCGTCCATCCAGCAGACTTGACCATTTTCATTAACGGCGAAGCGGCTGAAGTTCTGAGCAATTATCCCGTTCTCCAAAAGCAAGACTTCGACCGGTTTGACGGGCTCAATCAATACGGCGACTACTTGAGCTATTGGCTCATCGAAGACAAAACGACAGACAGCGAGTTTTTCGCCGTCACATACCGGTTAAACGGCTACCGCACCAAGCAGATCGTCGACGGCTATATGGAAGGCGAGCTCCCGCGCGAAGAACTCCGCTATAAGCTCCTCACGATCCAGCCCGACGGTACGATCGATAAAGAACAATTCAGCTACAGCGACAAATCCAAGCTGCAAACCCAGTTCATTTCAGCAAACTATAACGGGACTGTAGGCTATTACACCGATAGCTCCTACCCGAACTTCCTCGTGCCGCTCGTCTATCCGTGGCTGACGAGTAGCGTCGGAATCTTATTCCTATTAATTGGCTTTCCGTACCGCCGGCTGATCAACACGCTGTGGCGGGCCACTCGCAACAAATCGGCAAACTCATCAACCTAGACCGACTTTACGAATGAAAGGATTTTCCTCATGCCCAAAAAGAAACGCACACGCCTGACTATCGGCATTATCCTAGTCGCTCTATCGCTTCCCTCGATCACTCCGATGCTGATGGAAATCGCTTATAAGCTAGAAATGAACATTCGCTACGACATCGACGAATTAAACTCCGATTACGCCGGCGCCCCGGACGACACGAATTACAACGGGAACATTATCCGCGCCTCGCACGTCACAACCGGCGAGCCGTATACGAATGATTGGGACGATCTCGTTTACCCGAGCGACATCCGTCTCACCGTCAACGGCGAAACCATCGAAACACTCGAAGACTACCCGGTTCAATTGCTCGATTCCGGAGATATTGCCGTCGAAGGCCTCAACCGTTACGGACATGCCATCACCTACTGGGCCGTAGAGGACAAATTCACTGACCGGGATTTCTTCGCTATCATGATTACTCAAAATGGCTATGATACGAGACAGATTGATGAAGATGGCTGGATTGAAGGCTACGTTTCCACAGAAGACCGGGAATTCAAGCTCATCAAAATCGCTAAAGACGGAAATGTTTCAGTAGAACTGTTCACCTTCGAAAATAAATCTAAACTGCAGACACAATTGATCACCGAAAACTTTAGCGGGCCGATCAATTATTATTTGCCGCCGGGCTATTATTACCCATCACTTTTGTATCCTTTTCTTTATCCGTGGGTCACCACGATTGTCGGTATCGTCTTGATTGCCTTCAACTTCCCATCCGGCGCCATCAACAGACGCCGGACCAAAGCCATTCCAACTAACTAGCATCACTGCGGAGGAACCTATTATGAAAGCCAAATGCATCCCCGTCCTCCTGTGGGCGCTGTGCATCCTCGTCGCCACCAATAATTACAACTTCACAGCGCTATTCGCACACGACGTCAACTTCAACATTCGGCTGTTCCCGAACCTGTCCGACCTATTCATCACAAGCGACATCCACCTCGACAGCAGGCTCTACGTGTTCCAGAAGACCGGCCACGCCCTGTCATTCGGCGTATTGTATCTATTACTAAATCAAGCCATCAAAGACCACCGCGCCGCCATCGTCCTATGCAGCTTGTTCGCCCTGTTCACGGAGTTCCTGCAATTGTTCTTTGAACGCAGCGGGAGGCTCGTCGATGTTGTTATTGATGTCGCCGGGGTTTACGCTGCTTACCGTTTGAGCGTGCATGTTCGGTCTCACGGAGGTGTGATTCCCGCTTTTTCAGATGCCATGCGGAAACTGTCCCATGTTTTAAAAGATGATAAAACGCATTAAAAGCCGGAAATCTCGAGACACGAGACTTCCGGCTTTTTTATACCTGCTGTTATAGTAAGTACTCTATTTACATTTAATATCAATAAAGATTTGACTAATTTCATTAATATGCAGTTTGCTTCTACTTTGAATCAAGCATGTATTTCAAACCTTTGCTTTGAGGCATTTGCCACAAGACTTTATCCCAGTTGTCATTACCTTCAATAATTGCTGGTCCATTTGGGGTGATAGCTACGTCCCACCCAACTGATTTCACCTCTGGAACAACCAACGCTGCCGCCCTGACCATTTTTAATACTTCTTCCCAGTAAGGCAATTGAATTCCTGTTATTGCAGCACCTGTAATCGGATGCTCAGAATAAATTTCTCTTTTTACGCTCTTAGACATTGCCGTTCCCGAAACTATTCCAGTTTCAGGATCGACAGGGGCTGCTATTCCTCCAGCTGCCATATTATCTACGATTCCACCCATACCGATCCGTAAACTTGCTCCCAAAATGCGAACTTTATCATTGTGCAAATCAGTCATCACTCTCACAGTATTTACCGAGGTAGGGTTCAAAGAGCTCATGTCTTCGTGTTGATCGATTACCTCTTCCAATAAATTTAACTTGTTTGTCTTTAAATAAGTGATTAATGTATTTAGGCTTTCGAAGTCATTAACACTCAACTTTTCCACCCCTTTACCGACTTGACCGGAAAGAGGTTTTGCTATGAAACTTTCATGAGTCACAAACCATTTCGCAATTTCTTCCTCAGAAACATCATCTGTTTGTAAGAAAGAACGTTTTGTGTAAGAAGGGAATTTTTCAGAAAACAAAAACTTATTTCTAAAGTATTCGGCTTCTTTTTTTTGGTTCTTTTGTGTGTGATATTGTTTCATAATGCCAGTGGTAGCATAGTTTTTTCTTTCGCCTTTCGGCATGTCAAAGAACCTCAAATCAAAATAATCTTCAAAACTCGATTCATATTTGATTGACGAAGATAGAAAATCTCCAACTATCTTAATTTTGGAAACCTCTTTTTCTTTGCTTACGAAATTAATGTTTTGACGCAATTCTTTATAATTCGCGCTTTTTAAAAAATATCCGAAATAGATCATTTTACTTACTACACTACTCATATGAACACTCCTTTTTAACAAAGTATACCAATTGAGAAAGAGGATGAGTAGAGGTAAATTAATTACTAGCTACGCTATAACTTGATTATTAATAAATTTACTCGCTTCTATTGAACTACTATTGGAATAGTTGGTACTGCATTTTACAGAAACGTTATTCATGACTACTAAGTTTTTGCCATCTGCACTCCTAAAGAAAAATGCTCGTGAAGAATCGTGAATAACGTTTGCTTGATATATAGATTCGATCGGCGATGTCGTAGAACCGCCCGTACTAATGCCAGCGGTTGAGCAATTATAAAGGTTGTTGCCATTCAAATGATGTCTTTTCCCTAATGAGGAACTAATCCCTACAGCGAAGTTTTTGACGGTGTTATTTAAGACTTCCAAATAATCCCCTTCAAGAAAAATCCCACTATAAATTGTAGTGTCACTTCTATTTATTGAGTTCCCTGTAATCGTTATATTAGAACACAGAGTGTTTGGAGCGATAACTGCGTCATTACTGCCACTTGCATCGATATCATTATTTGATATTCTGATGTTTCTGCATTCACCCAGTAACGGAATCGCTTTACCAGGAACTTTCTTTATCGTATTTCCTCTAATACTAATATCAAAACAACTCTCCAAAACAATTCCGAGACGAGATGTCTTGTCGATATAATTGTTGGAAATCAATACACTTTCTACGCCTCTTTTGTAGTCTCTTGTAAGCCCTGTCCTATGCTCAGAGTGGGTGATAGATATAGCTGCACCATCCGGAGTAGTGCCACAGTTGTAAAATCTATTTCCTGTGATGGTGTATTCTCTACTCTTGTTTTCTTCGGTCGACGTACCGTTAGGATCTTCAGGATTCCGGTATATTGTCTTTATGTCCAAACCTAAGATGTCTATATCTTTCATAACATTGTTTGAAATAATTACGTTAAATCCACCTCGGAACATGTCAATAGCATCTCTGTAAATGCCTTCAAAGAAATTTCCGTTAATAATGATTTCTCTATTGTAGTCGCCAGTTAACTTGACGCCGTCACCAACTGTTGTTTCTCCACTAGAATAGTGAGTTCTACCTCCCGTGAAATAGTTATTTTGAATTGAGGTTACGGCAGTATTACTGCAATAAACCATATAAGCACAATCTTTAAAGTCATTGTTTATAATCTTGGCATTAGTGGTCCCTTCGAGCTTAACTCCGCTGTGTTGAATACCCTTTATGCGATTGTTCGCAAACACAAAGTTCTTGCCTGTAGCTTTAATGAAAGTGCGATCTTTGAAATAATTACTGGTGTCACAGATGAAATCAATTCCTGTAATCGAAACGTTATCGGCGTTTACTATGAAGATATCACTAGTCAAAGAACTGAGTAATGATTTATTACCGGTAATTGTGCATGGCTTATTGATAATAATTGGTTCTGAGATTCGATAATTCTGAGCCGCGGGAAAGAAAAGAGTGCCACCAGACGGCATTTGATTGAATGCAGATTTAATGGCATTAGTATCATCAGTGAGTCCGTCAGCTTTCGCACCAAAACTTTTTACGTTAAACGTCATATCTGCCTACTGCGTAATAACTATTCTATTGATGCTTATTGTAGCAAGGTATTTAACTAAATTCTATCGCTACAACACTTCCGCTTTTTCACATAAATAATGTCAGTAAATCCCCGAAGCGCTCGATCACATAATCATATTCCTCCACTTCCCCGAATCCATACGCCGCATAAACAAACGGGGTCCCGGCCGCTTTTGCCGCCTTCTGGTCGCCTGCGGTATCGCCGACATACACGGCTTTATCCACATTGTTGCGCTCCATGACCAGCTGGATGTTCTCACCCTTCGATAAGCCCGTTCTTCCCGGATTCTCGAAATCCTGGAAATACCGATCCAGCTTGTGGTACGCATAGAAGCTTTCGATATAGCCTTCCTGGCAATTGCTGACGATGTATAAATTGTATTTCTGTGATAATCGCTCCAGCACATGCTCCAAACCTTCGTACAGTTGGCCGCCTTGTTTGCGTAAATACGCACTTTCCAACTCCGACGCCTTCTCGGTGTAGATGCGGTGCTGCTCATCCGATAGATGAGGGAACAGCTTCTCCCGGATGTCATCTGACTGCAGCCCCATGACGCCGCGGATATCCTCTTTCGTCAAATTCCCCTCTGCGCCGCTTTCCTCCAGCGCCTCGTTCCATGCCTTCAACACGACGTCGAGCGAATTCCACAATGTCCCGTCCAAATCAAAAATGATGCTGTCCATATGTATAACTTCCTTTCTCGTGCGTTTTCTCCAGTTTACCGCACGGGGAGAATTGTGTCGTGCACAGGGACGTAAAGCGAGTGAAATCCCGCTATCACTAGCTTTTTCACACGCGAATTGTGTAATGCACAGGGACACGAACACAAAAAAGAGCAGGCACAATGCCCGCTCTCCCCCTACTATCTATTCCAAAGCCTTATGCTCGTAATTCACTTGTCCCGCTTGCTTAACCAGATGATACGTCGTCTCCGGCAAGGTCCGGCCGCTTTCGAAAAACCGTTTTTGCGCTTCCATCTTGAACTGAAGCTCGTATGCTTTTTCCATGCGGCGCTGGATCGACTTCTTGCTGCCTTCGAGGATGATCGAACTGCCCGTGCTCAAATTGACTTTCGTCGTACGGCCGTCCAGGCTAATGCATTCCATGATATGCTGCAAGGACAGCCAGACGCAGCCTTCTAGCAATGCTGACTTGCTTGGCAATAAAATAATGCCTTTATCGCGGTCGATGATGATTGGGTTCTTATTGAGTTTCCCAAGAATCGCCGCAGACCCTTCCACCGCGCCGCGCATGCTCGACCCCCGGAAGCGTAAATTCGTATCGATCAAATCGAAAGGCTTCGACTCGACTTTGATCATGCCGCCCGTATGATAAATCACTGAATTCAAGCAACCATGTTCATCGTAGTCCGGCAAAATCAATACGGTATCTTGCCCGATTTCCTTTTCAATATTCATTTCCAACTTGAAATTCTTCCGTTTTCTCATTTCCGTATCCCCTTTTTTGAGTTTATGCTTATCTCTTCAACCAAAAAGGAGTATACTAACTAATAGTTGGTACACTCCAACTGAGTGCCTCCGGATGTCTGTCTCCCAAGACCATTACATCCGGAGGTTTCTTTTTGCCTTAATCCCCTTAAGCGTGTACATAGCCCACCTCCCCATATTCGATTTCATCGTCAGTTTCGAGAACAGCTATCCGATTCAACGACATCCCGCGCACTCGCGGCATCTCATCTGCTTCCACGTTTTAGATAAACCCCATCAGCCAAATACCCCTGACTCTCCGTCGCTCCAAGTGGGCTCTCACAGCCGCCAAGCTCCAGCGCATTAGGTTGGAACTCTTACGGCCGCTAAAGCGGAATGAATTTGTCACTCTATTCTAACTTTACTCATTATATAGTTTTTTAGGTCTACTTGTATAGATATTTTTCCCTTTTCTACGCGAATATGGTCATTAGCCAACTTAAGTCAAAAAGACTCATCAAATCCACCATTTTGTCGCTTAATTTTGTCATTTCTCCGCTTATTTCGGTTAAAAATAAGCTTATTTTCTGCGCTGCAGTTATGATCCCACATTTGGGATTTGACCAAAAACAGCCTACTTTTTTCAGAACTTCGAGGACTAAGCCATGCATCAACTCCTGAATATCAAGAAACGGCCACGGCAATATCATGAACTTCTTTTAAGTGCCGCCATTTTGGGGTATGGAAAAATGAATCGACGGAATCGAGACTGTGTCTGGAGGAGGTGCATTCACCCATGCCACGACAAAATGAAACCGAGCATCCAGAAATTGATGTTATTTCAGGCAATCACGAACTCATTATTCGCAACCGCTATAAGTTCTACTACAATGTAAACGATGTCCTCATCGCGGTTTGGTTCATCATCGGCAGTACCTTATTCTTTTGGAAGGAAACAGAAACGGTAGCGATCTGGTTCTTTCTATTCGGAAGCATCGAACTGCTCATTCGCCCGCTGATGCGCATTTTCAGAGAAATTCACCTAAAGAAAATCCAATCCGGCAACGCTGGACCCGGTGATAATTCCGGACAATGAACATTCGACTCGTAAGATGATTGCGAAGTGTGATATAGAGCTCCCTTATACTGACTAGAAAATAGAGAAAAGCCCGCAATCGGTCCGCCGATTGGGGGCTTTTTCACTTGAATTGTGTCGCGCACAGGGACAAAAACGGTCTAACCATCCGCCAAATCCCCACGCTACAATATTTCCGTTGTCAGAATCGTTCCGTGCACAGGGACACCACCACCATATCAGTCCCGGGTAGTATCAATAATATCAATTCTCGAGATTTTCAGATCCCCACTATCCAATCCTTGAATCTCATATTTTTTGCTTCGTTTGTAATTCGTCACTTCGCTTAAGTGATTGGTGAAATCAAATTCTTCATAAGTCGTGACGAATGCTTTGTCCCCTTGAATTTCCACACCGACCGCTTCGTCGACCCAGAATTCATACAAATAATAATCGTTTCCGATATTTCCGATGAAGTCGACCAGTTCTTTGCGGGCGATGCTGCCTTCTTTCAGGTAGCTATCGACAACAGAGAAGTCTTTTGCGTTCAGTGAAATTTCGTAAGCGGAGCGGAAATCTGCGATGAAGGTTTGCAACTGCTCAGCAGTCACCTCTTCTGCAGTCTCCTCTTCTTCTACTTCCTCTTCTGCCGCCTCTTCACTTTCTTCCTCATCTTCCTTTTCTTCCGACTGTTCCTTTTCTTCATCCTCGGCCACAGCTGCATAGATCGGTAATTGAATAAAGCTGCCGATTCCAGCTTCTATGACTTCCGACTGTTCGACATCACCTTTAACATTCTTTCTTTCAGCAAATAGCTTAATGGTTTCATCTTCAGCAAGCGGACCAACAAAAGGCAAATCTTTTACCGTTTTTCCAGTCGATTTCTCGTTGATATAAACAATGGCCTCTTCGTCATTCGACCAAATTTCTACGCCCATGTCTTTGAGATTGAAATCCAGCAGGATTTCATCGCCTTCTGTAATTCCACACTCGGACTCCACCAGTTTTTCGACTTCGCCATTTTTCATCGACAAGGAACAGTTATAGACGCCAGGCAAGTATTTCCCAAGTGGCAGCTCTCCATCTACGGTAGCAACAGACTCATCCCCTAACATGAATTCCATGCCTTCCACGTCTGAAGCAAGCTCCACGTCCATCGGGATCGCTTCGATCTCAATACCTGGATACATGCCGATGAATTTGCTTTCCTTCACCTTAAACAGTTCCGTACCATTTTCATGAAGCACGACTCTTGTAATGCCATCTTCTACAACTCCACTGCCAGCTTCGTAAAAACGGGATTTAAACTCTGTTAAATCCTGTTCCACTAAATAATCTTGAAAAGCAGTGAAATCTGAGACTGTATCTTTGGGCACATTGATTTCTCCCATTGCGCTATCCATATCCCCTTCGTATAAGCCCTGGAGAAATGCATCGACTTTTTGTTGAGGTTCTGTATTCGCTTTGATGATTTGGTGTCCAGCGACTCCGCCTGCCGCAAGCAAGACGACAAGCGACAAGCCCACTTTTTTCTTTAATGTCATTGGCTTTCTTGGTGGCTTTGGAGCTTGATCCTGGATAGGTGCTTGCGGTTGAACTGGTGCTTGAGGTTGGACCGGTGCCTGCTGCTGTTCAAGCTTTTCTGTTTTTTGCTGAGTCCCACATTCCGGACAAAAAACCTGATCCGCTTCTAGTTTGTGGCCACATTCACTACAAAAACGATTCATCTTTTCCCTCCTATATTTCTTTTGTTGATATTAACTCGTAAACCTGAAGTCCATCAGCCTCTTCCGTAATTTTCGTGACTGTTCGATAGGTTTTTTCACTACTTTTCTCTGTACCATGAATGATAAACGTTTCAATAGTAGTCACTTCATAATACTTTCCGCCAACCGATTCAATGTTTTCTAATGTAGTATCTAAGTGTTCTTCCGTGATTCCTTTTTCATACATGCTATCGACGAATGCAGACTGTTCTTTCGCTTTTGGGCTGTCTTCCAGTACAAATTCGGACACGACTGAGTAATCTCCCTGGTTGATGGCCGCGACACTGGCGTCGTTGTAATCACTCATGAACCATTCCACGGTTTCATCACTATCAGCGAAACCTCCAGTATCTTCTTCACTTTCTTCTTCACTTTCTTCTTCACTTTCTTCTTCGCTTTCTTCTTTACTTTCTTCTTCAACTGCTGTTTTTGAAGTCCCACTGGATTTATGCATCTTCTTGCTGCCTTCAACTATTTTAGTCGGCGCTACGTCGTACATCCAAATATCGTCGTTGTACGAGCTCACCATCCATTTTTCATTCTCTTCGTCATAGACAAAATTCATGGCCACGTCTTTTGTGATTTCTTCAGACTCAGGTGTATCCGACACGTAATATTCGTCACCGTCAATCAGGAATTCTGCACCGAGCTCTACGGTTTTTCCGTCATCTAAAATGGCAATCGAATCTTCATCGATGCCGACTTCAGTCAGCGCTCCCATAAAGTGATTTTCGTATTCTTTCATCCACTTAAAATCTTCCTTAGATACAGCAAGCTGGTCTTTTTCTACGCTTGTAAACACGGCTTCATCTCGCTTAGCAAAGGCTTCCACGTACTCTTCAGCGAAGACTTTTACCTGTTCGATTAAAGCTGGCTGCTGTTTTTCGTCCAGTCCAGTGAACTCCAAGGTCTCATATCCAGAAGTAATTTCTACCGGTTCGGATAATTGGGTGCCCCACGGGAAATCTACCTGAGCCTGCGCCGTCACGCTGCCGTCAAATAAAAGCGGACCGACTTCATCAGTTTCGCCCATTTCATTCACTGGGATTTCTGTCTCTCCAATCATTACTTTATTCGCTTCTGGTGTATCGACAACAAAAGTATCCAAGGCAAACACCACTGAAGTGAGCGGCAACTCTTCGTAAATTTCCTCAGGTTCTGATGAGGCACGGCTCAATCCTACATATAAATCAAATGGATAAGTGAATTCGGCAAACTCGCCTTTGTAGATAAACTCAGCTTTATGGCTACCAGGGGTAATCCCACTAAATATATATTCATCATCTTTAGTCTTACTTTCTTCTACCAGTTCACCATTTAAGCTCAGCGTTAGCCCTTCGTCAGCAAAATAGAAGGACACTTTCTGAACCGGAATGACAACTCGATGGGCATTGAAAACCCCCATCACTTTTCCATTTTTCTCAACGTTCGCGACATCTTCCAGCTCATAAGGCGTGATATCGCCATACTCTGCGATAAACGCTTCTGCCTCTTTAGTTGTCATCTTCTTGCCATTTGATAACTGGACCTGTTTGGCCAAACCTTCTGCATCTTCATTTTGCAATGTTTCGAAGAATTTGGACACCGCTGTCTCCGCCGACGCCGTCTTTGTTCCCCACGAATAGACTCCCACTAAAGATGCGATGAGCAAGATCCCCACTACACCCAGTATTTTCGTTTTTAAACTTAGAGGTTTTTTATCTCTTTTCGGCGCAGGGGAGTTCGCTTTCAGCTTGTCTTTAGAAAGCGGCTTTCCGCACTCCACACATACTTGGTTGGCTTGGTCATTTTCATGCCCGCAATTTGTACAGAACGTCTTCATATTTTCACCATGCTTTCAAATTTTAAAAGTAAAATAGATCGCTAAAATCATCCATATAACGGCCAATCGTTGAGTCAAAAAACACGGTCATAATAATGAATGTACCTATCGTGAATAACACGATGTAAGAAAGGTACGCATAGTACGAATCAAATGTTTTTGAAGCTTTCTTCAATAAAACGGTAACCAAATACAATGGCATCACCGAAACAGCTAAGCTCAAGCTGATAATCAGCACCAAATTCCCGAAAGTCATGGAGCTGATTAACAATAAAGCGTACGCAAGCACGACAAGTCCTACCGATGGGATCATCAAAGTCCCATAGCTGGTCACAATACTCTTGAACGATCCATCCGGCCCGGCAAACTTACTGACCGCGTAGATACAGGCTGCAGACAGGGCGAAAAGCAAGCCCAAAGTTAGCACAGTACCAAAAAGAACTGAGAAAAAGGAAGGCATAAGGCTTTGAGAACCGCCGAAGAAACCACCAAGCTCGTCCATCGGGCTAAGCGCCACACTCAAGTTTTTATAAATAGCTAACGAGAAGAATAGCGCAAAAATCCCCATCGTAATAAGAGCATTGACGAACTGATCAGCCGACTGGTCGATAATCGATCCCGGTTGCTTGAAATAACGCAAGAAATAATTCCAGTATTGCTTTGACTGCACTTTCACTTTTTCCACGTGCTGGTTGGGTTCCGTGTGCGCAGGATTAACTGCAGTAGCTGCCTGATACCCGGCTGGTTCTGGCGTTACGGTTGCTTGGGCCCCCATGTTCGGATTTGCGCCCAGGCCCGCTCCACATTTTCCGCAGAATTTCCCCGTATCTTGTTCATGGTGACAATTTGGACATTTCATTTCTGTTCCCTCCTGTTAATAAGTAGTAGATAAAAGTAGGTACAATTGCAGGAATTCAAAAGGTACACGTTTTTTTAACATCGACAGTACCTTTTTACCATTATAATAGAATCTACCTGTAAGTAAAGGCAATATCAGTAAAAAAATAGATAGTACTACACGTGCTCGAAATTTATGTTAGTTCGACTAAATGCCCAACAATTCGGTCCCTTATTTTATTGAAAAGTATTCTAAGTCGATCGCTTTGTAAAAAATAAGACCAGTATGCAGAACATTATGATCTGCATACTGGCCGTTATTCTCTATATCTCTGCCACTCATTCCACCATCGAACTTTGATAAGCTTCATACACTCGATCTTCATATTGCTCCGATGCGAAAATCGACTCTTCAATATAATCTTCAGCTCTACTTTCGTATTCTTCAAAAGACTCGATGTGTTCTTCTCTGCCAGTGTCCATAAAGGCTCCGAGGCTGGCAGCCATGGTTTCGTGGGCCACAAAAGCTTTTAGCATCGTTTCATGCTCAAATTCAAATTGACGCGGAGGCTTTACATCCTCTAAGGTCTTTCTTAAATTCCCAAACTCCTGCTCAAGCTTATTTGCAGGTTCCACAAATTGTCTATATTCTTCTGACCAGTCTGGTTCAAACCCAAAGTATACATTCGAATATTCGATCGCTTCACCGAACTCCTCCATTGCCAGTTCATCAGCAACCAGTAATTTAATCGCTAGATTCTCATATTCCGGCACGGACAATTGTTTAGGAGAAACCATAAAATAAATCACAGCAACTAACGCCACTGCTATTAGTCCACCGATTTTCCAATTTCTCTGATTCTTTTTGCTAGAAGGAATAGCGCTTGGTTGCGAGTTAATAGGGTTAACATCTGAATCAAGGGGGCCATTCTTTTGTAAAGCTTGCTTCTCCCCCTCAATTCCTGCACCACACTTTCCGCAAAATTTCGCCGTCACTTCAACAGGGTTACCACACTGTGTACAAAAGCTCATCTTTTACCTCCACATTACATGTATTTAGTATTAGTAAAATCTTACTTCTTGAATAGGCACATGGCAATACTATATTTTTCATTACACTTTGAATACTAGAAAAACCGCTATATTCTCAATAAGTTATAATTATTTTATTTCCAAATAAGTAGTATACATTAACTATTTTTATCGATATAATCATAAGTAATTTAGTTCTTAAAAATCCGAATTTCCAATGTCATTGTACTTAAAAATATAAAAAAATTAGGAGATGAAAACTATGAGTAATTGTTATGTACACGAAGAAGCTTTATCCGTAGGAACCTGCGTATCATGCGGAAAGTTCATTTGCGAAAATTGCAATACTGAATTGAAAGGCAAAAACACCTGCAAAAAGTGTGTAGACGAGATATTCGAAGACCAAAAGAGAAAAATGGACAAACTGGAAGACTCAGGTAAAAGCCAACAACCTATGGTATTCATGAACGCTGGAGGCGGTGGGGGAGCTGCTAGTGCATCTTCAAGCGTTGGTAGCGACGCTGCCAGAATGCCCTACTATTCGAAGAGCAAGGTAACTGCTGGGTTGCTCGCTATTTTATTGGGAGCTTTCGGCATTCACAAATTCTATTTGGGCAAGTGGATTCAGGGAATCATCTATATCATTTTCTTCTGGACTTACATCCCAGCTATACTCGGTATTATCGAAGGAATTCGATACTTAATATTGAACGATCAAGATTTCGCAAGAAAGTTCGACAAAGGATATCGGGAATAGAACTCCTTAATATTCGCGCCTTCTAATTAAGCTAGTTCGCATATTAGCAGGAAATTCTTATATGTATCCGAAGTAAAAAGAGACCCAGTTGATAATTCAACTGGGTCTCTTTTTGCATTAAATTGTGTGGTGTACAGGGACAATACTAAAATGAAATCCCCGACTGACGGTCTTTTTTTCTCGAATTGTGTCGTGCACAGGGACGCCATCATCATTTCAAACCGCGAACAGCGTCAATATCATTCGTAAAGATCCCGTTTGCTCCCAAGGATTTTAGCTTCTTCCCTTCTGCTAGTTCGTCGACAGCAAAAAGATGGACCCATAAACCGGCTTCTCTTGCAGCAGCAATATATACCTCGTCCGCCTTCCTATGACTAACGCCAATACCAACGGCATATTCCCTATACAACTCAAAAGCTTCATGGGAAGGAATTAGCTGCTCCGAGTTGTCTATCAATTGGATGAGTGGTATATCGTCGTCCATTCCATGAATCGCAGTTAAACTGTCTGAACTAAACGACTGGACAATCACTTTGCCTTCCGGTAGACACTCTTCCAACAACTCAAACTGATTGAGCAATTCCAGCAAATTCTCTTCCATTCCTTCACTTTCATCCGGCTGTTTCGTTTCAATATAATAGTTGGTACTATCACCGAAAGCAGTAAAGATTTCTTCGAGGGTCGGAACTTGAATGCCTACGTACTCACCTTTCGCCCTGCCCGGATTTTCGGCATTAAACCAGGAACCCGCATCCAGTTTTTTAATGTCTGCCAAATCCATTTCCGCTACTTTTCCGCTGCCATCGGTTGTGCGGTCCACCGCATCGTCATGTAAGGCAACCAGAACCCCATCTTTTGTCATCTGTAAATCAATTTCAATATAATCTGCACCCATATCTACCGCCATCTGATAGGATGCTAACGTATGTTCAGGAGCAATTGCGCTCGCCCCACGATGAGCGATCAAAAGAAAGGCATCTTCATCCAATAAAGCAGACTGCTGATCATTATCACCAGCATCCAATAAGATATAAAGAGCCGCACAAATCAACCCTACCACTAGAACTGTTAACAGTCCTTTCAAGATTATCACCGTCCTCCACATTACAAAAATGAGACTTGGAAAGTACTAAAAGAAGAATTTTAAAGTGACCGATAGCCTGACGTATGCGCAGAATACATAGGAGGCAAGAACGCGGAGAATTCAGTTATAAGAATCCCCCCATTCGGACGGTATCCTTACTCTTATGACTAGTTCTCAGATGTCCTAGCTGGTTCTATTATATGGCACGAGTGGTTCTCGAGCTTGTTTTTCTGCAAAAAGCGCCAGTTGAATGCTCAACTGGCGCTTTTTTATGGTGAATTGTGTCATGCACAGGGACAAAAACGATCAAATACATCGACAAATCCCCATCTTACAAGGTTTCTATTATCAGAATAGTTCCGTTTACAGGGACATTCCAAATCCACAACACCAAACTACCCTCTCTTCGGTGCCAACTCCACCGCTTGCCGTAAGGCTTCCACCAAACTATTCTCATCCGCAACCCCCGTACCCGCGATATCAAAAGCAGTCCCGTGATCGACACTCGTCCGGATGATCGGCAAGCCGACCGTGATGTTCACGCCAGCTTCCAGCCCCAACACTTTCACTGGTGCGTGGCCCTGGTCGTGGTACATCGCGACCACGATGTCGAAGTCGCCGCGCACGGTACGGAAAAACAGTGTATCTGCCGGGAGCGGCCCTTGAACGTCGATGCCTGCTTGTTGTGCTTGTTGAACGGCGGGGATGACTTTTTCTTCTTCTTCGCCGTAACCGAACAAGCCATTTTCCCCGGCGTGCGGGTTGATTCCGCACACTGCGATTTTCGGGTTTTCAGTGCCGGCTTTTTTCAAGGTATCGTGTGCCAATTGAATGACATGCAGCACGCGTTCTGGCGTAATCATTTGAATGGCGTCTACAATCCCCACATGGGTCGTGACGTGAATGACTTTCAGATTCGGCGCAGACAGCATCATCGAGTAATCCTTCGTTCCCGTCAAGTCGGCCAAAATCTCGGTATGTCCCGGATACATATGGCCGCCTTTTTGCAACGCTTCTTTATTCAGCGGTGCCGTACAAATGGCATCGATTTCTGCCGCATTGGCCAGTTCGATGGCTTTTGCCAAATACTGAAAAGCGGCATCGCCCGCTTGTGCGGATACTTCGCCGAGTGGCAAATCTGCAGTCAACAACCCTAAGTCCAGGCAATCGATGCTGCCACGCTCAAACTGCGCTTCTGCAGGCGACGCAATGCGGCGAATCGCTTTTGTGCTGCCGGTATATTGTTGTGCCCGCTCTAAAATGTTGGCGTCCCCAATAACAAACGAACGGCTTGTCTCATGTACCACATCGTGTTCAAAACTTTTCAAGATGATCTCCGGTCCTACGCCCGCCGCATCACCCATGGTGATCCCGATTATTGGTTTACTCATTGTCATACGTTTTTGCCCCTTTCAAATAATCCACTACATACACCAGTGAATTTTCAGTGCCGAATCCTCCGGCTTTGGTGATGACGGAAATTTCTTTTTCCCGCCATTTGGCCAAACCAAGCGGTAACCCTGCCTCAATCTCAAACTTCAATTCCATATCCGCGATGCCAAGCCGGCTGCAGATTGCTTTCGCTGTATCGCCGCCAGTCATGACGACCGCATCGAACGGATGCTTTTCCATTGCGGCGTTCACCAAACTGCCCAGGCCTTGTGCAATGATGGCGGCGCCCGTTTCAGTCTTTTCGCCGTGTTGTTTCGCCCAGGCTTTCACCTGATCACGGTTGCGTTCAGATGCCTCGACAAAAATCACCGCACTGTCCCAATCCGTTGCTTCGTCCAGCTTTGAAATCGACTGTTTTACACCTGCTGGATTCTCCAGTAAAGCCATCGGATCCACTTCAATCATATACGTCGCAGGCCGTTCTCTCAGTTTCGTTAATTGGCTCTGCGTGTTTTTCGACAAGCTGCCGCTCACCACGAGCACTTTTTCCATTTGCCCGGCCGGTTTTTCATTATTGCCTGCGGCGGGTGTATACAAGTGATCGATGAGCCCTGCAGATCCTGCAAAGCCAATCGAGAGATCGAGTTTCGCTTCAAGAGCCGCAAGTACCGCTAAATCCCGCTCTTCCAAAGTATCACAGACAATCCATTGGACGCCCTTTTGAACTCGCTCGGCAATCCACCGTTCAGGTGCTTCCCCGCGAAGCCGTGCTTGATCAAGAACATCGATCGCAACGCCTTCACTTTCCAGCAAGTCCGGAATGTAATCGTACAAGACCGGCGTTTTGGGGTCGCGGGCAAATTCGGTTTCAGTGACCAGTTGGCCGTATACGTATAAATGGCCGTCTTCCACAGTACGCCCCATGCTCGGAAAAGCCGGCGCGATCAATAGGACATCGAGAGCCGCTTCATCTTGCAATGCTGTTAATTCCGCTTTGATATTGCCGCGAAGCGTCGAGTCGATTTTCTTATAAAAGCTCGTGACGCCGCGCTTTTTTAACTGCCGTATTTCCAGGCAAACGTTTTGATACGCTTGATCGGGTGCGATTGATCGGCTGTTGGTATCAGCGATCCACACATCAATCTCCGGTTCATCTGCAGCAGGGTGAGCCGGCGGGGTGAGCATCACCTTGGACCGCAGCCCTTTTTGCGCCAGCCTGACACCGCTGTCGTTTGCCCCTGTAAAGTCGTCAGCAATAATTCCAATCTTCCCTGCCATATTCGTCCACTCCTTAATTACCCTTTTGTAGCATTTCCCCATTTTCAAAAATAAACCCTTTGCGTTCTAATCGTTTTACTAAAAAGCCTATATATAATGGCAGCAATATCGCGGTGGTGACTGTCGAAGCAGCTACTTGAACCGTTGCGATATCCACGACAGACGCGAAGCTCGCACTTGCAGCAGCAATCGCAGCCGGTGTCGCCACGGCATTTCCGGCAGTCGAGCCTTCCGCTGCCCCGACAATCGGATTCCATTTAAACGCCTTGAACACGAAATAGCCGGCCGTACCTGTAACAAATACTGTCAAGAGCCCGAGCACGATTCCACCTAGACCGCCTTGAACAATCGCCGTAAAGTCGATCCCCATACCGAGTGCGAATGCAAAGAACGGAATGAGCATCAAACTGCCGCTATCCAAGAAGGAACGCATGTCTTCGTCCAAGTTCCCTAAGATCATCCCGATAATAATCGGCAACAGCACTGCAATGAAGGCAATTGGAGAAAACAAGCCTTCCACAAAGCCCATCGCCCCGAAAATGCTTAGCGCCACCATCGTTAAAAAGGGCCCGTCATTCAAAGCCAATAGTGAATATGCCGCGCGGTCTTCTTTGTTTCCGTATTGGCCGACCAGTGCGACGAACAAACCGCCGTTGCTATTGGTCATCGCCGCAATAATGGCGATAGGCGCAAGCCCGAGCCACAATCCATTATCTCCCGCAAACATATAAGCAATCAATCCGAATAAAGCGCCGACCACCCATTTCGTGGCAAGTAATGTCGCCCCTTTTCCTAGTGAGACCCCAACATTTTTCAAATTGATCTGCGCCCCCGTACAAAGCAGGAATAAAGCAATCAATACCCCGGCACTATCCACAAACAAAGCTTGGGTAAATCCGCCAATCCGCAATAAATCAGGTGCTACCGTATTGATGACGGCTGCTGTGAGCAATGGCACAACCATCATGCCGCCAGGAATCCGGTCCAAAGTCGCTTTAATCTTCATGTTAACCCCTCTTTTCTTTGTTTTAAAAGATTGAAAATTGTAACAAGAAAACGTTTTCATTACCCACTATAAGAATAATAATTTAAATATGCAACACTATTTATTAAATTTAACCTTAAAATGAATACATAGTTTAATTTTGCAACACTTTAAATCAAAAAGAAACGCAAACTCAATCTTTGAGTTTGCGCCATAAAGTGGCCCGGTTGATTCCTAATCGCTTCGCAGCCTGGGTTTGATTGTAATTTTCTTCTTTCAACACTTGCTCGATGATGTATCGCTCAATCTCCTTCAGACTGTGCTGGGGATCCAAATAAAATGCCATATCGAACTCTCCAGCTGGCTGATCAAACGGAAGCGACAGGATTGTCTGCTTTTCAATTACGTAGGATTTTTCCGCCAGCGCTATTTTTCGAACGTAAGCTTTCATTCCCTCCAAGTTTCCAGGCCAGTCGTGACCGCTCAAGAGTGCCATAGCATCTTCCCGCAAACGGACCGGCTGGGTTCCAAGTTGTTGATGGTATTCGGTCAATAATTGGTTCACCAAATACGGCACATCGTCCTGGCGTTCCCTAATCGGCGGCGTCTGAACATGAAGCATCGGCTCCAGTAGATCCGCTACCCCTTCATAGAATGTCGGCATCGTCGCAATAATGTGGAACTCACGGCGACCGAACGAACCGATCAAATCTTGTGTCAGTTCGATAGTTTCCTGTCCCGGTGGTTTATTGTATGACAATACGAGAGTCGATTGTTCCGGCAGGGTAAATTCCGGCAAAGGACGTATGAGTTGATCCATATCAATCGTGAGCAATAATCCGGTTCTGTCGTGAAAAACATGGATGTATTCAGCGAGCGTCTGTTTTCCCGTACTTTTCTCGCCTGCAATGATGACGGACTTTGCCGTGGCTTCATCACATTCAATCATTTGCCGCAGCTTTTTCATTCCCGCACTTTCTGTGACAATCAACGGCAATTGCGCAGGCTGCGCTATCGTCAGGGCATCTGTCTCGGTTTCGAATGACAAAGCTTCAAACGACCATGCCGTAAGCAAACCGCTGCGATCCTCTAGCACTTCCCCCCTCACATAAAACGAGGTTTTCGAATCGGCGTACAGTTTCACGAGCGGCTTATTTGATGACACCAATTGCTTTCGCAGTTCCATCAGTTCTGTACTTGAAAGCGGCAACTCCTGAAAAGAGGGAAAGCGCTCAAACAATAGCTCCCCGTCTTCAGCCAGAACGACGACATCTTTCTGCCATCCATCCAACAGTATTTCCAAAGCCCGCAATTGCCGCTGGTTTTTCTCGGCATGCCAAAAGAGCCTACGTGCCTCTTCAAACGACTCAAGCAATGTTTCGCGCCCCGACTGAATCAGCAAGCCGTTCAAGCCTAGCTTCGCTGCCGCATCGATGGTGACAACATCCCCGAGCACTTGCTTGACGCCCCGCTCTTTTAAGCGCTTCAATACCGCTTCCACTTCTGATGCAGAAGACAAGACGACTACTTCCAGCTTGAGCTCCAGCAAACTGACAATCGAGGCGGCCCCCATCGTGATGTTCGGAAACCCGATCAGCGCCTTCAGCTCGTTTGAATGCCCTTCTGCGAGCATAATCGACCGCAGCAAATCATAGCCTGAGATATGTATTTCCACCACCGGAAGCGACACTGCTTCACGAATCATCTTCGCCGTCCCGCCGCGGCTGATCAACACATCCGCACCGTTTCGCTCCATCTCCAGAGCCAGCGCCACGCCCGCTTCCAAGTTCCCGACAGCGCGCGTAATTTGTAAATCTTCCTGTCCCGCCGCCAGCTCGTCGATCAGCGGCATCATCGCCTCGTATGGCGAAATGAACCCTACTTTTATTTTGCGCATCGTCTACCTCCACTTTTTCAATCCTTTGCCTTATTTTAGCAAAGTCATAGGATCCGGTATACATCCCAGCCCACAACTGAAACCGCCCAAGGCCTGCAGAACTATTTATCTGTCACTACATACAACTGCCCTGATTTCCCCATATTTCGACCAATACTCAAAGATGAAGATCAGTGAATACATAGAAAAAAGTCATCAGCTGAAATTTCAACTGACGACTTTCTCTATTGAAGAAATGGATCACACATAGGGGTAAAACTAAAGTCAACTCCCCATCTGGCGGCTTTTCCTTCTCAAAAATTGCGTGGTGCACAGGGATGTAAACTAACTCAACATCCTCCCGCAACCTATGACTAATTAAATAAGAATCGTACCTTCTAGTCAGTTTCACAAGCAGAGCCGCCACTCCCCAATACATTAAAGCAGTAACCACAAACGCTTCGACTTAACATGAATTGAATGCTGCAATCAAACTGGCTTCGTCTAAGATACCGACGACCGTGATCATGAATCCGAGCGAGATGACTTTTATGAGAACAGGGAAGGCTATGCCAAACTCTGGCAAAGCTTCAACCAATTTATGCGGAGTAATAATTCGTTTGATTCTTGGAACGGCATGTACCCAAGCGACCTCGACACTTATATCTCTCCCCTGTTGTCCTAACTACTCAATTATTCAATTGCTTATTCAACACCTCAAGGACGGTTTCACCGACCGCTCCCGTACCACCAAAGATGGAATAGGATCTATAACTATCGAGCTGTGTTGCCGTCTCAGCCGGAATTGTGTCTTTCTTCACTAACAAAATAGGTGCGTTATTCTTCGCCGCCAAAACAGAGCCTGCCAGTGCATCCGGAAAGTTCATGCCGGTTGCGATGAATGCTTTTTCAGTGCCCAACTTTAACTGGCTGTTAACTTGTAATCCGGTATCATAACGGTTCTTTCCACCATAGCGCACCGGGTTCGGCAATGCTTTAAATACTTCTGTGCTAACTACGCCTGTACTGCCGATGACATGCGTTTTTGATATAGACTCCAATGCAGCTTTGGTTTCTATCGGCAATTTGTCGTGACGAGTCAATAGGATAGGAATGCCGTGTCTTGATGCATATGCAGAGATGGATAATACGTCAGGAAAGTTCGAACCATAAGCTACAATAGCCTCTGTGAAATTGAGATGTTTCGCAATCATAGCTGCCGTTTCATAACGGTTTTTGCCACCAATCCGGTTGGTCGCAAGCCCCATTTTCTTCAACTCAGAGTCCACGCTTTCAGAAACTGCGCCTTTACTACCGAGAATGATTACTTCTTTGGCACTCAACCGGTCAATCTCAGCTTTCGTTTCTTTTGTTAACGACTCTGAACGCGTTAATAAAATCGGTGCATCTTCCTTATAAGCTAAAGGCCCACCCGCTAATGCATCCGGGAAATCTGCTGCGGTTGCCAATATCACTTTGTCAGAAGTGTTCCACCCTTTTTGTGAGATTTCGATTGCTGTATCATAGCGGTTTGTTCCTGAAATCCGATTAGTTTTGTCAGTTTCTGTTATTTTTAAAACCGTAATATACTTATTCGAGACATAGTTTCCATGGGCATCTGAAAGTCTTACTCTCATTAAAGCATCTGCTTGCTGAACTGGAATAGAGACTGTATAATCTCCAGCGGAATTGGCTTGAGCCTTACCCAAACCTTGACTTCCTACAGAAACAGTTACAAAGCTACCTGCTGGTGCCCTCCCAACAACTTCTTGTGAAATGTCGGTAACAGGTTCTACCGTAGGAGCTATTAGAGAATCTTTGTCTAATAAATAATGATATTTAGCTATTTCAATATCTCCAATAATATTCTCAAGTGATCTAACTGCAAAACCATCTTTTATATTAGAAATAGAATCTACGAATATACTTATTGGATTTTCGTTAAACTTGAAATTTTCAAAATAGAATTTCAATCCACTACCTTCATTGTTATCAGTTTTTAAATTTATTATTTTTATATTTTCAAGAAATTGCGTTGGGTTGTTTGGTTCGATATCTATTCCACATTGTGGAGAAGTACCATTTGTATTTGTTATAACGACATCTACAATTTCTAAGTTTTTTGCTGACACTATCGTTATTCCTTGCCTTCTATTATTATTCATAGTTACATTAGTAATTTTAATATCTTCGCTATAATTCTGTTTTGAAGTATTGCCAATATATACACCATCTCCCCACATATCAGATAAATTAATATCTTTTATGAGAATATTCCGAGAACCTCTAATACTTATTCCAAAGCCCCATTCACCAGAACTTCCTAAATGTTCAGTTCTATCTCCTACTATTTTTGCCTCACCTTTTAATTCAACATTTTTCACATCGTGAATTTTCATTATTTCATATCTTTCAGCTGAATTTGGAATTGCTTTTAAAATTGTTCCCACTTCAAATTCAAGAGTAATATTGTCCTTCAAATTTATTGACTGCATTGCATCAACTTGATATTCTCCTTCTTCAAAATAAACTATCCCCCCCCCATTTTCACTTTGTGAGTCAATTGCATTCTGAATCGATTGAGTATCGTCAATTTTATCATTTGGGATACTCCCGAAATTTTTAACATTAACTATTGATTCTGCATTTGTTTCCATAGAAATACAAACTAAAAAAAATATGCTTGAAACTAATATGAAAACCCTTTTTAAATTCAGCATAAAATGCCCCCTCTTTTCAAAATTTTGCTATTTTTAATATATTATATTGAAGACTTAATAGCAATTATAGAGCCATTTTTTTACAATTAATTGTAGTTATATTTGATCGTTATACCAAAAAAGACCACTGTGTCAGTACCGGTGATAAAATACCCAATAACGCCGTTTTAAAATTCCCCATTTATCAAGGATAATCGACATGTACCACGTTTTAGAGGAGTATGTGTCGATGTTGAAAATGGAGGAATTTTTCATGATTCGGGAACTGCAACAAAAAGGGTGGTCATTAACGGCCATCGCTAAAGAGACCGGTTTCGACCGGAAAACCGTACGGAAATACATAAATGCCGAACAGCTCCCTCGGAGCGCCAAGCGAACGAAACAGACAAGTAAATTAGATCCGTATAAACCTTACCTGCTTCAACGGATTCAGGAAGGCACCACCAACTGTGTGGTATTGCTCGAGGAGATTCGGGCGCAAGGGTTTGACGGGAAAAGTACGATCTTGAAAGATTATGTGCAGCCGCACCGGGAACAGCCGAAGAAACAGGCAACAAGGCGCTTTGAGACCCCACCTGGGCAACAGGCACAGATGGACTGGGCAGAAATCGGGTTATACGAAGTCGATGGACGCCTTCAAAAAATCTATGCGTTTTTGATGGTACTGGGATATTCCCGAATGAAGTACTTCGAATTTACAACCGATATGAAATTGGAAACCTTAATGAAATGCCACATGAATGCCTTCGCCTATTTCAACGGCATTCCGAATCAAGTTCTCTACGACAATATGAAAACTGTGGTGATCCGGCATACACCGGCAAAAATTCGCTTCAACCAAAAGTTTGAAGATTTTCTCGCTTACTACGGTGTCACACCCAAAGCGTGCAAACCCTATCGCCCCCAAACGAAAGGGAAAGTCGAAAGAACGGTCGATTACATGAAGCGTAACTTCTTTCAACTACGGATGAACCGACACTTGAAGCGTTGAACCAGGACATGCGCAAATGCCTGGATCAGACCGCGAACAAGAAAAAGAATGAAACGACCCAGGAACCGCCGGTTCAGCGCTGGCAAAAGGAACAGTCTTTCCTACAGGCTTGGGGAACAAAGGAGTTGTTCCCGACCACGCATTGGGAAATGCGTGAAGTCAGTCGCGACTGTTTCGTCTCCTACTTGGGGAATAAGTATTCCGTTCCGTTTCGATATGCCGGTCATCAAGTGAAAATCAAGGTGACGTTGGAGAAGCAATTGGAGATCTTTGATGAAGTGGAATGTATTGCGCAACACCCAATTCTTTCGGGTGAAACACGGACTCATGTCCGCTTTGAACATTACGAGGGGATACAAGAGGCAAAAGAAAAAGAGCGAAAACAACAGAATCCCATCGGTTTGGCGACCCAGGATTCAAGCGTTTCCACTCCTTACGTTGAAGCACGTTCCCTCGCAGCTTACGCCGCCTTTGAAGGAGATGATTTCGAATGAAATCCCTTGTGGAAGAACGGCTTCATCAGCTGAACTGGTCGCATACGGCCAGTCAGCTCGATGATTTGGTCGAGAACGCTTCTACCCATAATGTATCATATTTCGACTTTTTACCCACGGTCGTTTCCGGAGAATGGGAACACCGAGAATCCGCCGAATTGAACCGAAGAATTCAACGGGCGAAACTCCCTTACACCAAAACCATCCATGATTTTGATTTGGCGTTCCAATCTAGTCTTAATGAGCAACGCATCAATGAAACATTGACCTGTCGGTACATTGCGAATGGCGAAAATCGGCTTCTCCTGGGACCGCCAGGTGTCGGCAAGACGCATCTGGCGATCGCTTTTGCATTGGAAGCTCTCACCCAAGGCTATAGTGTCCTCTTCCTTACCGCAGCCGATCTGGTTGCGGAATGTCACAAGGCCGAGGCCAAAGGGACTGTCTCCTGTCTCATCAAGAAATGGACACGACCGGATTTGATCGTGTTGGACGAGGGCGGCTACTTTCCTCTCGACGAGTTCTCAGCGAATATCTTTTTCCAGGTCATCTCGAAGAGATATGAGCACGGCGCGATGATCCTAACCTCGAACAAATCAGGGGAAAGGTGTTCGGAGATGATGTCTTAGCTACAGCCATTCTCGACCGCCTGCTTCACCACTCGGTGACCTTTAACATCAAAGGTGATTCTTATCGTCTGAAGGAAAAGAAAAAAGCCGGAATTTATCCGGCTACCCCACCTGCAAAGTAGCTCAAGTAAGGAATTTTATTCCGGCTATAATGGGGAAAATTAAACCGGCGTTGCCACACTGCAAAATATGCAGCAAGCTTTTGTAATTTAAATCTTCTTTAAATAAAAATTTTACTCTTAGAGATTTATAACAGTTAGTCAAGAAATAAAAGATGATATAAGAACTCAAATTTATTTGATGACTGTAATATAAAAAATAAATAGGAGCACTACTTAGACCGGTTTTTGAAAATATCAACTTTTCCTTTAGTTTTTAACAACGGTAAATTATTACTAAAAAATAAAGTATTCGAACAATTCAAAATATAAAGAGAGATACAAACAAATAAATTTAAGAATTTTAATAAACCACTTTTAAACATATATTTTCGATTTCAGTAGTTTCGATAGCATTCTAATCACTAAAATTATGGTCTGTTATTCCCACAAACTTTTATATCAACTCAGAGTAATGCAAAGATCAACGTTTAGTTTCTTTTTTTCCGTTATTGATCCACTTTACTACATCAAAATATTTCATATAATGATTCATTTCTTTATTTGTATTCATATTTTCAATGTGAATAGCACTCTCTATTTCAGGGTAAAGTTTTTCTGTGAAAATAACTTTGTTTCTATATGGCAAATCATCGAATTTTTTTATTGTTTCAACATCTATTTTTTGCGTAGCATTCATTTTGACAAACATATTGTCCATATTCATTCTTGACTTGCGACGATTCCACTTTGCAAGAGCTTCTTCTTCATTCTTATAATGTAGCATGTGCAATTCAATATCATCAAGCATAGCTATTGGATAGTAGGTTTTCTTTCTTTTTTCATTCGCCTCTTCATAGATCGAACTAGTAGTAAATTTTAATTCTTGACGTAGGTAGTATTCTAGATTTTTTAACAACTTTAAATAACATCTAGAATACAAAAACATTCCAACAAAAGGAGACTTATAATTTAATTCTAAATCTTGGTACACATGCCCCCCCCAGCAATTATTAGAAATTATAGTGAAATCCTTATTGAAAAGTTCTGCTTCGTATTTTCTGAATATAATTTTTCTTTTTGCCTTTTTTAAGTAACTTTTGATATTAATTTCCATAAACTCACCTCATTATTAGTCTGTATTAAAGCCTTTAAAAAGACTATCGCAAGGTAAACTATAGTTCAAACTAACGAACAATTAACCTATTTAAAGCTTCATTTTCCATATATTTAATCTTATATTGCCTTTAAATGCTTCGTTTAAATAATTATTTAAATTCTAATTTAAGAAGCTACATTGATTAAATTAAAGAACAGGTTCAGTGTAACAGAATTTTCAAGTATTAACAGTCATTGTGTTCTATTATAAATATTTTAGAGAAATTAATTAACCCTAATATATGTAAGACTCATTTATGTAAATGCTTTTTTATTTAATCTCTAGAAAGAATCGAGACCGTCAATAATTATGTGTAAATAAGTAAATCCTTTTCTTGTATTTATATCGATTAGACTTGCTTGAACATCTCAGTCAGCTCTGCACGAGCTTGATCGAATCCGATATGGCAACGGGTGGAGAAGTTCTGGTTATAAATTTCGAACTGGGAAACCAGGAAGCGATCCAAGGAATCTTCGTTCGGAAATTGCTTCTTGCGCTTGCTGTATTTCTTTACGTTCTTGTTGAACGACTCGATCAGGTTCGTTGAATAGATGCTTCGCCAAATGAATTTTGGGAAGCTGTAGAAAGTGAAAATATAGGGATTCGCTTCCAACGATTTCGTCACCTTGGGATAGGCCATTTTCCATTTATCGACAAAGGCTTTCAACGCTTTTTCACCCAGTTCTCGGTTCTCTGCCCGGTAGACGATTTGAAATCATCCAGAATCTCCTTGCGATCGGTAACGCGAACTTTATGGCGAATCCCACGCGACAAGTGGACGCAGCACGCCTGATATTGAGCATCGGGAAAGACCGCGAAGATGCGATCAGTGATGCCTTTCAAGCCATCGGAGATAAACAAAAGTACCTCTTCGACACCGCGCTCTTTCAAGTCCAACAGGACTTCTTTCCAAACGAATGCGGATTCCGTAGGTGCCACTGTATAGGCCAACACTGCTTTTGAGCCGTCCTCTCGGATGCCAATTATAATATAGACGGCTTCCTTGGAGACCGTGTCTCGCTTGAGGACAATGTAAGTTGCATCCAGATAGACACAAAGGTAGCGCTACTCTAACGGACGAGATTTAAACGCTTCGACCTGTTCGCTCATCACTTTCGTCATATTGGAGATGGTTTGCGGCGTGTAATGATGGCCGTACATCTTCTCGATCAGGTCCGAAATCTCGGACATTGTCACGCCTTTTTAGAACATATGAATAACGAAGGCTTCTAGCGTATCGTTTGAGTGCTTGTACGGTGCGACCGTCTGTTGGTTGAATTCGCCGTTCCGGTCCCGTGGCATCGAAAGCTCTAAATCCCCATATTCCGTATGGAGTGTCCGCGTGTAGGCGCCGTTCCGCGAATTACCCGAATTGAACCCGAGGCGGTCGTATTTTTCGTAATCCAGGAACGCTGTTAGTTCCGTTTGAAGAAGTGTATTCACCGCCGTCTCCAGGTGCATCCGAAAAACTTCGGAGATGTCTTCTTTTTTACTAGAGCTTGCATAGTATCTGTTGTAAACTGAGTCATAGGGAAGGCCTCTTTTCTGTGAATTGGTTGTGGTGACTTAATTCTACAAGAAAAGGTCTTCCTTTTTCTATTTATTCATTTACACTCTCTGGAAAAATAGCTGATACTCTAAAATATATAAAGACCAACATCTTACTGTTGGCCTCCTAATACAAACTATTCAATTAAATTTTGATACAGTTGATTTTCAACCTCCATTCCTACAACTCCTGTACCCCCTAAAATTGTGAATGCTTTATAATCCCTTAATATATCTTGATAAATTTCTGGTATTTTATCTTTTTGTACTAATTTAATCGGTGCATTTTGAATTGCAGAAAGTGCGGAACCTGTTAAAGCATCTGGAAAGTTTATACCAGTTACAATGAAGCTATTTTGCGTACCTAATGGTAATCCCATGATTATAGCCTTAGAGGTCTCGTAACGATTTGCTCCTCCGTACCTTTCAGGTGCTGGGAGTTCACTTAATAAGTCTTCATTGATTACGCTAATTCCACCAATAACGTACGTTTTTTCTTTATCCCTTAAGGCATCTTTCGTTTCTTTTGGCAATATTCCTTTTTTTGTTAGAAGGATAGGGATACCATTCTTAGCGGCATACGAAGAGATTGATAGAATATCAGGGAAATTCTGGCCAGAGCCAATAATCGCTTTTTCAGAGTTTAAACGTTCCGCAATTATTGCAGCTGTAGCATAACGGTTTGCTCCACCGAGTCTCTCTACAATAAGACCTTTGTCTAGCAATAAATTCTCAATTTCTTTAGAAACTGCTCCTTCACTACCCAATATTGTTATTCTTTTTGCTTTTAATCGTTCTATTTCATTTTCTGTTTCTTTGTTAAGTGATTTGCTTCTTGTTAATAGTATCGGTGCATTTTCTTTATACCCAAGTGGACCACCGGTGAGTGCATCTGGAAAATCTTCACCAGTAGTTAATAATACGGTATCCGCATTATTCCACGACTTCTTTGAAATCTCAATAGCAGTTTCATAACGATTTTGACCAGCAATTCGTAGTGGTCTCTCACCCACAAATTTTTCCACTACCACTATTATTTCTTTGCTCAAATTCCCAAATGGATCTTCAGCAATTAACTTTATAGATTTTCCTTCAGGCTGCTTTGGAATAGTCATTGAATAAACGCCTTGTGCATTTGATTTTGCACTGCCAATAATCTTTGTGTCTACTACCGCCGTAACCATAGAGTATACAGTTGCATTTCCTTCTAATCTAGTAGACCTATCATTTATAGGTCTGATTGTTGGTTCAGCAACTATCTCTTTATCTGAAAGATAATAGTAACCCTGAACATTGATAATACCGTTAACTCCGGAAATTTCTCTAACCGAAATACCATCTTGAATATTCTTTTTTGAATCAACATAAATATCTATTGGACGAGTATTGTTTTGGATACGCTTTAAATAAAACTTTAATCCAGAACCAGCATTATTACTCGTGGATAGGTTAATGATTCTTATTCCTACTAATCTTTCATTTCCATTATTCGGTTCTATATCTATACCACATTGTGGACTAGTTCCATTTGTATTTGTTATCGTAGCGTCTTTGATTAATAAATTCTCTACTGAAATAATTGATATCCCTTGTCGACGATTATTAGTTAACTCAACATTATTTATTTCAATGTTTATATTGTAATTTTTTTTGGCGGTACTTCCTATATAAATTCCATCTCCCCAAAAGTTGGATATTTTAGCATTTTCAATGTAGATATTCTCTGCCCCTCTTATACTAACTCCAAATCCCCATTCGCCAGTACTTCCTAAATGTTCATCCCGCTCTCCAATAATTTCAGGATAACCTAGTATTTTGACATTTTTTACATCATGAATTCTAATTACCTCTGAACGTTCTAATGCATTTGGTATCGCTTTCAATATCGCTTCATTTTCAAATTTCAAAACAATACCATCTTTAACAACTAGAGAAGTTGAAGAATCAACTAGATATATGCCTTTAGAAAAAAATACTGTTTTATTTCCATTTGAATATGCGAAATCGATAGCATTTTGAATAGCAATAGTATCATCCACTTCACCATTTCCTGTTGCACCAAAGTCTCTGACTGAATGCTCGGATTCTGCATTGGTTACATTTTGAAAACACATTGAAATCATAGTTACAGTCAAAAGTATAATAAGTATTCCCAAATTTAGCTTACCCAAAATATCCCCTCCTTTGTGATTTTCAATCAGCTATCTTCCTTTTAACATTTTGTTTAATTAGCATGTATTCAATTGGTTAAAACAACGTTAAACTTTTGTGCTTGAATTGAAATGATTACTAAAAAGCTATTGTTATTAGTTTTCTGTTCCTTACCGCTGTCGATCTAGTCGCGGAGTACTATAAGGCAGAGGCCAAAGGGACGGCCTCCCGACTCATCAAAAAATGGATACGGTCAGATTTGCTCGTGCTAGACGAGGTCGGCTACTTTCCTTACGAAGAGTTCTCAGCGAAAGTCTTTCTCCAAGTCATCTCTTGGAGATATGAGCATGGCACGATGATTCTAACCTCGTATAAAAATTTATCGAATAGGAAAAGGTGCATTGGCAAGCGACATTTTCAACTGCCATTCACTGCATTTTTTACTTATCAAAAACAGTCTTAGGGAAAAGAAAAAAAGCCGGAATTTATCCGGCTAACCTACCTGCAGAGTAGTTCAAGTTTTATTCCTACTATAATGGGGAAATTAAACCGGCGTTGCACCCCCTTTTTAACCTTGGATTCTGATGTATTGAAACAAAAAAATACCTCATATAAAAAATGTGCACACCAGTAGGCGTGCACATCAATCATATAAAGGTATCTTATCGAGTAGTGCATATCCGTATCATTAAATGATACATTCTTCAGTGCTCAACTGTAAAAAGATGGCAATAGTTCTCATGTTAGTGGCTGTAATCAATTAATTCTACAGCATAATCTGCAAACCAATTATGTAGAAGTAATCCACTCATATCTATAGTAGTTCTAATTTTTGTCCGAAGTCACTCTAAAATATAGGCAGGTGATTCTATTTAAAGGATGTTGTGTAGAGTAAGATGGCAATACCATCACCAATATTCGATTTACAAGGGCAACGAAGACCTGAATTATATTTGTTTCAAAATTACTTTATATTGTAATTGAACTTAGGAACCAATATTAGGAGCAGTAAGTCAATTACTGTTCCTGACACTAACTTTCATTTCACTCCCGATTTCGCTTCTTTTAATTTTTTCTCAAATAGTTCCAGCAATTGATCTTTCAATTCTGGACGTTGCAATGCAAATTCGATTGTCGTTTCAATAAAGCCAAACTTCTCTCCAACATCAAAGCGTCTGCCTTCAAATTCGTAAGCATATACTGCTTGTTCTTCGTTAAGCTGTTGTATAGCATCCGTTAACTGGATTTCTCCACCAGCCCCGAGTTCATGCTTCTCCAAGAATTGGAAGATTTCCGGTGTCAGTACATAACGACCCATAATCGCATAGTTTGATGGTGCTGTACCTAGTGCTGGCTTCTCTACGAATTTGTTTACAGCAATCAGCTTATTATCGATTGAGATTGGATCAATAATGCCATAGCGATTAGTTTGATTCTCAGCTACTTGCTGTACACCGATAATGCTATTTTGAGTTTGTTCATACTGGTTCATCAATTGAGCTAGACACGGCTCAGAGTGCTCTACAATGTCATCACCAAGCAATACTGCGAATGGCTCATCACCGATGAACTTACGTGCAGACCAGATGGCATGGCCAAGGCCGAGCGGTTGCTTTTGACGAATATAGTGGATTTCAACATTTGATGTTTGCAACACAGAATCGAGCATATCCATTTTTCCTTTTTTCATCAATGTATCTTCAAGCTCGAATGCGTGATCGAAATGATCTTCAATTGAACGTTTGTTTTTACCTGTAACGATGATGATGTCTTCAATACCAGAAGCAATAGCTTCCTCAACAATATATTGAATTGTTGGTTTATCAACAATTGGCAGCATTTCTTTTGGCATTGCTTTGGTTGCCGGTAAAAATCTCGTTCCTAGTCCTGCAGCTGGGATAATGGCCTTTTTCACTTTCATCTTTGCACCTTCTAATCAATTATTTACAGAAAATCCTGTATATATCTTTTAAATACTTTCATAAGATGTAAAAATTATACCATTTTCCCAAGGAATATGTAACTATTAATTACTGAAATATATTGAGGTATTTATTACTATTTTATTTAAAAATCCCTCACCTTTTCCACAGAGGTGAGGGATTTTTTATGCTTTTATCTGTTTCACATCATAATACTTGCAGTACCAGTTTACAAACTTTTGTAGTCCGTCTTCAATAGAAGTAGTCGGCTTAAATCCAACTGCTTTTTGTAGTTGGTCAGTGGATGCGTAAGTGGCTGGTACATCGCCAGGTTTGATTGGTTCAAAGCTCTTTTTAAATTCAACTTTTTCACCGAGAGTATTACTCAATGCTTTCTCTAGCGCCCCTATAAACTTCATTAGCTTCTCTGGATTATTGTTGCCGATATTGAATACTTTATGCGGTACTTGGCCATCAGCAGAAGGTGGATTCGATAAGAGTCTTTCAATTCCCTCTACTATGTCATCAATATAAGTGAAATCACGATACAGATCGTTATCAAAATCACCATTATTATAGATTTTAATTTCTTCCTCGTTAAAGAACTTATCGGTAAATCCGAAGTATGCCATATCGGGTCTGCCCATTGGCCCGTAAACCGTAAAGAACCTCAGCCCAGTCGAAGCGAATTTATATAGATGACTATAAGTGTGTGCCATCAATTCATTAGACTTTTTAGTCGAAGCATAGAGTGAAACTGGCTGATCGACGAAATCAGTTTCTTCAAAAGGTACTTTCTTATTGGCGCCATATACAGAACTTGAGGAAGCATAGAGTAGATGTTCTACCGGGTAATGTCTGCATGCTTCAAGAATATTGTAAAATCCGATAATATTACTTTGAATATAAGCATCTGGGTTTTCGATAGAATACCGAACGCCAGCCTGTGCTGCTAAGTTCACAACGATATCAGGCTTGTGATCACCAAATATTTCCATCAGAGTCTCTTTGTTAGAGATATCATTCTTTAAAAAAGTGAATTTTTCATAAGGCGCCAATAACTCAAGTCTTTGTTCTTTCAATTTAACATCGTAATAATCATTCATATTATCCAGACCGATTACTTTGCAACCTTTATCGAGTAAACGCTTAGATAAATAATGCCCGATAAAACCTGCAGCGCCTGTGACTAAATAAGTTTTATCCACGCTTAGAGGTTTGTAACTCACGTTCCTTCGCCTCCTCACGACTTACCCTTTTAGCTGATGGACGTCCAACTGAGTGATATTCCACTCCCGCCTTTACCATTCGTTCTACTTCATGTAGATTTCGTCCATCGTAGATTAATGGCGTCCGCATCAATAGCTTGAATGCTTCTGGTTGCACTGACTTAATTTCTTCCCATTCAGTGAAGATGAAGCAAACGTTTGCACCTTTTAATGCCTCTTCAGCATTTTTTACATACCTAATATTGCCTTTCCCGTGTGGACCTTCAGGATAAACTTTTGCAAAGTTCTCTGCTCCGATTGGATCGTAAGCATAGATATCAGCACCTTGCGCTAATAGTAACGGAACGTTCTCAAGAGAAGGAGCTTCTCTCAAATCATCTGTGCCGGGTTTAAAGGTTAATCCAAGAACTGCTACCTTTAATCCATTAAACGTTATCAAACGATTACTAGCTTTTTTATAAAGAAGAGTTTTTTGATCTTTATTAATGTCGATAGCAGCTTTAATTGTCTTCAAATCATAACCGTTTTGAGTGGCAAGGTATTCCAGGGCTTTCGTGTCTTTAGGGAAACATGATCCGCCATAACCGATACCCGCGTTTAAAAACTTACTTCCTATACGATCATCAAAGCTCATGCCCTCTGCCACATCTTGAACATCCGCACCAACTAACTCACAAAGATTTGCAATATCGTTCATATATGAAATCTTAAGAGCAAGGAAATCATTAGAAGCGTACTTAATCATCTCAGCAGAACGTCTATTCACGGCAACAATCGGTAAATTAAAGGGCTCATAAATACCTTTAAGTAACTCTCTGGCCCACTCGCTTTCAGTCCCGATAACAATACGCTTAGCATGTAATGTGTCATGAACAGCAGATCCTTGAGCTAAAAACTCAGGGTTAGAGGCTACTTCAACACGTACATCATTTACTAAGAAATCACTGATGAACTGTTCGACCTTGTCATTTGTTCCCACTGGAACAGTAGATTTCACCACTACTAAACAATCTTTTTCTACATTTTCAGCAATCTGTCTAGCTACTGTTGCTATGTATGAAAGATTAGCAGATCCATCTTCATTTTCTGGTGTGCCTACACCGATGAAGACTGCGTCGGCATTTTTGTAAGCTGAATGGAAATCAGTAGTGTAATCGATTCTTCCAGCAGCATAATTACTTTGCATCAGTTCTTCTAGATCTCTTTCGAAAATTGGTGTAATACCAGACTTCATTAATTGCACTTTCTGCTCGTCAATATCAACACAGGTCACCTGATGTCCCATTTCAGCGAAACATACACCTGCGACTAAACCTACATATCCTGTTCCGGCCACTGCAATCTTAAACATTTTAGTCATCCCTTTTTTACTTCAATCTCAATATCAAGCCACTGATACCTATAATCGAATTGATTATCATAATTAATGAGTATCTAAATTTATCTCGTAATTACTTCATAAGCAAAGTTAAATAATCCTCTTAAAAAAAAGGAAGTTACTAAAATTATAGTAATACTTGTAGTAACTTTTTTTAAATAAATAAACCTGGAAATTTCCATAACCTTAAAAAGACTACTAAAATATACTATTTGTATAAATATAGTAAATATAGCTATTAACAATAGAGCAACATATATACTATCGAAGTAGTATTGACCGACCAAAATTGCTACCACTAAAAAAAGAATTTGAACAGTGTTTGCTATCAATGCGTACTGTTGTTTATCTAAAGTTATTGCTAGCCCTTGCATAGAACTTTGAAGAAACATGAAAAAGTATTGCAAAGCTAAAATTCTAACAAAATCACCAGCTATTACCCACTGATCACCTAAAAATGAAACAGTTAAAACATCACCGAAGCCCACTAATGCAATCATTGGCAGAACTGCAATTTTCATTGCTTTGTGCACATTTCTTAAAACATAATTGCCAATCTTCTTATTAGTTCTCTTCATTTCCGAAATCACTTGAAAAAATACTCTCCCAATAGCTTTTGCTATTAGTATTACAGGCATTTGAAGAATCCTTAATGTTATTGAATAGTATCCAAGAATCTCTGCCCCCCATATAGAACTAATAAATAAAGTTGGAGCTTGAATCTTCAAGTTATTAGTTATGTTTGTAGGTAGTTGTAGGATAGAAAATTTTCTGTTTTCCATAATAAAGCTCAAAATCTCTTTTATATTAAATATTAACATCCCCCGAGGTAAATGTTTTTTCATATTCAGAAACGTTAAAAAAGACCCCATTAAGTGTGCGATATAAAATCCATAATGGACAAATCCTAATACTCCAAAAACAATCCCACTAATACCATATATACTATAATTAATAAGGGGATTTTTCATCAAAACATCATATTTTTCATTGCGATTTAACCATGTATAGCATAACTGTACTTGTTGTGATAAAAATGAAGATAAAAATAATATCACAAAAAAAAGATACGGAGAAATAAGTAAACTATCCGAAATAATAGAGTAAACCAAAGTGATTAAAAAGCTAGATATTAAGCTTAAAAAGAGAGCAATAGAAGAAATTACTCTGTAAGTTTTTTTTAAGTTCTCTTTCTTTTCAATCATTACCAAGTTAGACATTCCTAAATCAGAGTATGAAGAAATGATCATACCTAAAGCAGTGATTAACGCCCATGTTCCGAAAACTTCCACTCCATATAATCTCGCCAATATTGGCAGGCTAGCCAAAGAAATCAGTTGCCCCAAAAAAGTTCCTGATGTTATTTTTGCTATATTTTTTTTATTTTTAGAAAGATTAATTTTTTTTATAATTTTTTTCATCAATATTTACCTGTATATATTTTTGTTAGCCTTTCTACGCTTTCTTCTATATCATAACCTGATTTCTTTAAGGCTGGTTCAATTTGACTCCAGTTCCTTTTATTTTTTTCAACTAGATTTGTTATTTCATGAACCCATTTTTTTTCACCATCTTTTTCGTAACTAAGTCTATTTATTAAGCCAATGTTTATGTCTGCTTCTAATGGAATATTCTCAGAAATAAGACAAGGTATCCCGGCCGCTTGAGCTTCTACTATAACGATACCTAATCCTTCATATAGCGAAGGGAACAAAAACAAATCAAGCGAGTTTAATACGTTAGGGATATCTTTTCTTATACCTAAAAGATGAACGCATTTTTCTAAATTATTCTCGGTTATTTTGTTCTTTATATTTTCTAACTCTGCACCTTCTCCCACCAATATCAGATGAGCCTTTCGTTCGTTCTCAGCGTATTTTGAAAATACATCTAAAAGAAAGGAATGATTTTTCTGTCTACTAAAGCGTCCAATATGACCTACTAAGATACTGTCTTCCTCTATACCTAATTCACTTTTTAAATTTCCACCTTCAAATTCGAGGTTTTTGTATTTACTTATTTCGATAGCATTAGGAAAATGTTTGGCTTTATTTTTTTTGTATTGAGTCCTCCCAAACGTATACTCGCAGGCTTCTTTAGAGCAACCTATCATACTAGTTGCATTAGAGATTATTTTTCTTCTCATCATTGATCTGTAAATTTCTCTATAAAAAGTATCTTTCTTACTATCGCTTGTGTTATGACTATGGGCAATCCTGATAGGGACATTATGTTTCTTAGCTACTTCCAAAGCTATACCACTGAAAAAAAGAACATGACTATGAACAACATCATATCCTCCATAGTTTTCTAACGTATTCCCTAAAGCCTTTTTATACTTTTCTAATCCATTTTTAGGTTTGGGATGAACTATAATTTTCCCACCCATTTTAATAATTTCATCATCATAAAAACATTTTTCATCTACCTGAACTGCAAAGTCGAACTGAAATTTACTCCTATCTATATTTCTATAAATATTCATAATCAGTGATTCGAGTCCTCCCGCAGACATACCCCCAACTACATGTAAAACTTTAATTACCTTGTCAGATTTTTTGGTTGACAAATGCTAACATCTCCCTTTTTTTAGCATTTATGAGATTTTCATTTTTCAATTTATCGCTATCTTTGACTGCCAACTGTAGTTCAATTTTATTCATATTTAATGTTGGTGAATCATTGAAATCGATTAAAAAGTCTGCTAAGTCCAATTCTTTTAGTATATTTTCTAACTTTCTGTCCCATGCGAGACCAAAAGTAATTTTTCCTAATGAAATAGCAGGCAAACATGCATGTAACCTTTGGGCAATGATAATGTCTTGCTTTTTAATACTATTTAGTAACATTACATGTGTTGTCGGATATTCACAATAGTCGACTTCTTGCACGTCTTTTAATTCTTTTTTTATGAAGTATTCAACAAATCCGTTATCTGTTGCAGCACCGTTTGTAAATATAGAGACTTGATATCCTTTGGAAACTAAGTTTTTTGCTAGCTCGCTCCACCACAAAGCAGATTTCCTTCTACTCCATCTAAGATTGCTATGTCTTCTAATTTCATTAGGATCCATAATTCCCAATCCTATATTAGTTTTCACCTTTTCTTCACTACTTACTCCAATTATTTCTTTAACAAATAAGGCTGGATCGGAAATGGCTACTAATTTCTCGTTCAAGTTTTTGTTAATTGATAATAGAAACTCTTTCGAGTCCCTATCCCTAACTACTATGTATGTTGCATATTCTAATGCACTTGTAAGCAATTCCTTAGCGGTTTTACTCCAAGGCCCTTTGGCTCCAACAAATGCAAAAATTACAGGTATACCCTGAATTTTTGCCTCTTTCACAATATTATCTATCGCCGTTGGGAAATTAAGGTAATTATCAATTAATAGGTGTCCTCCTCCAATGACAACAACATCAGTTTCAGATATATGTTTTTTTATAGATATAGTCAAAGAAGAATTTTTCTTATAAACATTTATCACTTTTCTTCTCCTAAGTGAATTTGGAATCATTCTTTTAGTAAAATTAGATGATGCTAAACCAATTTTCACTAACTTCTGTTCTTTTCTCATTAGTCCATTCGTTAAATCGAAATTTTGAATCTCATAACTATTATGAGATGTTGAAAAAATATAATTTATGGATTCAGCAATTACTCTGTCCCCTAAATTCCCTGAGTTAGGAACTCCACACAACAATATTCTTTTCATAACTAAAACCACCTTCTAAATTCCGTCAAGTTTAAGATTTCATTGGTTGTAAAAATTTTACATCGCAGCTCTTAAGTAATATAAAATAATTTATATGGAAACATGTTTTGTCCACGCCACGAATCACCAAAATAGGCATTATAACTATAAAAAGCACTGTATAAGATAGCGATAATTAGAATTAAAACCTTAATTTTTTTATCGTTGTTAATCTTCAAAATTATTGGAAATAAGAAACAAATACTAAAATTCAAATACCATACCATTCTTCCAGTACCGATTATTGGCGAAAAAAGTTCTGTAACTACTTTTGCTAAAAATAAAAAATAATAAAACTGAAAATGAGGATGAGCTATTGTAAGCCTATTATAGAAAAACGAAAATATTACTAATAATGGTAAAGTAGTAATGAACCCAATATCAAAGACACCAGAGGACTCTACATAACCTGCATATCGATCTGCTGTTAAGAATGGAAAGATTATAAACCTTACAGCCAAAAATCCTAAGGGAATAATTACTGCTATTTTTAGGATATTTTCTTTTTTGAAAAAGCCATTTTTATTTTTATTAAAGAATAGTACTACTAAAGCAAAGAGTGCCGAATAATGGAAGGTAGTTGCTACTATGACCCATAAAATATATTTTTTATTATTACCTTCTAAAATATACTTGTAAGCATATGCAATTATTGCAACAGCTATACCCATCCGCATAATACCAAAATAATAAAAGTATTGCGTGCTAGCAAAAATGAATATTGCTAAGGGAAAGCTTATTTTGTCTATCTGATAGCAAATAGCTTTGTAAAAAAACAAGACAGTTATAAATGCTGCTATTACAAATAACCATTGATGATTTCCTAATAAAAAAGATAGTTTATACAACAAATAAAAACCTGGTTCAGTTATATGATTCTGATAATATGTAAATAAATCCATAGAATTAGCTTTTAAATAATTATAGTAATAATTAGTCCCATCTACTCCAACACTCATGCTTCTTAGCCCCATTACAAGAACTAGCGATAATAAAGATATCCAGTAAAAAAACGGGTTCGGAGTTGTTTTTAAATCATTGGTTTTTGCAAAATACTGAGCTAAAAAAGCAAAAAAAGTTGAAAGTAAAACTACTCCAAAATAAATTACATATGAATAAACCATTTCTTAATTACCTCTCATACAATTATTTTCTTAATAATTAAATTTCTCGAAAATAATTATTTACTTTTTGTACAAACTCTTTCTCAGAAAATTTATTGTTAACTTTTTGAAATCCCCTTGAACCAAATTCAAGTCTTTTATTTTGATCCTTCAAGAGAATTTCTAACGCATTAATTAGCTCGACTTTATTATCTTTTTCGATAACAAGTCCATCTATATTGTCGTCAACTATTTCTTTAGCTCCCCCAACATCTGTAACTATGACCGGCACTTTATAACTCATAGCCTCAATAGCAACTCTTGGTAATCCCTCAGAGCGTGATGGCAAGACAAAAATATCTATTGCGCTGTAGATTTTTTCTATTTCATTAGAATAAGGTAAATGAATTAAAAAATCGCCATTTTCTTTTGCAGTTTTTTTGAGGGCTTCCCACTGAGACTCGTATCCTGGACTCGTATCCCCTACGACTAATAAATTAGGTTCGTTGCTGTCACTTTTTAAATCTTTGAAAGAATGTATTAAAAAATCTAATCCTTTCCTTTCATTTATTGATCCTAAATAACCTACAAGTAATTTATCTTTTGGTAGCTTTAGTTTTTGCTTCGATATATTTTTATCATTAGTTTCTCCTTCGTTAAAACTAAATCCTGTATATATATTAGTAATTTTTTCTGCATGACTATCGATTACTGATTTAGGTATGTGTCTAAGCACACCATTAGCTATAGTGATTATATTAGTTGAAAGTCTTAAACTAATATTTGTCAAAAGTGAATTCGAAATATCCGACCTTATATACCACACATTTTTTTTCCTCAATAATTTTGTTGATAAAATTGAATATATTAAAGCTCTAAGATCATTTACATACACAATATCTATGTTATTTTTTCGTATGTATTTGATTAACTTTATGTTATAAACCAAAATTTGAAATCCTACAGTCATTTTTTTAAATACGGAGTACTTAAGAACCTTCCCTCCGAAGACATTAGACTCTTGTCCGATTTTCAAAATTGTGAAGGGTATATTTTCTTTTCTAAGATTCTTGCTTAACATTCCATTTTCTGTAGTAACTACAGTGGGTTCAAATTTTTCGCTATCTAAACTCTTTATAAGTTTCACCATGCTTTTTTGTGCACCATAAAAAGAATTAAAACGAGATTCCAGAAACAAAATTTTTCTTTTCATTAAGTTAACCCCTTATTTATAAATAGCTTTTAAGTACTCATCAACTACAATACTTCTGCTAAACTCTCTTTCAACTTTTTCTCTTCCAGCTAACCCCATATTTTTTTTAGATTTATAATCTAGACTAATGAACTTTTCAATCTTTTGAATTAAATCCTGAGTATCAACTTCTTTAAAAATAAATCCATTAACCCCGTCATCTACTACTTCCTTACAGCCTGGCCTATTAGTTGTAATAATCGGTCTACCACTTGCTGCACTCTCTAATAAAACATTTGACATACCTTCGGGATAATAACTCGGATGAATTGTACAATGGGATATCTTATGAAATTCTCTAATATCGTCTTTTCTTCCGTGATAAACTACGGTTCCTTCCCTACTCATTTCTCCTAGTAGTTTTATGTATTTTTCATCAGCAGCGCCTAGTATATGAAATTCCACATTTTGATATTTTTTCTTTATATATACTGCAGCTTCTAGGTATTGATCGATGCCCTTTTCCTTGATAACTCTACCAATAAATAAAAACACAGTCTTTTCAGTAGTAGGATATTTTAAAACTTGATAATGATCTAAATTAACTCCTGAACCTGGAATAATTCGAGAATTAATTGCAACTATTTTTTTTTCATCAAAGAAGTTCTTATTAGACTTATTCTGAAAGAAAACAGTATCTGCTTGTTTTAAACCTAGTCTATACAAAAAGATTGTTATTTTTTGAAGAAATCCATTTTTTTCAACAGCAGTACCTAAACCCGTAATATTGGAAATATACCTAGCTTTATTTAAACTTGCTGCTAAGCCTCCATAAATATTTGGCTTTATAGTGTAAGTTAAAACTACATCAGGATTAATTTTTTTTATTAACGAAAAATATTTAATAAATAGTGCAAAATCATTTAGTGGGTTCATGCCCCTTCTACTAAGAGGAATATCGATAATTTCACTTTTTAAATCTCTTATTTTGGGATTAAAGTTACCTTCAGGAATAGCTATGAAAGTTTCATTTTTTTTAGTTAACTCTTGGATTAGTTCTCTTCTAAATTTCAATATTCCAATATCATTATTTGAAAGAATCAAAACTTTCATTAATTTCCCCCACCTTACCTGACTGGATCAATTACGCAGAATTAAAGTTCAACTTTCAATATTCTTACTTATGATTCAGTGACCAGTTTTTTAAAATTAATCGCTATTTTTTAATTTCTTTACTTTTCTGAATACCATATCCAATTAATATAAAAGATTATGAGTTTAAAACAGATTTTTCTAGGCTTAATCACTAATAATATTAAATTATTCCAACTAAACTTTTTATCTTTCTTCCTGGTGTACCTACATATACACTATGACTTTCTGCATCTTGAAGAAGTACAGTTCCCGCTCCAATAATCGTGCTCTCTCCTATTTGATTGAGCCCAGTTACGATTGTACATCCCATGCCAATAAATACTTTTTCTTTAATCTTTATTGATGCCCCAACACTAGTAAGAGTCGAAACCAAACATCCTCTTTCCACCATAGTATGATGTGCTATTACTACTCCTGGACTTAAAATACAATAATCTTTAATTTCTACTTTTGTCCACACAGTGGCATTTGCTTGAATGTATACACCCTGACCAATTTTAGCAGTGGGGCTGATTACTGCTGACGAATGAATTAAAGTTGGGGTTTCACCATTGTGCTTATTAATGAATTCCATCAAATTACATCTAATTTCGTTATTACCGATTGCAACGATAAACTTTCTTCCTTTTATATACTTCGCTGGCAAAGTCGAAAACTTCCCAATCACCAAACTCTCCATCACTGTCTGACCGATTTTGCTTTCGTCTTCGTCAAAAAAACCTGCTATAGTATAACCCGCATGTTCTGCTAATTCACACATAGCTTCGCCATATGTGCCAGCACCTATAATGAAAATATCGTTACTCAACATATTAAAACCTACTCTCTCGAGAGATTATTTACTACCTTCAAATCTTTTCATTGTAGTTTTTTCGTTTGAATTTATATCACTTCGTTTAATAATTTTCACTACTGTCATGAATATTATTTTTATATCTAAAAGTAAGGATACATTTTCTACATAAAAAAGATCGTGATTAAACTTTTCTTCCCAACCGATTGTATTTCGACCATTAACTTGGGCATATCCAGTTAAACCAGGTCTTACATTATGCCGCTTTTTTTGTTCCTCATTATACAAATCTAAGTAATCAATAAGTAGCGGACGCGGTCCAACAAGAGACATTTCACCCTTTAATACATTTAAAAACCCTGGTAATTCATCCAATGAGCTAGACCTTAGAATTTTACCGAACTTTGTATGTCGAAGATTGTTAGGCAGCAAGTTACCATTTTCATCTTTCTCATTGGTCATGGAACGAAACTTGTACATAGGAAATACTTCTTCGTTCAAACCAGGCCTTTTATGTTTAAAAATCACCGGGGACCCCAGATTAACTCTTACTAAAAGAGCAACTACGATATAAACGGGGCTTAATACTATTATTGCCATTAGTGAAAAAACAAGATCAATTAATCGTTTGATAAATTTTTTGTATATTCTATTCTGTTTACTTCTTATCATTTATTTCCCCACACTCTTCGAACAGTTAGCACTACACGCTTTAAATCTTCCAATGTCATTTTTGAATCACTCGGCAAACAAATGCCATTAATAAATAGATCTTCAAAAATCCCCTTACCAACAAAATCAAAATCTTTAAAATAAGGTTGCATATGCATTGGCTTCCAGACGGGGCGAGATTCTATATTTTCTGCTTCTAAAGCTTCCATAATATCATTTGGTCTTACTTCACCAGTCAATAAGGCTGCGCTTAACCAGTAATTAGCTTCATCCCAATCATTATCTGGCATCAATTGCATACCTTCTAAGTCGTTTAGATTATCCTTATAATAAGTCAAAATGAAATTTTTTTTAGCTACCCGATTTTCTAGCACTTTTAATTGTCCACGGCCTATTCCAGCAGAGACATTACTCATCCGGTAATTATATCCAAGTTCACTGTGCTGATAATGTCTTGCTTGGTCTCTAGATTGCGTAGCCCAAAATTTCGCTTTTTGAATTCTCTCTTCATTATCAGAAACAAGCATCCCACCACCAGAAGTGGTAATAATTTTGTTCCCATTGAATGAAAATATTCCGTAATTACCGAAAGTACCGGTATGTTGTCCTTTATAATAAGTTCCAAGTGATTCAGCAGCATCTTCAATCAACGAAACATTATACTTATTGCATAGTTCAACAATCCGGTCCATATCAGCAGACATGCCATACAAGTGCACTACAATCACTGCTTTTACATCAGGATATTTTTCAAACGCCTCTTCTAGAGCATCAGGATCCATATTCCACGTTTTATAATCACTATCGATAAACACGGGCATAGCACCTTCGTATATGATTGGATTAGCCGTAGCGGAGAAAGTAAGTGTTGAACAGAAGACGATATCTCCTTTTTTAACGCCCGCTGCTTTTAAGGCTAAGTGGATTGCCGCAGTCCCAGAAGATAGAGCCACCGCCGATTTAATCCCTACTTTTTTTGCTAACTCTTTTTCAAATTCATCAACATTCGTTCCAAGAGGAGCAATCCAATTTGTATCAAAAGCCTCTTTTACATAAGCTTGCTCGTATCCTTCATCACTCATATGAGGTGAAGAGAGGAATATTCGCTTATCTTTTTTATTAACTTGATTTTTTCGATTCAACTGAACCATTACGCTCCCTCACAATTCAAATTAAATTAATTGTTTTGCTTTAGTTGCTACGTTCTTACGGTTCGCTAAGTCCACTAGTATTTTTTTAAGTTCATGACCATCCATTTCATGAAACTTTTCCATAATATACTTGAGCTCAAGTTCTGCTACAGGGTTCGCGACGCCAATAAAAATTTTAGGAAAAACTTGCTTATCTTGAATTTCATCCGAATCAAGTAATTCTTCGTACATTTTCTCTCCGGGGCGAATTCCAGAAAAGTTAATTTGAATATCATCTTCAGAGTAGCCAGATAACCGGATTAAGTTTTTCGCCAAGTCTACTATTCTAACTGGCTCACCCATATCTAGAACAAACACTTCTCCACCACGCGCTAGTGTTCCAGCCTGAATTACTAAGCGTGAAGCTTCAGGAATTGTCATAAAATAACGAGTCATATCCGGATGTGTTACTGTCACAGGCCCACCATCTGCAATTTGCTTTTTGAATAGAGGTATAACTGATCCACGAGAACCAAGTACATTTCCAAACCTTACTGCGACGAACGTAGTTTCGCTTCGTTTCGCTAAATTTTGTACAATCATTTCCGCGAAGCGTTTTGATGCGCCCATCACATTTGGCGGGTTGACCGCTTTATCAGTCGACACCATGACGAAGCTTTTCACTCCAGCCATATGAGATGCTTCTGCAACGTTCTTAGTACCATAAATGTTGTTTTTCACAGCTTCCATTGGGTTCCATTCCATTAAAGGAACATGCTTATGAGCTGCCGCGTGATACACAACATCCGGTTTGTATTCATCCATGATTGCGATAATGCGTTCACGATCTTGAATATCCGCTATTAATGGAATTATTTCAGTTTCGTCGCCAATAGCCTTGCGCAACTCCATATCAATTAAATAAATGGAATTTTCACCATGACCCAGTAATAAGAGTTGTTTGGGTCCGAATCGAGCGATTTGACGGCAAATTTCAGACCCAATTGATCCGCCTGCCCCGGTCACCAAAATTGTCTTATCAGTTAATTGGTCCGCGATTTTATTCATGTCCAGCTTTACTTCTTCACGACCAAGAAGATCTTCAATTTTCACATCTTGAATATCTGTAACTGACACTTTGCCAGTCATTATATCTTCAATAAGTGGAATAGTTTGGGTCTTGATACCAGTATCCATACAATGCTTAATTAATTCCGCTGATTCTTGCTTGCTAAGCGAAGGAATAGCGACAATAATCCGTTCAACAGTATTGTCTTTTGCAATAGCGTCAATGTTTTTAGTTGCACCATCCACTACGCGGACATCGTAAATATCTAATCCATGTTTATTTTTATCATCATCGACGAATAAGACAGGTAAAAATCCATTTTCCGGATTGTTCAATAGCTGGCGCGCAACAAGCGTTCCAGCTTTTCCTGCACCCACAATCATTGTTCGCTTCAAATCTTGGTCTGACGGTTTAAACTTAAAAGCCCGACCGCGCATCATCCGCCATGAAAGGCGAGAGCCGCCGATTAAAAGCACATGCAGCATCCAAGTTATCGCTAAGGCTCTTACAAGAATATCACCGCGATAAAGATATTGAACAAGTCCAATTGCTAGAATAGATAAGCTCACCGCTTTGACAATAGAAGAAAGTTCGCCAACCGAGGCGTATTCCCACACCTTTCGATATAGGCCGAAATACATAGCAAATACGTGGTGCGCAATGAAGATTGTCAAGGCGCTTGCTAAGAGGAATTGGTTCTGGAAGATGTCTACGTAAGGGTAGAGGATATAGTAGCCGACAAAAATGGAAAAGAAAACGATTAATGAATCGACTACTATGAGTAATGACATTCTGTTTTTCAGTGACAATATGGTCCACCCTTTCACTAGGCAATACTAAATACATACGTTTTGGAAATCCGTTGCTAATTTTAACATGTATTTACCAGTAAAGATAGAGTATATATGTAAAATTAATACTATAATATTAGTTTTTACGCAAATATATTCCACCACTTTCCCTTTTCTATGTCTTGTGGCTCAACAACGTATAAGTCTTGGTCTAGGAGTACACGGTCATTGTTCTCGAGCAGGATGTCGATTATCTCATGGCGGTTCTTTTTCTCAAGTACGTCGAGACCTGCATTGAAATGAAATGGACGGACATCTTCACTATGGACATCAGACCCGTAAACATGGATCATATTAGCATCAATAAGCTGAAGAGCCGTCTTTTGGATGCTCTTACCGAAGCTACCAGATAGTGATCCAGCGGTTACTTGCGCCATTGCACCGTGAATTAAGAGCTTTTTCAAACGCTCAGGCTTTTGAATGATTCCTTGGTTGCGTTCTGCGTGGGCGATGATTGGGATATAACCGGTTGTGATCAATTGCTGGATGACCGGTACCGTATATGCTGGGATACCTGTAGATGGAAGCTCCAATAACACATAACGTGATTCAGCCAAGGTTAAAGCTTCGCCATTCGCGAGACGCTCCGGCAGTTTATCCGACAAACGGCATTCCTGTCCGCTGTAAATTTCCAACGGCAATTGAGCTAGTTTCACATAATCTTTCACCGCTTTTAACTGCATGCGAAGTGCCGGGATGTCCGTCTTGAAGTTCGGATGATGCCCGTGCGGTGTGGCGATGATGCCAGCCAATTGTTCATTAACCGCCATATCCAGCAGACGCTTTGTGTGTTCCATTGTTTCCGGACCATCGTCCAAAGTCGGTAAAATATGTGCGTGTGTATCGATCATGCAAGTCTCCTCCTGTTGCTTAGCCTTTGTATTGTTCGCCCAAATGCAATTTCTTTATATAAAGTCTCACGATTGGTAGCTTTATCATCCAATTGCCCATTCAGGCTGTTGCTCAAAAACCCAGAATTTTCATTAAAAGAAAGAGCAAAAGAGGAAAACCCTCTTTTACTCAGCGTTTCCGTAATATTGATAGTAATAACTGTCTTTAGCAAGTACGAAGTTATTGAGTACTGCACCAATCAACTTACTGTTGGAAGCTTCAATTGCTTCTTTTGCTTTGGCAGCCATTTCTTTTTCGGTCGTTCCAGAGTTGACGACAAGAATCGCCCCATCACATTTATTTGCAAGCACTTGTCCGTCCGTTACAGACAAGACCGGCGGTGCATCGAAAATGACAACATCATAGCGCTTTTTCAAATCCGCAATAAGCATACCCATCGCGTTTGATGCAAGCAGTTCTGCGGGGTTTGGCGGAATCGGACCACATGTCATCAAGTCTAAGCGCTCGATGGTTGTTGGGCGAATAGCATTTTCTACAGTAGCTTGACGCGTCAACACGTTTGATAGGCCGATGGTGTTCGGCATATGGAATGTGTAATGTGTTGTCGGTTTGCGCATATCCCCGTCGACGAGCAAAACATTCTTGCCTTCTTGAGCGAATACAGTCGCAAGGTTTGCAGAAGTAGTTGATTTCCCTTCTCCTGGTGCTGCGGAAGTTACGACGATTGAACGCAGTTCTACATCTGGAGATGCGAAATTGACATTGGTACGCAAGGTGCGGAACTGCTCGGACACGAATGAGCGGGGTGTTGTATAGGTAACAACTTTACGGGCAGTTTGCTGCAGCTGTTTTTTCTTAGCCATTCAGATCAGCCGCCTTTCTTCTATTAGTAGCAGGTTTTGCTTCAAGCTTTGCTTCTTCTTTGATTGGTGAAATCACACCAAGTAACGGTACGCCAAGGATATCTTCAATGTCTTGCTCTGTTTTCATCGACGTATCGAGGTATTCACGCAAGAAGGCGATTCCAACTCCAAGCATCAATCCAACAACCGCCGCAATTGCCATGTTCAAAATCGGGTTCGGTTCGACCGGACTCGGGTTTTCTTTTAATACGGCTGCTGACAAAATCGATACGTTATCGACGTTCATCAATTCTTGGATATCGTTTTCGAATACTTGTGCTGTCGTATTGGCGATCTCGACTGCTTGTGCCGGATCTTCGTCACGCACGACAACGTTAACCACTTGAGAATTTTCTGCTGTATTAACAGTAATTTTTTGTGTCAAAGCTTCAGCGCTCGTATCCAAATTCATTTGTCCAATGACTTGGTCAAGGATGGCCGGGCTTTTGATAATGACCGAGTATGTATTGATCAATTGCAAATCGGTTTGGATGTTTTGATTGGTCATTTGTGATGCTTCTGTTTGTTCCTGGTTGACTAAGATCTGTGTAGAGTTCTCATAGATAGGCGTCAAGAACATGAACGAGACAGCACCCGCAACCGTAATGGCCAAAATCGTCGTCAGGAGGATGATCCCCAAATTTTTCTTAAGCGTCTTAAATAAATCCTGTAAACTGATCGTTTCTTCCATGCAGTAAATAGCTCCTTTTATCTCAAATTATTAAATGGCATTTTTAAACAACATAAGAAAGTATATCACAGGAATATATCATTTGGACTTCTAATTTCAAAAAGTTATATAGGAACAAGGACTGATTTATGCTATCTTTAATTTATAGAAATGGGTTTAATTGAAAGGAGTAAAGTATGAATTTGTATAAACTAGGAGGGGCTCTAGCTGCCCTCATCTGCATTGGAATCCTTGTCTTTTCTTACTTATCTTGGCAGGACAAGCTACAAAACGCTTCAGGAACGAACGCAGAAGCAAGCACCAATAAAAGCGCTACCAAAAACGTCACCGAAAACGAACAAGCCGAGGATAAAAGTGTCGAAAATGTGAACGAAGAACTGTTTTCGAACATGGATGAATCGGTTCAAGAGCTTTTTAAACAGAAAAATTCCGACGGCGAAACTCTGCAATTACTGATTACCGGATCCGAAGCACTCGAATCAGGTGAACCTGGTTACGCAGAACGATTGAAGACTTCATTAGAGGAAGCGTATGGTGATTCAATCGAAGTGTCGATCGAAGCTGTCACTGGAACTTCTGACGCTCTTCAGTATGTCGACCTTACTGCTGGTTACGACTTAGCATTGCTTGAGCCATTGACCTTGATGAACAATGACCGCCTTTCTATTGAAGAAGAACGCGAAGATGTGAGAGAGTTTACGGAGCGTTTAGAACAAGACAATCCAGAAGCACTCGTCGTCCTTCATGCCCCGCAGCCGATCTTCGGCGCCGGTTATTACCGCGCGCAAGTTCAGGCACTCGAGGAATTTGCCAATTTGTACGGTTACCCGTATATTGAACATTGGGATGCATGGCCGGACACGGATGATATCACTTTGAAGGAACATTTAACGACTGACGCCGTCCCAAATAGCAAGGGCGCTGAAACTTGGGCAACCGAACTAAGCAATTATTTTATCGCGAACTAACGGAGGATAAACATGAAAAAGAAACGCAAATGGCCCAAGTATTTACTGATCGGATTTTTATTACTGCTGCTTGCTGGCGGAGTTTACGCCTATAACGTCTACTCGAACTTCACGAGTACGCTCGATACGATCCACGAGTCTGTTGACCGTAAGACCCCTTCTGTCAAACGGACAGAAATCGTCGAGTTCGATGAGCAAGATCCATTTTCGGTGCTGCTACTCGGTGTCGATGAACGAGAAGATGACCGTGGACGTTCCGATACGATGGTCGTCATGACGATCAACCCAGCAACAGAATCAACAAAAATGGTCTCTATCCCACGTGATACGTATACCGAAATCGTCGGACGCGGCACGACAGACAAGATCAATCACGCTTATGCGTTTGGCGGCATTGAGATGTCGATGGACACAACAGAGAACTTGCTTGATATCCCGATCGATTATGTCGTTCAGGTCAATATGGAAGGTTTTGAAGATATCGTCGATGCTGTAGATGGTGTCGCAGTGAACAACTCACTCGCGTTTGATGGATTCCAGGAAGGCGAAATCGAGTTGAACGGTGAAGAAGCACTTGATTATGTACGCATGCGCTATGAAGATCCACGCGGTGACTTCGGCCGCCAGGATCGCCAAAAACAAGTGATCCAAGGCGTCATGAAAAAAGGCGCGTCGATCAACAGTCTCTGGAACTACAAAGACATCTTTGATGCGCTCGGGCAAAACGTCCGCACGAACATGACTTTCGATGAAATGGTCGACGTCCAGCGCAATTACCAGGACGCGGTGATGAATGTTGATCAGATGATTGTCGAAGATGGCTACGGCGAGACGATCAACGGCATTTGGTATTATATGATGGATGATGCAGAACTCGCTGAAATCCAATCGACTTTGAAAGAGCATTTGGAGTTAGACGAAACAACAGAATAATAACTAAAACAGCTGCACCTACGCCTTGTTAACAGGCTGGTGCAGCTGTTTTTTGTTTGTTAGCTCGTGAGAGCCGCAGTGTCCGCTTGGGGTTGAGCTCATGCAATAAGTCAAGAAGAGCACTTGTCTTATTGCTTCGCTTCATCCTTGGCGCGGAACTGCTTTTTGATTTCGTTGGGAAATGCTAGCGAGATGCGATTGATTCTATAGTTTTCGTTCAGTTGTATCAACGCTTAGTTGCTTGGGGCATTCGCTAAAGTCTCCTTCTTCCACTGCAAATTATAACAATCGTTCCCCACTATATGAGTAGTGATGTAGTGAAAGGCGGTGACGCTGGAGGGATTAGGACGAGCTGAAGACCCTGGACCGAGCGCCAGCGAGGGAAGCGGCTGAAGCCGCCCCCCCCTCAGCAAGCTTCCGCCTGGAACGAAATCTCTATCTGGCAAACACCACTCCAATTCTGCCATTCCTCTCACACCACTAGAAATGTTTCAAAAGCCGAATCCCTGAGCAAGTTTCTTAGCAATAGCCATAAAAAAACAGCTACCCTCAAAGGGCAGCCATCCATTCATCGCTGTTCAATGCTTTTTTTTAATCAACTCGAACTTGGCCTTTTGCAGCTCGCATTACTATACAAAATACACGAACGCGCGGCATGGGATCCCCAACTTTTTTGCACCGACTTCCGGTCCTAAGTCCTGTTCGATGTAATGCTCATACATAATGTCATCAATTGCTCGGTTATGTTCTCTTTCCAATTGTTTTTTCACGAGTTCGTATTCTTTCATGCCTCCGGACACTCCTCCTATTTTATGCATTTATATGTGAGTGGTTTCATTAGATGTACCCATTATATCCCTTTTGATTCCTTTTGACTAGTTTTTCCTGAATATTTATACCTACTCTTTAATAAATAACATTAAACCGATTCATTTATTTCTTTATTAATTATACAGCCTTATTATTCTGTATTTTTTTGACAATATTTTCGTAAAGAAAAACCGCCCCCTTCTATCGGGAACAGTTTGTATAATTAGGGCGCTGTAATTTATCAGGCTTTAGATTAAATTCATGAACGAAATGCATGAATACTTGTCTCGAGATTCCGAGTGCCTGAGCACCAGTGGCAGGCCCGTAATCTTTATCGATGTAAATATCGCGCATGATCTGCTCGAGCGGCTGGCCATGCTGTTTTTCTAGTCGGTGTCGGTATTCAGCGAATTCCACTTGGCTCACCTACTTTCTGCTTATTCAGGGAGCAACTAGAGTCCCTTCCTGTATTATCTAACATTTATCTTACAGGAGATTTTCTCCTTTCACTAGACCAAATGTCATTATTCTGAGGTGAATATCTTATATTTTTCAATCAAATTCTCATCGGCCTTCTATTTAAAAGAACTTTCAGATTTATTCAAGCTGTTCGAATACAGTCCTTTGACCTATCCAAGCTTAGTATTCGCCAAATCGAGAAATTCATTCATCACCGCATCGATCTCAAATTGGCGTGCTTTGATCTTGCAGCGCTCTGCTGTTTTTCGGTAAGCATTTTCCGACACCAGCAGATTCTTCACCAATTCGCCGATTTCATACGTTTCTGGCGCTTCCCAGTAAGATTCGCCCACTTCATAAGGCGGCAAGTCGTGAAAATAACCTTCAGACAAAGCTTCTGCATCGTTTGCACGGGATGTGATTCCAGGAACGCCGGAGCTGCAGGCTTGGATCATCACGGCACCCGAGCCGATAAAACAAAAGCAGTCTTTGAGTACGTCTTCCATCCAGCCGCCTTTTGGCATCGAATGAAGAAAGATATGGTCTTTCGCTTCGGATTCGCTGATGCTTTTCCGTAAGCGCGCTTCGTCCGGCCCGTCCCCGTATATATGATAGGTGAACTCCGGATCGATTTGAATCAGCTCTTCCATCAATTCAATGACTTGTGCGTAATGGGTCGTGAAGGCTTGGATCGCTCCGACCGAGACAATACGCCTCGAGTGCGGGCTGCCGTAATCGACTTCCTGCGCCGCTTGTTCGATGGGCGGCGGCATGAATTGTTCGGGCACTTCTGCCTCTAGCGCCCGGGCTGTGTAGCGCCGGACAGTCGGGTTCATGAACACCAATTTCTGATGAAAGTCTTTGTCAATCGTCTTCAAGGCACGAATGACTTTTTTATTGCGTTCGAGCTTATACAGTTCTGGCTGATAGACTCCCGATAAGCGCACATGCGCCGGCAATGCGTAAGACAACAGCATACTGGACGGGCTGAACGAATAGGCCAAATCGTATTTCTCGGAACGCACGAGCTGGTGGAACACCGATAAGGCGAGCGGTGGCTCTTTGCCGTTGTCGCGGACGATGACTTTGAGCCCGTCGATTTGTTGGAGATGTTTGAGGAGTGGGCCACCGCTGCTATAGAGATAAACACATACTTGATAGCCGTTATCCGCAAGCCAGCGAGCCATGCGGACGATCAATGCCTCGACGCCGCCTGCTTTCATATGTTTATGGACGAGGGCAATTTTTTGGACTTTCCTGTTCGCCCTTCGAGAGCTTTCTTTATTAACTGCTTCATATGGAATCATGGGACACCTCTGGGCAACTGTCGTTTGGATGATGCATCAGACCACTTCCCATAGCCGCTTTTTGGAAAGCATCCATTCGATCGTTTCGCGGACGCCTTGGTCAAAACCGGTCTCAGGAGCGAACTCGAGCTGTTGTTTCAATTTATCTGCAGAAACTGCAAATCGATGAGGTGCCTTGGCCCCGCCTGCTGGTTCCACAAAGCGGATACGGTTTTGATAGCTTTCATTTCCCGGGAAATGACGGTCGAGCGACTCGCAGATTTGTACTACGATCTCGAGCGTCTTGAGCGGTGCATCGCCTCCAGCGAGATAGGTCTCGCCAGCTTCTCCTAGATGGAAGACGGTATCGGCAGCACGCCAAAAGTCATCAATATAAAGCCAGTCGTGGACATCTTCCCCGCCTGAATAAACGGGGATGGTGCTATCGGACAAGGCTTTTTGCAAAATGATTGGAATGAGCTTGTCGTCTTGCTGATGCGGGCCGAAGACATTCGTCGCCTGCAAGATGACCGTATCCATCCCGTAGCTCTCGTGGAATCCGCTGACCATCAAATCTGAACTCGCCTTGCTCGCGGCATAGGGACTGATCGGATCGTATTTATACGTCTCGTCCGCAAAGCCGTCTGCTCTTGGCCCGTATACCTGATCCGTTGAAATATGCATAAATCGCGAGTCTCTGTATGCCGCTTTCGGTTCAAACGGGCCATCCATCCACTGCTTACGGGCGGCATCAAGCACATGGAACGTGCCGAGCACATTGGTTTCCGCAAAGATGCCTGGATTGCGCATCGATTCGCCGACATGCGTTTTTGCCGCAAAATGGACGACTTCGCTGATTTCGTAATGCTCAAATACTTGTTCGACCGCATCGCTATTGCGAATATCGAGTTGATGGAACACATAACGTTTGCATGCAGCTAACGGCCGCAATAATTCAGGAACGTTCTCCGCTTCATGGTCAATCGCCACTACTTGGTAGGCTGGGTATTTAACCAATAATTCGTGGATAAAGCGCGATCCTAAAAAGCCGTTTCCTCCCGTCACTAATATCGTTGTCATATTTGATCGCTCTCCCTTTACGTTCGCTTGGAATGTCGAAACGATTCCCATCCTGCCCCCACCTCTTCCGCCGTTTTCTCTACTGTATCGGCTAGAAGTTAAATCCAAGTTAAAACTCGCATTTAAAATAGTGGTTTAATTATACATAATCATTAGGTATTATGGAATAGATTCGGTAAATTTAATTAGACTTTAGTTTTAACTATTGTAAGATATTATCCATTTTCATATTAATTTCAAAACAACTTGGCAGTTAATGTGCTCCTGAAGGCATTATCGTTATTTAAAAACTGTTTTCGTATAAGAATTTAGATAAAAAGAATTAAACATATGGTTATTTCCGTTTAGCAGGAGGAGCGTTATTTTAGAAGAAAGCCGGACTGGGTATGGTATGGAGAGGCAAAAGAAAGGAGAGTTGGCGTATCGAATTATCGATTATTATGTATATCCTATTAATAGGCGGCGCACTCATTACGGGGGCATTGGCTGCGATTGTATTTATGGGCGTTTATCGTAAGTACAAACGCGTCGGCTCCCTGGTAGGTATCATGCTGCTTCTGTGGATTGTTTATCAGATGGTGACGCTGTCGAACATTTCCGGTCCGCTTACTGCGATCGTATTTGTGATTTATCTCTTTTTCGGGATTGCGGCGTATTGGAAGTTAAGAAGTGAAGGAGTTATTTCTAAGAAATAGATTGCTTAGTGATTACTATAGATAGCTAGTTAGATGAGAACTATTCGAGTTGAGGTGTTTGTTTGTGCTGTCACAGCGTACATTTGCGGAATCGCAGTGTTTGTTTGCGGAATCGCAGTGTTTGTTTGCAGAATCATATTGTTCGTTTGCGGAATCATATTGTTCGTTTGCGGAATCGCAGGCGCCGCTTGGGGGTGAGCTTTTGCAATAAGCTAGGAAGACCGCCTGGCTCATTGCTCCGCTTCACCCTTGACGCGGAACTGCTTTTTGATTTTGTTGGGAAATGATAGTGAGATGTGATTGGTTCTATAGTTTTCGTTCAGTTGTATCAACGCCTAGCTTATTGGGTCATTCACTAAAGTTTTCTTGTCCAACTAAACCGATAGAGATGCAGCGAAAGGCGAGGACGCTGGAGGATCAGGACGAGCTGAAGACCCTGCACTGAGCGAAAGCGAAGGAAGCGGCTGAAGCCGGGCCCCTCAGCAAGCTTCCGCCTGCAGCAAAATCTCCCCTCCACGACCTCTTTCTATACAAAAATAAAAACAGACCTGAGAAAAAATCTCGGGTCTGTTTTGCGTTACTGGATCGTGTAGCCGTATTTTGCGAAGCCGTTTTGTGTGACTTCGATATACTGGATGGCTGGCTCGCGTTCTGCCAGGCTTTTTGCTGAGTTTGAAGTTTCGAACACAAGGTTCGGGTTGCCTGCTACGGGCGCAAATTGCCAGTTGCCGTCTGCCGATGGATCGATTGTGCCGACTTCTAAAATATAGTCTTGGATTGCTTGGCGGTTCTCGTAAGCAAAGTCGATCGATTCGGTCGCATTGCGGACACCTGGGAAGTTTCCGCTCGCCCGGTAATTGTTCGTCACGACGAGGAATTCCTGGTTCGGGTCGATCGCTGTTCCTTCGTATTGAAGGTTCTCGATGCGTTCGGCGCTTTCATTAACTAGTGCGCCTTCTCCGTCGTATTTCGCCGGCTCCGTGATATCGATATCGTATGTGACGCCGTCGATGACATCGAAGTTATACGTGCGGTAGTTGTCATTGATAAATGTTTGTTCGCCCGTTACGGCCGGGTCGATTTGCTTGAACTGGCCAGCCGACATTTCGAGCCATTCTTTGAGGTCTGCGCCTGTTAGTTTCAAGACGAAGACAGTGTTGTCATAGACGTAAAGGTCCGCGACGTTTTTGATGGCGATTTCGCCGGTTTCGATATTGGTGTAATAATCGCCGCCGTTGCGCCCGCCTGCTTTAAACGGTGCTGCTGCGGACAGTAATGGAAGCTCTGCGTTTTCCGTTCCAGCGAGTTGCTGCTCGGCGTACCAAAGTTGTGCATTGTTGACGATCTGCACGGATGGGTCATCTTGCACGAGTGAGAAATAGCTATTGATCGGGGCTGTTGTTTCGCCGACAGGGCTGCGGATGTATTCCACTGTGCCTTCGTGCGTTTCTTTTACCGCTTCGATCACTTGCTCTGCCACTTCATCAGTCGTGGAATCAATGGCGCGCAATTCCGCTTCCCCGTTCGTGATGCGCCATTTCTTGCCGCGCGGCTCCAGCGTTAAATCGATGACGCCGAGATGGCTGCCAAATTTACCAGGCATGACGACAGGGACACCGTTGATCGTGCCTTTTTCCTGATCAACATTTTCGAGCTCGCTGAACGATCCCGGGAACACGTCGTGGTTATGGCCAGTGATGATCGCATCCACGCCTTCCACTTCGGTCAATTGATACGTGATGTCGTCTTCTTTATCGGTATGGGTTTCATCGCCCATTCCGGAGTGGGAAAGAACGACCACGACATCCGCTCCCGCTTTCTTCACTTCTGGAATGAATTTCTCCACCGTGTCGGCTGCATCTTCTGCGATGACTTCGCCTTCAAGATGCGCGCGGTCCCAGCCCATGATGCCAGGCGCTACAACGCCGATGACACCGACTTGGATCGTATGCTTTTTACCTTTACGGTCCGTGACTTTTTTATCCACGATGGTGTATGGCGTGAAGCGGTTCTCGCCTGTTTCTGCATCATATACATTGGCGTTGAGTACCGGGAACGCCGTTTCTTCTAATGCATCATCCAAATAGTCGAGGCCGAAGTTGAACTCGTGGTTGCCAAGTGTCGATGCATCGAAATCCAACGACTCGAGTGCTGCGTACGCTGGGTGCAACTCATCGTCTTCGAGCGGGTCAACATTCACTTTATAGCCGCCGAACGGAGTGCCTTGAATCAAATCGCCATTATCGAACAACAATGTATTGTCATTTTCTTCGCGTGCCTCTTCAATCAAAACGCCTGTTTTCGCAAGCGATAATGAATTGGATTTAGCGTCGCGGTAGTAATCGTAGTTGACGAAGTTTGTATGTAAATCAGAGGTGCCGAGAATCTGTAGTTCCACTTCTTTCGGTTTGCCGCCGTTCTTTTTCCATTTGTCCATGCGTTCTTTGTAGCTCTTCCCATTGCCTTTCACGGTCTTTGGCGCTTTGTCTTTCACCACTTCGTGATAATCCCCCGCAGCAATCGCCGGAGCCCCTGCTGTTAAACTGCCAAGCGCGAGCACCGAAGCGGCGAGCGTCAAGGATAGTTTCTTGCTCATCTGTCCATCTCCTCTTTGTCCATTATGGTCAAGCAAACTTATTATACTACTTCGGATTCCGGAATAGAATGCGTTTACAAAAAATTGCATCAATTGTAATGTCCTTTACTTTTCTGGGAAGTTTTGAAGAGTGCATAAGGAATAATTGGTCATGTTGGAGGTATAGCTATTTGATTAGTTTTGTGAGATGGGATGGTGACTGCTCAGATAGTTAGATGAGAAGGGTTTGAGTTGAGGCATCTGGTTGTCGAGTCGCAGTGTCCGCTTGGGGTTGAGCTTTCGCCATAAGCCAAGAAGAACGCTTGTCTTATAGCTTCGCTTCACCCTGGGCGCGGAACTGCTTGGAGATTCCGTTGCGATACGATAGTGACATGCAATGGGGTTTGTAGTTTTCACAAGGCTGTCTCTATGCTTATTTTTCGGGATGATTCGCTAAAGTTGTCTTCTTCCGTTGCATTACAGAAAAATCGTGTCCCCACTATTTTTATAAAGATGTAGCGAAAGGCGGTGACGCTGGAGGGATCAGGACGAGCTGAAGACCCTGCACTGAGCGCAAGCGAAGGAAGCGGCTGAAGCCGGACCCCTCAGCAATCTTCCGCCTGCAGCGGATTCTCCTCCCCTTTCATCTCTAATAGCTTATTGCCATACAAAAAAGGAGCGGTCGCTGGGACCGCTCCTTTTGATTTAGCTTTCTTCGCTTACAAGCCGATGGTATCTACTGCGTAGACGGCGTCACCATTGCTGAAGCCTTCGAATTCCAGTTGTTCGATGAGGCCGGATCTAGAGAATGGCGTGTAGTCCAGGTATTCCTGGGCTTTTTTCACGGCTTGTTCTGTCCAGTCGACGGTGATGTTTTCGACGGCGTAGGAGGCGTCTTCGTTGCTGAAGCCTTCGAAGACGAGCTGTTCGATCAAGCCGGATTTGGAGAAGGCTGAATAGGCCAGGTAATCTTCAGCTTTTTTGACCGACTGGGCTCTCCAGTCGACATCAATTTTATCCACAGCAAACACAGCGTCTGCATTGCTATAGCCTTCGAATTCCAATTGCTCGACTAAGCCGCTCTTTGAGAAGGCGGTATAGCTGATGTAGTTTTTGGCGTGTTCGACGGCTTGCTGCTGGGAGAGGCTGCCGGCTTCAGCTGCGGCTTTTTCAGCAGCTGCTTGTTCTGCGGCTTCCTCTTCTGCTGCGATGCGCGCTGCTTCTTCTTCGGCTTCACGGGCTGCAGCTTCTTCTGCTTCACGTTCGGCTTCAGCTGCGGCTTGTTCTTCTGCTTCTTTGGCCGCAGCTTCTTCGGCTTCACGTTCTGCTTTTTCTTCCGCCTCTTGTGCTTCACGTTCTGCCGCTTCTTGCTCTGCGGATTCCGTGTCTTCCTCTTCTATTGCTTCTTCATCCGGCGCTTCTTCATCCGGCGCTTCTGCTTCGACGTCCTCGACGACTGCAAGACTTTCTTCATCTGTATCTACTGTAACGCCAAACAGCACGAATGAAGTCAACAATGCAGGAATGAAATACATGGCGACTTTCTTGCGGTTGCGGTTAGGTGCTGGCAGCCATCTTAATATAAGCCCCGGCTTAATCAGCCCTACCACTAAAGCAACTCCGGAAAGCAAAAACAACAACAGGAATACGTTGTCCATTCGGTTTTCCTCCTCTATTTTTTGATAACTTAAAGCCACAACCAACTACTTTATAGCTAGTAAATAATATTAAAAAATAAATCATAGACCTTTATTACCGATTCAATAGTCTTAAATTTCATTATAGTAGGCATTTATAAGGAACACAATCTAAATATGTATTTCTTCCATTTATGGTCCACTTTGTTTTTTCTTTAAGAATGAGGGATTTTCACTTTCTGAATCGGCTTTAAAGGGCCGGCAGACGCGTCTTGGAATTTAATTTCGCCAAAACAAAAAGCCCTGCACAAGACAGGACTTTCGCCATCGATGTTATTTACTTTAAAAGCTATTGAAGAATTTTCTTCAAGTCTTGCGTCTGTTGTGCCGTGAGCCTGAAGAATTCTTGGTTTTCTTTGTGGGACAGGACGTTGCGTTCATTGGACATGATGGCGCGGCCATTGTCGCGATACCAAACGAAGCGGCGGATTTCCTGTACGCCGTCGTCCGGGCGGTCAATGGTGAAGACGGCTTGCGGTTCGACTGACAATCGGTCGAGCGACTCAAGCTCTGTTTCGTTTTGCAGAATCGTTCTGAGCGTAACGACCGAAGCCCGGTCTTTGATGTCTTTGTTGAATAAGACACCCTCTGTCATGCCATCAGTAAATGGCACGCCGACTCGTATGACTTCATTATGTGTGCATGCCGACAGCAAAATCGCCATCGCTGTAATAACTCCCAGCCAAATCGACTTTTTGATGCTCTCACCCCTTTATACCCATAAACCAGCCTGAACTTACAATTAAATACAGCTTATCATGTTAGGCAATTGAATACGACTGAAACTGTTAAATTCGTCAAATTTTTAATCATTTTTTCTTCCCGTGCAATGCCACATTAATTACTGGCCCCCGTCTATAGAGTCCTATAGACATAAGCACAGAAATGGAATTCGGCTGTCTATGGCACTAGGCGCCTAACAACCGGTGTCTTCTGCATCAAGCGAATGATGATATACGACAAGATGAAGATGACAATCCACGACAGCGGCACGCCGATTCCGACATTGATGGTCGATTCATTAAAATCGAACAATCGGTTTAAATAAGTCTGGATCAGTGGGTGGATAATATAGACCCCAAAGGTCGCTGTGCTGATGCGCGTAATGAGCGGCGTCGATTTCAAGTTCTTGCCGAGCTGCTGGAACGCGACGAAGACGAACAGCGAAACGAAGATCGCGTGCGGGTAATAATGTTCATAGAAGAAATCATCGAAATCTCCCGCTTCGCGCCCCGTATTTGCAGAGACCGTCCCGTACAATGTCACCGCGTAGCCGATGATTGCGAGCACGCCAAGTGTTGGCAGCCAGCGTTTGGGCAGCGGATGCAACACCAAGTAAGCCCCCAGCAGGAAATAGCCGATATAAGGCGCAAACAGCTGGCCTGCGAATGCCACTTCATAGCCTGTCGCCCTCGTAAAGATCGGCACCGCGGCCGAGAATAAAAACCAGAACGCAAAGAAATAATGGAACATCGTCTTGTCCATATGCTTCACCAGGATGCGCAGGAACGGCGCCATCAAATACAGTCCCGTGATGATGTAGAGAAACCACAGATGGTAGTAGATGTCATCCGAGATAAAAGCCCCGACCATTTCCATCGGGGTATATTGCTCTTCTAATTGAAAAATATTATAGGCCATATAAACGGCGCTCCAGAACACAAGCGGCAAAAGCACTTTACCGAGCCGCTTGCGCAAGAATTCGCCAATCGGCTCTTTTGAGTCGCGCGTCAACAGCAGCGCGCCGCTCAACATGAAGAAAATCGGCACGCACCAGCGAAGTGCGCTGTCGATCGCGTTTGCGTAATGCCATTCCCAATCGCCGACCGTGTAATTATTGATGATTTTCGATGCGACGTGCACGCCGACGACCGTAACGATCGCCACCACCCGCATCCAGTCCATATAGCCGTATCTTCGCGCCATTGGGTTGACCTCTTTTCACTATGATTCCTCGCTTATTTTACTAAGCAGCTTTTGTAATTACCACGACAAACGCATTACACTTCCGTAACAAGTTATAACAAGCGGCATAATTTATCGAGTTCATCGCTTTGGCGATCGATCATGCGCTTGGCGACTTGCCGCAGCCGGGCGAGGTTTTCCGGCGTCACGCGGTCCAGTTGTTCGATGCCGGAATCATCCGCCGGCAGTTTTTCCTGAAAGCGGTAATAGCGCTGATCGATGCCTTCATCTGCCAATAGGTGGCGCAGCTGATGGTCGACTGAGTCAGAACTGCCGTCCATCATGACTTTCAATAACGAGCGCGCCCAGCCGTAATGAAACCAAGCCCGCCAGCCGGTCACTTCCACTTCCCGCTGCGCTTCCCCGGTACCGAGCGACACGAGCAAAAAGTCTTCCTCGTCGTCTCCATAAAGTTCGAGCCCTTCGGAATAAGCACTCAGCCCCGGGTCATTGGCAAACACGCCCCCGTCGATGAACATTGATTTCGGATACTCCGGAATCTTCGCCGGCGCGAAATAGCTGGGTGCCGCGGTAGCCGCCCGAATGATGTGGTGGATTTCGCTGTCGGGCTGGCGTTCGTCCAATTCAATGACGGTGCTTTTGAAGAAATGCGCGTGCCGCCCGTGGATGTCGTAGCTCGGGATAACAGCCGGCTGAAGCAGATTGGAGAGTTTTAGATCCTGGAAGTAATGCTTGAGCACTTGTTCGAATTCTCTATGGCTGTACTGCGTGTGGAGAAAACGCCCGACGACGCCGAATGCACGGTGCAGGAAAGATTTTCGGAACATGCGCTCAGCTTCGGTTTCATAGAGCTTGAGAATATCGTTTGCGGTGTAGCGTGGCTTTTTGCCATCTGGAACTAGGAGACCAAGTGCCAGAATCGCACCGGTAGACGTGCCGACGAAGATATCGAATTGTTCGGAGACCGGTTTGCCCGTCCGCCGCTCCAGCTCACATAGCATCATCGCCGGCAAAATCCCCCGTATGCCCCCGCCATCAATCGATAGAATCTTCTTCATGTGGACAGCCTCCTTCTATAGAAATGTATTTCCTCTTTTTTTATAAAACAGTAAATAATAAGTAGCACTAGCATTCAATAATTTTAAGTACTGGTAGAGATTTCATCTGTATTACGCCGCTTCGGGCGCTTTGGGCATGGCTACCGTGATGAGCCCGAAAGACCATCGGTCTCATCACAACGCCTAGCCCCTGGGCGCGCCGGCGCTTAGGTCAGGTCATTATGAAATGGGTAGATCTATGAGATTCCACTATATCTAGTTTGTGCTGGTAGGCAAGATGCGAGACTGCTCCCAGCGCTTCACGCTGAGTCGCGGTTAGTGGTGACTAGAGATATTTATTGGAGTTCTTTACCTAGTTTGCGATGAATTGCTGGAAGAAGCTTTTGAATGCAAGTTGCGGTTTGTTAAACACCACTTTCTTCTATATAAGAGTTCAGAAATAAAAATCATATTGCATTCTCTATTTAGCAATGTCTACACATCAATGATATATGACACCTACTTACTCTTTTAAAACTAGAGATGGAGTGGAAATCGGCGACTAATGAATATGCGAAGCTTGGCTGAGCATGTTCATTTGCGACGCATCTGCCGTGCAGATGTGGGAGCAGCGGTTACCGTAAGAATGTTGTGAATGAAGAATTGGTCGAGACCATGCCTCCGGGCAGCTGAGAACGCGACGTCCTGTCGCATCAGCTGCATGACCCGCATCCTGCGGGCCCAAAGCGTCCGATTGCAGCGCAATCTCCCGCCTTCTCCCTTTCCTATCACATTTCACATCCCCACTAGAATCAATGAGATATGAAACTCCCTTATTCCTCTAAAACTAGAGATGGAGTGTAAGGCGGTGACGCCCGAGGAATCAGCGGGTTTGAGAGACCCCGGAATGAGCACAGCGAATGAGGAGGCTCGATTCCCGCCCCTGGGCAAGCTTCCGCCTGAAGCGCAATCTCCCGCCTTCTCCCTTTCCTATTACAATTCGTATACCCCCAACCCACAAAAATGAAGCAATGAATGGATTATTACAATTGTGTAACAAAGCTTTATTAGTATATTTTTTGATTTTTCTAATAATTATATGATTAAATTGACTAAAAAACTGCCATAAAGGCATTCAGAGTCCCGATTTGGAAATTAAAGGGCATAAAATTTAGACAAAAATCTGCCTGAGCGTAATATTTTGTGAATTCAATCACGTAAAAATCGTAGTCATTTCCCGATTTTCAAAGAAATAAACATCTACTTGTAAATATTACCACTACCTAAAACCCTTGCTGTGACTGGATTTATGAGCCGTCATTCACTTGTAATATTGCTGTAATCTAATTGAAACTCCACAGACATTGTTTTTATGGGGGCCAGTCTATATAGTAAGTGGCAGAGCAAATTAATGATAATCTTTATTTCCACATAACATAAATTTAAAAAATAATCCTTCGGAGGTACCGACTTAATGAAAAAAGCATTCTTTACACTACTAGCAGCAGGCGCATTGGTCTTTTCTGGTTCAGCAACAGACGCACAAAATTCAGCACAGGCACAACAGCCACAGACAGAAGTCGCACAGAAAGCATCTGAGCCGGCAATCGTCCAAGTTGCTAATAGCACATATAAATTCAAATACGCTACAAACGTCCGCAGAGATGCCGGCACAAGCCACGGCGTCATCAAAGTCGCTGCTAAAGGCGCAACTGCAACAATCACTCGTACTGCTACAATCGGCAGCGGTACTTGGCATAAAGTCCGCACTGGCGGAACGCACGGTTGGGTACACGGTTCATTGATCACGAAAGTATCAGGATCTGGTGTAGTTCAAGCATCTTCATCTAGCGTTTCTTCTTCAGCAGTCGTTTCTAAAGCACTAGCGCTTAAAGGCATCCCGTACCGTTTCGGCGGCACGACAACAGCTGGGTTTGACTGCTCAGGATTCGTACAATATGCGTTCAAACAAGCAGGCAAAAGCGTGTCACGCACAACGCTTTCTCAATATGCCCAGTCTTACAAAGTTTCAAGCCCACGCCCAGGAGACTTGGTCTTCTTCGCAAACACTTACCGTCCAGGAATCTCACACGTTGGGATCTACATCGGGAACAACCAGTTCGTACACTCTGGCGGTTCTCAATCAGAAGTGAAAAGCTTGAACGGCCCTTACTGGGGAGCTAAATTCCACAGCTTCAGACGTTTCTAAGTTTCATATGTGATTCAGGGAGTATCCGAAATCTCGGGTGCTCTTTTTTTTGCGCATTTTTTTAAGAACTTGCGTACTGGACACGCCCCTCTCCTGGCTTTTTTGAAAGGTTTTCGTGTTGATTCGAAATAAAAAGAACTCTATATTCAATTTATATTGAATTATAAATTCTATTCATTTAGAATAAAGAAAATACCTAATGGAGGTTGATGTTATGAAGATTATGGATGCTGCGTTGCCGGAAGAAACGATTCACTTGTCTGTTGAACAGTCGCCGGTGTGGGAATGGATAGTCGGAATTGCGGGGTTTACGCACGGGCAATTGCGCCATACGTTTGAGCTGGATGAGGAATGGGCGCGTGATGCACAAGCGATGCCTGCTTCTTTATTGGATTTACTCGCGACTATTCAAGAGACGAATTTATGGTACGGCTTGTTGTTGGCGCAAAACGAGCTCGGTGCGCGGACGGTCGAGGAGTTTTCGAATCGGCTGGCGGATCTGTCCGATGAGCGATTTTATGATGTGCTGCTTCCCTACCATAGCCGGGCTGCCGAAGCTCTGCGGGAACAGGCGGCGCAACATCCTGAAGACATTAGCTGGTGGTCTCCATATGAGGAGTTATTTGAAGGGCATGCGTATTTGGACGGCTATGTGCAAGAACTTTACCGGCATTCGAGAGCGCAGCTTAGTGAATTGTTTATGGCTGTGTTGAGCGCATGGCAGGATTGGATGAGCGACAAGCCATATATCGCGAAATGGCTGCAGGCACTCGACTTTGAGGAAAAGCGGCATCGCGGGCTTGATGCGGCGAATGCGCGAAAGGAAATCGAACGCGTGGCGGGTGTTGACTATGCACCGGAGCCTGCCATTTGGTCGGTCAAGCTGATCCCGCATGTGTCTTACCGTCCGTGGCTGCTGACAATCCGGACGGCGGATGTGAAATTATTCTTCTATCCGGTCAGCGAACAGCAATTGCTCGACCGCGAAGTGCCGCCAAATGAATTGATCCAAGGGCATAAAGCGCTCGGGGACGGGCTGCGTTTGAATGTTTTGTATCATTTGCACCGCGGCCCCGCTTCCTTACAGGAATTGAGCGCTCACTTCAATATCTCGAAGACGACCTTGCACCATCAATTGGCCTTATTGAAAGCGGCGAAGTTTATCCAAGTCGAAAAAGGCGTCTATTCTGCCCGGCCGGAAAAGCTCGAGGCGTTTTCCGGGCAATTGAGCCGGTATTTAGGGCAGGACTGACGGGGTTATCTTGTGGAGGCAGAATGGATTGTTGCTTTTATTCCAATTATTTCGGTGAATTGTACGGATGAACTGGCTATTTTAGCCTAAGCCTTGTACACTTGCCCAAATGGTTGGATAGTATCTTCCGTTTAAAGGAGAGAGCATATGCCTCAGGAAAAAACGGCAGAATCCATCATCAGCGGGTTTACTGCGACCATCTTGCGGGAGCATTTCGGCAAAGGGCCAGGCTCCGTGCACGTAATTATTTACAACTGTTTCGTGTGCATCCAGATCCGGGAGTTTCTAGCCCCGATGGAAAGAATCCTGCTCGACCAAAACGAAAAAAACCGTGTGTTGAAAACCAGGGATTTACTGATGGTTGAATTGATGGCTGAGTTCAAGAAGAATTTTTGGAAAGAAGCCGACCTCGATGTCGTGGAATTATTCGCCGATTGGAATTTGGACGATTATTCCGGCATGATTCTCGGGGTATTGGAAGAACCGAAAGCCCATAAACTCCGGTGGCCAGAAGAGGTGGACGAGCCAGCACTCCGCAAAGAAGTGGTGCGCTTGAGCATCGCGGGACAGAAAGAACCGGACAAAACCCATTTCTATTGGCTCAGCGATCGGGTGCTTCTTATCGAACGGATCGGCATTTTCACCTTGCTGGAGAAAGAGTTGATCAAAAATGAATTCCAAGAAGCTTTGAAGCTTGCGAAACGGCCATTGGAATATATGCTGTTTGCCGAATCGGAAGTGCCTGCCATCGCCAAACGCCCGTTGATCGGCACCTATGTCGACTGGGACTTTGAAGAAGACAAAGGCTATGCCTTGTTGACGTTCAAGAAATAAGCATATATGAAACCCCTCGGCCCTGTCCTGGTAATGCGACAGGCCGAGGGGTTTATTAATTGCCCCTCATCTTTTGCACGGCCAAAAGAAACTTTGAGCTCCTAGTTTTTATGAATGCAATTTCCAAAATTTAGATAAATATTCATCGCAATCATTTCTTTCTAACTATTTTTCAAATACTCTGTTTACTTCCCAGGAAATATTGGGTATGGTGTAACTAGATTAACCGCCATTCAACTTAGCTCTTGTTTTACTCGATTTTAAAAACCAATCCAATAACGAACCGGTTGTATACACTAGACACAGTGCTAGAGGTAGCGCCAAAAAGAATGCTCTATTCTTTTTGGCGTTTTTTTATGGATTTTTGTCATGGATAACAGTTAAAAAGGAGGGGTTTGAATGATGATTGAATATGAACCATGCCACCAGGAAGGCGTAATGCTGTTATTTTCCGATCTGCCGGCAGTCCACACAGGAATTCCCGTCCGGCAATTGCTCAGCGCTTATGAAGTGCTTCCTGAGCGCCATTTGTATGTATGGCAGCATCACGAGAAAGTGGTTGGGGTAATCGGCATTCATAAACAGAAACAAACATTCGCTGTGCACCATATCTCCGTTCACCCTTCTTTCCGCAACCAGGGAATCGGCAGTTCCTTGGTGCACGGCGTCCAGGAACTGCATCTTCACTTAGCGATGTGTTCGACTCAGGAGACGAAAAACTTCCTGAACAAATGCTGGCAGAAACAATCGCTATTGGGGTGATTTCACGAGCTGGGTCCATTACCCGTAGAAAGGAAGAAGGACATGGAGACTTTATCAGCAAACGCAGTCGAAAAGCTCAAATCCTATTTAGGTGGGGAAATCGAGGTTTCAGCTAGCCAGACAATCATTAAAAAATCCCGTGAAATGAAAATTTGGCGGGATCGGCAATGTTTTACTTGCATCATCGAACACGATATTTCATTCGAGAAAATGAATGCGGATGGCACAGCCTTGAATCGTGCTGAAATCTTTTTGCTGCCGGAAGAATATCCTTGTTTCATCTTTTCCTTGAAGGATTTCCGCATCCCCTTACCGACCGATTACCGCCAGTGGCAGCACGTCAATCCGCATATCATCAGCGTGTGCATGGAATCGGTCGAAGCGCCTGAAGATTTCGCAGCCCGCCTAGCAGCTGCTTTTGGCGCGCTTGAAGAGTAAAGGCGGCTGAGCATTGAAAGAATTTCTTATGGCTAGCCTCCTTTTGGAAAAGGAGAAGTAAGAAAGTCGGATTCTCATATTCGGTACAAAAGCAATGTTTAATAATGGGATAAATGGATATAGATGTAATGTGCGCACAACACATCACCACAATCTATTTCAAGGAGGAATTGAACATGGCAAACCAAAATGATGGAAACAAAATGAGCAGAGAAGAAGCAGGACGCCAAGGCGGAGAAGCAACATCAAACAGCCATAACAAGGAATTCTACGAAGAAATCGGATCTAAAGGTGGACAAAACAGCAATAGCGGAGGGAATTCCACTAGCGGGAACAACTCCAATAATGACAATAAGATGAGCAGAGAAGAAGCAGGCCGTAAAGGCGGCAAAAGCAGCGGCAACTCCTAATGGCCAGTCGGCACTTTGACCAGGCTTTTACAGCTGGTTGAATTCATATAAAGCAACTCCCGGAAAAGCATTAAAAGCTTTCCCGGGAGTTGTTTGCTTTTTTAAGCGTTTTTCGGAGTGTATGCTTAATGGTAAAAGGAATGAGTTTCGCTCCACCTCGCTCGTGGAAGGGTTTTGCCCGTCCCCACCGAATGTATAAGGGACGTGATTTATCATGATATTCAGAGGAGGCCAATCGATGATTTCAAAAATTGGACAGGTCATGGTGTATGTACGCGATCAGGACGCAACAGTCGCATTTTGGACAGAAAAGATGGACTTTGTGGTCATACAGGACGCGGAAACCGACGGCATGCGATGGGTCGAAATCGCGCCTCGCAACGGTGCAGAGACTAGCTTCGTCTTGCAAGACAAGAATTTACTCGAGCAGATGGATACAGGCTTGAGCTTGGAGACACCGTCTTTATTGTTTTATGCAGACCAGTTTGAACAGCTGCGCAACGGACTCGCCGATAAAGGCGTCACGGTCGGCGATATCATCGAAATGCCGACCGGCCGGACATTCAATTTCGCAGATGCGGAAGGCAATTATTTCGCGGTGCTCGAGACGCGTTGACCCATGAAAAAAGAGCTTGGAGAATATCCTCCAAGCTCTTTTGTGTACTATTATTTTAGGTTTTTGCGGATGTATGCAGCGATTTTACGCAATTCTTTTGAATGCGGACGGCCGAATGGGCTCGTTTGTTGCTGCTGGTACATAAGCTTGCCTTCTTCGTCGAGCAAGTAATACGCTGGCTCGCCGTGAATGCCGTGATCTTCGTACAACGCGTCTTCTCCATGATAGTAGACACCGTATTGTTTCAGGATGTCTTCTGTTGCATCGGCCAAGATTGGAGAGGTCAAGCCGTGCTTTTCTTTCATTTCGTTAAGGTCTTGCTGGTTGTCTGTTGACACGAACGTGAAATGGATGTCCTTGCCTTCAAAATACGACAAGTTTTCCTGGATATCCTGTAATTCTTCGTTACATACTGGGCACCATGAGCCTCTGAAGAAAATGACGAAGCGCCAGCCTTTGCGTTCAGATAAATCCTGTTGTAGTGAGTAGTCTCCGCCTTCAGCGCGCGGCAATGTAAATGATGGGGCTGAATCCCCTAATTGTAATCTATTCATGAAAATGCCTCCTCTATTATATAAGTAGTTTACCCGGAATAATCGGTTTTAACCTTTTCTGCACTTTATTTCCATTGGAGCAAGCCGTTCAGATCCTCAAACACATAGTCCGGCTCCAAGCCAAGCTGTTCGACCGGCACCCCTTTGCGGTTGATCCAGGCGGTACGGAAGCCAAAGTTTTTCGCGCCGGAGATGTCCCAGCCGTTTGATGACATGAACAGGATTTCGTCGCGCTCCAGCTGCAATTGGCCCAACACGTATTGATACGCGGCCGGTGCCGGCTTGAACTGCTTGATCTCATCGACACTGACAGCTTTGTCTAGCAAGTCCTTGATCCCAGCGTTTTCGATCAAAGGGTCGAGCATATCGTGCGAACCGTTCGAGAACACGACGAGTTGATGGTCCTGTAGTTGTTTCAATACCGCTTCCGATTCTTCATAAAGCGGCAAATGCAAGTAAGCGTCCATCAATTGCCGCTCGATGTCATCTGTCGTTTCGAGCCCTTCGTCTTCCAGCGCGTATTTCAAGGCACTGCGGGTGCCGGCGTACAAGGTATCATATTTTCCCATAAGCTGGCGCATCATGAAATATTCCACTTGTTTCGTGCGCCAGGTTTGGCTAATGGCGTCGCCGTGGCTGGGAAACACCTCTTCGCATTGCTCTTTGATGGCGATGACGTCGAACAATGTGCCATACACATCGAAGACGAACGCTTTGATCGGTTTATCCATGTGATGGTCCTCCTCTTATTTCGCTAATGAATTTCACTGCTTTTCCTTGTATCCCCGTTTGAACGAAAAAATAACGGCATAGAAAAAAGCATCTGCTGTGAGATGCTTCAGAGAAATTTTAGTTGTCTCGTTTTTTATCATTTTCCAAGTTCCTGATGAAGCTTTCATCCTTTTTCTTTTCGATGAAAGTCCAGACTGCAAAGATGAGTATGAAAATAACGAGCACAAGAATTGTGGAAAAGAAGACAAAATCGAAATCCATTTCTTTCACCACTTGGTCAGCGCCCGCTCTTTGGGTATGATGCATCCAGCTGCTTTCGTAGTCCATGAAAGTGAACGATAGGAAGAGGCCAAGAACGAGCCCACCAGCTGTGGATAGGAAAAACTTCTTCATTTACCTGGCTCCCTTATGCTCAGTCAATCCATCGAGCAGATTTTCTGACGACAGATAGCTATAGAGTTCCTCGGCATCTTTTTCTTTTAACGTATAGAGCGCGTGAGTATCGGACTCGTCCATGACGGAAACTTGATCTGCTGATACCCATAAATAGAATGTCTTTCCTCCGAAGTCCAGTTGGAAATCCGGATCCACTACATCCGCCACGCCCTGGAGTTTATCGGCACGCGAAATGGCATCGGCGAATAACTCAATCGTTTGTGCATCGGTCACTTCGGTACGCGTGCTTTCTCTCAATTCCCCGAAACGCTCCATTTGGTACAAGATGAGTTTGTCCGCGTTCCGTTGTTCGGCGCCAATTAAGCTGTTCTGGCACGCTGATAAAACGAACGCTACGAACAAGCACATCAGCACGACCGACAGTTTCTTCATGAGCTTTCTCCCCTTGCGGCTAGTTCGAGGATTGCTGAAATAGCGGCTTCGATTTGCTGTTCATTCGCTACGGTAAACAAATAATCCGCTTCGCCTGGTGTGGGCGTAACGCCGGGGCCCTCGAGAGATTCGACTCGTTGCCGCTCAAGCACATCGCAAAAGGAAGCAACAGTGCGCAAGATGGAAGTATCACGCCGGGCTCGATCGATTCTCGCTTCGAGCACACTGTCCGCGATGTCAAAGTTCATCAAAATAGTCGTGAAACCTTTGCTTTGGTAAAACTCCAACAGCTTCAAGCGGCCTTTTCGGTTGCGATTGGCGTTGCACAAAATGATGTGGCAATCGGTTTGATCGACCGCATAATCGACGATGGTCTGCGTCAGGGCATACTTGATCGCATTCGCCCCTTGCTTGGGGACCAGCGCTGGATAATAGTTCCGCAAGATTTCTGCGTGATTGTCCTGGTCGATGACGATGGCATTGGCCAGTCGCCGCTCGAGTGCTTGGGCAAATGTCGTTTTGCCGCTATGGGTTTTGCCGACCGTCATCACCGCTACTCGGTTCATGGATGCCACTCCTTGCACGTATTTCACAAGACGGAAGCTGCGCGATTCATGAACGCAATGAGGTGTTCTTGATCTTCTGGGTAATCGTGAAGCACTTCTTTCAGTTCTGCCTCGGTTTGCCATGCAATTTCTTCGATTTCGTAATCAGGGTCCTGATAACATAGATTGCCTGAGACCACCTTGCACAGAAAGTAATGGCTGGTGACTTCGTACTGGCCAATTTGCACGTTTTTCGTATGCAGCTGTTCTTTCACATCGATGTGAAAGCCCGTTTCTTCCCACACTTCCCTCACACACGCTTCCTGCGGGGATTCGCCTATTTCAATTTCTCCAGACGGGATGCTCCACTTGCCAGATGTCTTTGACTTCACCATGAGGATCTTGCCACTCTCAATGACCACTCCAGCCGTACCCCGCCAATATTTTTTAGCTTCTTTCACACCGCTACCCTCCATGTATTGGTTTACCTTAAATATAATCGAGAATTTTGATGTCCATTTCATCCAGTACGCCAATTTCTTCTTTTGTGTCCCATAGCTTCATTTCCGTTGTTTCATCATTTGGAATAAAGGGCTTCAGCTTCTCTACCGTTCCGAGAAAAACAGGATTGTATTTGATTTCCTGCGTATCTGTGTGCTGAAGTTTGAGCAAGCCTTTGAACTCCAAGTCCTCAAGCTGCTGTCCTGATTCTTCGTATAACTCCCGGATGGCACACTCTTTTGAGGTTTCCTGTCCTTCTCTCGCGCCAGCCGGCAATTCCCATTGCTGTCGCCATTTGTTGTAGACCATGAGCGTTTTGCCGCCGCATCGAACAACTGCAAACGACCCTGCAATGGACTCAAACTGAAGAATGTCTTGTTCTTCCACAAATAAAAAATCCAGAAATTGAAACCCATGGCTTCTTGTTGTGTTCATCGAAAACTCTCCTCTGTCGTGCCTCACGTTTGAAAATCTAACACTGTCATTCGGTCGTCAATGCAATTTCTTCCACTTGGCCGTCCCATTTGATCTGTACATCCAGTTCCTCGCCGCGCTGGATGACCGCACAGCCTTCGCAGGCGCTCTTGCCGACCACTACTTCCCCTTCACCGACAGCGACATTGGCACTGGTTCCTCCTGCAGTTGATTCGATGGAATAGATAATCGTTTCAGGCACTGGGTCTTGGCCGGTGTAGACGATTTTGCCGGTTGCTTCTTTGCTGTCTTCTGAAGTCACATCCACCGTGTAAAAGACATCCCAATTATCGCTGCTTCCATTGAATTGATAGCGGTCGCCTTCTGAACAGCCGCCGAGAACAAACAGCATTGCCAACAGGTAAATTACTTTTCTCATGAGACACGAACCCCTCTCCCGATTAGTCGATCTGACTTAGGAACAATTCGAGTGTTTTGGTATGCAAATCCGCTTGTTCGGCATGAACCAGATGAGACGCGAACGGAATGACCGAGGCGTGCACATGCTCATGCTTTCCTGAGTAATACAGGACGCTTTTCGTTTCGTTCGGGTTTCCTTCACCTGCCATGCATAGAACCGGTGCGTCAATATCCGACAGGTCTTGCGTTTCTTCAAAGGGATACCAGTCCTCGGACTGCCCCATTTCGATGAACTTGCGCCAATCGGCTTTGTGCATTTGATTATAGTAAGTGACGGCTTCTGCGTAATGCAAAATTTGTCGCCATTTGTGAGTCTCCTGCTTGTGCAATTCCGGCCAATTGTCTGGTTTCTCGGCAATCACGCCGGAGATTACCAGGCTTTTCACTTTCGCAGGGTACCGTTTCGCGAAAAATATGCCGACCAAAGCCCCGAGCGACGCACCGATAATATGAGCAGATTCGATGCCTAGATGGTCGAAGGTTTCTGCCAAATCGGCCGCATTGTCTTCAAAAAATCGGTCCAGTTTGTCGCTGACCGATTCTCCATGCCCCCGCAGATCAGGCAAAACAACATGGTAGCGATCTTTAAGATGATCTCGCTGAAACTCAAAATCAGTAAGCCCTGTTAATAAGCCATTATGTAAAAACACCAGTGGCTCGCCAGTTCCAAAGCTTTCGGTATGCAAGATCATTTTATCGCCCCTTTTCGTTGAATGAAATAGATGCGTAAATCATTATTAAGATTAGATATTATTGAAAATATGGGTAATTCTAGTATAACTTACTTTAACAGATAATTCAGTAATAAGCCTTATATTTTTATCCGATCGAGTGGTCTAATAGCATCAACAGGAAGAATGCTACCTGTGTCAAACTATAGATGAGGCAGATGCAATTCGGTTCACCTGTCCACCCCCTGCATCCGTTACAATAAGGACAGGGGGAATCCGCATGTACAGAGCTTTTTTATACATACTCGTTTTATCTATTTTGGCATTTGTGATATGGGGCAGCTTTTTTGAGATCCAGTTGAAAATCACCCTAAGTTTAATCGTGTTGACATCTTTGCCGTTCATTCGCAAAAAGCTCTATAAGGACGAGGCGCTCTTTCGAAAAGGCAAGGCCGCCCTCTACGCTTCCGTTTTTTTGACGGCTTGCGGTTTACTTATGATTATGGGTTCAATGCTGCTAGATAAAGGGATGGATTTCGCAGCGTTTGGGTTTATTTTTTTCTTGTTTGTCATTTTCTTATTTGGAAGCGTCGTTTACGGGATTCCGGTTTCGTCGTTTTCTGATTTAGTAACTGCCCAGACAACACGCTACCGGCTTCCGCTCGCTTTTCTTATTCATTTGGGGTTTGGCCTCTTGTCTTACCTGTTTCTCGGACCGCTTATGTACTTCGCGGTAATTGTGGCAGTGGTCTTTTTCGTGTTTGATGAGGTTTTGCGAAAAAAGACATTTCCCCAAATTAAAATGGGGGTTTAGCTTTGACTATGCTTCGTTCATTTGCTATTAAGTCGCCTAAAACGTTCTTCTTTTCATTTTTATCTAACTACTTTAAAAGAGCCTATACTCTGTCAAGAGTATAGGCTCTTTTGCATATTCTTTACGCTTTTAACAGTTTCGCATTGATTGCGACGATAACCGTGCTCAAACTCATGAAAACGGCACCGACAGCTGGACTGACGATGATTCCCCACGGTGCCAGGACACCGGCCGCGAGCGGAATGGCGAAAATATTGTAGCCTGTTGCCCACCAAAGGTTCTGAATCATTTTACGGTAGGTTTTTTTCGACAAATCAATGAGTGCGACGACATCGTTCGGATTGCTTTTGACGAGCACGACGTCTGCCGTTTCCATCGCAACGTCGGTTCCTGCGCCGATTGCGATGCCGAGGTCGGCCGTCGCAAGTGCTGGGGCGTCGTTCACGCCGTCTCCGGTCATGGCAACACGCCAGCCTTTGTCTTTGATTTTCTTGATTTGGTTCGCTTTGTCGTCCGGCAGCACTTCGGCGTAAACTTCCTCGATGCCGAGCTGTGCGGCGACCCAGTTGGCGACTTTTTGATTGTCACCCGTCAGCATGATCGAATGGATGCCTTTTTCTTTCAAGGCCGCAACTGCTTGTTTTGCTGTATCACGTACCATATCGGCAAGAGCAATCATGCCAGCAAGCTTGTTATCAGCCAAGACGAAGACAACTGTCTTGCCTTCTTCTGATAATGCGTTAAAGACGGATTCGTCATAAGGCAAGTTCTCCCCTTTAATATAGCCGGGGCTGACGACGTTGATCTTTGTGCCCTCTAGTTGGCCTTGTATGCCTTTACCGGTGATCGATTCGAAATCGGTGACTTTGCCGATCGCCAAGTTGCGCTCTTTTGCCGATTGGACGATTCCCGTCGCAATCGGGTGTTCCGAGTTCTGCTCGATAGCTGCGGCGAGCTGCAATACTTGTTCTTTGCTGTATCCGTTACTTGCGATAATGTCGGTGACCCCAAACTCACCCTTCGTCAGGGTTCCCGTTTTATCGAAGACAACGGCGTTCAAATTGCGTGCGCCCTCAAAATCGGCACGGTTGCGAATTAATAAGCCTTGCTTCGCTGAAATCGATGTCGATACTGCGACGACGAGCGGCGCTGCGAGACCGAGTGCATGCGGACAAGTGATGACCATGACCGTCACCATGCGTTCGATAGCAATATCAAAGGAATAGCCGAGTGCGAGCCAAGCGAACAGTGTGGCAAATCCGGCAGTGAGCGCCAAATAAAACAGCCATTTGGCGGCACGATTCGTTAAATCCTGCGTCCTCGACTTCGATTCCTGTGCTTCTTTGACCATCGTGATGACTTGGGACAAATACGAATCTTCTCCTGTCTTCTCGACTTCCACGACGAGTGAGCCTTCTTTATTGACCGAGCCGCCGATGACCGTGTCACCATCCTCTTTTTCAACCGGGATCGATTCACCCGTTAGCATCGATTCATCGATTGCGGAACGGCCTTCGACGATGACGCCGTCGACCGGGATTTTCTCACCCGGCTTGACCAGTACCCAATCCTTGTTGCGGATTTCGGACAAAGGCACATCTTCAACTTGTTTGTCGTCATTCAAACGATGTGCTTCATTCGGCATCAATTTGACAAGCTGTTCGAGCGCATTCGACGCCCCCATAATGGAACGCATTTCAATCCAATGCCCTAGCAACATGATGACGACGAGCGTCGCGAGCTCCCAGTACAGCTGATTGCCGTCCCACCCGAACACGACGAGCGTGCTATAGCTGTAGGCGATGGTGATCGCGAGCGCAATCAAGGTCATCATGCCTGGATTTTTATCTTTCAACTCTGCGATGCCGCCTGTGAGAAATGGCCAGCCGCCGTAGAAAAAGACGATGGTCGATAAGGCGAACAACACATACATGTCGTTATCGAAGCGCCAATCAACGCCGAGAAAATGCTGAATCATTGGCGAAATCGCAAGTACGGGGAGAGTCAAAATCAGCGAAATGAAAAAGCGCTTCTTGAAATCCTCCACCATGTCCTCGTGTCCCCCGTGCCCATGATGGCCATGTCCGCTTCCGTGACCTTCATGTTCTTTGTGCTTATGATCAGTGTGCACATGCTCTTTTTGGACGGCTGAATTGTCTTGATGCATGCCGTGATGATCTGTACCTGATGATTGATCAGCTGTATGCGTTTTGGTTTCGTCATGTTTTGCCATTAGCCTTCACCTCTTGAATCATTTTTCGGTTCTCTTGCTGTTCATTATAAGCGTTAACTATCGAGAAATTGTCGAGAATAGCCAAATATGCCTTATTCGGGGGTTTGTGCAGTTTCTATGGAATTTCCATGGAGTTTGACACATTCCGTTTACTTTCAGGTCGAGCGGGAAATCTCCTTACTGACAAGTTAAATCTACTAAGGAGGTTTTTGAAATGGCTCACGAACAACCCCAACAATTGCTCGAAACGCTGCACGAGTGTATGGCAGCGTGCAACCATTGCTTCGACGCTTGCCTAAAGGAAGACGAGGTTAAGATGATGGCGGAATGCATCCGGCTTGACCGGGAATGTGCAGATATGTGCGCTTATCTCGAACAAGCAATTACCCGCAATTCACCTTTCGTCTCACAACTGGCCAAAGTGTGTGCAGAGATCTGCCAGACATGTGGAGACGAGTGCCAGAAACACGCCGATATGCACGATCATTGCAACCACTGTGCGGAAGCGTGCCACAGATGCGCAGAAGCATGCCGTTCAATCGCATAAGACAAAGAAATCCATCCGGAAATATTCCGGATGGATTTCTTTGTGTAGTTATTCTGTTTCGTTCAACCATTTATAGCCGACGCCCCATACGGTGAGGAAATGCTTGTCGACCGGAAAGCCAGATTGACGGATTTTCTCCCGGACGTTGCGGACGTGGGAGTCGATCGTGCGCCCTTCTGTTTCCGAGTCATAACCCCAGATGAGCAAAATCAATTGGTCGCGTGAAAATACTTTGCCGGGGTTCTTCACTAACTGCCCGACCATGAAAAATTCTTTCGGCGTCAGTTTGATGGGCGCGCCCAAATAGCTCAGCTCAAATCGTTCTTCATTCCATTTCAAGCCGCCCACTTCAATAATATTTTTCGGCGCCTGCCGCCTGAGCAGCGCTTCGATGCGGGCGAGCAATTCTTCTTCATTGAACGGCTTGGTGATGTAATCATCCGCCCCAAGCTTGAGGCCTTTGACGATGTCTTCCTGCTGTTCGCGCGCTGTCAGCATAATAATCGGCACATCGGAAAAGTCCCGGATTTTCGCACATAGCTCAAAGCCGCTCATGTCCGGCATCATGATATCGAGCAGCACCAAGTCAAACGCCTGTGAGTCCAAATAGCGTAGCGCTTCCTGCGCCCCTTGAGCTTTGGTGCAAGAATATTGATGAGGCGTTAAATACAGCGACAATAAATCGAGCATGCGCCGTTCATCATCAACCAATAGGATTTTCTGCATCGTTCTCCCCTCTTTCCAATTGAATCGTCACCGTTGTTCCAGCATCCGGCTCGGAATCGATGCTGATGCGCCCGCCGTGGGATTCGACCAGTTCCTTGGCGATGGCGAGGCCAAGCCCACTGCCGCCGGACTGCCGGGATCTGGATTTGTCGACGCGGTACAAGCGGTCGAAGACAAACGGCACGTCTTGTTGCGGAATGCCTTCGCCCTCGTCTATTACGCTGATGAGAATAGAAGTTTCGTCTTGTCTCGCTTCTAACGTCACTGTCGTGTTCGGCTCCGAGTGCTTGCGCGCATTGTCGAGAATATTGAGCAGCACTTGCTGGAAACGTGCCGGGTCGATCCAAGCGGTAAGGTCTGGTTCGCATTCGACCGTGAATGAAATGTTTTTTTCATCAAATGCCGGCCGCACAAGCGATGCCACGGTATGGCACAGGGCATCAATTGGCACAAGCTCTCGTTGGATGGAAAATTGGTTATGGTCCAGCTGAGCGAGTTCGAACAATTGCTTGATGAGCACCGTTAAATGGCCGGTTTCTTCTCGGATGATGGCAAGGTATTCCTGGCGTTCTTGTTCTGATAGCCCCGGCCGGCTTGCGATATCGGCATAGCCTTTCATATAGGTGAGCGGCGTACGAAGTTCATGCGAGATGCTTGCCAGAAAATCGTTGCGTTCTTGCTTTAAGCGGTCCAGGTCAGTCGACAGCCGGGTGATGGCGTTCGCGAGTTCTCCCAGTTCGTCGTTGCGTTCGATATCGAGCGCCACTCCGCCTTGCCCTTTGCCGAGTTGTTCGGTCGCTTTTTTGATGCGAATAAGCGGCAAAGTGATCAAACGCGACAAGAGGAAAATGGTGATGACCGTCAGAACGATCGAAATAAGGCCGCCGAGAATGAATTGGTTTCTCATACGCTCGACCATTTCCTTGATTTGACTCGTTTCCGCGAACATCAGCACATGCCCCTGGTGCTCACCCCCGATGGTGATGGGACTGTCGGTAGCGATAAAGCGTTCGTCCTGCCAATTGTCTTCGAGGATTTCTCCTTGTTCCGGAACTTCTTCGATATCGGTATGGCCGAGCACTTCACGCATCTCCGGTTCGATCTGATCGGAATGGGTCAGTTCCTCGCCCGCTTCGTCCGTGATGATGACGATAAAATCCGATGACGATTCCATCATTGCCACGTGCGACAACGTGGTGTCATTGAAACTGTCCTCGAGCACCTCACTATGCGTATTGCCCCGCGCCAATAAATTCGACATCACTTCATCAACGCGTTCATTGACGAAGGTGAAGTACAGTGTTGAGAACAAGAATAATTCAATACTGACGATGAACACGAAAAACAATAAGCCGATTTTTAATGCCAGTTTATTTAACATAGACTCCCTCTTTCAATTATAGCGGTAGACGTGCGCATTCTTTGGTGTGCCTATTATCTTTACTATACGGGAAAGTTCTCGATTTTTTGTGCAGGAAACAAAGAAAGAAAAGAATTTCCCCACTGTCGGCAACTGAATCAAATTGTCACGGTTTGTGCACAGTTTATGCAAACATTCGGGGTAGCTTACTTAAGAAGAGATAAAAGAAATGAGGAATTTACAATGGCAAAGAACAAAATGACAATGGCTGCAGCTTCTGTTTTTGCTGCCCTGGCACTAAGCGCATGCCAAGCTGATCCTACTCCAATGGATATGGATGAGCAAATGGATGAAAACATGGAAGAGAACCACGAGAATATGGAAGAACAGATGGACGAGCAGATGGGGGATGAAGACGGCCATATGATGGACCACTCCAGCTCCGGTGAAGTCCCGGATGGTTTACAGGAAGCCCAAGATCCAACATACCCCACCGGATCTCAGGCCATTATCACGACCGATCACATGAGCGGCATGAAAGATGCCGAAGCAACGATTGCTGGCGCTTATGATACCACCGTTTATGCGGTCAGCTATACACCAGAGGGCGGTGGAGAGCCGGTCGAGGACCATAAATGGGTCATCCATGAAGAGTTAGAGAATGCCGGCGGTGAGCCATTCCAAGAAGGCGATGAAGCCGTACTCGATGCGGAGCATATGCAAGGCATGGACGGCGTAACGGCGACGATCGATTCTGCACAACAAACAACAGTTTATATGGTTGACTTCACGGCCACCGATAGCGGCGAACAAGTGACGAACCATAAATGGGTGACAGAAGATGAGTTGGCGCCTGTCGAATAATTTCCAACAAACCATAAAAAAGGAGAGAGTGTGATGAACAAGTACTTAAAATTTGGCATCATGATCGGAACTTCTACCTTCATTATGTATTGGCTGATGTATTTGAATGTGTTCCAGCTGGACCATATTTTTTATAGTGAAACACGGCTTTATATGGCGCTGATCATGGGCTCGGTGATGGCGATTGTCATGCTGTTGTTCATGTGGCCGATGTACAAGAACAAGAAAGCGAATGCCGGGATTCTTGCCGGCAGCGCCTTGGTTTTTGCCCTCTCGCTGTATCTCGTGCGCAGCCAAGTGCTTATTGAAGATACCGGCTGGATGAAAGCGATGATCCCCCACCACTCGATCGCGATCTTGACGAGCGAACGCGCGAACATTTCAGACCCTCGCGTGAGACAACTGGCGGATGAAATCATCGAAGCACAGCGCAAGGAAATCGATGAAATGAAGCAATTGATTGAAGACTTGGAAGAGGAAGAGTGAGCAAGCAACATACAAAGAAAACCTCGGGTAATCGTATTTTCCGAAGCTTATCGCTCGCTTTCCGTGGGCTCGCGCCCAAGCCTCCTCAGCCGCTTCGCGTCTTGCGGGGTCTCGGTCGTCTCGCTGATCCACCGGAGTCGAGCGAACGCTTCTCCAAATACTTAGCGAGGTCATTGATTGTTTAGTATAAATATAGGAGACCTCTCTCGTATATTGATTGCAAACCATAAAATTTTTCAACACCCTGAGAAAGACATGCCGGGTTTCGGCATGTCTTTCTTTTTTAGGTAGATGGTTTTTCGCCTGTAAGTGTAAATTGGCTTGCGCCGGTTTCCTTGGATTGCTTAAAACTCATGGCCCATAGCACTAGCGAGATGCTGCACATGACGAGGACCGAGACAATTACCACCGGCTGAACGGTGACCAGTTCCGATGCCACCCCGATGATCGCCGTCGCCACAATCACAAGCACCGCTTCCACCAGGCTGAAGGCACTGACGGTTCTCCCCATGATGTCGACTGGAATATGGTTTTGCGTGAAAGTATGGAAGCCCATATTGGCGAAAGCGAGCGAAAACGCCAAGATAAAAAATCCAGCCGCTGCCCCGGCGAATGAGTCCGATAATGCGTAGACAAGATAGCCAAGCGACATCATTACCGAACCGCCGCCGATCAATGCGACAAGCCTTAGTTTTTTTGTGAAGATCGTATTAACGATCGCGCCGAAAATGATGCCCGCTCCCGCAACACTGACAAGAAATCCATATTCCCCGTCTGACAGGCCGAGCACGCGTTTCGAGAACGTCGCTTCCTGCGAATCGATGGCCGTCGCCATGACCATCATGCAGCTAAACAAAAAGAATACCGTCATAACGAGCCGAGCGCTTTTGCTGAAATTCAGGACGAGTCGCCAGTCAGTCCGAATTATTTCCCAGGACATACGATGAGCCGTTTCTATCGCGATTGCCGCTTCTTCGAGTTTTGGCATGGAACGAAGGATGAACGCGGAAAAAACTAGCGCGGCTGCGTTTAAATAAATCGCGGTTTCCGGTATCCCCATCATGAATAACACGCCAGCGACAGCCGGCCCGATCAGAAACGCCCCAGAGTCGATGAGACTGCGAAGCGCATTGAAACGCTGGCGATTTTTCTCTGGAATCAATTTGGTGATATAGGTCATGGATGCCGGCTCGAACATCGATCCCGCCATATTGATTAACAGCACAAATGCATAGATAAGCCATAACGACGCAGCGAATGGCAGGCAGGCGATGAGCACAGCACGCAGGAGATCGAGTGTGATCATCAGGTTGCGCTGATTGACCCGGTCGATGACGCTGCCCGACCAGAAGTTCGTCAAGACCGTAGCAAGCGGTTTGACGATATACAGTCCTGCGACCGCAAGCGCGGATCCGGTCATATCCAGTACGATTAAGTTCAAGGCGATCAAATACACCCACGCCCCGAAGTTTGCGATGCCGATGCCTGTGAGTAAAACTATCGGCTCCCGCCACTCTTTATCTTTCCACATCCCTTTCATCTCCGCCACCACTCTCTGTTTCTTCGAGGCAAAGAAAAAAATCCCGCCCCCAAGACAATTGTCTTGGGGACGAGATTCCGGTCGTGGTGCCACCCCTGTTCGCGCATATGTCGCCATATGCGCCTCATTCGGTACATTCGATCTATACCTGAGCTCTGTAACGGGAGCTCCCGCCGCATCATCCCCTAGGTTCCGACGCGGTGCTCAGAGGCTTGCTTCACTCGCGCCCTTTTGCCCCGTTCCACCACCCCGGAGCTCTCTAGAAAAAGGATTCGCCAGCTACTGTTCTCTTCATCGCACTGATTTTGATTTTTACTAGATTACCACGAGACAGTCCCATCGGTACATAACAAGTTTCTGCCGGTTTCATCACGATTCATTCAACCGTAACCCGAGAGGCAAGAAAATAAGGAATGTCCGGTGTCGTGTCGAACGGTGCCACTTTGACGCGGTCGCCTTCTTTGAGTTCCTCGAACGAACTTACCGCGCCGATGAATTCGGTATGGTCGGTCATGAAGATTTCTTCGGTCGGGGCTTGCCGTGCGTCATCGGACTCGACTTCCAAGATAAAGCTCGCCTCGGTCATTTCCGATACGGTGCCTTGTAAACTTCCGCAACCTGCCAACAACATGGATGCCATGACGACTAAACCAAGCAGCTTTTTCATCTTCCCCACTCCTCTCGCCAGAATCATCACAACCGGCATGACAATTGACTTCATCGTTTCGACGCTAGTCATTTGTTCTGATGAATATGGATTTTATGGAAAATATTGATAAATAAATCCTATCATATATAATCTAGGTAGAATATAGTCAATCATGAGCAATTTCACATAATAAAATGAATAGGTCTATGGAACTTTTTGGAATGATTTGCGTATAATTCAATTAAGTTCATTTCTGTGACAGCTATTTATTGAGGGAGCGGATGCAAGTGAAGAAAAGGTGGTTCATCGTTTTTGTATTCGTTTTCCTATTCTTTCTATCTTATGCTACAGCGACTTATCTCCCATACCAGATCGATAATGTAACACTCCAACAAGACTTAACAGAATGGGTCTATAAAGAACAAGCGGCCTTAAAGAGTATTGAAATTTTAAGGACCACCCAAGTGGATCATACTTCGTCCCATGTTGTCCTTTTCGAACTGAAAAGTGGAGAAATCGCTTTTGCGCACATGATGCAAGGCTGGAACGGAAAATTCAAGATCGTCGAATCCGGATGGGGACCTGCGATTACGTATCGCGATATCCAAACCAAAAGCGGGGGCTATGGCGTCATCTATGGCGACAATTCGGACCTAGAAATTGATTCGATACGCGCCGATTCCTTGGAAGTATCATTCGGCTTTTCAGCAGACGTATCGAATGAATTGTATGTTATAAAATATGAGAAACTGCCTGCTTCAATCCAGACAGCTTTTCCAATGGAATTGCGTCTCTATGACAACAACGATAGAGAAATTGACATAGCGAACTGAATTTGGGTTCATATCTTCTGCCATTTTCAATAGGACACTCACTTTTAGGAGGAATTACTATGGCCAAAAACAACAAATCCGAAGACCAGCGCGATCGCCTTCAGCTGAAAGACCAGAAAGAACATGCAGGCAGCAATGTCAACGACTCCACCAACCGCGCACAGAGCGGCATGCCGGATACACGCGGCATGGGTTGGAAAGACATCGGCGGCGTGATTTTGCTGCTGGTGATTTTGTTGATTGCCTATACTTTCTACCAAATGTTTTTCGGTTAAGAAACTGGATGGTCAAAAAGGAGTGGGAATTTGAATAAGAAGATTTTAGTCACCGTAGTCACTTTAATGGTATTCGTAGTTCTAGTCGGCGGAACGGTGATGTTTTTGAAAAGCAATCCGCCGCTTGAAACGAACAGCTTGGCCTATACTGAGAGCGGCCATGCTGTGACAGTCGGGTTTGGCAATCAAGGATGGGGCGATTTCCAATTAACCGAAGTGGCGGTCAATAATTTTGAAGAGCCGCTAGAAAGGAAAATCCAACTGAGCAATCCGCTGAAAGGCTTTGTCGTTACAGATGATTTTGAATCTGCGGAAGCCCAGGCTTATGATTTTACAGATCTTGATGAGGTGACGATTAAAACCGGCACTTCCCCCACTGGCCTTTTGGAAAAAGTGAACAACGGGACCGCTTCTGAAGATGATGAAGCGTATGCGCTCACAGTTAAACATGACAAAAAAATTCATACCGTTCATATCAAATACAGTTATTTTGGAATCACTTTATATGAACAAGTGGAGGTATCTTCCTCATAAAACTAGAAAACGACACAGCTGCATCTGGCTGTGTCGTTTTTGTATGCCTCCATTGAACCTGTACGTTTTGTTAAGGTTTTTTCCGAAACAGATAGTTCTCAGCAGCAACGCTGTACTTCAATCCCTTCATCTTCTCTTTGACTAGCGCAAAGTCAACCGGCTTTTCCTTCGGGAGCTTGAAGTATTCCTCCAAATTGTCCCGCTCTATGTTATCGTTGTCGCTCACGATGCCGATCAACTCAAAGTCGTCATCGAACCTGGCTAAAGTGGCATCGCCATGGCTGTCATTGCATAATAAAATGCCGCCCGGTTTTAAGTATTGCTTGGTTTCCTGCCCGACAAACCCGGCGTATTGGGAAATGATTAAATCCACTTGCCCGATTTCAAGCGGCTCGGTATAATCCTGGCCGATAAAGGAAATCTTGCAGGCCTCCGGATACTCTTTGTGTTGCTCTATGTAATCCTGGATGCCGTCCATTTGTTTAAAAAACCGAATGGCTCCTTTGAAATTATCGATATACGTTACTTCAGGAATGACGAGAGACGGAGAGATATCAATAAAAGAGCCCGGGTAAATCGCTTTTTGCACGCCGTATTCCTTCGCGACAGCTTTGTACAAGGCTTTCCTATCTCCTGTTTTACGTATATATTCTTGGTATTCTTCAAGAAATCCCTTTTCCATCTGCGCCATCCCCTGTTCTTTCTTATGCTATGCTTGAGTTAATTACAATTAATTGGCAACACCCTGCTTAACGCCATTATTGAAAGGAGCTTGTGTCATGACTTCTGTATTCCTGACCGGAGTGTTCACTTGGCTTTTACTAATCGTGTTAGTGATCGCGTTGGTGGTTCTATTCAGAAAGATAAGACAATCTTAGTCGATTGTTATTCCTCTTTCTGCTCGATCCGCCAGGCGATGAATTTAACCACCTCGGCAATAAAAAAGGCGCCGAGCACCCACGGAATAAATTCATAGCCCGCGCCATCCGCCCAAATGCCCGAGACGATAATCGCTATGAAGGCACCTCCAAGAAACGAGAGATAATAGGCCCTGTTATCCTTCAAAAATTCTCTCATCCGCTTCACTCCCAACGAACGCGCACTTATTTGACTATCGGCAAGCCCGCCTTGTCCACCCAATCTTGGATAAAACGCTCTTGATGCGAATTGATTTTCGGCAGCTCGTTCGGCTTGAAGAAACGGTGCTCGTGGCTTTCCGCTCCTTCTTGCATGAGCTCGCCTGAAAACTCTTGTGTATGAAAAATAATTTGCACGCTATAGACTTGGTCGCCATTTTGGTATTCGGCATAGCCCTCTTCCCCGGAATACAGGCCAAATAGCTGGAGGTTTTCTGCCCGCAGCCCGGTTTCTTCATAGGTTTCCCGAACGGCGGTCTCGAGAAATGTTTCGCCAGGCTCCATGACCCCACCCGGGATTCCCCAAACGTCGCGGTCTTTTCGATGCTGAAGCAAAATCAGGCCATTTTGTTCAATAATGATTCCACAGCCAACCGTCATCAATAAATTCGAACCGATCAACTGGCGCATGTCTTGAATGTAATTCATGGTTATTTCCCCCGTTAGTTATAGTTTCTCTTTATTGATAATTTCTCCTCTACCTTTCTCCATAGCTGAGTGCGCTGTCTTTGTTCATTACCAGCATCCACCTCATAAGCACTATGCGGTCTACTAATTTCACGCCATTGGATGCTGCCAGTTTCTTTGCCGGCTCCGTATAGCCACTATTCGTAACCACCCAACATTCATCCGCTTTATAATGCAATTTCGCCGTGGAAACTTCTTGAACGGCTTTCAATCCGACTTTCTTTTTATAGCGTTTTGCTTGGACAACTATTCTCCGCCCGCCTTTCGACAAGATGAGGTCTGCGCCGTAATCTCCAGTGGCCGGTGTCATCTGTACGTGATAGCCTCTTTCTAAAAACAATACGCGAAGATAGTCTTCGAATTCTTTCCCCTTCATCTGATCTACTTGCAATATGCCTGATCGCTTCAATTTGCGGTCTTTAAGAATATTAGCGATGAATGTAAGCGTAAATGCAGCTAAAATAAAAACAACCAGAAACCCTGTCAATTGAGGATCCGCTGTGGCGATACTCCACATCAAATCCAAACCTAATCGAAACCCACTAAAAAAACCCTCCATAAGATACCCCTCCAGTTTTATTAAAACTCCTTTATACCTTTAAATATACCAATAAAAACCATTATGAGCTAAAGAATTTTAGTACATCATCTACAGGAATTATTTTTCGTTCATACGTAATTCTTTTATCATTGTAGTATAAAAGCAAAAACGAAAGCATGAAGCGTGACATAGCCAAGAAAGAGAAAAATGTTCCTCAGTTACTACGGTATGCGGAAACGTTCCGGATATCTTCATCTTTGAGAAAGTATGTGGAGATTTTATTATGAAAAGTTCAAGACAAGGTAATAGAGTGATACTCATTTAAGTACTTTCTCACAATACAGAGTTAAAAATATTAAAACACCGCAAGCAACAAAATCCCGATACTTCGGGAATTTATATTGCTTGCGGTGTTTCTTTAATGATGATTAGGCAACAATACCCGGTCCAAAGTTTTCGCCGTCACAGGCATGATCGCATTCAAAATCAATCCGCCAAAGCAAACTGTCAGCACGGTCCCGATGCCGATGGGGCCGCTGAACACTATCGCTAAAACGAGAAACATCAAGTAGATGGCAGTTCTCGAGACGAACAGGTTGGTCTTTGCGAGTTCTTTTACAAGAAGCGTCAGGCGATCCACTGGAATCGGTGCAAAATTGGTGTGAAGGTAGATCGCTGAGCCCACCCCTACCGCCAACAAGCCCGCTGTAAAATAAAGCGTCTGGCTGGTGACATTTTCAGGGACAACGATAGCGCTCAATATGTGAAGCCATAGGTCAATGCCGATCCCGACGATAATGGCGGTCATGATGCCGAGGAGCTCTGGTCTTTGACGGCCGAGCATGGCGTTTCCGACAATCATGATGGCGGCGATGATGATTTCCCAGCTCCCGACCGTCAATCCGACATTGAAGCTGAGCCCAACAAGCAAAGCATCGAACGGAGACGTGCCGAGATCCGATAAAATGGTCAGCGCAATGCCAAGTGACAATAATAATAGACCTGAGACATAGAAGAAATATTTCATTTTCCGCTCTCCCTTCTTGCATTGGCCGAATGATTTTTGTACACTCAATATAATTCATTATTGTTGCAAATGCAACATAATAAAAGGAGCCAATTTATGATCGAAATTCTGCGTGAAGTTGGCATGATTGCCCGCGCCTTGGATTCCATCAGCAATATCGAATTTAAAGAGCTCGAGCTGACAAAAGGGCAATACTTATATGTCGTCCGCATTTGCGAAAACCCGGGTATCATCCAGGAGCAATTGCTCGACCTAATCAAAGTCGACCGCTCCACCGCAACGCGCGCCCTCCAAAAGTTGGAGAGCAATGGCTTTATTGAAAAACGCAATGATCCCGATAATAAGAAAATCCGAAAAATTTATCCGACTGAAAAAGCACGCCAGGCCTACCCTTTCATCCTCCGGGAAAATGACCATTCCAACGCGGTCGCACTCGATGGTTTTACAGAGCAAGAAGCGGTAGAAGTCGAACGCTATTTGCGCCGCATCCGCCAAAACATCGAAGTCGATTTTGAAGCGGTCAAAAAAGGACATAAGCGCGAATATTAACGATGAAAAGGAGCGAATTTCCATGGCAAGCCTACGTAAATGTACAAAAGAAGACCTTCAGAAATTGCAGGACATCAGCATCCTCACTTATAAAGAGACCTTCGATGAACACAATAGCGAAGAAAATATGAATATTTATCTCGAAGCGGCCTATAACTTGCCGAAACTCGGCAAAGAACTCGCCACCCCAGAGTCCCATTTCTATTTTGCCATGGTCGACGGCGAAGTTGCGGGTTACTTGAAGATCAACACCGGTGATGCTCAAACCGAGCCGATGGGTGAGGAAGCGTTGGAGGTGGAACGCATTTACATCAAGAAAAAATTCCAGAAAAACGGCGCCGGGAAAGTGCTCATGAACCGAGCGTTTGAAATGGCGAATGAATTAGGAAAAGAAAAAATCTGGCTCGGCGTCTGGGAGCACAATGACAACGCGCGTGCGTTCTACGACAAGAAAGGCTTTGTCGAAACCGGCAGCCATTCGTTTTTCATGGGCGACGATGAGCAGACAGATTTGATTTTGACGAAGACTTTGTAGAGTAGATGAGCATGGGGATTCCGTAAAATCGCTACGCTTTCCTGCGGGCGAGCGCCAAGCCTCCTCAGCCGCTCTGAAACCCTTGTGCTCCCACATCTGCTTAACGCAGATGCGTCGCAAATGAATGCACTCAGCTAAGCTTCGCTCATTCATTTCTTGCGGGGTCTCGGCTGTCTCGCTGTCCCGCGGGAGTCTACGCAGTTTTACTCCATACTTTATTAGAAGATATATTAATTTACTCCTCATTATTTTGTATCGAAGAGAGTATTAATTAGATAAGGTGGTGCGCTATGTATATCCCAAAATACTATCAAGTGACTGACCCGGAAGAGATTCGTGAATTTATCGAAGCTCATTCATTCGGGACCATCATCACCTCAGGAAAAGGCCGCCCGCTTGCGACCCACCTCCCCCTCCAGTTAAAAAAAGAACACGACGGCTTTGTCTTGCGTGGCCATTTTGCACGCGGCAATCCGCAATGGCATACGATTGAAGACCCGGGTGAAATATTGGTGACCTTCCAAGGGCCACACGCCTACGTGACGTCTTCTTGGTACGAGGAAAAGGAAATCCCGACTTGGAATTACCAAGCGGCGCATGTGTATGGCACTGGCCGCTTGTTGTCAGAAGAGGAACTGCGGGAGGATTTGGTGACCTTGCTCCAAAAGCACGAACAGCATCGCGACGAGCCGGTTCTGTGGGACACACTCCCCAGCGCGCTTCTCGAAAAAGATATCAAAGGCATCGTCGGGTTCGAGCTCCGCATTACTGATATCCAAGCTGCGTTCAAATTAAGCCAAAACCAATCAGCTCGAGACTATCAACATGTGATTGATGGCTTGCGAACGGAACAGGACCCTTTGGCTGAAGAAGTTGCGGACGTTATGGACAAAAGACGCCCGTAGCCTTAGAACCCTTATTGCTTGAAGTCCATCGGCATTTCTTATATAACTAGAAGTAATTGAATGACCAAAAAAAGTTTTCTAGGGTTCCGCAGCATAGCTGGCCTGGTCCGAGAGAAAACACACAGCCATCGCTGTGACACGGAGGGACAAAAGCCTGGGAGAAACTGTTTTTACAGTTCTCCCGGGCTTTTTATTTTTGAAAAGTGTTGCATGAAATCAAAAGTTGTAACAGTAAAAGTTTCACAAAACTGCTAAGAACAGCTTGCTTGGATTCGTGTTAGCTTCGTTTTATGAATTTTATTAATCTGGATGAAAAAGCGGAAGGTGGCGACTCCTGCGGGAATAGCATGAGTCTTGAGACCCCACAGGGAGCGAAGCGACCGAGGAGGCTCAAGCCATGCCCGCGGAAAGCGTCCACCTGCAGCGACTCCATCAACTGATCTACTTTTCATTTTATTACTTTATTTATTATTAGGAGGAATTCCAATGAATCTTCAATGGGGAAAAGTATTAATCGCGGCGTTATTTGAAGTCGCGTGGGTCGTCGGATTAAAGCATGCGGATTCACTCGGTGAATGGCTGATTACGGTCGTCGCGATCGCCGTCAGCTTCACTTTGCTGATCGATGCCGGAAACAAACTGCCGGTCGGCACCGTCTATGCAGTCTTTGTCGGACTTGGGACGGCTGGGACCGTGTTGTCCGAAATCGTCTTTTTCAATGAGCCCGTCAGTACTGCAAAACTGATACTGGTCGGCATTTTACTGCTCGGTGTTATCGGGTTGAAACTGGTGACCGCAGATGCTACACCGGAAAGGAGTGAAGCGTAATGGCTTGGATTTCACTTATATTCGCAGGGATTTTTGAAATGACGGGCGTTGCCATGATCAATAAATGGCATCACGACCGCAAATGGCAGTCACTCGCTATGCTCATCGGCGGATTTGTTGCGAGCTTTTTATTCTTATCCATCGCGATGGAATCTCTGCCGATGGGAACGGCTTATGCGATTTGGACCGGCATCGGCGCTTCTGGCGGCGCGATCATTGGCATGCTGTTTTACAATGAATCGAAAGATTGGCGGCGCATCCTGTTTATCGCAATGGTGCTCGGCTCTGCCGTCGGATTGAAGCTCGTTTCTTAATTAATGATGGCAAAACACCCCCGCTTCCCCTACTATGAGAAGTAGAGAACACTGGCAGAAACATCCTTTTTTGCCAATACACCAAGATCCGCATCATCTATTCAAAGGGAGTGGGATGGAATGGATTTCAAGTATGTCACGGTCGCGGGAAGCGGCGTGTTGGGGAGCCAAATCGCTTTCCAATCGGCGTATCACGGATTCGAAGTCGCAGTATACGATATCAATGAGGAAGCGTTGACTCGTGCAAAGGTGCGTTTCGAAGTGCTCCAAAAGCATTTCCGGAAAGATTTGAAAGCGACGGATGAAGACTTGGATGCCGCTTATAACCGGCTGTCTTTCTATACCGATTTAGGGGAATCTGTAAAAAATGCCGATTTAATGATTGAAGCGGTGCCTGAAGTGCTCGATATTAAAAAGGAATTTTACACTTCTTTAGCGAAAGTCGCACCGGAGCAGACAGTTTTTGCGACGAATACTTCGACGATGCTGCCGAGCACGTTCGCTGAATACACAGGACGCCCTGAGAAATTCTTGGCGCTTCATTTCGCCAACGATATTTGGCGCAGCAATACCGCGGAAATCATGGGACATGGCGGTACCGACGAAGCGGTCTTTAACGATGTCGTCGACTTTGCTCAAGCAATCGGCATGGTCGCGCTTCCGCTCCACAAAGAACAGCCGGGCTATATTTTGAATACTTTGCTCGTGCCGTTTTTGAATTCCGCCCAGTATTTGGTCGTCAACGGCATTTCAGACCCGCATACGGTCGACAAGACTTGGATGATCGCAACCGGTGCGCCGAAAGGGCCTTTCGCGATTTTGGATGTCATCGGCATCAATACGCCGTATCATTTGTCTGTTGCGAAAGCTAACGCTGGTGATGCGGAAGCTGCAAAAGTCGCCGAGTACTTGAAAACGGAATTTCTCGACAAAGGCCGCATGGGGATACAGAACGGCAAAGGCTTCTATGACTACCCGAACCCGCGTTATCTGGATAAGGACTTTTTGAAGGAATAAATTAGAAAACCCGCATGGCCATGTGCAAGTGAGCACGTGGCGTTGCGGGTTTTCCGTTTTATTCTGCGATCCAATTGATTTTACTTCTTAGAGATCTTTGTACATATAATAATGGGTAAATCCTTTTGGAAAATCGTCTAATTTCCCCAGCACTTTAAATCCTAATTTCTGATAGAAATCCGGCGCTTGAAAACTGAAGGTTTCCAGCCTCATCAGGCGACATCCTTGTTCTCGCGCGTATGACTCTGCCGTTGCCAATAATTCTTGGCCTTTTCCCATCCCTCGTAAAGAATCGTCTACCCATAGAAGGTCTACGAAAAAACACTCCCAATCCGTATGTCCTACCAGGCCGCCGACAATGTTCTCTTCTTCATTCTTTAACACAAAACTCATTTTTTCTTCTTCGGTATAAGCGACTTTTTCTTTGTTATGCCTTACTAAATGATAGCGGATAAATCCCGCTTCTTCTTCGTTGTATCCTGCATGCAGGCGAATATTCGACATCCAGTTCACTCCTTCTGAAAGACAACAGTAGTCTCCTGAGATTTTTCCAGCGTTAGTGCTTTAGCTCAGCAGTAAATCCGTTAAACATGTCGGGTCCCCCGCAAATGTGGAAAACTGAACCTCACCTGTTTTCCCTGCTGCTTCAATTTCCACCGTATACGTTCGGTCCCGAGGCAGCCACAGATCGATAAATCCATTTTGTGGCGTTGTCATTACTTCATCCACGTGAACTTCTCCGGTTTCATCGGTAATAACGACATTCATTTCTTTTTCGGCCAGTTCTCCTTGGCACCCCGTCAAGCTATGGATTTCACAAGGATGCGTGAATGTTTCGTAAGGGGCAATCGAGATAAAAAACTCGTCCTCCGGTAATGGATAGACCGATTTTTCTCCTTCATCTTCTACGGTCAGGTTCTGATCATCAATCGACGCAGCACTGACCTTATCACTTCCGCTCATGTCAGCTACCAACTCTTTTACATCAGTCTGGCTCATCGCAGATTCATCTGCACATCCTGCCAATAGGCCGGCGAATATGAACATGACAAAAACCAATGGCATTTTCATCTAACCTCTCCTCTCCTCCTTACTATATCAAATTCCATTTATGTTTTATTGGCTGAATTCGTACGACTTAATGAACCCGGCCCTTCCTGTTGACAGATGCCCGATGCTTGCACACTCAGCTATTGCGCCTCTTTTCGAATATCTGAAAGTGTAATGTGAACCCTTTCTTCAAAACAAAGCACCTCACAAACCAGCGTTTAAACGCTAATTTACGAAGTGCAGCCATTTTGCTTTTTTGTTTTTCTCAATCAAAGAACTAGCGTGTGCATAATTCCACTCATTACGATTAGCTCGCTGTGGTGGACTTTATCAACTCCCGCACTTGGTTTTTGGTGGGAAGAGCCGAAATAGCGCCTTTCCCAGTAGTGGCGAGCGCACCGCCCGCATTGGCGAACGCCAGCAATTCTTCGTGATGCTCAATAAGTAGGGCCTCCAAATTGTCTGGTGCCGCTCCCCAATTCAGCAATTGGTACAAAAACGCGCCGGTAAAGGCATCTCCTGCCCCGGTCGTGTCTTCGACTGCCACCGAATATCCCGCGGCTGAATACTTATGATTCTCCACGTACAGATCCGCACCTTTTGCGCCTTTCGTCAACACGACTGCCAAGACATTCCCTGCAAACAAAGAGGCTATCGCTGTTGACTCATCTGCGATGCCGGTGATAAACTCCAGTTCGTCGTCGGAAACTTTGATGAGATGCGCCGTTGAAATGAACTCTTGAATAGTCTCCCGGCATTGCTTCGGGGTTTCCCAGAGCGGCAAGCGTACATTGGGGTCAAAACTGATAATCGCGCCATTCTTATTAGCGGCTCCGATGGCTTTGATATGGGCTTTTTTCATCGGACTGTCGATTAAGTCTACTGAACCAAAATGCAAAACGTCCCCTTGACCGAACCAGTCTTCGTTCACTTCTGAAGCTTTCAGAAGCAAGTCCGCGGAAGGGTTCCGGTAAAAGGAAAAGTCCCGTTCGCCGTCTTCGCGGAGCGACACAAAGGCAAGTCCGGTATTCGCTTCTTTTGTCCGTGGAATCTTATCGATTTTCACTCCCGCCTTAGCAAGCCGCTCCAATAGAAAATCGCCAAAGGCATCTTGCCCTACTTTGGTGATCAGGGAAGCTGTTCCGCCTAACTTCGCAACCGCCGCTGCTACATTGGCAGGCGCTCCGCCCGGCACTCGCGTAAAAGATGATACATCCTTTAAAGCGATGCCTTTTTGGTCGGGAATAAAATCGATCAATACTTCACCAATCGAGAACAACTCTCCCATTGAGCACCTCTCCCTTATCTAGCTATAATCGTCAATAATCCCATTTCACGGCTTTAAACGCAGCACTGCCGCCTTTTGCAAAAAATCGGATGTCCTGGCTTCTAATATCCGGGAAAATCCGGGCGGTAAACACTTCTTCTCCGTCGTTCACAAAAATCTCCACGGACGAGGAATCGACAAACATTTGGAATTTGTACACGTCCGCATCCATCCGGCATTTCCGTTCGGTGCCATGCTTGCTGCCAATTACTTTACCCGAGGATGTGCGGTCGAGTATCAATTTCCCTTGGGCTGCATCGTATTTGATCACGGTTTGTTCTTCCTCACTAACGCGGAATTCGATGCCATATTCCAAGGCATCCCCCGGTTCGAACTCACAAATCAGCTCATATGTGACACCTGAAAATCCCTCGTATGATTTCTTTTCGTCGCCCAGTTTATCCTGTGCTTCGACTTTATTTTTACGAAGAGACTTCAGTTCTGGAATCGGCTGTTGGATGATTTTGCCGTCTCGGAGCGACAACTCCCGGAGGATGGTCAAGCAATTCGCCCATCCGCTGCTATCGGTTGGATACTCGATTTCCGGCAGCCCCATCCAAGCGACCATCAACCGCCTGCCGCTCGGGTCCTTCATCGTATGGGGCGCATAAAAATCAAACCCCCGGTCGAGTTCGACAAAATCACCATGAATCAATTGCCGCCGCTCTAAATCGATTTTTTCGCCCAGCACATAACCAGCCTGGTAAATGTTCTGGTAAAGATCCCCCTTTGCCTCCAGTCCTTGAGGAGAAAAAAACAAGATGCCCCGATCATCCATTTCGAAATAATCCGGGCATTCCCACATGAACCCAAAATTATCCAAATTGGTAGCTAGCTCCCCTTCAAACTTCCATTCCAATAAATCAGTCGAACTCAATAAACACACAGTTCCCGTTTGATCGGTTCGCTGCGCGCCAATGACCGCATAATACCGGTCGTCCACTTTCCATAATTTCGGATCGCGGAAATGCTCAGTGTAACCATCCGGCACTTTGTCGAGAACCGATTTTTTCGATTTGATGATATTTCCCTCATCATCCATCAAAGCGATGCATAGATAAGGACGTCTTACGAGATTCTCATCCCGTGTATTGCCGGTATAAAGCAAATACAATTTCCCTTCATGTTCCACCGCACTGCCTGAATACGCCCCGTGGCTATCAAAATACTCATCCGGTTTAATAGCGATCCCGACATTCTCCCAGTTCACCAGATCTGTCGATTTCGTATGATACCAATACTTCAAGCCATGAAAAGGCCCGAGCGGATGCCATTGATAATACAAATGGTATTCACCTTTATAAAAACAAAATCCGTTCGGGTCATTGAGCAGTCCGGAAACCGGTTGGATGTGATAAGTTTGTCGCCAGGAACAACTATTCACCCGTGAAATCAAGTTATCTATATCTTCTTGATTGATCTGGTCGAGCCGAATGTAACTTTTCCCCCTTGGTAATTCCATTGTCATCATTCTCCTTTTGTGAAAGCAGAATTTTTGTTGCGCCATTCTTTAAAATTTTGTAAGCCCCACTCCCTTGATCCCCATGTAGATGCAATGACTCCAGCACGATGCTACAGAAGGCAGTTTATTTATTAAATTATATGATTTTCAGGATGTGTAATCAATGCTCTACTACTAATTAGTCAGATTTTTCTGTAAATTTATGTTGAAAATGTGTCTGTTTTTTCTTAGTCATCCCGTCGTTTTCAAAGCTCATCCTAATGTTTAAGCGCTAGATCCGTAGACCGCGCAATCTATAAGCGTTAATGGATGATTTCATTGACGAAATCAGTGTTTCTAATTTCCTTAATAAATAAGATCGAATCCTTTTGCTATCTTTTTCAACACATCCGTGTTACCTTTAGGAAGAGTTATTTTTGTTCGGTTTCAGATCGAGAATATATTTTGTTTTTCGTCTAAGGTATTTGAGCAAGGATAGTAACACATTGTGTGGAGATCCACACTAGGAGGCAACAATTATGGAACAAGGTACAGTGAAATGGTTTAATGCAGAAAAAGGTTTTGGTTTTATCGAGCGTGAAGCAGGAGATGACGTATTCGTACATTTCTCAGCTATCCAAAGCGACGGTTTCAAATCTTTAGACGAAGGTCAAACTGTAACATTTGATATCGAAGAAGGACAACGTGGCCTACAAGCTACAAACGTCACTAAAGCTTAATAATAGCTTGAAAAAAGACCCTATATTTTATAGGGTCTTTTTTTTGTGTGTCCAAATTTGATTGGATCTGCCGATGACCATTGCTGCTTCTTTATTCACTGGTATACGTTCTTATCAAGTGCTTTGATAGTTTTACTGAGAATCTCGTCTAAAAATATGTCGAGCATTTATGTAACAGACGCTGCCAAGTAAAAAGAGCAACACATTCATCCAGGAAGCGATGCCTGAATACTCATCGTCAAACACAAAGACGCTTAGAAAATTGACTGCCATGAACAGGATTAGAACTGCATACATTCCTTTTACAAATTTCATGTACTTCTCCTTTCCTATTAGTGAACCTCTACTTTCATTTCTCCAGCTATAAGATAGCTCGAACCTCAAGCATTTACGATGAATCCTTGCGCTGAAACGAAGAAGATAAACAGAGAAATCAGGACAAACATATAGCCCCAAAATTCTTTTCGATCGCTTTGAATTTTCTCGAATCCTGCGACCAACATAAACACTCCAAGCATCAGCATGACGTACGGCATTAACGTAAAGTTCTGCGTCCATAACACGTAAGCACTAAAGCCAAGTGCGACTAGTTGCAGGATGATTCTAATTATTTTCATGACGGTGTTGCTCCTTTAGTAGATAATAGTTTTTTACCTCGTCATTGATTAGAGAAGATACTCTATGAACTAAGAGTCAGACGATTTTGATTCTCTTATGTCCGAAATGCCGATAATTGGAGAAATAATCAGTGCAGCTAATAAAATCCGAGTAAGTATCCAATTATCGCCCCACGAAGTAAGCAAATAAATTAAACTGTAAGCTGCGATAAGCAGAGACCCATACTTTTCTATAAACTTGATGTAAGCTTTGAACAAATAAATTCACTTCCCATCACACTAGCAATTATTTCAGCTTAAAATTCAAGCTGCTTTGGCCGATCAGTTTTTCCCCGTCCTGCCATAAATATTGAATTGCGTATTGTTTCCCCAAATCTTGTTCCACAATATCAATGGTAATTGAAGAATTGTCAGACAAGCCAATTTCTTCGCTTACTTCTTCGCCGTCGTTGTCTATCTCAATCAACACAACTTCGCTCGGCTGTGGCTCCATCATTCCCCAGTCAACTACAATACTGTCGCCCTCCTCTACATCTCCAGCGTGTACATCGGAGATATCATAGCCGCTATTGAAAGAACAATCGTTCCAGCATGCTTCGGAATAAATATGATCGAACACCACACCGCTCGGATCCTCGGAGTTCACTTTCGTAATCGAGGGCATTTCCATAAAGGTGTACTTCGGAAGCTCTCCGGCCTTTTGAGCTGGAGTTTCTTCGATTACGATATTTCCTGCATATTGGGCTGTATTGTCACGATCAATAAATTCTACCGCCAATGCATAATTCCCTTCCGATTGCGGAAAGCGAAATTCTCTCGCGTCCGTGAGTTCAAGCTTGGTTTCTTCCCCGTCTTTCCATAAAGAAGCGGTAATTTCTGGATTTGTCCAAATGTCTCCACCGTTTTCTTCATTCTCTTCAAACTCCAAATAGGCAGGCTGATTTAAAGAAACTGTCGTGGTTTCCTGTGACAAACCAAACTCTTCGATGTCCTGTATTGTTTCCGTTACATGCCCACTAGAGGAACTCCAAGTGACATTAGCTTCTGTTAATTGCATGGGCCCGCTGCGTAAACGATCATCCGCGTGCAAATATGCACGTGGAACCCCTACGTCATAGTCCTCAGCAAGACACCCTGTCAGCACGAGCAAACTTAGCAAAGCTGAAAGCCGCATCAAAAACCTTTTCATATTCAGACACTCCCACTTCGTGACGGCCTTGCGAAAAGCCGTTCAGTTTTATTCCAATAGGCTGCTTACGTCTGACCATTTGTAGGCAAGTTCGGGTATTTGCTTCCCGGCGATCGTTATGTATTTTTCGTCGATGACTGTGCCGCCTAAGTTTCCATAAAACCCGCTGGATTGATTTTCCTTCAACACCCACACAAGCATGGACTGGATATTACGTGACAATAATTCATTGCTTATTGCCTGCATCAACATTTTTCCAATCCCTTGTCCTTGATAAGCTTCCAGGATATAGATCGAATACACTTCTCCACCGATATCCGGATAGTCGCCAGAGCGCTCCTTGCCGACATCTGCAAACCCAACGATTTCTCCGAATTGATTTTCTGCTACAAATGCAGTGGAGTGTTGCAAGTTACGAGCCCAAAGTCTTTCTCTTTCTTCGTATTTCAGTCCCTCTAAATAATCGTCTGGAACAATATCACGGTAAGTGCTGAGCCAACTGTCTACATGTACCTTGGCAATGTCTTTCGCGTCGGAAGCTCTTGCTCTCCTGATCATCATCCCATCACCCTTTCGGCGTAAACTTCATTACGGCGTTGAACAGGTCGGACGTCGATTCCTGGAATCTTCTCTCCTCGCTCTTGAAGCTGTCGAGTAATGTATAGCCGAAGACGAGTCCGGCGATTGTTTGGGCGGTGGTGCTACTGAACAGGATTAAACTGATTTGATTGTAGAATTCTGGATAGGGTAGATTTTCAAGTGGAAGAAAAGGCATAAGTGACAACACGATTACTACAAAGGACAGAAGACCGACTGCCAAAAACTTGCTCCAATCAAACCCACTGATCCGTTTCTCTTTTCGTTCTAGCATGAATTTAGGTGTACGTAACAGAATGCCGATAACGATTGGGAAAAGCGTGACGTAAATCCAATAAGGAACCAGATTGAACGTTGTCTGCATTCTTTCTTTCAATAATTCTTGCAGTTGCAAACCAAGATACACAATCAATGCAATAGCGATGCTCCAGGCAAAATAATAGAAAAATCGTTTCATTCGTTTTCCTCCTTAGTTTTTATTCGTACTAATCTATACTTTAAATACAGAAAAGCGTTTCGTTTTTTTCCCCAGCTTTCAATTACTAGTTTAAAATTTCCAGTATGCAGTCGTGTCTCCCACCTTAATAAAAATGAGGATCTCCTACTTATCTTATTCCATAATTTAACTTTAACAGTTTTCTTCCAAAATCGATATACTTCTTTAAACAAAACAAACCCCAAACGCGCGCCATTTCTCTGGCACTCATTTGGGGTTCATGGCATTTCTATCTGGTCATCCTTCAAACAAAGGACTAACCGGTTTTTCGTTGTGCACGTGCTCGATTGCTTCTGCGAGCAGTGGCGCGATCGATAGGATGGTGATTTTCGGGATGCGTTTTTCTTTCGGTACATCGATCGTGTTGGTGACCACGAGTTCTGTCAACGCAGAGTCTTGGATGCGCTGGACGGAATCGCCGGACAATACGGCATGCGTGCAGCATGCGTAGACGGCTTTGGCGCCGTTTTCTACAAGCAAATCGGCTGCATCGGCAATGGTTGCGGCTGTATCCACGATGTCGACGATGATGACGGCATTTTTGCCTTGGATGTCCCCGACGATGTTCATCGTGTCGGCTTCACCCGGCTGCATTTTACGCTTGTCGATAAAGCCGATCGGTACGTCTAAGCGGTCTGCAAGTCTGCGGGCTCTGCTCAATCCACCGTTATCCGGAGCGACGACGATGGCATCTTCGAGATTTTTATTGATAAAATGCTCGGATAGTTCGGTGATGCCGAGCAATTGGTCGACCGGGATATTGAAGAATCCTTGAACTTGCGGTGCGTGGAAATCCATCGTGATGATGTGGTCGACACCCGCTTTCACCAGCATGTTCGCGACGAGTTTTGCCGTGATTGGTTCACGCGAGCTCGCTTTTCGGTCTTGGCGCGCATAGCCGTAATACGGGATGACCGCTGTGATGGAGTCGGCCGATGCCCGCTTCAAGGCGTCGATCATGATCAATAATTCCATAACATGCTCATGCCCTGGCTGCGACGTCGATTGGACGATATAAACTTCTGCCCCGCGTACGCTTTCCTCGATATGGATTTGGATTTCCCCATCGCTAAAATGGGTGATGGAGTTTTTGCCCAGTTCACAGCCCAAATGCTCTGCGATTTCCTGCGCTAGTTCCTGATTTGAATTCAACGAAAATAGCTTGAAATTGTCTCTTAGTTGATAAGCCACCGTTCAACTCCCCTTTCAGCAAAGTATAAGTTCGTAAATGAATAGCTGACTGTTTCCCATGAAAAAATCTCATCATGCGGTGTATATCAGTTGTTTTTATGATAGCTCTTTCTAGGGGCAAATGCCACCAAAGACGGAGAATCGTGCCTCTGTTCACAAGCTTTTTAGAAAATCTGCCACAATATCGAGATTCCACATCAAAAAGATCAATGCGATGAGCGAAACCGCCATCAATAAGCTAATCAACCGGAAAGCTGCGAGTTGGCATCTTTTCGGGAAAAACTTCTCGCTGCACCAGGCTAAGAAAGCAAATAGCAGCGCAAGGATCAAAAATGGCCCCTCTCCGTATGAAAACACTTCACCCAACTCTCGTTTCTCGCCGTCCTTCATTGGCTTGATGGCCACATATATATATTGAATCCCAACGCCACCCAATAGACCGGATAGCGCAATTAGTATCCATACTGACACGCTTCCTCTTCTCCTCCGCTGACTATTCTCTTGATCTAAATCGTTCGCTTGCTGTCATGCAATGTCAAATGATACATAACTTTCACATTCTTGAAACTATCTCCCCATTATACCGTACAGTATATTAATGGATTAACATTTTTTCCAAAAAATCCAACTGGAGGTATAGATGAAAAACATACTTATTGTCTCACTTACCATGCTCGTGCTGACGCTTGGCAATTGGCTTGCGGCCTTTTTCACACCGCTCGGGTTTTTGGATATCGCCATTCCTTTTGCCGGACTCGCTGTCGTTCTCGTGTTTTTCTTTAAATCGAAAGGCGGCATGGCGAGCCGTCATTTGGATATGTCGATTCAAGGGTCAACGGGCATTCGGATGGAACAGGCCGCTCCTGTCAATGAACGTTCGTATATTTTAATCGGCTCGATTTTGTACTTAGTCGTAATGGTCGGGCTAACGTTTTTCATGTACCGCGAGTACTTCTTGAATTGATCATCATTACTTTGTAGAAAAGGAGAATTGGATGACTTTTCTAAAATGGACGGCGTTTCAAGTGGCCGCTTTTGCAGGTTTAGTCGCACTGGCATTTCTGGCTGAATATTATTCGCTCAGCATTGGGCACGTACTTGCTTCTGGCACCACCAGCGGAATGCTTGTCGTGTTGACTTTCATTTTGCTGAGCACCAGCATGATTCATTTGTTTTTCGTCTTCCACAGCAAAAAAAGCGAGCGCTTCTTGTCGCACCCTTTATGGAACAAGATGAACGTATTGTCGGGGCTGTTGCTCACCTTTTCTATTGCGGTGTTCATTGCCATTTCCGTCTTCACTTCCTTGAACGACTGGATTACGGACAATCGCTGGATTTTGTACGGAATCTTTTACTTCTTTATGTTTCTTTACAGCCTCTTCGTGTTGTCTGTCGTACATAAAGTGAAGCGGAGCAGCGCAAAAGAAACGAAAATCGAAATCTCCTTTGGTGCCACTGTCGTCAGCCTATGTCTCTTGCTGTTTCTTCTTTAATGCCATCGAAAAAGCCTCCGGTCGCTCCCTTTCTTGGGCTCGATCCGGAGGCTTTTTTAGTTCAGATTGATTCTTTAGGGCCTTGTCGCTTTGGCATCACGCCAAGCTCGGCAACGAACATCATCAACAAGCAGTAGAATGCGGTCATACTGGCGGCATTGGCCGTGCTATAAGGTTGTGGAAACGAGTAATTATAGACAATCAAATTCACGATTAGCGCCACGACAAATCCGACATATGACAACGAAAACAAATAACGTCCAACGATGAGTCGTTTATGGTTGGCCGAATCCCATGTCACCGATTTTACGACAGATATGGATTCTTTGATTTGCTTAAATGCTCCGTAAGCAAACGCTCCGATAATTAGGACTGGAACGATATTAATCCACGAATCCATTTGAACACCTCCGAGTTAAAAATTATGAATTCGTCCGTTCGGCTGCGCGGCACATCCACTTTGCATTGTTGCGGCACAAAATGATGAGCAGCGTTAAGACGCCAGACAGGCCGAAGAACGCCGAAAACAAGGTGAGCCCGACAGTCAGTGAATTGAGCAGCATGGCACTCATCAACAATAAACCTACTGACATCAGCGACAGAAAAATGATATGCAGCGTTCTGCGCTCTCTCAATAGCCATCCCAATAACTGAAGGACGATGAATAGAAATGATGCCGCCATCAGGAGCGGAAACAGCGGTTCAAACTTTGCCGCGTAAACGAAATGGTCGATCATCAAAATATCGCTCGCCTCGGTCACTGGCCCGTTCAACCAGGTCGAAAAGACCGCCGAATACTTCCACTCCCATGAAATATCACGCAGTTGTCCACCCTCATACCAGCTAGCGAGTGTCGAGAAAATCAATACGAGAAATGCGCCGATCAAGTAAACGATGTGTTTGAATTTCATGCAATTCCCCTTCCGCAAGTTAAAGTCACAATGCTCTTTTAAGCGTTACCATTCAATTACTCTATTTCTCAATGGAAACTAGGATATTTATCGGTTTCATTTTACGTTAATCCTTTTCGTGACTACACATCCATTTGGCAAACTAATATTACTTTTTTATCCGTTTAATCGGATTGGCTCCAGCAAGATAGGAGATGGCCTTTAGAATGGCCAGGAAACTTTTGACTACTATTTCGGGTAAATGCTTTTGTTGAAGTGCATTCATTAAAGAAACAAGCATCTTTTTATAAACCTTCACGAAGTTCCCTCTTTTTCCAAATTCATATAGTTTCTTACACTTCCAATATACTAGTAAAGAAAATTGATTTCTACATAATTTTGGAAATACTTCAAACTTTTCATTCTCCTCACTTTATCTTTTATTGCTTGTAAAATTCTTGGCGCAGGGACATATGTCCTTCCATCCGATTGAATGGACGATTATCCTTATAATAACGAAAGGCGGTGGACCGGATGAAAGGAATTCTTTTTGCGCTCGCTGGCGGATTTTTTCTGACCTTCCAAAGTGTAGCGAATGCGACCATTAGCGACCAAATCGGCACCTGGCAGGCTGCGGCAATGACCCAGCTGACCGGATTTGTGCTGGCGATTTTCATCGTTTTGGCATTGAAAGACACATCGATTAAACAAATCAAGCAAGTGTCCCCTTTATATGCGGCGGGTGGCTTGCTTGCTGCGTTCATCCTGTTCAGCAATATGACGGCCATCCATCGCATGGGCGTGACACTAACGATTAGTGTATTTTTGATTGCGCAATTGGTGGCAGCGATCGTGATCGATGGCAAAGGCTGGTTTCACATGGCGAAGAAACATGTCGGGAAAACACAAATTGCCGGTGTGGCATTGATGATTGCAGGCATTCTCGTCTTGAAATGGTAAGGAGGAACATTCATGCAGACAATTGAGGACTATCTCCATCAATACGAATTGGCAGATTTGTTCCCCCCTGCCGTCATCGAGGCGATGCATATCGAGCATCACGCGGCAGGGAGCCGCTTATTTTCGCAAGGCGATGCGGCAGAGCATTTATACTTATTGGTTAAAGGCAAATTAAAGATTTCCATGTTGTCTCCGGAAGGCAAGCGGCTGATTCTAGCATTTAAGACGCCTTTCGATTTGGTCGGCGATATCGAATACGTGCAGAAATGCCCGTTCATTAATACGGTGGAAGCCGTGACAGAGCTGGTGTTGCTGCGCATCCCCCATCACGCATTGGATCACGAAATGAGCGGAAATTCCTTGTTCCAGCAATTCTTACTCGAGACCATCACGCGCAAGTTCGTAACGAAAGCACAGGAATTGAATTTCAATTTACTGTATGCGGTCGATGTCCGGGTAGCCAGTTATTTGCTGTCGATGACACCGGACAAATCGCGACTCGAATCGCCGTCACTCGTTGACATGGCGGATTTGATCGGCACAAGCTACCGCCATTTAAACCGGGTGCTCCAGAAGTTCGAGCAGGCCGGCTGGATCCAGCGCAATAATGGCAAAATCGATTTACTCGACCGCGACGCATTATTCAATCAAGCAGGGCATAATATCTACGAATAGGAGGACCGTTCAATGGCTATCGGCATTTTACTGGCACTTTCAGGCGGCGTACTCGTCTGTCTGCAAAATATCTTTAACGCCAACGTCAAGCAGCATGTCAGCGTCTGGACAACAACCGCACTTGTGTTATTTCTCGGCTTTTTCGGATCCTTTGTGGCAGGGCTTGCGGTGAACGGGATGGACTTGTTCCGCTTTCAGGCCGAGCCGTGGTTTTGGTTTAGCGGCATACTCGGCGTTGGCGTCGTCGTCTGTGTCACACAAGGCGTGCAGTCAATGGGCCCGAGCCGTGCGATTTCCATCGTCATGGTCTCGCAGATTTTCTTCGGGTTGATGTGGGATACCGCCGGCTGGTTCGGCCTCGAACAAGTGCCGTTCACGTGGCAATCGCTCGCAGGCATCGTTTTGATCAGTGCGGGCATCGTCTTATTCCAGCTTGGACCCGCTCTTGAAGGCAAATCGTTCGTCCGAAAACGCAAAACCCAACACAGCCTCTAGCACATGAATTGACGAAAAAAAGCTCTATCCAGCCATCATGGTCGGATAGAGCTTTTAAGTATTCAAGAAGTGAGTAACTTGCTATGAGCAAAGCAGATTCACTTTGTATTATTAAAATACAATGTTCTAGCTGAGTATTTGGAGAAGCGTTCGCTCGACTCCGGTGGACCAGCGAGACGACCGAGACCCCGGAAGAAATGAATGAGTGAAGCTTAGCTGAACACATTCATTTGCGACGCATCTGCTACGCAGATGTGGGAGCAACTCTTTTACTGCGATGCTCGAGCGCAGTGAGAGTTGAGCACAAGGGTTTCGAAGCGGCTGAGGAGGCTTGGGCGCGAGCCCACGGAGTCGTGCAATAAGCTTCGGAAAATACAGTTTTCTAAGTTTCTCAATAATCAAAAGCGTTATCCAGTCGCCATGGCCGGATAACGCTTTTTTTATGCAGTAAAGTTGCCGTCGTAGCTGAGCATGATAGCGGACTGAACGCCGGTGAGCTCTGAAATGCGGGTGATGAAGCCCATATCGGTATCTTTCACACGTACTTCATAAGTCACCTCGTAATCTCTGCCGCCTTGTACGGATTTGGATTTGATCAGGTGTTTGCGGACACTTGCCGACACCAGTTGATCAAGGGAATTTTCGATGGCGTTGTCTTCGTATTTCACAATCAGCAAATACGGGTTCTCGATTTTGATTTTATTCACAAAGACGATTAAGACTAGACCGATTAACAGCGATCCCAAGATGGCCAGCAAGACAAATCCGGCACCGCACAAGATTCCGGAAATGATCGTCCAGAACAGATACACCAAGTCCATCGGGTCCTTGATCGGTGTCCGGAAGCGAACGATCGATAACGCGCCGACCATCCCGAGCGACAACAAGACATTGGTCGAGATCCCCATGATGATCAAAGCAGTCGCCATCGACATGACGATCAAGGAAATGTTGAAGCTGTGCGAATAAATGACGCCGGAAAAGGTTTTCTTGTAAATGGTGTAGATAAACAGTCCGATGATAAACGCGACCACCAGCCCGATCAGTGAATCGACGAGCGAGAAACTGCTGGTGTTTTCCAGAAAACTTGATTTAAAAATGTCATTGAAATTGATGCTTTCCATTTGTAATTCCTCCAATTAGTTCATGCCGCTCGGTGTTATCCGTACATCCGGCTGATTTGGTATTTCGAATACGCTCCCGCCCGCAGATCGCTGACTTGCAGCAACTGGCGGATGACTCCTGGCAAAAATTCATCGTATTTGACTTCCAGCAACACGACGCCCGGTTCTGTATCGACCATGGTGATGTTCGGGTTCAATACATCGTTATTGCGCAAGCTCGTGCGGATCTTGCTGTCAAATGTGACACGGACGTTGCCATATTTATAAATGAACACTTCCCGCTCGTAATCGACGACCGTCAGCGGTTTGAGTTGAAGCATGACCATTTGCCAATACAAGTCCTGCATTAACGGCCGGCTGTCCGTTTCCATCCAGTCGATGTCACCTGAGCGGATGCGCTCGTATTCCTGTGCATCGATGGGGCATTTCTGTTTATAGGTTAAATTATTGCGCTTGCTTTTTTTCTCCAAGTTCATGAAGCTTGTGTCGCCGTCATAATAACGGACGCGGAATTTATCGCGTTCGAAGTTGCCCTCTTTTTTCTGGTTCATGACTTTGTTATCAAAGTTGTCGAAATAGACGCTGCGAATCTGATATGTGCCGTTTGCTTTGGCATGGCCATCTATTTCCATATAATGCTTCAGCTTATTGCGTAATAGGTAGCATTCCAATTGCGTCATTTCGTGTTTGATTTCCCGTCGGCCTTGAACCCCGTTTAAACTCATCGCTTTCATCGTTCTCTCTCCTTTTTGCTGTTGCCTGTGATGTGTGAAGTTCTTAAGCTTGAGTATGGGCCGCTTTCCTTAAACTAACCTTAAAATAAAAAAAGACCGCCAGTTGGCGATCTTTATTTCGGTAATTTCACTTGGAATGTGGTGCCTGAGGGCTTATTGGCGAAAGCTGTAATCGTGCCGCCGTGGCTTTCGACAATCCACTGGGCGATCGATAGGCCAAGCCCAATGCCCCCGGTCTCGCGGGAGCGCGCTTTGTCCTCCCTGTAGAACCGGTCAAAAATGTAGGGCAGATTGTCTTCCTTGATGCCCGCGCCTTCATCACTCACTTCGATGACCGTGTTGCGCTCTTCCATATAGCTTCGGATGCCGATCCGCTCTCCTGTATCGGTGTATTTGAGGGCGTTGTCGAGCAAGATCACCAATAATTGATGCAGCCGGCTGCGATCTGCTTCCATGCTGACGTCGGCTTGGAGATCAAGCCAGAATTCCTTGTCTTGCGATTCGGCAATTTCTTCATACGGCGCCAGTGCTTGGCGGATGAACGGATCCAAATCTATGCTTTCTTTTTGCAATTGGATTTCCGAAGAATCTGCTCGTGCCAGCGTCAATAGGTCGGTCGTAAGTTTCGACAGACGCCGGGTCTCGGACAAGCTCATCGCAATGTTCTCAAAACGATCCATAATTTTCGCTTGCGGCGCCGTGAGCAGCAATTCCAATTTGTTTTGAATGACCGTCAAAGGCGTACGCAGTTCATGGGAGGCGTTTTCCACAAACTCAGCCTGCCTGTTCCAGGACTGGACAATCGGCTTGACCATCTTCTTCGACAACACATAACTGGCCGAAATCGATAGCACAATGAAAATCAATGAGCAGATGGCCAATAGCCGGCCGAAATTTTCGATAATGGTTTGTTCGGGATCGATATTGACGAGCAATTGGGTATAAGCGATGTCGTCTGTCGGGTCCTCATCTTCAAATAGCAAGGAGCGGTAGTCGAAAGTCTCGTCGAAAGTCGTATTGGTGATGACACCTTCACTTTCAGTGTCGAGCGTGAGATCTTCAAAAAAGTTTTCAAAGAGCAGCGTGCCGATTTGTTCTTCATTGGCGATTTCACCTTGTTCGTTCCAAAAAAGAATGGTGATACGCGGGTTCGGATTCGCGCCGCGGCTGGCAAAATTAGTGTTTTGCGGATCAGCCCCAGCCGGCCGAATGCGTTCTTGAGGCGCCTCTTCCACAACTTTGCGCACCTGCATTAATTCCTCATCTGTCTGCGAAAACAAAGTCGTTTGCACTTGGTTAAAGATGATAATGCCAAATAGCGTAAAAATGACCGTAAACGCCAGCAGGTTCAAAAGCATAAAGCGCGTTTGCTGTTTTTTGACGATCGCGTTTCTATTCATGGCTGGCTCCAACGTCCGCGAGCATATATCCAAGGCCACGGAAAGTTTTTATGTATCCATCATAGTGGAAAGGCTTTAAGTTTTTTCGCAAATTGCTGGCGTAGACCTCGACCACCGTTGTCGAGGTATCGGATTCGAATCCCCAAATGCGGTCAAAGATCTGCTCTTTTGTCAGGATGATGTTTTGGTTGGTCAATAAGTATTCCAAGAGATCGAATTGCTTGCCGTTGAGCTTGACCGCTTCCCCATCGATGGTGGCCGTTTTGGTTTTAATATTGAGTTTCAATTGCTTAAAGCTTAAGATATTCTCCTTTAGTTCCCCGCCGGCTCTTCTGATGATCGCTTCGAGCCTCAATAAAAGCTCTTCTCTGTGAAATGGCTTCACCAAATAGTCATCCGCCCCGGACTTGAATCCTTCAATTTTATCGGCAATGCCGTCTTTGGCCGTCAGCATGATAACCGGTGTCGTATTTCCTTGGGCGCGCAATTCTTTCAGTACTTCATAGCCGTCCATTTCCGGCATCATGATGTCGAGGATGATGCCGTCGAAAATATTCTGTTCAGCTAGATACAGCCCTTCCTCCCCATTAAAAGCTTGCTCGGTTTCAAATAACTCTTCTGTTGTTTGCTTGATCGTATCGGATAATTGCTTGTCGTCTTCTATAATTAACAGCTTCATCGTGCATGCCCCGTTTCCCACTTGAATAATAGACTTGATTATAGAACGAAAAAAGAAAATTGCAAATGCCTGCCATTTTTAAGGTTTGCTTAAGCTAAGCCTCCCATACTGAAAGCAACAAGAGACAAGCTTTCCTCTTAATCCAGAAGGAGTGAAAAAAATGATCCATAAAAATATGTTCAAAATGGCCTCGGTCGCTTTATCGGCAAGCTTATTGTTTGCCTGCAGCAATACAGAACTAGAAGAAACAGCAGAGGCAAGTTCACCGGCACAGGAAATCGTCCAGTCAGAAATCGACTCCGTGCTTACTTACACAGCAGGAGACGAATACGAAGACCTTGAAAATGCAGAGACGATTGAACTAACCGGGACGGAAGCGGACTACGCCTCCTCTGCAGCCGTCTTGTTTGAAGAAGGCACCTTAACGATCAAGGCTGGCGGCACCTACGTGCTGAGCGGCAGTTTGGATGGCCAAGTAGTCGTCGATTCGGAAGACGATAATCCAGTACGCATCGTCCTCGACGGCGTGAGCATCCAGTCTTCTGAAACCTCAGCGATTTTCGTCGAAAAAGCGGAAAAAACCATCATTTCGCTTGAAGAAGGCAGTGAAAACCGCGTCGCCGATGCAGCCAACTATTCGGACACCGATGATGCCGACGAACCGAACGCCGCTATTTTCAGCAAAAGTGATTTGACAATCAACGGCACGGGGCAATTGGTCGTAGAAGGCAATTATAATAACGGGATTACAAGTAAAGACGCCTTGAAAATCACAGGCGGCGATGTGACCATCTTCGCTGTAGACGACGCCTTGATGGGACGCGATCTCGTAGCCGCTAAAGACGGAACGCTCACCATCGAAGCCGGTGACGATGGCATCAAAACGACCAATGATGAAGAAAACACCGGAACGATCGCCCTTGAAGGCGGCACATATTCGATCGTAGCGGGAGGAGACGGCATTCAATCTTCTGCCGATGCGTATATTACCGGCGGCACGTATTCCATCACGTCCGGTGGCGGAAGCCCGGAAACCGTCAAAACAAATTCCCCGGGCCCAGCTCAGGGAACTGCGACTGAAGAGGCGGATATGGAAAGCGGCAAGGGGCTGAAAACAGAAGGCGCCCTTTTTGTTACCGGCGGCAGCTTCACGGTCGATTCAGCAGATGATGCGGTCCATAGCAATGGCGACGTAGCGATCAGCGGTGGCGAGTGGACTTTATCCACAGGGGAAGACGGCATACACGCCGACCAAATGATGGTCCTAGATGACGGCACTTTTGACATCGCGAAGAGCTATGAGGCGCTAGAGGCGGCCCAACTGTCCATTAACGGCGGCGAATATACCTTATGGGCCAGCGATGACGGCATCAATGTCAGCAATGGCACGGCCACTGCAGATGAAGATACCACTACGTCGACACAAGAGGAACCGTTATTGACCATTACAGGCGGCTTCATGTCCGTCGATGCAGGCGGAGATGGGCTCGATGCCAATGGCTCGATTCACATGACCGGCGGCACGGTGCTGGTCAACGGGCCCGTCACTGACATGGAAGGCTCGATCGACTACGACAATACGTTCACGCAAGAAGGCGGACTTTTGATCGCCGCAGGCAGCTCCGGCATGGTTCAGAGCACGTCTGAGGATTCTACTCAATCTGCTGTGGTGATGACGTTCCCGGATATTCAAGAAGCCGGTACATTGACCCATCTTGAAGACAGTGCAGGCAATACAGTCGCAAGCTTTGCGCCGGAAAAAGATTATCAGGCCATCTACATCAGTTCACCTGATTTGCAAGTCGGCTCAAGTTATACCTTGTCAGTCGGCGGGTCTTCTAGCGGCGAAGAAACGGAAGGCTTGTATACGGGCGGCAGCTACGAAGGCGGCACCGAGGTCTTGAGCTTCGTCCAGGAAGAAACAGCTACTTGGCTCAACGAAGACGGCATCACAGAAGCTGCCCCTGAACATGCTGGCGGTGGCGCTGGCGGGGCTGGTGTTGGTGGCGACCGCCAAGGCGGACCGCCTCAAGGCGCCAATCCGATGGAGCAGTTAGATGAAGAGACTGCCCTTCAAGTCGAAGAAATCCTCGCGCAACTTGAAGCAGGCACCTTGACGGAAGAACAAGCGCAAGCCGCCATGGCGGAACTTGGCATTGAAGTGCCGATGCGCCCAATGGATGACACAGTCCCAGCACAATAAAATGAACAGGCGCACTCTATTGCGTAATTATATACTTTAATAACCGGCAGCCTAGGACAGGCTGCCGGCTTTCTTTATGTCTGAATCGTGCATATTTTTTTCACTTATTATATGATAAAGCGGTAAACGTATTTCAGGATAACTTATAATGCCCATTAAGCGAGGAGAAAAGAGCATGTTTAAAAATAGCGAGTTGCAAACATTTTTGCGCGAAAAGTCAAAAGGGCTGACCGAACAATGGTATTCCACTTTGGATAAATCAGCAGGCGGTGTTTACGCTGAAACCGAACCCCAAGCTATTGACAAACTAAAGCAGCAAAATCAGGATTTCCATCAATTGTTCTGTTCGGCATTTGGCAAAGAAGAAGCCGAGTGCATCGACATTTTCCGGGAATGGGTGCTCAGTGTCGCGAACGACGAAGCGCATCTGGCCACGCCTTTCAATTCTGTCATCAAGGAATTTTTCCGTACGCAAAAGCAGTATTTGGAGCTCATTGAAGAGTTCGCCACTTTGCAGGAAGAAACCATTTCCCATGCACAATTGAATGCCTGGAATCAGGCCATTGTCGATACGACCAACACCATTATCCTCGAGTTCATCGACCAAAACACGAAAGCCGCAGAACGCCGGTTGAATGCACAACAGGAAATGATCGTCGAGATGAGCGCACCGGTCATCTTGCTTTCCAAAGATAGCGGATTGCTTCCATTGATCGGCGAGATCAATACATACCGCGCCAAAATCGTCTTCGAAAAAGTGTTGCAGCAATGCCACGAAAAATCGATTGAGCGCCTGTTCATCGACTTGTCCGGTGTGCCGATCATCGATACGATGGTTGCCCACCAGATTTTCCAGCTGATCGAAGGATTGAAAATCATCGGCGTGCGTACGGCCATTGCGGGCATCAGCCCAGAAATCGCCCAGACTGCCATTCAATTAGGTGTCAATTTCGGCGAAATCGATGTCTACAATAAATTGGATCAGGCTTTGCGCTATCATAAACTCGAATTTAACCAAAACTGAAAAACCTAAAAGAACATCCACTTGCACACGCGGCAGGTGGATGTTCTTTTGGTTTTATTTACGGTTAGCGATTTTCTGCGATGCGCTTCAATTCGGCAGCGCGTGTCGACAAAAATTTCTCCATATGGCGTTCAAGAAATAATTTGTCGGCAAGCTTTCCGATGAATCCCAGCGGCGCGCGGTAGACAAACCAATCTACCATCAAGGTGCCGCTGCCGCTCTCTGTGAACTCATGGGTATGATGGAAAGAATGAAAAGCGCCTTTGACCATTTCGTCGCTGAAACGGTACGGCCGCTCCATTTCCGTGATTCTGGAGGTGAGCTTTTGGCGGACACCGAGATGCGTCGCTTTCCACGTCACCCAGTCCCCGAGTTCCATCATGCCGCTCGTGGTCCCGGCAATGGCGCGCTCGTTCGTTTTCGAGACGGTTTCCATGTGCACTTCAATGCTCCTGGCCAAATCGAAACAGCGCTCGATCGGTGCTTCAATATACGTTTCATGGACTATCTTCGGCATGGAGTTTCCTCTTTTCCTTGCTGCTTACAGCTTGTTAGCTTTCAATACCCTTTACACAAAGAGAATATTCCTCGCGGGCACCGACACATGCAGGAATTATCCAGCCATTTCAAGAAGACTAAAGAGACAGGGGGAGTATAGATGAAGACAGAAATTCTGCAACAAAACCGTACGAGTTGGAACGCGGTCGCCGGCCATTTTAACGGTGTCGATGCGCTGCCCCGCTATGGACCTTTCGCCCAGAGTGAGGAGGAACTGCGTCTTTTCGATTCGATTGACGGTAAAAACGTATTGGACATCGGCTGTGGCAGCGGCCATTCATTGCTTTATGTGAGCGAACAAGGCGCAAAGGATTTATGGGGCGTCGATTTGTCCGATAATCAAGTCAAACGCGCACATGAAACACTGGCTGGGCTCGATGCACAGCTCTATTGCGCCGCAATGGAAGAAGATATTGGGCTCCCGGAAGCCTATTTCGACATCGTCTACTCGATTTATGCGATTGGTTGGACGGTGGATCTCGACCGGACGTTTGAATTGATCTATTCCTATTTGCGGCCTGGCGGAACCTTTATCTTCAGTTGGGACCACCCGCTCTATGCCCATTTGAAAAGCGAGGATGGGTACCTATCACTAGAAGGCTCCTATCAGGACGAAGGCAGCATCCATTACGCCAACTTCAAAGGTGAAGACGCACCGATGACGATTCCGAAGCGCAAATTCAGCACGTATTTGAATGCCCTGGTGAAAGCTGGGTTTTCCATCGAGCAAGTGGTCGAGCCAGATGTTCCGCATGACTTGAAGGAAACAAACACGGAAGTATCAGACCGCTATTACTCGCTTTATAAAGCACAGAAATTCCCCACGACTTTTATTATTAAAGCACGGAAATAAAGAAAGACCGTATTTGCGCCTTCGCGTAAACACGGTCTTTTCTTATGGGCCTATAATTTGGGGATACGCCCCATCACTACAGTATCGTAATAGTTCCCATCCGCTAAGCGCTTGTCCATTTTCAGCGTGCCCTCCACTTTAAAGCCGCACTGTTTATACAGCTCTACCGCTTTTTCATTGCTTTCAAGCACTTTTAAGCTTATCTTCTTGATCCCTTGGCCATCCGCCCACTCGATCGATGACTCCAAGAGTTTGCGGCCGATACGATGGCCCCAATACTGCTTGAGCACCCCGACGCCGAACTCCACTTGATGGGCGCTTCGTTTTAATGGACTGCCTTCGCACCTAGAAAACCCGGCAATCTGGCCATTAGCTTCGGCCACTAGAAACAAGTTCCGGCTGCTTTTGGCATCCTCTTGGATAAGCCGTTTGAACGCCGCTTCGTCCAGGTAAGCTTCTCCGCGTTCACGGTCCATATTTTCCGTCTCGCCATCAACCTGCAACCGCACTTTCTCCAATTGGGCTGCGTCTTGAATTTCCGCACTTCGAATGCAATAATCCAAGCCTTTCACTTGAAACAGCTGTTTTGCTAATTGCATTCCCATGCCTCCCTATTATTTCGGAATCGTTCATTTATGCTGTGGCGACTTGTCCACAGTGAATTGCGATTTATTTTTCTGCTTCATTTGATAATACACAATCGTCAACAACACCATCAATTCCGAAAGCGGAATCGCAAGCCATGCACCTGTGACGCCGAAGACGAGCGGCAAGATGCTCAGTAAAATCAGCAGCACGATGATTTCGCGTGCTGCGGTGATCCAAGTCGCCATGCGGATTTCACCGGTCGATTGATAATACGTCATCATCACAAAATTCGTTCCCATGAACAAATACGCAATAAAGAACAGCCGGATGCCGGAAGTCGCGAGCTCCACGACGGCGCCCGGGAAATCCCCGAACACGCTGACGATACTTGCTGCAAAGAATTGCCCGAAGATGAAAAACAGCAAGCCTGCCACGAATGCCGTCCCGATCGCCAATTGCAGCGTCTTCTTGATCTTTGCCTGGTCTTTCGCCCCGCTATAGTAACTGACCAGTGGCTGGATAGCTGAGCCCATGCCGAGAAATGCGAGCAGCATGACGCTATGGACGTAATTGAGGATGGCGAACGCCGCAACGCCTTCCGTTCCTTTCAGGCGTTCGAAGACATTGTTATGCGAAATGGTGAACACCGACATGCCGATTTCCGCCAAGAAGCTTGGGAAGCCGATGACGAGAATCAACAACAGCAATTTGCGGTTCGGCTTGAAACGAACAAAGCGCAATCGATTGTCCTGTTTGAAAAAATGCGTACACAAGACGAGCATGCCGACAAATGCGGCAAGCAATGTCGCAGCTGCCGCCCCTTTGACGCCAAAATCCAGAACGAACAAGAACAGGTAATTCAAGCTGATGTTCAATAAAGAAGTCGTGATGAGCGACACCATCGCAAGATTTGGGCTGCCGTCATTGCGCACCATGATGCTGAGCGCGTTTTCCATCGTAAAGATGAAGCCAAAAAGCAGCATCAAATATAGATAATCGGAGACGTACGGAAAAGTTTCTGCATTCGCCCCGAGCATATAAGCCAGTTCCGTTCGAAACGGAAAGGCCACTAGCCCGATGATTAGCGTCACTGCAAAAATCGCCGCCATCGCATGTGAAAACACAATACGTGCTTCGCCTTCCCGCTTTGCGCCCATAAGAGCTGAAAACCTCGTGGCGCCGCCGATGCCTAGCCACAGCGACATCGCGACAAATAAAGTATAGACGGGGGCTGCGATGCCGACACCGGCCAATGCGACCGGCCCTAAGCGGTTGCCGACCATGATGCCATCCGCGACAATATTGATCGCCATGAGCAACATGCCGACAGTCGAAGGCACCAAATAACGGACAAATGCCTTGCCGACTGGCTCTGTATCCAGACGATGAATAGATGCTGGTTTCATATAGAACTACCTCCTAGCTTTCAAAACACCGAAAACTATTTTTGTTTTTTAAGTTTTTTTACTCCGAAGAAATACTGGCTTTGATTAGCCAGCATTTTTCTTATTCGCTTTTGACGAATCCGTCTACTAATAATTCGCTCATCGCTTCGACTGCTTCCTTGATGGAGATGCTTTGTTCCGAGAAAAATTGCTGATCCAAAGAAATATTGACGACGTTCAAAATCATCTTCATCAATAGGTCGATGTTCTGTTGCTTGATCAATCCGGTCTCCATGCCTTGTTCAAGCAATTGCTTTAAGTCTTCCCATTGATTCATTTCCCGGTCGACGCGTTGCCATTGTTCAGGATAGTACCGCTTTAATTGCTCCAAGACACGCAAATCAAAAAAGTCGTTATGATTTGGGATCAAGACGATGAGCTGATGGATTTTCTCCTGCAAATCAAGAGCATCGTCTTCGCGGATAGCTTGCGCCCGGCTATTGTACTCGGTAAATGCCTGGTCGATGATCGTTTCCAGGATTTCCAATTTGGACGAAAAGTTTTCATATAAGGTGCGCTTGCTGATGCCAAGACGTTTCGCCAAATTGTCCATGGTGAATTTAATGCCGTTGTTTCGGGTTTCTTCAATAAATGCTTGGATTATCCGGTTTTTCACAGCCGAACCCCCTTTATGAAAACTAATAATACTATAATCGTTTTCTTAGTTCAAGCAGAAGGATTTATAGATGTAAATAAGGACCGGCTCATAAAGCCGATCCTTGTTTGTCACGCCAATAATTTACTGCTTTTCGTTTTCTCTAAACGGTAGACCAGTACGACACCAAGCACGGCACCGCTGATGCTGGAGACGAGAAACGGCGGCATAAAGAACAAGGCGCCGACTTCCGTTCCCATCAATACGCGCGCATACGGCACCGCAACCAGCGAGGCGATGATGCCTGTGCCGAGAATTTCCCCAGCTGCTGCAAACCCGATCCGCCCGCTGTAACGATAGAAGATTCCGGCAAGCAAGGCGCCGATCATGCCGCCTGGAAATGCGAGCAAGGAGCCCGTCCCGGTCAACACGCGAACCGTACCGGTCAATAACGCAATGACTACCGCTGGACCGGGGCCGAAGATGACCGCTGCGATGACGTTGATGGCATGCTGGACTGGATATGCACGCGCGATGCCTGCTGGAAACCACACGAACGCAGATCCGGCGACAGCGAGTGCGACGAACATTGCCATCAGTACCAGTTTTTTCGTATTCATCCGATGCGCCTCCCCGGAATCGATTGCTTGAATCGCTCGATTTGCCCTGCAACATCCTCTGCTTGCGCGATCGATGAAATCACGGCGATCCCGGACACGCCTGCCCGCCATACCATTTCAGCATTGCCAGGTTCGATGCCGCCGATGCCAATAACGGGCACATTCGGATATTGCGTTTTCACTTTGATGATTTCCGCGACACCCGCAGGCGGTTTGGCATCGCTTTTCGTGCGCGTGCCAAATACCGGCCCCATGCCAAGATACGTCGCGCCACATGTCAGCGCTTCGTTTGCCTCTTTGACAGAATGCACCGAGACCCCAAGAGCCATCGATGCACCGATTCGCTGCCTTACCTCGCCGCATCCCATATCATCCTGTCCGATATGGATGCCGTCCGCTTCGATTGCACAAGCCAGTTCAACATCATCATTGATGAACATCGGAACCCCGTATTCGCTGCACAGTTTTTGGCAGTTGGCGGCAAATTCCACTAGTGCCTCCCCTGTCAGTGCGCCATGCCCTTTTTCGCGCAGTTGAAAATGGGTGATGCCTCCTTGAAGCGCTTCTTTGAGAAGTGCGAGCGGCTCTTTAGTACCGGCGTTTGTCGTACCCATGAGAAAATAAATCGCTGGATTCCCGAACAAGATGAACCACTTCCTTTTCCTTTGATTCTTTGTATGCCGCATGATGCGTCGGGCCGTGTCCATGGCCAATGCCCAGCGGATGCGCGAGCGCCGATTGGATAAATTCCTTGGCTGTGAATAATGCTTCTTCCACTGGTTTGCCTTTGCCGAGTTCAGCCGTCAGCGCTGCTGAAAATGTGCAGCCCGTGCCGTGCGTCTGTTTTGTCTGGAGGCGTTCCGAACGCAGCAAAATCACCCTGCCTTGTTGGTCTATATAAAAGTCTTCCGCTACGTCAGGGTCTGCGCTATGACCTCCCTTGATAATGACTGAGGACGCGCCAAGCGATAATATCGCTTCTGCCGCTTTTCTTCGCGACACATCATCGGTAATATCGATTCCACTCAAGGTTTCTGCTTCCGGAATATTGGGTGTAATAATAGAAGCGAGCGGCACGAGCAGCGATGTGATGGCTTCGACCGCTTCTTGTTGCAATAGAGAAGCTCCGCCTTTTGCGATCATAACGGGATCGATGACTAGCTGTTCAAAGCCGTAGCGTTTGATGCCTTGCGCAGTTTCTTCGATAATTCCCGCATCAAACAGCATGCCGGTCTTGAGCGCACGGATATCGAAATCTCTCCCAATCGCATCGATTTGTTCTTTGACCGCTTGCCGGTCCATTGGGTAAATGCCGTGGACGCCTTGCGTATTTTGGGCAGTCACCGCTGTAATGGCCGAACAGCCAAATACGCCGAGCTCTTGAAAGGTTTTCAAGTCTGCCTGTATGCCCGCACCGCCGCCAGAATCAGATCCGGCAATCGTCAATACTTGGGCTTTAGTTTCCATGAACAAGCGCCTCCTGCCTTTTTGAAAGTTCATCCAAAAAGCTTATCTGGAATGCTCCCGGGTGCAAAGCGATTTTCGCCGCGCGGCTGCCTGCATTGGCATAAAGTTGCAAACCAAAAGCGACCGCATCAAGCTGACTACTCTCTTTATCCGTCAAAAATGCGGCAAGCACCGCACTAAGCAAACAACCCATCCCCGTAACCGATGCCATCAATGAATCGCCGCCTGTAATGTACTCGGTGCGTTCCCCGTCTGTCACCAAATCGCGTGTTCCAGTGACCACGACCATTGTTTGGTATTCATTAGCTACTTGTTTCGCGATAGCTGCCAAATCCCCTTCGCCTTCTCCGGCATCGACGCCGCGCGCTTGCCAATCGGCTCCCGCAATGGCCGCGAGCTCACCGGCGTTGCAGCGCAAAAGCGTCACATCAAGTTCCGTCAATAATCGCTTCACGGCCTGCAAACGATAGACGGTCGCCCCAGCACCGACTGGATCCAATACGATCGGGATGCCTTTTTTCATTGCAGCACGACCAGCCGTGAGCATGCTCTTGAACGAACGCTCCGTAATGGTGCCGATATTGAGCGATAAGGCATCGGCATGCCCTGTGAGTTCTGCGACTTCTTGCTCTTCGTCGCCCATCACCGGGGAAACGCCGAGCGCCAGCAAGCCGTTCGCTTGGAAGTTCGAGACGACGTGATTGGTGATGCAATGAATCAAGGGTTTTCGCGCACGCAACTCTCTAAGCATGAGGAACACGCTCCTTTTTCTCGGGCAGTTCCCAAGTTTCCATCGTCCAAGCCTGTTGCCAGAATTGCCATTCGTAATAACTGCTTCTCATAAAGCGCGTCTTCAATTCCTTGCGCCGCTCTTCCGATAAGCCGTCTGCCAGTTGATCCATCCGTTCAATTTGTTCATTGACCAGTTCCCCGAACCATTCAGATCCATAAGTGCCGATCCATTTCTGGAAAATCGGTTCTTCAGGCGTCGCCGTTTTCAAACGTTCACCGATTTCGTAGTAAAGCCAATAGCATGGAAGCAAGGCTGCGAGCACGTCCGCCAAATCGCCTTCTGCGGAGCGATACATATGCGAAACGTAAGCGTAAGCGTGCGGGGAAGGTTCAAATAGCTTCCAGTCTTCCTCTGTCACCCCAAGCAGCTCCATAAAGGATTCATGAAGTGCGAGTTCTGCGGCGCAGGTCTGTTCTGCGTGATGTGCGAAGGATTGCGTCGTTTTCAGGTCTTTCGCTTTGGTGGCTCCGATTGCCTGGACTTTTGCGAAATGCGTCAGGTAATAAGCGTCTTGCATCACATAAAATTTGAAGACATCCAGCGGCAAATCCCCTTTCGCAATACCTTTGACGAAAGGATGCTCAAAACTGGCGTCCCATAGATCTGTGCATTCCAACCGAACTTCTTTACAAAATGTCATGTCGCTCTCTCCTTTTTTGGGCAAAATAAAACACCGCTTCCCAGGTAAGGAAGCGGCGATAAAGGTCAGCTGAAGAAATTGGAGAAAAGCTCACAATTCGCCCACTTCCCTACGCTGGTATAATCCAGATCAGGTTCAAAGGGTCCGGACTCTTGTCCGTCTCAGCCATCGTGGCTCCCCTAGTGGAATAGCGATATTTTTTTATTGTCGGTAGTAGAATACCATAGCTAGCCTGCGAATTCAAAACTTTTTGAATTTGTTTTGTCCTCCTATAAAAAAGCCAGAGTGTGATGTCCTTGTCAAGATGAGACTGGAGGAGTTACCAGTCCGATAAGGGAACTTCGCTGAAATGGAATTGTTGACCTTGCCCGTAAGCGATCCATCGATGACCTTATTAGCAATTACCGGTTTCGCCATCTGCTTTACGTTTTTCCTTCGTTATTGGCCCTTCTCGGTATGCTGGGAAAAAGGAACAATTATCTTCTACATTTGCTTTCATGCATAACAAATTATACACTTCTAGATTCCATATTTTCTTGCCTGTGTAGTATTCAAGCTCTTGGGTCCGACCATACTTCTTCTTGTAGAGATATAATTTATCATCCGGATCGTTCGTCCGGCCGCCTCCGTGATGAATCAGCCTTATCCCATTTTCCATCCCCCAACAGAGCAAAGCATATTGAAGAATAATTGGCGCATGCAAATGATGGTATCGTTCCAAACTTCCCGTTAAATGAACATGGATTATGCCATTGTGAACAAAATTCAGGCCCATCGCGATAACTGCCCCTTGCCATATCACTTCCACAACGACCAATTGTCGCCTCAATGAGTGAAGACATTGCTCAAAATATTCATCACTAAAATAATAGTATTCATCCGCTTGGTTACGGTTCATCGTCTGGAGGTACAATTCCTTGAATCGGTCAAGATTGTTGGGACTAACCACTACCCGATACTCCACACCCTGCTCTAACGCTTTGCGAATAGATCGGCGAACTGAGGGCGAGTATTCAGTCATCAGTGGATTCTCTGTGTCATGCAATCTCGTCTGAATGGTGTTCCGCATAAAGTCGATGGCGTACCATTCCTTAAAATCTGAGGCGTTTTTCAATATAGGATGAAATCGGACGAATTCACTGACGATGTTTTCCGTTTGGCAATATTTGCGAAATTCACGAAAAAACAGTTGGCATAATTCCTTCTTATCCCTTGCGTCTTCAGCTTCAACGATTGGCCCTCCATATCCGTAGGGGGTGATTAAATCATAGTACGGGCCACTGCCGGGTAAATGGAGGGGAATTTCCCTTTTGATAAATAAATAGTGGACTGATCCTAGTTTGTGAAAGAGAGTGAACGACACACATTTTCCGTTTTCCATCTTTTCATAGAGCTTCCCGTATTCTTTGCCGAAATAAATATCTCTCACCGTTCTCACCTCATCTTTTTGGTTACTAGCGTTCAAAGTTGTATTCACGTTCTAACTTTAAAGACTTTCGGTTAAAGTGAGGTTAAGTAAGTATACTGGCAGTAAACTTTTCGCGCCCTGTGAAAAAAGAGCCTCCACAATCGGAGGCTCTTACATTTCTTCTACATATTCAATTTGGTAATCCCCGTACTCATCGATTATCACGGTGTAACGTCGTTGGTGATCGATTGTGCCCGTCTCGCCGTCCGCTTCGTGATAATTGAACACGGCCCCTGCTTCGACATAGGCACGGTCGCCATCTATTTCGACGGAACTGACTTCCGGCACGACCGAATCAAACACCCGGCCATCTGAAGAATATTCTTTGACGACGCTGTCGACCGCTTCAACCGCCTGGCTTCCCGGCACCAAATACGTGGAGTAGTAATTGAGCTCTTCTTCGTTCATGGAATACGGCAGCAAATCATAATAGGCTTCGATGAAACTCGACAGCAAAGCTTCGTCAAAATAGGCATCCTTCACAGACGGTTCCACCAATTGCGAAGCCGGAAGCGGATCTGGGTTGTTCGCCCATGTATCCAGCAGGTCCTTTTTCAAATACAGCGGAATCGCATAGCCGATTTCCGGATTGTCTTCGAGCATGACCGAATTAATGCCTAGTACCTTTCCGGTGCTTGCATCCAGTAGCGGCCCACCACTTGAGCCTCTTTTGATGAGGGCATTCATTTCGTAAAGGTCGTTGTAGACGAAGACTTCCGAAAAATCGACCCCTGTGTTGGTGATTTCGCCTTCCGTTGCTGTGTTCGCCGCATTTTCAGGGCTGCCGATGGCGATGACCGGCGTCCCGCTATCCACCGGCTCTAGCTCCTGCTCAAGCGGGGCTTTTCCTGCTAGTTCTTCGACGCGGACCAGTGCTAGGTCTTCATCAAGCGATATGCCGATGACTTTTCCAGCAAACTCCTGCCCATCGCTATTGACGAGCGAAATAAATGTCGCATCACGGACGACATGTGCATTCGTCAAAATATCGCCCTGGTCATTGTACAAGAAACCAGAACCTTGTTCGAAATCGGTATAGATCGTGTAGACATGTGTTTTGGCGTTCGCAATCATGGCCCCTTTTTCTTGTGCGACCGTATCAACCGGTGAATCTCCCTGTTCAGTTTCTGCCTCCGGCGGCGCTTCGGTAGCCGTCCCTCCACAAGCCGCTAGGATCATCGCTGACAGGAAAACTACCAGCCATTGCATCATCCGTTTTTCCATCGTCTCAACCCGCTTCCATTATTGTGAGTTCATTATAGCAACCACCAATTCAAAAAGAAAAGGCTTGCAACGCTTGTTTTGATAAGTTTTTGGAAAGAACATTTTTTCACACAAAAAGGCTGGGGGAGCAGATGCTCTCCCAGCCTTTAATCCGTTTACTTATCTTCTGTTCTTCACCAATCGCCCTCTGTTCGTGACGACCGTGTAATTGCCGAGCTCTTTGACTTCAAGTGTGAAGGTCGAGCCGTTTTTGCTGCCTTTCATGATTTGCCATCTGCCACGCTTGTCAACGTATGAACCGAACTGGACCCGGACACTTGCATCAGTTGCGAATCTCAACTGCACCGTGTCGTCAAATTTCATATCCAGTTCCGTACCTGAAGCATTCAACACCGCGATATCAAACTGGCTAGTCAACGTCGGGCGGAACCCAACCAGCTTAGCATCATCAGCCTCGAATGAGAGTGTCATGCCTTGAGGCGTTTTTTGTGCCAATTGTTTCAAGTTTTTCGGAGTCAAAGTCAAAATCATGTTTTCCAATTCCACGCGCAAATTCTTGCCGCTGTTTAACACTTGCGTGAAGATCTCGTCGGAGAAATGGATATCCAGCTTGCCTTCTTCATCGAAGTCAGCTGCTTTAACGACCGCTGAAAACTCCGTGTATTCCGGTTTAGCTTGTTGCTGGCCTGGTACTTGTGGTTTGTCGAACGTAATCTGTGCCAGAAGCGGGTCATGGTCTGATGCACGTCCATGCTCTTCCATGAACATCGAGTTGATATGGACCATGTCGAGTTCTGTATGGTCTGCCAAATTATTCGTTACTAGCAAGTGATCCAGTACTTGCGTATTGCCTTGGTAATGATACGAGAAACGATCGTCTTCTGGCACATCGTTGACTTTATTCGTCAAGATGTCACCTTGAAGTGCTTCCAGTGCCGGCGTGAATTCGAAATCATTCATATCGCCAGTAACGACGACATTCAGTTCCGGATTCACTTCGAGCCCTTGTTCGATAAAGCCATTGATGGCATGTGCCAATTCAATGCGTTCAACTTCCGATTTGAATTCAGGTGGCTGGTTTTGCCCCATCAATCCTTGATCTCCGCCTTTGGAGTTCAAATGCGTTGCGATGACGACAATTTCTTCGCCTTGGAATTCAAATTGTGCTGCGAGTGGTTTACGTGTGCCAGGCATCGGGATTGGCTGGACGCGTCCTGGGTTCAAGGCAAGATCGCCTGATTCCGTCCACGAGTTGTCTTGTGTAGCTGTTCCTTTCGTGCCCTCAGCAAGTGTTACGCGTTCTGGGTTGTACAAGAAACCGACGCGGATGTTCCCGCCTGGCTGTCCGCCGTCTTGGTTGTATTCCGGTGCGATGTCTGTCCAAGCGTACGTTGGGCCGCCTGCTGTTTGGATGTCTTTGATAAGACGCTCATAAGAAGCGGTAGCGTCAGCGTTGCCAGATGCAATCGGGCCATCGCTGTCTTGAACTTCGATCATCGAGATGACATCTGGTGAGTTCAAATCATTAACAAATGATTCTGCAATGCGCTGTGCTTTTTCGTTCGTTGTGTGGCTCGGGTCTGCAGAGAAGTTTTCGACGTTATAAGCCGCAACCGTCAATTTATCGTCCGCATTCTCAATCCATGTTTCTTCCGGTCGTGTGCCGCCGTCTACAATGGCCGGCACTTTCGTTACATCCGTCCAGATCTGGTAGTTGCCAAATCCGTAGCCAAGAACGCCGACCGGCATTTCAGCGAAAGTATCGCCTGCTTTTGCGACGAGGTCTTCACTTGTTTGGATTTTTACGCGTTCCGGGTTGAAGTCGTCTTCTTCAAGCAAGATTCCGCCTTGTTTATGGAATTCGTTGTTTGTTGCATGTTTCGATACGACAAATACTTCGCCGTAGTCTTGCGGGCCAACGATTTGTGCATCCGCTACGCCGACACGCATCAATTCAAGGGATTCCCAGAAATCGATGCCGTCTTCTTCTGGCTGGAATTCCGTCAAGCCGTCGTTGTCGATATTTTGTGTAGGCGGGAATACATCTTCACCGATCACGATCGGTTCAGGAAGAGCTGTCGTACCTGTTTTCACGACATCTGTTGAACGGATGCGCGTGACAGGCAAATCGTTTTCTTTCATATCGGAATAGCCGCTATAGAACCATTCTTCCACTGTTCCTGCGACCGATACTACATCCCCGACAGCCAAGCTGCTTGATGCAGAGGATTTGTTGACGATAATCGCTTCTGATGTTGTCCAGTCGCCGTCATCATTGGTATCTTGAATGACAAAGTTCGCACCATTATAGAAATGCGTAATGACACCTGTTACGTCTTTCACATTGGCATTTTCATAAGTTGAGTAATGCCCTTGCCCTTGAATGTCGCGGATTTTCAAGTCCTTAGTTTTCAGGACCGTGTAGCGGAATGAAAATACTTCCGATGTTTCATCTGAGATAGCGATCGCTTTGATGGCCGTATCTTTTGTTAAAACGATCGGCTGCGTATAAACCGCGCTGCTTGCAGTCGGTGTTGAACCGTCTGTTGTGTAATGGATTACAGCATCGTCCCATCCGCTGGCAAGTGTAATTTCAGTTCCTTCCGAAACGACGCCTGGGAAGATGTCTGCATACACAGCCGGTTTGTTGACAAGTTCAAAGCTCTCAAATCCAAGCGTCTTCACTTGGTAAGTCGAATTGAATTTAGAAGCGATGCCTGATAGGTAAATCAAGTCGCCTTCTTTGTAGCGTTTGGTAAAGTCTTCGAACGTCACCCCATTGCGGTTATCATTGCGAACGACGACTTGCTCGTCGTTTTCGGCAACTGCCGTAAATTCGAACGTTCCATATGCGTTAACGGATTGTAAGTTGGTGATTTTGACGCGTTCAATCGAAATGCGTTCTCCTTGCGTGTCTTCATTGACACCTGCTGGTGAAATCACTTGTGCTTTTGGCAATTCATTGCCAGAAGACAAGACTTCTACCGTGTTTGGCTGTAACTGAAGTTCACCGCCATACTCAGACACAGTGCCCACTAAGCGGACCTTATCGCCTGCAGTAACTGTTGCGCTGGACGTATAAACATAAATTCCAGCTGTTTCATCCTGCACATAGAAAGCGTTGCCGCCCCACAAACCAGTTTCCGTTGTGACGGTTGCTTCCAACGAGATCAAGCCTTCTGAACCGCGAGCTTCCTGGACACTGTCTACAGGTGTCGCTGTCGGTGGCTCTTCGCCTTCAGACAAAATCGTGAAAGCCGTTGGAGATTTCAAGCCTGCTGTCGTGAAATAAGCTTCCAGTGAACCCGTGATCGTGACTTCGGCTTTGAAATTCGACGGGTTGTCGACCAAGTTCAAGCCTGAACGAATTGAACCGGACGGCAATTGAACTGGCAAGATTTTCGTCGGATCGGTTTCATCCGGTGAATCTGCCAACCCTAAATTGCTCGCTGTCGTGAAAGGAGCCTCTTGATCGTAGCTCGTTTTGCTGCTGGCAGTGCCAACAATAAAGCCTCTCACCGTTGCTGTGCCTGTATTGTTTTCTATGGCTTGTGCCACCGAAATGGTTTCGGCCGCATCGGCTGTTGCTGCATAAGGCAACACAGCGGATAAAGCCAATAGGAGACTCAAAAAGATTTTGCTGAACGCGCTTTTTGCCACTAACTTTCACTCCTCAGGTAATTTATTGTCATACGAAACCATTATACTAAAAAATTGTAAGCGTTTTATTAATAATTTGTAAATTCTAACTATTAATACCCAAAATACTCATACAATTTACTTTTTTTAACTTTTTAATAGTCTGATCATTCTTTTTGTTTGAATTGTTTTTCAATACTTTTTCATCCACTTCTCGTAACGACCCAGTTATGAATTTTTCCGCAACATAATTCATTGAGAGACGTCTAAACAAGAGGATTCGTGATAAGATAGAAAAATGGAATTGGGAGATTATTGCTCCTATATATAAGGAAAGAAATTGGTTTTGTTTTACCGCTTAACCATTTGAAGAAAGTAGGATTTTGTTTTGGGCAGAAAACTCGCACTTACCGGCATTTTGTTTGTCATTGCGTCATTGTTTTTAAAAGTTTCCGGGCTTCTCCGGGATATGGTGATTGCCTATCAATTTGGCGATTCCTATCAATCAGCTGCGTATTTTGCAGCATTCGCTTTGGCAAATACTTTTATTTTATTTTTCACTACCGGCATGAAGAACGCATTCGTGCCAAGCTTTATCCACGCACAGGCGGAGGGCAAAGGCCATCACCATTTTTCACAGATCATTCGCGGGACGATGGTTTTCGGATTGATTGTTGCCGTTATCGGTGCATTCGTCTCTCCCGTCCTGTTGCCTTTATTGTTTCAGTTCCCCAACCTGCAACCTGATGTGCGAGCTGAGGCAATTGAATTGAGTGTTGCCTTGGCGATCATTTTCTTTATCGCTGTGTTCCTGGTGTCATTGAACGCAGTTTATGAGGCTTATCTTGACGCAGAAAGTAAATTCTCTCTGTCGGTCATCTCACAGACCATCGTCATCGGCAGCACCATTCTTAGCACGCTGTTGTTTGCAGATCAAATCGGCGCCTACTCAATGGCGTTTGGCTATTTGGCTGGTGCGTTGTTATCGTATATTGCCAAACGGCTCTGGTTCGTCCCTAAAGACAGCCACAAAGTCATCGGCAAACTCGATTGGGAAGAAATTAAGCCCTTTTCGATCATTTTCATCCCGGTTGCCATTACGGTGATGGTCGGCCAAGTCAATCTGACAATCGATAATATCTTTGCCAGCTCATTCAGCGATTCAGCGGTCAACTACGTAAACTACGCCAAAAACATCGTCCACTTCCCTCAAGCGATCATCGGCGTGACGATTGGGACGATCATCTTCCCGATTTTGGCGAAAGCCATTGCGAATGCCAATGAGAAAAGCTTCAAGCAAGGCATCGAATACGGATTGATGTTGACGCTTCTGGTTTTGCTGCCTGCTGTTGCGGGAATGATGTGGCTGATGCAAGATCTTATTACGATCGTTTACGAACGCGGCGCCTTTACAGCGGATGCGACAACAGCCACTGCAAATGTCGGCTATCTGTATCTGGGATCGGTATTGTTCTTCAGTTTGCAAAACATTTTAAACAAAGCTTTCTATTCAAAGAAACAGGGACATGTCATTTTGCGCATTTCCTTATTCTCCATCGCACTCAATGTCGCATTGAACTTCCTGTTCATCGCCTTGCTTGATTCGTATTTAGCGATCCCACTCGCTTCGTCTGTCATGGCGCTCGTTTATTTTGCGCTTAACTGGGTCGTCTTCAACCGGACGCAAGGCAAGCTCAACTCTCGCTTTATCCTAAAAGACGCGGCGAAGATTTTTGCGGCGACCGCTGCGATGCTATTGGCTTTATGGCTCGCTTCCGGAATTCTCGAGGATCTCAATATCTATATCCGCTTCGGCCTGACTGCGATCGTCGGCGCCATTGTCTACGTCATCGCAGCTCTCGCCTTGAAAACGGAAATTGCGCGCTTCCTCATCAGCAAGCTTAGAAAATCATAAGGAGTTTTTCATATTATGAAACAAGCATTAATGAAAAATGCCGCGCCGGTACTGAATCCGGCCATCAAAGCATCCTTGAAACGCTTTTACAAAGCGGATAAACCGCTGACGCCGCTGGAACCGGCACAACGCGTGCTCGTATTTGCCCCACACATTGATGACGAAACGATCGGTCTCGGCGGAACGATTCGGCGCTATGCCGATTCCGGCTCACAAGTCACGATCGCTATCGTCACCGATGGCAAAAACAGCAATGCCGCTCCTGTAGAAGCCGATGCCCTGGCCGAAACGCGCAAACAAGAACTGCGTTCAATCCAGGATCTGCTTGGCTTTACGGACGTTCGTTATCTCGATTATCCCGACAGTGAAATCAAGCATGTCGCATCAAGCGAACGTTTTGTGGAGCTGATCGACGAAATCCAGCCGGATACGGTCTATACGACCAGCTTGATCGATGCCCACCCGGATCATGTGTACAGTGCCCATTTGGTAGCGGATGCTCTGAAGCACTCAAAACATTCACCAAGCATTGTCCGCGAATATGAGATCAATTGCCCTGTCCCGCCTGAAGCGATCAATTGTATTATGGATATTAGCGATCAATTCCCGCTGAAACAACGCGCAACAGAAGCATTTAAAAGCCAAGTCATCGCATTTGATGGATTTCTGGCGCTCGCTGAGATTAAAGCAGCTCAAACAAAAGAAAGCCCACGCTATGTAGAAACTTTCATCGAGAACACACCGCAGCGATTCATCGAAGCGGCTGATCGCTTGAAAACTGGCGACCGCCAATACGAAAACCATTTCAAGCAAGCGAATCGCACCGTTACCTTATGGTGGGCAATTTTCAAGAACTTGAAATTGAAAAAGGCGATTTATCAAAGCCGCTAATTATAAATGCATTTGGAGGATATTATGAACTTTTTTAAGAACGACAACGAAAAATGGTTTTGGCTCATCGCCTTGATCGCTATCATGTTAATCGCTTATTCTGAACTGGCCATCATCGGCTATGCTGTCACACTGGTGTTGTTCGCTTACGCATTCATCAATCCCAAGCACGGCATCCTGTTGCTGTTTGTCTATATACCGGTACGTGAATTTGTGACGCAATACAATCCGGCGCTCAGCTACTTGACGGAAGCCATCGTATTCGGTGCGCTGCTCAAAGTGTTTTGGATGAATCGCAAAACCGTCGGCAAGCTATTCCACTTCAAGAATTTCGAATATGCTTATTTCGCGTTTCTTGCCATCGGTTCGATTTCCGCTCTCATCACGGGCATCAGTCCCGTTCTCATTGCAATGACTTTGCGTCAGTTCCTGCTCTTTTACTTGGTCTATTATGTGGTCTACCGTCTCGGGATCACTCGCAAAGACTTGGTCAACCTTGTCTGGATTTTTGTTTGGACTGCGATTTTGGTCATCATCCAGGCTATGGCTGAAAAGTTATCAATCCGCAACTTCTTCTTGCCTGAATCTTGGCAAGCTATGGCGTTATCCGCCAAAAACCGCGTGCGCATTTACGGCATGCTCGGCAATCCGAACGTGCTCGGCATCTACTTGATGTTTGCGTTTATCGCCTTCTATTATGCGAAAAATAAACTAAAAGAATTCAAACCGCTTTATATGGATATTTTGAATGTCCTGTTGGTCGGCATTCTGGTATTGACGTATTCGCGTGGTACTTGGTTAGGATTCTTGATCGCCGCAGTCGCTTTCTTAATCATGACGCGCAAAATGAGCGTGCTCATCGACTTTGTGAAGTACACGGCGATTGCCCTAGTAATTGTTGTACTGCCACTTAACTTGCTGACGAACTTCATTGAAAGCACCGATGTCGGTTCCAAGAAAGTGACCAATATCCAGCAATTTGATGTTGGCGGCGAATCCGGATTCCGCGATCGCATCGGCAGTACTTTTAGCGAAGACACGGTCACTGGCAGCCAAAGTTCAGGCCGCTTGTTTATCGTCAAAACTGGATTTGAAGTTTTCAAGGACAACCCAATTATCGGGACCGGGTTTGCCACGTTTGGCGACTCTACTACCCTATCGAACGGTTCACCCATTTACCGTGAATACGAAATCGGCCATAAATTCTATTCCGATAACCAGTATATTCAAATCATCGTCCAAACCGGCGTACTTGGTGTCATCGCCTTTGCCGCCTTCTTATTGCTGATGCTTTGGCGTTACGCGAAAAAGCATAAAGAAAGCTACCTATACTCTCTTACTGCCAGCATCTTGCTCGGCGCATATTTCATGGGCCTTGTCTATAACCTATGGGAATCCGATATCTTCGGCCTGGCGTTCTTCGCGCTTCTTGCGGCTGCGTCTCGCCGTGAAGATTTCGGGCTGCAAGATGACGGTGACACTTTATGATTCGCCTATATCAAGCCGGAGATGAACTCGGCATCAATGAGCTTTACGAAAAAGTATTCGGTAAAAAACGCTCGCTTGCTGAATGGCAATGGAAGTTCGAAACCTTTCCTGAGGGCGCCACAATCGTTATTTTTGAAGAAGATGGCCACATTAACGGCCATGCGGCTTTTTTGAAGCTGACGGCGCGTCAGCAGGGCCAGGAACTTGTTCTCGGTGAACGGGTCGACATCATGGTCGATCCGGAAGCACAGGGACGCGGCATTTATAAACAGATCGTTTCTCGCATGATTCAGGAATGTAAAGCTGAAGGGATAGACATTCTTTACGGCTTCCCTGCTGAGACAGCGAAACAAGTGTTTTTGAAGGTCGCCGACGGCAAAGACCTCGGGAATGTCCCGCGCTTTTTGGCCGTCAACAAACCTGGAGCTTTGCTTGCGGCCAAGGTCGGCAAGTTACAGGCGATTCAGTCGCCGCTCGACAAAGCGTTCTCAGTCAGCATTCCGAAAAAGAGCACGCATCAATTGCGCGAGCTTGGCGATCGCTTGTCCGTAGCTGAAATGTTGTACGGCCGTTTTGAAAAACAGTACCCTCTCCACACCAAGCGAAGCAGCGGCTATTTGCAGCGTCGGTTCCTGGATCATCCGACAAAGGATTATCAGGTGTATACCTTGGAGCAAAATGGTTATGCTGAAGGATATTGCGTTCTGCACGACGAAACGAAAGCGAACGGCGTCACCTTTACCACGATTGTTGATTTGTTTGGTCCGAACGATGAAGCGATTATTGCGGATCAATTGAAGGCCATTCGCCGTTTCACGAAAGCGGATGCGCTCAATTGTTGGGCGGTGCCCGATAGCCCGCGTTATCGTGCTTTGAAGAAAGCTGGATTTTTCCATATCAATAGCCCAATGCCATTTGTGATTAAGGATTTCACTGGCACTGGCAGTTATGATGAACTGGCTGATTGGCATTTGTCGCAGTCGGATGTGGATTCGTATTAAGTAATGTATGCCCTTCTTCCGGGATTCCGGTTGGAGGGCTTTTTTTGGTTTGTGGGGAATCGCTTCCCGGGACTGGTGTGGGTGTAGGTAGATAGTGAAAGTTTATGTGTCGACTTGTTCATTGCTTTTCTTTTTGCATCGCTTGGAGAGTCGCTGCCGGGCTTGGGGTTGGCCTTTCACAAGAAGCCGGGAAGAGCGCCCGTCTTCTTGCTTCGGCTCACCCCTCTGCGCTGGGCAGCTAGGTGATTTTATTGGATGTAGAGTGTTTAGCATGTTCTGCTTCTTTATACAGTTGCCGGCTTGTGGGGGAATCGCTTCCCGGGACTAGTTTGTGGGTGTTTGAGTGGATAGGGGTTTTGCGCGTTGATGGTCGCTTTATTTGAATAGTCGCTGCCGGGCTTGGGGTTGAGCTTTCAGAGTAAGCCAAGAAGAACGCTTGTCTTACTCCTTCGCTTCACCCCTCTGCGCTGGGCAGCTTGGAGATTTCATTGCTTGTGGTATGTACCGGCGGATCTGCTTCTGTATTCAGTTGCCGGCCTGTGGGGGAATCGCTTCCTGGGACGAGCTGGTGAGTGTTTGAGTGGGTAGGCGTTTTGCGCGTTGATGGTCGCTTCATTTGAATAGTCGCTGCCGGGCTTGGGGTTGAGCTTTCAGAGTAAGCCAAGAAGAACGCTTGTCTTACTCCTTCGCTTCACCCCTCTGCGCTGGGCAGCTTAGAGATTTCATTGCTTGTGGTATGTACCGGCGGATCTGCTTCTGTATACAGTTGCCGGCTTGTGGGGGAATCGCTTCCTGGGACGAGCTGGTGAGTGTTTGAGTGGGTAGGCGTTTTGCGCGTTGATGGTTGTTTCATTTGGGTAGCCGCTTCCCTGGTCTTGTGATTGTGGGGATTGCTAATTCTTGGTCATGAAGTTGTGATGAGATTTAGTGTTTCTCTGCTCTTGTAGGTGCTAGATTGCTCGGCTTTGTGAATTTAGTGAAACTGATTTGGTTTTCTTTCGTATGTATGATTATGGTAAAAAATTACACTTAACTTTCGTACCAAAGCCTACTAGCAGAGGAGTTATTGTATGGATTTTTTCACTAATTTTATTGTGATCGCTTTGTTCATCTTTCCTTTTATCACGCTTATTCATGAGTTGGGGCATGCTTTTTTCTTGAAGTTATCGGGTGGTAAATTACTTGAATTGAGTATTGGGAAGGGCGAAGTTTTATGGAACTACAAGCTGTTCTACCTGAGGGTGGCGTATTTTGCAGGAGGGCACGTGGTTGCAAAAGATATTGAAGCTCTGGGGAAGTTCCAGAGGAGTCTTTTCTACTTGGGCGGCGTTTTGTTCAATTTGGTCAGCGCGGTAATTTTGGATCTTGCAACGGGCTTTGAGCTTGGGGTTTTTCGAAATTACTTGGATAGCTTCATATTCGTTTCTTATTTAACTGTCTTGATTAACCTCCTCCCGATGACGACTATTGTCGGAGATACTGATGGCAAGCAATTGGTTCATCTGTATCGTGAGCTAAAAGTCGAAGAATAGTTTTGTTGGGTCTGGGCGTTTCTGGTGATGATAATGAAGAGCATATTGCAGGTTCCTGTGGATATGCCTTTAGCGTTTTCTTCATGCTTTTCCACAGTCTTTGCAAAGACGCAAAAAATCCCCGACTGCTGAAGCAGCCGAGGATTTTTTAGTTTGATCAGTCGTGCAAAGCTTTGATGACTTTTGGTGAAACCACTTGTGTACCGCCTGAAGTGAAGACAGTGCCGTAGTAGTGGGCACGTGTTTCAACTGTTGCGTTCACGGAATCTTTTTTGACTAAAAGCATCGGTGCTTCATAAGCTGCAGCGAGTGCGTTTCCAGTCAAAGCATCCGGGAAGTTTTGGCCGTTAGCTGCCAAACCTTCGACAGCGTCTTCAAACAATAGCTCAGCTACTGCTGCAGACGTCAAGTAACGGTCTGCACCGCTGACACGTGTTGCATCCGGCATTTCATCTGCTACTTCTTCAGAAACGGCTTGAGATCCACCGATGATTGTTGTTGTATCGTAGAATTCAAGTTCGTCTGCTGTTGCTGCAGGAATGCGGTCTGGGCGTGTCAATAGAATCGGTTTGTCGTTAACCGCTGCGTATGAACCAGCAGACAAGGCATCTGGGAAGTTCAAGCCGCTTACAACGACTGCTTCAGTGCCATCTGTATCAAGCTCAGCTGCGATTGCTACTGCTGTATCGTAGCGAGTATCGCCGCCAATACGTTCTACATCAAGGTCAAGCTCTTCTAGTTCAGCAAATACATCAGCTGAAACAGCTTTTGTGCCGCCAAGAACGATCGCGTTTGTTGCACCAAGGCGTGCGATTTCTTCAGCAACACCTGAAGCAAGTGCGCCAGAGCGCGTCAATAGGATTGGCGCATCGTATTGATCAGCGAGTGGAGCTGCTGTCAACGCGTCTGCATATTGGTCGCCACGTGCAATGACGACCGTGTCAGCAGATTCCCAACCTTGTTTCGAAACAGCGATTGCTGTTTCGTAGCGGTTTTCACCTGACAAGCGCACTTGGTTGATGCGGCGCTCTTCGTATGGTTCTACCCCTTCGTCAGCAAAGGATTGTGCGTGCTCTTCGAACATTTCCCAGTCTGTGAAGCCTGGCTCTGTTACACGGCCTTCGGCATAAGCTTTGCCGAACATTTCGTAGCCGTCGCCGCCTTTAGCAGTGAATGTGTTTGTAGCGACTGTATACGTTTCTGCCAAATCCAATTCGTCGTAGTTCTCATCACCTGTATCGACGAAGACGGATAAGACGCGTTCTCCTACTGGCGCTTTGCCGTCATAGTTGAAGAACATGCCCGATACGTGCAGGAATCCGCCGTTTTCTTTCGGATACTCACGGACGCTGTGCTCAAGTGCATCTTTGATTTCCTGGCCAGTGACTTCCATGATGGCTAGAGCGTTGCCGAATGGCAAGACTGTCAATACTTCACCATAAGTGATTGGCCCTTCGTCGATGGAAGCACGGATGCCGCCGCCATTTTGAAGCGCAATTGTCGTTTCAGGATTGATTGTTTTTGCTTTTGCGAGCATGCCATCAGTGATGAAGTTTCCAAGATTTGTTTCACTCAAGCGAATACCGAACTCTCCACGCGTACCATTTAGGAAGACGTTCGCTTCAACGCCAATTTCTTCTTTTTTCAGTTCATCAATTTCTTCTTTATATGGCGCTAGGGCTTCAACTGCTCCAGTATCTTCTGCTACTTCTGAATCATTGCCAGTGTCATGTAATTCTCCGTTGAACTCAGTAACATTCCCTTCTTCATCGAATGTTACATCAAGCTGTCCAAGGAATTTGCCATATTCGTTTGCTTGAACAATGATGGTATCCTTTACTTGCTGAGGTGGCAAGATCTTCGTATGTGTATGTCCACCGACGATAACATCAATGCCATCGACTTCCGTCGCAAGTGTACGGTCGTTGTCGATCGCTGCATTATCGTCGTAGCCGATATGTGTCAAAGCAACGATTTTATTGACGCCTTGGTCCTCGAACCAAGTCACTGCTTCTTCTGCAGCCTCAAGATAATCCGTAAATTCTACATCTACTGGGCTTGAGATGTCTGCTGTTTCAGCAGTGGTCAAACCGAAGATCCCGACTTCCTCGCCATTCACTTCTTGTACGACACCGCTATAGATTTGGCCATTGGCAGCTGTTTTGGTGAAAGCGTCTCCAGCTACAAGCGGTGACATCTTGTCATCTTTCGAGAAGTCCACGTTAGCCCCAAGCATTGGGAAGTCTGCATTTCCAACAAACTCAGCAAGTGCTCCGTGCCCATCTGCACTAGATCCCAAGTCGAATTCGTGGTTTCCGAATACCATGGCGTCATAGCCCATGTAGTTCATGAGTTCTAAATCTGCTTGCCCCTGGAACGAGTTGAAATACAGTGTTCCTGAGAAGACATCGCCTGCATCAAGCAATAGGTTGTTCGCATTCTCCGCTCGCAATTGCTTAACCAAAGTTGCGCGTTTCGGCGCATTGTCAAGGTTTGCGTGCGTGTCATTCGTGTGCATGATCGTTAACTCGAAATCGCCTTCAGCTGCGTCCGCTTGTTGCGAATCGTAAATCCCAACGACTGTTAAAGCCAGTGTCGTCGCCATTACAGAAGTGAAAATCTTTTTCGGCATTTGTACACCATCCTATCAATTTTTTTGACGAACGTCTCTCAGGGCTGTATCTTTCAGACTATGTATCAAGACGTTTGTCCCTATTACCCATAATACTACAAAAGATTTCGAAGGTAAGTAAAATTTTGATAAATATTTCGATAACGCTTACATTTTTTCTTTTTTGTCAGAAATCTCTTGCCAAAATTCCATAATAAGGATTTCAAACTGCTTCGGACTGACGATCGTCTGTTATATATCTACCTCAGTTGGAGGTGTTTCTTCTACATATATATATATATGGGATTTACTTCTCATGAGCGAAAATATTAAAACGGAGCGCCCGAAGGCACCCCGTCTTCACTTATCTTATTTGTTGTTCAAGTACTCGTCCAATTGCTTCAAGATGTCATCGGATACGGCTTGTGATCCACCGATCACTTTCACGTACTCAACGCCATTCTTCTGCAAGTGTTCGCCAAGTTCTTTAGGTACGGATTTACCTACCAAGTAGACGCCAGTGTCGTCTTTCGCTGCCAGCGCGCCGCCTGCTAGAGCATCCGCATAAGACTTGCCTGTTGCGACATAAACTGTATCTGTTGGGCTGCCGAAGTATTTCGCCACTTCAAGTGAAGTTTTGTAACGATCCGCGCCACTGATACGGAACGAGTTCGGAAGCTCAGAAGCTGCCTGCTCGCTGATCGCGCCAGTTCCACCGATGATCAAGCTGTTTTCCACGCCTAGTTTCACCAATGCCGCTTTTGTTGCGTTCGGCACTGAATCTGTACGGGAAAGCAAGATTGGTGTTCCTTCAGATCCAGCATAGCTAGCTACGCTTAGAGCATCCGGGAAGTTTGTTCCGCTAACGACGATTGCTGATTCGGATTTACCAAATTTCTCAGCAATTTTCGCAGCTGTTTCAAAACGGTCTGCGCCGCTGATGCGTTCTACTGTGATGCCGTCAGATTTCAATTGCTTAACGACAGCGTCAGAGATTGCGCCAGTTCCACCAAGAACGTGGACTTTTTTCGCGCCGAGGCGTTTGATTTCTTCATATGTGTCAGCTGGCAATTTCGCCGTGCGAGACAATAGAAGCGGTGCATCATGCATCTTCGCAAGCGGTACGCCAGCTAGTGCATCTGCATAGTTATCGCCACGTGCTAGAACGACTGTATCGGAAGATTCCCAGCCCTCTTGGCTCAACTCAACTGCAGTGATGTAGCGGTCTGCGCCTGAAATGCGCTCTGCGCGAAGTTCAGATTCAGAACGGTCAATCTTCACTTCTTTTTCAACTTTGTTGCCAGCGCCATCTTCAGCGACCACCATGAACGAATTCATGCCATCTACCAAATCGACTTTCGCTGTTACCGTGTTGCTGATTGGGTCAGCAATCTTGATTTCATCGAACACGTCTTGGTTGTAAAGGACATCTCCATCAAGTGATAGTTTCACTAGGTTAAAGTTGTCTTTCACCGTAATTTCGAATTCGACAGAATCTTGATCTTGATCCACTACGCTTGGAGCATCAATGGCAAGTGTCGGGTTCACCGTATCCACATAAATTGGGCGGATGATTGACGACGTGTTGCCATTGTAATCAGTCGCTTCGAATTTCACTTCTTGGCGTCCAGTTTCAAGTTCGATCGTTGTATCGAATTCAAACCCTCTCTCCGATTCCGTAACTGCGATTTCTTTGCCGTTCACTTTCAAAGTCTTCAAGTTTTCTTCAACAACGTACCCTTTGACCGGTACCTTGTTTGTGTTATATAGCTTAAGCGGTTCTGGGCCATCTTCATTTACATAGATGACTGGTTTCACTGAGTCATCTGCATTCGACATTGCATAACCTGCGTTATAAGCATGGTCATAAACGATGATTTCAATCTTGTCAGCATCTTCAGCATTCAAGTCAAACTCATCAAGGTCGATAACTGTTTCATCAGCATCAAAGTACCCTTTTTCACCAGGCAAGCGCTTGTCATCTACATTGATAGAGAAGAATGCAGCGCCAACACCAACATCAGAAAGAGTTACTTCCAACGTGTTATCTTTTTCATTTACGTTCACAACAGCTTCTGGTGCGACTGTATCGATGTAAACCGGCAAAGTCTTGCTCTGCCATTGTGCATCTTCATAGTCGACTTTCGCTTTCAATTCGTAATCATACAATCCGTCTGCTGTTACTTTGCCTTTGACTTTACCGTCCCAAGCACGCGAACCGTTATAGCTGAAGTAAGAACCTCGGCCGCCGTCAAAGTAGTTTTTGCGGACGTCTTTTTCAGTGTTTACAGTGCGAAGTTTTTTGCCTGCTGCATTCCAGACATTTGTCTGAAGTTCATCGGCATTACGCAGCAATGTTGGAATACCATTGATGGAATCGTTCAAGCCATCGTTGTTTGGAGATACCGGATAAACCAGTTTTCCATCCACTTCAACCAAGTCCATGAAACCAAAACCGTCGTATGCTTCTTCAATACCACCCGACTCTAGATAGTCTTCATAGAATTTCGGTTCATCTTTTTCTTCAACGCCGAAGGAATCAAGGATGTCCGGACGATCCCATTCACCGTAGAAGCTGATGTATGGCAAGACCAGGTCAGGGTTGGCTGAACCTTCTTCAGCCATCAATTTCACAAAGCCTTCAACGAAGACATCTTCTTCAAGAGCTTTCGTGATTTCTTTGCCATCTTTATCAAGTCCAGGCACTTGTCCTGCACTGATATCGATTGTAACGGTCACATCAGTCGTACCATTTGCCGGTACAGTCACTGTTTTAGGAGCTGTTACTTTTGCTCCTTGAAGTGCGCCTGATTTCAACAAGTTAGATGTTACGTCGCCATCTTCTTGGAACATATCCACAAGAACGGATGTGTCGACTGAGTACGTCGCCGCTTCGTCAGACATGTTTTCAGCTGTCAATGTGAAAGTAAAGGAATCTTCCGTGAAGTCTTTAACGTTCACTTTCGCTTCGTTTGTTGATTTCTCAGTCAAGATGACTGGCGTTGTAACAGCGCCGTTCAACTGCATCATACCTGCGCCTTGACGACGAGGAGAAATGGTATCGCCTGATTTGCCATGCGTGATATCTGCTGTGTTCAGCATCAATACTTTCGCTAGGCGAGTACGTTCTTCAACAGATAGGTTTTTGTACTCGTCATGGTTTTTCAAATATTGCTGAACGAGTGCCGCGCCGCCTGCAACGTGTGGAGCTGCCATCGACGTTCCGCTCATGACGCCGTATTTGTCGTTTTCAAGCGTTGACAAGATGTTTCCGCCTGGTGCAGACAATTCCGGTTTGAACTCAAGGTCCGGTGTTACGCCCCATGAAGTGAAGTCTGTCGCACGGCCTACTTCAGGTCCTTCTTCTACGTTCGTTTGTTCTACGTCAGCATCTAGTTCGCCATCTTCAGCAAGCGCCGCTTCAAGTGCTGCACCATCTTGTTTAGTGATCTTCATGAATGGGATATCCCAGCCGCCTTGGTCTTTGTAGAATACTGGATTATCTGTGTTATACACGATAATACCAATCGCTCCAGCTGCCGCTGCCCATTTCGTTTTATCAGCAAAAGCATAAGCGCCACGTTCGACGACTACGACTTTGCCTTCTACGTCAATGCCTTCATAGTCTGCCGCCGCGCCTAACGCGTCTGGCTTGCCAGATAGTTCTTTCAAGGAAACAACTTCAAAATCGCTGCCAGCTGTTTTGAAATCCAACCAGTCATCTACGCCAAATCCTTCTACTGAGAAATCAGCGAATTCCACTTCGTGTGTGTAGTGATTGACGAGATTTCCTGTAGCTGCTACTTGGATTGTATCTTTGTTCAATCCAGGAGATCCGACTAGACCGTAGTCCGGGTTGTCGTAATGCGGGTTGTCGTAGCCATAACCGATGTGGCCAGAGTTACCAGCTGAGACAGCTGATACGATCCCGTTGTTTACAGCGTTTGTGATCGCTTTGTCTTCTGCGCTATCTGCATCGTAGAACGAAGAAGTAGAGCCTAGGCTCATGTTCAAAACGTCTGCGCCAAGTTTCACTGCATCGTCGATTGCTGCCAAGTAGACATCAGAGAATGTCGATGGGAAGTTGACGTCATTCGAGAACACTTTCATGCCCAAGATTTGTGATTCAGGTGCTACGCCCTTCAAGCCGCCTTTGCTTTCGTCGCCGTTAGCGCCGACCGTACCTGCAACGTGCATGCCGTGCATGGAAGCGCCTGGGCCGTCATCTTGAATTTCGTTGTTTTTATCGTAGTAGTTGTATGCATAAGGAACTTTGACGTTTTGGTAAGCGCCTTTTAGTCCGTCTTTCGATACAAGCCCTTCAACGTCTGATTTCGTCAAGTCAACTTTCGAATCATCCGTAATGTTGAAGTCTTTGTGATCTGGGTCAACTCCTGTATCGATGACCGCTACGACCATTCCTTCACCTTGGAATTTGCTGTCAGCCCATACTTGACGAGACTGGATAAAGTCGTGGCTTGTTGTCATTTCCGGCGTCGCTTCTGGTCTTTCGTATTCGTTAGCAATGTAAACATTCTTAACGTTTGGCAATTCTTTGATTTTTTCAACGTCGCTGAATTTCACCATGCCGCTGAATCCATTAAAGGCCGTTGTATATTCGTATTGAGAGTTCAACTCTACACCTTTAGAAGAAATGGTTTTCTTCACATTTGCATGCGCTTTCACTAGTTGAGCTTCAATTTTTTCTTTTTCTGCCTTAGCAAGTGTTTTGTATTGGACACCTTGAGCAGATGCCACTTCAACTGCTGATTGGCCTTCAACTTCAACAATGACACGAACTTCTTTGTTCGGATCCAGTGCATCTTTTTGAACCATCTCAGTATTTTCTTTTTTCTTAAGCTGCTTGATCAACTCCGCTTTGTCGTTGGAAAGAACGTTGATTGCCTGCAAATCCTTTTCATTGGCTGACTCTTTATCGCCAGATGTAGCGCTTGCAGTCATCATCCCGTTACTTGCAACTAAACCTGCGATCATGGCAACAGATACAAACTTTTTCCAAGTCTTTGAACCGTTTTGCACGATGTAGCCTCCCCTAATGTGTTTTTTCGAGGAAATTCGAAAGATATGTATGTTTCCAACTTCTGTATGTATTTCCTCACAAATAAAATAGTAACAATAGTCTTATAATTATGTCAATATGTTATTTGAATATTCTTGTGAATTGAATTAATGGAATTTAATAGAAATCACATAAGTATAAAAGATGAGTAATCGGACAATATATTCCTGCGAATTGCATGTGCTGAAGGAACCTTTTCGCAGAAACAAATTTTCGGTTTCCGAATCATATTAGGTATTTAGAATTATAAAAAGAGTATTTTGATCTTTATTTTTTTATACTTCGAAACCCACTAGGTATAAACGACCTTTTTTCTAACAGATTCAGATTTTGGGATTTTTTTAATGAAATTAGTGAGCTGTTGTTATCATTTATTGGGTTTTCGAAACAAGTAGTGAGGGTTTGCTTTTCGGCTTGTTCGTTGTTTCTCTTTTTGTTTCAGCTGGATAGTCGCCGCCGGGCTTGGGGTTGAGCTTTCGTAGTAAGCCAAGAAGAACGCTTGTCTTACTACTTCGCTTCACCCCTCTGCGCTGGGCGGCTGGATGATTTCATTGATTTTGGTTTGTATAAGTGGATCTGCTTCTTTATTCAGTTGCCGACTTATGGGGGAATCGCTTCTTGGGTTGGGTAGGGTCTGCAGATAGTGAGATGTTCCGTGTTGGCTTGTTCATTTCTTTTCTTTTTGCTTCAGCGGTATAGTCGCCGCCGGGCTTGGGGTTGAGCTTTCGTAGTAAGCCAAGAAGAACGCTTGTCTTACTCCTTCGCTTCACCCCTCTGCGCTGGGCAGCTGAGGGATTTCATTGGGAGTTGAGTGTTTAGTCGAATCTGCTTCTTTAGTTTGTTGCCAGCTTGTGGGGAAATCGCTTCCCGAGTTGAGCATGTAGGAAGCTAGTGGGATTTCATTGATTTTGGTTTGTATAAGTGATCTGCTTCTTTATTCAGTTGCCGGCTTGTGGGGGAATCGCTTCTTGTTAAAAGAGAGCTGGAAGTTATAAGCTACAGCGTGAATCGTTTTACTAATTGCTGTTATTTCATTCGCGTCAAAAAAAGAACCATCCGCCAAGTGAAGTAGCGGATGGTTTTTCATTTTTATTTGTAGCTTACTAATTTAACAACAGATTCCTGTTTGTCGTCACCGTTTGCGACGACTGTTTTTTCTTGGATGAATCCAAGACCTGGCGCGAAATAACGCGTCATTGTTGTAACTTGGTCGGATGATTCGGAAGACAGCACTTGTTCAACGACCAATACGTCTTCGAATGTACCTGCTTGTGTTTCCAGGGTTTCATCATGCGATGTTACGATCCATTCGCCTTCTGTGCTGTTGGCTTCGTCGATCATGACGACAGGCGCACTCATCGGCACTAGGCCTTCAATCGAAATGTCGCGCTCGCCTTCGAGTTCAGATGTTTCGATTAACATGTTCATGGATGACTCTGTCCACTCAGTCACTTCGATAGATGCCGCTTCGCCAAATGTGATTTCTTCGAGCACTTGGTTTCCTGATACTTCAAGCACTTCACGCGTTAATTCAAATTCGTCCACTTGGAAGTTCTTGACAAGGCCAAGTTCTGGCATATAGAGCTGAATGCCAGTTGGATCGGTTACTTCGATTGGCGCATTTTCTGATGCTTCGATTTCTGCTTCAGTTGTTTCTGTTTCCGCGGCTTCGGTTTCGGTTGTTTCTGTGCCGCCTGTGCCGTTGACTTGATTGTCTTCGGCAGAGTCAGTCACAGCGGTGCCGCAGCCGCCAAGGAGTACGGCTGAGAGCAAAAGACCACTGAATTTTTTCATGTATCTAACCACCTTATTATTTTTGCATTGCGTTGACTGTTGTTTTGATAGATGAGTTGATTGCTCCACCGATATAGTAAGTGCGGTTGATCAATTTCTCTGTGCTGTGTTGAGTGAGTGATGTTGTTAAGGCTGATGGCATTGAACCGTCTGGCACCAGGAAGAGCGGTGCGTTGTAACGAGCGGAAACTGCCGAAGATACCAATGCATCCGGATAGTTTGTGCCAGTCGAAACAATTAGGCGGTTTGAGACAAAGTCATCTGCGAAATAATCAATAGCTTCCGTACCCGTCTCGTAGCGAGTTTTGCCAGAAAGGCGAGTCACACTATCAGCTCCGATTTCACGTTTGACAGCAATCTCCAAAGAAGATGGTACGGCAGATGTTCCACCAATGATGACAACCTCGTCACCGAATGCTGTTCTCAAGCTGCTCGGTACGTCTAGTCCATCACGCACTAGAACGATTGGCCAGTTTTTCACAACGGCTACGCTCGCTGCAGTCAAGGCATCTGGATAATTGTCTCCAGCTGTAACGAAGACGCCGTCTGAAGATGGCAATTTCGCATTGATTTTTTCATTGGTTTCATAGCGAGTTTCACCGGCAAGGCGCTCTGTGCTCATGCCCAAGCTCTTCAGCTTGCTTTCGACCGAAGCCGATAGTGCAGAAGTTCCGCCTACTAAAATGACATGTTTCGCTTTCAAGCGCTTCAATTCTTGTTCTACGTCTGTTGATAAAGCTTCTGATCTGCTCAACAGGATTGGCGCATTGCCATAATGTGCCGCAAGCGGCCCTGCCGATAAGGCGTCAGCATATTGGCCAGACGTTGCGAGAACGACTGTTTTTTGTGATTTTGAAGATTCAAAACCGTTCGGGTACAGCAATTTCGAAACAGCTACCGCCGTTTTCAAGCGGTCAGCGCCTTCGATATTTTGCGGTGTGTAAGAATACTTCGTTTTGTCTGTATTGGTAAAGATGACTTTTTGTGCCCATACATCAAAAAGTTCCGAGTTCGGCCAGTTGCGCGCGTAATCACGGGCTTCTTCACGGTTATACAGATGGACCATCTCGCCTTTGTCTTTTGAACGCACGATAAAGTTTTTGCGTTTGAAATTCGACCAGACGATGTCGTCCTCTAGTGTGGAGTCATCGATAACGGACGCTTCAGGCAATTTCCCTGCGTAAGCGATAGCCGCTTCCTCCTGATAGAACCGTGTTACCGGTTTATCGCTGCCATCGAGCACAACGAATTTTTCATCGAGGTAATTCGACCAATGGACGATTCCGGTCGTCGTATGCACAACCCGTGTGTTCTTCCATTTTTTCGCTTCAGCGATGGCTTCTTGTTCAGTGCCGAATAGATTGTCTTTCATTTTTACGGATGGATGATAAATGCCATAAACTAATGGGCGATCGACTGGCTCCGGATCAGGTTTTGCTGCTCCGTCCACTTCACCGGTTTTTTTGTAAGTTACGTAACTACCTGAGATTGTTTTGGAATAATTTTGAGCATCTGTTTTCGAGGTGTAATGTTTAAGTGCTCTGCCGTTTTTATCGTTGACGACATACACATCAAAGAAATCATCGACGCCTTTTGCCACATTTGAGGCGATCTTTTGTTGGAACCAGGATTGCTTGATCATGGCTTCCTCTGTTGGGTTGGACATATATCCAACTTCTAGTAAGACTGAAGGCATATTCGCGGTACGCGTCACATAAAGGCTGTTCGCAATGACACCCCGGCCTTCCTTAACACCCGAATTGATGACGGCATTATGTGTTTTGATAGCTAAGCGGCTGCTTTCGGGAGAGTAGTGGCGTTGCAAAGTAGATGGCGGATAAGACGAGCTCGCGTAATTATTGTTGAAATAATACGTTTCGTACCCACCGTATGTAGGTGAACTTGTCGCATTATGGTGCACGGAAATGAATACGGTATTGTCGTTATTTCCGCTTGCAATCATTCCGTTCGCGACTTTCATCCGCTCAACTAAATCTTGGCCAGATGAAATACGGGAGAATTGGGCGTCATTGGTTCTAGTCATTAAGACTGTGAAGCCTCTTTTTTCCAACTCGGATTTCAATTTCAACGAAACTTCCAGGTTGGCGTGTTTCTCGTAATAACCGGTACGGTTTCCTGAGTATCCAGCCGTCCCGCCATAAGTTCCTCCGTGACCCGGATCTAAAATAACAGTTGGTTTACCGGCTGCAGAAGCAGTTCCAGCACCCATTCCAATGGCTAGCAGCAACAACAGCACAAACAAAAGTTTCTTTTTCAATGCTACATTCCCCTCTTTCTGACCTAATACTACCGGGGAAAATTAGGAGAAACAAGAGAATTTTACAATATTTTCTTAAAATGATTCTTTATACAGCGTTTAAAACTGAATTTTAAGGACACAAAGATAATAGTCCTATTAAAATTACTTAAAAGTGAGCAGACCGATTTAAAATTTAGGTATTATTAATCAATATCTTTATATTGATTATGCATTTAATTCGCATTATAATCCGGAAATTTGAATTGACAAAAAAATCCAGAGAAGAGTTAACTCTCTTCTCCGGACTCTGCTTCTTCTTCGCCTTCATCTAGGAAATTGCTTAGCAAGGCATCAGAATGATTTAAGATTTTCAAAGCGTTTTCTTGTTTTTGTTCGATGATTTCTGTTTCCGGCTCGATTCGCTCCATCGTTTCGAAGTCGTAGTAGCGTTCGGGGTACCTGGCGTTTTCTCCCAAGTACATGTGATCACCCGTAATGTATGAACCTCCAGGCAAATAATACCGCACTGCGAGCAAGTTGTTCTCATATTGCAGCATATTGTGGCCAATCATCGGGGCTTGCGGTTCGATGCCCATTAAATTCATGATGGTCGGCATCATATCGATTTGCCCGCCAAAGTTGGAGTTCACTTCGGATTCGACTAGTCCAGGAGCCGCAATGATGAACGGCAGCAAGAACCGGTCTTTCAAAGAATATTGATGGCCCAGCAACTCAGCCATCAACTCATAGTCCTTATCCGTCATCGGCCGTCCGTGAAGCCCTGAATGGTCGCCATTGACGACGATCAGGGACTCTTCATAAATGCCCTCTGCTTTCAAAAAGTCGATAAACTCCCCTACCGCCTCGTCAGCATAACGGATGGACTGAAGATAATTTCCTGTGTAGGTATCCACATATTCCTCAGGCAACTCCAAATACTTGTCTTGTTCACGCACTTCAAACGGCGTGTGGCTCGTGACGGTCATCAAGTTTGCGTAGACTTTTTGGCCTGATCGAATCTGCTCACGCACTTCGCCTTCCGCGTATTGGAACATCGTTCGATCGGATGGCCATAAACCAATCAAGTCTTCGTTCGGAATTTCTTTGCTCGAATAAGCATAATCAAACCCGAGTGAAGGATACAATTGTTCGCGGTTCCAATATTCGAGCTTATCCGCATGGTACGTGGTCGTGTAATAATCGCGGGCATTGAGCAGGTTAACTAGCGACGGCAATGGATCGCCATTCAAATAATTGACCGTCGGATCCAAGCCCCTGGTCATGAGCGAGGTGTGCAATAACCATTCGGCATCGGATGTATTGCCTGCCCCTATCTGTTGGAACATATGATCAAAATACAAGCTATCCCCTAATAGCTCATTCAAGTTTGGCGTCAATTCCTGCCCATCGATCGATTGGTTGATGGCGAAATTTTGCAGCGATTCGATTTGAATGACAAATAGGTGGCGGTCTTGGGCAATACCGAAGCGGTCGTGTTCGCGATATGGCACGAATTCGTTGCCTTTCAGCTTAGCCAGTTCTTCGTCCGATAATAAATTCATTTGGGCCGAGGCACTGTTTTGCTGTGTAGCCTGGACCAATTGTGTTTGAACAAAGCCCTGTTCTTTAGAGAATAAAGTCATATCCAAAATCGGTTTTTGCAAGGCCATCACCGTTGTCGCCGCACTGAATACGACGAGCACCAAGGCAACCACACTGATTTTCTTGCGATTTTTCATTGTCAACGGCCGATTCCAGTACAGCACAAATAATGCAATATAGAGCACGATGTCTGCAAAGAATAGGAAATCGAGCGGCATATAGAGCAAGCTAACCGTTTCCATGACAGATCCGGCTTGATCGCCTTGCTGCAAGTCAAAATAGCTCGGCACGGTCTGAAAATAGCGTTCATACCAGACAATCGATACGAGTAGCCCGGAGACGAATAAGTTGTAGATTAGCGCAACGAGCGGACTGACTCGTCGCAGCACGACAAACAAGAGCACCGGCAAGAGCATGAACACCGGAAAATCGACGGCCACTAAGCGCAGCCAGGAAACTTCGCCGTAAACAAGAGTACGGAATACCCCCAACTTGATGAGAAGAATGAGAGACAAAATCACCAAAACCAGCAGCGGAGAGTTCAACTTTTTTGTTTTTTTCATAATAAACCCCTTGTAGTTAATGAATCTATCATAGCACTTTTATTACAATTGTTACAATAGCGCCAATATTGTGTTAAGGCGAGATGCGATGGTAATGGGTGAACTGCAAGCTGGTTATTCCTTGTGCGGCAAGGGAGTTCTCGATTTTAAGAGAGTCTGGAATTTTACGGAAAATTAATAATAGGGCTTGTTTTCCGGATCGAAGGTGTATGGAATCGTTTTGACTTTCTAGCGATGCTTCAGCTTTTTAATCGCCGCCCGGCTTTGGGTTGGCCACTTGCGCTCGGCGGCTGTGAGATTTCGTTGAGGCGAGTTCGTTTAAATCGTTCTGCTTCTTTAGCTTATTGCCGGCTTGTGGGGGAATCGCTTCCCAGGTCATGATTGAAATAAGATAGCGAGGGTTTGCTTGCGGAAATGTTTTAGTGTTCTGGTTGAGTCATGGTGCTAATCGCCGCCGGGCTTTGGGTTGGCCTCTTGCCACAAGCCAGGAAGAACGCCTGTCTTATGGCGTCGGCTCACCCCTATACGCTCGGCGGCTTGGTGATTTCATTAGTCGGAGAGTATTTAGGGCGATCTGCTTTTTTAGGTAGTTGCCGGCTTGTGGGGGAATCGCTTCTTGGGATGTGGTTGAAATAAGATAGTGAGGGTTTGCTTGCGGAAATGTTTTAGTGTTCTGGTTGAGCATCATGGTGCTAGTCGCCGCCGGGCTTTGGGTTGGCCTCTTGCCACAAGCCAGGAAGAACGCCTGTCTTATGGCGTCGGCTCACCCCTATACGCTCGGCGGCTTGGTGATTTCATTGGTCGGAGAGCGTTTAGGGCGATCTGCTTTTTTAGGTAGTTGCCGGCTTGTGGGGGAATCGCTTCTTGGGTGCGGCATCGGAAAAAGTGGCTTGGGGCCTGAGCTTGTTTGGATGATCAAGATTCATTAGCTTCTGTCCACAGCAAAGGAACTTCAGGCGGACTGAAAAATAATGACCTTCCCCCTCTCTTCTTTCCCAATATTTCATCACATAAAAAAGCCGCCCTGTTGAGGACGGCTTTTGTCAGATCATCGATACGATTTATTTCACAAATTGGGAAGTGTGTTCGATCGATACGTTCTGGTAATAGAAGTTCAAGATTTGTTCGGCACTGTGGCCGGCTTTAGAGCGGTAGTAGGAGCCCCACTGGCTCATGCCGATGCCGTGGCCAAAGCCACTGCCGTCCATGACGAAACGGTCTGCTGAGTCTACTATGTCAAAGTCGACACTTTTCAAGTTAGCTGCTCCCATCAATGTCCGGAAGGCAGTTATGTTTGGCGAGTTGCCTGCTTTGTAGGTGATGATTGCTTGGTGCTTTTTCAATGACGAACCGATGTATTCGTTACTTGCTGTTTTCAAAGCAGATGGAATAACGGATTCGCCACCCAGGTAATAAGCTTGGTCTTTTGTCAGTTTGCTGATTTGTTCCATGTGTTCAGCCGGCAAACGATCCGGGTCCGGGTGCAACATGAGGATTGGCGAGTTTGTTTTCGCCGCCAGGACAGAGCCCGCAAGTGCATCGACGAATGAATGGGCATTGCCGACAACCAGGTTTTTGCCGTTCATTGGCAACAGTCGGTTGATTTCCAAACTGGTTGCCACGCGGTCTTTGCCACTGATGCGGTTGCTGATGATGCCACGTTCGAATAATGCCGATTCGACTGCTTCTGGCACAACTGTCGTGCCCCCAATCAAGATGGCTTTTTCCGTAGACTGATTTTCCAAGAAGGACAGTGTCGATTCTGGACTCTTGTCTCCCATATGGATGATGATCGGCAATTGATGCGCGGCTGCATAGGCAGAGGCAGATAGGGCATCGGAAGAGTTGTTATTGCCTGTTGCGAACAGCACGGTTTGCATCTGTCCGATTTCCTCCGCGATCAATAACGAAGTTTCTGAACGGTTTTTACCCGCCAGACGTTTGGTTTGGAATCCTTTTTGCGTTAATGTTCGTTCTACATTTTCAGAGATGGCTGAAGTTCCGCCAAGCAAATAAACTGTCGCACCTTTGACGGTTTGTTGCTCCAGGAAGTTTTCAACCGATGCTGGCAAACTGTCGTTTCGGGTCAATAAGACGGGCGCGCTTTGTTTATGTGCAAGCACGGTTCCTGCTAGCGCATCGGCCGGAACATCGCCGCGGCCAAGAACGATGGCAGGTGCTTTTTCAGTACCAACCGTCTCTTTGGCAATTTCGACAGCTGTGTCGTAGCGGTTTTCTCCAGCTAGCGTTTTAGAGGCAGCACCCGCGGCCATATCGAAATTCAGGGCATTGTTTTCGCTGTGGCGAATGTAATAATCCATTTCAAGCGTGATGGACTGAACTTTCCCAGTGTTCGAGAAGTTTTCGGTTTGGATATTGTTGATGGAAGCGATTTTGATCGATTCGACTGTCGAATCTTGTGCTTTTGCTTTTGATAGCAAATCTTTTTTGAAATTGGTGAATGCGGTTTTGCTTTCACTTCCGACTAGTGCGCTATTTAAGTTCAATTCAGCTGTCGTATCCCACCATGTAGCCGGAGCCATCAAATCGGTAGTTGCCGGAAGCTGCTGTTTGAGCCAATTGAGTTTCCATAAAACGCTTGTCTTGTCGAACTCGTCTTTTTGCGTAGCAGATAGATAAGGCAGTTTGCCCGACCAGTATTGTTCAGGCAGTTCAGTTTGCCCGCCGTTACTTGATGAGAAATAGGCTGTGACAAAGCCTGTCTGGCCGCCCGATTTTTTGTAGGTAAGAATCTGGCCTTCAGTTTCATCGACTGCACGATTCGTATATTCATATGCTGATTTGTAATGAGGGGATAAAGGATCCCACATAAAGCCTTTGTACACTTGGAAAGTTGTCGTATCATCGATTTCTAGCGTGCTTTGGCTCATTTTTGAGAATACGTAGGAACGGGCGGCAATCGCTTGAGCTTTCAGCGATTCCATTCCGCCGCTTGCCCCCCAACTTGCTGGGCTTTCAGATGGCACGACCCCTTTTAAGTAATCTTCAAATTCCAAAGAGTTCACCGGCTGGATTTTTGTTGTGCCAGACATGCGGAAGAGGATTGTCCCAAGGTAAGGATAGATGGTCTGAGATCCAGGCTTGTAGAGATGGACATTATTTGCCTTCGAATAGACGGACGGCTCAATCGTCACAGTGTTCAAGCCGCTCTTTAAGGTTTGGCTGCCTTTTTTCAGTACCAGTTTCCCCGAGGATACTTGCACCTGGTAACGGACACCTTTTTCCAACTTGATGGTTTTGTCTTCTGTTAATTGTGAACTGCCTTGTGGAACAAAATCAAAGCTGCTGTTAGTGCCCAAGCTATTAGTTAAACGAACTTTCACGGTAAAATCTTCTGCAGCAGAAGCATTTACCGCTCCTCCAGCAAGAACGCCAATGAACAATAGCATGGCCAAACCTTTTAATAAAATTCTCAATGCGGTTCCCCCTATTTACGATGTTTTTAAATGCAAAATCGCTCTTTTTTAACAGTATATTCTAGATTTTTATTAAAAGGTACATAAATTTTCTAAATTTATGTAAATAATACCACCAATGAATTTCTCAATCCTTGTCCTTTGCCTTGTTTTCTATCTTTACGGGCAAAAAAAAATGGCCGAGGCCATTTCTTTAATCTGTATACGAACGGATCGTGACGATTTTCTTGTCCCAATGTCCCCAAGACGTATCAAGAGCTGTAATCGCAACTCCTGTGCTTGTTCCAGCATGGATGATTTTTCCATCCCCAATATAAATCCCAGCGTGGCTCGGACGTGTTGGCGTGCTTCTAACCAGGTCAAGTAAAACAATATCCCCGACTTTCACGTTTGAATAGCTGACCGGCTTGCCGGATTCTGCCATCAATGCCGTTGTTCTTGGAATCGTGATTCCCTTTTTATTAAAGACATACATCAAATAACCTGAGCAATCAAACCCTGATGGCGTTGTTCCGCCCCAGCGATACGGCGTACCGATATATTTTCTCGCTTCTTCAATAATCTCGTCGCGAATGTCTGCAGATGGTTTAACAACTGGAATGGCTGCGGGTTTTGGATTCGGGTTCAAGGCTTCTTTAGAAACAGCCGTTTCGCCCCCGATGACTGTTAGATTATTGACGTTTTTATTGTTGATGATATCTTTTGTCGATGATGGCAGGTCGGCTTGACGTACGAGCAAGACCGGCTTCTTCTGTTTTCCGCCAAGAGCAGAGCCCGTCAAGGCATCGGCAAACTGTTGGCCGGAAGCGACAAGCGAGTCTTTGACAGTTGTTGGGTAGAGTTTAGCGACAACTGCTGCGGCTGTAGCATAGCGGTCTTTACCGGAAATGCGTGATACGGCTGCTGTTTCGTCGATTTTTTTGTAGACTTCTGAACTGACAGCACTTTCGCCGCCTACGACTGTGACAGTTTTATAGTTTTTCACGGCTGCTGCGACTTCTTTTGACATGCCGTTTCCTGAAGTTAAGAGGATGGGCTTGCCTGTTTCAGCAGCATGCGAAGCGATTGACAAGGAATCGGCATAACCGGATCCGCTCGCGACGACTGCTGACGTTCCGCCCACTTTCGCTGCGATCAACGCAGAGGTTTCAGAACGGTTGCTGCCGGCGATGCGTTCAACAGTCATGCCCTGTTCTTTTAATTGGCTGACGACTTTATCGGAAATGACACTTTCACCGCCAAGGATGGTAGCGTTCTTGGCCCCGAGGCGGCCGATTTCAGACATGATCGATGCAGGTACAGCATCTTTTTTCACCAATAGGATCGGCGCGTTCATTTTTTTAGCGAGCGGCGCACCGGCAAGAGCATCCGGATAGTTATCGCCGATAACGAGGACAACGTGATTCGTGCTGTGGTAGCCCCAGCCTTCGCGTGCTACTTTGATGGATGTTTCGTAGCGGTCCGATCCTGAGATGCGGTCAAAGTTTTCAAAGACGCTTGCTTCCGAAGTGGAAGCGAAAGCAGTGATTGATAAAGCAGTTGCGGCGATCATTGTTCCAAACCATTTTGTCATTTTCATATGCTTCTGTTTCCCCCTGAGTTATATAGTCTGCTTTTCTGTATGTATTAGGCAATTTTTATTTCTGAATAATTCAGAGTTTATCATTGAATTTATGAGAGTAATATTACATTTATATTACAGGCATAAAGAAAAACCCCTTGAGACAATGCTCAAGGGGTTGTTGAAACCGCGTCCTATATAGGCTGAACGATATGTTTCATAAAATTTACAGTTTAAAATAAACAGGAGTAATTACCTAGTTTAGCTTCAAGACGCTTTTATAGATTTGGTGAATTTCTCGTTGTAATTTCTCATTGGAAAAATTTTCTTTAGCAAAGCTTCGCAGCATGCTTCCCATTTCCTGTGTGTTTGCTTGCATCGCTTTTGACATGACGTGTTCGAGCGCGTCTGCCCGCCCCGGTTCCACGATCCATCCGGTTTTTCCGGGATCGACAAGTGCCGGCACGCCCCCCACATTCGTCGCGATGACTGGCGTCGCCATATCTGCCGATTCCAACAGGACGAGCGGGAAACTTTCACTATGTGAAGTTAATAAGGAGACGTCGGCTGCATACAATAATTGGTCCACATCCGTGCGTGCTCCCAAGAATTGGACACGATTTTCAATGTTGAGCGCCGCTGCTTGATCACGTAATTTTTGACTTTGGTCACCGTCGCCGATTACCCATAGTTTACACGGCTGATCGATCTGTGCGAAAGCATTGAGTAGGATATCATGTCCTTTGACAGGATGGAGCCGTGCCACAATCGCGAAAACGAAATCGTCTTCCTCAGTATTAAGCGACTCACGAATTGCGCGATTATCAAAATCCGGCAAAGTTTCATGGAAATTGATGCCGTTGAAGACCGGCGTGATCTTTCTTGGTTGAACGCCCATTTGGACCAGCATATCCTTGAATTTCTCCGATACGGCAAACAAATGGTCTGCACGGCGCATCGCCCGCTGATTCAAAACGGTAAATACTTTGGCAAGCGGTTTCGGCTGGTGGAGAAAATCGAGTGTTGGATCGCTGTGGACCGTAATAAACCAAGGCATGCCGAGTTTTTTATAGACAGAATCCACAAGGAAATTTGCCCGGGCCCCGTGGGTATGAACGATCGAAAATCCGCCTTTTTTCAAGACCAGCAAAATCTTTCTAGGCGCAGACCGGTCCAGACGGCTGTTTTGCTGGACGACCGTTACGGGAATCCCGGCTTTTCGTGCGTCTTCCGCAAAAGCGCCTTCAGTGAGTAACAGCAACTCTGCTTCTACAGGAGAGTTTTTCAAGAGCTGCAATAAATGCTTTTTCGAGCCTCCAGTTTCGCCTCCGCTGATGACATGCAATACTTTCATCGGCGGCTGCCGCCTTTGTCGCGCACGGCTTTGATGAGGAATTGCGGGAGCGCCATTTGGCGTTTGATGCGCGTCGGCTGGCTCGCAAGTCGGTAGAGCCATTCCGTTCCTGTGTTCAAAAACAGTTTAGGCGCACGTTTGACATTGCCGCTGTAAACATCAAAACTGCCGCCAACACCTTGAAAGATGTTCACGTTCAGCTGTTCCATGTTTTCGCGTATGAATAATTCCTGTTTCGGGCTGCCGAGTGCGACAAACAGAATTTGCGGCTGTGCGGCGTTGATCGTTTCGATGATTTTAGCCGGGTCTTTTTCGTAGCCATCCAGTGTTCCGGCAACGACGAGATTCGGGTATTTCTTTTGAATGTTTTGTGCAGCCAATTCGACCGTCGCCTTTTTCGCGCCGTACATAAAGATACGGTGGCCGTGTTTATGAGCAAGTTGAAGCAATGCATCCATCATGCCGATGCCTGTAACGCGTTCGCGAATTTCGCCTCCGCGCATGCGGGAAGCGATTTTGATGCCCACGCCATCCGGGATTTGGTATGTCGATTCATTCAACAATGTGCGAAGCGCCGGGTCTTTTGAAGCCATCATGACTTTTTCCGGGTTGATGGCGACAATACGCGATTTACGCCCTATTTCGATATCGGTTTGAATTTTATCCAGCAATTGCTGTTCGGTTTCTTTATTAACGGTAACGCCTAAAATTTCTTCTTTCATGTAGTTCGTGCCTCCATGCAAAACCGCATTTCCAATGGTTTGAAAATGCGGTCGTGTATTTTAATTTTTGGGATTGCCTTTGCCGTCGCCAAGACGGTAAACCGTAAATCCAGCTTGTTCGTAGGTTTCGCGGCTGATGGCATTTTTCGTATCGAAAATGGCTTTATGACGCATTGTTCCACCGATTTTTGATGGCTCGTAGTCTTTGAATGCTTTATGATCAGTCAAAATAACAATCAAATCTGCACCATCGACTGCTTCGTCGTAGCTTTGCGTCTGGAACGGCGCTTTGTTTTCTTTGACATGCGGGTCAAAGGAAGAAATACGCAGATCTTTCGCTTTCAAATGTTCCAGCACTTCCATAGACGGGCTCTCACGGATGTCGTCGATATTGCCTTTAAAGGCCAAACCAAATACAGCAACTTTCGCATCGGCGACGTCTTTTAAGATGTCGTCGATTTTATCTGCCGTGTATTGCGGCATGCCGTCATTAGTCGTCCGGGACAAATGGATGATTTTTGAAAGGTCCTGCTCTTTTTCCACTAGGAACCATGGATCGACAGCGATGCAATGCCCGCCGACGCCTGGGCCCGGCAAATGGATATTGACGCGCGGATGGTGGTTCGCGAGGCGAATCGCTTCCCAAGCATCAACACCGACATTGTCCGAGATTTTCGCAATTTCATTCGCGAAAGCGATGTTGACATCGCGGTAAGTGTTTTCCATGACCTTAACCATCTCAGCCGTAGTTGCATCGGTTAAAATGAACTCGCCTTTGACGAATGATTCGTAATAGACTTGCGTGCGTTTTGACGATTCCTCGTTGATGCCGCCAATGATACGGTCGTTTTTCACGAGTTCTTCAAAAACTTTGCCAGGAATCACGCGTTCTGGGGAATGCGATACAAACAGTTCTGTCCCGATTTCCAAATTGCTCTTCACGAGAATTGGCATCATGACATCGAGTACCGTGCGCGGTGGCACCGTTGACTCCAATACGACCAAATCGCCTTTTTTCAGGAATGGCACGATCGATTCTGTCGCAGCACGGATGTAATCCATGTTCGCTGTTTTGTCCTCAGCGATTGGAGACGGCACAGCGATGATGAACATGTCCGCTTCCGCTGGTTTTGTTGATACCGAAAAAGTACCTTTTTCCAATGCTTTGTTCAAGTAATCCTGAAGGAATGGTTCTTCGATGTGGATTTGTCCATCAGACAGCATATTCACCGCTTTTTGATTGACGTCCACGCCGTGAACTTCATAACCATGGTTTGCAAACATGACCGCTGTCGGCAAGCCGATATATCCTAATCCCACTACACAGATTTTTTCCATTTCGTTAATTCTCCTCAATTGCCAGTAATTTTTATTGCCAGCTTCAAGCGCTGGCTTCTATATCAATAATTTTTGCTAATATCAATAGTTCATTCTACCATAGCTAAGCCTTAGGCAGAAATCGTTTTGGTGTATTTTTCATTACGGTTTCGTTACAGGACGCATGGTGACTCGATGGGTTCCCAAAGAAAAGCCTCTTCCGCAAATCCGGAAGAGGCTAGAAGTTATTCGTCGTGACGATGTTCTTCTTCTCCCCAGCATTCCGTATTTTTCAGGCCAGGTACGTTTTTCGCATAAAATACCGGATTCTTGCCGGCTTTTCGTTGGCCCATATAGTCGTCGAGCACGCGGAACGCGATCTTCCCGAGCAGGGCAATGACAATCAAGTTGATGACCGCCATCATCCCCATGAAGAGATCGGCCATATTCCAGACGAGTTGGACTTGCGCGATCGAACCGAACATGACCATCGCAAGAACGCCGAAGCGGTAAGCTGTCAGCCATAAGCTATGTGCATTGATGAATTCAATATTGGTCTCTCCGTAATAATAATTCCCGACAATCGAGCTAAATGCAAAGAACGTAATAGCAATTGCCAAGAAATAAGGCGCCCATGCCCCGACATGCATCTCAAGGGAAGTTTGCGTCAGTAAGATGCCTTCTTGTTCACTCGTGCGGTACAAGTCAGCCAAAATGATGACGAACGCAGTCGCCGAACAAATGATGATCGTATCGAAAAACACCCCAAGACTTTGAACGAGCCCTTGCTTGGCAGGGTGCGAGACGTTCGCAGAAGCTGCAGCGTTTGGTACAGACCCCATGCCGGCTTCGTTCGAGAACAAGCCTCGGCGAATCCCTTGCATGATTGCAGCACCGATACCGCCTCCGACCACTTCTTCAAGGCCGAATGCGTTTTGGATGATCAAGGTGAACACTGCCGGGATTTCCGTAAAGTTGAGAATGGATATGTATCCTACAACAAGTAGATAAACAACCGCCATGACCGGCACGACCACTTGCGTGACATGTGCGATACGGCGGACACCGCCGAAGATGACGATGGCAGACAGCACAACTAAGCTTGCGCCGACAACCCAATTCGGGATATTTAGTACATCGCCGACTGATTGGGCAATGGTGTTTGATTGGACCGAATTGAAAATAAAGCCGAATGCGAGCGTCAACAGAATGGCAAAAACGATGCCCAACTTCCGTGTACCAAGTGCTTTTTCCATGTAATAAGCAGGCCCGCCACGGAATTGCTCGCCATCTCTAATCTTGTAAACTTGAGCAAGCGTACTTTCGATAAAGGCAGTCGCCATTCCGATAAGAGCCACGACCCACATCCAAAACACGGCTCCCGGGCCGCCAATGGCTATGGCCAAAGCAACACCGGTAATATTGCCTGTCCCGACGCGTGAAGCGGTCGAAATCGTAAAGGCCTGGAAAGCGGAAATCCCGCCGGTTCCATCTTTCTTTTCCGTGATGACACGGAACATCTCGCCAAATAAGCGCACTTGCACGAAGCGTGTACGGATGGTGAAATATAAACCAAGACCGAGCAAGAGCCCGATCAATATGTATGTCCATAATAAGTTATTGCCTTCGTCGACGATCCACGTCAACCCGTTAAATATTGCATCCATATCGATGACCCCTTTAATGTTCTATAGTTGTGCAGTGTTTCCATACCCTAAAGGCCGTGCCCGAAAACTATCCCCAGACACATCCATGGCAAGCTGTTTAAGCAAGGCGTAATGTTTCCGCTAAAACACGCGCTCCAATATCAAGCGCTTCCCGGTTGAAATGCATATCCGGATGGTGCAGCCCAGGCGTTAAATCGGCTCCGATTCCGACCATTGCCGCTTTTAGGCTGGGCTTTTTGATTGTGTAAAAATGAAAATCGTCGGCTCCAGTCGTCTGGATTGCTTCTGCGAACGCCTCGTCTCCAAGCACGTTTCGAATCGCTTGCGTAGCAATTTCCATCGCTTCTTCCGACACTTCAGCAGCCGGTGTGTAATCGTCCCATTTCAAGTCAATGGTCACACCGTGCAGTGCGGCAATCGCCCGCAAGCCTTCTTCTAAGCGAACTTTCATCGTGTCCATCAAAGCATTCGACTGCGAACGCACATCGAGTGCGAAAGTGGCGCTTCCTGGAATGATGTTCAAACTTTCGCCGCCGGTCTGGATATTCGTCAGCTTAGCTGAATACGATTCGAACGGCGAGAAGTAAACCGTTTTCACAAATTGGTGGATGGCCGCGATGACATCGATGGCGTTTTTCCCTTGATGCGGCCGAGCTCCATGAGCATCTTCGCCGGTGATTTTGCCTTTCAGGAAAATCCCCGAACCGTGATGAAGCGCTGGTGTCACTTTTCCAAAAGGCAGCTCTTCTTGAGGACGCAGATGAACACCAAACAAATGCGTCACTCCTTCCAAAGCGCCGCGCTCAATCATCGCAAGCGAGCCGTTGCCTTGTTCTTCAGCCGGCTGAAAAATAAAGCGGATGCGTTTAGTCAATTTTTCATCCTTCAAACGCAGGAGCGCCCCCAACACCATCGACATATTGGCGTCATGGCCACAGGAATGATTGGCCTGCACTTGGCCATTTACTTCCTGCCAGAGGGCATCGATATCCGCACGGACCGCAACCACTTCCTCCCCTTCACCGATTTCCGCAATCAACCCCGTCACGTCATCGAAGATCCGGTACTTCACACCGAGTTCTTCCATAATCTGCGCCAGCTTTTTCGTTGTTTCGATTTCTTTGAAGCTAACTTCCGGATGTGCGTGGAAATGGTCAAAATAAGATTCGGTCTGCTGTTTGAACTGCATAAAAAATCCGCTCCTTTGCATTATTCATCTTGTTGAATTGTACCTGTCTTCTTGCTTCAAAACAAACTGGATTTTCAAAAATCATTTTCTTTGAATGGCCTAGTCTGTTCGTTCTGCCATGTGCAAAATCAAGCTAGCGATGATTTCTGGAACTTCTTCGAACGCATTTTTCATATGGAGCCGTTCGGTACGCTTATGCGGATCTTTGCCGAATGGGCCGATATTCAAGACTGGTGCATTGAGTTCTTGCATCGTCTGGAATGGGATATTGTATAAATCGCCATAAACCGGCGTGTTGTTTTCATAGCTGATCCAACCACTCGAGGTATCTCGGTAATTGACGTAGCTGAGATCGGAAATGCCGTTGAAAAAATGCACTTGCTCGAGTTCCAAATCGAAACGTTCACGTGCATATTGCGTTGCATATGCCACACATTCCTTGATGAACGAGTCTTCACTTGAATTGACCGCTGGGTAATAGGGCGGAGCGAACAACAACACGATTCCAGGCGTCAGTTCCTGGCAATTGAGCAGCAAGATGTCTGCGATATGGAACGATTTGTCGCGAACATCGCGGTCTGGGTCCATTAAAGTATCACGTATTAACCGATTGACATAATCGAGGCCGAATTTTTCCTTAGCGTACTCAACCAGTTCTTCGTACCGAAGGACCCGGATTTCATCGAAACGCGGCGCCATGCCGACTTTTTGGCATAAAGAACGATAATCCTCTAGGCATTCTGCGGCGGATTCTTTCGCCAGGCCTTCGAAAATCCCCATGACGTCCTCCGCATTTCTTTCCATCGTGAATACATTATAAAGCGCTTTGGTGCGGTATGGGGTTTGAACCGAATATTCTTCTTTCATATCCCCTTGCGTCAAGGTTACGGGGAGAGGCGTTTTTTCCCCGTGAACAGTTTCGGAAAACGCCGGATTCCATTCCATGTTACGTGTCAAATACGTCGACAAAAAACTTGAGGTCATGCCCGCAAGCGGCTCTCCTGCGTGTGTTTCTTTTCCGTAGAACAAAGCGCTCGGCATGATTTTTCCGATGGATCCGGTGTAGATGTATTGCGATTCGTCTCCTGGTGATTTCGCAAAGACCGGTTCGCCGTTTAAAAACAGGACGTATTCGAGACCGTATTGACGTTCGAGATCCAGCAATTTCGAGACGCCATAGCGCATGCCCGCCGAGTTGACTTCCTCATCTGGAACCGATAAAAGCACGATGTTAATCGGCCATTGTTCCAAACTGGCCCGTTCAATCAAAGACATATGAATCGCCAGTCCCGACTTCATGTCCATGATGCCCCGGCCGAATAAATACTCCCCGGATGCAAGATCTGCCTGCATTTCCGGCTTGAATTCGTTTTTGATTTTTTGGAATGCCTTCTCGAGTTTTGCAGGCTGATAAGCGAGCGGCGCCAAATCTCCGTATTCGTGCACCGCCACCGTGTCGAAATGGCTCAGCAGCACAACGGTGCGTGAGGCTTGTTCATGCTTATACAAAGCGGTCACATAACGCCGTTCCCAATCGACTTCTCCCAGTGATACGAATTCGGGGTTCTCTTGAAAATACTCTGTTTCCAATAACTTAGCTTGTAATTTTTCAGGGAATGTCACTTCCCCTTCTGTCAGCCCTTGCGACTCCCAGCCTACCAATTGTTCTGTCAGGTCGCGCACTTGTTGTGGGGTTGTCCATAGACCCCTCATGATTTTGTCTCCTTTCGCTATTCTACTATAGAAAAAAACGGCTCATAGAGAGAGCCGTTTCCTGCGTTTCCGAAGTATATCCTCCGCAGCCCCTGACCCGAATATCACCCCGATGACGATGAGCACCAGACCGATCAAATGGCCGGATGTAATCGTCTCACCGAGTATGAGGCTTGCAGCTACAAGCGAAAACAAGGTATTCAAGTTCATGAAAATGGCCGCTTTTGTTGGGCCGGCTTGACCAATTGAGTAATTATACAACATATGTCCGACGGCTGTCCCAATCATTCCCGAAAAAAAGAAAGCCAGCCAGAACGACGACGGAACTTCCGCAAATGCCGCAATTTCTCCCGGCTCTTGGATAAGCGCGATGATGAATAAGACGACGGCCCCCGTCACGAGCATGTATCCCGTCAATAAGCGCGGGTCCAGTGAACGGGCCGCATTTGCTATAACGATATAACTGAAGACTTGCGCCAATATCGAAATGAAAACTAATACATCGCCAAGGCTTAAGCCTGAAGCTGAGTCGCTACCGACCATCACCGTTGTGGCGACGCCTGTAAAGCCAATGAAGACACCCAACCATTGCAGCCGAGAAGGTACCATGCGCATAATCAGCGAAACCAAAACCGCCGTGAGCATCGGTCCCGTTCCGAGAATCAACCCAGCGTTTGTTCCGGATGTGATCGCCAAGCCCTGAGACAGGAAGTAATGGTGTGTCACGACATTGAGCAAAGCGCCCAGCAAAATGTATTTCCAATCACTGCGCTTTGGCCAGCGCATCATGCCGAGCGACGCCAGAATGATCAATACCGTCACCCCGGCCAACAAAATCCGAAACGCCGTCAGCGTCACCGGATCAACAAATTCCAATAAATACTTTACCGCCGCGAGGTTGAATCCCCACACGACCATTACGGACGTTAAGATGCCGTAAATTTTCCATGGAGTCAAAAGTGCAGCCCTTCTTTCCCTTATTCCAGATATAGCCTATCATTTTACGCTTGTTTTTCGTTCCTGTATAGAATGGCATTGTAATCATATGCCTGCCTGTTGATCAGCAGGCTGAAGGCGATAAAGGCCACAAGCGACAGCAGGACGGGCACAGTAACCGTATGCACGCCAAACAAATTGCCATTTTCGATATTATAGAAATGCAAGGCGATATAGCTAATGATTCCTGTCGCCATGCTCGCAACCGCCCCGTATTTATTGCCCCATTTCCAATAAAGCCCAAGCACAATCGGCCAGATGAATGCTGCTTCCAGGCCGCCAAATGCAAATAAGTTGAGAAAAATCAACAGGTCAGGCGGATCGAGCGCCAGCAAGAAGACAATGGCGCCGAGCACCCCAGTGACCCCGAACGACATGCGCTTGATGGTTTTGAGGCTGGCGTCTGGTTTCACATAATTTAAGTAAACGTCTTTCACAATCGAAGAACTGACCAAAAGCAGCAGTGAATCGACCGTCGACATGATCGCCGCCATCGGAGCAGCGAGGACAATTCCCGCAACCCACGGCGGCAAGGTTTCGAGCGCAATGAGCGGAATGACTTTATCGCCGACTTCGATGCCTGGAAGAAGCGGGCGGGCGAACACGCCAATCAAATGCATATTGAGCATGATGAACCCGGTGACGATCGTCCCGATGATCAGCGCACGGTGCATCGAACGGGCATTTTTATAAGACATCGCGCGCACCGCGATTTGCGGCAAGCCGACAACGCCGACGCCGACGAGAATCCAAAACGACGAAACATAGGCAGCACTAAGATTGCCTTCCGCCCCGTACGGCGTGACCAAATTCGGATTTTCGTTGATGAGATCTTGCATGATGTTCGAAATTCCGCCACCTGAAATGATAACGGCGATAAGCAAGACGAGCGTGCCCACGAGCATGACCGCCCCTTGTACCGCATCCGTTAAAGCAACTGCCCGGAAGCCGCCGATAGTTACATAAACAAGGACACTGATCGCAAATAAAAACAACGCTGATTGATAGCTGAGCCCCGTTAAAGATTCGATGAGACGCGCGCCGCCAATCCACTGCGCTGCCATTGCGGAAAATAAGAAGATGATGATGCTTAGCGCAGATAATAAAACGACTGCTGTGCTATTGTAGCGGGCTTTTAAAAAATCGATCATCGTGACAGCGTTATAGCGGCGTGCCATGATGGCGTATTTTTTCCCGAGGATCATCAAGACGAAATAACCGGTGACCACTTGCGTCATCGCCAATAGCACCCAGCCAAATCCCATCGTATAGGCGGTACCCGGACCACCGAGAAAACTCGACGCGCTGCCGTATGTCGCAACCATCGTCATCGCTAGGACAAATCCGCCGAGTTCGCGCCCACCAAGGAAATAATCACTGATGAAGTTCGAAGAGCCGGCCAGTTTTCTGCTCGACCAATAGCCGATGAAAAAAATCATAATTAAAAAGACAAGCATGGGGATAAGAACGGAATAATTCATCGGTGTTCCTCCTGTTCTTCGTCAAACGGCACATCGACAAAGAAGAATTTGACGATAACTGTGACCAGTACAACCATGACCAGGAAACCGACGATGCAGCTATAGAAAAACCAATCAGGTAAGCCGAGTATATAGGTGTATTCTTCGACTGGCCGACTGCCCAGCCCGTAGGCGAAAGCAAACCACCAAGCGAAGTTGAAGAGCGCAAGGCCGAGGCCAATCCAGGCTTCCCGGTGCGCGACGCGAAAGCGCCAATCTGTTTCTTTCATGGGTATCTCTCCGATCCATGGCTGTAATGTATTGTCTCTATCGTACACCAATGGCGGTGGTAAATTAAGCGCCAGTTTCTCCGTCTGTTTTTGGGCAAAAATAATCATTGGTTTCCATATGGGAGTGTCCATAAGAAAACCTCCGGAAGGCTCCGGAGGTTTTTTTAGCGTGCCAATAAATATTCAACATAAGCGCGCCATTCGGTATTTTTGGCGTAAGTGAAGTCTGGCGCAAGACTTGGGAATGGCATGAAGAGCTTCGGCCTACCCGGATAATCATGTAGCTGTTCTTCGTTAATCGCAATCTCTCCAGCTTGCATACCACTCGTGAGAACGACGCGGCCATGCTGCGCGAAGGCGATTTCGACCGGCACGGTATTCGGGCGGCCGTCGATATTCAAGGTATAAGCAGTCCCCTGGGTGTCGTCGTCATCATAAATCCAGCTATCGCGCAAGGCAATCGCGTCTTGTGCTTCATTCAACGTAATTTCAGCGTTGACGTTGCTGCCATAAGGCACGGTGTCTTGCAACGGTGCTTCAGGCGCAATGCGGACCTCGTAAAAAGCGATGGGGTTGTTTTGCTCAATGCGCCCGAGATCCCGATACGCTTCGAACCATTGCGATTCTTCCGCAGGCATTTCAGAAACGCTGCGGACCGTTCCAACAATTGCGCCTTCGATGCCTGGCGCCTGGATCAATACCCGGTCTGCCTGTTCGACTTCGTGCCATTCATCTTCAAGCAGATACGTTACGAATTCCCGTTCCGTATTATAAATTTCAATGCTGAGCGGCGCAGAATCGCGATTGATGCTAGCGACCGTGCCATCGACTGGGCTAATGAGCGCTGGATTTTCCTGGCTTTGTGCAAGTTGTGCTTCAACCACCGCAAGTTCAGAGTCAATCGCCGCTAAGCGTTGCTGAGCCTGAGCGATGCCGGATGCATACGCGCCGTCTTCCGGCACTTCAACGCCGACTGAAACGTTGACATCCATGCGCAGCTCTTGTTCCATATCTTCGCCAAACCCTGGATAGCTCGAGCTGGTGTTGGAATTTTCATTCACGCTGCTGTCTTGAGACGACCGTGCTTGCGTCAATTCCTGCAAAGTCGACTGCACTTCGCTGCGTTCTGCTTGCAGCGCGCTTTGCTCCGACTGCCAAATGGCACGCTGGTCTTCCGATTCGCTTTCGTTCAAGCGAGCCAGTTCTGCACCTGCTGTCACGGCGTCACCTTCTTTGACGAGCCATTGCTCAAGCGCTTCATGGTCTTGCACGTAAATTTCCATCGTGTCCTGCGGCGCCGTTAATGCTTCTTTTGGCAAAGTTTCCGTATAAGTATGTGTATATGCCTGTTCGTATTCACTGACATACAGCTCTTTTGAAATGATGCTTTTTTCACCGAATAATAGCAGGAAGTTCGAAGTCAAAAACGCGACAATGGCGATAGACAAGCCAATAAAGAAAAAGCGGTTCATAGAATTGGCCCCCCTTGCATAAAGTCACGGAGCATTTCTTCCACCGGAATTTGGCTGAACAACGCGACAATCAATGCGGAAATCACGTGAATCACGATCAGTGAAAGCAAAATAATCTTCGGTGACACACGCGAGAAGTTCTTGATAAAACGGTATTGAATCGCAATAATCAATGACGTAAACAAGGTCAATTGGTTAAAGAAATAAATCAAATAGCTATTTTCCAAAAATGTCGCAGCAATCGGTCCGAATGAAAATGGCGAAAAGGCCATTGTGTAGCCATTCCATGCGAATATTCCAAAGATCAAGCCTTTTTCAAGCACTAACAATGCCGTAACGTAAGCTTGCATCACAAGCATCGCCTTCCATGGGATGCCAATAATTCGGCCGTACAAATACGGGGCGATGTACAAGTGGAAACTTAAATACAAACCGCCCCACAGCAAGGTACCGACAAGCGATGTCCACCGTGCCAGTGTATAGGCGTCAAACATGCCCGCCGCAAGCAATGGCGTCAACGATCCAGTGTTCATGCCCCAAATTTCAGGCAAAGCGAAAACAAGTAAGCCGAGCACTAAGATAACGGCCAATCGCTTATTGATTTGCCTCATTTCGGTGTGTCGCAAATTATGTATGAGTTGGCCTTGGTTCAGGAAAAAATGCCAAAATTTAAAGTCAGATATCATGCGTTTAAGTCCTTTCAGGCAAATGGCGTTCTGCTTAATTTTACTTTACCAAAAAACCAAGCGCTTTGAAACGAATTCCCTGCCACAATTTTCAATATTTGGTGGCTTTGAGACGAATGGCATAGGATTGTGGTGAATTTTAAAGTGAATGAATGTGAAGTAATGAAAAAGAAGTGATTGGAAAAGCTTCCGCTTTTCGACTGCGTTGCAGGGGCACGCTTTCCGGAGGGCTCGCATTGAGCCGCTTCGTCGCTACGCTCCTGCAGGGTCTCAATTGTCTCGCTGATCCTCCCGGAGTCGGCCCCTTCCACTCCGTCTTTAACTTTAGAGTGGAAGATCGTTTTTTTCAGTTCATTAAAAGTAACGTGTGAAAATGCGTCATATTTTATAGTTTTCTTCAAACAGGTCGAAGAATGCACTGTCACATGCCTCCATTTACTGAAAAACAACAAACTTAACCTGTTCAAGCAGCGGTGTGTCAGATGCACCATCTGAAGAAGCGATTCCCCCACTTGCCGGCAACTGGGTAAGAAGCTGAACCATGTAAACAAGCTGAACACAACGTAATATTTCAGCCGCCTAGCGCCAAGGGTGAGCCGATACCGTAAGACAGGTGTTCTTCCTGGCTTACTGCTAAAGGCCAACCCTAAGCAAGGCGGCGATCACCAACAAGAAGCCTAAATTGAATATCGAATCAATTGCACGAGCAAACCCTTACTATCTACTCCACGCCCAATCCGGGAAGCGATTCCCCCACTAGCCGGCAACTAGGTAAAGAAGCACAGCCATTGAACAAGCTGAACACAATGAAATCTCTCAGCCGCCGGCGCCAAGGGTGAGCCGACGCAGTAAGACAGGCGGTCTTCCTGGCTTACTGCAAGAGGCCAACCCAAAGCCCTGCGGCGAATACTCAGTTGAAGCCGAAACCAAATACTAGAACATCTCCACAACAAAACCCTCACTTTCATTACTTTTTTTAGAAATGAAAAAACCTCCGCGGCTGCGGAGGCTTCGTTTATTGATCTGCGACAATCTTGTATTTCTTATGTGAAATTACGGTCATGTTGGAAGCAGCGCCGATTTCCTTGGCGTCTTCTGGTGAAATCTCGACGATCACCGAATTGTCCATAATTTTGAAGATGGTTCCGTTAACGTCCACGCCATTGCGGTTGAATGAGATCCATTCGCCAATTTTACGGGCCGCTACAAATTCAGATACTTCTTTTTCATGGGGTTGAAATGCCATCGTTATCCACGCCTCTCTATAATGAAAACATTATCTATCTATTATAGCATAAATTTATGGTAATTTCACCTGTTTCAACTATTCATATAAATGACAAGCAACGTAATGGCCGGGCTCTTTTTCCTGCCATGCCGGCTTTTTCTCTGCGCAAATGCTCATGGCATGTGGGCAGCGCGTCCGGAACACACAGCCGCTTGGCGGATCGATCGGGCTCGGAAGTTCCCCTTCTAAAATCACGCGTTCGCGGGCTTCTTCAATGTCCGGATCTGGAATCGGAATCGCTGACAGCAAAGCTTCCGTATACGGATGAAGGGGCTTGTCATACAATTGGTCGGCCGTCGTCAGTTCAACCATATGCCCTAGGTACATCACACCGATGCGATCGGATATGTATTTAACCATACTGAGGTCGTGTGCGATGAATAAATACGTCAGTCCTTTTTCCTTTTGCAGCTTTTGCAAGAGCATGACGACTTGCGCTTGTACCGATACATCGAGCGCTGAGATCGGTTCGTCGGCAATGATGAAATCTGGATCGAGCGACAAGGCCCGGGCGATGCCGATGCGTTGTCGCTGGCCTCCAGAGAATTCATGCGGATAGCGATTGGCATGGTCACGGTTCAATCCAACGTCTTCGAGCAATTGATGGACACGTGCCTGCAACTCTTTTTTATTCTTATACAAGCCATGTACTTGCATCGGTTCGGCAATAATCTCGAAAACGGTTGAACGCGGATTAAGAGATGCGTATGGATCCTGGAAAATCATTTGCATATTGCGCAAGTAATCGAAGCGATCCTTGTCGGACATTTTGTGGATATCGACGCCCTCGTACTCGACTTTGCCGTCTGTCGAGCTGTATAAGCCCATAATGGTGCGGCCGGCCGTCGATTTGCCGCAACCTGATTCTCCTACAAGCCCGAAAGTTTCGCCGCGCTTGATATCAAAAGAAATGCCGTCGACTGCTTTTAAGGTCGTGTCTTTGCCGAGGTCGAAATGGCGCTTGAGTTCCTGTACGGACAATAAAGTTTCGTTCGTCATGTAGTTTCCTCCTGAGTAAATCTACGGACGGCACATAATTCTTTGTCGTAGACTGTGCCTTCGAGACGGATGATTTCAATCGCTTTTCCGGATGTAGGTGAATGAATCATCATGCCTTGCCCGTAGTAAATGCCGACATGATGAAGTTTTCCTAGTCCTTCTTCGTAGGCGAAGAACAACAGGTCCCCGATTTGCCAAGCAGCCTCATCCAGACGGTCGATTTCCACGCCTTCTGTGGACTGGTCTCCTGCATCGCGTGATATGTACAAGCCGCTCGCTTTTAGCATATGGTAGGAAAACCCAGAGCAGTCATAGCCGAAGCTCGACATGCCGCCCCAGAAATACTGCAGACCTAAGAATCGTTCTGCCGTGTTTACAATCGACTGTCCGCTCCCGAGCGGAATTTGGTCGGGCGATGGGACGAGCTCGATATGCGCTGTGTCAATATACGCATCGCCATCCGGCGTGTGGACCTGGACGCGGGTTTCATCTGCATCTTGGACCGGCAACAAGCTATTGAATGGAATCGACATAAGCGGTAAGCGGTCCGGCGTCCATAACTGTGCTTTATCTGCGGCCACACGCGCATAGCTTCGCCCTGAGAGTGAATCGATCTCTTTCAGATGTGCTAATGGCACCCACCCCGGATAACCGCGTTCATCTTTATGGCTTGGCTGCCAAGGCGCGATGATTTTTGCCCACGTGCCGTCAATTTCATCTATTACTACAGGCTCCCCGTAAAGCAACTGCGTTTGAAGCCGATTGCTGACCGTGAGATCTTTCGTTTGCTGCTGGTTCATCGCTTCACGCCATTTATTGATGTCCGGTGTGTTGGCAATAGCGTATGCATCCACTTCCCTGACTTTATCCGGATGGGTCCAGACGCTTGTCACCGGGACGCGGCAGACCCATTCCGTCGATGGTGTTTGTGGCATATTATCCTCTCCGTTCACGTAAAGTTTCCAGGAACCGCCCTGCATCGATGCCAAGTCCTGGCTCATCTGAAAAGTGGATAGCTTTGCCACTATATTGGATGCCACCTGGCAAGAGATCCTCTTTCAACATGAGCGGCGCATCAAAGTCAAAACGCGTGACATTCGGCTGGCTCGCCGCGAAATGAGCAGCTGCCGTCAAGCCGAGTTTCGATTCGATCATGCTGCCGGTCATGCACGGGACTCCGTAAGTTTCAGCAAGCGCATTGATTTTCAAAGCTTGGTGGATGCCGCCCGCTTTCATCAATTTAATATTAATCAAGTCAGCTGCGCGCAATTCTAAAACACGTCTTGCATCAATTGGTGAAAAGACGCTCTCGTCCGCCATGATTGGCGTTAAGGTGCGATCGGTGACGAATTTCAAGCCTTCGATATCATTGGCCGGCACCGGCTGCTCGATCAATTCGATATTGAATCCGGCATCTTCCATTCGAGTGATGATGCGCACCGCCGATTTTGGGTCCCATCCTTGATTGGCATCCAAGCGCAGCGTCACTTTATTTCCGACACGCGCGCGAATCGCTTGGATTCTTTTGAAATCATTCTCCGCCTGGTCGATGCCGACTTTTACTTTCAACACTGTAAAGCCTTGTTGCTCATAGTCTGCCGCATCTGCTGCCATTTCTTCCGGGGCATTGACCGAAACCGTGTAATCGGTCTCGATCGATTTTCGGTAACCGCCGAGAAACTGGGTCAAGGGCATGCCAGCCTGTTGGGCGATTAAATCATAAAGTGCCATATCGACAGCCGCTTTGGCACTTGTGTTGCCCACTAAAGACTTATGGAGCTTGTCAAAAAGTTGCTCGCGATGCCGCAAATCCATCCCGATTAAACCGGCACCCATCAACTGGATTGCCCTTTCGATTGCGTCTAGCGTATCGCCCGTAATAACGTGTGTCGGCGGCGCTTCCCCAAAACCGGAGCGGCCGTCTTGTGTCGCCAAATGAACAATGACCGCCTCAGCTGCTTCTACGGTCCGGAGTGCAGTCTTGAACGGCTTTTTTAAAGGAACAGCTATCCGGTAGGTCTCGACAGACGCTACAACGGACATGTCACTCGACCCCCGGCAGGATGGTCAAAGTTTTCGCATCGGCATCGAGCCGCGCTTTTACGCCAAGCGGCAGAGAGAAATTCGGTTCGCAATGGCCGATCTTAAAGCCTTTGACGACTGGAATGTCCATGTCGCTAAAATAATCATTCAATACTTGATCGAGTGTCCACGATTGCTCGGGCTTTTTCGGCTCGGCGTTTTTGAAGTCACCGATGACAATACCGGCTACTTGTTCGAATTTACGCGCCATTTTAAGCTGGTTGAGCATTTCATCGACTTGGTATGGCTCTTCTCCCGTATCTTCAATCAACAAAATTTTGCCTTTCGTGTCGATTTCGAATTTCGTCCCAAGAGTCCCGCGAATCAAGGAGAGATTGCCTCCGACTAGTTCACCATCAGCCATGCCGCCCGATAAAGTTTCCAGTTCAGAAATGGTTTCATCGTAATGCAATTCGAAAGGCTGGAACATTTGTCCGAACATGCGGCCGCTGCGCTCGTGAAATTCTGGCTTTCCAACGTCTGACGCCAGCATCGGCCCGTGGAATGTTACCAACTCTGCATACATTCCGATGGCATTATGTAAGAACGTCACATCTGAATAACCCCAGAAAATCTTTGGGTTTTCTTTGATCATGGCGTAGTCGATTCGGTCTGCGTAGCGAGCCGCTCCGTACCCTCCGCCAGCACAGATAATGGCTTTTACTTCCGGGTCTTCGAACATGGCGTGTAAATCCGCTAACCGCTCGGCATCGCTTCCAGCTAAATAACCATTTTTCGCTTCGACCGATTTGCCCATTTTCACGTTCAATCCCATTTCTTCTAAAAATGGCAAAGCTTTTTTCAAATTCTCTAAGTTCGGCGGGCTGGATGGAGAAATGATCCCCACCGTATCCCCTTTTTGCAATCGTTTTGGCATTGTGCGCATATTGCTCACTCCTCTTGTTTTCTGTTCTTCACTCATAAAACTACCAGTTTTCCTCAGTGAAAAACAGAAAAGCGCGGCGCTTGGCCGCGCTTCTGTTTTTTCATGCGATTACGCCCCTTGAACGGGGGCAGTCGCTTTTAGTTTTTATCCGCTGTCTTAAGGTCGATGTACCCTACCGGATGGCGGAGGATGCCTTCGATGCCTTCTTTTTGCAGTTGGACTTGGTTATAGAAATGGATCGGGAAGATCGGCATCTCGTCCATCAGGATTTTTTCTGCTTCGATCAATGTTTCCCAACGTGCGGCAGAGTCTGTTTCTGCTTTCGCTTCTGCGATTAATTGGTCGAATTCTTCGTTGGACCATTGCGTGCGGTTCATGGAAGAATCGGTGATGAAGCTTTCCAGCGCGTTGACTGGGTCTGCGTAGTCATGGATGAATGAGCTGCGCGACAATTGGTATTTGAATTCTTTTTGTTCTGTCAGGAAGACACTTGCTTCGACGTTTTGAAGTTCCACGTCCACATCCAAAGCGGTCTTGAACTGGTCTTGCAAGGTTTCAGCGATGTTTTGGTGAGATTCGCTCGTCGAGTAGGAAATCGTCACTGGCGGCAGTTCATCCCAGCCTTCTTCTTCCATGCCTTCTTCGAGCAATTGCTTCGCTTTGTCAGCGTCGAATTTCACCAATTCGCCCGCTTCGTCGCGGAATTCCTGGCCGTTCGGTCCTTCGAATCCGTAAGAAACAAAGCCGTATGCCGGTTTTTCACCGTTTTTCGTCACGTATTGGACGATATCATCCTGGTTCACCGCGTAAGCGAATGCTTGGCGGACTTTTTTATTCGTGAATGGTTCTTCTTCTACATTGTAACGGTAGAAATACGTTCCTGCCTGGTCCATCGTGCCAAGTTCAGGGGAATCCTGCAATTGCTCAGACATTTCTGCTGGCACACTCGATACGTCCAGTTCGCCTGCTTCGTACATTTGGTATTCTGTATTCGGATCATTCACCATTGCCCAGTGGACTTTATCCAAGTTCACGTTTTCCGCGTCCCAATACTCTTCGTTCTTCTCAAAAACGAAATCTTCGTCATGGCTCCAAGAAGCCAAGTTGAACGGCCCGTTTCCTACAAAGCTGTCCGCTTCTGTATGCCAGTCCGGATTTTCCGTAGCGGTCGCTTCGTGGATCGGGAAGAAGCTTGGGTTGGTGATGATGTTCAAGAATGCTTCTGTCGGTTCTGTCAATTTCACGACGAAAGTTTTGTCGTCTTCTGCAGAAATTGCCACGTCTTCTACTGCGCCTTCTCCGTTGTTGTACCCTTCTGCGCCTTCAATGAAGTACGCAAGGAATGCGGCTGGAGAAGCTGTTTCCGGGTCCAGCATATGCTGCCATGCAAAGACAAAATCACCGGCTGTAACCGGTTCGCCGTTCGACCAATTGGCCTCTTCACGGATGTTGAACGTGTAAGTCAAACCGTCTTCTGAGACGTCGATCGACTCGGCTGTCGCTTCGACTGGTTGAGACGATTCATCAAGACGTGTCAAGCCTTCCATCAAGTTGTTCAAGGCACCCCATGATACCGCGTTAAAGCCGATCGATGGGTCGAATGAAGTCGGTTCTTCACCGTTATTCATAAACAATGTTTTCTCCCCACCGGAATCAGCGGAGCCTTCTTCGCTTGAGTCGGTGCCAGCGTCTTCGCTAGCTGTGCAAGCAGCGAGGACAAATACGAACACTGCCATTAAAAACAATACGAGCCATTTCTTCATGTAATTTCCCCCTTTATTTTTATGTGAATGCGTCTATGCGCTTTCAGCCTTAGTTAACGTGCAAAAGCTTGTTCATCGATCAATTTTTGAGCCCTTGGATCTTGTAGCCAGCAATCCACTTTATGCGTTTCTGACAAGGTCGTCACTTCCGGATAGACATTCGTGCAGACGTCCATTGAAAATGGGCAACGTGCGGCGAATGCACAGCCGCTTGGCGGTGCGAATAAATCGGGCGGCGTGCCGTCGATCGGTTTCAGCTCCCCGCCGGCAAGGTCTAACCGCGGAACGGACGTCAATAAGCCTTTCGTGTACGGATGCTGCGGGTTGTAGAAAATCTCGCGCTTGTCGCCGGTCTCAATGACTTTACCGGCGTACATGACTGCGATGCGATCCGCGATTTTTGCAACCACACCGAGGTCGTGTGTGATCAAGATAATCGACACGCCGGTTTTCGCTTGAATTTCTTCGAATAGTTCCAGAATCTGCGCTTGGATCGTCACATCGAGTGCTGTTGTCGGCTCATCGGCAATCAAGAGTTCCGGTTCGCAGATCAAGGCAATTGCGATGACGATGCGCTGCCGCATGCCTCCTGAAAATTGGTGAGGGTACTGCTTGAGCCGCTCATCCGGATTCGGGATGCCGACCAGCTTGAGCATATCGATTGCCCGCTCTTTCGCTTCTGCTTTGCTCAAGTTCTTGTGCTGTTTGACACCTTCCGTCAATTGTTCACCGATTGTTAAGGTCGGATTGAGCGCAGTCATCGGATCCTGAAAAATCATCGAGATGTCAACGCCTTGAATTTTGCGCATTTCTTTCTTCGATAATTTGGTGAGGTCCTGTGTTTTGAAATGAACGCCTTTGGATTTGATTTTGCCGGGCGGCTGCTGAATCAAGCCCATGATGGCATTGGAAGTGACTGATTTTCCGCAACCCGACTCCCCGACGATTGCCAAGGTCTCTCCTTTATACAAGTCGAAATTGACGCCGCGCACGGCTTGTACAGTTCCGCCATATGTATTGAACGTTACGTGCAAATCCTGCACGGACAAGATGCGTTCGTCCGTGACAGTCTTGCGTTTTTTTGCTTGAACTATTTTGCCGCGTTTGCCGGTATGGTCGACCGCATCAAGATCTGCCCCATCTTCCAGTCGGGTCCGTGCCAGTTCCTCAGCTATTTGTTTTCCTGTCATCTCATCACTTCCTCATCTTCGGATCGAGTGCATCTTGCAGCCCGTCTCCAAGTACGTTAAATGCGAACATCGTCAATGAAATAAATAATGCCGGGAAGAACAAACGCCACCAGTCGCCGGTAATAATGACCGGCAATGCGTCATTCGCCATAACACCCCAACTTGCAAAAGGCGCCTGAATTCCGAGACCGAGGAAGCTCAAGAATGCTTCAGCGAAAATCGCACTCGGTACCGTCAAAGTCATTTGAACGATGATTGGCCCCATTGAGTTCGGGATCAAGTTTTTGCGAATGATCCGCGGCGTCTTCGCCCCGAACGATTTCGAGGCCGTAACAAATTCGTAGTTTTTCACTTGCAGCACTTGTCCCCTGACAATACGCGCCATGCCGACCCAGCCAGTAATGGTGAGTGCAAGAATGATGGTCCATAGAGACGGCCCCATCACGACGAGCAGCAAGATGACCACAAGCAAGTACGGCAAGCCGTAAAGAATTTCGATGATGCGCATCATGACAGCATCGATTTTGCCGCCTTTATAGCCGGCGATGCCGCCATAAACAATGCCGATGACAAAATCGATCAACGCGGCCATCAAGCCGACGAACAGTGAGATGCGTGCGCCGTACCAGGTGCGGGTAAAGACGTCGCGTCCTGCTTCATCTGTCCCAAACCAATGCGTCGCGCTTGGCGACTGGTTTTGATTCGGCAAGTCTTGCGTTGTGACGGAATGTGGAGAGAAAATGGGTCCAAATATCGCCATCACAGCAAGCAATGCGAGGAAAATCAGGCCGAGCATCGCCAATTTGTTTTGCTTCAGCCTGCGCCAGGCGTCTTTCCAATAGGAAAGCGACGGGCGCACGACCGCTTCTTTTTCATCCGTATCGTTGCCAGATGGGCGGAACCATTCATCGCGAACCTGAGTCATCACACATCACCTTCTTTCTTGTGGAGCTTGATGCGCGGATCCAAAATGCCGTAGACGATATCGACCAGAAACAGCATAAAAATCAAGAATGCACTGTAGAACACCGTAGTGCCCATGATAACTGGGTAATCGCGGTTATTGATTGAATCGACAAAGTATTTGCCCATCCCCGGGATTGCGAAGATTTTCTCGATAACGAAAGTTCCGGTCAGGATGCCGGCAAGCAAGGTGCCCATAATCGTCACGACTGGCATCAAGGCATTGCGCAGTGCATGGCGCAACACGATGCGCATCGGCTTAATGCCTTTAGCACGTGCCATTTTGATATAATCCTGCGTCAGCACTTCAAGCATGCTCGAACGTGTCAGCCGGGCGATAATGGCCATTGGGCCGGTCGCAAGCGCCAGTACCGGTAGCACCATATGCATCGGGCTGGTCCAGGTAGCGGGAGGGAAAAGATTCCAGTTGACCGCAAGCTGTTGGATCAGCACCGTTGCGAGAACAAAGTTCGGAATCGAGATCCCAATAACGGCAAAAGCCATGGCCGCGTAATCGATCATTTTGTTATGCCGCAGCGCAGCCATCGTCCCGAGAATGATTCCGGAGACGACCGCAACAAGGATGGTAATCATTCCGAGTTCAAAGGAAATCGGGAAACCCCTAGCCAGTAATTCATTGACCGTACGGTTCGGGTCTTTTATCGACGGCCCGAAATCGAATGTGACGATCGATTGCATATAACTTAAGTATTGAATATGTAGTGGCTGGTCAAGTTTGTAGAACCGCTCGAGATTCGCCTGTACCGTTTCATTGGTGTTGCGATCACTTTCAAGCGGTGATCCCGGAACGGCATGCATCAGGAAAAACGTCAATGTCGCAATGATAAAAATCGTTACGAGCATCATTAAAAATCGTTTGAGTATGTATTTGCCCATTGTTTCTTCCTCCTACCAGAACTTCGCTTGCCTCGCCAGTTATGCCGTTACCAACTTGGCGCGATAAGCTTCCAGTTTGTTTTGCTCCTTATGACTGACGATCGTCGCACCTTCTTCAATGGTGTGATTCGGGTGGGCCGTCACACCTTCCATGTTCATCGTCAAATAACATGCCATGTTCTAAAATTCCCCTTTGTTTGTCTTATTCGGAATATTTTTGAAACTTCACATCAATTAATGTAGCAATATTGCAAGAATATTTCAATATAATTTTTTATTCTAAAAAATTCATCCTACTAGTAAAAAATTCATTAACCCGTCTATTTTCCACCGAAAATAGCTGTTTTCCTGTATAAATTCTGCATAAATCAAGCCGTTCATTTCTTCTGCTATATTTTTTCGAGTTTAAAACCAGCTGATTTCTTTCTTTTATTGGCTTGCCTTAAGCTGCACCGGTACTCTTGAACGAAAGGAGCTTCTCTATTTATTTTAATTTTTAGAATATTTGGTAATTTAGACTCATGCATTTTCTTCCAATTCCTTTTAGACTGTAAACAAGTTATAAATAGTTCAACTGGACACTATAACTGGCAAACAGGGTTTCCCGACAATCACAAGAAGGAGCGGATCATCATGAATAATTTTGAAAAAGTACTCGAGATGCAGTGGGGAGATCTTGCGCTGGGCGTAACAGGTTCTGCCGTTATCATGTTAGCCCTTAATTACTTCATGCTCATGTAGAAAGGAGCACCATATGATTTCCGAACATACGTAAAAGCCCTTTTCCGATCGACGGAAGAGGGCTTTTAGCATGTTTTCGACCATATAAAAACGCCTGCTCTCTATTTTACGGGCAGGCGTTTCTTATCCATAGGCTGTTATTAGATGCTTCATCATAGACCTCCATCGAGTACTTGTTTTTGCTGGGACAGCAGCTTCTCAAACAGTTCCTTATCCCCCGCGGCTAATGCCTGGTCAATCATGCGGTTGAAGTTTTCCTGCTCCAGGAACTGGATTGCTTCGGTCGCTTCTTTCTTGGTTTGTTCGTTCACTTCGATCAATTCCGCCCTTTCTTCCTTCAAAATGCTCTGAAGGTGTGTGTGTATATCGGACACTAGCAACAATTGGTAGAGTGGCAAACGGATAAAGCGGTTCCCTTTTTGAAATACAAAGACTTCGGAAAGATTCTCCACTTGGAACGTATTCAAATTGACGATGATCTCTTTCCCTTCGACCGGAATGAAGTGAAACACTTCATCGTCTTTTAAGATCGAAAAATATTGATAGGCGAACACAAACTTGATGCGGTGCCCTTCTCTCTTTGTATAAAACGGCTTCATCAATTTTACATGCAACATCTGACTCCCTCCTCATATTTCAGAATATTCTGCTTATATAAATCATACCATAAATTGGGCGATACGGATAGAAAAAGATATGGACAAACAATGGCATTTACGCTTCTTTTTCCTTCTTCGTTTACTGTATTGCCACAAATGCGTATAATAGAAGGAAATGTTTTTATTTGGGGCGATGCACATGGCTACGGTTTTATCCTTAGCGAAACAATACGAAGACACGATCCACAATTATATGGCTGCTATCGACAAGTCGCTTCATCCTACGCGTGCGCTGGATGAGGAAATGGTTCGAAAAGCAGTCTTTTTAGTGCGCCACGACGGCGTTCAGATTCATTCGTTCAATGAAGAGCGGCTATTGTTAGAAGCGAGCGTGAAAGATGCCCATTCGGTAAAAGTGGTGCTCAACTTCGGAAAACTTACTGCCGTATGCGCTTGCCCACAGGAAACCAACTGCCGTCACCGCTTGGCGGTCATTTTTTCGCTTTACCAAAAAATTGACTCGCTTTCCGAATGGGTCGCGAAATGGCGTGATAAGGAGAATGAGAAATTGTCGACATTGACGAATAAACGCTCACCCGATCAATGGGAAGCACTGATCCGCAGCACGTGGCGTGAACCAATCAACGATTACGTCACGCGCAATTATTTCTATTTTGAACAATTATACGAAGGGCGTTTGAAAAATGCCCTGTCCTTCATGCCAATCGAGCGTGAATGGAAAACTTTATATAAAACCTATGCCCACTTGATTTCATTGACAGAAGTGTGGAATACGTTTAGCGCGGGGACTAAAGAAGTGCACCACTCTTTCTTCAAAACCTGGTTTGCGGACGAATTGCATGCACTTCGTGATTTACTCGGCCAATTGCGCGGTCTGCACCGAACCTTCGAATCGGACGCTTTTTTCACCCATTTACGGGAACTGGTCCGTGAATTTACGGAAACGAACGACGATTCTTTTTCCGAACGCTTTGACATTTACCAGCTGTTTTGGACTGAATTATTCATCACCAGGCGCGAACGGTTAAGTGGCCTTGAAGATTTCCGGCGTCCTGACGAGCGAGTTCAGGCATTTTTCGCCATCCTGCTCGAAGACGAAGTCGCACCTGGCAATATTGCACCAGGCGCAGCAGCTGACTGGGTCAAACTGGCGGTGCTTGCGGAAGAAGAGGGCCATCAACAAGGGCTTTCTGCTATTCTAATGGCCCTCAAGCCGCACGTGCGGACGTTCCTATTTGACGGATTGTTTACGCAATACCGCCATCACTACGTGCGTGTATTGAGCCGCTTGTATTCATTGATTGATTTGACTGAAGACGATTGGGAAGATTTGTTTACGCAATTTGGCCATTACGGCTTGCCGGCCTATTCCGCTTATCTTGTCGAAAAAGGCATGTATAAACAATGGGCGGAGCTTCACCAACTGCATAACTCGCCTTTGTATTTTGCTGAGGAATGCGGATTGAAAGAAGTGCATAATGCCGCTCCTGATTTCGCATTGCCACTTTACCACCGCTATGCGCTGCAACATCTCGAAGAACGCAGCCGCACCAGCTACAAGCAAGCTGTACGCGTATGGAAAAAAATGAAATCCGCCTGCAAAAAAAGCGGGCAATTGCCGTTTTGGAATGATTATATGAAAGAGATCCAACATCGCTATAAACGCTTGCGTGCACTCCAGGAAGAGATCGAGAAAGGAAAGCTGTTATGAATCAATTCCAAACTGAAGGAAGCCGCACCTATTATTTAAAAATCGAGCAGTCGGACATGTTCCGGCTACAGGCCTATAACGACAGCGGAAACCGGATTCCTCCGGAAATTTGGTCGCCGTTCTTGTTTTTTGCTGACAAAGCAAGCTTTTTCGGCATGAATACCCAGACGGATGGCTTAGACCTGTTGTTGACACCAGCAGATTTTGTCCGCTTGTTCCAGCAGGCCCCGCACCATTATGTCCAATTTTCAGGACGCCGGTTGCAAGATGAAGCTTGGCTGAAACTTGCGCGCCGCGTCTCTGATTCCTTGAACGATTCTGCTTTGTGGCAACACGTCCATGTCGAGGAAGGCACCATTTCCATCGACCCGGCCTATGGCGATGCAGAAATCCGTTCATTCTTGACCGATACGATCGAGCATCAATTGCGCCAAAAAGGGCTCACTTCCGAACAATTGCCGTACCTCTTGCACTTTGTCGAGCATGCCGGCTGGGATGGGCTCGAACCGGCGGATGATTTCGTGCTGGCCATGCAATTGACCGAACCGGACGACAGTGGCCTTTGGGCTTTCCGAACGGCGCTACGTACGAAACGCGGCAGCGCATATTGGACACCGTCAAAACGTCGTGAGAACGAAGTGATTGAAAAAGTCCTGCCTGAAAAATGGCGTGCTCATGCGCGTGACATTCAAGAACGCCAAAGCTTGATCCTCAGCCTATGCCCTTCTGTCGAGCGCTATGAAGCCGATCAGATGTATATCGCCCGTTGGACCGATGCGGAAGTCCTGAGCTTCCTGCGCAACGATGCTGATCTATTGCAGGCATTCGGCGTGGAAGTGTCGATCCCTTCCTGGCTGCAAGCTGTTCAGGAATCGAAAGTCCGCGTCAAAGCAAATGTGACTTCACCGGCGAAAAAAGCTTCTGTCGTGGGCTTGGATCAAATTATCAACTTCGACTGGAAGTTCTCACTCAATGGTCATGAATTGAGCATGCAGGATTTTGAGCAGTTGGTGACGGAAAACCGTGAATTTATCCGCGTCGGCAACGAGTGGGTACGCATCGACTCCAATTTATTGATGCAGCTGCGCCAAATGATCGAAGAAGCGGAAGATGCTGATTGGACGCTGAAAGATATGCTGTTCCATAATGTGCCGGATGTCATGCTCGAAGAACCCGGTGAGGAAGACGATCCGCTTGTCGAGTTTCATTTGAATAATTCCTTGAAAGTATTGCTCGATAAATTGCTGGATAAGCGTGACCTGCCGGAAACCCCATTACCGAAGAACTTGATGACCGAACTGCGCCCTTACCAGAAGACCGGTTTCGATTATTTAACGTTTATGCGCGAGGAAGGATTTGGCTTGTGTCTGGCCGACGATATGGGGCTCGGCAAGACCGTTCAATTGATCGCTTACTTGCTGCATGTACACAGCGAAAAACCGAAACAGCCGTCGCTCATCATTTGCCCAACTTCGGTTCTCGGCAACTGGCAAAAAGAGTTGGAACGTTTTGCACCTGATTTAAAAGTCGCGACGCATTACGGCAGCAACCGTCCGAAAGGCCAGGCTTTCCTGGACTCGCTTGCATTGGAACAACCCGATGTGGTGCTGTCGACGTACGGCATCGCTTCTTCCGACAGCGTCGAAATCCAATCGATTACATGGACGAGTATTACGCTCGACGAAGCCCAAAACATCAAAAATATGTACACGAAGCAATCGCGGACGATCCGCAAATTTAAAGGGCAGCATCATATTGCGCTCACCGGGACCCCCATTGAAAACCGTTTGTCTGAATTATGGTCGATATTCGATTTCATCAATAAAGGCTACCTGTACCGCATCAAGCAGTTCCAGGAAGCCTTTATGGTGCCGATTGAGCGGGATGATTCCGAGCAGGCCAAGGAAAAGCTGCGGCAGCGCATTCAGCCATTTCTATTGCGCCGCACGAAAAAAGATCCCGAACTTCAGCTCAATTTACCGGAAAAACTGGAGCAATTGGAATATTGCCCACTGACGCCGGAACAAGCCGCGTTATATGAGGGGCTCGTACAGGATACGGTGCAAAAGATGGGGACGCTCACAGGCTTCGAGAAAAAAGGCCTCGTCCTGAAAATGCTCAGCAAGCTAAAACAGCTATGCAATCACCCGTCCCTTTACTTGAAAGAGCCGTATACGACTGCAGACGAGTTATTGCCCCGCTCTCAAAAACTCGAGCGTATCGTGACACTTGCGGGGGAAATCGCGGAACGTGGGGAACAGTGCTTGATCTTTACACAGTACATTGGAATGGGCCATTTGCTGCAGCAGGCGCTGAATGAATTATACGGGCATGAAGTGCCGTTCTTAACCGGCCATATGCCGAAAAACCAACGGGATTCACTCGTCGCTTCTTTCCAAAATGGCGAATTTCCGATATTCATCCTTTCCTTGAAAGCTGGCGGCACCGGCCTTAATTTAACGGCGGCTACGCATGTCTTGCATGCAGACCGCTGGTGGAACCCGGCCGTGGAGAATCAAGCGACCGACCGAGCATACCGCATCGGCCAAACGCAATTTGTCCACGTCCATAAGTTCGTAACAATCGGGACAATCGAAGAAAAAATCGATTCATTGCTTACGCAGAAGCAATCGATGTCAGACCAATTTATTCAATCCAGCCAGTGGATGACCGATCTATCCGATGATGAATTGAAAGAATTGTTCACTTATAGCTTTTAAAAAATCCGGCCAGGACCCCACCTGGCTGGATTTTTTTTTGGACAGCGATTATCAGTTTTTTTCGCCTGTGGCGAAGACCCGTTTCAGTTCTGACAGCTCCCGCTCCGCTTCAATCATGCGCTGGTGAAGCGAAGCGGTCAGTTTGATCAATTGCTCCATATGGACTTCCAACTGGAGCTGAAGTTCTTTCGGCATTCCATTTGCCTCCTTATGCATCAACTGTTCACCTGCTCAGTTTCGGGCGGCTGGAAATCGAATTCTGCATTAGGATCCGTATCCGTCCGCTTGGGGGTGAGGTCATCTGAGGGCTTTCGTTTATCGAGGAAACGTACTTGGTCGCCAATAACTTCCGTTACATAGATTCGGGAGCCATCTTCCTTGTCGTAATGGCGGGATTGGATCCTCCCAGTGATGGCCACTTGCGATCCTTTCATGCAATACTTGGCGACGTTTTGGGCAGTCCGCCCCCAAGTCGAGCACAGGACGTAATCGCTTTCGATTTCCCCTCGCTGATTTCTGAAATTGCGGGAAATCGCCACGACGAAGGTAGTATGTATACGCCCTTCTCCCAGCACCCGCATCGACGGGTCTTTCGTTAACCGCCCAACAATGCCTACTTGATTCATTGATTTCACCTCCTTGCCGGTAAGGCCGATTCAGCTGTTGATACACTGTCCTGCCGGTAATGAAAGCATACTCATTTCACTATTTCCTTGGCAATGTGGCAAATCGCGAATTTGCAGGAATTTTGGGTATCATTTCCTGGATTCTAAAATAGGCAAAAAAAATTTTTAGCCTTTCTGTAGCTAAAAATAAAGTATTGCCTAATCCGCTGGCTATAATGAAAAAAACATCTTTCAAGATATATGGTTTTTTCTCTAGACATTCACCGGGCAATTTCGTGCTATGCTATACTGAAACAAAGCTTTATCTGGAGGGAATTGCATGAAAACCTTTAAAATGCTGTCGCTCGCCGTAGTGGATGGTGAACAACTCATCAACTACCCGCTCCACGACGGCCTGATCATCAATCAGGAAAATTCCCAGCGATCGTGGGTACTTGAGCTGCTGGTGGACGAGAAACACGAAGGCGTTTTTCTTGATATGAAGCAAAATGGCAAAGTCTATGATGTCAAAGTCGTTATTTCCTATCCTGGAAACGAGCCAGCGACGTTCGAAGTGATTATCCATGCCGTCAAACCAATCGGCGGCCACGTGTCTGTTTTGATGAAAGGGACCTTAAAACGCGCCCGCCGCAAATACGCCGAGACTTTATTGTCTGAGCTGTTAGAAGACGGTCTTGAAGGACAAGATCTGCTCGACCGTTTTGAAACGGACATGAGGGAACGTCCCGTTTTGCGCAAAGATGAAAGCAAATCCACTTCATGAAAAAAAAAACGCCTCCCGCGGCTGCGGGAGGCGTTTTTTGGTTATTTTTCTTGGACTGGCCCAAGTGCGAAGAGGATATCGCATTCACAAGCGATTTCTCCGTCTACAGTCGCAATCGCATGGCCTCTGCCCATAGAACCGCGCAGACGCGTCAATTCCACTTCTAGGCGCAATTGATCGCCTGGAGTCACTTGGCGTTTAAAGCGGCAATTATCAATGCCTGTGAAAAAGGCTAAGCGCCCTTTGTTTTCTTCCATCTGAAGAACAGCAGCTGCCCCCACCTGCGCCAGTGCTTCCACTATCAAAACACCTGGCATAACAGGATAACCTGGAAAATGGCCGTTAAAGAAATCTTCATTGGCGGTTACGTTTTTTAATCCGACCGCTTTCTTTCCTGCATCAATTTCAATAATCCGATCGACCATCAAAAATGGGTACCGGTGAGGCAAAATTGCCTGTACTTGTTCTGTCGTCAACATATTAAGTCCATTCCCTTCTACACGTTCTGCTTGTCTCATTTAAGCGCTATCACTCACTGATTAAGTGACGCCGCGCATGATATCCAAAATATGCTGCCAAGTTTCCCATTTAAGTGCATCTCCAGCGTTGCCGTCTCCAATGACGCCATAACCGATCATCGCACCGAGTGCTGCCATCACAACGAGCAACGCAATAACCAAAAGGATTCGCAGCCAGATCGGAAACAAGCGGATTTGGACCCAGCGCGTTTTTTTCTGTGGTCTATCAGTTTGTGTATTCGGTTTATCTGGCTGTGTGGCGCCAGTTTTAGGTGATTGTGCCATTGCTATGTCAACCTTTCTTCTTTAAATGCCCCATGCTCATCAAGTTCTTTCACTATCTGCCATTATACTAAAAAGTAGAGCTTATGGGACAATAATTTGAATATTATCTCCTTGCACGGAAAACATCCTGCTTCGCTTCAAGCATTTTTCCAGTCCCAAGAGCCACGCATTCTTTCGGATGTTCCGCAATGCCAATCGGGATTTCTAGCCGTTCTGCCAGTAACCGGTCCAGACCTCCAAGCAATGCGCCTCCACCGGTCAAAACCCCACCGCGGTCGATAATATCCGCTGCCAGCTCAGGAGGTGTTTGTTCGAGCACCATGCGCACGCCTTCTGCCACCAACTCAACAGACTCGCGCAAAGCTTCTGTAATTTCCTGCGCTGTAAGCGTAATTGTCCGTGGATAGCCTGTCAGCATATCCCGTCCACGAATCTCCATCGTCGCTTGTTGATCGCCACTGACTGTGCCAAACTCAACTTTTAGTTTTTCAGCAGTGCGTTCCCCAATCAATAGTTTGTACTTTCTCTTGATGTAATGAAGAATGTCCAAATCAAAATGATCCCCTGCAGTTTTCAATGTGACGCTTTTGACAATCTCCCCCATCGATAAGACGGCAATATCGGAAGTGCCACCGCCAATATCGATTACGAGACTCGCATCCGCCTGGTAAATATCAAGCCCTGCTCCAATCGCCGCTACTTTCGGTTCCACTTCCACATAAACTTTACGTGCGCCGGCTTTCTCGGCCACTTCACGAATGGCCTTTTGTTCGATACTCGTGATATTCGCCGGACAGCAAATGAGGATTCGCGGCTTCATCATAAAGCCTTTCAATTTCAACACTTGCATAAAATGCTTGAGCATGAGCTCTGTAATGTCAAAATCATGGATGACGCCATCTTTTAACGGCCGGATGACTGCAATATGCTGGGGTGTCCGTCCCATCATCTTTTGGGCTTCCGTGCCAACTGCTATAAGTTCATTGGACTTCTTGTCTACTGCTACAACGGACGGCTCATTTAAAATGATGCCCTTGCCTTTTACATAGATCAGCACATTAGCTGTTCCAAGATCGATGCCGATATCTTTCGAAAACATGACGCCGTCCCCTTCCTTTACTTTTCGAGCTTGATTGAAATACAGTTATCTCAACCAACTCCATGTAGCAAATCTTCCATATTCCTAATCCTTCAATACAGCTTATCTAGTTAAAATTTTATCATAATCCTGCAATGACTGACAAAATTCTCCGAAAATACTTTCACTTTGTGTTTCTACGAAAAAAGCCTACCGCTCAATTGTGCGGCAGGCCTTGGATCTTATGAAGTATGAGTCCTGATGATTTAAACCATTTGCTCTTCTTTTACTTCGATTGTTTCTGTCGATACGCGTTCAATGTCAGCCCCTAGAGCTTCAAGTTTCAAATGGAAATCTACATAACCGCGATCTAGATGATAGAGTTCATGTACACGTGTAATGCCTTCAGCAGCAAGTCCAGCCAATATCAATGCAGCTGCTGCACGAAGGTCTGTCGCTGATACTTGTGCGCCTTGTAATTTAGAAGGTCCTTCCATGATAACTGAACGTCCTTCAATCTTAACGGATGCGTTCATGCGGCGGAATTCCTCTACGTGCATAAAGCGGTTTTCAAAAACCGTCTCTGTCAAGATGCCGTTACCTTTAGCTGTCAGCATCAATGACATCATCTGCGATTGCATGTCTGTTGGGAATCCAGGATGCGGCATCGTCTTGATGTCGATCGAACGGAGTGGACGTGTCGAGCGGATTCGCAAGCCTTCATCCGTTTCTTGAATATCGACACCCATTTCGCCCATTTTCGAAATCAAAGCTGCCATGTGTTCTGGCACTGCGTTCTCGATGATCACATCACCTTCAGTAATAGCTGCTGCTACCATGAATGTTCCAGCTTCCACACGGTCAGGAATGATTGAGTGGTTTGAGCCATGAAGCGTTTCGACACCTTCGATGCGCATTGTGTCAGTCCCAGCACCTTTGACGTTTCCGCCCATTTCGTTGATGTAGTTCGCAAGGTCAACAATTTCCGGTTCTTTTGCTGCGTTTTCAATGATGGTGACACCGTCTGCAAGCGCTGCTGCCGACATGATGTTCTCAGTCGCTCCGACACTTGGAAAGTCGAGGTAAATTTTTGCTCCGCGCAAACGGCCATCTGTTTTCGCTTCTACAAAACCATTGCCGAACGTGATGCTCGCGCCCATAGCTTCAAAGCCTTTCAAATGCTGGTCGATTGGGCGTGATCCAATGGCACAGCCGCCTGGCAAAGCTACACGAGCAAATCCGTTACGTGCAAGTACCGGCCCCATGACTAGAATCGATGCGCGCATTTTGCGGACATATTCGAACTGTGCTTCGCTTGATAATTGTGAAGATGCGTCGATGTGCATCTCATTTTTTTCCGGGAAATATTCGATGTCGACATTCAAGCTTCTCAATACTTCTTGAATAGTATAGACATCAGCTAGATTCGGCACTTCCGTGATGATGCTTTTCCCTTCACTTGCAAGGAGCGCGCCTGCCAATACTGGCAATACTGCGTTCTTCGCGCCTTCTACACGTACTTTACCTGTTAATTTTTTTCCGCCTTTAACGATGATATGATCCAAAGCAAAACCCTCCATGTGTTTAATAATCCTTAATTTATACAGTTCTAACGTATATATCCCTATTTAATAGACTTTATAAGTTATAGTAGTTTCAAATTGAAAACCTTATCTATAATACCTTGTTTTTTGATAAGAAACAAGCATTACAAGGCTTTCTTATCAAAAAGTCAATATACCCCAAAGTTGTTCGTATGCATAGGTATTTTTATGTCCGTAACGAAAAAAGAAATATTACAAAATGATTACACTTAATTGTTTCCCCAACTCAGTAGAAATAAACCCTCAGACAGTGAATATTTCCCGGGAAATAGTAAAACATTGCCGATTTGCCATAGAAACGGCATGCATCCGTATGACCATGGCAAATCGGCAATTAAAACAGGTATGGCAACTGTCTAGACCATGCCGAGATTTCCAAAAAGAAATTAGAGACAGATGTCCCGATCACAATGCTCAAAAAGATATATAAAATTTGGGCCTGGAGTACATGATGCTTCGCTATCCATTTATCGAACATCACAGCCCGCAATGCGTAAAAGGAAACGCCTGTGAAAAAAATGTGGCTGATGATTGAAATCAATGCTTGTTGACCGATGTACAACTCCACTTTACCCTCTCCTTCTGTCTCATATTCTACTAGTTGAAACTCCTATTGTTAGTATAGCTGAAATTATTTGTCATGCCATAAAACTTCATGCATATTTCTCATCATATTGCCCATTTCAATAAAAAAGACGGACAGAAGCAATCGCTTCCGCCCGTCCGACTTTATTAAATGTTACCCTCATAAACGTTGATACGATTCGTCGCACGTCTTAACGCCAATTCCGCGCGTTTGTAGTCGATCTCATCTTTTCTTGCCTGAAGAAGTGCTTCAGCACGTTTTGCAGATTCCTGCGCACGTGCCAAGTCGATCTCAGTCGCAGTTTCTGCTGATTGAGCAAGAATCGTCACTTTTTCAGGGCGGATTTCAAGGAACCCACCGCTTACAGCGACCAATTCCGTCGAGTTTTCTTTCTTTAATCGGACTGCGCCGATTCCAAGAGGAGCTACTGTCGGGATGTGACCAGGCAAAACGCCCATCTCACCGGTTGCTGTAACTGCAATCACCATAGAAACTTCTGAATCGTATACTGGGCCGTCGGGAGTGACAATATTGACTGTAATGGTCTTCATTTTTTTCCCTCCTGGTCCCTGATTTTAGACTTGTACGCCCATGCCTTTGGCTTTTTCGATAACTTCTTCGATGCGTCCGACTAGGCGGAAAGCATCTTCCGGAAGGTGATCGTATTTGCCTGCAAGGATTTCCTGGAAGCCTTTGATCGTTTCCTGAACTGGTACATACGAGCCTTTTTGGCCAGTGAACTGTTCAGCAACGTGGAAGTTTTGAGACAAGAAGTTTTGGACGCGGCGTGCACGGTTAACCGTCAGCTTGTCCTCATCGCTCAATTCGTCCATACCAAGGATGGCAATGATATCCTGAAGCTCTCTGTAACGCTGCAAAGTTTCTTGAACCTGGCGTGAAACACCGTAGTGTTCCGTGCCGACGATTTCAGGAGACAATGCGCGAGAAGTCGAAGCAAGTGGATCCACCGCTGGGTAGATACCCATCTCAGAAAGTTTACGCTCAAGGTTTGTTGTCGCATCAAGGTGGGCAAATGTTGTTGCCGGAGCCGGATCCGTGTAGTCATCGGCTGGAACATAGATTGCCTGGATCGATGTTACAGAACCAGCGCTAGTTGTCGTGATACGCTCTTGCAATTGACCCATTTCCGTTGCAAGTGTTGGCTGGTAACCAACCGCTGATGGCATACGGCCAAGAAGGGCGGATACTTCAGAACCAGCTTGCGTGAAGCGGAAAATGTTATCGATGAACAAAAGAACGTCTGCGCCTTGCTCATCACGGAAGTATTCAGCCATTGTCAAACCTGTCAAAGCAACACGCATACGTGCGCCAGGCGGCTCGTTCATTTGGCCGAAGACCATTGAAGTTTTCTTGATAACGCCGGATTCGCTCATCTCGTGGAACAAGTCGTTTCCTTCGCGTGTACGCTCGCCAACACCGGCGAATACAGAAAGACCGCCGTGTTCTTGTGCGATGTTATTGATCAATTCCTGGATCAAAACAGTTTTACCTACACCGGCACCACCGAAGAGGCCGATTTTACCGCCTTTGATGTAAGGGGCAAGCAAGTCAACAACTTTGATACCAGTTTCAAGAATTTCAACTTCAGTGGAAAGGTGCTCAAACGTAGGAGCAGAACGGTGAATCGGATCGCGGCGTTCTGTTGCCGGGATTTCCTCACCCAAGTCGATTACTTCACCAAGTACGTTAAATACTCGGCCAAGTGTAACATCTCCGACAGGAACAGAAATTGCTCTGCCCAAGTCGGTTACTGCTGAACCGCGCTGCAATCCGTCAGTGGATTCCATTGCGATGGTACGAACTGTGTCGTCGCCAAGGTGCAAAGCTACTTCAAGAGTCAAAGTAGTTGGCGCCTGGTTGGGACGATCGATTGTAACGGTTAGGGCGTTGTAGATCGCTGGAAGCTGTCCGTTAGAAAACTTAACGTCTACAACCGGACCCATAACCTGAAGAACGTGTCCTGTGTTCATGCTGTTCCCTCCTGTCTTACTTTTATTGAACCTATTTAAAGCTTATCGGGCCTATACGGCCGTCTTCGCTTTTCTTATTGTCTAGTCTCCGACGGCCAGCCCCTCGAGGTCACAAGCCACTTTGCCTGTGCGGCATAGAGCGCCGCTTCAGCAAACCGTCTTGTGCTTGTCGGGCCTATACGGCCGTCTTCGCTTTTCTATTCCAGAGCTGCAGCGCCGCCGACGATTTCTGTGATTTCCTGAGTGATCGCAGCTTGGCGTGCACGGTTGTAGACAAGCGTCAGATCGCCGATCAATTCTGATGCGTTGTCGGTTGCGCTCTTCATTGCTGTCATGGAAGCAGCATGCTCACTTGCTTTGCCGTCCAGCAAGGCTCCAAAGATCAAGCTTTCCGCGTATTGTGGAAGAAGAACTTCCAGAATCGCTTCTGCTGATGGGTCGAACTCGTAAGAAGCAGTCGATCCAGTTGGCTGAATGTCAGTCAACGGCAGCACTTTCTTTTCGGTAACCTCCTGGGAGATGGCAGAAACATAATGGTTATAGTACATATACACTTCGTCATACGTACCTTCTGCGAACATACCAACAGCTTTGCGCGTTATTTCCTTGATATCCGCAAACGCTGGGTGGTCTGGAAGCCCGACTGAACTTTCGATGATGTTATAGCCTTTCTTCGCAAAGAAGTCACGGCCTTTCCGCCCAACGCTGAGAATAACAAATTCGTCGCTTGACGTATGACGCTCGTTGATTTTCGCCATGACAGTACGCAAGATGTTACTGTTATAGCCGCCAACAAGGCCACGGTCAGAAGTAATGACCAAATATGCCGTTTTCTTTACAGGACGCGCCATCATCATAGGATTCGACACATCGCTAGAACCGGCTGCGATCGAAGCGACCACATCCTGGATCTTTTCCATGTAAGGAACAAAAGCTTTTGCGCTCGTTTCCGCTTTGTTTAATTTAGAAGCGGAAACCATCTGCATCGCTTTCGTGATTTGGCTTGTTTTCTTGGTTGACGTAATTCGTGTTTTTATATCGCGTAAAGATGCCACTGGTATTTCACCACCTTGTTATTTTTTCTTCCGATCCTGCCAGGGAGCTTATTCTGATTTTGCGAATGTGTGCTTGAATTCGTTGATTGCTGCACCGAATTCTTCGTCAGATGGCAACCCTTTAGTTGAGCGGATGGTATCCAAAACGTTTGTGTGGTTAATATCCAACCAGCTAGTCAATTCAGCTTCGAAACGAGTGATGTCTTGTACAGGAATATCGTCGAGGAATCCACGAGTCAATGCGTAGAAGATAACAACTTGTTTTTCAACTTTAATTGGGCTGTTCAAGTCCTGCTTGAGAACTTCAACTGTACGTTTACCGCGCTCAAGCTTTGCAGCTGTCGCTGGGTCAAGGTCGGAACCGAACTGGGAGAATGACTCCAATTCACGGTAAGCAGCCAAGTCAAGACGCAAAGTCCCGGCTACTTTCTTCATCGCTTTGATCTGTGCTGAACCACCTACACGGGATACAGAAAGACCTGCGTTGATCGCTGGGCGAACACCGGCGAAGAAAAGATCCGATTGAAGGAAGATCTGGCCATCCGTAATCGAAATTACGTTTGTTGGGATATAAGAAGAGATATCGCCTGCTTGCGTTTCAACGAACGGCAATGCAGTGATTGATCCCGATCCGAGTGATTCGTTCAACTTCGCTGCGCGCTCAAGAAGGCGTGAGTGAAGGTAGAAAACGTCACCTGGGTAAGCTTCACGGCCTGGAGGACGACGAAGCAAGAGTGAAAGTTCACGGTAAGCGGACGCTTGTTTTGTCAAATCATCATAGACGATCAAGACGTGCTTGCCATCGAACATAAAGTCTTCAGCCATTGTGATACCTGCATAAGGAGCTAGGTATAGAAGTGGAGCTGGTTGTGAAGCAGACGCTGTAACAACGATCGTGTAATCAAGCGCCCCGTTTTTACGGAACGTTTCAACTACGTTACGGACAGTCGACTCTTTTTGGCCGATTGCTACGTAAATACAGATCATGTCTTGGTCGCCTTGGTTTAAGATTGTATCGATTGCAACAGACGTTTTACCTGTCTGACGGTCACCGATGATCAATTCACGCTGCCCACGGCCGATTGGCACAAGAGCATCGATTGCTTTAATACCCGTTTGAAGCGGTTCGTGCACGGATTTACGTGCCATAACGCCTTGTGCTGGGCTTTCGATAGGACGAGATTTCGTTGTGTTGATCGGTCCAAGACCATCAACCGGTTGTCCTAGTGGATTGACTACGCGTCCGATAAGTTCTGGTCCTACCGGTACTTCCATAATACGGCCAGTTCGACGTACTTCATCGCCTTCTTTGATGTCTGCGAATGGTCCAAGGATGATGATACCAACGTTGTTGGCTTCCAAGTTTTGTGCCATACCCATTACACCATTTGAGAATTCTACAAGTTCTCCAGCCATGATGTTGTCGAGGCCATGAGCGCGAGCGATACCGTCACCAATCGTGATGACTGTACCGACTTCGTCAACTTTCATCTCTGATTGATAGTTTTCAATCTGTTGCTTAATCAGATTGCTGATTTCTTCAGCTTTGATGCTCATGTATTTCACCCTCTCATAATTTCATAAATTAGCCGATCAATTGACGCTGCAGGCGAGCAAGTTTCGTGCTGACGCTGCTGTCGTAGATGCGGTTCCCGATTTGAAGGCGCAATCCCCCGATCAATGATGGGTCGATTACGTTTTCAATCCGTAAAGAATTTTTGCCGATGCTTTTCGCGAAAGCGGTGGAAAGAGATGCTGTTTCTTCTTCTGTCAACGGACGAGTCGAATAAACGACTGCATCTTCAATTCCTTGCTCTTCGTTGGAAAGCTGGATATAGCTTTGAGCCATATCACTGATTATGTTCATGCGTCTGCGTTCACCCAACATCTGTAGTGTATTGATCAAGTAGTGGTTAGCTCCTTGGAACACTTCGTTGATGAGGTTTGTGCGCTTATCCGCTGAAACTTTCGGAGAAACGATCAATTGGTATAGTTCAGGAGTCATCTTGAATACTTTACGTACTTCACGAAGATCCTTCTCGATTTCCAAAGTCACATTGTGCTCTTTGGCAACCTGGAATAATGCCGATGCGTAGCGCTCAGCGACTTGGCTCATTGCACTTCGCCTGCCTTCGCAATCGTTTCGTTAATCAACTGACGGTTGTCTTCCTCAGAGATTTCCTTGTCGAGTACTTTCGTAGCTGCCAACAAAGTCAGAGCCACAACTTCTTCACGAACTGCTGCGATTGCTTTTTCACGCTCGTTGGCAATTTCTGCCACTGCGGATTCTTTCATGCGAGCAGATTCAGCACGCGCTGTCGTAATGATTTCCTCACGAGAAACTTCGCCTTGTTTCTTGGCGTTTTCAACGATTTCCTGTGCTTGGTTGCGGGCATCCTTTAAAAGGCTGCGTTGCTCATCAAGCATCTGTTGTGATTCCTGACGGCTTTTTTCAGCAGTTTCGATCTCACTTGCGATCAGATCTTCACGCTGCTGCATAACGCCCATCAACGGACCCCAAGCAAATTTCTTCAACAGGGCCATTAGGAGCAAAAAGATGACCAATGTTGCGATGATGTCTCCAATATTCAAAAACTCCCCGGTTGCACCGAGTACGAGGTGATCAAAAAACACGATTGTTTCACTCCCTTCAAGAGCCTAAAATACTTTTCTTCTATTATATAAATCGTTAGATGTGCTGTCGAAATCCAAAATGCATCATACAAGCATAAATGGCGAAAAACATGCCGGAGCATTCTCGCCATTTAGCTTTTTACTCATAAATTGCTTTGTCTAGATTCGCTTTTCGCGATGTCTAGACTCCAGTGCCTAGCTCCTCGGGACATAAGTCAACCCAGCTGTGCGGCAAAGAACGCCGCTTCGCTGGTTCGCCTTATGCCTGTCAGAGCTGAACAGGCACTTTCGCTTTTCTTTATTAACGGTTCATTACGATGAACGCGATAACTACGGCGATGATCGGCAATGCCTCTACCAAAGCTACACCGATAAACATTGTTGTTTGAAGAACGCCGCGTGCTTCTGGCTGGCGAGCGATACCTTCAACTGTTTTTGAAACGATAAGTCCGTTACCGATACCTGCACCTAGTGCTGCTAGTCCTACTGCAATTGCTGCTGCTAATAAACCCATTTTAAAATGTCCTCCTCAGGATGATTGTTTTTTTGTTTTGCCCGAAGGCAGTTTATACTCAATGGTCTTCGCTGACTTTATGCGATAAATAAACCATCGTTAACATAACGAAAATGAACGCTTGGATAGCCCCGATAAAGATCGAGAATCCTTGCCATGCCATCATCGGCAAGATTGCACCGACGAATCCGAAGATACTTGCTGAAGCAAGACCTGCCAACAATGTGAGCAAAATCTCACCAGCGTAGATGTTACCGTAAAGACGCAGACCGAGTGTCAGCGTATTTGCGAATTCCTCAATGATTTTAAGCGGGAACAAGAACGGCATCGGTTTCAGGAAATCTGAACTATAGCCTTTCAAGCCTTTCAGCTTAATACCATAATAATGGCTCAAGATGATGATTGTTGCAGCCAATGTCATTGTCACGACTGGATCCGCTGTTGGTGATTTCCACCATAGGTCTCCGTTGACAACGACAGCAAATGGGAGACCGAGCATGTTCGAAACGAAGATGAACATGAGCAATGTAATTCCAAGAACATGGAATCGTCCGCCATCCCGCCAGTCCATATTGCTTTTAATGATCCCTTTAACAAAGTCCATGACCCATTCCATGAAGTTCTGCATGCCAGTCGGCTTCAGCTTCAAGTTACGGGTAGCAAAGAATGCGATAAGGAACACAATAAGAGCGGCTACAAGTAGCATCATAACGTTCGAAAGGTTGAACCAAATTCCGAACACCTCGAGCATTGGAGCGCCATGATCCACGATAAATTCACCTCTCTTTCCACTTTCTTTAATGGTGTTTCATGTGATAAACGATCCGCTCCATTAAAAGGAGACCATATGGGATCATCAACCCGATTACCGCACTGACCAAGTGTATGTGTTCAGCGAACAATATTGCAATCGCCACAACAGCTACGCCTGATGCAAACCGTAATGCCGTTCCAAGAGAACGGACTTTTGAGCCTTCTTCTACCGCCCGGTCGAATTTTTCCATTCTCCGAACCAAGATCCACATATTATAAATGCCGAACAGAGATCCGACGATTAGGCCAGCGAATACTTCTGGATAAGGAGTGACTCCCCACCCTAAAACGAACGCTGCGAGAATGAAATACATCAGTCTCTTCAATCTTTTGTAGATCTCTTGAAGTCCATCCATTGTTCACATGTCTCCTGATTCGAATTTTCGGACGGTCTGAAGCATCGCCCATACCCCGGCACTCAGACCGATAAATAGGCAGATGATCAAAAAGAGCGGGGCGGTTCCGAATTGCTCATCAAGCCACATCCCTGTGAAGACCCCGATTAGTACGGACCCGACAAGTTGTGAAAGAATGACGGAATAAATCGCCATTGCTTGTAAGGGACTTTTTTTCGGGTGCATGATAAACCCCTCGAAATTCATAATGATTTGATATTCACGCCCATAAAAGAGCAGTCGCATCTGGCTTTCAATAGCACATCCATTATGTATGAAAACCCTCTCATGCAGACCCTTTGTAAGCATACAATAGGGGCAAAATCATGTCAATTGCATGTAGTGAAAAACTTCACAAGCGATATCCCACCGACATATGATTGACAAATTTGTTACAAGAAAAGCGGAAGCGGTCGTTTTGGCTCGACAGGCGTAAGCCGAATTCCCGAAGCGGCGCTTTTTAGCCGCACAGGGAAGTTGGCTTACGACCCGAGAGCCAGACCGCTGACGCTAGACACCAAGAAAAGCGGAAGCGGTCAAATGGATCCTAAGCTAAGAACGCGACGTCCTGTCGCAACGCTTAGCTGACTCACCCCCTGTGGCCCTCTGTCTCTCCTATTTCTTACAATTCGCCGAAATACTTGTGCAATGCTTCGACGATTCGCTGGGATGCTTTTCCGTCACCGTATGGGTTCGATGCTTGAGACATCGCTTCATACGCAGAGGCATCTGTCAGCAATTCCTTGCCGAGGCGGTAAATCGTTTCTTCATCCGTGCCAGCAAGTTTCAAAGTGCCGGCATCGATGCCTTCTGGACGTTCTGTTGTATCACGCAACACCAAAACCGGCTTACCAAGAGAAGGTGCCTCTTCTTGCACCCCACCTGAATCAGTCAGGATGAAATAAGACTGGGCTGCGAAGTTATGGAAATCCAAGACTTCGAGCGGCTCGATCAAGTGGATGCGCGGGTCGCGTCCGAGCACTTCATCCGCGACTTCGCGGACAGCTGGATTCATATGCACCGGATAAACAACCTGGATGTCATCATGCTCTTCAGTCAAGCGCTTGATCGCACGGAACATATTGCGCATCGGTTCACCGAGGTTTTCACGGCGATGGGCAGTTAACAAGATCATGCGGTCATCACCGATTTGATCAAGTACCGGGTGATGGTAATTGTCACGGACTGTAGTCTGCAAAGCATCGATAGCCGTATTACCTGTAATATAGATGGTTTCTTCTTTTTTGTTCTCGTCACGTAAATTTTGCGCGGACTTTTCAGTTGGCGCAAAATGGATGTCCGCCATGACACCTGTCAATTGGCGATTCATCTCTTCCGGAAAAGGAGAGTACTTATTGTGGGTCCGGAGCCCAGCTTCTACATGCCCAATCGAGATTTGATTATACAAAGCAGCCAAACTAGCCGCGAATGTCGTCGTCGTATCTCCATGAACCAGTACGATATCCGGTTTCGCTTCTTTCATCACATCATCCAAGCCTTGCATGGCACGGACCGTTACATCACTTAAGGTTTGGCGGTCTTTCATGATGTTCAAATCAAAATCGGGTGTGATGCCGAATGTGTCGAGTACTTGGTCCAGCATTTGACGGTGCTGGGCGGTCACGGTCACAAGGGCTTCAATCGTTTCTGGATGCTTTTGCAATTCCAAAACGAGTGGCGCCATTTTAATCGCTTCCGGGCGTGTACCGAAAATCGTCATCACTTTCCATTTTTTCGTCACTGCTGATCAACCCGCTTTCTTATTTTGTTCCGAACAAGCGATCTCCAGCATCGCCGAGGCCAGGCACGATATAGCCTTTTTCGTTGAGCTTTTCATCGAGTGCGGCAATATAGATATCCACATCCGGATGTGCTTTCTGCAAAGCTTCCACACCTTCTGGAGCTGCAATGATGCACATGAATCTGATTTTAGTCGCACCGCGTTTTTTCAAAGAATTTACGGCTTCAATTGCAGAACCGCCTGTTGCAAGCATCGGATCGACAACAATCAATTCGCGTTCAGATACATCGGAAGGCATTTTAAAATAATATTCGACTGGTTGCAAAGTTTCCGGGTCGCGGTACAAGCCGATATGGCCGACCTTAGCCGCCGGAATCAATTTCAAAACGCCATCGACCATCCCGATGCCTGCGCGCAGGATAGGCACGATACCTAGTTTTTTCCCGGCAAGAACATTTGACTTGGCAATTTGCACAGGCGTTTCCACATCGATTTCCTGGAGCGGAAGCTCGCGCGTGATTTCAAACGCCATCAATGTTGAAATCTCATCAACCAATTCACGGAATTCTTTTGTCCCCGTCGATTTGTCGCGGATATACGTCAGTTTATGCTGGATCAGCGGATGATCAAAAACGAATACTTTTCCCACAGTGTATCTCTCCTTTTTCATACATTTTCCTAAACAGTATAACAGAAATTAACCAGTTTTAGAGCTTCACTCCTGCATTAGAATTATTCAGTCAACTTTTGCAGGCAAAATAAAAAACCGGGAGCAAATGCCCCGGTTAAAGAAGATGCGCTTCATCAAGCGGCATCGGTCGATGGAATAAAAATCCTTGGGCGATAGTGCAGCCCATGCCAAGCAATTGCGTGCGGTCTTCTTCTGTCTCGATGCCTTCCGCGACAGCGCGCAATCCTAAATTATCCGCGAGTTGAATGATGGTCCGAATGACAGCACGCGTTCCTTGTTCATCCATATGAGAAACGAACGATCGATCGATCTTGATTTCTTCGACAGGAAGTTTTTGCAAATAGCTAAGCGAGGAATAACCCGTCCCGAAATCATCGATCGAGGTCGCAAAGCCATAGTTCTTCAGCTGATCGAACACTTTGCTTGCCGTATCAATATCGACGACGCCGATACGCTCCGTAATTTCCAACTGAATCCATTTCGGGTCTATGCCGAATTTGTTCGTTACATCCACTAAATGGGGGATAAATGAATGATGAAAGAAATGCTCGGCCGAAATATTGATCGCCACCTGCCGTAGTCCCAAACCCTGATCCTGGCGCTTTTTTAGCCAAGCCAAGACCTGTTCGATGACATGCTGCTCAAGTTGACGGATTTTGCCATTCTTTTCGGCGGCGGGTATGAAAATAGCAGGTGAAATATCCCCAAGTTCCGGCGATTTCCAACGGGCCAATGCTTCAAACCCCACAATTTCTCGACTTTCAAGCGACACTTTCGGCTGCAAAAAGACACTGATTTCCTTACGCTTGAGCCCTACTGTTAATGCGTTGGCGACACGCAAATCGCGCATCATCAGTTCGTCTTGCTCATTTTCGAAATAACAAACTGCTTCGCCAATCCGCTCTTTCGCTTTTGACAAAGCGCTATCAGCACAACGCACCAATTCCTCCGCATTCTGTTGGGCAGGCGTGACAATTGCCACACCTACTTTGACTGTTAAAAATAAATCCAGTTCACCAATCGTTACCGGCTCTCGAAGACTTTTCAATACATCTTCCAAAAATTCAGGGGCACGGATTAGCGGAACCGAGCTGTAAAGTGACAATCTGGCATCTGAAAAGCGGGCAACCAGCTTTTCCCCTGCTCCCCCTGCCAGAACAAGGCGGCGGCCGAGTTCTCGGCATAAATCATTTCCTGCCCGATGACCATATTGATCGCTGATTTTGATAAATTCGTCTGCTGAAATAAAAGCAACAACGCCTTCTTTTCCATCCTTCAACAATTCTTTCAGCTCGGTACGGAAATAATGGCGGTTCGGCAGTCCAGATTCTTCATCGATATAGGCAAGGCGCAAAATTTCTTCTTGTTGGCTTGAAAATTTCACGGCCAGCGAAACGATTGACGCGATTTCTTCCATGAAGTTTAAATCCTTATCAGTCGGCTTATAAATTTGGGGGAAATAAATCCCGAACGTCCCGATTGCTTCATCTTTGCCGTTAAAAATTGGAACAGACCAAATCGCCTGGACCCCAAACTTATAGAGAAGCTCTTGTTTATCAGTTAATAGTTCACTTTGAAAAACATTCTCTGCGACCACAGGTTTTTGTCGAGAATATGCTGCGCCGCACGGGCTGGAATCCGGTGTTACTTCCAATCCGCGTATTTCTTTCAGGAACTCATCCGGCATCGATTTCGCCGCACCTATTTGGAAACGTTTCGCTTCATCTACTAACAAGACGGTGCAGCGTACACCATCGAGGAAAAAGGATTCAGCTGTTTCACATATATTCTGCAAGAGCATCCCAATCACATGTCCCTTTTCAATTCCTTTATATGTTTCTTTCTGTAAATCAATCAAGGTCTCTGCACGTCTGCGGTCGCTGATATCGCGCTGCAGCATTAACGTATAGCGCAATGATTTTTCTGGGAATGCCAAGGGTTGGACGGTGATTTCATTCCAGAAAGGTGTACCGTCTTTTCGGTAATTGACGATTTCAAAGACGCCTGGCTTAGCAGAAGCTGTCGCCTCACGAATTTGACTGCCAATAGTTGCATCAGTCTTTGTGCCATGCAAAAATTTACCGTTTTCGCCCACAACTTCCTCTTCCCTGTAGCCGGTCATCTCAAAAAATGCGTCGTTTGCATAGGCGATTGGGTGGTCCGGAATTTCCGGATTCACAACCACAAAACTTGTGTGGAATTCGAGCCCGAGACGGCGTAGCCAATCTATGATCACTTTCCGATCTTCTTGGATTTCATATTGATGCATACGCGTCCCCCCGAATTTTTCTTACTATGTATGGTAAAAAAAAGCCGCCAATACATAAGGCGGCTTTATTCACTTCAGTATTCATCTAAATAGCCAACTACTTATTTATACAAAGCGTGAGCAGCGGTCAATTTTGCTGTACGCTCAGCGGCTTCTTTCTTCACAGCTTCATCTTCCGGATTTTTCAGTAGAAGTGCCATGATGGAAGCAATCTCCTTCATTTCTTCTTCTTTAAAGCCGCGGGAAGTGACAGCTGCTGTTCCGAGACGGATGCCTGATGTGACAAATGGGCTTTCCGGATCGAACGGAATGGTGTTTTTGTTCGTCGTGATACCGACTTCATCCAATACATGTTCTGCGACTTTACCCGTCAAGTTAAGGGAACGGAGATCAAGCAGCAATAGATGGTTGTCTGTGCCGCCGGAAACAATATCAACACCTTCAGCTGTTAAGCTGTCAGCCAAGACATTCGCATTTTTGACGACTTGGTCGATATAATCTTTGAACTCAGGCTGTTGGGCTTCACCAAACGCGACAGCTTTCGCTGCGATGACGTGCATCAACGGGCCGCCCTGAATTCCTGGGAAAATGATTTTATCGATTTTCTTCGCAAATTCTTCTTTGCAAAGAATCAGGCCGCCGCGAGGGCCGCGCAATGTTTTATGGGTAGTGGAAGTGACAAAATGTGCATGAGGCACTGGATTTGGATGGGCACCGGTTGCGACGAGCCCTGCAATATGCGCCATGTCGACCATCAAATAAGCATCGACTTCATCAGCGATTTCACGGAATTTCGCGAAATCCAATGTACGGGAATAAGCACTGGCACCGGCAACGATCATTTTCGGCTTGTGCTCAAGAGCTGCTTGGCGAACGGCTTCGTAATCAAGCAATTGCGTGTCTTTGTCCACACCGTACTCAACAAAATTGTACTGCATGCCGCTAAAGTTGACTTTGCTGCCATGCGTCAAATGCCCACCGTGGTTCAAGTTCATCCCAAGGACTGTATCGCCTTGTTCTAGCATCGCTGTGTACACAGCCATATTCGCTTGTGAACCGGAATGCGGCTGGACGTTCGCATGGTCTGCACCGAAAATTTCTTTCAAGCGATCACGCGCGATATTTTCCACTACATCGACAAATTCACAACCGCCGTAATAGCGTTTGCCTGGATAGCCTTCTGCGTATTTATTGGTCAATACGGATCCTTGTGCATCCATAACTGCCTGAGATACAAAGTTTTCCGATGCGATTAACTCAATATTCGCTTCCTGGCGTTCTTTTTCCGCATTCATTGCTTCATATACTGCCTGATCCTGCGCCTTAATCAATTCCATCTGTCTTTCCCTCCCGTGATTGAAGTACCTGGCGATCGTAGCTTGCACGGGCACCGCCGATCAATTTCGGCCGTGTGGTCGCACTCGAGACGATCGCTTCCCCTACTAGTTTAACAGAAGTCCGCACCGGAACGGCGACTCTTTTTAAATGCATGCCGATCATCGTCTGCCCAATGTCCACTCCGGCGTGGGCAGCAATTTCTTCGACGACGACCGGATCTGTCATATTCATAAAGGCGTAAGCGCTCATTGAACCGCCTGCTTTTGCGACCGGCACTACCGATACCGGTTCCAAGCCATAGCGTTCGGCAGCTGCCCGCTCGATGGTCAACGCGCGGTTGATGTGCTCACAGCCTTGGAAAGCCAGAAATAAGCCATGGCGTTCGGCAAACACACGCAGCGGTTCAAACAAACTTTCTGCAATATCGAGCCCGCCACCTGTACCGATACGTTCACCGGCCACTTCAGAAGTCGAACAGCCAATAACAAATAGTTGGCCTTCCTTGAACGCAATCTGTTGCTCCAATTCGCTAAGAACTTCTTCAAGCTGCAACTGCCATAAGCTTTGCATGCTTACTCCTCCTTAGTTTTCGAGTGCGCTGATTTTCTGGACGCGGTTTTCATGGCGGCCGCCTTCAAAATCGGTCGTCAGCCATGTTTTCGCAATTTCTTTCGCAAGTCCTGGCCCGATAACACGTTCGCCCATCGCGAGGACATTCGAATCGTTATGTTCACGCGTCGCTTTCGCGCTGAATACATCATGTACGAGAGCGCAGCGGATGCCTTTTACTTTGTTTGCTGAAATGGACATGCCGATCCCTGTCCCACAAATCAAAATGCCTTTATCGAATTCTCCGCTGGCGACACCTTCTGCTACCGGTTGTGCATAATCCGGATAGTCGACGGAATCGTCCGTTTGTGGCCCGAAGTCTTTGTATTCAATTCCTAGTTCGTTTAATAAGTTGACAATCTCCTTGCGCAGATTATTGCCGCCGTGGTCTGATGAAATTGCTATTTTCATGATTAACCCTCTTTTCGTTTTCATTTAGCAGACAGCCTTCAAGGCAGCGCCGCCGCTTTTATTCAATTCTAACATTTTTGAACAGTTCCATGTTACTTCCCCGTACCCGCTTTCTGCAACTGAAACCCTCGCGACTCGGCCATCAGAAAGAGCCGTCCTCTAGCACATGCATTTAGGCTCTTGGACAGCTCTTTCCTGTTACTTTTCATCGAATTGATTTGCCATTTTGTCGATCAATTGCTCCAGCTCTTTATAAGTTCTCCGGTATTCATCCAAAGAGCCGCCGTATGGATCGCTGACATCGCCCGTCGAACCTTCTGCAAATTCTTTTACTGTATGCAGTCTTGTTGCCACTTCAGGATAAATTTGCATGAGCATCATCTTGTGTGAATAGGTCATGGTCAAGATCAACTCCGCCCATTCCACGTCACGCGGGTTCAGCGGCTTCGAGGTATGGTCAAATTTGATAGACTGTTCACTCAGCACTTTTCGTGCATTCGCTGACAATGGCGCTTGCCCTGCGTAAATCCCTGCCGAGCGCGCTTCCATTCCCTCGATGTTGCGGGTATGCACAATTGCTTCTGCCATTGGGCTGCGGCATGTATTTCCTGTGCAGACGAATAAAATCTTCATCCAATTCCCCCTTATCCAAGCTTCTGTGCCATCATCTTTTCAGTTCATTGTACTTGCAGGATGATGTCTGTCTAAGTTCTATTATAACGCATTTGATCAAGCTATTGTATGGACGAGGATTGGGCTTGAATGTGTAGAAATCATTGTGGAAAGCTGGATTTGATAGCGAGGTGAAATATTTGTTGATTATTTCATCGTGAAGCAGTCGCCTTCCGCTTGGGGCTGGCCTCCCGCCATAAGCCAAGAAGAGCACTTGTCTTATGGCTTCGGCTCGCCCTTGTGCGCGGTTCGGCTTTTCGATTTCATTGGGTGTTGTATGCGAAGAAGCGTTACTGGTAATTGTCTTCATCCGCTGGTATCGGCGCTTAGCTGGTCTTGATAGTGAGATGAATCGTTCGTTGATTCGTTCATCGTGAAGCAGTCGCCTTCCGCTTGGGGCTGGCCTCCCGCAATAAGCCAAGAAAAACGCTTGTCTTATGGCTTCGGCTCGCCCGTGGACGCGGTTTGGCTTTTCGATTTCATTGGGTGTTGTGTGCGAAGAAGCGTCACTGTTAGTTGTTTTCATCCACTGGCATCGGCGCTTAGCTGGTCTTGATAGTGAGGTGAATCGTTCGTTGATTGTTTTGTCACGAAGCAGTCGCCTCCCGCTTGGGGCTGGCCTCCCGCCATAAGCCAAGAAGAGCACTTGTCTTATGGCTTCGGCTCGCCCTTGTGCGCGGTTCGGCTTTAGATTTCATTGGGTGTTATGTGCGAAGAAGCGTTACTGGTAATTGTCTTCATCCGCTGGTGGGGACGCCTAACTAGACTTGATAGTTATGAAGTTGTCGTGGCTATTCAATTTGAACTTACAAAGCTGAACAAAACTATTCAAACTAATTCCAGTGCCAGATGCATTGATTTGCTTTCTAAAACTAGAGAGGAAGCGGAAAGGGACCGACGCCGGAGGGACCGCGCGGGCTGGCGAGACAAATGTGCCGTGCTCTTTGCGGCACATTTACCGGGCACCCGCCCCATCCCCGGGCAGCTGACAGCGCGACGTCCTGTCGCATCAGATGTATGACTCGCATCCTGCAGGCCCCAAGTGTTCCCTTTGCAACGGAACCTCACCCCTCTGACTTGATTTTAAACACAAAAAAGCCACTGGGAAATTCCCAGTGGCTTTACAGAGTGTTGAAGAAGTCTATTATCCTTAATTAATGAAAAGAGTGGAGACTATTCCACAATGAAAATCAATGAACTCTCCAAGTATTTGGAGAAGTGTTCGCTCGACTCCTATGGGACTAGCGGGTTTGAGAGACCCCGCAGGGAGCGAAGCGAACGAGGAGGCTCGATTCCCGCCCCACGGAAAGCGAGCGATAAACTTCGGAAAATACGACTTTATCACTTTCTCGACAGCCTGAAAAGCCACTGGAATTTTTCCAGCGGCTTTATATACTGTCATTCAATTCGTTTGCTGGCGTCAGCTGAACCATTTATGATCCGCGGCTTTTTCCAGGCGGTTCATCAGGGCAGCGTCTTCGTTTTCCGGCAGCACGCAAGCGAGGATCAAATCGGCATCCGTCTGGTCGCATCTGCGCAGGCTGTCGTACAACTTATCCACAGCAAGCGGGAAGCAATAATCTGCAGCTACGAAATCTTCGCGGCTCAGTACGGCGATTTTTTTCTTTTTACCGTGGATGTGGTCGATTGCTTTTTCGATGAGCTTCCTATTGTGCTCAATCAGATAAAGCGGTGCTTGCGGCGCGTAATGGGCGTATTTCATGCCAGGAGCTTTCGGTGTGTTGCCCTTTGTTTCAGAAGACAAACGGACTGTACCGATCACTTCTTCCAACTGCTCTTTTGTTACTTGTCCAGGACGCAAAATGACTGGCGGTGCGCAAGTCATATCCAACACAGTGGATTCGATCCCGACTTGTGTCGGTCCGCCATCCAAAATGAGTGGAATCTTTCCGTTCATATCAAAGTAAACATGTTCAGCCAAAGTCGGGCTCGGTTTTCCGCTCGTATTGGCGCTCGGCGCTGCGACTGGCCGCTTCAATTGCTTCAATAAGTTTAACGCAACTGGATGATTCGGTACGCGAATGCCTACTGTTGGCAAGCCTGCTGTCACGTTAGAAGCAAAGATATCCGGTTTCGCCTGCATGATTAAAGTCAGTGCCCCTGGCCAAAAAGCATCCATGCATTGCAGCGCTTTTTCAGGAACTTCTTCCACATACTCCAAGGCGGTTTCTTTGGAATCCACGTGAACAATCAATGGGTTATCAGTCGGGCGGCCTTTTGCTTCAAAGATCTTATCGACCGCTTCAGCGTTCATGGCATCCGCTCCGAGGCCGTATACGGTTTCGGTAGGAAATGCGACAACTTCCCCTTTGCGAATATTATCCACAGCTTGTGTGTAATTTTCGTCATTGTTCACATGTTCATCCACAAGAATCGTTTTTGTTTCCACCTAAACATCTCCAGTACAATAAGGTTTTGGTGACAATATCCACATTTTGTGGATAACACCCCTTAATATCAAGTGATTTGTGCACAACTTACTCTAAAATACAAAATACCATGCGGTCGTGTTTGTTGATATCTTTTTTGCAGTAAATCCGGGCATCTGGCAAAGCCTTTTGGAATAAGGCTGTTACAACTTCTCCCTGGCTGCTGCCGATCTCAAGGGCGATGATGCCTGGACGGCCAATCAACTCAGGTACTTGTTCAGCCAAAGTTTCATAAGCCGCAAGTCCTTCGCGATCAGCGAATAAAGCTTGGTGCGGCTCGTATTCACGAACTGTATCAGATAAACCAGATGCTTCATGATGAGCGATATATGGAGGATTGGAGAGAATCATATCCCATTTTCTCCCTGCAAGCGGTGCCGCCAGATCTCCTTTTATGAAATGGACATCTGCATTCAAGGCTTCTGCATTACGCTCAGCCACAAACAAAGCTTCTTCGGAAATATCCGTAGCCATCACTTCTGCTTCTGGCAATTCACGTTTCAAAGTAATTGCAATGACTCCACTGCCCGTTCCAATATCTGCTGCTTGAACTTCATCAGATCCAAATAGCTCACGCTTCAACTTTAAGGTTTCTTCGATTAGTTCTTCTGTTTCCGGACGCGGAATAAGCACAGCCGGTGATACTTGGAAAGTTCTTCCGTAAAATTGTTCAACACCCGTTAAATGTTGGACGGGTACACCTTCAACCAGTTCTTCGACATTTGCCCAGAAGGCTTCAAATTGACGATCTTCGATTTGGTCGCGCATTGCTGCGACCAAGCCGGAATAGTCCATCCCCAGTTCATGCTGCAACAGAATGCGGGCTGGCGTTCCTTCACGTCCGTGTTGCTTTAAATAGTTAGTTGCTTGCTCCAAGGCTTCGTAGACAAATTCCACTGTCGTTAAGGTATTAACTTTGTTCATTATTCAAGCTCTCCATCCTCGTTGATTGTTCATCGATCACCAGGGCGTCAACAATTTCATCCATTTTACCTTGCAAGATTTGGTCTAGCTTCTGGATGGTCAAACCAATACGATGGTCCGTCACTCGATTTTGCGGGAAGTTATAAGTGCGGATGCGCTCGGAACGGTCACCCGTACCGACAGCGGATTTACGTACGGAATCATATTCTGCTTGTGCTTCTTGCTGGAATTTTTCATAAACACGGGCACGCAACACTTTCATCGCGCTCGCTTTGTTTTTAATCTGTGATTTTTCATCTTGGCATGTAACAACGATATTGGTTGGTAAATGCGTTAAACGCACAGCAGACATTGTCGTGTTGACTGATTGCCCACCTGCACCTGATGATGCGTAGGTATCGACGCGGATGTCATTGTCGTGGATATCAACTTCGACTTCTTCCACTTCCGGTAAACACGCGACCGTTGCTGTTGACGTATGGATGCGCCCGCCCGATTCGGTTTCAGGAACACGCTGTACGCGGTGTGCACCGTTTTCGTATTTCAGTTTGGAATAAGCGCCTTTGCCAGCTACCATAAAGACCAATTCCTTAAATCCCCCGATTTCCGTCGTATTCGAATCCATGATTTGTACTTTCCATCCATTAGCTTCCGCAAAACGGGAATACATTTTGAACAGATCGCCTGCGAACAAGGCCGCTTCATCGCCACCAGCTGCACCACGGATTTCCATAATGACGTTTTTATCATCGTTCGGGTCTTTCGGAATCAATAGGATGTGGAGGCGTTCTTCCAACTCTTTTGAACGGCCTTCGAGTTCCGCCACTTCTTCTTTAACCATTTCACGCATATCAGCATCCATTTTTTCTTCAAACATCGCTTTGGAATCGGCGAGTTGCGTTTGGACATCTTTGTATTCACGGTAGGTTTCCACCGTTTCCTGCAAATCGGATTGTTCTTTCGAATAATCGCGTAGCTTATTCGTATCACTGACAATATCCGGGTCACTCAACATTTCGTTGAGACGGTCGTATCTGTCTTCGACAGACTGTAAACGGTCAAACATTGTTTTCACCTCTAGTTTCTTCTATATAAATAGTACTTATAACTTTACATTTCCCTACATTCAGCAAAAATGCTTCGCTTTCCTGCGGGCGAGCGGGAGTCTCCGCAATTTTGCTTCATTTTGCTTAGGTTTCAGACATTTATTCTGTAACCGTAACACCCGCTGGAACTTCGTGGTGATGGCGGCAGCGCGGTTCGTAGGCTTCGGATGCGCCCACTAGGATAATCGGGTCATCCGAACCGGCAGGCTTGCCGTCGATCAGGCGTTGTGTGCGGCTCGCGGGGGATCCGCAGACGGTGCAAACAGCCTGCAATTTTGTTACTTGTTCTGCAATAGATAGTAGGGATGGCATCGGACCGAACGGCACGCCGCGGAAGTCTTGGTCGAGTCCTGCGACAATGACACGGAATCCGTGATCTGCTAATTGTTGGACATGGTCAACAATTTCCATATCAAAAAATTGCGCTTCGTCGATAGCGATGATATCAAACTCGTCGCTTATATATTCTTTCATTTCGCCGGAATGGCCGATTGGTAACGCAATGACAGTGGTTCCGTTATGGGAGACTACTGCTTCCTCACTATAGCGGTTGTCCAATTTCGGCTTGAATACTGCAATTTTCTGCTTGGCAAATTGCGCACGGCGGATACGGCGGATCAATTCTTCCGATTTCCCGGAAAACATGCTTCCGCAGATCAACTCGACCCATCCAGTCTGTTTCATGACGTACATAGTGGAGACCCCTTTCAAACATTCACTGTTAGTATCATACCAAAAATGTTGGTAATGCCTATCATTTTTTTGCTATGTAATTGATTTTTTCCGTTATACGGCGAAAAAAAATACCCATCCGGCGTTTTCGCGACGGACGGGTATAATGGTGACTTAGTTGTTGATTTCTTCTTTGAGACCGTATTTTTTGTTGAAACGGTCTACGCGGCCATCTGCAGCTGCGAATTTTTGACGTCCAGTATAGAATGGATGACATTCTGAGCAAAGCTCAACGTTAATGTTTTCTTTTACTGAACCAGTTTCGAATGAGTTGCCGCATGAGCAAGTCACCGTTGCTTTTTTGTACTCTGGGTGAATACCTGTTTTCATAATATTTTCTCCTCCCGCCCTGAACCATCTGGAACAGAGTTTAATCTATTTAGCCTATTGCCTTACACGGCTCGTTAGGTCGTATATGCAATAGTACTGTTTTGTTTCACTCTTATAATCATAGCAAAACTTAACTGCTTTTGCAAGCAATCAAATCGGCTTTCGTGATGTACGTGATGATTTACCGTCTCTTGGCAATTGACTGAAAAACTCTTCATTCGTCTTCGAATGGCTAAGTTTTTTCATGAAACGCTCTGTAAAGTCTGGCGCATCCGAAAAGGTTTTGCGGATAGTCCATAGTTTATCAAGTTGTTCCGGTTTCATCAACAATTCTTCCTTGCGAGTTCCTGAACGGCGGATATCCAGCGCCGGGAAAATGCGGCGTTCCGCCAAACTGCGATCTAAATGCAGTTCCATATTGCCGGTGCCTTTGAACTCTTCGTAAATGACTTCGTCCATGCGTGAACCGGTATCAACGAGCGCCGTTGCGAGAATCGTTAAACTGCCGCCTTCTTCGATATTACGCGCAGCCCCGAAAAAGCGCTTCGGGCGGTGAAATGCAGCAGGGTCGATCCCGCCTGATAGCGTTCGCCCACTTGGTGGAATCACTAAATTATAAGCACGCGCCAAACGCGTAATCGAATCCATCAAAATGACGACATCGCGCTTATGTTCAACGAGGCGCATCGCACGTTCGAGAACCAGCTCAGCTACTTTGACATGATTTTCTGGAACTTCATCAAAAGTTGAGGACACCACATCAGCGTCAACAGAGCGTTCAATATCCGTCACTTCTTCTGGGCGCTCATCGATTAACAGGACAATCAATTCTGCTTCCGGATGGTTTGTCGTGACAGCATTGGCAATTTCTTTTAAGAGCATGGTTTTTCCGGCTTTCGGCGGCGCCACAATCAATCCACGCTGGCCGAATCCGACGGGGGAGATGAGATCCATAATGCGCGTAGATAAATGTTCCGGCCCGGTCTCTAATAAGATATGACGATCCGGATACAATGGTGTCAGGCCTGGGAAATGGACGCGCTCTTTCGCGACTTCCGGGTCTTCACCGTTGACTGCTTCTACTTGAAGCAGGCCAAAATAACGTTCGTTTTCTTTGGGTGGCCGAACCTTGCCGGATACTTTATCCCCATTTCTAAGGTCGAAACGGCGGATCTGGGAAGCAGAAATGTAAATGTCCTGCGAACTTGGTGAATAGTTGATTGGGCGAAGGAAACCGAAACCTTCCGATTGAATGATTTCCAAGACACCTTCCATGAAAAAGAAGCCTTCCTGTTCTGCACGGGTTTTGAGAATGGCGAAAATCAATTCTTTTTTTGTCAGTTTGCTGTAATTATTTAATTTATATTCTTTCGCCAAGTTATAAAGTTCTTTGAGCGTCATATTTTCCAAAGCGGAAATTGTCATCGTTGCCATCTAGTTGGACACCACACTTATCATTAGTTTCGATTTTTTGGGGGAATTTCGATTGTTCTGGAGTCATTAAAGAAGGAGCCCGGCATAAAGCCGGACTCAGGTTTGGAGTATAGAAATTAATCTTTCATGACAAGATCCGGTTTTTTCTTAAGGCTATGGCGCCCCTCGACAAAACGGACCGTGCCGGATTTAGCGCGCATGACCAAGGTATGGCTTTCTGCAAAAGCACCTTTCAGCTGGACACCCCGAAGAAGTTCTCCGTCTGTAATCCCAGTCGCTGCAAAGATCGCATCGTCACCTTTAACCAGGTCATCCATCATCAACACTTTATCGACTTCAAGGCCCATATCTAGGCAGCGTTGTCTTTCCTCTTCATCCTGAGGCATCAGTTTCCCTTGAAATTCTCCTCCGAGACACTTCAAGCCAACTGCCGAAATAACCCCTTCCGGAGCTCCGCCGATCCCGAATAGGATATCGACACCCGTTTGGTCGAAAGCTGTGTTGATAGCACCGGCAATATCGCCGTCGGTAATCAATTTGATACGAGCTCCCGCTTCACGGATTTCCTTGATGATTTGTGCATGGCGTGGTCGATCAATAATGGTTGCAACCAGGTCTTCGATATCTTTGTTTTTCGCTTTGGCTACCGCGCGTAAATTATCGATGACCGGAGCGTTGATGTCAATTTTGCCGACAGCTTCAGGGCCGACCGCAATTTTGTCCATATACATATCCGGTGCATTGAGTAAATTCCCACGATCTGCAATTGCCAATACGGCAATCGCATTCCAGCCGCCGGCAGCGACGATGTTCGTACCTTCTACCGGATCGACTGCCACGTCCACTTCGGGGCCGTCGCCTGAACCAAGCTTTTCGCCGATATAGAGCATCGGAGCTTCATCCATTTCGCCTTCGCCAATAACAACGGTTCCACGCATCGGGATCGTATCGAATACAGTGCGCATCGCTTCCGTAGCCGCATCATCTGCTTCATTTTTCAAGCCGCGGCCCATCCATTTAGAGGAGGCAATCGCTGCCGCCTCTGTAATCCGCACTAATTCCATCGAAAGACTTCGTTCCATCATTCATTTCCTCCGTTCACTCTTTAAATATGCCATTTATATTGTAGCATATATAGAACACTCATTAGAGAGTCAATTCACGTCTGAACTGAGGTCGGACGACTTGCCGCTTGCTACCGGGTCAATAGTTTCACGGCGAATGTCAGCGCCTAAGCCACGCAGTTTTTCAATGATGTTTGAGTAGCCGCGTTCGATGTGATAAATCTCCCGCACTTCCGTTTCACCTTCAGCAAGCAAGCCAGCGATAACCAGTGCAGCGCCTGCACGCAAATCGGAAGCAACAACGGTCGCTGCAGTCAATGGCGTCGGCCCGGTAATAACAGCAGCACGCCCTTCGACACGCCCAACCGCATTCATGCGGCGCAACTCATCAATATGTTTGAAGCGCGCCGAATAAATCGTGTCGGTAATCATGGAAGAGCCATGCGCTTGTGTCATCAAGACCGAGAACGGCTGCTGCAAATCGGTCGCAAATCCTGGATACACCAAGGTTTTCACATCAATTGGCTGCAAGTTTTCGGTTTTCGGAATGTGGATCGATTCTTCATCCTCTTGTACTTCGACGCCCATTTCACGGAGCTTCGCAGTCAAAGCTTCCATATGAAACGGAATAACGTTATCGATCGTTACACCGTCACCAGCTGCTGCCGCCATGATCATGAAAGTACCGGCTTCAATGCGGTCTGGAATGATGGTGTGATTGGTACCATGAAGTTCATCCACACCTTCGATACGGATGACATTGGTACCGGCACCCTTAATTTTCGCACCCATATTGGTGAGAAGCGTCGCGACATCGATGATTTCCGGCTCTTTCGCCGCGTTTTCAATCACCGTCTGCCCTTTCGCACGAACCGCTGCAAGCATGATATTGATTGTTGCGCCTACGCTAACAACGTCTAGATAAATTTTTGCGCCGCGGAGTTCGTCAGCACGCAAATAAATCGCACCGTGCTCGTTGGTCACTTTTGCACCTAGCGCTTCGAAACCTTTAATATGCTGGTCGATTGGACGTGGCCCGAGGAAACAGCCTCCTGGCAATCCAATCGCAGCGTGTTTGAAACGCCCGAGCATTGCGCCCATCATATAGTAAGAAGCCCGCAATTTTTTGACGTTGCCATTTGGCAAAGGCATGTCGATCATTTCTGTCGGATCGATTTGCATGACGCCGTCTTCAAATGTGACAGAGCCTCCGATTTCTTCCAAAATATTTTTTAATGTCCAAACATCGGAAATTTCCGGCAAGCCTTCAATCGAAACCGGCGAATTTGCCAAGATCGACGCCGGGATGAGTGCTACGGCGCTGTTTTTGGCGCCGTTGACTTTGATCGTCCCGGATAGGCGTTTGCCGCCTGTTATTTTATAAACGTCCATTGTATTTCTCCTTTTCCCTGTCAGCCTTATTTCACAGAGCGTGTTTCCCAGTCGGCTAGGAATGCTTCGATGCCTTTATCCGTTAACGGATGTTTGAACATCATTTCAAGCACTTTCATTGGCATCGTGCCGATATGCGCACCGTTAAGCGCGGCTTCCGTTACGTGTTGCGGGTGACGGATTGAAGCAGCGATGATTTCTGAATCGATTTCATGAATTGCAAAAATCTCAGCAATTTGTGCAATCAAATCCATGCCGTTATGTCCAATGTCATCTAGGCGGCCAAGGAATGGAGAAACATAAGCTGCTCCAGCACGTGCTGCAAGAAGTGCTTGGTTGGCGCTAAAGATCAATGTAACGTTGACTTTTTTGCCTTCTCCAGCAAGAACCGCACATGCTTTCAAGCCTTCCGGAGTCATCGGCAATTTCACTGTGATGTTTGGCGCAAGTTCAGCCAATTCACGACCTTCTTTGATCATGCCTTCTGAATCAAGGGCGATGACTTCGCCACTGATCGAACCATCGACAAGATCGGCGATTTCTTTCAGGCGGTCATGAAATGAAACATCTTTTTCTTTTGCGACAAGCGATGGGTTAGTAGTAACACCTGAGAGAATGCCCCAAGCGTGCGCTTCTTTAATCTCGTCGAAGTTTGCTGTATCAATAAAAAATTTCATGAATGATTTCCTCCTATATGTGGAAAAAGAGACGGATCCGCCTCTCTTCCTAAGTTATTATGAATTTGCTTGTTGTGAACTACCGAAATCGCGCATTTTGCCGATGACAGTCGCTTTGATAGCATCACGTGCTGGCGTCAAGTATTTACGTGGATCGTAGACGTCTGCATCAGATGCCAATTTTTCACGGATGGCTTTTGATGCCGCCAATTGGCTTTCCGTGTTGACGTTGATTTTTGATGTACCAAGTGATACTGCACGTTGAACATCTTTTAACGGGATGCCTGTTCCGCCGTGCAAGACAAGCGGCACGTCACAAAGTTGTGAAATTTCTTCCATTTCAGCAAATCCAAGGTTTGGTTCGCCTTTATATGGCCCGTGGACCGATCCAAGCGCTGGCGCTAGGCAATCGATGCCTGTTTGTTCTACGAGGGTTTGGCATTCTTTCGGATCGGCGTAAATGACGCCTTCTGCGATGACATCGTCTTCTTGTCCGCCTACTATACCGAGTTCTGCTTCCACAGAAACACCTTTAGCGTGAGCGTACTCAACCACTTTGCGTGTGATTTCAATGTTTTCTTCGAATGGATGATGCGATGCATCGATCATCACTGATGTGAAACCTGCATCGATCGCTTCTTTGCATTTTTCAAAACTGGAACCGTGATCTAAATGGATAGCGACCGGAACGGTGATATTGTAATCATGCATCAGGCCTTTTACCATATGTACGACAGTCGTAAATCCACCCATATAGCGTGCTGCACCTTCTGAGACGCCGCAGATGACAGGAGATTTTTCTTCCTCCGCCGCCTGCAGGATCGCTTGTGTAAATTCCAGGTTGTTCAGGTTAAATTGCCCGATGGCATAACCTTCCTTCTTACCTTTTATCATCATTTCTTTCATCGAAACTAATGGCATTATAATTTTCCTCCTCAGGGTAGGCACAAGCCCAATATCTTTTTCACTATATCAAAAATGGCGCCATTTCGCCACTCGCTGGCGATTTAATCGCTAATCAATTCACTTACAGCATCGCGCAGCTCGAAAACATCGAAAGGTTTGGTGAAATAACGCACTACTCCCCAATTCATCGACTCCTCGATCACGCCCATTTCACCGTAAGCCGTCATCATGATCACCTTGCAATCATGCTGCCTTTGCTTCAGCTGCTTGAGTAATTCGATGCCATCCATACCGGGCATCTTCATATCCATCAGCACCATATCAGGGCACTCCTCTTCCGTCAGTTCCAATGCTTCTCTGCCACTGCCTGCAATCCACGTCTCGTACCCCTCACGCTCAAACACTTCTTTCAATAAAAGGCGGATGCCTTGTTGGTCATCTACTATCAGAATCCTTTTCACTTCAGCCACTCCTTTTCACCTTTTATGGTGAACCTATTTGAAAATATTGATGACACCAGTGACGAGCCGCAAAAAGCCTTCCCTAAAAATAGGGAAGGCTTTTGCCATCTAAACGATGTCGGCCTTCCAGGAAATGAAGAGGCTTTTCACATGCTAATTACTGGTTATTCAATGATGCGCGAATAAATTCACGGAACAATGGTTGCGGACGGTTCGGGCGCGAGATGAATTCCGGGTGGAACTGGCACGCGACGAACCACGGATGATCAGTAACTTCGATGATTTCAACCAAGCGGCCATCCGGGCTGGTGCCTGTGAATTTGAATCCGGCTTTTTCAAACTGCTCACGGAATTCATTGTTGAACTCGTAGCGATGACGGTGTCTTTCGTAAACGAGTTCTTCCCCGTATGCTTCATAAGCTTTCGAAGTCTTGTCGAGCTTCGCTGGGTATAGGCCGAGACGCAAAGTCCCTCCCAAGTCTTCGACGTCTTTTTGCTCTGGCAACAAATCGATAACCGGATACAACGTTTTCGGATCGAGTTCAGACGAATGCGCGCCGTCCAAATTCATGATATTGCGCGCAAATTCGACAGAAGCAAGCTGCATCCCGAGGCAGATACCGAAGAATGGCACTTTGTTTTCACGCGCATATTGCGTAGCAAGGACTTTTCCTTCTACACCGCGGTCGCCGAAGCCACCAGGTACAAGGATTCCGTCGCAGTCCTGAAGCGTTTCCGCTACATTTTCTGCGTTGACGTGCTCCGCATTGATCCAGTCGACTTCAATATCGGAATCAAATGCGAAACCGGCGTGTTTCAAGGATTCCACGACAGAGATATAAGCATCTTGAAGTTCTACGTATTTACCGACAAGGCCAATCTTCACGGATTTCTTCAAAGATTTCACTTTCTCGACAAGTTCGTTCCATTCTGTCATGTCCGCTTCCGGTGCTTCAATGCCGAAATGATCCAGAACGATTTGGTCCATGTGTTGCTCCTGCAAACGAAGCGGCATTTCATAGATGACATCGACATCGCGCGACTCGATGACTTCTTCAGACTTGATATCGCAGAACAAGGCGATTTTATCTTTCATGTCCTGTGGTACAGGGTGTTCTGTACGCACGACGATCAAGTTCGGCTGAATGCCGAGGCTGCGCAATTCTTTTACGCTGTGTTGCGTCGGTTTTGTTTTCATTTCTTTGGCTGCGCCAAGATAAGGAATGAGCGTACAGTGGATGTACATGACTTCGTCACGGCCGAGGTCCGAACGCATTTGGCGAATGGCTTCGAGGAATGGCAACGATTCAATATCGCCAACCGTCCCGCCGATTTCCGTGATGACAACGTCTGCTTGAGCCGTTTTCGCTGCACGCAACAAGCGGTCTTTGATTTCATTTGTGATGTGTGGAATGACTTGAACCGTTCCGCCCAAATAATCACCGCGGCGCTCTTTTTGGATGACCGTCGAGTAGACTTTCCCCGTCGTCACGTTCGAGTATTTGTTCAAATTAATATCGATAAAGCGCTCGTAATGTCCCAAATCCAAATCTGTTTCCGCGCCGTCATCTGTGACGAACACTTCTCCGTGTTGGTAAGGGCTCATCGTGCCTGGGTCAATATTGATGTATGGATCGAATTTCTGGATTGTTACGCTAAGTCCGCGGTTTTTCAGCAAGCGGCCAAGAGATGCGGCCGTGATTCCTTTTCCTAATGATGAAACCACTCCACCTGTTACAAATATATACTTTGTCATGCTCTGTTTCCTCCTCGAGTAATGAAATAAAATGTGATCGTTCCACGTCATGCAGTCCCGAATCGCGTTCAGCCAGAAAAAGCTTTGGCCATCCTAAAAGGCGGATGGCACATTGATTTGCCGCCAGATAGCAGCACTAAAAAATAAAAAGCGCTCCTCCTGCAATGCGTGCAGGGGGAGCGCGTTAGCTATACGAATCATCTCTCCTATTTTAAGGAGCCCAATAAAATCTTATCCTGTACAGCCGTTTCCGTCAAGGTGAAAAAAAGTTCAGACTACTTGAGCCCATCCTCTTCTTCTTCCTCTTCATCGTCTTCCTCTTCATCGATGATGTTGCCATCAAGGTCTTCAACGAGTACGCCGACGTCTTCTACTTCGTCCACATCGTCGTCATCATCGGTTGAATCGAAATCAAGATCAGCGACCGGTGCTTTGACCGCCACTTCATCTTCATCATCGTCGTCATCATCGTCATCCGAAGAAACCTCGCCATCATCTTCGCCGAAGTCTTCAAAATCAAGTTCGTCTTCCAACTCAAGATCCATGTCGTCGAAATCATCATCTGTCGATTTCGATTTCTTTTTCTTGCGAGCTTTAACCGTTGGTGCAGATTCTTCTTCAATCTGCTCTACCGGGTACCACTCACGAAGGCCCCAGCGGTTCTCGCCAAGGATCAGAAAACGGCCATCGATGTTCATATCAGTGTAATACTGTGCAAGATGCGCTTTCATTTCTTCTTCAGAAAGCCCGATCAATTGCTGCAATTCAGCAACCAGCTCAGAAAAAGTCTTTGTTTCTTTCGTTTCTTCCAAAATGGCATATGTTAAGTCGACGAACGACTCTTCTAGCAATTCTTCTTTCGTTAATTCACGGATGTTCATTCGTGCACGTCCCTTCTTGTATCGTAACTCTATCCATTATATACAAAGTCGTTGCTGTCCGCTACCGAGATTTCTTTTTTCTGCGCGCAAGCTGAACCCAGCCAAAATAAAAAAAGTAGGCAGACAAGATTAAAAATGGGATCGAACCGAGCGCTTTATTGTATAAAACAATCAGCAACACGACCGCGACCATAATGATGGCGTAATGGGCAGCTTTGGGCATGGCGTTATCCAGCTCTTTTCTTTAGAGTTTCAACTTCTCCTATTATAACGGACTTGTCCCGTCAAATCGACCGAAGTGCCAGATGATTCTATTTGTTGCTATGGTGATGAATGAAATCTGTCGAGCACTGGATGTAGGAAATACTAAGTAGAAGAGATTCCGCTACAAGGGGACGCTTTAGGCCCGCAGGATGCGGGTCATGCAGCCGATGCGACAGGACGTCGCATTTTCGGCTGCCCGGGGGCCGGCTTCAGCCGCTTCCCTCGCTAACGCTCAGTCCAGGGTCTTCAGCTCGTCCTGATCCCTCCAGAGTCGCCCCTTTTCGCTCCATCTCTAGTTTGAGAGAAGAATTAAGATTTGTCTCTCAATGAATTAAGCTTCAAGAATCTTGAACTGCTTCGTAGATTCAAATTGAACAGATATAAAGCATCTCTGAAATTACCAAGTCTAACTAAGCGGCTCCACTAACGGATGTAAACTATCGAATGCCACACTTCCTCGCATGCAACATCCAATGGAATCTAAAAGCCGAACCGCGCACAAGGGCGAGCCGAAGCCATAAGACAAGCGTTCTTCTTGGCTTATGGCGGGAGGCCAGCCCCAAGCGGGAGGCGACGACTGACAGTTGAAAGAATTAACGATCCACACATCTCGCAATCCAGTCCAATTAAGCGTCGCTACCAGCGGATGAAGTTAACTAACAGCGACACTTCCCCATATGCAACATCCAATGAAATCTAAAAGCCGAACCGCGCATATGGGCGAGCCGAAACAATGAGACGAACGTTCTTTTCGGCTCATTGTGAGAGGCCAGCCCCAAGCGGGAGGCGGCTGCTTCGTAATGCAATGATCAACGAACCACCCATCTCGCTCACTTCTCCAAACTCCAGTCTAGCTAAGCACGGATGAAAGCACATGCTCAAGCATAAAAAAATCCCCTCGCCCGGTTAAAGGCGAGGGGATGGGATCTTACATGTTTCTGCGATACTGGCCGCCTACTTCGTAGAGGGCTGACGTAATCTGGCCAAGACTTGCGACTTTAACCGTCTCCATCAGCTCTTCGAAAATATTGCCGCCTTCTTTCGCCACTTGTTTCAAGCGCTGCAACGCTTCATCTGAAGGATTGCGCTCCTGGAACGCACGCAAGTTGTTGATTTGCGTTTCTTTTTCTTCTTTCGTTGCACGGGCGATTTCCATCGCGTTGATGTCATCGTCCGATTGCGGATTCGGGTTCAAATACGTATTGACCCCAATGATCGGCAATTCGCCGGTATGCTTCTTCATTTCGTAATGCATGGATTCTTCCTGGATCTTGCCGCGTTGGTATTGTGTTTCCATCGCGCCAAGAACGCCGCCACGGTCGTTGATGCGGTCGAATTCCGTCATGACCGCTTCTTCAACCAATTGCGTCAGCTCTTCCACGACGAATGCGCCTTGCAATGGGTTTTCGTTTTTCGACAGTCCGTGCTCTTTTGTGATGATCATCTGGATGGCCATCGCGCGGCGCACAGATTCTTCTGTCGGCGTTGTGATCGCTTCATCGTAAGCATTCGTGTGAAGCGAGTTACAGTTGTCCTGAAGTGCCATCAATGCTTGCAGCGTCGTGCGGATATCGTTAAAGTCAATTTCCTGTGCATGCAAGCTTCGGCCAGATGTCTGGACATGGTATTTCAGTTTTTGGCTGCGTTCGTTTGCGCCGTATTTATCGCGCATAACGATTGCCCAAATGCGACGAGCAACGCGTCCGATGACCGTGTATTCCGGATCTAAACCGTTCGAGAAAAAGAACGATAAGTTCGGTGCGAAATCATCGATGTTCATGCCGCGGCTCAAATAATATTCCACGTAGGTGAAGCCGTTCGACAAGGTGAACGCCAATTGCGAAATCGGGTTCGCGCCCGCTTCTGCAATGTGGTAGCCGGAAATCGATACCGAATAGTAATTGCGTACTTTATGGTCGATAAAGTATTGCTGGATATCGCCCATCATGCGCAGCGCAAATTCTGTCGAGAAGATGCATGTGTTCTGCCCTTGGTCTTCTTTCAGAATATCCGCTTGAACCGTTCCGCGAACAACTTGCAACGTGCCTTCACGCACTTCGGTGAATTCTTCGACTGTTAATGTGCGGCCGAGCTCTTCTTCTTGTTTTTTCACTTGCTGGTCGATAGCCGTGTTCATGAACATCGCCAGGATGATCGGCGCCGGCCCGTTGATGGTCATCGATACCGAAGTGGACGGTGCACATAGATCAAATCCATCATATAGTTTCTTCATGTCTTCCAATGTACAGATAGAAACACCAGACTCGCCGACTTTTCCGTAAATATCTGGACGGTAATCCGGGTCTTCTCCGTAAAGTGTCACGGAATCGAATGCTGTAGACAAGCGTTTCGCATCGTCACCTTTTGACAAATAATGGAATCTTCTATTTGTCCGTTCAGGCGTTCCTTCCCCTGCAAACTGGCGTTTTGGATCTTCCCCAGCCCGTTTGAACGGGAACACGCCTGCTGTATACGGGAACGCCCCCGGTACGTTTTCTGCATAAACCCAGCGCAAAATTTCACCGTAATCCTTAAATTTCGGCAAAGCAACACGCGGCACTTTAATGCCAGACAAACTTTCTGTCCGCAGCAAGGTCCGCAGTTCTTTGTCACGGACTTTCGTGACCAATTCATCACCTGCGTAGTCTTCCTGTAGGGAGTTCCAGTTATCAAGAATGCGCTTCGATTCAGCCGTCAATTCGTCACGGACCCCTGTGGCGAGTGATTCCAAAGACTGTACCAGTGCGTCATCTGGCGCGTTTTTCTGAACTTCCTCGATTGCGCCTTCTAGTTGGAACAAACGGCGTGCGAAACCAGCCTGTTCTGCACTCTTTGCATGATACCCACGAACCGAATCCGTAATTTCCCGCAAATAATAGCGACGGTCGTTCGGAATGATCAAGTTTTCTTTTTGGGTCTTGGCAAATGCCTCATAGCTCGTTTCCCAGTCCATATCGCATTTTTTGTTGACGGTTGCGACAAGAGCTGCAAACAATGCGTTCGTGCCTTTATCGTTGAACTGGCTTGCAATCGTGCCGTAAACCGGCATGTCATCCAAGTCATTCTCCCATAGCAAATGGCTGCGCTGGTATTGTTTCTGGACTTGGCGCAATGCATCTTCTGAGCCTTTGCGTTCGAATTTATTGATGACGATCAGATCGGCGTAATCGATCATGTCGATTTTTTCGAGCTGTGTCGGCGCACCGAATTCACTCGTCATAACATACATCGATACATCCGAAATGCTGGCGATTTCAGCATCCCCTTGCCCGATGCCGCTCGTTTCGACGACGATCAAATCAAATCCTGCCGCTTTTACAACATCAAGCACATCACCAATTGCTGCGGACAATTCTGTTCGGGATCCGCGTGTCGCGAGACTTCTCATAAAGACACGTTTATTGAAGATGGCGTTCATGCGGATGCGGTCGCCAAGCAGCGCTCCGCCCGTTTTTTGTTTCGTCGGGTCAATCGACAAAATAGCGATTTTTTTATCAGGAAGTTCAGTGAGGAAGCGGCGAATCAATTCATCCGTCAATGAACTTTTTCCGGCTCCGCCCGTTCCGGTAATCCCAAGAACCGGCGTGTTTTTCGATTTCTCGCGGACCGCTTTCATCAAGTCGCCCGTATCAAGATTTCGCGTATGCGCTTCTTCTGCAGTCGTAATGACATTAGCGAGCGCCACTGGGTTTTCCGCAGACAACCCGTCTAGCGAAACGTCTTCTTTGGCTGTTGAGAAATCACATTCCTCAACGATTTCTGCGATCATGCCTTGCAAGCCTTTTTTGCGTCCATCTTCAGGCGAGAAGATGCCAGCGATGCCATAATCTTCTAGTTCACGAATTTCACGCGGCAAAATGACGCCTCCGCCACCTCCATAGATATGGATATGCCCCGCTCCACGTTCTTGAAGCAAATCATGCATGTATTTGAAATACTCTACATGGCCGCCTTGATAAGACGAAATGGCGATTCCTTGGACATCTTCCTGAATCGCTGCATTGACGACTTCCTCAACTGAGCGGTTATGTCCGAGATGAATAACTTCGACGCCATTTGCCTGTAAAATCCGGCGCATGATATTGATCGATGCATCATGGCCGTCAAACAGGCTCGATGCCGTAACAAACCGGATATGATGCTTCGGCTGGTACGTGGTGTTTTCTTGTATAGTAGCCAATATAGTCAAGCCCCCTGTATGGTGATTTTTTCCCCTGCCATCCCCTGCAGCAGAAACTTTGTTTGCATTTCGATAAATTCCTCAACGGTGTAATCATCCAGCGCCCAGCGCCTGAACGCCCACATTTGTCCTTGCACGAACAAATGGTGGGAAGCCAAGACGATTTCTTTCGGCGTCAAGGACAATTCCCCTGTGGCCACACATTTTTCAAGCAGCCGTTCAAACAAGGCTGTCATTTCGAGTTCCTTTTTCAACACATAGCCCAGCGCGTCTTTTTGCAGTGATTTGGATTCTTGATACATGACAACAAATTCATCCTGCATATCATCGATCAATGTATAGTATTGCTCGAGCGCTTTTACCAGCGTCTCAAGCGACCCTTCTTCCAAATCCAAGCGATCGAGCCGGGCGTTGACTTCATCGTAAATTGAGTCGCACACAAGATAAAGCACGTCTTCTTTTGTGCGAATATATTCATATAATGTACCGATGCTGAAACCAGCCGCTTTAGCAATTTCTCTTGTTGTCGTCCGGTGAAAGCCCTTTTCTTTAAAAAGCGTGACAGCACCGTGAATCATTTGTTCACGGCGCTTTACAATCAGGCTTTCGTCTTTCACGGAGGACTGAATTTCACGCTTTTTCGTCATGGGCCGACCCTCCGTTTATTTAGTGACCATACGGGAAATGACCAAACGCTGGACTTCCTGTGTGCCTTCATAGATTTGCGTAATTTTCGCATCGCGCATGAAACGCTCCACCGGATAGTCTTTCGTGTAGCCGTAGCCACCGAACACTTGAACCGCTTCTGTCGTCACTTTCATCGCCGTATCGCCGGCCATCAATTTCGCCATCGCCGATTCTTTGCTGTAGGACAGTTTGTTCGACTCGAGCCAAGCTGCCTGGTACGTCAATAGACGGGATGCTTCAATTCCTGTCGCCATATCCGCAAGTTTGAACGAAATCCCTTGGTTCGCTGCAATTGGCTTGCCGAATTGCTCGCGCTCTTTGGCGTAATCGACTGCTGCATCCATTGCGCCTTGTGCGATGCCGACAGCTTGTGCGGCGATGCCGTTGCGTCCGCCATCAAGCGTTTGCATGGCGATTTTAAAGCCTTGGCCCAGTTCGCCGAGGACGTTTTCTTTCGGTACACGGCAGTTGTCGAAAATGATTTCAGTTGTCGGGCTTGAACGGATGCCGAGTTTCTTCTCTTTTTTGCCAACTGAGAAGCCTTCGAAATCTTTTTCAATGATGAATGCTGTCGTGCCTTTATGTTTCGAATCTGGGTCTGTTACCGCAAAGACCACGTAGATATCCGCAATCCCGCCGTTAGTGATGAAGATTTTCGATCCGTTCAAGACGTAATGGTCGCCATCTTCTTTCGCGCTCGTTTTCATGCTTCCTGCATCCGAGCCGGCAGACGGTTCCGTCAGGCCATAAGCACCGACTTTCGTGCCTTCAGCCATCGGGCGCAAATACTTCTGCTTTTGCTCTTCTGTTCCGAATGTATAAACCGGCCACCCAGCAAGTGAGGTGTGGGCAGACAAGATAACGCCGACCGAACCGTCGACGCGTGACAATTCTTCCACCGCGATGCAATACGCCAAGTAATCTGAACCGATTCCGCCGTACTCTTCTGGCCACGGAATGCCCGTTAGGCCAAGTTCCGCCATTTGATGGAAAATTTTCATATCGAAGCTTTCGTCTTCATCGCGCTGTTCTGCTGTTGGTGCCACTTCGTTTTTCGCGAAGTCGCGAACCATTTTACGGATCATTTTATGTTCTTCGGATAGTTGAAAGTTCATTGTATTATTTCCCCCAATTATTTTAGTAGTTGCTTGCTAATAACGATGCGCTGAATTTCACTTGTGCCTTCGTAAATTTCCGTGACTTTGGCGTCACGGAACAAGCGCTCGACCGGATAGTCTTTCGTATAGCCGTAGCCGCCGTAAACTTGGATGGCTTCTGTCGTGATGTCCATCGCCGCTTTTGAAGCGAATAACTTGGCCATTGATGATTCCTTATTGCACTCGATGCCTTTTGCGTACATATCCGCCGCATTATAAACCAGTAATTTAGCCGCTTCGACTTGAGTGGCCATATCAGCAAGCTTGAATCCAATGCCTTGCTGCTGGGCAATCGGTTTGCCGAACTGCTCGCGCTCTTTCGCATAAGCGACCGCGTATTCGTAAGCTGATTCTGCGATGCCTAAAGCTTGTGCTGCGATTCCGATGCGCCCGGCGTTCAAGTTCGCCATGGCGATTGAAAAGCCTTTGCCTTCTTCGCCAAGCAAGTTTTCAGCTGGCACTTCCATGTTCTCGAACGTCAATTGCACAGTCCGTGAACCGTGCAGCCCCATTTTCCGTTCGTCTTTGCCGACCACAAACCCTGGGAAATCTTTTTCCACGATAAAGGCAGAAATTCCACGAGGGCCAGCTTCAGGATTAGTTGAAGCGAATACAATATAAGTATCTGCTTCGCCGCCATTTGTGATATAGACTTTCGATCCGTTCAAGACGTAATGGCCGTCTTTTTTTACAGCACGCGTTTTCAATGCCGCTGCATCTGAGCCGGCAGAAGGCTCTGTCAAACAGAAAGCGCCTAAATATTCACCCGTTGCCAGTTTCGGCACGTATTTTGCGATTTGCTGTTCTGTCCCGAAATTGATGATCGGGTTGGTGCCGACCGATGTATGCACCGAGAGAATGACGCCGATAACGCCACTCGCTTTGGATAGCTCATGTATAGCAGTGATGTACGAAGTGAAATCCATTTCCGAACCGCCGTATTTTTCAGGTGCGGTAATGCCCATCAATCCGAGCCCGCCCATCTTCTTCAGGATCTCAGTCGGGAATTCGCCTTCTTCCATGCGTTCGATAAAAGGCATGATTTCTTCTTTGGCAAAATCGCGCACCATATTGCGCATCATTAATTGTTCATCTGTAAAATGCAGGTCCATTACGGCTCCTCCTAATTCTTAGTTGTATTCGTAGAAACCGCGTCCGGTCTTTTTGCCGAGCCAGCCGGCTTTTACGTATTGGCGCAAGAGCGGGCTTGGGCGGTATTTGCTGTCGCCAAAACCTTCGTGCAGCACTTCCATGATGTAAAGGCATGTATCAAGGCCGATAAAATCAGCGAGTTGCAACGGCCCCATCGGATGGTTCATGCCGAGCTTCATTACTTCGTCAATTGCTTCTTTCGTTGCAACACCTTCTTGCAGCGTAAAGATCGCTTCATTGATCATCGGCATTAAAATACGATTTGAAACGAATCCAGGGAAGTCATTGACTTCAACCGGCGTTTTCGACAGTTTTACCGTCATGTCTTCAACCGCCTGATATACTTCGTCCGTTGTCGCCAAGCCGCGGATGATTTCAACCAGCTTCATGACCGGTACCGGGTTCATGAAATGCATGCCGATGACTTGTTCCGGGCGGTTTGTCGCTGCTGCGATTTCCGTGATCGGAAGTGAAGAAGTGTTGGATGCAAGAATGGCATGCTTTGGCGCCACTTCGTCCAATGTTTTGAAGATCGTTGATTTGATTCCCATGTTCTCAACAGCCGCTTCGATGACGATGTCGACATCATGTGCATCTTTCAAATTCAAAGATGATTGAATCCGGCCGAGCACTTGTGATTTTTCATCTTCTGTCATGCGGCCTTTTTCGACGTTGCGCGACAAGTTTTTCGAAATGTTTGCGATTCCGCGTTCATATGCTTCTTGCTTCATATCGTTCAGTTTTACGTTAAATCCAGCTTGTGCACATACTTGTGCGATACCAGAGCCCATTTGGCCGGCTCCGATGACCATGACGTTTTGAATAGACATGCTTAGTTTTCCTCCTTTGGAACTTCGATCATTACTGCGTCGCCTTGCCCGCCGCCCGAACAGATGGCTGCGATTCCAATTCCGCCTCCGCGGCGTTTCAACTCATAAGCCAGTGTCAGAACAATGCGCGCTCCGCTTGCTCCAATTGGGTGGCCAAGTGCAACGGATCCACCGTTCACATTGACTTTTTCTTCGTCAAGGCCTGCAATTTTCGAGCTTGCCAGCGCAACTGCCGCAAACGCTTCGTTGATTTCAAAAAGGTCGATTTCTTCTAAAGTCTTACCGGTTTTTTTCAGTAATTCGTTGATAACAAGCCCTGGTGTTTCAGGGAAACGATGCGGTTCAACCGCCACTTCTGTATGCCCGATAACGTGAGCCAATACGGATCTCCCGTCTTTCTGTGCGCGTTCCTCACTCATCAAGACGAGCGCTGCCGCTCCGTCGTTGATTCCAGGTGCATTCCCTGCCGTAATGGTGCCGTCTTTACCGAATGCCGGACGCAGTTTCGCCAGCACTTCAGCCGTTGTGCCGTCACGCGGTGCTTCGTCTTGGTCGACAGTAATCGGATCGCCTTTACGCTGCGGCACTTCCATCGCTGCAATTTCTTCAGCAAAATGAGCACGTGCTCCAATTGCGCGTTCATGGGAACGGGCTGCCCATTCGTCTTGTCTTTCGCGTGTTAGTTCGAAGGTTTCTGCTGTTGAATTCCCGTATGTGCCCATATGCACTTTGTCGGGATGGAACGAGCACGACAAGCCGTCGTGGACCATGCCGTCAATTACTTGCGAATCGCCCATGCGAAGACCAAATCGTGCTTTCGGCAAATAATAAGGCGCGTTCGACATCGATTCCATACCGCCTGCAACGATCAATTCTTCGTCACCTAAGCGGATAATCTGATCGGCCATCGTGACTGACCGCAAACCGGATGCACATACTTTATTGATCGTTTCGGATTTCACGTGATAAGGAATTCCCGCTTTATGCGCTGCTTGGCGCGAAGGAATTTGTCCTTGCCCTGCCTGCAAGACGTTGCCCATGATGACTTCTTGTACATCTTCTGGATTTACTTGCGCGCGTTGAAGCGCTTCCTTGATAGCCGCTGCTCCAAGATCGCTAGCTGTAAATGAACTGAGTGCTCCGCCGAATTTTCCGAATGCTGTGCGTGCCCCATCAATGATGACCGTTTTTGCCATTTCATTTTCCTCCTCGTGTTTTGGAAACGTTTTCATAAGAACTAAAATTTTTTCAGCCCTTACGGCTGATTTTGCATTTCGTGGTGTCTAGCAAATTCCAGCCAGGTTCTCGGGTCATAAGCCGATCTGGCTGTGTGGCAAAAATCGCCACTTGGCCATTCCGTCTTATGCCTGTCGAACCTGATCGGCTGGTTTTGCTTTTCTTGGTGTCTAGCAAATTCCAGCCAGGTTCTCGGGTCATAAGCCGATCTGGCTGTGTGGCAAAAATCGCCACTTGGCCATTCCGTCTTATGCCTGTCGAACCTGATCGGCTGGTTTTGCTTTTCTCAGTTGACTGAACGCTCGCTCGACTTGTTTACATAAGAAAAGGGAGTGTAGCACTCCCTTTCATTTTTTCTCTATGCTGTCATTCTACTCAATTTTCTGTCAGTTGGCAAATCTATTTATTGGACGATTTCTTCAACTGGTGGTGTATCTTTTCCGAGAACAGCCATCTCGAGAAGTTCAGCGACATCGTATGTTCCGACTTGCTCTTCAACTTCTTTTGCTTTCGTGCCATCCGATAGCATCGTTAAGCAGTACGGGCATCCGGATGAGATCATCGTCGGACTCACTTCAAGCGCCTGCTCGGTGCGGGCAACATTGACGCGGTGTCCGGCGTCTTCTTCCATCCACATAAGGCCGCCGCCGGCTCCACAGCACATGCCGTCTTGACGATTGCGCTTCATCTCAACAAGTTCGACACCTTCGATCGCTTTGAGGATCTCACGAGGTGCATCGTATACATCGTTGTAGCGGCCGAGATAGCAGGAGTCGTGGAACGTGATTTTCTCATTGACTGCATGCTGCGGCTTCAGTTTGCCTTGTTGGACAAGGTCAAAGAGCATTTCCGTGTGGTGATAGACTTCTGCTTCAAAGCCGAAATCCGGGTATTCGTTTTTAAAAATATTGTAAGCATGCGGGTCGATCGTGACAATCTTGCTAACGCCCGCTTTTTCAAATTCTTTAATATTGGCAGTTGCGAGTTCCTGGAAAAGGAATTCGTTGCCGAGACGGCGTGGTGTATCGCCGGAGTTCTTTTCTTTGTTGCCGAGAATCGCGAATTTGATGCCTGCTTCGTTCATCAAACGGGCAAACGACAGTGCGATTTTTTGAGAACGGTTGTCGAATGAGCCCATCGAGCCGACCCAGAACAAGTATTCAAATTCTTCTCCAGCTTTGCTGACTTCTTTGACCGTTGGGATTGAGATATCTGGACGAGCATCTCTCCAGTTTTCTTTTTCCTTGCGGTTCAAGCCCCATGGATTGCCTTGCTTCTCGATATTGGTCATCGCGCGCTGGGCATCTTTATCCATTTTCCCTTCCGTCATGACTAGGTAACGGCGAAGGTCGATGATTTTGTCGACGTGTTCGTTCATGACTGGGCATTGGTCTTCACAGTTGCGGCATGTTGTGCACGCCCAAATTTCTTCTTCTGTGATCACATCGCCAATCAAGCTTGGGCTGTAAAGTTCATCGACTGAAATTCCTTCAGCGCCAGCAGCCATCGCCAATTGGTTTCCTTGCGTATTGTTGAATGCCAATGCCGGCACCCATGGTTTTTTCTGGGTCATGACAGCACCCGTGTTCGTCAAATTATCGCGGAGCTTCGTGATCAAATCCATCGGAGACAGCATTTTGCCGGTTCCAGTAGCTGGACACATGTTCGTGCAACGCCCACATTCTACACAAGCGTAGAAATCGATCATTTGGGCTTGCGTAAAATCCGTAATTTTTCCGACACCGAACGTTGGCATCGCATCAGGATCTTCTTCATTTTCTTCTTCCATGTCTTCAAAATTGATTGGCTTCAAGCGGCCGACATGATCCAAACGGTGGAACCAAGTATTAACTGGCCCGAAGATCAAGTGAGCGTGCTTGGATTGCGGGACATAGACCAAGAACGTCAATAGGAACAAGAGATGCGCCCACCACATGACGTAGAAGATGGTCACTGCAGCCGCTTCAGGGAGCCAAGCAAATGCTGCGGCAATGACGCTTGCAATTGGTTCTGTCCAAGCGCCTTCGTGCCCGTGCCAGATCATGCCCATGCCGTTGCCGACAAGAACTGTCACCATCAAACCGCCGATGAAAATCAAGACAAGTCCTGATTTCCAGCCGCGTTTCAGGCGGACCAGCTTTTCGATATAGCGTCTATAGAATGCCCAGACAACTGCGACCAGAATCATCAAAGTGACGAATTCCTGGAATAATGTGAATGCCGGGTACAATGGGCCAAGCGGCAAATGCGAATCCGGTGATAAGCCTTTAATGATGAAATCGATGGCGCTCGCCTGTACGAGCAGGAAGCCATAGAAGAACATCACGTGTATCGCGCCGCTTTTTTTATCTTTCAATAGTTTCTTCTGGCCAAATACGTTGACCATTACTTTGCGGACGCGTTCATTGAAGTTTTCTTCAAATTCCACTTTTTTGCCGAGCTTGATATATTCATAGCGCGACTTCAGCAAGTAGATAAACAAGTAAACAGCGTAAGCGGTTACAAGTATAAATAAAATCCAGTTAGCGATGAGCAAAAACTCCATCGTGTAGTCCCCCCTTGTTGAATGTGTAAATCCCCTATTCTTATCCAAAGTTTACGTGAACTGCGGCAGAATGTCGATACTATGTTCTAGTTTAAAAGTGAATGAGCATTCAGTCAATAGAAATCTGCAAGCTTGCTGAAATATAATTTCCAAATACTGATATTTCATGTACTTTCGCCGTTTCCCTGAAAGTTCGAGGGAATTCAGGCACCTACTTCGTGCTTCCACTTGCCATCTTTTACTGGAATCCGCTTCACATGCACCGTTTTCCTCCATAAAAAATAGCCGCTTTGCCGGCGGCTGTCAGGTTACTCTTCTAAAGGTCGAAAATATTTTCCGAATACGCGCTGCGCTTCTTGCACTTTGGTTGGTTTCACCCCGATTAGCAGGCAAGTGGCCGGTCCGCCTGACGCTTTTTTAGTAATCCACGAAGCGATCGGCATTTTTTGACCGAACAACTTTTCTGCTTCCTGTTCGATTCCCTGGGACCCAACTGGCCAGATGCGTTCGATCAGCTTGCCCTCGAGTGCGGCATGAACGATTCGCAAATCGGCGATCCTATCCGCATGAGTCAAGACCGCTTCCCCGGTAAGTGGTTCCCCGTATACGAACCATTGCAGTTCGCGAGCTTCATCGAGTACGTGCACTTTTCGACCAATCATGGTCACCGCCAGCGCCGATTGCAAGGTCTCCATATTGCTTTCCGTGCTGCCAGTCACGGGCGGCATTTTCATCCCCAACTCGGAAAACAATTCCTCAATTCCAGAAATATAGCGCGGCCAATGCAGCTCCCCGCTGAAATTATGAAGCAGGATCGCAGAGACTTGGCCACCAGCCGCCCATTGTTCAGCCAATGCGACGCGCGCGGCAAACTTCGCGGTCACTCGATCCGGCACATTCACTTGATCGAGTGCTTTCTCTCCGATGGCTGCCGCATTATCCGTCGTGATGATTAACCCGTCTACAATCATTTCATTGCGCATTAAACAAATCTCCTCGCAGCTTGTGTGACAAACGGTATAGCTAATCCAGCAATTGCAGCATTAATAGAAGCGGCCAGCAATAAGCCCGGGACAGAGGCATAGAAAAAAGCAGGCGATAACAAGAAGTAAAATGGCACAGCCGCCACCACACCGTTGCCGACAATAAATGCTGCCCATTTCAACCAGGTCTTGCCGTTTCGATGCAGCACCGCGAACAGCCAGACAACCGCAAACATCTCCAGTGCGATCAGTAGATGAAAAGGTCCGAGTGGCATACCGCTAAATAACGCTGACAATACATGGCCTGCCGCGGCGACAAAACCGGCAAGTGGTGCCGCAAGAAACAGCGCTGCAACGAGTGCTGGCATCGAATCCAGTGCAATCGACGCAATGCCAAGCGGAATTTTTACCATGCCGCCGATAGCAGACAAGCTGATAAAAACCGCGGCCAAAGCAATCTGCTGCGTCTTCAATGTCATTCCTCCCGTTTTTTCGAGCGTCCGCCATCCTTGAAGACTTTGGCGCTGCGCACGTATTCGTTATCGGCTACTTTCATTCTGGAATTGGCGACGCGTGCTGCAGCAAATAAATAATCCGACAAGCGGTTCAAATAGCGCTGAACGACCGCAGGAAATTCTTCACCGGCTTTCGCCAAACTGACGGTCTGCCGTTCCGCCCGGCGTGTAATCGTTCGTGCGATATGCAAAGTCGCTGCCGCTGGTGTGCCACCAGGAAGGATAAAACGCTCTAGAAGCGGCGGCTCATCCATCAACACATCGATACGGCGCTCTAGCTGCTCGACCGATTCTTCGTTGGTTTTGTACTGTGGCGTGTTGCGGACATCCGCCAAGTCACCGCCGCAATCGAATAATTCATTTTGGATCGTTTGCAAGTCTTCCAATAAATCGGCGAACACTTCACGGTCGAGTTCCGTCATGGCTTTTCCGATAAATGAATTCACTTCGTCGATTGTACCGTATGCTTCTACGCGCGGGTTGTCTTTGTCTGTCCGCCCCCCGATCAATCCTGTTTGCCCTTTATCGCCGGTTTTCGTGTAAATGTTCATCTCGCCCATCTCCTTTGAGTGTTTGTGGAATGCCGTACCAAATGCGTGTAATGCGCTGAGCCTGCCCGAATAAATACTGATAGCTTCTGCCGGTGACATCGCGCCATTCACGCTCAAGCGGATCGATTGGCACAATGCCACGGCTGATATCGGTCAAAATCCAGATGCGTTCACCTGTGCTGTTGGCCAAGGTACTAATTGCCCCTAGTATCTCTTGTTCGGAATGATCTTGTTCCAATTGTGCGCGAATCCAATGTTCGAGTCCGGCAATGACCGCATTGTCCCCGGGGTTCGGAAGCTCGCCTTCGAGCCAAGCGATAGATTCGAGTCCCATATGTTCTTTTACATATTGGCGTTTGCCGTTAAAGGCTCCGCCGAAAATGATATGCATGGCTGTCCCTCCTTATACGCCGACTTGCTCGCCCATGCGACGGTATAGCATTGTCCGTGGGCTGCTTGTTGAGAAAAGAATTCTCCACCGTTCGCTTTAGCTAAAAGGTATCGGATTGGCCCGCCATGAGTGACAAGTGTAAAATCCCCTTTTTCAGGGAAAGCTCCGATTGCTCGGTCTACCCGTTCGGCCAATTGCTGAAAACTTTCCCCATTCGGAGGCTGTACTGCAAGTGGATCATCAATCCATTCACGATAACGCTTAATCGATTGCAAATCATCATATGTCTTGCCTTCCCAATCCCCGAAATTCAGTTCCCGTAAATTAGCATCCGCCTCGTAACGCGCATTCGGAAATAGCGATTGTGCCGTTTGCCGACAGCGCAGCAAATCACTGCCGAAAACGAGCGGGGTCGCATGAGTGACTTGGGCTTCGAACGGCAAAATCGGTTCATCAGTCCAGCCGATATACGCTTTTCGCCTATTCCCGGCAGTTGGCGCGTGGCGGATTAAATGAAGAACAAAAGCATTCCCCATAATACCAGCTCCATTCCTTCCACGTATGCCCCGAGCAAATCGCCCGTTACACCGCCAAAGTTCTTGTCACACCATTTTTTATAGCCAATGGTCGCGATGATCGCTACTAGTAAAAAGGCGAGTGCCACTGCCCAGCCGCAAATTGCCCATAAGGCCAAGAGCATAGCGAGTGACCAGGCGAACATCGCTGACAAAGTCGTTCTGCGGTCGATCAAGCGCTGGAAATAAGCAGCGAGCCCATTCGTTTTTGCCGGCTTTGCAAAGAGCGATAATACCGATAGCCCGATTCGGCTGACAACAGGTACGGCTGCAATGGCAAGCAAGGAAACTGAAGAGACCAGTTCCGCTAGCACAATAATCTTCCCAACAATCGCGAAAACCAATACCATCGCTCCAAATGCGCCAATTCGTGGGTCGCCCATAATTTCAAGGCGCTTGTCACGGTTTTGGTAAGAAAAATAAGCGTCGCCCGTGTCCGCCAACCCGTCCAAGTGCAAGCCCCCGGTAAATGCCCATAGTAAAAACGTAAGCAAGAACGCAAGCGTTAACGAACCGACATCAGCTGTATGGTAAATAAACCAAGTTACGACTGAAATCATCGTCCCCATCATTAATCCGACTATCGGCAACAAGCTGTACATCGCTGTTACTTGTGGCTTTTTCACCGGAATCTCTTGATGTACTGGGATCGATGAAAAGAATTGGAATGCGAGCAGTAAGCCCTCAAGTGTTCGATTCGCCATCCGCATCACCTTCACTTTCTTCGGATTGCCAGGCCGTTGTCCATTTCAAACGCCTGGTCTGCGCGGCTTGCGAGCCATTGATGGATTGTTCCGAGCCATTGCTGATACGCAGGGGCGACTAGCGGTTCATCCAGCAACTCATTGGACACGATAACAATAGTTAGAGCTTGTTCACGCAACGCATCAATGGTGTTTTTCAACTCCTGCCATTTCTGCTCCATGCAGCCAGGCGTATCTGCGCATAAATTGCCCTCCTCGACCCCATCATATAATTCATTAGCGAGCCAAGTCGTTACACAATCCCAAAGAATCGCGTCATTTTCATGGATGAGCGGCAAGGCTTCTGATAATTGCCTGGGCTGTTCAATGGTCCACCAGCCATCTTGCGCACGGTCTTGTTGGTGTCGGCCGATGCGTTCGGCCATTTCCTGGTCGCGCGCGACACCGCTCGCAATATAGACATTGCGTTTAGCGTTCGCCTGCCGGACAAGCGACTCCGCATAGGTGCTTTTGCCGCTGCGCACGCCTCCCGATACAAATATTAATTGTCCCGGAACCATTGATGCATCTCCTTTCTCAGCCGTTCCATTGCCAAGGCGCTTTTCATGCCGATGCGGAACCATTGCCCATCCATTCCTTTGAAAGAATAGGTGTGGCGCAAGACGATCCCTGCTTTTAGCATCGCTTGGAAAAACGGTTCCGACAGCTGCGGATTCGGCAATTGAAAACAAAGGAAGTTGGCGGCTGATGGGATGAATGTACAGCCTGTCGCCTCCAGGTAAGTTTCCATTTTCACGCGTTCACTGGTTGCAGCAGCGATCACCCGCTCGCGGTATGTCTCTTCGGAAAAGCAACGCGCGCCGGCTGCCGCTGCTAAGCCATTAACATTCCAATGGGCTGCACTGTCCGTCAACTCACTTATAATGTCAGCCGTGGCAATCGCGTAGCCAAGCCGCAACCCCGCAAGCGCATACATTTTCGTCATCGAACGGACGATGATCACATGAGGATAGCTGTCTAGCATCGGAATGAACGACGCGTGTTCTCCAACAAAATCGATAAACGCCTCGTCGATCACCAATTCACACTTTCCTTTGCAGAGCTCAGCGATTTCCGTCAGCTTAGGAACATCAAGCAAGCGGCCGGTGGGGTTGTGCGGATTGCACAGATAAAAGGCGTCGCAATGCGCTAGCTGTTTTTCGACTTCGTCCAGCTGCAATTGCCAGCTATTTTCAGGCTTTAAGTTAATTTCTATTATATGGATTTTTTCGGCAGTCAAGGTACTCCGGTATTCAGAAAACGCAGGTTCCACTAGCAACACCCGCTTGTTGCGGTAACGTTTGGCCAGCCACGTGAAGATTTCAGCTGCGCCGTTTCCCACTGCGATGTGCTGTTTTTCCACGCCATGGTAGATGGCCGCTTGCGACTTGAACGGCTCGGCTTGAGGGTCTGGGTACGAAGCCACCAAACCGAAGAAATTTGCCCATTGTTCTTTCACAAAATCTGGCGGCCCGAAAGGATGAACATTTTCACTGAAATCGATTATGTCTGAAGGCGGCTTTTGCACCGCTTGTTCATAGAGGCGATGTGGATTGGCTCCGTGTTCAGGCAATTTCAAGCAAGATTCCCCCTAGTGCAATCAGCGCAAAAAAACTGATTGTCGCTATATTCATTTGGTTTACTGCACTTCTAATATGTCTGGCTTCAAGTTGAAACAATGGTTCACCCATTTTAGCGCGGATCGACCGAACGCCGCCGTAAGAGTTCACGCCTCCTAGTTCAATACCGAGTTGCACAGCCGTCGCGGCTTCAAGCCAGCCACTGTTTGGGCTTGGATGTTTCCTGGCATCGCGCAGCCAGATCGACAGGCGGGTTTTTTTCGGCATGCCACTTTCATTTCGGGTGAATAACACGATCAACAAGCCGGTCACACGGCTCGGAACATAATTCAACACATCGTCGAATTTTGCGGAAGCAAAACCGAAAGCGCGGAATTCTTCATTCTGATAGCCGACCATCGAATCGCATGTATTGACCGCTTTGTAGATCCATAACCCTGGCGCACCAAACAATAGCGCCCAAAACATTGGGGCGGTAATGCCGTCGCTGGTGTTTTCAGAAACCGTTTCGACAACGCCGCGGGTAATCTCGCTTTCCCCTAAGGTTTCGGTATCGCGCCCGACAATCCACGACAATTTTTTTCGTGCAAGCGCAATATCCCCCTGGACAAGCGGCGTGTAAACATCTTCTGCAGCTTGCTTCAAGCTTTTCTGCGACAATCCAGAAGCGATCAACAACGCTTCCACTAAAATTCCGATCACGGGATTGACCGAGTAAGCAATAGCAACGACAGCTAGCGTTTCTGAAGCGACAATCAGCAAGACACTAAACAGCATCACAAATCCGTTGCGAAAAGCATGTCGCGGGACATTGAGCCGTTCTTTCAGCGCATGGATCAATGACCCGATCCAGCGAACAGGATGCGGCCAAGTTGGCGGATCTCCGATTATGCGGTCGAGCAACAGGCCGATGCCAATGGCCAGCACATGGTGGATCATGCTTTTTTCGCCTCGCGGTAAAGGTGTATAGCTTCAACAGTACATTCGAAGACACCCGTGCCGATCAGTTTCCCGACCTCGGTAATGGGCCCTGCGTACGGTAGTGCTTGTCCTTGCTGCGTTGCGGCAACCAGACAACTATCGGTTGAGGTGCCCGTCGCAATCGTCCCGGTTAAGGGATCGATGACTTCTTCATGCTGCAAAGCTTTCGTTTTCGCTTCAGTTGCCGTGATCATCGCTTGGATAAAGGCTTCATCCGATAATACGCCGTTGATCATGATCCACGTATTGATGGTGCCAACGCGCTGCTCGCGTGCCACTGCCTGCGACACGTCGACGCCGTTGCCCACTCCCGCTGTCACTGCTACGACGATGCTGCCAAATTCCGACTCGTATTCGCGGACAATCGCATGTTCTGTTCGGACAGCGGTCATCATCGCTACGGTATCTGTCGCTTTCAACCCACTGCCTTCGATATACTCGACCATTTCCTCGAAACTATTGTCGATATTGTAAGTAGCATCCACGTGCCTGTTGAGAAAATTACGGAACCAGCCAGACCCGGCATTGACAACGGCAGACGACACCGTTTTTAGCGGAAGTTCGCTTTGATAAACAACAAATTCGGGCGTCACAAGAAAATCTTCAGCTGTTACTTGCTGATCTGCCGCTTCCCTGCGTACTCCTGGCAATAGCGTGATCTGGGGCTTTGGCAATTCCGGATGAGGGTGGTTGCTGACGCGCGTGCGATAGACGGACTCGACGTCATGGGTCCTGACGACTTCATGGGGTTCGCCTTTTCGCACAATGCTTCCTTCATTCATCAACAACAATCCATCGCAATACATGGAGGCGAGATTGATGTCGTGGAAAATGGAGATGACCGTCAATTCTTTTTCGATCGCCTGCTTTTTGATGGTATCCAATAATTCTTTCTGGTGATTGATGTCGAGATGGTTGGTTGGTTCATCCAGCAACAGGACCGCCGCATTTTGTGCCAAGGCTTGCGCGACAAAGACACGCTGCTGTTCACCGCCGGACATTTCTTCGAGTAAAGTCGATTCGTAATGGCTGATGTCCATCAGCTTCATCGCTTCCTGGACCGTCGCCTCGTCTTCTGCGGACCAAGAAGAAAACCAGCCGCTTTGGTGTGGGTATCTGCCGAGAGAAATCGTTTCACGCACGGTGTGTGAAAAAGCATGCGCATGTAGTTGGGGCAAGACCGCCATCTTCCGCGCCAATTCCTTGGCTGGAAAATCATTAATTGGCCTGCCGTCAATTCGGACAACGCCGGCTGTTGGCTCCAGCACACCGCTGATTAATTTCATCAAGGTAGATTTGCCGCTGCCATTCGGTCCGAGTATACCGAGCATGCGGCCTTTTCCAACTTCAAATGAGATATCCTTGACGATTTTTTTGTCACCGTAGCCACCGGACAAATTTTCGATTTGCAACATTTATAGCCCTCCTCTGCGCTGGCGGAAAAAGATAAATGCAAAGACCGGTGCCCCGATAAATGCGGTGATGACCCCGATCGGCAATTCCGTTGGCGAAATGATTGTCCGTGCCACCAAGTCACAAACAATCAACAGTGCCGCTCCGTTGATGAACGATAAAGGCAAGACGTGGCGATGATCAGATCCCCACACCAGGCGGGTAATATGCGGAACGACCAATCCGACAAAGCCAATCGTTCCAGAAACGGCGACAGCGGATCCGGTCAAGACCGAACCGCCGATCAAAATCGCCATTTTGCTTCGTTTGACGTCGACGCCAAGATGCTGAGCACGTTCTTCGCCGAATAGCATTGCATTTAATTCGCGGCGGTAAAGCCATAAGACGAACGAGCCCACCAGCACAAACGGCAGCGCCATCTGAACATAGGGCCAGCCGCGCATCGATACGCTGCCAAGCAGCCAACCGATAATTTGACGCAATTCTTCACCGGTCAACGCGATCATTAACGACATGATCGACCCCAGGAATGAACTGAAAATAATGCCGGTCAAAATAACGGTTTCCATTTTCATCGACCGATCGACCAGCCGTGCAAAGCCCATGACGGCAAGCATCGTGATCAAAGCGCCTATCATGCTGATGACCGGCAAGGTGAACAAGCCAAGAAAAGGGATGGAGATGCCGAAAAAAAGTGTCATCACAGCACCGACAGCGGCCCCGGACGACACTCCCAACGTGTATGGATCCGCGAGCGGGTTTTTCAGCAAGCCTTGAAAAGCTGCGCCCGCAATCGCAAGTGCCGCACCGACCAATCCCGCAAGCACGACACGCGGCATGCGGATATTCCATAAAATATTTGCCGCCGCTTCGTCTGAAGCAGGATTCCAAATAACCATCGGGGAAATCGGCACGGTTCCTACCGTCACACCGAGCACTACCGCCCCGCCCAATAAAATCAGGGAGACTAAATAGGCAAGTGCCGATTTACTCACTGAAAGTCTCCGGATAAATCACTTCCGCCAAAGTCATCAAACCTTCCGTCAAACGCGGGCCCGGACGTGTGACGGTATCGGGGTTCAATTCATAAATGGCATCTTCCTGCACAGCTGTTACCACTGCATAGCCACTGCGTTCTTTAATCAGTTCAGCAGCATTTTCAATATAACCGCCTTCTGTTGTGATGATAATCTCTGGATTTGCCGCAACGACTGCTTCAGGGTCCATACTGATCCATCCCTCTTCACCGCCAGCAACATTTTCCGCTTGAATCATCGTTAGCATTTCATGGATGAATGTCCCGGTTCCAGCTGTATACAATTCCGGTTCACTGCCAATTTCTACAAATACCGATTTCGATTCCTCGACATTCGCTGCCAATTCTTCAATTTCGGCTACTTGCACTTCCATTTCTTCAATCAAACCATTTGCTGCCTCTACGGCGCCAGACACTTGGCCAATCGTGGATATCGTTTCGTACACTTCATCAAATGTTTCGGCATTTTCTACGACAAAGACATTCAAACCAGCGTCGCGCAATTGTTGGTATCCATCAGTTCCCATGCCCAGCCCTGATTCATGAGCCAATACCATATCGGGTTGCAGGCTGATGATTTTCTCTACATTGAACTCTTGGCCACCGATTTTTTCAAGATCCGCTACTTCTTCCGGGTAATTATCAAAATCAGAAACACCGACCATTTTTTCACCGAGACCGAGTTCATAAGCGATTTCCGTATTTGAAGGAATCATCGAAACGAACGATTCCGGCTCTTCTTCAATAACCACCTCATCGCCCATTGCATCAACTAATGTCACCGGGAATTCCGCTTCCGCTACTTCCGTAGGCGGCTCCGCTGGCGTTTCTGTTTCTTGATCTTCAACCGGTGCCGCTTCTTCGTCTCCACATCCAGCCAGTACAATAGCAGCCATTCCTGCAGCTGCTCCAAATTTCCATATCTTCTCCATGTTCATTCCTCCTGATGTTTTCGTGTCTCTCCTACCAAGCGCTCGCTCGGCGGCGTACAGAAAACGGGTCTGTTAAGTATTGCGATAGGGCGTCGCGCATTTAGCTTAGCTTCCACTCAGCCGCTTCCTCTTTTCTTGTTGTCTAGCTCCAGCGGCTTGCCTCTCGGGTCGTAAGCCGACTGCCCTGTGCGGCAAAGAGCGCCGCTTCGGCCATCCGTCTTACGCCTGTCGAGGGCCCACAGGAAGTGGGTCAGCTAAGCGTTGCGACAGGACGTCGCGCATTTAGCTTAGCTTCCATTCAGCCGCTTCCACTTTTCGATAAAAAAAGTCCCCCGCAGTAAAACTGCGGGGGACTTACGGGACGGTTCGCAAAAACAAGCGCGTCCGGCCTGTCCTCGCAAGCTTTCGGTTCGGGGTTCAAGAAGGCAGGTCTCCTGGCTTGTGGTCATTGCTCGCTGCGCCTTCCCGGAGTTTCCAGTGGCATTTGCAGTTTGCTCTCACATACAGTGGCGGGACCGCGCCGGAATTGCACCGGCTTCCCTTTTAACTCATGTTCTTAGACATAAGCACCTTCCTGATGGCTATTCAATTGATTTGATGACTCCATTATACACCCAAAGCTTTAGTTGTCTTCTACATTTTTTCAGGTGGTTGGACGCCAACTGTCTTCAAGGCGTTCGCAAGCGTTGTTTTGACCCCTTCGATCAAAGCAAGACGCGCGCGTGTCATGTCTTCGTTGCTGGCATCCAGTACTTTATTGGCGTTATAGAAGCTGTGGAAGTTCGATGCCAACTCATGGATATACGTCGTCACGCGGTGAGGCGCGCGAAGTTTGGCAGCATCTGCGATAACTTGCGGGAAATCGCCGATTTTCTTCAAGACTTCGATTTCCTTTTCGTCAGTCAACAGCTCCAGATGCTCGGTGGAAGCAGTGAAGTTCTGCTCCGCTGCCTGGCGCAGAATTGAACAGATGCGGGCATGTGCGTATTGAGAATAGTACACAGGGTTTTCGTTAGACTGGGAAACGGCCAAATCCAAATCGAAATCCATATGCGAATCGCCAGAGCGCATCGCGAAGAAATAACGCACCGCATCCAGGCCGACCAACTCGACCAATTCGCGCATCGTGACGGCTTTGCCGGTACGTTTGCTCATTTTCATCTTTTCGCCGTCTTTATACAATTGCACCATTTGGATGATGCTTACTTCAAGCGTATCGCGGTCATAGCCAAGCGCTTCGATCGCCGCTTTCATACGCGGGATGTAGCCGTGGTGGTCAGCTCCCCAAATATTGATGAGCTTATCGAATCCGCGCTGGATCTTGTCTTCGTGGTAAGCGACATCTGGTGTCAAATACGTATAAGTGCCATCATTTTTGATAAGCACGCGGTCTTTATCGTCGCCGAATGTCGTCGAACGGAACCAAGTCGCGCCGTCTTCTTCGTAGATATGGCCGTTGTCGCGCAGTTTTTTCAATGCCGCGTCGATTTTGCCGTTTTCGTAAAGAGACGTTTCAGAATACCATACATCAAAATGGACACGGAAATCTGCCAAGTCTTTCTGCAATTTTGCCAGTTCCACTTTCAAGCCGTGTTCACGGAAGGCTTTATAACGTTCTTGCTCAGTCATATGAAGGAATTTATCGCCATGCTCTTCAACGAGTGCTGCCGCGATGTCGATGATGTCCTGTCCGCGGTAGCCGTCTTCCGGCATGCTTTCGCCTTTGCCAAGCGCTTCGAAATAACGCCCTTCGATTGATAGCGCCAAGTTATTGATTTGGTTTCCGGCATCGTTGATGTAATATTCACGGGACACATCATAGCCGGCAAGGTCCAAGATATTGCACATTGAATCGCCGACAGAGGAGCCGCGGGCATGGCCTAAATGAAGGTCGCCTGTCGGGTTCGCTGAAACGAACTCAACTTGGATGCGTTGGCTGTTGCCAGCGTTCGAGCGGCCATATTCCTCGCCTTGCTCCAATACGGTTTTGATCACATCGTTCAAATAATCTTTTTGGATAACGATGTTGATGAATCCTGGGCCTGCGATTTCGACTTTTTCGATGTTCGCTGATTGTGTATCCAAGTTTTCCACGATCGCTTCTGCAATGGCGCGTGGCGGCTTTTTCGCAAGGCGCGTCAATTGCATGGCTACGTTTGTCGCGTAATCGCCGTTCGCTTTATCTCTCGGTGATTCCAATTGGACCTGGACGGGCTCTTCTGTAAGGCCCGCCTTTTGGACCGCTTCGGCAATCGCCTGTTTAATGTTGTGCTGCACTTGTTCTACTGCGTTCATTTGGTTCCCTCCGTAAACTGTATTTCCATTTCGTATTCGCCGGCAAATTCGCTTCCAAGCGCCAAATCATAGCGCACTTTAAAACGGCTTTCCGTCATGATGAGCTCATGCGCTTTTGTCGTCAGCATGAACGATTCTTCCCCGTGGCGTAAATTGCCGGTCTGCTCTTTATCCAGCAGGAATGGCAAGCGCATCTGCAAGCCCCCGCTGCGCATCACAACCGCGTCAGTCTCGCCGAGTTTGACCGTTGTCCGGATATCGAGATCGTCTTGCCGCTCATCGTATTGTAGATAGCGCCGCCCGTTTTTCTCGGTCAGGACGCCTTCAGAACGCAGTTCCATCACTTGGTCTTCGGCATCCGGCTGGCGGATGATTGTCGTCAATTTGATGTTCACCGATTTTTTCATATGCATCCGCCTCTCCGTTTGTTAATAACCGTTTCATTATAGCCCGAATTGACGGTTGTTTTCAATTAAGTTTCAATTTCGACATTATGAAAAAGAAGCAATAGGATCACGTGTCAGATGTCTTGCAGAATTCCACAAGAGCAGCAAACATTTCATCAGCATGCATGAAAGATCTCACTCCTTTTTACTTCCATAAAAAACTGGCTTGATTTCTCAAGCCAGTTTGCTTAATGAGTATTTTCTTCTGAAACTTTCTCTTTTAGCCCTAATTTGCCGATCAGCGGTTTGATCGTTAGTCCTTGAACGATCAAGGAAAACAGCACGACGGAAAACGTTAACAGCAAGATGGTTTCTCTTCCTTCGAAGCTAGACGGCAGGCTAAGAGCCAAAGCAATCGATAAACTGCCCTTTAGTCCGCCCCAGTTCAATAAAATTCGTTCTTTCCTATTCAAGCTTTTCGCCGGCATCGTACTGATGAACAGCGCAATGATTCTCGCGACGATGACAATGACAATCGCTAAGGCAATGATGCCCCATTGGCCCATGAAATCGATATTGCGAATTTCGAGTCCCACGATGAGGAAGATAAGCGAATTGGCAATCAGCGTGATGACGTCCCAGAAGGAATTGATGTTTCGTTCAGTCGTTTTCGACATTCCGATCTTCCCGCCATAATCACCAAATACGAAGCCTCCCGCTACTACCGCAATTACACCAGATACGTGGAGATGTTCTGCGATAAAATAACTGCCGAAGAACAAAAGTGCGGAGACAGCAATTTCAAACGGGTAGTCGTCGTAAAACCGGATAACTTGAGAAAAGAGGAAGCCGAGCACTAATCCAACCAGCACCCCGCCCACAGCAAATCTTAAAAACATCCACACGCCGCTCCCTACACCGGCCCATCCCATTTCTATATACGTCAGCAAATAAATAGAGGAAATTTGGAAAAGAACGATGGCGATGCCGTCATTGAATAAAGACTCCCCTTCCATGATGGTCGACAGCTTTTGTGAAACCCCTGCAGATTTAAAGATCGACAAGACGCTGATTGGGTCTGTCGCACTCATCAAGGCCGCAAAGGTAAAGGCCACGGCAATAGGGAGGCCCAGTAGATAATGTGCTGCAAATCCAATCAGCACAAATGACAGAAACGTCCCGCCAAGCGCCATTCCAATAACTGTGTTTTTCTGCTGATACAAATGATGAAATGGCAGTTTCAGCGTCGCATCCCCAAGTAAAATCGGCAGAAACAAGGAAATGATGATGACTTGGAACACTTCGGACTGGGTGATGAATGCTTCAGCCTGGTCAATCAGAGGAAACGGCAAATTGACAACGCCTAGGAACAAACCGACCAACACAAGTGCAATCGTATCGGGTTGCCCGACTTTTTTTGCCACCCCAACTACTGCGATGGCAATCGCCAGGAGAATCAATATTTGTATGAAGACTTCATTAAAATCATGCATCGCGCATCATCCCCCTTTTATTTCTTTTCTTACCCATTTCTCTAAAACCGATTGCGTAAACATCTATGTCGGGAAAAAGACCTCTTCCGCTTCACAATCTATTAAAAAAACGAAACAGCCGACCTGTTGGATGCCAGGCCGGCTGTTTCGTTTTCATGTTTAGCTACGTGGCAAAGAGCGCCGCTTCGCCAGATCGTCTTATGCCTGTCGAGGGCTCACAGGATGTGAGTCAGCTAAGCGTTGCGACAGGACGTCGCGCTCTTAGCTTAGCCTCCACATGGCCGCTTCCGCTTTTCTTCTGTCTAGCTCCAGCGCCCAGATTCTCGGGGTCATAAGCCACTCTGGCTGTGCGGCAAAAAGCGCCGCTTCGCCAGATCGTCTTATGCCCGTCGAATCTATACGGGCGCTTCCGCTTTTCTTATTTAACCCACCCAAGTATCATTTCTCGGATGAGTTTGCTTGCAGTGTTCGCGGTTTGGTCGGAATGGTCATAGACTGGTGCTAGTTCGACCAAATCGAAGCCGACGACGTTGACGCCGGATGCCGCGATGGCATGGATCGATGCAAGCAATTCACGCGATGTGATTCCGCCTGCATCGACTGTGCCGGTTCCTGGCGCGTGTGCCGGGTCGAGCACGTCCATGTCGATCGTGATATAAACCGGACGTCCTTCAAGTGTCGGAAGCACTTGCTTCAAGGGTTCGAGTACTTCGAATTTATACAAATGCATGCCTTGTTCTTTCGCCCATTCGAATTCTTCCTTCATGCCGGAACGGATACCAAACGAGTAAACATTTTTCGGGCCGATGTGATCGGCGATTTTGCGGATCGGCGTTGAATGGGAATATTCTTCGCCTTCGTAGTTTTCACGCAAGTCGGTATGCGCATCGAAGTGAATGATGGCAAGATCGTCGTATTTGCTGGCGACCGCTTTCATGACCGGAAGTGATACTAGATGCTCCCCGCCCATGCCCATCGGAATTTTATTGTCTTTCAATAAAGTGTGGACATACGTTTCGATCTCGAGCAAGGATTTTTCCGGGTTGCCGAATGGCAACGGAATATCTCCAGCATCGAAGAATTTCACATCTTCTAGTTCGCGGTCCAAATACGGGCTGTATTCTTCCAGTCCGATGGAGACTTCGCGAATTTTGTTCGGGCCAAAACGCGAGCCTGGACGGTAGCTGACGGTCCAGTCCATTGGCATGCCGTAAAGAACTGCTTTTGATTCTTCATAATTCGGATGGCTTTTGATGAATACTTTTCCTGAATAAGTTTCGTCAAAACGCATCTTATTCACCCGTCAAATCTTTCACAAATTTCGGCAACACAAATGCTGCGTCGTGCAATTCCCGCGTGTAATATTTGGTGTCGATGTCGTGGAAACGTTCAGCCGGAACTTCCAGCGGGTTGTATTTTTTCGACCCGATTGTAAACGACCACAAGCCGCTCGGGTATGTTGGGATGTTTGCAAGATAAAGTTTTGTAATCGGGAAAATCTCTTTCACGTCGCTTTGGACTTGTTTGATCAAATCTGGCGTGAACCATGGGTTATCCGATTGCGCGACAAAAATGCCGTCTTCTTTCAAGGCTTTTGAAATACCTGCATAGAAACCTTTTGAGAACAAGTTTACAGCCGGTCCAACCGGTTCTGTTGAGTCGACCATGATGACGTCGAATTCGTTTTCCGACTCCGCGATGTGCATGAAGCCGTCACCGACGATCACTTCTACGCGTGCATCTTCTAAGCCAGATGCAATCGATGGCAAGAATTTCTTCGAGTACTCGATGACTTTTCCGTCGATATCAACAAGCGTCGCTTTTTTTACTGATGGGTGTTTCAGAATTTCACGGATGACACCGCCATCTCCTCCACCGACGACCAATACGTTTTCCGGGTTCGGGTGAGTAAATAGTGGCACGTGTGCAACCATTTCGTGGTAGACGAATTCGTCTTTTTCAGAAGTCATGACCATGCCGTCCAAAAACAACATATTGCCCCATTCTGCTGTTTCAGCCATCTCCAAATATTGGAAATCTGTTTGTTCTGTATGAAGCGTTTTATTGATTTTCATTGTAATGCCAAAGTTTTCGGTTTGTTTTTCGGTATACCAGAATCCTGCCATGTATAATCAAACTCCTTTATTTATCAGATTGAAATCACCTTACAAAGTATAAGTGTTTTCCGCAAAAGTGCAATACTCTTTTCCGCCACTATTCTTTACCCGAACAGGCGTGGACTATGCATGCCTAAATGACTCGAGAAGCTCAGGCAGTTGCCGATTCCCTGCATACAAAAAGGCTTTCTGCAAAGGGAATCCATTCCCTGCACAGAAAACCTTTTTGGCCTGATGGGCGCGGAGAAAGTGACATGAGGCATTGGGCTTGGGTTTGTCGCAATGGCTCACAGCACTTGCCCGCTATCAGGTGTCCTAGCTTTCTAGTTGAAAAGCTGTACTCTCAGTTTACTTTTTTTTCGTCTCAACTTCAACTGCCTGAAGGACCGAATTTCAGGTTTCACATTCTGTTCAAAAATCTAACTTTACTGTAACAAATCACTATGCAATTGTTCTTCGCTGCGCTCCCACATTTCTGGGTTATGGGTTTTCAAGTAATCAGCGAGTACTTTTTTCGATGGCGCATCCATATGGTCAACAATGATTTTGCGTTTCATTGACTTATCCATCAAATTAACGTGGTCCGCCAAAATTTTATAGCCGCGGCGCTTTTCCCGGTTGACGACCATTTCACAGGCGGTGACCCCTGCATAATAAGGCCCTGCCGGATTGAAATCGATGGTGATCCAGACGAGCCAATAATTTTTTCCGCCCTCAGAATCTTCGCGGTTGGTCGTAAATTTGATGCCGCGTTCTGTTTGGCTTCTTGCGTGCATCGCGCCAATATCAAGTACCGCATCTTGTTCTTCGACGTCGATGATGAGCGGTGAAACGTTCTCGAGCGACAAGGAACCGATGCCGTAGCCTTTATGCCCGTCTGTCGGATCGTCTTTTATAATGGTGAATCCCAATTTCTTTTTGGGCTTTTCTTCATTTGCCATTTGTACAATTCCTCCATTCTGTATATGATTAGCCTAACATTCAATGAAAAGGAGCTGCATCCATTATGCCATACGTAACTGTAAAAATGCTTGAAGGCCGCACAGATGAACAAAAACGCGCACTCGTCGAAAAAGTAACAGCCGCTGTTTCTGAAACGACCGGTGCACCAACCGAAAAAGTTGTCGTCTTCCTCGAAGACTTAAAGAAAAGCGAATACGCGGTCAACGGTAAGCTATTAAGCGAAGAGTAGACAAAAACTCCCCTCGGGGAGTTTTTTTATGCACAAATAAATGGGCTCATCTCACTGCTCAAAAGTTAAATCACGAAATAGCCAGCTGATGTCAGTTTTGACCTTGTCGCATCTGCTCATTTTTTTCAATGAACCGGTATAGCCACCGCGCGAATACGGGTGAAGCGAAGCAATGAGACAGGTGGTTTTCCTGGCTTATTGCGGGAGCTCAACCCCAAGCGCGGCGGCGGTTCACAACAAGAGGCTTCAATCAAAGGGGGAGCCTTTTGAACAAGCACCATCCCCCTCGAAATATGCTTGATTAAAGAGGACACAAGTTACGCGAGCTTTAATTGTGCCAGTTCACCGAGAAAACGGTAAGCTTCCTCGATTTCAGTTTCGGTGAAGTTCAGTTTGCCTTTTACACTATGCAATTTGGCGATCTGTTCTTCACGCTCGAGATGGTCAAAATACAGAAGAGTCGAAGCGAGCTCCAGAAAGCGTGCGCTTTTGGCATTGAGCAAAGCGGCGGCTTCAGGGTTTTTCGGGATCGATGCCGCAACGGCTTGTCGGAATTCCATGCCTTCTTCCGTGACCGCGTATTTATATTGAACATAGGAACCTTTGTCTTCCAATGCTTCTGAAATAAAGCCCATATCGCATAATTCCTCAATGCGCGCCGTCAATTCTTCCGAATAGGGCCCGTAGATATGAAATTCGTATTTCTCTCTGAACGGGACATTGAGCTTTTTCATAATATAGACCATTTTCTGCAGTTTCTTTCGGCCGGTTACTCCTTCGGCCGTCGCGATAAAATCGACGATTCTTGCATGTTCTTGGAGCAACTAAATCCCTCCTTCTCTGAGCATCTCCAGGATTTGCTGCTTAATGGCTTTTTTCTTGCCATCGATCAACAATTCTGCTGGAAAATATAATTTATAATCGGTTCGGCGTTTGCCGGATATGGCGTCTACAATCTGGGACAACCTGGATAGTTCTTTAATGTCGCCGTTTGGCATCAATAATTGGATCGGCAGGCGCTCCTCTTCTTCTCCAGGGCGATAGAAGTCATATGGCAAATCGGAAGTCGAATCATCGATCAAGTAATATTCGGGATCGATACCCGCTTTTTTGAATAATGCCGAAAGCTCCCCGAGTTTCTTGTAGTCCGTACCGGGATCGAAATCGACGTATTGGAACAGGCGCCGGTTGACAAAACGCTCGCATAAATCAGCCAAAATCGGATCGCGTTCATTGATCCAAAGCTGGAAGTAAGTCATCAAGACCCCTTCATCGAGCGCTAAATAATCGGCCAGCGTAAAGCTGCGGTCGAAAAAGGCGAGAAAATGGGTCGGCGGCTGCTGGAATTCATAGCCGTTTTCGCTCAATTCCTTTGCCCGTTGCAAAATTTTCCGCAAAATGACTTCCGCGCTTCTTGCGACCGGGTGGAAATACACCTGCCAATACATCTGGTAGCGGCTCATGATATAGTCTTCGACCGCGTGCATGCCGCTCGATTTGATAACGACCTGGTCATCTAATGGCCGCATGACCCGCAGGATGCGCTCCATGTCGAAATGGCCATAGGAAACACCCGTATAGTATGCGTCCCGCTGCAAATAATCCATCCGGTCAGCGTCGATCTGGCTGGAAATGAGCGAGACGACTTGTTTATTGGAGTAGGTTTTGGCGATGACTTCTGCAACATCTGCCGGAAAATCAGGCGCAACTTTTTGCAAGATGCTGTTCACTTCCGTATCACCGGTCAAGATGGCACGCGTGAATTCTTCATGGTCCACGTCAAAGACCTTTTCGAATGAATGCGAAAATGGGCCGTGTCCGAGATCATGAAGAAGCGCAGCGCATAACACCGTCAAGCGCTCGCCTTCATCCCACTCCGGGCGGCCATGGAACACATCGTCTGAGATGCGCCGGACGATTTCGTAGACGCCGAGCGAATGGTTGAACCGGCTATGCTCTGCGCCGTGAAAAACGAGGTAGGATGTCCCGAGTTGTTTGATACGGCGCAAGCGCTGGAACTCTTTTGAGTTGACGAGGTCCCAAATCACTTGGTCGCGCACGTGGATATACCGGTGAACCGGATCTTTGAAAACTTTTTCTTCAGCTAATTTCTGTGTGGCGTAGCTCACGGGCACTCCTCCTCGAATCGTACTGGTTATTTTACACGAATCATCTGTTCATTCAAGCGTTCATTCGAGCATTTTTTCGTTGCGATCAAATACCCGTTTTAAATAAAACGAATACAATTCAAATTCTTCTTCTTGAAGCGGCATCGGAGCCGGCGAACCGAGCAGCGCATGTAGATCGAGTACCACTTCAGGCACGGTGATGTCACGGCCAAGCAATTCACTAAGCGAGGCCATAACTTCCGGCTGGATCTCGGGATAGCTGAATTTTGTATCTTCGCCCCCTCTGCCCGCTTCGTAAAATTTGCGAATCACTTCCGCCCGTTCAGCGCCGCTTCCTTCGATGCACAAATACACTTGCACCGCTATGCCGCGGCGAATGCGCCGCTGGGAAATGCCAGCAAATTTCTTTCCGCCAATGCTCAAATCGTAGCTGCCTGGGCAGTAGGAACCGACGATTTCGTAGGCATCGATTGTCGCTTCCGGAAACAATGCTTCCACCAGTTCGACCATGATATCGTAGCCTTGCGGAATATCGATCGCCCCTTCTTTTTCCGATAGAACGACGGAAATATTCAAGACGCCGGAATCGAGCACTACGGCAAGGCCGCCGGAATTCCGGACAATTCCTTGATAGCCGTTGTCTTCTAGTACTGCCATCGCTTTATCGATATGGGGCAAGCGATGGTCTTGGATGCCAAGTACGACCGTTTCATCATGCACCCAGGTTCTGACCGTCGCCGGACTTTTCTGCGAGCCAACCAGTTCACAAAGCGTGTCGTCCGCTGCGAACGATTCGAGCGCAGAGCGGTTGCGCGCACTCAAGGACTGGTCCCAAAAGCGCCATTTTTTATCTTCCATAAATAAAGCCATGCTGTCATTCTCCTCTTTTTGATTCACTCTTCTCAGTTTACCCTTTTCAATGCAGGCTGAAAAGGCGCTGCGCCCATGGCAAATTCGTGACAGGCCGCATTCGGATAGGAACTTCTCCGGTGCGTGTGATAAACTGGGAAAGAGATTCATATAAAAGGAGTGTTCTACTGATGAATGAAGCAGCAATCACATTAGACGGCTGGTACGTGCTCCACGATTTTCGTTCGATGGACTGGGTCGCATGGAAAATGTTGACCGATGAGGAGCGCCAATTCGCAATCGACGAGTTCAACAATTTCATGGACAAAGTTAACCAAGCTGATGACAATAAAACCGGTGCCCACGCCCTTTATTCCATCATCGGGCAAAAAGCAGACCTGATGCTTATGCTATTGCGCGAAACGATGGATGAGTTGCGCGAGCTCGAAACCGAATACAATAAATTGACTTTGATCGCTTATACAGTACCGACCTATTCTTACGTATCCGTTGTGGAATTGTCGAACTACCTGTCAGGCGACAGCAATGAAGACCCTTACCAAAACCCGCATGTCCGTTCGCGTCTGTACCCTGAGCTGCAACGCTCCCAGTACATTTGCTTTTATCCAATGGACAAGCGCCGCGAAGGCAATGACAACTGGTACATGTTGCCAATGCAAGAGCGCAAAGATTTGATGCTGTCTCACGGCAAAATCGGCCGCAGCTATGCCGGTAAAGTCAAACAAATCATTTCCGGCTCTGTCGGATTCGATGATTACGAATGGGGCGTCACGCTTTTCGCGGAAGACGTGCTCCAATTCAAGAAACTTGTCTATGAAATGCGTTTCGATGAAGTTTCCGCTCGCTACGGCGAATTTGGTTCATTCTACGTCGGCACGATTCTCGACAAAGAAAAAACCGTGAAATTCCTCGAAGTATAAATTTCTGATAAACGCCGCCTCCTTTCATCAGGAGGCGGCGTTTTTTTATGTGTTCACTACTAGTTGGCGGCGCAATCATTGAAGAAGTACCAGATTCAGCGAAATAACATAAAAAAGTTGCCTGCGTGTGCCGGCAACTTTTTTTATATCATGTCATCAAGCTTCCTTTAAGTCTTTGTTCCCGCTCTTTGTAGCGGGCTTGACCGTCTTGACAGAAGGAACGGTCAAGATAACGCGGCCAAATGGCAGTTTCTGTACCAGCAAAATGATGCCAATCGTAATAGCCATCACCACTACGTACCATAATGGAAACAACGAGAGCCTCCATACGCCCTCAGGCATATTGCGCTGCAGCATATTGATGACAAACGGGTGGATCAAATAGATTCCCATAGACATCGCGCCTAGCTTCGAAGCGACTGTATGGAGCAGTGGATTTCGCCCGACTTTCTCGGCAATCGCCATGATAAACAAAATGAGGATCGGCAAATTGATGATATTGGATACGCGGTTGGATCCTATGTAACGTCCCCATTCGTATTCAACTGCCGCAAAGTAAAGGATTAGCAGCACCCCAACAAACAAACCGACTCTCCACTTGTACGCCCACTGCTTCGCCGTTTCCCAGTTGTAGGCGAGAAATCCGCCAAAGATAAAGAAGAAAATCCACTTCGGCAAAAAGGCTCGCTGCTCGACGACTCTGGCAAGCAGCCCGTCAAATTGCGAAGGATCCATGTATTTCATCGCGTAAACATGAATGGCAGCAGATACCACCAAGGCGATCATCCAAGCTGCTTTGCTTCTGATCAATTGCAGCAAAGGGAAAATCAGATAGAATTGCAACACGATGGAGATGAAATAAAGATGGGAATACGTCTCCCCGAACGCCACCTCAAACAAAAATCGCTTGATTCCCGAATCCAGCGGGTTGGCCCCGAAGACGATCCATAAATAAAATAAGTAAAACGCGGTCCAGAACAAGAACGGAATGACGATTTTCTGCAGGCGCGACGAGAAAAAGCGCTGAAAGAAAAAGCCTTTGTTCCTCACTTGCAAAAACAATAACAGTCCACTGACGATGGCGAAAATCGGTGTCCCGAAACGGCTTGCCTGGTTGAGGAATAAAATAACATCCTGCCAATCGCCATGCTGAACATAATATAATGCGGAGACATGAACGAGCACGACCATCAAACAGCCTACTGCCCTCATGACATGTATATCAAAAATATGTGCTTGCTGTTTCATATACCTACATCCTTATCCGTTGATAAACCCTCACTCATTGTATGTCTACCTGCAATAGAGATACAACATATTTACAGAAACTTAACGTAATCCAGTAATATTTCCATTCTTCTGATCAATGGCAACATTTTGTCAGACACACAAAAAAACAGCCTGCACACGCTGTGTAGGCTGTTTTCAGGTTGTCAGGAAAGGTGAAAAGTCGTATTTTCCAAAGCTTATCGCTCGCTTTCCGTGGGCTCGCGCCCAAGCCTCCTCAGCCGCTTCGCGCCTTGCGGGGTCTCGGTCGTCTCGCTGATCCACAGGAGTCGAGCGAACGCTTCTCCAAATACTTAGAAAGGTTATTGAATGTTGAATATAGAAAAAGGTTCTCTCTTTCATAATTGAGAGCGATCTGCGGACTTCTTCAACACTCTGAAAACAGCCTGCACACGCTGTGCAGGCTGTTTCTTGTCACTCATTATAAAGCTTTCGCTGCGGCGATCATCAACATGACCCATCCTGCGATAAATGCAAGACCGCCGATAGGGGTAATCGCCCCAAGTACACTAATGCCCGATAAGCTCAGGACGTACAAGCTGCCTGAGAAAATCACGATTCCCGCGAGCATCAAATATCCCGCCCAGCTAAGTGAACTAAGTGGACCGATAAGCGCAGAACTCATTAAAATCGCAACAGCGATCAATCCGATCGAGTGAAACATTTGGTATTGAACAGCTGTCTGCCAGGTATCCAAGTATTTATCCGCTACGCGGCCTTCGAGCAAATGTGCCCCGAATGCCCCAAAAGCGACGGCAAGCAGCCCATTGACCGCTCCCGCTATCAAGAAAAATTTCATTGGTTTCGTCCTCTTTCCATTTAAAATTCAAACAGCGAATCGCCATTCGCTCCTTCTTCTTGCATTCTTTCAGCCGTCGGAACAGTCTGCGGCCGGTTCACCGTTTCCGTTGAAGCAAGCGGCACAGCACGCGGCTTTTTAGGTGCTTGCATACCGTCTTCAAGAAGCAGGTCGCATAAAGCCCGGATTGCGGCAAGCGATTCCCGAATCTTTTCAGGTTCGCCTTGCCGTGCACGGGCCGTGTGCTTATCGATTTCATCTAAAATACGTGTCGTTTCGATGCCCATGAATCATGGCCCCTCTCGCTGTTAGTCCCATTCAGTTTAACACGCGCCCGCCGGATTCGTCAGTCCAGGCAGAAGTCGATCGGCGCCTCTCCACGCGATTGTAACAGCTTGTTCACTTTTGAGAATGGCTTGCTGCCGAAAAAGCCGCGATGCGCACTGAGCGGGCTCGGGTGTGGTGCTTCAATAATGGCATGGCGTTCGGTATCGATCAGGCGTTTTTTCATCTGTGCCGGCTTGCCCCATAAAATAAATATGACGGGTTCTTCACGTGCCGACAATTTCCGGATCACTTCGTCCGTGAATGACTCCCACCCTTTCTTCTGATGCGAATGCGCTTGACCTTGCCTAACCGTCAGAACCGTGTTCAGCATCAAGACGCCTTGATCAGCCCATTTCGTCAAGGTTCCATCCACCGGCTTAGGACAGCCGATATCACTCTCCAGCTCTTTGAAGATATTGCGCAGGCTCGGTGGATGGGCGATACCTGGTTGGACAGAAAAGCTCAAGCCATGCGCTTGGTTCTCGCCATGATAAGGGTCTTGCCCGAGAATAACAGCTTTGACATCCCGGTACGCCGTATGTTCAAAAGCGTTCCAAATATCTTCTTTCACTGGATAAATCATTTCCTTGGCATATTCTTCTTTTAAGAACTCCCTCAATTCCAGGTAATAGCTTTTGCCAAATTCTTCACCTAAGATTTCCTGCCAGTCGTTGCTGAAAATTTGTTTAGTCATGATATTCATTCCTCCAATAAACGGCTTTTCTTCTCGATGCCGTTTTTTCTTAAGTTCCCCTTGCTGCAAGCGCTTCAATTCACCACTGCTGCGTGTTACGATGGAAAAAAGGGGCTGAACACGTAATGGCAGACTGGCGGCAAAAGATGTCCAATATTTCCAAAACGAAAGGCGACAGCGCACCCGAAAACGCCAAACGCGCCGGCATGGGCTGCCTGATCGGTTTGATTATCGTTACGGCTATTTTAACATTAGTGATGGCTATTGGCCTCTTCACTAATGGCCATTGGGTTATCGGGGGTTTTACGTTGTTATTTTCCCTTGCTTCAATCGGCACAGTGCTAGCCTTAGCTTGGCCACACAGGCCCAAACCGTTGTAAATCGCAAGGAATTTCTATAAAATTAGCTCAATGACTAAATAGCTTAAAGGAGATTGACTTATGACACTCAAAAAGACACTCACCATTGCAGGATCGGATACTTCCGGCGGCGCTGGCATCCAGGCCGACTTGAAGACGTTCCAGGAACACGGCACATATGGCATGAACGCACTTACTGTCATTGTCACGATGGATCCGGACAACCATTGGAGCCACGGCATTCATCCGATCGCGCTCGATACACTTGATGCCCAATTGAAAACAGCTTTCTCGACTGGCATCGACTCATTGAAAACTGGCATGCTGCCAACCGTCGACATTATCGAAATGGCTGGCAAGGCGATTGAAGCATCCGGCATTACCGATGTCGTCATCGATCCGGTCATGGCATGCAAAGGCGAAAACGAAGTGCTATTCCCAGAAAACGTCGATGCAATGGTCAAATACTTGTTGCCACACGCAAAAGTTGTTACGCCGAACTTGGTCGAAGCTGGCCAATTATCTGGACTCGGCGCGCTTCACACAGTGGAAGACTTGCAAAAAGCGGCGGAAAAGATTCATTCTCACGGAACGAAATTTGTCGTCATCAAAGGCGGCAAGCAATTGAAGCACGAAAAAGCGGCGGACCTTCTATACGACGGAGAAAAACATTACCTCTTAATAGCCGAGAAAACCGACACGACTTATAACCACGGCGCAGGCTGTACTTTCGCTGCGGCGATCACGGCGAACCTTGCAAATGGTCAATCGGTCAAAGACGCGGTCTACAACGCTAAGATTTTTGTATCCACAGCGATTGCACACGGCTGGAAGCTGAACGAATACGTTGGCCCTGTTATGCACGGTGCTGCGAATAAATTCCACAAAGCAGAAGTCGACGTAGTCGAACTATAATTTCACAAGTAGAAAGGGGCTGTCCCATAAGTCTCTAAAATAAAACAGACGGAGAAAAAGAAATTCTTTTTCTCCGTCTGTTTTTCATTTATCGGTGAGGAACCTAAAAGTAGCCGGCTGATGGGAATGGAGACGGCGACTCCAGCGGGAGCAGCGCGAGCCGAAGACCCTGGACTGAGCGAAGCGAGGGAAGCGGCTAAGGCCGTGCCCGCGGAAAGCGTCCGTCGAAATGGACATCAGCCCGTTCTTTAGAAGACGCAAAGGGGCTGCCCCTAAAAGTCACTTTTCGTGACCTTTTGGGACAGCCCCTTTTGTTATGCCGTTATACGCTTGAAATCATTTATTTGTCTTCTGGAAACTCCATGGTTCGGCAGCCTCATTTAGACTGGTTTTCATTTTTTAAGCGCACCATTTTCTCGCGCAGCTGCTCCCGGTTCCACTCGACTACCGGATCTTCTTGCGGTTGTCGGCGGATTTTCTTGATTTTAGGGTTTTTCGACCGTAAATAGCCTTCCATCATCAGCGACACTGAAAAAATAGCGAGGCCGATGCACACTACAGGGGCAAGTGGCAGCCAAGGAGCGCTTTGCAAGTAGCGAAAGCTTGAACCGAACAGTCCCGCCCACTCATAAGAAATTGACATCGGGGGATCCCCAAACATGGGATCGTAGCTGACTTTTGTTCCGCCCAAAAACAAATCCAGCAGTCCAAGATGTGCCAAGATGATAAAGGTCTCCATAACTTGCTGGCCATACAAGACAGCGATTTTCTCGCGCATTTGCGGGTAAAGATGCTTTCGGATAATCCGAAAACGTCCCGCGCCAAGGGTTTTCGCAGCTAGGATATACTCCTTATCCCGAAGCAAAGCAGCTTCATTGGCAACCAAAACCGAGACGATTGGAACGGTTAACAGCGCCATTATAATCACCTGTACCGAAATCCGTTCCGAAAGTGTGCTCGAAAATCCATTTTCCGGCATCCACAACAACGGCGTTAACACATAAGCCGCGAACAAGGTCAGCGGAATATAATGCATCGAGTCGGCAAAACTGGACATCCATTTGCGTTGTTTTTCGAAATAAGTTCCGAATAAGTATCCGATGGGCACCGCAATTGCCATCCGGACCGCCGCTATTGCTAATGCAGCCAAGATGGTGTATTTCGCCCCGAGCATCAATTTCCCCAGTAAATCATAGCCATATTGGTCAGTTCCCAGCGGATGCTGCCAGTTGGGGGAAATAGGGGCCGCTTCCACTGCACGGCCATCTTCCATTAGGTAATGAGTTTGCGCCGGGACATCGCCCCATACCCATTCGTACACAAAACTGCCAGCGAGGAAAAAACTCAAAATGAAAAATCCAAAAATAAAGTACGGTTGGCGCCACATTTATGCCACCGCCTTGTTCTGCCGGCGTGATACGAAAAACCATTCCCCGAAGCTATATAAGATGAACATCGGCAAGAAAAAGCTGAAAATGGTCACTAGAAAACCGAGCGGGTGCATATTTCCCCTGAGGAATAACATAATTCCTGGGAGGTTGAACATCAACTCGAGTACAAACAAGTTCGACAGCATGAACCACATCGTTCTCTTGGATTGAAAAAATACGCTAATGATGGCATTGCGAAACATATGGATGAGCACGATGTAGACTTTGGAAAATCCTAGTGCGTGGGCAAGTTCTACATACATCTGACGCTCTTCCTCTTGAAATGTCAGCATGGATAAGCGATAAAGTTGAATGGTCGGCAAAACTGCCAGACACAATACAGGCAGCCAGTAAATGCGATCCTCCCCGGCCACAGCAATTTTTGAAATCAACACGCCGGTTTCTTTAAAGAAAAAAATAACACTGAGCTGCGCCAGCATAATGATCAACAAATCCGGGACCGATTCCAAAAAATAAAGTATCATTTTCACCCGTTCCCGTATATTGTCAGACAGTAGCATAGTAACTATTGTGAAAGTTAATGAGGTTATAATGGCTACCAGCAAGGCTAAAAATAGAATTTCGAGTGAATACACAATATAGGCGAAAATATTCGGGAATAGCGGCATCTCTTGCCCCGCTCGGTAATTGAGAAACGCAATTTCTCCGATGGGCCAAAGCCCTTCCAATGTCTCGCGTATCGATTCCACATACAATCGTCCTCGCCATTCGCCTTCTACCCACCCCCTGATGAGAATCGGCAAACTGCCCGCCAGGATGATCCCAGTAATGGCGATACAGAAATTAGTTAAAAACTTCAAACCTTTCACCCCTTTTGGAAAATTCTCTCTTTTTTTAATTTTATCATCCATTTTTTCTGTTGCAAGCGTACTAATCGCATTCGGCTGCAGAGTTCCTTATACTATTAGAATACCGATTTAATTAGGAGGAACACCATGGAACTAGTAGAAGTCAACCAACTCCAAGCGGCGATCGATTCGTTCGTAGGCAAGGATGTCTACCTTCACTTGGAAACGACAAATGGCAGCTATGCCAGCCATTTCAATGAAGGCTTTTTCAATGCCGGCGCGTTCATCCGCAATGTTGTCATCAATTTTGAACTTGGCAAAGTCGTCGGCGACAGCCCACACCGTGTCGGGCTAAAACTTCCGCAAGGTTGGGTTTACGCACAAGGCATTACGCATTTTGAAATCGACGAAGAAGGCCGCTTGCTGCTCGCTGGCCACGACGGAACTGGAAAATTGGCGGTGGCGCTGCAACTTAGCGAAACACCGTTCAGCTATTAAGGAGGAATTGTAATGACCATCCCGAAAGAACGACATGTACTGGTCATCTTCCCTCACCCCGACGACGAAGCGTTCGGAGTGTCGGGAACGATCACGACCCATATTCAACAAGGAACGCCGGTTACTTACGCCTGTTTGACGCTTGGCGAAATGGGCCGCAACCTCGGCAATCCGCCATTTGCAACACGTGAATCCTTGCCAGCGATCCGCAAGAAAGAACTGCTCGCCTCAGCTGACGCGATGGGGTTGACGGACCTGCGCATGATGGGGCTTCGCGACAAGACCATTGAATTCGAAGATGATGAGAAAATGGTCGGCATGATGGAAGAACTGATCGAAGAAACCAAACCTTCCTTAATCATCACGTTCTACCCGGACTTTGCTGTGCATCCAGACCATGAAGCAACAGCGCGGGCCGTCGTCCGTGCAGTGCGGCGCATGGAAGATCGTCCAAAACTCCATTGCGTGGCCTTCGCCAACAATACGCTCGATGTGCTCGGGGAGCCTGACGTTGTGTACGATATCAAACCTGTTCGTGAACACAAGATGAACTCGATGAAAGCCCATATTTCGCAAACTGCATGGATGCTCGAGGAAATGGAGCATAAGCTGCAAAACGGCGACACCGAAACCGAAAACTGGTTAACGATGGAACGCTTCTATACTTATCGCTGGGATCAAGATTTCGAATAAATATCAAACCGTCTCCCGCCTTGCATATCTTTTCGATATTGCAAGGCGGGAGATTTTTTTATTTTCAAAGCCAAAATGCAGCAATTACCCTCACATGATTTGACCAACAACACCAGAATTCCGATCCATTTGTAATGGCCCATCGATTCAAAAAGCGATAGCCTAAACACCTCTCAATATTATCCATATTCAGCAATAAGATTTTCTTTCTAAAAATACTATTATTTTCTCTTGTTTTCAGATAATATAAACATTACTAATGACAGCGGTTCCAAAGGGGAAAGTGTTGTATAATTAGTATACTTTGCGTTTATTCATACAATAAAATGAAAAGGGGAATACTATTTTGAAAAAGTTTTCAGCTTCTACATGGTTATTATTCCTGATTCCGTCTTTATTGGGAATCCTATTGTTCCTCATTCCGATTCCGACAGAGGACGGATGGAAAGTCACAATTGCTGTGCTCGCAGGTCTTATGGCCGGAGCAATCGAATCGTTCGTTCCTTGGATCGTTCTCGCCATCTTGGTAGTCGCCGCAGTTGGCTCTTTGGCTTTTATCGCCAAGAAAGAGAACACTTCTGATTCCGTTCCATTTTTCGAGAAATTGTTCAACGTCAACTTGTTCTGGACATTGACGCGTGTTGTCGCCGCTGTCTTTGCATTTATGGTGTTATTCCAAGTCGGCCCAGAACCAGTGTGGAACGAGAATACCGGCGGCTTGCTCTTATCGGGAAGCGGCTTGCTATCCTTCTTGTTCACGATTTTCCTATTCGCTGGCTTGTTCTTACCGCTGCTCATGAACTTCGGCTTGCTGGAATTTTTCGGTACGATGATGGTCAAGATCATGCGCCCGTTGTTCCGCCTGCCGGGCCGTTCTTCTATCGACGCATTGGCTTCTTGGGTGGGCGATGGCACGATCGGTGTCCTGCTCACGAGCAAGCAATACGAAGACAATAAGTACACGCAGCGTGAAGCGGCGATTATCGGAACGACTTTCTCTGTCGTCTCGATTACCTTCGCCATTGTCGTCATTGAAGAAATTGGGCTTGGCTCTTATTTCCTCCCGTATTACGGTACAGTCATTCTCGCCGGGGTGATCTTAGCACTGATCATGCCGCGCATCTATCCGCTCGCACAGAAAAAGACAGAGTTTATGGACGGCTCCCCGCAGGAATCGCTTTCTGAAGACGTGCCGAACGGTCAAGGCCTTGCCTCTCACGGACTTGGTAAAGCACTTGAAAAAGCGGATCGCAACCGCTCTGTCGCCGAGTTCTTTAAAGATGGCATGAAAAACGTGCTCGATATGTGGATTGGCGTTGCGCCTGTCGTTATGGCGTTCGGTACGATTGCCTTGATTCTTGCGGAATATACTTCGACTTTCACTATTCTCGGTGCACCATTTGAACCGTATTTGAATCTACTCGGTGTTCCTGAAGCTGCAGAAGCTGCACAATTAATGGTCGTTGGTTTCGCGGATATGTTCTTGCCAGCGATACTTGGTGCGGGCATTGAATCCGAATTGACTCGCTTTGTCGTTGCCACTATGTCGGTTACGCAATTGATTTACATGTCCGAAGTCGGCGGCTTGCTGCTCGGCTCGAAAATTCCGGTCAATATTTTCGATTTGATCGTCGTTTTCCTCTTGCGCACAGTTATTGCCTTGCCGATCATTGTCGGTGTCGCACACTTATTATTTTAATCAAACGATAAAAAAGGCGCTTTCCGGGATTCGGAAAGCGCCTTTTTCTTATGCTTGTTGTAATTTTTGCTTTAGTTTTTCCAGCATGTCTGCTGTCATGGCATCTAAGTCGTACGAGGTGGTGAAGTTCCATTCGTCTTTTGCTGCACTGGCGTCGATGCTATCCGGCCAGCTGGCAGCGATTGCCTGGCGCGCCGGGTCGACGTCATAATCCATTTTGAAATCCGGGATATGCTTACGGATTGAAGCCGCGATCTCTTCCGGTTCAAAGCTCATGGCCGTCACATTGAATGCGTTGCGATGCACTAGCTTATCCGCATCGGCTTCCATCAAATCGACAATCGCCTGCAGCGCATCTGGCATATACATCATGTCCATGCGGGTGCCTTGCGCGATATAGGAAGTGTAGCTGCCGTTTTCAATCGCTTTGTAATAAATATCTACGGCATAATCTGTCGTTCCGCCGCCGGGAAGCGCCACGTTCGAGATCAAGCCAGGGAAACGGAGGCCTCGGGTATCGACGCCGAATTTTGTGAAGTAATAATCACACAGTAATTCTCCCGCTACTTTATTGACGCCGTACATCGTTGTCGGACGCTGTAGCGTGTCCTGCGGAGTGTCATTTTTTGGCGTTGAAGGCCCGAATGCACCAATCGAACTTGGCGTGAAAAATTGCATACCGAGTTCACGGGCCGCTTCAAGGGCATTTACTAATCCGCCCATATTCAAATTCCATGCCAGTAGCGGCTTTTCTTCTGCAGTCGCAGACAATAGCGCTGCCATATGGATCATTGTGTCGGCATTGAAATCCCGTGCCAAAGTCAACATCCGTTCTGCGTCTGTCACGTCAAGAATTTCAAAAGGCCCGTTCTGATTTTCAGATAGACGGATATCTGTCGCCAACACGTTTTCCGCACCATATTCCTTACGTAATTTGCCCACTAATTCCGAGCCGATTTGCCCTAAAGCTCCAGTCACCATGATTCGTTTCATTTTTCATACACTCCTTTTCGAGAAAACATTTGTCCGCTGTATAAACACATATTTATCTTTCAAAATGCCTTTATATCAAGCCTTACGTTAGAGCCATTATAAATTGTTCTCTTTAAAAAAACAATGGCTTTTGCATATTTCCCTCTTCCGATTAAACCTACTATACAGGTAAGCTTTATTATGTTTAAATAGAACAACAACGCCATAAAGGCAAAAATTTAATGAAATGGGGAACCACCGATGAAGAAACAATGGGCATTTCTGCCGATCGGCGCAGCTGCATTATTTCTAGCAGCTTGCGGATCTTCCGACAGCGCAGACAACACAGATTCAAACAACTCAGAAGGCGAAACGGACTTGCTCGCCGAAATCCAGGAAGAAGGAACTTTGGTTATCGGGACTGAAGGAACCTACCCTCCTTTCACGTTCCATGACGACAGCGGAGAATTGACAGGCTTTGACGTGGAAATTGCCAGTGAAATCGCGGACCGTCTCGGTGTCGAAGCGGAATTCCTTGAAACGCAATGGGATGCGATGTTCGCAGGCCTCGATGCTGAGCGTTTTGATATGGTCGCCAACCAAGTCGGCATCAATGAAGAACGTCAGGAAAGCTACGATTTCTCCGATCCGTATATCACTTCTACTGCCGTTCTTGTTGTAGCAGAAGGCAATGAAGAAATCCAAAGCTTTGATGATTTGGAAGGCAAGCTCTCTGCGCAATCATTGACAAGTAATTACGCCGAAACAGCTACTTCCTACGGCGCGGAGCTTGAAGGCGTTGAAGGCTTTAACCAAGCGATCGAATTATTGGTATCGGGACGCGTTGATTCAACAGTCAATGACAATTTGACGGTCTTAGATTTCCAGAATCAACGCCCGGATGCAGGCATCAAAGTCGTCGATAAATCTGACGATGCGGCACAAAGCGCGTTATTGTTCCGAAAAGGTAACGAAACATTCGTCGATGCAGCAAATGAGGCCCTTGCTGAAATGATCGAAGACGGTACGTACGAAGAAATCTCCAATAAGTGGTTCGGCGAAAATGTACTTGAATAGTATTTTCTCAAACCCTGAACGGTTGGAGCGGCTCGGCGACATCGCCCAGTCCTCCTTCCTGCCATTGATCGAAGCGGCTGTGCAATTTACGTTGCCGCTTTCGGTCATTTCTTTTATCCTCGGGCTGTTCCTGGCGGTCATCACTGCGCTTGCCCGCATTTCCACCGTCCGGATTTTCCAATGGATTGCGCGTGTTTACGTTTCGATCATCCGTGGCACGCCGCTGCTCGTTCAATTATTCATTCTGTTTTACGGCTTGCCGACGGTTGGAGTCACCATTGACCCCTTCCCGGCTGCCGTTATCGGATTCTCCTTGAATGTCGGTGCCTACGCTTCTGAGGTCATCCGTGCAGCGATCCTATCGATTCCGAAAGGCCAATGGGAAGCAGCCGATACAATTGGCATGTCTTATTCCCAAGCCTTGCGCCGCGTGATTTTGCCTCAAGCTTCACGCGTTTCGGTGCCGCCGCTATCCAACACGTTTATCAGCCTCGTCAAGGACACTTCCCTTGCTGCATTGATCTTGGTGACGGAAATGTTCCGCGTCGCTCAGCAAATCGCTGCGACCAATTATGAATTCCTGCTGCTTTACGGGCAGGCAGCCTTGATCTACTGGGTCATCTGCTTCTTGCTGTCACTCGTCCAAGGGCGATTGGAAAATCGTTTTGACCGCTATGTTTCCCGCTAAACCCACATCGATTCACAGATAGGAGTTTATTATGATTTCAATAAAAAATTTGCATAAAAGCTTCGGCGAGCTGGAAGTGCTAAAAGGCATCGACCTCGATGTCGAAAAAGGACAAACGATCGTCGTCATCGGCCCTTCCGGCTCCGGAAAAACTACGTTTCTCCGCTGCCTCAATATTTTGGAGCAGCCGAGTGACGGCACGGTAGAAATTGGCGGACTTGTCGCTGACTTTTCAAAGCCGATGTCGAAGAAACAAATCATGGCTTTTCGCAAGCAATCCGCGATGGTATTTCAGCATTACAATCTGTTTCCGCACATGACCGCACTGGATAATATTTTAGAAGGGCCTGTGACCGTCCAGAAAAAAGACAAGGCAAAGGCAAAGAAAAAAGCACTCGCCTTGCTCGAGAAGGTCGGGCTGTCCGACAAAGCTGACGCCTACCCGCATCAATTGTCAGGCGGTCAGCAACAACGCGTCGGCATCGCCCGTGCGCTCGCACTCGAACCGAAAGTGATGCTATTTGATGAGCCGACTTCAGCTCTCGACCCGGAACTTGTCGGAGAGGTGCTTCAAGTCATGAAAGATTTGGCGCAAGAAGGCATGACGATGGTCGTTGTGACACACGAAATGCGTTTTGCCAAAGGCGCCGCCGATGAAGTATTGTTCATGGATGGCGGACGCATTGTCGAACGCGGCACACCGGATGCTGTATTCAACCATCCGCAGGAAGAACGCACGCAACGCTTTTTAAATTTAATTCAAGACACGGATACCATTTAAATAATAAAAATCCCGAGTGCATGTGGCACTAGGGATTTTTAGATTATTAAGAAAGTTGAAAAGTCGTATTTTACGAAGCTTATCGCTCGCTTTCCGTGGGCTCGCGCCTAAGCCTCCTCAGTCGCTTTGCGCCTTGCGGGGTCTCAGTCGTCTCGCTGATCCACTGGAGTCGAGCGAACGCTTCTCCAAATACTTAGAGAGGTCGTTGATTTTTCATTGCGGAACAGTCTCCCACTCTTTTCATTAATAGAGGATAATGGACTTCTTCAACACTCTGAAAATCCCCAGTGCATGTGGCACTGGGGATTTTTTTCTTTACGAAACGCCGATTGTGACGGCGACGACGAGTGCGACAAGTGCGATGACGAGCCAGCCCACGATGAGTTTCCAAACAAACTTTACCCATTTGTCATACGGAATGCCGGCAACGGCCAGATAACCCATCAATGCGGCGGAAGTCGGAATGATGGAATTCGTGATGCCGTCGCCGTATTGATACGCCAACACTGCGACTTGGCGTTCAATAGCCAGCAAATCCGAAAGCGGCGTCATAATGGGCATCGTAGTTGCCGCTTGCCCACTGCCGGACGGGATGAAGAAATTGATGACGACTTGCGTGAAAAACATGCCGATGACCGTCAAGGCATTCGGCAAACCACTGATAACGCTGGATAAACCATTGATCATCGTATCCATGATGACCCCTTGTTCCATGATGACCAAAATCGCCCGGGCAAACCCGACGATCAAGGCACCGAAGACGACTAGTTTCATGCCATCAATAAACGCATCAAACATGCGGTTGACGCCAAGATTGCCGACAAGTCCTGCTGCAAAGCCGATAATGATAAATGAGGCGGCAAGTTCAGTCAAGTACCACTTCCATTCAAACACACCATAAACGTTGATGCTAAGGCCAATTGCAAGAAACAGGAAAACCATGCCATGGCGCCAGTTGAAAGCACCCAATAGCTCTGCTTGGTCTTTAGTCGACGATTTCTTCGCCCGTTTCTCGATTTCGTAAATCACACTTTGCGTCGGGTCTTTTTTCACTTTCGCTGCATAGCGCATTACATACCAAATCGCAAAAGTAAGGAAGAAAATATAGGCGCCAAAGCGGAATCCGATGCCTGAGAATACTTGCAGTTCTGCAATGCCTTGGGCAACCCCTACCGTAAAGGGATTGAGCATCCCGCCGATAAAACCGGATGCTGCCCCGAGTGAAACCATCGCCGTACCGGTCATAGCATCAAAACCGATAGCACGTGCTACCGCAATGCCGATGGGAACGAAAATGATGACTTCCTCAGCCATGCCGATTGTTGCACCCAAGATGGAAAACAAGATCATCACAATGGGAATCAGAAACTTTTCTTGCCTCTCGAGCTTATCGACCACTTTGGCGATGCCCGATTCGATCGCGCCTGTTGCACGGATAATACCGAACGCTCCGCCGACTAGGAAGATGTAGAAAATGATATTCGATGCTTCTGACATCCCCGTCGGTATCGCTTTAAATAAGTCGAAGAATCCAACCGGGCTTTGCTCTACTTGAGCATAGGAATTGTCGACAACGACCGTTCGGTTCTCCACTTCCTCCCGTTCATACTGCCCCGCTGGAATCAAATACGACGCGACCATCGCCGCAATCATGATCAAAAATAAAATAGCATATGTATGCGGAACTTTGGATCCGCTCTTTTTTAACTTCTGTGGTTTTTCTGTCATTCGTCATTGCCTCCTACTGTACACGATTTAACCGTCAATTTTTCCAATTGCATCAAGTCGATGTCAATGCCCAGCCCAGGCTTTCCGCTCAATAATACGTGTGGGTGCACATACTTTAAATCGCCAATTTCTTCGCTATACAATAACGGTCCCGTCAATTCCGTACTTTCAATATTCACGCGTGACATCGCGGCATGATAGCCTGCACTCGAGGCGACTGACGATTCCACCATTGAGCCGATTTGGCACAACATGCCGGCAGCTTCTGCCGTTTTCGCCATTTGCACCGCGTGGAAAATGCCGCCGCATTTCATCAATTTGATGTTAATGACATCCGCTGCATCGAGACGAATAATTTCAAGCAAATCTTCCATCGACTGCACTGTCTCATCCGCCATGATTGGCACTGCTGTTTTCTTTCGCACTTCAGCCAAGCCCCGAATATCCCCCATCCGAATCGGCTGTTCAATCCAGCTGATGCCTGCCGTTTCCAGTTGGCGAATCGCGGCAACCGCCGTTCCGACCGATTTCCATCCTTGATTGACATCGACACGAATCGGCATATCTGGGCCGACTTTCTCACGCACCGCCAAAATACGGTCCACATCGAGCTGTGCATTGCCCGCCCCAACTTTTAACTTCAGCGAACCATAACCCGCTTCGACGGCCTGTTGTGCTTTTTGTGCCATGACTTCAGGCGCCTCAATGCTCAAGACACGCGGATAGGACAGATGCTCTTTCGACTGACCGCCCAGCAAATTATAGACCGGCTGCCCCGAAGCTTTGCCCATCAAGTCATAGCAAGCGATGTCGACTGCGGCTTTTGCTGCCGGGTTGCCCGCCAAGATTCCGTTCATTTTATAGTGGATTGCTTCAATATCGAACGGGTTCATGCCGATGACTGCTGGCAGGAATAATTCCTTCAGCACTTCGTAGCTTGCTGTAAAATACTCGCCTGTTACATGCTCATCCGGTACAGCCTCTCCGTATCCGACCAAACCGTTATCCGTCTCCAGTTCAAGAATCAAAGACGGCATATCCGGATAGGTCGCATAGGAGATAATGAATGGTTCATGCAAAGGAAAACGCACTGCATGCAATCGTGCTTGAATAATTTTCATAATGAAGCCCTCCATTTATAAGTAGTCGTGTATGATTATACTATAAAAGTTTTATAAATAGCGCAATAATTTTGAAGCTTGCTAAAATACGGCGTATAATGGCGTCATTGTAATTTAAAATTTTTGTAGTATAAAGGAGTTTATTAATAATGAGTTTACTAAAGCAAACTGAAGCATTCATCGATTCCTTGCAACAGGACATGGTGGATATTCGCCGCCATCTGCATATGCACCCAGAACTATCCCATCAGGAAGTCGAAACGCCTGCCTATATTGCGGAACGTTTAGAGGAAATGGGTGTTGAAGTGCGTCGAGGCGTTGGCGGACGGGGCGTCGTCGGGACCATCCGCGGCGGCAAACCTGGCAAGACGATCGCTTTTCGTGCAGATTTTGATGCGTTGCCGATTGATGACCAAAAAGATGCACCTTACAAATCGATGGTCCCGGGCGTCATGCATGCTTGTGGACACGACGGGCATACTGCCGGCCTTCTCGGCTTTGCGAAAGCAATGATGGCAATCAAAGACGAACTGCCCGGGACGATTGTGCTGATCCACCAATTCGGTGAAGAACTGTCTCCGGGCGGGGCACGCGCGATGATCGAAGACGGTTGCCTCGATGGGGTGGATTTGGTATTCGGTGCGCATCTCCAAAGCAAGATGGAGTCCGGCAAAGTTTATCTTCGCGACGGCTATCTGCAGGCCTCAGAAGACGCGATTAAAATCAATGTCTATGGCTCCGGAACCCATGGCGCTGAACCGCATACAGGCATCGACCCGATTCTTGCTGCGAGCCATATCATGGTCGCCTTGCAATCAATTGTCAGCCGCAACGCTGACCCGTTGAAAGAGCTCGTCGTGTCGATCGGCAAATTCCATGCTGGTGATGCGGATAATGTCATCCCGAGCAAAGCGGTCATGGAAGGCACCATTCGCGTGTTCGACCCGGAACTTCGTAAACTTGCAAGCGAACGCGTACGCGGTGTCGCTGAGAATGTCGCAGCGGCGATGGGCGCACGTGCTGAAGTGATTGTTGAAACCGGCTACGATTCACTGTGGAACCACCCGGAAGCGGCAGAAATCGTCCGCACTTCTGCACGGCCAGTTGTTGGTGAGGACAATGTCATCGATATTGCTCCCGTTATGCCGGTGGAAGATTTTTCCTATTACACCCAAGCGAAGCCAGGCGCATTCTTTTTCATCGGCGCGAAAATGGCAGATGAAATGCTCGTTTATCCGCACCATCACGAAAATTTCGATTTCAATGAAGATGCGATGAACACGACGGCAAAAGTGTTCGCTTCCATCTATTTCAACGCCCAGCAAGCAGAAACCGATTCTGCAGAATAATAAAGCATGTCCCCCTTCAGCTGATTGCTGGAGGGGGATTTTATTGTAAGCTAACCTGAATATCGTGCGAGTGAGACGGGTGAGCGAGGTATATTGTTCATTGGCTGCTTCATCTTCAAGCAGTCGCCTTCCGCTTTGGGCTGGCCTTCCGCAATAAGCCGAGAAGTACGTTCGTCTCATTGCTTCGGCTCGCCCTTAAGCGCGGTTCGGCTATTAGATTTCATTGGATTTCTGGTGTGATGAAGTACCTCTTTTTCATATGTTCATCCGCTGGTGGATGATACTTATTTAGACTTGTGAGTGAGAAGAATGGTTTGTCGATCTTTTCATCACGGAGCAGCCGCCTCCCGCTTTGGGCTGGCCTCCCGCAATAAGCCAAGAAGAACGCTTGTCTTATTGCTCCGGCTCGCCCGTGGGCGCGTTTCGGCTGTTAGATTTCATTGGATGTTGTGTGGGAATAAATATCGCCGTTGATTGACTTTATCCGCTGATGGAAACGCCTAGTTAGACTTGATAGTGAGATGAATCGCCTGTTGATCAGTGCATCGTGAAGCAGTCGCCTCCCACTTTGGGCTGGCCTCCCGTAATAAGCCAAGAAGAACGCTTGTCTTATGGCTTCGGCTCGCCCTTGTGCGCGGTTCGGCTGTTAGATTTCATTGGAGGCTGTGTGTAAGTAAATATCACCCTTGATTGACTTCATCCGCTGATGGAAACGCCTAGTTAGACTTGATAGTGAGATATCGCCCATTAATCAGTTCATCGTGAAGTAGTCGCCTCCCGCTTTGGGCGTGCCTCCCGCAATAAGCCAAGAAGAACGCTTGTCTTATTGCTCCGGCTCGCCCGTGGGCGCGTTTCGGCTGTTAGATTTCATTGGACATTAGGTGCTAGAAAGTGTCGCTGTTGATTGGGTGCATCCGTTGGTGGAGACGCCTAGTTGGACTTGGTATTTTTAAGATGTTTACCTGCTATATAATTTGAAAGTTTGAAGCTAATCAATGCTTCTCACTTTTTTATCAGCACAAGAAGAAATATATTTCATCTCTAAAACTAGAGATGAAGCGGAAAGGGGCCGACGCCTGAGGGACCGAGCGGGTTGGCGAGACAAATGTGCCGCGTTCTTTGCGGCACATTGGCTCAACACCCGCCCCTCGGCAAGCGTGCCCCTTGCAGCGTAATCTCTTCCACTTACGGCTCTATTATTATCTATCTTCGAAATGGCGACGCCCTGTCGCATCCTGCGAGCCCCAAGCATGCCCCTTGGAGCGCAATCTCCACTCTTCCCATTTCCGACCCATAAGCGCAAAGAAAAAACCCGCACAACTCCATGAGCTGTGCGGGTTTGGTCTTAGTTGATGACGTTTAGTTCTTTGCCGACTTTTGCGTAGATCTCGATCGCTTCGTCGAGCATTTCTTTTGTATGTGCCGCTGTTGGCATATTGCGGACACGGCCTGTGCCGCGTGGGACTGTCGGGAAGACGATCGATTTCGCATAGACGCCCTCTTCGAACAAGCGTTTCGAGAATTGCTGCGTCAATTTTTCGTCGCCGATGATGCATGGCGTAATTGGCGTAGCAGAATCGCCGATATCAAAGCCAAGCTCTTTCAAGCCTTTCTTCAAATAATCGCCATTGTCCCATAGCTTGTCGTGCAGTTCCGTCGAATCGATGATCTTCTGAACCGCAGCTGTTGTCGCCGCGACGTCTCCTGGTGTTACCGCTGTCGAGAACAAGAACGGGCGGGAGCGCACGCGCAGCCAGTCGATCAATTGCTTCTTGCCGGCTACGTAACCGCCGACAACGCCGACTGCTTTCGAAAGGGTACCCATCTGCATATCGACTTCTTTTTCCAAGCCGAAATGTTTCACGGTGCCTTTTCCTTTGCCTGTGACGCCTGAACCGTGTGCGTCATCGACATACGTGATCAAGTCGAATTCTTTTGCGATTTCCACGATTTCTGGAAGTTTCGCAATGTCTCCATCCATAGAGAAGACGCCGTCTGTAATGACCATCACTTTATTGTATTGGCCAGATTCAGTCGCTTCTTTCGCTTTTTGGCGAAGGTCTTCCATATCAGAGTGTTTGAACGCGATGATTTTCGCTTTTGACAAGCGGCAGCCGTCGATGATTGAAGCGTGGTTCAATTGATCCGAAAGAATCGCATCGTTTTTGTCCATAACTGCAGAAATGGCCGCCATATTGCAATTGAAGCCAGATTGGAATGAAATTGCAGCTTCTGTTCCTTTGAACTCAGCCAATTTTTCTTCTAATTGCACGTGAAGGTCGAGTGTTCCATTAATGGTACGGACCGCACCTGCCCCGACTCCGTATTTTTCGATTGCTTCGATTGCTACTTTTTTCAAGCCTTCGTCTGTCGCGAGTCCCAAGTAGTTATTCGATGACAAGTTAATCAAATCCTTGCCGCCGATTTTGATAATCGCGCCGTTCGGGCCTTCTACCGGATCGATTTCATTATATAGGCCTTGGTCTTTCAATTCCGTTAAGTTTTCTTCCAAAAACGCATCTAATTTTTTCGACACAGTCCTCTTCCTTTCAAAAACAAATTCTGACTCCATCTTATCACACCGCCATTTTTTCCAAAAGAAAAAGCGGGCCATAGACGGCCGCTCTTCTTTACGCTGCTTCAGATACTGTTCTTCGTTCTTTCTGGAACCGGAAATAATAGACGGCCCCGAGTAGTAGTACCATGACCAATAATACAACTACCAAAATCCATAGGGCCTGGTCGAACGGGACGTTTCCTTCAAAACCAAAAATGGATTCCCTCAACGCTTTGATTGCATAAGTCATCGGGGAATACGGGTGGACGGCTTGGAAAAAGCCATTCGTCAATTGGATGGGAAACGTTCCTTCACTGGCACCGAGTTGCAAGACCAATAGTAAAATCCCCAGGAAGTTTCCAACTTTATCGAAAGCGGCGACCAAAAAGGACAAGATGAAGATCCAAGTGTTGGAGATCACAAAGAGGATCAGCAAGAAAGAGCTTATGTTTTCGACAGGGATATCCAACACCTTCAAAATAAACACGGCCAATAAAGCCGCCTGAAATGTTCCTTGCGCCAAAATGACCGACAGCTTGCTGCCCCACCATCTCAGCAGCGTGGTCGACTCCCGGTCACGCGTCCGGAAAGGATAAATCGTGGAAAAAGCGATCGCTCCGACAAACAAACTGAGCGCAATAATATAAGGCGCAAAGCTCTGTCCATAGTTTTCGACTTCCGTAACTGTTCCTTTATTGACTTTGACAGGCTCGCTAATCAGCTTGGCATTTTCTGTTTCAAAAGCATAAGCGGAAACTTCTTCCGAAGCTGCAGACAGCTCTTCGCTCAAATTCGTCGAGCCACTGCCCAATTCGTCGATGCCTTCGCTTATCTGCTTATTGCCTTCTATCAGTTTAGCGAGTTCTGTCGCAAGCGGTGAAGGTGCCTGGCCGGCAAGGGCCTTCATCCCATCTCCAATTTGTCCCGTGGAGTCTGCCAATTGGTCGGATCCGTCCGCCAACTCATCAGCACCCGACGAAGCTTCTTGATACCCAGCGTTCAGCTCGTTTACTGTTTCGAATACTTTTTCGGTATACAATTCGCGGACTTCGGATGCTACTGCTGTCTCTACAGCCAAAATGCTTTGGTCGGCAATCGACTTCCCGGAATAGCTATAGCCTGGATTGGTTTCGACATCCAAAGTCATTTCGGCGGGTTCTTCCGTTAACAAGGAAGACGCATTTGCTGAGAAATTTTTAGGCAAGGTGATCGAAGCATAATAATCCCCTTTCACTACGCCTGCGTGCGCTTCATCGCTTCCGACGAAATGCCATTCAAAATCGTCGTTATCTTTTAGCTCTTCCACGATTTCCTCACCGATTTGTATGCTCTCCCCATCAAGTTCAGCTGTTTGGTCTTCATTGACGACCGCAATCGGAAGGTCTTCTGTTTTTCCATACGGATCCCACATCGATGTCAAAAACGAAGCGCTGTAAATCACCGGTAAAAACATGACCGCGATTAGCGAGATAATGAGCATTTTTTTCGAGAAAATTGTTTTCAATTCATGAATCATTTGTTGTCGCCGTCCTTTTCCATTTTCAAGCAATGAACGATTTCATCCAATTGGCTCGTGAATTTTATGATTTCGTCACCCGTAAAGCGTTCAGCCAGCAAATCGTTTAGATTTTCAAAAATGACTGTCTCACTTACCTCCAATAGTTCAGTTCCTTTTTGAGTAATTGAAATGGCTTTTTTGCGCAAATCCTGATTCGTTAATATGGCAATTAAGCCATCTTGCTCCAACTTTTTAATACGATTAGAAATCGCTGTCTTAAAGACTCCTTGAATATCCGCTATTTCACTTTGGGAAATGGACGGATTTTTTTTGATGATCCGCAAGGTCTGTAATTGTTGCGGAGAATAAGCTTTCAATTTTTCGTGATTGGCAAATACATCCGCTACATAGGCATTCACCTCCAAAATCGCTTCGCTGAATTTCGAGTAGGCTGTGAATAATTCTCGAGACATTAGTATACCCCCTGTACTTAATTCCTTTTTATATAGTACACCCACTGTACTACATATTCAAGTATTTGCTTCGTATTTTTTACAGAGAGAATAGAGTTGAAAAAAATGGCATCAAAAAAAAGCGGGACGAGGCCCGCTTTCGAAACTTTTATGCCAAAGCTTGCTGTAAATCTTCAATCAAATCTTCTACATCTTCAATGCCAACCGAAATGCGCACTAAGCCATCTGTAATACCCAGTTCTGCACGACGTTCTGCCGGAATCGAGGCATGCGTCATTTGTGCGGGCACCGAGATCAAACTTTCCACTGCCCCTAAGCTTTCAGCTAAAGTGAAATACTTCAGCTTGGCAAGCAGTTCATCCGCTTTTTCCTTACTGCCAACATCAAAGGAGATCATTCCGCCAAAACCGCGCGCTTGTTTTTCCATCAGGGCTTTACCCGTATGGCTGTCGAGCCCAGGATAAATGACTGCTTCAACTGCCTCATGCCCGTCCAGGAATTCAGCGATTTGCTGGGCATTGGTATTGGTTTCTTCCATACGGATCCCGAGCGTTTTCAGACCGCGCATCAATAGCCAAGAATCTTGCGGCCCGAGGATCGCGCCCACTGAATTTTGAACGAAATGCAATTCTTCGGCTAACTGCGCCGTGTTCACGACAACAAGTCCTGCCACAACGTCGCTATGGCCGCCGATGTATTTCGTTGCGCTATGCAAGACGATATCCGCACCAAGAGCAATCGGATTTTGGAAATACGGCGTCATGAACGTGTTGTCGACAATCGTCAACAGTCCATTCCCTTTCGCAAAAGTCGCCACTGTTTCAATGTCCGTTACTTTCAAGAGTGGGTTGGTTGGTGTTTCGATAAAGATCGCTTTTGTGTTTTCCTGGACCGCCGCTTTTACTTGCTCCAAATCACCCGTGTCGACAAAGGTGAATTCGAGTCCGAAGCGGTTCAGTACTTTGTTGATGACGCGGTAAGTTCCGCCATATACATCGTCTGTTAAAATGACGTGGTCGCCTGCTGAAAACAGCATCATGACAGAAGAAATAGCCGCCATCCCAGAACCGAAGGCAAATCCGGCATGTCCGTATTCTACATCGGCAATCAATTCTTCGAGCGCGTGGCGCGTCGGATTGCCGGTTCGTGAATATTCATACCCCTTAAACTTGCCTACCGCTTCCTGCTTGTACGTACTTACTTGGTATATCGGTGTCGAGACAGCGCCGGTCGCCTCGTCTCCGAAAATACCGCCGTGAATCAATCTAGTCTTTGGTTTCATTGTTGTTCCTCCTCTAAAAAAGCTCCATAAATATCCTGGCTCAAATAGCGTTCACTTGAATCGGCGAACACGGTAACGATGTGACTGCCCGGCTTCGCTGATTGCGCTTCACGCAATGCGGCCGCAAATGCGGCACCAGAAGAACTGCCGACGAGCAGACCCTCGTTCTGCGCAAGCTGACGCACAGCATCGAACGCTTCTCGATCCGTGATGGTGTGGATGGCATCAAAATACTGCGTGTCCATAAATGGAGGAAGCAATTCCATGCCAATGCCTTCCGTTTTATGCGGCCCGGATTCTCCACCGTTTAAAATAGATCCTTCCGGTTCCACGATAACGGTTTTGATCGCCTGATTCTGCGCTTTTAGAAACTGTGATGTTCCCATGAACGTGCCCCCGGATCCTGCTCCAGCAACAAAGACATCGATGGCTCCGTCCAGTTGGTCCCATAGTTCTGGCCCAAGCGTCTGGATATACGTTTCCGGGTTTGCAGCATTGGAAAATTGCGCAGGCATGAACGCATCTTCTTGCCGAGCGATTTCCTCCGCCTTTTTGATGGCGCCTTTGATGCCATCAGCAGTTGGCGTATTGATCACTTCGGCACCTAAAGCGCGCATAAGTGTTTGTTTTTCCATACTGAATTTTTGAGGAACGACCAGTTTCAATTGATAGCCTTTTCCAATAGCGGCAATCGCTAGCCCAATGCCCGTGTTGCCGGCAGTCGGCTCGACAATCGTTCCGCCTGGCTTAAGCTCGCCGCGTTTTTCTGCATCAGCGATCAATGCCACCCCGAGGCGGTCTTTGACACTGCCGCCGGGATTGAAAAACTCTAGCTTGGCAAATATGCGGCAATTATTCGGAATCGTACTATGCGTCAATTCCAGGACCGGTGTGCGGCCGATCAATTGCTGAATCTCTGTTGCGTAATCCATGCTGAGTCTCCTTATGCCGTTTCTTCTTTGAAGATTTGGCGCCATTCGTCTTTTTTCGAAAGCATTTCTTTGGCGATTTCGTGTGCGCCTTCGAGGCTATGGCTCGCTGCCCAACCGCATTGCACTTCGTTGCAAGCTGGCACTTCGTCCGCTGCAATGACATCTTTTAAAGTGGCTTCTAAAATTCTTAAAATATCATCATAGCTATCGTGATTGATCACGGAGATATAAAATCCAGTTTGGCAGCCCATTGGCCCGATGTCGATGATTTGATCTGAATGGTTGCGGCTATGCTCGGCCATCATATGCTCGAGCGAGTGAAGGCCTGGCATGTCCATATGTTCTTTGTTCGGCTGTTTGAAACGGATATCGTATTTCTTGATAACGTCACCGTTCGCGCCCGTCTTTTCTCCGGCTAAACGGACGTAAGGTGCAGCTACTTTTGTATGGTCCAAGTTAAAGCTTTCTACGTTCATTTTTTTCATGATAATCTCCCTTTCATCGTTTAGTTGCGTCCATCAAGAACACATAGTCGTTTAGGCGTGTGAAGTTTACATCAAAACCGTTTTGTTGAAACAATCCTTCTAGTACAGGCAGCGTCGTATAATACTCACGCTTTAAGTCTTCCACAAGATTTTTGTGGCCCTCGCCTTCTTCGTACACGATGCGTCCTTGTTTTGCTTCTTCCGATTCGAAAACCGTATCTGCGAAAACCACTTTCCCGCCGCTCGGCAAGAGCGAAGCGTAAAGCTTGATTGCCTGCTCTTTCTCTTTATCTGTTAAGTGGTGGAAAGCATAGCTGCTGACAAAACTGCCGACTGCTTCTGGGAGGTCGAATTCCAAGAAGTCCCCATCTAGCAGCGTCATTTGCGGGAATTTGCTTTCGGTAGCTTGGCGCATCGCAGCATTAGGCTCAATGCCGGTCACGTGAAATCCTCTACTTAAGAGAGCAGCTGTGAGATTGCCTGTCCCTGTTCCGAATTCGACTACAGGGCTTACCGCTTTCTTCGCGACTGCCTCCAGAATATCCTTGTAGTTTTCAAAAACTGCTGCATATTCCGGATCTTCTCCACCGACTGAGGCATCATAAGTATGCACCCACTCATCAAAGATCTCGACAAATTCTCTTCCCATAATTACACTCCCACTCTCTCAAATGTTATTATACACAAAACCAATAGTCTTACTTGGTTTTATTTATAACATATGCAGTTGCCTAGTTCAAGTTAAGGCGGCTGGCCATTTTCATAAAAAAAGACCCGGCATACGCCGGATCGCAGATTCTCATACTTTTAAAATAGGCGGCAATTCCGCTTGATGCTTTAAAATAAGCCGTTTTAATAAGGATTCGCTTTGGACGAGCGATACTTGGACCACCCGGCCGACCAATAAGGCTATAACGATTGTTCCAATGCCGACCGGTCCCCCGAGCATCCAGCCGATCAACGCCACCGCCACTTCAATAGAGGTCCGAATCGTGCTGACGCTAAACCCTGTTTGCTGAACTAAAATCAGCATCAAATCATCCCGTGGGCCAGCTCCCATTTTCGGCGCCACATACACGCCAACGCCATAGCCCATGACAATGATGCCAGCTGTGAAAATCAATATTTGGCCGGCCAGGGAATGAATATCAGGAATGAGATAATTGAATAAATCAATGAACAATCCGATTAATAGCATATTTAGCCAGGTTCCAAACTGGGGCCATTTCCGCCTGACAAGTGAAGTGGTGCTGATCAGTGTAAATCCAGCAATGATCGACCACGAACCGATCGTCAGGCCGAAATTTTCGTATAAGCCGACATGCAGAACATCCCAAGGCCCGATTCCTAGACGGTCGCCTTTGATGGTCATTGAAATGCCCAGTCCAAGCAACATCATGCCAAACAGGAAAAACAGCCACCGGTAATACATAGAAACTTTCATTCTCTTTCCTTCTTTCTTGTGAACCTTTCACGCTCTAAAAGTGGCGGAGACACTTATGACTTTGCTGTCAATTCCGCGTGCTCCCCTTTTGTTGCCTTCAGTAAATCTTCCGGTGCCATCTTCAACTGCGCACCGATTTTCCCAGCAGAAACAATTATTTCATCCAATTCTGAGGCTTGATTGGCGACGAATGTCCGAAACGGCTTTTTCATGCCGAACGGAGAGCAGCCACCACGTACGTATCCCGTCAGCGGCAAAATTTCTTTGACCGGAACCATGTCGACTTTCTTTTCCCCACAGGCTTTCGCAGCTAGCTTTAAATCCAACTCGTCGGCAACCGGAACGAGAAACACGTAATGATTTTTAGAAGAGCCTGCGGCGACCAGTGTCTTATACACCGCTTCAACAGGCGCACCGATTTTCGCCGCTACCGATACCCCGTCGATTTTTCCGTCATCGGTGCTGTACTGGAGCGACTCATAATCGATTTTTTCGCGGTCCAACAGGCGTGCGGCATTGGTCTTTGCTGCTTTTTTCGCCACCTTGCCCCCTCCTATTCAGTCGTTTTGCTCGAGCATTTTCTTCAAAGCATCCGCCATCGCAGTATTTTGCGGCGGCTCATCTTGTTTCTTCAAGTACTTATTGACGTCTTTCTTATTCGCCTTCGATTGCCCTGCTTTTTTGCGTTTTTCAAACGCCGATAGTTTTTCACGGTGTCCGCATTTGCAGACGAACATTTTATTGTCTCCATCACCGACCATGTCCATGCGTTTGTGGCAGTTCGGACAGCGGGCATTGGTCTGCATTGAGACGTTTTTCTTGAAGCCACATTCGCGGTCCTGGCACACGTGCATCTTGCCGCGTTTGCCGTTTACTTCAAGCAAGGGTTTGCCGCAGTCCGGGCACATTTTGCCGGTGATGTTATCGTGCTTGAATTTCTTGTCGCTTGACTTGATCTCAGCTACAGACTTTTTCGAGAACGCGACCATTTCTTTCATGAATTGTTCTTTTTTCAGCTGGCCTTTGGCGATTTTCGTCAATTGCGTTTCCCAGTCCGCCGTTAATTTCGGTGATTTCAAATCTTCAGGAACGAGCTCCAATAGTTGACGCCCTTTCGACGTAATCGTCAAATCCTTGCCTTTTTTCTCGATCAGGAAGCTATTGAACAATTTATCGATAATGTCCGCACGCGTGGCAACGGTACCAAGACCGCCAGTTTCCCCAAGTGTCTGGATGAGTGCTTTTGATTCGCCCGCCATGAACTGAGCTGGATTTTCCATTGCTCCGAGTAAGGTTCCTTCATTGAAAAACGCCGGTGGCTTCGTTTTGCCTTCTGTCAGCGTGATGCCTTTCAATTCCACAGACTGTCCTTGCTCGAAGGGCGCGAGTGTCGATTCGCCTTCCTCATCGGCGTCTTTGTAGACACGCTTCCAGCCTTCGTTGCGAATCGTATTGCCTTTCGCCTGGAAGGTTTCACCGGAAACGTCGAGCGTCACCGTCGTCCGGTCGTACTCATGCTGCGGCAGGAAAACTGCCAGAAAGCGGCGGACAATCATATCATACAGTTTGTATTCCTTGTCGCTGAGCTCATGGAGCATCGGTGTTTCTTCTGTCGGGATGATGGCGTGGTGATCCGATACTTTCGCATCATCGATGACGCCTTTTTGCGGAACGCCTGCACTTTTCAATGCTGAATTCGCAAGCGAACGGTACTCGCCAACTTGCACCGCTTTGATGTGCTCTTTCAAGGTTCCTTTCATATCACTGGTCAAATGCTTCGAGTCCGTACGCGGATACGTGACGATCTTGTAGCGCTCGTACAGGTTCTGCAAAGTGTTGAGCGTTTCTTTCGCAGACCAGCTATAGCGCTTATACGCTTCTTTTTGCAATTCCGTCAAATCAAATAATGGCGGCGCCGGTTGTTTTTTCGGCGCGATCTTCACGTCCGTTACCTTGCCTTGATGTGCCGCGTCGAGCTTGGCGAATAAACGGTCGATTTTGTCTTTATCGAAGCTTTGAGTTGTTTGGCCATCTGTCCAGATAAATGACGCCTTATCGCTGATCGCCTGAAGGCCATAATAAGGCTTCGGCTGAAAATTGCGGATGTCTTGTTCGCGCTGTGCAATCATTGCTAAAGTGGGTGTCTGGACGCGCCCCGTCGATAATTGGGCATTGTGCTTCACTGTCAAGGCACGCGTGGCGTTAATCCCGACGACCCAGTCAGCTTCTGCGCGGGCGACCGCCGCCTGGAATAAGCTTTCATACGCTTTGCCGTCTTTTAAATTTTGGAAGCCGTCCTTGATTGCCTTATCAGTAACGGAAGAGATCCATAAGCGTTTCACCGGCTTGTTGACTTTGGCTTGTTCCAAAATCCAGCGTGCCACCAGCTCGCCTTCCCGCCCTGCATCCGTCGCGATGATGACTTCTTTTACATCTCCGCGGTTTAGCTGCGCTTTGACCGCGTTGTATTGCTTCATCGTCTGTTTGATCGGCACCAATTTGAATGGCTCGGGAAGAATTGGCAAGCTTTCCATCTTCCATTCTTTCAAATCGTTATTGTATTGTTCCGGCTGTGCATGCGTCACCAAATGGCCAAGTGCCCAAGTGACGATATATTGTTTGCCTTCTAAAAAGCCATTCCCTTTTTGAGAGCATCCGAGCACTCGCGCAATGTCGCGCGCAACGGATGGCTTTTCTGCAAGAACTACTGATTTCATAAGCTAAAACCCCTTTTCTACAGCGTCTAGTATAGCATCTTCTCTCCCTTCTTGTGCAGAGGGAGATGCTGGCTCGTGATTGTAAACAAGCTTCTTTTTTGGGCCATATAAAAACACCCCAAAAGTTAGAGTTGAACTCTAACTTTTGGGGTGCACTACCTGAGGGAGGTTTTTTCAATGGTCATCGATATCGATTGTTTCTTTCGATAAATGAGTGCTCATTTTAGCGTATTGGTTGAACACGCGTGCAAGTTCACGCAGGCGGTCATGAACATCGTCATTGATGATGGCATTTGTATCATCGAAATGGCTTGTATGCGTGTAAACGTAATTCGGCGTCACCAGGCAGCGGAAATAATCAAGAATCGGTTTCAGCTGATTTTCAATAACTAGATGATGCTGATACGTACCGCCGTTTGCAACGATCGATACGGGCTTGTAGCGCATCGTCCGCGGGTGAAGCATATCGAAGGCGTTTTTCAAGACGCCAGGAATTGACCCTTGGAAAATCGGCGAAGCGATGATATAGCCATCTGCTTCTTCAAAACGGCGGACCATTTCGCGCATGCTGTCATTGTATTCGGCATTTGGACGCCCATCAACGAATTGATGTTCATACTCGCTCATGCTCAAAATGCTCAATTCCATCGCTGGATCTATTTGTTCCAGATAGACTTTGACCTGTTCCAACACAGCGCCTGTTTTGCGGCCCAGAATTGTTCCATCCACTAATAAAATTTTCATTCTCCTGAATCCTCCTTGACTCCGTATAAGCAGGCACTAAAATCGAGACTGCTCTTTGCGATTGAGTAACTGGTGCAGTATATAACTGCAACGATAAGTTAATCATAGCAAAGACAGATTCCTCGTGCGCACCTATAGGGCTTATAATGAAAGATTTCATTCTTTAGTCTGAGAATCCTTTTTGTTTCGCTTACTTTCTAAACGCTCTTGGATTCGATCGGAATCACGTTCTGGACCTGTAAAACTGATGATTGTATCGCCTTGTTTCGGCTCCAGGACTTTATCGGACGTAAAGAATTCAATATTCCCTTGCGCTGTTTCAACGAACAAAGGAATTGTATTGGCAGACCATCTTTGATTGAACTCTTCGTATGTGAAACGCTCTGTCAATTTTGTTGAACGGATGGCATATCCTTGCTCTTCCTTATCATCGAGTGAGTGAATATTCCAGTCTTCGGTAAACAGAATACGCCCGCTCAAAGATGAATGGAAATCAGCCGGATCCCCTTCGTGAAGAGCCGTTTGGTACAAATTGATGCGCCCCATTTCAGGCACAAAGTTATTGACGACCAGTGCATTGAACGAGTCCGTTTCTGAGGCGACGATCATCTTCTCATACGGTGTCAAATCCACTTCATACTCTGTATGTTCGGAAAGAATATTCCCGACATAGGTTTTGATGCCGATTTGGCGTGCTTTTTGCAGACGCCCCCAAGAATCGTCAACAAGCAGGACATTTTTATCCATATCGTGAAGAACTTTCGCTAAAGCCGTTGTGAATCGGCTGGCACCGACAATGATGAGGCCCGGATCTTCTGCAGAAGCAAGGCCAAGTTTGCGGCCAACCCACGTAATGGAAAAGCCATGTGCCACAACCGTGGAAAACACGAGCGCAAAGGTCAACGCCGTCAACAGATCTGCATCTTCAAATCCAGCGTCCAATAAGACGTTGGCAAAGTAGCCGGAAACCGTCAATGCGACGATGCCGCGAGGGGCAATCCAACCAATCAAGGCTCTTTCCCGCCAGCTCAAATCTGTGCCGATTGTCGATAGCCAGATGGATAGCGGCCTGACAATGAAAAGCATCGCCAGTACGAACAAAATAATGGACCAATTGAAGATTTCAAACAGCACGTCCATGCTGAGAGAAGCTGTCAGCATCATGAAGACACTTGAAATCAGCAGGATCGACATCGTCTCTTTGAAGTGTCTCATGTCGTTGATGGAGCTGATGTTCATATTGGCCATGACCATCCCCATAGCCGTCACCGCAAGCAGGCCAGTCTCGTGCATAACAATATCGGAGATGACAAAGGTCAACAACACGACGCCGAACACCATCGGAGATTTGAGAAACTCAGGAATTTGACCGTGCTCGAACATCCAACCCATCCCAAATCCTGCGACTGCGCCAAGTACGGTCGCAAAAAGCGCTGCCAGGAAGAACAATCCGAATGCGGCCGCAGTCACTTCCCCTTCTGCAAATAATATAAATTGAAAAGCGAACAGCGCGAGCAATGCGCCGAACGGGTCGACGATGATGCCTTCCCATTTCAATAATGCGGCTGGCCGGGCTTTTAACTTAGCCTGCCGGAGCAGCGGCATGATCACGGTCGGACCGGTGACGATAAACAAACCGCCAATGACAAATGATACGGCCCATGACAGCCCAGCTACATAATGCGAAGCCAAGGTACCGCCAGCCCAGGCAAGCAAAGCGCCGAACGTGACAATTCGCCACACCGGCTTGCTGAAACCTCGGATTTCTTTGAAGTTTAAGTTCAAGCTGCCTTCAAACAAAATGATGGCAACTGCAAGTGACACAAGCGGCCGGAACAAATCCCCAAAACTTTCTTCCGGAGAAATCACGGCAAATATCGGGCCTATCAATAACCCGGCAATCGACATCAACACAATCGCAGGAAGGCGGAGACGCCAGGCGATCCACTGTGACAGAACGCCGAGGAAAATAATTAACATAAGGTCGAACAATAAACTGTCGATGGCATCTCACTTCCTTTTTTCGTTTTTTGTTATTATATAGGAGTAGTAGTGCGCAATGAAAGCGAGAAGCGCCAAGCGTATGGATTTAAATTTTCTCTATTTGTGGTACAATACAGAGAAAAACTAGGGTGATTTGGTTGAACAAGCAGGAAATTGAATACGCAATCGCCGAATTGAAGAGCGATTATGTACGCCAACAGGGTGATATTGAAAAACTGGAAACGACCGGCCACACAAAAATGGTCGACAAAGCCGAAGAACGGCTTGAAAAAATGGAACAGCGTCTTGCGGAATTAAACAAAAAACTCGCGGAACTTTAACCGCGGTTTTTTTTATGGAAAGTGGAGGAACACATAAATGAGTTTATTAACAGTAGAAAACCTTAGCCACACATTCGGTGACCGTACTTTATTCAATGATATTTCGTTTCGGTTAGTCGAAGGAGAACATGTCGGGCTCGTCGGGGCAAACGGCGTCGGGAAATCGACACTGATGAATATTTTGACCGGCAAGCAAATTCACGATGGCGGCAAAGTCGAATGGCAGCCGAAAACCCATTACGGCTATTTGGACCAACACACGCAACTCGCGCCTGGCCGTACGATCCGTCAAACTTTGCAAGATGCCTTCTTGCCACTTTACGAAAAAGAAAAAGAATTGAATGACATCGCCATGCAAATGGGCGAAGCCGATCCTGAGCAACTCGAAACATTGCTCGAACAAATGGCTGAAGTACAAGATGCACTCGATGCCGGCGATTTTTATACCTTGGATGTCAAAGTGGACGAAATCGCACGTGGGCTTGGGCTTGACGCTATCGGTCTTGAACGGAATGTAGAATCTCTTTCCGGCGGCCAGCGGACCAAACTTCTTTTGGCCAAACTATTGCTGGAAAAACCGAAAGTGCTGTTGCTGGATGAGCCGACCAACTATTTGGACGAAGAGCATATCCAATGGCTCGTCAATTACTTGAAAAACTATCCGCATGCGTTCCTTTTGATCTCGCATGATACGGAATTCATGAGTTCAGTAACCGGCGTTATTTTCCACCTGGAATTCTCCCGACTGAACCGTTACACCGCTTCTTATGAGAAATTCATCGAGCTTGCGGAACTGGCGAAAAAACAGCATCTTGAAGCTTATGAAAAACAAGAGGACATGATTAAGAAAACCGAGACCTTCATCGCGAAAAACAAAGCCCGTGCGTCGACGACTGGACGCGCGAAATCCCGTCAGAAGCAATTGGACCGCATGGACCGCATTGAAAAACCGGAAATGGCAGCTAAGCCGCAGTTCGCTTTCAAGGAAACGCGCAGCCCAAGCCGCTACGTTGTTGAAGCGGAAGCGCTCCGCATCGGTTACGACAAGCCGCTATTGCCGCCGTTATCGTTCATGATTGAACGCGGGGAAAAAATTGCGCTTGTCGGCATGAACGGAGTCGGGAAATCGACTTTGTTGAAGACGATGCTTGGCAAGATCAAGCCGCTTGATGGCGACGTCATCCGCGGGGAATACTTGACGCCTAGCTATTTCGAACAGGAAGTCAAAGCGCCTACCCACCGGCCGATCGATGAAATCTGGGATGCGTATCCTTCGATGGATCAGGGACAAGTGCGCGGTGCTCTTGCCCGCACCGGCTTGAAGAGCGAACACATCGGCCGCCCGATGAACCAATTGAGCGGTGGCGAACAAGCGAAAGTGCGCTTGTGTAAATTGATGCTTGAAGAAAGCAACTGGCTGATCTTCGATGAACCGACGAATCACTTGGATATCGATGCGAAAGCCGAACTCAAACGTGCGATGCAAGCTTATAAAGGCACGATCGTGCTCGTCAGCCACGAACCGGATTTTTACGACGGCTTGGCGACGAAAGTGTGGAATGTTGAAGACTGGATCGAAGCTGGAAAGCAAACAGAAGCATAAGTTAAAAACCCGCTGTACACGACGTTTTACGTGTACAGCGGGTTTTTATTAGATACGAGCAGGTTTCTGGAAAACTCTATGCGATTGAGCAGTAGATAAAGAGAGCGAAAGTTTGATTGTGGAATCGTTCCCACATTCTATTAATGCGATTTACTAGTAGTCGCCGCCTGGCTTGGGGTTGGCCTTTTGCAATAAGCCAGGAAAAGCACCTGTCTTATTGCGTCGGCTCACCCTTGACGCTTGGCGGCTGAGTGATTTCATTGTACGCAAATTGTTTAAGTAGATCCGCTTCTTTACACGTTGCCGCCTAGTGGGGGAATCGCTTCCCGGGTCTAGTTTTAATTAGGATAGTTAGGCTTTGATTGCGGAACCGATTTTGTGTTCGATTGGTGTTTTGTGTGGGTAGTCGCCGCCTGGCTTTGGGTTGGCCTTTTGCAATAAGCCAGGAAAAGCACCTGTCTTATTGCGTCGGCTCACCCTTGGCGCTTGGCGGCTGAGTGATTCCATTGTACGAAAATTGTTTAAGTAGATCGGCTTCTTTACACGTTGCCGCCTAGTGGGGGAATCGCTTCCCGGGTCTAGTTTTAATTAGGATAGTTAGGCTTTGATTGCGGCATCGGTTTTGTGCTCGATTGGCGCTTCGTGTGGATAGTCGCCGCCTGGCTTTGGGTTGGCCTTTTGCAATAAGCCAGGAAAAGCACTTGTCTTATTGCGTCGGCTCACCCTTGGCGCTTGGCGGCTGAGTGACTCCATTGTTTGCAGTTCGTTTAACTAGATCGGCTTCTTTACACGTTGCCGGCTAGTTGGGGAATCGCTTCCCGGGATGCAGTATCTGGTCATGTGGTGCTTGAACCAAGTATCTTGTTAGACGTTTGGGGCTGAAAACCTCAATCCCTTTGATGTAAACGATATGAGCTACAAAAGGTGACGCAGTTACTCATTTTCTATTGAGTAGATAGAAGAGAATTTCTTCTATTCGAAAAATAGAGACGGAGTGGAAGGGGTTAATAGATGGCGAGGGGAAGCTGGGTCCATTCATTTGCGACGCATTTGCGCAGCAGATGTTTTCGTGCGATGCCCGAACATAGTGAGGGTTGAGCAGATGTGGGAGCAACGCGTATCAAGCGATGCTCGAACACAGAGAAATTTGACACATTGGCTAGGCACCCACCCCAGCTCCGGGCAGCTGAAAGCGCGACGTCCTGCCGCATCAGCTGCATGACTCACCTCCTGCGAGCCGCAAGCGTCCTCCTGTAACGCAATCGAATAGCGCAAGGCAAGCTATTTATACTTACTATGTTTCTCATATCTTTTACTTACTTTCAATAAGTCGTCAGCTTGAAGAGTTTTTGGAAGTTGTAGATGCCGCGCTGCCAGAAGTTGAACCCGTCTTGGTATTCTTCTAGGTCGAGTGTGTACAAAGCGTCTTCGTTGTTCCATAGCCGATCGAAATACGTATCCAGCTCGCCGACCAAATCGCTGTCGGTCGGTGCTTTAATCAGGATATCTGACTCGAGGTTATAATCCATTAGCGTCCGCTCGGTCATATTTGCGGACCCTCCCATAATAATTGTTTCTTCGCCGCTTTGAATCATGATGGTCTTCGTGTGGAATTGCCCGACTACCGGATTGTACCAACGGACTTCCAAGGAATCGCTGGCTGCATCGACCATGCCATTCACCGCCGGGCGGTTCGGCAAACCGGTTTTCTCATTGCCGAATGCATTTTCATTTGGATCGAGTACGAGCTGCACTTCGACACCGCGGTTCGACGCCTCTTCCAAGCTCTTGACTACACTTGTCTCGGATAAGTAGAACATGGCCATTTGAATGCTATCGCCTTTTTCGGCGCTGTCCAAGTGCTTCAGCAACTCTTCCAATATTTGCCGCTCAGTTAAGTATTGCACTTCATAATCGCCTGTTTGTTCGGGCATTTCTGCTCTTGGAAAATCAGGGCCTCCGGACAATTTTGAGACCGCTTCTTCGGCTTCTAGAATATCATCAAGCACGGGCCCACTAACGCGAAATGCCATATTGTCGTGCAAACCGCTCGCATCGTGTGGATTGGCTGAACTGACGATTGCTTCCTGTTCTGAAACGACCGTCTTCCGGTGGTTTGCTTTGATGTTCATTAATTGCATGTATGATGACAGAGTCATATCGGGCGCGTCGCTCGACATCGCATTGGCTATCCAGCCTTCTCCATCGTTATCGAACCATTGAAAGATTACTCGGTAGAGTCCTGAATATAGAGGCATGGAATCGCGCAATTTGTCGAGGTCGGTGATGATCACTTCCACCCCTTCCGCCTCCAAGGTTTCCAACAGCAAGCTTTCGTAGGATCCGTAGCCAAGGTTCAGCGGGTCGGTGATGAAATAGATCGGAAAATCAGGGTTTTCCTGCTTTTTCTCAACAATGTGATCGGCTAGGCGCTCAGCGATGGCTGGATAAGCCGTATCGGTATCGTTGTAATTGTCGAATAGAAACAAATCGAGCACGAGAAATTCTTCCGCTTCATCAATCAGTTCGTAAATTTCATCAAAAATTCGCAGTTCGCTTTCCAATCCGGTTCCTTCTTTGTCTTGCGCATAGCTGAGGTCGTAAATCATTTCCACCTGTTCGACACCATGCAGGTCGCCAGCAAATGAAACGCCTTCCGGCAAAGGTTTAAACGTATGCCAAATTATGACTATGATATACATTGCAGCAAGTACACCCAAAACTCTCATAACGATGCGCCTGCGTTTACTATAATCCTTATTTTTTTTCATGTTTTTTCCGCCCCTTTGCTTCATTATAAGCGGAAGGATATTAAAAAAATATAAGTTATTATTTCCCATATAAAAACCCCAGCCGTTAATTGGCTGGGGTTGGCTTCATATTAGGCAATTACTACGTATTCGCGTGTTCTTACATCTTCTATCAGCATGTCTTTCAGGCGTTGCTTGCCACGATGCAAACGGGATTTTACGGTACCGATCGAGACCTTCATCGCTTCAGCGATTTCCACGAGTGAATACTGGTGGACATAAAAATAAACGATGGTGGTTCGGTAAATCGCATCCAACTCAGAAATCTTGTGGCGGATCATGACCGAGACGTCTTGTTTTTCCAATAGTTCTGCCGTCCCGGTTTCATCAGTTGGGATCAAATCCAAAAGGGAGACATCGAGTCCTTCCGGCTGATTGGCGATATGCTTGCTGCGGCGTACATTTTTACGATAACGGTCGCGGAATGTATTCATGCAAATTGTCGTTAGCCAGGCTTTGGCGTGATCGACTTCTGCGATTGAGGATTCATAGCGTACGACTTTCAGCCAGACTTCCTGCATCAAGTCTTCGGCTTCAGCTTTATTGCGGGTAAGTTTCAGGCATAGATGATAGATGTAGCGATTATATTCGGCATATAGCTCTTCCATCGGTGTTACCTCCGTCCGGTGATCTTATGCCTTAATTGTGCCTGAGCTTCAGCTTACGCTCTATCGTTCCCTCTTTCAGTCTCCTTACAATGTTGTAAGAAATGAAAAAAGCCAGCCTTGGTTCAGGCCGGCTTGCTGTTATTGTCTTTTGACTGAGTTTTCGCTAACGGTTTCTGCCTCTTCGGGTTCAGCCATTTTCGTAATGGTTAAACGTTCGATTCGGTTTCTGTCCATTTTGTTTACGATCACATGCAAGTTCTCGTAAGTAAATTCCTCGCCGGCCTCTGGCACATGGCCGAGTTGCTGCATGACAAAGCCCGCAATCGTATCATGGTCTTCCGGTACTTCGATCCCAAACATTTCATTGACATCTTCAATTTCTAGGCGGCCATGACAAGACAATTGGCTATCGTTGATTTCAAAAACCAATTCGTCATCTTCATCGTCTGTCTCGTCTTCAATATCCTGCCCAATCATTTCCTCGATAATGTCTTCGTGCGTGACAATCCCGAGCGTTCCGCCGTATTCATCCAGAATGACAGCCATGTGCTTTTTCTTTGCCATCATTAATTTGAAAACTTTCTCGACGCTTACTGACTGTACGACGAACAATGGATTATCGTCCATCAATTCCACCAGATTCAAGTTCGGATTCATCGACCACTCAATCAGCTTTTTGGAATAAAACAGGCCAACGACATTGTCCATGCTTTCTTCGTAGACTGGGTAGCGCGTATACGAGGAATCCAAAATCAAGTCACGGACTTCTTCGTAAGTCATCTCGATGGAAATGCCGACTGTGTCCGTACGGTGTGTCGACATTACGTCCGATACGTCTTTATGCGGAAAATCGAGTACGCCTTTGATGCGCTCTGATTCGTCTGCTTCAAACGTCCCTTCAGTTGACGCGATATCAACCATCGTGCGCAGTTCTTCTTTGGTCATCGTCGCTTCTTTAACGCTGCCTTTGGAAATGATACGGATGAAGATATTCGTGAACTGGGCGAGCAACCATGTCAGTGGTTTAAAGAGCACGACCAAAAACCCGATGACCGGCGCTACAATATAAGCGATTTTATCTGCGAACGTCGCTGCAATGGTTTTCGGCAACACTTCCCCGAAAATAATCAGGATAATCGTCAAGATGGCTGTCGCAAGCCCGACCTCCCATCCTTCTGTGATGGCAATGGTCGTGACGAGCGTAGGCAGCATGATATTGGATATATTATTACCGATCAAAATAGTCGTGATCATCCGGTCCGGCTTCGCGATTAATTTCTCGAGCTTCTGGGCTTTGACGTCCCCTTGCTCCGCGCGAAGATGGACCTTCATCCTATTAACTGCCGTGAGCGCCGTTTCGCTTCCCGACAGGAAAAACGACATGATCAGAAATAATGCCAATGCGATAAACAAATTTACTTCCTCCAGTAAAATACCTATAAAATTTTTTCGAACTGTTTCCGTATTATCCATAATACCACAGCAATTTTCCTCTTGTCGAAAAGGACAACTTAGCTATGCTATAATTTCCACATACTAAAAATACTGGAAAGCAGGGATTTTATGAACGCCACTCAAATCGATAAGTACTTCAAAGATCACCGCCAGGCCCATCTCGAAGAATTGAAAAGCTTTTTGCGCATTCCATCGGTCAGCTCTTTGTCCGAACACAAAGCCGATATGCAAAAAGGCGCAGAATGGCTGATAAAATCATTGACCAAAGCAGGCCTTGAAAATGCCAGCATCGACGAAACTGACGGCCATCCGGTAGTCTACGCTGACTGGCTCCACGCAGAGGGCAAGCCGACAATTTTGGTCTACGGCCATTACGATGTCCAACCGGTCGATCCGCTCCATTTATGGGAAACACCGCCCTTTGATCCGCATGTCCGAGACAATAAATTATACGCACGCGGCGCAAGCGATGATAAAGGCCAAGTGTTCATGCACGTGAAAGCTGTGGAAGCTTTGCTCAACTTAAACGGCGAACTTCCCGTCAATATTAAATTCATCCTTGAAGGCGAAGAAGAAATCGGCAGCCCAAGCTTGCCGAAATACGTCGAAGACAATAAGGAAAAACTCGATGCCGACATCATTGTCATTTCCGATACCGGCATGCAAGGGCCAGGGCGTCCGGCTGTCTGTTACGGGCTGCGCGGACTTGCCGGCATCCAAATTGATGTCAACGGACCTAAAGGCGACTTGCACTCCGGTCTTTACGGCGGCGCTGTTCAAAATCCACTGCACGCCATAGTGGAAATTTTGGAGTCGTTCCGCGACAAAGAAGGCGTCATTCAAGTTGAAGGTTTCTACGACGATGTGCGCCCCGTTTCTGACGAAGAACGCGCAGAATTCGCCGCACTCGATTTCGACTTGGAAAACGAAAAGCAGGCAATCGGCATTTCAGAAGATTTCGGCGAGCAAGGGTATTCCTTCGTCGAGCGTACATGGATTCGCCCGACACTTGAAGTCAATGGCATCACCGGCGGATTTGCCGGCGAAGGTATCAAGACCGTTTTACCAGCGGAGGCCAGCTCGAAAATCACGTGCCGGCTTGTTCCTGACCAAGATCCGGATGACATCATCGCTAAATTGAAAGCGCATGTCGAAGCGCATAAACCTGCTGGCGTTTCGGTCACCATCACTGAATTCGATAAAGGCAAACCATTCCTGACGCCCTATGATCATCCAGCCATCCAGGCAGCGGGCCGTTCTTATGAAAAAGTCTACCAAGTACCGACCGCGTTCACGCGCATGGGCGGATCGATCCCGATCGTCGCCGCGTTTGATGAAATTCTTGGATTCCCTGTGGTCTTGATGGGCTTCGGGCTGGCATCAGAAAACTTCCATGCGCCGAATGAACACTTCCATTTGGAGAATTTCGATAAAGGTCTCCGCGTTATCAGCGATTATTTATTTGAAGCATCCGCACTTTCCTAAGAAAACTCATTGGCCTTCCCGAACCGGGGAGGCCATTCATGTTCTGGGCGAGACTTAATGTGTTGGAGGGATACGATGGTTATTTTGTATTGGATATCGGCTTATTTGCTTGGCACTTTTTTGACTGCCTTATGGATAGGGAAATGGAAAGGTGTAGACTTGGCTTCTTCGGGCAGCGGCAATCCAGGCGCCCGCAACGCCTTATCCGTACTTGGACACAGGGCGTCGTTTTTAGTGTTTCTTGGCGATTTCTTAAAAGGTTCGGCCGTCGTATGGGCAGGACTTTGGCTGGAATTTTCTTTAGTGGCCGTGGCAGTGGCCGGATTGCTTGCAGTCGTCGGCCATATTTACCCACTCTGGCGCAAAGGCCGCGGCGGAAAAGGCATCTCGACTTTTGCCGGTGTAACATTTTGGCTGACACCTGATTTGTTTTTAGCGATGCTCGTCTTGTCATTCGCTTTTTACCCGTGGCTGAAAAGCGCCACTTTGTCGATGCTCGCTGGCTTCAGCGCGTTTTTCGCTGTCGCATTTGCCCTTCAGGTACAATCGGTCGTATGGCCGCTGTTTCTTGCCATAATTGTTATTGTAATTCGTCATAAAGAAAACTTGAAAGTTTCACTGGAAAAACGTTTTCCTGCCAAGAAAGCCTGATTTCCTGGTTTTACAGTTTTTTATTGAAGAAAGCTAGGACCATATTATTATCCGTGTTATAGTTTTATTATTCAAAATACTCGATAGATAGGGGTTTTCAGATGAAAAAACCAATTGCATGGATCATGGATACAACCGGCTATGTCACAGATGAATTCAAATCACACCCTGATGTCTATATTGTCCCGCTGAATATCCATTTCGGCTCGGAAGAATTTATCGATGACGGCATCGACCTGTCCAACGATGAACTATATGCGCGCATGAAAAGTTCAAAGGATTTCCCGAAAACTTCACAGCCCTCGGCAGGAAAATTCGCGGAACTTTATGAAAAACTGAAAGAAGAATACGAATGTGCCGTTGCTGTCCATGCCTCGGCCAAATTGAGCGGTACCATTGCTTCTTCTATGACCGGTGCTGAAATGACGGAATTCAAGGTTTACACCGTGGATTCACTCGCTTTGTCGTACGGCTTATCTGGACTTCTTGAACGCGGATTAGCGCTTCAGGATCAAGGGTATTCCGCAGAAGAAATTACTCAGCGCCTTGAGCAGGAAACGACCGATTTCCGCAATTTCATCCTGATCGGCAACTTAAGCCAATTGTACAAAGGCGGACGGATGAGCGGAGCGCAGTATTACATCGGCAGCGTACTGAAAATCAAACCCATTGTCCAGATTACCGAGAAAGGTGAACTTGAACCGATTGACAAAGTGCGTTCACACAAGAAAGCGCTAGCTTATCTTTTAGACCGTGCAAAATCCGATCATGAAAAATACGGCATCCCCTATTTCCAAATCATGCACGGACACATCCCTGAACAGGCAGAAGAGCTAAAGGCAGAGCTGCTCAAATTCGCCCCAGAAGCGAACGTACTGATCGGCAATTTGAGTTCGTCGCTCGCCGTCCATGCCGGAGAAGGTACGCTGGCATTTATGTGGAGAAGGCCACCCGCTTCCGTATAATAAAACCTTAGTCTTTGGTCCTGTTTCGTAGCATTTTTCCGGGAAAACGCGGGAATTTCTGATACAATAAGGGCATTAGAAGACAACGAGGTGGATTCAATGCAACATGTGGAACGCGAACTGACAGAATACGTGAAACTATGCGATGCGAAAGGCCAATTGAATCCAAACGCTATTGGATACGCCAAGAAACCGATCATTGAATGCAATTTAACGGGCAATTTCATGCGCAAGAAAAAATGGAATTACTGGTGCGTGTTCGGGGACGAAATCGTTTTTTCAGCTACCATCTGCCATCTGGATTATGCTGCACTTTGCTTTGTATATTTCCTTAATTACGAAACGCAGCGTTTTTTTGAAAAGACCGTCATGGTGCCGTATTCCAGGAATTTATGCTTATCGGAAAGCGTGCTCGACAGCTCGCATTTCCATACTTCCGACATATTTGTCCATTCCACCTTTGAAAAAGGCAACACACGCTTAGTCGTCAGCATTCCGGATTTCGATGGGGAGAAATTGCATGCCTCGCTTTCCATTGCGCATCCGGCTGAGATGGAATCGCTGAACGTCGTTGTTCCATGGAATCGGCAAACCTTCCAATTCACGGCGAAGCACCATGCACTGCCGACAAATGGGACCGTCCAAATCGGGCCCACCCGTTATGATTTCGATGAAATGGACAGTTTCTCCGTTTTGGACTACGGTCGGGGCGTTTGGCCGCGCACCACTGTCTGGAATTGGGGCATGGCTTCCCAGCGTTCACTTGGAAAAGTGATCGGGCTGAATTTCGGAGGCAAATGGACGGACGGCACGGGGATGACGGAGAATGCCTTTTTCGTCAATGGCCGCATGACCAAAATCAGCGAAGACGTCATTTTCCGCTACGATAAAAAAGATTTCAAAAAACCGTGGCTGATTCACACGAAATTGACCGACGATGTCAAATTAACTTTTACGCCTTTCTACGAGCGTGTCTCAAAATCGGATGCGCGGCTTGTGAAATCCGAAGTCCATCAATTGTTCGGATATTATAATGGCTATGTCCGTTATGCAGATGGCAAAAAGTTAAAAATCCACCAATTGCTTGGCTCTGCAGAAGAGCATTACGCCAAATGGTGATCTAACCCAAAACCGCCCAGCGGCTGTCGATCAGACAGCTACTGGGCGGTTTTTTCACTATAACTCATCTATTTTTTAACAAATGGCGATACCACGGCTGGCCTATGAAGAATACAGGCACGAGTGACAATGCGGCAACGAATGGCCAGCTTACCTTATCGGTGAATCCCAAAGCGAGTGCAACAAGAATCCACATGCCAAGAGCGGTCTGTTTCATGTGATTTCCTTCAACATTTTTTCCGGATAATCGGTAAAAATGCCCTTCACGCCAATGTCCCGTAATTGCTCGGTATAATCCAGCCGGTTGACCGTATACACATAGACTTCACAGCCTTTATTAACTAGTTCTGCACCGTGGCGAAGCGCAAACGGCAAGGACAGATGAAGCCGTTTCGTTCCGACGGTTTCAGCATAAGCCGCCATATCCACCAAAATATTGGAAGCCAAAATAGCCCCTGTGACATTATGTTGCCCGGTCGCTTCCTGGACATCCAGATGATTGAACGAAGAAATGACCAGCCGATTTTCTAGGCCATGGCTTACGGCAAGCTCGACCACTTTTTTCACCGCTCCTGGATAAGGGAAAATATCGGTTTTGAGCTCGACATTCAGGTCATGCCAAGTTTCTGCAAACACTTCAAACACTTCGCCCAATGTGGGGATTGCAGTTCCAATCCATTTGTCTGCTTTCCAACTCCCCGCATCCAGCTGTTTCAATTCGGCAAGCGTCATATCTTTGACATAGCCTTTGCCATTCGTGGTGCGGTTCACTTTTTCATCATGGATAACGACGAGTTCCCCGTCTTTCGATAGGTGAACGTCCAGTTCCACTCCGTCAACCGGCAACATCGCCGCTTCTATAAAAGCAGGCAGTGTGTTTTCCGGGTGCGTGCCCGAACTTCCACGATGTGCAAAAATTTCCATGAGCCAACCTCCTGCGTTTAAACGTCTGTCCGGATCTGCCAAAGTTCCGGGAAGAAATATTGATCCAATACTTTCTTCAAATAATTAACACCTGATGAGCCGCCCGTCCCTGGCTTAAAGCCAATGATTCGTTCGACTGTTTTCATATGGCGAAAACGCCATTGCTGCAGACAGTCTTCAATATCGACCAATTTCTCGGCCAATTGATACAATTCCCAATGCTCGTCGACGTTGCGGTACACTTCCTTCCAGGCTTTCCGGACGCTGTCATTCGACTCGTATACGGTGCTGACGTCGCGCGCTAGCACATTATCATCAATCTCGAAACCACTGCGTGCCAATTTTTGAATCGCTGCATCGTATAACCCCGGTGCGTAGAAGGCTTTGGTTAATTCCTCGTGCAAAGCAGGATCTTTTTCGTAAATGCTTAAGACATGCTTCGTTTTATACCCGAGCGCGAATTCGATCATGCGATATTGGTAGGATTGAAAACCACTCGCATCGCCAAGGTCATCGCGGAATTCTAAGTACTCCGCAGGCGTCAAAGTCGACAAGACATCCCAGCCTTGGATAATCTGCGATTGGATGCGTGACACGCGCGCCAATTGCTTGAAGGCCGGTTGCAAATCATCCGCTTCAATATGGCGGATAGCTGCCGACAATTCGTGCAGGATCAGCTTCATCCACAGCTCAGAAACTTGATGGATGATGATGAAAAGCGATTCGTCGTGATGTCCGCTGGCGCTATGTTGTGCCGACAATATCTTATCGAGATGCAAGTATTCCCCGTAGGTCATGCTTTCCTTGAAGTCCGTACGGATATTTTGTTCTTCTGCGGCGGCGATGTTTTGCCCATTTTTATATTGATCCATGAAAATGGCTCCATTCAAACTCAGCTTGTGCTCGACTCTTCTTTTATTAAACATTGTGCAATACGTTTTGCACGTTTGCGTTGCTTATCTCCCATAGATTCGGGAATAGAACTGGAAATACTTAAAATTGAAAGGGAGTTTTTGTACCATGATGAAAAACAACAAGTTGATCTTCCCAGCTCTTATCATGTCCTCTGCACTTGCCCTAGCTGCTTGCGGCGACGACGAGGAAGTCACCCAACCTGTAACGGATGAGGCCTCTGAAGAAACGCCTGCGCCGGAAGCCGAATCGACTGAAGATGCTTCTCCAAGCGGCGAAGCAGAAGGAACTGCGGACGGCAAAACTTACGGATTCACTGACCTATCTGTTGAGGTCGATATGTCTGATCAGGATGAGGCCTTAGATTTCAGCTACGAAGAAGAGCGTGGTCAAGTAGAGGCCGAATACGAGAACAAGATCGACGGCGTGGACTTGACAGGCGATGATGCTTTCAATGAACTGGAACAAGGCTTGTCCCAGTTGGATTTAACCCCTGACACACCGGATGATGAAGTCATCAAACAAATTGTTGAAGCTTTCGGCATCGACGCTAGCTTTAAGAAAATCGAAATTGAAATAGATTACGCAGACGGGTCCGATAAAAATTACGAACAAACAAACCAATAAGCTTAACACTTAACTGTCCTGCGGATTGGCCGTTGGACGGTTTTTATTGCAGCACGCGCTGCCAATAGGAAATGGTCGAGACTCTTGCAAAGCCTGCCTTCTCATAAACTGGCCAAGCCATATTGTCAGTATCTACTTCGACCAGCACACGTAACAAGTTTTTCTGATATGCTAGTTGACGTGCCCACTTCAAAAAGGCCTGCCCATGACCTGATCGTCGACTATCCGGCGAGACCGCAAGCGATGTCAGCCACAAATCCCTATCTTCACTGCTCAATGTAGCCGTTGCCACAAGCTTGCCTTCCTGGCGCATCAAATAGATACGGCGTTCGGGGTCTTCCAAATTATGCTCAAGAACCTGAATGGCCGATTCGTCAAATGCCGCACGCAGCAGATTCACCAGTTCGTCTAAGTCTTTTTCTTGATAGGCCTCAATGACGATAGTTTCGGCAAGCTGATATGTAGAAAGCGGCTGCGCTTCAAACTGTAGCTCTTGGAAAGAACGCCCATATCCAAGGCTCTCTAACCAGCTATCTGACGCAATATGTTCTGTGAATGCCGCAAGTTCGCTTTCTGCTCCACGCTGCTCGAGCGAATGCTGAACGCCATCAGCCAATGCCGTTGCCAATCCAAGCCGACGGTAATCCGGCGAGACAAATGCCGACCATTCATAATGATGCAAACCGACGAGATCCGCTGCCGCCGCATAAGCGACCAATTCCCCGCTATCGGTATAAGCGAGCACCGCGAATCCTTTCGCAAACGGTTTTTGCCATAATTCATTTTGCAGCAACATCCGGCATTGTTCTGGCTCGCCGTCAATCAGCTGCTCCATTTCCCCTGCAGTTTCCGCATCAATCGGAAACGACGCAATCGACAGGGATAATTCCATTTCCATCCCGCCTTTCTTTTTCTTTTAATCATAACCGCCCACAGCGCTTGCCGCCACCCGGCTCCTGAAATTATGCTTTCCTTCACTGTCTCTTCATGAAAAACAAAAAAAGCAGAAGTCGGGATTTCCCCCGCCTCCTGCTTAGGTTTCACTATAATTTGGCATCTGTCAGCATCGTGGCGTACAAGCCGCCTTTATTCAGCAATTCGTCCTGGCTGCCTGCTTCGACCAATTTGCCGAGTTCCATGACGTAAACAGAGTCTGCCTTTCTCACCGTGTTCAAACGATGGGCAATGACAAAGCTTGTGCGGCCTTCCATCAGGCGTTCAAGCGCTTCTTGGATTTTCAACTCGGTCACAGTGTCGATCGAGCTCGTCGCCTCGTCAAGCAGTAAAATGACCGGGTCGGCAATAAGCGCGCGGGCAATTGACAACAGCTGCTTCTGGCCTTGGCTGATCATCGAACCGTCGCCAGACAATACCGTGTCATAGCCTTCTGGCAACTTGGAGATGAATTCATGGGCATTGGCTTGCTTCGCCGCTTCCACCACTTCTTCATCGCTTGCATCGAGTTTGCCGTAGCGGATATTGTCGCTGACCGTCGCCTCAAACAAGAACGGGTCTTGTAAGACAAAGGCAATTTGCTTGCGCAAAGTCTCTCTTGGCATCGCACCGATCGGCGTGCCGTCAATGCGAATTTCGCCTTCATTGACATCATAAAACCTAGCCAATAGCTGCATGACGGTCGTTTTCCCGGCACCTGTCGCACCGACAAAGGCTGCCGTCTGCCCGGTTTCGACCGTGAAGCTTAAATCACGGATGGTCCATTCCTCTTCGGCGCCCTCGTATTTGAAAGACACCTTATCGAATTCAACTTTTCCGTCAAGACGTTTGTCGGCATTACGTTTCGTATCGTCCGCTTCTTCCGCTTCGTCCATGATGGCAAATACGCGTTCAGCCCCGGCAATGGCTGATAACACCGTATTGAATTGGTTCGCCAAATCATTTAATGGCCGCGTGAACTGGCGCGAATACTCAGTGAAAATGACGATGACGCCGATTGTGACGGAACCGTTCAAGGCGAGCAATCCCCCAACACCTGCAACGAGTGCAAAACTGCCGTTATTCAAAAAGTTCATCACTTTGGGAATGAACCCCGCATATGTCCAAGCCCAGAAACCGGTCCGGCGTAGACGCTCGCTTTTTTCGAGAAAATCATCCATGACACGGTCTTCTTGGGAAAAGGCTTTGACGATTTTTTGCCCTGAAATGGTTTCCTCGATCATGCCGTTCAAGTCGCCGACCGCTTTTTGCTGCTCTTTGTACAAACGCCCTGTTCGCTTGGTGATCCATCGAACCGACACGTACATAAGCGGGATGATGATGAACGTCAAGATGGTGAGCATCGGGCTCAGCATCACCATTACGACCGCCGTCCCGACCAAAGTCAGGATGCTCGAGAACACTTGGATGAATGAGGTGTTAAGTGTCGATGAAACGTTTTCGATGTCGTTGGTCACACGGCTCATCAATTCTCCATGTTGCCGCTTATCAAAAAACGACACTGGCAAGCGCTGCAAATGGCCGAATAATCCCGCCCGCATTTGGTAGATGACTTGCTGGGCGATGCCGACCATCCAATAGTTCTGCAAGTACAAGGAAACGGAATGAAGGACGTAAACGACGATGAGCCAGCCGATGATTAAGCCCATCCCTTCGAAAGCACCCGGCACAATGTAAGTATCAATGATATAGCCGATCAAAAATGGGCCGAGCAACGCCATGGCTGAACTAATGAAGACAAGCGCCAAGACGATGATCAACAACGTACGCTGTTCGTCCACCAACTTCCATATTCTTAGCAAGGTGGATTTCCAGTTTTTTGCGCGTTCATTCTTTTTATCTGGCGATTTCTTTAAATCTTCTTTGGTTAAGACGGGCTCATAGCCGAAAGGCCGGCGGATGGCATCAAACATATTCCCCCACCTCCTCTGCTTGCTGGGACAATGCGATTTCACGATACAAAGAAGAGCTCTTCAGTAGTTCCTCGTGAGTACCGTAAGCTGAAGCGACGCCGTCTTCTAACAGCAGGATGCGGTCTGCGCGCATCGCTGTCCTCACTTTTTGGGTCACAAGCAATGTTGTTGCCTGTTCTTTATCGAGTTCTGCCCATAATGAGGATTCGGTTTTGACGTCAAGCGCACTCGTGCTATCGTCCAAAATCAAAATCGATGGTTTGCGGACCAACGCACGGGCGATGGACAATCGTTGTTTCTGGCCGCCGGATAAATTGACGCCCTTTTGGCCAACGCGCGTTTCGTAACCTTTCGGAAAGCGCTGAACCGTTTCGTCGATTTGAGCTTTTTCCGCGGCTCCTTGAAGTTCTGGAAGTTCCGCCTGTTCATTGCCCCACGACAAGTTGTCGGAAATGCTGCCGGTAAAGAGCATCGACTGTTGCGGCACGAGTCCAATGGTCTTGCGCAATTCCTGCAAGTCCCATTCCTTAATGTCTCGGCCATGAACTGACACACTTCCTTCTGTCGCCTCGTAAAATCTCGGGATCAATTGCAAAAGCGAGGTCTTGCCGGAACCTGTAGCACCCATAATGGCCAGTTTTTCACGCGGGGCCAGCTTGAAACTGATATTCTGCAGCACCGGACGCGAAGTGCCAGGATACGTAAATGACACTTTATCAAAACTAACGGTCCCTTCCTCAATCGGTACAGTCTTCCCTTGAACCACCTCATCGCCGTCATTCGCCAAAAGAATTTCTTCAATTCGGTCAGAAGATGCCTTAGCGCGCGCAAATGCCATGATGATGAATGAAAACATCGAAAACGCACCCGTCATCCGCATCGCATAGTTGACGATCGCAACCAATTCACCGATTTGTGCATCACCACTGCGAATATCAAAAGCCCCGAACCAAATGACTGCGAGCAGCGACACGTTCATGCCGAATAGCAAGATCGGCAAAATGATCTCCATGATGCGGAACGCTTTGACTGTGTCTGTTTTCAGTGCCCCTGCCACTTCGGAAAAACGGTTTGCTTCATACTTGCCGCGCAAATACGCTTTGATCAACCGAACCGCCTGCAAATTTTCCTGCACGAGACGGTTGACCTTATCCAGTCGCTGCTGGACAAAACTGAAGTAGACGACGCCTTTTCGGACCATTACGTACAAAAATGCTAGCAAAATCGGGAAGACGATGATCAAGTAAATCGCCAATTGCGCATTGACGACAAACGCCATGATCATGCTACCGATAACTAAAAGCGGTGCACGCAGCATGATGCGCAAACTCATATACAGCACTTGCTGGATCAATTGGACATCACTCGTCAGCCGCGTAATAAGGCCAGATGCCGGAAATTTATTGAACATTGCGAGTGAGAAGCCTTGCACGCGTTTATACACTTCTTGCCTGACATCAAATGAAAAGCTGTGGGACACGTGGGACGCGAAATACGAGTTGGCGACACCTGAAACAAAAGCGACCAATGACAAGCCCATGAGCACAAGCCCCAGACGAATGATGGTGTCCTGGTCTCCTGCCACGATGCCGTCGTCGATGATGCTAGCAATGACTAAAGGCTGCAAGAGCTCGAGCACAACTTCCAATAGCATCAAAAATAAAGCGATGCCAATGAGCAATGAATAAGGTTTGGTATAAGAAAAAACAGTTTTCATAAAGGTGCCTCCTGAACATTTCGAAACTCGAACTTTATATCATTTAGTATGCCATAATTTTCAGTTATCAGGTAGGGAAATCCTTTTTTTGTCATGCTCTCAAGATCAGACGAGTTTATAGGCAACAAAAAAGCATACAGCGTATTGCTGTATGCTCCGCTAGCTATCCTTCGTCCATAAGCTTTTTTTCATTGCCCGCAAAAGACAGCCACGTAACGAAAACCAACATGAGAAAGGCGCCGCCAATCTGCAGTGGCGAAAGAAAATGACCAAACCAAACGAGCGAAATAACCATCGCGGTCAATGGTTCCATGGCCGATAGAATGCTCGTCTCCACGGGCGAAATAAAGCGCATGCTGCTCAAGAACAAGACGAACGCCATCGTGCCGACCAGGATAATCGCGATGATCGCCAAGACGAGCAGTGGATCCGACAAGACATCCCACTCATCCGACAAAAAAATTGGATTGATCAAGCCGAGAAAGATTCCACCGAACAGCATCGACCAGCCAACGACGAGCAAAACCCCCCATTCCTCCATGAGCCTAGCCGGATACAGCGTATAGAACGTAAACGCCAAGCCGACAAGAATGCCCCAAAACAAGGCCTCTCCGCTAATGACAAGGGCATCCATTCGCCCGTCCGTCAATAATAGAAACAATCCGACTAGCGTACCAAGCATACCGAGAACCTGATACACCGGCGGCCATTTTTGCAAACGCATAGAAACGAAAATGATGACATATACTGGGGCCAAAAATTGCATCAGTGTAGCAAAAACGGCGTTACTCGTATCGATTGCTGCGACGAAACTATATTGGACCCCAAGCATGCCCGCAACAGAAAAAATCAATAACGGGCGCGTCCATATTTTTTGACGGAAAATGGAGGTGACTTGAACCTGTTTCATTTTCAAAAACAACAGCAGCACGATTCCAGCCACGATAAGCCGGATGGTCAATAAGAATGGAACAGAAATTGGGTAGACATCGAGTGTCCACTCCATTAGCGGGCCGGTCGCTCCCCAAAGCATCGCTCCTATCAATATCATGGAAACTCCTTTAAGACGTTCCAATCCCAGCACCCCTTCACTTCGAAATAACAAATCCGTGATGAATTACCTAATTTTTCTTTTACAATCTCCTTAACCGGTCAAAATCGGGACATTTTAAGTGATTTCCTCAATTTTCAACCGAATCATGCCTATTCTCTCATGAGAGGGTAAAAAAAGGTAGTATCATTTCTGTGCTAAAATTCCCGTGTTATATTTTTGTAAAGTGGTGACGAAAGACCTTTTCTTCTTTATAATGAAAGTACAAAACGGTTAAGGAGCGTCAGTTTATGAGTGAAAAGCAGGAGTTTTTGGCACAGAGCCTAGCATATAACCACATTCCCTTCCCCATCATCATTTTCGACCAACAGGGGCTCATCACTTGGTTCAATGGGCATGCCGAACGCATCTTTCAACTAAATACAGAAACAGCTATAGGTCATCCCTTTTCGTATATGAACCCAGAACAAGCATCGCTCCACAAGCAGCCTTGGGAAACACTGCTAGAAAGTACGGATCCGGTTCGATTCGAAAACATGGAAATAGGGCTCGGCAGTACCGGCCAAAGCTATTCCACAATCGTTACGAAAGCGTTCACATCACATGGCGATCGTTTTCTTCTGACGATCTACGAAGTTGATGATAGCGTAAGCGCAGATTCGACAGCAAGAGAATTAAGTCATCTTCGCCACGGGCTGGACGATTCATTTATGATGACTTATTTTGACCAAGAGTTCCTAATCACCTATGCAAATCCCCATTTCCTCAAACTCAGTAAATGGACCCCAAAACGCGTACTCGGCAAACCTGTGTGGCAAATGTTTCACGATGGCGAAGAAGATCTTGAATTTGTCGACTCCATTCTAGAAAGCCTGAAAAATGGCCAAGTTTGGAACGGCGAGGCGAAAAAAGCCACCAAAGACGGGGAACCGTATTGGGTGGACCTAACAGCGATTCCGATGCAATTATCTAAAGAAGATGTGTATTATATTTTCCTTGAAAAAGACATAACGGAAACAAAGAATGCTCAAAAACACCTTGAGGAAATTGCTTTTATCGATCCTATTACAGGACTTGCGAATCGCCACCGCCTTGAACAAGCGGTTGCAGAACACGTAAAAGAAGGTCGTCATTTCTCTTTCCTATTTCTCGATATTGACCGTTTCTACACCTTACGTGATGTATCGGATACGGATACAGAAAATGAATTGCTCATTGAATTTACCAAACGCTTGCGCATGTATTTTTCCGATTCATTGATCACGCGCGCAGGGCTCCATGAATTCGCGTTGATTACGCCTTTACCGAATTGGTTTATCGAAGGTTTCTTGCCGTATTTACAGCAGCACCCAATCTATATCCGCGGTACAGCAGTCCCTTTGACTGTCAGTGGCGCCATCACGAAATATCCGGAAGATCAGCAAAGTTTCATCCACTTGATCAAAGCATCTTATGCGACCATCAAGAAAGTCAAAGACCGCGGCGGCAGCGCCATTTCCACTTTGACAGCAGACGACCACGAACGCTTGAACCGCAAAGCGCTTATTGAAAAGCGACTTGTCCATGCACTCGACCGGAAAAATCTACAATTGTTGTACCAGCCGCAAGTAAATCTTTTGACTGGCAACGTCGAAAGTGTAGAAGCGCTGGTCCGGTGGAATGACGATGAAATCGGCGTCGTTACGCCTGATGAACTCATTCCGATTGCTGAAGAAAATGGCATGATTCATGAGATCGGCAGCTTTGTGGCAGAAACGGCCTGTGCACAATTGAGAGATTGGAAAGCAAAAGGCATCAATATGCGCATCAGCATCAACTCTTCCATCCGTGAATTCCGTGATAAAGATATGGCCAGCAAGCTGATTGAGCAAATCAAAGCGACTAATTGTGATCCTCATTCTCTAACAATCGAAATCACTGAGAAGTTTGCGCTTGAAGCTGAAGCCGAACGCCCAATCATGCAGCAAATGAACCGTCTGAACCAACAAGGCGTGCAATTCGCATTGGACGATTTCGGAACAGGCTATGCTTCTTTCCGTTACATGCTGCTATTGCCGATTTCTTCTTTGAAGATCGACCGTACCATTATTCAATCGATTACCAAACAAGAGAAGATGCAAAAGATGATTAACGGCATGATCCAATTTGGCAAGTCGCTTGATTTCCAAGTGACTGCTGAAGGGGTTGAAACGAACGATCAGCTTGAGCTGCTTCGTGTAATGGGATGCAATAGCATCCAAGGGTATATCGTCAGCCATCCGATGAATACTGAAGAACTTGAAAGATGGTTAAAATAGTGATGGTTGTCCCAAACTGTGGAGTTTCCGCGGTTTGGGTTTTTTATTGCGCTGGGGGGATAGCGCCTCTTGGATAGCCACCGATTCGCTTGGGGTTGAGCTTTCGTGAGAAGCCAGGAAGATCACCTGTCTTCTCACTTCGCTTCACCCTGGGCGCGGATCGGCTTTTGTATTTCGTTGAGGGTTCGGTATCCATTTGTTTGTGCTTCTGGAAGGTGCATCAGCCAGTGGGGAAATCGCTTCCTTCGGCTAGGCGGAAGGTGCAGAGTTGAAAGTGGGAGGTGGCGTCGCTTGGATAGCCGCCGATTCGCTTGGGGTTGAGCTTTCGTGAGAAGCCAGGAAGATCACCTGTCTTCTCACTTCGCTTCACCCTGGGCGCGGATCGGCTTTTGTATTTCGTTGAGAGTTCGGTGTCCTTTTGTTTGTGCTTCTGGAAGGTGCATCAGCTAGCGGGGAAATCTCTTCCTTCATCTAGGCGGAAGGTGATGAATTGAAAGGTGGCGGTCGCTTGGATAGCCGCTGATTCGCTTTGGGTTGAGCTTTCGTGAGAAGCCAGGAAGATCGCCTGTCTTCTCACTTCGCTTCACCCTGGGCGCGGATCGGCTTTTAGAGTTCTTTGAGAGTTCGGTGTCCTTTTGTTTGTACTTCTGGAAGGTGCATCAGCTAGCGGAGAAATCGCTTCCTTCATCTAGGCGGAAGGTGATGAATTGGAAGGTGGCGTCGTTTGGATAGCCGTCTTATTAGGGTTAGTGTCATCCGTTTCATCTTTTGCATAGATTATTCCAACCAGAAAAAAACCGCCCGCAAAGCAGGCAGCCTGTTGTTGATAATTTATTCCTGGGTGAATCCCATTTTCTTCTGTGTTCGTTTTGCCTGATATTTGAAATACAATTGCATGATAACTTCTGCGAAAACCAAGCCCATGGCGATGGCACCTGAAATCATCAATGCCTGCACGGCAAAATCGACCGCTTCCATGTAATCATTTTCCACGATATTGCGCATCGCATTGTATGCACGGCTTCCGGGAACAAGCGGGATGATACCGGCGACACTGAAGATAATCATTGGCATTTTAAAGGTCTTCGCCAAAATATGTGCAACAATGGCGACAATAAAGGCGCCGGCGAATGTCGCTTGGATTGGGTCATCGAACAAGAGGAAATAAGTTCTGTAAAAAAGCCAGCCGCTCATTCCTACCAATCCACAACTAATCAACGTTTTTCTCGGGATATTGAAAATGATGCCGAATGCGCCGGCTGCCAAAAAACTTAGAAACGCTTCTAAAGGCCAGTTCATTCGATCTCCTCCTTAAAATGACAATACAATGGCGATGCCGGCCCCGATGGCGAACGCCGTCAGAAACGCTTCCGCCCCCATCGACAAGCCAGATACAAAATGGCCAGCCATCATGTCGCGTACTGCATTGGTGATCAACAAGCCTGGAACAAGCGGCATGACCGAGCCAATGATGATGGTGTCGGGGTCATTTCCGAATCCGCTATGGACTACCAGTACCGCTAAAGTACCAATCGCCACGGCTCCTATAAATTCCGCGAAAAATTTGACCCTCGTTTTTATGAGTACCATTTCCACAATGTAAAAGCCGATGCCCCCGATCACGAAAGCGAATGGAATATCTGCCCAACCGCCTCCCATTAAAATCAGGAAACAGGCACTGGCAACTGCTGCTGCAAGAATTTGCAGCCATAATGGAAACAAATAATGGGTTTTCTCGATTTCTGTCATTTCTTCATACGCCTGCTGCAAGGTTAATTGGTCTGCAACAAGGCGCCTGGAAACGGCATTGACGCGTGCTACCCGTTCAAGGTCGGTGCGGCGTCCGTGTATGCGCACAAAGCGCGTCGGCAAATCATTGCTCGGGGAAAACATGATGCCCGCTGGAGTCACAAAGCAATGGGAATCCATCATGTTTTGCGAAACCGCCATCCGGATCATCGTGTCTTCCACCCGGTAGGTTTCTGCGCCGCTTTCCATCATGACTTTTCCGGCCAAGAGAAAACAATCCAGCGCAAGTTCTCTTCTGACTTCCGATATTTCGGTCATCTGGTCTCCCCCCTTTTTCTTCTGTACCATCATACCGCAGAGAGGGCAAAATGAAAACGCTCCGGTTACCGGAGCGTTTTGTCGGTATCTTTATGGTTTCAAAATGACCTTCGTGCATTCGTCTTCGTGGTCATTGAAAATCTGGTATGCTTCACTTGCCTGTTCAAGCGGCACGATATGGGAAATAATCTCGCGCGGATCGAATTCGCCTTTTTCAATTTTGTCGAGAAGCATTGGCATCAAGTGAACGACTGGCGCTTGACCCATCTTCAGCGTTACATTGCGTTCGAATAGATTGCCGAGCGGGAATTGGTTATAGGTCAATCCGTAGACGCCGGTCAATTGGATGGTGCCGAATTTACTGACTGCATCTTTCGCGATATCGATGGCACTCAAGGTTCCGCCTTGCAGCATCAATTTTTGCTGAACCGCTTCAGCAGTCGATTTTTTCCCATCCATCCCAACACAATCAATGACGACTCGGGCTCCGCCTTTCGTCAGTTCATGGATCAATGCCCCGGTATTGTCATGTTGGCTGAAGTCGACAATTTCCACATTGTTCATTTTCTTCGCTTTTTCCATCCGGTACGGCAATTCATCCACCGCAATAACCCGCGCCGCGCCTTTCATCCAAGCAAACTTTTGGGCCATGAGCCCAATTGGCCCGCAGCCGAGTACAACGACTGTATCGCCTTCTTTGACACCAGCGTTTTCAACGCTCCACCAGGCGGTCGGCAATACGTCTGACAGGAACAAAACTTGTTCGTCTTCGAGTTCTGAAGACTCCGGGATAACGAGTGGCATAAAATTGGCGTACGGTACGCGTAAGTATTCCGCTTGCCCGCCTGAATAGTCGCCATAGCGTTCCGTCAAACCGAAATAGGCACCCGTATCAAAATGGGGATTGCCGTTTGAATTGTCGCATTGGCTTTCCATTTCATGTGAGCAGTAAAAGCAATGGCCGCAACTGATATTAAAAGGCAGAACAATGCGGTCGCCTTTTTTCACTTTGGTAACATCCGGCCCAGCCTCTTCAACAATCCCCATCGGTTCATGGCCAATGACGGTGTTTTTAGTGGTCGGCAAGGCCCCTTGGTAAATGTGCAGGTCTGTGCCGCAAATGGCGGTAGATGTTATTTTGACGATAATGTCATCGCGCTTTTGGAGCTCCGGGTCTTTGACTTCTTTGACTTGCATATCTTTCGTCCCTTGAAATGTTACGGCCTTCATGTTTTCCCCTCCTATTTTGATTTCAGAATATTTTTGTTATTCCCGTTTTCTGTCAATACAAACTTTGTTTTTCTTCTTTCAATTATTTGGCGCAAAGAAAAAGCGGACCTCAAAGGAGATCCGCTTTCATTTGTATGCTTATCGTAAAGGCAAGGTATCAAGTGGTTCAAAATCCGATAAGCGATAGCTCTTGATTTCACTATTCGCTACTGTGTATAACGCGTCTTTCGCGTAGGCCATGCGCTGGACCGAGGTATTCCAATCTTCATAAGGCTGATCGGAGGCTTGCGTCAAATCAGCTGATAGCTCGATCCCTTCTGCTGTGATCGAATACACCAAAGCCCCTTCTGCCTCGAATTCGATATATTCCATTCCATCTCCTTGATAGATCGATACTGGAAAACCGAATAAGCTCTGCTGCTCATGACGGAATAACGCTTTGTGGTCGTATTGCAAGGCAGAATAAGTGCCTGGCCCGCCGATGATTTCCGTGTCGGTTTCCTTCGGGTTGCTCATATCGCTGACATCGAACAGGGAAAGCTTCATCCCACCGGTCACGATACGCGGCTCGCCGCCACCTTTGACAGGTTCAATTTTCGTTTCATAGCCGAAGCCGATCAAATGAGTTTCATCGAGTGGATGTAAGTAGTTGGAAAATCCAGGTATCTTCAATTCCCCCAACACTTGTGGCGCGGACGGGTTCGACACATCGATGGCAAACAACGGATCGGTTTCCCGGAACGTCACCATATACGCTTTCTCGCCCATAAAACGAACCGAATAGATGCGTTCACTCGGGGCTAAATTTTCCACAGAACCGACTTGCTCCAATTGTTCATTTAAAATGAATAAATGGTTTTTCGGTTGTGAAGCCGGCTGCCAAGCGACTCCTTCTGTGGTCGCCAAACGGAAATGACCTTCGAATTCATCCATCGAAAATTGGTTCAGCAAAGATCCACGAACACGAGCAGAAGCGGTAAATTCAACCGAAATGCCCTTCAAGTCGAATTTAAAAATTTCTGTGTCCGCCTGCTGCGGCACCCACATCGTCGTGTCTCCAAACTCTCCTTCAGCTGTCTCGAAAGCAGAGGCAGTCAAATACAGGTGCTGCTCGCTCATGTACAATTGTTCGTTGCCGCCTAGAAAACCTTTCGTGGAAATTTCATTCGATGCTTGCGTTTCCAAATTCAAGGAAGTGATAACACTATAACTCCCTTCCATCGTTCCCGGCAGGATAGTCAAGTCTTCATAAGGCAAAGGTTCGAACTCCCCGCCTTGCTTCGAATCGAAGAAATTTGGCCGCAACTCAATATCGGGACGCTCTTCCAAAATCCAATAATTCGGGAATACATTACTGACATAATGAAGAATGCCATTTGATAAGCGTGCATTATTAAAAGAACCTTCATTGCCGAATTCGCGGACCAGTTTTGGGTTGCCGGGCGAGCTGACGTCATAAAGTGAAACAACGGTAATGCCTGAATAGGGCATGAAACTTTCCATTTCCGCTTCATCGTCCGTTTCCATAAGCGAAAAGCGGTTCGAAATGACGGCAAGTGTATCGTTTGATAAAAACAATTTTTCCGGATATGTTTCTTTATCGAACTTCACTATTGCTGCGAGCTCCATGTTTTCCGGATCGCGAATATCGGAAATCGTCACACGCGATTCGCTGACGGAATACAAATAATCTCCATCGGTTTGCACGATATCCCCTTCGTCAATGCCTTCCACCTGGTTATTGGTAGATGAGTGGTCGTTGCTGCCCCCGATCCCGCCTGCATCACTAGAAGCGCTGTCTTCCGCTTCCTCTACCCCTTCACCAAATCCCCGGTAGAAAGGATTGTCTTTTTGAAGCTTTAACAACCGTGTGAAATACGTACGCAGCTCTTCTCCCCCAGCCAGGTTCTGGACTTCATCTTGTATCGTGAACTCGAGTTGATTTATCGAAAGGCTTTTCAGGAAACTGTTGGACAAGGCAGCTTTGGTGACATGAAGTTTATAGTTTCCGCTAGTAATGTCTGGGATTTCGAGTGTCCTCCCGCCATTGGCCAATTGCATATCGAGTTCAAGTTTTTGTCCGGTCGCATCCGTAAGATAGACCGCCCCTTTTTCGATCGCGTCGGTATCCAGCGGAGTTGAGAAATTTGCCCGCCAACCAGCTTCTGAAAGGGCAGTGGATGAACCGCTAATTGCTACATTTTCTGTCAGCAAGACAAACGCTGCACCTGAAAATACTAAGAGAATAACCGCTATCCACCACGCTCTGCTCCATTTCATGAAAATCACGACCTTTCCCGTGCATTTACCCATTAGACTTTTAATGACACGAAAAAGTTACAGCCTGCGCTAATTTGCATGAATTTCGCCGAAGATCTCCCGGAAGCGTTCAAATGATGCAGTTGTATTGCCACCGCCTTGTGCAAGTGCAGGAGTACCGCCTCCCTTGCCATCTGTTTCAGCAAGCAGACGCTTCAAAGTCTCTCTCATATCAGCTGTACAGTCCTCCCCGCGAGCACAAACAAAGCGGATGCTGTCTGCTTTTTGCGCCGCAAACAATGCGCAAATCGATGGATATTGTTGTGTCACCAGCCTCGCCAATTGCTGTAATTCCTTAACTGGGCGGTCGGTAAAACTCTGGATGATGACGCCTTTATCTGGAGGCATGGCTTTTGATTCAAATAGCAATAATTGCTTTTTCAACTCCACGAGTTCTTTGTCAGCTGCGCTTTTTTCAACCAATAAAATATCGGTAGCTTGTGTTAATTCTGTAAGTGGCGCATTCAGTTTTCCGATTAACGCATCGCTCATATCGCTCAATTTCCCAAAATGCTCCAGCGCGCGCTCCCCGCATAGAAAATAAAGACGCGTGCCGCCTTTCGCTTTTTCCGTCCCCAGAATCTTCAACATCCCGATGCCTGCCGTGTTATCCGGATGTGTGCCGCCACAGGCATTCAAATCGATGCCTTCCATGTCCACTAAGCGGATTTCTCCACTGACAGCAGGTGGCTTGCGTAAGCGCAATTGCGCTAGCTGCTGGTCAGTGACAAAACGCGTATGGATTGGCAAATGGCGCTGGATAATCCGGTTGGCTTCCAGTTCCACGTGCCGCAAAGTTTCCTGGTCGATCGAGGCTTGATGCAAGTCAATCGATACCCGCTCTTGCCCTAAATGAAAACTAACCGTCTTATACCCGTGGTGATCTTCCAATAACGCGCTTAAAAGATGCTGTCCGGCATGCTGCTGCATATGGTCCCACCTTCTCTGCCAATCCAGCATCGCCACGTATTCACCTGGTTCCAGCTGCCGGTCTAGATAATGGCGGATTTCTCCTTCAATGGTTTGGACATCCGTCACATCCGCCGCACCAATCAAGCCACGGTCTGCAGGCTGCCCTCCTCCTTCTGGATAAAAGCAAGTCTGATCCAGAAGGACATACGGCCCGTGTTCATCCGCTGCCGAGTTGTTCACTTGAACCGTTGTTTCCATCAAATAAGGATCTTCGTAATACATTTTTTTCGTCATAAGAGCACTCCTTTTTACGGAATTCCGCTGATGCGTTTACTGGTCCCCCATAAGTGGAATGGTTAAGTAATGAGGAAGAATGGAGGACTTACGCATGGCCGGATTCACGCATTCCGTATTATTGTATAATGCCAAGGCAGGTGCGTCCACGTTAGATGCGGTGATGGGAGAGGCAGTACCGCATCTCGCCGCATCGTCTAAAACATTGGAGCTGATCAAGACGGATTCCCCTGAAGAGATGGAATCCGCCTGTCGTTCTGCCGCTGAACGCGCCGATGCCCTTTTTGTCGCTGGGGGCGATGGCACTGTCCATTTGGCAGCACGTGTGCTCAGTTCGATCGACAACCCGCCGCCGCTCGGAATATTGCCGAGTGGTACGTGCAACGATTTTGCCCGCACAATGAATATCCCTTTATACCTCGATGAAGCAGCGAATAGCTTGAGCCAAGGCGAGCTGAAGCAAGTCGATACCGCCACCATCAACGAAGGCACCTTCCTGAATTTTGCCGGCATTGGCTTGATCACCGACGCTTCTGTCAATATCGACCCTAATTTGAAACAACGTTATGGCAAACTCAGCTATTTCATGAGCGCAATGCAAACGATGAGACAGTCAGAGCTATTTGACGTGTCGCTGTCGATCGACGGCCAATCCTATGAAGAGGAAGCCGTATTGGTCCTGGTCATGAACGGGAAATCCATCGGCACCCACCTGTTCCCGATGTCAGATATTAACCCGGCAGATGGATTACTGGATGTTTTCATCATTCAAAGCTCGTCGTTCGCTGCGATACGCGAGTGGTTTTCTTTATCGAAACCCCATCTTACGGCCGAAGACCTCGAGCATATCATCCACCTGCAAGGACGCGACATCGACATCCGCACAAACACCCCGATGGACATCGATACCGACGGGGAAATCTATATGCAGACGCCGGCTTCGATTCGCGTCCAGCCAGGAAAGCTCAATTTGCTCGTGCCGAAGGAAGAAGATATTTTCACATAAAAAAGAACGGGCTCCATGCCCGTTCTTTTTTTGGTCTCTTTTAAGCAAAAGTCGATTTCATTCAAATGGCCAGGCAGGCAGCATGCGGTTCAATTCCCTATCTTTGCGCTTGCCGAGCACATAGTCTGCCTGCATGATCGTATGGATTTCACGGGTGCCTTCGTAAATGACCGGCGCTTTAGAGTTGCGCAGGTAGCGGGCAACCGGATAGTCATCCGAATAGCCATAGGCGCCGTGGATTTGCACCGCGTCATCTGCCGCTTGATTGGCAAAATCACACGCCTGCCATTTGGCGAGTGACGTTTCACGCGTGTTGCGCTTGCCGCTGTTCTTCAATTCTCCCGCCCGGTAGACGAGCAAGCGGCTCATCTGATAGCCTGCTTCCATCCGGGCAAGCATTTGCTGCACCAATTGATGTTCCCCGATCGGCTTCCCGAAAGTTGTGCGTATCTTGCAATAATCGAGGCTTGCTTCAAGGCAGGCCATCATTAATCCGCACGCGCCGGCAGCAACGGTAAAACGGCCGTTGTCGAGAGACGCCATAGCGATTTTAAATCCTTCTCCTTCCTCGCCGAGACGGTTATCTACCGGAATGCGAACATCTTCCATGAACAACTCGCCCGTATTGCCTGCGCGTATTCCATACTTGCCCTTGATCGCCTTGGAAGAAAAGCCCGCGCGCTCCCGTTCCACGATAAAAGCGCTAATGCCTTTATGTCCTTGTTGTTTATCGGTATAGGCAAAAATGAGAAAGTGATCTGCTTGATCGCATAAGGAGATCCATGTCTTTTGCCCATTTAATACATAGTCATCGCCATCGCGTTTAGCACTTGTCGTAAGGGCTGCGACGTCCGACCCAGCTCCCGGTTCCGTCAATCCGAACGCGCCGATCTTCTCACCTTTTGCCTGAGGAACCAAAAACTTTTGCTTCTGCTCTTCCGTGCCCCATTGCAGAAGCGACAAAGAATTCAGACCGGTATGGACCGAAACCGCTGTACGAAACGTGGTATCACCGCGCTCTAATTCTTCACAGACGATAGCCAGCGAATTATAATCCATTCCGCTTCCGCCGTAAGCTTGTGGAATGCACACGCCCATTAAGCCAAGATCAGCCAAGCGCTGCCAGATCTCTTGCGGAAAACTCCCGTTTGTATCCCAGTCTTTGATATGAGGCATGATTTCTTCATCGACAAACTTCCGGACGGTTTTGCGCAGCATCACTTGCTCTTCGCTATATTCAAAATCCATGCCGACCCCTCCTAGTTCTGATGCGTTGCCCGTTGAACCGTTTCTTCAATGGTTACGCCGCGCCGCTTCATTTCGGCGATGTATTCTGCTCCCGGCACAACCTGTTCCGGCGGGTACACCCCGCGATTATCGATGCGTCCATCCGCGATCATTTGTGCCACTACAGAAATGCTATAAGCTGTAGCCTGCGCCATCGCGGTGACGCCAGTCGATTCATCTCGGATTGTCACCATTTCATACTGATATGTGCATTCCTCCTGCTGTTTCAAACCTGAAACCCTCACGCGCAGCAGTACTGCATCTTTCTCATCTCCAAGCTCCGTAATCGGCTCGAGCACTTTTAATAGTACTTCACGAAGCGAAACTTCATGTCCGCCCGCTACCACTTTTCCTTCACGGCTCGTCAAACCTAATTCGACAAGCAAGCGGAATTTATCAGCATGCCCACTATAGCGAATCGTTTTATATTCCAGCGAATCAACATTTCGGAAGGTTTCCGTTAACGTAGATGTGCCGCCTGATGTGTGAAACGCTTCTAATTCACCAAAGCCCTCAAATGCGATCGGTTCAATTTCCGATAGCGACGAGACTTGCTTTAATTCGCCACTGCGGATGACGTGAGACGGATCGGTATAATGGTCAAAAACGCCTTCGAGTGAAAACACGTGCTTGTACTCAATCGGTGGTTCCGGATGGAGCGGAATGCCACCGACATAAATGCGGATTGATTTGACCTCATCCAATTGACTGGCGCCATAGCCCGTTAAAATATTGATCATGCCCGGCGCCACACCAAGGTCGGGGATGATCGTCACGCCTTGTGTTTCCGCTTGGTCATTCATGGCGAGCACTTTATCTGTTGCGCCGCCGATATGACCGCCGAGATCGACAGAATGAACGCCGCATTCGATGGCAATCTCCGCTACTTTTTCATTGAATGTATAAAACAGCGCATTGATGACGACATCTGCTTGCGAAATGACTTTTTTCAATTGTTCGTCGCGGCTTGCATCCATCTTGGCGATTTCCAGACGCGGATCGTTTAATTGCTGCCGGAAAGCTTCTGCCTTTTCAGTCGTCCGGTCCGCCAGAATCACTTTTTCTACTTGCTTGTTGCCAAGTAAATCACGCGCCGCTTGTTTTCCCATCAACCCTGCTCCGAGTACCGCAAATTTCATCTCCGCCGCCCCCTTTATGCTTCGTTGTCGATCTGTGCCCGCTGCAATTTCCCACTGAAATCCACATAAATGCTTTTCCATTCTGTAAAAACATCAAGTGCCGCAACGCCTGAATCACGGTGGCCGTTGCCAGTGCCTTTGGTCCCGCCGAACGGCAAATGGATTTCGGCTCCCGTTGTTCCGGCATTGATGTAGACAATGCCAGTATCGAGATCGCGTTGCGCTTTGAACGCCCGGTTGACATCAGCCGTGAAAATCGAGCTGGATAAGCCATAAATGACGCCGTTATTTACTTCGATCGCTTCTTCAAAACTTGCCACTTCAATCAAGGAAATGACCGGGCCGAAAATTTCTTCCTGGGCAATACGCATCTCCGGTGTGACCCCCGCAAACAATGTCGGTGCGTAATAATTCCCTTTGTCGTAATGGCCGCCTGTTAATATTTCACCGCCCCTAACGAGTTCTGCGCCTTCTTGTTTGCCAATTTCAATATAGGAATGAATTTTCTTAAGCGCCTTCTTATTAATCACTGGGCCGATTTTGACCGTCTCATCCATGCCGTCACCAATCGTTAATTTATCCATCTTTTCAAGCAGGCGCTGCTGCAAGGACTCTTTCGCATCCTTGTGAACGATAACGCGGCTACAAGCTGTACAACGCTGTCCAGCCGTGCCGAATGCACTCCACAAAATACCATCGACCGCTAGATCCAAATCCGCATCGTCCATGACAATAACTGCATTTTTCCCGCCCATCTCAAGCGATACTTTCTTCAAATGACGGCCGCCAAGCTCCGCCACTCTACGCCCGGTATCGGTTGAACCGGTAAATGAGATTACCCGGATATCCCGATGTTCGATCATTGCTGTCCCGACTTCTGAACCGGAACCAAAAACGATATTCGCGACGCCATCTGGCAAACCCGCTTCCTTGAAAATCTTAGCCATTTCATAAGCCATCATCGGTGTTTCAGTAGCGGGTTTCCAGATGAAAGTGTTGCCTGCCACAATCGCGGGAAACGACTTCCAAGTAGCGATAGCCACCGGAAAATTCCAAGGAGTGATCAACCCAACGACTCCAATCGGCGCACGCACGCTCATCGCAAATTTATCAGCCAGTTCCGAAGGCGTCGTCTCCCCAAATAATCTTCTGCCTTCCCCTGCCATATAAAAGGCCATATCGATCCCTTCCTGCACTTCACCGCGCCCCTCTTCGATCACTTTCCCCATCTCTTTTGTCAGCACCGAGGCCAAGTGTTCTTTACGTTCTTTCATCAAGCGTCCGATTTCATAAAGATAATCCGCGCGTTTCGGCGCAGGCACAAGCGCCCATTTTTTTTGAGCAGCCTTCGCTGCTTTCACCGCTTCCTCTACGTCAGCAGCAGTTGATCGCTGGACTTCCGCAAGCTCTTCTCCTGTTGCCGGGTTAACGACTGGCACAAAATCAGCGTTATGCCCTTCCTGAAATCCCCCATTTACAAAATTCGTCAGTTTCATCGAATTACCCCTTTCCACAATAAATGTAAACGCTTTCACTATTTACTCTATTCCCTACAAAACAGAAAACTCCTACACGCTTTTCTAACTTCCTTCTATAACTTTTAAAAGCTAGGGATATTTGTTCAACTTTGCATGAAAATTACTAAGAAACGGTTGACACTGACCATTCGTCATAGTCTAATCAAGAGTAGAGGTGATTGAAATGTACAAAGTACAAGAAGTGGCAAAAATCGCGGGCGTCAGTGTGCGTACGCTGCATCATTACGATAGCATTGATTTAATGAAACCGAGCAATAAAGGCTCAAACCGATACCGCTATTACAGCGATGAAGATTTAAAATTGCTTCAGCAAATCTTATTCCTTAAAGAACTTGGATTTTCATTGAAAAAAATCCAGGAAATCATCAAAAACGGCTACGACGCCGAATATGCGATGGCGCGCCATATCGAATTGCTTGAACAAAAAAAATATCGCATCGAGCAATTGATCGCTAATGCGCGCATGACTCAAGAGGAATTTTCATCTGGGGAATCCTTGAGTAACGAACAGCGCTTTTCCGCTTTTTCGATCCGCCATACGCCGGACCGCATCGATTTGTACCAGAAGCCGGAGATTGAAGTATCTGTTAAGGAAGACCTTGAAAACATTAAAGACGAGACAAGCGTACTTGATGAATCAGCTTCTGAAACTGCTAAACCTGAAAAAGAAGCGGAGAACCTGGAAGAAATCGACCGTGAAGCGAACCGTATCTATAGCGCTGTTGCAAGTTTAATGCATTTACCGGCCGACGCATTAGCAGTCCAGAAAGAAATGGCCGCTTATTACCATTTGCTTGATCGTTTCTATGAATGTACACCGAACATGTTCCGCAACTTAGCGAATCTGTACGCAAACGATAGCCGCTTCTCCCGGACCATCGATCAACACGGAGAGGGCTTATCCGATTATCTGAAAGACGCGATGCACGTGCACGCGGATGCGTTGCAACATGCATGAGCTCATCGGCCCTTGCAGCAATTGCGGCAAAGAAGTCTATTGCCGTGATGGATTTTTGGACGGCGTTTATATCGACGGCGAATTAATTTGCCATGATTGTGCAGAAGAACTCGACAATTAATCCATAAAAAAAAGCCTGAACGGGAATGCCGTTCAGGCTTTTTGAATTGCTTACGATTGTGAAGTTTCTTTTAACGCATCAAGACGCTGTTGTACTTCCGCGCCTGTCAAACCATGCTCAAAAGCATAGCGGTTGCGTGGATGTTCACGGCATTCGTCTGAACATGAGCGCATGTACTTGTGCTCGTTTTCTTCTGAAGACAATATTTTCGCGTTGCATTCAGGGTTCGCGCAGTTAACATAGCGTTCACAAGGTTCGCCTGTGAAATGGTCTTTCCCGACAATCGTGTGCTCAACGCGATTGACCGGTACAGCGATGCGCTCATCAAAGACATATAACTGTCCGTCCCAAAGCTTGCCTTGAACTTCCGGGTCTTTGCCGTAAGTGACGATGCCGCCGTGAAGTTGGTTGACATCATCGAAGCCTTCGCGTTTCATCCAGCCTGAGAATTTTTCACAGCGGATTCCGCCCGTGCAATACGTCAAAATTTTCTTGCCTTCAAACTGCTCTTTGTTTTCGCGGATCCATTCTGGCAAATCGCGGAAAGTTTCAACGTCTGGACGCACCGCGCCGCGGAAATGTCCCAAATCATATTCGTAGTCATTGCGTGCATCGATGACTACAGTATCCTGATCTTGCATCAATTTATAAAATTCTTCCGGCTCCAAATAATTGCCGGTCAATTCATTCGGGTTGATATCTTCTTCAAGTCCAAGGTGAACGATTTCTTTTTTCGCACGAACATGCATTTTTTTGAAAGCATGGCCATCCGCTTCGTCGATTTTAAAGACGATGTCGGCAAAGCGCGAATCCTTCTTCATCATTTCCATATATTGTTCAGTTTGCTCGATCGTGCCGGAGCATGTGCCGTTGATTCCTTCTTCTGATACGAGAATGCGGCCTTTCAATCCGATTTCTTTGCAGGCGGCCAAATGCTCAGCTGCGAATTCTTCCGGATGCTCGATTGGTGTATATAGATAGTACAGTAAGACATTATGTGTATGATTTTGCATGAATCATACCTCCTGATTTTCGATTTGGCCCGTTCCCTTAATACAGGAAAAACCTAGCCTATTTTACCCCACCACGTAAAAAAATTCAACTTCCGCTAGCGCTTCGTCTTAGCCGACAATGAAAAATAGCCCCTGTAGTCGGGACTGCCTATCTCAGCACACTCTATTCTTGATGGGTTTGCTGTTCGCGCAAGCAAGTAGCGCTTCTTTGTTCAGCTCCATCATCGCGTAGCGCGTCTGAACGGTGGCGCTGCCGATATGCGGCGTGACCGTCAAATTAGGGAGCGTCTGAAGCGGATGATCTAGCGGCAACGGCTCCTGCTCGAATACATCAAGCCCCGCTCCCCAAATAGCGTTACTGTTTAACGCTTCATAAAGAGCTTGCTCATCCACAATCCCTCCTCTGCCGCAGTTGATAAGAATCGCGGTGTCTTTCATCAGAGCCAGTTCGCGTTCGCCAATCATGCCCTTTGTCTGTTCTGTCAGAGGAGCAAGGATCACAACAAAATCAGAACGCTTCAATAAATCGTCGAGTTCCGCATAATCTGCGTCTTCCAAACTTTTACGAGTTCGGTTGTGATAAATCACTTCCATATTAAAACCTTGCGCACGACGGCATACCGCTTCCCCGATGCGCCCCATGCCGATGATGCCGACCGTTGAACCGTGTACATTCTGCCCGGTCATTCCCATCGGTGTCCAGGCTTGCCATTCGCCATTTCTAACCGTTCTCTCCGCTTCGACCAGGCGCCGGGCTGTCGCCAGCATTAGCGCAAATGTCAAATCAGCCGTCGTTTCTGTCAAGACGTCTGGCGTATTCGTCACGATCACGTTATGTTCTCGCGCTGCATCAAGATCCACATTATTATAGCCGACCGCCAAATTGACGACGATTTTCAAATGCGGCGCCGACTCGAACAACTCACGGTCGATTTGGTCGCCCAGCATCGTCCACAGCGCCTTTACTTCTTTCACTTCTTCCAGTAGTTTTTCACGTGGTGCATTGCTTTCCTCTTCCGGCCACATGCGCACTTCGTAGACGTCGTGCAACTCTGCCACTGCCTCTGTCGGCAATTTTTGGGTAATAAATAAAATCGGTTTCATGAAACTCCTCCACCCTTCTCCTGAATAACTTCCTTATTGCGTAAGCCTATCGCTCAGTACTGCGGCTTTTCTTAAACATCCACACCCCAATCACCACACCCACAAAAAGCAAGGCATAGACAAGGTTTGAATAGACGCTTAATTGCTGCAGGATTGCTTCTTGGTTGTCTCCGACAGCCCGCCCGGCATAAACGAGCACCGTGTTCCAGATGAAGGTGCCTGCTGTTGTAAATGTCAGGAAAAGTACGAATTTCATATTGGACATGCCTGCCGGGATTGAGATGAGGCTACGGACAAGCGGGATTAGCCGCCCAATAAATACGGCGAACCCCCCGAAACGATCAAACCAGCGATCCGCTTTATAGAGATCCGCTTTTTTCAGGCGCAGCCACCGGCCATGTTTGTCGATAATCCGCTCAAGCCGTTCTACATCCAATAAAAGCCCAAGCCCATAGAGCACAGCAGCCCCTGCAACCGATCCAGCCGTAGCGGATAGGATAACTCCCCATATCGTCAAACTGGTAGTCGAGGTCATGAATCCACCTGCCGTCAGAACCACTTCCGATGGGACGGGCGGGAACACATTCTCTAGCAGAATCAGCAGGAAAATCCCGAAATAGCCGTAGTTTTCCATAACCGATATCATCCACTGTTCCATAAGAGACCTCCTCTAAACGCACCGATGCCTGCACTGTTTACATGTCCATCTTCTATATATATTGACGAAACCAATCAAACTTAAACAGCTTGAAAAAAGCCGCGCTTGTGCCAGCGCGGCTTACTAGTTATGCATTCATTTTACGCAATTCTACACGACGGATCTTTCCGGAAGTTGTTTTTGGCAGTTCCTTCAGAAACTCGATAACACGCGGGTATTTATAAGGGGCAGTAATGCCTTTGACATGGTCCTGCAATTCCTTAACCATTTCCTCGTCCTGTCTGCCACTCTCTCTTAATACGACAAACGCCTTAACGATATTGCCGCGAATTTCATCGGGCGCCGCCACCACTGCACATTCCTGTACCGCCGGGTGCTTCATAAGCGCATCTTCCACTTCGAATGGCCCGATTGTGTAGCCGGAAGAAATGATGATATCGTCGCTGCGACCTTCAAACCAGAAGTAACCGTCTTCATCGCGTGATGCTTGATCTCCTGTTAAATACCAATCACCGCGGAAAGATGCTTTTGTCCGTTCCCGATCCCGGTAATATTCTCGGAACAAGGCAGGGCAGCTTTTGTGTACAGCAATATCGCCCACTTCCCCAGCTGCCGCCGGCTGTCCATCTTCGTTAATAATATCCACTGGATTTCCCGGGGTCGGTTTGCCCATTGAACCCGGTTTCATGTCCATGTCCTGTAAGATGCACACGAGCAAGGTGTTTTCTGTCTGCCCGTAGCCATCACGCACATTTAACTGAAATGCTTCTTGGAAGGCATCAATTACTTGGCGGTTGAGTGGCTCGCCGGCAGAAACGGCACTGCGCAGATTAGGTAATTTATAATCGTTCAAGTTTTCGACCTTGGCCATGATGCGGTATTCTGTCGGCGTACAGCACAACACGTTAACGTTTTCTTCCTTGAGGATGTCCAAATATTTCAGCGCATCGAAACCGCCGTTGTAGACGAGCGCCGTCGCACCGAGCGTAATGGTCGAAAGAAACGGGCTCCAAATCCACTTTTGCCAGCCTGGTGCTGCCGTTGCCCAAACAATATCGCCGCTTTGCACGCCAAGCCATTCAGTCGCTGCCGTCCGGACGTGTGCATAGCCCCACCCGTGTACATGGACGACACCTTTCGGGTTGCCGGTCGTTCCGGATGTATACGATAAAAACGCCATGTCTTCTCGGTTCGTATCAACCGCTTCGAACTCTTCCGATTGTGCATCAGCTAGCTGTTCCAGCGACTTCCATCCTGGTTCAGTTCCGCCTACAATCAATTTATTGTTCAATGCATCATACTTTTCTTCAATAGAATTCGTTTCAGCTGTCGTCTTGTAATGCGCAATAATTGCCTTCGCGCCGGAATGCTCCATGCGGTAGCTCAAATCTTTTTTGCGCAGCATTTCAGAACAAGGAATTGCAACAAGGCCCGCGCGCAAACACGCCAAGTACGTCATATACGCTTCTGGAATCCGCGGCAAGATAATGAGGACGCGGTCTCCTTTTTTAAGCCCTAGTTCGATGAGGGCTTGCGCATATTGGTTCATTTTGGAAAAAAGATCTTGATAGGAAAGTTCAATGCGACGATTGTCCGCATCAAACCAGCGCACCGCAATCCGCTCAGCATCCTTCTTATACGTTTCCAATTCAGAAGTAATATTGTATTGTTCAGGTGCAATCAATTGTTCGACATTCATGTAATTTCCTCCGTTTCGTATTCAACTCGCAGGGATGATCAAATAATAAATACTCGCCAAAAACAAGAACGCCATCATAGCCGATAGATACGCTTTTTTTGCTGTGAACCCTTGAACAGCTTGAATAATTTTCACACTGACCAAATACATCCACACGACACCGATTATTAGAACGAAACTTACCCACCATGCCCCATTGCCCACACCCACCAAATAAGGTGCACCGAGCAAGCCTGGAAGCAGTGCAACCGGGGTCACCAGGCTGATAGCGCGGTATTTCGCGGTGCCGCCAAGTGCTTTGGATCCCGCCCACAGGAGCGCTGCCATGCCGACTTTTGTGATAAACGCCGTCAGGATGCCAAAAATAATAAAAATCATCGGGACGACCACATTCTGTAATAACGCGGAATCGAAACTGCTTATGTATGTGGCTTGCGACGCGATGGAAATCGCGCCGTAGCCCATTCCTACGATGAGCAGCAACAGCCTGCTCACCGTCTCGGTTTTCGGTAACTCCAGGAATGACCGATAAGATGGATCATCCAGGCTTATCATTTTTCCAACCAATTTTGCCACTCCCTTTACCATTTACATTCCCCAAGGCATTAACGCCCAGATTGCCACTGCAGCGGAAACGACGACAGTGATGCCTGCGCCGATTGTGCTGTTATAACGATACGCCTTGATATCTTTCCAACCGTGTATGCGTTCGATTAACTCGATATCGGCTTGCTTCGTCAATTTTCCGGATAGTGCTGGCATACGGTTGGTAATATAAGAAACCACAATCAACAAGATAAAACTGATCGGCACTGCCAGCATGGCACCGGAAAGCCCCATGCCATCCGTGACGGCATGACCCGTTAGCACGATGCTCGGGAATACGAACGGCGATACGATGATATAGATAGCACCCGCAACTACAGATGCTGCGATTGCGCCGAATTTATTCGCTTCTTTCCACCAGACACCGACAATAATGAGCGGGGCATTGGTGACGCCCGCCAAGCCAAATGCCCATAGGATACTGACAACTAGGAAAGCAGGCGGATTAATGGCAAGCAAGATACTCGCAATGCCCCCTGCAAAAATCGCGATAAAGCCGATGCGCAAATTCAAGCGCTGCGAGATATTCGGTTTTAATGTCGAAATAATGTCTTGTGAAATCAATGCACCGATCGCCAGCAAGTTGCCGCTCAATGTCGACAGCCCCGCAGAAATTGCCCCGGCAATCACAAGCGCCGTGACCCATTCAGGGTTGTAAACCATATTCAAAATGATCGTCAATTTGTCTGCATCGCCATCGGAAATCGTCACACCTTGTGTAGTCGTTGCAAAAACGCCAACAAAGCCCATCGCGTATGTCGCAGAGAAAACCAATCCGAGAATGAACGCAAACCAGACCATCGCAGAACGCGCACTCTTTAGTGAAGAAGCGGTGTAAACGCGCATTGCCAAGTGAGGCAATCCGAGAGCGCCAATTGTCAGCGCCGGAATGATGGAGAAATACCATTTCGGCGAGAATTGATAATCAAAGAACGATGGCAACGCGTCCATCATTGCCGGCACCATATCCGAATACAATAATGGCGGGAAGTACCAACCCGAAGCGCCGATCGCTTTCATGATTGCGGCAAGCGGCACGATGAACATTAAGGCGATAATGACCATCTGGATGGCCGCGTTATTCGTTGCCCCTGCCATGCCACCGATTGTGATATAGCCGACAATCAAGATACCGAAGATGAACAAGCCCGTAATATAAGGGATGCCAAGCAAGGTTTCGAATGTAATCGCGATGCCGATCATTTGGCCGAGCGCATACATAATCGACACGAGAATCATGAACAAGGCGGCGATGATGGAAGCCGTCGTGCCATATCGGTCGCGAATGAAATGAGTCGGCGAGAAAGCCCCCATACGCCGTAAACTCGTTCCGTAAATGATCGTAATCAACGGAATGGCCAAGATCAGTTGAATCCACAACATGATAAAAGGAACCTGCAATTGCAAAATAAGAGCGGTAATACCTAAGAATGTTGCCAAACTCATATATGTAGCGGCCATCGCCAAGCCGTTCGTGATCGCTCCAACATTCGATCCGCCTACATACAACTCTTTAGCTGATTTGCTTTGGCGGTTCGAGATGAAACCGACGATATAAAATAATACAAACGTTGCACCTACGACGATCAGTCCCAGGATTGGATTGTCCAGTTGCCAGCTCTGTTCCATCGTTTACACTTCCTTTGCTTCGTCGGCGTGGCCGATCGTTTCGTTTTCTCTTTCGATCTCATCATCGATTCGGTTGCCGATTTTTCCTGCTATTAGCGTCAGTAAGAATACGCCGAACCATCCCATTAAGATGGGCACGATATACATGACCGGAAAGCCGAATAGCATGGCTTCAACTGGGAAAATCGAAAAGATCAAACCGACGTTCCCTACTAGGATAAACGCTGCCGTCATCCAAATCGTAAACTGGACTTCTTTTTTGTACGCTTTCATGAGGTCCCCTCCCTTTTGCATAAATTCTTTTTTATACACCCCAGACTGAGCGTTCGCTCAGAATTTGCCCGTGCGCCTCCCTTCAAAACTATTGTCGTAATAACTCATTCGATTGTAACCGCTTGCATAAATACCCGTCAACAGAATTTTTATAAAATTTAAATAATTATTTTAATAGGCCTTTAGATTAAACGAGCTCTTTTTCAACACTATATGTAAGCTATTTATCACAGACGCTATTCTACAAAGTTACTTTTCCGGGAAATTTAAAAACTATCAAAAGTTATATCGAAATAGTTCTATAAAATCACTTTAGTATTTCTTTGTATATAAAAATATGTATAATGCTGACTAATAATTCATTGCTCATGGAACACTTTCCTTCCCATAAGAAACGATGAACACAAAAAAACTGCGCCTCAGCATCAGCGAGGCGCAGTAGAGCATTACTTACAGATTCGGTTTTTCGTCTTCTTCTTTCATTTTCTTTTCCATTTTAGCTAATTGGTTTTTCGCAAAATCGCGTCCGCCTAATCCGAAAGCGATAGCAAAGGCAACAGCCAGACCTGCAATGATGAACAGGAAGGCCAGATTGACGATGTTCGAAGCGAAATTCAATTGATCAAGCGTCATGAAGATTGCGATAATGAAAATCGCATACTTGACGATGCCGCCGAACAATCGATTGCCGGAAGCTCGTGTAATATAATTTCCGAGCATACTGCCACCGATAAGCCCGAGGCCGAGGATGATCAAGGAACTAATCAATAGCGGCAAGTACGCAATAATCGCGCTGCCGATGGAATTCAGCACATCGAGTTGCAGCACATTCATCGCTTCCACTACGAAGAAGATAATGATGATCGCCTGCACGATTTTGCCAATGACCTGTGCAATATCAAATGATGGCTCTTTGTTCTTGTCAGGGCTCAAATAAGAAGAGAAACGATTGATCCCCGTGCCGTTCAACAGGCCAATCAATAGGTCCGCCACGAATTTCGCGATGAAGACACCTGCCAGGATCAAGATGATGCCGACAAAGATATTCGGGATCATGCCTAGAACTTGATTGAGCATCAATACGATCGGTTGTGAAATCGATTCGATGTTCAAGGTTTCAAGCGCTACCGTGACAATCGGAATCAGTACGATGACGAAAACAACATTCGCCAATACTTTAGCGAGCGTATTCTGATCGCTCGACGCCACACGCTCGTTTACGCCAGACTTATTGGTCATCTTGTTGAACCATTTATCGATATTCATCGTGGCCAGTAAACTCTCCACCAATTTCTTAACGAATTTCGCGATAAAGTAGCCAATAACCAAGATCAGGATCGCCATGAACAGATTCGGCAGGAATGCCAGGAACTTGTCCATCATGTTCGAAATCGGCTGGGCGACATTATTCATGTCGAGCGCTTGCAAAACACTTGGAATAAACAGGATAAAGATTAAGTAATAAAGAATTTTTCCGATAGAGTCCAGTTTGTCATCTGCGTCTTCCTTTGTTTTAGCCATATGGCCTTTTACCATGGCATTGTCAACGCCTGCTTTTTTTAGTCCTTTCGAGAAAATAGCTCTGACGATTGTAGCAACGAGCCACGCAACGACAAGCAGCAACAAGGCACCGAGAATGTTCGGGATATAATTGATAATTGTGTTCCCAACATTCTGGAATGAATTGGTTACATCATTCAACTGTATCATCTCCTTTACAATTTAATAGTTCATTTTAAGTATTCCCCCTTATATTTTTCCTAAACGCAATCAATTTCCATAACATTATAAATAATAAGTTTTGACTATTTGAATGTACTTATCCGTTAGTCCACACCCGAAAGCCGACTATTCAGCGCGTAGTTTTTTTTGCGCTCATTGCCTATGATTTAGCACCGGCCCTGCTTAGAAAGTTCCTACTTTATTGCCACGATCCACCCGCTCTGGCGCGGCTTATGCATAGAGTGAAACTCTTCAGTAGCGCTCACCCAATTCCCGAAAAACTTAAGCTTTGCTGCTTTTTCCAAAAGCAAGCAATGCAATCCCTCCCATCAATAGCGCCACGCCAATCCAAGACTGCCCGCTCAATGCTTCACCAACGACTACCACTCCCAAAACAGAAGCTGTCAGCGGCTCTGCAAGTGACAAGGTAACCGCAGAGGAGGAAGGGATCGTTTTAAGTCCGCTCGAGAACAGCAAATATGCAAGACTTGTTGCCCCAATGCCTAAATAACCAACGATGATTAAGTTCTGCGGTTCCGCTAAATAGCCGGTGTCCAGGAAAAACAGGAACGGCAGTAAGCCAAGGCCGCTGAGCGAAAAGATCATAGCCACTGCGGGTACTACTTCCATAAAGCTTAAGACATTTTTGCTGAACATGGCATATCCTGCAAATGCCAAACCAGCTAACAAGCCAAGCATCACGCCGAACGGGTCGACGATATAGCTATCGCGGTTCGCAAAAAGCAAAATACAACCTACAACGGACAAGAAACTCGAAAACATCCAGACACGTTCAGGTTTGCGTTTCATAACGAACGCTTCCAGTATTCCTGAAAAAGCTGGAGCACTGCCAATTGCTACGACCGTTCCGATTGCGACTCCCGTTAACTGCACAGAAGAAAAAAAGAAAGGTTGAAACAAGGCCATGCACAAGGCGGAAAGCCCGACCCAACGCCACGGAACCTTCACACCTTTTAGATTTCCTGAAATCCACACAAATACTAAAAGCCCAAAACCGCCGATCGCAAGGCGCGCGGCTCCGATTGTTAAAGGATGGGCCGGACCTGTGAGGAAAGTTTGCGCTGTTCCGGTCGTCCCCCAAAGCATCGCCGCAAATACTACCCATATGTACGCTTTCATTTGCATCGGTTTTTCCACCACTCTCTTAATCATTTCGATATCATTGAAGTCGCGTCGTTAAACAAGAAAACTTATTCTAGATTATGGAAAATTCATTCTCACTCCCTAAAGATACCACGGCACAGATCGTTTGAGATAGGGTTGGAATAGGATTATAATGAAAGAAAAGAGGAGGCGATCGCATGTATATGACAGTCCCGGAAACTGCCGTTTTTTTATCGATGCCGGAAGAGCAAGTCAACCGTTATGTACTTGAAGGCCGGATTCGCGCAGTCCACGACGGTGAACAGTACTTGATCAACACCTCCCAGTTCGAAAGCCATTTCCATCAGCTAGAAGTCGCCAAACTGGAGCTTGAAGAATGGCGCGCGACCCCGATCCCGGACGATGTCGACGTAAAAGACGAGGATTGACAGCATAAAAAAAGATCGGAGCCTAAGACGGCTCTGATCTTTTTTTGTATACGAATTCATGCTAGAACGTGGCTTTTGGCATTCACCGATTTGTGTAATTGATCCTGCACATGATGTCCCCATTTTTCAAATTCCACCAAGAATCCATCATGGCCAAAATCCGTTTCGATCGCTTCCCATTTTGCGTTTGGCTGATTTTCAACCCAAGGAATCATCAGTTCCCCTGGATATAATAAATCATGACTATAGGAAATCGATAATAGCTCAGTCGATAGTTCAGCATCGCCTACATCGTGAGTGTTCATCGCGTTCAGCAAGGTCAGGTAGCTGTTCGGGTCAAAACGTCCTGCGAGTTTACGTCCTTGATAGTCCAGGTAGGACTGAACTTCAAACGCCTCATCACCTCGTGCACGCCCGAACCGGCCATTGAATAGCCGGCTGCTTCGATACGTGACCATGCCGGCCATCCGGGCAATTTCAAATCCTTTAAGCCGTATACCCGCAGGATAATCTCCAGCCTGAAACTCCGGGTCGTTTTCAATTGCCTGAATGCCAATATGATTGAAGGCCACCCCATAATCTCCGTAATAAGGCGTGACCGCGAGCGTGATGGCCGTATCCAAAAATTCCGGATAAAGCCGGGCCCATTCCAAAGTTTTCATGCCGCCGAGAGAGCCGCCGATGACTGCCGTGAGATGGTCGACACCTAATAGTTCCAATGCTTTGCGCTCTGCTTTGACCATGTCACGGATCGTCAATTCTGGAAAGGTGCCGCGGTAAGGCTTCCCAGTTTCTGGATTGATGGACAGCGGCCCTGTCGACCCATTGCAGCCGCCGAGTACATTAAATGTGATGACTTGGAATTGTTCAGTATCCACCGCTTTTCCAGGACCGATCAGACCCGCCCACCAGCCTGGTTGATCCGCAGTTCCTACTGCGTATTGATCACCTGTCAATGCGTGGCAAACTAAGACAGCAGGTGCAGAACTTTTCCCGACACGTTCGTACGCCAATTCCACTTCAGGCAATAGTTGATCTGATTCAAGTGTCAGCTGGCCGATGGATACTGTCCCCATTTCAATCCCCTCCTTACGCGTTCTCGAGAACTGCCGCTTGGATCGCTTGCTCCAAATCAGCAATTAAATCTTCATGGTTTTCCAACCCTACGGACAAACGAATCAACTCTTCTGTAACGCCACTGTTTTTCAGTTCTTCTGCTGTCAATTGTTGATGTGTCGTCGATGCCGGATGGATAATCAATGATTTGGCGTCGCCAACATTCGCGACGTGCGACCACAGATGAACGCCATCGATAACTTTACGACCAGCTTCACGACCGCCCTTGATGCCGAAATTGACGATTGATCCGTAGCTATTTTTCAAGTATTTATCGGCAAGCGTTTTAGATGGATGCCCTTCAAGTCCAAGGTAATTAACCCATTCAACTTGAGGATGGCCTTTCAAATATTCAGCAACTTTTTGTGCATTCGTGGCATGGCGTGGAATCCGCAAATGCAAAGTCTCAAGCCCTTGCAATAATGCATGGGCGCTATCCGCGCTGAGCGATGGGCCGAAATCGCGCAATAACTGGACCCGTAATTTTGTCGCAAATGCCGCTTCCGGCACATCGATTCCAAAACGGATGCCGTGGTAGCTTTCATCCGGCTCGGTATAGTTCGGGAAGCGTGGGTTGTCCCAGTTAAAACGTCCGGCATCTACCGCTACGCCGCCGATTGTCGTGCCGTGTCCGCCGATCCATTTCGTGGCGGAATGGATCACTACGTCTGCCCCAAATTCAATCGGATTGCTGACGAAAGGAGAAGCGAATGTGTTATCGATCAATAGCGGAACGCCATTTTCGTGGGCGATATCCGCGACTCGTTCCACATCGAATACGTTCAAACTAGGATTTCCAATGATTTCGCCAAACAAGGCTTTCGTCTTGTCCGTAATAGCTGCACGGAAATTTTCAGGGTCGGTCGCGTCCACGAATTTTACGGTAATGCCATATCGCGGCAACGTATTGGCGAACAGATTGTATGTGCCTCCATATAGGTTGCTGTCAGCGATGATTTCATCTCCCGCTTCAGCGATATTTAATACAGAGAAGGCTATTGCGGCCATTCCGGAAGACAAGGCGACGGCTGCCGTTCCGCCTTCAATTAAAGCAACGCGTTGTTCGAATACATCGACCGTCGGGTTCATGATGCGCGAATAAATGTTTCCCGCTTCTTTCAAGCCAAATAGGTTTTGTGCGTGCTCTGTATCTTTGAATACATAAGAAGTGGTTTTATGGACCGGTACGCCGCGTGCCCCTGTTACTGGATCAGGTTCTTGGCCGCCGTGTAAAAGTAGAGTTTCTGGTTTAAAGTTTGTCATTGTTCATTCCTCCTGTTTTTGTGATCGGTTATTCGGATTTGAGGAGGACAGAAAAAGACCCTCTTCAGAAAGAAGAGGGCCGTTAGTTACGGATTTGCCTCCTCTTATCTTTCAGCGACGCAAATGCGCACTGTAGGATTTAGCACCTTTCCAGACATGAGCCTGTTGGTTGCCGGGCATCGTAGGGCCTATTCCCTCCGCCTCTCGTGATAAGAGTATTTAGTTTTTTTTGCTTGTGGAACAGTATAGAGGGCAGCGATACTTAAAGTCAAGTATATTTTTCTAAAAATTTAAACTACTATATAAACGAAATTTCCCCAAAAACTTTTTTAACAAATATGTTGACTTTTTCGCTATTTCAAAATAGAGTAGGAATTACGAATTGAATAGCTTACATCACTTTCTTATCCAGAGAAACCGAGGGACAGGCCCTATGACGTTTCGGCAGCAGATTCGCAAACCAGCGAAAACTGTGCTAATTCCTGCAAATGCTCTAGCATTTGGAAGATGAGAATGAGATGGTTTCATATTTTGGAGCCCTCTTTTTTCTTGCGTATAAGAAAAAAGAGGGCTTTTTGTTGTTATTTCAAGAAAGTGTTCGTTTGCACTCATTCGAATCGTTATTTGCAGCCACAGGAGGGACACCATGATTCAATTTGAAGCAGTCAAGAAAACTTATGTATCCGGTAAACAGCAAGTACATGCACTCAATGGCATCGACTTAACCGTTGAGACCGGAGAAATTTACGGCGTCATCGGATTCAGCGGCGCTGGCAAAAGCTCATTGATCCGTACCGTGAATTTGCTCGAACGGCCGTCAAAAGGCCGCGTACTTATCCACGGAAAAGATATTTCTACTTTTAGCGCTCGCACAATTCGCGATACGCGAAAAGACATCGGCATGATTTTCCAGCATTTTAACTTGCTGAATTCGAAAACTGTTCATCACAATGTCGCGATGCCGTTGCTCTTGGCCAAGACACCAAAAGCGGAAATCGATCGGAAAGTAGCGGAGCTTTTGGAATTTGTCGGACTCGCCGACCAGGCCAAAAAATACCCGGATCAATTATCCGGCGGTCAAAAGCAGCGCATCGGCATCGCTAGAGCCTTGGCGACCAACCCGTCCATTCTTCTATGCGACGAAGCAACGTCTGCTCTCGATCCGCAGACGACCCAGTCTATCCTGGATCTACTGCGCCGAATCAACAAAGAATACAATATCACCATCTTGCTCATCACCCATGAGATGGGCGTTATCCGTGAAATCTGTGACAAAGTGGCCGTCTTGGAAGAAGGACGCGTCATCGAGCAAGGCAGCGTGTTTGAAGTATTCACCAATCCACAGCACGCGACGACAAAGCGCTTTGTTCGTTCTGTCATGAATGACGAGCTGCCCGATTCGTTGCTTGAACAGATTCGCCAAAACGATGGCACCCGCCCCATTTACCGTGTGCAGTTTACCGGAAATTCAGTCGGCCAGCCGTTCATGTCTAGAGTATCGCGTGAGTTTCAGCTTGATTTGAATGTGTTGTTTGGCAATATTACAGAACTTCAGGGCATTCCATACGGCAATTTAATCGTTGAATTCGATGGCGCTCCTGCAGAAATCGACCGCGCCCTCGCTTCGATTCGAAAAGATAAGATCCAAGTAGAGGAGGTCCAACAATATGCAGGTTGATCAATCGCAAATTTTAGAAGCTTTGTGGGAAACGCTTTATATGACGGGTGCTTCCTTCGTATTCTCCCTTGTCATCGGCTTGCCGCTTGGCATCTTGCTGGTCGTTACACGAAAAGGCCATCTACTCGAAAATGAAGCCGTATTTAACGTATTGAACATTGTCATCAATATTTTCCGCTCGGTGCCATTCATCATCTTGATGGTTGCCATCATTCCGCTGACACGCATTATCGTCGGCACATCCATCGGTACAGCGGCAGCCATCGTCCCGTTAGTATTTTACGCCGGGCCATACATCGCCCGGCTGATCGAGAACTCATTGCTCGAAGTCGATAAAGGCGTCATCGAAGCTGCCCAAGCGATGGGTGCTTCTCCCGGACAAATCATTTTTCGCTTTCTCATTCCGGAAGCGCTCAGCTCACTTGTTTTGGCCTTGACCATCGCTATCGTCGGCTTGATCGGTGCATCTGCCATGGCAGGTGCCATCGGAGGCGGCGGGCTTGGCGACTTGGCCATCACTTACGGCTATCAGCGCTTCGACACAGTGGTCATGCTCTTAACTGTTGCCATTCTCGTCGTCTTGGTCCAAGGCGTTCAATCACTCGGCAACCTCATGTCCCGCAGAGTTCGACGCAGTTAATTTGATTCTCACCAAGCTCTACATCTATCAAACCAACTATCATAAAACCAATTGGAGGATTTCATCATGAAAAAAATAACAGCACTTTTAGCAACAGCCGGATTGGCAACACTTTTGACAGCCTGTGGAGACGACAGTTCAGCTGACGAAACGACGAAAGTCACACTCGGCATCAGTGGATCGGATACGACGATTTGGGATTATGTCGGGGATAAAGCGGCGAAAGAAGGAATTGAACTCGACATCATCACTTTTTCAGATTATGTAGCCCCAAACTTGGCACTTGCTGAAGGCGAACTCGACTTGAACGCATTCCAAACGATCTCGTATTTCGATGAATTTGTCGAAGAACACAACGTCGATATCGTGCCAATCGGCTCTACTGTCATTGCACCAATGGGCTTGTATTCGGACAAATACGAATCGATTGAAGAACTTCCTGATGGCGCTCAAATTGCTTTGCCGAATGAAGCGACCAATATGGGACGAGCATTGCTCTTACTCGACGAATCGGGGCTTATCACCTTATCAGACGATGCCGGATTGACAGGCACGGCAGAAGACATCATCGACAACCCGAAAAACATCGAAATCGTCCCGATGACTTCGGCACACACACCGCGTGCGATGGCTGATGTCGCAGCTTCCATCGTTAATAATGGCATTGCTGTGGACGCTGGACTGAACCCGACAGAAGATCCGATTGCGAGAGAAAGTGATACGGCAAAACCTTATATTAACTTGATTGCTGCGCAAGCTGGCGAAGAGGACAACGAAGCTTATCAGCGCATCGTTGAATTGTACCAAGAAGAAGATACCGCTGAATTTGTCATCGAACACACCGAAGGCGCTCAAATCCCAACGTTTGTTTCCGTTGAGGAATTAGTTGATTACCAATAAACACCAGACCAATTAAACTGTTCACACACGACATGTTGAGGAGGATATTACATGACGACCATTACCGAAGCGCGCGAAACGATTACCGGATCGATTGAAAAAAATCGCACCCACTACCTGCGCATCAGCCATGCCATCCATGAAAATCCAGAAATCGGCAATGAAGAAGTCTTCGCCAGCGGTCTGCTGACGAAGTTGCTTGAAGAAGCCGGATTTCAAGTCGAGACAGGAGTAGCCGGTCACCCTACCGCCTTTTATGCGGTCCGCGACAGCCAAAAACCAGGGCCTGCGATCGCTTTTCTCGCTGAGTACGATGCCTTGCCCGGCATTGGTCATGCGTGTGGGCACAATATTATCGGCACGACAAGCGTTGCAGCCGCCATTGCGCTCAGCAAAACTTTAGAAGTGTCGGGTGGTCGCGTTGTGGTTCTTGGCACGCCCGCTGAAGAAGGCGGACCGAATGGCAGCGCGAAAGGCAGTTTCGTCAAACACGGGCTGCTTGAACAGATCGATGCCGCCTTGATGCTTCACCCTTCCGGAAATTCGGCAGTTACCGGCCCTTCGCTTGCCGTCGATCCCTTGAGTTTTCATTTTTACGGCAAGCCTGCCCATGCTGCAGGATCTCCTGAAAAAGGCATTAATGCACTCGATGCTGTGCTTCAATTATTTAATGGCATCAATGCCCTTCGCCAGCAACTGCCGGATGATGCCCGGGTTCACGGCATCATCACGCACGGAGGCGATGCACCAAACATTATTCCCGAATACGCCTCCGCCCGTTTCTATATTCGCGGCGATTCCTGGAAAAAAACCGCTGAGACGGCGAAAAAAGTAAGAGCTATTGCCGAAGGTGCTGCCCTGGCGACAGGTGCACGCGTCGAAATCGAGCGTTTCCAAAATGAAGTGAAAGATCTTGTCGTGACGCCTGAACTCGATGAAATCCTGAAAGCGGAGCTTGAAACACTGGGCGACACCGTAGCCGACTCGCGCATTTCCGGTCTTGGTTCGACCGATGCCGGCAATATCAGCTATGAAGTGCCGACTGCCCATGGCTATATTAAAATCGGGCCGGAAAGCCTCGTTGCTCATACCGAGGAATTTCGAGAAGCCGCCCGCTCTGAAGCAGGCGATGAGGCTTTGATCAGAGGCGCCAAAGCATTGGCACAAACCGGTTACCGCCTACTGACTGAACACGCTTTATTGGCACAGGTCAAACAAGCCCATATCCGCTCACTTGTCGCCAAACAGCAATCTTAAAAACCAGCGCCTCGGCGCTGGTTTTTCTGTTTATTTCGAGTTTCGTGCTAAAATGGAGACATTACCTATATAGGAGGCTTTACCATGATTGAAAAGTTAATCGAACGCCTGATTCGCTACGCCAAAATCGACACGCAATCCGATTTTGAAAAGGATGCAACGCCCTCAACACCTGGACAATGGGATCTCCTTGCTGAACTGGAAAAAGAAATGAAAAGCGTCGGCTTAGAAGAAATTGAAGTTGATGAGCACGGCTATTTATTCGGCACCTTGCCGTCAACTACTACTGAACAGCGACCGGTCATCGGTTTTTTGGCACATGTCGATACTGCAACTGACTTTACCGGCAAAGGCGTTAATCCCCAACGCATTGAAAACTACGATGGCAAAGACATTCCGTTAAACAACAAAGTGACGATGAAAACGGCTGATTTCCCGGCCTTACAGAACTACATCGGCCATACCCTGATTACGACAGATGGTACAACACTACTCGGCGCTGACAACAAGGCGGGAGTTGCTGAAATCATGACAGCGATGGAATACTTGATTGCCCATCCTGAAATCGAACATGGCAAGATTCGCGTCGGCTTCACGCCGGATGAAGAAATTGGCCGCGGCCCGCACAAATTCGATGTCGCCCGGTTCGGTGCGGATTATGCATATACAATGGACGGAGGGCCGCTTGGCGAGCTTCAATATGAAAGCTTTAATGCAGCAAGCGCAAAACTGACTGTTCACGGAACGAGCGTCCATCCGGGTTCCGCTAAAGACAAAATGGTCAATGCCATCACGGTCGCAACGCGCTTCCAAGCAGAAATGCCTGCCAACGAAGTACCTGAGAAAACAGAAGGCTACGAAGGATTTATCCATTTGAACAATTTCAACGGTTCCGTCGAACAAGCGGTGCTTCAGTATATTGTGCGTGATTTTGATAAAGATAAATTCGAAGCGAAAAAACGCCACATGGAACAAGTAGCGGCTGAATTACAAGAAGAGTTTGGGAAAGAAGCAATCGAACTTGAGCTCGAAGATCAATATTACAATATGCGCGAGAAAATCGAGCCGGTCATGGAAATTGTCGACCAAGCAGAACAAGCGATGAAGACAGTAGGAATTTCACCTGACATCCTGCCAATTCGCGGCGGTACGGATGGCTCGCAATTATCCTATATGGGCTTGCCGACACCGAATATCTTTACGGGTGGCGAAAACTATCATGGCAAATTCGAGTTCATCTCTGCAGAGAACATGGAAAAAGCCACTCAAGTCATTGTGGAAGTCGCAAAAACTGCAAAATAATTGGCTTTCCCCTGAGCATTTCCCAGGAAATGTTCAATAAGACTCCATAAAAAAGCAGCGGCCTGTGCCGCTGCTTTTTTATGGAGTCGAGAAAGTTAAGAAGCCGTATTTTCCAAAGCTTATCGCTCGCTTTCCGTGGGCTCGCGCCCAAGCCTCCTCAGCCGCTTCGCGCCTTGCGGGGTCTCGGTCGTCTCGCTGATCCACTGGAGTCGAGCGAACGCTTCTCCAAATACTTAGAGAGGTTATTAAATGTTGGATATAGAAAAAGGTTCTCTCTTTCATAACTGAGAGCGAACTACGGACTTCTTCAACACTCTGAAAAAGCAGCGGCCTTGTGCCGCTGCTTTTGTGTGTGCAGAATGTATCTCTTTGTTCACCTAGTGCCATCGCTCTTCTCAGAACTCGATACGGTCAATTTTTGCGCCTGTCGATTCGACGCCTTTCATGTATTTGATGCGTTTTTGGACAGCGGTTTCGTTTACTTGTTCATCCGCATGGTAAGACGAGCGCACCATCGGACCGGCCTCGCAATGCTTGAAACCTTTCGCTAAGGCAATTTCCTTCAATTCCTGGAACTCGTCCGGATGGTAATAACGGACAACATCCAAATGCTTCAGCGTCGGCTGTAAATACTGGCCGATTGTCATGATGTCGACTTTGTGCGCCAGCAAATCATCCATTGCTTCGATAATCTCTTCTTTTGTTTCCCCGAGCCCTACCATGATGCTCGACTTCGTCGGGACATGCGGCGCGATTTCCTTGACCCGCAATAACAATTCCAGCGAACGGTCGTAAGTTGCTCTTGCACGGACCCGCTTTGTTAGGCGACGCACCGTTTCGATGTTGTGGTTAAAGATATCGGGTTCGCTGCTCATGAGCATGTGCAAGCTCTCGTAGTCACCTTTCATATCGGATGGTAAAATCTCAACTGTCGTTTCCGGCATTTTTCGGTGGATGGCACGGACTGTTTCTGCAAAGACTGCAGCCCCGCCATCTTTAAGGTCGTCCCGGGCAACTGCTGTAACCACCACGTGTTTCAAATTCATGATTTCCGTCGATTCCGCAACTCGCTCCGGCTCGCCCCAATCGAGCTCATTCGGAAGACCGGTCTTGACCGCGCAGAACCGGCATGCCCGCGTACAAGTGTCGCCCAAAATCATGAACGTCGCGGTACGGCGTTCGCTCCAGCATTCATGAATATTTGGACATTTCGCCTCCTCGCACACTGTGTTCAAGTTTTTCTCGCGCATCAATTTCTTCAAATCGTTATAGGTTTCGTTCGTATTTAATTTCACTTTCAACCATTCGGGTTTACGTTCACGCTGCTTTGTCTTTGTCATCGCATAAGTTCCCCTTTCTCTTCTCGTCTGTGGTTCCATTGCTCACTTACGTATTTGGCTTCGAGCACGCGTACTTCTTCCAGCAATTCAGCAGGCGGTTCGAATTTTTCCAAGCGTATGCCAAGTCCTTTTTCGAATCCACTCTTGAAAGCATTCTGGGCTTCTTCTAAACTTATCGGTTCCCCCATTAGCTCATTTATCGCCACGGCCCGTGTCCGGAATGCTCGACGCGCTTTTTCTTTCACTGCTTCGCTCGGGTAAACAAATAGTTCAAACAAGCGGTTTTCATCCAATTCGAGTGGAATCGAGCCATGCTGCAAAATAATGCCTTGCTTTCTTGTTTGCGCGCTGCCGGCCGCTTTGCGTCCCTCAACCGTCAATTCATGCCAAGACGGTTCTTCAAAGCAGACGGCAGAAGTTTGTGTCGAACGTTTTGTTTCTGCCGCGAGCTGGGCCTCGAGACCTAAATGACGATAGCCTTCGATCAACCCGCGTGAAATGACCAAATACGCTTCTTTTACTGATTTTGGCATGGAAGGATGCTGTTCTGGAATCACGACACTATAAGTGAGTTCCTGGTCATGAAGAACAGCTTTGCCGCCTGTCTGTCTCCTGACCAAAGGAACCCCCAATTGTGCAGCCCGTTCGAGATCAATACTGCCATTCAGTTTCTGGAAGAATCCCACTGAAATTCCGGCTGGTGCCCAAGCATAAAATCTAAGAATGGGTTTCATGCCAGTCTTGCGCTGCCAGTTCATCAAGGCTTCGTCCATTGCCATATTGTAAGACGGGGTACAAACTCCCGATTCCATATAGCTCCATGTTTCATCCAAAATATCTCAACTCCTCTCAGCTTATGCATGACTCCCGACCGCATAAAAAAACACCGCTTTCCCATGGGAAAAGCGGTGTATGCAGGCGTAAGGAAGCATACGTACCACTTCCCTACGCTGGCATGGTCCAGATCAGGTTCAAGGGGTCCAAGCATTCGCTCGTCTCAGCCAGTCAGTTCCGGCTCCCCCAGTGGTCAGCTATGTATAGTTCTCCTAGAGTTTACCATTCTCATGAAAGAATCACAATATACAAAATAGTTTTTTCTTTAGTAATTTGAGGATTTTATGGATTTGCTTTTATACAAAAAACAACTCTCCCATTTCCAATATTCAGGAGAAGGGAGAGTTGCTTTAGATAATGGTTTTACCACTTTGCGCCAGTGCAAAATGGATGCTGTGTTGAAGTGTACGGAAGCAGTCATATCCTGAAAGGTCGACACCCGCTTCGGTTATCGTCATGCTAGTATGCGGCGAAATACCCGCCAGTACGGTCTTGGTGCCAATGAGAGAAGCAGCAGAGCCTAACTTTTCGATTAGCATCGCTGTATGTTGGTTGAAGCTTTCATTCAGTCCTGTCAAATCAAGCAGCAAATAGCGGGCTTTGTATTTCGGGAGATTCTCAAGCGTTTTTACCAAGAGTTCTTCAGCACGCTCTTCATCATACCGGCCAAGAAGCGGAACGACGACAATGTCTTCTAGTACTGGAATGAGCGGTGAAGAGATTTCGCTGATCATATCGTGGAGGTCCGCAGTTTTCTCATCGACCAGCTGCTCCAGCTCGCGGATTTTATCGGATTCTTTGCGGCGTGCAAGTGAATGGATATTTTTTTCGATGGTTTCATCTGATGGAAAGTAACGGATCAAACACTCGTCATAGCCTTCAATCTGCGACTGGACCACTTCGTACCAAATATTGCGTCCCAACAGCGAGCTGAAAATACCCGCATAATGAGCCGGCAAAAAACTGCCGCCGGTCTTTTTGCCTTGTGCGAGGTTGATCTGATATTCCCAACTGTTTTTCAGCACCACTTCCAGTGTTCCTGCTGCTTCGTCTAATTTATGGATGGATGCCAACCCCCAACCAGCTGATGCGTATGTATTGGTAATGAGTTCAGATGCTTTCATCGCTGATATGCCGCCCATGTTATGGAAATACGCTCCCACTACTTGGCCTTGGCGAAATCCTGTCGACTCTAAAACGACAGCTGCCGCATCTTCGCCCGAAATTTCTTCGATGGAATCGAAGAACATTTTCATCGCCGTCGATGTCCAAAACAGCACGGAATTTTGCCCCTCGAACAGGAACCGCCCTTGTGTAAGATCCCATTCAAAATCCAAGCCGCCAACATTTATCTTCGTTTGCTGAGTCATTGTATAACCGAACCTCCTCATTTAGTCCTGTTCACCAATCATACGCCAGCCTGATATGACCAGCAAGTTCTAATGTTTTAAAGCACGCCGATTAAGGAATAGAAAGAGAAGAACGCTAAAGGAGAGGTGCTAACGATGGCAGAAGAAAAACGTTTCAACGAAAAGGAACGCAAATCAAGCGACGGAGCTCCAATGGACAATCCTGAGCAAATCAAGACAGACAAAGAAACCATGACCGAAATGCATGAAGAAGAAATGAATGTGGATTCTATCCCATTGGAAGACTTGAAACAGGACATGAAAAACGAAAAAAATCCACGCGAGACCAAAGACGATTCAGCCAGCGAGGAAAAACAGCCAGAATGATTTACCCTCACGGCTTTTAAAGACCGTATTTTGAAAGACTTACCTTAAAGGAGAGATAGAAATGGCACAAGAAGAACTAAAACAGCAAGCACTGAAAATCATGGAAGACAGCATGATCGGGACCCTGGCGACCATCAAAGAAAATAAGCCGCATTCCCGTTACATGACCTTCTTCAACGATGAGTTTACTTTATACACCGCGACCAGCAAGCAAACACAAAAAGTGGATGAGCTGGAACAAAACCCGAACGCCCATATCCTGCTTGGTTATGAAGGTGAAGGCATCGGCGATAGCTTCCTTGAAATCGAGGGACAGATGTCGTTGCGAGATGACCAAGAATTGATTGATAAAGTATGGAATGAACATTTAAACGGTTGGTTCGACGGTCCTGAAGACCCGAACTTAATTATTTTAGCGATCACGCCAACACGAGTCCGTTTGATGAACCGTAAAGGCAAAGATCCACAAACAATCGAACTGTAAATAAACCAAAAGCCTCCGATCACGGAGGCTTTTTACGTGCGCAGCAAATCGCGCAATCCTTCTTTATTGAACAGCAAATCTTGCAGGCTGTATTCATCCAATACGGCTAAATAAGCATTTAACGCTTTGCCAAGAACGCCACGAAGTCCACAAATTGGCGAAATCGGACACGTATTGGTCTCTGGGTTAAAGCATTCCACCAAGTGAAAATCTTCTTCCATCTGCCGGACGACTCCCCCGACATTAATATTCTCCGGGAGATCTGCGAGACGAATGCCGCCGCCTCTGCCTCTTACTGTTTCAATGAACCCCGCTTTGCCAAGTTCAAACGTCACTTTCATCAAATGATTCTTCGATATATGATAAGCATCGGAAATTTCCTGAATGGTAGTCAGTTTGCTTTCTTCTTTTGTTCCCAAATAAATGAGTACACGCAATGAATAATCCGTATACATCGTTAATTTCATCGGTCTCACCGTCCCTGTTTGTCTATTATACGCGCCGCTATAATTCCTGAAAAGAAAACGCGCCCACAGAATTCCAGCTTTTTTGGCTATTATTACGTGTGTGACTTTTCTGTGAAATGAAATGTGTCTAAATTTTAAAGATGTATTTTAAATATATCTTTAAATGAAATTTCGGTTTATAGTGTGGTTATAGAAAACAAAAGGAGAGATTGACCATGTTATCGGAACAAACTAGAACCATCGTCAAATCCACTGCCCCTGTATTAGCTGAACATGGAAAGACCATTACGACCGTGTTTTACCGCAATATGTTTGAAGCCCATCCGGAACTCTTGAACATTTTTAATCAAGCCAACCAAAAACAAGGCCGACAACAAACGGCGTTAGCCAATACTGTTTATGCAGCTGCTGTTCATATCGATAATCTTGAGGCCATCCTCCCTGCCGTGGTACAGATTGCGAACAAGCATGTTAGTCTTGGCGTTAAAGCAGAACATTATCCGATTGTTGGTGAATATTTGCTAAAAGCGATTCAAGAAGTGCTTGGCGATGCAGCTACAGATGAAATCATCAACGCTTGGGCGGAAGCGTACGGCGTAATTGCCGATGTTTTCATTAGCATCGAAAACGGCATGTACGAAAAGTCGGAAACACAAGAAAATGGCTGGAGTTTCTTCAAAGACTTCACGATCGCACGCAAAGTAAAAGAAAGTGACAATATCACTTCCTTCTATTTAAAACCAGCAGATGGACACAATGTGCCGAGCTATGAAGCTGGCCAATACATCACAGTTCGACTGGCGATTCCCGGAGAAGAATTCCTGTTTAACCGGCAATATAGTCTATCCCAAGCATCTCGTCCTGATGAGTTCCGCATTTCTGTCAAACGGGAAGCGGATAATGATCCGAACGGTCTAGTTTCCGTCTACTTGCACGAACAAGTGGAAGAAGGCGACACCGTTGAAGTGAGCGCACCTGCAGGCGAATTCGTGCTTGATGTAAAGCGCAACACGCCTGTCGCCTTCGTCAGTGGTGGCGTAGGGATCACACCGATGATGAGCATGTTCGAAACCGTTGCCACCCAAACACCTGAACGCCCGGTTTCGTTCTTACACGCAGCAAGAAACGAAACAGTGCACGCTTTCGATAAAGACATCCAGCAATACGTCGCAGCCATGGATAATGCTAAATATAAGACCCTGTATTCCGATGAACCACAGGGCTATATCACGCGTGAATTATTGGAAGACATGATCGATGTAAATGGTGAAGTCTACGTTTGCGGGCCAGTACCTTTCATGGAAAAAATGATCAGCGAACTGCGCGCCATCGGCATGACCGATGCGCAGATCCATTATGAATTCTTCGGTCCTGCTGTCGCGCTTCAAACGGTTTAACTTCGAAAAAGCGCTTCGCTCATCAGCGAAGCGTTTTTGATTTTGGCTTGGCAGTCTTGTGCTCTTCCGGTAGCATGGTGAGAAAAGGGGGAATCGTGATGCACTTGCCTATGGCCGCTAAGCACTCACTTCAAATGCAATCGGTCATCGTCGACCGCCTTCCTGCCCACTCCTTATCATCAACCCCTCAACTGTTGATAGAAGAGTTAAAGGAGTGGTGTGGCACGGAGAACAACGGAGTCGCGGTCTCCTATTTCTTTCGCCAATTCGCTTTGTTCGTAACGGCCCAATTCAACTTAATCCACCAGTACGGTGGCTATTTCAAAACAACTCCTGAAAACCTGCGCTTTGGGAAAGCATTCAATTACGGCTTGCCGCTCATTTCTTTTCATGTCGATGCCGCTGATTTTGTTGAAATACCGGCTGAACAACGGCATGAGGCTTTCCATTATGTATTGATCGGACAAACGGATGCGCTGCTCCAGCAATTGCGCCGCCACGCAAGAATCTCTTCTATTACATGCTGGGAAAATGTACTGGGTTCACTTGCCTGGCATTACGCTACACTTCAGAGGCAGCATCCACGCACTGCCGCTGAAGATATCGACTGGCTGATGGATGATCGCAGCTGGAAACCACTGCGCAAGTCGCAGTGGCAAACTTTCATCGGCACCATGCCGCTCGAACGGGCTGTTTCCGAACCGATGCGCAAAACCTGCTGTCTGTACAAAGAGTTAGAGTCGTTTGAAACCTGTACTTTCTGCCCTCATCCCCATTAAAAAAAGCTCTGGCATCATCGCCAGAGCTTTTTGTTATTTTTCAAATACTTCGTGCAAAATTTTATCTGCACTGTTGTTAATAAAGTTTTTATGGATGCAGCTGTTCGGCTTTTGATGGAGCACTTTAGCAAATGACTGAGCATGCTCAGCTTCTCCAATGATGTGGATTTCTTCCCAACGACGTTCTTTTTTCAGCTTCTCAATCTTCGAGCCCATGTCTTTGTAAAAACGGTCCAAATTTTCTTTCAAGCGGTGGTCTAGTTCGTCGGTCGGACTTCCTCCGCCGCTGCCACCGATAACCGGACTGTTTCCGCCAGCAGCCCCGCCGCCAGTCGATCCAGCGCCGCTGCGCCCTTGGATGCGCCCAGAGCTTCTGACGCCTTTTTGTTCTGTCCAGACTTCAAGGCCTGCGTCAAATTCATAATAAACCTCTTCATTCACAATGCCAACAGATGTATCGAGCACACGGATGCCTTTAAAGCTCGGCAAGATCACGCCCGCGTATGGGTAAGCTTTGTAAATATAGCGCAATTGGTCGAGCGCTGGTTTGCTTTCCCATTGGAAGTCGGTTTTGACAGAAATCTGCAGATGCTTAACCCAGAATAAATCATCTTGAGTGGATGCAAAAATAACGACACCCTTTTGGAGGTCGCCTTGATTGTCCGTTATTTCCTTTTCTACTTTCTTGCGTAATTCTTTGTAAGCTTTCAGTTCTTTTTCGTCTTTAGAGGCGGTCAAATACTCATCAATGCGCTTTAGTCCATTCTTCAACTGAATCTTCCAGGCCCCGTTTTGTGCTTCACGGTCAGCCGGGTTGGTATTGAGATATACACTCAACACACAGCGGTCTTCGCACTCGAATTGCTTCAGTTCTTGGATTTCGTCGTATAATGTCATTCACCCATCATCCTCCTTTAATCCGTACTTGTTACCTCAATACCCCAACCGCTCTCACTTAAACGGAAGCCGCTGTTTCTTTTTTTACTATTCAAACGTTTAGAAGCTTTTTACGGTGGTAAACACTGAGTAGCAACAAAAATGACGAGGAGTGAATTATTCATGGAAAACGTTGACAAAAAAGTAGAAGAGAAATTGAGCAATACAGATAACAAAAAGAAAGAGCAAATCCTAGCCGAGTTTTCAACTTTCATCGACTATTTGGGCAACAAAGTCGAGATGGGCGAAAAAATGGGCTTGAGCGAAGAGCGCTTGGCACAGTTGGCGACAAAAGTCGGCGATCATCTTTCTAAAAAAGAAGAACCGAAAAATAGCGAAGAGTATCTCTTGCAGCGCTTATGGCAAGTAGGCGACAAAGAAGAACAACACATGCTCGCACATATGCTAGTCAAATTGGCTAAAGACCAAAACTAATCACACAAAAAGCCTGAGCTTAACCGCTCAGGCTTTTTTTATGTGTTCGCAACCGTTCTTTTATCATATAAATGGAACATCCACAGGTAAACGAAACCGCTCAATACCGCAAAGCTGCCGAGAATGATAAATGTCCAACCAAACCCAAACCAGGCAGTCATCGGAATCGAAATCGGCGCGATCATCCGCCCGATGGTATAGCGCAGGCTGGCCGCCGCAAAATACTGGCCGCGCATGGACTCTGGCGCCAGTTTAGAAATAAAGCTTTGCTGAAGCCCGACTACCATCAATTCGGCAAATGTGAAAACTGCCATCGCTACGAAGAAAATCCAGAACCAGGAAGTCATCGGGAAAATCGCCATCGACAAGCCGAATAATAAAGCAGAAAAGAAAAACACCCATTTTTCCGGAAACTTAGTCATCCAACGCGTGATAACCACTGTTAAAAGAGCAACAATCAAGCCGTTTTCTGCCAGTAAAATACCAAAAGACGTTTCCCCGGTCACGGACCATTCACGTCCTAAAAAATCGAGGATTGTTTGGCGATTGATCGTTTCCTTCAAATAAACTGGAATAACGAGATCCAATTGCATGAAAGTCTGCGCCCCCAAAACACCAGCGACCACAAACAGCAAAAAGACACGGTCTTTTAAAATGATGCCGTAATCTTTCACTTGGCTCAGCAGCGCGCCTCGCCAGCCAGTTGCATTGCCTTCTTTCCACTTCCCGAGGACTTCAGCCGATAAAGTTTCCTCTGTGTAAAAGCGTAATAACAACCCGAGCAGCACCGAAATGATGGCGACGGTTAAAAGCAGTTCAAACCGGTAAGAGAAAAACAATACTGCACCAAACAAAGGCCCGATAACAACCGCAATATTCAATGTCGTATAAAAAACCGCGAACACATCGCTCCGGTATTTTTCGGGAATGACATCGGCAATCATTGCCTGGCTCGCTGGCCAGTAAAGCGAGCCGCACATGCCAGCCAGTGTAAATGCCACAAAACTGAGCTCTGGTGAAGTGAGCCATGGTGAGTTGGCTACCGCGAATAGCAAGAACGCGAACCCTTGCGCTACGGCCGCCGAGACGAGCATTCGCTTGCGCCCGAATCGGTCAGCAAAATAGCCGCCAAATAAATTGGCAGCCACAGAAAAGATTTGGGAGACGATCAGCAATAGGCCCGCCATCCCTTTCCCGAATTCTTCCGCAAAATAAATCGCTAAGAACGGGAACACCATCCAAAAACTTGTATTCATGAAAAATTCGCCCACTAGCCGAACTTTCAGGCTGCGGTTCCAATCCTTGATCTTCATCTATATTGCCTCACTTTTCTACCCTTCTTATATCAGTTCCAGCAATTGATATTGCAGGCAAATTTCCAATAGAAATTCTTTATGGGCTTTAGCGAACTGGATGCCAACTTTTTCTTCATCCAAATCCGTGATCTGCCCGTTTCCAAAGACACGGTGACGAATGTTTGCGCCTACCTGCAGTTCATCAATAGAACGGACCGCATCTGGATTGTCTGGCACAGCAATTTTCGTTTTCGGGGAACTTGGCGCGGAAGCTTTCGTTGCTTCCGTCTGCTTTGTTTTGGGCAAGGCAATGCGCCGGACTTCTTCTACAAAACGCGATTCCTGGTCATAGCTGAGCAATTCCAGATGGCGTTTCGCGCGTGTCATGCCGACATAGAACAAACGCCTAGCTTCTTCCAGTAAAGCAGGATCATCTGCATCTTCCTCTGTCGGGACGATTCCTTCGACCAAATCGATCAAATAGACCCGGTCGAACTCCAAGCCTTTGGAGCTGTGCATCGTAGACAAAGTCAACATATCATCCGTTTTTTCAGTCTTCGCCTGCCTTGTCACTTCTTCTAGCTGTTTCAAGCGTTTCGCGAAATCCGTCATTGTCGGAAGAGGCTCGGCAATTTGCTCGAGCGTGCTGAGGATCTGTTGTAAATAATCGAGTTTCATACCAAATTTCTCTGCGCGGCTTTTGAGCATTTGATCATAGCCTATATCGCGACGTATGGCTTTGATTACGTTCAATGGCGGCATGTCTTTCAGTGCGTCCACCGTTTTGCGCTGTTCTGCGATAATCCGTAACTGGTAATCTTTCATCGTGACAGCCAATGTGATTTCCTCAAAAGCATGTTGCTTGCTCGGTTGCATCCGACCGAGCTGCTTGAGCTGTGCGGCCGACCAGTAAGCATTGGTTTTTGAAGCGACTTTAGCGTATAAATCGATCCGCTCCGGACGCAAACTGAAGCGCATAAAGTTCAAGATGTCCTGGACAATCCAATGGCTGAAAAAGCGGTTGTCCGCATCTTTCATATAAAACGGGATACCCAGCCGGTCCAGTTCATCCATCAATAAGGTCGACGAGGAGTTATTGCGGTATAAAATCGCCACATTGCCATAATCCTCTAAATCCCCCAACTCTTTCAAGAGATATTTTAGCTGCGCTTCCTGTGAGGCAAGGCGGCGGATAACGATCGGTCCACCTTCTGGCCTGTCAGTGAACATATTTTTATCGTGGCGCAATTTATTCGTTTTGATAAATCGATTCGCCGTACTGACGATCGTACCGGATGAACGGTAATTGCGCTCCATTTTCATGATATAGGCGTCCGGGTACACTTGCCGGAATTTGAGAAGATAGCTCGGTTCAGCTGCACGCCACGTATAAATGGACTGGTCATCATCCGCCACGACACACAAATTGCGGTGCTTCTCAACCAATTTTTCAACGAGGGCATGCTGAACCATTGAGGTGTCCTGGCTTTCGTCGGTCATCACATAATCCCAGCGCTGCTGGTATTTCAACAGCAGTTTTCGGTCGGTGCTCAAGGCTTCGAATGCGATCGTCAGCATATCATCGAAATCTACGAGCCTCGGTTCGTGGTTTTCTTTGAAATCTTCGTAAATCGACAAAATATCGATGGCGCCAGGAAAAGGTTCATCAAGTGTTTTCCATTTTCTCTTTTGCACCATTTTGTTTTTCACGAAACTGATAAATGAGACCAATTCCTCGAGTAGATCATCGGTAATCGGCTCATCGTTTTCACGCGCATATATCTCTCTCAAAAGGCGTTTCTTATTAAGGCGATTGGAATCACTTCCTTCGATCATCACATAATCGTCCGCTGACAAATATTCTCTAGTAATTTGGAAGGCCAAACTGTGGATCGTAGAAAAATCCACCGGAGCTAGACCAGGAAAGAACCGGGCATAGCGTTCGAGCATATCGGTCGCTGATGCTCTACTAAAGGTAATTGCTTTGATGCGTTTTGGTTGGATGGATTTTTCTTCGATTAAATAACCAATGCGCATAATCATAGTGGTTGTTTTGCCAGAACCCGGACAGGCAAGAAGCAATAACGGCCCTTCTGTTTTGGTAACGGCTTTTTTTTGTATTTTATTCAGCTCGACACCGAGCTCTTGTTTTTTTCGTTCAAAAAAATCGCTCATGATAGACTCCTTTTTTACGTTAGCAATCTCTTTCATAATAGCACAAAAGCAGGCCCTTTTAAGCGGCCTGCTTTTGTTCAAATAAAATTGCGTTCTTGCGGTTTGGCGGGGTCGCCTGTTGGGCGTTTGTCTTTTCTCGTTGCCAAATCCTCGTGGATACGCTCTTTTTCATCCTGTTCTTTGCTCGTGCGATTGGCCCCGATTCTTCTCGGGTCAGATGATTGCAGGTCGTCTTGCTTGTGCTGATCCATGCAAATCCCGTCCTTTCACTTGCTGCTAAGAATTTCGCAGACACGGCCAACTTGCCCGTCTTCAAGGCGCACTTTAATGCCATGAGGATGCGTCGCTGAGTTCGTCAGCAAATCCTTGACAACACCTTGCGTTTTTTTGCCTGTCCGTTGGTCTTTTTTCAAGATCACGTTCACTTCGAGTCCTGGTTTTACATCGCTTCTTTTCTTTCCGTCCATCTTCATCCCTCCAAGCTTGTTTCCATTATAATCGAATTGTGATGCGCAGACAAAAAAGCGGAGGATCTCCCCTCCGCTTTTGACGCTTGATGCTTATCATTTGTCGCGGTCTGTACGGTCTTTGCGATCAAACTCGTCTTCTTTGACTGTACGATTGTGCCCTGTCACGTCATCCGTGAAATCCGTTGTTGCACGATGATCTGTCGCGTTTGCATCATCAGCCGGACGCTCTTCGTTTTCAAGCCCGAAACCAGTGCCGCTGTCGCCATCGACGCCGGCCGTTTCAGAGCCCAAGGAATCACGCTCTGTATTGAATGCGACGGTGTTTTCCTCATTCGTATCGACTGTTAGACCGTCGCGTGCTACAGCTGAGTTATCGACCTTGATACCACTTGTCGTGCTATCGACAGCTTGTGAACTGACAGCACTGCTGGCGTTGCTATAACTGTTGTCATCTGACGCTGCATCTCCTTCATAGTTCGCACCAAATTCATGGTCGACGAATAGCAGGATTTTGCCGCTTTGGACGTCATTATAATAACGATCCGCTTCTGATTGGTCTACACCCATATTGGAGAAGGCTTCGCGCGTTGGTTCGTTGCCGGATAGGAAGCCCATGAATTTATCCATCCAATTGCCTTCAGACGATTTATAATCCACATCTGTACGCCCACGAACCATAGAAATTTGATCTTCGTTGCGCGCCATGACATACATGTCTTCCTCACGTGAGCCTTGCGCTTTCATGTCTTCGATCTTTTTCAGTACTTCCGTTTCTGTGTCGAATGTAGCCATGAATTTATCGTTAGCCATATCAAATTCCTCCATTTCCCAAGAGGTCTTTTCATTTCGAAATGTCGAAATTCCCCCTCGGGTGTATTATCAAAGCTTTTCAGTTTGGAACATCGCGAAACTTTGCTTTCCCATCAATTTATGATTAAACTTCACGATTCCAATGACGGTGTGCCGCAATGGCCTCAACAAAATCGTCTGCAAAAGCTGTCATGGAATCTCCTGTGATGACCCCTGGCTCTCCGGTGTAACCATTGGCATCCAACCATTTCTTGCCTTCATGCGTAGCGCCAATCGGCTTGAAGTGATTAAAGGCTTCCGTAACGTAATAGGCAGCATTGCGCGCAAATTTTTTGCTGATTTCCGGGCCACCGACAGCATAAATAGCATCGAATAACACTGGATCTGCCGTTGTGAAGGTATGGTCGATCATGAGTTGCTTGCCATTTCCTACTTCGAGTTTTCCTTGTTTTTCACTGATGATTTCGTATTGCAGCCCTTTTGATTCCAATTGGTCCAATACTTCCACAACTTCCTTGGAATTGAAATCAGGCGATACGATAACGCCTACTTTACGTGTTTTGGCTGTTTTGATGGTATTTTCCTGGCTTAACGCCGGCGACTTTTTACTTGTATCCGTGTTGCCGGTTTGAGGCGCTTTGACACCGATATTCCCTGCTATTTCCTGGGCAAGTTTTAAGTTGACGTTGGCGTACATGTCCACGACTTGCTGGCGGATGTCGATGCTGTCGCATTTACCTAGCTCGAAGCTGAATGCTGCGATAATGTGCTGTTGCTCTGCGTCGCTCATGCTGTTCCAGAACATAGTTGCTTGTGAGAAGTGGTCTTTAAAGCTGTCGCTGCGCTTACGCACTTTGCGCCCTTCCACTTTCTCCTGGTAATGAACATACCCGCCGTCTTCTTCGCTGACAGGTGCTGGTGTATGGTTAGTGAACGAACTCTTCTGGTACGCAACTTTCCCTTTATTGATCGTCTGGCGGCCGTATCCATCGCGCTGGTTGTTATGGAACGGACAAGCGGGACGGTTAATCGGAAGCTCATGGAAATTTGGCCCGCCAAGGCGAATCAATTGCGTATCGGTATAGGAGAACAAGCGCCCTTGGAGCAATGGATCGTTTGAGAAATCGATTCCCGGCACTACATGTCCTGGGTGGAATGCCACTTGCTCTGTTTCCGCAAACACGTTATCGACGTTGCGGTTCAAGGTCATCTTGCCGACGATGTGGATTGGAATTTCTTCCTGCGGCCACATTTTCGTTGCATCCAACAGATCGAAATCAAATTTATGCTCATCTTCTTCTGCAACAATCTGGACGCCTAGTTCATATTCTGGATAGTCTCCGTTTTCGATCGATTCATGCAGATCGGCGCGATGGAAATCCGGGTTTTTTCCGTTTATCTTCTGCGCTTCGTCCCATACGAGGGAATGAACGCCGAGCGTTGATTTCCAAGTGAATTTCACAAAATGGGATTTCCCTTCCGCATTTACGAAACGGAAGGCATGGACGCCGAATCCATCCATTGTGCGCAAGCTTCTCGGAATGGCGCGATCAGACATCGTCCACATGACCATATGTGCCGATTCCTGGTTATTGGCGACAAAGTCCCAAAACGTATCGTGTGCCGTCGCTGCTTGAGGAATTTCATTATGTGGTTCTGGTTTGATGGCATGCACCAAATCCGGGAACTTGATGGCGTCCTGGATGAAAAATACCGGGATATTATTTCCGACTAGGTCATAATTTCCTTCCTCGGTATAGAATTTAGTTGAAAACCCGCGCGCATCACGGACGGTCTCTGCTGAACCCCGTGATCCCGCAACTGTAGAAAAGCGCACGAAGACTGGCGTTTTCTTGCCTTTTTCCGAAAGAAATTTCGCTTTCGTCAAATGTTCTAGTGATTCATACGCTTCGAATTCACCATGCGCCGCAAATCCACGGGCATGGACTACACGCTCTGGAATGCGCTCATGGTCGAAATGGGTCATTTTTTCACGGAAATGAAAGTCTTCCATCAAGGTCGGCCCGCGTTCACCCGCTTTTAAGGAAAATTCATCTTCCGATAATTTCAATCCTTGATTCGTCGTCAAATCCTTGCCGCTATCGTCTGAACGAAACTGTTCCAATTGTTCGTTCTTGCTGTTTTCATCGATTTTTTTTGGATCTTTTGCCATTTTCCCACTCCTCGTTTCTTTATGTATTGCCTTAGTCTTTCTCTACCCCCCTCCCCGTGACTAAAAACTATAAAATGGAAAAAACTTTAAACCTGCGAAAAAAGGCCCTGCAATGAAAAATCTCATTGCAAGGCCTTGTCCAATTTTATTCTGTTCATTAAAAAATGCTTAAATCCCATTCTTTCGAAATTTGCCGCAGCATCATCGTTCCGGCAGCACTATTGCCTTGCACGTCGATTGCTGGCCCGTAAACGCCAATGCCTGCCCCTGCGCGGAATTCATAAGTTTGCGAGTGCAGCTTTGGCGGAACAGCGGCCATGATGCCGCCTGAGACGCCACTTTTTGCCGGAATTCCGACATGTGCCGCAAAATTGCCGGATGAATTGTACATGCCGCAAGTAACCATCAATACTTTCGTTACTTGCGCAATTTCTTCGGAGAAATGTTTGACTTTGGTGATTGGGTTATAGCCGTCGTAAGCGAGGATCAAGCCAAGCAGCGCCAGGTCCTTCACTGAAATCTTGATTGCGCATTGGCTAATGTAGATATCGAGCGCTTCTTCTACTTCAAGCTCGAGGAAGTTCGCTTCTTTCAAGTAATACGCGAGCGCCCGGTTGCGGTGTGATGTCGCCCATTCCGAATCGTAAACTTCCTTGTCGATTTCAATGGGATGGCCGAGCAGTTCTTCCAAGAACCCTTTCAAGAACTCAAATTTCTTTTGCCCGTTTCGCCCAGGGAGCAGCGAGGAAATTGTGATGGCTCCTGCGTTGATAAACGGATTGAATGGCTTGTTTGGCCGATGGATTTCAAATGGCACGATGGAGTTGAATGCTTCGCCTGTAGGCTCGACATCCACCCGCTCCAAGACGAAGTCCAATCCATAATGGCAGCTGAGTGCTACGAATGTCAGCGCCTTGGATATACTTTGCAGAGTGAATTCCTTATCCGTATCTCCTGCACAATAATAATGGCCATCTTCGTCGATCATGCAAATCCCCAGTTTGCCTGGGTCTACTTTGCCCAAAGCTGGTATGTACTGGGCTGTGGTACCCAGAACGGCATGCCCTTTGTTTTCATTCACCCAAGCTTCAAGCTGTTCGGTGATACGCGGATTGTTTTGCACCGTCATCCCTCCTTCAATTCGTTTTTATTTATCATGACCGAAGCAGGACATGGTTGTCAAAGCATGCGGAAAAATTCTTGCCGAAGAAAAAGCTCCCCCGTAACGGAGAAGCTTTGTTCACCCTTTTTCATACCAAGCTTTAGCGGCAACCAATTCATCCATTGTCAGCTGGTGCCCATTGTGTTCCCAATGCAGTTCGACTGCAGCTCCCGCTTTGCTCAATAGTTGTTCGAGATCTTCCGATTCTACTTTCGGGCAGATCGGGTCGTTCGTCCCTGCGGCGATAAAGACACGGGTTTTTTCAAGATTCGGCAATTCCTTATCACGATCCGGCACCATCGGATGATGCAAGATGGCCGCTTTCAATGAGTTTTCGTATGAAAACAACAGGTTCGCAGCAATGTTCGCGCCATTCGAATAGCCAAGTGCAATGACATTGTTGCGATCGAAGCCGTATTCTTCAGCTGCCTGGCCGATAAATCCATGCAACTCCTCTGTTCGTTCGCGCAAATCTTCCATATCGAATACCCCTTCAGACAAACGCTTGAAAAAGCGCGGCATGCCGTTTTCCGACACATTGCCCCGGACACTCAATACGCCGGCTTCCGGGTCAATATGGCCCGCTGCTGGCAGCAAATCCGTTTCCGTGCCCCCGGTTCCGTGCAGCAAAAGAAACGTTGGCTTGGATGCGTCCGCCGGTGGATTGTAAATATGTTTCATCATGAAAATAACCTCCCTAGTTAATTATCTTTAATTCGAGATAATAAAATCATACCATACCGTGCATAAGCTTCCAAATCAAAAAGCCTGAGGAGGACCTCAGGCTTTTTCAGAACGTTGAAGAAGTTTATACTTCTCTATTAACGAAAAGAGAGTGACACTATTCCATAATAATAAAACCAACGAATTATCTCAGTATTTGGAGAAGCGTTCGCTCGACTCCAGTGGTAAAGCGAGACGACCGAGACCCCGCAAGGCGCGAAGCGGCTGAGGAGGCTTGGGCGCGAGCCCACGGAGTCGTGCGATAAGCTTCGGAAAATACGACTTCTTAACTTTCTTGACAGCCTGAAAAAAGCCTGAGGAGGGCCTCAGGCTTTCGTCAGATTAGGAGAGCATCTCCTGTAATTGGCCTTTCGAGAAAACGTAAGTCTCATTGCAGAAATGGCATTGTGCTTCTGCCTGGCCTTCTGTTTCAATGATGTCTTCGATTTCCGCCGGCCCGAGCCCTTGAATCGCATTCTGAATGCGCTCACGGGAACATTGGCATTGGAAATTCACGGGCATTTTATCAAGTGCTTTAACATTCTCTTTCCCCAGTACTTCGTCTAGAATTTCTTCAGGCGTCAACCCGGCACGCACCATATTGGAAATGGTCGGAATTTCAGTGAGGCGCTGTTCGAGCTGGGTGATCACTTTTTCATCTGTACCTGGCATCAGTTGGATCAAAAAGCCACCCGAAGCCAAAATAGTATTGTCTGGGTTGACGATGACGCCAACACCGACTGAAGAAGGCGTTTGTTCAGAGGTTACAATGTAATGCGTGAAATCATCGCCCAATTCGCCGGAGACGATAGGTACTTGGCCAACGTAAGGATGCTGCAACCCGATATCTTTAGAGACAGTCAGTGTCCCTTCTGTCCCGACTGCCCGGCGGACATCGAGTTTGCCTTGTTCGTTCAAATCGAAATGGGTTTGTGGATTGGACACATACCCGCGCACTTCGCCTTTTGCGTTAGCATCGACTAGGATCGTGCCAAGCGGGCCGCCTCCGTTGATTTTAATGGTCAGCTTTTCTTCGCCTTTCAGCATCGCACCAAGCATGACGCTCGCTGTCATCGAACGGCCTAATGCCGCAGATGCGGTCGGCCAGGTGTAATGGCGTCGTTGCGCCTCATTTACTGTTTCGGTCGTGCGCGCAGCAAAGGCACGGATTTGGCCATCATACGCCAAAGCTTTCACTAAATAATCGTTCATTTATGTTCTTCCTCTCTCGAATCGTTTAAGTTTCTTCGCTTATTTCAAGTCTTTGATTTTGCTTGGCGTAACATCGGCACCAAGCGGATCAATGACCGTTACATTCGTTACTGTCGACTCGACTTGGCCACGGATTTCCTGAAGATACTCGCGGCGCAATACTTGCTGCTCTCGGATTTCCTCATAGCTCAGTCCGTAATCACGCTCTTTGTGCGCCAATTCATTAATGCGCGGCAAGATTTTGATCATCTGAATCGCACTCCTTTCTGTGCGGACAGGGACATATCCACTTCCTCCATTTTATATTATCTCGAATTAAAAATAAATAAATGTGCTTGCAAAGAATCCCATAAGCAAAAAGCCCGCCGCCCAAACTTAATTGGGCGGCGGGTGGTCAGTTGGCAAGACGAAATTGAGTGCATGTCACACCCGGTGCAACCTCAAAGATTTCTTCTTCCTGAAAGCCGAACGATTCATATAGTTTCCTGGCCGGCTCATTCGCTGTCCCTGTACTGACGATAAACTCCTTCTTTCGATGCTGTCCCAGCAAGTGTCCGACCAGAGTGCGGGCGATGCCTTGCCGAAACTGAAGCGGGTCCACTACAAGCCGATAAATATCGACAATCCCGCCTTCTTCCTTATAGGAAATGAACCCTTTCAAATACTCTTCCTGATACCCAAGAAAAGTCTCTTCGCTTTGCTGGATTTCTTCAATCGTTTCGGAGAGATGGGGAATATCATGGAACCCCATCAGTTCCGCTTCAATTCGGTAAGCCGGCCGTTGGATCGACTGAATGTCGCGTGCGGTTTTTTCGTTTGTCTGATCTATTTGAGTAATCATCACAAACTCCTTTCTGCATTGACTATTTGTTGGGCTTGAACGAACTTTCGAATCCGCGGCACCATTAACTCTGCATCCCGGTAACCCTGGACATATAAAGCTGCAAGCCGCTCCTGATCTCGCTCGATGCCACGCAGCTTATGCAAATTGCGCGGCCGGATAATCATCGCCTGTTCTTGTGCTTCAAGCGCCTCTATGTGCGCCAATGATTCATTGTAAACACGCTGCCGTTCTTCTAAAGCCCGCGCAAGCCCTGGGTACTGTCGGGCAAAAGCAGGGGCGAGACGCATAAGGGGTGTCTGGCGTTTCCTATAATTTCGTTCCCTTGTCATTATAACGATTGGCTTGGTCACGCCATCTGACAAAGCTTGCTTGATTGGCAGCGGATCGGCGAGGCTTCCGTCCATCAAAAAACGCCCATCGAATTCTACGGGACGCGACATGAACGGCAACGAGCTCGATGCCCGGACAACTGCAAGCAGTTCGTCAGGAGGCAGGGGCTTGCGGTAGTAGATGGCTTCCCCTGTCATGCAATCAGTGGTCCCGACGACAAATTCTTCTGCCGCTTTATCGAATCTTTCATAATCAAATGGCACAAGCCGATTCGGAATGTCATCGAAAATCAAATTCATGCCGAACAGTTCCCGGTTTTTCAGCAAATTTCTCATGGAAATATAATCGGGGTGTGTGACGTAATCGATCATCACTGTGCGGTTCCTGCCGCTTTGCCGCGACAGATAGGAAACGGCATTGCATGCACCGGCCGAAACCCCGATAACATACTCCATAAATAAATCCTCTTCCATAAGCTTCTGCAACACGCCTGCCGTGTAGACGCCCCGCATGCCGCCGCCTTCCAAAATCAATCCGCTTTTCACCATGACCCTCCCCTTCCCTTGAAAGTGTGATCATCCGATTTTCTGAATCAATTCCTGCCCATTGTTTTTCGGCGAATTGACCGCGCCAGATACTTCGTACGCCTCTAACCCTGACCTTTGATAAGGCTTGATGAGTTCTTGCAACAGTTCGGGATCTTGGACGTTCGGGTCAAGCCAGACCTGTTCGTCGCTCTTCGATAAAATCACCGGCATGCGATCATGAATCTCCGCCATCAGGGCATTCGGCTCCGTCGTTAAAATCGTACAGCTATGAACCATTTGCCCGTCCTGCGCTTTCCAGGATTCCCATAATCCTGCGAATGCGAACAATTCATCATCTTCCAAATGGATAAGCATGGGTGTTTTGCTGCCCTCGCCCTTTTTCCACTCGTAAAATGCGCTTGCCGGAATCAAGCAGCGTCTTTTTCTAAAAGCCGTTCGGAAACTGGGCTTTTCTGCCGCTGTCTCTCCGCGTGCATTGATCATCTTGTAGCCGATTTTGTGATCTTTTGCCCAAGATGGGATAAGACCCCAACGAAATGTCCCAAGTCGGTTCTGCTTGCCGTCATTGATGACCGCAGCGATTTGCTGGGAAGGTGCCACATTGTAATTTTTCTCATAGAGTCCTTGCTCTAGAGCAGCTTCTTCAATATTAAAACGCTCAAGCAGCGCCGCGTAATCTGCATATAATGCAAACCTTCCGCACACTGAAATCCCTCCTTGCGTATATTCATTTTAAATATAACAGATTTTTCAAAATACTTCAGCAATCCGCTGTTCACCTCTTTACTCAGGCCTCTTCAGCGTTCAAGCGAAAAGAATGTTATAATAGAGAGACTATAAGGAAATGAGGAGGAATTGCATGGCTACTGCGCGCGAAATGAATTTGGTCAATAAGGATCTTTTGGTTGAGGAATTGGGCCTCAAGCAATTCGGCAACTCGAATGTTTTTTACAATGAGGACTTTTTTGTCCTTTCTCCGTCTGTTCAACGCTACGAAAAAGGCTTTGACGTAAGTGAGTACAATCTCTCAAAATATGACCCGGAAAAGCATCAAGGGTTTGTTATCGTCCGCTATATGGATACGTTCTTAATGGCTAAGCTTGAAAGTTTCACTGACAAGATGATGCCGCCTGAACTGCAATTGAAGAAAAAGAACGTGAAACCGCATTGGAAGTTTACGGTTGTCGAAAACCCGGCCTATCATCTCGTTAATACCCAAAATAAGGAATTGCGCTATCGCCTGCAAGAACCTACCCGTAAACAAATCCTTGCATATTTCAATAAGCTATAAGGTTTATCCCGCATTTAAAATGCGGGCTTTTTTGCGGCTTTTTTTACTGGGTATATTTAGGGTATGAGTGGTAGAATGGACCACACATGCATTTACGAAACGGAAGTGATGGCGTTCATGGAAAAACGTAAATATACAGTACGGGACCGGGATTTCTGGAAAATCATCGCCAGCTTATTGCTGGCTTCGTTGTTTATTTTCGCCAATATCTACTCGGTCCAGCCTTTGCTGCCCGTATTCGTCGCCGATTTCGGGATATCGGTTTCCACTTCCAGCCTGTCTCTGTCGCTGACTATCGTCGGGTTGATTGTTGGCTTGATCGTTCTAGGATTTTTCTCGGACCGCAACGGCCGGCGCTCCTATATCATTTGGTCGCTAGCCGGTTCTGCCATCCCATTTTTTATCCTGCCATTTGTCGAATCATTCAACATCTTTCTCCTGCTGCGCTTGATCCAGGGCTTCGCGCTCGCAGGAGTCCCCGCCGCAGCACTTGCTTATATCAGTGAGGAGATCGACCGGAAGAACATTGCTTATGCTACTGCTTTATACATATCGAGCAATGCTCTTGGTGGCATGCTCGGACGCGTCCTAACCGGATTTTTGACCGATGCGTTTTCCTGGCAGCTGACATTTTTCGGATTTGGCGCAACCGGCTTTGCTTTATTTATTGTTGTGTTTTTGCTATTGCCACCCTCTCATCATTTTGAACCGAGCGAACTGACTTTTTCAAAAGACATCGAAGGCTTTCTTTTCCATTTAAAAAACCCGTCGTTGCTTGTGGTATTCGGGCTTGGGGCCATTCTCCAAATCGCCTTTACCGGTGTCTGGACGTATTTACCGTTCCATCTTGAAAAACCGCCTTTCTCTATGTCGCTGCAGGCGATTTCTTATCTATTCTTCGCTTATGGCATCGGGGTCATCGGTTCGCCGCTTGCTGGCCGCGTCGCCGAAGTGTTCGGCTTACGGCGTGTCCGCATCATCGGCGTGTTCATTTTTTCGGCTGGTATCTTAATGACACTCGCCCCAGTGCTATGGATGGTAGCCGTGGGTTTATGTGTGGCATGTCTCGGTTTTTTCACCGCCCACTCGCTGACTGCCGCTTCTGTCGGCCAGCAAGCTACGCACCATAAAGGCAGTGCCTCTAGCCTTTATCTTGTGTCTTATTATATTGGCGTCGCTGCCGGAAGTTCATTGCTCAGCCCGATTTGGACCCGTTTTGGATGGAATACGCTGATCTTGCTATGCGCCATCATGCCGGCCTGCTACGTATTGCTCGTCTCTTGGCACAGAAAAAGAGCCGCCTCGGTCATCTGAGGCGGCTCCTTTTTTATTCAAGAAATTTTGCCGGCGTGCTCAATAAGTCGATGCCCCAGACAAGCGGCAGGAAGTAATAAACGGCAAGGCCAACAAAAACAATCCCGAAGATGTTCAAAATAAACCCGGCTCTCGCCATATCAATAATTTTCAAATAGCCCGAGCCGAAAACAACCGCATTAGGCGGTGTTGCCACCGGTAGCATAAAGGCGCAGGATGCTGTGACAGCAGCCGTCACCATGAGCGCATACGGATGGATGCCGAGCGCCACTGCCAGTGAAGCCATGATCGGGAACATCATCGATGCTGTAGCGGTATTGGAGGTGATTTCTGTCAAGAACAGTACGAATGCTGCTACGACCAGGACGATGATCAATACATGAATCCCTTGCAGGCCGATCAACTGGCCGCCCACCCATTCGGAAAGCCCGGATTGGGTGAAGCCTGCGGCAATTGCCAAACCGCCGCCAAAGAGCAGCAAGATGCCCCATGGCAATTTAACCGCCGTCGACCAATCCAGCAAATGGTCGCCCTGTCTATTTTTTGACGGGATCGCAAATAATATTAATGCAGCGATCAATCCAACCATGGCGTCGTTCAGGCCCGGTAAAAATTCCACTAGTAAAAACGAACGGGTAATCCATGAAAAAGCTGCTAACAGGAAAATCGCGAAAACAATTTTTTCTTCGTAGGAAGCCTTGCCCAACTCCGTCTTCTGTTGTTTGATGACGGCACTGCCACCCGGTAATTCCTTTAACTTCAATGGAAAGGCAATCTTGATCAAATAAAACCAAGCCACAAAAATAAAGATCCAGGCGAGCGGCACGCCGAACAGCATCCATTCAGCAAATGTGATTTCGATGCCGTAAATTTCATTGACTGCGCCGGCAAGCAAGGTGTTCGGCGGCGTCCCAATCAAAGTCGCAATTCCGCCAAGAGACGCGGAATACGCAATGCCGAGCATGAGCGCTTTCCCGAAACTGAAGTTTTCCCGGGAAGTGTCCATGGAATCATCGTGCTTCAGCGCTTCCGACACTTGATAAATAATCGCCAGACCAATTGGCACCATCATCATGGCTGTGGCCGTATTGGAAATCCACATCGACAAGAACCCGGTTGCCACCATAAATCCGAGTATGATTCGTTCGGTATTCGTGCCGATTAAGGAAATGATGGTCAAAGCAATGCGTTTATGCAAATTCCATTTTTCCATCGTCAAGGCAATCATAAAGCCGCCCATGAACAGGAAAATCGTATCATTTCCGTAAGCAGAAGTGGTCGATCCAACATCCAAGCCCTCAGTTAAAGGAAACAAGACAATCGGCAAGAGCGAAGTCGCGGGGATCGGAATCGCTTCGGTGATCCACCACGTCGCGATCCAAATGGTGCTGGCAAGTACCGCTTTCGCATCTGGCGTCAAGCCTTCCGGATTCACGAACAGCAGCGTTAAAGCAAACAGTAAAGGGCCGAGTATCAGCCCAATCAGCTGCGGTTTGTTATAGCTTTTCTTTTTGAAACGTTCATCGTATGTACCTGCATCTTCCGCACGATCCGGGTCATCCCCTTGAGGAATCGAACCAGGCTTAGCGAAAAACCGCAGCATATCCTTTGCCTGTTCGTGCTTTTCTCACATCCAGCCCCACGTTGTCGAAAACATAGTATCCCTCCATTTTTAAGCAATAAATTTCTTGTTTATTCCATTTTATCCAGTGTATCCGTTTTCATTTTTGAGGACAAGGGCTGTGGGCTCATCCGTCTAGAAAGCATGGCTTTTTTTCAAGCGGCTTTCTCTCGATATGCTTTTCCCCATCAATTTCAACTCTCCACTTTTCTTGGATTGACTGCCATGCAAAAAAGCTGCCGGTGGCCCGGCAGCTTCCTCTCAACAATATTTGTCAGCCCTCTTCCGATTCGCCGATCGGATTTCGTTCATCACCGACCCCAGTATCACTGTGGCCGCTTTGCTTTCTCAGTTTCTCGCCGTCTTCCTGCGATTCTCGGTCGATCCCTTCAAACTCTTCACGTTTCCTGCGGTCCGTCTCTCTTGTCGGGTTAGCGTCTCTGGAAAATTCGTCTCTAGGCATGGTGTTTCCTCCTCTTGAGCTATTTTCCTCTCCTATTCCCTAAGAGAACTGCTTAAAACGTCTTAAGAAAAGTTGAACAGATCATAGCCGAAATAAACCGACAGCAGCGACAAAACCGCAAATACGATATATTCCGTGAAGCTGCCCGTTGATGTCGTCAGCGGCAAGCGCACCGTAACGCGCAGTGGAAATAATAGTTTGATGCCCCTTTTGGTCGCCATATCCAGCAACAGATGGCTGGCCATCCCAACAATGATTCCTGTCGCCAGTGCTTCATTCAGCCCAACGGCTTCAAATAACGCCATCGTCAAAAACAAAAAGACAAGGCTATGCGTAAATGTCCGGTGGCCGAAAAGAGCACTGATGATCTTCGATAAAAATGGCAGTGCCCGGCCTATCGTACTCGAGCCATGGCAGATATCCGGAATCAACGCACCGGCTACCCCGCCGATCAATAGAATAGCCGGTTCGTAATGAGATATTTGCGCAAATGCCAGACTTGCTGCGATGCCGCCCGTGATGTGTGTTTTTCCTGTCATAGCTATTTGTGCTCCTTTATGAATAAAATGGTTCATTGATTTCTATTATAACGGTTTTCGGGTATGCTGAAGACAAGGAAATTAGCAAAAAGGAGTCGTTTTTCATGGGCATTCACCGTTTTTTCACCTCATTAAATGATTTGGAGCGAATCAATCGCGCGCCGGGACGCTTTAAATTTGAAGAGCATAATGTCGCAGCACATTCTTGGAAAGTCAGCCAGTACGCCATGTTCTTCGCTACGATCGAAGAACGCGAAGGCCGTCCCGTCGATTGGAAGTCCCTTTACGAACGGACCATCAACCATGATTTTGCCGAAGTCTTCATCGGTGATATCAAAACCCCGGTGAAATACGCATCTCCAGAACTCAAGGAAATCCTCGCAAAAGTCGAGGAAGGCATGATGGAGAAATTTATCCTGAAAGAAATTCCGGAAGAGTTCCAGGAAGTGTTTTTTGACCGCATGAAAGAAGGCAAAGACGAATCGCTTGAAGGCCGGCTATTGGAGTTCGCCGATAAGCTTGACCAGTTCTACGAAGCGTTCGCTGAATTAAAACGCGGCAATACCGATAAGGAATTCTTGAAAATGTACCGGATAGCGCTCAGCAAAATTCTCGACCTTCCGCTTACAGCAAGCGTCGACTATTTCCGTAACGTTATCCTCGATGACATCATGACGGAAGACACAGCCATCGATATCCGCAAAATCACCAAACGTGTTCTTGAAGCCCATTAATGAATTTCCGGGCAGAGTTCGCTGACTTGTGATAAATTAGAAGAAACTATCTCGGAGGTGAATCCCTTATTTAAGGGAATTTATTGGACCCCATACTTTTACTGAATTTAGCTCTTCTCGTTTTACTCATCGCATTAACCGCATTTTTCGTCGGTGCCGAGTTTGCTGTCGTCAAAGTCCGCATGTCGCGCATCGAACAGCTGATTGACGAAGGCAATAAAAAAGCCGTCATCGTCAAGAAAGTCGTCAGTGACCTGGATTATTATTTATCCGCCTGCCAGCTCGGCATTACAGTGACCGCCCTTGGCCTTGGTTGGCTAGGGGAACCGACTGTCGAAACGCTTCTTCACCCGCTATTCGACTGGCTCGGTGTCCCTTCAGCTGTTTCGACGATCGTCTCATTTGCCCTCGCTTTTGCACTGGTGACATTTTTGCATGTCGTCATCGGCGAATTGGCGCCAAAATCGCTGGCATTGCAATTTGCGGAACGCATGACTTTGTCGCTGGCCCCTGCGCTTTATATCTTCGGGAAAATCATGTACCCGTTCATTTTCGTCTTGAACGGCTCTGCCCGTTTGCTGCTTCGCATGTTCGGTGTCGAACCTGCCGGCGAACAACAAGCCCATTCAGAAGAAGAACTGAAAATCATCATGGCCCAGAGTTTCCAGAGCGGCGAAATCAACCAGACGGAACTGTCCTATATGCAGAACATTTTTGCGTTTGATGAACGCAGCGCCAAGGATGTCATGATCCCGCGCACGCAAATGGTCGCTTTTCCCGATGATTTGTCTACGGATGAATTGCTCGCGGAACTGCGGGAGCATCGTTTTACCCGCTACCCGATTGCACGCGATGGCGACAAAGATGATCTGGTCGGCTTTATCAATGCTAAGGAAGTGCTGACCCATTACGCGATTAACAACGATGTTCAAATGACACAACTCATCCACGACCTGCCGTATTTCCACGAGACCACCCCTTTGCAAATGGCACTCGTGAAAATGCAGAAAGAGCGTACCCATATCGCACTTGTCATTGACGAATATGGCGGCACGTCCGGGTTGATTACAATGGAAGACATCTTGGAAGAAATTGTAGGCGAAATCCGGGATGAGTTCGATGAGGAAGAAGAAGCTGAAATTGTAAGAGAAAGCGACACCCGCTATGTAGTCAATGGCCGTGTCCTGTTGAAGGATTTGGAAGAGCGGTTCAGCTTGAAATTTGCAGACAGCGACGAAATTGATACCATTGCCGGTTGGATGCAGCATCAGCTGATTGAAGCCGAAGCCGGGGATGCATTCGAAAAAGGCGGCTACCACTGGGAAATCATCGCCATGGAAAACCACCACATCCTAAAAATCGCTTTCGAGAAAATCGAAGAATCGGAAATCGACGCATAAAAGGGCTGCCCACGGGCTGCCCCTTTTTTTTGGAAAAATAAGCAATTGACCGTTAGCCTTTCTTTCTATACGATAAGAACAAATGTTCTTATTCTTAAGAAAGGAGTGGTTAAGATGAAAAAGAATCAGCATTTGATCGTTAAAGGAAATGTAATCGATAGGGGGCAATTAAAATGGGGGGCGCTGATGCTGCCGGAACATGTCCGCATGCTGCGGGAATGGCGGGACGATGAACCTGCTAAGCATAAGCCCCATCTCGATGAGGAAGAACTTGATTTACTGCAGGAAGAAATCGGCCTGGCTCACCAGCGGCAATGCATGGTGGAACTTCGCTATTGGAGCGATGGGCTCGCTACCCTATCAGGTGTCATTGTTTCGATCGACCTATTTAGCCGAACAGTGCAGGTTTTGAACGGAACTAAAGCTGTCCAGATTGGATTTAACGACCTTCTCGGCATTCGTCTCATCGATTGAAGCAATCTGCAGGGCTGCCAAATGGATATTTTTCTTTTTTAAGGTTAATGCCTGGCCGTACAGGGCATATACATAATAACTTTACAAAAGAAAATGGAGGTACGAAGTTATGAGCAAAATGACGTCTTATGCCAAAGAACTTGGCCAAGAATTTAAAAAAGACCACGCGACGACACTTGCGGCAGCCCAAGCTTATTATTATCTACTGGCAATTGTCCCCTTATTAATTTTGCTGCTGGCCATCCTGCCGTATTTGCAGATCGACCCACAGCGGGCTGTCGATTTTATCGGCACTATCCTTCCGGGGGAAGTCGCCAATACTTTTGAAGATACCATCGTCAGTGTGGTCACGACACCATCTGGTGGCCTATTGACTTTCGGTATTCTCGGTACGCTTTGGTCTGCATCGAACGCCATGACTGCATTCATGGAAGCGACCAACCAAGCCTACGATGTAGAAGAAACCCGTTCTTTCGTCGTAAAAAAAGGATTGGCGATTGTCTTGACGCTGTTCATGCTGATTGCGGTTATCGTTGCACTCGTTCTGCCAATCTTTGGCGGTACGATCATCAATGTCATCAGTGAGTTCCTGAGCCTGCCTGAGCAGACGGAAATCATTTTCCAAGTTCTTCGTTGGGTCATTTCAATCGTCGTTATGAGCTTGGTCCTGGCGATGCTCTATAAGTTTGCGCCAAACAAAAACTTCCCGTTCAAGGAAGTCATCATCGGCGCCGTCATCGCTACTGTTTTGTGGCAACTGGTCTCCCTTGGGTTTTCATTCTATGTATCGAATTTCGGGAGCTATTCGGCGACATACGGAAGCCTTGGCGGATTAATTGTCTTGATCCTTTGGTTCTTCCTGACAGGCTTGATCTTGGTTGTCGGAGCTGAAATCAATGCGATTTTGCACCGTCATCGACACGCCAAGAGCGATTCGGAAGAAAGCAAATTGCAAACCGCTGAATCCGGCAATACAGAATCCTCAATGAACAATTACTAAGGCCGAAAGCCATCCGCTTGAATTAGCGGATGGCTTTTTTACGTCTTGCTCTGGTTTGTCCCCATACCAGGGCGATGCGATAGGAAATTCCGGAATGCAAATCCTTCTACTTGTGTTTCTGAATAACGTTTTTGCAAAGCCTCGATCAACTTCGGGTAAGCCGAGGCGTCTTCAAGTCCCGTGACGTGAGCGGAAATGCCGTCAAAATCGGAGCCTAAGCCGACGTGGCGTTCCCCGCCGAGCGTACAAAGATGATCGATATGGCGCAGTAAATCCTCGATCGTCGCCTGCTGGCTTGCGGGGTTGATGAATTCCGGACAAAACACGACATCAATCAATCCATTGCGCAAAAACATGGCCTCGATTTGCTCATCCTCCAGATTCGGGGGATGGTCGCATAATTCCCGTGCATTAGAATGGCTGGCTATTGGGTAATCGGCAAGTTGCATCACTTCCCAAAATGCTGCACGCGACAAATGAGAGACATCCGTGAAGACATGGTATTCGTTGTTCAACTCCACCACTCGCTTGCCAAGCATCGTTAATCCGCCACCTCTAGGCTCCCCGACACCGTCCGCACAAAGGTTGGCAAAATTCCACGTCAATCCAAGCGATAACACGCCGAGCCTGTAGAGCTGCCGCAGTTTCACCAGATCATTCCCGAAAGCATCCGCCCCTTCAAGCGCCAGTACAGCCCCGATTTCACCGGGCTCGAGCGTATCGATGTCTTGCCAGGTGCGGATGTGTTTCATTCGTGGTTGCTCAAGCACTTCGCTGTAAAACAAATCGACTTGCTCCAAACAATGCTGCCATTTTTCATTGTCCGGCAGTTCCGGGTGTACGAAGACTGCGAAAAACTGCACTTTGACGCCACCTTGCTGCAAGCGCAGGAAATTGGTGTCGAGTTCTGCCCCGTCGAGAAAGCGCAACGGTTTTCCAGAGAACAATTCGTTGCGCTTCGCTATCTGCAATTTCAGCAGGGCATCGCAATGCGTGTCGATGATGTGCACTTACTCATCCCCTTCTTCTGTGCAGGCACGGACAAAGCCTTGGAAGATGCGCAAAGAGGCTTCATCGCCTGCCCGCGCCATGTTTTCCGGATGCCATTGCAACCCAAGTGCGAAACCATGCACTTTGCTTTCAATTGCTTCTATGACCCCATCACTCGCGATTCCAGACACAAGATAATGATCTGGTACGTGGCGGTTCGATTGATGGTGGCGGCTATTGACCTTGAGTTTCAGAGAATCCGTTAGCCGGTGCAATAATGAACCTTCCTTGACCTCGACAAAATGAGAGCCGTGTTCTCTAGGTGCCCGTTGCTGGTGTTGCAGCAAGTTACCAGACAGTTGAGATGGCGTATCCTGATACATGTCCCCGCCTGCTGCGATATTTAAAATCTGTGCGCCCCGGCAAATCGCCAACACCGGCTTGTTTTTTTCCAGCACTTTTTCTAGCAGTTCCAGTTCAAACCGATCACGCGATGGAATGATGACGCCAAGGCCTGGATGCGGCTCTTCGCCGAATAAAGTCGGATCAATGTCCCAGCCACCTGCAAGAAATAAGCCATCTATATGCTCAGCAAGTTCATCCAGTCCGTCTTGCCCTTCGATATGCGGCAGCATGATGGGCAATCCCCCTGCACGCACAACAGCCTCTGTATCCGCAAGCTCTACATTATACTCGTCTTTCCCTAATTCTTTCGATGCGGTAATACCGATAATCGGTCTCATGCCTTCACTCCTAAATTATTCGAATTCTCAATACATTCACCCTACAGAAGTTTTTTAAAATTGAACAGGGCCATTCATTCCCGCTATTAGAAAGGCGAAAGCTTTGCCCATTACTCGGCTCGGTATCCAGCAATCGCTTCAGCAATCGCATTTTCCACAGGCGTTACATGGGTGAGATCGTTGTTTAGGATGATGGCAAAGATCAGCCGTTCACCGTCTTGTGTTGTTGCATATCCTGCAAGAGATGAGACTGATGACAAGCTGCCGGTTTTTGCCTGGACATTGCCTTCTGCTGCTGTCCCTCTCATACGATAGCGCAACGTCCCACCGACCAGTCGTTCCGAAGCGCCCGCGACCGGTAAAGAGTCGAGGAAAGTAGCAAACCACGGTGCGTCTTGCGCTCCGGCCAGTAGTTGTGAAATTTCATTCGCTGGAATCAAGTTAACATGGGACATGCCGGAAGCGTCGCGCAGATGAATCGTTCGAGTATTAACGCCAAGCTTACCGGCGGTCGACTCCATTACTTCGAGTCCTGACTCCCAGCTGCCATCCCCGTTCACCACACGACCCATTTGTTTCGCCAATGCTTCACCGTGATTGTTATTGCTGAGTTTCATAAAGGGAATCGATAGTTCCGCAAGTGTCATTGATTGATGTTCCAACAGCATGTGGCTGCCTTCGGGGGTGATGCCCATTTTTGTTTCGGAATTTCCGATCAGCTCGATGCCTTCATTGCCGAGCGCTTTTTCGAACAGGCTGAGTGCATAGCCGGATGGTTCATCCACGGCAATCCACTCGCGTGTCCGGCTGCCTTGTTCCGGAATATTGCCCTCCACGATGATTTCATTGGTGCCGTGGTCTCGAGTGATGCTAAGCGTTTTCGGTTCCCCGGCCGCCACTGTCTGGGCTTTATTTTTGACGGTCACGTAATCTGTTTCCGGAGTCAGGCTAACCTTTGCTGGGTCTCCTGCCGCAGTGCCAGCATTTGCTTCTACAATGATCGATCCCGCATCGTAATCCGAGTTCGGAGAAGCGGTCAAGGCAGATACTTGTGCCCCGACATAATACACTTCATTTTTCCAAGTCATGTCTTCTGATAAGCGCTCATCGTCAAACCAGCTATCGTCGCCGATTAGGTCGCCTTTTACTTTATGTATGCCTTGTGTTTTCAATTCTTTTGCAAAACGCTCGAAATCCTCCTCGAGCAATGTCGGGTCGCCTTTGCCTTTTAAATAAAGATTTCCTTGCAGCACTTTGCCTTTCAGTTCTCCATCTGTATGGATTTCTGTCGAGAATCGGTGATCTTCCCCTAAGGTCTCCAGTGCCGCCGCTAAAGTGAACAGCTTCATATTAGAAGCCGGTTTCAAACGGATGTCGCCGAAGTGATCGTATATTCGTTCTCCGCTGTTTGCTTTTCGGATGCTGACGCCTGCTAGTGCGCCGTCTAGACTTTCATCTTGGAGAATTTCATTCACTTGCGCGGTTAACTCTGCATATTCCCCGTCTGCCCCTGCCATCCTTACATCACTCCCCATTTTCAATGGCGATGCCGCCAAAGCACCTGCCGCTATGAGCAAACCCGCTGCTCTCCATCGGTTCTGTTTCATCTTCACCATACTGTCTCCCCCTCCACTTGTTTTACAAAAATGTACCACAAAGGAAGTACGAATTTTCTGATAGAAAGACAATCAGAACTAATGACTTACTACTATTTTATATTAATAGTAAAAAAATCCAAATTAAATTTTCATTTTTCTTTAAATTCTTTTTCTCAGGTTCTTTCCGCCTAGTCAAACGAAAAAACCGCACTGGCAATTTGCCAGTGCGGTTTCTACTTTATTAAGGCTGGATCAATTCCAATTCTACCGGAATCGATGCTTCGACTTCTTCGCCGTCCAAGTGCTGGACCGCTGTTTCGACTGCCATTTCACCGATCAATTCGGGTTTTTGGGCAATCGTTCCGTCCAGGCGGCCTTCTTCAACTGCAGCAACTGCATCGTTTGTGGCGTCAAATCCAACAACCGCCACCTCTTTACCTGCAGCTTCAATAGCTTCAAGCGCGCCAAGTGCCATTTCATCGTTGTGCGCGAACACTCCTGTTACATCAGGGTTTGCTTGCAAGATGTTTTCCATAACCGACAAGCCTTCTGCACGGTTGAAGTTCGCCGTTTGCTTCGCTACAACATCCAAGCTCTCTGTTGCAACTTTGTTGAATCCTTCTCCGCGTTCACGCGCTGCAGAAGAGCCCGGCACTCCTTCAAGTTCCGCTACTTGTGCATTGTCGCCAACTAATGATAGCAAGTATTCACCGGCCATTTCGCCACCCGCTGTATTGTCCGAAGCGATATGGGAGACCACTTCTCCGCCTTCTGCGCTGCGGTCAACAGTAATAACCGGGATATTGGCATTGTTTGCCGATTCTACTGCAGAAGCTACCGCTTCCGAGTCAACTGGGTTGATCAGAATCATGTCTACGCCTTGTTGGATCAAATCTTCTACATCACTTGCCTGTTTTGATGCATCGTCTTGTGCGTCAACTACCGATAAACTTGCGCCCATTTCAGAAGCTTTGGCTTCTGCACCTTCGCTCAAAGTGACGAAGAACGGGTTATTTAATGTCGAGATTGAGAAGCCGATGGTGTAATCACCACCCGCATCTTCACCGCCTGTTGTTTCTTCTGAATCCGAACCTGGTGCTTCCATCGAACATGCGGCCAAAACCATCATTGCCAAAAGGACGAACATCAATAGCATTTTCTTCATTTCTACCACTCCCTATGCTGTTTTTTTACGGTCTAGCAGTACTGCAAGCAATATAACGGCACCCTTCACCACTTGCTGGAAGAAGGAGGAAACCCCAATCAAATTCAAACCATTGTTCAAGACACCGATGATCAAAGCTCCGATCAATGTGCCGACAATCCAGCCACGGCCGCCAGTTAAACTTGTCCCGCCGAGTACGACGGCTGCAATGGCATCCAGTTCAAACATCTGGCCCGCTGTCGGCTGCGCCGAATTCAAGCGTGAGGTCAAGATCAGCGAAGCCAGTGCAGCCAATGCCCCGACTAAGGAATATACATAAATTTTGATACGGTCGGCATTGATACCGGACAATACGGAAGCTTCTTCGTTGCCGCCGACTGCATAGACACGTCGGCCAAACGTTGTTTTCTTCAAAATGAAATAAAGAATTCCGAAACTGATGAGCATCGTGACGACTGGAATCGGAATGCCGAGGAAATAGCCTTTTCCAAGCATCTGGAAAGCCATGCTATCGCCAAGCCCAGAAATTGGGCGGCCTTCCGTGTAGACGAGGGTTAGCCCTCGGTAAATGGTCATCGTCGCGAGCGTTGCGATAAATGGTGCCACTTTGCCTTTCGCGATAATGACGCCGTTGATCGCGCCGAGTACGGCCCCAAGGAATAATCCCAATAACATCGCTAGGATCGGGTCAACTCCTGAAGCCATCATACCGGCCGTTACAGCACCTGTCAGTGCCAAAATCGACCCGACCGACAAGTCGATGCCGCCGGTCAAAATAACGAAGGTCATGCCGAATGCGATCAAGGCATTGATCGATACTTGCCGGAGAACGTTCAAGATATTGCTCATGGACAGAAAACTCGGATTTATTGCGGTAATGATGACGATGATCAAAATCAACCCGATAAACGGCGCGATTTTTTGGAACAAGCTTGTATTAGCGGATTTTAGCTTCAAGTTTCCCACCTCCTGTTGCGTAATGCATAATCGTTTCTTGTGTCATTTCCTGTTTCGGTACATCTGCTGTCAGTTTGCCTTCGTGCATGACCAGCACACGGTCAGCCATCCCGATCACTTCTGGCAGTTCAGATGAAATCATCAAGATGGCGACGCCACGAGCTGCCAATTCATTGATGATCGAATAAATTTCTTTTTTGGCGCCGACATCCACTCCGCGCGTTGGCTCATCAAGTATGAGCACATCCGGTTCAATGCCGAGCCATTTAGCAATAACGACTTTTTGCTGATTGCCTCCGCTAAGCGATTTGGCCGCCTGGTCCGGTCCGGAAGTCCGGATGCCAAGACGTTTCACCATGTGTTCGTAAAGGCTGCGTTCTTTGTCTTTTGACAGCAAACCCTTTTTGGAAATGGAGTTGAAGTTCGCCATGCTGATATTTTCTTCTACGGTGAAATCGACGATCAGGCCTTCGGTTTTGCGGTCTTCTGTCACATAGCCGATGCCAAGTTCTTTCGCTTTTTGCGGATTGTCGATCTTCACGAGCTTGCCATCAAGTTCCACTGTTCCTGAATCCGCTTTCTTATATCCGAATAGAGACTGCGCTACTTCTGTTCGCCCTGCCCCCATCAAGCCGGCAATTGAGACGATTTCTCCTTTGTGAATATCAAAGGAGACATCTTCAAAGCACCCTTTGCGAGACAAGCCTTTAACCGATAATTTCACCTCTCCAAGCCCCGAGCTGCGTTCCGGGAAACGATCGCCGAGTTCACGGCCAACCATCAACTGGACAATTTCTTCGAAGCTCGTTTCGCTGATCTTGCGCTCGCCGACAAATTCGCCGTCCCGTAAGATGGTGATGCGGTCACAAAGTGAAAAAATTTCTTCCATGCGGTGGGAGATGTAGACGAAAGAGACGCTGCGCTTTTGCAGCCCGCGAATCGTCACGAACAAAGTTTCAATTTCACGGTCTGTCAACGCCGCGGTTGGTTCGTCCATGATAATCATTTCCGCTTCCATCGACAAAGCTTTGCCGATTTCAACCAATTGTTGCTGGCCGACAGATAATGTGCTCGCTGGAAGTGACGGATCAATATCGAGCCCTAAATCCCCTAAGATTTTTTTCGTTTTGCGCTCCATCTCTTTTGTCTTCAAAATCCCTGTGCGCCCAACGGTTTCTTCACGCCCGAGAAACAAGTTGTCCGCTATCGACAAATGCGGCAAGATATTCAATTCCTGGTGGATAACGGCGATGCCTTTTGCTTCCGCTTGCTTCGGTGAAGTAAATTGGACTTGCTCGCCTTTCACTTCTACTGTTCCTGAGTCACGTGTATAGATGCCGGACATGATTTTCATCAAGGTTGATTTACCGGCGCCGTTCTCACCCATCAAGGCATGAATTTCACCCTTTTGCAGTGAGAAATGGACGTTTTTCAAGACGGCATTGCCGCTGAACGATTTACAAATATCGGTCATATTGATCATCTCGGTCATTTCGTTCACCTGCCCCATTAAAAGATGACGCCCGACTGGAGAATGACATTCGCATAAGGGCTTGCTTCCCCTGTGCGGATGATCAGTTTGGCGCTATGGCTCATCGCCTTTAGTTCTTCGTGACTTATGTATCGGCAATCCAGTTGCTCTTGCATGTCAGCTGCCAAGTTTTTATTATGGTCGCTTATTTCTTGGGCAATATAGGCCGTTTCTGCTTCAAAGTCTTCAAGCACCGCCTTTAGCACAGTTTCAAAAGACGGTTCTCCAATGCGGTACGCTAAATCGACGCATGGTACATGCTCCGGCATCGGCAGCCCGCAATCTGCAATGACAAGCAAGTCCGTATGACCGAATTTTGCCAAGTGCCCAGCGATATCGCGATTGATCATTCCTTGTTTTTTCATTTTGCTGCCTCCATTCGGGAAACGACTTCAGCGCGGTTCGGCATACCGCCTTGAGCACCAAACTTCTCAACTGATATCGAAGCTGCTGCATTGGCAAAACGGACCGCTTCTTTGAAATCGTTGCCCTCTGACAATGCCACCGCCAATGCGCCGTTAAATGTATCTCCAGCACCTGTCGTATCGACTGCCGTTGTCGGAAACCCTTCGACCGTGACATGTTTATCGCCGTCAAAATAGCGGGCCCCGTTTTTGCCAAGTGTCACAACCATGCGGTTCGGATAGCGTTCCAGTTCCAGTTCCCAATTGGCACCGAATAATTCTTCCGCTTCGGTTTCGTTTGGCGTCAAAAAGTCTGCCTCTTTCATTGCCTCGGTAAACCCAGCGGCTGGTGCTGGATTCAAAATAGCCGGAACGCCAAGCTCCTTAGCGACTTGCAGTGTGTATTCCACTACCGGAATCGGCAGTTCCAATTGTAAAATGACCATCGAACTCTTTTTCATCACAGCTTTTTGGGCATCAATGTCGGCATTCGACAACTCATGATTAGCGCCTGGTACGACGATGATCCGATTATCGCCTTCCGATAGCAGGATATTGGCGATGCCGCTCGCTCCATTGGTCTTTTTGACGCCTTGTGTATCGATTTGTTCTTTTTCCAAGCCATCAAGAAGCTGCATTCCGAATGCATCGTTGCCGACTGCCCCGACCATGTGGATTTGATCGCCAAGTCTTGCTGCCGCAACTGCCTGATTGGCCCCTTTTCCGCCAGGGACCGTCGTATATAAATTACCTAACACCGTTTCGCCTTGCTTTGGGAATCGGTCCGTGCCGACCACAAGATCCATATTGATGCTTCCTATTACTGTAATCATCATTCCACACTCCTTGTTGTACCCCGTAAGACGAGCTTGACCGGTATTTCATAGAAGCTTTCCTCTACCGGTTTGTTCTCAATGCGCTTGATCAAAACGCGTGTTGCGATAGCGCCCATTTTGTAGACGTCCTGTGCGACCGTCGATAGCCCTGGCGACAGCATTTCGCCCATTGCGATGCCATCAAAGCCGACAATCTGCAGATCATCCGGCACGTTCCTGCCAAGCAGGACTGCCGCCTTCAAAGCCCCCGCTGCCGATACGTCGCTCGATGCGAAAATCCCGTCGATCTCCGGATCATTAAGCAATTCCTGTTCGACGATTTTTTGTGAATCGGCGTATTGGAACGGGCACGTGACGATGCGGTAATCGACATCTGTTTTGCCGATCGCTTCCATAAATCCGGCATAGCGGTCATTTGCCGGATTGAGCGCTTCTGGTCCTCTCAAGAACAAGATGTTTTGACACCCACGCTCGAGTAGCGCATTCGTTCCGAGCATTGCGCCTTCTTTGTTGTTCGATGAGACGACTGGGATTTTTTCATTGATTTCCCGGTCCAATGCTACAATCGGAAGCTTCGTATTGGCATAATGCGGGGCGTCTAGCTGATTGGACGTTACAATAAAGCCCGCAATGTATTTTTTCTTCAAAGTTTCAATATAATTTTTCTCTTTTTTCGGGTCTTCATCGGAGTTGCACAAAATTACTGTATAGCCATAACTCAACGCCACATCTTCTACAGCCCTCGCAAGTTCCGGAAAAAACGGGTTGGTGATATCCGGCAAAATGAGCCCGATCAAATTAGAGCGTTTCGTGTTCAGGGAGCGCGCCACCGGATTCAATTCATATTCCAGTTCCTCAACCGCTTCTGTGACCGCTTTGGCAGCATCTGCACTAACATAGCCGCTGCCATTTAAAAAACGTGAAACCGTCGCAACGGAAACGCCTGCTTTTCTTGCTACATCTCTGATCGTTGTCATCGCACTTCTCCGTTCTCGGGTTATGTGTAACCGGTTACACATACTATAAAACTTCCCTTTCTTCTTGTCAACGCGCTTTTTCATTTCATCCTGCGTGAGTGCCCGTAAAAAAACACCCTGACAATGGTGTCAAGGTGTTGAAGAAGCCTATTAATCCATTACGAATTAGAATGAAGTCATTTTTCTACATTCAATAATCAATGATCTTTCTAAGTATTTGGAGAAGCGTTCGCTCGACTCCTGCGGGATCAGCGGGTTTGAGAGACCCCGCAGGAACGAAGTGACGAGGAGGCTCGATTCCCGCCCCGAGGAAAGCGAGCGATAAGCTTTGGAAAATACGATTTCTTACCTTTCTCGACAAACTGAAACACCCCGACAATGGTGTCGGGGTGTTCAGAATCAATATGCCAGCGTACGCTCGCCGCAATCTTCCTCGGTTAAGCTGTAGCTGATGATGTTCTTTCCTTTTTTCCGCAACAGGCGGACAGCGATATTCTTTTCCATTTCATCAGATGCGACAATATGGATCGGGCGGTCCGGTATTTCTTCGTAGCTGCGGATGAAATAAGCAATCGGAAGCTCGAATGCGCCTTCGATGGGATCTTTATAAGAAATATTATAGGCTCTCACATCCAGCAAGAGAATGTCGCTATTTCCTTTGAACTCTTCTGCACAGCCGCGTTCGACGCCTCTGGCCGTGACATAGCGTTTATAGAAACTGTGGGAGCCGGCAAGCGCCAATAGCGCAATCGGAATACCTATACTCATTGTTTCGATCTTTCCCTTCTGGATTGAGTTTTTCAAAGGAATGTTGCCAAAGCCAAGACTTCAGCGCTTGTCTTCCTATTATTGTTTCACGGCTGCGATATCTTGTTGCCATTTGTTGTAGCCGCCAGTCATATTCACTAAATTATCGATGCCGTTCGCTTTTAAGACGCTCGCTGCGATAGCGGAACGGGCACCGGCCTGGCATTGGACGATGATGGTTTTACTTGTATCGATGTCATTCAGGCGGTCGTTTAACGTTCCCACCATGATGTGCTCAGCGTTTTCGATATGCCCTTCATCAAACTCGGCCTGGTTGCGGACATCGAGCACATACGCTTGGCCTGCTTCGACCATATCTTTCGCTTTGCTTGGCGAAACATTGTCATATGAAGCTAAGTCGCCTGCTTCTGCTACAATATCCTCTGCTTCTGCAAAGCCATAAACTTCATCAATGCCTACAGAATGCAAGGCAAGCAAGGCTTCATCGAGCACTTTCGTATCAAGCAGCAAATAGAGTGGCTTGTTGTAATCAACGATCCATCCAGCCCAATTCGCGAAAGAATTATTAAATGGAATGTTGATGGTTCCTTGAAGATGGCCATTGCTATAATCATTTGCCTGACGCAGATCTAGCACTTGCTTGCCATCTGCAAGAAGCGCTTTGATAGCTGTTGCTGATGAGATTTCTTTTGGTTCCGGCAAGCTTTTGATCAACTGCGGTCCAACTTTATTGACCGATTTCATCACAGCGAAATAGGACGGCGGTTCCGGCTGGCCTTCGAGCAAAGCCTTCTTGAAGGCAGCTTCGTCGTCAAACTGCATCGCCCAGTTAAAAGCTTTTTCATAACCGACCGTTGTCGATGGAACTGCGCCAAGTGATTTACCGCAAGCAGAACCAGCACCATGCGCTGGCCAAACTTGCAGATAATCCGGAAGCGCCTTGAAGCGTTCGAGTGATTTGTACATCTGGCTTGCACCTGCTTCGGAGGTTCCTTGGACACCCGCTGCTTTTTCGAGCAAATCCGGTCGGCCGACATCGCCGACAAAGACGAAGTCGCCTGTAAAGATGCCCATTGGTTTGTCCGCAGCGCCGCCTTTATCCGTCAGCAGGAAGGAAATGCTTTCAGGGGTATGGCCTGGCGTATGCATCACGTCGAAAACCAGATTGCCAATCATAAACTGGTCGCCGTCTTTCACTAATTGATGGCTGATTTCATCCAGGTTCTGATATTTCCAATCGGCATCGCCTTCATCCGAAATATAAAGCTTCGTGCCGAAACGATCATTCAGTTCACGTGAACCGGATACAAAGTCAGCATGGATATGCGTCTCAAGTGCGCCGACAATAGTCAAATTCTCTTTTTTCGCCAGTTCTTCGTAGGCTGAAACATCGCGCATCGGGTCAATGACTACGGCTTCTCCTGTTTTCTGGCACCCTACCACATAAGATGCGTGAGCTAATTTTTCGTCATAGAAATATCGTAATAACATGGAATCAATCTCCTTTTGCTTGTTGTCGTTTTCTTAACCTTAATATACCCCTTAGGGTATTAACTGTAAACCTATCTGCTTGGCATTTCTTTCGTTAATAAAAAAAGCCCGAAGAACGCAGCAATTGCGTGCTTCGGGCTCAAGGTCATTTCATCTTTTTTCTTTGAAGAAATCAGGCAGTTCGCTCGCTTTCATCGGAAACTCGGCTTTGCGCTTGTCGACAAAAGCTTGTATGCCCTCGTCCGCATCCGCGTTATGCCCCGCCCAATGAAGGAACTTCGATTCTGTGATATGTGATTCATAAGGATGGTCCGCCCCAAGCATCTTCCATAGCAATTGTCTTGTGAAGCCATTCGATGTGGCGGCGGTGTTTTCCACGATTTCGCGAGCAATTTCGTAGGCTTTTTCAAGCGGATCCTCCGACTCGTATTGCATAAGCCCGGCATCCACCGCTTCGGCCGTTGGAATATAGCGGCTCGTCAACGTCCATTCAAGCGCTTTGCCGATCCCGACGATACGCGGCAAAAACCAGCCGGATGAAGCTTCGGGACCGATGCCACGGCGTCCAAAGACAAAACCGATTTTTGCATCTTTTTTGACGATGCGAATATCCATCGGCAAAGTCATCGTCAGGCCGATGCCCACCGCAGGGCCATTAATTGCAGCAATGATCGGTTTTTTCACTTCATAGATTTGATTGCTGACTTGTCCGCCAAGGTCCCGGTAGTCCTCTGCGCTTTGTTCAGAAGCGAAGGTCGAACCGCCTTTGGACAAATCCATGCCGGCACAAAATGCCCGCCCTTCTCCAGTAACAACGATGACACGTACATCATCGTCCGCATCGACGTTGCGATAGAAGTCCAACAGCTCTGCATTCATTTGTTCTGTGTAAGCATTCATTTTATTTGGGCGATTTAAAGTCAATGTAAGGATTCCGTCCGTTAAATCGGTTTTAATGGTTTCGTACAAGCGCGCCCACTCCTTCTGCATACTCTTGTTCGAGTTGCTCGACTACTTGCTTCACCGTCTCGCGCTTCGTCACCGTCGTGACCCCATGTCCCGCCGACCAAATATCACGCCACGCCTTGGCGTTGACGAGGTGGGACAAGTCGACTTCTTTTTTGGGCTTGAGGGTTTTAGGGTCGATGCCTTGTTTCTCGAGACTCGGCACTAGGACGTTCACCGGAACACCGCTGAACGAATCGGTGTAAAGAATGTCTTCGATCGAGGAATCGATGACCATCTGCTTATACTCTTCCGGTGCGCTGCTTTCTTCAACCGCCAAAAAGCGTGTACCCATATAAGCATAATCTGCCCCCATCAATAAAGCCGCTGCCACGTCTTGTCCAGTCGACAAAGAACCCGACAGGATGATGGTGCCGTCAAAGAACTTTTTGACCGCCGCAATGAAAGCGAACGGATTGAGCGTGCCCCCGTGCCCGCCAGCGCCTGCGCACACCAGAATCAATCCATCGACGCCACTTTGTGCTGCTTTCTTCGCATGCTTCGCATTTGCTACATCGGAATAGACGAGGCCGCCGTATCCATGGACGATTTCGAGCACTTCTGCAGGAGAGCCGAGCGACGTGATGACGATCGGCGGCTGATGCTCGCGGATCAATTCAACATCTTCATCGTAGCGCTTGTTCGAACCGCGGTGGCTGATGAAATTGACCGCCCACGGAATATCGCCAAGTGCATTTTTCACTTCTACTAGCCATTTCGCGCATTCTTCGGCGGGACGCGCATTCAATAATGGGAATGAACCAATGGCGCCCGCCCGACTCGATTCAATCACCATTTGAGGTGTCGACACAAGAAACATTGGCGCCACGATAACCGGCAGTCTAGGCATGTTCAATCACCACCGCAATTCCTTGTCCTCCACCGATGCATAGACTCGCCACTGCATATTTTCCGCCGCGGCGCTTCAATTCATAAGCTGCCGACAGCAAGACGCGTGCTCCGCTCGCACCGACCGGATGACCCAGTGCAATCGCTCCGCCATTGACGTTCACTTTCGAACGGTCCAGCCCAAGCTCTTTTTCCACCGCCAAATACTGCGCGGCGAACGCTTCATTCACTTCGACTAAATCCATGTCTTCAATCGTCAGCTGCGCTTTTTCGAGTGCCCGGCGAATGGCAGGAACCGGGCCGATGCCCATGATGGTTGGGTCGACCCCTGCAACATGCCAGGACACGATGCGGGCAACAGGCGACAAGCCATGCTTGTTCACGGCATCTTCCCCTGCCACGACAAGAGACACCGCCCCGTCATTGATCCCTGAAGCATTGCCCGCTGTTACAGAGCCGTCTTTCTTGAATGACGGACGCAGTTTTGACAGACCTTCCGTATTGGCATCCGGTTTAATGTGTTCATCTTTGTCGACTACAACTGTGCCTTTGCGTGTTTTCACTTCGACTCCGACGATTTCTTCATCAAACTGTCCGCCCGTTGCCGCTTTAGCTGCCCGCTGGTTCGATTCGACCGCGAATTCATCTTGGGCTTCACGGGAAATATCGTATTGCTCCGCCAGTTTTTCGGCCGTCATGCCCATGCCGCTGCCGGTATATTGGTCAGTCAGCGTCGCAAGTAGCATATCTTCAAATTGCATCGGCCCCATCTTCGCTTTGCTGAAACGCTGCGTGAAATTCGCATAAGGCGACATCGACATATTCTCCGCACCGCCAGCCAGGACAATATCCGCTTCACCGAGCAGAATGTGCTGTGCCGCAGAAACAACTGCCTGGGCACCCGATCCGCACAGCCGATTCAAGGTCAAAGCCGGCACTTCCTGAGGGACGCCAGCATTCAAGCCGATGTGGCGTGCGAGATACGCCGCGTTGGTATTCGACTGGATAACGTTTCCGTAAATGACATGATCCACATTTTCCGCTTTAACGTTCGCGCGTTTCAACGCCTCTATCGCTGTCGCTGTGCCAAGCTCTGTCGCATCCGTATTGGCAAAAGCCCCACCAAATGCACCAAATGCTGTTCTGGCACCATCTACTAGATATACTTGTTTCATCATCATTTCTCCTTTTCGAGCCCTGATGAAAGGGTTCTTATTTTTTCGCACGATTATTAGAAGATCCATCTCCATCTTTACCTCATCGTTCAGCAAGTACATTCATAAAAATATTTCAGTGACGCAACAGCTAGTTATACTAGTTCGAAGCTTCCCATGAGTTTGCCTGTTCCTGAAGCATCTTTGATCTGTAATTCTCCAGCGTTGTCGGTCGTCAGCATGCCTTCGATGACGAACGCTTCACCTGCATGAGCCATGCCGACAAAACGCACGGTGAATTTCGCCAATTTCCTGTTTGGCAGCCACTCTTCTATCGCCTCTGCTGCCCAGCCCATTAACAACATGCCATGGACAATCGGCTCCTTGAGGCCTTTTTTACGCGCCACTTTCGGGACTGTATGGATTTCATTAAAATCGCCGGACGCACCTGAATAGCGCACCATATCGATTGGCGCGAGTGCGTCCTTATGAATGTCCGGCAATTTCTGCCCCATGCTGTTCCCGCCTTTCGATTAAGGTTGCCCGCCCGATACGGACCACTTCCGCGTCTTGATTGCGGTAAGTGGTTTCAAGCTGGTAAAAACGCTTGTCTTTCTTATCGAATCGGCCAATCATTACGGCTTTCGCTGTAATGACATCCCCGCTGATAATATCTTCTCCGTATTCAAAGCTTTGCTCGCCGTGCAGGATATCATTCGGGTCTAATCCCCACTGACTGAACAATTGGTAAAAATCTCGTTCATTCCAGAAATCGATGACTGTCGTATATGTAGGTGGAGCGGGGATATCCCGGTATCCCGCATCCAATGCTGCTTGTCTGTCAAAATAAACCGGATTCTTCAAGCCAATGGCCCTTGCGAATTCCCGTACCTTGCCGGCTTCTACGCGAAATGGCGCGTAGTGAAATTCCTGTTCCATTGCTTTTCCCTCCTCTTTTTATACTTCCATTAGCAAGACGCCCGCTATAGTACTTCGCCCCTGCGCGTCCGGTTGGCCATATCTATTAGGTTCGCGACCGCTTTGTTTAAATGGCGGAAACGTTCATCTTCGATTTCGCCATTTTTCCAGCGGTAATAGATTTGTTGCAAAATCCCGGCCAGTTTATAAAACCCGAACGCTAGGTAATAGTTGATATTTGATACATTGCGCCCGCTTTGCTTTGCATACTCTTCCACGAACTCCTTGCGGCTATAAAAGCCAGGTTGACTCGAGATGACGTGGATGCCGATATCCGCATCTTCCGCTTGTCCCCAATAGGCTAAAGTCGATCCGACATCGCTGAGCGGATCACCGATTGTCGACAATTCCCAATCAAGAACACCCGTCGCAAGGCCGGGACTTTCTTTATCAATTACCATATTGTTTAACTTAAAATCATTATGGACGATCGTCGTTTCCCCGTTAACCGGAATATTCGCCGTAAGCCATCGCTCCAGCTCTTCAAGCCCAGCGATATCATCAGTTTTGGAGTGATGGTGGCGCTTGATCCACCCTTTTACTTGACGCTCCATGAATCCCTCGGGTTTGCCCATCTCAGCAAGTCCGGCTTTTTTGTAATCGATCGCCTGTAACTGAACCAATGTTGAAACAACATTCTTGGAGATGACTGGCCCTACTTGTTCCGAGCTTCCAAATACTTCAGGGAGTTCTTGATCGATGACGAGTCCCTGCTTTTTCTCCATCACGTAAAAATGCTTATCCATCACTTCAGGATCTTCACAATACACATAGGGTTCGGGTGCCAACGGAAAAACCGGATGCACTTTTTCGAGCATCTTAAATTCGCGCTCCATATCATGCGCTTTCGGAGGAATTTCCCCAAAAGGCGGGCGCCTCAATACCCCTTCCCAGTCTCCGATCTGGAGCAAATACGTGAGGTTCGAATAGCCTTCTGAAAACTGGCGGACGGTCATTTCGCCTTCTGGCAAATTCGGCATTGCAGTTCTTAAGAAATTCTCGACTTTTTGCCAATCCACTTTCTGTATGTTTTTGGCATTCGGTATTGCGTCGCTCATAGTAAATCTCTCCAAGTCATTCGTATTTGACAATCCTTTGCGCGGTTTGTTACGGAGCTTACTGGCCAGCATGTATCTTATCGATCAATGTGCCGCTTAACATTTGAAAAACTATCGATATTTATGCGCTAGGGAATTTACTGTCGTAATTCATTTGCTTTCAACTGTTCACGTAATTCCATACGCCCGACATCACGTAAATGGACTTGGTCCGGACCGTCGACAAGGCGAAGCGTGCGTGCGTTTGCGTAATGTTCGGCAAGCGGGAAATCTTCTGTCAGCCCTGCACCGCCAAACACTTGCATCGCCCGGTCGATGACGTTAATCGATACACGCGGCGCAGCAATCTTGATCATGGCGATTTCTTTGCGTGCGGCTTTTGCGCCATGTTCGTCGATTTTGTGTGCAGCGTTCAAGGTCAATAGGCGCGCTTGCTCGATTTCGATGCGGCTTTCCGCGATGATTTCCTTGATGACATCTTTTTCTGCTAAGGTCGACCCGAAAGCGACACGGCTTTCTGCCCGTCTGCAAAGCAGTTCGAGTGCACGTTCAGCGGCCCCGATAGCCCGCATGCAATGGTGGATGCGCCCTGGCCCGAGACGGCCTTGAGCGATCTCGAACCCTCTACCTTCTCCGAGCAGCATATTGCTCGCTGGGACGCGGACATTTTCGTAATGGACTTCTGCATGCCCTTGCGGCGCATCATCATACCCGAACACGGTGAGCGGGCGGACAATTTTAACACCTGGCGTATCGAATGGCACAAGGATCATCGATTGCTGTTTGTGCTTTTCGGCATCAGGGTCGGTTTTCCCCATGACGATGGCGATGCTGCAGCGCGGGTCCATGGCTCCTGTCGTCCACCATTTTCTGGCGTTGATCACGTATTCATCGCCGTCACGGACGATGCTGCTTTGAATATTGGTGGCATCAGATGAAGCGACATCAGGTTCTGTCATGGAAAAACACGAGCGAATGTCGCCATTCAATAAAGGCTCAAGCCATTGCTTTTTCTGTTCGTCTGTTCCGTATTTCACGAACACTTCCATATTGCCAGTATCCGGTGCGTTGCAATTGAAAATTTCCGGAGCAATCAAAGAGCGTCCCATGATTTCACACAGGTGGGAATACTCGTAATTCGATAAGCCAGCCCCATATTCCGGATGATCTAAAAATAAGTTCCATAAGCCTTGCACTTTCGCTTTTTGCTTTAGCTCTTCAATAATCGGTGGAATCGTCCAGCGGTCGCTTGCAGTTTCCTTGTATTCCTTTACAGTCTGTTCAGCCGGGTAAACATAGTCATCCATGAATTTCAGCAGTTCCTGGCGTAATTGTTCCGCTTTTGGCGATAATTCCTTAAGCATTTGATCGGCCTCCTATTTCTTTTAACGTATTTTTCGATATCTTTCTGGACAGATAGCCTGCCCAGCTTTCCAATAGAGAAATTGTTCAGTCAATTTGAAGTGGATTGTTCTGTGATAACTACATTGGTATCTTGACTAGGAACTATTCCATTATTTCGTTGACTAGTAATAAAAACTCTGTTCAAAAAATGAAAGCACTTACATATTATTTCAAAAAAATAAAACACTTGAACCTCTAGTAAACTATATTCAAAAAAAGTATATCTTTTCCTTTTTTAAATTACAAGTTTACTTTTATATTATTTCAAATATTCTTTTTATTAATTATCACAAAAAAACTTCTGCCCAGGATCGGACAGAAGTGAAAGATTGTTATGGATGTACTTAAGCTAAATCGACGTTATGGTAAACTTGCTGAACGTCTTCCAGATCTTCGATGGCATCAATCATCTTTTCGAATTGCGCTTGGTCTTCTTCTGACAATGGCAAATCGTTTTGCGGCAACATCGTCAATTCAGCGACTGTGAAGTCCGTTACGCCATCTGCTTTGAATGCTTCTTGCACCAGGTGGAATTGATCCGGTTCTGCATAGACGATGACCGTGTCTTCTTCTTCAAGAATGTCGCGCACGTCGATATCCGCTTCCATCAATAGTTCCAGCGCTTCATCAGCCGATTTGCCTTCTACGCCGATTACCGCCGTATGGTCGAACATATACGCTACCGATCCGCTGACGCCCATATTGCCGCCATTTTTGCCGAACGCTGCGCGCACGTCAGAGGCGGTGCGGTTAACGTTATTGGTCAAAGTATCGACGATGACCATTGAGCCGTTCGGTCCGAATCCTTCGTAACGCAATTCGTCGTAGTTCTCTTCCGATCCGCCTTTGGCTTTTTCCACGGCACGGTCGATGATGGCTCTAGGCACGTTATAGGTCTTGGCGCGTTCGAGCACGACTTTCAAGGCTTGATTCGACTCCGGATCTGGTTCGCCCTGCTTGGCAGCTACATATATTTCACGGCCGAATTTTGCATAGATCCGGCTTGTGTTGGCATCTTTGGAAGCTTTTTTCTCTTTAATATTATTCCATTTGCGTCCCATTGTTATTCCTTCTTTCTCAAATTTCTTACGATGAAGACCATCATTTCACTCTATTATAATACAATACCTTCCGCTCTATCGACCTTCAGCCTAAAAAAACAGGCTTCCGATCGCTTAATTTCCTTGGCCGCATTAAAAATCGCCTTGGCTAGTCTTGCTGTAAATAGCTCCAGCGGGACAGTCAAAGCGATTCATTTTCATTTTTCGTAAGGGGCCCGCTGATAAAAATAATTCGGTTTGACAATGTCATTTTTATACGGCTTATGGAAAATATGCGTTGTTGCCGGAGACACTGGCGGGATGAGCCATGCCCAGTTCCCGGTGACTTTACGCCCTTCCCGCTCTTCGATTTTTTCGAAATTCTTGAATTGCTTGGCGGCGGTATGGTGGTCGACAATGGTCACTCCTGCATTTGCAAAAGATTCCAGCACGGCCACATTCAATTCAACGAGCGCTTTATCTTTCCATAAGTTTCGCTGTGAACTCGTGTCGAGCCCCATGATTTCCGCCATTTTCGGCAACAGGCCATAGCGGTCTTCATCCGCTAAATTGCGTGCGCCGATTTCCGTTCCCATATACCAGCCATTGAAGGGGGCCATGCAGTATTCGACCCCGCCGATTTCAAGCTTCATATCAGATATGAGCGGCACCGCATACCACTTCACTCCAAGGTCCGCCATCGCTGGCCAGTCTGGGTGCCCAATTTCAACTTCAGGCTTGGCGTCTGCCGGCAGCTCGAACCATTTAGGCTCTTTTCCGGCTTCGCCGATCACCACTGGCAGCAGGTCGAAATCACCGCCCGCCCCTTGCCATCCGAGCGTCTCACATTGTGCGGTAAATGCAAGAGACGAGGAATCGCCGATGATCCGGCCGTCCCGTTCATATCCTGCATAGCGCAATAATTGATGATTCCAGATGCGCATGCGGCTTTTATCGGATTGTTTGAAAATCGTAATGGCTGGGCGGATTTGCCCCCCGTTGAATGCAAAGCGCAAATGGCGGACGATGGCCGAAAATACTTGTTCTTCCGTTTCCGCTTCGCGCTCATCAAAAATTTCCAGCGTCTGCCAAAACAAACGCCCGATGCAGCGATTATTATTGCGCCACGCCATGCGCGCGCCGTGCTGTAATTCTTCTATTGTATGCATATAGCTGCCGGTAGACTCGATTTCCTGTTCGATCTCTGCTACACGGCGGCGGATTTCCTGTTCACTTTTTCCCAGTTCTAAATAGCAAGTTTCAATGAAATGAGCAGCCTCTTCTAGCAATAGAGGGCATTCTGCAAGCTTTTCCATAGTTTCACTCCTTTCCGTACATCGTACCACCGGAACTGGCCGTCAGTCGCCAGATTTGTGACAACTCTTTGATTTTCAGCCGCGCTTTAGTACACTATAAAAAGTGAATTAAGTATTTTGAAAATTAAAAGAGAGTTATACAGTCGCTTCAGGCGGACGCTTTCCGCGGGCATGGCTTCAGCCGCTTCCCTCGCTTTGCTCAGTCCAGGGTCTTCAGCTCATGCTATTCCCGCCGGAGTCGCCGCCTTCCACTCTTTTATAAAATTCATCTAATTGATACATAATAAAAAACAAGGGAGTGGTTCGATATGGTGAAAGCGATTTTCTTTGATTTGGACGATACTTTATTATGGGACCAGCAAAGCGTAAAAGAAGCCTTCCGTGAAACATGCGAATGGGCAGCCGAACAGGCGGGCGCCGATTGCAGCGGTTTGGAACAGGCTGTGCGGGAAGAAGCCCGCGAATTATATGCAAGCTATCCGACACATGCCTTTACGCAAATGATCGGCATCAACCCGTTCGAAGGCCTATGGGGGCGCTTCGACGATTCAGGAGATGGCTTCCAGCAACTCAAGCAAGTGGCCCCCGGTTATCAGCAAGAGGCCTGGACCCTTGGGCTGAAACGCCTCGGCATCGATGACCCTGGCTTAGGGAAGAAATTGGCCGAGTATTTCCCAGAAGCAAGAAAACGCCACCCCATTCTCTACGAAGACAGCTTGGAAGTGCTCGATCAATTGAAAGGCCGCTTCGATTTATTGCTGTTGACCAATGGATCGCCCAGCCTGCAGCAAATCAAACTCGACATCACGCCGGAAATCGCGCCTTATTTTGACCATATCGTTGTCTCCGGTGCATTCGGGCGCGGCAAGCCGGACGCTTCCATCTTCGAGCATGCCTTGTCGAAGTTCGGCTATGCCCCGGAAGAGGTATTGATGGTCGGCGATAATCCGCTGACGGATATACTCGGTGCTGAACGCGCCGGCATCCCGTCCGCCTGGCTGAACCGAGAACAAAAAGCGCCTCATGAGACTGTAACCGCTACTTACGAAATCAAAAACCTAAAAGAGCTATTGCCCTTGCTCGATAAGCTGGAAACTGCATCTGTGTAAAAAAATGCCCGCCCCAATTGGTCTTTAGAGACATTGGGGACGGGCACTTTTTTTATAGATCGATCGCCGTGACGCTTTCGATTTCTTCCAGTTTCTTCAGTTCTTCCAAATCTTCCGGATCGGCATGCTTATCGATCGACAGCATCATGATTGCGTCGCCGCCGACGTTCGAACGCCCAACCTGCATCGTCGCGATATTGATGTCTTCTGCCCCGAGCAAGGTGCCGACGCGGCCGATAACTCCCGGACGGTCATTATGGCGGATGAACAATAGATGGCCATTCGGCAGGAAGTCGACGATGTAATCGTCCACTTTGACGATGCGTGCGCCTTGTCCGTTCAAAAGCGTGCCGGATGCTTTGCGCGTGCCGCTATGCGTTTTCACTTCGACAGTGATGAGATTCGTGAAGCCGCGGGATTCCGTCGATTTATGTTCATTAACGTGAATGCCCTTTTGGTTGGCGATATACATCGCATTGACGTCATTGACGTGTTTGCCGAGATGGCGCTTGAGCATCCCTTTGAGCATATTGCGCGTCAAGGGGCCGACTTCGAGGTTGGCAAGTTCGCCTGAATAATAGACGTTCACTTCATCTGCCGTTTCCCCGGTCAAGTCAGTAAGGAACGTGCCAATGCGTTCTGCCAAATCGAAATACGGCTCGATGCGTTTCATGATTTCTTTCGGCACGGATGGCAAGTTCACCGAATTGCGGACAGTGCCATATTTAACGAAGCTGACGACGTCTTGGCTGACATCGACCGCGACGCTTTCCTGGGCTTCGAAAGTACTTGCCCCGAGGTGAGGCGTCGCGATGATTTCCGGCAATTCCAGCAAGCGGAAATCGACCATCGGCTCTTGTTCGAATACATCCAATGCCGCACCGGCCACTTTCCCGGACTTCACTGCATCGTACAAGGCGCTTTCATCGATGATGCCGCCGCGTGCGCAGTTGATGATCTGTACGCCGTCTTTCATCACTTTAAAGGCTTCCGCATTAATCAAATGCTTGGTTTCTTTGAGCAGTGGCGTATGGACGGTGACAAAATCAGCGACTTTCAATACATCTTCTACTGAGCCGAAATCGACGCCAAGCTTTTCCGCTTTTTCAGCAGTCAAGAATGGGTCGTAGGCAACGATGTTCATGCGCTGGCCTTTCGCGCGGGCTGCGACTTCCTGGCCGATACGGCCGAAGCCGACGACGCCGAGCGTCTTGTTTTTCAATTCGACGCCAACATAGGATTTGCGGTCCCATTTGCCTTGCTTCAAGGAGTTATAGGCTTGTGGAATCTTGCGCGCCATGCCCATGAGCATCGCCATTGTATGCTCGGCTGCGGAATTGGTATTGCCGTCCGGTGCATTGACAACGATAATCCCGTGTTCGGTTGCCGCTGCCAAATCGATGTTATCGACCCCGACGCCTGCACGCCCGATGATTTTTAAATTGGATGCTTTTTCGATGAGTTCACGCGTCACTTGCGTCTGGCTGCGGACCAGCAATGCATCGAATCCATCGATGCGTTCGGCAAGTTCGGTTTCCGATAAATTCGTCTCCATGACGATGTTGATGCCGTCGGCGTGGCGCAGCGGATATACGCCTTCTTCTGATAGCGGGTCACTGATCAACACATGAAATGTCATTACTTATCCTTCCCTTCCAAGAAAACTTGCTGCGCGGCTGCGATGCCTGCGCCAAGCGTGATGTCTTGCCCAATCTTTTTCAAAACGATTTCCGATGCTGCGAGTGCCTGCAGCACTTCTGCCGGAGAGCAGTAGCCCATATGCCCAATACGGAAGATGCTTTTCGCGAGGTGTTGCTGTCCTCCCGCGAACTCAATGGCAAAGTCTTCTTTTAGCACTTTGCGGAATTGTTCTGCGTCAAAATGTTCCGGATAAACGGCAGTAACGGTCGGCGATGCATCCTCGTCGCTCGTAAGCAAACGAACGCCCAATGCCTTAAAGGCGGCGCGTGTCATGTCGCGCATCAAGCGGTGCCGGCCGTAAACGTTTTCCAGCCCTTCTTCTTCCAGCAAGTTCAATACTTGCTGCAGGCCGTATAGAATAGAAATGGCCGGTGTGAAAGGCGTCGTGTCTTTTTCGATGCTGTCGCGGTGCTTTTTCAAATCCAAATAAAAACGGGGTTGCGGATTGGCTTCAATTTTCTCCCATGCCCGCTTGCTCGCGGCGATGAAGGCGAGCCCTGCCGGTAGCATGAATGCTTTTTGAGAACCCGTAACGACAATATCGACGCCCCATTTATCCATTTCCGTTTCCGTCCCCGCTACGCATGACACACCGTCGACGACAATCAAAGCATCCGATACTTGTTTCACAGTTTCGGCCAATGCTTGAACAGGGTTCAAGACGCCCGTTGAAGTTTCACAGAACGTAGAGAAGATGACGCGGATTTCCGGATGTTCACCGAGGAAGTTTTTGACGGCTTCCGGATCCACTGCTTGGCCCCATTCCACATTGAAAACATGTGTCGCGATTCCGTAAGCCTGGCAGATTTTAGCGAAACGGTCTCCGAATGCGCCAGTGACGAGAACTAACACTTCATCGCCGGGCGCGACCGTATTGACCACTGCACTTTCGAGCGCGGAAGTTCCGCTTCCTGTCAAAATCATCACTTCTTCTTTTGTGCCGAACACTTTTTTCAATTTCGGGCGGATATCTCTGATCAAAGAGTACGTGCTTTCCCCCCGGTGGCCGATCATCGGTTGTGCCATGGCACGCCCTACGCTAGGTGGAATCGGTGTCGGTCCTGGAATTCGCAAAATTTGTTGGTCTGTCAGCATGATAATGTCCCCTTTCGATTGGAAAAGATTATTCTGGAAATTCGGATACAAAAAAGACTCTACGCCCCACATCCAAGATGCAAGGGGCGAAGAGTCTCTAATCGCGGTACCACCCTAATTCACTGCCCGGAATGCAGGCAGCCTCATTAATATCATGCATAACGGGCATGAAACGGATGGGCCTACTGAAGTTTCAGCACATCTATTCGGGAGTGCTGCCAAATGCCGGAACCGCTGATTCTCACCACCCATCAGCTCTCTTCAGATTCCTCTGCACACGGCCTATCTCCGTCGCAATAGTTAATCGATATAATTGAATTGAGTCCATCATATATACGAAAAAAACTATTGTCAATATATAAAAAATATTTAGATTTCTCTGCAAGCGTTTCCAATGGCGCTGCCGCTATAAGCATTGCCCCTTAAAAAAAATTCCTGGCCCCACTTTTCTTTTCAGAGAATTCTGCATTTCAGAGTAATTCAATTGTAATAGCCCTGACATGTCAGCAAGCAGGTTTTTGCGTATAATGAATGGAGCTTCCCTTTTCCTTTGTGGCATTTCCCAGGAATAATGTCCTGTAAAAATGGGTAAATGGATTTTCAGGGAAGATTTTCGAATGCCCTTTGAAAGGAGAACACCATTATGAAGCTGATCTCTATTATTGTACCGGCTTTCAATGAAGAAGCGAACATCGCTTCGATGTACAAGACTTTGGTGCAAGAACTTGAGCCGCTTCCTTATCTGTATGAAATCATGTTTATCAACGACGGCAGCAGCGACGGGACTTTAGATGAAATCCTCAAACTCGCCAATGAACACGAAACCGTTAAATACATTTCGCTGTCACGCAATTTCGGCAAAGAATCTGCTATGTTCGCAGGGATGAAGCGTATTAAGGGAGACGCTGCTATTTTGATGGACAGCGATATGCAACATCCTCCTACATTGATTTGCGAAATGATTCAAGGCTACGAGGAAGGCTTTCACCAAGTCGTTGCCAAGCGTTCACGCAAAGGAGATTCGAAACTGCGCAGCGCTTTGTCTTCCCTGTATTATAAAGTGGTCAATTCCGTAACGGATGTCAGCTTCGAAGACGGAGAAGGCGATTTTCGGCTGTTGAGCCGCAAAGCCATCAATTCGATTTTGGCGCTCAGTGAAAGCAACCGCTTTTCCAAAGGCATCTACTCTTGGATCGGTCTCAGCAAGAAAACCATCAGCTATGAAAACGTTGTGCGTGCAGAAGGCGATTCTAAATGGTCGTTTGCCAGCCTCGTCAATTACGGGATCGATGGAATCATTTCGTTCAATATGAAACCTTTGCGCATCTGCTTTTACACCGGATTTCTCGTATTGTTCCTATCCTTGCTTTATATCGCTTTTACGTTCTATGAGATCATGGCGCGTGGTGTTATTGCGCCCGGCTATTTCACAACAATTACCGCGATCCTGCTGCTTGGCGGCATTCAGTTGATCAGCCTCGGCGTTATCGGAGAATACGTCGGCAGGATCTATAACGAGACCAAACAACGGCCGCATTTCTTGGTCGACATGAGCAATGTGGATGAATACGATGAATCTTAAACGCCTGAATACGGAGTTCACCCGCTTTGTTTTTGTTGGGGTCGTCAACACGCTCAGCTATTATTCCATCTATTTGTTTTTGCATAATGTGCTCGACTGGGCTTATATGCTGTCCCATATCATCGGCTTTTTGATCAGCTTGAATATTTCCTTTTTCTTAAACACTTACGTAACGTATCGCGTCAAACCGACCTTGAAGAAGTACTTGTATTTCCCACTGACACAAGTCGTCAATATGTCGGTTTCTACATTCCTGATTTTTATATTTGTGGAATTTCTTCATATCAACAGCAATATTGCGCCATTCGCCGCGGTGATCTTCACCATCCCCGTAACATTTATCGTTTCGGGAAAAATCCTCAAAGCGCCAGTGCAATCCAAATAATCGTAAAGACGGTGGCATTATGCGTTCTTTTCGTCCCTATCTTCTACTAACAGTTGCATTTCTAGCCATGGCCATTATCGGCCATGGCGTCTTTCTGTTTCAATGGACTCAAAACCAATATATGGCGGGGCCAAACGACGGACTGGCCCAGATGATGCCGTTTAAGCATTTGCTTTATGACCACTATACGCAAGGTGAATTTTTCTATTCTTTCGATTTCGGTCTTGGTGCTGGCATATTCAGTGAGCTGTCGTATTATTTTTCCACCTCATTCGTGTATATCTCGACACTCGTGATCGTCTATTTGCTCGACTCCCTTCAATTGATTGGTGATCCGGATGTCCTGTTCTGGGCCAATGCCTCCGTGTTCATCAGTGTCGCCCGGTTGACGATCGTACTGATCGTCACGTACACCTTGTTCCGCTATATGCGCATTTCGCGCATTTCGGCAGTCGTTGGGGCAAGTATCTACGGACTATCCGGTATGTATTTCCGCCATGCGGCTTTCTGGGAGTTTTTCGCAGATGCGTTCATTTGGCTGCCTCTGTTGATTTTTGGAGCAGAGAAAATCTTCCGTGAACAGAAGCCGGGTTGGTTTATGTTCGCCGTTGCGATCGCGATGATCGATAATTTCTATTTTGCTTATATCAACTTTCTCCTGACGGGCATTTATATTGTGTTTCGCCTATTCATTCCGCTTGAGAAAACGGAAACAAAGTGGAAGCAAGCCATTCTATGGTTCTTGATGGCCGGATCGATCGGCGCTGGCATGTCCATGATATCGTTCATCCCTTCTGTCTATGCATTTTTGAACAATCATCGGCCAGCATTCCAGCAAGATATTCTATGGTTCGAGGAAACGGAAAATATCCTGTTCATGAGTCGTTACATTCTGTTACCGGCGATGTTTATGCTATTTTTATTCGTTCCATCCCTTTATAAACTCCATCGCTTTAGGCTTTTCGCATTGCTCGGCCTTCTAGCGATGGTGCTGTATCACAGTCCGATGGCCGGCAGTATATTCAATGGCTTTTCTGCACCTCAGCACCGCTGGGAATATTTTTTGTCGCTTATGGCTGCAGGTGCTATTGCCAGCGGCTTGGATCATTTCCATAAGCTGAAATTGAAAGAAATAGTCGCAGCTTCAATCATGACTGCTCTCTTTTATTGGTGGTTCGCCTGGAGAGATGAAGCGCTTGAGTTCACTACGCTGTATCCGCGCCTGGCACTAGTGGGGCTGGTATTGAGCTTGTCAGCCGCTTTGGCAGCGCCGGCCATACGGCGACAATGGCAAAAACCATTGCTTGCTTTCGTATTGATTATTTTAGTCATGGCCACTTCCAATGTCTACCAAAGTGAAAAATTGCTGGAGAACGCCGATGTCGAGGACGTCGATGAAGAGTTGATTACCGGGGAAGATTACGACGATGCCGAAGTGCGTGCTTTGGTCGACGAAATTCAGGAACGGGAAACGAGTGAGATGTACCGCATCGACTGGATGGAAGGCGTGCGCAATAATACGCCGATTGTCCAGGATTTCCAAGGACTCAGCGCGTATTCCAGCATCTTGAACAAAAACTTGCTGTATTTTTACTTATACGATTTGGAAATCGATATGCAGCGTGAAAGCGTCAGCCGCTACGCAACACTCGGCAATCGCAGCAATCTCCACAGCCTATTGCAAGGCAATTATGCGATACGGGAAAAAGACGACCCGAATGTGCCGTTCGGCTTCCGTAAGTTCGCCGCGACTGAGAATTTCATCGCCTATCAAAATCGCTACCCGCTACCTTTTGCACGTCCCGCTTTCCAGGTGTATCAAGAGTCACAGCTTGCCGATGAACCGCCTTTGCTGCGTGAACACGCCATGCTCAGCGGAATTGTCTTGGATGAGACTACTGAAACTGAGCCTCTTCCGGATCGCTTCCCAGGAAAGGCTGATTACGACATCGAAGAGATAGATGCGAGCTACCGAGACGGCGTGCTCGATATTTCCGAAGAAACTGGCGGAATGGATTTAGTGCTTGATGAAGTTCCGGAAGAAGGCGATTTGTACATCTCCTTCCATTTAGCAAACACCGCAGCGGACCAGGGCTTCCCACTCGAAATCAACGAGTACCGGACAACCCGCAAGTCCAATCAATCGATTTACAAAACCTTTGTCGATGATCTGACGATTCGGATTGAGGCAGCACAAAAAATTGAAATTCGCCTGCCTGAGGGAACATACGAACTAACGGATATTGAAATTGTGAAAGAACCTTACACCCTTCTTAGAGAACAGAATGCTTTAGCGGACCGTACGAGCAACTTGAGCATCGACGGCAGTAAAGTGGACGTGACTTATGACAATCAAGATGGTGCTCCATATCTCAATTTGTCGATTCCTTACGAAAGAGGTTGGCAGGCGACCATCAACGGCGAACCGGTCGATGTGCTGAAAGCCAATTATGCATTTTTAGCAGTGCCTCTTGGAGATGGTATGAACGACATTGAACTGCGCTACCGCCCGCCGTTCTTTTTGCCTTCTCTGTTCATTAGTTTGTTATCGCTTGCTGCCGGCTTGTTCTGGCTTCGTCGCCGCAAAAGAAACGAGCTTCACAAGTATGCGCCAAAAGACTCTATGCCGAATTAACGGGTTTAGCTTCTCTCCTAACTGTGTAAGGAATGGTAATAACATTTTTTGGGAGAAAGGAGCAAATTCGATGAAATCCTGGTTAACGCTTATGCTTTTGAGCCTTTTACTGTTGCTTGCGGCATGTGGAGACGATACGGCAGAACCTCCGACAGAGACGGATGGTGCCGAACCACAAGAAGAGGAAGTGGAAGAACAAGAAGGTGAGCCACAGGATGGTTCAGGAGGGGAAGCATCCGGGACCAGTGAAGTCCAATTGTTGACGGTGGAATTCCTGAATGCAGATGGTGACGCTGCCGGTACTGCTGAATTGACGGAAGAGGACAACGGAGTCATGGTCACATTGAATGTAGAAGGATTGGAAGCTGGCATGCACGGCATTCATTTCCACGAACAAGGAATGTGCGAAGCGCCTGATTTCGAATCTGCTGGCGGACATTTCAACCCTACCGGCATGAGCCACGGAATCGATAGCGAGAACGGCCCTCACGCAGGCGACTTGCCGAATATCGAAGTGGCCGATGACGGCACTTCAACGGACGAACTGACGGCAGAAAATGTCACTTTGCAAGTCGGTGAAGATCACTCATTATTAAAAGAAGGCGGAACAGCGCTCGTCATCCACGCTTCAGAAGATGACGGCCAGACCGACCCTTCCGGTGATTCCGGTGAACGCGTCGCTTGCGGCGTCGTCACAGCTGAATAAAAGCTAAAAACAGTCTGAGATTTATCTCCGGCTGTTTTTTTAGCTCCCTATCGGAATTCATCATCTGGGCACAGAATTTCTTGGCGTTTAGCTGGAATCGAAACGGGAATAACTACCCTATATTCATACCGAGGAGGGCGTTTACATGTCAAAAGATAAATACGAAAAAATTCATGACCAAATCGACCCGCAAGAGCAAGACCATCAGCCAGGGGTAGAAAGTGAAATGTCCCCGGAGCCGATATACGACGATGAGAATTATAAAGGCGCAGGAAAGCTCGAAGGAAAAGTCGCGTTGATCACAGGAGGCGATAGCGGAATCGGGCGTGCCGTTGCGATCGCTTACGCCAAAGAAGGCGCAAACATCGCCATCGCCTATCTCGATGAACACGAAGATGCGGATCAAACCATTGAAGCCGTGAAAGCCTACGGTGCAGAAGCGCAAAAATTCGCTACGGATGTGAGTCAAGTGGAAAACTGCCATCAGTTGATCGTCGATATCATCGCCGAGTTCGGGCAATTGAATGTGCTCGTCAACAATGCAGGAAAGCAATTTCCAACAGAAGATTTCCTGGATATCAGTCCGCAGCAATTGCAGGAAACCTTCGAGACGAATATTTACAGCATGTTTTATCTATCCCAAGCCGCCATGCCGCATCTTTCCAAAGGAGATACCATCATCAACACTTCATCTGTGACAGCTTATCGCGGTTCGCCGGCACTTATTGACTACTCATCCACTAAAGGCGCAATCACCAGCTTCACGCGCTCTTTGGCTACCAATGTCAGCGAACAAGGCATTCGCGTCAATTCAGTCGCGCCCGGCCCGATTTGGACGCCGTTGATCCCAGCTACATTCGACGCTGAAAAATCCGGCAAGCAAGGTGAAGGCACACCGTTAGAACGCCGCGGGCAGCCGGCTGAACTGGCTCCGGCATACGTTTATCTCGCCTCCACCGATTCCACCTATGTGACCGGCCAGGCCATCCATGTGAACGGTGGAGATTTCATCACTTCCTAATATTCTAGATAAGCAGAAAGCCGGCCACGTCCTGTGGCCGGCTTTCTCAATGACACAAGGGGTTATTTTTAAGCGAAACGTAAATAAGCCTCATTCCACCCGGATGAGGCCGATTCTCCGCATTGCTTTATCCGTTAATATCAGCTAATGCTTTTTCGATGCTCGAATAGGTTTTCAGCATATTGTCGCGGTCCAAGTCGCGCACTAATTCAGTTGCCGCTTGAGGTGTCACTCCGGTGATGTACATATGACTACCCATGATGCGGAGCGCTTCATAAATCTGTGTGAACCAATGAAGCGGAGATTCCTCGTTCCATGTCAATCCCGTAATATCGAGAAGCGCATGTTCGATCCGGTGTTCGCTGACATATTCGCATAATTTCACTTTCAGTGCTTCAAAGCGCTGCAAGCTCATCGTGCCGACCAGTGCTACTGTCGCAACATTCGGCTGTATCGATAAAATCGGCAGCATTAAGCGTTCGATTTCACTTTCATGTGCCGTTATCGCTTCTTCTTGCAATTGCTCGATTGTGACATCGGTTTGGGTACCGATAAAATAGAGCTTTTCCTTTACCAAAACCGGGGTAATGGCCAGGCGGTTCCAAAACGACGTCCCGTCTTTTCGATAATTGCGCAAAATCACCGTGGTTTTTTCCTGGTTTTTGATTGCTTGCCGAATTTGGTCCACGCCCATCGCGGACGTGTCCGGCCCTTGTAAGAAACGGCAGTTCCGGCCAAGAATCTCCTCTTTGCCATAGCCGGTCATTTCCGTAAATGTATGATTGGCATAGATAATCGGGTTATCTTCTTTTTCGGGATCCGTGACGATAGTGCCGACTTTGCTGCCATCAAGCATCGCTTCGAGCAGCTGAATCTGTGTATCCATTTCCATTTTTTCCATAAGAATTAGTTCACCTCAAGTTTCTACTCACATTATTTTAGCACAGCTTGGCAACCAGCCAAAACCGGGACTTCCCGGAAGTTTCAGGAATCCGTCAAAGGGTAAATGTACAACAAGAGCTTTCTAATGAAATGGAGAGGATACCCAAATGGCAAAAGTATTGGCAGTATTATCGAACGGCTATTCAAATGAAGAGCGTAATTACGTTACTGGCTGGTGGGCTGAGGAATTATTCGAACCCCTGTCAGAACTCGAAAAAGCAGGTCATTCGGTAGACTTGGCTTCTATTAATGGCGGCAAACCAATTGTCGATCCCTTAAGTCTCGATTCCGCTTATGATCCAGCGGGCACATACAAAGAATTATATGATTCTGGCCTTGCAGATAAGACGACGCCGGTCGTCGATGTTAGGGCAAGTGATTACGACGCCATCATGATTGTCGGCGGCCATGGCGCGATGTTCGACTTGGCACATGATGAAAATCTCCACGCTGTCATCAATGTCGTCCATGAAACAGGCGGCATTATCTCTGCGGTCTGCCACGGGCCGGCTCCCCTAGTCTTCACGAAAACAAGAGATGGAAAACCTTTATTACAAGGTTTGAAAGTAACAGGGTATCCGAATGATATGGAACCGGAAGAAGTCGATGGATTATTGCCGTTCAGCCTTGAAGATGAAATGGCCAACATTGCGCAATACGATAAAGGCGACGGCCAAGACGAATACTTTGTTTGGGGCAGCGACCGCCTCCTGACTGGCCGCGATCCTGGGTCCTCACAAGCATTCGGCCGCGAATTGGCGGAAAAATTGACCGAAAAAGAAGAGCATCGACTCGACAAGCAGTTGGGCTAATCCCTTGCTTTCAGCCATCAATTGAACCACGATACCCATAATTAGAGGAGGAAATGAAATGGATAACAATGATAATCGCAAGAACCAAGACAGGGAGCAAGAATACATGAAAACAAGTGAGCAGGAACTAAAGAACAAACCGGCTACTGAAGAAGAAGGGCTTGAAAAACCAAAGACTACAGGTTATCCGCCTTTGCAGCTTGGCTTGATTGTTTTTGGGATCGCGGTTTTAGTGATTGTCGGATTTGCTATCGGTTTCGACTGGTTCGGCCTATTCGGCAATTAACGTTTCCTTCTTCATATAAAAAAAGCGGACAGGAAACTGTCCGCTTTTTTGCATGCCCACTTAAATCTGTTCGCTCAACTGGACTTCAAACGTTTTCAATTCGCCATCGCGATAAGCTTTGACTGTCACCGTTCCTTCCTCTTCTACTTCCGTATAGAGATATTGGCGGAGCTCCAAGACAGAAGAAATCGCTTGGCCGTTCAATTCCACAATGGTGTCTTTTGCTTCAATCCCCGCCTTCTCTGCACCGGAGCCTTCCTGTACCGATTGGACCACAATGCCGTCTTCCACTTCATTCGGCAAGTTCAATTCCGTATTTCTGATTTCCGCAGGAATCTGTTCGAGTTCAAGCAAAGCGACGCCTAAAGACGGCCGGGAAACTTCCCCTTCTCCTTCAAGTTCTGAAATGATCGGGATTGCCGAGTTGATGGGAATGGCAAGGCCGATACCTTCCACTGCGTCCTGTGCGATTTTCATCGAATTGATGCCGATAACTTGGCCTTGGGCATTCAATAATGCGCCGCCGCTATTACCGGGATTGATCGCAGCATCGGTTTGAAGCACCTCAGATTGCCAATCTTCCTGGCCATCTTGATTGACATCAATCGGAATCGCGCGCTCTGTCCCCGAGATGACGCCCGTTGTCACCGAGCCTGAAAACTGGAGACCGAGCGGGTTGCCAATAGCAATGACGGGTTCACCGGATTTCAGTACCGAAGAGTCACCGAACTCTGCGACCGTTTCAATCTGCGCCCCGGGCACTTTTAATACAGCAAGGTCGGTCCAGACGTCTGAACCGAGCACTTCCGCTTCGAGCTCCTCGCCGTTTGCCAAAGTCACGACCACTTCTTCAGCGTCTTCAACCACGTGGTGGTTTGTCACGATAAACGCATCGTCCCCTTGTTTTTTATAAATGACACCCGAGCCTGCGCCTGCTTCTTGTGTTGATGTTTGGGCAAACGGATTATTGCCCGCTTGTAAATTCGACACGCCAACTACCGCATCTGCCGTCGCGTCTACGATTTCGGTCACATCTGTCGTAACAACTGCCGATTCGCTTTGCAGCTCGCTGCTTTGGATGCCCGCAGTGGCGGATTCGGTTTCACCTGCATCCGTCCCGGTGATCATCGTGCTAACGAGCAACGCCCCTGCCAGGACACCTCCGAAACTAGAAGCCATATAGCGTTTCCACGAACTTTTTTGCTTAGCCGGTGCTGTGTTGTAATAGCCCATTATATTTCCATCCCCTTTAATAATTGGTTGTTGTTTGCCTTCAAGCTGTTGATATTCTTATCATACAAAGCAGATATGAAAAAAGTATGACCAAACATGCAACAGATATGTAAAGTTTACGCGTTGGCAGGACGCGAAAAAGCCCGCCGGAGCAACCGGCAGGCTTTCGATTTTCCACTTATTTATCGAATGGTTTGTGAGGCAAGCGGATGGTGAACTTGGTCCCTCTGCCTTTTTCACTTTCCACCGAGATATCCCCGTCGTGCAAATTGACCAATTGGCGGACGATCGAGAGGCCAAGCCCAAACTGTCCGCTTCCGCGCGACATGTCTGCTTTATAAAACCTGCGCCAAATCATCTCCAACTCATCCACTTCGATGCCGTCTCCGGTATCTTCCACTTCCAGCACGGAGGCGCCGGATTCTGCACGCGCACGCAGGTAAATATCGCCATCGTCGGTAAATTGGATGCTGTTTTTGACGATGTTCACTAAGATTTGAATCAATCGGTCCATATCGCCGTAGATCATCTCTCCCGGTTCAGCTTCAATCAATAAACGGTCGCCTTTTTCGGCTGCTTGCAATTGTAGCTGTTCTTGGATGATTTCCAATAGCTCGGCTGCTTCGATTTCTTCTTTCATCAGCGTTACTTGATTTGACCGGATTTTTTCATAATCCAAGTTTTCATTGACGAGGCGCATCAGCCGCTTCGTTTCATCGCTCACTAGGCGAATGCCTTTTTCGCGCTGCTGTTCTTCGATCATTCCGCTCCTTAAGCCTTCAATGATGCCCGCAATGGTCGTAAGTGGCGTTCTCATTTCATGTGATACATCAGCCATAAAGCGCCGCCTGCGGTTTTCGAGCTGTTCGATCTCTTCGTTCGAACGCTGCAGCTTATCCGCCATGACATTAAAATCATGAGCCAGATCGCCAAACTCATCAAAATTCGATTCCGGCAAATTGACTTGGTAATGCCCTTCGCTGATCATCGACGCCGCTTTTTGCATGCGCTGCAGCCGCGTGACGTGGATTTTGGCCAACAACAGACTCAGCAGCAAAGCGAACGGCAAAGCAATCGCAATAACGACGATGAGTGTGCGGTTCAAATCCGCCACCATTTCACGGATCCCGCTTACAGGAGAAGCCAATAACACCCCACCGGCAAGCGTATTGCCCTCAACATAAGGCAGCGCAACGAAGGTCATCGATCGCTCAAAACGTTCGACATCCCGGTAGACAGTCAAAGTTTCGCCTCGCTCGATGACATTCCACTCTTCAGTCGTCAGTTCGACTGACGGGAAATTGCCATTGATCGGATACAGGATCCGGCTTTGCTGATCGAAGACAATAAAGTTGATGTTTTGCGCTTCGAGCACCGTTACATAGGATTGCAAGTCTGTCCCTGGACGTGCTTGTTCCAATTCTTCGAGAATTTGTTCGCCGTAACGCTCCAATTCTTCCGCTTTGTCCGAATACGCGACCCGCTCTCCATAAAAAATGAACAGCGTGCTTAAAATGGCTACCGCAAACAGCAAAACGCCCATATGGCTTGCGATCAATTGATAGAAATACTTAACCCGCAAGTTCTTCAAATTTATAGCCCACTCCCCACACTGTATGGAAGAGCTGGTCCCCTTCCGGAATTTTCTTGCGCAGCCGTTTGATGTGGACGTCTACCGTCCGTTCGTCACCATAAAATTGGTATCCCCACACTTGCTCGAGCAATTGCTCCCGACTGAACACTTGCTTGGGATGCTGCAGGAAAAAGACCAGCAGATCGAATTCCTTCGGCGTGAGGTTGTCGATCGCTTGCCCGTCTTTTACGACTTCGCGCGTTTCTTTCCTGACATGAAAATGCGCTGTGCGGATGCCCTCCTCGCCCGTGTCGCCTTTGCGCGCCCTTCTGGTCACCGCTTTGATGCGCGCCATCAAGGTCAAGGGGCTGAAAGGCTTGGTTACATAATCATCTGCGCCCATTTCAAAGCCGATCACTTGGTCGGATTCGCTATCTTTCGCTGTCAGCATGATGATCGGCACTTCGCTTCCCGTCTCACGGATTTTCCGGCATAAAGCGATGCCTTCCATTCCCGGCAGCATCCAGTCCAGGATCAACAAGTCGAATTCCCCTTCTTGAAATTTGCGATATCCTTCGAGTCCATCTCCAGCAAATTCCCCTTCAAGTCCTTCTTTCGAAAAAAACAATTCCAGCATGGAACTGACACTCGGGTTATCTTCCACTACTAAGATTTTCATATTCCCACCTCCTGATGGCCGTTCGAGCTATGTGAAAAACATAAAAAGCCGTCCTGAAGTTGGGGACGGCCGCAAGAGTTAAGCATTTTTTTCTTTCTTTTTCAGCTTATCGTAAAGGCTGCCGATCATTTCATAATCAATGGCCATATTGTTTTCGTATGCGTATTTCACTCCGTAGCCGAGCGCCAATGTCATGGAACTCGCGACCGTTCCGCCAATGATGGAGCCTGCACCCGGAACAAATTTCAATGCTTGGCGATAAAGGGTATGTCCGATCGTCTGCGTTGCGGTAATGACGATCATGTCTTTTGCGGCTTTTTTCGTCAATGGTTTATCGTATAGATTCGACAATTTGACGATGAGTCCGACCTGCAATGTCGTTAGCGGCAGCACATCTGACCCCGGAATTGGAGATGCGCCGATGATTCCTGCTGAAACTCCGGCTCCGACGATCCAACGCGTAGCAGCAGATGACTTCTCTTTCATGCTTTTGGCGAAGAGCAGGTCTTTCCCCTTCTTTTCCAGCAACAACAAAATTTCCTTTTTCAGCAAATCCAAATTCTCTTCTGTTTTCGAAGACACCGGGATCACTTTGTATTTATTGTTCGTATGGCCCTTGATGAATTTAATAATTGAGGGAATGTCTTCTGCTGCATCGATTTTATTCAAGACAATGAGGATGTCTTTATTATGCTTTTCAATTTCGGCGAATTTTTGTTTTTCGCTATCTGAAAAGACCGTGCCGGCAGCGTTCAGGAAAAACAGCACAACATCCGATTGCTGGACGAACTCCAAGGTCTTTTTCGGGTTTTCATCATTCGGGTCATTGAGCCCTGGTGTGTCCATGAACTTGATGTTCTCTAAGCCACGAATATTATAAGGGTCCACACTGACTGTTTCTCCAGGCATTGGATTGGTACTAGCAATATCCTCACCGATAATTTTATTCACCGTTGTCGATTTGCCGGCATTGACTTCACCGATCAGCGATATCAGCAGGTCCTGCTCAAGCGTGTCACTTACTTTTTTCATCTCATCTTCAAACACTTTGTCCATCGCACGCATGACTTCATCTTCGAATTCCTTAACCATTGGCCCGTCTCCTCCTTCAAGATCCTTATCCCCATTATAATGGCTTCTAGTGTTTGCGACCATTTTCAGCCACTCTCCGCGCTCGCCACCAACTTCTTTTCATAGTAGCATAAAAGAAATCAGTAAATTCGTAAGGAGTGTTTGTCTATGTGTACTCGTCCACAGGTTCTCGGGCTCGATGTCGATTCCGAAACCCGCTGCCGCCATTACCGTTCGGAAAACGACCGGATCGCTATCCGCTTCTACTGTTGCAGAAAGTATTTCCCTTGCTTTGCTTGCCACGAGGCGGTAGGCTGCGACAATACTGCCGTCTGGCCAATAGAGCAATTTTACCAAAAAGCAATTTTATGCGGGTCGTGCGGAACCGAATTGTCCATCCGGGAATACCTCGATTGCGCTTCTGCCTGTCCGCATTGCTCAGCCGCATTCAATCCCGGCTGCAGCCTCCATCAGCATTTGTATTTCGAAGTTTGAATCCTTTGGCCGTATGTCGATGCTGCAATACATTAGCCGGTTCACTCTTTTCTTATGACTTTCGTTCCGCTTAACCAGTCATAGAGCGCACGTTTGTCTTTCGATAAAAAAACGGACAATACGTATAAAAAAAGCAGTCCATAAATACTCGCTCCCACCAGCATCAATATTAATGACACACTTTCCGCCCCATTTCCAGCTAAACGGTACACCAGAAAATGAGACAGCTCCCAAGGTGTAAATTTCAAGCTCGTGCGAACGGCCGAACGCATCAGGCCAACCGCTTTGCCGTTACGGCCGATCACTTGAATCGCCATTTTTCTCTTGCCGAAAGTTCCGTTGAAATGCTTCGAATCGAAAACGGCAAAATACAGCGAAACCGGCACCGTGACTAGCAGAAAGCCAGCCAACTGCGCCACCGCTAGAGAGCCCTGAAATAAACCTTGAATATCCGGAATGACAAAGACCGTTACTACAGCGAGCAGCACTAAATAAAGGCTAATCCACAAATAATCCCATAGGAAAGCTCTCGCACGGATCCACACCCCAGCGGCCATCTTCCCCGCCCCCCTTTTCCTTTCTCAATATTATTCTTCATCTAATGCATTCTTCCTTTTCTGCATAGAAAACCCCCTCCTGAAAATCAACGGCCGTTGATTTTCAGGAGGGGGCATTTTTTATTTCACTTTTAGGCACATCGCGAATTGCTCACCTTTTTTTCCCATAACTCGTCTGCCAGTATCTTCAAAGCCCGCTTTTTGATAGAGCTTTTGCGCGGCGAGGTTGCGCGCATTAACGCCAAGCACGATTTCGTCAAAAGCCCCAAATTCTTTTTGCAAAAAAGCAGGCAAGGCCTCAAGAGAGCCTGTTGCGATGCCGCGTCCTTGAAACTTTGGGTTGACGGAATAGCCGCGCAACAACAAAGCCTTCGGGTTATCCGAATAGCGTTTTCGGTCTTCCGATTCATCCAGTTCGAAAAAACCAGCCACTTCTCCGCGTGCGCGGATAACGACCAGATGCTTTTCGGGATTTCCCGCATCTCGCTTGATCAAGTCTTGCGGCATCATCGTAAATTCCTGTTGGTCCATAGGAAGGTCATAAGAGACATCTGTTCTTTGGGTATAGCTATGCAAGCTCACTTCACTTTTTCTGATCACAAAAATCGGTCCTCCTACATGAGTTATTCATTCTCGAGTGTTACGACTACGACTTCGGGCAAATTAAAAACACGCAGCGGAAATCCGCTATTTCCAAGGCCACGGCTCAACACGAGCTGCGTGTCGCTTGATTCGAAGATACCTTCGGTCATGCTTGGAAACCAGCCTTGCCCCGGGGCGATCAAGCCGCCAAGCCCAGGGATCCGAATCTGGCCGCCATGTGCATGGCCGGCAAAAACTACATCGATGCCTTCGCTCGCATAAGTCTCCAAATGTTCCGGGCGATGGGCAAGCATTAAGGTGAAAGCGTCAGTAAGCCCTGCTTGTGCGATGCTGTTGCGTGTGAACTCCGCTTCATGCAGATTGACGTCCATCAAAGGATCGTCGATGCCTGCAATTTGGATCGCTTCCCCGTTTTCTTCCCATATGACAGAACGATTGCGCAACACTTGTACGCCACGTTCTTCGAGGGCGGGGATAATTTCATCATCCAGCTTGTTTGAGGATACTTCATGATTGCCGATGACATAATAGACCTCGCTCATCTCTACGAGCCCGTCGACAGCCTTCATGCTTCTCTCCAAATCGTAACGGTCACTGTCGATCAAATCTCCGGTAATGAAAATGACGTCCGGATTCGCCTCTTCGACTTTGTCCAATAGCGCTTGTTGATTTTCTCCAAACTCAGCATTGTGAAGATCCGATACCTGGACAATGCGTTTGCCAACAAATGCATCTGGCACTTTTTCCGATTGGACCGTATATTCGGTCGTGACGATCCAGTTATTATTAACCCAAGCAAAACCTATCAGGAACAATGCCACAAAGATCCATGCAATTAGTTTTTTCATGCTTTATTCCTCAATTCATTAGTCTGGCTTGTGCATCTGATGGAATCTGCACAAGTCTCATTTCGGCAGCTTTGGAGCCTACGTTTAAAGACTGCGCAAAATAATAAACCCACTCCAGCAGGAAAATTCTCCGTTACGCCGCCAAATCCTGTTCTTATTCTAACAGCATTCCCCCAAAAGAAAAGCAATCAGCTGACGCAGCTGATTGCTTCTACACTTTCGTTTTGGCACGATTTCTCTTCGCAAACCAAATGCCCATTGTCGCAAGGATCAGTAAGCAAACGAGCGAGAGGGCGAGTGTCCAGGCTAACGCGACTGCATCTGGCCCAATGTCCAGAAATGACGCCGCATAATTCGGAAGCCGAAACGGCGACCAGTCCCACTGGCTGCCAAATAGGCTATGGATAAGCTGCAAAATCAATAATGCTGCAAGGGTCAATCCAGCAGCTAAGCCCCCATTTGGCATAGAGGCACTTGCGAATAACACCAAAGTCACGACTAGCACTATCCAGACACTATAAGTCGCCGCAAACGCCAGAAACTCGCCGAACGGCACAGCTGAAAACAGCACGGCGGTGTAATAATAACCCGCCAAAAAACCAGCCCATACGCTGAGCAGCGCCACGGCGGATGCCATCAGCCACTTGCTGAGAAAATAGGAGACATACGATAGCGGCCGTACATATAAAAGCGTCGCCGTTCCGTTCCTGCGCTCGCCAGCAATGCTGCCCATATAAGCGAGAACGAGAACCAGCATGCCAATCAGCTGAAACTGTCCCATAACCGCCACCATCAATTGTTCGGGTTCAGGATCTGGCAGTTCGATGACGGCGCCTTCTGGCAATCCGCCTGTTGCATCGAGTATTTGGGGAAGGTAATAATTCGATAGAGGTTCTGTGATGCCCAATAAGATGAAGACAATGGGAATCCAGAATATCTTATAATTGCGCAAGTTCTCACGCCATTCTTTTAATAAGAGTGCTGAGAATTGTTTCATTTTCCTGCCACCACCTTCAAGAAAATATCTTCTAGGCTGGCAGTCTCATGTTCAACCCCGATAACGGGTAAACTCTTCACCGATAAAAATCGGAAGACATCCTGTATGGCCGGCCCTTCCGCTTTCACCGGAATAACAGCTGCTGTGCCTTTAACCGAAGTTGGCCAAGGCGCTTCACGCACAAACCATTCCGCAGCGTCAGTGTTTTCAAAGCGCACCCGAATATGCGGGTCCTCATAACGGCGGCGCACTTGGCTAAGGGAACCTTGTTCCACTAATCGGCCATTTTTCAAAAACAACAGCTGATCGGTCATTTCTTCGGCATCGTTTAAAATATGAGTAGAATACAGAACCGTCGTTTGCCCGAGCAGCGATTTCAACAATTCCATCACTTCTCTTCGCCCAGTCGGATCCAAGGAAGAAATCGGTTCATCTAAAAGCAACACACTCGGCTGGTGGACAATTGCTTGTGCCAGTCCGAGCCGTTGCTTCATGCCTCCTGAAAATCCACCGATCTTTTTATGGGCCACTTGATGAAGACCGACAAACCCTAGCGTCCGTTCAGATTGCTGGCGGGCTTTCTTGGCATCGACGCCGCTTAGCTTAGCGGCCATTTCCGTAAACTCCAGAGCACTCAGCCATGGAAAAAAACGCGGATATTGCGGCAAAAACCCGATCGTTAAATTTTTCTTGCGTTGAATTTCCCCGTCTGTCGCTTCAAGCAGCCCGGCAAGCATCGACAGCGTTGTCGTTTTTCCGGCACCGTTTGGCCCGATCAACGCTGTCGCACTGCCTTCTGCCAGTTCGAAGCTGATCCCATCGACTGCCTGCTCGTTGCCAAAACGCTTTGATAATGACTTAACCTCCACTAGATTCAATAATTCCGCCTCCCTATAACAAAGTATAGAATCGGCCCGATCAGATTTAACAAGACGATGATCGCCGCCCACATCCATTTTGGGCCATTCGGATTTGGGTTTCTAATCAAATCCACTATTGCGAAGATCATCAAGGCGAGCTGCAAGACCAGAATAGGCAGTACCAATAAAATTGTCCGTTCATCTAGCATGTTTGTATTCCCCCCTGCACTTCTTTTGCCTCTATTTATTTCGCTATGTAGGACCGCTCTCCCTGCATCCACACTTAAAAAGGACCGCGACACGCGGTCCTTTGATTGCTTACTGGATCACCATTTCAGCCCCATCAGCACTTGTCTGAGAACGTTTCGGTGCTTGTCTTGGATCGGCCAGCTGTTGCATTCTTCGAGCAGTTGTTGACGGCTGCCGAAACCTTTAACGAACCCATTCAAACGCGCCGCAAAAGTCGACCTGGTCAATAGGCTGTCCTCAGGATAAAGTTCAGCCAATTGTTCAAGCGCTTTCGGATAACGCTTCAAATAGTATTTTTGGTGGCGCTCCTCCGCTTCGGTAAACCCATCGAACAGCCGGATTTCCGTTTCAACCGGTTCGTTCAATTGCTGTTCCTTTTCTTTTTTCAACTTCTCCAGGCTGCGCCTTTGTTCTACCGATTCCCAAAATATCAAGGAAATGTATTGGCGCCCTTTATAAGCATCACGATTCGGATAATGGCTGCGCCAAAATTCCCTCACGATGTCCTCAAAGGAAATCTGTACCGGATCAAATTCCACTTGAATGGTTTCTGTGTGATCGCCCATCTGCCGGTAAGTCGGATGGGCTGATGTGCCGCCTGCATAACCGGTCCGTGTCCGAATCACTCCAGGCAATGAACCAAATTGCGCATCCGGGCTCCAAAAGCAACCCATTCCGAAAGTTGCGGTTTCAAGATTCGCTGTATCCGGAAGGTCTTGTTCAAGATTTAAGATCGTTGTGTTCACCATAGCTGCTTCCTCTCCTTAAGAGCCGCCCTTTGTGCTTCGGGCCATTTTTCATTATGATAATAGCAAGCAATTCAATATACCGATTGATTGAAAGCAGGTGTATCTGCATGACTGCACGCAAACAGGACATCATCGCTTATTTCCGTTCTCTCGACCGGCGTTCGTTCATGGATCGTCACCAGCAAGATGCCGGGCTTGATGAAGCCTTGCCAATTGGGTACGGCCAGACAATTTCACAGCCTTCGCTCGTTTTGGAAATGACGATCGCTCTCGCTCTCGAAGACCATCACAAAACCCTGGAAATTGGCACGGGCTCCGGTTTTCAAACCGCGCTTTTGGCAGCTTTTTCAAATGAAGTCTATACAGTTGAAAAAATTCCACAGCTAGCGGAAAGCGCTCAAAAACGCCTCGAAGCAAAAAGGCACACCAATATCTCCTTTCTGCAAGGGGATGGCAGCCTCGGCTGGCCGGAACATGCCCCGTATGATCGGATCATCGTCACGGCGGCCGCCTCGGCGATTCCGAAAGAATTGATCGATCAATTATCTCCCGGCGGCCGCATGATTATCCCTGTCGGCAGCCCGCATCGCCAGGATTTATTCGCTATCGATAAATCTATCGATGGGCAATTAGAAAAGACCGTTCTCGAAGTCGTCCGTTTTGTCCCACTGAAGGGAAAATATGAACATTGAGGAATAGGATAACGGTAGGCATCAGTCGCCTTCTTTTGAGGCATTGCGTAAGATCGACCAACCGAGCAAAACTAAGAAAACAGCAGTCCCCAGCCAAAGCGATTCATAGAAGACAGGGTCGCCAGTCGTTCGGACGGCATGAAGATTCAGCAGCAGCCGAAACACTAGGCTGTCTACTGCCAACAACACACCGCCACCGATTACCGCGCTCCCGAGAAAGCGCGCTGGCCAAAAGGATTTTCGTCTGGCTAAGTCAGCAGCGACTCCCATAGATAGAACGGTTAATGCCCAGCCAACGAGCTGGTAAATCCCTTCTCCTGTCCAAATCGCTTGAGGGCCGTTGCCTTCGTAGAAATGATGCCATTGCAAAAAGAAATGGAAAATGCTTTGCTCAAGCACTGAGAACATTCCGGCTCCGAATAATAGGCCCGCCCAAAAATTTCGAGAAGAATGGACACGCCGGTTTCTTGCTTTTGTGAGATCTATTTTGCGTTCTCCCGAAACCATTCGATCCACCCCTTTCGGATTCCGTTCACGCCTGTTTTTCCATTTATACCCGCTCTTTTATCCACTTAATCGCTATGAGTTGTTCAGCTTGCCGAACTTGCTAATATTCAAGCTTGCTCTATCCGGCAAACCTATTTCATTACCTAAGGAGGAGACCCCATTGCAAAATTCCAAAACCATGCAAAGCGAAATCGGTGGTTATGTTTCAACTCTCATCCGCGAACACTTCGGGAAAGGCCCGACTTCTGTATTCGTTATTGTGAAACCGCCCTTTGTTGTCGTACATGTGAGAGGCTTTTTAAGCCCTACGGAAAAAATACTGCTTCAAAAGAATGAGGTCCGGCGCGTGTTGGAAATCCGTGAGTTGCTCTTTGAAGAATTGAAGCCGGATATTTGTACTGCTTTATCAGAGGTTTCTGGAAAAGAAGTAGAAACTTTTTATTACGACTGGCATCTCGAGAGCCAAACCGGCATGCTCCTCGGTGTCATGAGCGCTCGGGATGCTACAGCCAATTTTGACTGGCTGTCCGAGGCGGATCCGGATGCACTTCAGAAATCCGTAGTAGAGGCAAGCCGAAAAGCTGAGAAAAAACCCGAGAGCACGGAACTATTTTGGCTGAATGACCGCACCTTATTGATCAAGCGGGTTGGTTTTCTTGTCGAGATTGAACGTGAACTGATTTACAATGGACTCGTTAAAGAACTTAAGCAGGTTAAACGCCCATTAGAAAAACGATTGCTTCTTAAAGAAACGTCATTTCCAGGACTTCTCGGCCGGGATGTTAAGGAAATTTTTCTAGACTGGGAGTTCTCCATAGATACCAGTTACATTCTGGTATTGCTCGAACCCCAAAAATGAAATTGAATAAAAAAGCCGCCCATTTGGCGGCTTTTTCTTTATTCATCTTAACCCACAGTAGGCTGTGCAGTTTGGCAATGTGGACAATGCTCATATTCCTTTTCTGCCAAGCTCTCTACATACTCCAGTTTGTCCGTGAACTCCCTCTGGTTTATAGGTGTTTGCAAAAAACCACAGCTATCTCCTGCAAATTGGCTATGATGGATTTTTTTCGTTCGATGATCTACAAAATAACCCATTACGGCTTCCCTCCTATAAAAAAAGCCGAAAAGAGCCCTTTCGTGTGAAAGGGGTCTTTCCGGCTTTGCCTCCGGCGCTATAGTCCGGGGCATTTGACCTGTTACATACAGTTTTGCATTTCAACGATTCCTATTGTACATGAACATATACTAAGTGACAAAGAAATCACTCTATGTGAAAACCTGCTTCTTTGACGAGGCGAAGGATCTGGCTTTCTTTGATTTTCGTCTCGTCCAATTCGAGTTTCACTTCGCCATCTTCTACATCAATCAATGCCCGTTCGACCCCATGCTCCTTTAACAATAAATCCTCCAGTTCATGGATGGGACGCTCTGATTTCGCTTCTTGTACATACATCGTCATTTTTCTCATCATCAATTCTCCTTCCTGTGTATTTCCCGGGAAATGTCAAAACTTCATTTTCAGCTTTCCTTCTTCTAATTCCAGGCTAGCGTTGAACTTCTTGCCATTTTTCGAAACGAAGCCTTTAATGACAGGCGTTTTACCTCTCGTACACAAGTATTCGATATGTTTAGCCGTCAGTCTTTTTTTCAAAAACACCGCTGGGAATGATTGCTTGCAGCCATTAGCATGTTCTGTACAGCCATATGAGCCTTTACGCGAGATGATCGAGCCTTTTTTACAACGCGGGCATATCGCAATCTCGCTTCCTTGCAATAACGGCATCTCATCCGGCATTCCATTGCTGCGCAATTGCTCCGGCACGTCTTGCATTAGCTTCTCAATAAATTTGCCGATAGTGGCGAGAAACACTTCCGATGAGCCTTCGCCTTTGCCGATTTTTTTCAAATAGCTCTCCCATTTCGCGGTCATCGACGGGCTCGACAATAGATTTCCTTCAATGGCCTGGCAAAGCATGCGGCCTTTTTCGGTGACGGATACAATATTTTTCTTAACTTCAATATAATTATGCCGTTTGATCGTTTCAATGATGCCGCTGCGCGTCGCTTCCGTCCCAAGCCCTTCGACTTCCTTGAGGATTTCGCTGTCGGCTACGTCTTCTGCGAACTTCCCGCAAGTTTTCATCATGGCAATCAATTGCCCTTCCGTATAAGGCTTTGGCGCAGTGGTCATGCCCTCGACAATAGCGATCGCTGCCGCTACTTGTTCTTGTACGGACAATTCTGGAAGCGGCGGGTCCTGCTTTGCTTCTTTGGCAGTCGGAAATAAGGATTTCCAGCCTTTGTCGAGCTCTGTCCGGCCGGTCGTATGGAATTCAAGCCCTTTGACATCGGTCACGACTTTCGTTTCGGCATAACGGTAATCCCGGTGGAACATGCCGAGTGTCGTGCGCATCACTTCTTCGTATAAATTTCGCTCATCTTGTGGCAACCCCTCAATTTTGCGGGCTGTCGGCAAACTTTTCGTCGGGATGATCGCATAGTGCTCTTGTACTTTCGTGTTATCGACGAAACGCTTTTTCGGTATTTTTGTTGCGATTTCAAACGGGGCGTCGATGAGTTTTTGGTAACTTTCCACTTGAGACGACAAATAGCCAAATTCTGCCGAAGTGATATGGCGTGAATCCGTTCGCGGATAACTCACTAGTTTTTTCTCATAAAGCTTCTGCATCGCTGACAGCACTTTTTGAGGGCTGTATTTCCATTTTCGGTTCGCGGCTGCCTGTAAACTGGACAAGGAATGCAATGGCTGCGGCGGAATGTGCTTTTCCGCTGTCTTCAGTTCTTTGATATGGCCTGGGGCTTTGCCGTCCACCAAGTCATGGGCAATCAAGAGTTCTTCCGCTTTCTTGCGCTCTTTTGCCTTTAATTTGGCTTTTCCTTTATAGCTGCCTTTCGCCGCTTTGAATTTTCCTTCGATTTCATAAAACGGTTCCGGCTTGAAGGCCTCGATTTCCTTCTGGCGTTGATAGATCAAAAAGACGGTCGGCGTCTGCACACGCCCAATCGCAAATACTTCATGGATGCCGCGTTCTTGAAGCAGCAGGGAATACAGTCGCGAGCCGTTCATGCCAACGAGCCAGTCGCTGATTTGGCGCGCCCGCGCTTCTTCGTACAGTCGCAGGTCTTCCTTGTTGTCACGCAAATTGCGGAAGCCTTCGCGTACCTCATCGACTTCGAGTGAATTGATCCACAGTCGTTTGATGTGTTTACCGCGCACGCCAGTCTGCCGGTAGATGCTATAGAAGATATTCGAGCCTTCTCGGTCTACATCACAGGCATTGATAACGGTATCGGTTTTTCTCAAGAGTTTTTTGATGATATTGAATTGAGTTGATTTGCCCCGCGCTACTTGGAACTGGTATTCGGTTGGCAAAATCGGCAAGGACGCGAGCGACCATTTGCCCCACTTCGGGTCGTAGGCTTTTGGCTCTTTCAGTTCGATGAGATGGCCGATTCCCCAGGTAATGTAGGCGCCTTCCGGGAAGATCGGATTTGCCGCCATTTCCATATAGCCTTCCCGTTTCACCGTCTTAAACGCATCGCCATAAGCTTTCGCCTGGCTTGGCTTTTCGGCTATAATTACTGGTTTCATGCTGTTCTTCCTTTCCCGTGTTCTTTATTTCATTGTACTCTTTCCGCTGAGAAATCCAAATGAAAGCGGATTTGTATTTCTGTAATTAACTGTTTTGTGTGGTGGGTTTTAAATAAAGAGAGCGAAGGTTTGCTTGTGGATGTGTCTCTGAAGTTGATTCGAGCTTCATGTTGGTATTCGCTGCCCGGCTTTGGGTTGGCCTCTTGCAGTAAGCCAAGAAGATCACTTGTCTTACTGCGTCGGCTCACCCTTTTACGCTAGGCGGCTTGGAGATTTCATTCTTTGAAGGCTGTTCAAACAGTTCTGCTTCTTCAATTAGTTGCCGGCTAGTAGGGAAATCGCTTCCTGGGTCTAGTGTAGAACTAGAGAAGGAAGGTTTGCTTGTGGATGTGTCTCTGAAGTTGATTCGAGCTTCATGTTGGTATTCGCCGCCCGGCTTTGGGTTGGCCTCTTGCAGTAAGCCAAGAAGATCACTTGTCTTACTGCGTCGGCTCACCCTTTTACGCTAGGCGGCTTGGAGATTTCATTCTTTGAAGGCTGTTCAAACAGTTCTGCTTCTTCAATTAGTTGCCGGCTAGTGGGGAAATCGCTTCCTGGGTCTAGTGTAGAACTAGAGATAGAGGGTTTGCTTGTGGACATGTTTTTGAAGTTGAGTCTGGCTTCGTCTTGATATTCGCCGCCCGGCTATGGGTTGGCCTCTTGCAATAAGCCAGAAAGAGCATCTGTCTTATTGCCTCGCCTCACCCTTTTACGCCGAGCTCCTTGGAGAGTTCGTTGGACCGAGTTTGTTTAAGCAGATCTGCTTCCATATTCAATTGCCGGCTAGTGGGGAAATCGGCTTCCTGGACGTGGCCTTTGGAGCTCAATAAGTATATGTGCACACATAAAAAAAGCTCCCGGCAGTTGCCGGAAGCTTTTTGTCTTCACAGAATATCGAGCCAAATCTTGATGGCTGTCCCTAAAATCAATAGCGACAAGATCCATTGCAATACTTTGGTGTTGGCTTTCTGGCCAACTTTTGCGCCTAGTGGGGCAGCAAGAATACTTGCAACGATCATCACCGCAGCCGGCCCATAAAGAATCTGGTCGGTAACGATTTTGCCGACCGTTGAACCGATGGACGAGATGAAGGTGATCGCCAGTGATGTTGCGATGGTCATGCGAGTGGGAATCCTTAAGACGACGAGCATGATCGGCACCAAGATAAAGGCGCCTGCTGCACCGACGATGCCTGCCGCAATCCCCACGATGAACGCGAGACTTGCAGCAATCCATTTGTTGAAAGTCACTTGATCTGCTGGAATGTCATCCAACCCATTTTTCGGAATGAACATCATGATCACTGCAATGGTCGCGAGAACGGCGTAGACAATATTGATAGCGGCCTCTGACAAGAGAGTCGAACCGTATCCGCCGATAAAACTCCCGACGAGAATCGCACCGCCCATATAAGTGATAAGGGACTTATTCAAATACCCGCTTCCTCGGTATGCCCATACCCCGGCGATGGTTGCGAAAAACACTTGAATGGCACTGATGCCTGAAACTTCATGTGCTGAAAATGCCGTGTATCCTAGCATCACCGGAATATATAGCAGCATCGGATACTTGATAATGGAGCCGCCGATTCCGACCATCCCTGAGATGAAGGAACCGACAAAACCGATCAAGAAAATAACGATCATAAAATCAATACTCATGGCAACTCCCCCTTCCTAAAAAGCATTTCTGCTTCTCATAAATTCTGGCTAGTAAGAGCTCAGCCCTTTTTGATCCAGAATTTCAGGACGTCGCCATCCATTTGCTCTTCTAAGAGCTCGTGTCCGCCTGATTTAGCCCAAGCTGTCAAGTCTGCTGAAGCGCCTTTGTCTGTAGCTTGGATTTCCAATACTTGTCCGGAATTCATGTCTTTCATTTCTTTTCTTGTTTTTACGATCGGCATTGGGCAAGCCAAGCCTTTTGCATCTAGTACTTTATCTACGTTCATCAAAATCTCTCCTTTAGAATGTTTTAGTATAGTTACTTGCTACTAATTCAACTTAACGTACGGCGCAACGGTTCGGGCCGATTTCCATTTCACGCTGCATTTCGTCTTCCGGCGTGATTTGGCCCATATTGGTTTTGCGGATATCTTCATAAGCGTTTGGCTGCGGTGGCAGGTTTTTCGTGACCATGTCACGGAATTCCTGTTCATCTTCAATATTCAAGCCGTGATTTTCTTTAAATAATTCGCCTAATTTTTTTGCGACACTGCCGTCTTCATTCAATTCGTCCATAATCATGAAGTGCGCCGGCAATACCGTCAATTGGTCGGTAAGGGCTTGGTAGCGTTGATAAAGGGATTCACGCAAATCGCCAACCCAATCTTCCGCGAGCCCTGCAAGGTCCGGGCGGCCGATGGAATCGATGAACAGGATATCTCCTGTCATCAAGTATTGGTCGTCTACGATAAAAGAAGTGGACCCGATAGTATGCCCCGGTGTATAAAGAGCTTCGACTTTTGAGCTGCCGATGCCTGCTTCAAATCCACTTTCCAGAGCTTCATACTCAAAAGTTACGCCTTTGGCATCAGCCGGCGGCAAGTAATAAGTTGCGCCAGTGGCTTCCGCAAGATGGCGTCCGCCTGAAATATGGTCTGCGTGAAGGTGTGAATCAAATACATGCTTAATCGTTGCGCCTTTTTCCTGTGCGAAGTTCAAGAAGACATCCGTCATGCGAGTCGCGTCGATGATCGCCGCTTCCCCGCCAGAAATAGCCATGTAAGACAAGCAGCCTTTGCCGATGCGGACGAATTGATAAAGCTCTCCGCCATCTTTCAAATCGCCGACTTTCACCGGTTCCAGATGTTCGCTCCATGCTTTCATGCCGCCTGATAGATAAGCCGTTTCCACGCCTTCTTCTGCAAGCATATCCGCGACCATGATAGAAGATCCTTCCTTGGCGCAGACGACCAAAATATCACGGTCTTTAGGCAATTGATCAATGACTTCTTCAACGCCGTCCAATAAGTCAAAATAGGGAATGTTCAAGTACTGGATGTTGCCGCCTTCGATTTTCCAATCGGCAAATGCGTCGCCGTTGCGGACATCAAGGATGAACAATGGTTGGTTATCCATTATCTTGCGGGCTACTTGCGCCGCTGTCATTGCTGTTGCTGACATATACAAATTACCTCCCGGGGTATTATTGTGAATAAAAAAATATATTGAATTCTAAAGTATAATTTCCGGCTTGGCGCCAAGGACTGGCCCGATTACTCGGTTTTGCCAGTCCAATCACGCATGCCAGGTACTACGTTATACAGATTTTTAAATCCTTTTTTCGCCATCATGTCTCCCGCTGTTGCACTTCTGCGGCCAGAATAGCAGATGATGTAGATTTCTTTATCTTTCTCCAATTCGTTCATGCGGGCTTCCACTTCACCGAGCGGGATGTGTTTAACGCCAGGAATATGCGCTTCATCGTATTCCTCTTGCTCACGGACGTCCAGGATGTTCAACGAATCCCCATTTTCCACACGCGCTTGGAACTCTGCCAGCGAAACTTCAGGAATCTCGATCGTCTCGCTCACTTCATTTACACCGTCTTTGCGCAAATAATGAAGCAAAACGTCTCCTTCTGTTTCTGTGCCGATGTATTCGTGGCCTGAGCTTTTCGCCCATGCTTGTAAATCGGCTGTAGAGCCTTTATCGGTCGCCTGGATTTCCAGCACATCGCCGGAAGCCAGGTCTTTCATAGCTTTTTTCGTTTTAACGATCGGCATTGGGCATGCAAGCCCTTTAGCATCCAATACTTTATCTGTTTGAACCATTAATCTTTTCCTCCTTTAATGAGACCGTGCCTGTAGCCGGATATTACTCGGTGTCGCCTTCCCAGTTCATCATGCCGCCGTCCATATTGATGACGTTATAGCCGCGGTCTTCAAGAAAACGTGTTGCTTGCCCACTGCGGTTGCCCGAACGGCAAACCATGATGTGCTCTTTTGATTTATCGATATCTTGCAAACGGAATTCCAACAAACCTAATGGGATGTGCTCAGCTCCAGGAATTTTTCCTGCAGCGACTTCTTCTGTCTCGCGTACATCGATGAGTGACGCCTCAGGGTTGTTTTTGATGTATTCCTGAACTTCTTGTGTAGTCATGCTTTTCATGTTAAATTCCTCCTCCAATTATGCGCGGTAGCTATTCATGCCGCCTCTGATATTCACTATATGGGTAAACCCGTTTTTCTTCAATAATTGGCTCGCTCTGCTGCTGCGCATGCCGCTTTGGCAGATGACCAATGTTTCTTTATCCTTCGACAGCTCATTCACACGCTTCGGCAACTCATTTAATGGAATGTTCTTGAAGCCTTTAATGTGGTTTGCTTTAAACTCTACCGGCGTCCGGACATCAATATACTGCTTATCTTTCTTGCCGAGTACAGGTTTCAATTCATCAGTGGACATTGTCTTAATTCCTTTAGTTGGTGCAGTAAAACGGGAGATTGCGATATAAGCAAGAATCCCGATTGCGATCCAGAGCAACCATTCCATATACTTCATCCTTTCCACTTTGGGGAGTTAGATAAACAAGTTCACATTGCCGTCTTCTGCATCGCCAAGATAGGCTGCGACACCAGCATATTCAATTTCATCCAATAGCTCTTCTTTTTGCAAACCGAGAAGGTCCATGGTCATTGTGCAGGCAACCAATTTAATATCTTGCTCTTGTGCCATGTCGATCAAGTCCGGCAAAGGCATAGCGTTGTGTTTTTTCATCACTTTTTTAATCAGTTTCGGCCCCATGCCTCCGAATTGCATATTGGAAAGCCCTAATTTGTCCGCTCCACGCGGCATCATTTTTGAGAACATCGCTTCAAGGCGCCCTTTTTTGACTGTTGGCGGATTTTCTTTGCGAAGTGCGTTCAATCCCCAGAATGTGTGGAAAATGGTGACTTCGTGATCGTAAGCTGCTGCGCCGTTTGCGATGATGTAAGCGGCCATTGCTTTGTCGTAATCTCCGCTAAAAAGTACGATGGTGGTTTTCTTTTGTTCTGCCATGCTGTAAATTCCTCCAATAATTACCCCTATGGGTATAATTTTCTCCAAAAAAAAGAACGTTTTATAGTGACGCCGCACTCTTTCTAATACCCTATAGGGTATATTACAGCATCTATTCTATCAAGTCAACAGCTAAAGTTTTTTTATTCTGCTTTAACGGCTCTTCACGAGAAGCTCGACTGCTTCTTTGACGACGTCTTCCGTGCTTTCGCCTTTTTCTAAACTATCGCGTACACAAGTCTGCAGGTTTTCACTGACAATGACGCCGATCGTCCGGTCTACTGCACTTCTCACTGCTGACAGCTGAGTCACTACATCACGGCACTCGCCGTCTGCTTCAACCATTTTGATGACTCCGCGTAATTGGCCTTCGATGCGCTTGAGGCGGTTTTCAATCTTTTTATCGTATTCCATCAGACAAGCCTCCTGTTCAAAATATAAAATGAAGTTGTTATGTTCTACAATATACCCCTTAGGGTATGATGTCAAACGAAAAACTCACTAGCTTTTTTCGCTTTACTTGAGGGTATTTTATCATGAAAAGCCCCTGCCAATATAGCAGGGACTCTTGTATAGCCAGCATTGCTTAGACCGCGCAGTTGTTCGGGCCGGTTTCCATTTCCTTTTGTTCGTCTTCGGATGGAGTGACTTTCCCCATATTGGTCTTGCGGATATCTTCATAAGCATTTGGCTGCTCTTTTAAGTTTTCCGTCACGCGCTTAATAAAGCTCTCTTCTCCGTCAATATTCAAGCCATCATTTTGATCATACAAATCACTGAGTTTTTTATGGACACTGCCGTCTTCGTTCATTTCTTCAATATCGCCGTAATGGGCGGGCAAGACAATCAACTCTTTCGACAAATGGCCATAGCGCTCATGGAGTGTTTCGTACAGGTCTTGCGCCCAATCTCTCGCTTTTCCTGCGAGGTCCGGCCGGCCGATGGATTCGATGAATAGGATATCGCCTGTAAGCAAATACTCATCATCGACAATAAAAGAAGTACTGCCGATCGTATGGCCCGGCGAGTAGAACGCTTTGATCTTAGCGTTTCCTATTTCTACAGTTGTTCCGTCTTTAGCAGGTTCATAATCGAATACTACTTCGTCTGCATCTTCCGGCGGCAAGTGGTATTGTGCGTCAACTTTTTCAGCCAACTTTTTGCCTCCAGAAATATGGTCGGCATGCAGATGGGTATCCAGTACATGAGTAATTTTCAGTGAATGCTCTTTTGCGAAGCTTTCGTACGGCTCGGTCATACGTGCCGCATCGACTACCGCTGCTTCGCCATTCGATTCGATCAAGTAAGACAAGCAGCCTTTACCAACGCGGACAAATTGGTAAATCGCTCCGCCGCTCTTCAAGTCACCGATTTTCACTGGTTCCAATTGCTCGCTCCAGGAAGCCATTCCGCCTTCAATCGAAATGACGTTTTTAAACCCTTGATCTTGCAAGTACCCTGCCGCTTTCTTCGAGGTATTGCCTTTCGCACACATCGTATAGAGCGGCTTTTCCTTCGGCAGCTTATTGATTTCTTCGCTACTTTCTTCTATTTTATTGAACGGAATATTATGAAGCTCAACATGGCTGCCTTCTACATGCCAATTCTCCACATCTTCTTTGCTGCGGACATCGAGAATGGCAACGGGTTCGTTGTTCATCACTTTTTCGGCGATTTTTTTAGCAGATGTAAATTGGACTGTCATACAGAAATCCCTCCATCGGCATTTTCAAAATTTATACAGTCTGGTCAATGCATTTGATTAAGCGGTTTTCGATATCAGTAGCCACTTCAGTCAATTTCCCGCCATCTTCAGCCATACCAATCAGCGAGGTCGGCTTCGGCATGCCAATCTTCGTTTCTTCCCCTTCTTTATAAACAACGATTTTACATGGCAAGAAATAACCGACCATCAAGTTTTCAGAGAGTACCGTATTCGCTTCTTTCGGGTTGCAGACTTCTAGAATCTTGTACGCCGTATCGAAGTCTTGGCCTTTTTCCTGAAGTTTTGCTGTCAAATCGAAGTTCCACAAGACACCGAACTGCTCTTCTTTCAAGTTTTCCTCGAGTGATGCCACTGCTTCATCCACTAATTTGCTAGTCGTCACGGTATAATCAAACATTTTTTCTGCCTCCTCTATTTTAAATTGCTTCTAGAATTACCCTACCCCCTATTTTTCCACCTAAACATAAGGGCTCTTTGCAGACAAAAAGCCCTCCTTCTTGTGAAGGGTGGCTTTGGCAATTACAAATAAGTTCCATCACCAGATGAAAACTGCAAAGAAGATGGCAATTACCGTGATGACAATACTTGAAAAGCTGCCAATGAGCAATTGTTCACGCTGGGAAAATGCCCCTTTTTGAAAAGCTAAGAAAGTCGTGGGGGAATGAATCGGCAAGATGGTGACGCCCCCGATGATCATGATCAATAAAAACGCCATCGGCAAAATCGGCAAGCCCAACATTTCTGCAAAACTGACGATGATCGGAAAAATGACAATCATCGATGTAGAAGGCACGACAAACAAGAAGCGTAACAGGAAAATGAGACAAGCGATAAAAATAATATTTACCCCCTGGCCCATTCCTTCTGGCAGCAATTGAATCAATTGGCTCGCCAAGACGCCTGCCGTTCCGTTTTCTTCTATTAAATACCCAAGTGAAAAGGAGGCACCGAGTAATAGGAAGGTTTCCCAATCGTAATCCCGGACGAGCCGGTCATCAACTAGTCCAAGTATCGGCAAAGCATAATAAGCTAGTAGCAGAAATGGTGCAACAATAAGTGGAATCTGTTCTTGATCGATGACGATCCAGCTGATAATCATGGCGAAAAATGGAATGATCACCCACCAGAAACGTTCCGGCAAGTGTGCAGCAGGTGCAAATTCCATCTGTTCCATTTGAGGCCCTGCGCCGCTGCGGCGTTTGAAAAAGAACCAAACCCCGAAACTGACCACTAGCAGTGCCAGCCAAAGCGCAGGCGCGATGCGAACGAACCAGCCGAGCCAGGAAATTTGGATGCCTCCGAAATCGCTCAGCAATTGAGCCGCTAAAATCGGAAATCCGCCGCCTGTGAAAACAATCATCGTCGAGTTCTGATTCATCATGCCGATGACATAAAAGCTGAACTGGCGGAACAGGCTTCTTTTGCCGAGCGCGAAACGATCATTCACTTGCTCGATGATCGGCTCAAGAATGCGGAACCTTGCGACAGCTGAAGGCAGCAGGATGGGCAAAAAGACGATCAATAACGGCAAGCCGACCAATAGCCGCTGAACCTTGCCTTTGCTCATTTTCAACAACACACCGACAAATACTTGATCGGCTTTCGCTTTCACCAATACCTTGGAAATCAAAGTCAGTGCCAGGATGAAATAAAGCGCGTCCGACAGAAAACCGGCAAAAGCCTGCTCCGGCTCTTCCGTCAGGCGGAAAAGCAGCAGCAGGCCAAGCACCAGAAGACTCGAAGCAGCTAGCGGCATGGCGCTTATCGTCCATAAACCGATGGCGATGCCAAGCAAGAGCAGCGTCAGTTTCTGGTCATCCGTATATGCATCCAACAAGCCGAACATCCATAAAAGAGCAAAACCGGCGGCCAGCAGAAAAGCAAGAATTCGCGGCACTAGCTTAGAGTTTCTCACTTTCTCCCCCCCTTAACCTTGTTTATATGCCAGCCTGTTGCTTCTCCATTTGAGGAATGCCGGAACCAATAGTGAAACGAGTGCAACCAAGAGCAGGGATAGCGGAAGCGGGCTGTCGACAAAAATGCTCAAGCTGCCATTGGAGATCGTCATGGACTGGCGGAAAGCCTGCTCCATCATGCCTCCCAGGATAAATGCCAGAATGAACGGCGGTGCGGGGAATGAAAAGATCCGCATCGCAAACCCTAATGCACCGAATACCAGCAGCATGTATAGGTCAAAGACGTTGAAGCTGATCGAATAAACGCCGATCAAACTGAACATGATGACGAGTGAAATGAGCAAAGGACGTGGAATGCTCAAGATTTTTGCCAAATATGGAATCAGCGGCAAGTTCAAGATCAACAGGAAGACGTTCCCGAGATACATGGAAGCGATAATACCCCAGAAGATTTCGGGGCGGTCGGTCATCAAGAGCGGGCCAGGCTGTACGCCGAGTACAAGGAACGCGCCTAACATGACAGCAGTCGTACCCGAGCCTGGAATCCCCAAGCTCAACAGCGGAACGAACGCACCGCTTGTTGCGGCGTTATTGGAACTTTCCGGTGCTGCGAGCCCTTTGATGGACCCTTTCCCGAACTCTTCAGGATTTTTAGCGATTCGTTTTTCAAAAATATAACTGATAAAAGAAGCGATTGTTGCCCCTGCCCCCGGCAAAACACCAAGCAAAAAACCGACAAACGACTGGCGGCTGACTGGCCCGCTCATTTCTTTCAAGTCTGCCTTGGACAGTTTCAAGCTGCCCAGTTTTTGGTCGTCGCTCAAGCTGCGGTTTTTCCGGTTCAAGATGAGCATGCAGACTTCCGCGACCGCAAAGAGGCCAAGTGCGATGATCAAAAAGTCGAATCCGTCGAACAAGTTGACGTTCCCGAATGTAAAGCGCTGTGTCCCTGTCTGCGGGTCAATGCCAATCGTCACGACCATAAAGCCTGCAACGGCTGCGATCATCGCTTTGATCGTCGAGCCTTCAGACAGACTGGAAATCGCGGTTAATCCCATGAACATTAAAGCAAAATAAGCCGGTGGCCCGAAAGAAATCGCCACGCTCGATAAAGCCGGTGCCAGCAGCATTAGCAGGACAACCGAGACGGTCCCTCCGATGAACGAAGAAATCGCCGCAATGGCCAGCGCTTTTCCGGCCTTTCCTTGTTGGGCCATTGGATAGCCGTCAAAAGCTGTAGCGACCGTTCCGGAAATTCCCGGGGCGTTCAACAGGATTGAAGAAGTCGAACCGCCGAATACTGCCCCGTAATAGACGCCCGCCATCATGACGAGTGCCGGCGCCGGGTCCATCCCGTATGTAATCGGAATCATGATCGCAATGGCACTGATCGGGCCGAGCCCTGGCATCATCCCGATCAAAGTACCGACGATGACGCCGATCAGCACGAACATAATCCCTTCTAGACTTAAGGCAACTTGAAAACCGGTCAATAAACCTTGAAATGCATCCATGTGGAAACTCCCTCCTTAAAATGGCAAGATGCCGCGCGGCAATACAATCCCCAGCGCGAAAACGAAAATAGCATACATAACAATCGGGAATAGAAGAGAGACCAATATATTTGTCTTCCATGCTCTATAACCTAAAAACCACGAACAAAAGAAAATGAACAATGAGGTCGTGATGATAAAACCGATCGCTTCAAACAACAGAATGTAGACAAAAATCATGGCGAACACTGCGGCAATGACCCCGAGTTCTTTTTTCGGAATATCGCGCTTTGCTTTTTCCGCATCCGTTTCCACTACACGGGAAAAGAACAGGAAGACCGACAGCACTAATAGCAAGATGCCCAAGCCCTTCGGAATGACATCCGCGTCGATCGGGGCATATTCGTAATTGGGCAATTGAAAACTTAAATATAAATAGACGGCCGCAACAATGAAAAGCAGCAGGCCTAACTTCCGATTTATGCTTGCAAGCAAACGAAACGCCTCCTTTTAACTGAAAAGAGAGAAACCGAATGCCAAAGATCCGGTTCCACCTATTGTTGTATTTTACTTTTGAGCTGACTGGGCAGCCGTGATTATAAATAAGCTTTTATTGACCTAATCCGATTTCCTCAAGCAAGCTTGCAATTTCCTCTTTTTCTTTTTCGAGGAACTCACTGTATTCTTCACTGCCCATGTACATTTCGTTCCAGCCATACTTCTCGCGAACTTCCGCAAATTCTTCGGATTCACTCAATTCCTGAAATTTAGCTTCATAATAATCGACCGCTGCCTCGTCCATACCTGGAGGCCCGAAGAATCCGCGCCAGTTGACGAAGCTTTCATCGATGCCCTGCTCGATCGCTGTCGGGAATTCGGAAAGCACTTCCCCTTCCATGCGTTCTTCTGCCGTCACACCGAGAACTTTGATATTGCCGGCACGTACTTGCTCGATCGTTTCGCCGACACCTGTGGAAAAGACATCTACCGAGCCATTCAGAACCGCTGTCAAAGCGCCGCCTTCTTGATCAGAAACGTATTTGATCTTGGTCGGGTCCACGCCTGCCGCTTTGGCAATGCGGACAAATTGCATATGGTCCATACTTCCCGGAGCGGATGTGCCGATGACGGTGATGCTTTCCGGATCGTCTTTCATCTGGTCGAACAAATCGTTCAAATCTTCGAACTCGCTATCTTCACGGACAGCAAATGCGCCGTAGTCGGCAATCATATTGGCAAGCGGCGTAAAGTCTTCATGGCCATGTTCTGATTGGCCATTTAGCGGCACAAACATCAAGGGCGGTGAAGCAACGAACATGCTGTGGGCGTCGCCTTCTTTTCCGTGAACGTAAGCCCAACCAATCGCTCCGCCTCCACCTTCACGGTTGATGACCGTCATATTTTCATCGATAATTTCAGTTTCGCCGAATACACGGGCAACTTCACGGGCTGTCGTATCCCAACCGCCGCCTGATCCGGCTGGTGCTACCACCTCAATTGTTTTTGATGGCTCAAAGTTTCCATCTTCTCCTGCTGTGTTTGCCGCGTCATCAGATCCACAACCGGCAAATGTTAGAGCGCTCACACTCAAAATTCCAGCAAAAATCGTTTTTCTCATTTTATTTCCCCCTCAGTTCGTATAATTTTCTTATGAGTTGAAGTATAACTATGAATTTTCAGAATGTAACCGTTTTCAAAATAAGCTGTATAAAGGATTTTTTGATCATTTCGTTCATAAAGTTCACAGAAATCTGATATTTTACTGATATTTCATTTATAGGAAGCGAAAGGGGATTGTGCTAGGCTAGAAATAGCATGAAACGAACCTTAAGGAGGCCGACAATGAAACACATCCCAGCCATAACTCCCGGCATGGCAGCCATTGCGCTCGGCATCATATTAGTTCTCAGCATTGGAAGCGCCATTGCGGCACAAAGTTATTTCAGTTATTTAGAAGTGACCGAAGCGACTGATCGCTGCTATGATTTGGGCGGATTTCCTGAAATCGAGAAAAGCAGTTGGCAAATGACCCATTTCGAATGCCACACAGACTGATTGCCAAAAATCAAACTTCAACGCAAAAAAGCAACTCCCCAATTTAGGGAAGTTGCTTTTTTTGAGCTGTCGAGAAACTCTCGAAACTCGTATTTGCCGAAGCTTATCAGTCGTTTTCACTTCATTTCACAAAGTATTTCCGTTCCGGCCTGCCGACAATGCCATAGCCAAGCTCAGCGTAGCAATCATCCGTTGACACCAAATATTCCAGGTAGCGCCTGGCGGTCGTGCGGGAAGCGCCCATCTCTTCGCCCATTTTCTCAGCCGTCACGCCTTCCTCGTATTGCTCCAATAACTTCTGCACTTTCTGCATTGTCAGCGGGTCAATGCCTTTGACTGCTGGCGCTTCTTTTTTGACTGCCTTGACGCCGAACAGTTCGTCCAAATACTGCTGGTCGATGGTTTCTTGGCTCGATAGCTTTTCCCTGTCTTTCCGGTATTTCTCGATTGTAGCAGTAAACTGACTAAGTTCGGCCGGTTTTAAGATGATGCCTTTTACGCCTTTGCGCAGTGCCGTTTCGATATACTCGCGCTCATTAGCTGCCGACACAAGGATGATGTCGGTCTCTGGGCTTTCTTTCCGTAACTCATCGATCAGTTCAATGCCAAGACCATCCGGCATGTAATTATCCAATAACACCAAATCCGGGCGCTCTTGTCTAACCGCCGCTAGTGTCTCTGCACAGTCTTTTGCTTTCGCTGCCAGTTCCACTTGTTTAATCTTCGCTAAAAACTTCTCGTGCACTTGTGCGACACGAAAATCATCTTCTGCAATCACCACCCGTAGCATTATGCCACCTCCGTCGTTTTTTTCGGGATAAAGACGCTGAATATCGTCCCGTGTTGCGGCGTTGAGTCCACTTCAATCCAGCCATCCAAGTCTTCAACTGCTTGTTTGACGATGGCTAAACCATAGCCTCTATCCGCTTTCTCTAATTTCGTGGAGAAGCCTTGCTCGAAAAACCGATCGAGATTTCTGGTTTCGATCCCACGTCCACTGTCCTGAACTTCGATAACCAAATCGTTGCCGATGTCGGTAATAAAAAAAGACACTTCTTTCCTGTCACTCGACTCAACTTCTTCAATGGCATTGTCAATTAGATTTCCGACTATGTGAATGACTTTAGAAATATCCACGTGGTCAGGTAATTTGGCGAGTGAACTGTTTTCATCCACTGATAGCTCAACTTTCGCTTCGGAAGCTTTCCCCATTTTGCCGAGCAGAATCGCTTGGACTTTTTTATCCTCGATATGGTTCAGTGTATGCTTCGTCTGCTTTTCATGATGAGAGGTCTCTTGTTGAATCAGACGAACCGCTTCCTCAGTTTCTTCCAATTGCAACAGCCCGGATATGGCATACAACTTATTCGCGTATTCATGCGTTTGCGCCCTTAGGCTTTCTGAGTATTGACGGATTTCGGATAAGGTTTCCAGTACTTCCTGCACTTCCGTTTTTTCGCGGAATGTCGAAACCGCTCCGACTATTTCTCTATCTGCCCAAATTGGCTTTTGGTTGACAATAAAAACGGTCCCGCCAATCAGGATTTCTTTATTCTTCCATGAATTCCCTGTCGTCAAGGTTTCGCCCATTCTCAGTTCCGGCAATATCTCATCGGACGGGGTGTGGAGAAAACTTTGGTCCATAGCAAGCATCTTTTCTGCGGAGCTGTTCAATTCCGTTATGAGACCATCCTTATCTATGGCGATGACCCCTTCAATAATCGACGACAGCAAAGCTTCCCGGTCTTGGTACAAGCGGGCAATTTCCCGGGGTTCAAGCCCCAGCGTGTCTTTTCTGATATTCCTCGCAAGCAAAATACTGCCCAAGACGCCGATGACGAGCGTCAATAGAGCCAGCGCCATGACGTCCATAATATTGCCGAAAATGATTGCTTCAATATCGTCAATCATATATCCTACCGAGACCACACCGATGATGCGCCCGTCTCCGTCATAGATCGGCGCTTTACCGCGCAGGCTTCTGCCGAGCGACCCGAACGCTTCAGATACATAAACCTTGCCTTCCTGGAGCGCACGTTCATTATCGCCGCCAACCATTTGTTTGCCGATCTTTTCGGAATCCGGATGCGAATACCGGATGCTCTCCCGATTGCCGATGACGATGAACTCGGCGCCCACTTGCTTGCGCAAATACTCGGCGATCGGCTGGATTTGCAACGCCGGTTCCTCGTCATCCATCGCCTCGATGATCGTCGGCATGGCTGAAATGCCGATTGCCGTTTCCTGTGCCCGTTGGCCGATGTTCTCTTTGATTTCTGCGATCTCCTGATAGCTTAAAATCCCGCCAAAGACGACTGTTGTCAAAAGCACAAGAGAAGTCGTCAGTAGAATAATTTTAGTTTGCAAGGATAATTTTTTCATGGCACCCGTCCTCTACATCGCCCATTTTTCATTAGCTGTAGTCTACCATATTCAGAAACGGACAAAAGAAAAATTATGAGAATTCTCCAAAATCATTTTATCTGCATTAAAAAACCCTGTTCTCCAAAAGGGAAAAACAGGGCTTCGCTTTATGCAATTGTAATATCGGCTTCCAGTTCAACGGCAACATTGCCTTTAATAGCGCGCGTAATCATGCAAGACGATTCCGCTTTTTCCGCGAGCTTTTGAGCAAGTTTGAGTTCCTTTTCGCCGGCTTCTGCCGATAAGACGACTTTCGGACGGTGAATGATTTTTTTATAAGTGATGACGCCATTTTCGACTTCCACGATGCCTTCCGACTCCATCGTCAGCGACGCTTTTGCCAGTTTGCTGCGCTCCATCATGGCGGCGAGCGTGATGATATAGCAGGTCGCTGCCGCACCGAGCAGCATTTCGTCCGGGTTCGTGCCGGCTCCAGGGCCGTCCATTTCAGGGGGGATCGAGATCTGTGTCTTTAAATTCCCCGTTTCGATCGTCCCGACGTCATTGCGGTTGCCGGGCCAGTCTGCTGTTAGATGAAAACTATGCATGGCCATTACTGCTCCCTCCTCTTCTATTCCCAATCTTCCATATCTTCGCTTCGGGGCATCGCCGTGATGGCTCCTGCCCGTGTTGCACAAAGCGCTCCCAGCTTATTGCCGAAGTCTGCACAAGCAACCAGTTGTTGCTGGGTTTTTGGCATGCCATTTAAATGGATATGGCGGATGATGCCTGCCATAAACGCATCCCCCGCGCCCGTCGTATCGACAGGCTGGACCGGTACAACCGGCACATGAATCGTCTCATCTTGAAAGACTGCGTGCGTGCCGTGCTCGCCATCCGTGACGAAAACGACCGGAAGCCCGTAATCCTTCAGCCGTTCAATGCCCGCTTCCATTGAATCAGCTTCCATAAGAAATAATAATTCATCCACCGTCAGTTTTAAAATATCTGCCTGCGGCAAGAATCGCAGGGCCGTCCGACGGCACAGCTCTTCACTTTCCCAGCGCAAAGGCCGAATGTTGACATCATAGGAACAAATCACGCCGTGCGACTTGGCCAATTGCAAGGCTTGTGCCGTCGTTTTACGCGCTTCCGGATGAAATAAGGTCCCTGAGCAAAAATGGAACAGGCTGGCCGATTCGAACGCTTCGCCCGCCAGTTCGTCGGCTGTTACTTGCAAATCCGGCGTCTCGTTATCATAGGATGCGAAGACGCGGTCGTTCGCTTCTGTTAAATGGATATACACTCCGCTAATACGTTTGGACGGCCGTTTAATCGAATACGTCAAATCGACACCTTCTGCCTGGAGGGCCCGGCGGAAAAATGACGAAGTTTCATCGTCACCCGTGATGGTGATAAATGCCGATGGAACCCCGAGACGGCTGACGCCAGCCGAAACGTTGACGGTAGCGCCTCCGAGATACAAATCAAACAAATCGTTATCTTTGGTCGTAGCGATATAGTCGACAAACGCGTCACCGTAAATCAGGACGTGCCTGTTAGCTTCCATAATCTTCTCCCCTTCTTCAAAGAACCTTCACTCGCTGCTTTTCTGTCAGCAGTTTGTTAAATTCACTTTCCTTATTATTTCAACAGAAAACGGGCAGGGCAAGAAAAAAGATTAAAAAGCTTTCCGGCGTGCGTTTTTTCGCGCAAAAAAGCCGGAGAAACTTGTTCCTCCGGCGGGTTTATCCTTTTATTCAGCCATCCACTCTGGCTTGCCGAAGCCGACAAACTCTTCATCGATGACCGCTTCAAATTCTTCTGACTCGACGATTTCGATTAGATCCGCTGCCAATTCGCTGTCTTCATTGTCTGCTGACACCGCTACGACATTGCGGTACTGGTCAGGCATGTTCTCAAGCGCCAACGCATCTAGCAAGTCCATGTCTGCTGCGAGTGCGAAGTTGCCAGGAACGGCGGATAAGTCTGTGCCTTCCACTGCACGCGGCAATTGCCCTGCTTCAATTGGCTGAAATACTAGGTTCTTCGGATTTTCCGTCACATCGCGCTCCGATACTTTGAGCACTTCCGCCTCAGGGTCCAGTTCAACCAAGCCCTGATCTTGCAGAATCAATAATGCCCGTGCACCGTTTACGGGATCATTCGGAATCGCGATAGTCGCGCCTTCTTGTATCCCATCTATTGAATCGAACTCATTCGAATAGAGGCCCATCGGAGCAGTCGGGACTGTGATTAATGCACTTAAATCCATGTTGTTTTCAGTTTCGAAGTTCTCTAGATAAACCGTGTGCTGAAACAAATTGGCGTCAATTTCTCCATTGTTCAATGCGTTGTTCGGCTGGATATAATCGCTGAATTCGATGGTCTCTACCGTATAGCCTTTTTCTTCAAGTGCCGGCACAATCGCTTTGTTCAGCATATCGCTGTAAGGGCCAGCTGTCGCACCTAGTTTGATATCTTTCGACGCTTCGCCGCCTTCTGTTGCTGTATCTGCTTCTTCTCCGCCACACGCCGCTAATGCTAATGCGCTCGCTGCTAAAATCCATGTAAGTTTTTTCATGTCTTTCTCTCCTTATCGTTTATCCAGTTTTTTGGCTGTAAAGTCGCCGGCTTGTTGAATCAATTGAACGAGCACAATTAGAATGACGACTGTCACAATCATGATCGTATTATCGTAGCGGTAATAGCCAAAGCGGATGGCTAAATCGCCGATGCCGCCTCCACCAACCACGCCCGCCATCGCGGAATAAGCGATGAGGCTGATAACAGTTAGTGTGATACCTTGGATCAAACTCGCTTTCGCTTCTGGCAACAGGACGTCTTTGATGATCATCCATGGCGTGGCACCGACAGCGATTGCCGCTTCGATGACGCCTTTATCGATATCCCGCAGCGCCGTTTCCACAATGCGGGCGAAAAACGGAATCGCTGCAACTGACAAGGAAACACTTGCTGCAACTGGCCCGATCGTCGTACCAGTAAGGAATTGCGTTAATGGAATAAGTGCTACCAGCAAGATGATAAATGGAATGGAGCGAACAATATTGACGATAAATCCAACGACCGAATTGACCGGACGATTCTCCCAAAACAAGCCACGGTCTGTGACAAATAGCAAAATGCCGAGCGGCAAGCCGATGATCAATGCCACGGCCAATGAAATGCCGATCATGATCAGCGTTTGATAAAACGCCACTTGGATCTCCGGCCACAAATCAATAATTCTTTCCCATTCAATTCCCATCATTCATCACCTCCACAATTGCATCACGCTGTTCTAGATAAGTAATTGCCTGGCTTACTTCTGTTTGGCCGCCTTTTAGTTCCATCACAAAAATTCCAAGCGGCAGTTCTTGTATGTATTCGATCGCACCGTGCAGGAAATTGCCTTTGACCGGATAGCTTTGCAGCATGTCCGAAATAATCCCTTCCCCGGCGACTTCACCTTTGAACAATACTTTGACAATCGTGCCGTCGCAGCGTGCAAGAATTTCTTCCGGCACATTAAATGACACGACGCTCGAGATAAATTCTTTTGTCAAAGCCGTTTTCGGATCGGCAAAAATATCGTAGACACGCCCTTCTTCAATGACGCGCCCTCCCTGCATGACCGCCATCCGGTCGCAGATTTCCTTGACCACGTTCATTTCGTGAGTGATCAGCACAATTGTGATATTGAGCTTGCGGTTGATGTCTTTCAATAAACGCAAAATCGATAAAGTTGTATTCGGGTCAAGCGCAGAAGTCGCCTCATCGCATAACAGCACAGCCGGCTCATTGGCAAGAGCCCGGGCGATGCCGACGCGTTGCTTTTGTCCGCCACTGAGCTGCGCCGGGTAGACATCGCGTTTGTCTGACAAGCCGACCATGTCGAGCAGTTCGTCGACGCGCGTGCCGATGTTTTTGCTTGGCGTACCCGCTGCGCGAAGAGCGAAGGAAATGTTTTCCGCGACTGTCTTTTGGCTGATGAGATAGAAATGCTGGAAGATCATGCCGATTTTCAGGCGCGCTTTGCGCAATTCATCGCCTTTCAACTTTGTTAAATCCTGCCCCCCCACTTTTACGGTCCCCGATGTCGGGCGTTCTAACAGATTGATGCAGCGGATAAGGGAACTTTTGCCGGCTCCGGAATAACCGACGATGCCGAAAATCTCACCTGTTTTCACTTCTAAGCTGACATCATCGACGCCTTTCACCGTGCCGTGTTTGGTTTGATAGGTTTTGCTTAATTGTTCGATCTGAATCATGCTGTCCACTCCTCCAGGCAAATAAAAAACGTCTCTTTTTTTTATCAAAAAAGAGACGTCGAAAATGAAAATTCCGACTTATCTTTCAGAATGGCATCCATTCTGCAGGACTTGGCACCTTCCCACTATATGGGGGTTGCCGGACGTCATAGGGCCTTACCCTCGGTCTCTCTTGATAAGCGTGCGTATTTGGTTGTTTTCCATACTACCTGCCGGGGAGTAGGATTGTCAATGCGCTTTTTCAAACTTTTTGTATAACTCGACGCGCCGGTCGTCGAATACCGGGATGCGTCCTCTTACTTCATCGACTTCCGACAGGTCGATCTCGGTATAGCCGATGCCTTCATCTTGGGCCATATCCATACGCACTTCACCCCATGGCGCAATGACCATCGAATGGCCGCCGAACTCATTTTTCGGATCGCTGCCGATACGGTTTACAGCGATGATGAAGCATTGGTTTTCAATTGCGCGTGCTTGCAGCAGGGTCCGCCAATGGTCGATGCGCGCTGCTGGCCATTCAGCCGGCACAAAAATTGCCTTCGCTCCGTTCAACGCTTGCGCGCGCAGCCATTCCGGAAAACGGATGTCGTAACAGATAACCCCGCCATAGGTTTCGCCATCGAGCTTAAATGTGCCGAGCGATTCGCCTTCCTCAAGATGGATATGTTCATCCATCAAGCCAAAGCGATGCGCTTTATCGTATTCCGAGACGAGTTCTCCAGTCGAATCGGCTACATACATCGTGTTGTAAAAACCGTCGTCTTTCTTTGTCGAGACCGAACCTCCGACGACATGGACACCACGGTCTTTTGCGAATTTGCGCAAAAACTCCACTGTCCGGCTGTTGCCATCCGCAAGCTCCTCAAGCTGTGTTAATGCATAGCCGGTATTCCACATTTCAGGCAGCACAATGATTTCTGCTCCATTTTCTGCCGCTTCTTCCAAATAATTTTTCACCCGCTGAAAATTCGTTTCCGGGTCGCCAAACGCGATATCCATCTGTACACAAGCGATCTTCATGTTTTCTCCCCCTGTAGACAGTTTAGATTAAACTCTATAAGATTTGAGGTAGATGTGCAATTATTTAGAAAACAAGGAGGATTCCATGGACTTTTCAAATCGCTTACACAATCTTCCAGATCAATTTTTCGCGACACTTGTGGCGAAAGCTTCAAAAGCGATCGAAGAAGGGCGCGACGTCATCAATCTGGGCCAGGGAAATCCTGACCAGCCGACACCGCCACATATCGTCAAGGCTATGCAAGAGGCAGTCGCTGATCCCAAAACACACCGTTATTCACCATTTCGGGGACTCGGTACATTACGTCAGGCTGCTGCGGATTTCTATAAACGGGAATACGATGTCGACATCGATCCGGACTTAGAAGTTGCTATTCTGTCGGGGACGAAAATCGGCTTTGTCGAATTGCCAATTGCCCTTCTGAACCCTGGCGATTCGCTCTTACTGCCTGATCCGGGCTATCCGGATTATCTATCTGGCGCCCCGCTTGCTGATATCACACTCGATTTAATGGAGCTCGAGCAGGCCAATGGCTATCTACCCAACTATAACGATGTGTCAGAGTCGGTTCGGCAGCGCGCCAAACTGCTGTATTTGAACTACCCAAACAACCCGACCGGTGCTACTGCCGATCAGGCGTTTTTTGACGAGACCATTGAGTTCGCCAAACAGAACGACATTGCCGTCGTGCATGACTTTGCCTACGGAGCTATCGGTTTCGAAGGCCAAAAACCGGTGAGCTTCTTGCAATCTGAAGGAGCCAAAGATGTCGGCATTGAAATGTATACTTTATCGAAAACCTATAATATGGCAGGCTGGCGCATCGGTTTTGCAGTCGGCAATTCCAAAATGATCGAAGCCTTGAATTTAATCCAAGATCATTTATTTGCAGGCATCTTCCCAGCGGTCCAACTCGCTGCGGCTGAAGCACTGAGCGCAAGCCAAGCATGCGTTGACGATTTGGTTGCGTTGTATGAAAAAAGGCGCCACGTGTTGGTCGGCGAATGCCGTCGGATCGGCTGGAATGTCGAGGCACCCAAGGGCTCGTTCTTTGCCTGGCTGCCGGTTCCAGAAGGCTTCACAAGCGTTGAGTTTTCCGACTACTTGCTCGATCAAGCGGATATCGCCGTCGCGGCAGGAAGCGGATTTGGCTCTGCGGGCGAAGGCTTCGTCCGTGTCGGCTTATTGGTAGACGAACAGCGCATCAAAGAAGCGATTCAACGCATCGAAAAATTGGGCATTTTCACTAAGTAAGCAAAATAAAAAAGAAGGCGCAATGCCTTCTTTTTTTATTTTGTATTCACCACCATTTCCATATCCCAATACAAATCGGAACTGAAGCGGTCGTCCTGATGCACTTGCGCAGCGAGTACATTGTCGCCGTCTTTCAAATGGCTTAGAGCTTCTTCATCCAAGTAAATGCGCTCAATCCGGTCTTCGCTTACAAGATCTTCGTCGCTCACGTCTTGCTGATAATCCTCAAAGCCGAATTCGCCTGTCTTTGGCATATTGAAGCGCAGGATTTCTACTCCGTTCAAATACAAAATGACCGCATCGTCGACACTGAACTCCACGTATCCCATATCGCCGATTGCTTCTACATCTTCGACTTCAAAATTCGTTCTGAAATAGGTCAGAGCAATTTTGTCGATTTCATCCCCTCCGTACCCGATAAGCGTTTTGACAGTGCCGAATTCTGGCCGTTCTTCGTCTTTCGGATACCCGAGCGGGCCCGCTCCTTGTGCCCATTTGCTATCATCGTAATCCACTTCAAGCCAAGCTCTTTTCTGGTCGCTGCCATCGTCCAAATAACGCCACTCGCTAGCCGCTTCGAGCAACTCAATTTCTTCATGTTCGACCAGATCGACTTCAATCGTGTTGCTTTCAAACGTTCGTTCGCCATCGTTTACTTCTGCATAAATTTCGATTTTTCCAGGAGCCCCATTTTCTGCTGGCAGGATTTTCCCATCCTTTATTTCAATGGCTTTACTGCTTGTATGGTATGTGACCGACTCAGGTGAAATATCGTATTGCCCGCCTTCGACATTTTGTCCCGAAAGCTTGAGTTCCGCTTCTGGATAAAAGGAATTCTCTTCTGTGGCGAGCACTGAACTGCTTGCTTCGAGTTCCACTTTTCCAAGCTCTGGTACGACCGTTTTGATGGATGGATCTTTGATAATCTCGTATTCATCGACCATTTTTTCGGTGTCCGTCCGGTACGTCTCAAAGCGCAAACGCGTTGGCTCTACTTGAATACGTGTATAGGTTGGCACGCCCCACTGTTCACGTACTGCCGAATACGGTTCACGTTCTGACTCCATGCCATAAAATTTACTGCCACTTGCAGTACTGCCGGTGAAATAAACAACGCCTTCTGGATTGATTGGCACATCGCCGTCCAACATATGATTTTTGAGCGGCTGGAAATTTTCCATTTGATAGGTCCGTACATAGGAATGATCATGTCCCATCAATACTGCATCAAAGCCAATTTCATCAATCGTCGGAACGAGTTGATCTCGCAAATTTAGCACAAACTCACTTTGAGAATGTGCTGCGGCGCTATAGATCGAGTGATGGAACATAAGGATTTTCCATTTCCAGTCCCGCCCGGCCGTTGCTGCGGCTGTTTCCTCCATGAACTGAATGTGCTCTTCTGGATTTTGGCTATTGGAATTCAAGTTCATGAACAAAGTATCGCCATAAGAGAAATAATAGTCTCCTCCTGAATTATCGTAATTGCCGAGTTCCCAGTTTTCATTCGGGACGTTGAAATGATAGGCGTAATGATAAGTATCGTCGTGATTGCCGATAGTGGTCGCTGTCGGATAGTTACGCAACGCGTCCGGCGCGAAATAAGCCGCGTATTCTTTTTCGGAATAGCGGGCATCCACCTGATCGCCTGCCGATAGGATAAAGCTTGCATCAGGGCTTCGGCCAATTGCTTGCTGCAAGGTTTTGTCCCAGCCTCTTTGATCCTCGGCAATATTGCCGGACGCCCCGATTTGCGGATCGGCGACCATCACAAATTCATAGGAAGAAGGGTCTTGGGTCTTGAAATGAAAAGCTTGTGTCCAATTGCCTTGTCCGTCTCCTAAGCGGTACAGATAGTCGGTCTCATTTTCAAGTTGTGTGATCACCGCTTCATTGGCGGAATAACCATACGTGGCGTTTTTTAGACTTGCATCGATGGTCACCGCAGCGTGTTCCGGAAAAGCTTGAGTATCCGAAGCAAGCTTCGCATATTGTACTTGGCCGGCCCGTCTCGTATTCGGTGAATACCAGGAAAAGTTCATCTCTGATTCGTCGCTCCCGGGTGCGAACGCAATATGAGTGGCAAGGTATGCTCCTTCCTTTTCGCTAGCTGATAGATCTCGGTCCATAAATAGCAGCGAACTGGAGAGGTGCATTTGAAATGCATTGCGTTGCCCCTCCATTAGATGGGCTGCCCCGATTTCAAATGTGCCTTGTGCCGCTACTTGCTGCGCCTCTCCAAGTTGAAGAGCCGCAACGCCCGCAACTGCTGCTATGAGCACGTATCGCCCTGCTTTACGCCAGACTGCCTTCATTTCACCACCCCTTCACTAACCGCTCTTTATTTTTTAAATATTCAGTAATTAAATTTTAACATAATTCAATTGAACCAAAAAGAAATAAAATATGATTATTTAGAACCATTTGAATTTCATTACTTAGGGAAGGTCTGACCGAGCACATAAAATCATGATCGCTAACAAACAAAAAAGCTTTTCCAATGAGCGCCTGCCCAATAGAAAAAGCTTTACTTGTATATGGATGACTCATTCGACGAACCCAAAATCTTTAAGAGGCGCAAAGCGAAATTTCACTTCACCAATTATGTCCGGCTTCTGGATAAAACCCAGCACTCGTGAATCTGTACTATTGCCACGATTGTCCCCGAGTACGTAATAACAATCTGGAGGAACGGAAAATTCACTGGCCACTCGGAGTTGATCGACCCGTTCCTCTTCAACCTTATCGAGATAAGGCTCATCTAGTGGCGCACCGTTCAAAATAATTTCCCCACCCGACATCTTGATATGATCGCCTGGAATACCGATGACCCGCTTTATGAAGCGGCTGCCATCCGGCGCGAAAAAAACAATCGTATCGAAGTTGTCGATGGCTGTCGCTTTGCTTAGCACCAATTTATCGTTTTCATGATAGCTCGGCTGCATCGATCCGCCTTCAACAATGACGGGTTCAAACAGAAATTCTCGAACACCAAGAATGATAAATGCGGTCAATAATAGCACTTTCATCCATGCTAGCATTTCTTTCACTGGATCTTCATGCACGGTCTCTTCCCCGCCTCGCTTTTTCTTTAAGTTTACTATAGCGTCTCGCGCCTTGCACTTGGAGATTTCTTACTCGATAATGGAAATAGGTGAGTTATATGAATTATCAGACACATATTGCTAAATCTCAATTCAAAAGGAGTGCGATGGATGAAAACCTTACCTGCTCAAGATGTCATTTACGCTTTTTCCAATAAACACGAACCGATTTTGCGCGCAGCAGCCGGCGACACGGTGAAGATTGATACCTTCGATTGCTTTAAAAATCAAATTCAGTCGAGCGACCAGGAAGTGGCTACCATTGACTGGGACCAAGTAAACCCAGCCACAGGCCCGATTTTCATCGAAGGCGCCGAGATTGGCGATGTCTTGAAAGTGGTGATCAAAGACCTCGAAATCGGCGATCAAGGGGTCATGGTGACCGGGCCTAAGCTCGGCGTCATGGGCCACCGCATGACAGCAATGGAATCGAAAATCATTCCCATTCAAAATGGCAAGGCGGTCTTCAGTGAACGCCTACAACTGCCGCTGAACCCGATGATTGGTGTCATCGGCGTCGCACCGGAAGGCGAGCCCGTTTCTTGCGGTACGCCTGGTTCACACGGCGGCAATATGGATACCAAGCTGATCACGAAGGGGGCTACCCTTTATTTTCCCGTCGCGGTTGATGGTGCGCTATTTGCACTCGGTGATTTCCATGCAGCTATGGGGGATGGGGAAATCAGTGTGTCCGGCATTGAAGTGCCAGGTAGCGCAACTGTCCAATTCGATGTCATCAAAGACGGCCGCCTGAAGCATCCATTGCTCGAAAACGAAGAAGGCTTGTCGTTTCTCGTCTCGGCGATGACGTTGGACGAAGCCGTATCCACCGCCGTAGAAGAAATGATCGATTTATTGCTGACTCAATCAGACTTATCTGTCAGCGAGATGACCATGCTCATGAGCGCTGCCGGTGAAGCACAGATCAGTCAAGTGGTCGATCCCCTTGTGACGGCCAGATTTTTTGTTCCTCGCCATGTACTAGAAGGCTTGAACTTCCATTTATTTGCTTAATATAGGAAATTCAAGGGGATATGAGCTTGTTTATAGGTCTGAATCGTCAGACTTTTGAGCGCCGAAAGAATTTATGTTACACTCAAGAAAAAATGTAGGTGATTAGAATGGTAGGAAGAAATGATCCGTGTCCATGTGGCAGCGGAAAGAAATATAAGAAATGTCACGGGAAACAACAGACAGTTTCCATCAACGATTTGGTGAACGAAGAGCTGTTCCAAGTCAGACAGCAATTCTTCTCGGAAAACCCAAACCGTGACCAGCTAACGGATTTCCGTGAGCTCCAACAAGATTGGCAGCCGCGCTTAATGAAATCGATGGCCGAAAACGATGCACAGGCTTTCGTCATCGAAAACTTCTTGTTCATGCAAAAACCGGAGTTATGGCAAAACTTCTTGTCTAAGCAAATTGAACAAACGCAGCGTCCGACCACGAAAGAAGTATTGGAACAATGGCCAAACTTCCGCGTATTCCTCGGCCAATTGGTCTCAGGGGATACAGAAAAAGCGGAATTGAAAGACGCCTTTACCGGCGAAACTTACGTCATGGCAGACCAGCCGCCGACGGATATGGAAGAAAACCAAGGGCTTCTTGCGATTCTTCTGCCGGATGCGCGAGCAGGCGAACAAGGCATCCTGTTCTTGAACGGCTATTTGACGATCGTCGGCAAATTCGCCCCATTCTTTGAGCAGCTGCAAAAGCGCATTGAAGAAAAAGGCGCTTCCGCGAACGAAGACTATCTTCGCGAGCATTATCTCGAAGTGGTCGAACATATCGTCCAATACTCGACAGGCGCTGTTGAGGAAAGCATCGAGCTTTCCCCGGAGCACCAATCTGTCATGGACGAATTGAAAAAACACATTGACGAAGCGGACTTCGATGAAGAAACCGTGACCAATGTGACAAGCATCCTCAACAGCTACCTGGTCAGCCAGCAGCCGACCGTCCAGAAACCAGAGGCACTTGTTGCCGGTTACTGGCGCTTCTTGCAAGACCATGAATTGATTCAAGGGCCGATGCTTTCTGCAAAAGACTTGAGCGAGAAATTCGGCGTCTCGTCTAGCACGATCCTGAAACGCTCGAAAGAATTCGGTTCTTATTTTGAAGAATTGCTAGCTAAAAAGTAATTGAGACCAGCACCGGTTTATTCCGGTGCTTTTTTAATCGCCTTTTTTTCTTCTGAAGGTGATGAGGATATACATCAGAATGCCAGAAACCGCGAAGAATATATACACACGCCAAACGTGTCCTTCTAACCACATCGTTGCAGCAAAGCCCAGCCAATTGTTCAAGACAGTCACCACAAACAACAATATGCCTAAAAAGAAAAGCGTCATGCCTGTAAAACGAAAGAAATTGAGGACACCTGCCATTTTCTCACCCTTTCTTCCTTTTCTCCCTTCCCTATTCCCGAAATCGCTGCGCCTGAACAAAAATGCGGCAATATATATTCAGCAATATGGGATGTTTAAACTATCCACACTTCCCCTGTTTTGCATCTATGGATTGAGGGAAAACCCTTAATAAGTGCGAAAAAACGTTAGTTATGCACAATTATTACTAAAATTCCGTGAGTTATGTGGGTAAATACCTGAATTTACAGTCGATTTTGAATAAAAATAGACTTATCCACATGTTGATAAGTAAACCTTATCTTTCGTATCCTAGAAAGGAGCACAACGCATGTTTGAAATTACATGGGATAGTTTTATCCGAATCGTCACAATAGGCGTCCTGGCGTATATCGGCTTGTTGATTTTTTTGAGGACCTCAGGAAAACGTACTTTGACCAAGCTTAATGCTTTTGACCTCGTGGTAACCGTTGCACTGGGCTCCACTCTCGCAACGATACTTCTCGATAGTAAGCTGAGCTTATGGGAAGGGCTCACTGCATTTGCGGTTTTGATCCTTTTGCAGTATTTGATCACTTTCACAGCCGTACGGTCAAAACGTTTCAATAAGCTGATTAAGTCCGAACCACGGCTATTGTTTTCACAAGGGGAGTTCTTGGAACAGGCCATGCGTGATGAACGCATCAAGGATATTGAAATCATGCAGGCGGTCCGCAATTCTGGTGAAGGCGAGCTGCAAAATGTTAAAGCTGTCATTCTCGAAACTGACGGCAGCATGTCAGTCATCACCAACCAAACAGGCAGCGCGCTTGCCAATGTCAAAGAGAACGTAAAAAAGGATCCCTTGTAGGATCCTTTTTTATCTAGGTGTCTTTGCGCGTTGTTTGCGGTGTTCCCGGCGTGCTGGCGCTGACTCGAAAAACAGCTTCTCGCCTGCCGTTTCCGGATAGACAGCTGGCACCGGTGTTGGCTTCCCGTCATCGCCAATCGCGACTAAGGTCAAAAACGATTCGGTCGTCAATCGTTCTTCCCCGGTTTCCAAGTTCTTCGATTTGACGCGTACATATACTTCCATCGAAGTTCTGCCGGTTGACGTAACGTTCGCCTCCAACTCCAGGACGTCTCCAACTTTGGCAGACGACAAAAAGTCCACCGAGTCGATTGAAGCTGTTACCACAATGTGGCGGCTCGCATGTTTCATCGCTGAGATTCCGGCAATTTCATCAATATAAGCAAGCACTTTCCCACCAAAAATCGATTCCATATGATTCGTATCAGGCGGCAGCACCAGTTTTGTCTGTATCGTGCGTGATTCGCGCATTGGTTTTGCTTCCATACATCTTCCTCCTTACTCTTTGTTACAGTTATTCCCCTTAGAAAAAAATTCAATCCGAAACCAGTTTACACCACTTGAAAAACAAAAACCGAAATCAAGCCTTATGGTAAAGTGGAAAAAAAGGAGGAACCACCCCATGTCTGATCTTCTTCAAATTTTGAATACTCCGGATTTCCAATCCAAAGATACATTAAAGCGACAAATGCACAAATTGGGCCTTGCAGCCGGCGACCAGTTAATCGTTCATTCTTCACTCAAGTCGATTGGTTGGGTTGCCGGAGGCGCTCAGGCAGTCGTTGAAGCATTGATGGAAATCATCACTCCCGAAGGTACGCTTGTCATGCCTTCCCAATCTGCCGATAATTCCGATCCAAGTTATTGGATGGCACCGCCGATCCCTGAGAACTGGCATCAGCCTACGCGCGACCATATGCCGGCATACGACCCTGCACTGACAAATATGCGGGGCATGGGCAAAATACCAGAATGCCTCCATCGCCACCCAGCAACCATCCGCAGCCCTCATCCCAGTCATTCATTTATCGCCTGGGGACGGTTTGCTGCTGAATGGATGGCGGAGCATCCCCTCGAAGATTCGTTTGGCAAGACATCACCACTTGGGAAAATGATGGAGCATCCAGTCAAAATCTTGTTGATCGGCACGGGATTCGATTCGTGCACAGCGCTCCATTATGCTGAATTTGTCCAACCTGCCCCTAGCCGCTCCCCACAAGGTGCAGCGATGTATGTAAACGGCGTACGGCAATGGGCCACTTATCATTGCATCGATATGGATTCAGATCGCTTCCCAGAAATTATTAAAGACTTTCCAGGCACCGTCACAACAGGAACTCTGGGGCAAGCCGAAACTCAGCTCACGGACATGCGTCCGCTTGTGGAATTCGCTGTCACATGGCTTCAACAAAATCCGCCCACACAGGAACCAAACAATTAAACAGAACAGGCTGAAACGGTATACTACTTGCCGTTTCAGCCTGTTCTGTTTTACTATGCGCCCAATTGGTGCATTCAACTGATAATTTCCGCTAATAACGCTTCCAACCGCTCATTGTCTTTATTGAAAGAATCCACAAATGCATTGATAATATGAGCTGGTTCTTCCATCTTTGTCCAATCCAGCCGGTAGCCGGCATTCAAGGCGAGCTGACGGGCAAATTCCCGTACTGCCCGACCGTTGCCTTCACGAAACGGATGAAGAGCGTTCAATTCTGCTAAATAATGGGCAAGACGCCGGACGAACACGTCTTTCTTTAAGCCTTTCAGGTATTCTTCTTCAGCCAATTCATCGAAAAGCTGTTTTAATTGACCTGCCAGGTGTTTAGGATGGGCGAATGTCGAAGTGCCTTTCGACGTCATTTCCTCGCGCAGCTTACCAGCGAACGGATAGACATCCTGCAGCAAGCAGTGATGAATATCAAAAAACACTTTAAGATCGGAGGGATCTTGCGGCTTTTTCAATTGCAGTTCCGACAAGCGATAAAGCGCATAGACCGTTTCCAATTCCTTCAGCCTGTCCTCATCCCGTATATCGAAAGCATTCACCAGTACGTCTGTTCCAGGGTAACAGTACATGGACGCGTGCTGGTATTTAGACATCGAACCGTGCTTTGATGGCCTGGTGGAATTGAGCTTCCGTCCGTTCTCCAGTCAAGACAGAACGGACAAAATTCCGGTCTTCATGGGTCACATCAAACCCTTCCGTTACAAGAGAGTGTGCGGCACAGGAAATCGCGTGATTTGCTTGTTCATGGGATACCCGGTTGGCTAAATTCGTCACATGGATGACCACCTTTCATTCTGCTATTATACCATTTTAAGACCTGTGTTTCCACGATTCCCCCTCTTTTGAAGCTAGTTGCACCAGCACTGAAGATGCTTTTTCTCACTCTTGCTTTCCGTTTTTTTAACGGCTGATACATTGAAAAATCCCGGACGCTTTGCATCCGGGATTCCTGTAAATTAATTTTGCAGTTCTTTGGATTCTTCTGCTGTGAAAACGCGAGACCGAGTCAAGAAACGCTTGCCTTCTGCGCCTTCAAGAGAAAACATCCCGCCGCGCCCTGGCACCACATCAATAATCAGTTGCGTGTGACTCCAGTATTCAAATTGACTTTTGTGCATATAAAACTCGCTGTCGCCGATGACCCCCATCAATACGTCCTGATCGCCGACCATCAAATCCCCTTTCGGATAACACATCGGCGAACTGCCATCGCAGCAGCCGCCCGATTGATGAAACATCAATGGGCCATGCTTCTCCTTCAAAGTATCAATCAACTCCAAGGCGTCGTCTGTGGCGATTACCCGTTCTGTCATGGCTAGCCCTTCTTTCTGATCAGAAGAACCCAAGCTTGTCTTCACTGTAGCTGACGAGCATGTTCTTCGTGTTCTGGTAATGGCTGAGCATCATCAAATGGTTTTCACGGCCGAAACCGGACATTTTGTAACCACCGAATGCTGCGTGTGCCGGATATTGGTGGTAACAGTTTGTCCAGACACGCCCCGCTTGGATGCCGCGCCCGAAACGGTACGCTGTATTCGTATCGCGCGTCCAGATGCCCGCCCCTAAGCCGTATAGCGTGTCATTGGCAATTTCCATCGCTTCTTCTTTGGTTTTGAATGTCGCCACTGCAAGTACCGGCCCGAAAATTTCTTCCTGGAAAATACGCATTTTATTGTCGCCTTTGAAGACCGTCGGCTGGATATAGAAGCCTTCTGAGAGATCGCCTTCTAAGTGATTGCGGTCGCCTCCTGCTAAGACTTCTGCTCCTTCTTGCTTACCGATTTCCAAGTAAGATTGAATTTTCTCCAACTGTTCCGTGGATGCTTGGGCGCCCATCATCGTGGCTGGGTCGAGTGGGTTTCCAGTCTTGATTTCTTCTACGCGTTTGATGGCGCGTTTCATAAATTCTTCGTAAATGTCTTCCTGGATCAAAGCACGCGATGGACATGTACAAACTTCACCTTGGTTCAACGCAAACATGACGAATCCTTCCACCGCTTTATCAAGGAAGGCATCATCCTGGTCCATGACGTCCTTGAAGAAAATATTTGGCGATTTTCCGCCGAGCTCGAGCGTCACCGGAATCAAGTTTTGCGACGCATACTGCATGATCATGCGGCCAGTCGTCGTTTCACCAGTAAAGGCAATCTTGCTGATACGCGGGCTAGAAGCAAGCGGTTTGCCCGTTTCAATCCCAAATCCGTTGACGATATTGAGAACGCCCGGCGGCAGCAAGTCACCAATCAATTCAGCCCATACAAGAATGCTTACAGGTGTTTGTTCAGCTGGCTTGATAACGACACAGTTTCCGGCTGCCAGCGCTGGAGCGAGTTTCCAAACCGCCATAAGCAGCGGGAAATTCCAAGGAATAATTTGGCCGACGACCCCCAGCGGCTCATGAAAATGGTAAGCGACCGTATCATTGTCAATTTGGCTAATACCGCCCTCTTGTGCTCGTATAGCTCCTGCAAAATAGCGGAAATGATCAATTGCAAGCGGCAAATCGGCATTCAATGTTTCACGGACCGCTTTTCCGTTATCCCAAGTTTCTGCCACTGCCAGCATCTCCAAATTCTCTTCCATGCGGTCAGCGATTTTCAACAGGATATTGCCACGTTCAGTCGTGGACGTTTTTCCCCAGGCCTCTTTTGCAGCGTGCGCCGCATCCAAAGCCGATTCGACGTCTTCTGCGCTTGAACGCGCCACTTTTGTAAACACTTTGCCATTTACAGGCGATAAGTTCTCAAAATACTGGCCATTTTTAGGCGCTTGCCACGTGCCATTTATAAAATTATCATATTGCTCTTTAAAGTTTACTTTTGCACCGTTTGTGTTTGGAACTGCATATACCATCTTCGATCTCCCCTTTGTTTGGTTTAGCCCCAATATGTATCCGCTTTCAAAAATCAGAAAGCACATCCTTCGCGTCGGGGCTCGCCTCTTTATATTGTCAAATAAGTCGGAAGATTGCAACTGTTATCCTGCAAATTTTTTTCTTATGAGGGACATCTGGAGTATAATGAGACCAGACAGTGGAAATATACAACCGAAAGGACTTTTTTATGCGAATCAATAAATTCCTCAGCGAAACAGGCATCACATCCCGTCGTGGAGCCGATAAGTTTATCGATGCCGGACGCGTCGAAATCAACGGCCAAAAAGCGGAGCTCGGCAGTAAAGTTGAACCGGACGACGAAGTGCGGGTTGACGGCAAACTGGTCCAGCAACCGGAGCGCGCATACGTGTATTTAGCGCTCAACAAACCGGTCGGCATTACCAGTACGACAGAACGCCATATCGAAGGCAATATTGTCGACTTTATCAACCACCCTGAACGCATCTTCCATGTAGGACGGCTTGATAAAGATTCAGAAGGGCTCATCCTCATGACCAATGACGGCGATATCGTCAATGAGATCCTGCGGGCTGAGCACGAACACGAAAAAGAATACATCGTGACGGTCGACAAGCCGGTCACTGACACATTTTTAGAAAGCATGTCAAGCGGCGTCGAGATCCTCGACACGGTCACATTACCAGCAAAAGCTGAGCGCGTCGCCAAACACGTATTCAAATTGACGTTGCAACAAGGGCTCAACCGCCAAATCCGCCGCATGTGTTCTGCGCTCGGCTACGAGGTAAAGCGCCTGCAACGCATCCGCATTATGAACATCCGACTCGGCAATATGAAAGTAGGCGAATGGCGCGACCTGACACAAGAAGAGAAGCAGGAACTGTTCCGGCAGCTGGATTACCAACCGAAACGCTAAGGAGGCATTTTATGTTGAGCATGAAAACGACGCCAAACCATACAGGCGTCAAAATCAGCGGCGATTATTTCGATTTGGATGAACTGAACCAAGCCATCTATCAAGTGATCGGCAAAGAAGGCGAGTACCATGGCTATGAAGGATCGCGCTTGCGGATACTGAGCGTCTCTTATGAAATCCGCCATGCTGCTCAAGGCGACCGCAATGTCGAATCCGTCTTCAACGGTTTGCACGAACATACGAAAAAACAGCACGGCTTTATCGCACCTGACAAAAATATTTATTTTTCGGCGGAAGTATTATGGCCGGAACTCCTGTACGCAGCCTATGCACTTCGTGACTTCGTCCGGCTTTATGCAGACAAGCGCGGCGACTTGCTGGCTGATATCCATGCGCCGGTAATCGCCAAATTCCAAGCGCTCGTCCTTGAATGCCTGCAAGGCCATGTCCCCAACGAAGAATATGCAGCCATTTTAGAAGCGTTCCGTAAATCGCCTTCAGTCAATGATTACGCCATCCAATATGTAGACCTGTTAAATCTGAAGTATATCGATATGACTAAACAGCAGCGCGAAAAAAGCCTGTCGACTATTGCTATGAAATTGGCGCTTCAAGACCCCGAGTACCAAGCCTTCCGCAAGCAAGTCATCGATGCCGCAACTCCCGGAAAGCTGCCGATCCACGAAATTGGCATACAAGCTGAATACCCCGAGCAAGTGGAATGGTAAAAAAACCTCTCGAGCAATTGCTCGAGAGGTTTTTAGCTATCGACGTGGTTTGGCTGGCTCAGAAACCTTTTCAAGTGCCGTTTCCGCCTCACCGGGCGTCTTGCCCCTAACGGCGATATCACCGAGCGAGACAATGCCGACGACTTGCTCCTTATGGACAATTGGCAAGCGGCGGATTTGATGTCTGGCCATTAACGAAGCCGCTTCCTCAACCAACATCTCTTCTGTTCCGGTAATCAAGGTTTCCGAAAAAATTTCCGAAATGGGCGCATCCGTCTCAAGCTCTTCTGCAATGCCCCTCAGGACGATGTCACGGTCTGTGACGATGCCGATAATCTTCCCTTCTTCACAAATCGGAATCGAACCGACATTAATCTCGCGCATCTTGGCCGCTATGTCCTGGATTGTTACGTTCGGCGGACAAGTTTCTACATCTGTTGTCATTATCTCCGCTATCTTCATGCCGTCTCCTCCTCGAATTCTTTCTATTAATAGTCTTTATCCTCTTTTAGAAGCTGAAAACGTCTTTTGTAAAAAGAATAGGTATTTTCGACCTTTTGATTTACCTGTCCATCAACTCTCGAGGGTTTTGGCTTTCCATTAAATTACCGCCTATGCTACACTACCGGACATTATGCGTTGGAAGGAGAATGACAATGATCAAAAAATGGTTTTTAGGATTATCCCTTGGTACATCACTTCTCGTCTTATCAGCATGCGGCGGTGCCGATGAATCTGCAGAAAACGAAAACGCGCAACCTGAAACGCAAGAGCAAGCCCCTAGCGGCGAAGAAAATGCCGCACAACCGGAAATGCCCGAGCCTGACCTCGAAGGCATTCCCGAAGTCGTTGCACAAGTAAACGGCGAGGAAGTCAGCAAAGAAGATTTTGAAGCAGCATATACAGGCCAATTCCAACAAGCGGCCATGCAAGCCCAAATGTCCGGCCAGGAAATTGACCAGGAGCAATTAAAGAATCAATTGGCAGAAAGCATGGTCGGCCAGAAACTGCTCATCCAGGAAGCGGAAAATCAAAAATTGGCCGCTTCTGATGAAGAAGTAAACCAAACTTTGGAGCAGCTGGCACAACAAAACGGCCTCGAAACCACAGATGAATTTCTGAAAGCTTTGGACGAACAGGGCATGAAAGAAGAAGAAGTTAGATCGCAGGTTGCCACACAAGTGAAGGTAGATCAGCTGATCGCTGAGTCTGCGGGAGATACCACTCCTAGTGAGGAAGAGGTAGAAGCCGCCTATGAGCAAATCAAAGAACAACAAGAGCAAATGGGCAGCGAAGAAGAACTGCCGGCTTTTGAAGAACTAAAACAGGATCTTGAAGAACAAGTCAAGACGCAAAAAGAAAACGAAGCCACTCAAACACTCGTGGCAGAACTGCGTGAAAAAGCAGACGTGACCATTAACCTTTAATGCAAAAAACCAGATCCGGTTCTCCGGATCTGGTTTTTTCATGCGTTTATACGTTTCAATGGTGCGAACGCTTTATAGCCTTATTCAACCAATTGGATAAATTGGCGTGTGCGTTCATGCTGCGGGTTTTCAAAGAAGGTCTTTGGATCAGCCGATTCGATGATGGTTCCTTGGTCGATCATGATGATGCGGTCCGCCACTTCTTTGGCGAACTTCATCTCGTGCGTCACGACGACCATCGTCATGCCTTCTTCCGCGAGTTGCTTCATAACCTGCAGCACTTCCCCGACAAGCTCCGGATCGAGCGCTGAGGTCGGCTCATCGAAGAGCATCACTTTCGGTTCCATCGCAAGTGAACGCGCGATGGCGACGCGCTGCTTCTGTCCGCCCGACAATTTACTCGGGTAGACGTCCGCCTTATCGCTCAAGCCGACTTTGTCCAATAGCTCAAGACCCAGTTTTTTAGCTTTGTCCTTATTCATTTTCTTAACCGTGATCGGTGCCTCGATGACATTTTCGAGCACCGTCTTATGCGGGAACAAATTGAAATGCTGGAAGACCATGCCGACTTCGGCGCGGATCTTCGTCAAATTGTCTTTTTTCGTATCGACTTTCTTGCCATCAATCGTGATGGATCCTTCATTGATCATCTCCAAGAAATTGAAGCATCTGAGCAGCGTACTTTTGCCGGATCCGCTGACCCCGACCAGAACAACCACCTCTTGGGGCTGGACGTGGAGATCCACGCCCTTCAACACCTCGAGATCACCAAAGGATTTGTGTATATTTTCTCCAATAATCATAATTGCTCCTCCTTAGGTTTTGTCCACATCAAGCCGGTTCTCATACCAGCGCAGCAAGTACGTGAAGATCATGACGAGCACGAGGTAGTAAAGCGCGACGACAATGAACGATTCAAACGGCTGGAATGATTGGGCCGCTTCCCGGTTGGCGAGTGAGAAAATTTCCGCCACGCCGATAATATAGACAAGCGACGAATCTTTTAGCGTAATGATGAACTGGTTGCCAAGCGGCGGGATCGAACGGCGCAGCGCCTGCGGAAAGACGATTCGCTGCATCGTCTGCTTGCGGTTCATCCCAAGCGACATACTCGCTTCGCGCTGTCCCGGGTCTACGCCTTGAATGGCCCCGCGGAAAATCTCCGCGATGTAAGCCCCGTTATGGACACCGAGTGCAATGGCACCTGCCCAGAAATTCGACATCGTGTAAATTTCCACGATTCCAAAGTACAAGAACATGATCTGTACGATCAGCGGTGTACCACGGATAATCGTGATATAGACGTTGGCAATGCCTTGGAGGATTTTGGATCCCGAAATTTTCATCAAGGCAAACACGAGCCCGATGACGGTTCCTAGAATGACACCCACAGCGGTCAGTTGAAGCGTGACGACCGTCGCTTCAAGGAAGCCCGGATATGTCCGCATGAATACTTCAAAAACTGTTCCAAATAATTCAAACATAGTCGAATCTCCCTTCTATTCCCAGCAAATTTTTAGTTGAGAATTTCGACGCCTTCAAGATCGACATCGAGGAGATCGCGTCCAAACCATTTTTCCGAAATCTCTGTATAAGTTCCATTTTCAATGATGGTTGCCAAAGCTTCGTTGATCGCTTCAAGCAGCGCCTCATCTTCCGGGCGCACGGCTACAGCAGCTTGCTCGATCCATAGTGGATCCCCGACCATTTCGATTTCAAGTCCGGCATTCTGTGCTTCAAAGCCGACAACATCTGCTGTAATGACGGCATCCAAACGGCCTTCAACCGTCAAATCTTGTAGAGCGACAACATCACTATTGTAGTATTGGATATCATCTGTGTATTTTTGTGCTGCTGTATCATACGTACTTTGTCCGACTACGCCGATGGTCGCGCCTTCGAGGTCTGCTTCCGACTGGATTTCGGTATTGCCTTCACGAACGAAAATCACGCCGCCAGAGTAATAGTAAGGATCCGAGAAAGAAACTTGTTCTTGACGCTCTTCGGTAATAGCCATCGATCCCAAAATCGCGTCAAAGCGATCGGTCGTCAATCCTTGGATGATCGTTTCCCATGGTGTCGTGACCGGATTTGGTTCGAGTCCCATTTCTTCTGCGATGGCATTGCCGATTTCAATATCGAAGCCAGTTAAATTGCCGCCTTCTTCGTAGTTGAATGGCTTGTACAAACCGCTTGATGCAGTGGTGAATTTGCCTTCTTCCATAAGGTTCAAATCACTTCCTGCTGCCCCTTCGCTTGATCCTTCCGAGCCGGTGGTGGAGTCATCCGATCCACAGGCTGCCAAAAGCATACCTGCTGTTAAAATTACGCCTGCTGTTGTAAATTTTTTATTCATCTTGCTCTCCCCTTTTCGTATAAGTTTGACCAAAACGCCGGAGCGATTCGGGACGTGCCTGCGATGGGTGTTGTTATATGAAGATGTCCTGGTCGGTGTAAGCCGCTTCGAGCTGTGCGAGCTTTTCTTTGACCTTGGCATGTTCTTTGACATATAAAAAGCGCATGACCGAAGTCAATAATGCATGGACCGCTGTATAGGAATCGATATTCAAATTCGCGTTGACCGATACAGCCAGTACGAGATCGGCGTGTTTAGCGGCCGGCGAATCTTCTCTGTCGGTCAAGACGATGACTATCGCTCTTTTGCGTTTCGCTTGCTCCAATGTATCCATCAAGGTCCTCGTATAGCGCGGAAATGCGAAAGCGATCACCGTGTCTTGTGGACCGAGTTCCCCGATCTGCCCATAATAAGCTGAAGTTCCAGGCTGCATCATCGTTGTATTTCCAAGTGCACTGCCGAGCCATCCCCCAAACCATTCGGCTAAGCCGAAATCGAAGAAATTGCCCGTGACATAGCGCTTGTCAGACTTACTGATGCAATCGACCGCTTGCAGCAGATTTTCTTCGTCAATCGTTTCTTTAAGCTTCAGGATGCTGGTGATGTCCGCATCCAGCAAGTTTTCAAGAAACGACTGATCCGCAGCAGCAGGTGGCTCTTGCCGCGCAGTATTCAGACGCTCTTCTGCCAATTTACGCTGAAGCGTATGCTGAAACTCTGTATATCCTTTGTAACCGAGCTTCTGCGTCCACCGAATGACGGTCGATTCGCTAACTTCCACACGTTTGCCCACTTCTAAAGCAGATGAAAAAGCGATAAATATCGGCTCGCGGAAAAAGAGATCGGCTATTTTTTTTTGCCCTGAACTAAATTCCTTGTAAGAAGTGGACACATTTCGCATTAAATCCTGCATATTCATACCCCCATCGCAAGAACACGCTTAGTTGCTTGTCAATTAGTATATACTTTTGCAGGATTCCCTGCAATATTTTACTGAAAATTCTGCTAGCATTTATGACATTTTCCTCATAAATATACCGTCACATCAGGCTTTCCAGCAAAAATCCATAAACTAACTTTTTTTCGCTGCCCTCTGATTTTGTCACCCCGCCCTTTTCTTTCGTCTTTTCCAGCGATTGTTGTACACTATTTGTATAACTAATTTGGATGAGGTGCTACACGTGAAATGGGAAGATCGGATTTTCAAGTTATTCATTTTTTGGTATATCTGCGGCGTCATCTTATTGAGCTTCGATTTATTGCCTCCTTGGCTAGAATGGGCCAATGCTTTCTTCCTGATTCTTGCAGGAACGCTGAGCTTCTTTTATTTATGGAGGCGCTTTGGCCCGGCAATCGGTGGATCGGTTGGCGTGCTCATTTTCTTTTCGACGTTCATTGTTGAATGGGCAGGTGCTGACAGCGGTTTCTTGTTCGGGTCATATGACTATACAGATCGATTCGCACCAAATGTCTTCGGTGTGCCGATAGCGATTGGGTTCGCTTGGCTTATGGTCATGGCGACAAGCCACGTCATCGCGCGCTGGATTGTACCTGGTGGCGGCATTTTGTACGCGGCCGTTGGCGGTATCGCAGCAGTCATCATTGATTTGATCATCGATCCGGTCGCCTATAAAGTAAAAGGCTATTGGCTATGGGAAGATACCGGCATCTATTATGAGATTCCATGGACCAATTTCACCGGTTGGTTTCTCGTGGCGTTCGTCCTTCACCTGATACTCGATGCAGCGTTCAAAAAACAAGGGCTCGAAGTGTCAGCTCGCCAGGCAGAAAAACGTATGGCATTGTTGTATGTGCTGATGATTGCCTTGTTTGTGTTGCTCGGTTTGATTGGCGGTCTATGGCTTGCGGCTGCATTGACCTCTGTCCTGACGGCTGCGATTGTTGCCTTGGCATGGAAGAGGCGCCCCCAATGATACAAGCAAAAAAATCAGCGCTTTTTGAACGCGCATTCGCTATGTATTTAATGCCATCGATCCGCAGGTCTTTTTCGCATCTCTACGCCAGAAACATCCGCCCGTCTAAAGGGCCGGCATTAATCATCTCCAATCACAGTTCCTGGTGGGACGGGCTATTGTTCTTTTTCCTGAACCGGCGCGTCTGGAACTTAGATGTTCACATTATGATGCACGAGCGCGGATTAAAAGAATTTCCTTTTTTCCGCCGGCTCGGCGCTTTTTCGATCGACCGCAACAACCCAAAAGACATTCTCGCTTCACTGCGTTATGCCGAAAATTTGTTAAAACAAGGCAAAACGGTCATCTTGTTTCCGCAAGGCGATGAATTTCATTTGGAAACGCGCCCTTTGGAATTTCATACAGGCGTAGTTTATTTACTGGAAAAATGTCCAGAGATCCCGCTTGTGCCGGTTCATTTTTATTATTCGATGCGACGGGACAAACATCCGGAAGTATGGATTGACCAAGGCGATAGCTTGATGCTTAGCGATTTTCCGGAAGGTTCACGACATGATCGGACGGTTTGGCTTCAAGAGCGGGAAACTACTGCACTCGACCGTCTAAAAACAGACGTGCTTGAAGAGAATTACGAAGAGTTCCAGGAGATGCTGAAAAGGAGGCGCAAGCCATGATTACAGCTTTGATTGTCGTTCACATCGCCTTTTTCTTTTGGATTGCGGTCAACCGCCTATTCCTCCCAGCATTGCCAAAACAGCCGGCAGTAAAAACCACCCCTTTAGTATCCATTCTCGTCCCCATGCGCAATGAAGAGCGCAATGTGCCAACAATCATACGGTCGTTAAAAGAGACCGACTGGGAACGGGCGGAGTTTATTGTCCTGAATGACCAGTCAACAGATGGCACCCAAGCGGCACTCGACCGGGAAATCGCCGGCGATAAACGATTTACCGTTTTGCAAGGCGTCGAACTGCCTGCTGGATGGGTTGGCAAAGTCCATGCTTGCCATCAATTGCAACAGCATGCATCCGGCGATTACTTGTTTTTTGTCGATGCTGACGTGCGCTTCCGCAAACAAGCGGTGCGGCAAACTCTTGGCTTGATGCAAAAACACCGTGCGGCCCTGCTATCGGGATTTCCCGCTTTCGAAGTGCCTGTGTTCTTAAGTAAATTGCTTGTACCGATGTTGCATTTCGTCATTTTATTCCACTTGCCATTAGCGCTCGCGAATTACGCGAAGTTCCCAGCGGCGACTGCAGCGAATGGCATGTGGATGGCATTTGAACGCAAAGCATACGAGGCGATCGGCGGCCACGAAGCCGTGCGAACATCGCTCGTGGAAGATGTCCACATTGCGCGGACTTTGAAGCAAGGCGGCCATAAAGTGTTGCTCGCCAACATCACCGCTTCGGTCAAATGCCGCATGTACGAGACGCCTGCCGAAGTATGGGAAGGCTTTTTGAAAAATAGCTATACCGGCATCGGCCGTTCGCCACTGATCGCCGTTTTCTTAACTGTGTTTTACAGCATCTTTTACATATTCCCGCTGTTTCTCGCAGCAGCCGGTACCATGACGGGCCATTGGATTTGGCTCGTACCGTATGCACTGACTGTTTTGCAACGCTGGTATGTCGACATGGTCACCAATCAACGCTGGTATTTGGCGTTTCTCATTCCCTTACAAGCTGCAGCGATGCTCGCGGTTATGCTAACTGCCATGAAAAAATCGCTGAAAAAAGAGTCCTATACATGGAAAGGCAGGCATTATTCATGAAACGACCACATATCGCTATCGTTGGCGGCGGGCTTGGGGGATTGGCGGCAGCCATCACGCTGGCAAACGCCGGGATGCGTGTTAGCCTATTCGAGAAGAACAGCCATTTCGGCGGCAAATTAATGCCAGTGGAACTGGGCAGTTATCGTTTTGACTTCGGACCGAATACGATCACCATGCCCCATATCTTCCGACAAGTCATCGAACAAACTGGACGCGACCCTGAACAGTATTTCCAGCTCGAAAAGCTCGCGGTCCACACGCGCAATCATTTCGCTGATGGCAGCCACATCGACTTTACCGCAGACCGCAGCGAGATGATTCGCCAGCTCGAAACGCTGGATCCTTTTGCAGCAGAGAACTATGATGCATTCTTAGCTGAAGTGGCTCGCCTGTATCGTTCATCCGAAAAACATTTCTTCCCGCTAAGCTTTCAGTCCTTGCGGGATTATCTATCGCCTTCACTAGGTGCTGCCATATTGAAGGTGCGCCCGCTTGAATCGATGGATCATTTCTTCAGCCGCTATTTCAACCATTCTGGCTTGCGCCAAGCGGTCGGACGCTATGCTACTTATATCGGCTCTTCTCCTTATAAAGCGCCGGCAACATTTGCAATGATCGCCCATCTGGAACTGGCGCAAGGCGTCTTTTACGCAAAAGGTGGAAACACCCGCATTGCCCAGGGATTTGCCGAGGTCGCAGCGGAATGCGGTGTCGAACTGCATCTAGAAACAGCCGTCACCCGCATACTCACTGAGCGCAGGAAAGCGACGGGCGTCGAGCTTACGGACGGTGAACAAATTTCTGCAGATGCTGTTATCTTGAACGGAGACTTGTTGTCGGCTTTCCCTGATTTGGTCGACGAAGCAGAACGTCCTTCATTCCGCAACACGAAACGCGATCGATTCGAACCATCGATTTCCGCCTTTGTCATTACCGCAGGCCTCGATATTCGGTTGCCGGAATTAAAACACCATAACGTCTTTTTTTCAGCCGACTATCCGCGTGAATTTCGCGAGCTGTTCACCGATAAGCAATACAGCGGCGAGCCAACCATCTACATTAGCAACTCGTCCCATTCCGACCCATCTGTTTCGCCGCTCGGAGATAATTTGTTCATTCTCGTGAATGCCCCCGCTCTCACTGCACAAGGCACTCTGCAAATTGACCCTGAACAGTACAAAGAGCGAATTTATGATGTATTGGAACATCACGGAATTAATATACGTGCCCATTTAAAAGAAGAACGTATCTTCACTCCGGAATTTATCCGGGACAAATTCGGCTCTCATCGGGGCGCTTTATACGGACCGTCTTCTAACCACCCAAAGGACGCTTTCTTGCGCCCGTCAAACGCCAGCCGCGATATCCAGAACTTGTTCTTTGTCGGCGGCAGTGTTCACCCGGGTGGTGGTTCTCCGATGGTTACATTGAGCGGGTTGAATGTGGCAGAGCGCCTGATCAAACGCTATCTGCCAAAATAAAAAAGCTGTTTCCATCCGTCACAGATGACGGATGGAAACAGCTTTTTTTAATTATAAGCATTGCAAGATGGATTGTTTGGAATCGTCCGTGACATAATGCTTTTCATGAAATACCGTATATTCTTTTGAGCGGATCGTCGATAGGATTTCTCGGTAAACGAGTGCAGCCCCTTTAACCGGCACACGGGACGACAAAGGATAGTCGTTGATCGTTTCGAATGCGCGCTCGTAATGGGACTCGGCGATGCTCGCCAATTCTTCCCATACTTGAATGAATGATTCAGAAACCGTACCGCTGCCAAGCGCTTCCTCCGCCAAGCCATACTTCCGCATGATCTCCTGTGGCAAATAAATGCGGCCTCTCGACAAATCTTCCCCGATATCCCGCAGAATATTGGTGATTTGCATGGCATAGCCCAGCGAAATTGCACCGTCTTTTAATAGCGCAGTACGCCCCGGAGCGAGTATCGGCAACAGCATCAAGCCGACCGTACTTGCCACGTGATAGCTGTAATCCAGCAACTCATCGAGCGTCCGGTAACGATTGATTGTTAAATCCATTTCCTGTCCTTTGATCAATCCATAAAAAGCGCTCGCGTCCATATCGTAGCTTTCAAAGACATCTTCAAGCGCCAGCCACATCGGATCGTCCCATTTAATGGACCCTGCAAGAAATTCATCGAACTCTTTACGGAATGTCCTCAGTTCAGGCTCTGGATGGCTGCCCTCGTCAACAATATCGTCGACTTTCCGGCAGAAGGCATAGACCGCCCATACGGCTTTGCGTTTCTCTTTAGGCAATAGGGAAAATGCTTTGTAAAAGCTCTTTGAATTGTCGGCGATAATGCGTTCGCAATAGCTATAGGCTTGCTTCAATTCCATCATGAACCGCCCCCTTCTTTCAAATCGCCGTGGATTCTGTCGGCCAACAATTTCGCTCCTTGCATAACGATTGGTATGCCGCCGCCCGGGTGGACAGAAGCTCCCACTGCATACAAATTATCGGTGTCATCCGGTTTGACCTGAGGACGGAAGACGCCGGATTGCCGCAAGGTCGGGCCAATTCCAAAGCTGCCGCCCTTGAACAAGCCAAATGCTTCTGCCTCTTTTGGCGTACGTACATCCATCCATTCGATCGATTTCCGGAGATTTGGAAACGACAATGTCTCCATCCGGTCCAAAATGCGCCCGATCCATTCTTCATCTTGCTCCCAGTCAATTTCTGTACCTGAAGGGACCGGCACCAGTACGTACAAAACTGATTTGCCTTCAGGAGCTAAAGAATCGTCAATAACAGAAGGATGGAATGTGTAGAATGCGGGGTTTTCTGTTTTCTGTTCTCTGACAAATACATCTTCCATATGTTCTTTATAATCATCACCGATAAAGAATTGGTGAACATTGACGTCTTTGTACACCTTGTCCAAACCAAAGTACAACAGCACACAGCCAGATGAAGGCGTGTATTCTTTCTGTTTTTTAGTCGGCGCCAATTGATTCATTCCAGGGAAATCGCCGTTGTAGACAATGGCATCGTATTCTTCTGTACCTTGTGCCGTTTCGACCGCTGTCGCACGGCCATTTTCTTTTACGATACGCTGGACTGGCGTTTCCAGCCGGATATCGGTACCGCGGCTGCGCAATTCACCTTCCATGACTGGAATGATGCTTGCGTAGCCACCTTTCACATAATAGACGCCATGCTCATGCTCGCTGAATGGCACGAGTGAATACATTGCTGGCGCGCGATAAGGATCTCCACCGATATACAAGGCCTGAAGGGAATAGGCCAGCTGCAGCCGTTCGTCCCTGAAATAATTTTCCATCAAGCGATGGACAGATTGCTGGGGTTTCAACTTCATCAAATTGCGGATATTGCGGAAGGTCCAAAAATCCGCTTTACGGACAAAATCGTGTTCCAGAAAAGCCGGCTTGCCGATATCGAATCGCTTTTGCCCTTCGTCCATAAAACGGATAAACCCTTCTTTATCGTCCGGGAACTGTTCTTCAACTTCTTGTAATTGACGCTCGCGCCCAGGATATTTCGTATACACTTTGCCGTCTGTAAAACGAATCGTGTAAAGTGGGTCGCATAATAACAATTCGATGCTTTCGGGGTCGATTCCTGCCTGCGCAAATAAATCACGGAACATTTCAGGCAATAATACGATCGTCGGGCCTTCATCAATTCGGAAGCCGTCCCGTTCCACAAAGGCCATCCTGCCGCCAAGCTTGTGCTCTTTTTCATAAATCGTGACCTCATAGCCGAGCTTTGTTAAATAAAGCGCGCCCATTAAACCGCCGATGCCGCCTCCGATCATCGCTATTTTCATACATACCCCTCCACTTTCGGAAGCGGGCCAATCGGAATTCCGGATTTGCCATCTTCTTTCAAAATACCGTTAGCTGTGATGCGGGCTGATTCCAAAATGGTCGGCAAACCGCTGCCAGGATGCGTTCCCCCGCCGACTAGCCAACAATTGTCGAGCTCTTCGAATTTATTGTGCGGACGGAAAACCATCATTTGCGATAACTGATGTCCCAAATTGAAGGTCGCGCCGCGGTACACGGAGTAATCCGATTCCCAACCGAATGGTGTCAGCATCTTCTCGACTTCGATATGGTCGCGCAAATCTTTGAAATCGGTTTTTTCTTCGATGATATCCAAAACCAATTCACGGAATGCTTCCTGCTCGTTTTCCCAGCCGATATCGCTGAAATTATTCGGTACTGGCGCCAGTATATAAAGTGCCGACTTGCCTTCTGGTGCCAAGGTTGGATCCGTCACGCTGGCGTTTTGGATGTAAATCGAAGGATCTGCCGACAAGATGCGCGACTTGGTCATTTCTTCGACGTTCCGCTTATAGTCTTTGGAAAAAACGATGGTGTGATGCGATAAATCGTATTTCTTGTCGAGCCCTAAATAAAGCATGAAGGTCGAACAGGAATATTTTTTCTTATCGAGCTTTTGAGGAGTGTATTTTTTCAAGATACCAGGCTCTACTAAATGAGTCATCACATGGGCAAAATCGCCATTGATTACCACTTCATCTGCTGCTTCGCGGCTGCCATCGTATAGATCGACCCCTTTTACTGTCCGGTCCTCAATCCACAGTTTCTGAACGCCTTTATTGAGATGGATGCGGCCACCCATTTCCTTGACCGCCTTGGCCATTGCCGCAGACAATTGGTTGACGCCGCCAATCGGATGATAAATGCCGTATGCATGTTCCATATAAGACAGGATTGTGAAAGCTCCTGGGCATTCCCAAGGCGACATCCCTAAGTATTTTGATTGGAACGCAAATGCCATTTTCAAACGTTCGTCTTTAAAGTAACGGGATAGCACATCGTAGAGAGTTTTGCCTACTTCAAGTTCCGGAAGTGCTTTAATCACTTTTGGCTGCATCAAGTCTGTCATGCGGTCCATTTTTGTTTGCAACAAAGGAGACATGGCTTCAAGCTTCTTACCGGTGTCGTTCATAAAACGCACATAGCCGTCCCCGTCGCCTTTGAAGTTTGCATCAATTTGTTTACGCATTTCTTCCGGGTTGCGCGTCATCACCAAGTTCTGGTCTTCAAAGCGCAATTCATACATCGGGTCTAGTTCGACCGCTTCCATATAATCATGGACATTGCGTCCAGTCGTTTCAAACAATTCCTCTACCAAATGAAGCATGCTCAAAAACGTTGGGCCTGTATCAAATGTGAAATCGCCTAAGGTTAATGCAGCATTGCGTCCGCCGATGCGGTCATTTTTTTCGTAAATGTCGACTTGGTACCCTTTGCTGGCTAAAAGCATTCCTGCTGCCAAGCCGCCTGGGCCCGCTCCTATAATGATCATTCGTTTTGCCATTGCGTAAGCCCCCGTTTCGCTTGTTAAAAGTTATACAATATCTATACAAACAGTATATACATCTCTTCCCTAAAAGACTAATTATTTAACCTCTATCAGGTACTTGTTTTTATATTCTTGATTTATGGCGAATAAATATTATGGTAGTGGCGATATTGTGATGCGGCTGATGCAAATTTCAGTATATGGTTATCGGATAGCTAAGGGGAGAATCCCTTCCTAGAATCCGGCATATGTGAAGATAGCGAGAGTTTGTTTGTGGAACTTTTTCGGAGCTTAGTGATGAAGCTTCTTTTAGTTATTCGCCGGCCGGCTTTGGGTTGGCCTCTTGCCATAAGCCAGGAAGAACACCTGTCTTACGGCGTCGGCTCACCCTTTTGCGCTCGCCGGCTGAGTGATTTCGTTGATCACTGTGTGTTTAAGTAGATCTGCTTTTTTACTTAGTTGCCGGCTAGTGGGGGAATCGCTTCCCGGAAGAATTGTTGGTGGATCGCGAAGTTTGCTTGTGGATTTTTTTCGGTTGCTGGATTGCGCTTCTGCTTGAGAATCGGCGGCCGGCTTTGGGTTGGCCTCTTGCCGTAAGCCAGGAAGAGCGCCTGTCTCACGGCGTCGGCTCACCCTTTTGCGCTCGCCGGCTGAGTGATTTCGTTGATCCCTGTGTGTTTAAGTAGATCTGCTTTTTTACTTAGTTGCCGGCTAGTGGGGAAATCGCTTCCCGGAAGAATTGTTGGTGGATCGCGAAGTTTGCTTGTGGATTTGTTTCGGTTGCTGGATTGCGCTTCTGCTTGAGAATCGCCGGCCGGCTTTGGGTTGGCCTCTTGCCGTAAGCCAGGAAGAACGCCTGTCTTACGGCGTCGGCTTACCCTTTTGCGCTTGCCGGCTAAGAGATTTCGTTGATCCCTGTGTGTTTAAGTAAATCTACTTTTTTACTTAGTTGCCGGCTAGTGGGGGAATCGCTTCTTGGGGGATGCGTAGACAGGCGGCAAAGCTAACTTGCACACTTGTAGTGATGTTCTGACTGCCGGGTTCGGGCTTCTGCTTGAAAGTCGCCGGCCGGCTTTGGGTTGGCCTCTTGCCGTAAGCCAGAAAGAACACCTGTCTTACGGCGTCGGCTCACCCTTTTGCGCTCGCCGGCTGAGTGATTTCGTTGATCCCTGTGTGTTTAAGTAGATCTACTTTTTTACTTAGTTGCCGGCTAGTGGGGGAATCGCTTCTTAGGTGGTGTTGACTTGTCTTGTGGTGTTTATGCTGTCGGCTATTTGCTTAGGACATGTGCTGATTTATAGTATAGACTTTTTCAGAAGCACCCCCTGTGAAAAACGCCATAGAAAAAACCCGGCAGATTCAGCTGCCGGGTTTTATTTATTTTAGGATTTTAATTTTCACGTTTTTGCGTCCCCATTTAAGTGCTTGGCTTTGTGTTGGGATGAAGACGTCAATTTTATTGCCTTTGATTGCGCCGCCCGTATCACCAGCGACTGCATAGCCGTATCCTTCCACCCATACTTTCGTACCGAGCGGGATGACTTTCGGGTCGACTGCGATGACTTTAGCTCCTGGGTTCTTCTTAAGGTTGATGCCGGTTCTTGTAATACCTGAGCATCCTTTGCAATACGCTGTATACGCTGTGGACGAAACCGTGAATTCTTTCACGACTTGATCCTTGCTTGAAGATGAAGTTGATGGCTTAGAGATGGTTTGAGCTGTTGTTTTTTTCAACTTCAATTGCTGTTTTGGGAAAATCAAGTTCGATTTCAACCCATTCCATGACTTTAAGTTATTGACGGAAACTTTCGTTTGTTGGGAAATTTTATAAAGCGTATCGCCGCTTTTAACTGTATATACATTTGATGCTGCAGAAGTCGTAACTGAAGTGCCAATCAATAAGAGCAATGCCATTCCTAAAGCCGCCAATAATTTTTTCAAGTTCCTATCCCCTTCGCGTATCGGATAATTGCGCCTTGCGTAAATCGTCTGAAAGCTTTCTGGTAAAAATAAAATAGCATGGCAAGGTTACAATCATGTGACAGACTTAGGCATTTTTGATTACAATTTCGATTTATTTCGTGACAAAAGAACTTCTCTATAAAAAAAAGACGGACATGGGCATAGAAAAAAGGCCCAATCCCGAGTAATGAACCTCAGGATTGGGCCTCTTGTTATTTTTTCGCTTTATGCACTTTCAAGGTTTTGCCTTTGATAGTTTTGTCTTTCATCGCCTTCAGGACGTGCAGTCCTTTGCCATTCAAGATATCGATATACGTGACTGTATCCTGGATTTTGATGATGCCGATATCTTCCGCCGTGATGCCCGGTATGCTGGTCAGCGTCCCGACAAAGTCAACGGCGCGGAGTTTTTTCTTTTTGCCTCCATTGAAATACAGCTTCATGATGTCTTGGTTGAGTGCCGCCGCTTTGTGTTTTTTCGGTTTCTGTCGGCTCTCGATTTTATCTTCGAATGCCGGTTTTGCCAAAGCTACTTGCTCTCTCGATGGCCGTTCGACACGCGTAATCTCAAACCCTAAATAGTCTTCTGTTTCCTTCAAGAATTTGTCTTCGAACGGCGTGACGAATGAAATCGCCTTACCGCTCTTGCCAGCGCGTCCTGTGCGCCCTGCGCGATGGACGTAGCTTTCCTTCTCGAGCGGGAAATCATAATTGATGACATGGGTGATGCCATCGATGTCGATACCGCGCGCCGCAACATCTGTCGCAACTAAATAGCGGAACTCACCGCGGCGAAAATCATCCATGACGCCGAAACGGTCTTCCTGGGTCATGCCGCCGTGCAATTGGTCACTCGTATAGAACAGGCGCTCAAGCCCTTCCGATACAGCGTCGACCTGATCTTTCGTACGGCAGAAAATGATGCAGCTATCTGGATTTTCCACAACGGTGACGTCACGCAGCAATTGGAATTTATCCTGTTCCTTGACGATCACAAGTGAATGTTCGATGCGTTCTTCTAAAGTATCAGCGGCCTGAATCCCAATATAGCGGGGAGAGCGCATGAAATCACGCTGCAGTTTCTCCAGATGGCCTGGGAATGTCGCTGAAAATAGCATGGTCGTCCGTTGTTTTGGAAGCTGCTTGATGATCGATTCTACTTGTTCGATAAAACCCATATTGAGCATTTCATCGGCTTCATCGAGCACCAGGTACTCAATTTTATCGAGCTTCAACGTGCCTTTTTCGATATGGTCGAGCACACGCCCTGGCGTCCCGACGACGATATGGCATTTTTGCTTCAATTCTTCCTTTTGATACGCAAAAGGATGCTTGCCATAAATAGCGGCAGCTTTGATGCGCTTGAAACGGCCGATATGGGTGATGTCTTCTTTCACCTGATCGGCAAGTTCGCGCGTCGGAGTCAAGACAAGTGCCTGCGGCTTATTTTCTTCCCAATCGACCAGTTCGCACAGTGGAATACCGAATGCCGCGGTCTTGCCGCTGCCAGTTTGCGATTTGACGGTCAAATCTTGTTTTTCAAGAGCCGCAGGGATGACTTGCTGTTGGACTTCGGTTGGTTCTTGATAGCCCAATCCTGCCAGCGCTTTTACAATCGGTTCACTGATACCGTAATCTTTGAATTGTTTCGTGTTCATAAGTTCTCCTTCTCCGTTCATCTGTCTTATCCTTTCATTATGGCACGGATCGGGAAGTTTTGCAGTTGAGCGATTATTGGCATTATTGATCGAGCAAGCTAACCGACACTTTCACATCGAGCGACTGGCTGCCGCCTCTATAGACGCCTTGCACCGGGCTGACATCGTTGTAATCGCGGCCGACGCCAACGCGGATATGGTTTTCTAGCGCTTCAACATTATTGGTTGGATCCAGCCCGACCCAGCCGATACCAGGCACCATGAATTCCACCCATGCATGGCTTGCTGCGTCGCCTACAAGCGCGGAATCTTCGCCAACGTACAGATAGCCACTAACGTAACGCGCGGGAATGTTCTTACTGCGCAAAATCCCGAGCATGACGTGTGTAATATCCTGACAAACCCCTTTTTTCAAATCGAACGATTCGCTTGCTTTGGTCGTCACGGTAGTCGATTCCCCGTCGTAAGTGAAATGTTCAAATACGTATTCGGTTACATCGATTGCGTATTGGACAGGGTTGTTCATGGTCCCAAGTTCTCGGTCGACCAATTCCATTTGTTCAGGCGTGATATACGTATAAGCGGTATTGCTTAAAAATGCCATATAATGTTCGGCGAATAATTGGGAATGGAAGATGATGTTCATCTCTGGTGAATAGTCGATACGATGGATGAACGGGCTCTTTTGAATACTGACAATAGACGTTGATTTCACTTCCAGATGCTGATGGTGTTCGGCGATAAAAAAGGTCTCGACGTTATTGCCGAAAATATCCACGTGCTCTTTCGTCAAGGTAGCCGGTGTAATATCCGCACGGTAGGATAGCAGGCGCTGGCATTCATCTGTTCTCGGTTTCAACCGGATCGTATTCATACTTTGGTCGACAATGGTTTCGTAATCAAAAATATTGGTGTGCTCGATTTTGTATTTCATAGAAGTTATTCCTTTCATATCCATCCCTTGGGACTGGAACGCCATTGCCGTTTCCGCTTCGGGATCGGTCAAATAATAAGTGCTGGAGAAAATGCGGCTGATTTCGTTACAGCCGTCCTGGAAATCATTTAAAAACTGCATCAATTCATCCGAATCAAGTGATCCGATATCGGTTTCGCTAAACGAAGTCCGGACTTCATCGAGTTTGGCATATAACTCCCACGAGTAATGAGACACTTTGCCGCCTTCTAGTTCTTCAACGGCATCACGGACATGGTCGAGACAGTAACGAATCGATCTCGGGAAATTTTTGTCCGAAATCAAGAAAGCCAATACGTTCTTCGGTTCCATGCGTGGCGGGTTGCTTTTCAGGTAGGCATTATAGCCGTTGGTCATTCTAAGTGCAGCCAGCCAAAAATAATAATCATCTGTTTTCTCTTTCCTGATACGCTCGCGCGTACGTTCACAGACGACATTCAAGATACGTGCAGTCTTTTCCGCCCGTTCGAGCCATTTGGCAATTTTGATCATTTGATACGCCACGCCGCGGGACATTGAAGACTCAACAATCCCCTGGGAAATCAACGTAGTCGTTTTGATATTTTCCAAAAATGACCTCATGTCACGGACCGAACTGTTTTTTAAATCCATGTCGGTGAGAGCTAAGTACGAGCGGTTCCATGTTTCCCAATAATCATCAGGGATGTGGTCTCGGCTGATGCGGGCATTTTCACGGACGACCATCGCACAACTTGCGACAGAATTGGCATTCTCTTGCGCCATCGCCAAATACTGAACCAATTCCGATTCTTCATAGCCCGGGTTGGCTTTGATGCGGCGCATCGTTTCCGTTGAATCGCAGATCTCAAAAATCAATCGCCAATCTGAGTCTCGCACGAGTTCTTCATCGGCTGCTTCGATCATCTGCAGCAATTGCACATCGAGGATGCGCGCATTGTTCTCCGCCCGCTCCACGTTCCGTGACATCCAATACAGTGAATTTGCAACACGGCTCAACATTTACGCATCCCCCCCTTCTTCTTTCTTTTTGAACACCCATGTGTCTTTTCCGCCGCCGCCTTGTGAAGAATTGACAACAAGCGAACCTTCTTTCAGCGCGACACGGGACAATCCACCAGGCAGCACATGTGTCGTTTCGCCTCTCATGACGAATACCCTAAGGTCTACGTGGCACGGATAGAATTTGTCTCCTTGGTAAGCGGGCGCACGCGATAGCTTGATCGTCGGTTGTGCAATGTATTGATGAGGTGTTTCGATAATTTTCTCCCTGAATTTTTCGATTAGCTCCTTAGAAGCATGGGGACCGACAAGCATATCATAACCTCCCGAAGCCCCGACGTTTTTGACGACGAGCTCTTCAAGATGTTCAAGTACCCATTCCCGATCTTCGGGTTTATCAAGCAAATATGTTTTGACATTATCGATGATTGGTTCTTCTTTCAAATAATAGCGGATCATGTCCGGAACATAGGCATAAATTGCCTTATCATCTGCAACGCCATTACCGACAGAGTTCAAAATGGCGACATTGCCCTTTTGATAGGCTTCCATGACGCCCCGCACCCCAAGTGCGGAGTCTTCACGAAACGCTTCCGGATCCAGGAAGTCGTCATCGATGCGGCGATAGATGATATCGACGCGCTTTAATCCGCGAATCGATTTCATATAAACGATGTTATTCCGGACGACGAGGTCGCGTCCTTCCACAAGATCCATGCCCATTTGCTGTGCCAGGAAAACGTGATCGTAATAAGCTGAGTTGTACATGCCTGGCGTTAACAGCACGGCAAACGGTTTTTCCTTTCTTCCTGTTGGGGCATGATCTAAAATGGCATCGTGCAAAAAGCTCATCTGATGCTCCAGCGTCCTCACCGAATGGTTGACGAAAAACTCCGGGTACACTTGTCTCATGACGTAACGGTTCTGATATACATACGATAAACCAGACGGATTGCGCAAATTGTCTTCGAGGACATGGTATTTTCCATTCTCATCACGAATCAAATCGATCCCTGCCAGAAAGATATGGTTGTTAAGCGGAATCGTAACGTCTTGCATCTGCTTTTTGTAATAATAGGGATTGTCCTCAACCAAATGCTTCGGCACAATGCCTGCTTCAATAATTTTTTGCTCGTGATAGACATCATCTAAAAAGCGGTTTAAAGCTTCCGCTCGCTGAGTCATTCCTTTTTCGACGACCTCCCATTCTTCTGGAGGAATGATGATGGGGACAAAGTCGAACGGCATCGTCCGCTCGGTGCCGACATTGTTATGGTAGACCGTGAACGTGATGCCTTGGCGAAGAAACGACAATTGGGCCGTCTCATGTTTTTCCTTTAGTTCATCATTCGAAAATCGCTTGATCACTTCATGGAACATTTCGTAATGGGCTTTCGGTTTTCCATCAGGCGTGAACATTTCATCAAAAAAAGGACTGGTTTGATAGTCTTTAAACACGTGGCCGAACCCCCTCTTTTAGAATGCCGCCAGTAAATTCCGATGCATTTTAAAAGATGTGAATTTTCTGTCTACTGGAGGGAAAGAAAAAGCCATGCCCATGCTCGGCATAGCTGTTCTTTGTTCTATTATAACCGAAGTTATTTTTATTATGTTTTATCATTTGAATTTTTGTCAGAACTTGACTCTTTTTCCGGATGCTTTTTCAGTGATTCGGCATAGTTTGTGCTGCCGCCAAACGCACCGCCGCTTGGTCTGTCAGAATCCGGAGAAGAATGACTCGCTGAAGAAGCAGCCTTGCTATCCGAAGAAGCTGATTGGCCAGCTTGGGGACTCGAGCGTTTAGTGTCACCGACTTCCTCTTGAACAGTCTGATTCGCTTGATCGAGCGCATCTTTTTCCTTGTCCATCATTTGCTGCTGTTTTTCAATGGTCGTCTTGACCGTATCCACTGCTTTATTGATGTGTGGCTTGACTTTATCGACCATCCCGCCCGATTGTTCATTGAAGCGGTCTAAGTTTTTCTTGATGTTTTCTTTAATATCGGCTGTGCTCATCGAAGAACTGCGCGCGTGCTGGGTGCTCCCAGTTTCCGACTTTTTCTGTGTCATTGCCGCCCCGATCGCCGCTCCTACGCCAAGCAATACGAGCTTGCTGAAAAATCCACCTGATTTTCTTGCCATGTAACAATCTCCTCCTTCATTTGATAGAACTTAGTGTAGTAAGTATAGACGGAATGGCCCATTTCTAAACATCCTTTTTATCTCCAACAAAAAAGGCCACTCTTGGTAAAGAGCACCCTTTATACTATCTCTATTAATTTGCCTTCTTCAATCAACATTTTCTTGAATGCTTTCACAACTTCTTCCTCGTATTGAATACCGATCAACCGCTCGAGCTCATCCATCGCATACTCGGCCGTAAAGGCAGAACGATAGGCGCGATCTTCCGTCATCGCATCAAAAGTGTCACAGACTCCGATAATTTTGGCTTCGACAAGGATTTCATCTCCCGACAAGCCAAATGGATATCCCCGACCATTCACTCGCTCATGATGCTGCTCAACGATGTCGGCGATGTCTTTGTAAGGGGTGTCCCGGATCATATCTGCCCCGTCTCCAGGATGTTTTTTAATAAGTGCAAACTCTTCATCCGTCAGTTTCGACGGCTTTTTCAGAACTTCTTCAGGTACATTGATTTTGCCGATATCGTGGAGCATAGAGGCAAGGAATAACGATTCCATCCGTTCTCTGGAAAGTTTCATTTTAGCCGCCGTCTTGACCGCATAATTGGCTACTCTCGAACTATGATTGTATGTATAGCGGTCTTTCTCTTCTACTTTTTGGCCGATCTTCCGCAGTTCTCCGATCATTTCACTAACATAGTGAAAAACCGGCATAGTAGAGACCGATAATAAAGTAACTGTTTCAACTACAGTGAAGGAAACTGGGCTTTCGAGGTCTTTGCACGAAAAGAAATCATCTGCTTCCAACCGAACGGGACGCTCATCAATATCCGTTTGTATGGCTCCATCGACGATGTAGTAAAACTCTTGCGCTTCCGCAGCTTCACTTGGAATCAGGATAAAAGTTTTGTCTTTTTGGATTGATTGCTTCATCAATTCCAAACCACTCCCTGTCGCTAATAGGGAAAGCGTTGTTGATCCATTTTCTATTGTTTCCAGATGTTTTCCTTTTAAAATGTCCAAGCCCTTCACATGTTCACTTCCTTCCCCATAAAAAAATGAGAGTAGATTATCTCTACCCCCATTCTACTATTTATCGCAAATATCTACAATATGCTTACCAGCCTACAACAATAATTGGATCGATTTTGGCGTTTCGATCGCCAAACAATGTATCGACGAAGACGATTTCTGATTGGATACCTGCTGCATTCGAGCGTTCAATGCCCGCTAGTGTGATTTGCTGTGCTGTTAACTGCAACTGTGAAATTAAGCTTGTAATTTCAGTTTCATACTGTGCTGTCAATTGCGCTTTCGCAGCAGCATTTTCCTCAGCTGCCAAATTGCTTTGGTAGTTAGCGTAAAGCGTCGCAGCAGCCGCTTGTGCAGCTGTGATTTCTGCCTCGATTTGAGCGTTCACTTGGTTGATGTCTGCAATTGCAGCTTGAACTTCTTCACTCATGCCTGCTTCCACTTCGTAATACGGCATTTCTTCTACTACTGTCAAATCATCCGCAAAAACGCCTGTGCTCATGGATAAAACCATCAAGAACATTAACATGGACATAATGATACTTTTCTTGAACATTTGAACTCCCCCTAAAATGTTTTATAAAAAATACATCAGAAACCTAGTCGATATGACATCTGCGACTACGGATTACATCAGCATCCTTAGTATATACAAACTAGGACTTCCGCACAATCTCTTCTGAAATAATTTACATTAATAATTTAATTTTCTATTCAGAAAAAACAATAATTTTATTTTATATCCAATTCGTCACATTGGGATTTTGGAAATAATCATTTTTTCACCGATTATTAACTTGCCACCATTCGTGTTTAAAGCCTTTTCTGAACACCGAAAAACTGCCCAAAGAAACTTTGGACAGTTCGTAGTTCTCTATTATGGCAACACGGTCGCGCCCATCAAATAGCGGTCGCACTCCCTCGCTGCTTCACGGCCTTCGTTGATCGCCCAAACGATCAAGCTCTGGCCTCTGCGCATATCGCCAGCTGCGAAGATGCCTTCGACGTTTGTGCGGTAATCGCCGTATTCCGCTTTGACGCGTGAATTGGCGTGCGTTTCCACATTCAACTGGTCGATTAGCATTTGTTCAGGTCCACTGAAGCCGATAGCGATCAAGATCAGATCTGCTTTCCACACTTTTTCCGTTCCTGGGATTTCTTCACGGATGCGGTTTCCTTGCTCATCGATTTTCAGTTTGACGTTGACGGTATGAACTTCTTTCACATGGCCATTTTCATCACCGATAAACTTCTTCGTCATGACTGCGTAGGCACGCGGGTCGTCGCCGAATGTAGCCGCTGCTTCTTTGTGGCCGTATTCTACGCGGTGCACTTTTGGATATTGCGGCCAAGGATTGCCCTTTTCGTCGCGGATTGCGCCTTTCTGGTCATAGACATCAAATTGCACGAGGCTCTTGCAGCCATGGCGGACAGAGGTTGCGAGACAGTCGGTTCCTGTATCGCCGCCGCCAATAACGATAACGTCTTTGCCTTTGGCTGAAATATAATTGCCGTCTTCCAGATCGGAATCGAGCAAACTCTTCGTGCTGGCGTGCAGGAAATCCATGGCGAAATGAACGCCTTTTAAGTCACGCCCTTCGACGTCGATATTGCGGTGGACCGTCGCCCCGGTCGCCATAATGACCGAATCGAAATTATCGCGCAATTCCGTTGCAGGGTAGTTTTTGCCGACTTCGACATTCGTCACAAACGTGATGCCTTCCTGTTCAAGGATTTTGACGCGGCGCATGACCATATCGTACGGCAATTTCATCTCTGGAATACCGTAGGTCAACAATCCGCCAACCCGATCGCTTTTTTCAAAGACTGTCACGGTATGGCCTGCTTTATTCAATTGCGCTGCTGCTGCAAGACCTGCTGGACCTGAACCCACAACAGCTACTTTTTTACCGGTACGCTGTTTTGGCGGCTCTGGAACGACCCAGCCTTCCGCAAATCCGCGTTCGATGATGGATCTCTCGACCGTACGAATGGCAACAGAAGGTTCGTTGATGCCAAGCACGCATGCCCCTTCACACGGTGCTGGACAAGCGACACCGGTGAATTCCGGGAAATTATTCTTTAAATGCTCGCGGTGAAGCGCTTCTTTCCATTGGCCACGGTAAACGAGATCATTCCATTCAGGGATCAAGTGATTAACCGGGCATCCGGTCGTGCCATTGTCGAGATCCATGCCAGTCTGGCAAGTCGGGACGCCGCAATCCATGCAGCGCGCCCCTTGCTTTTGTACTTCTTGTTCAGACAGCGGAATCGTATAGTCTTTCCAATCATGCGTTCGCTGTGCCGGGTCGCGTTCTTTTACAGTCTGACGGTCATATTCCATAAATCCGGTTATCTTCCCCATCGTTTCCCTCCAGTTCGCGTATTTGCCAAGCTTTTGTCGCTCTTTACATTATTACTTGCCGGCATTCGCCATTTTGCTTTCTTCAAATGCAGCCATTTCAGCATCAAATTTCGCCATGCCGCTGTCTTGCAGCTTGCTGATGCGCTCGTTGATCTTCAAATATGCTTTTGGAATGACGCGGACGAATTTAGCAGACAAAATCTCCCAATGTGTCAATACACGTTTGCCATTCAAGCTGCCTGTATAACGAACATGATTTTCGATCATTTCTTTCAATTCCGCTATTTCAACCGGATCTGCGAGCGGCTGCATATGCACCATTTCAGGGTTGCAGCGTTCGCTGAATGTCTCTTCTTCATCTAGAACATAGGCGACACCGCCAGACATGCCCGCTGCAAAGTTTTTACCGGTATCTCCAAGAATGACGACGCGGCCGCCAGTCATGTATTCACAACCGTGATCGCCGACACCTTCGACGACGATTTTCGCGCCTGAATTACGGACCGCGAAACGCTCACCTGCCATGCCGTGGATATAAGCTTCCCCTGCTGAAGCGCCATAGAACGATACGTTGCCGATGATGATGTTCTTCTCGGGAAGGAATGTCGAATCCACCGCCGGCTTCACAATGATCTTACCGCCTGACAGTCCTTTTCCGACAAAGTCGTTGGAATCGCCGATCAGTTTCAAAGTCATGCCTTTCGGGATGAATGCACCGAAGCTTTGCCCAGCTGAACCTTGGAAGTTGAACGTAATCGTGTCTTCCGGCAAGCCTTCCGCCCCGTATTTACGGGAAATGGCACTGCCGATGATCGTTCCGGTCGCGCGGTGGATATTGCGGATCGCTGTTGATACTTCAACAGGCTCCCCTGTTTCAATGGCATTGCGGCAGCGAGGCAAGAGCTCCTGCACGTCTAGCGTATGCTTCAAGCCATGATCTTGCTTGATCGTCGCGTAGCGGCCAACTTTTTCCGGCAAATCCGGTTGATAAAGAAGCTGCGTCAAATCCAAACCTTCCGCTTTCCAATGCTTGATAGCTTTATTGGTTTCCAGTACATCGGTTCGGCCGATCATTTCATTGATGGTGCGGAATCCGAGCTCCGCCATCAATTCGCGTGCTTCCATGGCGATAAAGCGCATGAAGTTCGCAACATGGTCTGCTTCGCCTGTATATTTTTTGCGCAGTTCCGGGTTTTGTGTCGCAATCCCCACTGGGCATGTATCCAAATGACAGACGCGCATCATGACGCATCCAAGGACGACGAGCGGTGCTGTCGAGAAGCCGTATTCTTCTGCTCCAAGAAGCGCCGCAGTAACAACGTCGCGCCCGGTCATCATTTTGCCGTCTGTTTCGACGACGATGCGGTCGCGCAGGCCGTTCAATAGCAATGTCTGATGCGTTTCAGCAAGTCCGATTTCCCACGGCAAGCCCGTATGCTTCAAGCTCGTTTTCGGTGCAGCACCTGTGCCGCCATCGTAGCCGCTGATCAAGACGAGATCTGCACGGCCTTTCGCAACACCTGCTGCGATCGTGCCGACACCAACTGCCGATACCAATTTCACGCTGATGCGCGCATGCGGATTGGCGTTTTTCAAGTTGAAAATCAGCTCTGCTAAATCTTCAATCGAATAGATATCGTGATGAGGAGGCGGTGAGATCAATTCAACTCCAGTTGTCGAACCACGTACTTCCGCAATCCACGGATACACTTTCTTGCCTGGCAAATGACCGCCCTCACCAGGTTTTGCCCCTTGTGCCACTTTGATCTGGATTTCGTCAGCATTGACCAAATAATGGCTCGTGACACCAAAGCGTCCAGATGCTACTTGCTTGATGGCGCTTCGACGGCTGTCGCCGTTATCATCCGGGATAAAGCGAGAAACTTCCTCTCCACCTTCTCCAGAATTGCTGCGTCCGCCAATTTTATTCATCGCGATTGCCAGTGCTTCATGGGCTTCTTTACTGATCGACCCGTAGGACATCGCACCGGTTTTAAAGCGTGCGCAAATTTCTTCGACCGTTTCGACTTCTTCAATCGGAATCGGCGTGCGCTCTTTGAATTTCAGCAAGCCGCGCAAGGATTGGAGATTGGCTTTTTCATCCGTTAATAGCTTTGAATACTTACGGAAGGTATCGAAATTATTCGTTCGGCACGCCTGTTGAAGCGTGTGGATCGTCATCGGGTTGTATTGATGGTCTTCGCCGTTCTCACGGTATTGGTACTCATCGCCTGACTCAAGTGCCGGGTTTGCCCCCTCGCGCTCCGGATAAGCGGAAGCATGGCGAAGCAGGACTTCTTTAGCGATGATATCGAGCCCGATGCCACCGAGACGTGAAGATGTACGCGTAAAGTATTTATCGATGACGTCCATATGAATGCCGATTGCTTCGAAAATTTGTGCACCGCGGTAACTTTGAATGGTCGAGATCCCCATTTTAGACAAGATCTTGATAATTCCATCTGTTACAGCTTGAACATAACTCGCTTCAGCTTGTTCAACATTCATGCCATGGATATCGTCTTTCGCCACCAGCTCTTCGATTGATTCGAACGCCAGGTACGGATTGATTCCTTCTGCACCGTACCCAATCAACATAGCGAAATGATGCACTTCGCGCGGCTCTGCGGACTCCAGCAAAATGCTCATGCGCGTGCGTGTGCCTTGGCGGATTAAATGGTGATGCAATCCTGATACGGCAAGCAATGCGGGGATCGCCGCATGTGTGCTGTCGACGCCACGGTCGGACAAGATGACAAGCGTCGCGCCTTTTTCGATAGCTTCGTCCGCTTCTGCAAATACTGCTTCTAAGCGCGCTTCCATTGCCCCTGCGCCTCCATCTACGTCAAATAAAATCGGCAAAGTGACCGCTTTGAATTCTGGCAAATTCTGCTGGCGCAACCTTTCAAGCTCACCGTTCAATAAGACCGGTGTTTCTAGCCGGATATGGCGAGCACTTTCCGGTTTCGGGTCTACTAGATTGCCTTCTGCCCCAATCGTCGTACGGGCTGCCGTGATGATTTGCTCACGAATGGCGTCAATTGGAGGATTGGTGACTTGTGCAAATAATTGCTTGAAATAGTTATACAAAAGCTGTGGTTTTTTCGACAATACTGCAAGCGGTGAATCATAGCCCATTGAACCGACCGGGTCTTTTCCATCGGATGCCAGCGGTTTGATAATTTTCTGGACTTCTTCTTGTGTATAGCCAAATGCCAGCTGCTGCTTGAGTAAGCCTTCACTGCTTGGATGCACTACTTCTTTCGGTTCCGGTAAATCCTCTAAATCGAATAAATTGTTTTCGACCCAATCTTTATACGGAAGTTCGGATGCAATCTGTGTTTTGATTTCATCATCCGGAATGATCTTGCCGGCTTCAAGGTCGACCAAAAGCATCTTCCCTGGGCGCAGGCGGTCTTTGTAGATGATGTCATCCGAAAAGATATCGAGCGCTCCGACTTCTGAGCCCAGAACGATCATGCCACTTTTCGTGATGTAGTAGCGCGCTGGGCGCAAGCCGTTGCGGTCAAGACAAGCGGCGATCTGACGGCCATCTGTAAAGACGAGCGCTGCTGGGCCGTCCCACGGCTCCATAAGCGTGCTGTGGTATTCGTAGAAATCACGTTTTTTCTTATCGATTGATGTATCGTTGACCCATGGCTCCGGCACCATCATCATCGCCGTATGCGCAAGCGAACGGCCGGATAGGTGAAGGAACTCAAAGCAATTGTCGAACATCGACGAATCACTGCCTGTCTCATCGATGACCGGCAAGACTTTTTGCAGGTCCTGGTCATTGAAATAAGGAGAGTTGCAAGCGAGCTGGCGGGCTCTCATCCAATTGACGTTGCCGCGAAGTGTGTTGAATTCGCCGTTATGGATGGAGTAGCGGTTCGGATGGGAACGCTGCCAGCTCGGGAAGGTATTTGTACTGAACCGTGAGTGGACGAGTGCCAAAGCCGATTTGAATTCGGGATGGTTGAGGTCGATATAAAACGAATCTAGTTGTTCCGGGATAAGCATGCCTTTATAGACAATTGTTCCGGCTGACAAGCTGCTGAAATAGACGTCTTTAAATTCTTCCAAACCGCCCATTTCCTGCTCAATTCGTTTACGGATAATGTACAAGCGGCGCTCTAGATCCATGCGCGTCTCAAGTTCTGCTGATGCGCCGATGAAGATTTGGCGGATGACCGGCTTGGTTTTCGCCGCTACGTTACCCACAAAAGAATCATTTACAGGCACCGGGCGCCAGCCGAGCGATTCTTGGCCTTCTTCTTCGACGATGCGCTGAATGATTTCTTTCGCTTTCATGCGAAGATCGTAATCTTGAGGCATGAAAATCATGCCGATTCCATATTTTCCTTCATCCGGAAGGGCGATGCCTTCTTTTTCACATTGCTTCAGGAAAAAACGGTGGGGAATTTGCGTCAAGATACCAGCGCCGTCTCCCGTGCTCGTATCAGATGATTGGCCGCCGCGGTGCTCTAAGTTACAGAGAATGTTCACCGCATTCTGTACAATACTATGCGATTTTCTGCCATCTATATTAGCGATCATCCCAATACCGCAAGCTTCATGTTCCTGGTCAGGGTGATACAGTCCTTGTGCGATCGGATACTCTTTCTTACTCAATTGAACCGCCTCCTTTTACGCGCTAATTTGTCATAATATTATGATAGTATATCATATAACTGAATATATATACAATTGCATTTTGTGAAAAATTTAGCAAGCGCATGAAGATTCATTGAAAACGCAAGGGATTTAAGTGAAAACGCTTTCAAATAACGGCTTATAAGGATTCTTCTTTATTCGCAATTTGTGTATATTGATACAGTATTTTTTTACGGACTAGTCCAAGGTGGATTTTTTCCCAATTAATAGACAAATCAATAAAAGATTCGCCTATTTTTTCACGCTGCTTTTTCTTTCAAATTCTTTTGCAAGAAACATCATCCCATAAGAAAAGAGCATGGAAAACGACTCGTTTCCCACGCTCTTTTCTTATATCACTAAAGTTTTCTTGATTTATCCATTTTTATGTGCGCATTTTTAAGGCCAATGGATCTGTCTAGGCAACTAAATCGCTACGAATTATTCACTGTTTCATACATTCGAATCGCTTCAAGAAAGTATTCCCCGTATTTTTCCAACTTATTTGCACCAACGCCGCTGACTTCCAAAAAGGCATCTTCATCTTTTGGCCGGCGCGCCACCATGTCTTGCAAACTTTTATCCGAGAAGATAACGAATGGCGGAACTCCCGCTTCGTCTGCCAATTTCTTGCGGATCGTCCGCAATTCCTCGAACAAGGGATCATTCGTAGCGATGCGCTTCGTGATGACGGCGCCTTTTCTCATGACACGGCGTTTTCCAAGCAGGACATCACGCCCTCCATCCGGCACGAAAATAGTGGGGAAACTGCCTTGCTCAACAGCTAACAGTTCCTGTGAAATCATAAATTCGATCAGGTTTGACACTTCCTTCGAATTCATATGCTTCAACACCCCGTAAGTCGACAGTTGATCAAAACGAAAATCGAGCACTTTCTTATTGCGCGACCCAGTCAACACCTGGGCCGTCATCGTCTTGCCGAATTTCTGTCCCATACGGATGACACATGACAGCACTTTTTGGACATCTTCCGTGACGTCCTGACCTTCACGCTCGTCCACACAATTTCCACAATGGCCGCACGGAGCCGCACTCCCATCGCCAAAATAATGGACGATAAATTGCTGGAGGCAGTTTTCCGTATGGCAATAATCGACCATTCCCTGAAGTTTTTTCAACTCGCCGGGAATGCGCGAGGGGTCTTGCGCCTGGTCGATCAAGAAGCGCTGTGTTTGGACATCTTGCGACGCATAAAGCACGATGCACTCACTTGGCAACCCGTCACGCCCTGCACGACCAGCTTCTTGGTAATAGCTTTCCATGTTCTTCGGCAACTGGTAATGAATCACGTACCGGATATTGGATTTATCGATGCCCATTCCAAATGCATTGGTCGCCACCATCACGGTCACTTCATCATTCAAAAAACGCTCTTGCCCGAGGCGGCGTTCATCGTCCGGCATGCCGGCGTGATATTTAGCCGCTTTGACCCCGCGCTTGATGAGCGCTTCATAGACGGAATCGACCGTCTTGCGCGTTGCAGCGTAAATGATGCCTGCTTCGTTGTCATTTTTCTGGACGTAATCACGGATAAATCGTTCACGATCCTGCCCTTGAATGACAGAGAAGCTCAAGTTTGCCCGTTCGAAACCGGTAATGACGGTATTTTGTTCTTCGATATCCAAGATACGGCAAATATCTTCCCGCACTTGAGGCGTTGCGGTTGCTGTTAAGGCCAAGACCGTCGGATTGCCCGGGAAAATTTCCAGCATGCGGCTGATCAAGCGGTAGCTCGGCCGGAAATCATGCCCCCATTGCGAGATGCAATGCGCTTCATCGACTGCGATGAGCGGAACCTTGACACCTTGCAGGCCATCCAAGAACATTTCTGAATCGAGGCGCTCTGGCGCGATATACAATAATTTGATAATGCCCATCTGAACTTCGTGAAGAATTTCGCGGACTTCATAGACATCGAGTGAACTATTAATAGAAGCAGCTGGAATTCCGGCTGCCTGCAAAGAGTCAACTTGGTCTTTCATCAGGGAGATCAGCGGAGAAACGACAATGGTCGTCCCTTCCATGGCAAGCGCAGGAATCTGATAGCACATCGATTTCCCGCCGCCTGTCGGCATGACGCAAATCGTATTTTGGCCATCGAAAACTTGTGTGATGGCCTGCTCCTGGCCGGTCCGGAAGCTATCATACCCGAAATGCGACTGCAGTAGTTTTCTTGCTTGTTCCAACACCTTTGAACACTCCCCATACTGTTTTACTATGAAGGTAGCTTACCATATTTGAAGGGCTATTTCTTTTTTGGCATACGAAAAGCCACTCTGGAAAATCGATTATTTCCTGGAGTGGCTGAAAAGGCCTTTTCATTCGGATCGTGCGGGTGAAAATGATCTCAGTCATATACTCGGGCCAGCAGGAAGAAATACGGCTGCTTCATGCCTTTGCAATCCATCATGCCCAATAGCACATCTTCATTTACTTTACGGAAATGGTCCTGGATCGGCAATTGATCATAAACCATCACTGCACTGGTTTTTCCGCGCCATTTCATCTGTCGGAGCCGTGCTGCACCTCTCGCACCGCCCAGTAAATTAGTGATGAGCCCGGGCGGAAACGGATGCAGCGGGAACGGCTTTCCAAACGGGTTGTGGAACAGCAAAGGATCGACATGCTCGGCGCTGTGGAAAGCTTTACCGTACCAGCCCGACTTTTCGAGCCATCCGTCCAGCGGGTGTCCTGACGGCAATTCGCGCCCTTTCCACGTACCGAACAATTCGTGCGGGCCGACTGGTTCGAGCGCATCGAACAAACGGCAAGCTTCACCGGTATCCGCCGCTCCAAACTCCATGATTTCCCAAACCGAACGATCCGGCTTCATGGCACTCTTCCTTTCCGCTTAAATCTCCAGCTCCCAATGCTTCGCTTCTTCCTCTTTCATCTGCTTCTCAGTTTCTTCCGGATAGGCCGTGCGGAATTTATGCGAATCCTTCGGGATGATTTCTACCATTTTATCAATCATGTCCTGCGGGTCGAATTGATCTTCCAGGCCTTTCTCCATTTCCTTCATGTCTTCAGGACGCGTAAAGTGGATTTTCTCATCAAACCACTTCCACTTCGCTTCTGCGCTGCGGTCATTAAATCCTGTAGCAAATGCGCCCGGATTGATCGTCGCCACTTGTACGCCGAACTCCGCCATTTCCTTGCGCAGCGTTTTCGCAATCGCTTCAATGGCATGCTTTGTAGCCGTGTATGGGCCGACGTAAGGCGTCGACATGATGCCTGCCATGGAAGATAGGAAGATAATTTTTCCTTGGCCTTTTTCGACAAATTTTCGCGCCGCAATTTGTGCCGTTTCAAGCGTCTGGAAAACGTTCACTTCGAACAATTCACGGAAATTCGCCATCGGCACTTCACCGAGCGCGCCTCCTTCATTGACGGCTGCATTCGCGACGAAGATATCAAAATCGTATTCAAGCATCTGCGCCAAATCCTGTGGGTTTTTAATATCCATCTTAAATGTCGTCAATTCAACTCCAGCGGACGCTGCCTCTTCACGGAGAGACGTCACTTGCGGTGCTGTTTCGACTGGCGCGATCACTTTATGCCCTTTTGCCGCTAAGCCCAGTGCTGTGCCTTTACCGAGCCCGCTTCCGGCTCCTGTAATGAAAATCGTTTTGCTCATGGTTTTCTCCTCCTGTTTCTGTAACTTGCTATCATTTGTCTTCCCCATAGCAAACAGAATAAACAGGTTTAATTAAGCCACCATTCTTTCCGTTCCATTTCCTCCGCAAAACTAGCGTATTCGGCGAGCGTCTCCTCCAATACTTTTTCGCTCCGGGCGAGCATGCGCTCTCTTGTTTTTTTTCGTTTAAAGCGGCGTCCATAAGCGGCTTGCAAATCATCATAAGACATCTTCAGCTCCCGGAAACTCGAAGCAATGATATCGTCTTCATTCGATAATAAAGACGCCAGCATCCCGATCTTCCTGTATAACTCTTCTACTGTATAGCGTTCACGATCTTTATAAAGCAGGCCAGCAACAATCGAAGCCGGCAGTTCCTCATCCACCCCCTGTGCTAAATCCGTCAGCAACTCAATCATAATTCGCCGGTTGCTCGCCAGTGACAGGACATAAAAAATATGGGGAATCTGGTCAATGGGCGTTTCTTCGATATATTCATCGATTTGGCTGATCAAGTCTTCCGTTTTCAAATGGTCGATGAGAATGCCTAACCGGTATGTTTCGTACATGATGTATCTTCTCAAATCCTCACCGCCATTTCTCTAAGTATCTTTTTATTTTGACAGATAATTCTGTCAAAAACAATTCTTCATATACGAATGCACATGAAAAATCCTGTTCCCCTTTTGAATAGGAGAACAGGATCAGGATTCTAAGTATACAGTCATCAAGTCACCAGCCCATAGCTGCCCATGCGGCGTTTAACTTGGATAAAAGAAGCTGCCTCAGCGAGTTCCGCTTCGTTCAATGGCTGGTCATCAAGCATCACTGTATATTCGCTTAAGAAATTCATATTTTGAAGATCTATATTGACGGTACGATCATCCCGGTTCAGCAAGCTATCTACAGAAATCTCAAAGAAATCGGCGAGGCGTTCCAGATGCACAACTGATACTTGTTTCTTTCCACTTTCATACGCCCACACGGTGCTTTTCGCAAAGCCTAGTTGATCTGCCAGCTGCTCGGCTGAAAGGCCTCTCGCTTCTCTTAAGTCTTTTATTTTTTTGCTTAATTGCTTCATAGTTGATTCCTGCTTTCCTTAATAAATTTCTAATTATTTTAAATATACTGCAATTAAAGTGAATGAGCAATCATTTTTTGGATAATTTTTTAAAATAGCATGAATATTTAGTGAACACTATCTATTTCATATATTAATTGGAAACCAAAAAGGTCAAAAGTCATACAAACAGCCCAAAAAAATTATTCTACAATGAGCAAGCCCAACTTTTGGGCAAATAGCAAGGCTTGATCTGTAGACACTTTGCACCCCGACAGCAATTCCGTCGTCACTTGCAGCTCCTCGAACCGGCTTGTACTGAAATCGGTTCCTTTTAAGGCTGTTCCTGTAAAATTGGCTTCATTTATTTCGCAATCCAGAAATTGTGCATTCTTCAGATCCACTTCATAAAAGTCCGCTTGTTTTAATACACTCTTTTCAAAGCTGGCATCACTTATATGAGAAAACCCGAAAACCGTATAATCGAGGCGGCATTCTGTAAATCGCGTATAACGGATTGTGCTTTCCGTAAAATCCGTGCCGAGCAATCGGCAATTTTCAAATGCAACCCGGTGGAACACCGCACGGCTCATGTCAACATTGGATAGATCGCAATTGATGAACACCACATCTGCAAACTCGCTACGTTCCCATTCACCTTCCAGAAATCGGACATTTTCAAACAATACACGGTCAAAATGGCATTTTCCTGACTCCAATTCCTCGGAAACAATCCGGCAGTCATGGACATATCCATCATCTAATGCTTCAATAAAAGAAATTGTTTCTAGTTCCTTGGGAAGCATCGGTTCGGTCTTCTTATTCTTTTTCATCATTATTCCTCCTGTTCACGTTTGTTCTTTCTACATCTTAACGACATTCCTGTCTCTTGTCCCTCCCGCCGCGCGAGTTGCATCAAGCCAAATCCGCTGTAAAGGAGATGCTGCATGGAAAATGTCAAAAGCACGTTCAAAGAAGTCGCATCTGCCATTCTTCCTGTCACGCTTGTCGTCGTCCTGCTCCAAGTCCTGATTATTCGCTTGCCGCTTGAAGCGCTGCTGCAATTCCTGGTTGGGGTCGTTTTTGTCGGTACCGGCTTTTTCCTGTTCCTGCTTGGCGTCAACGCAGGGCTTTTGCCGATCGGGGAATTGATCGGCAAGAAGCTGCCATTGACCCGAAAGCCGTGGCTGATCATCGCGACAGGTTTAGTGCTCGGGCTTGCCGTGACAATTGCCGAACCGGATGTCCGCGTATTAGCCAATCAAATCGAGGAAGTTTCAGGCGGAGATATTTCAAGAAACATCCTTATTTTATCCGTCTCGCTTGGCCTGGCGATTTTCGTCGGCTTGGCCATGGTCCGGACCCTTTTTAGCATTCCCATTCATTACATGCTGATTGGGGGATATGCCGCAGTGTTCCTGTTCTCCTTTTTCGTTCCTGAGGGATTCATTCCGATTTCGTTCGATGCGGGAGGCGTCACCACCGGCCCGATGGCAGTGCCATTTATCTTGGCACTCGGCATCGGCGTCGCATCCGTCCTGCGCTCTGATAAACCGAGCAGCGGCGAAGGGTTCGGCTTGATCGGGCTTGCCTCGATCGGGCCAATTCTCGCTGTTATGCTGCTGGGGGTGCTCTACAGGTGAATGTGCATATTTTTCAAGGTTTCGGGGAGATCCTCATTGAAGTCAGCTTGGCGCTCCTCCCGCTTGTCATCTTCTTTAGCGTATTTCAATTGTTCATGCTTAAATTGCCAAAAGAACGGGTGCTGCAAACCGGACTCGGCTTCCTTTTAACATTTTTCGGATTGGCCTTTTTCTTGCAAGGCGTCCATATCGGCTTCATGCCCTTTGGCGAATTAATGGGGGCGGCACTTGGCGATTGGGAATACCGCTGGGCCATCATCCCGATCGGGTTTGTTCTCGGCTTTGTGGCGACATTTGCCGAACCGGCTGTGCGCATCATGAATGAGGAAGTCGACCGCGAAACCGGCGGGTACATCTCATCGAAAATCATGCTTTATACCTTATCAACAGGAGTCGGCCTATCCATCGCCCTGTCGATGGTACGGATTTTGACAGGCTGGTCGATCTGGTATTTCATCTTGCCGGGGTATATTCTCGCCATGATTCTGATTTTCTTCTCCACCCGCACATTTATCGCGATTGCTTTTGACTCAGGCGGCGTCGCCACTGGGCCGATGACGGTCACATTTATCGTCTCGGTGGCAGTCGGCATCGCTTCGGTCACAGAAGGGCGGGATCCGCTTGTCGATGGCTTCGGGATGATTGCGCTTGTGGCTTTGACGCCGATTATCGCCGTACTGGTGGTCGGCTTACTCTTTAACCGAAAGGCAGGGAATCCAAACCATGAATCTGAATCATAGACTGATGATCGCCATCGTAAAACGCGGTGCTTCAAGAGACGTCATCGCAGCGGCCAAAGAAGCCGGCGCGGACGGCGCGACAGTCCTGTACGCGGAAGGGATTGGGAGAAATGAAAAACCCACATTTCTCGGGCTGCCCGCAACGCACGAAAAAGATGTCGTCTTTATTGCTGTCGATGGCGAAATCGAAATGGCCGTCGCCGAAGCGATCAGCCACGCCGGAAAATTGGGGAAATCCGGTTACGGCCTCGGCTTCACTGTCCATTTGAGCCAATTGCTCGGGGTGCCCCATCTCAACGACCGGGAAGATGATCGAAAAAAGAAGCGAGGAGTGGAACTGATGCCAGAACCGAAAGATTTTCAATTGATCGTAACCATTGTCAATTCCGGGGATTCCGGACAAGTCGTCAAAGCGGCCGCCAAAGCCGGTGCTGAAGGCGGAACCATCCTAGAAGGGCGCGGCACCGGAGTCAATGAACAGAAAAAATTCATGAACTTTACCATCGATCCGGAAAAAGACGTCGTCCTGACATTAGTGCCAGCCATATTTGCGGAGAAAGTTGTTGCGAGTATCGAGCAGGCAGTCGACCTCGACGCTCCTGGAAAAGGCATCGCTTTCCTGATCGATGTGGAAAACGTCTTCGGGGTCAATCACTCCTCTTTGAATCCATAAAAAAAACCGGTGAGTTCAATACTCACCGGCTTTTCAGGCTGTCGAGAAAGGTAAGAAGTCGTATTTTCCGAAGCTTATCGCTCGCTTTCCGTGGGCTCGCGCCCAAGCCTCCTCAGCCGCTCTGCGTCTTGCGGGGTCTCGGTCGTCTCGCTGATCCACAGGAGTCGAGCGAACGCTTCTCCAAATACTGAGATAATTCATTGATTTTTTACTATAGACAAGGTGTCCAACCTTTTCTATTTCTAAGGGAGTATAGACTTCTTCAACACTCTGAAAAAAACCGGTGAGTTCAATACTCACCGGTTTTTCTAATTAATATCGTTCTGCTTCGTGCCCTTTGGAACTTGCGGCTTGTGCGACTTTATTCGCTGCCGGTTTTCCGTAAAGCTTCGATTCAGCGGATTCGCTGTCTTTCATTTCTTTCATTTTCTTCACTTTCATATCGATGTTTTCACGTACGCGACGGCCATAGTCTTCATCGGCCTGCGTAAAGTGATGCACCATCTCTTCCTGGATGCGCGGGTCAGAGGCTGATAGCGCATCGCCGAGATTATTGATCAACTCTTCGCGCTCCCAATCCTCGAAGCTGCGATACGTTTCGCCGGCCTGGCCGTAATTATTTGTACGGTCGATTGGTGCTTTGGTCAATTTGCCGTGGTATTCCGGCTCGTAATCCGGCGTATTCGGGCGGTCCGCTTCCTTAAATCCGCCAAGTACAGACGGCTCATAATTGACATGCGGATTTTTCGCATTTTCGCCGCGCGGCACATCCATCGCCCCGCCGTATTGATTGGTCGCTACGCGTTTTCTTGGCGCGTTGACCGGCAGTTTGAGATAGTTTGCCCCGATACGGTAACGCTGCGTATCGGAATAAGAGAACGTACGGCCAATAAGCATTTTATCATCCGAGAAGTCCATGCCGTCGACAAGGACGCCCGTACCAAATGCGGCTTGCTCGATTTCTGCATGATAATTTTCAGGATTGCGGTTCAAGACCATTTTGCCGACTGGCAAGAACGGGAATTTATCCATCGGCCATAGCTTCGTATCATCCAATGGGTCAAAATCGAGTTCGGCATGTTCGTCATCGCTCATGATCTGCACAAACAGCTCCCACTCAGGATAATCGCCGTTTTCGATCGATTCGTAGAGGTCTTCCGTCGCGTGCCCGACGTTTTTCGCCTGGATCTCGTCAGCTTCCGACTGTGTCAAATTGCGGATGCCTTGTTTTGGCTCCCAGTGATATTTGACAAGGACACCTTCGCCTTTATCGTTGACCCATTTATACGTATTGACGCCAGAGCCTTGCATATGGCGGTAGGTTGCCGGAATGCCCCATGGCGAGAACAGGAATGTAATCATATGGGTCGCTTCCGGGGAGCGGGCGACAAAGTCGAACATCCGCTCCGGATCCGGCACATTGGATACCGGGTCGTTTTTAAAGGCATGGATCATGTCAGGGAATTTCATCGCGTCGCGGATAAAGAAAATCTTCAAGTTATTCCCGACAAGGTCCCAGTTGCCGTCTTCTGTATACATCTTCACGGCAAAACCACGAGGGTCGCGTGCTGTTTCAGGAGAGTGGCGGGATCCTGCCACTGTGGAAAAGCGTACAAGCAATGGCGTTTGTTTGCCTTTGCCTGAAAATACTTTAGCGCGTGTATATTTTTCAACCGGCTCATCGCCGACTGTTCCATAAGTCTCAAAATAGCCGAATGCCCCAGCACCGCGTGCATGGACGATGCGTTCCGGTATTTCTTCACGGTCAAAATGAGAGATCTTTTCGATGAAGTTATAGTTTTCAAGAGTCGCCGGCCCGCGATTTCCGACAGTGCGCATATTCTGGTTGTCTTTTACCGGGTGCCCTTGGCGGTTCGTCAAAGTTTCTTCGTTTTCACCTTCAGACATATTGTTCTTCAGCTCTTCATTATGGTCCTTCATGAGAATCCTCCTTCATTTTAATGCCATCATTTTCTTGTTCCCACACCTGCTTTCAAATAAACCTTTTTTCTGTCAACTCCTCCCTTTGGCGCACGTTTGTTCTCCCCCGGAATCCTTATTTACTATTTACAACCCCCTCCTCTTCCTTGGAATAGACAAATCTCGCTGGATATGGAAAACTAGAATGGAATCGACTAACAGAAAGCAGGGCTGGAAATGAGCGTTACCTTGAAAGAGAAAGGGAGATGGGACCCTTTGAAAGTTTTTTTGAAAGTATCAGCAGCCTTTGTTCTCTCCCGGTTTTACCGAAACGCAAAAGGCCCGAAAATCGCCTTGGTAGGAGGAAATCTCGGAGAAAAATATGAAGACAATGCTTCTGTTTTCCATAAATATTTGGTCAATAACCACGCAGGCCAAGTCACGGCTTATTGGATGTACGATCCGGCGACCGACTATGCGAAAAACGGACGCGTTCCAAATGCCGTCCCACTTGGCAGCTTCCGCAATTACTTGCTGTTTTTCCGCGCTGATTACACATTCCACGGGCATTCCTTGCTTTACGATATCGTGCCATCAGCCGACAAATTCTTGAATTTGAACCGCCGGACGGTCATCACGCATGTCAGCCACGGCATCGAGGGATTCAAGAAAATCCTCATCCAGAAAGAAGATGTGCCGCTCCTCAAGCGGACGGATTATTTCAATTGCGCTTCGCGTTATGAATACGAATTGAAACGCGATAAATGGAAGATCCCTGAAGAAAAACTCGTCATTACCGGATTCCCCCGTTTTGACCGTTACTTGCCAAACCAGCCGCCAAAAGAAATGAAACGCATCCTCATGATGATGACTTGGCGTGAATGGCTGTTCGATCTGTCAAAGGAAGAATTTCTCGAAAGCAATTACTTCCGCAGCACAATCGGCTTATTGGAACACGAGGGGATTCGCGAACTGCTGAAGTCCAACGGCATCCACCTTCAAATCGCGCTCCATCCATTCATGAAACGTTTTGAAGAACATTTCTTTCCGCTTGCTGACCAGGATTACGGCATCGAGTTCCTGGATTTCAACCATGCCTCCATTGAGCGCTCGATTGAAGAAAACGATATGCTTTTGACGGACATCACCAGCGTTTCTTGGGACTTCCTGTATTTGAATAAACCGATCATTTTCTTCATGTTCGACCAACAGGAATACACGGAAAGACGCGGCTCCTACCTCGACCTCGATAAAGATTTATACGGCTATAAATCATCGACAGTGGAAGATGTCTATCAAACGCTGTCTTATATGCTCGAAAACAATATCACGCATAACGAATGGTACGGAAAAGCCGATGAGTTTATCGATTATTTCGACCAGGACAATTGCAAGCGCCTGGCACAACGCGTCATGGGCGTCTGAATGTTTCACGTGGAACTCTTATGAGACAGAAAAACCGGCAAGTCTGAATGCACTTCAGGCTTGCCGGTTTTATTTGGTTTAACTAATGAATCGCTTGAATAATTCCTTACGCTGATACATCGTTCAATTGCAGTTCTACTGGACAATGATCCGAACCATATACATCTTTATGAATAGACGCACTTCTCATATTGCCGGCGAGACGGCGTGAGGCGATGAAATAGTCGATGCGCCAGCCGACGTTCTTCTCGCGGCAATTGGAACGATAAGACCACCATGAATAATGACCAGCCTCTTCTGGATGGAAATGGCGGAATGTATCCACGAAACCGCTGTCGAGAAAATGATCGATCTTTCCTCGCTCTTCCGGCGTGAAACCAGAATTTTTTTTATTGGCTGTCGGGTTTTTCAAATCGATTTCCTGATGCGCGACATTCAAATCCCCACATAAAACAACCGGCTTTTTCACGTCCAATTGTTGAATATGTGAAAGCAATTGATCTTCCCACAGCAGGCGGTACGCAAGGCGCAGCAGTCCATGCTGGGAGTTGGGCGTATAGCTATTGACCAAGTAAAAATCAGCAAACTCCAGTGTGATGAGCCTGCCTTCTGAATCGTGTTCTTCGAGGCCGACTCCATACTGCACACTCATTGGACGCTGCTTAGTGAAAACGGCTGTCCCTGAATAACCTTTTTTCTCGGCATAATTCCAATATGTATGGTAACCCGGAAGTTCCAAGTCAATTTGGCCTTCCTGTAATTTGATCTCCTGAAGACATAGGATATCAGCATCCACCGCTTCAAAAAACTCCATGAAGCCTTTTTTCATTACGGCCCTCAGGCCATTTACATTCCACGATACCAATTTCATGCCATTCACTCACTTTCTTTCATCAGTGTAGCGGAATCAAGCCATTGCCTCAAACGCGAAGTTCTCGATTCGTTCTCTCTACTATTGTAAAATTCCAGCAAATATTCAGTCAAAATCGCCTTTTTTTGGAGTCTGTCTTGTACAATAGATTTAATAAAAAGGAGGCTTTCGGCTATGGCGAAGTTTACGAAACCGGAAAAAAGCTGGGCGCTATACGATTGGGGCAATTCCGCTTATTCCATTATTATCACGACCGCAGTCTTTCCGCTGTTCTATAAAGCAGCCGCAACCGATGCCGGTGTGGAACTGGCGGATTCAACCGCCTATTTAAGTTACACGATCGCTATATTCACATTCATCCTGGCGATGCTCGGCCCGCTTCTCGGTACAATCGCCGATTACGAAGGGATGAAAAAGAAATTTTTCACCGTGTTCTTTTTGCTCGGCACCATTTCGACAGCAATGCTCGCGTTTGTTCCGGAAGGCCAGTGGTTCTGGCTCCTGATCTGCTACGTCTTCGCTGCCCTTGGAGCAACGGGTGCGAACCTCTTCTATGACGCCTTTATCGTCGACGTCACGACTGAAAAGCGCATGAACCGCGTTTCCGCATTCGGTTATGGGCTTGGCTATATCGGTTCGACCATTCCGTTTGCGCTTGCTATCCTAATCATCTTGCTTGCCCAGAACGAAGTGTTGCCGCTGTCCGTAACAAATGCCAGCCGGCTTGCGTTCTTGATTACCGCTGTTTGGTGGGCCCTCTTCTCGATCCCGCTATTCCGCCATGTCAAACAGCATCATTTCATCAAACGTGAAGCGAGCCCGGTGGTGCAAAGCTTCCGCCGTCTCAATAAGACCATCCGGGAAATCCGCCAATATCGTGCCTTGTTTCTATTCTTGATTGCGTATTTTTTCTATATTGACGGCGTTGGCACGATCATTTCATTGTCCACAGCTTACGGAACAGACCTTGGATTGAGTGCCACCAGCTTATTGATTGTCTTGTTCGCGACACAAGTCGTGGCCGCTCCTTTTGCGATTCTTTACGGCAAGCTGTCGGATCGATTTACCGGCAAGAAAATGCTTTATGTCGGTATTTGTGTCTATATTATTGTCTGCGTTTATGCAGTGTTCATCGAAACCATCATGGATTTCTGGATACTGGCCATGTTGGTCGCTACGAGCCAAGGCGGCATCCAAGCCTTGAGCCGTTCTTATTTCGGCAAGCTGGTGCCTAAGCAAAATGCCAATGAGTTTTTCGGATTCTACAATATTTTTGGCAAGTTCGCCGCCATCACCGGCCCTTTACTCGTTGGGGTCACTTCCCAAATTACCGGAAACTCCAGTTTAGGCGTGTTGAGCTTGGTGGTACTCTTTATCATCGGTCTAGTCGTCCTGATTTTTGTACCAGAACCTGCGCCGCATGACCCTGTCGATGAAATTGCAGCTGAATAACCTTGGCATACGAAAGGCCTCCCGCGTAATGCGGGAGGCCTTTATCACTTATTAATTATTCTTTTTAGCGTCTGTTGGCTCGACCTTGATCTCGCCATCTGAATTTTTGCCCAGCGATGATTCGCCGAATTCTACGACGTCCACGCCGCCGGCATCTTTCTCAGCTTTCTTGATTTCTTTTTCTACTTTCTTTTCAGCCTTTTCATGTTCTTTTTCGGCTTTTTCTTCTTTTTTCTCTTCTTTTTCTTCAGCTTTTTCTTGCTGCTTCGCTTCTTTTTCAATCGCTTTTTCTTGTTTCTTCAGTTCTTTTTCTTCTTTCTTCTCGTCGCGCTTTGTTTTCAATTCATCGGCTTTTTCTTTTGCCTGCTCGATGGATGTGTTCATCTTTTCACTGGAATCCGAAGTTTTCGCTTTCACTTGCTCCTGCAATTCCTTGCCGCTCTTAGGCGCGAGCAATAGGCCTGCTGCTGCGCCGATCAAAGCGCCTGTCACAGCACCGGCAACGAAGCTTCCGCCGCCTCCGCCTGATTCTGAACCGTATTCCGGTGCCATTGGTGTCGGTGATTGGATTTTGCCTTGGCGCACGAGGCGCTCTTCCACTTCTTCTACGATTTCAAACAATGTACGCCCTCTTGCTTCTACTAATGAGACGCTCATATGGAAATCCGTTAAGTCTTCCTGGTCACGGACGACCACTACGTCATAATCTGTCGCATCTGTTTTCTTTTCAAGCATTTCTGCGCGGTACCCTTTTTGTACTAGCGCGTCACGTACGGATGTAAATGGATGTTCGACTGCAATTTTTACCATTCTGTGTCCACTCCTTTTTTGAAAACTCTATGTTAAGTTGTTTTCCCCTAATCGTTCGCTCTAAACGTATCCTTTGCGAACCACTCCATTTTTTTCAAATTTTCACGCTTTGAATGGCTGTGAATAGGCTTATTCATGAAAAATTATAGTGTCAGTTCGAAAATCGCTTTCTGCTTTGCTGGGAAGGTGCGGACTTTTTAGTTGGTTTAGCTTCTGGAGTAACTCGCCGCCTGGCTTTGGGTTGGCCTTTCACCATAAGCCAAGAATAACGCTTGTCTTATGGTTTCGGCTCACCCTGTTATGCCCGGCGGCTTGGTGATTTCATTGAGGCTTAGGTGTGTAGATGGTTGGGCGTTTTGTTATTCATCCGCCAATGGGGAATCGCTTCCTCCTTTGCGGGGGAAAGTGCGGGCTTTTTAGTTGGTTGAGCTTCAAGGGGTGTGTCACCCTCCCTTGCTTCGCATAAGATTGTGGATTTTTCATAGCGGGAGTGGAGGAAATCGATTTAGGCTTCAGATTGCCCGCTGTTCTTCCTGTACGCAAATAAAAACCAGCCCGGCTTTTCAGCCGGGCTGGTTAAGTGGGTTTATACAGTTACTTCCGTACGTTCTACAGATTTAATACGCGCTCCGCTTTCTGCGTCGAAGAAATGGACATGCGCCATGTCGAAGGCGAGTGTTGCTTGGTGTCCCGCTTCAATCGAAGTTGAGGCATCGACACGGGCAATGAAGTCCTGATCTTCATAGACTGCGTGGAGGATCGTCTCCGCGCCTGTCAATTCGGATACAGTGATCGTGGCCTCGAATTCACTTGCCGGGATTCCAGACAGGTCTTCATTGTTGACGTGGATATGTTCCGGGCGGATGCCGAGCGTGATTGATTTATTATCGTAGCCCTCCGCTTTCAGTGAATCCAATAGTTTTGATGGAATCGCCATTTTTTTCGTGCCGACTGCAAATGCACCGTCGACCAGTTGGCCTTCAAAGAAGTTCATAGCCGGCGAACCGATGAATCCTCCGACAAAGCGGTTTTCTGGGAAATCATACACTTCTTTCGGCGTGCCGACTTGCTGAATCACGCCATCTTTCAATATCACGATGCGGGTAGCCATGGTCATGGCTTCCGTTTGGTCGTGCGTTACATAAATCGTGGTCGTTTTCAGGCGGTTATGCAATTTGGAAATTTCGGCGCGCATCTGCACCCGCAATTTCGCATCCAAATTCGATAAAGGCTCATCCATCAGGAAGACTTTGGCGTCGCGAACGATGGCGCGTCCAAGTGCTACACGCTGGCGCTGTCCGCCTGAGAGCGCTTTCGGTTTTCTGTTCAAGTATTCCTCTAAACCAAGAATTGCAGCTGCCTCGTCGACACGTTTTTTGATTTCCGATTTTTTGAACTTTCTCAATTTCAAACCGAACGCCATATTTTCGTAGACTGTCATATGCGGATACAAGGCATAGTTTTGGAACACCATGGCGATGTCGCGCTCTTTTGGCTCTACGTCGTTCATGCGTTTTCCATCAATGAAAAATTCACCTTCCGAGATTTCTTCTAATCCTGCAATCATGCGCAAGGTTGTCGATTTCCCACACCCCGAAGGACCGACAAACACGATGAACTCTTCATCTTTTATATGTAGATTGAAATCACTGACCGCCAGCGCCCCTTTATCGTACCGTTTGCCTAATTTCTCGATTTTAATTTCAGCCATTTCCCATTCTCCTCTTAAGCGTTTTCTTCCATTATAGAGAATTTGCAGTAAATTACAAATACATTTGTGCAAACGTTTGCGTAAATTTGGTTTTTTGATGGGGAAACCAGTCCAGCTCTAGGGTTATCCGCTTTCATTTTTTTTGCAATATTCATGATTGTGTCATTTTCGCAGCTCAAATCTCTTTTGGCCAACGTAGGCTAGGAGGTTCACTGCGTTTCTCCATATAAAAAGCCCCCGAAAAAATTTCGGGGGCTTGCTGTCTATCATGAGATTAGACCGTTGCTGGTTTTTTCTCTTTTTTGATTTGCTTGCTGCGAAGCTGTCCGCAGGCAGCGTCGATATCTGCACCTTGTTCGTGGCGGACGCCGCAGTTGATGCCTTTTTTCTTCAATGCATCATAGAATGCACTGATGGCTTCAGGCGTGCTTTGCTGATATTGGTCGTGCTCATCGACCGAGTTGTAAGGAATCAAGTTGACGTAAGACAAATGACGTTTGTTTTCAAGCAATTTCGCCAGCTTGTTCGCTTCTTCGACATGGTCGTTGACGTCGCGCAGCATAATATATTCAAAAGTGATGCGGCGATTCGATTTTTCCAAGTAATAATCGATAGACTCCATCAATTTTTCAACCGGGTACGCTTTGTTGATCTTCATGATGCGTGAACGCAATTCGTTCGTCGGGGCGTGGATAGAAATCGCCAAGTTGACTTGTAAGCCTTCATCCGCATAATCGTAAATCTTCGGTACAATCCCGCTTGTTGAAACCGTGATGTGGCGCGCTCCGATTGCCAATCCTTTTTGGGAGTTTACAACGTGGAGGAAATCCATCAAGTTCGTGTAGTTATCGAATGGTTCGCCGATACCCATGACAACGATGTGGCTGACGCGCTCTTCTTTTTGCTCTGCGTCGAAATGCGCTTGTACTTGCATGATCTGTTCAACGATTTCGCCTGCGTTCAAGTCACGGCTCTTCTTCAAGAGACCACTAGCGCAGAAACTGCAGCCAATGTTACAGCCAACTTGTGTCGTGACACATACCGAGTTGCCGTATTTAAAGCGCATGAGAACCGTTTCGATCAAGTTGCCATCCTGCAAACGGAAAAGGAATTTGATCGTGCCATCAGACGATTCCTGCTTAACTGCCTGGTCCAATGTACGGATCGCAAAATTGTTCTCCAAAAGCTCGATGCAATCCTTCGATAAGTTCTTCATCTCCGAGAATTCAGTGACACGTTTAATATAAAGCCAATCCCACACTTGTTCTGCGCGGTATTTCTTCTGGCCATTTTCTACAAACCAATCTTTTAGTTGTTCTATCGTCAATCCATAGATGGAATTTTTCATATTAGGACCCTCATTTCAGAATTTCACAATTGCTTATTATAATACTAAAAATCCAGTCTGGCAACAACTATTTCGGGTTGAATCCTTCAATACCTGATATATTTCTGCATATTCCCGTTAGTAGAAGGGTACAGAATCAATACAGTAAAAAGGAGGAGAATCATCATGGCAGCAATTACGCATGTGGGGCTGGCGGTCCCCGATTTAGATAAGGCGATTAAATGGTACCGAAAAGTATTCGATTTTCATATTTTGGCGGGGCCCTTTGACTTTGATGCAGAAACAGAAGGCCCGGAATCGATGACGAACGATTTGCAAGGGCCGGAGATTCGCAAGATGCGCAATGTCCATCTCATGTCCTCCGACGGCTTCGGCATCGAGCTATTCGAATTCCAAGACCCTTCTTTTTCTGAAGAACCGCCGCGGCACGCAGGGTTTTTCCATATTGCCCTAGTGGTCGATGATATCGTCGAAACGATTGAACGCATCGTCCAGCACGGCGGACGCCAGCGCAGCAAGATGTGGAACATCAATAAAGGCAAACCGCATTATCTGGTCTACACCGAGGACCCTTTCGGCAACATCATTGAACTGTATTCCCGCAATACGTCTGAAATGTACGGCAATCGCTGAACAAAAAGAACCGGACAGCCGATACGGCTGTCCGGTTTTGTTTTAGACCAATTGTTCTTTTTTCAAAAGCATCGTGCCGTTTTGGGCAAGCGATTCGTGCCATGAGAAAGCTTTCTCGAGGACATGCGGCGTCTGGCCTCCGCGTGTCAGCGCTTCTTCGTAATACTCGCGCATTTGCGGACGGTAATCCGGATGGACGCAGTTTTCGATGATGACTTCTACACGCTGGCGCGGCGCTAGCCCGCGAAGATCGGCGTAGCCTTGCTCGGTGACCACGACATCGACGTCGTGCTCGGTATGGTCGATATGTGTGGCGAATGGCACCACGCTTGAAATCTTGCCGTCTTTTGCGGTAGATTTCGTCACAAAGATGGCGAGGCGCGCATTGCGGGCAAAATCGCCCGAGCCGCCGATGCCGTTCATCATTTTCGTGCCGGACACGTGTGTAGAGTTGACGTTTCCATACATATCAAATTCCAATGCCGTGTTGATCGCGATAAGGCCGAGGCGGCGGACGATTTCCGGATGATTCGAGATTTCCTGAGGGCGCATGACGATTTTGTCGCGGTACTGGTCAAAATCACTGAAAACCTGTTCCATCTTCGGTTCGGATAAGGTGATCGAACAGCAAGAGGCGAAATCGACTTTGCCCGCATCCATCAAATCAAATACGGCATCTTGCAATACTTCTGAATAGACTTCCAGATGCTCGAATTCCGAATCAATCATGCCGTGCAATACAGCATTCGCTACAGAGCCGATTCCTGATTGAAGCGGAGCCAGCTTTTCCGTCAAACGGCCGGACGCAATTTCGCTGCGGAAAAAGTCCAGCAGATGGTCAGCCATGATTTTCGTATCTAGATCCGGCGCCACAATGGTTGAAGGAGAATCGTCCTGATGGTTAAAGACAATGCCGCGTACGCGATCCATATCCATTGGAATGCCCTTGGTCCCGATGCGCTGATCTACAGAAGTCAACGGGATCGGATCCCGCTCGCCTTGTGTACCGGTATCGTAAATATCGTGGATGCCTTCAAATAATTCAGGCTGGGCTGTATTGATTTCCACAATGATATTCTTGGCGTGTTTGACGAATACGGAAGAGTTGCCGACAGAGGTAGTCGGGATGATCATCCCATCTTCAGTGATGGAAAGAGCCTCGACGATCGCAAAATCGATTGGTTCAATCGCGCCCGTACGAATCCATTCGGCCGTGTGGGACAAATGATGGTCCAAAAAGTACATATCCCCTGCATTGATCGCTTTACGCATTGCCGGGTCCGCTTGGAAAGGCAAACGCTTGTTGACGATGCCCGCCTCTGCGAACAGCCGGTCGACATCCGAGCCAAGAGATGCCCCGGTAAAGACGTTGACTTTGAAATTTTCGGTTTTCGCGCGTTCCACCAGCGCGTATGAGACCGCTTTGACATCGCCTGCTCTTGTAAATCCGCTAAGCCCTAGTGTCATGCCGTCTTGGATCCACGCAGCCGCTTCTTGCGCTGTGACTACACGATCCTGTAATTCTGTCGCTTTGATCCGCTCGAGGTTCTTTTCCATTCCATCCACTCTCTCTTTCTATATGTTTTTATCTAACATATGCCAATTTTTGAAGCGTTTTCATAATATTGAATAGTATTATCTGCATTGTTTTCATTAAAAAAACTGGATGCAGCGCACCCAATTTACTTGTGTGACTATATTAATGATAACGCGCAATAGAGCGAAACAGGAAATATCAGAATGGAAAAGTGGATCTCTTGGGCCAAACAGAAAATCGGCTGTCCGAGGCAGCATTTTCATGCGAGCTCAGAAGCCGAGTAGTTTGCGGAAATAGCTGGAATACGATTGGCTGACGGGCAGCCGCTCCCCATTATCCATCGCCAGCACGAATGTGGAATGGGTATCGGGATGAATTTCTTCTATATGGTGGACATTGACGATAAACGAGCGATGGCAGCGGATGAATGAATCTCTCGGCAACAAATATTCGAATTCCTGCAGGGAGTTTTTATTCGTTCCGGAAAAATCCGCAGCATGCACATGCGTTTTGCGGTCCTTCACTTCCAAATACCGCACGTCGGTGAACGGGATCGGTTTCCAGCCATCCGGGCTTTTCACCGTTACGACTGACTTTCCTTCTGTATAAGCCGGATAGATGGCCATGACGCAGCCTGCAATCTTCCCGTCTTCTTCAAACGGCACGGCCATTCCGTGGTAAGGCACGCCAAACACTTCGCGGTTGATGAACTCCGATGCTTTGTGGCCCGTCGTCAGCGCTTTATGGGCGATGGTGCCTTCACGCACTTTATCTCCTGGCTTAATTTTTAAATCGATGCGTTTGCTCGGGCGATAATAGGTATACTCTTCCATATTCGATACCGCTATCGAGATTTCATCGGAGAACAGTTCCCCCATCACATCCAATAGCGGGCCGGGTGTTATTTTTTCCATCGCGCATGGGCCTCCAGTTAGGTTCAAGTGTTATTAGTATAACTGACTTCCGATTAACAGAAAAGACAAGCAGGCGCTGCCGTCTTTGCTTCACATCCATTACAGCGTTTTTTTAATCATCGTGCCTTCGCGTGTGTACAGTTCATGCCAAGATAACGCTTCACCTAGAACATGCGGCGTATGGCCGCCTTGAGCCACCGCTCGAGTGAAATAATCTTGCAGTTGCGGGCGGTAATCCGGGTGGACGCAATTCGCAATGATCCGTTCTGCCCGCTCGCGAGGCGCCAGATTACGGATATCGGCAAATCCGTATTCCGTGACCAACACGTCCACATCGTGCTCTATGTGGTCAATATGGGAAGCGAAGGGCACGACACAGGAGATCCGGCCGTTTTTGGCAGTGGATTTAGTGACGAAAATAGCCAGCTGTGCATTGCGCCCGAAATCTCCCGACCCACCAATACCGTTCATCATCTTAGTTCCAGCAACGTGTGTGGAATTGACATTGCCGTACATATCGAATTCCAACGCAGTGTTGATGGAAAGGAGTCCGAGGCGCCGGATGATTTCGGGATGGTTGGAAATTTCTTGCGGCCGCAGCACCAACCGGTCCCGGTATTGGCTGAAATTGCGATAGATTCTTTCCATATAATCTGCGGATAAAGTAATAGCTGAAGCTGAAGCAAATGATACCTTGCCCGAATCCAGTAAATCGAATACGGCATCCTGCAGCACTTCTGAATACAGCTCCAGCCCTTCGAATTCCGAATCGATCAAACCGTGCAATACCGCATTCGCGACAGAACCAACACCCGATTGAATAGGCGGCAATTGTTCCCTCAATCGGCCAGCCTTCACTTCGCCACGCAAAAAATCGAGCAAGTGTCCAGCCATGATATTTGTGTCGGCATCGGGCGGTTCGATCGGCGAAGGTGAATCCGGCTGATTGTTCCAGACGATGCCTTTGACTTTCGCTGGATCGATTGGGATGCCTTTTCTACCGATGCGGTCCCTCGGCGAAACGAGCGGAATCGGCTGGCGCATTCCAAGCGCTTCCGGTTCGTAGCAATCGTGGATTCCTTCGAGTTCCATCGGCTGTGCCGTATTGATTTCGATAATGAGCTGGTCCGCATGATGGGCGAATACCATTGAGTTGCCGACGGAAGTCGTCGGGATCAGCAAGCCCTCCTCGGTAATGCCGAGCGCTTCAATGATGGCGAAATCCAAAGGCCCCGTCACGCCTCCGCGGACCCATTCGGCCGTCTGGGATAAATGGTGGTCCACAAATTGCACCTCCCCAGAATTAATCGAAGCGCGCATCAAAGAATCGGATTGATAAGGTGCACGTTTTCGAACGATGCCTGACTGTGCAAAACGGCCGTCGATTCCACACCCCAGTGAAGCGCCACTATAGACATCGATTCGAAACGGCGCTTTCTCTCCGCGTTCCACCAGAGCATTCGGCACTGCCTTGGCGTCTCCTGCGCGCGTGAAGCCACTGAGGCCAATCGCCATGCCATCCGTTATCCAAGAAGCTGCTTGTTGCGCGCTGACAACCCGCTCGCGTAAAGCCGGTAGCTGAATTCTTTCCAGTCGTTGATCCATACGCATCCCCTTCCCCGTGATCGATCGTTAGATATTACCTTATACCCGAGAATCGCGATGGCTCAACCCGTTTCAATTTGTGCGACTGCCCCTCTTGGATTTGCACTTAAAATAAAATCCACATCCAACTTGCAAAGTCATTGACAAGCATTGGAAGTATACATAATATGGGGAAGTCAATATAACTGTCCTGCGTATGTATATATAAGAAAGAAGGCACACCCATGTCCAAAGACCAACGCAAAAAAATCCTAATTTTGATGATCAATATGTTCATCGCCATTGCCAGTTTCGGCATCATCATACCGATTCTGCCATCGTATCTTGTCTCCATCGATCAAGGCGGCATGGCAGCCGGTTTGATGATTGCCATCTTCGCCGCTGCCCAATTCCTGTTCTCGCCGATCGCCGGTAAATGGGCCGACCAATACGGGCGGCGCATCATGATCATCTGGGGTCTGGCAGGGCTGACCTTATCGATGTTCATTTTCTATGCTTCCGACTTTATTTGGGTGCTGTACTTCTCACGCGTTGTCGGAGGCATTGGCGCGGCGATGCTCGTACCGGCCATTTTCGCTTATATCGCTGACATCACGACATTCGACCAGCGCGCCAAAGGCACAAGCCTGGTATCAGCCGCAATGTCACTCGGCATCGTCATTGGGCCGGGGATTGGTGGATTTCTTGCCGACTTCAGCCTGAAGCTGCCGTTTCTCGTGTCAGCGCTCGTGTCGCTCGCAGCCGTTCTCTTCTCTGTTTTTGTCTTAAAAGACAGCGACGCCGAAAAAGCGGATCCGAATCTCGCTTTGACGATGACTCAATCCGAATCGATGTTTAAAAAAATTGCCCGCTCCACTTCAGTACCATACTTTTTGCCGCTAGTCATCACGCTGGTCATGAGTTTTGGCTTGCTCGCATATGAGTCCGTCCTTGGGCTTTATCTCGACAACCAATTCAACTCCACCGCAAAAGACATTGCCTTTATGATTACCGCTACCGGAACGGTGAGTGTTATCGTTCAATTGTTTGTCGTCGATCGCATCGTTTCACGCTTCGGGGAAATCGGTGTCTTAATCACCTTCCTTGGCGTTGCCGCGGGCGGCTTTCTGGCCTCGTTATTTGCCAGCAGCTACGTTATGTTCTTCGGGGTATCGCTGATTATCTTCCTGGCGACTTCCATTTTGCGCCCCGTTTTGAATACATTGATTTCAAAACTTGCAGAAGGCGAAGTCGGTTTTGCGATGGGCATGAATAACGCCTATATGAGTATCGGAAATGTTATGGGGCCACTTCTCGCAGGGATTCTATTCGATATCAATATCATTTTCCCGTTTATCCTCGGCTTGATACTATTATTGGCTACACTTACCATTACGGCGGGGTGGCAACGTTCAAGATCTGCCAAACGCGTACGTACAATCGAACAACAATAAGCACCCAAAATCTGAGTCATTTACAGATTTTGTATCAGTTTTATACTCCCTTAAAGACAGTGCCGCCAATAAAGCGCACTGTCTTTTTCCATTTTAAGGATTTATCGCGACACTATGCACTAAATAGCCTCCTTTCCCTCTTTAAGGATTTGTTTTTTCTTGCTCTTTTCTGCTGACAATAAAGCCAATAACTTTACGCTTGAGATAGTTGGTTGTATAATATTTGTATAACAAAAAACTACGGAATGAAGGTCATGCTATGTACAATATCAAAGCTGCTGCCAAACTACTCGATATGCCCAAAGTGACCATCCGTTCTTGGGAAACGCGCTATAATGCCATCACGCCTGCGCGCACGGAATCGGGCCACCGACTGTATTCTGACCAAAACTTGGAAGACTTGAAATGGCTGAAAATCCAAGTCCAGGAAAATGGCATGAAAATCAGTGAAGCCGTCAAGTTGCTGCATACTTCGAGAAAACAGTTCTATCACCCTGAAGTTACCGATCACAAGGAACCGATTGAGTACGCAAAGCAAATTGAAGAACTATATCAGGCCGCTGTAGAAATAGACATTGACCGGTTTAATTATTTGCTCGACTTGAAATTCTCGTTGTTCCATCACCAAACCGTTTTCTTTCATATCATTGCGCCACTCATGGTACGAATTGGCGCCGAATGGGAAAATGGCCAAATCAGCGTGGCACATGAACATATGATCACCAATATCATCCAACAGCGCTTTAACCAGTTTTTCCGTATCTTCCCGGTTGCGCCTCATTTGCCGAAAGTGTTAGCGCTTAGTCCGAGCGGCGAGCATCATCAGCTCGGCCTGTTATTGTTCTCCCTGTTCCTTCGGGAGAACGGCTTCCACGTAGTCTACACAGGTCCTGACACGCCACTCGATGGCCTGGCGGAAATGGTAGCCAAGCAGGATTTCCAGCTCGTCTGCATGTCCGTTACCACACCGAAAAGCCGCCCCGTCGCGGAAAAATACATTTCGGAGCTTGCTGCAGCCATCCCGAACCTTCACTTTCTGCTCGGGGGCCAAGGCATCGATTGTGACGACCAAAAAATTAACCGCTATTGCATCGGCACCACACTTGAATCCTGGCAGCAATGGCTCGATGAATTTAAAGCTGCCCGTACATCCTGAAAAAATACAAAAGCCATGCGCAAAGGATTTCTTTGCGCATGGCTTTTTTTACTGATTATCGATTTCTTGATATTGCTTCATGAAAGGGCCGCTGTCCGCTACTTCCGAATGGTAAAGCGCTTTTAATGCGAAGCTTTTTTCAAGTTCCATTTCTTTCATCAATACTTTTAACCGTTGTTTTAGTTCCGGCTCTTGGCTGACCAATTTTTCCATATTCGATTTAAAATAGCGCATCGTGATCCGCTCCTTTTCTATTATTATAACATGCCAAAATAAGCAAAAAGCGCATCCATCAACCGGATGCGCTTTTTTTAGCCGACTACGTGGAAGACGTAATTGACGAAAAACAGACAAGCAATCACATAAAGTGCAGGAGATACTTCACGCCATTTGCCGATTGCCACTTTTAGCACCGGATACAGGATAAACCCAATCGCAATGCCGTCCGCAATACTGTACGTAAACGGAATGAGCGCAACAATCAACAATGCCGGAAAGGTCTCGCTCATGTCCTTCATGTCGAGATTCTTGATGTTTTGAAGCATCAACCCACCGATAATGATTAAAATCGGCGCAATTGCGCTATCGGGAATGATCTTGATCAGTGGAATGAAGAATGCTGCACCTATAAACAAAAATCCTGCCGTCAACGAAGTTAATCCAGTGCGACCGCCAGCAGCCATTGCTGCCGCGCTTTCTACACTGGCCACCGTCGGACTTGTGCCCAGAAATCCTGAAGCCATCGTCGAAACGGACGTCGCCTGGAACGCACGCGAATACTTTTCTGGACGGTCGATAAAATTCACCTGTCCGTGGACAAGGCCGATGTTTTCAAACACCAGCACCATCGTCAAGGAAAAGACCGCTACCCAGAACGTCGTCGACAAAAAGCCAGCGAATGACATCGAGCCGAACACCGCAAATGCTTCTGCCGGATTGACGCCTGGCTCGCTCACTTGGCTGAGGTCGATCATGCCGAAGAAATACGCAATGACCGTTCCGAAGACAATCGTGATCAGAAAATTCCCCGGCACATTGCGGATGAATAAAATGATCGCGAGCAAAAACGTCACAATCGTCGACAGCACAAGCGGATCCGATAGCGAACCGAGCGAAAGAATCGCCCCGTCGCCAGGACCCACAAGGCCGCCTTTCTCAAGACCCAAAAGCATCAAAAACAGCCCAAGCCCAACCGTGATCGCTTCTTTCAGCGAATTGGGAACAGCCTCGCTGAGCATTTTCGAAAAGCGCGTAAACGCGACAAAGACGAAAATAAACCCTGAAACGAACACGACAGCAAGTGCTTCTTGCCAGCTAAGCCCCATCGACTGGACGAGCGTATACGAGAACAATGCATTGATCCCCATGCCCGGAATGAGCAAGATGGGCGCATTGCCCCAAAAGCCCATTAATAACGCTCCAACGACAGAAGCGGCAATGGTACCGATAATGGCGTACTCGATCGGCATGCCGGACTCCGATAAAATCAGTGAGTTGACGGCGATGATGTAGACCACGGTGAAAAACCCGATCAAGCCGGCTGTCATTTCCCGCTTGATGGTCGTCCCGTTTTCGTTAAGACCGAAAAATCGGTCCATCCAATTTGCCATAAGACATACCTTCTATGAAATTAGCCCTCTCCCTACCCGCTCTGCCTGAAAAATCAGGTAAGCCAAGATTGAAGTGTAATCCTAAAAAAAGCCGCTGTCAAGGCTTTCTTCTTGAAAGGAATTCGATGCAATGAAAGCCTTGTATAAAGAAAAAACCACCTCTCCTTTGTTCATCACCTTAGATGAACAAAGGAACAGGTGGTTTTTGATTTACTCGAACAACGAGCTCTTGCTTAAATGAACATCCCAGCGATTGCTGCACTCAATAGAGACGCAAGCATACCGGCTGCAATGGCACGCATGCCAAGGCGCGCAATTTCCGGGCGACGGCTTGGCGCCATCGCACCGAGACCGCCAAGAAGGATAGCGAGTGAGCTGAAGTTAGCGAATCCACAAAGCGCGAAGCTGACGATGATGACCGTCTTCGGAGATAAATTCGCAATTTCTGGTGCAAATGCCGTGTAAGCGACAAACTCGTTCAAGACGAGCTTCTGTCCGATAAAGCTACCCGCTTGCACAGCTTCTTCCCATGGGACGCCGATCGCAAACGCAAGCGGCGCGAAAATATAACCAAGAATGCCTTGGATGGTGATGTTTTCAGCACCGAACCAGCCGCCGATGCCGCCAAGGACACCGTTTGCCAATGCGATCAACGCGATGAACGCAAGAAGCATCGCCCCGACGTTCAAGGCCAGCTGCAGGCCGTCTGAAGCCCCGCGTGCAGCTGCATCAACGACGTTGACTGATTGCTTGTCTTTTTCCATAACAAACTCTTTCTCTTCCACTTCTTCCTGTTCCGGGATCATGATTTTCGCCATGATCAAGCCGGCAGGAGCCGCCATGAAACTCGCAGCGAGCAAGTATTCAAGTGGGACACCGAGAAGCGCGTACCCTGCAAGTGTGGAACCTGCGACTGAGGCGAGCCCCCCTGTCATGACCGCGAACAATTCGGACTTGGTCATATTCGGCAGGAACGGGCGGACGACTAGCGGCGCTTCCGTCTGGCCAACGAAGATATTGGCCGCTGCGGAAATTGATTCCGCTTTACTCGTGCCGAGCAATTTCGCCAAAGCCCCACCAAGCAAACGGATAATGAATTGCATGATGTTTAAATAATAAAGCACAGAAATTAAAGACGAGAAGAAAATGATGATCGTCAGTACTTGGAACGCGAAGACGAACCCAAAGTTTTGCGTATCCGCTGCAGGACCGAAGACAAACGCGATCCCTTCACCAGCATAGTTGATGATGTTTTGCACGCCTTGCGACAATTTGAGCAAGGCTTGTCTGCCTAGTTCCCATTCTAGCACCATAAACGCAAACGTAAGCTGTATGGCCAAACCGCCGAGAATCGTCCGTGGCTTGATGGATTTTTTGCCATCAGAGAACAAGAAAGCGATTCCAAGAACGACGATGATGCCGAAGATGCCCCATAGTAAATTCACAACTTCACCTCATTAAAAGTAGTTTTATCAGAAATTGAACAAATCATTCTCATTCATTGTCTGTCGTCAGACATCTTACCAAATCTGATAGAAGAAGTAAATGCACATATTGTGACATCTTCAGTTCATCACTCGCCTTGTTCCTGGGCCTTTGGATTTTTCATAAAAAATGCTAAAACGATGCCAATGGCACTCAAAATGCCTGTCACCATAAAGGACATATTGACCCCTCGAATCAAGCCTTCAACGCCGTACCGCCCCGGATCGAGCGCGGCGCTGGTCATAATTGTTACCAGCAATGCCGTACCGATAGACCCCGACACTTGGCGCATCGTATTGCTCATCGCCGTGCCATGAGGGATAAGGTGATCCGGTAATTGGTTGAGCCCAGCTGTGGTTACAGGCATCATAACCAGTGCAACCCCCAACATGCGGATGGCATGCATAACAGCCAAATAGACGAATGTTGTTTCAGAAGTCAGGACTGTAAACTGAAAAGTTGAGCCGGTGACAATCGAGAGTCCTGCGACTGCCAGCCATTTGCCGCCAACTTTGTCGAAGATGCGCCCGGCAATTGGGTTCATGAGCCCCATGATGATCGCTCCTGGCAATAATGCCAATCCCGATTCAAGTGCCGTAAACCCATGCATGTCCTGCATATAGATCGGCAAAATCGTCGCACTGCCGATCATCGTGACGAACACGATAATGCTAAGTATCGTCGATAAAGTAAATATGCCGTATTTAAAGACACGGAATTCCAAGATCGGCTGCTTGAGCCTGCCCTGCCGACGAATGAAAAATACTAAAGCCAGCGCACCGACACCGATTGTGGCAATTACGGACACACTGCCCCATCCGGCTGCCCCAGCACTTGAGAAGCCATAAAGCAATCCACCGAATCCTAAAGTCGACAACATAATCGAGACGATATCGATTTTCGGGAAAGTCCGCTCCGTTACATTGCGCAAGAAGAAATACGCCAGCGCCAAATCGATGAGCGCAATCGGAATGACGATATAAAATAATGACCGCCATGGATATTGGCCGACCAAATAACCAGACAAAGTTGGCCCGATCGCCGGCGCGAAGGAAATGATCAATCCAAACATGCCCATTGCCTGGCCTCGTTTTTCAATCGGGAAAATGACGAATAGCACAGTTTGTGCGAGCGGTATCATGATGCCTGCACCTGATGCTTGGACGATGCGCCCAACCATCAAAGTTGCAAAGCCAGGCGCCAGCGCACAAATAATCGTCCCGGCCGCAAACAAGCCCATCGCAGCAAAGAATAGATGGCGTGTCGTGTATTTATTGATTAAAAAAGCAGTGATCGGGATCATGACGCCGTTGACGAGCATGAACACCGTCGTCAGCCACTGCGCCGTATTGGCAGTGATATCGAGATCTCTCATGATATGCGGCAAAGCGGTGGCGAGCAGCGTTTGGTTCAGGATCGCTACAAATACGCCGGCCATCAATACCGCGAGCAACGGTTTTCTATATTTTTCTTCTAAGTCCAAAGTCCCCAAACGCATCGTCCCCTTTTCAAAAATAGCCCTTTCTCTCCTGCTTACCCCATCAGGCAAGCTTTACTCTGCCTACAAACAACAAAAAGCCGCAAAGTCCGAAGACCTTGCAGCTTCTCATCAGGCAGTTTGCTTCTTGTCTTTACGGTTGAACAAATAATACAAGGCAGGAATCATGACGAGCGTGAAGATCCCCGAGAACATGAGACCCGCGATGATTGTGACGGCAAGTGGTTCAAACAATGGATCGCCGGAAAGCGCAACCGGTAACAACGCCACAATCGACGTCAAAGAGGTCAGCACGATCGGCTTGATGCGCGCATAGCCAGACTCGATGATTGCTTCTTTAATATCGAAATCTCCTGTCAGGCGTCGCACTTCGACAAAGTCGATGAGCACTACTGCGTTTCGAACGACAATCCCGGTCAAAGAGACGATTCCCATGACGCCTAGGAAGCTAAGCGGCGTCTGTGTCAGGAACAAGCCCAAGATAGCGCCTGAGATGCCGAGGTATACAGCAATCAGGACAAGGAATGGCAGGCCAAACGACTTGAACTGGAAGGCGATGACGAGATAAACCAGCAATAGAACGACTAAGAACAAGATGCCGATTTCAGCAAAGAATGCTTCTTGATCGGAATTCTCGCCGCCTGTCGACAATTCATAGCCGGCCGGTAAATCGGCGCGAGCGTTGTCGACGATTTCAAGCATTTGCGCTTCAAAGTCATCGGCTTCACCGAACGCACGAAGCGTGATGGCACGGTCTCCGGATTGATGCGGCACTTGTGCAAGTGTCGTCGTTTCCTGTGCCGTGAGTAGTTCGTCCAGTGCGATCAGTTCAGGCGGCCCTGGCTGCGCGGCAGCTGGAGGCCCTGCTTCACCGTCTTGCGCTTCTTCATCGCTTGCGGCAGACGAAGCCGGCAAGCTGAACGCAGAGAGATCGATAGTTTCGCCTTCTGTAATGCCCGCTTGTTTCAAGATGACTTGATAAGGGGTCTGGCCTTCATACAAGGTATAAAGCGGAACGCCTTGCGTCAGTAGCTGCAATTGATTGGTAACGGTCGATAAAGCGATGCCGTTGTCTTCAAGCGTTTCCTGTTCCGGTACATATTCAATCGCCGGTACCGCAGCCCCGAGGTTATCGGTTACAACACTCGCACCGTTTGTGAGCATCTCTTCTTCGAGTGAGTCACGGAGTGCGGCGAGTTCGTTGATGTCTTCCCCTGTCGCCGTTACGGTCACTGGTGCACCGACTGGCGGGCCTTGGACAATCGTATCGAGGAAGATTTCCGCATCCGGGTAACGTTCGCGGAGCTCTGGCTGCCATTTATCGATAAACGCAGAAGCGGAAGTCGCTTCGCGGTCGATACGGAATGCCACTTGGCCCGTATTAGCACCTGTGTTATCCATGGAGGCAGCAAAAAGATTTGGCAAGCCTTCCCCTGTGAAGACAGCCGTTTCGTTGACATCCTCGTCTTCAGAAGCGACTTCTTGCGTGACTTCCTGGATGAATGCATCGGTTTCTTCAATAGTTGTGCCTTCCGCGAGACGGACATTCATGGTCACTTCTTCGCGGTCTGCTTCAGGGAAAAATTCGAATGGCGTGAATAGTGCCAGCGATAGCAAGGCTGTCGCAATGACCAATCCGCCAACCCCGGTCAGCCAAGGATGTTTCAAAACGCCTTTTAATACTTTTTCGGAATACACTTGCGCCAGCTTTTCAAGCGGCTTGCCCAGGAAGCCTGGGGTATCCGAAATTTTACGTTTTTTGCGCTTCGTGCGCAGATATTGCATCATCGGCACGAGTGTAATCGACAAGACCGTTGAAGCTAAAATAGTCGTGATCAAGACACTTGGCAAGGCTTTGATGAACGCACCATTTCCTCCCGATAGCAATAACAGCGGAGAAAACGTCACGACAATGGCTAAACTCGATGATACGATCGATGGATAGACTTCTTTCACCCCGTTGATGGCCCCCGTTAGCGTATTATCGCCAAGTTTGTAGCGCCGCTGGATATTGTCGTTGACCACAATGCTGTCATCGACCAATATCCCAATGGCTATAATCAAGCCAATAACCGAGATTTGGTTCAAATCGACGCCGAGCGATGGGATTGGAATCAGCCCAATCAAGACCGATGCCAGGACCGTTAACGCTACGGCAAATGCGCCGTACAGCGTAAGTCCTGCGGTTGTCACGATTAAGACCGCGAGTACCGCAATTAATAGGGAAATATAAAGCGTGCTGAAAATTTCATTGACGTTTTCTGCTTGAGACACATAACGTTCAGCTGAAATGCCAGCAGGCAAGTCTTCGTTAAAGCCGTCAATCACTTCGCTGACGCGATCATCGACAGATGGCACATCTTGCCCAGTTTGCAAAAAGACTGTATACGACACGGACGACTCGCCTTCAAAGGTGACGATATCGTCAGCCTGCACTTCAGTCAGTTCGACCGATGCCACGTCTGCGAGCGGTACGGCAGTCTGACCGACCTGCAGTTCGCGCAGTTTCTCAATGCCTTGGCTTTGCTGGACGGTCAAGACGAATTGTTGCTCGCCGTCGCTGTGGGTGCCAAGCGATAAAGGTTGATTTGCCTGTTGCAGGCTTTGCAGCACTTCAAACGGCTGCAATTGGTTTTCTGCCAGTGCATCACCGTCTAGTTCAATGACGACTTGCTCTCCGTTTAAGCCTTTGACTTGTGTACCAGCTACGCCGGATACCGCTTCTACTTCATCGGATAACTTGGCAAGCGGCTCTTCAAGTTGTGCAAGTTCCTCTTCATCTCCATAAAACATATAGGAAACCAACGGGAAAGTCAGATCCAGCTTCTCGACACTGACGTCCTGCGCTTGGTCCGGGAAACTGCCGGCAGCGCGCTGTGCCTGTTGCTGAATTGAATTGATTAAGCCATCCGGTTCGATGCCATCTTCAATTTCCAACGTGATAATGGAAGCCGAATTCGCTGAGATGGAATTCATCGACGCGATGCCATCGATGCTTTGCAATTGCCTCTCGATCGGGTTGGTAATGCTTGTTTCCACTTTTTCCGGCTCTGCGCCAGGCAAAATGGTGGAAATCAGTACGAGCCCTGGAGGCGTTTCGGGAATTTCTCGCTGTGGCAGTGTAAGAAATGTATAAACACCGACCAACATGAGGATCAGAATCAAGAAAATGAATAATTTACTGCGTTCAAGTATGTACTGCATAAGGATTCTCTCCCTCCGGTTATTGTATAATTATTGTATAACCGAAGAGTAGAAAGTACCACTTTATACACTTGAAAACCGGCCGATTTTTTTCGGCCGGTTTTCGGTCACACTTTTTCAGGTCGGCGCTGTTTAAAGAAGTATGCCCCGATAAACATGAGAAGAGGCGGCACGATGCTCAATTTGAACACCCAGCTGTCATCTCCCGTAAAGATTAAGCCCATCGGCAAAAGTGACGCAACCCCTCCCCAAAACAACGCTTTCCATGATCTTTTCCAAACGCCGTACAACCCGAGCAGCAATGCGGCAATGACCAGTGACCACAACAAGATTCCCATCAGGAGGAAATCCATCTCCATGCGCCTCCGTTCGGTTTTATACTTTAGTTATACTCCTTTTTATGATAAAAATCACTCATCGAGAATGTTTTTTTACATTTTTATGCGAATATCCGGAAATAAAAAAGCTTCTGCAGGATGTCCCGCAGAAGCTCTAAAAATCCAATTATAAGTTTTCGAAAAACAAACGCAGCACGTCGGCTCCGCCGATAAATGTGCCGAGCGAACTGCCGAGGTTGGTCAAGACGATGACCAGCAATACGCGGGTCACTTTATTGTCCCAAAAGCCTTTCACCGTGAAGACGTCCTTCGACAAAGTATCGAAATCGCCGACATTCGGGCGGCGCACAAACGCTTGTGTCAGCCCGGAAAACCAACCGGCCGCAACGAGCGGATTGAGCGAGGAGATCGGCGCGGCGACAAAGGCGGTGAGAATCGCGAGCGGATGGCCGAATGCGACCGCAGAACCGATGGCAGCAAGCGTGCCGTTCCAAAGAATCCAGCTGATGGCTTGATCAAAGCCCGCTGCCGGGTTGGCATAGAACGTATAGGCAATAATCGACAAGATCATTATCGGAATCGCCCAGCCGATGATTTTCGGCCAGTTCGATTTTTTCGGCACTTCATTGAGTGCTTTCAAATCTTGATCACGGTAAATTTCTTGCTTGATGCCGGGAATATGCGCCGCCCCGAGTACCGCCACTATCTTTTGGCCGGGAGCCTCTTTGATTTTTTGCGCCAAATACTGGTCGCGTTCATCGATGAGCGGCTTTTTGATGCGCGGAAAGGCTTTGGTGAAATCGTCCATGACGGCATTCAAGGTATCTTGCTGTTTCATCTTTTCGAGTTCTTCTTCGGAGATCGATTCCTTGCTGAAGATGCTGAAAAACACGGAAGAAATCAGCTGAACCTTGCCCATCAACCCAATACCGCCCCAGATGCGCGAAAACGTCACTTGGATATTGCGGTCAGCGAGCACGAGTTCTGCCCCGGTTTCTTCTGCTGAACGGATGCCTTGGATCATTTCAGACCCAGGCTTGATGCCGAACTGGTCGGCCAGGCGATTCTGAAACGAAGAAATCGCCAAGTTCATTAGCAGCAAACTGGCTTTCTTGTCTTTGATGATCTTGAAAATATCGGTCTCTTTCCATTTTTTGTCCTGCGTTACCGATTCATAGCGCTGCGCATCGAGTTCAATGCACACTGAATCCGGACGTTCGCGCTCGACCACTTCTTTTACTTGCTCAGCACTCCGCTTGGATACGTGCGCGGTGCCGATCAAAATCACTTGCTTGCCGTCCACTTCAAGACGGGTAATATTGTCTTCTGTCATTAGCTCTTCTGTCATGAGTGTACTTCCTTCATAGAATAGGATTTCTTCTTCATTTTTTCATTGATGAAAAAGACTGTCTATTCTTTATAATGAATCACTAAGCGCAAAATATCAATCTTTTCGAAAGCTTATAATTCCGGTGCGTCAAAGGTATTGCCGCTATTGAGATCACCTGCTTGAAAGCCTTTATAGAACCATTCTTTGCGCTGCTCCGAAGTACCGTGCGTAAAGCTTTCCGGAACGGCATAGCCACGCGTCCGCTTCTGGATCGTATCATCGCCAACTGCACTTGCCGCAGTCAACGCTTCTTCCAAATCGCCTTCTTCTAAATACCCCATGCCTTGAGCGTGATGTGCCCAGACGCCCGATAAATAATCCGCCTGCAACTCCAGACGCACTTGCAATTGGTTGTATTCCGTCTCGCTTAGCTGATTACGCGCCTGCTGTACGTCCCCGAGCACACCGAGCAGATTCTGCACATGGTGGCCGACTTCGTGCGCTACGACATACGCCATCGCGAAATCACCGGGCGCATTAAACTGGCGCTCTAACTCGTCATAAAAACTTAAGTCGATATACAATTTGGAATCCGCCGGACAATAAAACGGCCCTGTCGCAGCACCCGCCATGCCACACGCTGACTGGACACTCTCAGAAAACAGCACCAAAGTCGGTTCGACATACTCCATGCCTTCTTCAGCAAATACTTCTGACCAAACTTCTTCTGTATCCGCGAGAACGACCGATACGAAATCGGCAAGTTCTTCTTCCCGCTCACTCGCCACATATGGTTCGGAGCTAGAATCCCCTCCGCCCTCGCCGCCAAGGATCGCTCCCGGGTCACCTCCGAGAAACGTGATCAACAAAACAATCAGCAAACCACCGATTCCGCCGCCAGCAAGAACCGGGCCGCCGACGCCGCGCCCTCTCCTGTCCTCTACATTCTTACTGCCTGCTCGTCCTTTCCACTTCATAACCGAAACCCTCTTTCCGCTTTCATTTTAATAAAGCTATACCCGTTTCAGCGGAAGCTTCAATCCCACTTCGGCAACCGGTAAATCAGAAACCGCTCGCGTGGATCTTCCGTCTCTACTGGCAGCTCGATATCGCCGGCCCACTCAAAAGCGGTGCGCCGTTCGAGAAAGTCGGTATACTCGACCGATGGATAAAATAACATCACGACGATTTCCCGTGGATGCTCCGTCACAGACGCCAAAACCCTATCTATCACCGTCATAAACACCGGATCGGAAAATGGATTGAAAAAATAAAACCAGCGATCTTCCGGCTGGACTTTATAATCTTGCGCATAACCATTGATGAACTCGATGTCCGGATTTCCTTTATAATTTTTCAAGTTCCGCAGCGAGGCTTCGTGCAGTGATGGGTCGACTTCCACTCCTGCTGACGGCGTCCCAAACAGATGGTGCGCAAAGAAATTCAAGCGCCCTTTGCCGCTCCCGAAATCGACCAGCCTACCTGCTCCTTTCAGCGGATGCGCCTTGAACAATCTATCCAGCCACGCATAGGGTGTCACTTCGAAACGGTGCTCATGCATCGATGCATTAAAGCCCATTTGTTCGCCACCGGTTTGGATATTCAATTGTCTATCCATTTGATGATCGTCCATTTGATTGCCTCCTTTGATCTCTTGAGAGCAGTTCACGCCGCAGCGCTCTATTCCCACATTTTACAAAATAAAAAATGCATTTCCACTTGCCATTCCCTTTTCTTTCTGTTATATTACAGCTAATTCAATAATTTCTTGCTTCCTTAGTGGAGCGAGGATAGAGGCGCAAAAACCATCAGTACGCAACCCGAGGAGTATGGGCTCTTAGGACGGTTGTCGAAAGGGGGATTTGCCGAAGCGGCAGGATGCTCATATTCCTGCGCGCTGGTTCTGCACTGAAGAAGTGCCGGACTGTCATATAGGAAACTATATGGAGGGCTATCTGACGAACAGGAACGATGGGTAAACATTGTTTCTAACGGCAGCAACGGGCCCCCGTTGCTGCCTTTTTGTTTACTTCGGACCGGCCCCCACCTCTAACTTTTGAAAAAAACTTAGAAAAGGGTGTGTTCTCTATGAATTTCGGTCAAGTGATCACTGCGATGGCGACGCCATTCGATGCAAACGGTGAAATCGATTTTCAAGCAACAACAAATCTTGTGGAGTATTTGATCAATAACGGCTCAGATGGAATCGTCGTCGCCGGAACAACTGGCGAATCGCCGACTTTGTCGATAGACGAAAAAGTGGCATTGTTCGTTCATGTTGTTACCGTAGCCGATGGGCGCGCGAAAATCATCGCGGGCACCGGCTCGAACAACACGCGTGCATCGGTCGCCTTGACCGAGCAAGCAGAGCAAGCGGGCGTCGATGGCGTCATGCTCGTCACTCCTTACTATAACAAACCGTCGCAAGAAGGCATGTACCGCCATTTTGAAGCCATCGCAAGCGCGACGACGCTTCCAGTCATGCTGTATAACATCCCGGGCCGCAGTGTCGTCAATCTATCGGTCGATACCATCGTCCGCCTGTCGCTGATCGACAATATTACGAGTGTCAAAGAAGCAAGCGGTGATTTGGATGCCGCATCTGAAATCATCGAACGCACAACTAATTTCGCGGTTTATAGCGGCGATGACAGCCTGACTTTGCCGATGCTTTCTATCGGCGGAACCGGCATTGTCTCGGTCGCTTCCCATATCATCGGCAACGACATGCAGGACATGATCAAAATGTTCCGCACCGGCGACACAGCAGGAGCCGCCGCGCTTCATCGCAAATTGCTTCCGACGATGAAAGCGTTGTTCGCAGCGCCAAGCCCGAGCCCGGTCAAAGCGGCACTCAATCTATTGGGTGTCCCAGTCGGTGGCGTACGCTTGCCGATGCTTGCTTTAACCGCAGAAGAAACCACGACGCTGCAGCAATTCCTGCCGTCCGCAAAACAAGACGCCGTCACCAATTAAAAAAGCTTTGCCGCTCCCAATAAAAAGAGCGGCAAAGCTTTTTTTAGTTGTAGACCTTTTCCAAGGCGCGTTTCAAGCTGCCCCCGATATTCAAGGTACGCACCTCAACGCCAAGTGCCGTCATGGATTGCGCCGTTTCCGGACGAATTCCTGTCAGCACTGCTTCAACGCCGATCAGCCCAAGCGATTGGATGATTTTGATGATTTGTTCTGCCACCATCGTATCCACACGGACAACCCCGGATAAATCGACAATTAAGGTGCTAATTTTCAATTCACTGGCAGACAATAAGGTTCGTTCTAAAATATAACGCGCCCGGTCGATTTCAATGCTGCCGACCAATGGCAAAATTGCGACTGAATCACTAATCGGAACGACGGGTGCGGACAATTCCAGAAACTCTTTGCGCGCGGTCGCCAGATTTCGTTGATAAGAAGTGGTGTAGGCGTGGGTATACGCATATGTCGCGTGATCCAAAAGCGCATGCAACAGTTCTGCCGCATCGTACGTTATTTCCGGGGAAATCGCTAAGCGGCGGCCTTCACTTTTGATCAAAGTCGCAATGTGTTTTCGGTACAAGGCGGTTTCTGCAAGCGCCACGTCTAATGACATGCCATGCGCTAAGAAAAAATTGCCGGTCGCGGTCCCCCATTTCGCCATATCCGCCATTATCTTCTCTTCATAGCAGCTATTCTGTATCGATGTGCCGAGCAAATCGATGAACCGGACGCGTTCTTCCAATACTACAGCCGAAAGCTCTTGGTTGCTCACAGAAGCTGCCGTCAAATCTGCTTGCCGTTCTTCTTGAATCAATCCTGCAATCATGTATTTTTCCTCTACCACTCGTTTACCGAACAATACCATTTCCTTTTCCATGGCGACCTCCGTTAGTTGCTGCTGGCTTTATTTTTTGCAATGAATTCATTATACCGAAGCTTCCGGACAAGGGCCTGCTTTTATTCACAAAAAAATGCCCGCCGGATGGCAGGCATTTTTCAAATATTATTTAGCGAACAATTTTTTCAATGTATCAGATGAAACGGCCCCTTCGCCACCAAAGATTGTGTAGAAAGAATCTTTTGATGCGAAGTCTTGAATTTGCTCTTTAGAAGCGGCAGCTGGCGTTTTGGCAGTCAAGACCAAAGGCCCGCCATACGAAGCAGTTAAAGAACTACCTGATAGTGCATCCGGATAATTGGTGCCGGTTGCGATAGATACTTCATTTTCATCTACCAAGAAACCATTTTCCAATGCAAATTCGTTAAATTGTTGGTTAGTCTCATAACGAGTCGCACCTGCGAAACGAATCGGCTCTTCTTCGAATAATGCTTCAACTGCCGGTCCTACTGCGCCTGTACCACCGACAACAAGCGGCCACTCCGGCTGGTTTTCTTCAATGTAATCCGCAACGACTGTTGGAACCGCGCCAGTTGCCGGCACAAGGAGAATCGGGTCAGCGTAAAGCGCTGCTGCCGGGGAAACGGACAATGAATCTGCGAAGTTTGCGCCTGTAGCGACGTAAAGCGTGTCTCCCATGCCTACTTCTTCTGCGATGTTAACAGCGGTTTCGTAACGCGTCTTGCCGCTGATACGATCCACTTTTACGCCAAGGTTCTTGATTTGGGTTTGGACTTTGTCAGAAATAGCACCAGTTCCGCCGACTAGGATAACGTTATCCGCACCCAATCGCTTCAACTCAGCCGCAAATCCTTCAGGCAGTGAATCTTTTTTCGTCAAAAGCAAAGGTGAATAATGAAGACCTGCCAGCGGTGCTGCAGCTAAAGCATCCGGGAAATCGGCGCCAGTCGCAACTACTACTGTTTCAATGCTGTCATCGTCCCAACCGTAAAAAGAAACTTCCAAGCTAGTCTGGTAGCGGTCACTGCCAAAAATACGGTCTGAATTGCCTTCCGTCAATGTGGCCGCAGAAGCTGCGCCAGTCGGTAAAACTGCTCCAAGAGCCAAAGCTGCAGTCAATGCCGCAGTCGTCAAAACTTTGCTATAAGTCATCGTTAATCGTTTCCCCATTCTGTAATGTATTCATTTCTTTTCCAATTATATGATATTTTACGAACATTACAATAGGTTTACAAAAATTTTTATTACTAGGCACAAATGCTTTTCTGTTTTCTTCATTTCAATAAGCTTTTTGCAACTTCATACTTTCTTTCCCTAACATCGAAAGTATCTTTTCTTTACGTCCACTTAAGGCAAGATGCACGGAAGGTTTATCGATTCTCGATTTTCGGGTACATAAGCCGTAAAGACGAGTCGGTAAAAAATAACCTTACAGGAGGATGCGAGGATGCAAAAACATGGCCACAAAATGATCGGTACATTCGATGTGCAGGCGGAAGTGATTCACGAAATCGGGGAATTGAAAGCACAGGGATATAGAGAACAAGACATGTACGTCGTCGCATTGAACGGCCAACAGCTGCAGATGGTACAAGGCCAGACAGATGTCCAGTTGAATACGGATGAAGGCGACTTCATGGATAAATTCAAATCATTTATTTCCGGTGAAGACCCAACGAAGGATGCACTCATTCAAATGGGGCTCTCTGATGCGGAAGCGGAACAATATTATCAGCAGATCCAAAACGGCAAGCTCGTTCTTTACGTCGATAGCGAATACGGCATGAACTACCGAAACTTTGATGCTGCAGCGGCGAAATTGACTGGCAAGGAACAGGACGAAAACACCTGAATAAAAGGAAATCTTCACAAAGCGTGTTTCCCGCCCATCCGAAACGAAGTCGAAGCCATCTCAGTAAAAATGCAAAAAGCGATTCCGAAAATATACGGAATCGCTTTTTTTACTTTCCTTTAAAATACCGTAAACAAGATGGCCACCAAGAAGAAGATAACGACAACAGATAGTAGAAAAGAAGGAATTACAATGACGAAAAACCCTTTCCACGCTGAAAAACGATGCGCTTCTCCCACTGCCTTGCATTGAATGACAAAGGTCCAGACTGCAACGATAAACGATGCGGCCAGCAGTATAAAGCCAATTACCATGCCGATTCCCGTATCCGGTTCAACCATAGCGGATTCACTTTCCATATAAAAGGTTGCCGGTGATACAAGGAGCCAAATCAGCCACATTGGCAAAAGCCAAATTTGCGGAATGCTCGAGGTGATGACTGCCCGGAACATTTCCGTATAAGTCCCGACCCCGCCGAACAACTTGCCGAACAAAAGATAAATGCCGGAAGCAATCGAAATCCCGACCAAGACAGCAAGAGGTCCTAAAAACAAAGATCCGAGGATGACTGTCACTGTAGAAAAGAATTGTTCCTCGCTTGATGCACCCGAAAGTCCCCCTGCAAAGCCCGTCAAGACGAGAAGTAGAACAATAAAACTTGTCGGCTTTTCTTCAATAACATAACGGACGGTCTCGCGCGGACGTGTCCAAATAGCCGTAAATGGATTTAATTGAGTGTATTCAGTCGCTTCACGCATGCCATCGACCACCCTGATGTTCTTTTTCTGTAATATTCATGAGCACTTCCCCCTTATATTTCCATCTAATCATATTCCACTATTCTTGTAAACAACTGGAAGAATAGATTCTACCCCTATAAAAAAAGCTCAGGCACGCTCGCCTAAGCTTTTCGGTGACCGCCAGGAGGATTCTCCCTTTCCTCTGTCGATTCATGCAGAATTCCACTATGCGCCGCTTTAGGCGGCAATTTTTCAAGATTGATCCTAACGAAACGCGCTGAACGTTTCTCTCTTACTTTCGGTGCCATCCGCGATAATAAGCGTATAGTTTTCGTTCGTTTACCAACTTCTACTACTTCTCTCGGCTCATCGATTAAGTCAAGGATCACTTTGGCTGCTTGCCGGGGATCGTTCATCGACTTCATATCGACGACTTTCCCGGAATAATTCCCCGCATATTCGAACCACGGCGTATCTGTTGCCCATGGGAGCACCGAACAAACATGGATGTCATGGTAGCCTTCGAGTTTCATTTCTTCATTGAGCGCTGAACTGAAACCGAGAACGGCATGCTTGCTGGCGCTGTAGCCGGTAAAATAGGGAAAAGAGACATCACTCGCTACCGAGCCAATATTGATCAAGGTGCCGCTGCCGATTTCTTTAAAATGGCGAAGCGCAAAATGACTGCCGTTTACTGTTCCTTTGACGTTCACTTCCACCATGCGCGTGAGATCTTCGAGCGGAATAGATGTGAACGGGCCAATCACTCCCACACCTGCGTTGTTAATCCATACATCGATTTTCCCAAAACTGGTCAAGGCTTCCTCAAACAACCAAGCGACATCCGCTTCACGACTGACATCCATCGTTACGGCAATGGCATTTGGCCCGAGTTCACAAGCAAGCGCTTCGATCAAGCCGGTGCTGCGTGCTGCCAGGACCAAATTGGCCCCGTCTATGGCCAATTGCCTTGCCACTTCCTTGCCGAGCCCGCTGGAGGCACCGGTAATGACGATTGTCTGACCGCGCCGCGATTTTTCCTGTGCCATGTCGCCTCCTCCTTTCTTCACAGCTCTTCTTGTTGTTCAAAACGCTCACGCAAATCTCCCGAAACCGCACGCCCTTCCTCAACCGGCTCATGCAGGCTGCCAGAAGTCAGCCCCGCTGCCGGAGCCGATTCGATCATTTCTTTTAATTCCTGTCCGCTGAGCCCCTTCGAAAGAGTTGGCACAAGCTGCCCAAAAATAGCCGCCGCTTTCCCCTTGCCGACTTCCAAGTTTTTTCTCGGTTCATCAATCAAGCCGAGAATGGCTTCGATTACTTTGAGCGGGTCATCCGGCGGACCGACCACTATCTCATGTCCGGAATAATTAGCTGCATGCTCTGTCCATGGAGTATCCGTGACCCAAGGGTCGATGGAGCAGACATGGATATTCGGAAAATCTTCCAGCTGAAGCTCTTCATACAAGCCATCCGACAAGCCGCTGACGCCAAATTTACTGCCAGTATAAGCAGCTCCATAGGGCATCGGTATTTTGCTCGCAAATGACGACACATTAATCAAGGTCCCGTACTTTTGTTCCTTAAACCGGCGCAGCGCAAAATGGCTGCCGTACATAGTGCCCAGCATATTGACTTCGACTATGCGATTCAAATCGCGCAGCGGCGTGTTGGTAAATGGCCCGTAGACACCGGTTCCAGCGTTATTGATCCACACATCGATGCTGCCAAAATTGTTTACCGCCGCTCTATGCAAACTTTCGACATCTTTTGCATGACTGACGTCTGCGGTTACAGGAACGACCAACGGACCCAGTACGCCTGCCAGTTCCTCGATCAATCGCGTCCTGCGGGCAGCAATGACCAATTTCGCCCCTTCTCCCGCTAAGCGCTCAGCCAACCCACGGCCGATTCCACTTGACGCTCCGGTAATGACTACAACTTTTCCACGCATGGAAGTGTTTGCCCCCACAGTACCCGCCTCCTTCTTAGAAAAGCACAGAGTTTTATCTATAAATACCCTTTTTGAATATTCAGAAAACCATTTATAGCAGTGCTTGAGAAGAACAGTTCTAAAGGTACGGATACAAGAATCACACCTCTACCTAAACACCTACGGTAGGAGAGGGTTCGACTGAAAGTTTCCCATACAAAAAGAGCAGCACCTGTATAAGTGCTGCTCTCAGAATAATTTTAATGCGATTATGCTTCTGGCTCGATCGCTGCGCTAAGGACTACTTCGCCTTTAGGCGTAGTGTTCCCGCGATTCGGTTCTAATGTAACAGCGATGGTATCCCAGCCTTCTGTGTCTTCTTCTAGACTGAAGAACACAGCGCCTTCATTTTCCTGGCTCGGCGTAAAGGCACCGGTTGGAATCGGCTTGCCGTCTTTCAGCAGCCATACCTGATAGACTTCATCCCCGCTCGTCGGCTGCAGCTGATTTGCCTGAACTAAAAGGTTCAGCGCTCCTTCTTCATGGACCAATGCAGCCGTCCCTGCTCCTGCAAATGTTTCACTTGCCTGCAAATCGACTGTCTCAAAAGCAACTTCAGGTGCTGTTGGAGCGTTTGGTTGATCGTTTAGTTCGTAAAACGCGTAGGCGTTTCCGAGCAGCGAGACGAGTAGCGCCGCTGCGACGAGCGGTGTCCACTTTGAAGTCCGGAAGCCCCGTTTTGGCATCGCTACAGGAGGCACCGTTTTTTCACGTATGGGCGTCGGTTTTTCGATAGGCGCCTCTTGCTCACCCTCATCGAAGACCGTATCCAAAATGCGAGCTTTCATGCCAGCATCCGGCTGTACCGGTTCCGCCAGATAAGGGAGCTCTCCTGTCGCATCGACAATATCGCGACATTCTGGACACTCCGCTAAATGTGCTTCAAATTGTTTTTGCTCTTGCTCGTCTAACGTGCCATTCAAATAATCAATCAATTGATCACAATTCACGTTTGTCATCCAGAACTCCCCCTTCCTGCACTGCTTGCAAGGATGTTTTTAATTTCTTTAATGCTAAGCGGATTCGACTCTTCACTGTTCCAAGTGGAATGCCGCATGTTTCTGCGATGGTTTCATGTGTGTAGCCTTTAAAATAAAATAGTTGTACCATTTTCTGTTGCTCCTCCGATAAATGCCGGACGGCTTGATGAATCTGGTCGCTCTTTTCTTGCCATTCAGCAGTTTCTTCCACTGAAGAATCCGTGCTTTCCATTTCGGCAATCTCATCCAATGGAACGGACGGTTTTTTCTGTTTGCGGATCAAATCCACTGCCGAATTACGCGACATTGTTACCAGCCAGGCGACAAACTTGCCTTTGCTTTCATCATAACTGCCGATTCCCCGCCATACTTTGACGAATACTTCCTGCAGCGCTTCTTCTGCCAAATCCCGGTCTCCCGTCATTTTACACAGGTAGGAATAAAGCATTTTTTCGTAGCGGTCGTACAATTCCTCGAGCGCTTCCTTGTCCTTGCTCCTGACGCGCTCGTATAGCAATGCATCTGAAATTTTTTCCATACCGTTTCCCCTTTGTCGCAGATTTCGTATACTTAGCTTACTACACTCTGCAGCATTTAGGTTGTTTAACTCTTTTTTTGGTTCTTACTTATTCAACGCACAAAATAAACGATTAGTTCACTTTCTGTGGCTTTTTCTTTGCCGACGCCCCAAATTATTTTGTCATCGCCAATGATTAAATACAGGAAAAAAGTGATCCAAACCATGTTTTTTTGCGTTATTACTATTAAGAGGCCATTCAGGCCAAGACCGGCAAGAAAGCAAAGAAATCTGAAGCTTTCTGTTTCCAAAGCCGGCCGCGATCAGTCAAAATGAACATATTGATTAATGAACGATGGAAGGTGGATGTGCAGATGAGACAATATTTAATCATGGGATTGGCTACAGCCCTTTGTATTACGCTATTCTTCATTCTCGACCCGTTGAATAGCCAAGATTCACAAAAGACCGAAAGCCAAACGGCCGACACCACCCAGACAGCCGCTAAACCGGCTGAAGAAAAAACGCCAAGCGAACGGCTCGATACCCAGTATAAAGACAAAATCGCTGAATTTCCTGTCCGCCCCGTGCAACAGAAAAAGCTGGCAGAACTGCGCCAAGAACGAATCGACAATTTGCTCGGTATGAAACCGGTACGCATTTCAATTCCTTCTATAGGAGTCGATGCCGCCATTGAAGAAACCGGCGTATTGGACAACGGCGAGATGGGCGTCCCGGATGATGTCGACCAAGTCGGCTGGTTCGCTCCAGGCTTTAAAGCAGGCGCAGAAGGCAATACCGTTCTTGCCGGCCACGTCGACAGCCTGACAGGCCCCGCCGTCTTTTACAAACTCGATCAATTGAAAACAGGCGATCAATTTACCCTGACAGACAAAGACGGACGCGAAATGGTATTTGAAGTGCGCGGCACCTCAAGCTACATCACGGACGAGGCACCGGTACAAGAAATCTTCGGACGTTCAGACAAACGCATGGTAAACCTCATCACATGTACTGGCGATTACAACCGCGACATCGGTTCTCATGAAGAACGCCTAGTCGTTTCCGCAGAACTCATATCCGATTCGGCCATGAAAGAACAAACACCTGACGCTCCTGATAACGTGAAACTTAACGCAGCTTCATTATCATGGTACGCCGTTCGTGACGATTCTGTTGTAGGCTACCGCGTCTATGAAGAAGACATTGAAAGCGGCGAAGCAGAGAAAATCGCAACCATCTCCCTATTCGAACGCAAAAGCATTGCGCTTGAAGCCGACGAATCGAAACGCTATTACGTTGTTTCTGTTAACGTCGACTTGGAAGAATCCGAAAAAGCTTATGTAGCTGAAAAATAGCAAAATCCCTGTCCGGCATTGCCGGACAGGGATTTTTTTGCGTTCGACGCCGAGTGGCAAGGGTGAGCCGACGCCATAAGACAATTGCCCTTTTTGGCTTATGGCTAGAGGCCATCCCATAGCCGGCCAGCGATTAGAAAAACGAATCTCGATTTAACGATTGAAGACATTTATGCGTATACACTTTCACGTTCTCATCTACACTCATTCAAGGAAGCGATTTCCGGATGGAAAAGGATTAGCTACCTTTCTTAAAGCTCAGCGTCGTCACCGTTAGAAGAATAATCATCATACCGATAATCTGGACAATCGCTAGTGCATCGCCAAGCAAAACCACGCCAAATAACGAAGCAGTCACAGGTTCTACCATTGCAATAATCGAAGCGGTAGAAGGCGCAGTCTGTTGTACGCCAATCGTATAGAGCGCAAACGAAAGGCCAGCGCCTACAATCCCGATGGCCAAAAACCAAACGGCATCACTTGAACTGAACACAGAGGCCGCTTCTTTGCCATCGATAAAAAAAGCGAGCACGGCGCTGAAAGCGATAAATGCAAACGTCAAAACCAGTTGCGGCCTGCCACTTTCAGATGCATTCTTGAATCCAAAGATGAACAACGCATAAGAAAGCCCCGCGCCAAGACCAGTTGCCACACCTATGAAATTGACCGCCGATGAGCCTGTATCATAGGCTTTTGTCAGCAGCACAATCCCAGCCAGTACGCTAATGATACAGCCCCATTTGAACCAGGTCGACTTCTCCAAGCGAAGCAAAAACGAAGCCAGCATCACAAACAACGGAGCAGTGTACATCAAAGTCGCGGCGATCAGCACGCTGGTCGACTCGATGCTCAAAAAATAAAAAGTGAAATTGCCCGCTACTCCGATGCCCGCTACAGAGGACCACCAAATCAACTGAAGCGATACATCCTGTTTTTTCATTTTGTTTAAAAGAGTCCACGCCATAAAACACGCTAAGCCAATCGCTCCACGATAAAAGGAGATGGTCAGCGGATCCCAGCCCTTGCTGAGCATTATATCCGCCAGCCCTCCGGTAATTCCCTAGCATATTGCCGATAACACGATCAGCACGATGCCCGTATAGTTCATCATAACCCACCTATCCGAACTGTAGAGTGTCACATAATCGATGATGCGCAGCCCGTTTCCCCTACTATAGCCAGCTCCATATTCTCCTAAACTTTTTCCAGTTAATAGATTAAAGAACGGTTTAAAAGCCGCATCTTTTTTCCACAAAAAAACCGGAGAAGCTTGAGCTTCTCCGGTTTCCGAAATCATTATTGTTTTCTTGTACGAACCGATACGGTTGTGATCAACGCTGCAAGCAATAGTCCAGCAAGTGCCCATAGGTAAGGCGCTGTGGAGTTGCCGCTCATGCCGCCCATACCTGTTGATGGCATTTCTGATGGCATTTCCGCTTCACCGAACTGTTCTGGGAACTGGTCAGTGATTGCTGCAGACAAGCCAGCTGCTGGCATGTTCATGTGTGCGTAAGCTTCACGGATCGAAGCGTAAGCTGTTTCGTAATCTCCAGCAACATAGCTATCGAATGCTGTTAGCAATTGCTCAACGTGTGCTGTCAATCCTTCTTCAAGTGCGTCAGCCGGTACGCGTCCTTCTGTTGCTGAATCCAGGAATGCTGCTTGGTCCATGATGTATTGATCCAACTCAGCGCGCGCTTGTTCTTGGCCTTCTTCGTTGCCTTCACCAGTCGCTGTTACATAGTCGACGAAATAGCCGATGTGGGATTTCCACGTTTCTTCAAACTGTGCTCCGGCTTCTTCACCGTAAACAGAACCGACTGCTGCAGACAGGTCATCTGCGTTCGCAAGTAGTGCTCCAGCTGCCTGGTCGAAGCTTTCCGCTCCATCAGCACCGTCTTGCATAGCCATTGCTGCAAGTCCAGCATGCTCTGTGAACGTCATGTTAAGGCTAGCACGGAGGTCAACCGCTGGTGTATCCGGATTTGTGTTGTTGAATTTATCAGGGAATTGATCTGTGATCGCAATTGACAATGTTTCAGCGAACATGCTCATGTGGTGAATGGATTCGCGCTCCCACTCATAAGCTGTTTCGAAGTCGCCTTCAACGTATGCATCAAATGAACCGATCAATTGATCAACGTGTGCATCCAATCCTTTAACGACTGCTTCTTCAGACAAACGTCCTTCTGTTGCTGCATCAAAGAATTTAGCTTGTTCAACTTTGTATTCTTCCAATTCAGCGAGTGCTTGTTTTTTGCCTTCTTCGTTGCCTTCTGCCGTTGCTGTTACATAATCAACGAAATAGCCGATATGTGACTGCCAGATTGCATCGAATTGCTCTCCGCCTTCTTCACCATAAACAGAAGCAACTGCTGCTTTCAAATCTGCTGCGTTAGCGAGCAATGCGCCAGACGCCTGTTCGAAATCTTCAGCGCCGTCCACGCCTTTACGCATAGCTTCCACTGCAAGGAATGCGTGCTCCGTCAATACGGTATCAAGCGCGATGCGAAGTTCTGCCGCTTCCGTAGCTGTCGGCGATTCCATTTGCATTTGGCTATGTCCTCCGTGGTCATCTGCAAGTGCTGCTGTTGGTACGAGTAGGGATAGGCTTAGTGGCAGTGCCACCATCAATTTATTCATTTTCATCATCCATCTCTCCTTTGTTTTTGTTATTGTTTTTTTCGTTCTACTTACTCAACGGAGAGCAGATCAATTTAGATCACATTTTTTAAAAAGAATTTTAAAATTGATAAAATCTTTTTTGTTTCGGGTAACTCCACTAGCTTTTCTTAGGCAGGAAATCACTAGCGAGTGCTATGCTTAATGAAAAGAAACCGATAGGAGCTGTGGTCATGCAATTTTATTGCGAGCAAGTATTTCACCAATTGGAACTCATCGTTTCCTCCGCCGGCGAATTGATCTCTACTATAGAAGAAAGCGAATGGGAACTGCGGCCAACCGAAGGAAAATTTTCGCTTGGCGAATTGGCCAGCCACCTCGCATTGGTTTGCGTAGCCGACCTTCGTATTGCAAATGGGGCAGATGAACATGAGATGGCGGCCTTTTACAAATCGCGAACGCCCGCTTCCAAAAATCAAGCAATCGCCGAACTGAACCGCGGTTTCGATCAGCTTCATCATTTTTACTTATCATTAGATGAAGAACAACTTCAAAAAAAGCACTCCGCTTACTGGGGCGTTAGCTATAGTCGCTTTGAATGGTTATTGGAAACACTCGTCCACCTCACTCATCACCGGGCCCAATTGCATTCACTTATCGTGCACTATCTAAACAAAGAACCAAACCTCGCATTATTCGAATAAAGTACTAGAACATTTCAGTATTTCGCTTACAAGTTTTCCATTTTGGGTATGGGAAAAAAGCCTATTGAAAATGCTAAAGGACGTTGTGAGTCTGCTCACGCCTCAAATTAGCCAACACCGTCGCCCTTGTATAAAATCCCGTTACGCTCACTGAAGACTTCCCGGTTCGCCGCCAAATCGCTGCAGTTGCACCATTTCCAGCTTATTTCATTACATGTTACAGAATAGACGATGTTACTTATTAGCTGTGATAGTTTTTTATTCTCTATCGATAATTGTCATGAATTTCTTTTCAGTATAACTTTTATAGGTGTTTTTTCTGTACTTTTGTACCGCTCAGATGGGGTATAATAGTCCTCATAATCCAATCACGAAGGGACTGTCTCATATGCCTCTCGAATTTGCGCGCCTGGTTTTTATGGCGTTTTCTGTTATGACAGCCATCGCCGCTTCCTATATAGCGCTCCTTTTAATCGGCCGGATTGCCGATAGGAGCCGCACGCATCCGCTCTGGTGGGTCATTGGCAGCTCACTGGTGTTCGGCACGGGCATTTTTTCCATGCATTTCATCGGCATCTTGACTTATCATTCCGCATCTCCTGTGCAATACGATCCGATTTTGCTGTGCATTTCGCTGCTCGGAGCATTCAATGCAGCATTTCCCGCTTTCTATGTATTGCGTACAACGAATCCGCCTAAAAGACATTTGTATTTCAGCGGATTTTTCATTGGATTCGGGGTGTTGTTCATGCATTACACCGGCAATGCAGCCGCTCAAGTGCCGGGCAATGCCCAATTCGCCTTGATGCCGTTTCTTTTATCCATAGCCATCGCATTCAGCTTTTCAATTGCCGCTTTGCGCATTTTCTCGCGCACCCGCAAACAGCCGGAATCTTCGGCCAGAAAACTTCTTAGCGCTATAGTTCTTGGCGTAATGATCTCAGGCGCGCACTATACCGGAATGCAAGCTGTCAGCTATTCCACTGCCTCCGCAGGGCCCGCTTCCTTCACGAATATGGGTCTCGCGTTCGTGGTGTCGGCGCTGATTGTCTTGCTGCTGGCTATCGCTGGGTATTTGGCTTATCTGGACCGTAAACAATTGATCAATGAGAAGCTTTATTTGAGCAAAATCCGCGAAAGTGAACGGCGATTCCGCAGGCTTGCAGAAATATCTCCTGAAGCGATCGCTATTCATAGCGACGGCAAGCTCTTGTATGTGAATAAAGCCTGCCTGGAAATGTTCGGTGAAACCGACGCTGATAAATTGATTGGAACTGCCGTGCTGGATTATGTCCACCCCAATTACCACGACATTGCAAAGTCTCGTATTGCCTCCATGAATCAAGGACTCAGCACTCCCCCCGCTGAGCAATTATGGGTAACGCCAAAAGGCATCTCTCACGAAGTGGAGTTGACGGGCATGAGCATCGAATTTGAAGGCACCTCTGCTGTACAATTACTGATTCGCGATATTACAGTCCAGAAACAAATCGAACGGGAGCTTGAATTGAACCGGCAGCGCTACGAATCCTTATTTGAAAACAATCCTGACGGGATTTTTTCGATGGATTTGTCAGGGCGTTTAATAGATGTCAACGATTCACTCGTTCACTTGCTCGGCTATTCACGGAAAGAATTGCTTGAAGAATCTTTCCACGCATTTGCAGATCACCATCAGTTGGAAATAGCAGAAGAAAAATTTCAAATGGCGCTTAATGGCATCATTCAAAATTACGAAACAGTGGGTATACACAAATCTGGCCGCCGCGTGTCGTTACGCATCACCAATATGCCGATTGTGACGGACGGGCAAGTAACGGGCGTCTACGGTATTGCTAAAGACATTTCTGCTGAAAAAGGGGCACTGGCGATGCTTGCGGAAAGTGAAGAAAAATACCGTTCGCTCTTTGACTACAATTTGGACGCGGTTTTTGAAATGGATAAAGACGGGCGTTTCGTCAACGCTAATTCCATGACAGAAGAATTGAGCGACTACACGCGCGAGGAATTGATCGGCATCGATTTCACACCGCTGATCGCAGAAAACCTTGAACGCGTGCAAAGCTTTTTCACATCCGCCGTTTCAGGCGAAGCGGTCAATTTTGAACAGCGCATCAAACGGAAAGACGGCAACATCATCGAAGTCGACATCAATGCCGTGCCAAAACGGCGCAATGGCGAAATTGACGGGGTCTTTGCGATTGTTCGCGACATCACAGAGAAAAAAGCGTCAGAACAAAAAATCAATAACCTGGCCTTCACGGATCAGTTGACCGAGCTTCCAAACCGGCACTGGTTCTATCAAAATATCCGAGATGTACTTTCAAGAACGGAAGAACATCAGCAAAAAATCGCTGTCTTGCTGGTCGATTTTGACGACTTTAAGAACGTCAACGACTTGCTCGGGCATTTCGGCGGTGACCAATTCCTGAAAATTGTCGCCAACCGTATCCATTCCTGCTTGGGTCCATGGGATACCATTTCACGTTTTGGGGGCGATGAGTTTATCATCGTATCGGAAAATACGACCGAAGCTAAAGCCCACGCACTTGCCGAAACGATTCTCGACGTCATGCGTGAACCGGTGCAATTGCTCGGCCAGGAATTTTCTGTGACCTTGAGCATCGGCATCGCGATTCAGACAGGCTGTGAAAGCGACGGGGAAGAACTCATCAAGGAAGCCGATTTTGCCATGTATTCAGCAAAAGAGAATGGCAAAAACAATGTTCAAGTATTTACCCGCGAACTCAATAGCCAAATGACACGGAAAACCCAACTAGAACAAGCGCTGAAAAAAGCGCTCGATGAATAGCAATTCGCTCTTCATTACCAGCCGCAAATCAATTTAGCGAGCGGTGACGTCATTGGCTATGAGGCGCTTCTTCGCTGGCAATCGCCGCTTGGCAACGTATCCCCGTCGGAATTCATCCCTATTGCTGAAGAAACCGGCTGGATTGTGCCGATTGGCGAATGGGCACTGCGCCAAGCATGCCGCGACAGCAAAGAATTCTCAGTACTTGGCCACGCAGACGAAAAAATTTCGGTCAATGTGTCAGCGCGTCAATTCAAGGATCCCGACTTCAGCGAAAAAGTGCGCATCATTTTTGAAGAAGAACAAGTGGATGCGACGCGCTTTGAAATCGAGATCACCGAAAGTGTCATGCTCGACATTGAGCAGTCGGCACGCATCATTTGTGAGCTGAAAGCATTCGGCCTGCGCATCGCCATCGATGATTTCGGTGCTGGCTATTCTTCATTGAACGTTGTTAAAATTGTCGAAATCGATACCTTGAAAATCGACAAATCCTTGATTGATGAAGTCCTGATTAATCGACGGAACTTGTTCATCCTCGCCGCCATCATCGAAGTCGGCAAAAACCTTGATGCCGATATCGTTATTGAAGGCATCGAGCTCGAAGAACAGGCTGAACTATTGAAACCATTTGAGATCCTCGGACAAGGCTATTTGTTCAGCCGTCCGCTGCCGCCGGGAAGTCTCGGCTCTTTTCTCAGCGAGTCTACGGCCGTCACTGCCCGTACCGCACCAAAACCAATACAATAAAAAAAGGCGCGCAGCTGACCTAGCTGCGCGCCTTTTACAGAGGGTTGAAGAAGCTTATGGTTCGTACCCAACTATGAAAAAAGAGTATCTTTTTCTATTTTCAACAGTCAATGACTTCTCTAAGTATTTGGAGAAGTGTTCCTCGACTCCGGTGGATCAGCGAGACGACCGAGACCCCGCAAGACGCGAAGCGGCTGAGGAGGCTTGGGCGCGAGCCCACGGAGTCGAGCGATAAGCTTCGGAAAATACGACTTCTTAATTTTCTCGACAGCCTGAAAAAGGCGCACAGCTGACCTAGCTGCGCGCCTTTTCGTGTACCTTATTTGATGCGCGTGTATTTGCGCACTGCTGGCAAAATCTCTGATGCCAATAACTCAAGATTGCGCTCGAGGCGCTCCATCGGTACCCCGCCGAAATCCATTTGCGCGATATAGCGCTGATGCCCATAAAGCTCGTGCTGGTAAAGAATCTTCTCGATAATTTCCTGTGGGCTGCCGATATTCATGACGCTTTCTTTTTCTGCTCCGTGCTGGAACGCTTCCTGTGGATAACCACGGCCGTTGGTTTTGAGCATTCCTTTATCCACATGTGGATAATATTCCGCAAGCGCCTGTTGGGTCGTTTCAGCAGCATTGAAAAACCCTGCAGTCGCAACCGGCAATTGCGCAGCGTCATAGCCCGCTTCTGTCGCGGCATTGCGATAAGCGTCGATGGTCATTTTGAACGTTTCCGCCGGGCCACCAAGTGTCGCGAGCATCATCGGCACGCCCGCTTGCCCTGCTTTAATAGCACTCGATGGATGTCCACCCACTGCACGCCAAATCGGCAGACTGCCATGTTCTGGGCGCGGCAATACTTGGGCATCTTTTAGCGATGCGCGAAAACGGCCGTTCCAATTGACGGTTTCCTGCTCATTGATTTCAAGCAATAGCTTGAATTTTTCTTCGTACAATTCTTCGTAATAGCGGATATCGTAACCAAGCAAATCGAATAAGCCGACACGCGATGCACGGCCCGCGATAATTTCAGCGCGACCTTGCGAAATCAAATCGATCGTCGCAAAATCCTCGAACACGCGCACCGGATCCGAAGTCGAGATGATGGTCGAAGAGCTTGAGATTTTGATTTTTTCGGTTGCCTGTGCAATTGCCGACAAGACGACCGTATGCGCCTGCGTAGCAAAATACTCTTGATGGCTTTCACCGACGCTGAAAAAGTCGACGCCTGCCTGTTCGGCGAGCTGAGCGAAGCGGATAATCTCGCGGATCCGCTCCCCTTCCGATTGCCGTTTTCCTGTATGTGGATCCGGCAAATGATCGCCGAGTGTATAAATGCCGAACTCGAGGCCGTTGTTCGGGTTAATGCGGTATTGTTCCATATGCTCCGTCCTTTCGTCATGCGTTTTCTCAATCCTTTTCAGTATAGCGGCTCGCATGACGCAGTGGAAATCAGCCATTCGACTGAAAAAGGGAGGAGAAGAACATGCTCATGCTGAACTAGTTAAAGAAGCAGATGCACGAGGAGGCAGACAAATGACTAAATGGACAACCGCTCTCCTGGCACTCGCAGGAATCCTGCTCGTTGCCGGATGCTCGAGCGGAAATAACGAACGTGCAGAAAAAGACGCATCGGCGTCGGAAATCGACGGGTTCTGGCAAGGCGCCATCGAAGTGCCCGGACAGCCGATTCCTTTTTCAATTGAATTTACAGAAGACGAAGGGTTCTTAAGCATTCCGCTGCAAGGCGTTAAAAATTATCCTTTGTCGACCGTTAAGTTTGATCTTCCGGAAGTGGCATTCGACGCCAACTTGCAAGGACAACGATTGGTATTCGAAGGGGCCATCGAATCGGAAAAAATCACAGGTCAAATGACGCAACAAAATCAGAAGTTCCCTTTCACACTTGAACGCGGCGAGAAAGAACCAGACGCCGACCCTGAGAAAATCATTGAAACAGCCGTAGAGGGCGGTACAATGCAGGCGCTCGAAGAAATTCCGGAAACAGATGGGCCTCACCCCGTCGCGATTTTGATTGCCGGTTCCGGCCCGACCGATAAAGACGGCAACTCGCTGACACTCGCTGGCAAAAACAATAGCCTGAAGATGCTTGCCGAACAGTTGAAAGCTGAGGGCATCGCCGTGATCCGCTATGACAAGCGCGGCGTTGGCGACAATGCCGCGCTCGCAAAAGCCGAGTCCGACCTGCACTTTAATGATTACGCAGCAGATGCAGCTGCCTGGATCCGCTTCGCAAAAGAAGACGAGCGCTTCACAGATGTCACAGTCATCGGCCATAGCGAAGGCGCACTCGTCGGGCTCGTTGCCGCCAATCAAGAAAGTGCCGATTCCTATGTGTCGCTAGCAGGCGTCGGCCGAACTGCCGATGAACTATTGAAAGAACAGCTCAGCACTTTGCCGGCAGCGCAAGTAGAAGAAGCACAAGCGATACTCGACCAACTCGCTCGAGGGGAAACTGTGGATGATGTGAGTGCGGAATTGCAGCAAGTCTTCCGGCCATCCGTTCAGCCTTATCTTCGGTCGTGGATGGCGTATGACCCCGTTGAACAAATCGAACAACTCAACGCCGAGACGCTGATCATCGGCGGTACACGCGATTTACAAGTGCCAATAACAGACGCCGAACTATTGAACGAAGCGAAGCCTGGCTCTGAATTGCTGATAGTTGAAGACATGAATCACGTGCTAAAATCCGTACCGGATGATGAAGAAGCCAATCTAGCGGCTTATGCCGACCCCAAATTGCCGCTTGCAGACGGGCTAGTGGCACGGATTGTGGAGTTTTTGAAAAACTAAGTACAGCAAAAGCCGGCTGCCCTTTCTCGGGTCAGCCGGCTTGTTTATTGGTCCATTAACCGCCTTTTATAAAGAACAAACGAGACAACCGTTAGCACCACAGCCCATAGCGAAATCACGACAAGCGGCTTCGTAAGTTCACCAGCCGCCGCCCCGGCCTCCATCTCCACGAGCAACTCACTCAATTGGCTGCTTGGCAAATAGCGCAGCACTTCCAAAAACGGATATTGATCTTCAAAGACCAGCGCGAACGGCCCGGCTGTGAAGATGATCAGCACCGGAAAAACCGATAGCGAAGCTTCCAGCAAAGTCTTTGAATACAGGCCGCAAATCGTCCCAATCGCGGTATAAAGCAGGATGGAAATCCCAAGCGCCGCCGCCAGAAGCATCACATTTGAGGACTCGTAGCCAAATAAGTACGTGCTGAACGCCAGGACAGCCGCTGAAATAAGAAAGACGAGCGCACTTTTCCCAATCAGCACATCGAGCATCGACGCCGGTGTCATCATGAGCGACCGCAGCGTATTGCGCTCTTTCTCTTCCGCGATCAAACACGCCTGAACAAAACTCGTAAGCATCGCTAGTGAAAAGTTCATGATGAACGCATAAATCGCTGCCTGGTCGCCCGCTTCTGTCCGGTACAGGAGCGCAAACGCGATCGGAAATAAAATCATGATCGACACCGCATAGTTTCTCGAGAATTCTTTATAATCTTTGATGAAAATGGCTTGGATGCGCTTTAATGATACGTTCATACCAATTCACTCCCCGTCAGTTTAATGAAGATATCGCCAAGACTCAGTTCGTTCGTATACATGCGGTCGATTTGTCCGCGGGTCATCCACCCGGCGATAGCCGCTGCAGACTCTTCACTCATCGCTAGGCGCTCTTTTTCCCCAGACGTCAATTCCACGGTCAACGTGCCATCGCGATGCGTTTTTTTCAATTCATCAGGCGCTCCGATCGCACGAATCTCCCCTTTATGCAAAATCGCCACACGTTCACATAGCGTCTCCGCTTCCGTCATATCGTGGGTCGTCAAAAAGATCGTCGTCCCCCGTTCATTCAAATAGCGCAAGCCTTTATGGATATGCGCCGTGTTGACCGGGTCGAGCGCGGACGTCGGCTCATCCAAAAACAGCAGTTCCGGTTCATGGATGATCGCACACGCTAACGTGACACGCTGGCGCATCCCTTTTGACAGCACACGGACCCGCTTTTTGCGGTCAGCATGCAAATTGACGAAATCGAGCACGTGGTCAATAGACGATTTCGGCAAATCATATAAACGCCGAAACACATCCAGGTTTTCTTCAATAGATAACCGTTCATACAAGCCGCTATTATCGGTCAAGATACCAAAGCGCCGTTTCTGGGCTGTTTTTTGCATCATTTTAGACGGCATCTCCATTACGGCAGCATGCCCGTCCGTCGCTTCCAATTGTGCAGTTAAAATTTTGAGTAAAGTCGTTTTCCCGGAACCACTCGGCCCAAGAAAACCGAAAATCTCTCCTTTTGGAATCTCGAAGGATACATTTTTCAAAGCCATATTGCCGCCAAATGTCTTTTGGATATTCTGTACGGAAATTGCATTCATTTGCGCCACTCCTTTTCGTTGATAACCTCAGCATAGTAAGAAAAAGGAGCTGACGCTTTGCGATTCCGCTAATATGTTCCATTTCCCGGCCGAACTGTACCCTAAAATCTGTGATTTGGTGATTATTTCCCGGGAAATTAGATGTTCAACAACGCTTTTAATTCGGCTAATTTGGTTCTAGACAGCGGCACGACGGAATCTTTTCCAGTCGTCAACCGCAGGCTATAGCTATTTTTTGTCCAAGTGATCAATTCCCGCACTTTTTGCAAATTGACGATGTACGAGCGATGGCAGCGGAAAAATCCGTAATGCAGAAGCCGCTCTTCCAGTTCAGCCAAAGTCAGCGCACACGTATAGGTTTCCCCAGCCACATGCACCACGGCTGTACTGTTCATGCTTTCGATATAATCTATTTCCGGCGGGTTGAACAAAATGGTTTTGTCGTTCTTTTTGGTCGGGATTTTTTGAATCTTGAATTCCGCTTCGCCGATTTCATGTGCAGCTTCCGCCTCATCGTCGGCATCCGTAATATCCAATAGATGCAATCCTGCTTCGTCCAAACGATAGACTTCGTCGCAGCTGATCAGCGCATCTTCCAGATTGGCAGTGAGAATCAGGATCTGTTTTTCTTCCGCCAATTCTTCCAACAGTCGCGCAAACGCCAATTGGTCGGGCTCTTCCAACTGGAAATACGGCTCCTCCAGAACAATAATCGGCTGCTGTGCATAATAAACACGCAGCAAAGACAAATAAATTTTCTTCGACGCCGGCAAATTGGCAATTCTCACTTTCTGGTAGTCGCCCAATTGAAACAGCTGAAGCATCGAGTGGACCGGTTGGCTGTGGCCGCTAAGCGATTTTAAAAAGTGCAGCAATTCCTCAACAGTTAAACGCGTATACTCGCCTTGTTCTGCGAACGACAAATACACATCCTCCCGCTCCGCTAATTGGGCCAATAGGATTTTTTTACGTTGGACATTTGTCTGGATGCCCAGTACTTTGCCTTTTTCCATAGTCAATTCCAGTGACGGAATAATTGCTTGTCCGTTGGCGTTCACTTGTCGAATGTTCATAGGCTCCCCCTGACTCACACAAAATTCTTAGCTATATTGTAGCCTGTCTTCCCCTGTAAGAGACAGCTTCATTTCGTAAACGTATTATGTATTGTTCCAAGCAAAAGACGGCACCCAAGTGAATGCCGCCTGCCAGATCATTGTTTAAGCTCTCTTACGAAAGTATGGGCATAACGGTCATGAGGCATTTGCGCACCCATGTCCTGCCCGCGTTCTTTCCACCACTCGAGCGCCATAATCGAATCCCGGTGAGCAAGGCGTTTGAGGATTTGCCGGTCGGTCAATTCCCCACCGTCTGCGCTTTCGATTTTGATGCCGGCGACCTTTTGCCCAACAGTTTGGCCACGCGTCTTCAACTGCGCATACTCAAGTCCCCAAAACACCACGGTCGGCGTAACGAGTGCATGTACCCACTCCTGTTTGAGCTTTTTACGGAGCAGCGGTTCGACGATCCCATTCACCGCACCGGATATCGCGAAGTCGATGGCAATTGCTTTGCCGCGTTTTTTCGTCAATGCATCCATGTTCGATTCCTCCTCTTGGCTAGATACTTTCATTATAACGTTTGAGCTCGACAAAGACAGCCGGGGCTGTATGCGTTATGATAAGGAAAACTCAAGGAAAACGAGGTGGCACGCATGGCATTTTTAGTGATTTGGCTGATGATGATTGCATACGCTGTCTTTTTCGCGCCATCGGGTTCTGGCGGATACGAATTCGGCCCGCTGCTCATGGGAGACTGGGAAGGTGTCGACCCGCTCATTCTCGCCGTTTTCAACTCACTTGGCATTTTCCCACTCGTCTTTTTGACGCTGCTTGTGCCAAATGACCGCTTCCGCTGGCCGGCGTGGCCGTTTGCGCTTGTGTCATTCGGAGTTGGCGCATTCTCGCTATTGCCGTATTTCGCGTTCGGCAACAAGCCGCCTGAGAAAACACGCCGCGGGCCGAACTGGCTGCATCGTATCCTGCGCTCAAAAGCGTGGCTGATCTTTGTTGCCGCCATCAGCATCATCAATTTCCTCACCGTCTTCCGCGGCTTCTCGCCAAAAACATACGCAGAAGCGTTCCAGACCTCCAGTTTGGTATCGGTGATGACGATCGACTGGTTCGTGTTATGGGGCTTGTCGGTTTATGCCACCTACCGCTTGCTGCCGGACGCACGGTTCAAGCAATTGGCCTTGCTGCCGGTCGTTGGGCCAATTTTGGTCGTATTGTTTAACCGCACAACGAATAAAGAGCATTAAAAACGTTCCCGGCATGATGCCGGGAACGTTTTTTGTGCCATCGCTTTCATTGCAAGATGCCGTCGGCGTTTTTCTGTTTGTCTGCCGCCCACTCGTACGAACCCTCGTGTAAGGTCAGTGTTTGGTGTTCAAACCAAGCGACTTTCGTGAACAGCTTTTGCAGAAAGTAGCGGTCGTGGCTGATCGCGATGATCGTGCCGTTAAACTCCTTTAACGTTTCCTCAAGCACTTCGCGCGATTCGATGTCGAGGTGGTTGGTTGGCTCATCCAACACGAGCACATTGCAGTCTTCTTGCATGAGCTGCGCGAGACGCAGACGCATCTTCTCGCCGCCGCTGAGGTCTTTGACACGCTTGAAGACGTCGTGGCCATAGAACAAAAATTGCGCAAGCACATGACGGGCATCGCCTTCAGTCATCGACAAATGCTCACGGAATGCTTCGATAACCCGTGCCTCTCCGTCAAACGCTTCAAACTGCTGGGCGAGATAGCCGATTTTGACATTGCTGCCGCGGCGTACTTCCCCGCCGACCGGCTCGAGTTCGCCCAATAAAATTTTCAACAAAGTTGATTTGCCGGTACCGTTATCGCCGACAATCGCCAGGCGGTCCTGCCAGTAAACCGACAAGTCGACATCGGCAAACAACACCTCATCGCCGAAACCGTGAAACACCTCCTGCAATTCGAAGACTCGTTTGCCGCTGCGGTCCTTGGCTTGCAATTTTAAGTTCATCGCCTTTTCCGCTGCTGGCCGTTTGACTAGTTGCATACGCTCAAGCATTTTCTCCATCATTTTCGCCTTGCGAAACAGATCGGGGTTCGGCGGTGAGGCTTCATTCGCCCATTGGCGCAGGCGGCGGATCGATTCTTTGACCTTTTGTATTTTCTTCTGCTGCTCTTTATACGCTGCAAATTGCTGCTCCATTTTCGCCTGCTTATTGCGCAAATAGGCATCGTAATCGCCTTTGCTTTCCCAAATTTCGCCGTCTTCAATTTCGTAAACCTTGTTTACGACATGATTCAAAAACTGGCGGTCATGTGAAATAACGACGACCGAGCCGTTGTAATACTCCAAATAATGTTCCAGCCATTCAATCGCTGATAAATCCAAGTGATTGGTCGGTTCATCGAGCAAGAGAACAGATGGTTTGCTTAAAATAAGCTGTGCGAGCATGACTTTCGTCTTCTCGCCGCCGCTCAGCGCGTCAAACGGCTGCTCGATCAGCGAAGTGATGCCAAGGCCATTCGCTACCGCTGCGATTTTGGATTCTGTTTCGTATCCGCCCGCTTCCATAAACTGCTCCTGCAATTCGCCGTATTGCCGCAGTATCCGTTCATCGGCACTGCTTGCCAAATGCTGCTCGAGCTCACTCAGCCGGCTTTGCATGGCGTGCAAGGCGCTAAAGCTTTCGTTTAAGACTTCGTATACCGTATATCCCGGATAGTCCGGGATTTGGTGCAGATAGCCGATTCGGGTATTTTTTGTCCGGATGATGGTGCCGGCATCCGGCTCTTCGAGTCCCGCCAATAGCTGGAACAAAGTCGTTTTGCCCGAGCCGTTGCGGCCGACCACTGCGATGCGTTCTCGTTCGTTGATTTCGATCGATAAATCGGTGAAGATTTCGTTTCCGCCGATGGATTTGGTTAATTGTTGTGCCGTAATTTGCATGATTGACGCCTCCAGGGCGCAGCTTGAAAATCGGTACAAAAAAAAGACCGCCCGTATCAGGCAGTCTTTCACACTAGTGAAAAGAATGTCAGATATCAGCTGCGCGTGATTTTAAATTGACTACAAAAGGGCAGACTTCTCCCGTTGGCGTCAAATCAAACGTAATGACACGCGTGAAATACAAAGCTTCCTCCATTTTCACACCCATCACCGCAGCACATTTCTCCATTCTTCTCACCTCCGTTTCGTTGAATTATTTCAATATTATCACACTTTTCTGTGAAGGGGAATATTCAATGCTGTCTTTTCGCGAGATTCGACTTCAGCCAATACGTTTATAAGCTCTCCAAAGCCTTCAATCACCACATCCGCCTCTTTCAATTCCTGTTCCTGCGCAAAATCAAAACGGCAGCCAACCGCCACAAAGTTGTTCGCTTTCGCCGCGCGGATATCGGACAAGCGGTCTCCGACAACCGCGCCGTCGGTCACCGCGTATTTCTCTTTGATCATGCGGACCAGGTCTCCTTTATCGAACGTTGCGGCTTGTTCGATGCTGAACGTTTCCGTCACCCATCGATTCAATCCGTAATAAGATACAATCGCCTCTAAATAGCGCACCAGCCCGTTGCTTGCGATAAACACCGAGTAGCCTTCCGAACAAATTTTCTCGAGCACCTCTTCCACTCCCGGATATAAAGCGCCATGGCCATCTCTGATGTTGTCGATCAGCCGTTCAAGAAAATGCCCATCCATTTCACCTTTCAATTCATCCGACTTCTCCGGCAGCAATTCCTGCCATACCGCAGGCAGCGGCACGCCCATAATGTTCCGGTACTCATCGATCGGTGCCGCACCTTGCCATTCGCCGCGCTCACGAAGAATCGCAAATGCCTGTTCAAGCGATTTTTCTAAAATGGTAGCGGTTTGAAACAAAGTCCCGTCCATATCAAAAATGACTGCTTTCATTTCTTATCCCTCATTTCTTTTCTTCCTTCTATAACGAAAAAATGTCCGCTGCGTTGCACACTCCCTGTATACTGAAGAAAAAAAGGAGGGATTCACTTGCTGCTCCTGCGACAGCTTTACTTGCAAGTGACCAGCTTGTCCTGGCTCGTGCTCACCGTCAGCACTTTAGGGTTGATTGCCTTCAGCACCTTCATGATGCCGATCATCGAGCCGGCATCGTTCACCAATTATGCAGACGCCTTGTGGTTTACGATGACCACTGTCCTGACCGTCGGATATGGCGACCTATACCCGGTCACATTAGCCGGAAGAATTTTCACTGTCGCGTTTCTCTACATCGTCGGCATCGGCTTATTTGCTTCGTTTATCGGAAAAGCCATCGACAGTTTGTCCTTACATAGAAGAATGAAAGAAAGAGGTGAGTTGATGTACAAAGGGCGCCACCACATCGTCATCATTGATTGGTCCTATAAAGCAGAGCACGCCATTGCTGAAATCTTAAAGCAAGACGCCACAACAGAAGTCGTCGTCATCGACCGGCTGGAAAAAGCCAAAGAACTCAATTCAAGAATCCATTACGTCAGAGGCAATGCCACGCACGAAGAAATATTGCGGCAAGCCAATGTCGAGCAGGCAAAAGCGGTGTTAATTTTTGCGGATGACCGCATCGAAGACCAGATGCTGACAGACGGAAAATCGCTATTGATCGCGACCGCCGTCGAACGCATGTCTCCGGACGTCTATACGACTGTCGAAGTCGAACGGGAAGAACATTTGCCAAGCTTCTCGCATATCCAAGTCGACAAGTTCATCATGTCTAGCGGCACCATCGCCAAAATGGCCGTCAGCTCGATTTTTACGGAAATCAAGTAAACAAGAAAAACAAAACCCGGCACGCGATTGCATGCCGGGTTTTACTTATGATTTTTTAGTGCCCATTGTCTTCTTGTATCCGTCTAGGTAACCCTGTTCAGACGGGCTCGCCATGTCCGGCGCACTCATGGCGCGGTGCCAATGTGGATAGAACGGTGCCGGACGCGCGGCTGCTTCGATCAAATCGTGTTCATCACGCTTCAGCTTAATCTTATAGGAAGCGATATTTTCTTTCAGCTGTTCTTCATTGCGTGCTGCGATGACGATCGGCCCGACGTTCGGACGGTCACGCACCCACGCGTAAGCGATTTGCGGCACAGTGGCGTTATGGTTCGCCGCTACTTCCTCTAAGGCATCGATCACTGTATACAAGCGTTCCTGATCGTATACCCAAGGCTCCGGCCAGCCGCCGCCTTGGCGCGTGTCTTCCGGTGCTTGTTTGTCACGGCCGATTTTGCCGTTCAACAAGCCTTCGCCGAGCGGACTCCAAATCATCGAGCCGACCCCGAGTTCTGCACCTGCTGGAAGCAGTTCATACTCCGCTTCGCGTGCTTCCGGCGTGTAGTAAATTTGTTGGGTGATCGGCGGAATCTTGCCGTTTTGTTCCGCAAAGGTATGTGTTTTGGCCAGCGCCCAGCCGCTGTAGTTCGACACGCCCCAATGGCGAATCTTGCCGGCTTTGATCAAATCGTTCATCGTTTCAACCGTCTCTTCGACCGGCGTCTGCCCGTCCCATAAATGGACAAAGTACAGGTCGAGGTAATCTGTACCCAAGCGCGTCAAGGATTCATCAATCGATTTCAATAAATGATTGCGCGAAGCGCCGCGCGCATTCTGGTGGCCGTCAAATGGAAAACCGGTCTTCGACGTCAGCAAGACTTGATCCCGCTTGCCGCGAACCGCTGCCCCCAGTACTTTTTCAGCATTGCCTTGCGAGTATAAATTCGCTGTATCAAACATATTGATGCCTGCTTCAAGCGACAGGTCGATCATGCGGCTCGCTTCGTTTTCCTGGATATTGCCCGCCGCTTCAAACCCATTCGTGCCGCTGAATGGGACCGTTCCGAGAATGTATTTCGGGACGCGCAGCCCCGACTTTCCTAAGTTAATATAATCCATTGAAGAAATCCTCCTCGTCGATTGCTTGTTTTCGATTCATGAGCCTTATTTACCCTTTCCAAAATGCCTTAAACAATCGACGGCCCGCTTTACGCATCGGGTTTTTGCCGGATGCCTGCTGCAAACAACGGACCTTTGATGGTCATGCCCGAAATGATGCGCGCGATGTCTTCTGGCGGCTCGATCGCACCGCCATTTAGCCATTCTTGAATGATCCCAATATGGGCAGAAGCAATATAAGAAGCCAAATAACGCGGCGGCACGAGCAGGCCCTCCGCCTTGAATATGGCATGTTCCTGCCCGAATAACCCGCGGTGTAAGCATTCTTTCATTTTGACCTGAAAGGCCGCATCGCCCCTAGGCCCAAGTAAGGCCTTCATAAAGCTTTGATTGGCGCGGAGGAATTCAAAAAATGGCATCAATGCCGAGATTGGCATTGGCCCAGCATCGTCTTGTTTCGTCTCTTCGATGAGCTTTGGGATATTAGGAACAATCTTAGTTTCCATTTCCTTCAGCAATTGTTCTTGGCATTTGTCCATCAAATCAAATTTGTCCTCATAATGGCTATAGAAGGTGCCGCGGTTAATAGTCGCCCGCTCGGTAATGTCTTTAACGCAGATGGCTTCAAAGCCTTTTTCTTCCATTAAGGCTATCAAGGCCGAACGGATCGCTTGTTTCGTCCGAACGACCCGCAAATCAGTTGGGTTTTCGCTCATTTTTATTCCTCCTTCACACGTTTTCCAACACTTTCTTCCCATGTGTTATTTAAACAACACATGGCCTAGTTTTGATGATTGTCCGCTTATGGCTAAGGGACTATACTAAACCCAAGAAGTAAAACGACAGTTTGTTTATTATCTTAGCCGCAAATGAACAAGAAAAACAGCCCAATTTTCCGGGGCTACTACGCCAGGCTGCGGCAGACGGAGGAGGAACCATCATGGACATTCAGCTTTCTCATGTCAAAAAAAGTTTCGGCAAGACCTTGGTTATTAAAGATCTGAGCTTCGCCATTACAGCAGGAGAAATCTGCTGCTTGCTCGGCCCATCCGGTTCCGGCAAAACGACCTTGATCAGCTTGATGATCGGGGCATTGCCGGCAGATAGTGGCACGATTCGTTTCGGCGATACCGAGATGCCCGATATGGCGGTTTTAAAACGACTCGGTTTCATGCCACAAAACGATGCTTTGTACGACGATTTATCGGCATATGGCAATTTGAAATTCTTTGGCGGCTTCTACCCCATCAAGAAACAGGCACTCGATGCACGCATCACCGAAGTCCTCGACATCGTGGAGTTGACCGACCACCGAAAAAAATTGGTGAAAAATTTCTCCGGCGGCATGAAAAAGCGGCTGTCGCTGGCTATTGCCATTTTGCACAAGCCGGATATTCTGTTTCTCGACGAACCGACCGCTGGCATCGATCCGGTACTGCGCCGAAAAATCTGGAAGCAATTTCAATCTTTTAAAGCGCAAGGCACGACCATCGTCGTCTCGACACATGTCATGGACGAAGTGATCGAATGCGACAAAGGAGCGCTTTTGTATAATGGCCAGCTCATCGAATACGACACCGTTCCGAAACTGCTCGACAAAACCGCAAGCGGACGCATCGAAGACTTGTTCTTCGCCGCTTCAGAAAGTGAGGCGCGCTCATGATCCAGTTAGCGAAACGCGTCATTCGCCAAACCGTCAACGACAAGCGCAGCGTCATGCTCATTCTCGTCGCCCCGCTGCTGATTTTAACTTTGGTTTACTTACTGCTCGGCGATTCGGATTACGTCGCGACTGTCGGCATTGAGCGAGAAGCTGTTCCGGCACCCGTCATAACTGCATTAGAACAACAAGAGCTGACCTTAGTCGATTTAACAGCAAGTCAAGTGGAACAAGCGGACGATTACCTTCAGCAGCATGAAGGTGTCGACGCTGTCCTGCGCTTTCCGGAAAATGCGGGCATGGCCATCACGCTGTACGAACCGTCCCAAAAAGGCGCCACCGCCATGGCAGAAATCCAAGATGCGATGGCTGATGTCAATCCAAGCGCAGACACCGAGGTAAGCTACGTCTACGGAACACCTGACCAAAGCACCTTCGATTCACTCGGCTACGTCTTTCTCGCCTTGTTCTCCTTCTTTTTCGTGTTCATCATCTCCGCGATGGCGCTCGTGCGGGAACGCAGCCGCGGAACGCTCGAACGATTGATGATGACTCCCATACGGCGCGGTGAAGTCATTGCCGGCTATACTGCAGGCTATGGCGTGTTTGCCATCGTTCAGGCGATTCTCATCGTTTTGTACGCGATCTACGTGTTGCAGCTGAGCAATGCCGGCAATATCGGCTGGGTGCTCTTGACGATGGTGCTGCTCGCTGTCACCGCCGTGTCATTCGGCGCCACCATTTCTATTTTCGCGGGCACCGAACTGCAAGTCGTCCAATTGATCCCGTTCACCATCATTCCACAAGTATTCTTCTCAGGGCTCATCCCGCTGGACTTGGTTCCTTACCAGCTCGGCAATTTGTCGTACATCATGCCGATCTATTACGGCGCTGCCGCTATTAAAGGCGTCATGGTCTATGGCGACGGCTTCGCAGAAATCTGGGGCCATCTTGCGGGGCTTACGGCTTACGCGCTGGTGCTGTACTTGATCAATACGCTAGCTTTGAAGAAATTCCGGAAACTATAAAAAAAACGGGCGAAGCTGATGCTTCGTCCGTTTTTTGTATTCACTCACTTAGTCAGCCCATATAATCTGGTACGAGCCGCCCGTTTCTTGTTCCAAGCGGCAATTATCGGACAGAATCGGGCGGAGCGCCTCGACTTACGCTTCGTCCATCGAAATGCCTGAAAGCCCTCGTTCGGTTTCGGTATAATCCAGATCCGCTTCCTGGTCGAATTTCAAGCGCAGCAAGTTCTTCGCGCCGTTGATTGTCAGGAATTTCACTTGGTAGCCGTCACGGAACACAGACTCTAGGTCTGAGCCGAGCGAAGCGAACTCATCGCTGCCAAGCAAGTCCCCGATTTCTGCCCCTCTGCGGCGTACCGTCTCGATGCGAATGGCTAAAGGCATGGAAATTTTGGTCAATGTCATACGATCCCTCTTTTCGAATTTCTCGTGATGCCCCCCATTTTAAAAGAAAGGCACTTCAATCTCAAATCTTGGAAACCGGCGTCAATTCACTGCGCCCACCAGCGGATCGCCTTATACGCATCGAGCGCGCCTAAAGACAGCGTTTCCCCGATTTTTGGCGTGACAAGTTCCACACCTTGCCGCACGGCTTCCTTAGACGCGCGCTCAATCGGGTCTGTCCAGCTATGAAACGCCAAAGTAAACGCGGCCCAGTGGACGAGCATCATCTTCTCTCCCCGAACGTCTAGGTGTGCCTGCACCGACTGCTCGGGCGTCATATGAGAAGACTCCCAGCGCGTATCGTACTGGCCGCCTTCGATCAAAGCAAGGTCGAACGGCCCGTAAGCATCGCCGATTTCCTTGAAATGGCTGCCATAGCCGCCGTCGCCGCTCGTGTAAAAACGCGTCTGTTTGCCGAGCACTACCCAGCCGCCCCATAGCGTCGAATTGCGGTTGAATAAACCGCGCCCCGAAAAATGCCGTGACGGTGTCAGCGCGAGCGTCAAGTTTCCAAGCTGCGCTTCTTCCCACCAATTCAATTCGGTGATGCGCGCATCTTCCACGCCCCAGCGCAAAAGATGCACTCCGACGCCAAGCGGCACATAGAAATGCCCGACTTTACTTTCCAGTGCACGAATCGATTCGTAATCCAGATGGTCGTAATGGTCATGCGTCAACAGCACCGCATCAATTGGCGGCAAGCGATCAATTGTGGCAAGCCAGTCGTGGCTATAGCGTGCGCTTCCGACAAAGGATAAGGGAGAGGCCCGGTTGCCAAGCATCGGATCGATGAATAACTTACGGCCGTCGATGCTCAATAAAAAGGTCGAATGGCCGAACCACGTCACACTGTCTTGTGGGCTTTCAATGCGCGCCCAGTCAACTTCCGCAACCGGCAACATTGCTAAAGGAGTGCGCTCGACCTCCCCCGCAAACAAAGAATCCTTCAGCATCGACAAGCCTCCCGACAAATCGACGGCCGTTTCTTCCTCGTCATTGGCGAATTTCCCTTCGTTATAATTAGGCAAGCCAGAAAAGCGGTCCCGCTGGCGCTTATCCGGACTCGCCCCGAGCGGTGTGTAAAGCTTTAGTGCGGCACCGGACATCGCGGCAATAGCCGCAACCCCGGCAACTGAATACAGCATTAATTTTTTCATGGCTCCTCCAATGTGGAAATGTAGTGTACTGCTTGCTGCAGTCTCGTCTATTCTTCTCTCTAGCTTTAATTCCCCTCTTTGGCTAGCTGTTCAAACGGTACATGTCGATTTTGCGACTTGCCTGATGAAAAGCACTCGCTATTTGGGAAAATATCGCCTACTGCCCATAACTTTAAACGATTTTGCCCAAAAGTTGATCTATTTTGCCTGTCGCTGCGTTTACTAAGCAAGAAGCACCTACAAAAAGGAGGAAAAAACATGATCAACAAAAAATTCACCTTAATGCTCGCTGCCGGCATGTTGTCACTCGCCGCTTGCGGACAAGACGACTCAGCGAACGAAGAAGACATGCAAGCGCCAGCGGAAGAAGAAAGCGCAGAGATGGAAGAAATGCCTGAAGAAGAATCGATGGAAGACACAGAAGAAGAGCCAATGGACGAAGAGATGGAAAATGAGGAAGACGCTGCAGGAGAAGAATCTACTGAAGAAGAGCCTGCGGAGGAAGAATCTGAGGAAGAACCGGCTGAAGACACAGAAAGCGAAGAGCAAGCAAGCGCGCCTGAAGCGATGAGCGGCGAAGCGTCCGACTTATTGTCCAACGGCGAAATGACTAGCTTTGTCTTCAATGAAACCGGCGAATACGCAGTCTACTGTGAACCGCACCCTGTCATGCAAATGACCGTCATCGTTGAAGAAGGCGCAGAAATGATGGATACCGTCTCTGTCGACATCGCCGATTATGAATTCGGTGAAGACACAATCACCGTCGCACCGGGCACGACTATTGAATGGACCAACCAAGACCAAGTCCAGCACAACGTCGCATTCGAATAAACCCCAGCATTAACCCAAAAAAGCCTAAGCTCCCTTTACAACAGGAGCTTAGGCTTTTTTTAATTGCTTACACGTTTTGTGCGTCTGGCAAAAACTCCGCGATCGACTGCTCACGCTTATCGAGCAGGATCTGTTCGCGCGCCACCCCTTGTCCGCGAAGCAATTCAATGTTCTCTTTCAAAAACTCATCACTGCCAACGATATAAAACAAGCCGTCCGCATCACTCGCAAAGCCTTTGACCGCTTCGTAATACGTCGCGCGGCTATCGACGAATTGCGCTGTGAACTTATGCTCAGGGTTTGTTTCAAAAACGTCTTGGAACAAATAATGCTTGGACGAATCCACATTCAAGGAGTGAACCGACTGGACCCCTTCCGCATTGCTCAAATATTCCAGCACGAGCGGGCGGAATGTCGCAAGGCCAACCCCTGATGACAATAGGTAGACATTCTTGCCCTCACGCTTCAGCGGCACATTGGAATGCGTCTTGAAGATCGCCACTTCGTCGCCCGGTTTCATGTCGCGCAAAATCGACTTGAACTCCGAACACTGATCTTTAATGCGCGTCGTAATGCCGATCGAATTTTCGTGCGGCAAGGTGCAGATCGACATATGGCGGATTAAGCCGCGGTTTGGTTTCTCTCCGGCATTAAACCCTTCAAACGCGAAATGAGTATGCGAGCCTTCCTGCCACGTAAAGCCTTCCGGCAAATCGAGCAGGTACGTTTTTACTTCCGGGCTTTCCTCGATGATGTGATTGATTTTCGTCCAATATATTTGCATCGCTATTCCTCCTAAGAATTCTTTTATAAAGCCATCATACCCCAATTGATAATTATTCTCAACGAAACAGCGATTTATTTTTTCTGACACTGGAACACGGAAATCTCCTTATATTTGATGTAAATTATTGGTATAATAATGAATAAAGGAACATATTTTTCCCAACAACTTTATCCGAAAATGAATCTGATGCCGCCAATGACCCAAATTGCACCACGACCAACTAGAGGAGTGTCTTGAATTGAAAAAACAGATGAACTATTGGATCGTCTTGTTGCTGGCTGTCTTGATGGCCGGCTGCACAGACGCAGCAGAAACTGCCACCACTGAGGCAGAAGTACAACAAGAAACCACCACTGAAACCGAAGTCGCGGACGATGCGACAGAAGAAACCGAAGCACCCGAAGAAAGCAAAGAGGAAACTTCCAGCGAACAGCCAGCTGATACTGAAACCGCAGCGCCAGAAGAAGAAACAGAAGCGCAACCGGCAGACGACCGCTTTGCCGGATACGAACTCGTGGAAGTCGATGGCGGCGACCTGTCCGGCTACAGAGAAGCGAACACCGTCGTCTCCATCGGCTTTGGCGACCGTGAATACTGGGCCTTCACGAACGAACACGGCCAATTAGAGCGCGTCGTGGCGGATGAAATCATCTTGCAAGATGACGCGAGCGAACCGGTCTTGTCAACCGGCCGCTATTATTCAGACGAAGCCAAAGTGCCCGGCGTCGAAAGCGACGTCTTAGACGAAGGGCACGTCATCGCGGATTCACTCGGCGGCGTATCGAACGCCTACAACATCACGCCACAAGAAAGCACATTGAACCGTTACGGCGACCAGGCCTATATGGAAGACGCCATTCGCGATGCCGGCGGCGCCACGGACTTTGAAGCGATCATCACCTACGCCGATACCGAAACGCAAATCCCTGCCAGCTACCAATACACGTATACGATCAAAGGCAACACAGTGGTCGACACCTTCGATAACGTCAACCCCGATGAAGTCAACGCCTCCCTCGGCTTGACCGATAGCGAACCTGCAGAAGCAGAAGCAAGCGCTCCGGAAACGAGCAGTCCCGAAGCAGGCGGTGACGTCTCAAGCGTCGATACTAACGGCAACGGCCAAGTTACGATCCAAGAAGCCAAAGACGCCGGCTTCTCCATGCCGATCACGAGCGACCATTGGCTGTATCCGCATATGGACGATCGAGATGGAGACGGGATGGTTGGGGAATAAAAGTTTTTAACTGAAAAGCTACATCTGAAAAACACTGAGATTTTGTCAGTGTTTTTTTGTTTTACAATATAAAAAAGCACCGCTTTGAGCGATGCTTTTGCCGTTTCCTGTCCAATTGTCCACTGGGAATCTAGTTCACACTTAGAGGATTTTAAATTCTCTTCCAATCATGCGCCCCCTTCGCCCAACCCCCAATCGCGACACCCATCGCAATCAAGGGCGACGCAAATTCCACATCTTCCATCACCAAGTACTGGTGGCCGAGCGGCATCAATTTCCCCGACAGCAATAGCTCTTCCCGCAGCTTCAAAAAGCGCTTCGGGCATTTCGGCGTGGTCGTGCCCGCAAACTTCGAGCCGCGCTGCACGACAAATTGCTCGCCCTGGTAAAATCCGCTCGCATCCGCCCCGCGTTTTGACGTGATGTAGAACAATTCCGGCGGCGTCTCATGATAAAGCTTCACCATCCCGCTATCAAACGGATCAATCGCCTGCTCTTCCCCCGTCGCCGGATCCACCTCAAAAAAGCGGTACACTTCCCCAAACTTCGGATGATCAATCGCCGCAACAAAAAACTCCTTTTCCATCAGCCTTCCCCCTATTCTAAGAAAATTGCCTTTCATCTCTTAGATAGGTGGATGCTGCGGAAAAGGAGACAAGATGTCGGAAATTTTTTTAAAAATTTTGGTGTGAGTACTTTATTGCTTCAATAAAGACTGAACGCGCTGCGGGTCGAAGCCGAGCACCCACTCGCCGTTGATGTTCGCCTGTGGGACGCCCATTTGGCCAGTTGTTTGAACAAGGCGATTCGCCGCTGCCTGATCTTCCTGGACGTTGACCTCGGTGTAAGCAACCCCGTTTTGATCCAAATAATTTTTGAGCATAGTGCAGTATGGGCATGTATTGGTTGAGTAGACAGTTACTTGGTTAGTCATGTGGATTCCTCCTGTTTGAATAAATTATTTACAACCCGAATATACCTTATGGGGTATTAATTTTCAAATAGATTGCTCATGTATTTATGTGTAATGAGCATATACCTAGCTGTAATTTAGATAGCTCTTCCTTTAGGCACATTTTTACTATAATGTAGATATAAACAAAGGAGAGGATTTTCTATCATGGCTAAAATACCAGTAAAACTTGTTGCTGATTTTGCAATAAAGCACGGGCCGAAAGTCGTTGACAAAATTATAAAAAAATCCACAAGGTACCTTCCACACTGGTCCACCCTCCAGTCTCTTTAGTTGCTGGTAGTGGTTTTTTGTCCAGAGTAAGTATGCAGTTGATACTACGTATTTTCGGATACCTTCAAAAGGTTTATAGTTTCCCGTTTCAATGCAATTGACTATCGTGGAATAAAATGTTTTTGGACGTCCTTACATAATCTTTTTCAAACTCATTAACCTTATCGATAATATGCATTGATTATTTTTTACTTTATTATCATTTTTTTATTATTTATAAAACTCTCATTCTATCTATTTTTTATACATGCCTGGATATATATAGAGAGATTTATGAAATATAACTATTTTAGCTCGCTGAATAAATGTATGAGCATTGTCTGGAGAGATATAAAGAACATTATTTTCATATTTACTGTCTTCCAACAAGTCGTAATCAAGAATCATTATTGAATTTTCACCTTCATTCTTTAATTTCCTTACTAAAATTAAAGAATCAATAGAGTTACCAAGAATAAGATTAATTTGCATAAAGATGTCCCTCAGCTTTTCACAAGATTGTTTTACAATTTTTTTATAATAACGTTCAACTTCTTTTTTTAAGCATAAGTTTCTTTTTTAAAATCTTTTATAACAGTTAACGAGATATCTCCAATGTTAAAATATTCAAAAAATTATATCGTTGTATAATTAATATATAAAAATAAGGAGTGAAAAAAATGCTACATGTTGTACATGGTGATAAGAAAAACACGCCTGCGTCTACTTCGTTCGAAGGCAAGATATTAAATCTTTACGATAGCTATAATGGCACTGTTTATTACGGTTTTGCCCTCTCTGAAATAGATAACACCAAAGTCATAATCGACGCTTTGATTGTTACTGAAGAAAAAGGGATTTTGGCAATTAATTTTTCGTCCTTTGATGCAGATCAGGATATTGAAACAATGGATAGAATTTATGTTTTGTTGAGATCTTTATTGGAGAAAAATTCCAGATTAAGATCTCGGCGTGAATTAGCTATCGATATAAATGTAATTAATTACGTTCCCTCCGAAGAAGATATACCAGAATCTTCTCCAGATGATTATACTTCCGGAGAAACCTTTTTAACTTATTACAAAGAGGTTTTACCTGACTTTAATATAACTTATTTTCAAGCGCTAAATGAAGCTTTAGATAAAGTTGTTTCTGCTAAGCCAAAGAAACCAAGAACTTCAGTTACTAAACCTGCATCTTTAGGGGCTAAAATCAAACAAATAGAACTATCAATCGCCAATATGGACCAATGGCAAAGAACAGCAGCTTATGAAATCCCTAATAAACCACAGAGGATTCGTGGTTTAGCAGGTTCCGGCAAAACCATAGTTTTAGCATTAAAAGCTGCATATTTACACTTTAAAAATCCATCTGCTGACATTGCGGTTACCTTTTATAGCCGAAGTTTATACCAACAGTTCACAGGTTTAATCGAAGAGTTTTATCAACAATATAGTAATGACAAAGTAGATTTCGAAAAAGTTCATATACTGCATGCATGGGGGACACTTAATGAGCCTGGAATTTATTCAAAAGCTGCACAGGAGTTAAAATCAGATATATTCACTTATAGGCAAGCTGAAAGTACGTTCGGAAAACAAAATCCTTTTAAAGGCATTTGTGAAATCCTTTTAGACAAATTTCAAATGAGTAACATTAATAATCTTCCGATGTATGATTATGTATTAATTGATGAAGCGCAAGACATGCCCCCATCGTTCTTTCAATTGGTATATAGACTTTTTAAAAGTGATGAAAAAAGAATTGTGTATGCCTATGATGAATTACAAAATTTAAGTAAAAGTTCAATGCCTTCCACAAAAGAGATGTTTGGTGTCGATCTTAGTGGCGAGCCACTTGTATCTATATCTAATAATCTAGAAGACCCTTCTCAACCAAGAACCGATATAGTACTACCTATTTGTTATAGGAATAGTAAATGGACGCTAACTATAGCACATGCCCTTGGTTTTGGTGTATACAGGAATGCCACCCCTCCTTTAGTCCAATTCTTTAAGCAGTTGAACGTTTGGGAAGAGATTGGATACGAAGTTATTGAAGGCAATTTAAATTTTAATGAGCATGTAAAATTAAAGAGAACTAATATTAGTTCACCTTCCTATTTTGAAGAACTAATGAGACCTGAAGATGCTATAAGTGTGGAACCGGCATTTAATTCCAAACAGGAAGAATACCGATGGGTCGCAAAACAAATTAAAAAAAATATCACTGAAGATGAATTAGATCCCGATGATATCTTAGTTATTTTCCCGGATTCACTTACTTCTTTTGCACATTATGATATGTTTAACACGATTTTACGAAATATAGAAGTCGAAAGTATAATGCCAGGTAAAAATGTGAATAGAGACACATTTACTGTAAAAGGAAAAATCACTTGCACTCATATTCATAGAGCAAAAGGCAATGAACGCCCAATGGTATACATCCTAGATGGGGAGTATGGCAGTAGAAATATAGATATAACAAATGTTCGAAACACTTTGTTTACTGCTATTACTCGTTCTCGTGCTTGGGTGCGAATTGTTGGGACGGGAAGCGGGATGATAGAATTGAGTTCAGAAATTCAAAGATGTGTAGATATGAACTACACCTTAGCAATCAATATCCCTACACGCGAAGAAATAAATAAAATTAATTTACTGAACCGAGATGCTAGTGAAGAAGAAAAAAGACGTATTACTAAAGTTGAAAGAGCTACAGATCAATTAATTGCAATGATACAAAGTGGAGAGATTAATATTGATGACATACCACAACTAAAGGATTTGGCTCACTTAGTTGACACTGAACCGGAGGATTAAAAAATTGAACAAAACTCCAGGCCATTATTTAAGTCAACAATTTAATACTATTAAAGCTATGTTTGAAGATAAATTACTCATGGAAAGCATTAACCCCTTCTACACAAATAATCTTTTCACTTATACTAATACTGTTGCCCCTACCGATTCAAGAAGCCTTTTGAGTGCTAAATATTTTAACAGTGGCGAACAGTACTTAGCAATTTTCAAAAACAGATCCTTTCATTTTCTATTTAAAGACGCATCTATTGCTAGATTTCATTATGAATTTGACGATAAGTATAAATTGTTATCGTACAACCTCCATTGGTTTCCTTGTCCTTTTTCTTCAGAATTTCTTTCAGGTTTTATAGAAGAAGGAGAGATTGAAAAAACTAGTTTCTTCGAATACCTTGATCTTATTGAGGAGATAGATAATTTTAATTATAAAGATTTCAATTTCCGATCCCCTATAAGAATAGACTACGAGGCTAATTATGACGGAACCAAAGGGAGTTTCCACCCATCCTCACATATCCATTTTCAAGATACCGATACAAGAGCTAAAACTCAAAATATATTTTGTATTTATAGATTTTTCGCTTTTGTAATTGAAAATTGTTATCCCACACATAATTATAATTTTCATAAAGAAGAGAATACTATTTCTCAAGAGATGATCAATGAATCAAGTTACTGGTTAAAGCTTAGAAAAGTCAATAATGAGGAATTTGGAGAAAAAATAAATACAAACTTGTTTTTTTAAATGTACACAGCCACTTAACAGAACCACCTGTTCCATATTTCAGAACAATTTCAGACAGTAATAGAACACCCAGAAGCCATAAAAACTAAAGGGCTACCGGGTGTTCTATTTTAAGTCATATTCTAAGAGAATGAACAAACACAGGGCACAGTCTCATCTTGAATTTTCAAAAATTGTTCTATACCTTCCTTATCCATTCTTTCTCTGTATTCTTTCAAAGTATAAGGCCCACCGTCCTTTTTAAGAATGGAAACATTTTTTTCGAAATCTTTACGAAAATTCTCTTCCATTTCTTCTTGGAGTGCATAACGCTCGGGCCACACTTTGTAAAGTTGTGCATAATGTTGAAATCCTCCACGAACGCATCTGCCACCACAATTAGCATGCGAGAAGCCCATTGCGTACATTCTTGGCAGTTTTATTCCCCATTCTTCTTCAATAATTGATTTGACATCAATATCTTCTCTAAACGTTTCAATCATTGGAAATCTAGTCTCAATCGGCTCTAAAGGGCGATGTGAATAAAACTCTCTTAAATTATCAGATCTATGAGTTTCATGAGGACCAATTCCAAAGTAAAGAATCGGTTCTAAATTATGAACATCTCTTAGTTCTTCTAAGAAAACAATCGTTTGCTGAACTTTCAGCTCCTCTGAGCACTTAGCTAGTCTAGAATTACCTAAAAATCGATAATCATAAAAAACTTCTTCCGGTGTTCTTCCATCCACACGTTCTGTAATTTCTACACCAATATAATCAGATACTTCATACATGAATCTATAGTTATCTTCATCTTCCCAAAGGGTGTTTGTAAAGAACAGAATACAATTTTCTTTACCATGTGCTTGTACCATTTGATAGGCAACATAAGCACTAGAAGCTCCACCACTATACATTGCTACGTGTACTTTTTTTCTTTCCAACTTAAGCCCTCCTGCCTTTAATCTATATATTCGTTCAACAATTTAAATACTAAAAACTCTATTTCTTCTCTTGGGACACTTCTTCCAGCATTGTTAATTATGCGATTAACATTCTCGTAAACTGTATTTGCTTTATTAGAAAGCTCAACTTTCTTAATAGATTTTTGTGAGTCACCAAATTCTAACAAAATCACATCTTTGTCTTCGGAAGATACTTCCATATCTTTATAGTCATTCTGCATCTGTCTATCGAATAAATCAAATGTTGTGTCTGACCAATTATCTAATTCAACACCGGTATAATTAAAAGCAAATTTTCCAATAAAATCTTTTGCGGTAAAATCCATAGACTTTAAAAGACGATTACGTTTACCTGTCTCGATAGAATGCGAATTATGTCGCTTTTCTAATAACTCAATTGAAGTTACATTGAATGTTTTGTAGAGCTTTTTTAAAACGGCCTCTTTGAAATATTCGTGATGAACCTCGAGGGATTCTTTCAGCTGAAGCAAGACATTTATATCGCTAAAGTTCATCTGCAATCGTTCTAGACTCTCTACAGGATTCACTTCAATTTTTCGAACTACATTTTTAAACTCTAACAACTTATTTTCCATTTCCTCAGTAGTTTGAGTATGTCGTGGAAGTTGCCGTAGCCAGTTAAGAATACCGCTACTAGCTCTAATTACTATAGTTTGTTCCTGAACGTACTCACTTTCGTATTCTTTAAATACTCTTTCTAGACTTTTTACAAATTTAGAAAATGCTGGAGTATAATCATTAAAAACGAATTCATATTCTTCCGCTTCACCAAAAATCCCAAATAGCTTTTCAGCATCAATTGCAGTAATATACATCCCATTGCGATAAAACATTAATTGTTCCCAAACGTCTCTTAGTAAACCAGCAAACAACAAAGGAATTAATGGTTTTCTAATTCCAAAGGGAGGCGAAGAAAAAATTAACTCTATGTCTCTTACACTCCCCTTTTTAACAGATAAAATATGCGACAGTAATTCTTTCCTCAGCATGCGATAAGGAGCGTATTCAATTTGTGATAGCTGAGTAATATCTAAATTATTATTCTTGAAAATTGTTGCATAAATTAAATAATCAGGTCCTTGCCCTTCAATACCAAACCTCTCATAATTCGGAGTTTTTATTACACTGTTTAATACGTTAAACATTGCCTTAGTTTGCATACCATTTAAATTCCGTCTATTTATCGAATCATTGCGGATCTCTGGGGTACTTGGGTATAGTTCATACATAATTTCACTAAATTTGTTTTCCAACTGAACTTGATGTGTTGCCTCTAATAACTCCCCGTTATAAAACCACTTCACGTGTTCTCTAAAATTTTCAAAATCTTTCAGAAATTCGTTTATTTCATACTGAATTTCAGCAATCAATACACTTATTTCCTCATCTAGCCGATTATGATCAGCCAATAATTTTTTATTAGCATGGATTGAATATAAGCTCGCTAATTTATCTAGACTTTGTTGAATAGTTTTAAATTCTTTATCAGAAATTGCGAACAATATTACTTTATTTTTTATTTCAGAAATAAGTTTTTTGGATTTAATATAGTCTGCCTTATTAATAGGAATTACAAAGTATAAGAACCCATCCGCATCACTATGATCTTGTTGAACAAAAGTTCTATCTATTATTTGTTCTGAAGTTATTAACTTAACCTCCAAAAATCTAGTAATATTCTTTTCATCGTTATAATCAGTAGCTAAATAAAATTTATTTTCTAGTAAGTTTTGTAAAATTTCCAACCTACTAAAATTTGTGATGCTTAAATTTTCCCTTTCTTTATCAATTAATTCGTCCACTAGAACTGAGCTACCTTCATTCAACTCCCATTGATCAAGAATTCGATTATAGCGCAACATTTTTTGTTGAACTAAGTCATTTAGGTTTTGATCCAACTCTTTAATGGTCTGACCAGTTCCATATTTCAGTAATTCTTTATTTAGTTTCACTACATTCGTTGAAGTAGATAGATCCCATAATGTAATTAACTTTAATAAATCAATTTGACCTCTATTTTCTTTTGTCTTCTTCATTTTTTTAGTGACTTTATAGAAAGTCTTTAGGGATTGGAATGAATCATCATTAAGGAATTCAGTAGACTCATTACGGAAAAAGTAATCGAATAACACATGGGGATAATATATACTATCCTTATTCTTTTCTATGAAGTTTCTTAAACCACCAGTTTCATCACTCTCAAGAAAAGTAAAGAGAGTTCTCTCGTTCTGTCCAAAGACAGTTGATAACCTAGGTATTAAAAATAGAGCTAAAGGATGGAGTGGATAACAGCCTTCTACAATCAATTTTTCTGTCTCTTGATGATTCAACTCGCTAAAAAGATTATACTTCTTCAAAATCCATTTTGAATCAACTGCCTCGTGGTTAAGCAACAATAGTTCTTCCTGTATTCCTTTAGTAAATTCCTGGGCAATTCTATAAAAAGTACCCTTGTCACTTTCTACAAAATACGTTTTGAAACGCTTTTCGATTCTTTGAAACTCCGCTTTAAATTCTTCGTTGTAGCCCATCATATACTGAGACATATTCTTGTGAGATATTAGCAACAACTGGATAACATTCCCACTTCTATTAGCAATTTCAGCTAAATCTTGAAGGTCTTGCATAGTTTTGTAAATCTGGGATGTTTCTAACGATTGAAGAAATCTACCAAATTCATCATAAGCAACAAACACTTTTATATTTAGTGTGTTTAGCTGAGAAACGATATGAGTTATTTTATCAATAAAGTTGAAATCATAGTCTAATTGAAATTTTGCTCCAGCACTCAAAGAAGAGTATTCTTGTTTGAACCAAGCTATTTCTTTTTCGTTATTGTTAAATAATTCTTTTTTCCAGCGAGATAGTATATAGTTGCGGTCTTTCAAAGATTTTTTAAATAAAGAGAAAGTTCGTGGATATTCACTCTCCCAATAGTCGATAGTTTTCTGTATTTCGTCAACTTCTCCTGGAACCTTAAGCTCATAGCCTTCTTTTTTCACAGATCTTACAATCGAATTAATAATAGCTTTACTAAAAGGACCTTCATTTCCTGACAGTGCTACAGGAATAAATAAGTTTTCAGATTCTTTTGCTGCACTCATTTTTTCAAAGATTTCTTGATCGACATCTTTAAACTTATTAATCAGTCTCATAAAGTCTTTTTCAGCAATATTTCGAGAAAAAATATCTGCTACAATTGTAGCTGCCAATGATTTACCGCTGCCATATGGGCCAATCATTATATGGGCATTTTTATTATCTTCTGCTAGAAAGCCACCAATTATTCCCTTCAAAAATTCAGCATGGGAAGGAGTTGGTAAATACCTCTGAATGAACTCTTTATTACCAATATCAAACTTTAAATTAACACTAGTACTAAATGATCCTTTACCTTTAAATGTCATAAGCTTTTTCAGCCTTTCGTTGGTGTTCATATTGAATAAAGTCCTCTGCAGATACTTCAGGAAGCCGTAGTGTATCGAGATTATTCGTACGGGTAAAATAAGCAGGATATTTTTCATGCTCAGTCCAAACACTTATCAGAGTAACTATAGATGATCTCTTCATGTTAAAAAGTTTGCCTAACAAACTATCTTTATGAACAATATCATCTAAACTAATTGTGCTAGTTTTTTTTAGCTCTCCATACTTGAGTAAGGTGTATCCTATCAATAAAAGATTATCTTCATTAAATTTTGCTTCCTTCTTATAGATAACCCCATTTTTTTCTTCCATTAACTGAAGTTTATACAGAGGACTCAGAATAACTTCTTCCGGATCCGCGCTACTACCTCCAGTAGTATAAAGTTTAATTAGACAGTCTATATCTCTTTTTAAGGATTTATCGGCAACAACACGAGTTTCTCGAGTTTGCACCCATTTAGTAAGCTCGTTTAAAACTTCCTCTCGAGTAAATACTGTCTCGCTATAAACATTGAAAAACCAATACCATGTAGTACTTACATCTTCATTTGTTGCCAATGAATGATGAAGTAAACCTGCAGTATTTGTGTACTTAATCGCTCTATCTTTTTCATTTATATAGTTTCCTAAACGGGTAATCTGATGGTACTTAATATTCTCTTCTTTTTCTTCTTCATAAAGCTTTGTGGCTACTATCCAATATTTTAAAGATTGAACCATATTTTTTCCAAGCCCAACTTTTTCGAATGCATCTTTTTCGAAGAAGAAGGAGTTATTCAATTCTATATTCTTTAAAGCCTTACTCAGCCATCTATCTCTTAGATAAAAACTTTGATGTTGACTATAACCCATAAAAACGACCTTCTTTCATTGGAGATGCTCTCCAGTAAAAATTCATTAAATAAACATGCACACTTTTTAAGTGTGCATGTTTATTATATCAAATATTTTAAGAAACCCTAATTATTTCTCCTCAATCTCTGAGAGTATTTAGGTCTATCTATTGAAAATTCTGGAATTTCGTAATATTCAATCCAATTGAGTATATTGGTTAAATATACCTTTACTTGTTCCCGTTTAATATTAGGAGCGCTAATTAATAAATTATCATGAAGTTCTTCAGTTAAAGAACCATAATACATTTCTTTATTTTCTTCCATAAGATAGTAAATCCACTCGAAGACTTTAGACGTCAAGAACTGTTCTAATATTTGGTTAGTTATGTCTCCACGCAAATTTTGCGGATCAATTTTCAGCATTTCTAAGTCTTTGTTGTTGAGCCTTATCGGACTTGCGCTTTGTAAGAGATCCGAAATTTCTAAAATTATTTTAGACTTCGTTATTTTATATTTATCGAAATTGACGTTCCATTTGAAATGAGTACTTTTTTCAGGAAATTCTATTGATTCCAATTGGTCTTTCATTTCTTCATAAAGTTTTTCGCATAATCTAGTTGATTCATATGCAATTTTTTTAATTTCAAAGTATTCATCAAAGGAAAGGGAGCCATAAACCATAGTTTCAATATTCGAATTTCCTTTTAAACCTAGACCACTATGTGTTAAATTAGCACTTCCTATAAGGTATTTCTTCCTATCGAAACAATATATCTTCGAGTGTACTTTGTCATTAATATACATTTCCCATCCGTTATTAATACAATACTCAAACATCTCTAAATCAGTTACACCCGCAAGGATATCTTCTGCTCTAAATCTAACTAAACAAACTTTTTTGATATTCAATTTCGAGTGTAAATCAATCCACTTGAGAGTTTCTATTTTAGCAAATGCCGATACTATAAGTATTTCGGTATTTACTGATAAAATTTCAGTTCTGATTCTTTCTTTGATTTCCAAACTATGAATTATCATTTTATTCATCTATAGAATGCAAGAATTTCTTTGCTATTCTGCCCCAATCTTTTCTTGCATCTTCAGCTCTTCCTTTTTGAGGAGCTGGCAATTCATCTTCATACCTAGCCCATGCCATTAATAAAAGTTTTAATCCATTTGATGCTTCAATTAACCGTTCTTTCAAATCTGCCTCACTTTGATTCTCATAATCTGTTTCTAACACTTCTACTAGATGGGTATAAGCATCGTGCCCAGTGTTGAGTACAATATTTATTCCTCCGCCTTTAGCTCTTACGCTAAAGAATGCATCACTCTCGAAAGTTGTATTGGCAAAAGTATACTTTAAATTATTAGAAACTGTTCTTATAGCAAGTGCCTCTGCTTGAGTTTCTTCTACCCCAGTATTAACTAAATCTTCTTTGATTGCTTCCTTTTTTTCGTCTACAGATAGTCCACTGTCTTTATCACTCTCACCCACATGACCATCTTTAGTTCTTTCAGCTGTCAAATCTGTGGCTTTTTTCTCAGGGCTATTTTCAACGTCTTCATGTCTTTTTTTAGCAGTATTATTTTGCCCCTTGTTTTGTGCTTCTATAAGTTTACGCATTGAACTCAATTGCAACTGAATACGATTGGCTATATCTAAAAGTGGTTCTCGCGGATCTCCATCATTTTGCATCTCTTCTTTTAATGCATGATATGTTTTCTCTGACTTACTTGTAAATTCATTTATATCTTTTATAAATTGTAAAACGCCTGAAAAATTACTGGCTGATTGTTTGTTATTTGATACTCCCATTACCTCATCCAATGAAGGTGGAAACTCGATTTCAACCCCCCACCATCTCTCTCTCGGGTCATGTTGAATTACCAATGTTTGATCTAATTCTAGTTCTCGTCCTGCACGTACTATTGAAATACCAACATTTTTTTGAGCATGCTTTCCGTGAGGTAAGCCACCTGCATTATATGCTTTTCGAGCTTCTGCTTTAGCGTAGGAGAACCTAGTTGTAATGTCATGCTTTTGACCATTGAATTCAACCGTGAATACTATATCATCACACAGTTTTTCAAACATCGGAATCTCATCATACGGTTCCGGACAACTAGTTTTTTCCATTAAATACATCGGATCATTGGGCTTAGCTATTCCCTCAAGATTGAAGTGATCTAGATCGTTTCTGTCGAAGGAAAGCATCCTAATAGTTAATTCCTCATTTTCAAGGAATTTTCTATACATCCTGCCAATTAACAACTCTGAGTTTTCAATTACAGTTTTTCCTTTTCGCCACATTAGTTTATCAAGATCACTCCAGACTACTAAAGTACCACTATCACCTAACCCTTTACTTACTTTCTTCCACATAGCTGGAATTACGTCACTCTTTGGTATAGGCATAGCACCATCTTTTCCTGCTTTGACCTCATCCACATCTAAATATATGTGTTTAGCGTTTTCTTCGCCTCCTTGCCAACTCCAAATATCTACACGTTTACATTGAGATATAGAGGAAGCAGGTAATCCCATTCCGAATCTTCCCATCCCTGTTCTTTTTTCTTTAGAGAGCCTAGTCCCATTGCCAAATTGCAATGCCATTTGTAATATATCTTCATCCATTCCCTCACCATTATCTAAAATGGCTATTTGCGAAACGTTTTTCACTCGACGTGATCCAATATTTACTTCTTGTTCTGCACATAATAATTCAACATTTTTAGCACCTGCTTGAATTGAATTATCTATCAGCTCTGCAATAGCATATGCCGTATTTTTATAACCATTATCTCTCATTGCTTGAATTGCTAAACTAGGTGGAACATAACTGTTGTTTGCTTGTGTTTTAACCATTTAAATTTCCCCTTTCATTCCCATACGTCTTCCCAGTTTTCAAATGCTTCAGCTACACTTTTAAAACCTGGTAAATTTTGATCGATTATCGTTACTATTTCCGCTTCTTTATTGCCACCTGCTCTTTTACCCCTAATTGCTCTCCCCACCATCTGACTATACAAAACTAACGAGATTGTGGGTCTAGCAATAATTGCAGCACTAGTTTTTGGAGCATCAAACCCAGTAGTTAGTACACCATAGTTTACTAAAATCATCGGCGATTCTTCATCTGATAGAAAATTTTCAATTTGATTTCTTCTGTCCGCTAAATCAGTTTTTCCTGTGATTGAATATGAGATGATACCTAAGCTTTGAAGAACGAAAGAAATTAAGTCCGAACTTTCTACTGATGGTGCAAAGATTATTATTCTCTGATGCCTTTCGACTAAGTTTTTTGCAGCATTTATAATTTTGTAGTTTCTGTCTAAGTCTTCTCCTAATTTCTTTAATATATTGTTCGAAATCTCATTTTCGGATTTCTCTAATTCTTTCGTGAAATCATCTCGCGAAAAATATTCTAGTTCTTTATAGGTAGTATTCGCCAAATACTCTTGATCTACTAAGTAATTAACAGGGTTATCATAACCGTCGATCTCTAAAGTAACTTTTTTTCTCGAAAAAAAATCGGCAAGCTTCGAATCTTCTTCCACATCATTCCAGGTACGGCCTGGTGTAGCACTTAATCCTATCAGTTTTTTTTCTTTGCCATGTCCAATATTAAATAATGCCTCAATAATCATCTCATATGAAGGTGCGATTGCTTGGTGGGCTTCATCCATGATTATTAATTCAGCTTTGTTCGCTAGGGAAGATATGAATCTAATTCCGTTGTCTTTTTTCACTGCACTAACAATTTTTGGTAATCCCGCAATAACAATACCATCAACGACTTCTTCAGGATTAATGTTATACTCGCCCCAAAATCTATAAATCTCTAACTCGCGATCGCCTGTATACATCCATGCCTTCGAGAATTCATCTGCTGCTTGTTTACAGAGCTCTTCAGTCGACGCCAACCAGAAGACTATAGCAGGTTCTTTTTGCCTTAAGCTTGAACAAACAATATTCATAGATGTTCTAGTTTTTCCAGAGCCTGTTGGCATATGCAAAATAACTCTGTTATCGCCTTCTTTAAAATTGTTCTCTAACTTTTTTATTGCTTTTCTCTGGTGTTCGAACAAAGGATAATAACTTTGAACTTTGTTAACTGATTCTTTTAATTCTCCTATTTCTTCTTTAACAGGAATCTCTGTTCCTAAAAAAGAAAATAGTACTTTCTCGTTTTTTGAATTTTTGTTAAAAGATTGATTATTCAGATTCTCAAAGTTGTTGGCTGACTCCGAAACTCCCAATTGCTTCAATAGCTCTTTCACTTCATTCTCTCTCAACAGATCAAGAAGGATGTTTCTATGAGTCTTATTCCGCAAAACACTACCTGGTGAAAAATTCTCAAGAATAATTTTTTTCATATTATCAGAACTAACATTTGAATTAAACTGATTAATTAACTTTACGGTATCGCTTCCAAGTATTTCTTCGATGCTTATTTCATCGATCCTCAAAATTAAGTTTTCGTAAAGCGACATAAAATCCCCCTTTTAACACATTTTCGACAAAATACTATTTTATTTAAATGCAAAGTTAAATAATTGTTCTTTTCTCACATTTAATAATATCACTTTAACCCTAATTTTTATACATTCCTTTATTATTTTTTACATTTTTTGTATTAGTTTTATGTTTTAGATATCATGGACTTTTATGCTACTTTAATTGATATAAATGGATATAAACCAATCATTTTATATGACAATAATAGAACTTCTAATGATTTACGATTATAGAGTTATACGTTTATGCAGAAGTATTCCAAAAGGAGGTACGGCTTTGTTAGAAACATTTCAGGCATACATTTCTTCATTCAAGCAAGAAAGATTAATCCGAGTATATCTGCCGAAGAGCTATCCCGTGTTATATATGCACGATGGGCAGAATGTGTTTCAAGATTTGGAGGCTATGGGTGGGAAATCTTTGGATCTTGAAAATTATTTGGATGCACATGAATTAGACCTTATCGTGGTTGCGGTCGATCAAAACCCACAGGCAAGAATCGATGAGTACTGCCCTTGGGTAAGCGGTGAATACAGCAAAATCATATTGGGCAAAGAGAGTCCAGAAGGCGGACAGGGCACGCACTACGTGGATTTTATCGTCAACGAACTAAAGCCGCTGATAGACAGCAACTACCGCACAATCCAAGATCAGACCGCGATGGCCGGTATTTCTTTAGGCGGCCTTATCTCTGTTTACGCTATGTGCCGCTACCCTCACATTTTTAAACACATAGCCGTCCTGTCTTCTGCCTTTTACCGCAATCAAGAAGAAATCATGAGGTTGATCGAGCAGACGGATTTGTCGCTAGTGGAGAGTGTATATGGATTGCGGGTCCAAGGAAGCGGGAGCTGATGCGGAAGTAAGCCAGAAATTTCTAGCTTCCAATCAAATGGTGTATGAACTACTAAAGGACAAGATATCTAATACGCAATTCGAAATCGTTGATGAGGCGGAACACAATTATTCGTATTTTAAAGAAAGGGTTCCAAGTATATTTGGATTTTTAACATCCAATGATTTCCGTGAGAACTAGAAATCGATCAATGGAATCCATTTCCAGTGCGCTGCCGCAACGTTCGCAAAGCTTCAAACGTAGGGGCTCGCGCTTTAAGTTCAAACTAAAAATCTCCAAAAGAGTACATGCGCTCTTTTGGAGATTTTTCACGTCTATTCTTTTAAAGCTCTTCTTCTACTAGCACATGCACATTGCAGCCCAATATCGGCATAACCTCGGTCAAGCGTTAGGACGTTCTCAGATGATTCGTTATGAAAACGCTAATCTTCCTCGCTTTCTTCCCAACAATTTAAAATCCTTCTAGATTTCGGTTAAGCCTCGTCCATTCTGATAATCCTAGGCTCGTATTCTGAGACGACGATGAAAAACTCGTCTCTGGTGCTATACAGGTGGACTTCCACTTGGTCCAGAACCTCTTCGTAAATTGTCGCGTTGCGGTATTTGTCGAGGCCGCTCCAGTCGATGATTTTGAAAAAGAATGGCGTATGTTCAGAGAAGTTGTCGGGCCTGTCGACGTCATTGACCCATAAATCGGAACGTCCGACGTGCGTATCGTAGGCGAAATGCCATACCGCGAATTCCGCGGTGCATAATTGATCATAGATGATCCGGAGCTTGTTTTCGTTCTCGTCGCTGATGATGAGCTCTAGTTGTGATGGGCTTTTGGAGACACTTGTTAGTATGAGTTGAGACGGATTGCTTGCTCTAAAGGCTTCGATTCCGCGCGGCTGCCAAAACTGCAGCTTTTCTTTATGAATCTTGTCCATGGATACACCCCTCACTCTGTCAGTTATTCAATGCTACATCTCCTCTAGCGTATCAGATATGTGAAAACCTCAGTTCTCATTTTAACTCTCTTTAAATGAATATTATAGTCTATATAATTTCCAAATAAAGATATATAATAATTCTAATCACTTATAAACATAGGTGGAATTTCAATATGACTAGTAAACTAAATGCCCGTTTGGTCAATAAAGATATACTCGAAAACAGACTAGGGTTTAAACAGCATTCTCGCTCAATCATCTTTTTGAAAAATAGTTCTCTAGTTCTTTCACCTTCAGTTCAAAATCAATACAATTGGTTCGATATTAGAAAGCCTAATTTGGATTTTTATTTGGATACTCCTTCCTACAAAGGAACTCTAGTCATTCGCTTTTTCGATAAATTTTTAATTGCCAATTTAGATGATTTTGTAAAAAAAAATGATGCCTGCCGATAAATTTGTTTTCCATAAAAGCATCGGACCTCATTGGAAATTTAGAATTAAAAAATCCGGTCGTTCGTACTTCATTTACAATCAACAAAATAGTTCTAACCTTTACCCAGTTGAAGAATACACAGTAGAAGCGTTAGAAAAACTACTTAATTAATTGATTCCACAAGCGATTAAGAAATCCATATTTTCCGTAATATGTAAAACCCACCTCTGTTATACTGGAAGAAAGAGGGTTTTATTCGCCGAAGGGAGAGTCACGAATGAAAACGTACTGGCTGCTTGGCATTGTGTTGCTCGTCGATATGACGCTGCTATTGGTCGATGATTACTTTCCGGGTGCACTCAGTTCGTTAGGTATCCCGGTGTGGTCTTTATACGCACTGCTTGGGATTTTGGTTCTTGTGAGCCTACTGACACACAATCCTGAACTGGAGAAGCGCTTTGGGCTCCATGCCTTATTGTTATTGGCTATCTATCCGATGCTGGTGATGTTTTTATTGACTTTCCTTGGCGGTGAGTCAGAGAGCGGTCTCTCTATAACGAGCCCCCTCCTTTGGATTATATGGGGAGCGGTTTTGTGGATGGGGTGGCGCGATTATCAAAAAGACAAAGAACAGGACGGGCAAGCGACAGAATGAATGCTCTTTATAGTTGCTGATACGAAATTTTGGAACTGGAATGGAAAGGATGACCTGTTGTTATGCTATGGATACTTACACAAAACAAACAAGACCTGATGAATGTTAAGAGTGTTTCCGTAAAAGGAAAGCATGTGGAAGGTTTTGTAGAAAACAGCTTATTGGATCAGTGGAATAAAGTGATGGGCAAATATGAATCAAACGATCGAGCATTAGAAGTTCTTACGGAGATTTTTGCGAAGATTGACCAAAGCGACGGGGCTGCTGTTACATTTAATATGCCTCAAAAATAAGGACAGAATCAGCAGGGATTAAGAATTCTTAAACGGAAGGGAAGGATTCCATGGAAGAAGAGCACTGGGACATAAAAGAAATTAAGAAGTTAAAGAAAAAGCAGTTGCTGTTGGGCAATCTCTTTATGCTGGTGATTTTTCTCTTATTTGTCTACTTTTTCGAAAGCAGAAACCTCTTCGTTATCACGTGGGTTATTTTAGCGGGCCTCTTGGTCGTCTTATTGCTCACCTTATATACCCTGCTAACTGGCAAACTCATTGGCACGAAAACCAGCCGGCGTGTTCAGGCATTCGACAGGAAATACTGGGGCAAGAAACGGTGGAAACGCAAAAAAATAGTTGAAGCAACCCTGTATGCAATTCTAGGCGGCGGCCTGGCGTATTTACTGTTCACTGTAGATTTCAATTTTTCAAATCAGCCTATTACCAGCTCTCTCTTCCCTTTTATCGGGGCTTGGATTGGTTATAATTTAGGCGAGATCACGAGAATGAAGAACTTGAACGAGCACTCAGCCAATGGATAGTCGCTCCAGTTTTACACGATGAAACCTATGCAGATCAGTTAATTGAATGAACCGCTCCTAAACTCTCAGTTCGGGTGACTGAGAGTTTTTTATTCCTTACACCATCTCCCCCTCTATCCAAGACCTTTTCTCAGCAACTTCCCCCCCCACCACCAGCGTCCATTTTTAAAACCCCATTCTCAGGAGGCGCTGTGTGATGAAAACGTTTTGGCTATTCGGCTACCGGCAAGCGCTGTGCTGCATTTTTCCGGTCATCATTTTTGTGGCACTTGCTGTATCGAAATACATTGAGATTCCTTTTCTGCCCCGTTATGATTTTATTTTGCTCGTGTGCATACTCGCGCAAGTGTTCATGCTCGCATCCAAACTGGAAACGTGGGATGAGTTCAAAGTCATCTTGGTGTTCCACGCGATCGGGCTCGGGCTGGAATTGTACAAGGTCCATATGGGCTCGTGGGCGTATCCGGAAGACGCCTACAGCAAGTTGTTCGGTGTGCCGCTCTATAGCGGTTTCATGTACGCCAGTGTCGCGAGTTATATTTGCCAGGCGTGGCGGCGTTTCGACTTGCAGATGTATGGCTGGCCGAAGCCTGTCTACAGCATCGCCATCAGCGGCTTGATCTACGCGAACTTTTTCACGCACCATTTCACGTACGACATCCGCTGGGGGTTGAAGCTGTTATTGGTGCTGATTTTCTTGCGCACCGCCGTAACGTTTCGCATCGACGAGAAAACTTTTAAGATGCCGTTAATTCTTTCGTTTTTATTAATCGGGTTCTTCATCTGGATTGCGGAAAACATTACGACCTTCCTCGGCGCGTGGCAATATCCAAACCAGGAAGCCGCCTGGTCGCTCGTCCATATCGGCAAAATCAGCTCGTGGTTTTTGCTGGTCATCATCTCGGTGATTATCGTGGCGCAGCTGAAGCGGGTGAAGAGTTCTTTGAAAGAGCCTGCCCGCTCTACGCTTAATACGACAGCACGGTCTGAAATGGACTAGCAGCAACGAAGAGTACTGGATAATTTTCCTCTCCCGGCAATTGATGTCTTGCAGGAAAACGAGTACCCTTAAGATATCAGTCCATATCTACACAAGAGGACGATAACTGCTAAAGGAGCATGATGATGAAAAGTACAGGAATCGTTAGAAAAGTCGACCAGTTGGGGCGTATTGTTACGCCTATCGAATTGAGAAGATCCATGGGAGTGAACATCGGCGATCCGATGGAAATTTTCCTGGATGATGACCGCATTATCTTACGTAAGTTTGAGAGCGCACAAACCTGTGTCGTCACGGGTGAGGTCTTTACTGAGAATTTCGAGTCACAGTTGGTCAAAGGCATGCATTTAAGCCCACGCGGCGCCCGCCTTTTGCTCGAAGAACTGCAAAACGTTTCAAAGAAATAATTCTTCTCAACCGGCATGCGGATAACTTCCGTCTGCCGGTTTTTTTGTGTTCACTGAGAGTGGCTTAGTGTAGGAGCATTCACAACTGAAATCCATTGATCGGAAATTCAGAGGCAACTTTTGACATTCCCCAGCAAATAGCGTAAATTATCATATGGACGAACAATTAGATTCGTTCAACGTTATAATATTCGTGTTTAGGGGTGTAATTAATGGAAAATGTATTTGATTACGAAGATATTCAGTTAGTTCCTGCAAAAGCAGTAGTAAATAGCCGTTCAGAATGTGACACATCCATAGAGTTTGGCGGACGCACGTTTAAGTTACCGGTCGTGCCGGCCAATATGCAAACCATCGTCGATGAGAAGATTGCGACATTCCTCGCAGAAAATAATTATTTTTATATTATGCATCGCTTTGAACCAGAAAAACGCTTGGCGTTCGCACAAGACATGCAAGAGCGCGGGCTGTTTGCGTCGATCAGTGTCGGGGTGAAACCAGAAGAGTATGATTTTGTGCAAGCACTTGTTGACGCTGGCGTGACGCCTGAGTACATCACCATCGATGTGGCGCATGGCCATTCCAATGGCGTCATCAATATGATTCGCCACATTAAAAAATTGCTTCCAGAAAGCTTCGTCATCGCCGGAAACGTCGGGACACCTGAAGCAGTGCGCGAGCTGGAAAACGCCGGCGCAGATGCAACAAAAGTGGGCATCGGGCCAGGCAAGGTGTGCATCACGAAGATTAAAACCGGATTTGGTACAGGTGGCTGGCAATTGGCTGCACTGCGTTTATGCGCAAAAGCGGCGAGTAAACCAATCATCGCAGACGGCGGCATCCGCACGCACGGCGATATTGCGAAATCGGTGCGTTTTGGCGCGTCGATGGTCATGATTGGCTCATTGTTCGCAGGGCACGAAGAATCCCCTGGACAAACTGTCGAACAAGACGGCAAGCTTTTGAAGGAATACTTCGGTTCCGCGTCCGAGTTCCAAAAAGGCGAAAAGAAAAACGTCGAAGGCAAAAAAATGTACGTGGAATTCAAAGGCTCGATGAAAGACACGTTGACTGAAATGGAACAAGATCTGCAGTCAGCCATTTCCTACGCCGGCGGCAACCACTTGCTCGCCATCCGCCAAGTGGATTATGTCATCGTTAAGAACTCCATCTTTAATGGAGATAAAGTATATTGATCCACAAAAAAACCAGCCATCGTGGCTGGTTTTTCTTTTACCCGTTTAATTCGTCGTTCATTTTGCGCGCCTGTTTTTTGAAATAGAAGTAAAACGCGAACCAGATTACGATATAGAACAACACGAAGACGGCGATTGTCAGCAGCATGCTCGGCACGGTGAACGGGAACCAGCCAATGCCGATGGCGAGTACGAAATACAGCACGATGACGGTGATGAAATGGGCGGTCGTTTGTTTTGCGAGCGACCATTGGTGGTTTTCGAAATACAAGGTACTGACGGAGAAGAACCAGCCGCACAGCATGCTGCCGATCGAGTTGCGCAAGAACAGCGCGCCATCCAAACTTTCTTGCCCGCTCAATACGACCGTATTGGTCATGAGCACGCTGAGAAAAGCGCCGAAGAAGATGCCGAATACACTTCTGATCAAAAAAGTTTTCATTGTTCCTTCCTCCTATTCATTTTTAAGGATTCTTTGATGGCATTGACGTAATTGCGGGAGACGTATTCTTTCGCCCCCGATTTGAAATAGACGCATAAGGTGCCGTTGAACGACGCTTCAAAGCGGCTCATTTCATCGAGATTGGCGATGACCGATTTCGACAGGCGGATAAATTGGCTCGGCGCCAGCATGGCTTCTAGTTCGTACAGTTTTTCCTTCAAGCGGAACTCGCCTGTTGCGGTCACGGCCGATACCGTGTCGTTGGCCGTGTGGAAATAATGGATGTCGGCCGGCTTCAGGATGTGGCGCATCTCGCCTTTTTGGCCGACGAGAAAACGCGTGCCTTGCCCATTGATGAAATGGACGATGCTTTTGATCGAATCGTCCATTTCCTTGCACTGAATGACGATGGTCGTTTCCTCGTGCTGGCCGTCGATGTCTATCGATACTTTCACTTCACTCACCTCTTCTCCAGGATTCCTTTTGTTCTGTCTCTATGAGCGATGGCTGCTGTTCTTTTTGTGCTTCAGGTGTTCGCTTCTGTTACTAGTCTAAGCTTATGCGAAATTTCGCATCCTGTCCCCCGTTTTCCGGCAACAAGCCGTAAACAACCCCTCACGTGCAGAAATCCAGCAGTGAAAAGCAATAGGCAGGCCCGCTCGCACTCGAGTGGGCCTGCCTGTCTTTCGCCTTATCCTTTTTAATAGGAAACTAGTCGTTGGCAAACCGAGTCCAACGCTTTAATTAAAAATACCGGAAGCGAAGAAAACTTCGCTTCCGGTATCGGTTAGCCTGCAAAATGGCAGGCGGCAAAATGATTTTCACGGTGTTCGATAAATTCCGGCTTGTCGACTTTGCACACGTCCTGTGCGATCGGGCATCGCGTATGGAACGGACAGCCTGATGGCGGGTTTGCCGGGTTGGGCATTTCCCCGGTCAACCGGACGCGTTCTTTTTTTGCCTTGACGGTCGGCCTTGGAATCGCCGACAACAAGGCTTGCGTATACGGATGCAGCGGGTTTTTGAAGATGCTTGAGACATCGCCCATTTCTACCGTATTTCCTAAGTACATGACCAAGACGCGGTCGCAGAAATAGCGGACCACCCCGAGGTCGTGCGAAATGAATAGGTAGGACAAATCGTATTTATCCTGCAGTGTCTTTAATAGCTTCAGTACTTGTGCCTGTACCGATACGTCTAGCGCTGACACCGCTTCGTCGCAGATGATGAACTGCGGGTTGAGCGCGATGGCTCTTGCGATGCCAATACGTTGGCGCTGGCCGCCGCTGAACTCATGGGGATAGCGGTCGTAATGCTCCGCTTTCAAGCCCACTTCCTTCAGTAAATCCACAACGGCCGTTTTGCGCTCTTGGGCCGGCATATCGGTGTGCATCTTGAACACTTCGTCAAGGGCGTGCCCGACGCGCTGGCGCGGGTTTAAAGAGGCAAACGGATCTTGAAAGATCATCTGCATTTCTTTAACAAACTTCTTTTTTTCTTTCCGTTTCAGGTCTTGGATCTCCTGCTGATCGAACTGGATTTTGCCGTCGGTCAATTCTTCGAGGCCGAGTATCGTGCGCCCGAGGGTGGATTTTCCGCAGCCGGACTCCCCGACGACGCCGAGGCTTTCACCTTTATACAATTTCAACGACACCGATTCCACGGCTTTGACATTGCCTGTGACTCGTTTTAATACCCCGCTTTTGATCGGAAAGTATTTTTTCACATTGTGCAATTCCAACAAGACTTCAGGTTTTGATGGCAATTTTTCTGCTGTCTTCATTTACGTCCACCCCCTTTTTCTCGGCATACCAACAACTTGCAAAGTGGCCGTCTGACACCGTGATTTCCGGAGGCGTTTCCGCTCGGCACTTATCCGTTGCAAACGGGCAGCGCGGGTGGAAACGGCATCCTGAGATGTGCTCGTCTAGTCCCGGCATATTGCCAGGGATTGGCTCAAGTTCGAAATCCGGGTCGTCGACATTCGGCACCGAGTTCAACAAACCGCGCGTATACGGATGCTGGGGATTCTCGAAAATTTCTTCGACCGGCCCTTCTTCTATTTTCTTGCCCGCGTACATGACCATGACGCGGTCTGCCACTTCAGCGACAACCCCCATATCGTGGGTGATCATCATAACGCCCATATCAAAATCTTTTTTCAAGTCGTTGATCAAATCCAAAATCTGCGCCTGTATGGTCACATCAAGCGCCGTCGTTGGTTCGTCTGCAATCAATAAGCTCGGGTTGCACGCCAAAGACATCGCGATCATGACACGCTGGCGCATGCCGCCGCTCAGTTCGTGCGGGTATTGGTTCAGCCGTTTTTCAGGATTCGGGATCCCCACTTGCCTCAATAATTCAATGCCCTGCTTGGAGGCATCTTTTTTAGAGATGCCTTTATGCAGCATCAATGGTTCGCGCAATTGATAACCGATGGTCAATACCGGATTCAAGGCCGTCATCGGCTCCTGGAAAATCATCGACATCCGGTTGCCCCGAAGCTTGCGCATTTGGTCTGCCGAAAGCGTTTGAAGCGGTTCGTTGTCCAGCAGGATTTCACCGCTTTCGATTTGTCCGTTGGAAGGCAGCAGGCGCATCACGGATAGCGACGTGATGCTTTTTCCGCAGCCCGATTCCCCGACGATGCACAGCGTCTCGCCTTTTTGGACATGAAATGAAACGTCTTTGACAGCTTGCACAGTCCCTCCGGAAGTACGGAACGATGTCACCAAGTTTTTCACTTCAAGCAATGCATGTGTCATATTTCCCCTACTCTCTCGTTACGTTATACAAGCTCCATTGGCCGTTCGGGTCCATTTGCAAGCCTTGGATCGATTCGTCTGTAGCCGATGTGACCACGCCGTGATACATGACGATCGCCGCATCTTCAGCGAGCATCAATTGGTTCGCTTCGTTTAGAATCGATTCGCGTTCTTCCTGGTCGATGCTCGTGCGCGAGGCTTCGACCAATTTATCGAATTCCGGATTATTGTATTGCGCGCGGTTGGATGCGCCAATGTTATCGGAATGGAAGTTCGGGTAGAGCATTTCAGATCCGTCGCCCGTCACATTCGACCAGCTTAAGAATGTCAGATCGTATTCCCCGCTGCGCGCAGTATCCAAGAATGTCGCCCATTCCATCGTTTCGATTTCGACGGTGAAGCCGGCTTCTGTCAATTGCGATTGAACGATTTCTGCCATCAGGATAAAGTTGTCGCGGTTAGCGGAAAGCAATTTGATCGGCTCGTCGCCATAGCCGTTTTCTTCAACCAATTGCTTGGCCATGTCCAAATCATATGCCGTTCCGGCAGTGTCCGCTGACTCATCATAGCCAAATACTTGAGGCCCGAGAATGCTGTCGCTTCTGACGCCTAGATCGTTCAAGTTCGCCACAAAGGCATCGCGGTCGATAGCACTCGCTACGGCTTTACGGAAATCCGGGTCCTGGTTGCGGTCTTTTGAATGGTTGAACGTTAAATAATAAACCGGTGTGCCGTCTTGTTTCGTCACTTCGACATTGTCGATCGATTCAATGCGTGAAATTTGTTCTGTCGGCAGGGCATCCAGGAAGTTGACTTCGCCTGTTTGCAGCATGGAAATCGCTGTCGATGTTTCCGGTACTACTTTGAATACGACACGGTCCAATTCAGGTGCGCCGCCCCAATAATCTTCGTTTTTCTCCAATACGACTTGGTCGCCGATCGACCAGCTCGCAAATTTGAATGGGCCTGTGCCCACTGGTTCTTGCATCAGGTCTTGTTCTTGGTCAGCAGTTGGGCTGACAATAGCGGCATTCGAATGAGACAAAGCAGCTAGTAGCGGTCCGTATGGATATTTCGTTTTGATTTCCACCGTGTTTTCATCGACTACTGTAATTTCATCAATCGGCTCCAATAGGGAAGCACGCGGTGCAGCCGTTTCCGGGTCGCGCAATTTATCAAATGTGTATTTTACAGCTTCCGCATTGAACGGCGTGCCGTCTTGGAATTCAATGTCTTCTTTTAAAGAAATGACCCATGTCAGATCATCCGGTGTTTCGTAAGATTCTGCGAGCATCGGCTCGATTTCCATCGTTTCCGGGTTTCTGACGAATAGTTTTTCATATACTTGTTCCGTGACGCTTGAAGAGACCGAGTCATTGGTCATAATCGGTGAAAGGCCTACTGCATCGGTCGTTGAGGCGTAGATAATCTCCTGGCCGCCTTCACCAGATGATGATGAATCGCCGCCGCTTGTTCCTTCTGCGCCTTCAGGAATGGTGCTTTCTGAACATGCGCTTAAAATCAATATGCCGAAGAATGCCAGTAACACGAGCCAGTGTTTTTTCATGAATGATTCCCCCAATTTTTTATTCTTGTAAATCCATGTTTGGATCGAGTGCATCACGCAGCCCATCCCCAAGCACGTTGAAAGCGAAAACCGTCAGCATGATCGCAATGCCGGGCACGATGGTCAAATGAGGCGCTGACCACATAAAATCCTGCCCTTGCGAAATCATGGCGCCCCATTCCGGTGTCGGTGGCTGTGCCCCGAGCCCTAAGTAACTGAGCGCAGCGGTGGAAAGAATGGCCGTTGCCATGCGCATCGTCGCAAACACGATGATCGGCGCAGAAGCATTCGGCAAGATATGGCGGACCATGATGCGCAGGTCCGATGCTCCCATCGAGCGCATCGCCATGATGTATTCTTTCTCTTTAATAGAAAGAACTGATCCCCGCACGATGCGAGCGCATGTCGGAATCGACCAGATGCTGATGGCGATTGCCACATTCACTAGGCTTGTGCCAAGGATCGCGATGATCAGCATTGCCAGCAAAATCCCTGGAAACGAAAACAGCAAATCAACAAATCTCATGATAATCGCATCCAGCTTGCGGTAATAGCCGGCTAAGAGACCAAGGATGGTCCCGCCGATCAAGCCGAGCGAGACGGCGGTGATGCCGACCACAAGAGAGATTCTGGCGCCGAAGACGATGCGGCTCCAAACATCGCGGCCGTAATTATCAGTCCCGAGCCAATGCCCTTCACTGAAAACCGGAAGTTCGCGGTTCGCTAAGTTCTGGGCTGCCGGGTCATAAGCGGTCATGAACGGCGCAAACAGCGCTAAAATGACCTGCAGAATGACGATGACTAGGCCGGCAATCGCCAATTTGTTCTTAAACAAGCGCTTCATGGTGGTCACTATGTATTTCTCGCGCTTTTTCTCTTTCGTCTTAACCGACTCGACAGTTGTCATAAGCCTCCTCCTTTCTTAGTCATATTTAATTCTCGGGTCGATATAGGTATAGATGATGTCGACTAATAAATTGACGAGTACGAACAAGGTCGCTACCAATAAAACGGAGCCTTGCACCATCGGGAAATCGCGTGCGGCAATGGCATCAATCATCAGCCGCCCAACGCCGTTGATGGCGAATACTTTTTCGGTGATGATGGTGCCGCCAAGCAAGAAGCCGAAATTCAAGCCGATGATCGTAATGATCGGGATCATGGCATTTTTCAATGTATGGATCCAAATGACGTTCTTTTCTTTGACCCCTTTGGCACGAGCTGTCCTGACGTAATCTGCGCGGATGACTTCAAGCATCGAAGACCTCGCCATGCGCGCAATCATCGCAGCCGATCCTGTCCCTAAAGTAATCGCAGGAAGCACCAATTCCTTAATGCCATCGATGGTGTACCAAGGGCTCGACATGCCCCCTACTGGCAGCCATTGCAGATTGACCGCAAACACCAGGATCAATAAGGCCCCAAGCCAGAAGTTCGGAATGGAGATTCCTGCCAGCGCAAATGTCGTTGCTGACACATCCAGCCAGGAATTTTGCCTTAATGCGGAGATCAAGCCTGTCAGGATGCCGATGATTACGGCGACAATCATGCTCGCGACAGCTAATTTCAAGGTGTTCGGAAAACGCACCATGATTGCATCCGCCACTGGCTGCGTCGTTTGATAAGAATAGCCAAAGTCACCTTGGACCGCATTCCCTACATACCGGGCATACTGTGTCAAAAATGGATCGTTCAATCCCAAGTTATCTTCGATCGCCTCAATATCGGAAGCAGTCGCTGTCGGCCCGCCGATGACCGCTGCCGGATTTCCGGGCGCTATATGCATGGACGAAAAAACGAGAAACGATATGCCGAACAATAAGAACACCAATTGCAATGTTCGCTGGATAATTAGTGAAACCAAATCCACACCTCCTATACATTAGTAAAGCATTTATCCTTTTTTGATTAACAAAAGAATAAATATTGATGTTTTACAGTATAAAGTATTAGATTATTAAATTCTATATGAATTTTCAATTAATACATAAAAAATGGATTATTTGGTTCTTTAAGCACTGAAAACCCTATTTTTAATTACTCTATGTCATATAAATTGTAATTTCTTATCCATTTTGTTTATCTTTACAAGAATTTTCGTCATTTCATTACGGTACACAAAATAAAAGCCAGCACCCTAAAAAAATAAACTGCTCCACGCTCGCCGGTTAAACTCCCTGGCGAGGGCGATGCAGAATAATTTAGGTGCTGGCTTTTGAGATAATGTTTTAAGGTTTTACAGTTTGAGGCCGTTTCTGCTTTTGAATCGTCTCAGCAGGATATGGCTCTCTACTCGCGTGATGCCTTCGAGTGCATATAGTTCTTCGTTGATGAACTTTTCCAGATCGATAAAGTCGTCTACCAAGACATGCATATGCAACGTAGAAGGTCCCGTCATTTGGTAGCAGCTGGCGACTTGCGGGTTGTCTGCCAAAGCTTGTGCCACTTCGACGAGCGAGCCCGGTTCGCAATCCACTTCGAAGAATCCGGAAACTTTTTTTCCGACCTTTTCACTGTTGATGACGACCGTGAACTTCTCGATGACGCCTTCTTCAATTAGGTTTTGAACCCGCTCCCGAACAGCGACTCTGGATAAGTTCAATTCTTTTCCGATATCGACATAGGATGTGCGACCATTAATCGTCAGCAACTCCAGAATTTTTTTATCGGTATTATCCAATTTCATGTTTTACACCTCTGATTCGTATAGAATGACTTCATTATATCCATTCTCCGCACATTTTAATATGCGCGTTTGGTTGCAGTTGAGGCGTTTGCCCGCCCTTGCATTTCAACTGGCCCGCACTAGAAGCTGGAATAGATGTCTGAAAATTTTGTGGGTTTCTCTTATCATACCACATGTGAAATATCTCTAAGGAAGCGATCGACAAGAAGAACCCGTTTGCGTTTGTGGACAGCCGCTTCAAAGCTAGAGCTTCTTCTCCAGCACAATCTTCAGCTGGCCGCGCGAATCGACTTCGGTTTCTAGGACGTCAAACCCCGTCTGAATGTTCAATAGCAGCATGCCGCGCCATTTGTTCATCGTCTTGGTGCGGACAATTTCAAAGCCCATTCCCTTTAGGTCTTCGTGCTGCCTGCGCATCAGTTCAGAGGCGATGCCGAGCTTCCGGCAATCGGGGCAGACAGCGCCGAGCCAGCTGTAAAACCTTGTATCGTCCAGCCCGTAGCCAATTTTATAGCCTGCGACATGCCCATCGGCTAATGCAAGGTGGATCAATACGTGTTCTTGACTATTCAGCTGTTCCAGCCAGTGGCCTGGACCGCCGAAAATGTCCCGGTGCAGCGCGGTGATTTCTTCTGTTAGAGTGTTCGATGGTTCAGAGGTGAAGGTTTGGTAGCGAATGTCCATAAGTGTGCCTCTTTCTTATGTAAATGAATTTGTCTGATGTATTCCTGTGAGCGGAAAACCCACATACGAGCCTATTGCAGACTATTTCTCCTGACCGTCTTTAAAATTTCAGCAACCCCTACTGCTATTAAGCCATTTAATACGGCAAACACTGAATACAGGACAGCTTGCCCGTTTTCGCCATCAGATGCAATCGACATGACGATGGTAAAGGCTCCCGCAAACATGATCAGTATGCCAAGCATGTAGAGCATCGATACCAGTTTCATCTCTATCCCCTTCCTTCTTTAGGTAACATAATGAACTTGTTAAATAGCAAAATCGTTTGATGTAAACCTCATCTCCCTACGATTAGCTTTTATTCGGGAAAGCCGGACCACTACTGTTTTATCGATTCGTTTCACGAAAAAATTGTATAATTAAAAGCTTACTGATGTAATAGATAGACCCTACGACTGCCACTGCAAATGCTAAAAAACTAATTGTCATCAACCAGCCGCCAACAGCTGCGTCTAAAACATTATTCAAGACAAGAGTCGCAACCGCAAAGATGAATGCTATAGTCCAAACTGCTTTTTCATTCATCTTATCCCTCCGATTTCATTATGTCTTAACGAGGAAACGCCAACCAATAAGCAAGCGGGAGAAAGATCAACGCAAAAATACCGAGACTGATCCATACATGCTTTTTCGGGATCTCCCACTTTTTTTCAAGCGAACGAACATGAATGGAGACCAACGAGTAGCCGATAAATCCAACCAAAAAGCCGAGCTGGTCGTGGTGAATCGAGAGCGTTCGAACGAGGTTCAGTCCAAACAACAACATGGCAACTTTACAAAGTGTTAGATGAACATACTGCATTTTCTTTTCTTCTGTCATCTTTTCGCTCCTTTCAGACATTATTAGATTGGCGTCGAAATGGCCTTTTTTGGCTGATGGGAGTGCTTCCACCTAAAATAGTCTCTGGCAAAAGCGTCCCATTCAATTGTTTCATGTACTTTGTTCATTTTCCCCGCGTTTATTTACCTCCACAACTTCCGCTTTTGACACTATTTTTCCGAGCAAGTTCTTTTTTTGAATAAACAAGATCACCAGCGCTTGGATCGACATGGCGATGATGACGAGGATCAAATGAGAACTGTGGTAAAAAGTATGGGCAAGCGCAAAATACATCGGGCCTGCGCTCAAATAAGAAATGTATTGGTTTTTCGTCCAGATGTAGACGATGGTTGCGAGGCAGCTTGTGATGAAGAATAGCTCCCCGTATAGTGAAATGTATTCCAAGACCAGACTGATGGAATACGCCAAGTCGTTTATAAACATCATTTCCCTCCTTCACTAAAATCAATAAGCTCTTCATTGATGGTAACATTTAATGGAAAAATTGTTATCAATAATCATGAATTTCCCATATAAATGCCCCCTGTTGCTCAACAACAGAGGGCATTTTTGGCGGTCTCTCGCCTATGTATTAAAAGCGCTTCATTTTCTGCTGGGACATCGCGGCTTTCATGCGCGGATAATTGGCAATTGTCCCGCCATCTATCCGCAAATCGATGCCGGTGATGTAGGAAGCCGAATCGCTCAATAGAAACTCGATTGCGGAGGCGATTTCTTCCGGTTCGACCGTCCGCCGTAGCGGCGTGTGGTCAAGCATGGTTTGAATATCTTCTGTATCGCCTGGCAGACTCATCATTCCAGGTGAAACAGAATTGAGGCGAGCGCCTTTTTGGCCCCACACCCATGCCTGGTCTTCGACGATTAATTGGACAGCGAGCTTCGCCATGCTGTTGGCGGCTCCTGCGTCTCCTTGGGTGAACTGGTCGAGCGTTTCCGCTAAGTTAGCCGACAGCTGTTGCTTTAAAACCTCCATGTATTGGCCATTTTTGGGCACCATATAGGCAGTTATCGATGACATCATGACAGCGGATGTCGCTTCATTGGCAAGCGGCAAAAACGCCTCGAGCACGTGGTTCATACCGATGACGTTATCGGCCATCAGACGCTTGGAATCAGTATCGGTCGACATGCCTGCCATATGGACGAGCCCTCTCAAAGCCCCGAGTCCCGATACTTTTTCCGCTAACTTCCCGACCGCTTGTGTCGATGTCAGGTCGACTGTTTCGCAGTGGACATCGGTCATGCCCGCTTGCAAGAGTTGTTGTCTCGCCAGCTCCAGGCATTTTTCGCACGCATCCACCAACAATAATGTGTTTCGTGCGCCAATCTGTTTCGCCAAGGCGATGGCCACCTCTTCCGAACCGCCTGTGATCACATAAACGTTCTTCATCATAAGCAATTCCCCCTGTTATCTACTATAATTAGCGTAAGCGTAATTACCGCAAAAAACACAAGACATTTTCTGTGATTTTGTCCAACGAGGTGACATAAATGAGAACAGCGAAACAAACCATTACCGAAACCTTTATCTATTTGCTTACTGAACAAGCTTTTGAAGACCTGTCTGTCAAAGACATCGTCTCCTATGCAGGTATTTCTCGCTCAACATTTTATCTGCATTTCACCGATAAATACGAATTAATGGATGCGGTGCGAAGTCAAGTAAACGGACGATTCCTGCAAATTTACAATGAACCGTCAGACGCAGAGACGATCAACTTGAAAATCTGTCAGCACGTTTTTCGCTACCGATCGTTTTACCGCCAGGAATTTTCCGATGCCGGGCGCATTCACGAACTGACCCGCCGTTTTGCGGACGAGCTCGAACCTGTCTTTAGTGATGAAGACCTGGCCGTGTTTGCCGGATGGGGGACGATCGGGTATTTGGCGTCCTGGGTGAAAAGCGGATTTGCAATGGGGCCTCAAGAAGCCTCAGATAAGCTGATGAAGATCCTCTTTACGGATTGGACAGCGAATTTAGCCGATACCCGCGAACGCAGCAGTTGATTGTTCTTTTCCGTTAGATGGGCAATAGAGCACCTCTCCGCAAAACGAAAGGATTGTTTTATTGCTAGCCTTTGAGTGTCACGAAATCTTCACAGCGAACGAGGGATTCCGCCCAACGCCTTTTTTCTCCCCTTATCTTTGTTAGACTGAGGGGTAGGCCGTCATATGCCAATCATGAGAGGATTTTTGTTGTGAAAACCTATTGGCTTATTGTTGCCGTTTTATTGTTGAACTTATCGCTGCTGCTGATCAATGATTATTTCCCGGGTACGCTCGCCGAACTCGGCATTCCCTCGTGGATTTTGTTCGTGGTAATCGTCTTGATGGTCGTCTTTAGCTGGGCTGCGGTCAAGCCGCGCCGCGAGAAAAAGCGCTACATGATCATCTTTCCTGCATTGATGGTCGGCGTGCCGCTTGTGGTTATGGCCGTGTTGACAGCGCTTGGCGGGGAATCGCAAAACAGTCTATCGCTGGCAAGCCCGGCCGTATGGATCGGCGCTGTCTTGGCGATGTGGATTTCCTGGCTCGAGTATACAAGGGCGTCGGAGAAAAAAGCAGAGAAAGCGTAAAGTTGGCATGAAAAAAGGCTCTTCCATTCGGGAGAGCCTTTTTTCATGCCTTGTCAGTCCTTAAACGATAAGCCCGCTTGAGTTAAATGCCGCTTGAAAATCGGCAGCGATGCGGGCCCGACGCCGTGAAGCGCCAAGATATCTTTTTCACTATAGACCGACAACTTATCAAGCGTATCGATTTCTTCGCGCAACAGGGCGTTTCTTGCGGGCGCGCTGAGTTCCCGGAGAAATCCCTTGTTCGGCTTATTGGCCTCGTTGCATACAGGACATGTTGGGCAATCGCTGCTTTTGTAATACCGGTGGCCTTGATCACAGATGCGCAAAGTTTTTTCCGCTGCCATGTGCATCGCTCCTCCAATTTTCTCCATCAATTAAACTCAATTTACCGCCACTCGCTAGCTCCGTCAACAAAGAAATCTCGCCTTATCATTTCCTGGGAAATGAAATTGACATCGTCATCTCCCTTATCAGGCACAAACTTCACGAACGAAATGGCTTGCCGCTTGATAGCGAGCAGCGAAAGGCGGTACAGTTAAACAAAGCCAAACGAACGAAGCGGCTTATTGGCACTCAAAAACAATCGGCCAATCGATTTTAACCATTGGCACCGATAAAAAGATAAGGGGTTTGGATACGATGGCAGCTAAAAAAAACTATGATCCTGAGAAAAGCTTAAAAAAAGTAATGACACTTTACGGAGCCGTTCTGTTCCTAGGGCTCGCGATTTCGATTTACACACATCACATTGAAGATGTCGGCGGCTTTTTGACATTCCTTGTCCCCGCAGCAATCGTCTACTTTTTCGTTTTGTTCGCTTTCTTTAAAGAAGGCATGTTCCGAAAAATCGTATACGGCCTTATGGCACTCATCGGATTGGTCTCCGTGTTCATGGCTTTCTACCTTGAACTTACAGGCGGCGGCCATTGATCGTTCCGGCATTTTCACAGCAACAAAGGCAATAGGCTGAAAAAAATCCCCTCGTTCCACTTTGGAACGGGGGGATTTTCCGATTTATCGATTATTTCTCCTGCAGGCGTTGGATCACTTGTTGCACCGTTGAAAACGTCAGCAGGTTTTGGTCACCATCTTTGATATTGACGATTTCTATCGCCGTTTTGGGGCTGATGCCGGAGATGTAAAGCTTGCTCCCCATCAACCTCAGTACGTCTTGAATCATCAATAAATTGGTATAGACAAAATTCTTTTCCCATAACACGCCTGTGACATCGATGATGATGTGGCGCGTACGGGTATCGCGGACAAAATGGCTCAATTTAGAAGTTAACACGTCAAAGCGCAAATTGTTCATTTTTCCGACCAGTGCCACTGCGCCGATATGGTCGTCAATCGGCAAGATCGGCAGCAATTGCTCATTGATCTCCTTTTCCTTTTCATTCAATTCCACTTGCTGTTCGACTTCCTGGGTGATGTCCGTTTGGGTGCCGATAAAATACAGGTGGTCATCCAAGGTGACCGGCTCGATGTTCAACCGGTTCCAAAATGCCGTGCCATCTTTCCGGTAATTTTCTAATGTAACGGTTACTTTTTCGCGTTGTTTAATCGCCTGCCGAATTTTGTCGATAGTGAATCGATCGGTATTTGGACCTTGTAAAAAGCGGCAATTTTTACCAAGGATCTCATGCTCTGCATACCCTGTCATTTGTGCGAAGGTTTCATTATAGTAGATGATCGGATTATCTGGCAGTTCGGGGTCTGTGACGACAGCGGCTACCCGGCTGCCGTTCAGCATAGATTCCAATAACTCGTTCTTGACTTTAGTTTTTAGGTGATTCATTTCAGTTCTCTCCGATCTTCATAGGGTGGATGTCGTTTGCTCATATTGCCGGCACTTATTCCGCTTCAGTCGGAGAGGGCCATGGTTCAAATTCTTTCAGCGCAGCGGCTAATCGCTGCGCAAAATTCCCTGGCGGCTCCAAGGATTCCATCACGACCTCAACGATATGTTGATTCATTTGGGTATGCTGTCGGAATGCAATCGGCAAAGGGATCGGAAACCGGCGCAATGTATGATGAAAAGCCAACACTTCCTCTGGCAAGATATACACAGAAGCACGGTTGATGGCCGCACCGTCCTGCTGGAAGTGCTCGAAGCTGACTTCCATGTCCAGTTTGAACACGAATAGGCTGGAGCCAAGGAAGACTTCCAGCTTTTTGGTTTTCGTGAAGTGAAATTTCCCTTCACGGTACTCGTATCGCGCTTTCAACATCTTTTGCACTTCATCCGCAATCCACAGCTCTTCTTTCACGTATATCGTCCTTTCCCTGCACTTTGCAGCTTCCAGATAAATCGCATAATCTTCTATACCCAAAATCGTTGCTTTTTTCCCACAGAATGCAAAATTCTTCTAAGACTTTTGCATATGTAGCTGGGGAGCTGCGTTTTCTACACGACTTCCAGGTAATAAAACCCGGCTCAGTGATGTGCGCCGGAACTTCCCGCATCTGGCGCAGGGCCTTCTTTCAAACTTTGCAATTCGCTTTCAGATAGCTCTCCGACAATGAATTGGTACTGGGGGTTGCTGATGGCATCTCCACTTCCTGCATGCACTTCAAAGAAATAAAGCCCATCGCTCCTGAAGTTAACTTCCATTTCATAGACCCCATTTCCTGCCGGCTGTGCATCTTTCATTGGATATGGAATCGAACCATCCTGTTTGCGAACTTCAAAATGAACAAAATTTGCCTCATCCACCGGTTCCTCGTTTCGCGTCAATTTTGCTTCAAGCGTCACGGTTTCACCGGAAGCGATGTCTGTTGGCACTTCTGCCTCGATTTGCAGGGGTACTTCCTGCTTATACAAATTCGCCGCGTCATCGCTCAACGAACACGCACTCAGCAGCACCATCGCACCAATAGCCAAAAACGAACCATAGATTTTCTTCATTCCCGCTCCTCCTTTCATGCGTTTAGCCATCTCTTCATAGCCGGTGTGCGCTGAAACACTAATTTATCGAGCAGCCACACTACCACCATTGACAGCCCAGCCAGCGGGAACAATAAGCCGAGCACAACCATCAACAATAAAAATGATTTCGTTTTGAAGACCGGCGGCGCTTTCGGTGCACCCATGCCTTTTTTCGGCTTGCGCTTCCACCAGAGATAGACACCGCTGACCGCTACAAAAATGATGCCCAGGCAGATGAACAGGCTGATCAATTGATTGATGATGCCGAATTGCGAGCCTTTATGCAGCGTGATGCCCCAAGCGACTACTTTTCCAACGACGCCGTAATTGTCATAGCGGTAATCGGCTAATACGGCTCCTGAATACTGATCGATATGTATCGTCGCTTCGTCCTGCGCTTTTGGCGGGAACGCGGACAGCGTATAGACGCCCTCCGGCTCCTGCGGTATAAATACGGAATAGGAAGGATGGACGCCTTCTGCATCAGCAATTTCCACTACTTTATCGAGCGATAGCGGGACTAAACCTTGCACGGATGACAGCGGCACATCCAAAGTTTCTGCTGCCCACGGAACTTCCGCGATGTCTTGCGTTTCCACGTCCGACGCCGGTGCGTTGCCGACCCAAACCGACGGCGGATAGCCTTCTCCTGTGTTGGTTGCCAGCGTCTGGAAATTGGTTCCCCAAAAACCAGACCACGGCAGCCCGGTCATGATCAAAAACAATAATCCGGCAGACAGCCAAAATGCGGGTACTGCATGAAGGTCTCTTCTGCGAATTTTCGACCCTTGGCGAAGGCGCGGGAATAATACCCCGCCCGCTCCGTTCATTTTTTTCGGGAACCATAAAAACAAACCGGTGACGATCAAGATGACTGCCCAGCTCGCCGCCAATTCGACGACACGGTCGCCAATCGTTCCAGCCATCAATTCCCCGTGAATCTCTTCAATTTTGTCCATAATCCGGTCGTCATTGTTCAATTCACCGAGCGACTCACCTGTGTATGGATTGATGAATACTGTCAGCGATTCGCCTGAGGCCTCAATTTTCACTTCACTTGAACGTTCATCCGTTTCTCCCGGGCGATACGACTTGATGATGCCATCGGGATACAGCCGGTTCACTTCCGAAAGTTGCTCGGAAACCGCTACCCGCTCTTCTTGCGCTTGAACTTCGTAATAATCCGCATACAGCGCATTCTCAATTTCCGCTTTAAACAAATAAACCGAACCGGTAATGGCGAGCAGCACTAAGAGCGGCGCGACCAAAACCCCCGCATACAAATGCCAGCGCCAGACCGATTTGTAGAACTGCCCGCCTTTATCTTGTTTCTTTTTTCCCCTTGCCGCTTGGTGTCGTTTGTCGTTTTCCATCTGTTCCGCCTCTTCCTTGAAATCTTGTTTTATGTATTTTTACTTCTTTAACTAGTAAACGCTAAAAATTAAATTTTAGATTCATATAGGTTTCACGCAAAAAAAAAAGAACACACCATCGTTCAGCGCATCCTTCTTCAGTGCTTTTGATTTTCCGGCGACGTGCCTGCTATTTTGCTTTATTTGTATTATACCCTGAACTGCGGCATGATTTCCCGCCCAAACCATCTCAAGAGTTCGATTCATCTTCTTGACCTTTTCGACCGAACCAATAAATCACGCCTAAAAGCAAGATGAAGTTTGACACCGCAATAGCCAGATTGGCAGCCACATCCGGCACGAAATTTTTCAGGTCAAAGAAGATATGCCCCCAGGTAATGAAGGCTGACAGTATGATTGCAATTAAAAAGATGCGACTCATTCAATCCCTTCCTCTCGAAATCCCTACCATTCCTTTGCACTTAAGCTAATCCATCGATGTAACTATCATATACTAGATGAAATCGAGTCTTCTCTTCCAAGAATGGATAGTGGTTGCTGTTATCGAAAACGGCCAACTGTGCTCCCGGAATCAGTTCAGCCATTTCTTGTGAATACAATAGTGGACACTGTACATCTTGACGACCACACATGATCAGTGTCGGCGTTGTTATTAATTTCAGTTTCCGTGTTAGATCAAAGAGCTGTAATTCACGATTGAAGAAATCCATCCGAATCGCCGACATTTTTTTGGTTACCTGATTTGAAAAATAATGCTCGTAATTGTCCGGACTAGTTAAAGATAGCTTGGTTCTTTCGATTTTCCATTCCTGCTTTTGCTGTTCTGTGGCTTCTGTACTTTTCAGGTTTTCAATCAGCTCTTGCATTCGGGAAAAATGAGGATGTTCAGGGTTATAGATGCAGTCTTCAGAAAACGTCATGTACTCTCTTGCTGCTGCACCGACAACGACCAAGAAGCGAAGATGTGATGAAAAGTAGATACCGTAAACGATACCGAGCATGCCTCCAGTGGAATGTCCTGCAAATCCCCATTGCTCAACACCTAAACCTGTGCGAATCGCCTCTAAGTCAAAGACACTTTCCAGCATGCTCAACTCGTATGGATGCTGTGCTTTTACGGAATTTCCTGCCTCTCGCAGATTAACCAGATAGACACGATGTATTTCCGTAAAAGTGTCAGCAAAACAGTCTCCGGTCTCATTGAATTCCGAATAAAGATGCGTCACGCAGACTGGTTCACCGATACCTTTAGCAAATACTTCAAACTCACCGCGAGAAGTTGAAACCATCATACGCTCCCAAACCATTCCCATCTCTCCCCCCTTACTGAAAATACCTTAAGCAGACTTTTCTATTTTTCTTTTCTTCAAATATGTATAAATGGCGTAAATGCCAATTGCCACTAAAATGCTTATCGCTACTACATTATAACCGGATTTGATTGTGTGGTTAAGAGAGGAAGCGCTGACGGCGGATGAACCCAATACACTTGATAAGACAACGACAAGAATGATTCGATCTTTCATTACGGGCCTCCTCTCTGTGATAAGTATTAGTTCCATCAAAGTCAAAGTTATTAGCCGAAGATTTTACGTAGAATCCCTATATTTGGTATAAGTATATATTAAAATGACTATCAATTCATGTTATAGTCAAAAGGTCCGATGTAAAATTCGGACATCTATCACGAGTTTAGGAGGCGTTCATTATGACAAATACAAAGATCTTCATTACCTATAAACGCAAGGGGATCGCGCCGAATTGACTTAGCTCGTTAGCGTTCCCCGATAATCGAAAGGGGAAAAATGATGAAATTTACAAATGTTGAAATTACTGAAGTAAACGTGGACAACTGGTACGCTTGTTGCGAGTTGGAAGTAGCACAAGAACAACAAACTCATATGGAACCGAATGCGGTGTCCATTGCTCAATCTAAATTTGAACCGAACTTGCGCCCGTATGCAATATTGTTAGAAGGACAGATTGTAGGATTTCTTATGTTCAACTCGGTTCCAGAAGAGTTGGACGGCTATTGGATCTACCGAATCATGGTTGACCAAGCTTACCAAGGAAGAGGCATCGGAAAAGCTGCCACTCAATTGATGCTGGCAGAACTAGCGGAATCTTTCGAAGCAAAAAAAGTAGTCGTTGGCTATCACCCCGAAAACTCTGGAGCCCACTACTTGTACAAGAGCTTGGGATTTGAAGACCATGGAGACCGGTTTGGCAAAGAAATGGCTGTTGTGAAACAATTGGCTGAATAATATCATACAAAGAGGCCGGATTGGGGCATCCCAGTCCGGCCTCTTTTTATAAACGCTCTTTTTTATACAACACATGTCTCTTCAACGAACTGCCTTCCGCAACGCGCGGATGCTCGAATTCACCAGTTTTCTCCATGCCGATTCGCTTCATCACGCTAATAGATGGGATGTTGATAGCTGCCGTAAAAGAGTAAATTGCTGTTTTGCCGAGCTCTTCAAACGCGTAGGCGAGACACGCTTTTGCCCCTTCTGTCGCATAGCCCTGCTTCCAAAACTTCGGATCCAAGCGCCAGCCGATCTCCGTCGCGCCTTTAACGCCGATATCGAAATTGACATCCAATAAGCCGATAAAGCCGATGAAAGCCCCATCTTCTTTTCGTTCCACTGCCCATAGCCCATAACCTGTTTTTTCGAAATGGGCTTCGATGCGGTCGACCAAGGCGTCCGATTCAGCACGACTCAAGTTTTCGGGAAAGAACTCCATAACGTCAGGGTTTGCGTTCATTGCCGCAAACGGTTCACGATCAGATGTTTGCCACCGTCTGAAGCCAAGCCGTTCGGATTCGAATACGTAATCCATGCAATCTTCCTTTCATGATTCTGTGTCGGTTGGCTTTGTTTCTTCTGCCACTAAAAAGTATTTCGCCTTCCATTCATTGTCGGTCGCTTTGAATAAAAGCACCAGCCCAATGATGAAAAAAAGTATACTCAAGACGAGCGGGACAATGCCCACTTCCCACAATGCCGACAAATAAAGTCCGTACTCTGAGTAGTAACCCCCGCTGCCCATTTGCAGCGTGTAGACTGCCGCTGCGACTAAAGTGAAACCGAATAACAAAACCCCTGAAATAACGGCGATACCGCCACCGATTAATTGTTTCATCACGATGCCTCCTTGTTAAGTTATAAAAAAACAGGCGTCCGGAATCCGAACGACCTGTTTTCTTGTATTACTCGAACATTTGCTGGATGCTTTGCGTCGGCAAAGCGCCCTCCCCGCCCAGAATGTAAATTCCCGTGACGGTGTTAAGTTGTGTTTGGACAGTTTTCACTGTCGCCGCGCTCGGCCCGTTCGGTGACGTCAACACGAGTGGTGCTTTCGTTTTCGCTGCGAGTACAGACCCAGCGAGTGCATCCGGATAGTTCGCGCCGGTCGACAAGTACATTTCTTGTCCGGCGAATGAAGCTTTGAAATGATTGATGATCGCGCTGTTTGTTTCGTAGCGTGATGCGCCAGACAAGCGAACCGGGTTTTTCAATTCTTTCGCTGTGCTATCAGACACAGCACCTTTACCGCCGACAACGAAAGTTTTGCTGTAAGTTTTCGCCGCGAAATGCGCTTTCACTTCGGCCGGCAAGGCATTCGGTTTCGTCAGCAAGATCGGCATTTTCTGGCTGCCTGCGACCGGTGCGATCGACAAGGCATCGGCAAATGTTGAACCGGTTGCCACGACGGCTTGCGTCGAAGTTTTCATTTGTTTCGCGATATTGACCGAAGTTTCGTAGCGGTTTTTGCCGTTGATGCGTGTTGTTTTAATTTTAAGACTTTCCAGTTCCATTTCGACCATCGGGCTGATGGCGCCCTCTCCGCCGATCAATGTCACTTCTTTTACTTTTAAGCGTTTCAATTCATCTTTTACCGCTGTCGGAAGCGAATCCGTTTTCGTCAGCAATAATGGTGCGTTTTGATAAGCTGCAAGCGGTGATGCACTCAAGGCATCCGGGAAATCCCCGCCTGTTGCAATCACGGCTTTCGTTGACATGCTCCAGCCTTTTTTCGATACTTCCACTGCTGTGTCGTAGCGGCTTGCCCCGCTAATGCGGTCGACAAGGTTCCATCTATCGTCCATCGCCAGAATCGCTGCTGCACCGTTCAAGCGGCCCCATCCAGAGATAAGGTCGTAGCCAGGTGCCAATTCTTCCATTTCATACGGGAAATCTTCTTCGAAGCCCCAATCGTCTTCATAGCTTGGCGGTCCATCTTCTTCTACAAACGTGACGTCATCCGCTGAAGCCGTCAATAAATTCTCCATTTGTGCTGGCGTGAGGTCCATATTGATTGACTTCAAGACACCGGCTACTGCCGCGACATGCGGCGTCGCCATTGATGTACCCGACATTAAAGTGACGTTGCCATCTGGCATTAAGCTCGGGATATCTGTACCTGGTGCGACCAGGTCAAGCCCTTCGCCGTAGCTTGAGTAATCTGAAACCAAATCCAGTTTATTCGTTGCACCGACAGCGATGGCGTATTTCGATGAAGCTGGGTAGGAAACTTCTTCCCATCCATCATTTCCGGATGCCGCAACAATCGTTACACCGCGCTCGTGTGCATACTTCATCGCATATTCGAGTACGCGGCTGTAGCCGCCGCCGAGGCTCAAATTAATGATATCTGCGCCGTTATCAGCTGCATAGATGATGCCATAAGCGATTTGTTCAGTGTCGCCGTAGCCTGAAGCATCCAGTACTTTGATCGGCAGAATTTTTGTTGATTGGTTGATGCCCGTCATTGAATAATCGTTGCCCGCTTCGGCTGCGATGATGCCTGAGACGTGTGTGCCGTGGCCTTCGTCGTCCATTGCTTCATTGTCATCGTTGATAAAGTCATAGCCTGTGCTGGCCATGCGGTTTTTAAGGTCGGCGAGTGTGTAGTCAACGCCTGTATCGATCACCGCTGTGATGGTTTCGCCTGTTTTCTTCTGAGTGGCCAGTTTAGTCATTTCTTCAAAGTCAATGTCTGCGTCTTTGATGCCAAATGACTCTCCTGTATTTTCCAACGACCATTGCTCATCATAATAGATGTCCTCGCTATGTAGCGAGTAGCGTTGGACCGCTTCCACAAATTCAACTTCTGGCAATTCTTCTAGCTGGCTGAGTGTTTTGTCGGCAGAAGTAGCTGACATGCCTGTCTTCAAATCGACTACATAAAATTGGTCGAATTTCGGTGCAGCTGTTTCAAATTCAGAGACCGATTTGATGCCGGCCGCTGATGCTTTAGCTTTGCTGAACGTCGCGCCTTCTTTCACCTTGACGATGACTTTGTTCGCTGACGTATCTTTAATCATGTAATCCGTCGGCAGCATGACTGACATGACCGTGCGCCCTGTCAATTTAGTGATTCCCACTTCATCTGCAGCGGCCTGTACTTCAGCCTTCAATTTTTCAGGAGCTGTTTTCATCGCTAACGCATACAATTCGTTAATGGCTTTTTGGTCCGCAGCCGTGAATTTTTGATTGCTATAGAAACCGTCTTGGGCAATGCTATCAATCACGCCTGTCAGCTGCGTCAAATTTTTCTTGAGCAAATCGCGGACAGCCGGATCTGTTACTGCTTGGTAACCAACAAACGGGGCAATTTTATAGTACAGCTTAGTCAATTCCTTGCCGCTTTGGGTTTGACTCAATACTTCGCTGCGGATGACGCGCAGTTGATCCAATAGGTCCTGATCGGCCGCTTGTTTATCGTCCATCACCAGCTCGATGGCGCATTGCTCATCATTTGATGGTTTAGAGGCTTTGATCGTTTTGCCTTCAAAACCAATCGTGTAGCTTCCGTTTACTTCCGGTGCGCCTTCCTCTTGAACTTCTTCTGTATAAGAAGAAACCTTTACATAATAAGGGCCTTCCCAAGCAATCGGGAATTTAACAACGGAAGTCTTTTCCGCAAACGTGTAATTGCTGAATGGATCGAACGGTTCATCGGCGGTCGCGCGTTCTGCGTCCGGGTAGACGGTGAACGTCAATTCTTCATCAGATTGGAGAGAAACTTCAAAATGCGTATGTGCTGAAACTTGCGCAGGATCGACGTCAATCCGGTACCAATGCTCGTTATCTTCTGCCGAGAACGTCTCGGTTACGTCCTCTCCTTGTTCCAGTACATCTGCATCCACTAAATCTTTGGCTTGCACCGTTTGTGTTGCCGGCAAAACCCCTAAAAGTGATACACCCATCAAAAAACTCGTCGCAATCTTGAACGCGCGGTCCATCCTACCATCCCCATTTCAATTTTTTTACAATTGCATTAAATCCATTAAAGCACATCGGAAGACATAAAAATAGATACTTTAAAAAATATTTTTTCGGGACTATTGATGCCCTTCAGATTTGGGAGAATTTAGCGTTTTAGACATACAAAAAAGGAGAAGGCGCGCTGGCATCAGCGCCTCTTCTCCTCCCTAGGCTCTATCCTGTTACGTTTTTTGTTTGGGCATATCGAGCGGCGCAAAATAATACGAACAGTCAGGCCAGCCCAGTTCCTCGCTGAGGATATCAAAAGTCGTGCGGAAAAATTCCTGCATCGCCTGAGTCAGGTCGGGTGAAGCTGCTACTTTGTCGAGCATTAAGAAGTATTCACTCAGCGAAGCTTCAAAATACGCCTCTTCAGGCTTCAAACGTTCGCTGTCGAGTTCTTTATTGATAAAGGGATACGGCAGCACAAAAAATGCCGGTACATCCACCTTGTCATCGCCAGTCCAAAATCCGTATTCGATGAAATGCTCATCGAATGCAGCCTTTTCGATGACTTTGTCTTCTGGATACGGCTCTCGGATTCCCGGCAAGACAAGAGAGGATACATCAAAGGTTCCCCAGAACAACGCAGGCTTCATTTTTCTGGCTCTCAGCGGCCCGATAAACTTCAATTGTGCTGCGGCCGCAAAGTGGAACAGTTTGAGTCCGCGTATCGCCTGCTCCCAGTTAAACGTCAAGGGTGTATCGTCTTCATTGAGATTGGTTTTATACGCCATCTCCTGCGGTTTTGGGTTAATTTCGACGTGAATGCCTTTTGCTGCCAGCGCTTTGAAAATCTCTTTGAAATAAGTTTTGATTGGCTTAGCTGTCTCGATTAGCACGGCCTGGACGTTTCCTTCGACATTGATAAAAATGCGGCTTTCGTATATATCCAAGTCGACTTGAAAGGCCTGATCTTCGTAAAACAATAAGCCCGTCGTAAATCCGTTCGGTGTGATGGCGAGTGTTACATGCCCCCATTGAGGTTCTTGCTGGGCAGTTTCAAGTTTGATCTTGCCGAGAATTTGCGACAGCAAATGCAAAGTGAACTTCGTATCGGCCCATTCCGAATGCTTAACCACGTCCATATTGTTCTCCTCCTCTGGATTTGGAATCCATAAGCGGCGGCAGTGTCTCTTACTCCTTTATATTCGACATGCCCCTCGACTTTCCTATCGAAATGCTTAAAGACAGCCCCGAAGTCCATTGAGGCGTTTAACGAGCGTGATTCGCCGTGTGATCAATCCAGAGGAAGAGCTTCCCAACCGAAATGATGTTGAAAGTCGTTAAAGTCGAGTGAAATTTCGGTTTCCGCATGGAGTGCATTCTCCGGAACCGGCCCCATGAGGATCGTGTACAGTTTGTTTTTTTCAATATTTACGGGGAACGATAAAGCTCCTGCCGTCTCCACACTTGTGTAATCCGTCACTTCATAAGGAAAAATGAAATAAGAAAACTCGTTTAAGGTACTAATATCCACCTGTTTCAGCTGCAGTTTATTAGATTTGTCACCTTCTGCCTCAAATGAATAGCTTATATAATGTTGTCCGTTATGTGGAAAAACACTTTGCGATATCACCGATATTTCCGTCTCCGCTGTCGCCCGGTATGCGAAAAACCCAATAGCTAAACTGACTGTGATTACTGCTATGGCCCATCTTTTCAACGTTCCTCTCCCCCTTGCATTCCTTGTATTTTCACTAGTAGCCAATAGCGGATGCTACTTTTATTCGACATGTCCTTATCTCATCCTGCTACCTGGATACAAAGGAGGGTGCGCCAACACTCTGCATAATCCAGGAGTCACAGTTGACTCTTGCCAGGTTTACAGCATTAAGGTGGCGGGTAGCCATTACTAGTCTAGATAAACCGCAAATTTTTTGGAGGTTCAAAATGAAAACCATTAGAAATATAGCCCTTATCCTTATCAGCTTGTTGGTTATTGTCGTTGCATACGGCTTTTTTGAACCTTACTTGCTTGATGTCACACAAGAAGATGCAGTTGTTCCAAATCTTCCGGAGAAGTGGGAAGGTTCGGAAATCGCAGTGCTAGGAGATTTTCAAATCGGCTTGTGGGGCGATAACGCTGACACAGTAGAAGAAGCAGTAGAAGAAATCGTCGAGAGAGATCCCGTCGCGGTTTTAATGCTTGGGGATTTTATTTATCATCCCCAAAACGCAACGCAAGAGAAAGTATCTGAAAATATCGAAGTGCTGAAGCCTCTGAAAGATGCGAATATTCCTATGTACACGGTCATGGGAAATCATGATTTCGGATTAAAAGAGAAAAACTCAAAACCGCTAAACGAAGCTGCTGAGAGAATGCGCCAAGCATTAAAAGAACTGGGTGTAAAGGTTCTGCACAACGAATCCATCATGCTGACTACAGACGACTCGTCTGAGGACACTTCTGGGCTTTATCTTGCAGGTGTCGGTTCCAACTGGATGGATGAGGATGATGCCGCAAAAGCATTAGAGAGCATTCCTTCTGAAGCAGCGCGGGTTGTCATGATGCACAATCCCAGTTCTTTCGAGAAGTTCCCCGCCGATTCGGCGCCATTTGCAGTTGCGGGGCATACACACGGTGGACAAATCAGACTTCCCGGCATGCCTGACTGGTCTTGGATGGACTTAACTTCCGAGGAAGAAAAACATACAGATGGCTGGATCGAAGATTACGGTGCCGCTGGCAATCAGCTATACGTCAACCGCGGAATCGGCATGAGCACAGTACCGATTCGCATCCACGCTAAACCCGAACTGACGATGTTTACATTAATTTCTAAGAAATGACTCAAACTATTAACCGAAAAAGTGTTGTCCTTCCTGTGTTTTTCGGGAAGAACAGCGCTTTTTTCTTGTTTTTGAACACAAAAAAAGCTGAGCCCTTGAAGCATCAGCTTTTCTGATTACCGCTTTGTAATGATTTACTGTTTTGCCCAATAAATCTCACAATCTTTTTCTAACACTTTTTCAGGAACGATTGCTAAACGTTTTGTTTCTAATGTCTTCATGATTGTTTTTTGGCATCCGCTGCAAGGTGCTTTTCAGTCAACTCCAAATACTCTTCAATGGCCGATGTCAGCGATTTCTGTGCATCTCGCCAGAATGCTATTTGCGTGATGTCCGCCCCCAAATAATGCTCGCCCAATTGCTCGACAGTCATTTTTCCGGAATCGCGCAATAATGCATCATAGCGCTCCGGGAATCCCTCGGGCTGCTTTCTCGCCTGTTCGTAGACGCCATTGCTAAATAAATAGCCGATCGTGTACGGAATGTTGTAGAACGCTTTTTCAGCATCGTAAAAATGTCCGATGAACATCCATTTGTGAAGCGCCAACTCCTCCACCAACCCGCCGTAAATGTCAGTTTCCACTTCTGCGATCAAGGTTTTGATTTGCTCTGCCGACAGCATGCCACTTGCCCGCTGGCCGTAAAATTGTTGTTCAAAGCGGAACATATTCGGCACACTCACGACATACTTCAAGCCGTCCCGGATTTTCGTTTCGAGCATGGCGAGCAGTTCGCTTTCGTCTTGCGTCTGGTCGATGACGGCATCCAGCACCAGATTCTCCATAAACGTAGAAGCCGTTTCTGCCACACTTACACCTTTTTGTTGTGCGAGCGCTGGTTCGTCATGAAGAATATAGTTATGGTAAGCGTGTCCCAGTTCGTGCGCCAATGTGATCAAATCCTGATAAGTATCACGATACGTCAGGAAGATCCGGCTTTCTTTCGCCAATGGCATTGACGCACAAAATCCACCTTCTGCTTTGCCTGGCCGGTTTTCAGCTTCAATCCAGTCTTGTTCAAAAGCGTGGTCAGCGAAATTTCCGAGCTTGTCGCTAAACTGATGGAATTGCTCGCTGATGACCGTTTTCGCCGCTGCAAAATCCACTTTTTCGGAAAGCGAGAAAACCGGCGCCTCCAAATCAGACCAGTTGGCATGTGCCACTCCAGCCAATTTCAATTTCCGTTCAATATAGGCTCTGTATAAGTCTTTATTGCCATCGATAGCCGTGAGCATCGCATCAATCGACGCTTCCTGGATCCGGTTGTGCTCGAGCATTTCTTTTAATTTATTGTCCCAACCCCGCTGTTGGTAGATCGCCAACCGGGATCCGGCCACACGGTTCAAAATGGCCGCAACAGTATCAGCGTGCACGTCGCAGGCCTCATCAATGGCTCTAACTGCCTGAAGTCGGCTTTCGCGGTCTTTGCCGTTGACCGCTTCATTCAAAGCCTGGCCGATCGATACTTCCTGCAGTTGCCCGTCCACTTCGATTGAAACCCTCAATTTCGTCAAAATCAATTCGTGTTGCTGTTCCCAGCCAGCTATGCCATTAACGGACAACGCACTGATCATTCGCTCTAGTTCAACCGGCAAGCGGTCTTTGACCATCTGCCTTCTTTCATTTAAATAAAAAGACATTGCCTGTATGCGGCCGTTAGCGATAAACGCCTGCCACTCCGCATCTGGAAATTCAGCAAAGGCTTGGTCTAATTCAATCTGCAATGAAGAGAGTTTCGCTTTTAACACCATGCTTTCGTCCATCAAGGCAATCGCTTCCTGATCTTTTACGTCTTCTGCATATGCGCAGATGGCGAAATCATCGAGTTGTTCCCAGCCGAGCAACGCGAATTGAAATTGGCCAATGACCTCAAGCAAGGCATTGGTGTCACGCTCTCCCTCATTTCGGTAGCTTAGCAATTGCCCAGCCGCTTGTTCGAGTGTATGACGCAACTCGTCCATGAAGATTTTCAATTCCGCTGATTGGCTCGTTCCATCATACAAAGAAGTTAAATTCCACGTTTGTGCAGTTGTTTGTTCCACAAAAAATCCCCTTTTTGTCTACGGCAGTGTCCAACTGCCTTATTCACTCACCTCTATATCCATTCTTCTTTTTCCTTAAAATTCCTTTTTTAAAAAATCGATCTAAGCTGCCGAAACTACCTTGGCTCGTTGCCGGGGCGCGTGGATTCGCTTTCGACTTCAATCATCCAGGATAGGATCGTGGTACTGTCACGAACATTTTTGTCTTTGATTTCGCTCAGCAGCGCTTCAACGCCTTGTGTGCTGGACCCCGTCTTGAAACGTTTGGCCATTTCCAGCGGATCGGAAAAAGCGGTGTTCGGGCATTCGACAAGTCCGTCCGTCGTCAGCAAGATGCGGTTGGTGCCTTTTCGCAATTCCTTCGTGCCTGTGCTATAGCAAGGCACCGGCAATTCGAAAGTGTTTACTTTGCCAATCCACTCGTAAAAGCTGCGGTGGTTTTGCTGCGTCTCGCCGAGTGCTTCCAGCTCAGGGTGAAACACATACAATAGGCAGTCTCCAATCGACAACCACCAGAGGAATTTACCTTTTCGCACTGTGCACAAGACGGCGGTTTCGCCTTGCACTTCTTGGCATGCCGCTTTAAAGTGTTCGCTGTCAAAGCTCGCCAGCAAGATTTCCGATAGCTGGCTGAATGCTTGTTTTACCGGCAAGTTCAAAGCTTCATTTATCGAAGGTTCCAAACGGTTGATTTCCGCTATAACGAGCTCCGCGCTTTCGGCCGTTTGATGGGCATCCAATAAGACGGTAAATTCCCAGTCTTCCTTCGCGTTCACCCAAACCAGACAGCCGTCTTCATTTTTCGTTTGCCCTGCTGTTGAATTGCCCCCAAACCGCCCGATCGTCACAGGGCCGATTTGTTGAATATCTGGCTGGTCGACAAAAGATTGTTCGCTGCCAACCCAGCGGAAATGCGTTTCCTCTCTTCGATTTTTCATATGTATCGCTCTCCTCCCGCTAACTGAAACGCCAAATAACTTTTGTTCAGTATACGGCAAGCATCTAGTTATCTGCACAAAAAAAGAAGACCTGCTTGTGCAGATCCTCCGATTAAGCTCGAGCTTACTCTTTTCTCCGGTATAGATACATGGTCAGCGGCGCGAAAATTACCACAAAAATCGCGGATACAACAACGACCCAACCGACCTGTTCCCACGTGCCGTTGCCGTGCATCAAGCCGCGCACCGCTGTAGCGAGAATGGAGATCGGATTGATGTTGACGAAGCCTTGCAGCCAAGACGGCAAAGTCGACGGATCAACGAAGACATTGCTGACAAAAGTCAGCGGAAACACCACCAAAAAACTGACCATCATCAAAGACTTTTCCGAACGCATGATGATGCCCGCGGCTGTCCAAATCCAAGAGAAGCTAAACGAAAACAATAAAATGACCAACACTGCACCCACAACACCGAGCGCGCCGCCTTCTGGGCGAAATCCGAGGATCAGCCCAAGGCCAATCATAATCGCGGATGCCAGCGAGTAGCGAATGACATCGACAAGCAAAGCCCCAATCAAAGCGGAAGGCAGCCAAATCGGCAAGGTGCGAAAGCGGTCGAAGATGCCTTTTCGGATATCGTTATTCAAATCGATGCCGGTGTACATCGTAATTTGCGAGACCGTCATGACCAAAATACCCGGCAAAAGAAACTGCAAATATTCACCGGTAGACCCGGCGATTGCGCCGCCAAATAGATAAGTGAACATCAATAAAAAAATAATCGGAAACACCGTAACGTCAAACATCTGCTCCGGCACGTGCTTGATCCTAAGCAGCGCTCGGTGGGCAAAGGCCATCGTCGACGCCATCGCGCTCGGCGGATCCGGCCGTTTGCCGCCCGCAACGGCCTTTAATGGGTGCACTTCTTGATACTCCGTATGGTCTTGATCGATCTGCACGCTCATGAGTGTTCCTCCTCAGTCGGTTGATCGCTGGCGGATTGTCCGGTCAATGTCAAAAATACTTCATCCAAGCTTGGCCGTCCGAGCGCAAAATCGCTGATGCCAATTTTTTCTTTGCCTAGTTCCCCAAGCGCTTCTGCCACGATGGAAGAATCTTTCGCCTGGGCGCTCAAGGTCACGCCGTCGGTAGAGACATGAACCGCCGCACCGAGTTTTTGCTCAATAATGGATGCCGCTTTAGACTGGTCCGTCGCCTCCAGCAGCTGCACAGTCAATGTGCCTGTCCCGACCGATGCTTTTAATTCGCTGCTCGTGCCTTCTGCGATGATTTTCCCATGGTTGATGACCGCAATCCGGTCCGCTAACTGGTCTGCTTCCTCCAAATTCTGAGTCGTCAACAGTACCGTCGTCCCTGTCCCCACGAGCGCGCGTACAATCTCCCATACCTGGTTGCGGCTTCTTGGATCCAGTCCCGTTGTCGGTTCATCAAGAAACAGCAAGTCCGGCGTGACGACGATGCTTGCGGCAATATCAATGCGTCGCCTCATGCCGCCTGAATACTTTTTCACTTGGCGTTTTGCTGCTTGTTCCAAGCCGAATGCCAATAGCAATTCCGATGCCCGCTGCTTTGCTTCTTTGGTCGTATAGCCCATGAGTCTAGATATCAGTACCAAATTCTCAATACCGGTCAGATCTTCGTCGATCGAGGCATACTGGCCGGTCAAACTAATACGGCTTTTGATCGCAGCACTTTCTGTTTTCAAATCATGGCCAAAAATTGAGGCACTTCCATCGTCCGGCTGAATCAAGGTCGACAGCATGCGGATCGTCGTTGTTTTCCCCGCTCCGTTTGGCCCGAGAAAGCCGTACACCGTGCCTCTTGGAATCACCAAATCCACGCCATCTACCGCCCGTTCTTTGCCGTACACTTTCACCAGTCCTGTCGCTTCTACAGCTAAGCCGTTCGCCTGCTCCCATTTTCTTGTTTCCATGCTCCTCACCTTTTCTTTGAAGGATACATTCATGTAACGATGGCTTTATTATAAACTAATTAACTGAATATTCACTCTTATAATTCTATTATAGAACAAACGTTCTTATTAATCCACTATTATTTTTGCCCAATAGAAAAACTCCTGCAAAAAAGCAGGAGTTCAACTCTATCACTATTAAATCGACCATTTCACCAGCATACCAGCGTGTGTCAAACCGCCGCCAAATCCATACAGCAGCAATTGGTCGCCTGCTTTGATGCGGCCGTCTTTCACCCCTTGTGCAAGCGACAAGGGAATTGAGCCAGCAGAGGTGTTGCCGTAATATTCGAGTGAATAGATGGTGTTATCGAGCGATAAGCCGCTTCTCGTGCAAATCGATTCGATGATTCGCAAATTGGCGCTATGCGGCACGAACCAGTCCACTTCGCCAGGCGTTACGCCAGCTTTGTCCATCAAGGCATTGACTCCTTTTGGCACCGTGTTGACCGCCCATTTATACACTTCACGGCCATTTTGCCAAACGACGTTGCGGGCAGTCAACTCTTCGCCGAACATCTCGCCGGCCAAGTCTGTGCAATACAGGTTATTCGCCAAAGCGCCGTTTGTTCCCATATGTGATTCGATAAAGCTCGGATTGTCTGCGTCGTGTTCGACCAGCACTGCCCCGCCGCCGTCACCGAATAAGATGCACGTCGAGCGGTCGGTATAATCGAGGATCTTCGAGAACGTTTCCGCGCCGATCACCAAAATTTTCTTGTGCAATCCGGAGGTGATCAAGCCGTTCGCCACCTGCAGCCCGTAAGAAAACCCTGCACAAGCCGCATTCAAATCGATCGCTCCTGCGTTCGGGATGTTCAGTTTCGCCTGGACCATTGCGGCCACGCTTGGTGTCTTGAAATCGGGCGTCATGGTGCAGGCAATGATCATGTCGACATCCTCATAGGTTTTTTCATAGCGTTGTGCCAAATCTTGTACCGCTTTCACACCTATATCACTCGTAAATTCGTGTTCTCCCGCAATGCGGCGCTCTCGGATGCCGGTGCGCTGGAGAATCCACTCATCATTTGTATCAACCAATTGTTCCAGGTCCAAGTTCGTCAGCCTCTTCTCGGGTACATACGATCCGATGGCCGTGATTCGTGCTGCTGATTTGCTCATTCATACACCCCTTTAACTTACTCACCTCATTTTAGCACCTAACATTAGGATTAGGTACCAATAAATCCGAGAAGGGCATAAATACTTTTATCTGTATAATATTTTTATTTGCATTCCACTCTATAAGGCGGATGCCACATAGGTAATACGAAACCCCTTAGCTCAGCTTTCCTCTCGTTCAGATAAATTCATCGACATTACGGCAGATTTTTTATGGCAGCGGAAAAATTTACAACGATATAGAAATCCATAAAGCTATAAAATGAATAATAAATTTTCGAAGGAGTTCTTTAGAAAGCAGCTGAGACTCGCCCTTCAAAATCGATCTATGAAATAATAGCGAAAAGAGAACTTATTCGCAGGAGGCGTTGGAATGAAACGAAACCGAACCGCAAAGAATACGGAATTCCGCAAGCTTGCGGCCAAAACTTTGCGCAGCCAACAGCGTTTCATGAGCCTATTATTTTCGCCTTATAGCCCGGATATCGAAGCCGAGCCAATTGAGCTGAAGAAAATGCATACCAACTTGAAGCTAGTCTTCGATACCGCTCGAGGTGAATTGCCGCAGCGAACAGAAAACCTCTCCCATTTGCAACAAGTATTTCTCGCTGCCGAACAGCTTGGATTCCTGCTTGAGAACGCGGCGCAAAAAGACCGACTCGCCTTGTCACCCGCGCAACTCGGACAGCTTTACTTGTTCTTTGAAATGATGGCAAATGCGATAGAGGGCAACTGGCCATTTGCCGAGCATGTGATTCCAGAAATTCCAGGATTCCCGGAAGTTGAACAAGAACTCGCTGCTCTTCAGGAAACAATTCGCATGAGCACACGCGAGCCTAAACTAACTGAACAAGACGAAGCCATGGAATAGGCTTCGTCTTGTTCAGTTATCGAGAAAGTTAAAAAGTCGTATTTTCCGAAGCTTATCGCTCGCTTTCCGTGGGCTCGCGCCCAAGCCTCCTCAGTCGCTACGCGCCTTCCGGGGTCTCGGTCGTCTCGCTGTTCCACAGGAGTCGAGCGAACACTTCTCCAAATACTTAGAGAGATTACGAATTGTGGAAAATAGAAAAAGACACTCTTTTTCGTAGTTGAGAACAAACCATAGACTTCTTCAACACTCCGAAAAGACGAAGCCTTGGAATAGGCTTCGTCTTTTTTCTATCAATTTTAAAGACCAATATGTAAAGCTGACTTGACACGCTACAACCCTTCCACGTAGCATAGAATCATACCTATAAGGATGTGATGGCGTGGACAATAGATTAAAGGAATTGCGGGAAGCACACGGGTATTCCCAAGACCAACTCGCCAAACAATTAGGCGTATCCAGACAGACCATCATTTCAATCGAAAAAGGGCGCTATAACCCGTCCCTCCCCCTCGCCTTGCAGATGGGCCGACTATTCAACACCCACGTGGAGAACATCTTCTTTTTAAAAGACGGCTCGTGAATTTTTGAATCGATAAGGAGGAATTGCTATCAGCTACCGCATCGCATTTTCAGCACTAGGCTCAGTATTTTTTCTGATGGGCGGATTTTTGCTCCTCGCTGCATTTATGGCCAATAGCGCTCCACTACCGGCGACCTATATCATCCTCTCCATGGCTGTCATGACTTTTTGTTTAAGTTACTTGTATCCACAATTTGCCCAAAAAGATGAACGGATGCAGCTAATCCGACAGAAAGGCATGTTCTTTACCTTTTTTGCTTTTTTGTTTTATTCTTTCGCCCTCAATTCATTGCTTGAATTTAACATCATCCACTTAACCGCCAGTGACGCGATCACTATTCTAAGCGCATTGATGATTAGCACTTTGTTTTCACCCTGGGTTTTCTTAGCGAGGCGTTATTGATGAAAAAAGGAATTGTATTGTTGAAAATTTTGCTGGCTATCGCTGCGGCATGCAGCATTTCACTGGGAATTTATTTGTACTTGCACGCAAATGACGGGACATCTGACCATTTATGGCCCCTAGCACTGACATTGAACGCTTTTATCACCATTATCTTGCTGCTCCTCTTTACGCTGGAGAAACGCATGAGCGAATCTAAGCGTTTGGATAATACTCACCGGAAGTGAATATATGCATCACCCTTCACTTTAGTTAAAACATGTATAGTACACTGAATAAAAGTGAAAACGAATCAGCTGTGCTTGAAAAGGAGCGGATTAGGGATGGATCCTTTAACGTCGATCAAAGAAAACTTGTCGAAACTGACGGCTGGCCAACGTACGATTGCGGATTATATTATGAAAAACTCTTCAGAAGCCGCTTTTCTAACCGTATACGAATTGGCACAGCGTGTGAATACCAGTACCACCACCATTATGCGACTGACCGCAAATCTTGGGTACAGCGGCTATAGCGAGTTTCAAAAAGGCTTGCAGCAACGATTGCGGGATCAAACTGCTCCGCAGAACCGGCTGAAATTGAACCTCGAAAGTCCCACTGAAGGCGACTTGTGGGAAAATACCATTGCTCATCACTTGCATCTTATCCGCACCTTGGCCGAACAATTGCCGAAGGCGCAACTTGATGCAGCGGTCCAAAAGATCGTCTCCGCACGCCACATCTACTGCACGAGCGTTCGCAGCGGGCTTCCGGTCGGGCAATACCTGAGCAATGGCTTGAACCGGACATCCGGCAACGCCAAGCTTGTCATTGCCGATACGAGCGATTGGGTTGATGAAGTCATCACCATGAATGAAGGTGATTTGATCATTGCTACCAGTTTTCCGCGCTATGCCAAGCGCATCATCGACTTTGTCAAAGCCGCGAAATTGCGGAATGTGCAAATCGTGGCCATCACCGATAGTTTTTCTTCACCTATTGTCGAGTTTGCGGATCTCACGCTTATCTGCGAATCGGATAGCCTCGCTTTTCATAACTCGCCCATCTCAGCGATGGTTGTCGCCGACTATTTGATCAACGCAACTGCCATTACCCAATCCGAGAAAACGAAAGAGCGATTGGACCTCATCAACGATGTGCTAACCGGCATGGATTATCATTACAACAACTCATCGAAAGATTCCTGACACCGTCTTCGGGCAGCCTCCTAAACTTTTCAGAAGATCTCATTCGTCTTCTGAAAAGTTTTTTTATTTTGTCTTTTACTCGATGAAAGGGTTTACATAGTAAAGATCAATTGGTATAGTAATGAAAATTACTTTTACTTAATTTTAAGTAATAAATATTACAAAGGTGGTTTTCACATGACCAAATCTTCCCCGGGAACAGATTCGCAGTTGATTGAACAGATGCGCACAATAAGTTCTTCCATCTTCGCTGATGTGATGGAGACGAACAATACGATGGACTATCGGGTAAAGCCGGTGAATTACAAACAGCCGCTGGTTGGGCGGGCACGGACCGTATCCCTTCCAACAGGCGACAATTTGTTTTTGCATCACGCAATTTACGAAGTGGAGGCAGGCGACATTATCGTAGTCGATGGACAAGACCATAAAGGCTCTGCTTACTTAGGGGAGTTGATGGCTGGGGCTGCGGAAGCATTGGGAATTCAGGGAATCATTATCGACGGCCTGGTACGCGACAAAAAAGAACTTGAGCAATTGGATATTCAAATCTATGCAAAAGGTTTCATGTCGACAGGCCCCAAAAAAGAAGGACCTGGCTCGTTCGATCAAGATATCGCATGTGCAAGCGCATTCGTTTCTTCGGGCGACTATATTGTAGGGGATGAAGACGGAGTAGTAGTGATCCCTCATGAACTAGCTTCCGGGATTATTGAAAAAGCAAAACAGAAATTGGCTTACGAACAAAACCGCCTCGACATCATCCAGCAATACAAGCAACACTCCGGCACAAAGCAAAAATCCGCGATCGCCCCGAGCTGGCTGGAAGGTAAATTAAAAAAATACGGCATACCGGAAAGGGATTGAGTATATGAAAATAGGGTTTATCGGCTTTGGTGAAGTAGGATACGAGATGGCTAAAGGATTCCGCAATCTTGAGAGCGAACTCCAACTTTTCGCTTTCGATCAACAGCACAAAGACCCCGGCATGGTTCAGCGAGCTGAGGAAGCCCGCGTGACTTTGCTCGATAGCCCTTTGAAAGTGGCTGAGCAAAACTTGGTAATTCTCTTTGTCGCAGTTCCTGCGCAGTATGCAGAGAGTGCATGGGATTCTGTTTTCCCAGCAGTAAATAACGAGACGCTGTATGTGGATTTGACGACCGCTTCCGCTAACATTAAACAGCAAATCAGCGAGCGATTGGCATCCACACAAAGCCGGTTTGTAGACGCCGCGATTATGGGGCCTTTAAAAGGCAACCAGCATAAAGTGCCGATGATTGTCAGCGGCCCCGCTGCACAAGCATTCATCCGCCAGGGAAAAAATTTGGAAATGAACTTGGACTTCGTCAGTGAAGGCGCCGGCGATGCTACAAACATTAAATTCATCCGCAGCATCTTCACTAAAGGGCTTTCCACCCTTCTTCATGAAGTAATGGAAGTAGCGGAGAAATTAGATCTCGATGAGACGATTACTGCGTCGATCACTAACACGATCGACAAGGAGCCGTTCGAAAATGTGATCAATCGCCTTATCACCGGCAACGTGCTCCACGCAGAGCGGCGCGTCAAAGAGATGGACAATGTGCTTGAATTTCTGAATGAGAATGAAGTGGACACCTTGATGACCAAAGCCACGCGCGACAAATTGCAATTGCTCACGGATTCGAAACTCAAAGAGCAATTCGATGGAGAAGCGCCTCAAACCTGGAAACAAGTCATGGAGAAAATCAATCATTCCGATTGAGACATAGAAGGGAGATCGCATAATGGGAATTATTGCACTCGTTATTTTTGTAAGCGTTTTAGTTTTCTGGAGCGTAAAACTGAAAAGGAATTTGGGCGAAGCAGCTTTGATTGGTTTTTTGGCCATCATCCCACTTGGCGGATCTCAAGCCTTTGCCCTGTTCATGCAAGGCATCGAGTTCGCTTCGACATTTTCAGTACTTTACGCAGCTATCGCTTTTGTGTTCATGGCATATGTAATCGACAAATTCGGTATCGTTGAGCGCCTATTGGCCATTTTGAACTCGCTGGTCGGCCGACTGCCAGGGGCTCCTGCTCTCATGGATGCTGTCGGTTCTTCCGTGATGGGCACTTTGTCCGGCGGGGATTCCGGCAACACAGCTGCCACAGGCTCCATTACAGGACCTTGGATGCTACGCAATAATTGGAACAAAGAAATTGCCGCCTCGGTCATGGTCGGGAATGGCGGAATGGCGTCTGCCCTTCCTCCTACTTCTTCCATGTTCATCATTTTGGGATTTGCTCCAGTCGCGGCAGCCATTACGACCGGTGAATTTTTCATCGCCTTATTGATTGCGGGCGCCTATCAGTTTTTGCACCGATTGATAATGATTGGTTACTTTGTTAAGAAACAAAACATTAAAGCATTCCCGCCGGATTCGCTTAGCCCGTTAAGCGTTTCATTGAAAGATGGCTGGACTTCCATTTTGATTTACTTAGGAGCTATCATCCCGTTGGTGTTGACGATTGGGCCGATCAGCGAATTTATTATGAATATCCCTTCACTCGGCGAGGAAGCGCTCGATAGTATTGACATCGTCATCTGGATTCCGACATTGATGATCGCAATTGCTTTCTTATTAGCCGGCAAATCTGCTCCACGCTCTTTATCGGAGATCTCTGCTTTTATCCAAAAATCAATTCCGCGCTTTACCGTAATTGGCGCACTCATATTTTTCGCCGTGGCGTCCAGTGAAGTTCTCACGTCACTCGGCCTGTCCGACAATATTGCATATATGATGAGTTCTGTTGACACTCCAGCTTGGTTGACGCTTCTACTGGTCGGGCTCGGCATCACTGCCATTGCCGGCCCATTGACTTCAACGGGCACATTGACCGCAGTCGGGCTGGTCTCCTATGAAATCCTGGCTGCATCTGGCTTCTCACCGATTATTTCGGCGGTAGCCGTTATGACGTTCGCTTCCACTTCAGCCCAAATGCCGCCAGCTTCTGGATCTATCTATATTGCTTCCGGCATTGTCGGGGCACGGCCGGAAAAAACCTTCGTCATGCTGATTTTGTACTACGCCTGCCCTGTGGTGTTGATCGGTTGGCTCATTGGCATGGGCATTCTACCAATATAAGGAGGTTGAATAATAATGCAAAAAGTATTGGAACGGCTTTTCACAATCTGCTTATTGCTGTCGATTTCATTGGGGCTCATCATGGTATTAAGCCAATTAGTGGGCCTTGCGATCGGCAACGGAGAGTTTGTCATCAAAATTGGTGAAATGTTGAAGCAGCCGACGATTGTATTGGCAGCGATTTTCTCGGCTTTCGCTTTTATCTTGGGGTATTTCCCTAAATACCGTGAAGCTGCGAATAAAGAATAGGATTTACAAAAGGCCCCGCTGCTTGTTTGCCGCGGGGCCTTTCTTTATCATTTAGCCGAATTCTGTTCCAGGCGAGCTTGCTTCAAATCCGAGATACCAATCAATGGGCAAATGATGACACCTGCCGCCATGATCCATGTCAGCACCCCATTGTCTCCCCATGAACTGATAAGTCCTATTAGGCAACTAAAGGCGATGATGAAGGCTCGGTATTTTTCGGTTGCCGCCACATATGATTTGAACATGCTTGTTTCAGTCCCCTGTCATTTTTAGCTTAGCTCTTATGCGAGCCTAATGGAATGTCTACGTATTTCCGATATCGGCCATTGCCGTTTTCCTGATAGATCCGGATAGACTCAAGCTCAAACTGGCAAATATCGAGCTCTTCACTCGCAAGCTGCGCCATCTCTTTTAGCTGTTGTACTGACAATCCGTAACTCGTTTTTGCCAGCGTCAAATGTGGAACGAATCGATCCAGTTCAAAATACTGCGAGATCATTTCCTCAGATGGTTTAATTGCCTTAACAAGCCGTTCGTGCAGTTTCTTAATCTCTGACGAATCGACCTCTAAGTACAGAACATCTTCCCCGAAAAACGCAGTATTGCCAATAGCCACTTCGAACGGTTCTATTTTCCGGCAGGCTTGTCGCACATCTTCAAACCAGCTCTCATCAGGTGTTAAGCCCCCTTGCGCTTTTAAGGTAATATGCGGTTCCACCGCTTTCTCAACCTGGCCATTTAGCCAGCTCTTTCTAAACCGGCTCACTCTATTTGAAAAACTTTTAGGTGGTGAAATTCCAATAAAATACTGCATTCCCTTCTCCCCTTTTGTAAATTGCTGTGAATACACGTGGATTTCGTTCTTTTCATATTAACATTAATTCCCATCAAATTGGATTTCCTATAAATTTTTCGGTGCACGAGTATCAACTTGCAATCTCCGTAAGCTTAACTGTTTAGTATTAAATAGTTTAGTGTTAAAGTATATTCGTATGAATGAATTCTTTGATTAATAGGAGTGTACAAATTATGGATACAGATAATCTTTTTAAACTGATCCACACCGTTGAAGCCGTGACGAATGAATCCATTGTTGTGTGGAATGATGCCTTTCCGCATAATGTCGGGGTTTCCCCTATTCTCGTGCTCGGCGAACTCGAGCGAAACGGCGCGCAAAACCAGATGAAGCTTGCAGAACTGCTCGGGTTTACGGGTGGGGCGATGACCAATATCGCGAGCAAGCTGGTAAAAATGGGATTAGCCGTGCGACGGTCCAACGACCAGGATCGCCGGCAAGTGCTGCTTGAAATCACACCAGAAGGTTCAAAGGTGTTGAAAAAAGCACAAGCGCTTGGCCAAAAACAGCATATGGAGCTGTTCGAAGTGCTAGATGAGGACGAAATCGCCCAGTATTTAGCGCTCAATGAAAAAATCTTAAACGGCTTGAAAGCCAAACGAACAAACAGAGAGAAGGAATCCAAATGAATCGAGTTCAAGGCAAAGTCGCATTGGTCACTGGAGGCGCATCGGGTATCGGACTGTCTGCCGCTACGTTATTGGCACAAGAAGGCGCGAGCGTCGTCATTGCGGATTATAACGTAAAAGGTGCTAAACAGGCCGCGGCGTCTCTCCAAAAACAAGGACTCGAAGCGATGGGTGTGTTCCTCGATGCTGCACAAGAACAATCGATCCAGGATGCGGTCGATTTCACCGTTGAGCAGTACGGTAGCCTGCAAGTCTTGTTCAATAATGTCGGCCTCACCAATCTGCAAAAAGACTTGGATGTACTCCATATCGATTTGGATGAATGGGATCGCCTTATGAATGTCAATGTTAAAAGCGTATTGCTCGGCAGTCGCTTCGCCATTCCCCACATGATCGAAGCGGGTGGTGGCTCGATCATCAACACCGCGTCAATGGCCGGCTTCACAGGAGATGCGATCCGCTCGGCATACGGCGCATCCAAAGCCGCGGTCGTCAACTTGACGCGCTATATCGCCACCCAATATGGCAAGGACAACATCCGCTGCAACGGCGTCGCGCCGGGCCTGATTTTGACGCCTGCTGCAAAAAACAATTTGTCGCCGGATGTGCTGGCGATTTTCGAGAAATACAATGCCCTTCCTTATCACGGAGAGGCGGATGACATCGGCAACACTGTGCTGTTCCTCGCTTCCGATGAATCCAAATTCATCACTGGCCAAACGATCCAAGTGGAAGGCGGGCATTACATCGCCAATCCGACTGCGCCGGATTTCAGCAGCATGATCAGTTAATATTTTTCTTCTGACGAATTTGAAAGGAGGTTGAAACATATGCATAAACCATTGCTTACCTTATTGGCTTCTGCGGCTTTGCTCACTGCCTGCAGCGGAGAACAAGCGAACGCAGGCAATGAAGCCGCTTTAGAAAACGAACAATCGTTTACCGCTATCAAAGACGTGTCCCCCGAAAACGCCAAACTACAAGATTTGGAATCCTTGCCGGAGTTTACCGTGATCGACGAGGAAATCGGCAGCGATTCACTAGAAGCAGAATTCGTCTCTGACAATTCCGGTGACCGCGTACTACTATTGAATAAAGACGGAGATGAATTCAAAAGCATTTTCGTCAAAGAAACGAAACGCTTGAAGCTCATCGATATCGACGGTGAAGGCTTGATCTTCAACGACATACTCGACGTCCGCTAATCAAAACAGCGCCTGAAAGAAGAAATTCTTACTGGCGCTGTTTTTTAATGGCGAAATTGTTCCGTAATCAAGAGTCGATGTTTACAATCACTCCATTAGCCGATTCTCTGCTTCTGCCCCGCTTCCTGTATTTAAAACTTATATTGATCAAATATTCCTCCACTTTCCCTCCCGAAACTTTCTTTCCCGCACCCTTTTCAGTTGCTATACTGAAAAAACTTTGCCGTAGACACACACGATTTCGGGGTGGTATCCTACTCAAGGACTTGCGAGACGGAGGAATTTAACATGGAACAGGAACGCTTTGACAATCTGAAATTAGGCGAGCGGGGCGCGATGCTCAGCATTGCTACATATATTGTTTTATCCGTGATTAAATTATGGATCGGTTATCTAGCCGGATCGGAAGCATTACAGGCAGATGGATTGAACAATGTCACGGATATCGTGGCATCGACTGCTGTCTTGATCGGCTTGAAACTATCGCAAAAGCCGGCAGATGGCAACCACCCCTATGGGCACTGGCGGGCAGAGACCGTTGCTTCTTTGGTGGCCTCATTTATCATCGTGGCAGTTGGCCTGCAAGTCGTCTATTCGGCAGTCATCTCACTTTTCCAAGGAACCAGTGAAACGCCAGGCTTGCTTTCCGCTTGGACTGCCGGATTTTCCGCTCTTATTATGTATTTAGTATATAGATATAACAAAAAACTAGCTGAACGAATTAATAGTAAAGCCGTCGCGACGGCGGCCAAAGACAATTTATCCGATGCCTGGGTCAGCATCGCAGCAGTCGTCGGGATTATCGGCGCGCAGTTTTATCTGCAGTGGCTAGATCCCATCGCGGCGCTTCTTGTTGGCTTATTGATCATCAAAACCGGCTGGGGCATCTTTTGGGATGCGACTCACGAATTGACGGATGGTTTTGATGAAGAACTTATCAAATCGTTCAAAGAAACCGCGCTCGCTACACAAGGCGTTGAAGAAGTTCGTGAAATCCGCGCGAGAAATTATGGCAATCGCGCCGTCGTCGATGTGACCGTCCTCGTACCTGGTGATTTGGGCATCGCTGTCGCTCACGATATCTCCACTAAAGTGGAAGTCAAACTCATGAAACGCTACGATATTTCGGCTGTGCATGTCCATGTGGAGCCACATTGAAAACACCGGTCGCTGCCGGTGTTTTTTGTGCTTTAAAGATATGGATTAAGCATGTGCATCGGGGCCCTCAAGATAATTTTCAAAATCTGTTTTCCTAAAAACATGCAAAACACAAGCTTGCTTTTCCTTGTCTTCAAGCGCCTGATGCTCTTCAGGGAATTCAGCTTCCACATGTAAGCTGATAAACGGCAATTTTTTCTGCGCTTCTTGAGAACGGATATTGACCGTTCTAGCCCCTGCGAACACATACGACAACCCCAACTCTTCAAAAGCGATTTTTAATATGGCGACTTTAGACGCTTCGTTATACCCTTGCCCCCAATATTCGTGACCAATCCAAGTTCCGATATGGCAGGAGTTTTTCGCGTAATCGATATACATCAAATCAGTCAAGCCGACCAGCTGATTTTGTTCATTCAAAATCATACGCGGTACTCTCTTTCCTGATTTTTCTTCTTGTCTTACCGAGCGGCTAAAACGGATCGTATCTTCAAGTGTCCCATCCGGTAGTTCTAAAGCATCCTTTACAGCTGGAACGGAAGACAGTCGGAAAATTTCTTCGCAGTATTCGTCCTTGTGCGGTAATAATATTACGTTTTTCATTATTATCTCCCTCTAAAGTTTCGAATAGCTTAAAGTAACTACGCGTTTGGCGAAAGAATAGTCCACTATTCAAAAATCTCATTAATTAAATCGGTATTGATACACTCCACTTGTAGTCTTATATAATCCCTCGCTTCATTTAAATCCCTTTTTATAAAAGTACAGTCTATATTTTCTGACTCGTAAGCCTCTGCAATTCGTTCAATCAGGACCGTGAACTTCTTCGGCAAGTTTTTAATCCCCCAAACGCCAGCCTCTTCCTTCGAACAGATTTTGCCTTCTTTCAAATACCAATACACGCGAATCAAATTCAACAGACAATATACCGGCTTGTCATGAATTTTCCCCAAGCATTCTTTATAATCCTCCAGGATAGAAGCCAAGTAATCTTCATGGGGTACACTCGGGAAAATTTCATGAATCGGCTGGCCGGAGAGAACGATCCCACGATGGTGCGTGATTGTGAAATGTGCAGCCAAATCGACGTCGGTCTTTTCTTCATTGTTTAAATATAAAGCTGTCCCACTCCGTAATTCAACCTCATAGCGCGCACGCCAAAACTCACTGAAATGAAAATCGTAGGGTGTCGGGTAACTCCAGTTCTCAATTTGCGAAAGGGTAAGTGAGCTGATTTCGAGTGGAAACGGTTGGCTGGATCGCTCCAACAAAAAACGAACCAATTCCCGCTTTTGCTTATTGGATAAAGGCTGCGCGGTCACAATGATCAGGTCTATATCGCTATTATTCGGATTGAATCCTCCCATTGCTAAAGAACCGTGCAGGTACACCCCTATAGGTGTTCTATCCATAATAGCGACCATCTCGCTTATCGATTCGAATACAAAATCTTGTATTTCCTGCGGACAAGTTCCCCATTTATAACTCATCAGAACCCACCCCTTTTAAAAATATCTATCTAGCGTTACGCCTATACAAGCAATAGAACCGTTCGACCCCCGGATATTTCTCGCCTAAGTTGCTTACCGAGAATCCATATTTCCTGTAAAACTCCACTGCTTGTTGATCGGTCTCGGCGATTATTTGATGGAACGGATAGGACTGACAGATAAAATCGATCATTTCACTGCCAATATTCTGTCCTCTCATTTCTGGAGAGACAGCGATATGTTTAATTTCACACTGGGAGTCCTCTAGAAATTCAACGCCGATGCAAGCAAAGAACTCTTCACTCTTGGCTATTCCGTATAATTTTCGGTTTGGAAAAGATATGTACTTTTCGTACTCATAGGTCACTTTTTCAGGAGAAGCCGCATAGGATAGTAACTTTTGTAGAGAACACTCCAGTATGGCCGCATTGATTTCTGTTATGCACCTACCATGTACTCCTGAATCACCCATCCGTCTTCATCGCCATCTTCACAAACTCATACTGCCCGCCATTCGTCGCCTGCACGAAAGATTCCGTTTTCTTAAATCCAATTTTTTCGTATAACCTGATCGCTCGCTTATTGAACGCTGCTACCGATAAAGTGAAATGCTTCGGGCGGTACTTTGTTTCGGCAAACTGCAAACCAGCTATTAGGAATTCTTCGCCCGCGCCTTGGCCGGTCAGCTCTGGTTTCATCCCAAGCCCGAGTTCCACTGTATCCGGGTCCGGTCGTTGGAAATTATAAAACCCAATGATTTCATTGCGGTCGAGAACTACAAAATAACTGCCTTGTCGTTTTTCAGGATCCAGAAATTCTTCCAAATCTTCTGCATCTGCATCCATATCGTAAAAAGAATAGTCTCCTTGATAACGCCAAGTTTCTGCGATCACTTCTGCTTGTTCTTGTGTCATGGATTGAAACGTGTAATGCATCCACTCTTCACCCCGCAATTCCTGAATTTTTATGTCGACCAGTAAACCTTCCCTTCGCGCTCGCCTAAACTGCTGAAACCCGCTTTTTCCAGAACTCTAGCAGAAGCCGCATTGTTCGGGTCGCAGCTCGCAATAATCCGCTCGATGCCCTCCAAGCCAAGACCCCACTCAATAATCGCTTTAGCCATTTCCGTCGCATAGCCTTTGCCTTCATACGCAGGCACAATGCTATAGCCCAATTCAATTTCTTTAGGATTATCGGTGCTTCGCCGGAAGCCCATATCCCCGATGATGCACTGGTCTTGCTTATGAACAATGAGTCCTTCCCATTCGTTTTCTTCTGGGAAGTCGCGGTACCGCTGAGTTTTATAGGGCAGAATTTCTTTATACGTTTCGCTAGGGTAGCCAACAGCCACGGTGTAGCCTGTGACTTGTTCCAACTCTTCCCTTGTGGAAGTCGCAGCTTGCATCATTTCTGTCGTGAAAGTCATCAACTCTAACCTATCTGTATTGAGATGCGGCATTTTTTTATCCTCCTTCATTTTTCAAGATTTTATTCCAAGACAATGTCTTAGAATCTTATTGTTTAGTCGCTTTCACAATCAAAAAATTTGGTGCTTTCATCAGACGTTCATACCGTTTGGCATCCAGCTCTTTAAACTTTTGCGTCGGTTTCGGTTCGATGACCTGTTCTATTAAAAAGTGCTGAAGCGTTTTCGTTAAGATGTCGCCAAGCGGCCTTCTGAAAAACGGGACTTCGTAGACTTTCCCTTGCTTTTTCCACGTGTCTACGATCAATTCAGTAGAGAAGTATTCCATCTCACGTGACAGCTTAATATCGGTGAACGGGTGATGGACCGAGAACAGCAACTCGCCTCTAGGTTTTAAAATGCGCTGAAATTCTTTAAACGTGAGTTCCCAGTCTTCTATGTAATGAAGCGTCAAAGAGCTGACAACATAGTCAAAACTCTCCTCTTCAAAAGGCAGCCTAGAGGACAAATCCAAACACACGACATCTGCTTTATCTCCGATGCGCCTTTTGGCAGCCGCCACCATTTCCGGGCTCATATCCACAGCGGTCACCTGTGCTCCTCTGTCCATTAATTGCTTTGTGTACCAACCAGCTGCGCACCCGGCGTCCAATATTCTTTTTTCGCTCAAGCCCTCCGGCAGCTGAGCCAGCATGGCCGGCCTTTCGTACTCGCTATTATATAAATTTTTTGCGTCTATCGAATGCTCGTATGCGCCAGCAAGGTTGTTGAAGGTTTCTTTGATTCTATCTTTCATGAGTCTCTACTCCTTCATATTTCAAAGACTATTATACCAATAATTCCCACGAGCCATTCATAATAATTGAATTTTACATCATTTGAAATTCCCGTAAATTTCTTCTCGATAAAAAAAGACATCCACGTGGAATGTCTTTTCACTGAATATGTTCTTTCGCTTCAATATCTTTCACGATGTCTTCGAGCGTCAGGTTCTGAAATACTTTTTCCATCGCCGACTGGGCGGCCATGAAAATCGGCTCGATGGTGCTTTGGATGTTTTTGCCGACGACGCAATCGGGATGCGGCTTGTCGTGGATGCTGAACAATTCGTTTTCTTCCACTACGTTTACGGCCTTGTATATGTCGAAGAGCGTGATCTCAGATAATGCTCTTGAAAGTTTAGCGCCCGCCACTCCTGGCTGCACTTCGATCAACCCTGCTTTTTTCAGCATCCCCATGATTTTTCTGATGACTGCTGCATTGGTATTGACGCTTCCTGCGATAAATTCGGAAGAAGAGGCCGTTTCTTTATTCAAATCGATTAACGCCAGTATATGGATTCCGACGGCGAATCGGCTGCTGATAGACATGTCTAGCCCTCCATTGCTTATTTATGTTGAATTTCACATGATGTAATTGTTCCGGTTACAAGTAATTGTATCAAAGTTCGAGCTGAAAATGTATTAAATCCAACCTGTTGACAAGATGGTTACAAGTGAATAAACTAAACATGTAATCAATGCAGTTACAAGAACAAATGAACAGGAGGAATTATTGATGAAAATTTTGGTAACAGGAGCTACAGGAAAACTGGGCTCAAAAGTAGTGGCATCTTTATTGAAACAAGTACCTGCTAGCGATCTTGCAGTAAGCGTCCGCAATCCGCAAAAGGCGGAAGACCTGCGCGCTCAAGGCGTAGACGTTCGCCACGGTGATTTTGATGCCCCGGAAACATTGGATGAAGCTTTTCAAGGAATTGACCGCTTATTAATCATCTCAACTGATGGCGATACCGAAACGAGAATCCGTCAGCACGGAAATGCTGTACACGCCGCAGAACGTGCAGGCGTGAAATTTATCGCCTATACAAGTCTCGCCAATGCGACAGAAAGCCAGAACTTGATGGCTCCGCCACATGTAGCGACCGAAGCGGCCATCATCAAAACGGGCATCCCTTATGCCTTCCTCCGCAATAATTGGTATTTAGAAAATGAACTCGGCAGCATCCAAGCTGTAGAAGCAGGCGCGCCTTGGGTTACTTCAGCGGGAGAAGGAAAAGTCGGCTGGGCTTTGCAGCAGGATTACGCTGACGCAGCGGTCGCTGTATTGACTGGCAAGGGACATGAAAACAAAACTTACGAACTTTCAGGACCTTTGTTAACACAGGAGCAATTGGCTTCAGCACTTGGTGACGTATTGGATAAACCAGTTTCCGTGCAGCAAGTAAGCGACGAAGAATACGCAGAAGTCATGAAAGGTGCCGGTGTGCCGGACTTCGCCATTCCGATTGTCGTCGGCATCCAGGAAAGCATCCGCAACGGTTCGCTTGAAGTCGAAAACAGCGATTTTGAACAAGTGCTCGGCCGCCCACTGACACCGATCAATGATGGTCTCTCACAGCTGGTTTCAAAATAAAAAACTATACAAAAAACGGAGCTGATCTTGTCGATCAGCTCCGTTTTGTTCTTATTGCTCAACCGCCAATTCCGCTTCCAGCTGTTTCTTCAAGTCGATCAATGCCGTTCTGTTTGCTGAGAAATCTTGAGGGTATCGTTCTAGAACCGTATCAATTAATAAGATTTTTTCCTTTTGGCTGTCTGTGACTTGGTTATACGCGTATTCACCATTTAGAATTGTAAGATAAGCTCTTAAAGGAGCACCGTTTTCAATCTCCGCCTGTAAGGCTTCTATTTCAGCTAATACGCCCTCACTCCATACATTTCCTTCTTCTGGAAATACTTCTACTGCTTTGAGGGCTGCTTCTTGAGCTTGCTGAACATCGGTATACAATAGATCGATAGCTAAATAGCTATAGGCAGCGGATAAATTTTCAGAGCGCTCACCTTCTAACAATGCGAGCTCTTTTTGCCTGTAGATGAGTGCCGTTTTATAGTCTCCTAGCTCTAAGTAAAGATTCGCAATTCGAGGATTCAACGATTCCATATTCGGAACGATTTCAGCTACTTCTAAATATGCGTTTAAACTCTCTGTTACATCTCCACCCAATTCTACGGGAACAATTTCATCCCACAACCTCGGCACACGTTCAAATTCAGTGAAGAATTCCTGCTCGTATTCTTTTACGGTGTTGCCTGTCACTTGCTCAAAACTTCTTGGGAATATGGAACCTTCCATGTCCGCAAAAATCTCCCTAATTACGCTTTCGCCTTCTTTACCCACCAGATATTCCATAAAAGCACGGCTTTGGTAATACGGGTCTTCGGGAAACGCCAAATGATTTTCCCATCCCCCGGGCTCTTCCAACTGTTCAAATGCTATGTATTCTGCCGTTTGGATAAGATCGTAAGACAAGGGCTGTCCCTTCTCCGATAAGTAAGTCGCTACACCTTCCGAAAACCAAATCGGGATTTCAATACTATACATCCCCCGCTCTTCCGCGATGCTGTAGAACAAATGATGCGTATATTCATGGACGACCGATACCTCGTCGATTGGCAGAGGCAAGTGGATGGTTTGGTCATGCTCTTTGTAAAATCCGCTATACTCTTCTTGAATCGTTTCCCGAATCGGCATATCGAGTTCCTCGCCGTAAAGAACAACGGAAACTGCAGCGTCGGTTTCGCCTCCCAATTCACGTTCCAAGAGCGGATGATTGGTTTTCACTAGTTTTACTACCTGTTCCATTTCATCTACAGGCGCACTTCCTGGCGCAAAGTAGAACGTGATGCCCTCGATTTCTTTTGAATCAAGTGTCGCTAAATCAACAGAGCCATCATCTCCGGTGACTAACTGTCGGTAATAAGCTAGCTTTTCTCCAGGCGTCAGCTCCGTCGCTTCTGTCATTTCGTACTCCACCTCATAAAGCAGGAAGTTGGCAGCGCATAAGAACAATGAAACAAGCCCGAATAAAAGAGACGACACAATGACAAACACTGCATCTAGCCGCTTCCTGCCAATATGCGCATCTGCTTTTACGATCCAGACAATTGCCAGGACGATCCCCGCGATAACGAATACGCCGGCGATAAGTAAAGCAATCAAACTTTGTCCTACATCCAAAAACAATAGCAGTACCCCAAACCCCGCCGTCAGCAATAACACACCAATGAAACTCAAGACCATATTTATAAATATGCGCATACTCTACTCCTAACCGAATCAAGCATTTGAATTCGATTTCCTTTTTAGCTTCGGCAAGAAAATGGCACTGGTGCCCATCAACCCACCACCTACTATTGCCAGTGCTGTCCCAACAGCTACCGGTAAAGTGGATAAGTATGTGGATAGATACATACCCGACATGAACATAATCCAGCCTGTGGAAAACATTATTGCCGTTTTCGTCATTTCCCCCACTCCTCTAATAGTTATCCACCGTTTTTAAAATTCAGGAGCTCAATTTCAATCGCCAAACTGCCCCATTCCTTTTCACGCTCTGGTGAATACAAATTGTGGATAGATTTCACGTTTGTTTCGATACAGTTATCCACAATCCCCAGTTTTTCGGCAGGCAGATCTTCAAACATCTCCCGAAACGTCGGATATGTGTATAACTTTTTGACTTTCACATTTATTTTTTCATTTTCCTCCGGCAGTTTTGCGAATTCAATCGTGTCTCCCTGCTTCACTTTTCGTCTCTTCTCATCGTACAGCCTAATTTCAACTGTTTTCTTTCCGGACTGAATTTCCCGGAAAGGTTCTTCGTAGAGTTTCATTTTGTGTTCCATTGTCGTCCTCCAAGTTAAGTGTTTTGAGATTACTTTATGTAGTCAATTTCACGATATACCGTGAAAAAGTAATTAGCAGCCCACTGTCTCCAGCATGTCGATTAAAAATCTTTTCAATATCTGAAAGATTTTTCTCTTTAACGAATAAAAAAATCTCTTTATTTTGGCCAAAGCAATGAAATTTTATAACATCTATCGGTTCCTTTAAATACTTCTAATAACTAGTTCAAGAGCGGAACCTATGGCATCCATCTTACTTTCTTCATTAATTGGCCGCCAAGGACCTCTACAGGCATGGTTCCGTCTACAAGTAAATCAGAATCCACCCGTATTGTTTCAAGCATATGAAGATAGGCGTACCTCCCGCGAGTTGCATAATGATTTACACGCTTCATAATGTCCTCCACAGAACTATTGTGGAAGTCTCTGCTAATTCTCCGGGCTAAGGAAATATCTAGTGGTGTCTCAATAAAGACAGCCAAATCGATGAATTTCTTCATATGAGCATGTTGATACGCAAAAGGATAATCCAAAAAGATGTAATTCAAGGGATCCTTCTGTAACTTCTTGAGATCTTCAATAAATGGATCGAGATTCCATTCATGGATATTAGCGCCGCGCTCGATCCATTCCATGACATCATCCGGTCCATCCAAATCATAATCATCAAAGAACAAAGCTTTTGAACGATTTATATGTGTAGCCAAGTGATTGACCAGCGTGGTTTTTCCGCCTCCTGAAACACTGGCAATAGCGATCACGACGGGCTTTATCCTCTCATTCACCGACTCTCCTCCATGGCATTATCAGTTTCTCTCTTTATTCTGTTCCGGCTGAAAATAGCAAACAGCATGGCCAATAGATTAGCCAAAAACATAATGAAGTAATAGATGTGCGTATCGCCTTCTAGCAAATAGCTTCCGTATCGTAAGGTGTTAATCGCCAAGACAACGATTAAAAAGATATGCATTTTTTTATTCAAAATTGGCCTCCTATTACTGGAATTTATAATACTTACTTTCGAAACTACGATGAAGACTACTTAAATTTTCAAGAGGCAAGCTGCTATACTTTTTTGAAGTTGCATCAACTCAGGCTCAGAATCAATTTTCACATAGAAACTCTTCAGGAACTTTTTACAATTTGCGTACAAAGCCCAATAGTTCTCTTCCGGCAATTGGCCATTTTTCTTTTCCAGGTCAGCAGGAATTTTCTCTACCAAGTCTTGCATCACTTCATATGGCAAGCCCTGCTTCAACATTTCCACTAGAGGCATCAAAATCCTTTCTTCCTCGTCATGGATATAGATATAGTCAGCTACAAACACTTTGTTCCATAAGACATTCACTATTTCTAAGCAATCATCCATAGTCGTCTTTTTGTTTTTGATGAGTTCATCAAATGCATCTGCAACATGAGCAATACTATGCGCCCATCCTTTATCGACAATAAATCCTCTCTTGTCCTTTTCAAGAATTGTGTAGGAAACTAATTGATCTTTCACTTCCAGTACTAATTCTTCAGATAGAAACGTTTTTTGGTTATCTGCGTATAGGATAAGTGCTATTAATAAACTGGTAAACGCCCTTGTAAACACAGCGTCTGTACCGAATTCTCCAATCCCTTTGAAAAGCATTTGGTCGGTTAAACAAGAATTAAGCATTGCCGTCAATGTATTTGCATCTAGTTCTTTTTTCAAAATCAGATTCCAGAATGTACCGTATATCAGCTCATCTCGCAGCTCACTATCTGTGGAACCAATATGTATCATCATCGATTTAATTAGTACCAATTCATTGTCTTTATCCCAGCTTTTTTTATCTTTTAATATCTTCTTTAACGAGCTCGCTTCTAATGGAACTACACTATTTAAGCTGGTCATAATTCAACTCCATTTTTATCAATAGTTAAATTAGCTCTTTCTAACGGCAAGTTGTGAAATCATTAGAGTGTTAAGGAGTTCAGTGACGGCTCTTTTAACCTCTGCTGGATCTATATGTCCCATCAAAGCAAGTTGAATCCAATTCCGCTTCAATAAATAATCGCTCTCGTAGCTGATCTCGATTCCTTTCGTTTTGAGTGCATCGCCCACCGCACGGCCGTCTATTTCGGGCGGCAAGGCGATTGTCAGGATGCCGGGCGAGTACCGGCCGTCTCCTAAAACCGCTAAGCCAGAATCCATTAGCTGGTTGCGGATTTCCTTTGCCAGCAACGAATCGGGAAAGCGGTGATGGGCGATCGCGGCTTGGAGTGCAGCGACGCTGTTCGAAGAATGGGTGAACGGCACCGTGCCGCTCTTTTCGTACAAGCCTAAGTCCAAATATGCGGGCAAGTTGGCATCCGGAGAAACGCTATCTTGATGGAACACGATCGCTAGACCAGGGTATGAACCTAAGCCTTTTCCACTTACTGCGCTTGCCATATACACATTCGATAAATCGGTTGGGACGTTGCCTATACTGCTGCAAGCGTCCAGGCACAGCCGAATTTCCTGTTGTTCACATAAGAACTTTAATTCTTCTAATGGATACAGGTAACCGGTCGATGTTTCGCAATGAACCGTCCATAGCCAGCGAATATCCGGATGCTGTTTCACTAGTTCTGTCACTTCATTTACCACAAGCCGTTCATTCCACTGCTTTTGCAGATACAAAAAGTCCAATTGCCAACGCTTCGCTTGATTCGCCAAGCGTTCACCGAATTCACCATTCGACAGGATGAGCCCTTTTCCGCCAAGCCGACTCAGTTGCGCTGCAATCAGGTCGTTCGCCAAGGTGCCCGTTCCGACAGCCAGTTGAACATGAGCCGCTCCCGTTAACTGCTTGAGCTCTGTTTGCACAGAGGCGATTTTTTCACAAAAGTCATTTGCACGGTGGGAAACTGCCGGCATGGCCCAGGCTTCTTCGACTTTCGGATGCATCGAGACCGGACCGGGCAAAAGACGAATTGAAAACGACGGCTTCTCCACTTGGATCATTTGATCAAAAAGCTTCCCAGCCGAAGTGAAATAGTCTTTGGTCAAGAGCATCGGCTGGTACTGTGCATTTTCTGTGCCGATCAAAGGACCAAACGGCTTGAACCCTAAATGCTGATACAGCCGCGTCTGCCGCACTGTCCCTGAAATGAGCACGCAATTATAATTTTCCTGCAAACAGGAGGCTACGACTTGCTGAAGAAGGCCGAAAAAAACTCTCTTGCCACGGTACTCTCGCCGCACCGAGAGCAAGCGAACTTCACACGGCTTGGCATCATCCGGCAAATAATGATCGATTGTTCCGAGCTTCTGATCTAGCGAAAATGGACGGATACCCCGAAGCGCCACCATCCCGATCAAGCGGCCGTCTTGTTTGGCAATCCAATAGGTATTCTCTTCGTGGAAACGGTCGACCAGCCGTTGTTCTTGGCTTTGGCTATGCTGGGGAATCTCCTCTACAAAAGTTTCGTAATTCAAACGGTGGATCTGCTCCATCTCTTCTCTTGAATCTGCGATTTTATAGTAGATAGATGGTTTGTTGTACATCGAAGACACTCCTTTTAGAGCAAAAATCATTATTGTGAAGATCGAACTGAAGTACAGGCTATTCATTTACTCCTCCCCTTACTATATCCAATTATTGTATATACATCCATCCAATTCACAGAATATTGCAGTATACTATCAAGCTATATTTTCAGTCAGTCATTTAGGAATAGAACATTTAATAAAAAAAGCGTATTCGATAAATTCGAATACACTTTTATAAGTTGCGTATCACCTTCACTTTAACGACTTTACACTTATCCCAGCCCTTTAAAGCGCTTCGTTTTGTCCCATGCAATCGTGTTGCCGCGAAGACGGCTCCAGACATAAACCGTTACGCTACGAAGCAACAAGATGATGAAAAGCTGAGCATAGGTGAAATACATGATAAAGATGAAGAATACATTTTTAGGCGATACATTCCTGTCTACAACCAATGCACTCAATAACTGGGCCGTGTAGACAATATAGCTCATAAACCAAAGCATCAATAAGGGAGCTTCCATATTCGGCAATTCCATCCCCATGACACTCATGATGAAAAAGATATCCGAAAATAATAGGACTAGCACGAAAACCAAATAGGTCAGCACGTGCTGCAAGCTTAGGAAAAAGGTTTTCCCACGCCAATGGGACAAGTCTTTAAATGATTTCTCCAGCAAATAAATGTTCCCTGTAAGCCAGCGTGTGCGCTGTTTGAAAAACGTTGTTAATTTTTCCGGCTCTTGTTCCCATGTCTTGGATTCTGGTACTACTGGCAATACGTAGCCTTTTGCATGGAGCCGAACCGTTAACTCCGCATCTTCCGCTAGCGCATTCACGTCGTAGCCACCTAACTCTTCTAACACACTTCTGCGAAGCAGCATGTTCGTGCCAGCCAGGGATCCTAGTTTCAAGAACTGCCAGCGCCCACATTGCATTAACAATTGGAAGACTTGAAACTCCAATCCGATCATCCGAGTCAATGTATTAGTACGTGCATTTTTGGTTTTGACATAGCCGACTGCACCCGCGGCTTTCTTCGTTTGTTCTGCGACTTCCACCAATAATTCCACCGCATCCGGTTCGGGTTCATTATCTGCGTCGTATACGACAAAGTAATCCGACTCCGAAATACTCAGTCCATAATTCAAGACGCGCGATTTTCCAGAAGGAGAACTAACAGGCACGGGAATGTAATGAATTCTGGAAAATACAGCCGCGAATTCTTTCGCAATTTCTGCCGTGTCGTCTTTTGAATTGTCATCTAGTACATAGATATCCAGTTGGCCGCTGTATTTCAACCTTGCCATTGCTCGCAATGTATCTTCCATCACAATGCCTTCATTATGTGCGGGGATCAGCAATGCGACGCTAGGATAATTCGACAGCTTTTGCGGCTTTTTAAATCGCACACGATACCAGACTCCCGAAATAGTGAGGATGGAGTAAAAAATCAACAACATCCAAAAGAACAGCATGATGAGCATGATCACTTGTGTCATGATTCTGTCCCCAATAACTCGTTCAACTGCTGTGAATCTTTAATATGAATTTGTTGAAATTGATATGGAGGAGTGATGAAATTCAGCTCATTTTGGCTGTTCTCTTTAAATCGGTCCATAACAATATCCACTCCTTCTTTATGAGTGTCTTTTAATAGGACATAGATATTGCCGAACTCACTTGAAACCAAATCGTATTTTTGCCGAATAGATTGAAGGGCTACACGTTCAAGCATTTCTTGCAAATTCTGTTTGGTTTTCTTCGTGGAAGATTCTAATTCAATTCTTAAAAAATAAGCTTCCTTCCCATTTCGGGCAGTGGACTTCAAAAGCCATTCTGCTTGGTCTTTAAACTCTTTCATCGTCAGGATTTGAGATCCTTTTCTATACTTTTGAAGCAGTTGAAGCTGATGCTGCAGTTCTATATTTTGATAGCCTATTTTTTTCACAGCGTTCATCAGCATCCAAAAGATTAAATGGAAACTGGTGAATAGCAAGTGAGTATACATGTATTGAAGCTGCATATCCTCTGGCAGTGATTGGCCAAACGACGTCACTGTTAAATAAGCTCCATATAGCAAAGTCACCGTAATGGCGTATAAAAAAACATAGCGCTCCTTGATAATCGACATAATCAAAAGCGAAAAAAGTCCAATAGCGATTAATTCGAGGTAATTTGGTACTGCAAAATAGGCAACCAGCCAGCCGTTCAGAAGCAATGCTAAAATAAGTGCTGTCAAAACAAAATTCTTCATCTTATGAATTCTCCTTCTAGCACATATGTTAAGCTGTCGTGCTCCTACAACAGCTTACTAACTTTATCCTGATTTATCCACCAAAAGAATTACTATCAATTGGCTTCTTAATACATAGTACGGAAAATCCATTTAAACTTTAAACGTCTATTTCACATACTCACTCACCCATGTTTACAAATATCTCTTCTGCATCCGGTATTTCCTCAATTAGATTTTTCTCTAACATCCACTCCGCCACAGTATCCCAATCTTCCGCTTTCTGACTGCCGAATCCTTCGGGCGACTCCATTTTGGGAAGTAGGATATCAAGACTTTCTCGCTCTACTTCCTCAATCAATGGAAAGTTGGCTTCATCTTGGTTCTCCAGCAATAAATCCACTGCCTCTTCAGGGTGCTCCGCCATCCAGTCATATCCTTTGGTAGCAGCAGTCCAAAAAGCACGAATTTCTTGTTCTTTCTCTTCCCAGTTCTCATCATTGCTCACGAGCACCAATTCATAATAAGGTGGCACGCCGTATTGTTCAGGATTCAAGGTCTCGGTATCAATCCCTTTACTTCGAAGCAATGGCACTTCGTGATTGATATATGCGCCTACAACCGCGTTCACTTTTTCACTGGCCAGGGAAGAGCCAAGTTCAAAGCCGACATCCACTAACTCGACTTCTTCGGGATCGCCTCCGTCTTCGCTCACCATCGTTTGAATGAGGGCTTCATTGAGCGGAATGCCTGGATACCCTACTTTTTTTCCTTCTAAATCTGCCGGACGCTTCACTTCACGGTCTTCCAGCATGACAATGTGATTCAGCGGTGAACGGACGATGGCCGCTAATGATTTCACTTCGATGCCTTGATTGGCTCTTGCCGTGATGACGTCCGGCTGATAGCTGATTCCTAATGTCATTTGCCCTGAGGCCGCCATATTGATTGGGTCGGTCGGATTGGCCGGGAAGTGAATATTCACGTCCAAATTTTGCTCCTCAAAATAACCTTTCTCTTCGGCGATGTATAAATAAGCATGCACAGCGTTTGGATACCAGTCGAGCACTAAATCAATTTGCGTGTTCTCCTCTGCGACTTCTCCGCTGTCATTATTGCATCCCCCAAGAATAAGAGCGGTGCCGAATAAAGCACAGGTAGATATGATTTTCATGTAATTGCTGTTCTGTTTCATTTCGCATTCCTCCACTTTAAGATCGATTTTTCCATTATCATGACAAATACGAACAATAAAATTCCAGTAAGCGACAAAAGGACAATCGGCGCAAAGACCCCTGCCCCATCAAATTGCGTCATCATTCGCCTGCTGAAATAGCCAAGCCCTTTTTGAGCCCCGAGCCATTCACCGATTGCAGCTCCAATAACACTCAATGTCACAGCCACTCTCAGTCCTGAAAAAAATGATGGCAAGGATGAGGGGATAGCCAATTTAAAGAATAAGTCCTTTCTGCTTGCCCCCATCGTCTTCAGCAATTCCCGCAGCTCCTTGCTGACTGAATTGAATCCATCAAAAGTATTGACGGTAATCGGAAAAAAACTAATCAAAACAGTTACAGCCACTTTGCTCCAAATGGAATAGCCAAACCATAAGACAAAGATAGGTGCCAACGCGATAATGGGAATGGTCTGGGAGGCAATGAGCAAAGGATAGAACGCACGCTCAGCGGTCTTGTTCCACGACATCCAAGCCGCTAAGCCGACACCTCCAATGATCGACAGCAAAAGCCCGACCAAAATGATCAGCACCGTCGACGGTAAATGGACGGCAAGTAAGGTTTGTCTCAACTCCCAAAGCCGGACCGCTATTTGTGTGGGGGCCGGCAAGATAAAGGACTTGCCGATTGCCCATGCCGATCCTTCCCAAGCAACCAAAAACAAGAGAAATACACCGACGGACAAGTAATAGGGAGCAGCCCATCGTTTGAAAGAAAACTGGCGATTAGGTTTCTTCTGCATCACATTTCGCTCCCTCATGGCGAAATTTTTGGAGCAGCTCACTTTTTAACGACAGCAATGATTTATCGCCCAGCTTCATGTCCATTGTTCTTGGCCGGCTAAGCGGCACCAGGATTTCTGCAAGCTGCTCCATAGGCGGAGACGAAGTAACCAATATCCGATCCGACAGCAACAATGCCTCATCCAAGTCATGTGTAATGAGGATGATGGTTTTCTTCAAGGAAACCCATTGTTCCAATAGCCAATCCTGCATCTCCACTCTCGATATAGCATCAAGCGCGCTAAACGGTTCGTCCAACAACAATACGTCCGAACCGGTCAAATAGGCGCGCAAAAAGGACACGCGTTGTTTCATCCCTCCAGACAACATATGTGGATAAGCCGATTCAGTCCCAGCTAAGCCAAAAGATGCAAAGTGTGGCCGAGCATTCGCATAGGCTTCTCTTTTTGTCAGCCCACTGATTTCAAGTGGCAAGATGACGTTATCCAAAATGCTTCGCCACGGTATCAGCAAATCTTTTTGCGGCACATAAGCAATGCCGCCCCCTGCGCCAATCACTTGCTTCTCGCCAAGAAACAGCCCACCCGTTTCTGGTTTTTCCAACCCGAGCAACAGCCTGAAGAGTGTCGTTTTTCCCGACCCACTAGGACCAACGATGCTGACGAATTCACGTTCTTGAATCGCCAAGGATAAATCGCGAAAAATTTCTTTTCCACCATATCGAAAGCTGACCTGCTGGACTTGCAACACTGAGGAACTCACGGCGCAGTCACGTCCTTATGTCGCTTAACATTTCTCTCGACCTTAAACGTACGGCTGTGTTTTTTTCGCTGATTGGATTTAAGCATGTTGCGGAATCTCTTACTAGATCTCATGTTAATCCTCCTCATTTCTGCTGATGGCACCATTTGTAAATAAAGCGGGCCATCACTTTCGAAAACTCCACCAACTCCTTTACGCAAATGGATTCATTGATACTATGGGCTTCGCTTAATTGACCCGGACCATATATAACAGTAGGAATGCCAGCTGCTGCGAGCCAGCCCCCATCTGTCACCGTACCTGAGACACCAATACTCGCATCTTCACAGAAAACTTCTTGGTGGGCAGCTGCCAACGCATGCACACCAGCGTGTTCAGTATCCACTTCGAACGCTGGGAAGATCTCGCCACGGTCTTCAATCATGGAACGCCCACCCCATTCAAAGGAAGGAGGATGATTCCGTAGCCAAAGGTCGGCTTGAGCTGCGGCCAATAGATGCGCTTCGATCTCCCGACTTACAGATTCATACGATTCATCTGGATAAAAGTGTACGGTGATCCAAAGCCGACATTCATCCGCAACAAAAGCGGCGTGCCTCCCGCCTTCAATCACGGCCGGGTTAATCGTATTGGTTCCCGGAAGATATCCGGGGTAGCTTTTGGATACTGCCCAATGACGTTCAAGCACTTGCAAGCTTTCGATCATCACCGTCATTTTCTCAATAGCATTCGCCCCTTGCGAGAGGCCTCCACCTGCGTGGATCATTTCGCGCCTCATCGCATCATGGTAAACGTTCGGGTCTTTGATGGTGACCCATCCCGTAATGACGCCGCCTTGGCCATGTATTTTGGTATCACTTGTATCGACAACTATCGCAAAATCCGCTTGATAGCCCCGTTCGCAGCATTGCAGTGTACCGGCTTCTCCTACTTCTTCTCCAACGACTGATTGAAAAATGATATCGCCCGGCAATTGAATATCCTGTTCATGAAATAGTTTTAAGACGAACAGCGCAGCCGCCATCCCTCCTTTCATATCTGCCGCGCCACGGCCAATGAGCCGTCCCTCAATTACTTCAGCTTGAAATGTATCCGTATGCCAATCTTCCCCTGGTCGTACTTCGGCGACGTCAATATGTCCATTAATGATCAAGCTTTGAAACATGTTGCTTTTTTCCCCAAGCTTCGTCCCTACAACATTCGGGTCCCCTGGATAGACCTCCCATCGATCGGTCGTAAATGCCTGACGTTGTAAATAGCGTTCGATCCATCGTTGGGCTTCGCTAGTATTGCGCGCAGGCGGTGATGGTGTCCGGAACGAGATCAACGTTTTTGCCAAGCTAAGCAATTCTTCTTGCTTCGATTCGATTTCTTTCAGTACGTTAAGCAATTGATGGTCTTGCATATTGCCCTCCTCTGTTCTTCGCAATATTTTTCACCACAAAAAAACACTTCTTTCCAGTAGAAAGAAGTGTTTACGACGTTAAAAGGTAAGACGCCAAAAAAGGCGTTGTTCTTTTGCCATCTCTTCCCTCCGCTAGTACTAACTAGATCAGGTGAATAAGGGTCAAGACGCATGTCTTTCTCAGCTAATAGAAGCTCCCCTAGAGTAACGATGTATGAAATTGTTTTGTTGCTATTCTATTTCTATCATAGGAATGGACGAATGACAAGCTCCCTCGCAAGTGAGGCGGGCCACTCTTCAACGATAGGCTGTTCCGTTTGAACTCCGACAAGCTCAACTATATGTCTGTTGAATCACGTTCCACCTTTTTGTTTAATGATGAGCCATTCAACATATTTTCGCATTGTGGATTGTGTGCTCTTTCGCTAACAATGAAAACATGCAAGCATCATGAGAACGCCCATCTTGATAAAGATAGCCTCTCAGTACGCCTTCTTGTTCAAATCCCAATTTCTGCAGCAAAGCGATGGATGCGCCGTTCTCGGGAAATGTAACGGCGCCCATGCGGAATAAGTCGAGCTGGCCGAAACAATAAGCTAGGACTTCTTTGACGGCTTCTGAAACATAGCCTTTGTTCCAGTAGTCTGGATGCAGCTCAAAGCCGATTTCCGCTTTCTGACCTTTGAGGTTCAAATTGTTCAAGCCGACCGTGCCGATAAAAGCGCCTGTTTCTTTGATGACGATGCCCCAGCGGATTCCCCTGCCGCTTTCGAAGGTCTGCCCGAACGACTCGATGATGTTTTCAGCCTGGCCGATTTCCGTTAAGCTGCTCATGCCGTAATATTTCGTGACCTCGTCTCTCGACATGATTTCAAAAAAGCTTGCGGCGTGATGTGTTTTAATATGTACAAGCGCCAGTCTGTCTGTCGCCAATTCCTGAAAATCCATGCCGGTTCCTCCTTTTAGTTAACGAGCATCGCTGTTTTCTACTGCACCTGCTAGACGCTCGACTACTGAAGCAGCCAAGGCTTTCAATTCATTAGCCAACGTGGCGAGTCTCTTTTCAATTTGGTTTTTGTCACCGTAGCGGATGCGCGCTTCTTCCGGCAGTTTTCCGGATAATAAATGAAAATGGCTATAGGCAGTTTCTAGTAATTGCAGCAATTGTTCGCCCCGGACTTCAGCCTGAACCCGGCTGTCGTCCGTACTATAACCGGCTAGAAACCCATCAGCCATCCCCTTTAAATTGTCCGCACAATCAGCAAAACGGTGCTTTCCATAACGCTCGGTATCGGACAGCGCGATGAAAAACGTTTCATAGAGATTCATGAAATTCCCGGCCATCCCCCGCGGATAATAAATATTCGGAAACGGATCGATCAGGCAAATTTGTATGCCGTTCATCAACATATTTTCAGGTGATGCGTCTTGATTGCTGAGGAGCGGTTTAGTGAAGCTTCGCGCTCTGAGCTCCGTTGCTAATTTCAGCGCCTCGCTTATCGTCTCATCCTTAAATTCTAGGCGCGCCTCGCTCAGTTCCCGGTAATCCGATAGATGCTCTTCACTTTCTTCTTTCAGGAAACGATGGACATCTCCTGTGATGCTACCTCTCAGCCCCTCTTTCTCTGTCCAATGCAGATACCCGAAGCCATCCAAGCCGTGCGGAATTTCTTCCGTTTTCCGGTAAATCTCACCGAGCGCTTTTCCGGTCTCAACCGCTTGTGCTTTTGTTAGTTTATGCAAATCGATATGCTTTCCGGCGAACGACTCGAGCGTATAGCTCAATTTTTCAGAAACGTGGAATTGGAAAAACTCCGGTGCCGCGCCCTTCACGGCCTGATTGACCGAGCGGTAGTAAAGTTCTGTCGAGGCGTATTCGGCGGTCAATTCTTCTTCGTTAAATTCAGCCGGCTTGCCGTACACAAGGTCCTTTGGAATTCGTAAGACCAGTTCACGGCCATCTTTTTCGACTTTCCACGCATGATGCCAGGCCCCTTCCCCTAAAAACTTCGGCGACTCCACTTCTGCGTGAAGAATGGCTGCTTGTAATTTCTCTTGATTCACCTGATGACCTGCTTTCCGTTTTAAAGATTTCCCGTACTAAGTTTTTCGGTACATACGCTTTGTTTCTACTATATCCAATATTTTCTTTCACCGCTATTTGTTTTCCAATTATTTAGAGTATAATGAATCCAATCCATCCTGAAGGTAAATTCCCCAAGATTTATCTTCCTTACGAAAGGAATATCCGACGTGACGATCAGTCCAATCTAAGTTTCCCCCGCATTAGAAGTCATTTACAAAATAGACTCTTGGGGGATTCAACATGAAATTGAATAGAAATTTCCATTTATTACTGACGGGCCAGTCGCTTGCGAATATCGGCGATGTGCTTTATATCGTCAGCATCATTCACCTGATTTTCGAATTGACCGGTTCCGCCACGGCTGCCGCTTTGGTGCCGTTTGTCATCACCAGTTCAATGTTCGTCTCGAACACGCTCACACCGCTCCTGATGCAGCGCGTTGATTTGAAATGGCTGCTTGTAGGGTCGCAAATGGGCAAAACCGTATTGTTGATAGTCTTGGCATTGCTTTTGCCATACATCACAACCGCTAACTTTACTGTACTATTTGCATTGATTAGTTGGGTGGCGCTGTTGGACGGCTGCGCCCGTCCGGTGACACAGGCATTGATTCCGAATTACGTGAAAAGTGAGCAGCTATTGAAAGCGAACGGCATCACCGAGACCGTTACACAGCTAATTCAAACAGCGATGTGGTTTGTCGGTAGTTCCTTATTGATTTGGCTCACCGCCACCGAATTGGTCTGGCTGACGGCAGGCTTGTTCCTGCTTTCAAGCTTGTTGTTGAGCGGATTGGATCGAGTCGACAGCGCCCCGCCAGAACCACAAAACAAATGGCAACAACTCACCAAAGGCTGGAAGACTGTTTCAAGGACTCCGGTATTAAAGCGCATTGCGGTGATGGATATACTCGAGACCATCGCTGGCGCCGTGTGGATCGCCGCGATTTTGTATGTCTTCGTTAGCGAAGCGCTAGCAGTCGATGAGAAATGGTGGGGCTTTATCAACGGTTCATTCTTTATCGGTTTGATTGCCGGAAGCCTCATTTGCCTGCGCTTTACCGAATGGGTCGAACGCAATCTCAGCCGCTTCATCCTAACTGGCGCGATTTTCGGCAGCGTCGCGACTATATTGTTCGGCTTGAACAGCATGCCTCTAGTTGCGCTCGGCTTATCCGTTCTGGTCGGCATCTTCAGCCAGCTGAAAAACATTCCGCAGCAAACCGTCGTGCAGACGAGCGTCCCGAAAGAACAATTGCCGACTGTCTTCACGACGCTCGGGGCAATTGGTATGGGCACATTCGGCGTTTCCTCATTATTGATGGGAATACTGGCTGATTTATTTGGCATCCGCTCTGTGTTTGTCTTATCTGGTGTTTTGCTCGCTATCGTTAGTTGGATCGCTTACCGCGGCCGAAGTCATTTTCGACGCACAGTTCAGGAATAAATTCACGAAAAGGGACAGCCGGAAAATTCCCGCTGTCCCTTTTTCATTGTTACATTTAATCTGTCAGGCTAAATCCCATAATATGATCTGAAAAAACGGCATAGCTTTCGCATTCAATGACGTTCTCAGGGTTTGCAAGAGGCACAATTTTGACATCATTCAAAACGATCATTCCGGCGAGATTGGTGACATTGCTGTCTTTGATTAATGGAAAGATGGTATCTTCTGATTGAAGAATAGCTAAATCCAGCAATGGGAGACTTTCTATATCTGGGGCTTGTGTACTTATTTTCTTTGCGATAATCAATGCACTAGAAGTGGTAATTTGGATTAACCTCTTTTTCTTCATATCTTTCTGCAGTTCGTCGAGATGTACTTGTGCCACCACAATCGATAGCTTCTTCATATCATGAACAGAGTTTAATTCGTGCCCCTTTAAAGTGATAGTCAAAACTTTCCCCCCTCAATTGATTCATAAGCTTACGCCACTTTAATTAAACGCCTCTAAATAAACCGAATTCCCTTTACCGCTTTCAAACTCCTGGATAAACCGGCGGATGCCCTTCGGATAAATCCGTTGCTCCAATAAATTCTCAATCTCCACCCATTCAACGCCGGTTTGCTGGGCGTCGGGATTGGACGGGACCGCTGATTGCAAATCACCCAGCAAACGGCATTCAAAATAATATTCGATTTGGTGAACGCCACGATCGGTCTCGGCGTATTCGTGGCGCTCGCCTATGTATTCGCGAATATGAATCAGGCTTTTCACTTCGACGGCGCAGCCGATTTCTTCCAGGCATTCACGAGCAGCCGCTTCCGGCAAAGTTTCGCCGAGCTCCTGCCCGCCACCGGGAAATAGATAATAGCTGCCTTCTGCGTCCCGGTTCGTCGTCAATAGTACTTTGCCGTCTCTAACAATGATCGCTTTCGCGGAATTTCTAATGGCCATTGCGTCCACTCCTTTGCCGTTCCTTTATTCCGATAGACCCGCATATGCGAATCGCCTGGTCTGCCGCGGACTTGATGTAGGCAGTAATTTCTTCAACCGAGTATATTTCCAGATCCTTACCGGAAAACAGTTTCGTTGATTGGAAGTCGCCAAGCGTTTCTTCGGTGAACTCGCGCAAGTTATTGATTTCGAGTTCTTCTATAAGAATATCGGGAAAGTCAGCAGCTGCCAGTTCTCGTTCCAAACCAGCACAGTCAAACAGATCAATGAGCATACCATTGAGTTTCCGGAAATCCGAATGCCATTTCTCGAGCACGGACGGATCGGCATCGATGCGGTGTTTCATGTCTTTTTTGAAATAGATGTCTGTCATCCACACATCATCCGCCACTAAATGCACAACATATCCGAGAATGAATGAGTCCCTCATTTCCCCACGGTATTTCTGGATGAAGTTTTCATAATTTACGCGTCTCGTTCCGTCATCCACACTGCCCTCGTAATAATGGGATTTGGTTTTCTGCTCTCTTCCATGAACTGCATCCGGGGCAATGCCGCCCAACAGAAAACGCGGTCGGTCGAAAATCTCGATTTTCTCGGCTACCTGCCGAGCGATGATCAAATGCATTAGGCGCGATCCCATCTCCGCTTCCTCCTTCTAGCTTCAGTTATCCAACGCTTGGTTCACTGCTGCTTCGACGTGGATTTTCGCTGTATCGAATAGCGGCACTTCTGCATCTTCTTCGTGTATCAACAAACCGATTTCTGTACAGCCAAGAATGATGCCCTCGGCTCCGCGATCGATGAGGTTTTGGATGGCTTGTCGGTATTTCACTTTCGACGAGTCGTTGATTTCTCCTAAGCATAATTCATCAAAAATAACTTCGTTGATTATATCTCGTTCTTCAGCTTCCGGAATCAACACCTGGATACCGCTCTCTGCAATGCGTTCTTTGTAGAACTCCTGCTCCATCGTGTACTTCGTGCCGAGCAACCCTACCGTATGGAGATGGTTTACTTGGATCTCTTTGGCCGTCGCGTCTGCGATATGCAAAACTGGCACTGAGACAGCCTCTTCTATAGAAGAAATGACTTTATGCATCGTGTTCGTGCACAATACGATCAGCTCTGCACCACCTTTTTGAAGCGATCGGGCGACATCCGCTAATCGCTCGCCCGCTTCTTGCCATTTCCCTTGTGACTGAAAGCGTTCAATCTCTTCAAAATCGACACTGTACATGAGACATTCAGCCGAATGCAGACCGCCTAGATGCTGTTTCACTTGTTCATTAATCATGCGGTAATATTCAGCGGACGATTCCCAGCTCATTCCGCCAATCAATCCAATCGTTTTCATCGAAGACCTCCTCCATTACCGAATCCATTGTTCCGTAATTTCAATCCGTTTTTCAGTCGCATCCAGCGTAACAGTTTTGCCAATCGGCATCGTCAGCATCGGCTGGGTATGGGCGCAGTCAAATTCGGCAAGCAATGGCAACTCGCGGTCGCCCAACACTTCGAGCAGAATTTCATGCGGTTTTCTTCCTGTTCCTTGGTCGTCGAATAATTCATGCTTGCCTAAAATAATTCCCGACACTTTATCGAAGACCCCGTTGAGCTTCAGTAAATTAAAGTTCTTTTCGACGACCGCAGCCGTTTTCATGGTGTCTTCCAACAACAAAACATCACCGCTTTTAATGATCGGCATATACGGGCTGCCCATGATGCCAGCCATCGTATTCACATTCCCGCCAATTAAGCGCCCTGTCACATTGCCTTCCCGCACGCAAATCCACTCGTTTTTTCTCGCTTCCTTTTCCTGCGTTTTCTCTTCCCAATTGACTGGCTCATCTGACCAATAAGGCGGCAGCGGTACTTGATAAGGAAGTGTTTGCTTTTGCATCAGCATTTCGGAAAAATAATCGTATGTATCCTTCACAAACGGCTCGAATTCTCCAAATGACGGCACCAGCGCCGGTCCATAAAACACCGGGATGCCGGTCTTGGCATAAATGGCGAGTAATACAGCTGTTGCGTCCGAATAACCGATCATGATTTTCGGGTCTTTTTTGAACGCTTCGTAATCGATATACGGCAATAATGCATTGGAATTCGTCCCGCCAATTGTCGACATGATACAGCGGACATCCGGGTTTCGGATGAGTTCGTTCAACTCTTCTGCCCGCTCACGGATCGTCCCCGAACGATAGAAATCCCGTTTACCCGTCAAGCTGCCTTCTGTGATGTTAAAGCCTTTCGATGCCAGAAAATCTTTCGCACGCTTAAAGCGTATCGGCGAATTATAGGTAATCGGAGACGACGGGGAATAGATTCCGATCGAGTCTCCTTTTTTCAAGTGATTGAATAGGGTCATATGCTTACTCCTTTACTTCTATTGCCCAGTTGTTATTCTTCTACCTGTCTGCAAATCCGTTCGACGATCACTTGTTCAGACATTTCCGCTGTCAGCAATTGTTCGCCTGGCACGCCCAACTCGTCTTTCGGTCTCCACCATTTTTTCAGCGATTCTTCTCCGAAGTCTTCCGATTGAGGGCGTAGATTATGGCGCTCCAGCGTGTTTTCGAAGGACAAATCGAAATAGTAGACGAGCGCCTCACCTTCATAGAACCGGATCAAGTCGAGCAGCAAGGATTCGTAACGTTCTTTCACCAAAATACCTTCCAAGATTACGATTCGGCACTTGCCTTTGCCATATTCCGTAATCTGCTGAATCAATTCTGTCGATAAATTGCCGTCGCGGTCCTGGACCATCAGCATGTCGCGGCGGACCACATCCTGCGACACCAGTAAAGTGCCGCGTCCGAAATGATCTTGCAGCCGTTTGGCAATGGTTGTCTTGCCACTGCCTGAATTTCCCCGCAAGATAAACAATTTGGTTTTCACTCTACTCACGCTCTTTTCAATGATTCAACTCAAAATGTGATTCTATCAATTCAGTAATTTCTACACCCGGATTCAGCTCCGCAATCTTTTTCGCTAAGCTTTCTACGCCGAAAATCTCGGTGAAGGTATGGCTGCCTACTAGTAGATTGATGCCGGCATACTGAGCATACTGAATCGAGTAAAGCGTGGCTTCACCGGTCACATACGTATCGCACCCTCTTTCGGCCGCCTCACGAATGAGTGCAGAGGAATGGCCCGCACCGGTCAACACGCCGACACGTTTAACGGGCTGTGCATTGTTTTTCCATGCGCGTACCGGTTCGTTTAAAGTGCCGCGCATTCTTTTCGCCAACTGCTCAAACTCAACAGGGATAGTGAATTCCCCAATGCCCGGTAGTTCGCCGTCCGCTTCACTATAAGTGGAGTACGCATCGATTTCATCGACTTTCAACATCTTCATCAATGATGTACAGGTCCCAAAGTCCACAAAATCCAGTGGTGCATGGATCCAAAAATGGCCGATATTGTGCTGTTTCAACCGACTGACGCACGCTTCTCTTAAGCCATAGATGAAATCCCAGGCATCGTGATGCGTCAATAGTAAATCGATGCCTTGTGCGATAGCCATTTCAACTGTTTCAATAGACAAATTGGTCGCGTAGCCAATCTTGTGGATGTCGCCGTCTCTCGTGTTAGTAAAGCCGTATTCATCGTCCTCTTTTAGTAATTCTTCGCCGAACAACCGCTGAATCGTCTTCTCAAACTCGTTTCGTTTCATCTCAAAAGCCCCACTATTCTGTTTTTTCTTGATTTTACCACATAAGATGCATTTGATAATATTGGAAATTTAATTTAGTTACCCGCAGTTATGGTTTTACAGAATAGGAACGTACGTTTTTTCGGTTGGCGAAATATTTTCCTTGACCCTTTTTCGTGAATTCTGTAGCCTTAGTAGAAGAAACACGCGGGGGCTGCACACCGACTGGAAACACCAGAGCATTTGGTGAAAACTTAAAGATGTTAAAGTGAACACGAATAGCTCTAGACATCTGAGGAAATGAACAGGTCCCCCAGGATTCGGGGAGGAACGCACGATGAACGAAAAAAAGGGAATGTCCACGCACGATTCGTTAAAAGCTGTTTCCTACAAGCTGTTTCAAGTGATCAGTGACGAACTCGATGTCAACACCGCTTACGTGACCGAGCGAGGTCCGACCGCGATGAAAGTCATCAGTTCATTCAATAAAGACCATTACGTCATTCCTGAAGGTTATGCGGTGGAATATGACGGCACTTACTGCCGCCTAATCATCCAGAGTGACCAGGAAGCGATGCGTACAAATAATTTAGGCTCATTTACGTTGACGAAGGACTTGGAAGTAACGCCGCAGCTGGAGGTCAAAGGCTTTCTCGGCGTGACATTACGCGATTTTTATGGCGAAATCTTCGGCACTTTATGTGTCATGGATAAGGAAGAAAAAGAGTTCAGTGACCAAGACATCCATTTCCTGAAACAAATGGCGGAAGTGCTGTCTTATGTCATCCATTTGGACAATACCTTGGCAGACATCGAGTTGTTGAGCGTGCCAATCATCCCGATCAAAAAGGGCTTGGCTATTTTGTCACTTCAAGGGAATATCAATGAAGCACGTTCTCAGAAAATCATGGAAGACACGCTTTATTATGCGGCTGACAAAGGCATCCATTCGTTTGTTATCGACTTGTCGCAATTGAGACTGTTGGAAAATCAGTTCCCGGATGTCTTAAAGAATCTGGTGTCCGGCTTGAACGTCATGGGCGTCCAAGTCATGATGACGGGCCTTCCGCCTTGGCTCGTCCAAATGCCGGGGGTCAGTGAACATTTATCACAATTGAAAACCGAGTATGTCGCCGATATTGAATCGGCACTCAATAAGATCGGCTATAAGCTGGAAAAATAAAAGGAAGGGAAAAGCCCGAGAGCTTTTCCCTTCCTTTTATTATGGAGACCAGAAACACTCACCTAAGGTTAGCCTGAAACTCTCTTAAAAATCGAAGTTGTCCGGATCCGGGCCGATGCGGCGGTCTTCGTTCAATGCCGAAATCCGTTGCATGTCTTCCTCTGTCAATTCAAAATCAAATACTTGGGCATTTTCCGCAATACGCCCCGCATTGGTCGACTTCGGAATGGTCACGACACCGTTTTGCAGATTCCAGCGCAGAATGACTTGTGCGACCGATTTATCATATTTTGCCGCGATTTCTTTCAGCTCAGGCTGCTCGATTGCTTCGCCTGCCATGAGCGGCGACCAGGCTTCCGCTTGGATATTGTGCTCGCGGCAGAAAGCAAGCAGTTTTTCCTGCGTCAAACGCGGATGGTACTCGATTTGATTGACGACCGGCTTGATGTCCGCATCTTCCATCAGGTCTTTCAAGTGGTGGATCTGGAAATTGCTGACGCCGATCGCTATGACTTGCCCGTCCATATAAAGATGTTCGAGCGCTTTCCAAGCCTCTTTGTATTTGCCTTCAACCGGCCAATGGAGCAAGTACAGATCCAGATATTCCAGCCCCAATTTCTTCAAGCTCGTCCCGTAGGCTTGAATACCGGATGTGTAGCCGAAATCGTCGTTCCATAGTTTTGACGTGATGAATAAGTCTTCCCTCGAAATCCCCGCCGCTTTGATCCCCTGGCGGATTCCTTCTCCGACACTTTCCTCGTTTCCGTAAATGGCAGCAGTATCGATACTGCGGTAGCCATTCACGATGGCCGTTTTAACGGCTTCTGTCGCTTCAGGCCCATCTTCTACTCTAAACACACCCAGGCCGAGCCAAGGCATTTCACTTCCGTTAGTTAACGTGACCGTTGCTTGTAAATTTTTCATGATTGATGCCCTCCCTCGTTCGATAGTTGATACACAATAATTTTAGTATACCCCTTATCTACCAAACTATCGCAGATTGAGTTACTAAACCCATAGTTTGTAAGCCCACGCACCGCCTAGCTTTTATAAAAAGTTATTCAAAGATAATACCCAACTATTTCTTGCCTGATACTTGAGCTGTACAAGCCGATAAATAGTTTCAAATCGAGATAAATGTGGTATTCTAATAAAAAATAGATTTATTTGGATATTTATGATGCCTAATGATACGGTATAATTAAAAGCCCAGAAAAATAATTAAGTCTTAAGACCTTTAATTGTTTTAGCTCTCCCCTCTTTTCTACACAGGAATTTTCCGTCTTACAGCTATTTAAAGCGGTGTACATAATTAAGCATCGGACATTGTTTTGTATTGGTTTAATAACATCTTCATTAGAAAATCTTAAAGAAAGAGCGTGAGTCCTATTACCAATCTCTTTAGCTCGTATAACCTTCCCCTCGTGGCCCTCTCCATTTTGGTCGCCATCTTTTCCGCTTCCGTCGCACTCGATATCAGCAGCCGCCTGAAATATGCTAAAAATGTGTCACACCTCCGATGGATCACAGCAGGTGCCTTTGTGCTCGGGCTCGGCATTTGGTCGATGCATTTTATCGGCATGCTGGCGTTTCACTTGCCGGTTGACGTGTCCTATCATTTTGGTTTGGTGATATTGTCGATCGTGCCAGCAATTGCTTCTTGCGCGGTTGCGTTTTATTTGATTAGCAAGCCGTCCGTCTCGTGGCGCAATTTAGTTACAGGCGCCTTCTTTATAAGCATTGGAATCGTGTCGATGCATTATTTGGGGATGGATGCCATGCGCATGGATGCCATGATTTCCTATGATCCATTTTTGTGGACATTGTCTGCACTCATTGCCTTTGCTGCTTCGTTTGTTGGATTGGCTTTGCTGTTCTACATTCCAAATGTTCCAAGATTTCACTGGCGCAAGCTGGCCGGAGCCGTGCTGATTGGCCTCGCTGTTTCAGGAATGCACTACACTGGCATGGCGGCCGCCAATTTTTCACAAATGGACCACTCGGCTGCTGGCCACACTTCTCCTTTCTCAGTCGATAGCACGCTGCTCGCCTATGGCATCGGCGGGGGCATGCTCATGCTTTTTGTCCTGACACTCGCGAGCATTCGCACAGACCGCCGCTTGGAAATTCAATCCACAGAGTCCGAAATGAAGTTTCAATCCGTTATCGAATCGGCGAAAGATGCGATTATCGTTGCGGACTTTCAAGGGTCGATTGTCCAATGGAATCGAGGCGCAGAGGCCATTTTCGGCTATAGCCAAAAAGAAATTCTTGGACGAAATATTAGCACACTCATGCCCGAGCGCTTGAAAAAAGCACACGGAGACGGCATGAACGCTTACCGCGAAACGCGCATCCCCCATGTAATCGGCAACACGGTCGAATTGACAGGCCTGCGAAAAAATGGCGAGGAATTCCAGCTCGAAATGTCTGTTGGCACGTGGGAAACAGAGAAAGGCGTTTTCTTCAGCAGCATTCTCCGCGACATCACAGAACGCAAAGCATCCGAAGACAAAATCAATGATTTGGTGTACTTGGATCCTTTAACAGGATTGCCAAATCGCCGTTTGTTCAACGACCGGCTGGATTCACTGCTGCGCCAAGCAGATGAACGCGGCTTTAACTTCTCGCTATTTTATATGGATCTCGATAATTTCAAAATGATCAACGATCGCTTTGGGCATTCAATGGGCGATCATTTTCTTCAAAGTGTCGCCAGCCGTCTGGAAGCGCAAATTAGTCCAAGAGATACGCTATCACGGCTTGGCGGAGATGAATTCATTTTGCTGTTACCGAATACTGAGTACGGCAAAGCCGCAGATCTCGCACAAAATCTCATTGCAGCCCTGAACGTTCCTTTTCGCTTTGAAAACGAAGAAATTTTCACCAGCCTTTCGATCGGCATCAGCCTATTTCCTTCTGATGGCAATGATTCCGAGACCTTAGTTAAAAATGCTGACATCGCTATGTATCAGGCAAAAGAAGAAGGAAAAAACGGCTTTCAGTTCTTCACTCCCAATATGAACGAAACGATCGACCGCAAGTCAAAGCTGGCAACAGGACTGCGCAAAGGTTTGGAGCATGGTGAATTCACGATTCACTACCAACCGCAGATTAACTTGCAAAATGAACAAATTATTGGTGTGGAAGCCTTGCTCAGGTGGAACCATCCCGAATGGGGCAGCATTTCACCGGCAGAGTTCATCCCGATTGCTGAAGAGACCGGAAGCATCACAAAGATCGGTGAATTTGTATTGGAGGAAGCCTGCCGGCAAAACAAGTTTTGGCAAGATTTAGGGATTGCTCCCTTCCGCGTGGCGGTCAATATTTCGGCACGGCAGTTTGCCCAAAAAGATTTGACCGAAATTGTCAGCACCATTTTGCAAAAGACTGGATTGGATCCACAGTATTTGGAACTGGAACTGACGGAAACGATTATTCAGAATGCAGATACGGCTATCACCACTATGGAAGAACTGGCAGCTCTTGGAGTGCATTTATCCATTGATGATTTCGGCACCGGCTATTCTTCACTCAGCTATTTAAAATTGTTCCCAATCAACAGCTTAAAGATTGACCAGCATTTCACCCGCAATATTAAAAGCGATTCAAAAGATGCGGCACTCGTCAAAACCATCATCCGCATGGCGCACGATTTGGAGTTGAACGTCATCGCAGAAGGTGTTGAGACCCTAGAACAGCTGGATTTCCTAAAAACTGAGCAATGCAACCAGGCACAAGGCTATTACTTTAATCGCCCATTGCCAGCGCAAGACATTGAAAACATCTACTATAAGATAGAGCCGGCTTAAAGGGTCTAACAAACCGGCCGGCTTATGAAGGGGGACACGCTCATGGAATTTGCTCAGAAATCATTTAAGCCCAATACTAAAATCGAATATCCCTTGTACGGCCTTTATATCTTTATGATGATAGTGTCATTTTACTGGAGAGAATTATTTCCGTTCACCTTCCTGGTGCCTGCAGGAATTTTTTTAATCAGGAGTTTCCAAACCTTTCAGTTGAACAACAAGAAAGAAATGTATGGCTTCTTGTTGATAGCCGCTATTTTTTTCATAGGCGCTCTCGTCGCAAAGCTGTAAAGCATCTACTTATATTATCCGAAAAAGAAGCGAGGAAATGCTGCATATGGCAGCGTCTCCCCACTTCTTTTCAATATGTCTACTCGTCTTCCCAATTCCACAGTTCCACTTGCCCCAATTGCTCGCCGGCCACCATGGCTTCATCTTCCAGCTTCAATAATTCCTTGACTGGGCCAGTGACCACAGCTCCATATACCATAAAGCCGTTTTCCTCCATATACTCGTAGCGTTCATTCAAATAACTCAGGCCTAAAAATCTTTCATAATAAGCGGCAGATTTTTCTTCGAGCAAAGTTTCCATATTGGCCATCATCATCTGCTTGCTTTCTTGTATGGTCTCAGAATCAAGCCGGTAGATAGAAGAAAAGGACTGAAAATCGTCGGAAACGCTTTGCCCACCCGTCAGTCCGAAGAGCGTGTTCACCGACAAATCGTCTCCGCCGCCTCCCCAGGCACCTGGCGTGAACGTCTCAAATTCGCCCGTATGCAGTGGCATCCACAAAACATCAATATCATAAGGTTCCAATTGTGCGATTAGCTCTTCAGGCGTCATGAAACGGCCTGTCGAGAAGGCCATTTCCGCTACGGTCCCTTCGTGCAGTTTGTCCAGCGTGTTCCAAACATCAGGCTGGCCGTAAGCTTTAAGTGAATTGCCGTTGCGCGGATCTTCCGGATAGAAAAAGAAGAAACGATCAAGTTCATCTCTCGAAGGGATTTGGTATTCGATAGACGATAAGCTGTTTGACAAGCGCTTCGTCACTTGCGCCTCCCCTACGACCATTTCCTCCTTGCCCACTGTTCTGACCAAAGGGTAGGAAAATGCACTGGTGCCTAAGGGAGAAACTTCTTCCTCTTCAAACCCGAATCCCCCGCGGACATTAGGTACAGTCCAATCCAAAGCGAGTTTCGTGTAGTAGTCATTTTCTTCTGCCACTTGCAGCCCATCGGTAATAAATGCCAAAGCAATCATATAGGCACCGTATAGTAGCACCCCAATCATGAGTATGCGGAGAATCCGTATCGTTAACACAAAGCGGGATTTCTTTAATATCTTTTTTTCCAATGCCTCATTCCATTCTGTCATCATGCCACCCTTTCTGTTTTGCCAGCGCCTCCAGTTTTTTTCGCGAACGATGAAGCGTGACCTTGACTTGATCTGTTGACAAATCCATCGAATTTGCTATTTCAGCATAACTAAACGATTCCACTTCCCTTAAGTATAAAATCGTCCGGTAATGTTCCGGCAAATAATTGAACAAGGCATGCAAATCGTCGTTTCGCTCTTGCGCCAAAGCCTCATCTTCCGGCAATCCGTACGGGCTGATCATCTCCTCGGCCGGCTTGAATATATTGAGCACAGGGATGTTTTGCCTTCTCTTTCGTTTGCGCCATTCGTCAATATAAATATTACGCGCCACCTTGAAAAGCCATGCTCTCGCTTCTTCTCCTTGATAAGTATGGAGCGAGATCGTTGCCCTGACAAATGTCTCCTGGGTCAAATCTTCCGCCAAATGCGAAGAACCTGATAATTTCCAAAGATAATAATAAAGGGGTTTTGAATACAGTTTAAAAAGTTGTTCCAGCTGTTGATTTTTCATTGTGTCCCCCTTTATTAATCTCTACCACTTACACGTTTGCTTTTCCTTAATGTTACAGTTTTCCTGAAATAATTTGCAAAAATAATTCCATCCCCTTTCCTGTAACTGGATAAAATTATTTTATTTCGGCACACAAAATGGTGTTGACTTTTGAAAATAGAGGCGTATATTTTAGCTTGTACAATAGAATCCACCTTTTATTATCGCTGAGACAGAATGAATTTCTGTGCGGGGGAACCAATTTGATCGCCACTTGATCTCGGGGTGAATCTTCATTTTTGAAGAAGGGGTACTCTCCATCCCTAATCCGACAGCTAACCTCGTAAGCGTAGAAAAGAGAGAAAAGGTCTATCTCAGACCGTTTCTTTGAAATGGTTTTTTTGTGCTCAAATTTAAGGGAAAAGAGTGGAATGGCAATGGGATGGAACAAAAAGCAGTTCGCAGTGATCGGATTAGGAAGATTCGGGGGCAGCATTTGCAAAGAACTGCATCAGATGGGGCACGATGTACTGGCAATAGACCGCGACGAGAAAAAAGTATTGGAGTTCGTGGCGTTTTCTTCCCATGCACTTCAATTGGATTCGACAAACGAGTCTGCATTGAAGCGATCCGGAATCACCAATTTTGAAAATGTTATCGTCGCAATTGGCGAAGATATCCAATCGAGCATTCTCACGACTCTCGTGTTGAAAGATCTGCAAATTCCCAAAGTGTACGTTAAAGCACAGAACCATTATCACCAGAAAGTGTTGATGAAGATCGGAGTGGAGCAAGTCGTTCAGCCCGAGATTGAGATGGGGAAAAAAATGGCTGAACATCTAGGCTCCCAAAAAATTATCGATTCCATCGACCTTTCTGCAGACTATAGCATTACCGAATTGATGGCCACGCCAAAAGTTAACCGGAAGTCGTTGAATGACCTGAAGATCCGCTTGAAATTCGGCGTAACTGTCCTTGCGATTAAACGTGGGGAGAACTTGAATGTTTCCCCGTTGCCACATGATATCTTGCAGGCAGGGGATGTTTTGACGGTGCTCGGGACAAAGAAAAATATCCATCAATTTGACCGGGCGGGTTTGTAACATGAAACGATCTACTTATTTTAAAAAAATCAAAATATCGCCGCCTCAAATATTAACGATGACTTTTCTGGTGGCCATTCTAATTGGCACCATCTTATTGTATTTGCCAATCTCCACAGTTGAACCGATTTCGTGGATCGATGCGTTATTCACCGCTACGTCTGCAACGACGGTAACCGGCCTGGTTGTTGTCAGTACCGGCAATGATTTCACGATGTTCGGCCAATCGGTCATCATGGTCCTCATGCAGGTCGGCGGGCTCGGCCTCATGACATTCGCCATTTTGATTGTTTTGCTGCTGGGCAGGAAAATTGGCCTGCGGGGACGGATTTTAATCCAGCAGTCGTTCAACCAGTATTCACTTGGCGGCATGATCCGCCTCGTACAGGTTCTGCTATTTTTCGCATTTGGCATCGAATTATTGGCCACAGCGATTTTAGCGGTTCGCTGGGTTCCGGAATACGGCTGGACATACGGGCTTTTCACCAGTGCTTTCCACGCTATTTCCGCATTCAATAATGCAGGATTCTCTCTATGGGATGACAGCCTCAGCGCCTATGTCGGCGACCCAACAATCAATATCCTGATCACCCTCTTGTTCATTTCAGGCGGGATTGGCTTTACGGTCTTGTATGATTTATGGAAAACGAGAAACTTTAAGCAGCTGTCCCTTCATTCCAAAGTCATGCTGACGGGAACTTTGGCCGTGAATTTGATCGCGATGCTGTTTTTATTTGTTTCGGAGTACAGCAATATGGAAACCATAGGCGCTCTTCCGCTCGGCGATAAACTATGGGCTTCGTATTTCCAGGCGGTCACGCCGCGGACTGCAGGATTTAATTCCATCGACATCGGCAGCATGGAAACCGGCTCGATCGTGCTCATTTCACTGCTCATGTTCATCGGAGCCGGCAGCGCCTCGACCGGGAGCGGCATCAAGCTTACGACTTTCTTGGTTATCATTTTAGTGACAGCTTCTTATTTGAAAGGGAGAAAAGAAGCGGTCATTTTCAACCGTGCAATTCCCTCCCACTTGCTTGAACGGTCATTGGCGATTGTGTTCATCAGTATGTCCGCTGTTTTCGCCGGCATTCTGATTTTGTCCTATACAGAACAAGCCCCGTTTGAATGGATCATCTTCGAAGCGTTCTCAGCTTTCGGGACGGTCGGGCTGTCAATGGGCTTAACTGGGGAACTTTCCACCATCGGCAAATTCGTCATCATGGTGCTCATGTTCATCGGCCGAGTTGGCCCTGTGACGCTGGCATTTGCATTGGCCCGCCAACACCGGGAACAAATCAGCCATCCGAAAGGCGATATTTTTACAGGTTGATTGGCAAGCCACACAAGTCAAAAGCTGCACCCCAAACTCGGAGGTGCAGCTTTTTTGGCGTTAACTTCTTAAAAATCCGCCTTCTGAATGAATCACTTGCCCAGTAATCCAAGCGCCTTCTGTACTGGCAAGAAAAGCGATGACTTTGGCTGCATCTTCCGGCGTTCCGATACGTCCCAAACCGAATTTCGGCCGCAAGTAATCCCTGATCTCATCATCCATCCAACTCGTGTCGGTCGGCCCTGGATTGACGGCGTTCACCGTGATCCCCAGTTCCGCGATTTCTGCGGACAAAGAGGAAGTGAATGCTGAAATGGCTCCTTTTGTTGCTGCATAAGCTAGATTTCCTGGCATCGGCCCCTGCTCCTGTCCGGATGTTAAATTGACGATGCGCCCATCGTTTAGGCCCATTTGCTGAAATCCTTTCGCAAATTCTATAGACAATAAAAAAGTCGCTCTCATATTTACCATATAATGATCATCCAAGACCTTGCCAGTTAGATCCATATAGTTGGAATCGATCGAATGCGCTGCGTTATTGATGAGAATAGTCGGAAACCCGATGACACTTGTTACATGCGCCAAGATAGCTGCTTCGACGTCTCGCTGCGCTAAATCAACCTCCATGAACTCACAGCGCACGCCAAGCTTTGTGGTTTCTGAACGAAAACGCTCCGGAAAATTCGGTTCTGCTTGCCAGTGGGTAAAGAAAATATTTATTTCTTGTTGCGCGAGTTTCCGGCACACAGCCGCTCCGATTCCCGTATCGTTGCTGACACCGGTGATCAATGCAATGCTTTTGGGTTTTGCCATCCTTGTTGTCCTCCTGCGATAGTTTTAAAGTAGCTTCGCCATATAATACTCATCCATGTAGCTACCGTTGATGAGCAACGAATCCCGCTTCACGCCTTCAATTTCGAATCCCATCTTCTGATACAAAGCAACTGCTGATGCGTTTTCTGCTATCACTGTCAGTTCCAAACGGTGTAGATTGACGGATTTTGCCCAAGCGATCACATGGGAAAATAAAGCCTTTCCGACACCTTTGCCGCGGCTATCGCTATGGACACCCGCCACCATATAAGCGCGGTGTGAAAGTCGCTGGGAATTTTCATTTTGGGCAATCAGGTATCCTATAACTTGCTGTTCTTCGCACGCGATAAAAACACCTGATTTTTCATTGGCATTCAATACGTCAATGAACTTTCCGAACGATTCGGCTGAAATCTCCCGCTCGCCCGGATTGAATAGCATATACCCTGAATCCTCAGCGTTTTTAATGACTTGCGCGATTTGTGCTGCGTCGCGGCTTTCAGCTTTTCGAAGTTTCATCACAGAGCTCCACTCCCATTCTGTTAATAACCATTTCAAGTTCATTCAACATTAATATTTCCCGGGGAATAAACTGCGTGTAAATATGTACCGCTTTTCTATTCTAGAATCGCTTCGATATTTCAATGCCTCGAACTACTTCGTGATTTCAAATTCCGCAGCTAAAGCAATCTCCTCTGCTTCTTCATTAATATAAAAGTTTTTGACGATTCGGTATGTGCCGGCCGTCAGTTCGTAATCCAAAAATTCGAGCGGCATCTTCTGCTCGAGATGTTCTTTCGCCCCCAATCCCAGGCCAATGTCTGTGAAAGCAAACTGTTCACTGTAAGGAATTTCATGCCATGTTTCTTCTTGCAACTTCTCCAACGTCCGTTGCTCACCGAATTTGACAGTACTTGAACCAGAATTGGAAATGATTAAAGTTATATCATCAACAGGAAGCTTATAAGCTTCTTTATCATTTGTCATAGAAAACGCTGTGTTGCCATTATTGAAAGTGTTTGGCAAATTCCCATGCGAAGAGACGGTTTCTAGAATATTTTTCTTTCGATTGGTCTCAAAACTTGTACAGCCAGATAAGATTAAGAGTGAAATCAATAGAAGAATTGTTATTTTTTTGCCGGTCATCTTTCCACCCTTTCAGTCCTTATTTATCCATCCAACTAAATTCTACCATTTTTAGCCTGATAGATTTCTATTTTAAGACAAGGTCTCATACTTACAAGTCTTCAATGGCTGAACCCCCATCCAAATTTCATAGCATCCATATAGTTATTAATTAAAAAAAGCACAAAAGAGAATTGCCTCTTCCATGCTTTCACTTCGTAAACATCGCTTTTTCCGCAATAACTGACTGTCATGATCGATAAACACCCAACGGTGCATGAATTATATTTTACGATCTTCAACTCTATTGATAAGAATGTGTCTACTTTGCTATTTCACCGCCAGCCAAATCTGGTTGGACGAATCGTCTTTATACGAATCAGGATCGGTGTAAGCTTCAATAGCTGGAATATCCGCCACTTCGTAGCCGTTAGACGGAATCCATTCGGTGTAGATTTGGTTCCATGCTTCAGGCATGGCAATCGGGGCAGACCCTTGCACTTTAAAAATCGCCCATTTGGATGTTGGCACCACAAATGCACGAAAATTAGCCGGCACGCTTCCGTCATGCTCTACTGCAATCCAATAATCGACCGTATTCTTCTCTTCATTATAATTATCGGTGATTCCAAGCAAGCCGTTGATCTCACCATTCATTAACTCCGCTAATTCAGCGGCTGTTCCATCAGCATTGGCCTCCAGCCAAAACTCAGCAACCCCGTTCACTCCCCCGGTTTCGCCACACGGACATTCCCGTTTGACCCCAACGACTTGGAACGCATCTTTTTCAACAATTTGATAGTTCATCGGACTGGCTCCTTTCAAGTTCACTTGAATCATTAAACGGTTATGCGATTGCAATGCCCCCTTCCCTTTTCGCGCCTCCCTCGGACTGAGCCCATGCTGCTTGCGGAACGCTTTTGTGAATGCTTCTGGTGATTCGTAACCGTAGCGATACGCGATGTCGATGATTTTCTGATCAGTGTTAAGCAATTGTTGGGCAGCCAATGTCAGGCGGCGGCGACGCAGATATTCCCCAACGGAGATATCGGTCATGATCAAGAACATGCGTTGAAAATGGAAGGGAGAGACGTTTGCCTGTTTTGCGATGGCTGCGACGGATAGCTCATTCAGCAAATTCTCCTCCATATAGTCGATCGCTTTTTGCAAAGACTGCGCCAAAGCCATGTTCTCAACTCCTTACTCGAATAATAGCCCGGTTGCGATCTGATTTCCTGTCATTTTGTGCGCTGTTTGGACAGTTTTTGTCTACTGACTCTAGACGGATGCAAGACTTTAAAAATTCTTCAATTAGTCCCCTGCCTGTTTACTTTATAATAAACCTCTATTTGCTCATTTGTCTCAATCGTCCGGATTTTTTCCAAGTGAATCTCCATGCCTTCTAAGTGGTCGAACATCCGAGTGCCCGTTCCAAGCAGCAACGGAGCGATAGCGATTTGCAATTCGTCCACCAACTTCGCACGCAAAGCTTGCTGGCCGACGTCCGCCCCAAGAACCACGACATTTTTCTGGCCTGCAGCGGCTTTTGCTTTTTGTATAGTGGCTTCTATGCCATCTGTCACAAAGCTGATACTCAATTGGCTGTTTTCTTTTGGATGTCTAGCGGGCGGATGATGCGTTACGACAAAAATAGGTACTTGAAATTCGTAATAATCGGCATAAGCATCTGGGTCGTCGGCCATATCATAGGTTCGCCGGCCCATCACCACCGCGCCTGTCCTTGCCATCTCCTCATTGATTTCATCACTCGGCTTAAAACTTTCATAAAGCTTATCGAGTTTCCCATGTTGGTCATTGATAAATCCATCGAGAGACGCAATCATTCCAAAACATACCTTTGCCATAGCTGACTCGCCCTTTCTTTTGATTGCTTGTCGACTTCCTTTGTTAATCAATTCCCCCTTGAACTCCAATTTCCTTCCCTACTAAAAAACTAGGCTTTTTGCCATAAAAAAAGAGCGACCGGCCTGAAGCCCATCCCTCTCTTTCACCTGCTATCTTGCTCATTAAATCCCTTTTGCTTCAAAGCGTTTTAAATCGTTGCGATGGCCCATAGCGACGAGCACATCGTCCAATTTCACCTCGTCGTCCGGCATTGGCGCAACGTTTACTTCATCTCCGCGCTTGATAGCCAAAATCGTGCATTGGTATTTTGCCCGAATATCCAGCTCCAGCAAGCTTTGGTTCATCAGTTTTTCAGAAGCCACCAATTCCACGATGCTGTAATCTTCCGATAAATCGATGTAATCGACGACTTTTTCTGAATCCATATGATGAGCGATGCGGATGCCCATCTCTTTTTCCGGCTGGATGACGCGATCCGCTCCGACTTTTTCGAGAATCATCTGGTGCTGCAAGTCCTTCGCTTTGACCCACACTAGCGGAATGCCAATTTCCTTAAGCATCAAGGTGCACAAGACGCTCGTCTGCATGTTCTCGCCAATCGCCACGACCGCATGTTCAAAATTTCGGACGCCTAAGTCCCTCAAGCTTGCTTCGTCTGTCGCATTCGCTACCGCTGCATGCGAGGAAAAATTGCGCATCAACTCTACTCGCTCTGGAGAAGAATCTATGGCCAAGACATCGTGGCCCAGCTTGAACAGTTCTTTGCAAATGCTGCTGCCGAATCTGCCCAGTCCGATTACGATAAATTGTTTCTTCACGTTAGTTCCTCATTTCCATAAAATCCGGCACAAGCGATAACGCTGATTCCAGCCCTCTTGAAAGCTTCTCCATGATTATGTTCAATTGACTAAAATCTACATCTGTTGAGTAATATTGTCAATATTAACAATACGAAGTTTCCTTGTTTAGCCTATCAGCTGCCATAAAAAAACGCTCTTTCTCCTTGCTTAAAAAGGAGAAACAGCGTCTTCTAAAGATGATCCATATACTATTCAAGCAAAAACGTTCACATGCAATACTAGCACCTTTTTGCTGTCCTACTTGATAGCAGTAAGCCATTGATTGCATGAATTTCACTTTGCCATGGATATTTCTGTTATGCCTTCATACGAGCTATTTTGTCGTTCAAACATTCGATCAAATAAAACATCAGCCGTTTGTTTCCGCTAAACTGCTGCGGATGTTTCCATAACTGCTGAAAAACCTCTGTTAGGACACGTTCACAAACCGCTTGGTCGTTGAATTTCCGGTAGCTGACTTTCCATAACAATAGATAGTATTCATCATATATCACTTCCAGGGCGGCTTTGTCACTAAACTTCAGTCTTTCCAGCAATTTCCCATCCGTAGTCATTTAGCACCTCTCTCTTCTTATTCAAAATACCCATAAGGAGAGAATTAAAACCCTATATTCGAGATAATATTAATATAATGGATAAAAGATAAAAAATAACAGGATCAGCTGCCGTCCATGCGGCGCCGATCCTGATTTCTTAAGACTGGATGGGATTCTCCAGGCCTTTATGAATCGTTACTTGATGCGGGAACGGGATTTCGATGCCGTTCGCATCGAAAGCTTCTTTAATGGCTTTGCGCAACTCGCGTTCAACGCCCCATTGCTCGCCGCTTTGCGCTTTGGCAATGATGCGCAAGGTCACATCCGATTCACCGAAAGCCTGCACGCCGATGACATCCGGCCCTTCCACAATCGCTGGATTGTCTTTCGTCATTTTTGCGCAAACCGTTTTCAGAACGGTCATCGCTTCATCGATGTTTTCGTCGTACGATACGCCAATATCTACGAGTGCACGCATATTTCCACGTGAATGGTTGCTGACAGTCGTAATGTCCCGGTTTGGGATAAAGTTTAAAGTGCCGTCAAAGCTGCGGATTTGCGTCGTGCGAAGTCCGACTGATTCAACCACGCCGTCAATGGCGCCGACCGTTACATAATCGTTGACGTCAATCTGTTTCTCCAACAATAGGAAGAACCCGGTGACGACGTCGCTGACGAGGCCCTGTGCCCCAAACCCAACCGCAAGGCCGACAATCCCAGCACCGGCAATAAGACTTGCGACAGAGAGACCGAAGATGCTGAACACGGTCGCGACCAATACAAAGATTAATGCATAAGAAAAGACATTTTCTGCAAGCGTCCGAAGCGTCAGTGCACGGCCATTGGTAATATCGCCTTTTTTCGTCAATCGGTCAAACGAACGGCTGATTAATTTTTTCCCGATCGCCCGGACAATGACGAATGCGATCAAAATTCCGATTACTTGTGCAGCGATAACTCCCGCATCAACTAGTAGTTGTCCCCAATCAATATCAATAAAATCCAACAAACAATCATTCCTTTCACATTCTTTGGCTGCCTTCAATAAAGACCAAATGGCGCAGCCTATCTGTATTTACCTGTTTCTTTATAACATAAATAAGGGTGCTATTTCATGCTTCTGCCCCAAAATCACTGCATTTAGCCACTCATTCTCTCTTTTGCAATGCACGAGAGGTTTTATCTTGAATGGAGGTGGTAGATAAAGGGAGAAACTAACGATTCCAAACTGAGGAGAGATTATAAATGGCGAATATCCAAAACCCTAGAACGCAATATACAACGGAAGATTTTCCGAAACAGTATCAGGAAGCCCCTGGCGTACAAAACCAAATGACCCCCGTGCCGGATTGCGGCGAAAAAACTTATAAAGGCTCCGGCAAACTCGAAGGCCGCAAAGCCTTAGTAACGGGCGGAGATTCCGGAATCGGCCGCGCTGCAGCTATTGCATATGCGAGAGAAGGCGCGGATGTGGCAATCAATTATTTGCCGGCGGAGCAATCCGACGCGGACGAAGTGAAACAATTGATCGAGGCGGAAGGCCGCAAAGCCGTCTTGATCCCCGGCGACTTGAGCGATGAAGCGTTCAACAAGGAAATGGTTGAAAAAGCGAACACCGAACTAGGCGGCTTGGACATTCTGGCACTCGTTGCCGGTCAACAGCAAGCCGTTAAAGACATTGCCGACTTACCGACTGAACAACTGGAAAAAACCTTCCAAGTCAATGTTTTTTCCATGTACTGGACAGTGAAAGCGGCGCTTCCGCATCTTCCAGAAGGCGCCTCCATCATCACGACGAGTTCGGTTGAAGGCTTTGACCCGAGCCCGATGCTGCTCGATTACTCAGCTACGAAATTCGCGATCATCGGCTTTACGAAATCCCTAGCCAAACAAGTGGCCGACAAAGGCATCCGCGTCAACTCAATCGCGCCGGGCCCGATTTGGACAGCGCTGCAAATCTCCGGCGGACAGCCGCAAGAAAACATTCCCGAATTCGGCAAAGGCACGCCTGAGACGCCAATCGGCCGTGCAGGACAGCCGGCAGAACTCGCTTCTGTCTATGTCTTCTTGGCTTCTATTGAATCTAGTTATGTCACGGGACAAATTTACAGCATCACCGGCGGCATGACGACCGCTTAGGTTGATATTCAAAAAGCGTGGGACACCAAATCAATCGGTATCCCACGCTTTTTTTCAATCAAACATTTTTCAGCCATGTCAGCAGGCGCAAAATCTCCAAAGGTTCAGCCCAGCTGATGACAAATAGGACGATGAATAAAGCAGAGAGCGCCCAAACTTTCAATTGGCCCGGCTCTTTTTTCAACGCCGCCATAAAGATGGCCCCTGCGGATAAAAAAAGCAGCAGAAAACCGGTTAATGCCAGCGGGTCGGAATAGCCGGACATCCTGTGGTTTAGCACAAGCAATAATGTCCCCGATACGATGAGCCCAATTGAATACCTACTGAACACCCCATCACTCCTTTCTAAAGAAAGCCCGCCGTTCATTACGGTGCAAATCCATAATAGAACAGAATATGTGCATAAAAACCAACGAATGCGACCACCAATGTCATTAAAATAAATAAAATCATCATGATGACTTTGGAAATTTGTCCGACTTGCAAATTCCATATCCCTTTATAAACCTGCACCCACAGTGCAAGGACGAATGGAACGACCATCAACAGATAGAAAATGAAAAGGCCATTCACGAAGACACCGTAATAATCCCGGTTCACGCTTTCGCTGGTCCTGAAATAGCGGCTCATCCGAAAGAAGAATGCCAGAAACGACAATTGCACGATAAGCCCGTAGATAAATAAAGGCATTCTGAATTTCCCCAAGTTTCGCAGCATCCACAAACTTGCACAGTACAAGATGGCGATTAGGATAGCTATGTAAAAGCTGAATGGATAAAAAATAAACGCACCACCTTTAGTTTAGCTGTGTTTTCGCAAAAAATCGGCCGTGCTATAGCTGCTCAAAATAATGCTTGATTCGATTAATTGTCTTCTGTAGTGAATTTCTTGTAGCCATCCCACTCGTAAATGACTTCATGCTCTTCGCCGTTTACAGTGTAGTTGATCTTGGCAGCACGGTCCGGGTCCTCAGATACTTCGCCGATTTTCAGTTTGAGAACGATGCGCCCTGTTCCGTCAACTTCGTATCCATTTACATCTTCAACCTCACCAATCTCATGTCCTTCGGCGTAAACTCCGACTTGCTTCAGCGGATCGGCCCCATACGCTTCATAGGCAATGCCATCCTTCTCAAATGAAACCGGTTCGCCCTGTTCTTTCACCAAGTCAAAAGAATTGATGGTAGCAGGCGTTTCCCCTGTCCATTCGATTTCGTGAATCATGGAATACATGGTATCCGCTTCAATAGGGTTTGCGTATATATTGTCCAACAGAAATTTTCCGCTTTCTTCCTGAGTGTCTTGTTCCGAATCACTGCAGGCCGTCAATGACAGGATTAGTTAGTACGGAGGCGAATAAGGCTATGGATTTCCTCATGGCATTCATCTCCTTCAATCAAAGGTTCAAATGGCTAATCCATAAATATGAGCTACCAAAGAGCTTGTTCTTCATCAGTGAATTCAACTAAAAACGGGTAGGCAGCGAAGATCACGAGCCCACTAGTGAAGATCATGATCAAGATGATGCTTAAGGGAAGGTCAAATAACACCCCGAAAAGCATCACTAACGGTGTTAGAAAATTTAAGAGGCCGGCTCTTTTTTTCGATTCGGTAGTCAGAAATTGCTTTTTTCCGCAATGTGGGCAAATCATGCCCGTATCCAAAATGAACATCTTTTGGACAGTTTGCTTCCAGCCCCATTGTTGATGGCAGTTTTGGCAAATTGGCATGGACTCCCTCCAGTTGTATTTCTTTTAAGTTCGTGTTTTTTCTATTCCTTCTCCCTTTTAGACTAACAGAGGTAACCAAAGATTCCCACAATTTAAATACCAATTAATTGGATTTTCGTATTCCCATTCCTGCCTTTCTACATTTTTTCGCATGAGAAAAAGCAAGAACTGGCGATCAGTTCTTGCTCTTACTGCTGTTAATTCATATAACGATGCTTTCTCAAGCTGTTCAAATTGGCGATTTCCTGCAGGAGTTCTTCTCCGATATTGGTCTCGCGCACCTTTTTGCGTTCGAGTTCTTCGTCGACCAATCGCTTGATTGACAAGACGTCGGTCCCGTTTTGCAAGACTTCTTCCTTGGAATTGAAACGCTGATGGGCAACGAGCTGCATGCCGTAGGAGTTGTACAACAGCGTATAGCCGGCAATCCCCGTCGTCGATTGATAGGCTTTTGAGAACCCGCCATCGATGACGATCATTTTGCCGTTCGCCTTAATCGGATTTTCGCCGTCTCGTTCTTTGACTGGCGTGTGCCCATTGATGATGCGGCCGTGTTCTGGATTCAAATCGAATTCTGCCAGCATCTTGCGGCACATCTCTTCGTCTTCACGCAAATGATAGTATGGGTTTTTCCGTTCTTTATGCGTTGCTTTGTCTGCGATGAAATAACGCTCAAAGGTCGTCATCTCCCGTTTGCCAAATAATGAGGAGTTTTCGCCTGTCCATTGGTACCACACCATATCGGTCGCGAAATCATCGGTCTCTTCTGGATGCGCAAAGGCATAACGGGTATATTCTTCAAAGATATCGAGCAGTTCCCGTCCGGAGTAACTCTCGCCTTCGATCTGCATTTCCTTCATATCCCCATTTTCCTCGAGCGGGATGCAGCCGTGGATCAGCAAATTGCCGTTGTATTGGAGATACAGGCGCCCTTTTTTCATGAGGAATTTCATATGCCGTGACAGTTTCTCGGAATGCTGAATCGAAAACAGCAGTTTATCGATCACTTGCTGCTCTTCTTCTAGCAAGCGGTCGGGGTGTTCCGGGTCGATCGTGGCAAAGCACGTATTTTCAAGCGCATAGGTCTTGCCGTGAATCGTCGCTTCGTTTTTCTCGTAATCGACTTTTTCTAAAAGCAAGCGGTCTTCCATAGCGAAGCAGGAGCGCCGTTTGATGATCGGGCTTTCCAATTTGAACTGGATGATCGAGATGGCTTGGTGAATTTTGGTGATCTGCAATTGTTCCTGCTCTGTTAATTGTTCATCTGAAATTCGTTTCGGATGGAAGGCCGGATTGTCTTCATAATACTTCTCCGCCAAATTCAACAACGGCCGCAAGTTGATGCCATACACGTCCTCGATGATGTCCAGATTGTTATAGCGTGCACAGATGCGGATGATGTTGGCAAGGCATACTTTGGAGCCGGAATAAGCACCAATCCACAGCACATCGTGATTCCCCCATTGGATATCGACCGAATGGTAATCAATGAGCGTATCCATGATCTTATGCGGGTCTGGTCCCCGGTCGTAAATGTCACCAACAACGTGCAGGTGGTCGACGGTCAGGCGCTGCATCGTATAGGCAAGCCCAACAATTAATTTGTCTACTTGTCCGAGGGAAATGATTTGTTCGAGCATTTTGGCGTAATAATCTTTTTTATTCGTGAATTCGTCGGTTTTGTATAGCAGCTCTTCGATAATATACACAAACTGTTTTGGCAAAGCCTTACGCAGTTTGGAACGCGTGTATTTGGACGATGCATAAGATACCAGCTTCAACAGCCGTTCAATCGTTTCGATATACCATTCCTTCAATTCTTTTTTGCTGCTGAAATGGCTTTTGATCAAGCTCAGTTTTTCTTCCGGATAGTAGACAAGCGTCGCAAATTCGTTGAGCTCTTCTTCCTCCATCTCGTTTTTGAACAAATCCCTGATTTTCACTTTGACGTTACCCGATCCATTGCGCAACACGTGCTGAAACGCCTGATATTCACCGTGGAGGTCACTGACGAAATGCTCCGTCCCTTTTGGCAAATTCAAGATGGCTTCTAGGTTGATGATCTCTGTCGCTACTTTTTCTTCGCTGTCGTATTTTTCTGCCAGCAGATCCAAGTATTTTGAACTAATCATGCGGAATCCTCCTTCTAGCGTTTGGGATATTGTGCCGATCTGTTTAGCCAGCTGGGCCGGCAAGTAAATTATTATATAGTGTTAGTCTATAGCAGTTTCCGAGAACGCTCCACAAAAATTTCAGCTTTTAAATAAAATTTGGAAGAACTGCCTTGCCATTTTTCTTTTATTGCGTCGCAAAGGCTTTTATAGGTATATAGTTACTGTCTTAATAAGTCATATTCCATCTATAATAAGAAAAAACTGATAAAGGCAAACTTACCTGAAAAGGAAGGACGCAAAGCCATGAGCCTACCCACTGCTAAAGCAGTGCACGGTCGTCAGGTTGCCAGGCACCCATTCTGCGGGCCTCGGCCAACAGAATGGAGGAAACGAATATGTTGAAGAAAGCGGCGATATGGATGTTCGCACTGTCTCTCATGCTGACAGCGTTCAGCCATGCAGAAAACGTTCAAGCAAGCGGCGATACGCCTGATACCCGTGCTACTTGGCTATGGAATCCATGGATGTTTGTGGAAGATGAGGCAGCTACGCTGGCTTTTCTCGAGAACAAAAATGTCAATAAAGTCTATGTCCAAATCGACCGGGATATCCCTAAAAATACTTACCGCAGTTTTGTTACACAAGCGCATACGCGTGGCATCGCTGTATTTGCACTCGATGGAGCACCTTCATGGGTGGCTCCAAAAGGATTCACTAACCAAAACCAATTAATGAACTGGCTGGGCAATTACCAAACCGGATCGCTTGCACAGGCACGTTTCGATGGCATTCATTTGGATGTCGAGCCCTATCTCTATAGCGGTTGGAATTCGAACCGCGCAGCAACCGTGAAATCCTACCAATCGCTTCTTCAAAGAGCCGCAACGAGCTCTGCGCAGTTGAACTTGCCGCTAGAAGCCGATATGCCTTTTTGGTTCGATGAGATTCCTTATAAAAATACCTTCGGCAAAGGATTATTGGCTGAATGGGTCATCGCCAATACCGATGGGGTAACGCTGATGGCTTACCGTGATTCTGCCCCGATGATCATCGAAATCGTCAAAAATGAAATTGCCATGGCCGAGCGATATGGCAAGAAAATCGTTGTTGGGGTAGAAACAGGAACAACCGACGAAGGCAGCGTTATCACTTTTGCTGAGGAAGGCGAAGCGTATATGAACCAGCAATTAGATAAAGTGGCGAGCCATTACTCAAGCTCATCGGCATATGAAGGAACCGCCATTCACCACGTAGGCAGTTGGATGACTATGGCTCCTTGAATACCTGACACTTCCATTACCTAATGGAAGTGTTTTCTTGTCTCCTCCTTTATGAGCAAATTGTGAAACGTGTTTGGTTAAATCCAGGAAACAGGAAATTCTCAATACAAAATCCCTTACTTACAAACAAAATGATGTTATTCTATAAGTGGAAAATATTATCTATTATTGAATTAGAAGTTGAATATTATGGTATTTATTTGGGAATTCTATAAAGAAGACCAAGCTAATATCAACCTGAGAAACACTCTTTTGAAGAAGGTGAAGAACATGGCGCAGACAGATTATAAAGCTTTACTCGCAGATCGAACGGAACGCGATTTTGCAAAATGGACAACGCTTGAAACAGTTCCAGAAAAAGAAATCTACCGCTTTCTACATACGATGAAAGGCACCGCAGGAACGATCGGGCTCACAGACTTATCTGAGTTTTGTAGCAAACATTTAGATGCTTATTCAGACAGCAGTACTGACTCGTTGCCAATCGATTCCCTACAAGCGATGATGAATCAGTTGAGGAGCTTTTTTGCTGTGGAAGACAACGAAAAAGCCGAAGAACTCTCCATTTTGGAACCTCTACAAAAATCTGCATCTTCAGTTGATGAATCACTTGTGCTGATAATTGACCCCGACGCAGAATTTGCAGCGCAAGTAAAAGAAACCTTAGAGCAGCAAGGCATTCCGGTTGTCATCGCTTTGGACGGCCAAAAAGGAATGGAGTTGTTTTACACACTACATCCGCAAATGGTTTTATTGGATCTTCATTTCCCGGATGCTGAAGGCTTCGATTTGGTCAGCCGTATTTACGAAGCTGGACGAGGCCGTCATCTTCCAATTGCCATTGTCAGCGAGGATGACCAGATGGACAACCAGATCCGCGCCATGGAAATCGGTGCTACGGATTTCTTGGCTAAGCCCTTGAATATGGATTTTTTCGTTCCGTACATGATGAACCGCCTACATAGCCAGGAACTTATCTTGCAAGGAACCCGCTATGATGACTTAACGGGAGCCGGCAACCGCAAAGGTTTCAATGAAGTGTTGCTGCAAATGACCCACCTAGCGGAACGAACCGGCAAAACTTTCACGCTGGTCTTATTGGACCTCGACCATTTTAAAAAAGTCAACGATGATTATGGCCACCCCGCGGGAGATGAAGTCCTGAAAACATTCAGCGACATCCTCCTGAACAAAAAACGGGAATCGGATTATTTCTTCCGCTACGGCGGTGAAGAGTTCGCCCTTATTCTTCCGGAAACGAAAGCCCAGTCCGCGGCTTCAGTGGTAGAACGAATCCGCGAAGCGGTCACTTCAACCGAGTTCAAAGTTGATGGTCATGAACCTTTCCGCATTTCGTTTTCTGCTGGAATCAGCGAATACCGCTTAAAACAAGAGACCTTGATCACCACAGCGGACCAAGCATTGTACCAAGCCAAAAGAAATGGCAGAAACCAGACCATGATTTATGAGTCAGCACAAAAAGAGGTGCGAAGAAAGCTCAACATCCTTATTGTGGATGACGATTCTCTCGTCCGGAAATTGGTTTCAAAACATTTTTCCAACTGGAAAGCGGACGATTTCGATATCCATATCGAAGAATTTTCGGACGGCTTGGCCCTAATCGAATCCGATTGGTACCGCGCAGAGGAAAGTTATATGATCTTATTGGATGGCGTTATGCCAAAAATGGACGGCTTGGAAGTGTTAAGCCACATCCGTACCCAGTATCCTCACGATAACATCGTCATTTCCATGCTGACGTCGAGAACCAATGAATCCGATATCATCTTGGCACTGAAGAGCGGCGCAGATGATTACATCGTCAAACCATTTTATGCACAGGAAGTAGTGGCGCGCGTTCAACGGCTCACGAAGAGGATGTTCGAGTGAACCTATTTTTCTTCTGGATGCTCAGTCTCTCACTGTTTATTGGCCAATTGGTTTTGCTTGGCATTCTGGCTTGGCGAAAACAGCGGACAAACCGGAAAGAATCTTCCGTTGATCGGCAATATGACGACCTAATAGATGCATTCAGTTCTTATATGATAGATCAAGACGATGGCCGCTTTCTTCAACAATTGGATGCCTCTCCCAATAAGCAAACCGTTCTTGAACGTTTGCTGAATCATTACGTAGCAGTGACGAAAACCGGCCCTACTTCGGATGAGATTACCGCTTTGGCAGAACAATACCTCGCACACCGCTATGCTAAACTATTGAAGCAAAGAAACTGGGCGATGCGCATGAACACTTTGTATTTTATCGAAGACTTCCGTATGGCGTCGTTGATTCCGCAGCTCAAGGAAAAGCTTCACAAGCACTCTAAATTGGATCAAGAGACCCAGCAGCTCATCCGCACACTCGCTTCATTGAACGAACCTGTTGCGATTGCGGCATTGGCCGAATTTCCGGAAGCGCCGGCCCGCTTGTACATCGATGTCTTTAAGCGGCTGGACGAATTGACGAAGCTGGATGAATTGGATGCTGCACTTGATGCAAATGCCAGTCCCGCGCTAAAGCACGCGGCTATATCTTATATCGGCATGGCGGGGATTATGCTGTTTCTTCCGCGCATTGAACAAGAGCTTGAAAATGAGGACCCTGAAATGCGGATCCAAGCTTTAAAAGCCTTGCTGCATTTGCAATACATGAACGATCCCGGTTCATTGACTCCTTTCTTCAGCTCAGACTCTTGGCAGGAGCGCATGTTTGCCAGCCAGATTGCAGGGGCTTTGCAATTGTCCCGCTACAAGGAACGGCTTAGCGAGTTACTGGGAGACTCAGTTTGGTGGGTACGTTATTCAGCCGCAGAGGCCTTGACGCAGTTTTCCGACGGCGACATCCTATTGTCCCACCTTTCAACTAACCACCCCGATCGTTATGCACGTGATATGGCGAATCAGTGGAAAACCTCTCTTTCAGGAAGTGAACAATAATGCAGGAAACCGCGCTTATCGTATCCTATATCGTCATTGCATATATGCTTTTTTCAAGCCTGAGTTACCTTGGGCTTTTTGCGCTTGCTTTCCGCAAAGTGAAAAGGGAAACCAAACTGGATAAAAGGGAATCCACCGAAGATTTTCTGCGCAACCAATCTACTTATCCCGTATCGATCTTGGTTCCCGCTTATAATGAGGAAGTCGGCGTGGTCAGCACAGTCCGTTCGCTATTGGCACTCGAATATCCGGAGAAGGAAATCATCGTCATCGATGATGGATCGAAGGATGATACGTCTTTGCGCATGATTGAAGAGTTCAAGATGACCAAGATTCCTTTTGCTGTCCGCATGCACATTGAAACGGCAGAAATTGAGTCCATTTACCAATCATCCATCTTCCCCTACATCCGTCTGATCAAAAAAGCGAACGGCGGAAAGGCAGATGCTTTGAATGCGGGCATCAATCTCTCGTCTTTTCCTTATTTTTGCGCCATTGACGGCGATTCCATTTTGGAAAACGACGGATTACTCAAGACCATGAAACCGATCATCGAATCGGATGGGCAAATCATTGTTACTGGCGGGTCTGTCCGCATTGCCAACGGCTCGACCATTTCACGAAGCAAAGTCGAAGTTATCGGCCTGCCTAGAAGCCCGGTTGTTCTTATGCAAATCGTGGAATACTTCCGGGCTTTCTTAATTGGCCGCTTGGCTTTAAGCCATTTAAATATCTTATTGATCGTATCCGGTGCTTTTGGGGTCTTCAATAAAGAACGGGTTATTCAAGCTGGTGGCTACAATAAAAATACTGTCGGTGAGGATATGGAACTGGTTGTCCGGCTGCATCGATTGCTGCGGGAAGAGAAATCTAAGCAGCGCATTGAATACATTCCAGACCCTGTCTGTTGGACAGAAGCCCCCGATTCACTCGGTGTTCTTAAGTCGCAACGAATTCGCTGGCAGCGTGGGTTATTCGAAACTCTTTGGACTCATCGAAAGCTGATGTTAAACCCTAAATATGGCTCGATCGGCTTGTTTTCCATGCCGTATTTTCTCTTCGTGGAACTGCTGGGCGCCGTGTTCGAGTTTATCGGCTATTTCATCATTTTCGGCGGCTTCTTCTTCTCTTTGGTCGATCCGCAAGTGGCCGGTGTCATGTTCTTGGTGACAGTTTTCTACGGTTCCCTTATTTCGGCATTGGCCGTATTATTAGAAGAGTTGACCTTGCATAAATACCCAAATGTTTCCCATTTGGTGAAGCTTTATTTCTGGGCATTGACCGAAGCCTTCTGGTATCGTCCGCTAATGGTGCTGTGGCGCGTCCAAGGGATTTTCGCAGCGTTCCGCAAAAAAGCCCATTGGGGAGACATGAAACGCAAAGGCATTTCTACGTAAATCTAAAGGAGGCAAATTCATGAAAAAAATATTGGTCGCAGATGATGAAGACATCTTGCGTACGTTGATCGTCGACACTTTAGAAGACGATTTTGAGATGGATGAAGCAGAAGATGGCAAAGAAGCCCTAGCCAAAATCAGGGCGACTGACTACGACCTGGTCTTACTCGATTATATGATGCCTTATTTAACGGGTATGGAAGTGCTCGAGGCTGTCCGAGGTGAGCAGAATGATACTAAAGTGATGATGCTGACAGCTAAAGCCCAAGATGCCGACCGGGAAAAAGCAATAGCAAATGGGGCGGATTACTTTATGTCCAAGCCATTCAGCCCGATGGAATTGCTGTCGCTAGTCGAAGAAATATTGGAGGCGTAAGCTTCTTTCAAACACATCAAATAACCCCGTTGGAGAAAAGGATTCCCTTTTCTCCAACGGGGTTTATTGTTGAGAAGCTTTCATTAATATGATTATTCCGTACCGCCTTGTGTAGCATAGAAGATGACGCCGTTTTCTTCTTGGCCATCCAATAGTTTTTTCATGACTTTGGACAAATTCACTGGCGCATATGGCTTCGTCAAATAATGATTGATTTTATCAATCTGTCCCGAATCATCTGTTGGATCCAGTGCAGAAGAGATGACGATCGGAATATTTTGCGTAGCAGCGTCTGCTTTCATCATATTCACTAGATCCCATCCGTTCAGCTCTTCGCCGAGCATAATATCGATCACGGCACCGACAAGCGGCGTCCGTTTCGCTTCTTTGAAAGCTTCTTTCGGCGAAGTATGGTAAATCACTTTAAAACCGTTCACTTTCAATTCCTCTGATAACAACAGGGCGAGGCTCATGTCGTCTTCTACAATCATGACGGGCGGGTTTTCTTCGACGCCTTCGTGCACGCTGTACTCTTGAGGATCCGATTGCAAAGGCAGTTCAAAATGAATCGTCGTGCCTTCGCCTTCTTGCGACTCGATCCAAATCTTCCCGTCATGCTTGACGATGATCTCCTGACAAATCGCAAGGCCCAACCCTGTTCCGCCAATCTTACGGCGGGAACTATTGTCGATGCGCTGGAATTTCGAGAATAATTTCGGAATGTCCTCAGCCGGAATACCGATTCCTTCATCTTTGATCGACACGCGGAGCGCATTAAAATTATTTTTCATACAGACAGTCACATTGCCGCCTTGTGGGGAAAATTTAATAGCATTGCCGATCAAGTTCATCAAGACCTGTGCAAGACGTTCTTTATCGCCTTCAACCGTTACATCCGACGCATCATCGACAAAAATAACCGAATGCATCGATTGAGTGCGGAATTTCTCTGCCGTCTCGATAATCAATTCGTTCATCGACAATTTTTCCATTCGGTACACTTGATCTCCAGACTCCATTCGTTGCAAGTCTAAAAAGTCATTGATCAAATTGGTCAATCGTTTCGCTTCTTTATAAATGGTCTTCAAGTAGCGAACTTGTTTTTCAGGTTTCAATTCCTTATTCAGCAAGAGCTCCGTAAACCCAAGCACACTCGATAAAGGCGTACGCAATTCGTGGCTGACGGTGCTGACAAGTTCAGATTTCATCTTGTCTACTTCGTGCTCTCTTGTAATATCCCGGTGGACAAAGATCGTGCCCGTACGTTCATTATCGACGATTACTGGTGTGCTGTAGACATCGATGACTCGTTCGTAAGGCGCTTTCACCGTGTACTGGAATGTATTTGACTTGTTTTCCTTTTGACGCAGGCAGCTATGCAAAAAGTCTGCCATGTCTTCTGGCTTGGTCGTTTGCTCTGTCATACGGGCAATCCAACTGTCTTGTGAAACTTTTGTATCGAGTGAAATGTCCCCGCAGCTTAACATCGTGCACATCGTATCGTTATGCTGGACCATATCCCCGTTTTTCGCGATAAATTGAATGCCTTCATTGATGTTGTTGATGATCCGTTCATTCAATGTCCGTTCGTGTACGGCCGCATCGTATAGCTGAATACGATCAATGGCCAAATGAAGCCGTTTTAGCAGACCGTGGATATCCTGTTGTTCTTCTTCTGAAAATGGTCTACCCAAACGTGATAGTCCAAGAATGACGATTGCCTCGTCTGACTCATTTTTGACCGTGGTGTACAGGTCGTACACATACACCTTGCCCACCGTAAATCCTTTTTCCTCGTCTGCTTCCCGTTTCATCGTGAAGGCATCAGCGGTTTTCAGCCGTTCCATGATATAAGCCATTTGCTTTTCCTTAAATTGGCCGAACATGGAAGGCGTGAAGCCTTTCAACGCATACTCATCAGAACCTGGCAGCCATAAAGCACCGGTATCAATGTCGTAAGAATCATCAAAATAATCCAAAGTTCCTTCTATCAATTTCTGTTCGCTCAGTGTAAGCGAAAGAATATGGTTCAAATCATTAAATCGCAATAAACGGTTTTTGGTTTTCTCGATTTCTGTTAGTGATTCTTTTAACTTTTCTTGTTGTTCTTGTAATTCCTCTTTATTAAGCAACAAGACCTGGTTTCTCGCAGTGAGTTCTTCTTGGTTTTTTCGGATTGTCGTCACCATCCGATAAAATGCATTTGAAAGAATGCCGATTTCATCTTTTCGCTCTAGAGGCGTATAGGATACTTCTTCTCCTTCGATAAATCCATCGATCGAAGACCTCATTGTTTCGAGAGGCTTGATGATGTCGCTTAACGCACGCAGAATAACAAATACCGTGATCAGGAAAAATAGGCCGAATAAAATAATCAGAGCAAAAGCAAAGTTTTCAGCTTCTTTCGCCATATCTTGATTTAATTGGTCCAGCTTTTGTTCAGCTCCAGCTTCGTATTCATCCGCAAACGCCACGAATTCGTTTACAGCCGCGTTCGTCCCACCGCGTGATAATTCCCGCAGCCTTTCGTAATCATCATCCTCCACCGCTGCCAGTGCAGCCGGAAAGATGTCGTCTTCAAACGCTGTAATAAACGCCGTCAATTCTGTGATTTGCTGCCGTTCCTGATCGGTGATCGATAAACTGTTCAATTGATTGATCGAAGCTTTCAACTTCTCCATCTCTACATACGCCAAGCGCAACTCTTCCTGGTTTTGGAACGCATAATAGCCCCGTGTACGGAAAAATAACTGATTTAAAGAATGCGCAAGGTCTTGAAGCGTTTCCTGCTTATCGATGAGCAAATCTCGCTCCGCTTGAGTTTCCTCTTGCTGCAGATTCATATAAGAATAGATTCCGACAATGATAAGAGCACATACCAATAAGGATGAAACCGTTATCCTCAAATATTTGTACCGAATGCCTTTTTCGCGCAATTTTTTCATAAATCTCCCTCCTTTAAGCCAGTGATTCCTTATGACTTATTTTCTTCAAAATTTAACCTATACTTTCACTTCTGCTACTAGTATACAATATCAACATTTCAAAAAAGCATTTTTTCACTAAAAAAGAACCTTTATTTTTTCCCAAGAATAAACATAAAAAATCCGCCCCAGCCGTGTAAGCTACGGCTGGGGCGGCACATTTCAATAATCAATCCGTTCGTTGCTGATCCTATAGGATTGGCGAAACCAATTTGGCAATATTTTGCTTCGCTTTGTTTGTCCAATGTTGTTCCTTAAAATAGGCTTCTGTCAATTCAACAGACAGCTTTCGGTCGTGGCGGAAGAGATCTGTCATTTCCGCCGCTGATGCGGCATTATAAAGAAAGGCATTCAGTTCAAAATTTAAAGCAAAGCTGCGCACATCCATATTGGCCGACCCGACCGAGCAGGCTTGCCCATCCACCACGAGTGTTTTGGCATGCAAAAACCCGTTTTTATAGCTATAGACCTTCACGCCGTCTTCAAGCAATTCACGCGCAAATGCCAATGTGGCCGAATGGACGAATAAATGATCCGCTTGATGCGGAATCATCAGCTGCACATCGACGCCGCCAAGCGACGCCGTACGAAGCGCATCCATAATCGACTTGTCCGGAATAAAATACGGCGTCTGCAGGAAAATCGATTTCCGGGCGTGGTGGATCATCTTCAAATAGCCGTTTTTAATGTCTTCGCGCATCTCCAACGGCCCGCTCGCTACGATTTGCATCGCTGCTCCCCCAACTTCCTTCATTTTCGGGAAATAGGCCTCCTGGTATTTCATCGGGTAGTGTTCAGCCGCTTGGTTCCAGTCGATGAAAAAGCGATTTTGCAAAGAATGGACAATGTCCCCTTCCAAGCGCACATGCGTATCGCGCCAATAGCCGAACTCTTTTTTCTCTCCGATGTATTCATCTCCTACATTAAAACCGCCGATATAGCCGACAGTCCCGTCCAAGACCGCCAATTTCCTATGATTGCGGTGATTGAATCTAGGGTTGATGCTCGCAAGCATCGCCGGTAAAAAGGCGGCTGTCTTGCCGCCGGACTTTTCGAACTCATCAAAAAAATGCTTTGGCAAACTGCTTGAGCCCAGGGCATCGTATAAAAACAACACCTTTACGCCTTGCTGTGCTTTTTCAGTGAGCAGCGAAACAAGGCGCCTGCCCAAATCATCGTTGTTTAGGATGAAATACTGCAGGTGAATATGGTGCTGTGCTTGGCGTATATCGTTAAACAATGCTTCAAACTTACGATGTCCGTCATTGAATATCTGGATGTTGCTGGCTTTAGACAGCGGCGCATCGGTCCGGATGGCATTCATCTGAATAAGGTCTTGCCACTCGGCAGCAAGAGACGAGGGCGCTGTGAAATGGCCTGACTGCAACTCGAGGCGCTGACGGCTTAGGCGTTCCCTAAAGACAGGATTGTCATAAGCAACTGGCCGATTTAACCGTTCTTTTCGCAAAGGCTTGCCAAATAGCAAATAAAGCACGAATCCAAGAACCGGGATAAAAAACAAGACGAGGATCCATGCCCAGGCAGAAGAAGCTGTTTTCCGTTCGAAAAACAAAATAAAGAACGCCAAGACCATATTAATGATGATAAAAACATTACTTACAGTGCTCCACCATTCAAAAGAAATGGCAATCCCTCCTCACTTTACTGCGGCATGCTTATCAATCAGCAAACGGCCAAAATACCCGGAAGAATGCTTTGGACCAGGTCTTCAGGCTGTACAAGTTTTCGTAGTTAAGAGTGTTGTTTTGGCACCAACATAAAGCCCAGTTGCTCAATCGCTATTTTCAGCGTAGCTTCCATTCGTTCCCCTTTTAGGGAATGGGCAAAATGCGGCACTTGCATGGCCATTGTTGGCAAAATGCCCGTAATGATCGGGGTGATCCCCATGATTTTCAAAGCTTTGATCAAATCCAATAAAGGCTGCTCGATGCGTGGATCGATTTGAGTGATGCCAGAAAAGTCCATTATCAAAAAGTCTAAGCCTTCACTTGCTTTCATCACGACATCATCGATTAATTGGTAAGCTCTTTCAAGCGTAATGTGGCCGATGATTGGCAAGATGGAGATGCCGTCTGATAAAGGAACAAGCGGCGAAGACAAAGTTTGAATTTCTTGCTGGGCTTTATTGAGTTCGAGAATATAGCTTAGTAAAGATGACATCATCTCGAACATTTCCTGCTGCTGCTTTGTGAAATGGAACGGATGCTTGTCCAAGCCACAAATCGTGCCATAGACATCACCGTTTTCGTAATAAATCGGAATGCCGATAAATGCCCCATTGCCGAATTGAGATGCGATTGGCAGCGTACTGGCCCCTTCATCAGCGGCGATGTCTTCAATCCATAGCGGCTCCTGTCCGGCATTAATCGCCAAACTGCAAAAAGTCTGATCGAGCGGAGACTGGCTGTTTTCTACCACCAGTTCTTCATTTCTATTAAACGCTTTCTTGATTGTATTGGTTTTTCCATCATTTTCAGCTATAAAAAGCGTATTAATCTCCATTTGACTGCTCAGCATGTTCAATACTTGATTTGCTGCATCGTTGAAGTTCTGAAATTTTCTGGAAGGGCCGATTGTCTGATAGTGCATATAATCCCTCCTCTATTCAATACGCCCAAATAAATAGGCGAATTGTTTTAACGATACTATAAGCTGTTCTTTGATTGCAATGTACAGGCCTAGCGCTATTAAAAAAGCCCGGATCGGCAATTGCCCGGATCCCGGCTTTATGTAGATTGATACTGATTGGAAGCAACCAAATCGTCTTCTAGCAATACATATGGATGGGTTCTCATTAAACTTTCCGTCAAGTGATGCGGCATCCGCTGTTTTTCGTAAGCGCATATTAATGGGAATGCGTATTCATTCACAGCCCGGTCCGCCATTTTCTCGAAATCTTCAATCAGGAACAATGGTTCTTTCACACTTTCCCACTCCACATGAGCCCATGAACGAAAAGCCCGGTTGTTTTTAATGAAAGGCTCTACCGTTTTGTTGAAATACTGATAGATGGCGGGCGGATGATAACTTCCAGTTGACCAATAAAATTGCAAGCTGTTGACAAAATGTACTAGGCTTCGTTGAGTTTCGTTATAGCGTTTTGCCAATACCGCTTCAAGCTTTTTTGTCACGCGCTCGTTTTCGACGATTAAGACGTGGTCACCTGCCGCTATACCTTCTTCTATGTAATTGAGGAGCTGCTGCAGGTAATTTTCCGCTCCGTTATATGCATACAGGACATGGACATTACGTTGGGTTTCCAGCAATTCGTTCATCGTATATTCCAAACGGCCAACCTTCTTTCTTCCGCTGATGCTCCGCTAACAGTTTATGGGAAACCAGCGTTTATTGTCATTGAATTATACCATCATTTTATATTTACATGCGCTTATTTCGCTTTTCTGATCCACTATCTATTTAAAAAGGACCAAATAAAGCGCTCCCACGATTGTACATATGAAAATAAAAAAAGAGAGCCGAGGCCCTCTTTTTTTTAGAAAACATTATTGTTTTTTAGTTTGACGATAAGTCAATGTTCCAGCTGCCATGAAGATTAATGCGCTCAGTGCAACCCACAGGATCATTGTGTTGGACTGGTTAGCAGTTCCACCGAATCCGGTTGAAGGCATTTTTTCAGGTGCTGTGTTTTCGAAAGCTTCCGGGAACTGATCGACGATAGAAGCGCTCAAGCCTTTACCGATATCGAACATGATCGCATAACCTGCACGGTACGTGTCATAAGACGCCGCGTAGTCACCGTCGACATATTGTTGGAATGTGTCAACTACTGATTGTTCGTGTGCTTCCACACCTGCAATGGTTTCATCCAAAGGCATGCGGTCTTCAGTAGCTTGGTTCAAGAATGTGCCAAGGTCCGTAGCAAATGTGCTAGTCAATGTAGACAAAGCTTGTTCTTTCGCTTGCTGATCTTCTGAAGCTGTAGCGTTAGCCAAGTCACCTTGGACTGTAATGTGCTCGTTGTTCCAAATTTTCACGAACTGATTGCTTGCTTCTTCCCCGTAAACAGAAGCTAGTGCAGAACGGAACTCTTCAGTGTTTTGGTCTTGTGCCCAGTTGACGAAATCAAAGTCAGCTGATCCGTTAAAGCCTTTTGTCATGCTCAATTGTGCAAGAGCGAAATGCTCTGCCGCGATGCGGTTAACTGTAGAACGGAAGTCGCCAGCTGGCGTATTCGGGTCAGAGAACTGATCCGGGAATTGAACGGAAATGGCGCCACTAATTGCGCTGCCTGCTCCGAAGATTTGCTTGAATCCTTCAAGGTAGTTTGTGTATGACGCTTCGTAATCACCTGCTACATATAGATCAAAAGTGTCTTGCACATAATCTTCATGCTCGCGAAGGGCTGCTGTCGCGCCGTCTTCTGGAAGATTGCCTTCTGTTGCTGTACCAAGGAATTCGCCCATTTCATCGACGAAAGACTGGATTTGCATCAATGCTTCTTCTTGCATCGCTTCGTCATCCGCTTTCACGGCTGCTGCGTAATCATCTGTCCCCATATTGTGCTTGTCGAAGATTTCAACGAAAGCTGCTCCGCCTTCTTCACCGTAAACAGAAGCGATGACCGGTTCCATATCGGCTGCGTTTTCATCAAGAGCTGCGATGGCTTCGTCTGCCGCTTCGTCTCCATCGTAAATTTTCATCATGGAGTCAACTGCGAGTGCATAATGTTCAGATAGTAATGAGTCCAATGCTGTGCGAAGTTCAACGCCTGTCGTTTCTGTTGGCGGTGCTTGTTCAGCTGCCAATACGCTCGATCCGATCCCCGGCACCAAAAGTGATGCCCCTACTACTGGTAATAAAAGCTTTTTCATTTTCATTCAAACCGCTCCTCTTTTTTGTTTTGTTTTTGTTTCTTATAAGCTCAACGGAGTGGGATTATATTTAGATCACTTATTTTTCAACTTTTTTTAAAAAACTTTTTTATTGAAACGGTTACATTCGAAAAGACGGTTTAACAGCAGGCGAGCGTGGTATTTGAGGAAGAGCAAGAATGATGAATACAGTAAAACGCTGGAAGTTAATCATGGCATTCTTTTAGAGGAGGAATACATCTTGGGTAAATTACAAGATAAAGTAACCGTCATTACAGGTGCCGCCACAGGCATCGGAAAAGCGACAGCGGAAGTTTTTGCAGAAGAGGGCGCAATTGTCCTGCTGGCAGACATTAAAGAAGACGAGCTGCAAGAAACCGTGAAAAAAATCAACGACAACGGCGGCACGGCAAAAAGCTTCCAAGTAAATATCGCCAAGGAAGAAGAAGTTACTGCTTTCGCGGATCAAGTAAAAGAACAGTATGGAAACATTCACGCATTATTCAATAACGCCGGCATCGACCAAGAAGGCGGCAAAGTGCATGAGTACCCGGTTGATTTGTTCGACGACATCACGGCTACCGATTTACGCGGGACGTTTTTGATGAGCAAGTATTTCATTCCGCTCATGATGGACAATGGCGGGGCGATCGTCAACAATGCCTCTATGTCCGGCAGCTTCGCGGATCTGGACCGCTCGGGCTATAACGCTGCAAAAGGCGGCATTATCAATTTCACGAAATCGATCGCCATCGAATACGGCAGATCCGGCATTCGTGCCAATTCCGTATCCCCTGGCACGATCGAAACACCGCTGATTGATGAACTTGCCGGCTCAAAAGAAGAAGAGGCTGGCCGCGAATTCAGAGAAAGCAATCGTTGGCTCGCACCGCTAGGCCGTCTTGGCTTACCCAAGGAAATCGCCACAACCGTCTTGTTCCTTGTATCGAACGACAGCTCTTATTTGACAGGCCAAGACATCGTAGTGGACGGCGGCCTTACTGCGTACACATGGCCAGGCAAAATGGTCATGGACGACAGCTGGAAAAAGACGACGACAAAAGAACAATAAGACGACAAAAAGAACCCCGAATGAGCCACTTTCAATGGCAGCTCGTTTGGGGTTTCTTCTATACTATTGTTCTTTATCCCGCAGTTCGCGGGAAGACTTAGGAGTTCCAAACTCTTCCGGACGCTCTAATTTTAAAACGGCATAGGCTAGCCTGATCAATACCATAACCATCACGCCGACCCCCACAGCCAAGTAAATCATCGTAAAGCTTCGGCTCAAGTTGCCACTAGGGACGAGACCGGTATCGACTCCGGTAGGAATCAGACTGACGAAAGCGAAATAGAAAGCGTCGAACAATGGCCATCCTTCTATTTGATAATAGAACAACGTACCCGAAAGCACGATAAACGCCAAAGTCAGCAACAAGGTCCGGAACAATGGATCTTTCCCGGTCCTGAAAATAGCTGATAGTAATCGTTTCAATGTCAGTGCAAGTGAGATCATAAGCCCCATACTCCTTTTCTTCTATAAATACTTGGACAACATGGCTTGAGGAATATGGCAATAATCATCTGGGCATTTGTCTAGCCGGTCCTGATGCTCTTCTGCACTCTTGAGGTAATTTTCAAGCGGCATGACTTCGACTGCAATGCGTGCCGCATCCGCTCTTTCCTGAATGAAGGATTTCGCCGCCGTTAGATGCTCCGGGCTTTCGCTATAGACACCGGTCCTGTATTTCTCGCCGACATCTTCGCCTTGTTTATTGATGCTATAGGGATCGATGATTTCAAAGAGATAGCCCATCAATTCCTCGACCGACACCTGCGCCGGATTGAATGTCGTTTTGACACATTCCGCATAGCCGTCGTACGCGCCTTCAAGCGTCTGCCTCATGCCATTGGCCCGCCCCGCTTCAGTGGATTCGACACCCGGCAATGTTTTGATAAATGCTTGGACGCCCCACAAGCATCCGCCTGCTAAATAGATTGTTTCCATGATCGCTCCCTCTTCCCCGTTTTTTACTGTTTCGTCGGCTCGCGCAGTGAAGCACGGTGATCTCGATTTTCTCACGGCAAGCTTTCTATTCCAAGCCAGTTATTGGATTTCCGGCTATCACTCGGAGCTTGTCGGCACGCTTTACCGCGCTTGCCTTTTGACCATATCGATGAAAACTGATAAAGCCTTTGTCTGGAAATGAGAATTTGTGACAAGTGAAAATTTTCTAGGATAAGGCATGCCTTCTACATCCAGTATCGCCAGTTCCCCGTGGCGCACTTCTTTTTCGATGGCCCATTCCGATAACACACTAACCCCGGTCCCTGCTTCGATCATGGCTTTGATGGGCTGGGTGCTGCTGAATTGTATGAAAGTGGCTGGGCGAAAACGATGTTCGGCGAAGATGTTTTCTGCGGCTTCTCGTGTTCCGGACCCTTCTTCACGTAACACCCATTCCTGTTCTTGAAGTTCAGCCATCGTGACTTTTCCGCCACGGCGAACCAGTGGATGATGAACTGAAGCAAAGATAACCATTTGGTCTTCAGCAAAAAATTCTGTATGCAATTGTACATGCTCTTTGTGATGGCCTTCCACTATCCCTATATCCAATAGATGCTTGGACACCGCTTCTGCAATCGAGGCGGTATTTCCGATGGTCACTTCGACTTCAATCTGTGGAAACGCTTCTTTTAATTGGGCCAAGATACTCGGCAAAATATATTCACCGAATGTGTAGCTGGCCCCGACCGCTAGTTTCCCGGCAGCCACTGTGCTCAAATCTTCAACTAAATGGCGCATGCGTTCATCAACCTTGGCCATTTCGATTGCATGCTGATAAACAATTTCTCCAGCTTTATTCAATCGAACGTATTTATTGGTCCTTTCCAGCAATTGAACACCTAATTCTTCTTCTAATCCTCGAATGTACTGGCTCACCGCCGGCTGGCTCATATGCAATCGTTTGGCTGCATTCGAGAAGTTTTTTTCTTCTGCCACTTTAATGAAGACTTCCAAGGCCTGATTCATTCATGCACCTCCTAAATAAATGATAATAATTATTACTTATCATTAGATTATTTTATATTTATTATACTTATAGATATGGCGCCCGTACAATAAAATTGAGGTGTTTATATGTCAGCAAACAATCGGTTTTTCAGCTCTTTGCCAGGTAACGCCTGGTTCAAGGGCATTGTATTCACATTTTTTATCGCATTTTTAGGATATTTGCTTGCACTGGTCCCGGGATTCAATTTCATCGGGCAATTGGCGTGCGCCATCATCATCGCAGTGGCTTACCGGCAATTGTTCGGCTATCCGGAAAGTTTGCGAAGCGGCATCGCTTTTTCTTCCAAACGGCTCCTGCGGGCAGCCATTATCCTGTACGGCCTGAAGCTCAACGTCCATATCATTTTAGAGGATGGGCTTGGCCTATTGGCAAGAGATGCAGCTGTCGTGCTTGTGGCGATTTTTGGGATCTTGTTGTTGGCCAAGCTTTTCAAGGCCGACCGCAACATTTCCTTACTCCTTGGGGTAGGGACCGGCATTTGCGGCGCGGCTGCCATTGCGGCTGTAGCCCCGATCATTAAAGCAAAAGACGAAGATACCGCAATCGGTGTTGGAATCATCGCCCTTATGGGGACCGTGTTTGCCATCGCTTATACCGTTTTGCGCCCGTTCTTGCCGATCGGAGACATCGAATACGGCATGTGGGCGGGCATGAGCTTGCATGAAGTCGCACATGTAGCCCTTGCCGGCGCACCAGCTGGGGAAGAGGGCCTTGCGATGGCTTTGCTTGCCAAATTGGGTCGTGTGTTTTTATTGATCCCGGTCTGCTTTATCTTCATCTGGATCATGAAGCGCAAAGCACCTGCTGGAGATGTCTCCGGCAAAGTGGAATTCCCTTGGTTTCTCCTTGGGTTCATGGGCATGAGCCTCATCGGCAGTTATGTATTGGGGCCAATCATCCCGGTATCTGAAGCCGCGATGGATTTCGTCTCGATTCTTACCACATGGCTTTTGACGGCTGCGATGGTCGGTTTGGGCTTGAATGTGAGCTTAAAAGACGTAAAAGAACGCGCATTGCTCCCTTTAGCCGTCATGACGATTGTCTCGCTCTCCATTTCTATCCTTACTTTCTTTACGCTATAAGCGGGTGCTGCGGCACACAATCTGCGAAGATTGATCCATATCCAAGAAAAAGGGGCAATGGCTATTACGCCATTGCCCCTTTTTTTTCATGCAATAGGATAGACGCACGCTCAGTTTGTCAGTCCTTCTAGAATGGTGTCGATATTCCATTGCATCATCTTCAGGTAAGTATCGCCGTCTTCACCAGGCTTTCCGATAGAATCGGTAAAGACCTTGCCTTTGATGTCAACGCCGGTCTCTCTTGCCACCATATCCATGCTGCGCGGGTCGATACTTGTTTCCAGGAACAAGCCTTCAATATTCTGCTCTTCAATAATGTCCAGCACGCGCGTAATTTGGTTCGGCGTTCCTTGGTTTTCCTGATTGATCTCCCAAATGTATTCAGCTTGGAAGTCATAAGCTTTACTGAAATACTTGAACGCCCCTTCACTTGTCACGAATACGCGCTCGTCTTGTGGAATTTTGCTGTATTGGTCAATGGCTTCTTGATGAAGCTCTTCCAATTGGCTGATGTAGGCTTCCGCATTTTGCTCGTAAACGTCTTGATGCTCCGGATCGATTTCAATAAAGGCATCGCGCGCATTTTCGGCATACTGAATGCCGTTCTGTATATCCAGCCAAGCGTGCGGGTCTTCTTCGCCCTCTTTGCCTTCCGTCGTCAAATACATCGGCTCTACTCCTTCACTTAATCGGAAGACAGGGGCCGATTCCCCGGATTTTCCGGAAGTGTCCAATAATTTTTCAAACCATGAGTTGCCGGCTTCCAAGTTCAAACCGTTGTAAAACACCAAATCGGCATCCGTTGTTTTCTGTAAATCCTGAGGCAAAGGCTCGTATTCGTGCGGATTGGAGCCAATCGGTGCCAGGCTATGGATCTCTATCCGGTCACCGCCGATATTTTTCACGATATCGTAGAGGATGGAATAAGTCGTCACCACTTCCAATGTATCTTCGCCTCCATCAGCAGAAGCGTCTTGCTCTTCATTCCCGGTACATCCAGCCAAAAGCGCGAGTAGCAAAAGAAATGCTATCGACGCCCCTATCCTATTTTTCGTCTTCACTATTTTTTCCATCATCATTCTCCTTTTCTATAGCTTCGCCAGTTCTGATTGCTTTTTCTTGCTGTTTATTTTTTTCCAAAGCAAGCCGTGCTTCGGAGAAAAGACAAACGCGATGATAAACAACGCGGTCGCTGCCAATACTATGGTTGCCCCAGAGGCCAAATTATACGTGTAGCTAAAGTACAAGCCGATCACTGCTGACACTGCCCCTATAGTGGATGCCAAGAACACCATGGTGGAAAGCCGGTCTGTCAGAAGATACGCCGTCGCGGCAGGCGTGATCAGCATAGCCACTACCAAAACGATTCCTACCGTTTGAAGAGAAGCGACCGTGACCATCGTCAGCAAGGCCATCAAGAAATAATGGATGAGCCGAACCGGCAATCCGTAGACGCTGGCCATCACCGAGTCGAAAGACGTCACCAACAATTCTTTATAGAACAAATAAATGGAGCCCAGCACGACCAGCCCGATCACCAGCGTGATCCACATATCGGATGGGCGCACGGCTAAGACATTGCCAAATAAGATGTGGTAGAGGTCCGTGCTGCTTTCTAGCACTGTAATGAGGATGACCCCCATCGCAAATGCCGCTGTAAACATAATCCCAATGGACGTATCTTGTTTGATCCGACTGTTTTGGCTCACAAATCCAATCGCCATCGCCGTCAATACGCCCGTAAATACCGCCCCAAAGAAAAAATTGATGCCCAGCGCGTATGAAATCGCCACACCCGGAAGCACCGCATGGGAAATGGCATCCCCCATCAGCGCCATGCCTCTTAAGATAATGAAACAGCCAATAGCACCGCAAATGATGCCGACCATTACAGAAGTAAGCAAGGCTTTTTGCAAAAAGTCATATTGCATAATCCCTTCGATAAATGCCATATCAGCTCACCCCCGCTTCAAACAAGAAAGCCAATTCGCTTTCATACGCTTTGCGCATAACTTCAGGGCGCAAGACTTCAGCCGGACGCCCGAACTGTACGAGTTGTTTATTTAATAGCAGCAATTCATCAAAGTATTCCTTGGCTTTGCTCAAATCGTGATGGACCACGACGACGGTCTTGCCCTCGTCCCGCAAATCTTTCAATAGCTTCACAATCATTTCCTCACTCGCGATGTCAATTCCGACAAAAGGTTCGTCCAGGAAAAACAAGTCCGCTTTTTGAGCCAATGCCCGTGCGAGAAAAACCCGTTGCTGCTGGCCCCCGGACAACTCCCCGATCTGCCGGTTCGCGTACTGCGCCAAACCGACTTTCTCTAAGCATTCCAGTGCCCAAGCCTTGTCGCTTTTCTTTGGCCGCTTGAATATTCCTAAAGACGGATAGGTCCCGATTAACACCGCATCCATCACGTGAATCGGAAAATCCCAATCGTATTGGTTTCGCTGAGGAACATAGGCAATGCGATTGCGATTTTCCTTTAAGCTCCCGCCCAATATGTTGATCGAACCCGAATCAACAGAGATCAAGTTCAGTATCGCTTTCAGTAAAGTGGATTTGCCAGCTCCATTTGGGCCAATAATCCCTAATATATTTCCCTTGCCGAGCGTTAAGTCAATGGCCTCGATCGCGGACCGGCCATGATAGGACACCGTTACATTTTCTATTTTAAGTGCATGGGTCATGTCCCCACCCTCTTTCCTAATGTGAATATTGTTTCCTCAAGGAAACTTTAATCCATCTTAATCCTTTTTGCGTGAAAAGTAAAATAAATAATGAATTTTTTCTGTCGAAACTGTCCTAATCGCTTTTTTTAGCTTGAAAATTGGAAAATAACGCTGATTTTGCTCAGTAATTGTGATGTTTATTGATTTGCACTCATTATCTTCTACTATTAAAAACGCCCATTCAAAAAAACTGAATATTTTGTTCTTCTGGTTCAATTCATTTATTTGGCTCCACGCTCTCTCTTTACAGCTGGCAAATGCCATACATATGCCTATAAAAAATAAAAAGAGTCGCCCTGCTGTTTTTTACGGACGTCCTAAATTCACAATTTCGGACATCAAAAAACACATAGTCCAACCCATTTGTTCAGAATAGTTAAAAAGTTATGATGTTGTTACCGAGTTACGATGCCGGTAAGACGAAAAGGAGTGAATTTGATGAGTAAAAAGAAATTACTAACTTTAAGTTTGGCAGCATCACTAGCATTATCCGCAACAGCTGTTTCGGCTGATACACTATCCGGACAAACGACGGAAAACGTCCATGTCAATAAAGACACGAAGACGCCAGATTTCATTTCCGGAAAACTGACCGAACCATCCGATAAAGCAGCCAAAGAGATCGTCTTTACATATTTGGAAGAAAACGAAGACACATTTAAGATTGATAAAAAAGACCTTTCTAGCTTTAAAGTGATCAGCCAGGAAAAAGATGAACTTGGTTTCACCAAAGTGAAGCTGCAACAGAAATTCAAAGGCGTGCCTGTTTTCGGCTCTGTCATCAATGCACATGTTGACCAAAACGGCGTGTTGACTTCCGTATCCGGCAACTTGGCACCTGAACTATACGATAAGCAGTCCTTGAAAAAAGGCGCTACCGTGAAAGCGAGTGCAGCGGTCGAAAAAGCGGCGGCGGATTTGAAAGAAAAAATCGGCAGCACACCGGAACTTGAAGCTGAAGTGACACCGGAATTGGTCATCTATTCCAAAGACGGGCAAGCGCATTTTGCCTACAGTGCAGAATTCGAATTCCTCTACCCAGAACCGGGGAATTATCAATACTTTGTCGACGCGAAGACCGGCGACGTTCTGGATTCCTTTAACCAAATCCATGAAGCGAAACCATCCGGCGGCGGTGCTAGTTTAACTGGCAATGATTCGACTGCGACTGGCAAAGGCGTACTGGGCGATACAAAAACTTTCAATACTTTAGTGAACAATAACGGATCCTATTTGGTTGACCGGACACGCGGCAGCGGCATCTTCACTTATGATGCGAAAAACCGGACGCGTACGCCGGGCACGCTGTGGCTTGACAGCGACAATGTTTATAACGCGGCTTATGACGGGGCGGCGGTCGATGCTCATGCCTACGCTGGCCAGACCTACGATTATTTCCAGGACGTCCACAGCCGCAATAGCTATGACGGCAACGGGGCGGAGCTGATCTCGACTGTCCATTACGGCCGCAGCTACAATAATGCATTCTGGAGCGGGTCCCAAATGGTCTACGGGGATGGGGACGGCACTACATTCGTGCCACTATCAGGAGCGCTTGATGTCATTGCGCACGAATTAACACACGCTGTGACGGATACTTCCGCCGACTTGATCTACCAGAACGAGTCAGGTGCAATCAACGAGTCGATGTCCGATATCTTCGGAACGCTTGTCGAACACCATTTCAACAACAAGCCAGACTGGCAAGTAGGCGAAGACATCTATACGCCGAACGTGGCGGGAGATGCTTTGCGCTCGATGGAAGACCCGACTTTGAGCGGAGATCCAGATCATTATTCGAAACGCTACACAGGAACGGGTGATTATGGCGGCGTCCACATCAACTCGGGTATCAGCAATAAAGCCGCATTCCTGCTCGCGAATGGCGGGACGCATTACGGCGTGACAGTCGCTGGCATCGGCAATGACAAAACCGGCGATATCTATTACCGCACACTTACGCAATACTTGACGCCAAACTCAAACTATAGCCATTTCCGCGTCTCCACCATCCAAGCGGCAACGGACTTGTACGGGGCATCAAGTGCTGAAGTGGCCAGCGTGAAAGCAGCATTCTCCGCCGTTGGAGTGAATTAATCAAGTTCAAGGACATCAATTAAGCTATGTGAATTTATACACCAAAATGTAAAAGAGGGAAGACGCGCTGTTGAAACAGCCGCTCTTCCCTCTTTTTTCTATATTTTGCTGCATTGTTGCATAACACCGCTGTTTATTATCCGTTGTGACGCGTGATCAGCAAGGCACGAAAAAAAACTATATTATTTTTTAGCAATTCTGTATATTTAAAACAGAGATTATTTACCAACTAATTACATAGAGGTGAACATATTGAATCAATCCATTGAGTGCCGCAAGCTAGTTAAAGCCTTCCGCGGAGACGGTGTGGAGACGCACGCATTAAAAAATGTCGACATTGTCCTAGAAGGCGGAAAATTCATTTCCCTTATCGGCCCATCCGGTTCTGGAAAGTCTACTTTGCTCAGTCTAATGGGAACGCTCGATGAGCCGACATCAGGAGAGCTATTGCACGGTGGACAGCCGGTTAGCCGACTCAACAGCAGACAATTGGCCGATTTTCGCTTTGAGACGATCGGCTTTATCTTTCAGCAATTCCATTTGATCCCGACCTTGACTGCACTTGAAAACATCATGGCGCCATTGTTCGGACGCAAAGTAAGCTATGACAAAAAAGAGCGTGCGTTAAAATTGCTGGAATTGGTCGGGCTATCCGACAAAGCGAATGCCCTCCCTTCTCAGCTGTCAGGCGGGCAACAGCAGCGAATCGCCATTGCCCGTGCGCTGGTCCATGAACCGAAATGGCTGCTGGCGGACGAACCGACTGGCAACCTCGACTCTGAAACGGGGGAAGTTATTTTCCAGCTGCTTCAGCGTTTAAATCAAGAGAAAGGATGCGGCGTTTTATTTGTGACGCATGACCCGCAGTTGGCCGACCGGGCCGACCGGAAAATCGAGATGCGTGACGGCGAAATTATCGAAGACTCGCAGGCACGTCATTATGCTTAAATTCATTTGGAACTCTTGGTGGCGAAACAAAGAACGTTTTATCCTCTTGCTAGTAGGTGTCTTGATCTTGAGTACGGGCTTAAGTTATTTAATCGGCCTGACTCAAGCCAATAACGGCACAGTCGTGGAAGAATTGCAAAAGAGATGGAAATCTTCCTATCATCTCGTTGTCCGCCCCCCTGGGAGCCGGAGCATTACAGAAGACTTGAATTTATTGGAACCGAATTATTTGAGCGGCTTAGAAGGCGGAATCTCTCTCGAGCAATACGAGAAAATCAAAGCCATTGAAAATGTGGAAATCGCCGCTCCTATTGCCATGATCGGTTCGAACACCAATTACGTGGACCTAGAAGACCCTGCTATTACAGAACCTGGCATTTACCGGATGACAATGCGTGAGGAAACCAATACTGGCGCTCGCACGGAAGTGGACGAATCCGCCATTTATGTAACAGCCGGTCCTTGGCAGCCGGGCGGTGAAGTGGCTATCGATTATGGGATTTCGCCAGGCATTCCGAATTTAGCCTACGGCACCTCCATCATGATCGCCGGTATCGACCCGGAAGCGGAAGCGGCCATGGCCGGTCTCGACGAAGCGATTGTTGCCAGTGATTCCAGCCGTTATTTTACTGAAAGTGATGTGGTTTCGGCTACCGGCGAAGTGATCGACACACCGGAATACAAAATTCCCGTGTTAATTAGCAACCAGGATTTTGTGGACGCTAGAATCACTTATCGTTTTGAAAAAATCGACTTGGCGTTTGATAATAACCAACAGCAGATTGCGGAGGACATTCTTGCAAAAGGCAAAGAGCAATACCTCGATACCTTTAAAGGAACTCCGGTCAAAGAATTTACTTATCAAACGACTGAAGTACATGAAAAACTAATCAAAAAAATCCTGGATCCCGCTTATGATGGCATCATGACGGTACCTGACCGGGCGTGGATTGCCTTGAAGCCGTCTAGTGTAAACTATTCACCCGTGACGAGCCCGTTCAAAGAACGCTGGCCTTTTGCCTATGAAGTGGAACCGTTCGAGCTTCCTGAGGACTCGCCTTGGGCCACTCAACATATGTATCGCCAATTCAACCCCTATAGCACAGACAGTTCGGCTTGGCCAAAACTGCAGTTGGATTTTGTCGGGGTATTCGACCCGCAAAAGCTTCAGCTATCCAAAGACCCGTTAACCGAATTGCCGATGGAGACATACTTCCCAGCTAAAGCGCAATGGGTGATGGATGCGGATAATACGCCGATCAATCCACCGACTGACATGAGACCGACAAATGATAATTATGGTTTTTTGACGAAGCCTCCGCTCGTCTTAACGACGCTCGATGCGGCAGCTCAAATTTTAGGAGATACTCCGATTTCCGCCATCCGCGTCAACGTCAAAGGCGTAGAGGTCATGGATGAGGAAAGCGAACGCATCCTTAAAGAAATGGCTGCTGAGATTGAGCAGCAAACGGGCCTGATCACCGATATCACCTTGGGATCTTCCCCACAGCTCGCCTTGACCCATTTGCCCGCACTCGAAGACGAAGAGCCGCTGGGGTGGATCCAGCAGCCTTGGATCAAAATCGGCTCCTCGATCTCCATTTTCAAGGAAGCAAAAATTGGCTTGAGTGGTGTCATCGCCAGCGTCATTTTAGTGGCCATTGTCTATGTATTCGCTTCGAGCATCATTATGCTCGTAGCCCGCAAAAAGGAATTTGCGGTTCTTTTGGCACTCGGCTGGCGCCCTTCTCAACTTTCCAAGCTATTGTTCTGGGAAGCTACTCTACTCGGGACGCTCGTCGCCCTGATCAGCTGGTTCATTCTCGGCGTGTTTTATGTCACAGGCAGTGTCGACACCTCCGCATCGCGCGTCTTTTTGATCGGTGTGAGCGGCATCGCCATTTACTGGTTCGGCTCGCTCATTCCCATAGCCCTCATACGGAAGATCAAGCCGTTTGAATCCATGCGTTCCGGCGAAGTTTCGTTCAAAGCGAAGCGATTGGCCCGTTCGGAGTCCGTCATTGGCATGAGCGTCAATCATTTGGTTTCGCAATGGCAGCGAAGCCTGCTGTCGATTTTTGCGATTGCGGTCCCGACAAGTCTTTTCATCTTCTTTTTGTTCGTGACTTTCCGTCTCAAAGGAGTGCTTTATGCCACTTGGCTCGGTGAATTCGTGGCACTCGAAGTCGGCACCATGCATTATGTGGCCATGGCCGTCGCTTTATTGATTGCCGTCCTGACGACGACTGAAATCATGTGGCAAAACGTGGCTGAAAGACAATCCCAGATTGCGGTCTTAAAAGCGACCGGCTGGCAGAATCAAAGCGTCCGCATGCTCGTTTTATGGGAAGGCATTTTCACTGGATTGTTTGCCGGAGTGATCGGGATGGCCCTTTCCCTGACGATGATTTATTGGATCTATGGGCAATTGCCGGCAGCAGAGTTCGGCTTCCTGTCGCTCACTTTATGGATTCCGATTTTGACCGGTGTCCTTGGCGCTTTATTGCCCGCACAAAAAGCCGTGCGAATCTTACCTTATCAAGCCATCAACGGGCTCCTGCAAAATTCCAAAAAAGTCGAGCGGCAATTCAAATGGGCACTGGGCATTGCCGGAACGAGCTTGGTTGTGGGCATCTTGTCTTTAGTTGTCGCGACTTTGCCAGAACTTGCTGACAGCGCGACAAGCGATCCTGCCCCTGAACAGGAAGAAACAGGCACCGATGGGAAATTGATAGCACAGGACTCTTCTGAAGATCCCGCTGAAGCGGTTTTGGAAGCGCCAGAAGAACTACCCGAAACAACTGGGGGAGAAATCCAAAAGCTCCAGGAGACTGCCTACCGCTCCTATACCTTGGCAGACGGGACTGACGAAACGTCAGACTTTCGGTTAGGCGCGCTCGCCCCGCCCCCTTCCGATGTCCAGGTCACGAATAAAAACAATCGATTGATCTCCTTCCCCGTTACACTAGATCTTTCGGGAGAAGATGACGGCAGCCGTACCGACTATAAACCGCAGGGCTTTAAATTGATTGATGATAGCGGATCCGAGTATTCGATAGTGGATATGGACATACTAGAAGGAGAAGAACGCTGGCTGAATCGCTACAAATTCTTGCTGCCCAATAAGATGACCACTCTCCTGACTTACGAAGTGCCGAAAGATCTCGACCGGGTTGTCTTCGTGTCGAGAGGCGAATTTTACCCAAGCCCTGTAGTCGTTGAAATCCCGCTTGACGATGCCGTTGCAGATGTCCCTGTCAATTCAGGCACCCGTGCATCTTATGCCATTGAGCTTCGCTTGGATGAAAACGACCAGTTCCACATACACACAGAAATTGATGTAACAAACGACTCTGAAGCGACTTGGGGCGACATCGGATTTTATTTTGTTCCGAACGCATTGACCGATGCCAACAAACCGGAATCCATGACAGACGGGGCCGAAACGAGCATTTCTAAAGTCCAAGTCGATGGTGGGGAAGCCACTTACACATTAGAAGGGAATCATCTTGCCGTTCAATTAGATGAAGAACTAAAACCTGCAGAAGCACAAAAAATCACCATTGAATACACACTGTCGCTCCCGGAAAACGGCATTCGCCTGGCACAAGTCGATAACGATTTCTTTTTGGCGCAATGGTATCCGATGCTCGGACAGTATGACGAAGGTTGGAAAATCCATTCCTTCGACAGCAAAGGGGAATCCTACGATACGCCTTATGGCAGCTATCACATAAGCTATCAATTGCCGGGTGATTACCTGGTCGCCAGTTCAGCACAAGACGGCACAGCGTTGCCAACGGCTACAGGAACGTTGGCCGGAGAAAACATCAAAGACTTCTATCTCGCCTTCTTGGATCCCGCTTCTTGGCATACTGGTGAGGCGGAACAGGATGGCACAGTTTTCCGTGTCTTCACGCCAAAAAGCGGGCCCGATTTTACCGCAAAAATGGCTGCAGCAGCACAGGAAACGTTCGGCTTTTTTGAACAGCAGATTGCTGAGCACCCTTTGGAGGAACTGGATATTATCGGCAATGACGGAGCAATGGAATACCCGAATATTGTGGAAGTGAGCAGCAGTCCAGCTGTTTTTGAAGACACTCTCGTCCATGAAATAGCCCACCAGTGGTTTTATTATTTAGTAGCGAATGATCCATACGAAAATGCTTGGCTGGATGAGAGCCTTGCGGAATGGGTCGCTGCTATGTACCGGAGCGAACAAGGGCAAACCAATGCGTTTGGTTTTTCCAAATCACTTGCCGCAAGCAACGCGACTTCACCTATTGTCAACTTATCTTTGCCTGATTTTGAAGAGGGGGAATATTACTCTACCGTTTATGGGAAAGCGCCTCTATTGTTGCAGGATTATTTTGAAGAAGCAGGCGGCGAGCCGCAAGCATTTGATTTTCTCTCGAAGTATGTTGAGCAATTCCGGTTCCAATCCGTCGATAGCGAAGAGTTTGCTGCGTTTTTTGAAGAACAGCTGGAAGGCGACCAGCAGGAATTCCTGGAAAGTTGGCTGCAGCTAAACGAACAGCAATAGCCCCAAAACATATCGTAGTTGGGTTCAACCAATTTCAATAAAATCCCAAAAAACATCAAGCTTCTCATCGCTTGATGTTTTTTGGGGTTTACTATAGAAAGTTTCGATGCATTTTCCAGTTGCAGGTCATGAATTCGCTGGAATAACGAGTCTGGTCCAGCCGGTTTTTAAAGCTTCTTCCTGCATCGGTTAAGCCTGATCATCCGCCAAGCGGAATCCGCCGAACTGCCAGCGCTTATCTGGCGGGAAGAAATTCCGGTAGGTTTCCCGGATGTGGCTTGCCGGAGTGGCACAAGAGCCGCCCCTTAAGATCATCTGATTGCTCATGAATTTGGCATTGTATTCACCGAGAGCCCCTTCTAGCGGCTTGCTTCCGGGATACGAGGAATAGGCACTCGATGTCCATTCCCATACATCCCCGAACATTTTCGAAAGCGGCGCGGTGCTTTCGTTTTGTGCAGTTGACGGATGATAAGCTTCTTGTTCCATCATGTTTCCTTGAATGGGGAGATTTTGAGTTGCATGCTCCCATTCCGCTTCAGTCGGCAGCCTCTTGCCTTTCCATCTGCTGAACGCATCGGCTTCGTAAAAACTCACGTGGCTGACCGGTTCGGCCAAATCTAAGTTTTTCACTCCGCCGAGCGTGAAGATTTCCCATTGCTGCTGCTCATTTTTCAGCCAATACAGCGGCGCTTTCCAATTATTCTTTTTCACGACGCCCCAGCCGTCCGACAGCCAGTGCTCCGGCTGTTCGTAGCCACCAGCTTCGATAAATTCCAGAAACTCTCCATTGGTTACTGGTTCAGACGCCAGTTGAAACGGCTCTAGCCATACTTTGTGACGCGGGCTCTCGTTATCGAACGCAAACCCTTCCCCGTGGTGGCCGATTTCGACCAGTCCGCCAGCAAATTCCACAAATGCGGCCTCTTTGGGTTCTATTGCCTGTTGTGCTTGTGGTTCTTTGTAAGCTGGAAACAATGGATTGACGAAAAAATTGTACTTAACGTCCATCAAGATCAATTCCTGATGCTGCTGCTCGTGTTGAAGGCCCATTTCGACCAGTTTGCCAAGCTGATGCGCTTGCTCTGGCGTATGTGTTTCAGCCAGTAAGTCTTTCATCTGGCCATCTACATAGTGGCGATAGGCGATGATTTCCTCAACGGTCGGCCTCGATAATACGCCCCGTTCATGGCGTGGCTGGTAGGGGCCGATGGAGTTGTAATACGAATTGAACAGGAAATCGAAGCGGGCATTAAATTCTTCGTAGCCTGATTTAAATTCTTTCAAAATCATGCGCTCAAAAAACCATGTCGTGTGGGCAATATGCCATTTAGGCGGGCTGACATCCGCATCTGATTGAATGATGAAATCCTCTTTTTCCAAGGGTTCGATCAGTTTCATTGTGACGTTGCGGACTTCGGCATAACGGCCGGTTAAAGTTTCGATATCCATCGTTTGCATGCAAAAACTCCCTTGAATTTTGATTAAATTGCTAGTTTTCTGTTCACGCTTTTATTATTCTTCAATCAAGCCTTGTTCAATCAGAAAATCGACGGCGACATCTCTCGGTTGCTCCCCGTCTTCGTCCACTCGGGCATTCATCGCAAGCATTTCCTCTTCGCTGATTTCACCTTCGAGCCCGTTCAATACTTCTTCTAGCTCCGGATAGTCTTCCAATGTTTCGAGCCTAACGACCGGAGCGGCATCGTATTTCGGGAAAAAGTTCATATCGTCTTCTGTCGTTTCCAAGTCGAACAAACCAATCCGGCTATCCGTTGTAAAGGCAGGGATGACATCTACGTCCCCGTTGCGCACTGCTTCGTACATAATCGCGGGATCAAAGCTTTCAGTTGCGGAAAATTCAAAGCCGTATGTCGCTTTCAAATCTTCATAGCCATCCCCTTCTCTTTCATAAATGGAATGGGGCCCGCCGAATGTGACGTCTTGTGAGCGGGACAATTCTGCCAAATCAGAATAGGTGGCTGCGTCGAATCCGCTGTCTTTCGAATACGCCAGCGTGTAGCCATTTTCAAATCCAAGCGGCTCAAGCCATGTCGCCTCAAGCTCTTCTTCATAGCCTTCACGCACTTCTTGAAGCACTTCTTCAGAGGATTGACCGGCTTCTGATTCGCGCTTTAATACATCTTTCAACCCCGTACCGGTGTATTCCACATACATATCGATATCTCCCTGCTCGAGAGCGGGCGTCAAAATAGCGACTTCCCCAAGGCCATCCTTATACTCAACTGTATAATCTGATTGTGCCTCGATGTATTCCCCGAGAATATAAGGCAAAATGTATTGTTCTGTCCACGGCTTACCCCCGATAACAATCGGCTCTGATTCCGCTCCCGAACCGCAGCCATACAGCACTGCCGAAGATACTAAGGCGAGACCTATCAATTTCTTGCTCATTAGTGTTTCTCCTCCTGTCTCCATTTTATGTAACCGCTCGAAAACGGTTCTTTCTTATTTTATCAGAACTTTCTTAAAATCTTACGTGATTCCTCTCACTGTTGAAGAGGCTCAGAATGAAAAGGAGCTTGTTGTTCATAGCACTTTGAGGAATGATCTAATCAGATTTACTAGTTGAAAAAAAGACTGTCCCAAAAGTCATCATTTATGACTTTTGGGACAGTCTTTTTGCAATACACAAGAAGTGAAGCGATCAATGATGTCCGCCAGCCTCGTGGCCATCCATATGCCTACTTTGCTGATTTTCGGCATTTTCCTCCGCTTTTTTGACTTGTTCTTCCGTGACCTCTCCTACTTGGAATTGGCGCTTCGGCATGATGTGCACGGATCTGGCCGTTACATGGGTCTGAACGCTGTAGACTGCGGAATCCTCAAAGGTTTGGCTAATCTCGTAAATTCCTTCTCCGATATGATCTGCCTCCACTTGAGTGCTGTCACTGCCTTCACTATCATTCCATAATTCGAACACCACTTCGTTAGCATCCGTGACTGCTTCATCTCCTTGTGACACCGCGACTTGCAGCTGATATTCTTCACCAGGATCCATTTCTCCAGGCAATTGGATATCCGCCTCGATGATTTCTGGAACTTCTGTATCCGTGGCGTTTTCTGCATTACAGGCTCCCAAAAATAACAATGCACCTATGAACCCAATCTGTTTGATTTGTTTCAACACGATCTACTCCTATCTTTCTCTCATTTATTTTCCGTGAAACCAAGCTTTGACTCGCGGGATCCGTTTAATGATGACTGCGTCTACTACTAAAGCAGCGAGGATGGAAAGTCCAACGAGCGGCATAAGAAGCCCGCCAATGAGCATGATGCCGAGAACCATCCAAGACACTTTGCGGTCCATTGGCTTTTTCGGGCTCCCCAATCCATCCGGCCTTCTTTTTCGCCACATGACAAGTGAACTGATGGCCAGCAGGATAACCGCCAAGCATATCAGAAGCCCCAGCAATTGATTGGGCCAGCCGAACAACCGCCCTTCGTGAAAGGCGATTCCGGCCGTGATCGCTTTCGCCAAAATCCCGTAATCGCTAAAGCGCACATCGGATAGTACAGCCCCGCTGTATTGATCTACGTGAAGTGCCGCGTTATCCCAAGGCGCAGCGTGTGAAGCCGCGATTGTATAGACACCTGTCTCTTGTGCCGGCAATGAAATCGTGTAGGGCAATTGAACATTTTCCATAGAAGCAATCATATCCACATCATCAATGGAAAGGCGTTGATAGCCATTTCCTGAAATGGGCATGATGTCATTTTGCGAAGCCCACGGGATATCTTCGGCTGCGTCGGCTGCTCTCACAATAGATTCAGGCTTTTCACCGAAGGAATGAGCATACTCCGGATATCCGGAATGAGTCGAATTCGCCAAACGGTCGATCTGGCCGCCCATAACGCCGGACCAAGGCAGGCCACTAACAATCAGCAGCAAAATCAAAATCGAAAACCAAAACGCCGGCACTGCATGCAAGTCACGCCAAAACAAGCGGCCGCGAGCACGCACACGCGGCAGCACCGTTCCCCAAATGCCGCTTCTTGTACGCGGCCACCAGAGATACAACCCGGTAGCCAGAAGAATAATGGTCCAGCAAGCCGCCAATTCCACCAGCCGGTTGGCGAATGTACCGCCTACAATCAATTCACTATGCAGCTTTTTAAAAAGCTCCGTAAACTTGTCGCTGACGACCAACTCGCCTTGGAACTTGCCGGTATACGGATCGACATAGACCGATTTCGCAAGCTCCCCGTCCATCACCGACAGCTCTACCGTCCGATCTTTTTCTTCATAGCTTTTCACTGCAGTGATCGCTGCTTCTGGATAACGGTTTTGGGCAACCGCAACGATCGCCGAAGGAGCGAGCCGCTCTTCCATTACTTCTTGCACTTGAAATTGGCTTTGGTAAAGTACGCCTTCAATTTGCGGTTTGAATAAATACACGGCGCCGCTAAACGCCAAGACAATTAAAAATGGCGCAGTAAACAAACCCGCATAAAAATGCCAGCGCCAGATGGTTTGAAACCAATCCCTGGAAGGTTTTTTCTTTTCTTTCATTTCACCTATTCCTCTTTTCTTCAGACACCGAATACTGCAACCAGGTGGCTTACCCCCAGACCGCCTCATTCTTTACTGTCTCGTTCATCCACTAAAACTTACCGGACAAATGTGAAATAAGGATGAAATTAAGAAATGAACTGCATGGTTCACCCGTTCATTCTTATTTTATTTGAGCGTTCTTAGAATAAAAAAAGAAGAGTTCTGTTATCAACTCTTCTTTTTTGCTTATATGTGGTTTCCGACAATCCGGCAATATGCAAACTGACACTCTCTTAATTACTCTTATAATTGGAAGAAAGTTCATTGTTTTGAATTGAAGTGATTCAAATTAACTTTTCATGGAGAATTATTTTAGTCACTTAAGTGAAATACCAAACTTCTCGATTAGATCTTTAAAAGCTGGTCTTTCATTCCCATCTCGGCCACTCACTGCTTCTGCCGTTACCAGTGAATTCAGCACGGCTTCCTCCGTCGCTTCTCCCACAGCTCTAAAAGCCAAATCCATATCTTCTTCATGAATTTGAGGAACTGCCATACATTTTTCGGGTTTATCATGTGGAATCTTCGTAGCTGTCGAAAATCCAATGACGATTTCACCACTTCCATTGGTGATGATTGAGCCGGTTCTAGATAGTCCCGTTACGGACCTTTTGATGATCCGGTTCAATTGCCTCTCAGACACCGGAAGATCCGTTGCCACAATAATCATGACAGAGCCTTTGTCCTCTTCTTTATAGGATTCTTGGATAGCCGTCTTCAATTCTTGACCGACTGCTTTGCCCTTGATTAACAAATCACTCAAAATCCCGAAATTCGATAACACCAAAACCCCTATGGTGTAGGTTCCGTGATTCATTTCAATCCGTCTAGAAGCAGAGCCAATCCCTCCTTTTAAGGAATAACAAAGCATTCCAGTCCCGGCGCCAACTGTTCCCTCTTGGAATTCAGATGCAGTATTTTCAAGTGCTTGGAGAACATGTTCCGGCTTTACAAACTTCGCTCTTATATCATTTAAAAACATGTCATTGCATTCACCAACGATGGTATTCACAGTTCCAGTTGTGCGTCCAATTTCCGGATTTTCTTTTAGCATGTAGTCAATTACAGTATCTGCAGTTACTCCAACACTCAGTGTGTTCGTTAAAAGAATGGGTGACTCTAAAGTACCTAACTCCTTTATTTGAATAGTACCTGTCGTTTTTCCAAAACCATTAATCACATGACTAGAAGCAATCAGTTTCTCTTTAAAGATATTTCCCTGATGCGGCAATATTGCTGTGACACCAGTTTGCATCTCATTATGGCTTAAGGTCACATGCCCGACGGATACTCCTTCAACATCGGTGATCGCATTGCGTGTACCCGTTTCCAATTGCCCAATTTCGACCCCATAATCGCGAATTCTTTTTTGATTAAACATTTAATCGCCCTTTCGCATGTGCTTATTTCTCTGCCTTTGATTATACAGTTAGCTTTCCTTATGTTTGGAGTATTATCGATAAAGAACGACTTCCCTTTTTTTAGAATAAACTTTCATAGACAATAAAAAAAGAAACTCATATTAGAGTTTCTTCGCTTCCGATAAGGACTAATTATGTATACGACGATGCAGGTCAATTGCTTTCGCAAAGTTATCATACACCCGAAAAAGAATACCGAACTTCGTTTGCTTACAATGCCAGAGGCGCAGTTCAATCAACTACGTATCCAACAGGAAGCAACGTGTCCGTATTATATGATTCAGCTGATCGCTCGACCGGTCTGATTCACACTTTACCTGGACAAGCACCTGAACAAATCACTTCCTACAAATTGGACGGCAACGGAAATCAGAAGGAGATTCATAACCTCCTGACCAATAGTGTCCAGTACCAAGAATTTGATAAAGGAAATCGTGTCATCCAACAAAGCAACGGCACTGCGACGTCCAAAGGGAATACGATTGATTGGACGTTCGATGCCAACGATAATGTAACGGCGGAAAAAATTACGAATGGCAGCACGGTTTATAGTCATGATCTAAAATACAATGCAACGAACTTGAATACAGAGTTGGAGGGACCCACGTCTGGAAAATATCGTTTCCAATACGATGAAACTGGGAACGTGAAGGCCTATAGCGGACCGAACGAAACCTTTGCTCTCTTTAAATACGATGAGCGCTCACTGGTCAGCTCAATTGACATTGGCCATAACGAAATTGGCGGACTAGCTAAATTCGGCTACGAGTACGATGCAACTAGCAACCGTACTAAGCAATCCATCATGCAGCAATTTGCTACCCGGGCAACACTTACCGGAACGGTCGAGTATCAGTATGACGCGATGAGCCAGTTAAAACGTGAGACGATCCCATTAACGGGCGAACAAGTTGAATATGAGTATGATGTGCTCGGCAACCGCACCCAGATGAAAGTCACAAAGAATGGTACCGTGACCAAAACAGTAGCACATACCTTCAATGCAAGAAACCAACTCGTTCGAGTAAAAGAAGGAACTACTTCCATTGACTGGACATACGATGATAACGGCAACTTGTTGGACGACGGCAAGTATACCTATACATGGGATGCCGATAACCGGTTACGAAAAGTTCAGGCTAAAGTAGGCGGTGCACAAATTGCGGAATACTGGTACGATGATGCAGACCGTCGAATCCGTAAAAACGTTGGCGGTACCATCACGACCTACGTTTACGATGGTGATGGATTAAACGTTTTGTATGAAACGAACGCTAGCCATACGATCACAGCGTATCATTCCTACAATGCCAACGGTCAACTAATGACCCGCACAGAAGTAAGTGGCAGCACGCAAACTCCTTACTATTATCATTATAATGCACACGGCGATGTGGTCATGGTTACGAAAGCTGGCGGCACTTCAAAAACAGACTTGATTGTTGCATCTTATGTCTATGACGCATGGGGCAATATTGTATATCAAGAAGGTTCATACGCCGCGAAGAACCCCTACCGGTATGCAGGGTACCAGTTTGATACAGAGACGAACCAGTACTATTTAATGGCGCGTTACTATAATCCAAAAGCTGGTGTCTTCACTTCCATGGATCCAGATCCAGGAGACGACGATGACATCTTAACGCAAAATGGATACACCTATGCCAATAACAACCCTGTCATGCTAGTCGATCCAGACGGCCACTATGTTTGGTTAGCTATCAATGCTGGGTTCGCGGCTTATGACGGATACAAAGCATATAAAGCCGGAAAAAAAGCCGGAAAATCTGGCTGGAAGTTGGCCGGTTCTGTAGCTTGGGCAAGTGGAAGTAGTTTTGCAAAAGTCGGTCATTTAAAAAAGGCCGGAAAACTTCTCGGGTTTGCAAATAAAGGATATAGACCAAAGCCGGGAGAAAGAACTTTAAAGGGGTTTGTTCGAAACAACGTATCCTCAAAAAAAGAGATAAACTTATATACAAAATCAGCTAAATTTAACAATCATGGCTCTAAGGGCGGCGCTTTCAAACGAATAGGGAATGGTTCTCATGCTGGTTTAAACCCTCACGTTCATCAACCAAGACGAAATGTAAAAAATGGAACTATTAGAGGTGGCGTAGGCTCAAAAACCAAAAATCGCGGAGTAACATATCCTACCCGCAGAGATGTCAAGCAGTTATATTCTTATCTATACAATAACAAATATCGTTAAAAGAAAGGTGCAAAGTATGTCTAATATTACCATCTTCGACTGTAGTCAATTATTGACTTTTGTTGAGAAAGAAAAGAATGATTATGATAAAATATTTGAGAACCTTCAAAAAGACGGTTATATAGTTTCATCAAAAAATCAAATTGAAGAAAGAAAATTAGAATACTTAAAAGACTATTTAGGAGAAGAAGTCATAGAAATTGTTGATCAGGAGTTTCAGGGAGAATTCGAGGACTGGAAAGAGAAGGAAAATATGCCACAAAAATTAAGAAATCTTATTTACAAACTCGAACAATTACAAGTCTATTTCCATAATGCCTCGTTTAAATTAATTGTTGTAAGCAATGCAACTGAGAATAAAACAGAGGATATTATTTTAGAAGTAAATTCCACTACTGAGGATTTGACAAATAAATTGTTTTTAATGTCCTGGTGGAATTTTCAAACAAAGGTTGATACTTTAATTATTGATGTAAATTAAATTAAGTAAAACCTTGTTGATTAAAAATTTTTCACATTGTTATATCCAATATTTGTTTTTGCGATCAGTAAGTCAATGGGTTTTTGTTAACTAAGTATTACCTCAGGGAATGAACAGAGTTTAATTTCAAGCTTTTCTGAAATCTGTTTCATCAAAAATTTAAAATGAAACAGCGTCAGTGAGAGGCAACTGAAAAACTCTTTTTCAAGAGTGGTGTAAGGAACTAAAAAGCTGGAAAAGCATAGAATTGTGCTTTTCTGGCTTTTTCGTCTATCATTTGCCATTTGGAACTAGTGTGGGACTTACTAATACTCGAAAGATTAGTTTTAAGTTCACTATGAAAATAGACATGCGACCTCGCCATTCTATATTGGTTAATGCGTTGTCCATAGCTACTCTGTAGATATACCAATTCTTCAATTCGCTATTTTCGACCTCAATTTTGCGTCGCTCTTTAGCAGTTTCCTTGAAAAAATATATTAACGTAAAATTCAATTAATTAAGATGTGCAGTTGATTTGTTTTTAGCGAAATAGGTCTTGCATTTGACGCATGCTCTATAACAGCCGTTTCGCATTGGACATCGCTTGCAATGCTCAATATCCAAATAGTACGTATCTTTTTGATTTTGGCCGTTTTTTTTAGTGAGCTATCCGGATTATCACATAACTAACTCTACACAGCCACATTCCAGCTTTTTTTTTGGAAATGAGGTATAGGCAATGTTCCTTTGCATATTCTAAGCTGCTTTTTTCTGGATAAGCAACATCCAAGATGATAGTATAGATACCAATTTATTTAAATGATTGAGTTTTGTTACAAACTCACCTTAAAGATAGCAACTCCATTTGTCATTTTACTTGCAGGACAAAGCAGTTAAAAGACGATTTTACAGGGTTGAATATAGCTGTCAATTACATCTAATAATCGATGTATATGAAAATAGTTAAGCTTCTAGATTTTTCATCCGCATTTTTATAAACATTTCGCCATCAAAATTGCTTTAAACAAGTGTGAAATTTTTTCGCCGACCAACCAAAAGATATTTTGATTAATAAAAGTATTCACTGATTATTGAGAAAACAGAGACACCTTTTCTTAAGAATTTACTTTTTATAAAAAATAACATTATATTTATTCGCAAAATATTAATTTAACGAATAATTAGATGTGGTATAATAAGAAAAGATCCAACTTTATAAAAGTCAGCTCTTTTAGCCCAAAACAAAAACCTACAAGCTGCAGATTAAGGAGCAACCAATAGGCTTTAATACGTAACATTTCACAAGCTGCGAATTTAGGAGCAACCAATAAAATGTTACTTAAAGTATTTAAATTCTGTTATTTTATTTATCTTTATTATCACGTAAATAAAGTGATTTGTAAAGTTATAAGATTTAATTAAAAACCATTAAGGCGGTGTAGTGGTGACCGAAAGAAAATCTTTTCCTGTTAAAATCTTCTTTGATGAAAGCGGCAAATACTCAGAAAAAACCCACTTAATGGGTGCCATTTTACTGCCTTCAAACTTATACAATTTACCGGAACTACAAGAACTGAACGAAATCATTCGACATTCCGATATCCATTGGGCTACTTACCGGGGACATGGCCAAACCCGGAAAAAGATAGAAAAAATCATCCTTACAGCCATGAAACATCAGCACCTAATTAAAATGAATGTAATTTCTTATAATCAAAATAAGATTCAACTGGATTCCCAAAGAATCAAAGAGAAGTTCACCGATGTGGTAGATCATACAATTTATACTAAATTTCCGGAACGAGTTGTTTATGGACTAATTCGTAAATATGGAAGTCACTCATTTGTGGATGCCGATGTGGCGATCGAACATGACAATACATATGAAGCTAAGAATTATGATTTGCGCAGGCAAATGTTTGAACAGCTCAACATTCAATCCATCTACAGAGGCGAAAATTTTCAATTAAGCAATGTTCAGTATATGAAGAAACAACAGGAATACGGAATAGAATTAACCGATTTATTACTTGGAATCGTTCGAACAATTATAGAAAATCCGACTGGAACATCTGCAGCTAAAAGAGCCAAAAATAAGCTGATTTTGGATTTAATTAATCAAAACGAAAGTTTCCACTCCTTTTTAAACCGAATTAAACTGTATGAATGGGGTCAATCAAATGACTTGATTGATACACCATTTACTAATTACTTTAATATATTCTTGGGTGAAAACCTGTGATTCTTATCCAAGTTATCAATTGATCCATTAACTAAGAAGTCATTTCAGAAATAATTCATTGAATGCCGGAGGGCCAGGTGCTGGATTATGGAAGGTTTTTATCATGTAAATCAGCTAAAAGCAGAATTCGATCGACTTCTACCCTTTCCAATAGCTGCTTTCAATAATCTCAAAAAAGCAGAGCGCGTGGAATGGATATATAACTCCAATGCAATTGAGGGGAATACGCTGTCCCTTATCGAAACGAAAATCATTCTTGAAGAAGGACTGGCCATTGGTGGCAAGCGGATACAGGAACACTTTGAGGTAATCAACCATTCGGAAGCCATCAGTTTCATAGAGAATCAAGTCAATCGGACAGAGCCTCTTGATGAGCAAACGTTAAAAAAGATTCATCACTTGATTTTAAAAAATATCGATGATGAAAATGCTGGTACTTACCGCTCGATTAGCGTCCGAATCTCCGGCAGCCAGCATGAACCGCCGCACTTTCTTCAAGTCCCACATGAAATGAAGGATCTCTTCGACTGGTATGAACGAGAGAAAAATCGTCTTCATCCTGTTGAACTGGCCGCATTGTTTCATTTTAAATTTGTTTATATCCATCCGTTTGCCGATGGCAATGGACGGACAGCAAGGTTATTGATGAATTTAATCCTCATGAGCCATGGCTTCCCTCCCGCTATCGTAAAAGCCGAGAATGAGCAACGGTTGGCCTATTATGAAACGTTGGAAATGGCTAGCGTAAGAAACAATGTCCAACCGTTCATCGCGCTAATTGCCGGTTGCGTTGAAGAAAGTTTAACCAATTACTTAAAAGCGGTTCGATAACCGTTTTTCTTACTTATATGTTCGCTTAAATTACATTTTGCGAAGTTATTATTCCTACTTTTAAGGAGGAACAACTAATATGGCCATGACACCCGAAGAACTTCAAGTCCTCCAACGTATTGAAACACAGCTCACTACCATGCCTTTTTACGTGGTCGAATATGTCCGATCGAAAAAACGGGCCGGACTCTCCCCTGATACCTTATTGCAGTACTTGTATCGCTACCAGCACTTCTTTCAATGGCTGCGGCATGAAGGTCTGGCAACGTCTCCTGACGTGGCTTCAATTCCTTATACGCTATTGGCAGAAATGAAAAAACAAGACATGGAACTCTACATTGAGTATTTGCGAGAGGAAACCATTCCTTACGAAAAAGACACCACAAAAAAGCGAGGCGACGCGGTTGTGAATTTGTCTATTCATGCGCTGAAGTCTCTTTTTAACTACTTGACGAAGGAAACTGAAACGGAAGATGGAGAATCCTACTTTTACCGGAACGTGATGAGCAAAATCGTGCTACATACGAAAAAAGAAACAGCAAGTCGCAGGGCTCAAAAAATCAGCTCGGTCATCTTGAATGAACAGGAAATTCATGAATTTCTTCATTTTGTCGAGCATGACTATGGAGCCACCCTGACGAGTGGCATTTCAAAACAACGTTTTTCCCGTGACAAAGAACGGGACCTGGCCATCCTCTCCCTCTTCCTTGGCAGCGGCATTCGCCTCGGTGAAACTGCACGGATTCTAACGAAGAAAGTCAATTTGAAGAAACAGCTGATTGATATCAAACGGAAGGGCTCGAAAGAAGACACGGTCGGTGTCATGGATCAAGCGATGGGTCACTTGAAATCTTATCTCAGCATTCGAGAAAGTCGCTATAAAGCCAGCAATGAAGTCCCTTTTCTTTTTGTTACTCTATATGGTGGAGCTGCGCGTCCTCTCTCTCGTCGGTCGATTGAAAACCTGGTGAACAAATACACAGCGGCCTTTGCCCAAGGGGAAGGCATGAGTCCTCACAAGCTTCGGCATAGTTTTGCAGCGGACTTTATCCGGAATGGCGGCAATATCGTGCTCCTTAGAGATCAATTGGGGCATAGCAATATTGAAACCACTTCCCTCTATACCAACCTATCGAATAAGGATCAGCAACAAGTTTTGGCGAAAATGGAAGCGAATCGCACAAAGAACAGTTCACTATAGAGACATGTAAAAGACCGGAAGACAAGCAGTTCGCTCTCTTCCGGTCTTTTGCAGTTAAGCTGCAAGCAGCCGTTGCATTGCTTGTTGGACACTGGAATAAGTTTTTAATCGCCTAGTGTCCTCTTGATTTTGGGCAATCTGAATGGCGGTCGCTGGACTGATTCCCGTTACATGCAACTCGCTGCCCATTAAGCGCAAGACATCCTGCACCATTAGGAGGTGATGATATAAAAAATCACGCTCCCATAGGACTCCCGTCACATCAATCAAGATGTAATGTGTAGATGTCTCTTGAACAAAGTCGCTTAGTTTTGAGGTTAATACAGAAAATCGATGATTATTCATTCGTCCAACAAGTGCCACGGCACCGATATTCGAACTAATTGGCATGATCGGCAAAAGCTGCTCATTCAGCTCATGTTCTTTTTCATTCAATAGTAGTTGCTGATACACCTCATTGGTCACATCCGTTTGAGTGCCAACGAAATAAACATCGTTCCCCAATTTGACTGGCTCCATTTGCAAGCGATTCCAGAAGCTCGTCCCGTCTTTCCGGTAATTCTTCAAAGTCACAACTAAAGAGTGTTGATTAGCTATGGCTTCTCTAATTTGCTGAACAACGCTTTGATCGGTATCTTCTCCCTGTAGAAATCGGCAATTACGCCCAATAACCTCTTCTTGAGTGTAGCCGGTTAATTTTTCGAAGGTTTGATTGCTATAAATAATAGGGTTGTCTTCTTGTTGAGGATCCGTGACGACAGTGGCTACTCGGCTGCCATTAACCATGGCCTCTAAGAGTTGATTACGTGTTTCATGTTTAAGATATTTCATGTATAAAGCTCCTGTCGGATTTTGACGTCTTCACCTTAGTGAAACGGTTACTGATTGCCTAGTAAATGCATAGACCACTTTTTTCGCACTTACTTTGGATGCAAAAAAACTGGGGCTTCCACTATGCTTCCAGATTCTTCTCACTTTGGAATGTGTTTATAGTTGAGAGGGCTCGAGGGGAAATGAGGCGGAAATTCTATTGGATGATGCGCAGAACAGCTTGGCTATTTCAAGCTCTATTGCTTTGATTGTATTCGGTAGAAGGACTGGACCGTTTGTGTTCCAAATATTCCTTGCAGTTGTTTCCTTTGAGTTATTTTTTCATTGCACTGAGCCAGGAAAAGAAATTCCCTTAACGTAATCTCGGACTTCCGCATATTCTGACGATTATGCAAAAATTCAAATCGCAGCAACAGCTGCGGTCCATATAGGCAAGAGGTATGCTCTACTCGGCGCTGAAACCTTGTCTTCTCTTTCATCAATCCCCACCCCCGTATCTTCTCATTCTTTTACTATTCTAGCCATTCATCTGTTTTTCCTTCTTACAGAGTGTGCTTATCAGTTTTCTGATGGAGACGAACCGCAACGATTGAGAATTCTTTCAAAGGACTTCAGTCTAATTCTTTCTAATGAGAAGGACTTTTTTGGATGACTGCACAAGAGCGCCTAGCAACCGTCGTTTCAAGGCGCTCTATGTGTCGCTTCCCCCTAAAAAAGCCGATAATCAGGGGCTGTAACCTGCCGGAAACAGCCCCTAGATTCCTGTCTTTTTCTTATCGGGTGAACGAGTCGAACAACAGAAGACCAAGCAAGTGGGAAGGCAGCCGAAACGGCTGCCTTTTGTTGTTATTTTTTGCTTTTGGCCACCGGAGCGTACACAGCCCCAGCCTGTCTAAGCTCGAAATACGGACAGATTCCTTGGCTTCACCCTATCCCTATTTCGAGCCAAGACAGGAGCCGACAAAGCCCGTGTTCAGTCAAGGGGCACCAAACTTTTTTAGATTGGCTTCGCTAAAAAACTTTGGCGCTGGGACCCTTGACTGGTCGGCTATGGGGTGTGGCCGTCCTCCTTACCAAAAGGCAAAAAATAATCCCTTTTGGGACCATTCCCGCCCGGCGGACAAAACCACAAAGGAGCGATACCCATGAAACTCGAAAAAATCATTGAAATCACACGCATTAAACAAGAAGTGAAAGAAGTCGAAGAAACCTATAAAAGTGTCCTTCCTGAACGCATTCAGAGTTCTAAAGACGCCATTAACTTTGCGAAAGCCTTAATCGGGGATGAGGACCGGGAGGTCTTCTTGGTCATCTGCTTGAACATCAAAAATGAAATCTCGGTGGTTCATCGTTGCCACACCGGAAGCTTGAATGCCAGTGTCGTTCATCCACGCGAAGTGTTCAAAGCCGCCATTTTGAATAACTCCGGAAGTATTTTAATAGCTCATAACCATCCCTCCGGCGACTGCCAATATTCTAATGAAGACGTAGCTGTCAGCAAGCGATTGATGGATGCCGGCGAACTGATTGGCATTGAAGTGTTGGATTCACTGATTGTCAGCCAAAAAGATGGCGTTTCCTTGAGGGAACTTGGGGTAATCTAAAAACCCCTTCCCTACAGGCTTCTCAGGCGAAATGAACCGTATCATCTATCGTCCAAGTAAAGATAAATCCCTCAGAAGGCAAATCTCAGACACGGGATTTGCCTTTTGTAAGGGAGATTCCGCAAACCTCATGGCTGCGCAGAAACAATGGCAAGGAAAAAGGAAATGACCGATGCCACCTACCTTGCATCCGCCATTTCCTTTTGATCATTTGAATCAATCCACTAACTGAATGCCTACTAAGCTCTCAACCGGTAATCGCTGCCGTCCGGATGCATCTTCATAAATCAGTTGACCATTCTTCAAATCGATTTCTTGAATCACCCCGGTATGCGTAAAAAACGCGCCGTTTTTCCATGTCTTCAGTTGGACCTCACATCTTCGGCTCATGGCGATTTCCACTTCTTCCTGAATGGCTTGCAAATCAAACTCGGTCAATTCGGGTTTCGGCACCTGGTCCTGTTCCTCGTAGAATGCTTTGATTAACCGGACGTGTTCCGTTAGCAGCATCCCTTGCCACTTGATTAACCCTCGATCGCTGACAGCCCCTACTTGTTTTGTGTGTTTTGTTGTTTTCATGCTATCGCCTCCTTTCAAATAAAAAGAACATACGTTCTTATCATACCACTCTAGAAGCGCTCTGAATCCTCCCTTTATAAATAAGCACACAAAAACCCATTCTCTTGAAGACCAAGAAAATGGGTTCTCGCTATTTTTCGAATCACATCATTCAGTTTATTGCTGTTGCTGCAGAAAGAGTCTCTTATATTATCGACACCTTGCTTGTAGACCCTCCAAAGGTTGTTTGATGCCTACCGCAAAGTAATCCTCACCGTCATGCTCAATTCGTGTTCGTGCGTATATTTCTTGTGATTCATCCCAGATTTCAAGGGGACTGCCCGACGTAAAGTAATCTTCAGCACCTTCGATTTCATAACGTCCATCTGACCGTTTAATAATTCTTCCACTGGCTTGGATCGGTTTCTGAAGGTACTCAACCGAATAAATTAAGCTATACAGATGGTCTGCCACTTTCCGAATTTCTCGCTCTTCAAAGCGTTGTTCCGGATCTTCACGGTCGTGCTCAAACTCTTCTTCTTTTGATATCCCTTTTAAAGCAGGCAACGTAGCCGCCAACTTTTTCTTGGCCTCTTCTAATCTCAAGTAAATGCCCCCTCAATGTTTGTTTCAGTTTCTCGGATGAACAAGTTCTTTCTATTATATCGCATTTATACACTGAACTTTAAGCTATCTTTTTCATTCTTTACCTTTTGATTCGCGTTCTTCTATTTTTCTTTTTCGAAAAGTCGTTTTCAATACATCCATTCGCCTTGTGATTTCATTGTTCAGAATTTTTTCCAGTATCGTTAAAATAACCTCTAGCTCTCTCTCTGTAAATCCTCAATATAGCCGATTTTCTTCATATCGATCAAATCGAATCACTATTCCGGCCCCTCTCTGTACTTTTTTAAGTAATTATTCTATATATTTAGATATGGAGTACACCAAAGTTCACTTCACTCCTCTATCTTTATGGATTCTCTTTTAAGAGTCATAGATAAAAGGGCAACAAAGTAGGCTTTAACCAGACTTACTTAGCCCTTTCTATTTATATAACTGCTAATTCTCCATCGTAATTTCAATCAGAACATTTAAATTACTAGCTATACTCGACACTTTTTTCACATTTAAAGTTTATTATCTAATAAATAAACTACTTATATGGGGGATAATAATGAAAATTGAAATCATTCAACCAATCGTGGAACGGAAAGAGATTTTAAAGAATTTATTGGAATTGTACCAATATGATTTTTCAGAGTTTGAATCTGAAGATGTAGATGAAAATGGATTGTTTGGCTATAAATATCTGGATTGTTATTGGAACGAACCAAACCACTATCCATTTTTATTTCAAGTGGACGGTAAGTATGCAGGATTTGCTTTGGTACGTAAGATAACTGTTGAAGATGCAAGTAATCCTTCTTATATGAAAATGTGTGAGTTTTTTGTAATGAGAAAATATCGAAAAGAAGGTGTTGGAAAACGAGCAGCCTTTCATATTTTCAATCTCTTTCAAGATACTTGGGAAGTGGCGGAACTTGAAACCAACCTTCCAGCTCAAAAGTTTTGGAGAGAGGTAATTTCTGAGTATACTAACAATAATTACTCGGAATTTTATCTAGACCAATGGCCTGGACCGATTCAAAGATTCTTCACAGTTTAGCTTATAAACACGCTTCAAATAATATAACCAGAAAAAACCCCCGACTGGTAGTCACTTTCTTAAAGTGTCTACCAATCGGGGGTCAGTTCAGTTTTTTAAAAGATAATTCTTCCTCAACTTCTAAAATTTAATTGTGTCACTCGATCTCTTAAAGCTCTTAAACTAAAACGTCGGGCTTGTTTTAAATACGCTTCAATAAAAAAAGGCCAAGGAAAAAATTCCATAGGCCTTTGCTTTAAAACAAAGGAATTTAAACAGAGAGCTGTTCTCTTATTAACCCCTTCAGGAAGCTTTTGGTTTAATCTCTTCCATGTACCTTCTTATGTCTTCCTCCGACATTTCACCGGTAATGATTTTTACGATATCTCCATCTGGATTGATCAACATGGTAGTAGGAAGTGGGCGAATGTTGTATGCCTCCATTACACTTTTATTTTTATCAATAACAATTGGGAAGGTTAAGTTTTTTTGTTCTGCATATTGTTTCACTTCATAGTCAGACTGAGCAATATTTACAGCCAATATTTGCACGCCTTGATCCTTGTAATTCTGGTATTGCTTTTCCATCAATGGAAACTCTTTCTCACATGGTTTGCACCAAGTTCCCCAAAAGTTTACAAAAACTCCTTGTCCTCTATACTCAGATAGTTGCTGGCGCTGCCCATTTAAGTCAGTTAAGGTGAAATCAGGTGCCTTGTCTCCTACCTGTAATACCTCACTTTGCTCTTTCGTTAGTGCATTATAAATCGTAAATATGATGGCACCCGTCATGACAAGCAAGATAACACTTCTCAAAATTAAACGTTGCTTTTTTCTTACAGCCATACGTTCCCCCCTCAGTACTAATCTTTCATCTTTACTAGACCCAAAACCATAGAAATTGTTAAACCTCACAGCAAAGACAGAATAACTTGAGATGCATATACAGATTAAGAACGAGATTCTCTAAATGCCAGTAATAGCATAGTTACCGTGATTAAAACAAAGGCAATCAATGCCAAGAATGGAATCGTGATGAAACCTGCCCAATTGATATATTCTGAGCTGCATGGAACCCCATTGACACAGGGCTTGAATCCACCAAACCCAGGAATTTTTTGTTCCAAGTAGTGCAGAACGGAAATACTCCCACCCAAAAGGGAGAGTGGCAAAACGTAACGAGGCGCTTTAGTGTCGTTTGTAAAGGTTGCAATGCCCAAAATCAGCACTAAGGGATACATGGCAATCCGTTGATACCAGCAAAGTTCGCACGGAATAAAACCTTGCACTTCACTGAAGTATAGGCTTCCCAGCATCGCTACTAGGGAAACAAACCACGCACTATAGAGTAGAATCCCCGTTTTTCCAGACTGTCCTTGTTCTTTCGCCATCACTCTGCACCTTCCAATTCTTGATCAATCAAGGCTTTGATCGCATCATAATCAAAGGGGTCTTCCAATTGTTGGCCGTTAACTGAAATAGTAGGTGTTTGAGAAACACCAGCTTCTTCCACTAGAGCTTCATCCTTTTGGAGCTGTTCTTGTTGTGACACTTGTTCGATGTCTTCCTTTAGACGAACCTGGTCAATCTCTGGAAATGCTGATGCTACTTCCATCAATTTTTCTGGAGTAATCCATGCGGCATCATGGTCTTCTACTGGTTGGGCATCATAAAGAGCTTTATGAAACTCCCAATAAATTTCTGGGCTCTGCTCATAAACCGACTCCGCAGCCAAAGAACCTAATACAGACTCATTTCCGTGAAAAAATACATTAATATAAGAAAACTTCACCTTTCCTGTTTCCACATAGTCCTCTACAAGCTGAGGATATACCATTTCTCCCCAAGCTTTACAAGATGGGCACTTAAAGTCACCGTATTCCACTACTGTCACTGGAGCATTGCCCTCACCTAAAGTGGGCTGTCCGGAAACATCCACTTGTGCTGTTTCTACAGCGGGTGCTTCCTCTTGATTCAGAAATACCACTATGACGGATACAATTACTGCTAATACAGCGGTTGCTAGGACGATCCATTTCATTTTAGATTGCTTCGATTTATTTCCCATTTTTATATCCTCTTTTCTACTTTTATTATCCAACGCTGAGCATTAAGCCTACATAAAAACTCAACACACAAAACAATCCCATCACCAATGTCAAATATACAGGGATTTTTTGCTTGAAACTATAAATGACAAGACTGCCAAAGGCTGTGCCGAGAAACAAAAACAAAACGCCAAGAATGCTCCACTCAAATTGCAGATGCATCGCAGTATCCATCGAATCAGTATGAAAATAAGCAAAAAGATTGGAAGCTCCATTCATTCTTATAAACGATTCGATTGAATGGGGAGGTTCTTGTTGCCCTAATACTGCAGTTGCCGACAATACAAGTAACAATACAACGCTTTCTGCTCTGGCCCAAGGCAATGGATTTACCTTTTTCCCTCTGCTTAATTTCGCTCTAATGAATACGCCATTGATGAAAGCAAAGAGTAATACTGGAAGAATTAATAAATGTTTCACTAAAATTGCTTGGCCATATGGCATTTGCCACGCATCCGTATAGTCTTTTAAATTCAACGCCAAAGTCATGATATATAATCCTGAAGCCGAAATGATAATTAAACATATGATAGCAAGTGGAGTGAACCATTTTATAAATGGGAGCCAGTTTTTAGAAGACACTGAAAACCAGCTAACAATAAGTAAAATACCTATCCAAACCGTTGCAGCTGTAAAGTGTAAAGTATGAAAAATAAATCCACTTCCATCTGTTAATGAAGCTGCATGGCTTCCCCATCCCAACGCGAGAAGGAGCAGAAAAGTAAAAACGAGGGAGACAACGATCAATACTTTGCTCTTAAAAACGGGAGTAACTGATACGAAAAAATAGAAAAAAAGAGAAGTTAAAACCGTTACTGACCACGCTTGCCCTACCTCGAATTCCCCGACTACATTTTGAACGGTCAATAAAAGACCGATATCTTCGTATAGAAATACTACAAGCCGAATGACGGGAGCTGTCGATAAAAAAGCAATGCCCAAGATGGAAATTTGTAGGACGCGTTTATTTATTACCAGATCCGGCTTTTTATTGGCTGGAACTAAGTGAATAAGCAACGAACCAATTAAAAGCGAAAAACAGAGAAATAGAAGCATTTCAGCTATGTATAGCCAGATCATTTAACTTTTTCGCCTCTCCAGCGCCCACATGAATGTACCAGCTGCGATTATCGCCAAAATAATAAAAATGATTATTACGGCATACGGAGGACTGGATGTTGTCGTTTCGCTAGTTTGCTGATCCGTTTCAAAGGTTTGTGTTTCTTTAGTTGGTACCTCTGAAAGGGAACCTGTAATTTGCTCTTCTGTATCCTCTGTTTTCTTCACCTCTCCTGTTTTTGCGGTAAAGCTTAAAATACCTTCAATTGGATGCCCATCCGCGCCGATTATTTTCCATTTCACAGTATAGTCCCCATCAGGCATGCTGCCCTTAGGATTCCCACTCATTGATTGTTCCAAAAGCTGAACATTGAAAGGAACTTCCTCGCCCTCTTGGTTTTCCACGGTAAAGTTGCTGCCTTTCTCCAAGGCGGTATTGAATTCAAGAACAATTTCATTAAGTTCTTCAGTCACTGTAGCTCCATCACTCGGCACACTTTTTTCGAGTGCAGTATGAGCAGAAACAGTAGTCGAACACATAAGCAGTATCAATACTGCCATTATCCATATTTTTTTCATTTGCTAAAAACCTCCAGAATGGGTTGTTTTTATTTAATAAGCCACTTTCCCTCTTATAAAGTCTACCAAGAATCTTTGAACATTAAAACAATCGTTTGAATATTAGAATTGACAAATCAACGAACTCTTTCTAAACTAATACTCAAACGAACATTTGAATGAGGTGTAAAAATGGAGGAAATCGAAATTAGTAAAAAGAATGATACATGCCAAACTTTCTGTTATGACGAAGAAGTGATTGGAAGGGTTCAACCTAAGATGGTCGGCATTCGTGGGGTGGAGTTAATCTTCAAAGCACTTTCTGATGCGACCCGACTGAAAATTGCTTATGCTTTGACACTGGAAAAAGAATTATGTGTTTGTGACGTGGCCAATATTCTAGGGACAACCACAGCTACTGCTTCGCACCATCTGCGCTATTTGCGTAATATGGGATTGGCAGATTATGAAAAACGCGGGAAATTGGTTTTTTATTCACTAGCTGATGATCATGTGCACCAGTTAGTCCGCATTGCTTGCGAGCATGCAGAGGAGGACCGATACAAATGAGCGAAACTCAGGACCAACACATTTACAAGCTCCAAAATCTATCCTGCACCAGCTGTGCCGCTAAGTTCGAAAAAAACATCCGAGAAATTCCTACAGTTGAAGACGTGAAACTAAACTTTGGAGCTTCAAAAATCACCATCGCTGGACAAGCCTCAATTGAACAATTAGAGCAAGCCGGTTCTTTCGATGGCATCCTGGTATATCCTGAACACCAACGATTGCCTGAAACCAAAGAGCCGTTTTGGAAGCAACGAGCGAATCAAACCACCATGGTTTCTCTCTTCTTTTTGATTCTCGGCTATATATCATCACTTCAAATTGGCGAAGAAGAAGTTATTACTATCGGCCTTTTTGGTCTAGCGATTTTGACAGGCGGTCTCAGTCTTTTCAAGGAAGGGCTTAAAAATCTTATTAAGTTCCAATTCGATATGACAACGTTAATGACCATCGCGGTCATTGGAGCTGCAGTTATTGGCGAATGGGGAGAAGGTGCTGTCGTAGTCTTTTTGTTTGCAATCAGTGAAGCATTGGAAACCTACTCCATGGACAAAGCAAGAAACTCCATTCGTTCACTAATGGACATCGCACCTAATACAGCTACAATCAAACGTGGAACACAAGAGTTCGAAGTAGATGTAGAGGACATTCAGGTCGGTGACATCATGATCATTAAACCAGGACAAAAATTGGCAATGGACGGCGTTGTCGCAAAAGGGAATTCGTCAATTAATCAGGCAGCAATTACAGGCGAATCTTTGCCTGTCCATAAAAGTGCTGGAGATGAAGTATTTGCAGGCACACTCAATGAAGAGGGTGCATTGGAAGTCCGGATCACCAAGAGAACTGAAGACACTACGATTGCAAAGATTATTCACTTAGTTGAGGAAGCCCAGGCAGAGCGTGCCCCTTCCCAGCAGTTCGTAGACAAGTTCGCAAAGTATTACACACCAGCTATATTAATTATCTCCCTTTTAGTCGCTGTCCTCCCCCCCTTACTTATAAATGGGGAATGGAACGAATGGATTTATCGCGGCTTAGCAGTTCTAGTTGTGGGGTGCCCTTGTGCTCTCGTCATTTCTACGCCTGTCGCTATTGTCACAGCAATCGGCAATGCTGCTAGAAATGGCGTATTGATTAAAGGGGGGATCCACTTAGAAGAAACTGGCCGTCTCAAAGTCATTGCTTTTGATAAAACGGGGACACTAACGCATGGAACTCCCGAAGTAACGAATATTGTTTCCCTGTCAACCATGACTGAAAAAGAAGTCCTTAAAACAGCTGCATCCATTGAAAACCTCTCTCAACATCCGCTGGCGGCTGCTGTTTTGCGAAAAGCGCAGAGCTCCAATATTATTTTAGCTGAAGTAGAGAACTTCCAGTCCATGACCGGCAAAGGCGCAAAAGCCGAAGTCGACGGCCAACTGTATTACATTGGCAGTCCTCATCTGTTTACAGCTGAATTAGAACGGTCACCTGAAATTTCAGCGGGTATTGAAGCGCTTCAAGCTGACGGCAAGACCGTAATGCTGTTAGGGTCCCACACTGGGATCAAAGGATATATAGCAGTAGAAGACCAGATCAGATCCGCTAGCTCTACTATCATTCAAAAACTATACGATTTGGGCATTCAGAAAACGATTATGCTCACAGGTGATAATAAACTGGCAGCTACTTCAATCGGCAATAAACTTCATTTGACTGAAGTTAGATCAGATTTAATGCCCGAAGATAAATTAGATGCCATTAAATCTTTACGAAAACAGTTTGGCAAGGTTGCAATGATTGGCGATGGAGTAAACGATGCGCCGGCACTAGCAACTTCTACTGTCGGAATTGCCATGGGCGGGGCCGGGACTGACACAGCGTTAGAAACGGCAGATATCGCACTTATGGCAGATGATTTAGATAAACTCCCTTATACTATTGGGTTAAGCAGAAAAACTTTGAAAATCATCTTTCAAAACGTAGCTTTTGCTTTAGGGCTTAAATTGCTAGCCTTGCTGTTAATCATTCCTGGATGGTTAACACTATGGATGGCCATATTTGCTGATATGGGTGCCACATTGATTGTCGTATTGAATTCTCTGCGCCTCATGAAAACCAAATATTGAGCCAACCCCGCATAACCCGGATCGTTTTATCCTGGAATCCTAACTAATAAAAAGAGCCAGCCGTTCATTTATTGAACGGCTGGCTCTTTTGGATAGAAACATGGTGAAAAGATTTGCTTATCAAGAACCGATGTAGTTTCTTGGATCTACTGCATTTGAACTTGAACCATTCCAGATACCAATGTGAATTTCAAAATGAAGATGTGACCCTGTAGAACGGCCAGTACTTCCCATTCCGCCGATTCGTTGTCCCTGAGTCACTTTTTGTCCTTCAGATACGTTAAGCGCGCTCATATGGCCATATACAGTAGTGAACGTTTGTCCGTTGACGGAATGGGTGATAACTACCGCATTTCCTAATCCCCCCATAACACCTGCATGAGAAACATATCCATCTGCAGCAGCTGTTATTGCTGTACCGACACCATTTGCAATATCCATGCCTGAAGTAAACTCAGGTCCATCACCAATATCACGCCATCCAAAGTTAGATGTCACTCGTCCAGTAGTCGGCCGAATGAAGGGAGATCCTGACGATACAGCTGGGGTAGCCTGAGCTTCTGGCTCGCTTGCTAATACAGCCGATTCTGTAGATTTTGACGAACTTTCAACAGACTCCGCAGATTTTTCGGCTTTTTGTTCTTGCGCTTTTTGTGCTTGTACTTTTTGTGCTTGTGCTTTTTTCTTTGCTGCCTGCTCTGCTGCTGCTTTACGTTCCTGAGCTAACTTACGTTTTCGTTCTTCTTCAGCTTTTCTAGCTACTTCGGCTAGACGTTCTTGCTCTTTGGTAATTTGATTTTCTAAATCTGCTGATACATCAAGTGCTTCAGAACGTTGTTGCTCTAAATCGGATTTTTCTGCTGCCAATCGCTGCTGTTCTGCCTTCAAATCTTTTGCGAGACCATCTTGTTCAGCTTTTTGTCCATTGAGCTCATTTCTAAGTTTTTCAAGCTCTGCTCTACGCTCTTCTTGTTTAGCAAGCTTGGTTTCCACCTGGGCCTTTTGATTTGCCAATAATTCTTTATCTTCTTCTTGGGTACGCATGATTTCACGGTCGGCTTCAATTAACGTATTAACAGCCGAAAATCGATCAATAAAATCAACAAAATCCTCAGCCCCAAGCAAAACATCTATATAATCAACGGATCCGCCACTCATTTGGATAGCTCGTGCCCGTTCTTTCAGTAATTCTGTTCGCTCATCAATTTTTTTCTTTAACTTAGCGATTGAATCTTGTAAATCCTTTATTTCCGCTGTCGTTTGTTCAATTTCGCCTTCGACAACTGCAACTTTTGATGTCGTTTCTTGAATTTGTTTATCCAAGCTTTGAATTTCTTCCATGATTTTTTCCAGAGCTGATTGATTCTTGGAAATTTCGTTTGCTTTATTATTAATTCCTTTGTTTAAATCATTCTGTTTTTGCTCTATTTCCTGTTTCTCTTGTTCGAGTTCACTCAATTTATCCGCATTTACTGTAGGCATTAAAATGGAGAATGCCAAAATAGAAGATAAACCGGTTAATAACCACTGCTTTCTCATTGTTACTTCCCCTCTCGTACTTTAACTCTTATTTCTTTATGTATAGGTCAGTACTACATCATTTAAAATTCGCGCTAAAATATATCGTTTTATAATCAGTTGTCTTCCAGGACTCACCAGTCATTTCAAAACACTTTATTATCCTAGAAACCCGATTTTAAAATCCAACTGTACCAGTGTATCATGGTGCTCTTTTACATTTGTTACAGGAACCTTGCAATTTCGTTTTTAATTCAAGGTATTTCCCAGTGCAGAATCTCAGCTTTTTTATTCATTTTTTTCTGTAAGTACCAATCGATGCTCCTAATTAGGAGATAACGGAATCAAATAAAGATGCTTGGATATATAACATACCCAAGCATCTTGAACGATTCTAAAGCCACTATGACCGTATTGAATTTTTAAGGAGGAATTATTTTTTAGCAGTGGCAGCCTTCTTTTTCTTTCTTCCTCGACGCCAAGCTAAAAACAAGAACGTTAAGAAGGAGATATATAAGACTACTAACGCCGCGATATAGGCTTTATTGAAGCCTTTTTGTTCGATGATATTGAAAGCTTCTCCTAATTCTCTATCTAAAGTGATCCGGTAATTTCCCTCTTCATCCTGACGCGCAATATTGTTTTCGAATAATCCACGCAATTCCTTATCGTCGCCAACTACACTGGCTGGCAAAGTCAAACTTTGTGTAGAGGAAGAATTGTTAATGGCGATAATCCAGGCTTCTTCTTCGTTTGACCGCTTATATACAAACCAGCCGTCTTCCTCGTGTAATACTTCCATACTACCCGTCCGCAAGGCTGCCGATTGATTACGCAGAGAAGTCAAGTTGGCTATATGGTCGATTAATTCCTCGTCTACTCCTAAATCCAAGATCGGATGGGTATCAGGAGTCGTTCGCCCGTTAACAGCAATTTCAGAACCATATTGTATGACAGGAATCCCTGGCATAGTTAATAATTGAAAGGTAAGCAACTTCCATCGTGTTGGCGGGAAGCCGCCTTCTTGGACGGTGTCCGCAGTGAACCGAGAAGTGAGGAGAGAATCAACTTGAATCAGCTTGCCCTCTGCTTCTTCCCAAGAACCGGAAAGCTCTGTTTCATTAGGGTTAAAACTCTTATAGCTATCTCTTAAAGCAGTCTCAATTCCTGGCATGACCACAGCATCAAGGCCGTCTTGAGGCGGTGTTACATCATCGCTTATTACGTAGAGATCCCGAATGCTTTTTAGGCTTTCAGAAAATCGAGTTATAAAGGCTGGATCCAAGCTACCTGCCTTTTTTATTCGAATACCGTCAATCGCATATTTTTCGATGAAGCCTTCAAATTGTTCAATTAATTGATCTTGTACTTCACGATTAGCAGTCTTCAGAGCGACGGTTCCATTTCCATTTTCAACAAACCATTCAGGATGGCTTTCCCGCCATACATGTTGTTCACTCAATTCCTGAGTCGGCAGATCAATCATTACCTTTAAATCCAGTTCGTGGGCTTTGTTTATAACTTCTTTCCATTCCTCCTGGGTACCAAAACGTGACTCTAACTCATCGTAATCCACCACGGCTTTCCCATCATAGGAAGTCGCAGAGAAGATAGGCCCGACGGAAATCATGGTAAACCCCATATCTTTGATGTACTGCATTTCGCTGCTCAGTCCTGCAAAATCTCCCCCGCTAAATGAATTAGGGTCTAGGGAATTTACATTGATATCATTTTGAATCCCTTTATTAAAGAATCGATCTACCAATAGGTCATAAATAATTTCGTCTTGCAATTCATTATTCTCTGAAGCTTCTATCGGCCTTGCTAAATTGAATAGTAAAAATCCCACCAACAGGATTGAAACCCATCTCTTTTTCACACAGTTTTCCTCCTCAAAAATACCAAACTCGTTTTCAGATTCGGTTCAGTGTAACAAATATCAATTTTCTCTTCTATATAAAATCAAATACTTCATAAACTCTGCTTAAAGTTTTATCGATCCTGTGAATATTTAAGCTTACTTGGATGAAGCTTCAGTAGGTTAAGCTATTAATACACTTTATTCTGTAATTAAAGCGTCAATAGGTATTGATTTTCTCGAAACATGTATTACAGTTAAACAGGATATTAACAATGGTCCAAAAATGAAATATCGCTCTTTCAATAATCCTAAGGAGGAATATCATGCTCTCTTCAAATAAAAAGCCACAAGATAAATCGACAACTTTTGGATTTCTATTTTACTTTTTAGCCTTGCTCGGCTGGTCTATTTATGACTTTTTTATCACGGGTACCACTGGATGGCAAGTACCGATTCTATTCCTTGGGTTTGCCATCTATTTGTGGTCAAAAGTGTTTTATCAGCAACGAAAAATAAAAGAGACAGTAAAAGAGTCCGAGTTAAAACTCAAGTGAATGATAAGGGAACAATAAAAAAGAGCGACGGGCTTTCCGTCGCTCTTTTTTATCAAAATATTTTTGAACACTCTATTCCAAGCACTTTCAAATGAAGTACCTGCAAAAGCTAACGGGAGTCTTCTAAATCCTTCAAATCCCCATAAATAGACTCTATATGAGGATGGTCTTGTGATTCCAATTGAATTGTTACATGGGTAATTTGTTGTTTTATCATTGCAGCCTCAATTTCTCTCAATATGAGTTGGCTTTCTTCGAAAGAAAGGCCATTCTCTATCACCACATGGCCCGATAATGCGTTTTTTCCGCTAGTGATGCTCCAGACATGCAAATCGTGTATATTATTTACTCCTGGGATTTTTTCAATCGTATCTGTTATGCGATCGATACTTACATCTGTCGGAGTCCCTTCCATCAATACATGAATAGCTTCCTTTGTGACACGCCAACCACTTATTAAAACAAGTATGGCCACAACGACACTAGCTAAAGGATCGGCCCATGCCCAGCCGAAAAAGATTATTAGCAATGCGGCTGTTATAGCTCCTACAGAACCCAACAAATCACTCAGTACATGTAGGAAGGCGGCTCGGAGATTCAAATTGTCCTTAGTATCTCCGCCTCTGGTCAAAATCCAGGCAACCAATATATTTACTAATAGACCGATAATGGCAATAATCAACATGCCTGTTGTAGCGACTTCTGGCGGATCAGAAAACCGATGGTAGGCCTCGTAAAAAATGTAAAGTGAGATTAACACCAACGTTACTCCATTGAAGACGGCAGCTAAGATTTCAAACCTCTTGTAACCATACGTCTTAGCTTGATCCGCTGCCTTTTCCCCAATTGTAAAAGCTAAAAAGCCAATTCCTAAGGAAATCGAATCGCTCAACATATGTCCAGCATCCGCGATCAATGCCAGGCTATTTGTCAGAAAGCCGCCAATCGCTTCTACGACCATATAAACCGTAATAATCAAAAAAGAAATTAATAAGGTTTTTTTATTGCGTCCATGTGCGTGGTCATGTTCACTTCCCATTTACGACAACTCCCTTATTGGACATCTTTATAAAAGTAAAATTGATCAACTGGTTATTCCCATGACGGGACCTTGGCAATCACTGAGTCTTCCAGTCCATTTCAATTGTGGAATGAATGATTTGAAGATCCGAAATTGTACTCCGGACCTTTTCCTTAATTGCAGTTGAATCTGCCAAGTTTTCTCCTGTGACCGACAGGCACACATTCATCGCATGCTCCTCCCCATCAATTGACCATATATGCAGATCCTTTACTGAAAGCACCCCAGGAATTTTCTCAATTCTTGAATGGACTTCATCCAAATTGATCTCCTGAGGTACACCTTCAAGTAAGATTTTCATGGTTTTCGATAAATTACGAAAAACATTGAACAGTATAAATAAAGCAATGGCAATCGATAAAATGGGATCAAGTATATGGATGTCTTTGAACAACAAAACGATACCTACTATTAGTACGGCAACCCAACCTAGGACGTCTTCTAACAGATGCCAAGTAAGCACGCCTTCATTTACTGACTTGCCTTTATGTAGCCTGTATGCCGCAAATCCATTTAACAACACACCGGCAATTGCAAACCAAACCATTCCTTGGGCGTTGGAGTGCTCGGGGTTGAATAGAAGAGGTATGGCTTGAAAGAAAATATAAACAGAACCTGCAATTAAAATGAGTGCATTAATCAAAGCTCCCAGCAGCGAAAAACGCTTGTAACCGAAACTGAACTTTTGGTCGCCTTCCTTCTTCGAGAATTTTTGCAGAAACCAAGAAAGCCCCAATGCTGTTGCATCCCCCAAGTCATGTACGGCATCAGACATAATAGCCACGCTATTAATTAAGAAGCCCCCAATAAATTCGCCTATAGAAAAAAGCAAGTTGATGAAAAAAGCCAATTTGATATTTTTCTCATCCTTATGAGCTGTTGCCATCTGTTCTCCTCCTTTCTCATTACAGTTAAATAAAAAATGACGTACAAATTTTGATTTACCCAAGGCTTAACTCACTCCATGTCACTGAGTAGTTTATATATTCCCCAAAGCTCATGAAATACACCTTGGTAAATGATAGGCGCAATTTCCATAATTGCTTATGAAGAAGAGTTTCGGCAAGCAGGAAATTAAGGAAGAGATAAAGAATGTGACAGAGAAAAAGGAATGTCAAACTCCTTTTCATCTGTTCTATCCTTGCCTATACCAAATATGAACATCCTAACTAGGAGGTAGAGAGAGTGAACAATGCTTGGAATAAAATAATGTATAGGATTTGGTCGCCTATCTATGATCAGATCTTCAATACTGGGCCTTTCTTAGAAGCCAGGAAGAAAGTTTTCCAAGATGTGAAGTTTGAAAAGCACTCAAATCTATTATTTGTAGGAGTGGGGACAGGAGCCGACTTGGAGTTATTCAATCCTCAACACTTTACTATTACCGCGATTGACTTATCTCCCGACATGTTAGAAAAGGCGCGAAAAAAATATCCTGATTCTGCTATTAGTTTTTTAGAAATGGATGCTCAAAAACTGGATTTTGATGACGATCAGTTTGATTTTGTCATTGCCAGCCTGATACTTTCTGTTGTACCTGATCCGAATATTTGTTTGCGAGAAATGACACGCGTACTTAAAAATGGTGGGGAACTCATTATTTTCGATAAGTTTTCTTCAACTGAAACAAGCTCTTCAATTCAACGAAGACTAGCTAGGCCTTTCGTCAAACTACTTGGGACCGATATTGCCTTGAGTTTCGAAGCTTTGTTCGAAGAAAACAAATATTATCTAAAGCTCATAGACAAAAGCCCTGTCATGTTTAACGGTTTTTATACTAAAATCCGCCTCCGAAAAGAATAAAAACTTTAGTAGATTGTCTTTGACTTACTCAAAACCTTCTCAAAAATCTAGTTGGATTTCCTACTTAAACTAAGAAAGGACAGTGTCGATGCGATTCCCTCTCTTTTTAGTAGTTCTATGGGCATTAGTGATTTTAGCGGTTATGTCCACAAGCGATGCATATGCTTTTTTAGTTGATCAAGTCGTAGAGTATCAGATAAACTTGCAGCCTAATTTTCTTGAATTACTGAAATTTAGTGACGTTGCTTTCAATGATGCTTTTTACTTAGCACAAAAAACTGGCCATTTGTTATCCTTTGGGATTCTGTATATTTTAATGTTCATTTGGCTAAAGCAAACTTTCTATTCTTGGTTTTTATGCACATCGTTTGCCTTTTTCTCAGAAGTTTTTCAGTTGTTTTTCGATAGAAATGGTAGGCTCTTTGATGTGGGCATCGATTTAATTGGTATTTTTCTAGCCCATCAACTGATTATCAGAGTTCTCAACTTTAAAAATGAATTCAGTAAAAATAACTAGGAGACGATGCTTTTCTAGCTAACCGCAACAATCCGTACTGAGAAGAATAAAACAAGTCTCATGTTCTCCATAGCCCAATAATGCCTTTTCTACGGTATATAATCTGATGGCATTCAAGAATTTTTAATATCTTAGTAAGTCGATAAGTCGACAAATTCAAATCCTTCTCTACCTCTTTAGTATTTTTGACTAGCACTCCGCAGGAAGTAGAATTCCTCAAAAAATACGTTATAAATCTAAGTCCACTTCTCAGTGTTTCTTTCTTCTCTTCTGCTAAGCATTTTCTGACTTCTTTTATGACCTTAGTCTCTGAATTCGAAAAAGAACACTCATTTTTACTTTTCACTAATAAATCTCCTCACTTTTATATCTCGAAACTAAAAAACCAATAGATTAAGCCATTACATTAATAGGATATGCTAACATCCACAAACTTATTTACATTTAGTGCAGTTAATTTATTAATCCCCTCCGCATGAAAATTTAAATGACGAATAGCGAGGATTGGGTCAAGGAAACGAAAATAATACATGCTATACTTGTCTGACTCCTGTCTTCGTTAACTTCTATATTTCCAGTCAGCTGTTCCATGGCATAGGTAATTACTTATTAGACAGTATAAATAGTTTTAGGACTTCAAGTTAATTATGTAAACACCCGATATACAAGCTTCAACTGTTAGTTGGCCATAAGCAACATACGTAATTTGGGAGCTCAGTAATAAGCAAATCATATACAATAATATATCTATTGAAAAGGAAAGAATACACGATTCTTCTTACAAATGGATTATAGAGAATACATTCAACATTATTCCAAGCCAAAGAGTTTTTCAGTAACCCATTCATAAAGTTACACTAACTCTGAATGACTATATCACCAAATAACTCGCTGCTTTATAAATCAAGTTACCATACAGGTTTTCAAAAGAAGCTGATATGTAAAGCTCATGAAGAAGTGAGCTTTACTCAGCTTTTTTTATTGCATTTAATTAACTGAACCCACCTTTTTTTGCTCGAAACAAAACATAGCATCAAGTTTTTCGAAATACATTTTTCATAGGAGGAAAATTGACATGATGGAGTTGTTTAAAGGTCTAGATCCAGTTGTTCAAGCATTTATTGGTACATTATTCACATGGGGCATGACGGCACTGGGCGCAGCGTTAGTATTTACTACAAAAGGCGTCAATCAACGTTTCCTGGATAGCATGCTCGGGTTTGCTGGAGGGGTAATGATTGCGGCAAGTTATTGGTCGCTTCTTGCTCCTGCCATTGATATGGGAGAAGGTGGCTCTTTACCAGCTTGGATGCCTGCGGCCATCGGCTTTTTATTGGGCGGCATATTTTTATGGTCAGTAGATAAAATCCTCCCTCACCTTCATCCAAATGCATCCTTAGAAAAGTCTGAGGGATTCCACTCAGCTAAAAGAAAGAAGAGCTCTTTGCTTGTTTTCGCCATTACACTACACAACATTCCCGAAGGGCTAGCAATCGGCGTGGCATTCGGAGCTGTGGCTGCTGGATTTCCATCGGCCTCTCTAGCAGGTGCAATTGCTTTGGCAATCGGCATCGGTATCCAGAACTTCCCGGAAGGCCTAGCTGTCTCCATGCCTCTTCGACGCGATGGATTTTCGCGGCGAAAAAGCTTTCTTTACGGTCAATTCTCTGGGATGGTTGAACCGGTCGCCGCCATCATCGGTGCGCTGGCAGTGGTATTTATAGAACCCTTACTGCCTTATGCATTGAGCTTTGCAGCAGGTGCAATGATTTTTGTAGTCGTCGAAGAAGTAATTCCAAGTTCCCAAGAAAAAGGGAATTCAGACTTGGCTTCGATGAGTTTAATGGTTGGGTTTACAATCATGATGATTCTTGATGTCGCCCTCGGCTAATTTCAAGTAAGCTTCGAACCTAGGCCTGTGAAACGGATATTATATTTAGCTTTCTCCTATACTTGCTCTCCTTAGAGAAAGCAACAACTGGGAAACGAGTGCTAGAATGGGCAATTCGATCAACGGGCCGATAACCAAGGCCAAGGCGATTAGAGGCTGGTCCGGAAAGGCGACAACTGCAATGGCCAGTGAGACAGGCGAATTACGTGCGATAGTCGTCAGGCTTAAGCTCACCGTATCTTCATAGGAAAACTTCAGGGCTTTCCCTGCTGTTTGCACCAAAATAAAATTAATAATAAAGAACAATAAAACAGGCAGCAGCAAGATGGAAATGATTTCAAGATTATCAAGTAGGTACTTACCTTGAGAAGCAAACATCGTCATAATCGCCAAAGATAAAAAGAAAATCTGTGCGGTAGCGAAAAAAGAGACGAGTTTCTCATTCAAGAAGACTTTTCTCTTCCGCAAGGCATAACGCGTCAAATGTGCTAGCGCAAACGGAATAACCAGTACCAGGACAATGCTTTTGCCGATAGTCAACAATGGAATCGGCTCAATCGTGCCAGCGAAAATGAATAGGTAAACCGGCAACAGCACGACCTGCAGAATCAAATTAATCGGCAAAATGGATGTGGACAAGGGCACATTCCCTTTGGCAATGGAAGTGAACATGAGGTACCAGTCTGTACAAGGCGTTACCATCAGCATGATAAACCCAATCCACAGGGCTGGATAGTCTGCAAGGAAAATCGCCCCAAGTCCCCAGGCCACTAAAGGTGTCCAGACAAAATTGATAAGCATGCTGACAGTGAAAAACTTACGATTTTTAAAAGCATCCTTCAGGTGCTGCAATGGAATGGTTAAAAATAATCCATAGAGCATGAGCAATAAAAATGGCACGATGAAGAATTCGGCGTATTGTTCAAAAAAGTGGACCTGGCCAAATAAAAGGCCGAGCCCAACTGCGCTTAGAATAATGACGGTTTGAAATTTCTCTAATACGTTCATAACGACACTCCTTCTATAAAAGAGAGAAAGTGTGCGCGACTTACTCTTCTCTATCAGGGTAACGGAAGTGGTATCCGATTGCTTTGTTAATTTTGATTTTGAATCCGAACGGAGGAAAAAACCCTGAAAAGCTATTGGTGGCAATTAAATTCTAGCAATAACAAAGGGTATGACGGAGGATTCTATTACACCCTCTCTAAAACCAGAACTATATGCCGACCTCTTGTAATTCCTGTACCCCAAACCCTAAAAACCCATTCTCCTGAAGGACAAGAAAATGGGCTCTCACTATTTGTTGTATCAAATCATTAAGTTAGTACTTCTTGTGGAACAAAGTATAACTAACGTTCTCAACACCTTGTTTGAAGACTTTGCAAGAGTTATTTCGTCCTTTCTACAAAGTCTTCGATGTTGTATTGATTAATCTCATAAAGACTGCTTAGAGGTTCAACAATTCTTCATTAAATCGAATCAACTTGGGAGATACTGCATGGTATAAATCTCACGCTGCATTTCGTTTCACTGATTGTTAAGAAAAAGGGACCTACTATTTTAAAACCTCCGTCTAGCCCATTCAATGCGCCCCTATTTTGGGGTGTCGTATCCCTCCAATTCTCGCAAGCGCTCCCGGTATTCTTCCGTGCTGATTTCGCCCCGTGCATAACGCTCTTTCAACAGATCCACTGCATTAGAAGAAGAACGGCTCCCACCTTCTGCAGACGGATTTTTCCGCATGAAATAAATCACGAGCCATACGGCCAGGATGATAATCAATAGCAGCACAAAAGCCCAAAAGAACATAATAGCCCAACTTCCATTATGCATTCCATAATTCCACATTGCTGTTGTACCTCCTTTATAACCTATTTGACACGAGCCATTCCAATTCATTTTATTTATTACTAGTATAGCATCAATGTTTAGAATATTAAGAATAATTAGATAAAAATAAGTAGATTGTTCAATTTGAAATACTTCGAGTTTTCTTTGAAATATCTTTCCAATACCAGCATCTTATGTCATGTCTTTAAATTTCATTTCATGACAAATAACATTATTCCTTTGTTATTGGAACTCTATATTAACGTCTACTTTAATAAACGTTCGCAAATGTATACTTTCACATACCAAAAAGAAGCTCAGCCTTAAGTTTCTCCTCTTCCGATAAACTCATGACATGTAAATTTTAAATACAAGTTCTCGAGTTTCTACTCCTTTCGTTAAAAAGATATGGTGGAACAAAATAAAGCGTCTAGAGAGTTCATCTCGTAGACGCAGGATGGGATTAGAACACTCATAAATTTTGTTGTTTTCATCAATGTTTCCTTTAAGATTCTGCTGGCTTAATCTGTTCCATATAGCTTTGAATGTCTTCCTCCGACATTTCACCTGTAATGATCTTCTCGATTTTCCCCTCTGGATTTACTAATAGGGTTGTCGGCAATGGACGAATATTGTAGGCTTCCATCACACTTTTGTCCTTGTCGATTACAATAGGGAACGTCAGATTCCGCTGTTCAGCATATTGTCTCACTTCATAATCTGACTGCGCAATATTGACGGCCAGTATCTCCACACCCTGATCCTTGTACACTTGGTACTGTTTTTCCATCAGCGGAAATTCTTTTTCGCATGGTTTGCACCAAGTGCCCCAGAAGTTCACGAACACCCCTTGGCCCTCATAATCAGACAGCTGATGCCTTTCCCCATTCAAGTCGGTCAACGTAAAATCAGGTGCTGTATCTCCAACCTGCAGCAATTCATTTTTCTCCTTTGTTAATCCATTGTAGATGGTAAAGGCAATAGCTCCTATCATGACTAGCAAAATACTGGTTCTCATTATCAAGCGTTTCTTTTTTTTATTCTTTTTAATCTTCATCCAGTATCACATCCTTTCTAAATAGTTAAAGTTCGGTCTATTAAAACCCGGTGAATCCACCCGTAAACTGTGATAGAAAAGCGATGATTTCTGTCATCATATCAAAGTACAGTAATAATCCCATTAGAATCATCAGGGTCCCGCCAAGTGACATGAAAAGAGCACTTCTCTTCTTCAAGAAGCTCATTTTCTCAATAAATAACGACATCAAGAGAAAAGGAATCGAAAAGCCCAGCACGTAAAACAGCATGTAGAGAAGGCCCCGGTCCGGGTCTGCTACTCCGAGCGCAATTACGCCAGCCAATATGGGACCGGTGCATGGCGTCCACCCGGCTGCGAAACCGATGCCAATCAAAACAGAACCAGCATATCCGGAAGGTCTTTTCTGAAAGTGGATTTTTTTATCCGAAAGTAAAAAATCAAATTTCAGAATGCCGGTTAAGACCAAACCGAAAAACACCATCAAAATGGCGCCCAGCTGGCGTAAAAGGACCTGATATTCCAGGAAAAAATTTCCGAGTAGCGAAGTTGATAAGCCTAACGCTAAAAATATGATGGAAAATCCAATTAAAAATAAAACCGTGTGAATCAAAGCGGTGCTTCTCATCATTCCCTTGCCTGCTTTTAACTCATTGACCGAAACTCCGGTAATATAGGACAGAAAAGCCGGATATAACGGCAGGGCGCAGGGAGAAATGAATGATAACAGCCCAGCGCCGAACGCCAGCAACAAACTTACTTCAGCCATAGAACAGTCTCCTTTTAAATGATTGACGTGTATATTCCTTTAACTGCCTATCGCCGCCTTCTGTAAAAATGACAGTCCATGATAGATTGTTAGGGGCGATGCGTCAATTCGCTCTTTTCTTCGTTACTAGAATTACCATCGCCACACTAATTAAAAGGAAAGCGACAAATGCGAGGAATGGAATGGTGATGAACCCAAACCAATTGATATACTCTGCGCTGCAGGGAACGCCGCTTACACAGGGCCGAATCCCGCCAAACCCTGGAATTTTCTGCTCCATATAATGCAGGACCGAGATGCTTCCCCCGATAACTGATAAGGGCAGGGCATAGCGGACAACCTTCCAATCGTTCTGGAACGTCGCAATCCCTAAAATCAACACAAGCGGATACATGAAAATCCGCTGGAACCAGCACAGGTCACACGGGATGAACCCCTTGATTTCACTAAAATAAAGGCTGCCGAGAGTCGCAATTAACGAAACGAACCAAGCTCCGTATAGTAAGAAGCCCCTTTTATCCGATACTTTATGGGTTTCGTCCATTAGTTTTCCTCCGCTAATTCTTCATCGATCAATGCTTTGATGGCCTCGTAATCAAATGGATCTTCCAATGTCTGTCCATTGACGACAATTGTCGGAGTCATCGCTACTTCATGCTCTTCTACCAAGGCTTTATCTACTTCCACTTTGTCCATCGTCTCCTGCTCTTCCATGTCCGCTGTCATCTGAATCGGGTCGATGGCTGGAAATTCGGCGGCCACTTCAAGAGCCTTATCCGGCGTCAGCCAAGCAGCATCATGATTTTCAGTCGGTTGTGCTGCAAATAAGGCTTTATGAAAACTCCAATAGGACTCCGGACTTTGTTCATAAAAGGCTTCGGCAGCCAACGAACCTACGACCGATTCATTGCCGTGAAAAAGAACATTGATATAGGAGAATTTTACATCGCCCGTGTCGACATAATCCGCCACCAGCTGCGGATACACCATTTCTCCCCATGCTTTACAGGACGGGCACTTGAAGTCACCAAATTCAACGACCGTGACCGGCGCATCACTTTCCCCAAGCGTTGGCTGGCCCGCTATATCCACTTCTCCTGTTTCCACTGTTGAAGCAGATTGCTGGTTTGTGAGTACTACGATTGCTGCTAAAATGCCAACCGCCAACAGTGTCAGGAGAACTGCGAACTTCATTCCGGACTGTTTCTTCTTATTGATTTTATCCATACTATCCCTCTTTCCTATCGTGATTTATCAATCATCTACTCCACATCGTTCTTCTATACCATTTCTAACATTCATAAAAATAGAATGCTTAACAAGACATGCCTGAATTGGTCATACTAAATTTCAATTTGCCTTGCCACTTGTCACTCTCTGTTCATTCTAACAAGCATGTTCAAATATTAAAACAATCATTTGAATGTAGGATTGACAATCTAGCGAAATCTTTGTACACTTGCATTAATCAAACGTTCATTTGAATGTTTAACTATTAGAGGGTATCAATCCACACTAGTATATCTGCAAAGGAGATGAGGGTACTGTTAACCACGATTTTTTCCGCTGTTGCAGCTTACGTTGCGACCAGCATTGATTATGTCATCATTTTGTTGATTTTATTTTCGCAGACGATGAAAAAAGGTCAGTTAAAATCCATTGTTATCGGCCAGTATCTGGGGACAGCCCTCTTAGTGGGCGTCAGTCTATTAGCTGCTTATGGCTTGACGCTTGTACCGACTCATTGGGTCGGCCTGCTGGGTCTCATTCCGATTTATCTAGGAATCAAAGTCTGGAAAAGGGAAGAAGAGGAGAACAACGAAGAGGATCTCTTGTCTCGCTTGTCTTCCGGAAAGTCCAATCGCCTGTTTGTCACCGTCACGGTTATTACATTGGCGGCCGGCGGTGATAACATCGGTGTCTACATACCCTACTTTTCAACCTTGAATCCGAATGAAACCATCGTGATGCTGGTTGTCTTTGCTATCATGACAGCTGTTTTGTGTTACCTCAGTTACCGTTTGGCATCCGTTAAATCGATCTCTGAAACGATTGAGAAATGGGAACGGTGGATTGTGCCCGTAGTCTTTATCGGACTCGGTATCTTGATTATGGTAGAGAATGGGACCTTCCGTTTTCTTTGGAGTTTGGTGAATTGAGTTGATTCCACACCCTAAACTTCGATAGAAGAAATTCAATCGCTTTAAAAAACGAGTGAGTAAAAGGAGTGAAAGAAAATGGCAAAAGATATTTGTGATGTGGTCTGTATAGATGAGGAAAAGGTGGAACGCGTTCAGCAACAGCTGGCAGAACAGAATCCGCTGGAAGTGGCGAAAATTTTTAAAGCGTTATCAGACGACACAAGAATCAAGATCGCCTATGCCTTATCGCTGGAGGACAAACTTTGTGTGTGTGACGTTGCGAATATCATCGGCTCTTCCACCGCAACCGCCTCCTACCACCTGCGCCTGTTGAAAAATATGGGATTGGCGAAATACAGCAAGGAAGGCAAGTTGGTCTACTATTCACTGGATGACGCGCATGTGAAACACTTGGTGCAAGTGGCCTTCATCCATCAGAAGGAGGTTGTTTCCGTTGGTTGAAAAAACGAAGGAAACAGAAGACAAAAGCGTCTTCCGGGTTGAGGGCTTTTCGTGTGCGAATTGCGCCGGGAAATTCGAGAAGAACGTCAAACAGATTCCCGGTGTCCAGGATGCCAAAGTGAACTTTGGCGCTTCGAAGATTTCCGTCTACGGCGAGGCGACGGTCGAGGAACTGGAAAAAGCCGGCGCTTTCGAGAATTTGAAAGTAGCACCGGAAAAACCGAAACGCCAGGTGGCTCCTGAAGTGAACGTGGCAGTCGAAGACAAAAATGTCTTCCGGGTGGAAGGCTTTACATGTGCCAATTGTGCCGGAAAATTTGAGAACAACGTCAAACAGATTCCGGGTGTCCAGGACGCCAAAGTGAATTTCGGCGCTTCGAAAATTTCCGTTTACGGGACGGCCTCGGTTGAAGAGCTGGAAAAAGCCGGCGCTTTTGAAAACCTGAAGGTAGCGCCTGAAATCGCAGGACGTCCAGCAGGTCCGAAAACAGAAACCGAAAAAACAATGGCTGCAAAAGAGAAGAAAGTGCCGTTCTACCAGAAGCACAGCACCTTGCTCTACTCCACCCTGCTGATCGTCTTCGGCTACATTTCCCAATTCGTGAACGGCGAAGAAAACCTGCTGACGTCGCTTCTGTTTGTGGCAGCGATTGCCATTGGCGGGTACTCGCTCTTCAAAGTCGGCTTCCAGAACCTGATTCGCCTGGATTTCGACATGAAAACCCTCATGACCGTTGCGGTCATCGGGGCAGCCTTTATCGGTGAATGGGCGGAAGCGTCCATCGTGGTCATCCTCTTTGCGATCAGTGAAGCACTGGAACGCTATTCGATGGACCGGGCGAGACAATCCATCCGTTCGTTGATGGACATCGCTCCGAAAGAGGCACTGGTCCGACGGAATGGCCAAGAACTTCTAATCTCGGTGGACGATATTGTGGTGGGCGACACCATGATTGTCCGACCGGGACAGAAGATTGCGATGGATGGTACGGTTACTAACGGCTATTCGGCGGTCAATCAGGCGGCCATCACCGGTGAATCCGTGCCGGTCGCCAAAACGGTGAACGATGACGTCTTCGCCGGCACGCTGAACGAAGAAGGCTTGCTGGAAGTCAAAATTACCAAACTGGTCGAAGACACGACCATTGCGAAAATCATTCACCTGGTCGAAGAAGCGCAGGGCGAACGCGCCCCTTCCCAGGCATTTGTCGATAAGTTTGCGAAGTACTACACACCGATCATCATGGCGGTTGCCGCACTTGTCGCCATTGTCCCGCCCCTTCTGTTCGATGCTAGCTGGGAAACCTGGGTCTATCAAGGACTGGCTGTGCTCGTAGTAGGCTGTCCGTGTGCATTGGTCATTTCGACGCCGATTTCAATCGTGTCCGCCATCGGGAATGCCGCGAAAAAAGGCGTGCTGATCAAAGGCGGCGTGTACTTGGAGGAAATGGGTGCGCTGAAGGCCATCGCATTTGACAAGACCGGCACCCTGACCAAAGGGGTTCCCGTCGTAACGGATTTTGAAGTCATGAACAAGCAAGTAAACGAAAAAGAGCTGCTTTCCATCGTGACTGCGCTGGAGTACCGCTCGCAGCATCCCCTTGCCTCCGCCATCATGAAAAAAGCGGACGCAGAGAACATTTCATATTCTTCGGTATTGGTCGAGGACTTCTCTTCCATTACCGGAAAAGGGATTAAGGGAACCGTAGAAGGGATCACGTACTACATCGGTAGCCCGATTCTGTTCAACGAGTTAGGCGCGGCGAGCCCCAATGCGAACTTGGAACAGACCGTAACGGCCCTGCAAAACCAAGGCAAGACCGCGATGATCATCGGGACGGAACAACACATTTTGGCGGTCATCGCCGTGGCCGATGAAGTCCGGGACTCCAGCAAGGAAGTCATCCAGAAGCTGCACGACATGGGCATCAAGAAGACGATCATGCTGACGGGTGACAACAAAGCGACCGGTCAGGCCATCGGCCGAGAGGTCGGCGTCACCGAAATCCAGGCCGAGCTGATGCCGGAGGACAAATTGAATGTCATCAAACGCTTACGGGCCGAGTACGGCAAGGTGGCGATGATTGGAGACGGCGTGAACGACGCGCCGGCACTCGCCGCTTCTACGGTCGGGATTGCCATGGGCGGAGCCGGAACGGATACCGCTTTGGAAACGGCGGATGTCGCTTTGATGGGCGACGATTTGAGCAAGCTGCCATTCACGGTGAAATTGAGCCGGAAATCCCTGAATATCATCAAAGCGAACATTACGTTCGCCATCGGCATCAAAGTGATTGCGCTGCTATTGGTCATTCCGGGTTGGCTGACCCTGTGGATCGCCATCATGTCGGATATGGGCGCTACCCTTCTGGTTGCACTCAACAGCTTGCGGCTGATGCGCGTTAAAGAGTAACGAAAAGAGCTTTCCAGCCAACTGGAAAGCTCTTTTCTGAAATACATAGTAGGGCACTACGAATCTGAAGCATTCTCTTACTAATTCTCAAGATATAGGGTATGGATTTTAGGAGAGGTACCCTTTGCTAGTATCGGTTCGCCTCTTTTGAAATAAATGTGAGTGGAAATCACGGTTTTCGAATATTCAAATGCCGAAGGAGGAAGCAAACATGACGAATGAAGCAAAAAAGGAACTGGACTTATTGGTGATCGGAGCCGGATCGGGCGGCTATGTCGCGGCCATTCGGGCTGCGCAGTTGGGGAGAAAAGTGGTACTGGTGGATAAGGCCGAATTGGGAGGCGTTTGCCTGAACCGCGGCTGCATCCCTTCCAAGGCGCTGATCAGTGCCTCGGAACGAGTGAAACACATCCAGCATGCCGGGTCCATGGGCATCAAGGTTTCAGGTGACGTGGTCGTGGATATGCCGGAAGTGGTGAAATGGAAGGACGGCATCGTGAACAAACTCACGAGCGGGGTCCAGACGCTGCTGAAAGGCAATGGTGTGGAAGTGATCAGCGGGGAAGCTTATCTGACGGAAGCCCATACGGCAAGGGTCAAAACCGCTGACGGAGAACAGCTTTATGCCTACCAGGATCTGATCCTGGCCATCGGTTCGTTGCCGACCGAACTGAAAAGTTTGCCATTCGACCAAAAACGGATTCTCTCGTCAACGGAGGCCTTGACGCTCCAGGAAGTGCCGAACCACCTCGTGGTGGTTGGCGGCGGGTATATCGGGTTGGAGTTGGGAACGGCTTACGCCAAGTTCGGGGCCAACGTGACCATCCTGGAGGGATCGGATACCATTCTTCCCGGGACCGATCCAATGCTGACGAACGTCGTCAAACGCCATTTAAAAGACCTTGGCGTCACGGTCATCACCAACGCCCTCGTGCAAGGCGGGGAAAATACAGGGGAAGAAGTCAATGTCCGGTTCCAGGTGAATGGCAAGGACGAAGTCATGACCGGGGATTACTGCCTGGTTTCCATTGGGAGAAAACCGAACACCCGAACGATCGGCTTGGAAAATATCGGCGTTGAACTTGATTCGCGCGGGTTTATCCAAATCAACAAGCAATGCCAAACCAACGTTGACCATGTCTATGCAATCGGGGACTGCGCAGGCGGTGACCTCCTGGCTCACAAAGCCAGCTATGAAGGCAAGATTGCGGCCGAGGTGGCCAGCGGACAAAAAAGCGTGATTGATTTCCAAGCGATGCCGTTTGTCATTTTCAGCGACCCCGAAGTCGCGTATACCGGATTGACCGAAAAAGCGGCAAAAGAGCAGGGCTACAACACGATTTCCAGTCGTTTTCCGTTCCAAGCCAATGGCCGCGCCTTATCGGTTTCCGATGCCGACGGCTTCGTACAGATTGTGGCCGAACAGGAAACGAAACGGGTCTTGGGCGTCCAGATGGTTGGACCGGAAGTCTCATCGCTCATTGCCGAGGCCGTCTTTGCCATTGAGACCGGGGCGACTGCTGAAGACCTCAGCCTGACGATTCATGCCCACCCTACGCTTCCCGAGCCCCTGATGGAAGCTGCGGAAGGCATCATGGGCCACCCAATCCATATGCTGAACAAAAAATAATTTATAGCAAACACACATCGAGACCGGCCTGCACATTCATAAGCGCAGGCCGGATTTTTTACATTTATGTATATGCGGTTTGCTAAAGCGATGATTAATAAGTTAGATGGTCAATTCCTTCATTTTTCTCGCAAAAGAGTTACTCATGACAAAAAATCCACTTATATGGAAAGGACGCGAACTTCATGAAGGCAAATAAGACTAAAGCGTATATACCGGCACTCAAATACCATTGGATGACCCGATTCTATGACCCGTTAATTCAGTGGGGAATGCAGGAAAAAAAGTTAAAAATGCACCTGGTCCACCAAGCAGCTCTCCAACCTGATGAAGTGGTGATGGATCTGGCTTGCGGCACAGGGACACTCGCTCTTTTTCTTCAACATTCACAAGCCGGAGTGCATGTGATTGGGGTCGATGCTGACCCCGAAATATTAGCCATCGCAAAAAAGAAGAGAAAAGAAAATCAAGTCGATCATATCCGATTCGAGGAAGGATTTTCTGATCGGCTCCCTTTTTCTAATCATCTGTTCCATCATGTCTTTACCAGTTTATTTATTCATCATTTGTCGTTGGAGAAGAAGAAGGAAACATTTGAGGAAGTTCACCGGACACTCAAGTCAGGCGGCCAGTTTCATATCCTCGATTTCGATAATCCACAAAATGGCTTGATGCGTGTGGCCTTCCTCCCTGTCCAATTCCTGGACGGATTTGAAACCACTTCACCACATGTCAAAGGCATAATTCCGAATCTCTTGAAAGAAACCGGATTCGCTGCAATTGAGGAGACAGGGAAGTTCTCAACCATCGTTGGAACGTTACGAGCATACAGGGCTTTTAAGCCATAAATTTTTTTGATATTCAGCTACCTTCTTTCACCTACCGTATAAACATCTTCTATAGATATGTATTTCCCTTAAAATCACCTTGTAGTTTTGTTGAATAAAGCTTAAAAAGGATACTAGAAAGCCGGTCGTAAAAGCTCACTTTTATAGACAAAGAGGGAGAGCAAAGGCTAATCAAAGCGCATCTTCTCTCCCCCTGCTATTTACCCAGCTTCCGATAAATTCATGATATGTAAACCTAGTACCGTTTAGATGAACTCTTGCAAATTTCGGGAATAAATACTTGATATAATATTGGTTACGCAGTCAGTTTTTTCTAAGCCTTTTCAATTATTCAGTGTTGTTCCAGTCCTTTAATACCACGATAATAATGAAAAGGCTGTAAATAAGCAAAAACCATGAATTTTTCTGGTTCTGGACAGTATCGCCAACTTAGTGGAGAATTCGACTACCTATTGCTTCAGCTTGCCATGCGGTTTGTGCTTCCCTTGTCATTCCACCGTCACTTCCGCAGCAAGAGAATACGAAAAGTCAGCTGGCAGATCGAACGGCATCACACGCACCAAATCTCCTTCCTTCAATTCTTCATACGTCTCCACTTTCCCCTTGAAAACCGTGGCATCCGTCAAATGCACTTCCTCAATAGATGAATCGCCCCAAAAGCCAGTTGACACCGTTTCCACAGTAAAACTTGCTTCCGCTTTTTCAGTCACGACACCCTCAATGATTCCTAAAAAGAATGAACTTGACTGGATCAGTAAGGCAACCGCAACGAGCCAGACAAACATTTCGCTCAACGTAAAAAGGGATTGCTTCGGGTGCTTGGAAGCTTTCCACTCAAAGTACGCCTCCACTGCATAAGTCAGAATGATAAATACAATGAGATAGACGAGCATGTATACAATTGAATTCTCTTCGACAATGACATAAAAAGACGCTGCCAGCCCTGCAATCAGCAAAATCCCCCGTACAAACCAGTCCACTTTCAAGTGAGTTTCATTTACATAATTATTCGAAAAGAACATCTTCTTCCGCGGCTCGACGTTCAGCCACTTCTTGAGAGTGAATTTAATGATGGCGTTCACTGCGTACACAATGAATAGGAACAGTAAGATCTTAAACCACATATTGTGAACCTCCCTCCACTTACTTTTGCTGAATGATCAAAAAGAACTCCTTATATTGAAAATAGAATGGGAGTGCTTCCTTGTTCTTGCACTGGATAGAAGCAGGGAAAAATTTTTGCTTCCTATACACCATCTTACCATTTACATAACATTCGGAATTTTATTTTTAGTTATTTTTTATCATATCTAGCTTTCCCTTCAAACGGTTGTAAAACCATCAGTTCATATTAATATCCGCCACTTAAAAACCTGCAACAAACCTCCACAGAATATGGCCGTTCGTACAAGTACACTTCTCCAAGTAACAAGGGAAGAAACCTTAAATAGGTTCCTTCCCTTCTGATAACTTTGCGATATGTAAACTTATATTCTTTCAAAAGCGCGAATTTATATCCATACAGAATAGCCTTTTGAATGTATCATTTTTTCTAGCAAATCCATTCTTATCTCTCGCTCTTCGAAGATCGGTGAAATAAAGGTGTTGAATGTAACTTAATTAGCATTAAGTTACATTCAGAACTCTTAAAAGGTTTAGCGAGGACTCATTTTATTATACCGATGTCTTCCCATCCATATGCGACTTCGATTAAACGTTTGCCGTAGATTTCTAGGGATTTACTATCGACGACCTTACCGCCCATCTTTTCATAAAAACCACACGAACGATTATCTTTTAAAACCCAGATGAGCATGGAATTGATGCCTTTATTCAGCAGATCATTAACTGCTTCTTTCAAAAGTAATCTTCCTACGCCATGCGATTGATAATCTTTCAAGATATAAATTGAATATACTTCGCCTTCCAGCTTTTTATATTCCCCTGTTCTTTCTTTGCCATTATCGGCGAAACCGATAATCTTCCCTTTTTCATCTTCAGCTACAAAAACATCGCAGTTTTCAAGATTATTTTTCCATAACTTTTCTCTAGCGTCGTATGTCAGCTGGTTTAAATATTCATCCGGAACAATGCCACGATATGTGGTAATCCAACTATCTACATGAACCTGAGCTATTCCCCTTGCATCGGAAAAAGTGGCTTTTCTAATATTCATTTTTAGTCTCCTTTCACCTATAGATTGCCGTACTCGAATGTAACTTAATTCACATTAAGTTACATTCGAAAGCATAAAGAACTCAATCGATCAGTCCTATAAACTGATTGATTGAGTTCTTATGCTTTTAATGATTGAAAGCCGTTATTTCCCAAAAGTGTTTCTAAAAAAATCTGGTATATCATAATTTTACTGCTAATCAACTAATTTCCCCATTTACTTTCATTGCTATACGTTTCGTAATCAAATTTTGGTGAATATTCGTATTCTGCGTCATTTTTCATCTCGAATGCTTCACTAGCAACGTAAAGAATCGCTTCAAATTCCATATCCTTTGGCATGGAATTTGGATCATTTAAAACTTCATAGTAATAGTCTTTGCCGTTCGCTACTACTACACAGCGTGCATATAAAAATTCATCTGGGGAGAAATAAGTATCACCGTCTACATACGAGTCTTCCCCGATATTTTCCGCATATATTTTTCCATCTAAATCATATAGCAGTTTTGATAAAATATCCTCGAATTCATTTATATCTTCATTAGATTTTGCAGATAAATATTTGATTGCCTTTTTTAGAATTTTTTCGTCATAACCTGCATGTTTCCACTGAAACATGTTGACTATGTTCCAGAATTCATTCTCGTCCATACCAGCGTTAGTGCTCTTTTTGAACATAAATACACCTCTTAGCTTGATTTCATTCTCCAGGAATGCTTTGTCAGTGTCTTTTAATAAAATTAACATTTTAAGACTAGTAATAGAATACCACCAAAAATTGGCAAGTAAATACCGATGTTTTCGAATTTTTTAACAGGCTAAAATTGATGATGTGAATGTAACTTAACTGCACTTAAGTTACATTCAATTCTCCTAAATTAGCGCCTTTTGTTCGTTCCAGATCCTACCCATAAATACCTTGTGAAATTCCCCTACCATTCACGCCATTCTTCGATAATGTCTTCCTCTGTCTTCAACCCGACTTGCTGCGCTTTTTCCATAATGAAATCGTGAAGTTCCTCACGCTCCAGCGTCTCAATGAAAAAGTCATACTCCTCATTGAGCGCATTTAAACGGAGAACCACTTCCTTCACTTCCTGAACGATTTTCTTTTCAGATGGCTCTTGAAGGTGGGACAGTCTATCTTTATAACCTTGGAGTACGGTTTCGGTTGCCGCTAGATTTTCTTCGGTAAACTGATCATCTCCGTCGTCCATCCTTATTCGCCACTCTTCAGTAGGCAAAGAATCCTCTGACAGATTGGCGTTTTGCGAAACCGATTCCGTGTTTGCCGGAATGGATCTTGCGATAAAGGTAGGTCGGTCATTGACTCGAGGACCTTCTATCAGCCGATGGGAATAATGTTTCTTATTCGTAAAGTGGATATATTCCAATTCAATGCAAGGTGAGACATCTCCATCTACTATCGTAGAATCCCAAAACTGTATGCCTTTCAAATGAGGCAGTTGCCTAATGAATCGAATGGATGGAATCATTCCACAATTATTTAAAGTTAAATATTTGAGTGATTGAACTCTTCTGATCGATGAGAAGTCCTGTACATTTTTTGCACCCTCTATTTGGAGAGAAGTCAAATTTTTCGAAAGATGCTGGATCGCTTCGATATCAGCCAGGGCTCTCATTCTAAATAAGCCTAGGCTCTCTAAATTCTCCAATCCTTGAATTCCCTCTAGGGAAGTGATATTAGCATTGATGAGCTCGAGATCTACAAGGGCTTTCAACTCGGTAAATTTTTTCAGGTTTTTCCCTTTTGGCTTATAGCCCCAGATTTGTAGTTCCTTCAAGTTGGTGAGGCTGCCGATTCCTATCACTTTGGCCGGCAGTGTGCCAATAATCCTTTCTAATGAGGTCAACTGGCTGAAATCGACTGCCAGGGAACGGGAAGTATCATTGATTACCAAAGTTTTAAGTATCTTCAAATGGTAAATTCCATTTATATCTTTGATACTCGACCCTTCAAGCGATATATATTCGACGGTTGGACATTCGCTTAAGAAATCGATTTGTGATTCCTTATAGTCGTAGGTAATATCTACACTTTTGATTTGGTGTTCCTGAATATACTGGACGGATTCTTGTACATTTTCACTATCGATATATACGGTTTCTCCATCCTCGTCGTTTCTGATGCGAAGTTTACTTTTTTCCATAAGTCCTCCTTAGTTATCTTTTCTCTCTTATTATCAGAATCGAAACTCTTACGTTAAATATACTTAGAACTAAATATAATAGCTAGATAATCCTGGAAATAAAAGCGTTCGTAAAAGTACACTTTCGCGAACACTCCGAAATGGACTGAACATCAACAAAAGTAGCGTTCGTAAATGCACAAAATAACTTTACGAACGTTCACTAATTCTCACACACTTTTACGAACGTTTTTCGATTACCCTCTGCTTCTCTTTCACCGACGAGCCATCCTCAAAAATTATTTAACCAAAGAAAAACTGCCGGGAAGCTTCCCGGCAGTTTTAGCTATCTTTAGATGGAGTTTTCTCCGGTATTCGTGCGTGTTGCTTTATCTTTTTCATTCAATTCATGAAGCAGTTTTTCGCCTTCAATATCCAAATCCGGGAGAATCTTGTCGAGCCATTTTGGCAGCCACCAGATCTTGTCGCCGAACAGCGACATGACAGCTGGCACGAAGATCATGCGGATGAGGAAGGCATCGACAAGGATCCCGAACGCTAAGGCAAAACCGATTTGCTTGATCATGATGTCATCCGTGAAAATGAAGCCAGAGAATACCGAGACCATGATTAATGCGGCGGCAACGACCACTTTACTGGCCGTCTTGTAGCCGCTGACGATGGCTCCATCTCCTTTTTCACCGTGGATATAGGATTCGCGCATCGACGACACGAGGAATACTTGGTAATCCATGGCGAGTCCGTAAAGAATGCCGGTCACCATGATCGGGATAAAGCTCAGCAATGGCCCGCCGGTGTCGATTCCGAATAGCGATCCGAGCCAGCCCCACTGGAAGACGGCCGTTGTCGCGCCGAATGTGGCCATGATGCTCAATAGGAAACCGGCCGTTGCTTTGATCGGAATAAGGATCGAACGGAAGACGACTAGCAAAATAAGCAGTGACAGCACGACAATAATAGCGATGTAGATTGGGAATACTTCAGCGAGTTTTTCCGAAATGTCGATATTGATCGCCGTTAAGCCGGTCACACCAATTTCCGTGTTGGTGTTCTCAGTAGCTGCGGCATCTGTCCGCAAACTTTCCACCAATTGTTTTGTCGCTTCATCGGTCGGCCCATTTTCCGGGATGATGCTGATAATGGCGATGGTGCCATCTCCATTGAACCCGCCTGGAGATACTTCCGCTACGCCGTCCAGCTGTGAGATATTGCTGAGCAGCTGGAAATATTCTTGTGGATTCACCGCAGCTGCGTCTTGGTCTTTTACCACGACGAGCAGCGGGCCATTGAAGCCTTCGCCAAAGCTGTCGGAAATAACGTCATAACTTTGTCTGACAGCGGTGTCTTTATTGGCACTTTCACCAGAAGGCATGCCGAGGTTCATCTGCGCGACCGGCACTGCGAGGGTGCCAAGAATCACGATGACCAGAAGAATGGCTGCCCATTTCATTTTCAATAAGCCGGTGATCCACGCTCCGGCAAAGCCTTGTTTGGAACCTTTGCCCGCGAGTTTCTTGTTTCTTGCTTTAGCCGAAACAATCCGTTCGCCGATCAAGCCGAGCAATGCCGGGAGCAGCGTGAGCGCGACCAGTACATCGATCAACACGGTCAACGCCGCGACAAGCGCCATGCTGCTGAGGAACGAAATGCCGATGACCAGCAAGCCGCTGAGTGCGATGATGACCGTCAAGCCGGCAAAAAATACGGCGCTGCCTGCCGTACCGATTGCACGGGCAGCCGCTTCCTTAGCAGGTAATCCTTGTTCCGTGATCAGTTTGCGCTGTCTGTTGACGATAAATAGGGCATAGTCGATGCCGACTGCGAGACCGATCATCAAGGCGAGAACCGGTGTCAGACTGTTGATTTCGAACATGCTCGATAAGGCGAATGTCCCGCCGACGCCCACACCGACGCCGATCAATGCCACGACCAGCGGCAAGCCTGCAGCGATGAGTGAACCGAGTGTCACAACCAAGATGACCGCTGCGATCGCGAGCCCAATAATTTCATGCGTACCGCCGATTGGAATATCGACACCTTGCAGCGCGCCCGTCGGAATGACCGTAATGGAAGAATTGTCTTGAGCGATATTCGCAGCGTCCGCGAGTTCTTCGCGCTCCGCTTCACTCAAGTCTTCCGCCGTTTTGGTCAGTTGGAACTGGAATAATGCGACCGTGCCGTCTTCTGAAATCTGGATGCCTGGGACTGGCATATCCTGGACAATGAAAGGCCGGTGGTTGACTTCAGGCGTCGGAAGCTGGCTCATCATCTCTTGCATTGCCTGCATTTGAGCGATTGCTTCCTCGTCCTGCAGCATGTCCATTGGATTGACGACATGATCCAACCCGTACACTTCGTTTGCTGCCATAGCTAAAGCTTGGGCATTTGCCGGATCGTCAACGGCTTCTCCTTCGGGCACTTCGAACAGGTAACTGCCTTGTCCGCCGGATGCTGCCGGGTATTCTTCCGCCAACTCATCTAGCACGTCTTGTGCGGCGGTTCCGTCAATTCTTGTTTCACTGCTTGTATTCACGCCATTCGTGACGATGGCGGTAATGATGATTCCCAATATGAGAAGCCAGCTGGCAATGAAAATCCATGGCTTGCTATAGGCTGTTTTTCCGATACGATAAAAAAATCTCGACACGTGTGCAACTCCATTCTCTATTTGTATTAGTTAAAGCCTTTTCGCAAATGTGCAAAGACAACATCGATATATTGATTGAACTCGGTATCTACTTCGACTTGTTCTCCGCCTTCGGGTAATTTTACGGCGATGCTTTCGTCGAGAACCGGCAAAATCGCGCCGAATACCGCGCCAATCAGGATGTGGTAATACTCTTCCGGATAATCGCTGCCGAATTCTTCGCTGATGCCGCGTTTTGCAAAGTCCTGCACTTCCATCAACGCGCCGGTTACATATAGCTTGAGCGCCGGGTAGTTACGCGACAGCGAAATGAGCTGGTTGAGACGCCTTAGTTTATTGATCGTGAAACTACCACGGATATACAATTCGATGGTATCTAAAGGCGTGTAGTGTTCCGTGGAAAAGGCCGATTGACCGTCCCGTTCTAAATAATCATTCATCGTCAGGGCATTGGCGATTGCTTCTTCCTTGCATGAGAAGTAATTGGCGAATGTTCTGCGCGAATAGCCCGCCGTCTGGACGATATCTTCCACGACAAACCCATCCACACCCCGTTCCACCGCCAAGTTAAACGCGGCTTCAGCCAAAGCTTGGCGCGTCGCTATTTTTTTCTGATCCCGTAAACCGCTGTCAGTCATTACATCACCTCATTTTTAATTCTTACATGTTATACCACAAAACTTGCACAAAGAGCAAGTTTTCCCAATGTGCAAATTTCTCCTTCGTAAGTGATTATGAAAATAAGTTATCGTTAGCCATAATTTAAGCAAATCGTTTCTCGCCCAGAAATCAAAAATCGCAGACACAAAAAAGAACGTTCGAAAGCGTAGCTAACCACTTTCCGAACGTTCTTTTCTGTCGCATGAAACCTATTAGATAGTTTTATCCATTACACTTAACTTCTACTTAACACTTAACGATGGTTCTTCCTAGATGCTGCCCGTTCTTGATGGCTTCGATTGTTTCCGGTACTTCTTCAAGCGACACTTCATCGGTCAAGGTCGTTTGGGTGATATTCCAGTCCGTCGCCATCTTGTCCCAAATAGCTCCACGTTTTTCGATTGGCACATTGACCGAATCGATGCCGAGGAGATTAACGCCTCTTAGGATGAACGGCAGGACCGTCGCTGATATTTGAAGGCCGGCTGCGTTGCCGCACATGCTCATGCTGCCGCCGTAAGAAATTTGCGGGATGAGGACCGACGCCACATCTCCGCCGACAGTGTCCAGGACATAGTCGAATTTCGGCTTATTCAATGGCTTTTTCAGTTCGCCCAGGTCATCCGGGAAAATGGTTTGTGTCGCTCCGAGCGATTTCGCCACTTCTACTTGATGTTCTTTACGCACCAATGCGGTGATATTCGTGTAGCCAATTTTCGACAGGATCTGCAACGCGACACTGCCGACCCCGCCTGTAGCCCCTGTCACCAATAATTGCGGATTGTTGTCAGGATTCATGCCGTTTTGCTCAAGTGCCTGGATGGACAATGCCGCTGTAAACCCGGCCGTGCCGAATATCATGGCATCTTTCAAGCTCAATCCATTTGGCAATGGAACGATCCATTCAGCGGGAACGCGTGCATATTCCGAGAACCCACCGGTATGGCTCATCCCCATTTCAAAACCGGTGACAATCACTTCCTGTCCTTCGTGAAAGCGCTCATCCCCTGTATGTACGATCGTTCCGCTGAAATCGATGCCCGGGATCATCGGATAGTTGCGGATGACGCCTGCATTTTTCTGCACTGCGAGCATGTCTTTGTAGTTGATTGACGAATAGGCGACTTTGACGAGAACGTCACCTTTTGACAATTGCTCTTCGCCGGCTTGTTCTACGCCGAAGACCACTTCTTCTCCCTGCTCTTTTACGACAATTGCTTTAAATGAATCCATCCAAATTCCTCCTTTAGTACTGTGTTCCCGGAATGGTTCTGTGGCAAAACTAATTTCACACAAAACTTGCGAGCCTTAGTCATTATAGAAGAAATCGCTTCTGCCTTTCCTTTTGAACATAGCCGGAATTGTTTTTGAAGCTGCTCTTATTGCTTGAATGCCTTGATCAATCGAAATAGTTGAGCTGTCGTTACTTGCAAATTTTGTCTTGCAGTATCAGGATCTATCGCTTCGTTTAACGTCATTGGCTTTGTCAAAATGGAAAAGTATGAAGTAATTCCGATTTCATTTAAATCAGCAGCTTCTTCTGTAATACTACCAGCTAATGCAATGGCAGGTACACCCATTTTTTTAGCCAATTGAGCAACCCCCGACGCAGTCTTGCCCATGGAAGTTTGGCCGTCTAGCTTGCCTTCTCCTGTCACAACGATGTCCACACCTTTGATTTGTTCTTCCATTTTCACACTCTCAAGGATCAATTCTATGCCGCTTTTCAATTCGCCTTGCAAAAATCCGATAAAGGCAGCTCCTAGCCCTCCTGCAGCTCCAGCCCCTGGTGGATTTTGAATATCTTTGCCTAAGTCTTCCGATGCGATGCGCGCAAAATTGCGAAGCCCTTGGTCAAGTTCCTCTACCATCTCCGGTGTGGCGCCTTTTTGCGGGCCAAATATATACGCCGCCCCCGTTTCTCCATAGAGTGGGTTGGTCACATCACATGCAACGTTAAATTGCGCCTCACTTAGCGCTGGAGATACGTTTTCTGCATCAATACGGCGAATATCCTTCAACGACTGCCCGCCCAATTCTATTTCTTTTCCATGGCGATCCTGAAACTGGAACCCTAGCGCCTGAAGCATTCCCACTCCCCCATCGTTCGTGGCGCTTCCCCCTAGCCCAATGATGAAATCCCGGTAGCCTCTTTCGATTGCGTCATTGATCAATTCTCCTACGCCAAATGTTGTGGCGATTAAAGGATTGCGCTGCTCTTCCCGGATAAGGGGAAGACCACATGCTGCAGCCACTTCGATGACCACTGTCCGGTGATCGCCTAAAACCCCATATGTAGCTTCGATTTTTTCTTGCAGCGGCCCAATTACCGGAACCGTGAACAAGGTTCCTTTGGTTGCTTCAACCAGAGCTTCAACCGTTCCTTCTCCTCCATCAGCCAGTGGCAACATTTTTGTATCAGCCGATGGATAAACTTCTTTAATGCCCGCCGCTATCGCTTCGCTTCCTTGTTTTGAGGATAAACTTCCTTTAAATGAATCCATTGCAATCAATACTTTCATTTTCACACCCACCTCTTTAGAATTAGAAAAAAAGTCGCAATCGAATGTTATCGATTACGACAGGTTTTACTGAGTTTAGGCTTTCAATTCTACTTTAGCTAAGTTCTTGATGATGGCATCTGTGACATCAACCGTATCAGCAGAACCGCCCAAGTCACGGGTCAAAACTCCTTGTCTTGTCGTTTCTTCGATGGCACGATTCAAGCGGGCCGCTTCTTCCGTCAGCCCCAGGTGATCAAGCATCAACGCTGCGCTGCCAATAGTGCCAATCGGATTCGCTACGCCTTTTCCAGCGATATCCGGTGCAGATCCGTGTACAGACTCAAACATGCTCGGTGTTTTTCTTTCCGGATTCAAGTTTGCGCTAGCTGCGATTCCAAGACTGCCGGCAAGGGCGCTGCCTAAATCGGATAAGATATCTGCAAACAAATTAGAGGCGACGACGACTTCCAACTCTTCTGGATGAAGTACAAACTGAGCTGCCATGGCATCGACTAACCATTGATCTGTTTCGACATCCGGGTAATCTTTGCTAACGCGCGCAAATACTTCATCCCATAGTACCATGCCATATTGTTGGGCATTGCTCTTAGTAACGCTCGTCACTTTCTTTCGATCACGAGTCCGCGCCAAGTCAAATGCAAATCGGATAATCCGTTCACACCCTTTTTCGGTGAACAAAGACGATTGAACCGCTACTTCATTGCCAGTTCCGCGCCCGGCAAAATTTCGGCCGCCAACTCCCGAATATTCTCCTTCAGAGTTTTCCCGAACCAACACCCAGTTTAAATTGTCGACATCAGGGTGATTCAATCTTCTAGGTACTCCAGGCAAGAATTCCACAGGGCGTATGTTTGCCCACTGATCGAATCCTTGGCAAATAGCTAGACGTAAACCCCATAGGCTAATATGGTCAGGAACTCCAGGGAATCCGACTGCCCCGAAATAAATCGCATCGTGGTTTCTGATTTTCTCTACGCCGTCTTCGTCCATCATCTTGCCATTTTCCAGATAGTATTCACATCCCCACGGAAAGTAATCGCTTTCAAAAGCGAACTTTCCATTAGACTCTTCTGCTAAATGCTCTAACACTTTCATGCCTTCCCGGATTACTTCTTTACCGATCCCATCTCCCGGAATCACCGCTAGTCTGAATGTTTTAGTTTGGCTCATTATGATTTCCTCCTATGGCTGCCATTGCTGACAGGTTTATTGGTATTAATGTGTATACTATATTAACGTATACATTGATGTCAATATTAATTTAAATATTTTGAATAAAATAACCTTTAAGACTAAATAACAAGTTAAATAAGAGGAAATAAAAGAATTTAGAATATTTTTTAAATTTTATGTTGACTTAACGTATACATAATTATAAAATTCTAGCTAAGCAAGAAGAGACAAAGCAATGTAATCGACTCCTGTTTTTTGTAAGCGTTATCACTAAAATCTATCTGGAGAAAGAGGGGAATTTTTTATGGCAACGGTAAAAAGATTTTGGTTTCAGCTGTGGGCATGGGATGATCAAGCCAAGGCATTACTCAAAGCATTGTTAACTCTTAACGTTTTAGCGATGAGTACTATTATTCGTTCGACTCCTGAAAATTACAAAGAACGCAGCACAGAGATGGATTCCAAAAAACCTACTGAAAAATTAGCGAATTATACAAAACCACAATTAATCGGACTGTTTCTCGGACCCGCGCTTTTCTTAGTGATCAAAACATTCGTCTCACCCGATGACATGTCGGCTACAGCTGTGACTGTTTTGGCTGTAGTTGCTTGGATTGCCACCTGGTGGGTCACAGAGGCCATGCCGATCCCTATCACTTCCTTGCTTCCATTATTATTGTTCCCGCTTCTTGGCGTGATGGAAACGGGCGCAGTGTCTGCGAACTATGGCGATCCATTAATTTTCCTTTTCGCCGGAAGTTTTATGATAGCGCTATCAATGGAGAAGTGGAATTTACACAAACGTATCGCTTTGTCGATCATTTCATTTGTCGGTACGAATCCAAGCACCTTGATTCTCGGGTTCATGGTGGCAACTGCGTTTCTATCCATGTTCATCTCCAATACAGCTACTACTATGATGATGGTGCCGATCAGCCTTGCCGTCACTAAACATGTGGCAGATTCCCTTAAACAAAACAGTGAAATCGATACCTCTCCTGGCAAGTTCCCCTTCGGAACAGCTTTAATGCTCGGAACTGCCTACGCAGCAACCATCGGTGGGTTCGGTTCGCTCGTTGGTGCACCAGCCAATATTATTTTGGCTGCTACCGTCAGCACTTTGTATGATGTAGAAATCTCATTTGCACGTTGGCTCATGTTTGGGGTGCCTTTAGTAGCTTTGTTGATTCCGATCATTTGGCTTTATTTGACGAAAGTTGCTTTTCCACTGAAGTTAAATAGCATTCCAGGCGGGAAAGACATCGTCAAGAAAGAACTAAGCGGATTAGGAAAAATGAGCTACGAAGAAAAAGTGGTATTGGCTATCTTCACATTTACGGGTATTGCCTGGATTACCCGCAGCTTTATCCTTAATAACTTCATCCCTGGATTGGATGATACCTTGATCGCTTTGTTCGCCGGCATTCTTCTTTTTGCTATCCCTGCCAAAAATCAAGGCGGCAACATTTTAGACTGGGACACCATCCTTAAACTGCCTTGGGGTATTTTATGGCTGTTCGGCGGAGGACTTGCTTTAGCTGCCGGCATCATGGAATCTGGCCTTGACCAATGGATTGGCGGACAATTGACTGGATTCGGCAATATCCCGCTGTTTCTTACGATCGCCTTGATCGTTGGCACAATTACCGTTATGACTGAATTCACTTCGAATACAGCAACCGCCACGATGGTCTATCCAATCGTTGCAGTTGCGGCTGCCACACTAGGAACCGATCCGATTGTATTGATGGTTGCCGCCAATATGGGAGCCACGTTTGCTTACATGTTCCCGGTTGCGGCTCCGCCGAATGCCATTGTTTTCGGAACCGGCTATATTAAAATGAGCACCATGGCATTAACGGGGGTTTGGCTCAATTTGTTCTCTCTCGTTTTCACAGTCATCATCGTTTACTTCTATGTCCCATTGATCTTTGGCCACTTGATGTAGCTCAATCGGTACATTAAAAGACTGCCTCTCTAAATTAGAGAAGGCAGTCTTTTAATTTCCATCCACTTTCAATTGATTGATCTTCCCGAGCACTTCAAGTATTTCTTTTTGGGCTCGTCTTCTATGTGATTGAATTAGCATGCTTGCAGCTTTGCCATCTTTAGCAAGCATGCAAAAAACGATCGCTTTATGTTCGACAATCGAACGCATCGGAAGAGGGCGGTCATTGATAGTAAACAATCTTGCCCGGTACGACTGGTCAGCAAAACTATCAATTACGGTTTTTAACCGTTTGTTGCGGGCATATTCAATGATTTTTGAATGAAAGAGATCATCCAGGTAAGACCATTTTTTCAAATCCTCTTGCGCAAGAGCTGCTTGCTGTTCCTCGATAATGGCTTCTAACTGGTCTAGCTCTTGCTTTGTAGCGTTTTGCGTTGCCATATCTATGGCTAGGCTATCCAAAGTCGTGATAATTTCATACACTTCTTTTAGATCTTCTTGTTCAATAGGCTCTACAATGAACCCGCGACGCGGGACCAAGCGAACAACCCCTTCAATCTCTAAACGCACCAAGGCTTCCCTGACAGGTGTACGGCTCATTTGCAAGGCTTCGCTGATCTCGCGTTCGAGAAGGGCAGTCCCAGGTGGAAGGATTAAATCACGAATGGCCAACCGAATGGTATGGTACGCCCGCTGAGGCAAGCGGTACTCGTCCATGCCTTGTAAATTCCCGATAAATAGCTGAAGTTCGTCGTCTCTATACATATTTTCTCCACTCCAAACTATTTCGTCTTTGACAGTATTTTAACATAAGCAATTCCAGTTAATTATAACGACAATAATTTTGGGTTACAATATTGGGCGGCCCTGTTCTCACTGCTTCTTTACTCACTCCACAAGCTCCTATTCACCCGATTCCAGTGCATTAGTCTACCCTTGATTTTAATTGACTTCTTTCCTACAAGGGTTATAATGGAAAACAATATCCGCATAACGAATATTTGCCCAAGCATTTCGGCATATAAGAACAAAAGCGATGATAAGAACGAGTACCTGTGACTGAAGCATACAGAAAGCGGCCGGTTGATGAGAGGCGCATGCGGTGTCTGGGGAAATACCTCTTTGAGCTGTGTACCGAACTTTTAGTAGGCTACACCGGAGTTGCATCCGTAATCCGTGCAGGAGTATCGCTTCGGCCGTACTTTCCAAGGGAAGCTGTGCGAGCAGTTTCCAAACTAAGGTGGTAACACGCATATCCGCGTCCTTTAGGGTTTTTCCCTAGAGGGCGCTTTTTTGTATTCTGATCGTTTTTGCGATATGGCCCATTCCAAGATAAGGAGATGTTAGCATGCTACTCACACCCGCTGAACAACTGAAAATCATCGAAAAAGGAGCCGCCGAAATCATCGACGAAGGCGAATTGCTCGAAAAACTCGAGCGCTCATACAACGAACAGCGCCCGCTGACGATCAAGCTAGGGCTCGATCCATCGGCACCAGATATCCACCTTGGCCATGCCGTCGTTTTGCGCAAGATCAAGCAATTACAAGACCTCGGCCACCAGGCGGTCATTTTAATTGGCGACTTTACGGGGCGCATCGGCGACCCTTCCGGCAAAGCCAAAGGACGGACCGCGCTCAGTGATGAAGCGGTACGGGAGAATGCGGAAACTTACTACGAACAGATTTTCAAAGTGCTTGATAAAACGAAAACGACAGTACGCTTTAATAGCGAATGGCTGTCGAAGCTGAATTTCGAGGAAGTGTTGAAGCTTGCCGCAAGCACATCGGTCGCGCGCATGCTCGAGCGGGACGATTTCCAGAACCGCTACCAAAATCAGTCGCCAATCGGCCTGCACGAATTTTTCTATCCGCTCATGCAAGCCTACGATTCCGTTGAAATAGGGGCCGATATTGAAATCGGCGGCACCGATCAAACCTTCAACATTTTGATGGGCCGCACGCTTCAAAAGCATATGGGACTGGAAAAACAAGTCGCCATCTTCATGCCGATTATCGAAGGGCTCGACGGCGTGGAAAAAATGAGCAAAAGCCTTGGCAATTACATCGGCGTCAGCGAGGCGCCTGAAGTCATGTTCAAAAAAGTCATGGAAATTCCAGATCCTCTAGTCTTCAAGTACTTCGAACTGACGACAGATGAGCATCCCTTAGCGATTGAATCCTTGCTCGACCGGCTAGAAGACGGCGAAAACCCGCGAAATATCAAACTCGAACTGGCTGAAATCATCACGGGGCTCTACCATGGCGACGAAGCGATGAAAAAAGCGAAAGATTATTTCGAGACGGCTTTCCAAAAACGCGAAATCCCGGAAGACATTCCTTCACTACGGGTGGAAAACGGCAAGGAACGCATCGAAGACATCATCCCGCAATTGGTGAAACAGGAATTCGTCCGCAGCAAAAGCGAATTCCTCCGACTGATCGAACAAAACGGGGTATCGTTTAACGGTGATAAACTGACACACGAAGAACTCGGTACCGCCATCCAGAACGGCGACGTCCTGCAGATCGGCAAAAAACGCTTTTTGCGTCTTGAAAAATAGTCATAGGAAAAGGCGCAGAAACGGACATCCGTTTCTGCGCCTTTATTCACTTTATTTTTTATACTGCATGTAAACAACTTGTGTCGCAAGGAAGTCTTCCATGCCGTGCTTGCCATCTGCCCCGCCGAGTCCGGATTGGCGCATGCCGGCGTGATAGCCTTGTACTGCTTCGAAGTTTTCGCGGTTGACGTAGGTTTCGCCAAATTTCATTTCATTGACGACACGCATGGCTTCGTTCAAGTCGTCTGTATAAACAGAAGATGACAAGCCGTAGACAGTGTCATTAGCCATGTCAATCGCTTCTTCGATGGTGCTGAAGGTCGTCATCGGCAGCACCGGACCGAAGATTTCTTCACGCATAATATCAGAGTCGTGGGTGACGTTCGTCAAAATGGTCGGCTTGTAGAAGAAGCCGGCATTCTGATCTGCGCGCTCCCCGCCTGTTGCAACGGACGCCCCTTGTGCTACAGCATCTTTGACCATGCCTTCGACTGTCTCTAAGCGGTCCTGGCTGATCAATGGTCCCATCGTAACGTCTTTGCTTTCTCTCGGATCGCCGAGTTTTGTCGCTTCAAATGCTTGAACCAGTTTTTGGGTGAATTCTTCGGCGACACTTTCATGGACATACAAGCGCTCGGCATTCGTGCACGCTTGCCCGCCGTTTGCGAGTCTTGATGTGGTGATGGCTTTTGCGGCCAAGTCCAAGTCGGCGTGTTGCGTGACGATAGCTGGGGCTTTGCCGCCAAGTTCGAGATTGACCTTGGTAATGTTTTGCGCTGCGGCTTCCATCACTTTCGTACCAGCCGGCAAGCTGCCTGTCATGGTAATCATCTGTACCTTCTTGTGCGAGGCTAGCGCATTGCCGATTTCCGAGCCGGTACCGGTCACGACATTGTAAACGCCTGCTGGAATTTCTTCCATCGCATCGACGATTTTCGTGAATTCCATGGCGGTGTTCGGAGTTTGCTGGCTCGGCTTGATGACGATCGTGCAGCCTGTGACGAGCGCAGTCGCGACTTTCCGGGCCAGAATGAACACCGGGAAGTTCCAAGGAATGATGCCTGCCACGACGCCAATCGGCTTTTTGTAGACCAGAATATTTTCATTCGGGCGGTCGCTTGGGACGATTTCCCCTTCGATCCGTCTTGCCCATTCGGACATATAATGGAAATAGTCAATCGCGAGGTCGACTTCGCCGCTCGCCAGTTCATAGTCTTTTCCTTGCTCTTCTTGCAATAAGTCGATAAATTTGTCGCGGTTTTCAGCAATTTTATCGCCCAGTTTGCGGACAATTTTCCCGCGTTCGATGTTTGGCGTCAGTTCCCACGCTTGCTGGGCCTGATGTGCTGCTTCTACTGCTTTGTTGACATCTTGTTCCGTGCCTTTTGGAATCTTGGAAATCACTTGTTCCGTTGCCGGATTGATAATGTCGATCCATTCGTCTCCAGTAGATGTTATATATTCGCCGTTCACGTACATTTGGTGAGTTCGCAAAAGATCTCCTCCTAATTTTTCTAATTAGTAGGTTTTTCCCTTTTCCGTTACCGGTAAACTTGGCCTTCTGCCCTAAGCTGCTTAGACACGACGTCAGGTCTTTCCTAAAAATCGCGTTTCCACTGCTTCTTCATATCCTTTTCTTACACGGTAAGCCTTGGCATATGGGCGCGAACTGACAGCAACGTGTAAGCCATCGCCAATAAAATGAAGCGCTACGCCGTCATCTGCGGCGAGCCCAGGCTTGATCTGCTCTTGCTGGAGCAGCCGCTGGAACACCGGGCGCCGGTCTACTTCCCCGTCGTAATGAGGGCAATTGCTGCCAGACAAAAAGCCTAGGCACGACAGTGGATGAAGTTCGTCGCCGTAAGAATCGGTGACGCCTTGTTCGAACCAACAAATCGACCCGGCGCTGATGCCGGCTAGGATGATTCCTTGATTCCAGGCTTTTTCGATGATCCGGTCCAAGCCCCATTCCCGCCACAACGCGAGCAAATTTTTCGTATTGCCCCCACCGACATACAGAATGTCCTGAGACAAAACGAACTCTTCAAGTGCTTGTGCGGGCGGCTTAAATAACGACAGATGCGAAGGCTCGCAGTCATGCTGTTCAAAAAAATCATAAAAGCGCGCGATATAGCTGTCTGCATCGCCGCTCGCCGTCGGGATAAAGCAGATTTTCGGCGTTTTTTTCGGTGATTGTTCCAGTATGTATAAGTCAAGCAGGGGATTGTCTGGCTCCATCGAGAAGCCGCCTCCGCCGAGTGCGATAATTTGTTTCATTGGGTTTCCTCCTGGCATTTGTAGGTGTCTAGTTCTCTTCACTCAAGCGCTGCAATTCTCCTGCCACTTCCATCGGTTTTACTTGGATAGTTTGCAACTCTTCCAGCCTGACCGATCCTCTCCCCCCCATACAATTCTTTCTCTTTTTGTTTGCTTAACCGAATGTAGTATGGAAACAACACGATCAGCAGCAGCCCGATCGTCCCGCTCATATACCCGAGACCCATTAAAAATCCGCCATTCTTAAACGACACATATTGTCGTTCACCACAAGTCGCACAGGTTTTGCCGTCCTTTGCCATGCCTAGTTTCCAGATGTCTGTCGCTTTCCATTTGGTTCCACAATTTGTGCAATGTGCCACACGTTTCACCCTTCCTTCATCTGCTTTCTTTTATTGAATCATAAAGCCTTCACTTATCTTGTGCTTCTCAATGCCTTTGATTATGTTACGCTCGTTTCCGGAAATGGTTTCACACCCAACTTTAAAATCTCCACAAAAAAGCCGCCAGAAATTTCCTGGCGGCTGTTGTGCATAGTAATGAAATTTATTCACTAATAAACAAAAACACTTGCTTGTCTTCCTGTCCTGCTTCACCGGCGAAATGGTCTGTATAGTCGAGCCATTTGGCGCGTTCTTGGCGGGCTTCGATCTTATCACCGAGTTCTGCTTCGATTTGTTGCATCATGGCGGAAACTTCCTTGAACGAGCGGTTGAAGCGGTAAGCCGCCTGCTCGAAAGGCGAATGGAGCACGAGCAAATGGCGAAATTCCTCTACGGAATCCGCTTGTTCAGCCAGCGCATCTTCCAGTTCTATTATGAAGCGGTATAATTGCCGATGCTCCTCACCCAGTTTCGCCACTTCGCTTTTCAGCAAATAGGCAATCATGCCATCGTTCATTGCCCACGCCTCCTTTATTGTCTTACCAGCTTGATTTTTTGACGCCGGGGATCTGCCCTTTATGTGCAAGGTCGCGGAATGCGATGCGGGACATGCCGAATTTGCGCATGAAACCGCGCGGGCGTCCAGTCACTTCGCAACGGTTCTTCAAACGGGTCGGCGACGAGTCTTTTGGCAGTTTCGCCAATGCTTCGTGATCGCCTTGCGCTTTCAGTTCTTTGCGGAGTTCCGCATAGCGCGCCACCATTTCACGTTGTTTTTTATCGCGTGCTACTTTTGATTTTTTGGCCATCGATAGGCTCCTCTCTATTATGCAATAATTTTCGGTAGATTACTTTGTTTCGCGGTGCAAAGTTACTTTTTTCAAGCGTGGACAGTATTTTTTCAATTCAATGCGCTCCGGATTGTTGCGCTTGTTTTTCGTCGTCGAATAATTGCGGTCGCCTGTTTCGGTGCAGGCCAGTGTAATGTTCACTCTCATATTGAGTTCCTCCTTATTGATGAATAGTTGATGCAGCCGGCAGTGGATCGTTAAATTGGCTCCAATCCTTAGTCAGCTCTGACTCTGTCAGCAAGCAGTCATTTAAAGACCGCACCATTTCCTGTTGATTCATCCTAATGCCGATTAATACGAGCTCAGTCATTTTCACGCCATAAGTTTTGTCCCACGCGCCTGCCGTCTCTAAACTTGCAGCAGGACCGGCCTGCGACAACAAAGTAGCCGTCTCGTCACGTGTGGCAATGCGCAAAAAACCTTTGGCGCGAATCACTTCTACCGGCCAGTCCATGATCCAGTGAAACAGCCGCTCCGGATGAAACGGTGTCTGACTGCGGTAAACGAAGGAAGCGATGCCATATTCTTCAGTTTCCGGTACATGCTCTTCGTTCAGCTCTTTGATCCATCCTGCGCCTTGGCTCGCTTTGTCCAAATCGAAGCGTTCGGTATTGAGCACTTCAGAAAGCGGCACCTGTGAACGCTCGGTGCGCAGAATGTTCGCGGACGGATTCAAGGCGCGCAGCACGCCGTGGAGTTCTTCTGCTTTTTCTGTTGTCAGCTGGTCCGCTTTGTTTAATAAAATGACGTCTGCAAATTCGATTTGGTCAATCAGCAAATCAGCAATTTCCCGTTCATCAGATTCTGTCGCGCCTTCTTTTCGGTCGAGCAAAGTTTCACCGGAAGCGAAATCACGCCAGAAGCCATGCCCGTCAACGACCGTCACCATCGTGTCGAGGCGGCACATAGCGGACAGGTCCACACCAATCGTCTCGTCCATATAGCTGAAGGTCTGTGCGACCGGTACCGGTTCGCTGATGCCGGACGATTCGATGACGATATAATCAATCTCGCCTTGCTTCACCAATTTTTCGACTTCAACGATCAAGTCTTCACGCAAGGTGCAGCAAATGCAGCCATTTTGCATTTCGACCAGCTTTTCTTCTGTGCGGGAAAAGCCGCCGTTTTGGACGAGCGCACTGTCAATATTCACTTCGCTCATGTCGTTGACGATGGCCGCGACTTTCATTCCATCCCGATTCGATAGAATATGATTCAATAACGTCGTCTTGCCTGCGCCCAAATATCCGCTCAAGACAGTAATGGGGATGCGCTTATCCATCTTATCTAACTCCCTTATGATCTCAATCAACAAATCGTAACGATTACGTTTTATATATTAAAGCGCTTTGTTCATTTGTGCAAGTATTTTTCAGCAGAATCTTCATTCTGCTGTTTCCATCTGAGTCCCACTTCTGTCGAAACTACTTGTCATTTCCCCTTCCAGCATGTATATTGTCTACAACAAATCGTAATAGTTACTATTTAAAAATCAACTGAAGACAATTTTTATGACAAGGCTCAGCTTATTATATGTTGAGCGGTTGGGAGAGACATGCATATGCACAACTGGATCATTATCGGCGGCATCCAAGGAATGACGCTGGCCACTTTTTTACGGAAGCAAAAAGGCGTTGCACCTGAAGAAATGGCAATCATCGATCCTCACGAGGAACCGCTATCTGAGTGGAGACGCTGCACCGAAGCCATCTCCATGCCATTCTTGCGCTCGCCTTTTGTCCATCATCTTGATGTGGACCCCTTTTCATTGAATCGTCATGCCAAAGCCAGCCTCTTTGGCGAAGGCGCCTCATTTTTTGGCAAGTTCAAGCGGCCTTCGTTATTGCTGTTTCATGAACATTGCGAGCATTTAGTGCGTGAACAGGAAATCCGCCGCAGCTGGATCCAAGGCCGCGTAGAGTCAATCAAGCGCTTGGAGAATGGCTGGAAAATCCATTTGGAGAACGGGTCACTTGTTATGGGAGCCAATGTCGTCCTGGCAATCGGCGCAGGTGAGCAGTTGCACTGGCCGGAGTGGGCACAGCAATTACAGACAGATTCACCCGGTTCGATCTTTCATGTATTCGACAAGGAATTGCCAAAGTTCGACGCTTCACAAGCCCCTTTTACGATTATCGGCGGCGGCATCACAGCGGTGCTTTTGACTTTGAAGCTTCACAAGCAGTTTCCAGGACAAGTGACCTTGTTGAAGCGCCATCCGTTCCGCGTACATGATTTCGATAGCGACCCGGGATGGCTTGGCCCAAAATACCAGCAAGCTTTTCACAACACGCGCTCCTATGTAAGGCGCCGGGAAATGATTGTAGCGGCTCGCCGTAAAGGCTCCATCACACGGGAACTAAATGCTGCATTGCGTAAGCAACTCCGCCAGTTTCCAAGGCTCGTGGCGGATGGCCATGTGCATAAGGCAAATCGGCAAAAAGGCATTACCTCTCTCTTTGACGAAGACGGCAGCCTGATTCATCAAACCGGAACCGCCATTCTCGCCACCGGCTTTCAACCACAGCTGCCAGGAAGCAGTTGGCTGGCACCTATTATCGAGGAACATCGTTTACCATGCGCCGCGTGCGGTTATCCTGTCGTCACGCATACTTTGCAATGGGGTCCTGGACTTTATGTGATGGGCCCGCTTGCAGAGCTGGAAGTCGGGCCGATCGCGCGCAATATTTCCGGCGCACGTGAAGCCGCTTCACGCATTCTGCAAGCGCAATAAAAACCCTGTTGTTACGACAGGGTTTTCTCCATTCCAAGCGTATTATTTCTTATGCCCACCGATTAGTTTTGTCCGGTCAATCGCTGTCCCTGCCTCTGTTCCAGATACTCCCCGGTAGATCGCAGTCGGGCCATGTTTGCGCTTGATCGCATCCATCGCCGCGCCTAGACGCCGTCTCTGCCATTTGTCCGCTTCGAACAGGCTCAACTGCATCGAGGTTTCGTCTTCCAGATTGGTGAGGGACAGCGAAATTTGGCGGACCGGCTGGCCAGTATAAAATTCCCGGAATAGCTCTTTGCACACACCATAGATTTTCAAGGTGTCGTTAGTTGCTTCTTCGATCGAGTGTGAGCGCGAGAATCCCCCGCCGAAGGAAGTTTTGCTGTAGCTCATGCCGAGGTGGATCGTGCGTCCGGCCATCCGCGCTTCTCTGGTGCGCATCGCAACGTCTTCGCACATCTCGAGCACAATCGTCAGGATGTCTTCTCGCGTTTCATAATCGCGGTAAAGAATCTGGCCTTTCCCGAAGCTTTTCTGCCCTTCTATGAGCAAAGAGCCGAGTTCTGAATAATCGATGCCGCGGGCGTGCTGGTGCAATTGATGGCCCATGATGCCAAAGCGATCTTCCAGCCGTTTAACGTCAGCCCGTGCCAGATCGCCTACAGTGAAGATGCCCATATTGTTCAAATTGCGCTCCATTTGGCTGCCAATGCCCCACATTTTGCTGAGCGGGGAAACCGGCCATAGTTTTCTCGGCACATCTTTCATCGTCCAATGCGCGAGCCCTTTTTTCTTGCCTTCCAAGTCAAGCGCGAGCTTTGCCAGCAGCATATTCGGCCCGATGCCGACTGCAGACGGCAAACCGAACTGGCTCATGATGGAATCCTGCATATCAATGGCGGCTTTTTCAGGCGTCCCGTACAGATGGATGATCCCGGTCAAATCGATAAAACTCTCATCGACGCTATAGACATGGATGTCTTCTTTTGGGACATACTGAGCGAACAACTCAGTAATCGCCATCGAAATTTCCAAATAAAACTGCATCCTTGGCTCAATGAGCAGGATATCCGGATGGTCTGGAATTTCATACAGCCTCGTACCGGTTCTGACACCGAAGCGTTTTTTCATTTGCGGGGAAGCTGCGAGCACGACGCTGCCTTTTCGCTCCTGATTGCCGACAATGGCAATGCAGGCTTCCATCGGATCCAAGCCACGCTCGACCGCTGAACAGCTGGCATAGAAACTGCGCATGTCGATACAGGCGATATAGCGGGGCTTTTTTGTCTGCTTTCCCATAACGCCACCCCTAACAAGAACATTTGTTCTTATTTTATGCGAAAAGCGGTTAAGTGGCAAGTGACATAATAGAAAAAGATTCTAGCAAAGCTTGACCGCAAGCGTAACGGCAGCCATTGCCGACCATAAAAAAAAGGCCCTACCTTATCAGGAGGTGGGCTTTTGAACTTGGCGCTACAGTCTTACATCGAACTTTTCAGGAATAAGCGATGCCTTTCTCCAATAAGGAAATGAGTTTTTCCGATTTCTCGGCAATCATTTCGCTGATGTCCTGATCAGTCTCCTTGCCATATCCAGCTGTAAGGCCGGTGGTCAGTTGATAAATACATTCAGCCATATACGGCGCATCCAGATCGGGAGCAAGTTCCCCTGATGCGATGCCTTCGAGGAGCAGCTCTTCGTATAAACTTATCATGTTGGGCCTATCTTCTCCCAAAAGGGTTTGCATCAGCTGCGTATTCGCATAAAAACTCTTGGCGATTTTTTCGTATAAAGGGTAATGCGCTGCAAACAAAGCTCCTGCCTTTATAAATTCCCGCAAGCTGTCAAAAAATGGGCTGGATTCCTTATCGAGCAAAGGAGCCATATAGAGCTGCTTTTGTTCCTTGATCATCGACAAGAGATACAAGTATACATCTTCTTTGTCTTCAAAATAATCGTAAAAGCTGCTTCTCGGAATGCCAGCCGACTTTATGATGGACGCTATTTTAACTTCTTCAAATGTCGCTTTCGCAAACTCCTGCATGGCAGCCGCTATTAAACTATCTTGTTTTTGCTCTGTCAATTTAAAAAATGTCGTTTTTGGCATCTCTTCACTCCTGCTTGTGGTCTTCTAGTATGTGCTGGATGTAATCCGCCGCTTTTGGCAGCCCGTTCTCTAATTGGATTTCCTTCTGTATCTGCTTTGCCCGTTCGATACGCTCTTCGCTTGTCAGTTGTTCCAAGGCGAGAACCAAATCGGATACCTTTAGATTTTTCTCCCGCAGCGGCTTTACCGAATAGCCCTTTTTATACAGCCGATTCGCCCAAAATGGTTGGTCAGCCGTAAATGGCAAGATCAGCTGCGGCACTCCGCTTAGCAAAGCTTCCGCCGTTGTGCCCACACCGCCATGATGGACAATGCCGGCCGCTCGCTTGAATAGCAATCGATGGGGTGCCTGATCGACGGCGAGTATCTGGTCATCCTCGCCGAACACCATCCCGCTTGTCCCAACCAGCACGATCGCCCGGTTGCCTGTCTCCTTGATCGCCTGGATCAACTTTTGTTGAAATCCGTGCGGATCTGTTAAAGGCATGGAACTAAACGAAATGACGATAGGCTTTTTCCCTGCGTTCAAAAATTCTTCAATTTCTTCAGATAGCGTTGCGTATCCTAAATCCATGAAAAAGAAACCGGATAAAAAAACATGCTGATTCCAGCTGTCCACTTCTTTAAACAGGAAAGGGCTGAGAGGGTAAAGGATGGGAATGGGTGAACCGTTCATTTCATACATATACCGGCCTGCTTTTCTTTTTGGCAATTTCAATGTTTTTTCTCTAAAGTCATTAATTTGCTTCATGAAAGGCTGTTCGCTTAACATCACTACTTTATAAGACCATTTGTTCAATAACGGACCGAAGTTTTTATTCGGGGAGATCGTGAAATTCGGGAATTCCGTTATCGGATACATGATGGGAACAGGCGACAAGCAGAGTGAGGAAATGTTTTGCTGAACGGCTATGTCGACGGCACCGAGGGCTTTTGGATGATAGATGATCAACGCTGCCCCTTGCGAAGCTGCGTGGAAATTATCCATGCTTTTTCTATATGCCGGGGTAATCACTCGTTTGGAGAACTTGAACATTTCGATGAGCTTGAAATTCCCTCCGTTAAAGACCTTATTTCCTTCCTCACTCTCCATAATCGCCATTAAATCGGCCGATGCGGGGTGAAAAGCAATTCCGTTACTTTCGACGAAGTTCTTAAAACTGGCCCCTGTGCAAATCATCACTTCGTGGCCTCTTTTTACGAGTTCCTGTCCTAGCGCAACGAACGGCTGCACATCTCCCCTGCTGCCTAAAGTCAACATGGTGATTTTCATTTCCCCACCACCTTCCCTTCCCGAACATCTCCGACGACAGTGTCGTCGGAATAATTTGATTATCTGTTGCTCTTGCTTATTTGTCAAAATTTGCTTTATCGTTTCGTTTTTGTGCAGCAAAACAGGCTTTCCTGTTAAAGGAAAGCCTGTCCATTTCAATTATTCTCTTTTAACCCGTCAATATACTGTTTCGCTTCAAGGAGAGAATAGCCGAATGCGACACGTACCGCTTTTACGGCACGAATTTCCTCGCCCTCTGCGATTAAACGACGCAGTTCCTCATTGATTGCCGGCTCTTCCAACGTCACTTCCGCTTCCAATTGCTTCATCCGTTTTGACATATGCTTTATGCGCACCTCCAATGCCTGAATCTGTTGATTAAGCACCACATATACGACCCAAACGGTGACAAGGGCTACGCCGACAAGCCACATTGATTCCATGTTTTCCATCATTTAGCGTTCCAGCCGATCCAGAAATTTCTCGAGCCGGTCGACAGTCGTCAAGCGGGCATTGCAAGCTGCTTCATCCGCACAGATGTACTGGCCATGCTTGACGTAGCTATCAACATTCGCCCCCTTGGTCTTGGCCATAAATAGGCCGACTGAGCTGTGTTTATGGCAAATCATGCAGACGCCTTGCTTGCGGCTCGCGCCAAATTGGCCGCTCACTGCCTGCAGACGGCCGTTTCGTTCGGCCACCAAAAAGCGGTTGGTGTTCTCCTGCCAGGACAAATACGACAACGAGTGGAAATCGATGGCCTGGAGATTTGGCCCTTTCAACCTTTTGGCTTTCGGAAACAGGCGTTTCAAGTTATCGAGATTAACGGTTGGAAAAGGAATCAAATAAGGGCGCAGGCCAGACAGAAACTCTTCTGCAGCGTGAGTGTCTTTTACGGACGTCAATGGACGCAATACGTTTTTCTGCTCTTCTGTCAGCGCCGGGAACATGGCAAATACTTTTTCATGGCTCAAATGGCGCAACACGCTCAAGACTTCCGCATCATTTGCAGTGGCATGCGCCGTCACGAGTGCCAAAGCTTGCTCTTTGATGAAATTATATTGATGGTTGCGGATAAACGCTTCGGGCTGGCCTGAAACATTCGTCCGGTCCGTCGATTCTTTGATGATGGTCATCGTTAGCCTCCTCAGAAGGTATGACTTTTCTGTGATTTTACCATATTTTGTCCGCAATCGCAGAACAGGCACCCTGAAATCAGGATGCCTGTCTTTAAGCTATGAAAATTCCTGTGATTGTCCCGTAAAGCAGCGCCAAAGTAATGACCAATGCTGGATGAAGCTTCCACTTTTCGAGCATCAGGAAGCTCACCACCATCAGGATTGCCGTCTGGATACCGCCGAGTGATGCTTCTGAAGTGACAATGAAGTCGAGTGTCATGACGCCGATCAGGACAGCGATGACGGGCTTAACGACTTTTGAAATATTCTTCACTTCTCGTGAATCTTTGTATTTAAAAAGAATCGCCATCAGTGCAATCATCAAGATCAACGAAGGGGCAACTGCACCGAACAGGCCGACCGCTGCCCCGAGCACGCCACCTTCAGCATAACCGATATAGCCGGCCATCTTGGTCGCGATTGGGCCAGGCAAAGAGTTGCCAAGTGCCAGCACTTCGCTGAACTCTTGGGTATCCATCCAGCCGTAGCGGCCGACGACTTCCTTCTCGACAAGCGGAATCGAAGCCGGCCCTCCGCCATAACCGAGAATGCCCGGAATGAAAAAGGCTAGGAAAATCTGCCAGTAGATCATGTTTTCTTCACCGTCCTTTTAATGAAAGGCACAAGGACCATTAGAATCAGCCCGGCAATAAGAAAGGCCGGGTGAATGCCAAGAACTTCAAGTAAAACGACCGAGACAAGGATCAATAAAATGGCCCTGCTCCAACCGAGCGCCTTTTCAGACTGCCGGACAAAATTCCAAGTCAAGACACCGAGCATGACGGCGACAACCGGAACGACCGCGCTCGACATATTGGCAACCCACGGCACGTCTTTATAGTTTTGCAGGATGCCGAGCAGGAGAATCATCAAAACGACCGTTGGGATAATCGAGGCAGTGAGGGCGATCAAACAGCCGCGAAGCCCCGCCACACGGTAGCCGATATAGCCGGCGAGTTTGGTCGCGATCGGTCCAGGCATGGTGTTCGATAAAGCGATCGTGTCACCGTACTCCTCGTCCGTCAACCAGCCGTAGCGATCCACCACATCACGCTGCATGATCGGAATGACCGCCGGGCCGCCGCCAAAGCCGAGCATGCCGGCGCGGAAAAAGGCCATGGCGAGATCGATCGATTTGACGCCTTGTTCTGTTACCAAACAGCAATCGCTCCGTCCGTACGGGATTCCGTGCCGCCTGCAAGCACGCCGGTTTCTGGATTGCGCCAAATAATCTGGCCGCGACCAAAGCCGCCCGGGTCCGCCATCACTTCCACTTGATGCCCTCTGCGTTGCAATTCCTGCGCCAAATAGTTCGGGAACTCCGCTTCCACAGTCACTTTTTTGCCACCCATCCATTGCCAGCGAGGCATGTCGAGCGCCGCTTGCGGATTCAGCAGATAATCAAGCGTATTCACGACCACTTGGAAATGGCCTTGCGGCTGCATATAGCCTCCCATAACGCCAAACGGCCCGACCGCTTCGCCCGCTTTTGTCAAAAATCCTGGAATGATCGTGTGGAAAGTTCGCTTGCCTGGCTTCAAGGCATTTGGGTGGCTGTCATCAAGCGAGAAATCCGCTCCGCGGTTCTGCAATCCGATGCCCGTTCCCGGAACGACGATGCCGGAGCCAAAGCCCATGTAATTGCTTTGGATATAGGAAATCATATTGCCTTCCTCGTCGGCCGCTGCCAAGTAAACCGTGCCGCCTTTTGGCAGTTCGTACGCCACCGGATTGATCGCTTCTGCCCCGATTTCTTTCGCGCGGCTCGCTGCGTAGTCATCTGATAATAAATGTTCAGCCGTCACCGGCATATCCGCTTGTTCAGTGATGAAGGCTTGGCCATCCGTATAAGCGAGTTTCATCGATTCGATTTGCTGGTGCAGCGTGTTGCCATGTTGCCAGACCGGAGTGTCTAGTTGCTTGAAAATATTGAGCGCCATTTGCGCGACCATGCCTTGGCCGTTTGGCGGGATTTCCCACACCTCATGCCCTTTATAGCTCGTCGAAATGGGCTTAACCCATTCAGCCTTGTACGCGGACAAGTCTTGCTTTTTCAAGAAACCGCCGTGTTCGGTCATGAAGCTGTCGATTTTCTCTGCCAGCTCGCCTTCGTAAAAAGCTTTGGCATCGGTTTCGCCAATTTTCCGGAGCGTGTCGGCGTGGCCAGGCGATTTCCACATTTCCCCGATTTCCGGTGAACGGCCATCTGGCGCAAAGGTTTCAAACCATGCTTCAAATTCTTTAGCGGTGAAATTCTTTTTGAAGGTGTCGTAAGCTTTTTTCCAATACTTCCCGAGAATCGGCGTCAATGGATAGCCTTCTTCCGCATAGCGAATGGCCGGTTCCAAAGTTTCCGCTAAGCTGAGTTTGCCAAAGCGTTTCGATAACTCTGCCCAGGCAGCGGGAACACCAGGGACCGTAATTGGCACTAGGCCATGCGTTGGCATCTTGTCGTGCCCTTTTGCTTTAACGGCTTCGATCGTCAGTTCCTGAGGCGAAGGGCCGGATGCATTCAATCCGTGCAGTTCGCCTTTGACCCAGACAAGTGCGAAGGCATCACCGCCGATGCCATTTGAGGTCGGTTCTACAACGGTTAAGGTCGCTGCTGTCGCGATTGCGGCATCGATGGCGTTGCCGCCTTTTTTCAAAATTTCAAGACCTGTTTGCGCGGCAAGCGGCTGTGAGGTTGCCACCATGCCTTTCTTACCGAAGACCGTATGGCGTTTCCCTGGGAAAGGGTGATTTGAATAATCCAATGTGATTCCTCCTATTATGTATTGCTCAAGCGATTAAATTCTCGAGCAAGGTGAACTTTTTATATTATTCAAATTTTACGGGAGCCACTCAAATAAGTAAAATTAAATATATTTAATAGTATAATGAGTAAAACTCAACGAGGTGTACATATGGACCATAAACTGGAGATTTTTGTTACCACTGCTGAACAAAAAAGCTTTACCCGTGCAGCCGAATTGCTTCATATGACTCCTTCGGCTATTTCTTTGAGCATCAAGGCGCTGGAAAACAAACTGGGCGTCCGGCTATTCGAGCGTAGCAATAAATACGTCCAATTGACGGAAGCCGGCCAGGTGATGTATGCCCAGTCCAAAGAGATTCTCTTGAAATACGATCAATTAAAGCTGGCACTGACGGAACTCGAACCATCGACCGCGATGCCTTTGTCGATTGGTGCGGCCTATACATTCGGCGAATACTTTCTGCCAAGCATTATTTACGCGTTTAGCAAGCGCCATCCGAACATTACACCGAGTATCACCATCCACAATTCCAAGACCATTATCGAACAGACCCATAAGCAAGAACTTGACATCGGCTTTATCGTTGAAGGGGAAGCGAGCGGCAACGATGTCGCAACAGAGTTGTTTACAGAAGAGGAGATGGTCATCATCGCTCGCCCTAACCACCCGCTCATTCATCATTCACAAGTCGACCGCCGCCTGCTCGAAGCGGAAACTTGGATCATCCGAGAACCCGGTTCCGGCACGCGCGACGTCACCGACAAGCTGTTTGCCCAGCTCGGCATCGCCCCGAAGAAAGTCATGAGCTTCGGCAGCTCCCAAACCATCAAGGAATCGGTCGCACTTGGCCTTGGCATTTCGTATCTCTCGGAATCCACTGTCAAAAGCGAAACGAAGACCGGATCGATCGGCGCAATCACGCTGGCCGACTTTCCGAACAAAAGCCGCTTCCACTATATTACCCATCGCGCAAGTTTCCATACTCCGGCGGCTCAACTTTTCTTGGATTTCCTTGCGTCCTATGTCTTGGATGAGAAGGTTTCGGTGCATACGCAAAAACGCCTGGTGGAACTTTGAAGAACCATTTCGGCTCACTTTCATTTGCGCTCGTTTTGTTCCTCTCAATCCAGATGGACAAGACGCCATATCCAATTCAAGCTCCAAGCGGATAAATAGTTTTTTTACATCCGTAAAAGCCCAAGAAAAGGCGTTCCTTTTCTTGGGCTTTTATCGTTTTCTTCTATAAGTAGACTATCCTATTTACTGAAAGAACGGGTTGCCTTGCTGGCCGATCCATAAAACGCTTTGTTCGATTTGCCGCGCCAGTTGAAGCAAGCGATGCTCTTCGCCTTTTTGCGCCATTACTTGAACGCCAAGCGGCAAATTCGCCTGCGTTACATGAAGCGGCAAAGACATTGCCGGCTGTCCGGTCAAGTTCGCCAACTGCGTAAACGGCGTATAGCTGAGGCTCGGCAAAAACATCGCGTAAATCAGTTCTTGTTGATCCGTTGCATCGCGTGCCATATCGAGTGCTTGCAATAACCGTGTGCGCGATTCCGGTGAATGGCCCAATTCGCCGATTTCCGGTGCCGCATGGGCTGTTGCAGGTGTAATGTAAAAATCGAAATGCTCGTGAAGTGCGGCCATTTTCGCGGCGGCCGCATCCCACGCAGCGAGGCTCGCGGAATAATCCGCTGCAGAAACTCTGCGACCAGCCGATGCCAGTAGCCACGATTCGATTTCCATATCGTCTTCTGTCAAACGCCGTCCGAGTGAGTGTTCGAGGTTTTTCTTAAGCAGCGCCATTTCCCCGCTGTTCATTAAATAATACTCGCGCATCAATTGGACGCCGTCGATGTCAGGCGTTTTTTCTTCGATTCGGTGCCCTTGCCCTTCCAACCAGCGCACTGTTTTCAATACCGCCGTTTTCGCTTCTTCTGACACCAAGGTGCCGACTGGCGACTCTAAAGAGAACGCGATGTTTAAGGGCTTATCAAAATCCCGGTCCAGCTGTTCGGTGTATTTCCCTGGAAATAGCGGCGTTTGAAATGCCGCTTCCGGCTGGACGATCTGCAAGGCATCGAGTAGCCCAGCACTGTCCCGTACCGTCCGGCTCAGCGCAAAATCAATTGAGGCCCCTTGCCATTGGCGCCCAGCTCCTGGCCCGACAGGCGTTCTGCCGCGTGTTGGCTTGAGTCCGAACAATCCTGTGAACGATGCAGGGATCCGGATTGAACCGCCCCCGTCGCTCGCACCGGCGACGGGCACGATGCCGGATGCGACAGCCGCCGCTGCTCCGCCGCTTGAGCCTCCTGGTGAATGATCCAGATTCCATGGATTATGCGTAGGCCCGAACAATTCCGGTTCTGAAATATTCTTCAAGCCGAATTCCGGCGTATTTGTGTGGCCGATTGGAATGAGCCCAGCCACTTTCAAGCGCGCAACGAAATGAGAATCACGCTCCGGCCGGAAATCGGCAAGTACTTTCGAGCCGGCACTCAACCGCTCACCCGCTAAGGCTTGTGAAATATTTTTCAGCGCAATTGGTACGCCGCCAAAAACTCCATTTGCTCCATGTTCTGCCTCTCGAAGCGCCTGCTCGTGCCGTTCCGCAGTAAAAGCGTGTAGCTTCGGTTCTACTTCATCTAAACGTCGGAAACTCAGCTCTACCAACTCTCTTGGGCTGGCCTCTCCTTTTCTCACCAATTCCGCAAGCGCTGTCGCATCGAGCGATACATATGTTTTCATGTCCATTCCCTTTGCCCCCGTTTCGATTCTGTCAGTTCAATTGTTCATCATGCTCAAGTGTAGCATTTCCTGCTCGCGGCAAATAGCGGATGCTTCGTGCGCCCGTGCAGAGATTGCGGACCAAGCGCTTCCATTTATTATCTAAAATATAACGAAAATGGACACATTTACAGCAAGATTTCTATCAAAACCGTTGACTTCTCTGCATAGCTAGCTATACTAATGAATGAGAATCATTTTCATTTATATAAGATTCATAGACCATTTTAAAGGAGAGACACCCATGAAGAAATTACTTTCATTCCTATTGGTGCTCGGTACGCTTGTCGTCCTTGCAGCATGCGGCAGCTCGACTACAGAAGAATCAGAAACATCCGGTGACGAAGCATCGGGCAACGAAGTAAACCTATATACGGCACGTCACTATGATGTAGACGATGAACTTTACAAGAAATTCGAAGAAGAAACCGGCATCAAAGTCAACGTGATCAAAGGCGAAGCCGACGAACTTCTTGAGCGCATCAAACGCGAAGGCGATGCGACGCAAGCCGATTTGTTTTTGACAGCTGATGCAGGGCGCTTGCACCGCGCGAAAGAAGACGGCATTTTACAGTCTGTTTCTAGCGACGTGCTAGATGAGCAAGTCCCAGCTAATTTCCAAGACGAAGATCAAGTGTGGTATGGCCTGACGAAACGTGCACGCGTCATCATGTACGATAAAGAAAAAGTCGATCCATCCGAATTGTCTACCTATGAAGCCTTGGCAGAAGACGAGTGGGCTGGACGCGTTTTGATCCGTAGCTCTGAAAACATCTACAACCAATCTTTGTTCGCTTCTCTCATTGAATTGAACGGCGAAGAAGAGGCTAAAGAATGGGCAGCTGGCATGGTCGATAACTTTGCACGCGATCCTGAAGGCGGCGACCGTGACCAAGCGAAAGCCATCGCAGCAGGTGTTGGCGATGTAGCTATCATGAACACGTATTACTACGGGCAAATGTTGAATTCTGAAGATCCTGAAGAAGTGAAAGTCGCTGAAAGCCTCGGCGTATTCTTCCCGAACCAAGACACAACAGGCACGCATGTTAACGTTAGCGGCGCCGGTGTGGTAAAATCATCTAAGAACAAAGAAAATGCGATCCAATTGCTGGAGTTTCTCTCCGCACCGGAAGCACAAGAAACATTCGCTTCGGCTAACTATGAATATCCAGTAAACGAATCCGTGGAACCAACTGAATTGCTACAATCTTGGGGTGATTTCAAAGAGCAAGACATCTCGATGTCAGCACTCGGCGAAAACAACGCCCAAGCGATTCTATTGTTCAACGAAGTCGGCTGGAAATAAACTTACACTGTCCCCCTTGCCGCTTGATATTTGCGGCAGGGGATTTCTTGCGAGTTGGAAAGAGGTGCCTGGATTTTGCAACGCAGATTGGCCAATTTCAATATTTGGACTGTAGGGGCAGTCGTCATCATCATGATGCTGTTCCTGCCGAACTTGACCATTGTCACCGGGCTTTTCACGCCGTCGAATGACAATTGGGAACATATGAAAGAGTTCGTATTGCAGCAGTTTGTCATCAATTCGCTGATCCTGACGCTCGCGACAGCGACGGCCACAATCTTGATCGGGCTGAGTCTCGCTTGGCTGATTGCGCAATACGATTTCCCATTCCGGCGCTTTTTGAAGTGGGCGTTGATCCTCCCTCTTTCCATCCCGCCCTTTATCGGTGCTTATACGTACCACGGCATCCTGAATTTCACCGGCGCCGTTCAAACGACGCTGCGCGATGGATTTGGAATGGAGTTGGACCCGGCATATTTCGATATCATGAATCTGCCCGGGGCGATTTTTATCTATACGATGTTTTTGTATCCTTATGTGTATACGATTACTCAAGTGTATCTATCCGAACAATCAGCCTCCTTGATCGAAAGCACACGGCTGCTCGGCAAGGGCCCTTGGCGCACGTTTTTCCAAGTGGTGCTGCCGATTTCCCGGATTTCCATTATTGCCGGTGCGAGCCTGGTCGTTTTGGAAGTGTTGAATGATTACGGGGTCGTGAAATATTACGGCATCCAGACGTTCACTACCGCGATCTTCCAAAGCTGGTTCGGCCTTGGGGATTTGGATACATCGATCAAATTGGCCGCCTCTCTCATGGGCTTTGTCATCATCATCCTACTCATCGAGAAGCTGCTTCGCGGCAGGCGCCAGTACAGTTATTTCTCGACAAAAGTGCGTCCGCTCCAACTGATCTCACTTAGCGGTTGGAAAGGCTTCGCAGCAGCAGGCTACGGCATGCTGATCTTGAGTCTCGGCTTTTTCATCCCCGTTATTCAGCTAATTGATTGGACAGTCTTGACCTTCGGGACCATCCCGATGGAAGAATTCATGCGCTATGTGCAGAACTCGGTATTTGTTGCCGCGCTCAGCGCCACTTTGATCGTCGTTTTTGCACTCATCGTCGGGAATTTTGCCCGTATGGTGCAAGGCAAGTATACGAAGCTATTGCCGAAACTTACCGTACTTGGCTATTCGATTCCCGGTGCCGTCATCGCGGTCGCAGTGGTCACCGCCTTTGTGGCACTTGATGGCTACCTCGCCCCGCTGTATTTGGCGATTGGCCTTGAGACAACGTTGGTCCTCAGTGTCAGCATCGTCTTGCTGCTGTCGGCTTATATCATCCGGTTCTTTGCCATCGGTTATAATTCGATCGAGACCGGCTATGACAAGATCGGCACGAATTTCCGGGATGCTTCCCGCTTGCTCGGCGCCGGCCCGACAAAGACTTTCTTCAAAGTCGATGTGCCGATGATGAAAGGCGCGATTATTAGCGGATTTATCCTGGTGTTCATCGATGTGCTCAAGGAGATTCCCTTGACATTGATCTTGAGACCGTTTAATTTTGATACATTGTCAACAAAAGCTTTCCAATATGCAAGTGATGAAAAAATTATGGAGGCGTCCCAAGCTTCCCTTCTGATAGTCGGCATTAGCGCCTTGGCCATTGTGATTTTCTATAAGATACTCGAGAAGGAGATGGATTGATATGTTTGTCGCCATTGAAGATGTGAGTTTTTCCTATCCGAATACACAAGCCCCTGCGCTGGACCGGTTCACGCTGGACATCAAAAAAGGGGAGGTTATTTCAATCCTTGGACGCAGCGGCAGCGGAAAAAGCACGATTTTGCGCTTACTCGCAGGACTGGAGCGGCCGAAAAATGGACGCCTGGTCATCCAAGATGAAACTTTATTCGACGATAAGACATTTTTGCAGCCTGAAAAACGGGGCATCGGCATGGTTTTCCAGGACTATGCTTTGTTTCCACATATGACAGTTGGCGCCAATATCATGTTCGGCTTGTCCGGCATGAAAAAAGCCGATAAGAAGCGACGCATGCGCGAAATGCTTGAACTCGTCGAATTAGAGGAATACGAAAAGCGCTATCCTCACCAATTGAGCGGCGGCCAGCAACAGCGTGTGGCAATTGCCCGTGCGATTGCACCGAACCCTCATTTGATCCTGCTCGATGAACCCTTCAGTAATTTGGATGCTGAGCTTCAAGGGAAAATTCGCAAAGACCTTCGGGAAATCTTGAAAAAGGCAAACATCACTTCCATTTTCGTGACGCACGATGAAAAAGACGCGCACATCCTTGCCGACCGCATTGTGAAATTGAAAGACGGCAAAATGGATTTTGTTGGGCGTCCGTGCGATATGCTCGATACGTTCCGTCAAGAAGCTATTGCCGAATCCGAAGAAGTATTGAAATCCAAACCTGTCGTTCAGGTGTAACACAGAAAAGCCGGCTCTTCCATAATGGAAGGGCCGGCTTTTTCAATTGCTGTTTTCATACAAGGTAATCATCAAGCTCCACTTTGATCCACCCGCGCACACTGTTGATGAACCAGATGGCGTCGAACGTGTCGAGCTCGTCTTTTTTCAGCACTTTCGATTCAATACGCCCTTCTTCAATGAGCTGCTCACGGTAAGTTCCGGCGAGCAGGCCGCTAGAGACAGGCGGTGTGTAGAAACAGCCGTCTTTTTCTGCGACCAAATTGCCGATGGTGAACTCGGTCAATTCTTCGCGTTCATTCCATAACAGCACGGAAAAAGCGTCAGGCGCTTGCTGCTGGTGCTGCTTGTATATGCCGCGGTTGGTCGTTTTATGATAAAGAAATGCATTTCGGTTGTCGATGGGCGATTTCGCGAGTGCACAGCGAACCGGCTGCTCAATCGGCGCTGCTGGTTGTGCGGACAATTCGAGCCGGCCGCTTCGTTCGAGCGTCAAACGGATTTTGTAAAGTCCAACTGGATGCTGCGCCGCAATCCATTCCAATTGTTCTGACACAGCTTCTTCATCCAATTCAAAACGGAAGTAGGCGGCGCTTTTTTTCAGCCGCTCGAGATGACGCGCGACCAGCGGATAGTTTCCGTCTTCTAACTTAAGCGATTCGAGCAAGGCGAATTCCGGGCGCTCGTCGGTCAGCACGCGGGCTTTTGTCAGGAGCTCTTCGTACTCGCCATCAGACGTCGAATCCCAGGTAATCCCTCCGCCCACACCGTAGCGTGCAGCCGATTGGTCCTGGTCGATGACGACGGTGCGGATCGGCACATTAAAGACGGCGTTTTTTTCAGGAGTAATGTAACCGATCGCACCGCAGTAGACTTCACGTGGCGTCTGTTCAAGTCCCGCAATATAACGCATCGTGCTGACTTTGGGTGCACCGGTGATCGAACCGCACGGGAATAACGCCTGGAACCAGTCAAATACGCTGAGTCCTTTTGGCAATTCGCCTTCTACGGTCGATGTCAGTTGATGAACAGTCGGGTATTTCTCCGCTTCAAACAGCCTTGGCACTCGGACAGTTCCTGGCTTGGCAAGACGGCTCATGTCATTTCGCAGCAAGTCAACGATCATCAAGTTCTCAGCCCGTTCTTTTTCTGATTCAAGCAAGACGTCTAAAATCGCGGCGTCTTCCCCGCTCGTCCTGCCGCGCGGAGCTGTTCCTTTCATCGGCTTTGTACGGATACGCGAACCGTCGATGCGAAAGAACAATTCCGGCGAAGCCGACAAAATCTGGTGGCGCCCGATATCCAAGTAAGCGCTGTAATCCGCTTGCTGGTTGCGCGCAAGCTGCCGGTAAAATGCTTTTGAGTCGCCTTTGAACCCGGCGGTGAGGCGTTCTGTATAATTCACTTGGTACGTATCGCCCTCTTCAATGGCTTGGCGGATTTTCTGGATGCCCTCCTTGTACTCAGGAATCGAGCCTTCGAGCGTCCAGTCTGAGACTTCGTAGGCGGCTTCACTCGAAGCTGTAGGTACTTGTGTCTCCTTGTAGATGCCAAACCAGACAAGCGGCATTTCGGCTCCTTCGTGCACAGCCATTTCTGGATGAAAAGCAGGTGCTGCTTCGTAGGAAACGTAGCCCGCTGCGTAATAGCCTTGCGATGTGTAATCGTCAACTTGTTCAAAAACGGCTGCCACGTCCACGAGCGAATGCGCTTCGAGTACCTTATAGGGCTCGGAGAACACGAGCGTTTCTGGAGATCCGTCGTCTTTCGTAAAATCAAACTGCAGATAAGGGGCCATCAGGCGTGCCTCCTTTCTTTTCACAATTCCATAATTGGGCATTTTGGTAAGCGGTCGCGAGCATTTGAAATCCATCCTTTGTCAAAATCGATTCGGGATGAAATTGGATGCCTTCAACCGGCCAATCTTTGTGGCGCACACTCATAACGCTACCGTCTTCTGCTGTTGCCGTCACCCTTAGAGTATCTGGCAGCGTAGCGCTGTCTGTTACGAGCGAATGATAGCGCACGACCGGAGTTGGTGACACGAGCCCCGCAAAAACTCCCTGTCCGTCATGTGCCACTTGCGATACTTTGCCATGAACCGGCTGCGTGCCTTTTTGGACCTTGCCACCGTAAAACTCGACGATACTCTGGTGGCCCAGACATACACCGAGGATCGGCACTTTGCCGCTAAGCTGTTCGAGTACTTGCGTTCCGACGCCCGGCTGCAAAGGCTTGCCTGGACCCGGTGACAGCACAATCAGTTCCGGCGATAAAGCTTCGACCTCTTGGAGCACAGCGCGGTCATTCTGAACGACTTCCACGCGCGCGCCGAGCCGTTCGAAATAATGGACCAGATTATATGTAAATGAATCATAATGATCGATGATGACAATCACGGAAAAAAACTCCTCTTTAAATGAAATGATGCGTAACTTCATTATAAAGGGAGCAGGAAGATTAAGCATCGATTATCTAACAGGACCAGATCAGGCGATTCGGACGCGACCTGAGATTTATTTGTTTTGCCTATACGGACTGCTATTTCATAGTTTCAACAGACACAACCCGGATTGCGAGGCATCCGGGTTGTGTTTAGTTAATCGATCTGATGTAAGGCAGCAGCAAGCCGTGCGGCGAAACTCTCTGGCGGTTCTTCTGCCATCAGTCGCAGGCAGACAATATTGGGATTCGAGTCGATGCGTTGTCCGAACTCTGTCGGCAAGGCAATCGGATGATTTTGCAAGGCTTCTGTAAATAGCGCCACTTCTTCAGGAAGCAGGTAAATGTCTGCTTCGTTCACGGCAGAGCCATCGGATTTCAAGTTTCGAAACGAAATATCGTGTTCGAGTGTGCAATCAAAACGTTTGTCATGCAATTGGATGGTTACGGTTCGGCTTTTCTTGATTAGGCATTCCATATCCGTCGTGTCCGTTTCCGCCTCCAGCAAGTTCCCGACCTGCTGTGCAAGGTCCATGATGGTATGTTTGATTTGCATGTTGTTCTCCTCTCTTAAAACAAATTTCACAAAAAAGAAAACGCCGAAAAAACCCAAGAAAGGGCTTTTTCGGCGTTGGTTCCAGCGCTATAGTCTGTTCCATTTTACCAAATTCAGATGGTTTTTTTAAATACAGCTAATATCGTTGCGTTGCCCGACCGGAAATACTATGGCTTTCCGGTCGTACTTGTATCGGATAGATGAAGTCTTTGGGCCGCTCACAGCTTATCCAGACTCAATAACCGTCCTTATCTTCCTCATCATCTTCAGAATCGCCTTGTTCTTCACCAGGCATGACATCTGTTTCCTGCTCCATTTCCGGTTCGTCTTCCTCACCGCCGCACGCAGCAAGCATTCCCGCAGATAGCATTGCCGCCGCTCCAACTTTCAGCCATTTCTGTTGGGCCATGGACCTTCCTCCTTCGTTTCAATTCCTTACTAGCTCTATACCCATTTGCCGGAAGGAGAAACTAAAGGATCGTTCAGGATTTAACCATTGGCAGCGTCTTCGAATATTGGTTATATTTCACCCGCACACTTTTCACAAATGCGTCGCAGCGTGGGCGGTCGTCTGCAGAAGGCATCTGCTCCACTTTGAGTGTGGCAGCCAGGCGCGTTTTAGCGTGGAGCATATCACGGAACAAATCTACCGCCCCGCAATACGTCGCAAAGCAGCGGTCTCCTGTTCCGAAAACACCTGTAACGAGATTTCCTGATTGCTGCTCGATTGCTTCGAACAAGCGATGCAGTTGTCTCGGAATTTCCCCGTTCATCCACGTGTACGTGCCGACTACAACTATATCATAACGTAATAGTTCGGAAAGGTCGAATTCCTTCACAGAAAAAACCTCGGGCTGCAGGCCATGGCGAACCGATGCATCTGTTACCATTTCAGCAAGCCGTTCGGTGTGTCCCGTTGCAGAGGCATAGACAATTGCAAGCTTTGGCTTATAGTTCGTCAAAGCCATTCGACTCCGATACTTTCGTATAGGCGCGCGATTTCTGTTCAAAGAAATCGGATTTCGTGCTGTTCATCATGTCGTCACCGAAAACACGGATCCACGGCATCGGATTGTCGCGTGTTTCATAAAGATTGCCGAGGCCGATTTGGCGCAGCCGCTTGTTTGCCAAATACTCAACGTATTCGTTGAACTCATCAAGGTCGAGCCCCTCAATCTCCCCGAGGATATGCTGAGCCCATTCTTTTTCAAGTTCGACGGCATGCGCCACTTCCTCGCGGATCCAATTGTTCATGTCATCTGTCGCGAGCTCCGGGTTTTCCGCGATCAAGATGCGGATAAATTGGGAAACGAAATAGGCGTGCTGCATTTCGTCGCGTTGGATGTAGCTGATCATCGTGCTCGTTTTGAGCATTTTTTGCTGGCGCGCGAGGTGGTAGAAAAACGCAAAGCCCGCATAGAAATAAATGCCTTCCAAGTTAATCGAATTGACCGCAAGCTTCAATAAGTTTTCCAGATTAGGCTCGATGCGGAACGCTTCGTACGCAGACAAGATCCGTGCATTGCGCTTTCTGACGAGCGGGTCGTTCTTTGCTTCGTCAAAGCGCCGGTTCTGTTCATCGAGCGGAACGAGCGAGCTGAGAACGTAGGAGTACGACTCGGTGTGGACTGCTTCCTGCTGGGCGATGACGGCAAAAATCGACTTGAAACTTGAATCGCTGACATAATCCATGACTTGAGTCATCGTCGGCGTCTGCAGGCTGTCGAGTGACGCCAGCTGAGTGTTAATGCGCAAGAAGACGTCTTTCTCAGTATCTGTTAGCGAGTCCCAGTTTTTGATGTCATCCTGCATATTGATTTCCTGCGCTTTCCAGAAGTTCGCGAGTAGCGCTTGGTACAAGTCATACATATGCGGATGGGCAATATCATTCCAATTGAGCAAACCAGAGCTCGCCCCGCCCACAATGGCGGTTGAACGATTTGGTGCCTCTGGGTCCATCAATGGCTGTTTCGTTAAAGTTTCCATACTTCTCATCCTTTCCTTAGCTTTCACATGCCTCGCATGCTTCGATTTCTTCTTGCGACGTGCTGCGCACATAATAGCTCGTCTTCAATCCACACTTCCATGCTTCGAGATGCAATTCCAGCAATTCTTTGGCACGTATCGTGTGCGGCACGTACAAATTAAAGCTGATCGACTGGTCGATATGGCGCTGTCTTGCCGCGTTTTGGCGGATGCTCCATTTCTGATCCAGCACGTGGCGCGCGCGGCGGTAATAGTCATAAGTCCGGTGATTGAGGTCCGGTGCTGTTACATTAAAACGGAAGTTCTTTTTCTCTTCTGCGTATTCGACGGCATACAGTGGGTCGATGCCGTCTGTCGAACCGCCGATTTTCGCGGTCGATGAGTTCGGTGCAACGGCCATCATCCAGCCATTGCGGACGCCGGATGTTGCGACTTTACGGCGTAGTGACTCCCAACGCTCTCCGGTGTAACTGCGGCGTTCGAAATACTCGCCCGTATGCCATTCAGAACCTGTGAATTCACTGAAGGCACCTTTTTCTTCCGCCAACCCTGCGGATGCGCGGATAGCGTGCCAGGCGATTTCTTCGTAAAGTGTGTCGGCATAGTCGACTGCTTCTTGCGTTTCCCAATGGATGCCGCGAAGCGCCAGCAAATGGTGCCAACCGAATGTACCTAATCCAACAGCGCGATATTTGCCGTTTGTCACTTCTGCCTGGCCGACAGAAATGGTATTCAAATCGATGACATTATCAAGCATGCGCAATTGAATCGGGATGAGACGGGACAAGACGTCCGCCTGCACGGCTCTTGGCAAGTTGATCGATGACAAATTGCAGACGACAAAATCGCCCGGTTTTTTCACAGTGACCAAATTGCCTTCTTCGTCTTTGTATTCTTTGATGATTTCAGTCGGCGACATGTTTTGTGCGATTTCACTGCATAGATTGCTGCAGTAAATCGATGTTTTGCCGATGCCACGCAAGTGTTTGTTCGGGTTGCCACGGTTCACTTCGTCGCGGTAGAACATATACGGCGTACCGGTTTCGAGTTGCGAGACCATAATGCGCGCCATGATATCCATCGCACGGAACGATTTTCTGGCCAAAAACGGATGATTGACCGCTTCCTCGTATTTTTCCGTGAAGTATTTACGGTCTGTCTCATCGTAGAAATCTTCCAGGCCAAGTAAATTGCCCTGATCGTCTTTCCACCCCATCACTTGCTTGACTTCATGAGGGCAGAACGTATGCCATTCGCCGATGCTGCGGCCGTTTTCATCCGTTTCCTGCAATTTTTGCATAAACAAATCCGGAATCGAGACACCGGTAAAAATATCGTGTGCTTTGCGGCGCTCATCGCCATTATTTGTTTTCAAATCCAGGAAGCCATTCATGATGTCTTTATGGAATACATCCAAATAGACCGCCACTGCGCCTTGGCGCTGGCCTAGCTGATCAACGCTGACCGCTGTGTCGTTGAGAAGGCGGATCCACGGGATGACGCCGGATGAATTGCCTTTGAATTTGCGAATGTCGGAACCAAGTGCACGCACTTTTCCGTAATAGACGCCGAGTCCGCCGCCGTCTTTGCTGAGGCGTGCGACGTCCCAGTTGTTCTGGTAGATCCCGTCCAGTGAATCCGCTACGGTGTCAATAAAGCATGAAGACATTTGACCGAAGCTCTTGCCGGCATTTGATAAAGTCGGCGTCGCCACTGTCATGTACAAATTGCTCATCGCCCAATACGCTTCCTTGACGAGTTCGAGGCGGCGTACTTTCGGTTCTTTTTGCATCAAGGTCATGGCGATGATGAGAAAGCGCTCCTGCGGCAATTCCCATACGCGCCCGTCATAGTCTTTTGCTAAATAACGATCCGACAACAAGAATAATCCTATGTAATTGAATAATTCATCGCGCTCTGGCGCAATTTCTCGTCCCAATAGGCGGATTTCGTCTTCGGAATAAGCTTCGAGCAAGTCTTTCGAATAAATGCCAAGGCGGCTCAGCCCGTAAATCAATCCATAAAAATCGTCGTATTTGTTCGCTGCGCTGTAGCCTCTCGTTTGTGCCGCTTGTTCGTATAATTTCTCCAAATACAATCCTGCTGCTTCGAAAGTCCAATGCGGTTCGTCCATCGACACCCGGTCTAATGCATCTTGAATTTTCTTATCTCGTTCTACTGCTCCTAAAGTCATTTTTAACACAGCTCCTTTGCGTATTCGTTTGCTATCATTCGGCGGTCTTTGCGTTCTTGTGCGTTCTCAAACAATCGTTTTTCATTGTCCGTTTCCGGCACCACGCTCGCGACCGGCGTCGGGCGTCCTTCCGCATCCACGGCCACCATCGTCAGAATTGAGGTAGTCGTGAGGCTGCGTGTGCCGCTTTCGATGTGCTGGCATTCTGCTTTGACGTACACTTCCATCGAAGTCCGGCCTGTCGAGATGACGACGCCTTCCAAAATCAAAATATCGCCGACTTTCGCCGAAGATAGGAAATTGACGTTGTCGATCGATGCGGTCACAACCGCGCGCCGGCTATGCTTCATTGCCGCAATCGCTGCGATTTCATCGATATACGCGAGGACGGTGCCTCCGAAAATCGTGCCCATATGGTTGGTATCCGGCGGCAAGACGAGCCGAGACTGAATAGTCCTGGATACGCCAGCCGGAAGTTGTTCTTTATTCATGTTGTTTTCCTCCTTTTCCAATACACAAAAGCCCCCATTCTCCTGAGAGAATGGGGGCATAAACGCAAGTTAATTAGGTGGACATACTGGGGCCACACGAAATAAACCTTTGTCATCCTTCCCAATTCCCGGAGAAGTGCAAAACGACAACAAAGGCAGGTCTCCTGGCTCGCGCGTCACTCTCGCCATGCCCTTCCCGTCCATTGGACAGTGAGATTTCATGGTTCGTCTGCGCTTACAGTTGCGGGAACAGCTCCGGGATTTCACCGGATTCCCTATTCAGCCCGTAGTGGGCACCTTTGTTGCGGTATCACTATATATGGTGTTGTTTTTTTACATCATCACCAAATCTTGTAGTTTCACTATAGACCAGTTCGAATTTTGCCGCAAGGATTTTCTGGGGTCTTTGAGCAGAAAGCGAAAAAGGGTCTAGTTGTTGGCTTGTTTTTCATAGAAACCTTTCAATTGGTAGTTATTTTTTGATACAAGGTTTTTCAAATTTTCTGTTTCGATGAAGACAGCGAGAACTTGCTTGTGGAATCGTTTCAGTGTTCTAGTTGTGCATCATCTTGGTAGTCGCCGCCGGGCTTTGGGTTGGCCTTTGGCAGCAAGCCAGAGAGAGCGCCTGTCTTGCTGCGTCGGCTCACCCTTGTCGCTAGCCGGCTAAGATAGTCCATAAATTCTTGTATGTCTAATTAAATCTGCTTCTTTAGGTAGTTGCCGGCTAGTGTGGGAATCGCTTCCTGAGATACGCATCAGCAAGATAGCTGGATTTTCTTATGCAATAATAGTTCCGAAGCTTGTTTTGTTCTGTCAATGAGTTCTTGATGCCTCGCTTTAGAGTAGCTGCCACAAGCCCCTGCCGCTTTTCTCCGTCATTTCTATTTCCCAGGAAATAAAAAAGGCCGCGCATTTGCCTGCGCGGCTTTTGTTATCCGTCGATCCATTCGGATTCAGCTTGTGGCTGTTTTCCTTTTTGGTTCGTGGCTTCTTTATTGTCTTTGCTGGTATACGGCTTGAAGCTCTTGGCTTTGTTCTTGCCTTTTTCCCAACGGTTCCAGCCTTTTTTGCCGGTTCCTTTGCCGATGCCGCTTTTTGATTTTGCTTTTGCTTTGCCCATTTCTTTCACTCCCGTTCACTCATCGTGACGTTCAGCTTACCACATCCCGCCGCTTTCGTGAACAGTTCGTGTTTAGGCTCCGAGCACTTTCTGGATGTCTTTGTGCATGGAATCGGGTGTATCTTTCGGCGCGAACCTCGCTACGACTTTGCCGTTCGGATCGACTAGGAATTTTGTAAAATTCCACTTGATGCCGCTCGACAAAAAGCCTTTTGTATTCGAGGTTAAATGATCGAATAAGGGATGCGCCCCTTTTCCGTTTACTTTGATGATGTCGTGCATCGGGAAGGTCACGCCGTATGTCATGCGGCATGATGATTCGGCGTCTGCCGCTTCCCCGACTTCCTGGCCGAATTGGTCGGATGGAAAACCAAGCACAACTAGCCCTTCGTCTTTGTAGCGCTGGTAGATTTTTTCGAGGCCATCGAACTGCCCGCGCAAGCCACATTTGGTTGCCGTATTGACGATGACCATCGGCTGGCCCTTGTAGCGTTCGAGCTTATACTCTTCTCCGCTGGCATCGGTCACCTGAATATCATAGATTTCCATCATTCATCACTCCTGTTTTCACGAATTTTCACAGATCCATCTCGCCGAAAAATGCATTCAAGGCTTTTAAGTTGTTCATCAGTTCGATGGCATTCACGTCCAGGTAATTGCAGCTGGTGATCTTGTCGTGAATGGCTGCCTCGATCGGCTGTTCATCCGCTCGTGATTGTTCGGTCAAGGAAATGCGGAAAGCACGGCGGTCTTCAGCCGATTGCTCTTTCACGATGCGGCCATTTTGAATCATCCGGTTGATAATGGGGTTGAGCGTCCCGGTGCCGAGGCCGAGTTGCCCGCCGATTTCTTTCATCGTCAAGCCGTCTTCTTCCCATAATACGAGCAACACCAAGTACTGCGTAAAGGTTAGGCCGAACGGTTCTAAGGTTTTGGCATAAAGTTTCGAGAAATTGCTTGAAGCTTTATACACTTCAAAGCATAATTGCTGTTCCAATTTGGTCGGTTTGTCCATCTCATCACCTGTTTTTCTGCTTATCGAACGACAATCTCCACGTCCACGGAATCTTTGATCGCTTTGGAATATGGGCAGTAGGCATGAGCTTTATCAACATACTCCTGTTTCTTGCCTTCTTCTAACCCATCAATGTCGACTTCTAGGCGCACCGCAAGTTTCACGCCGCCGTCCGTTTTATCACCTAGCAAGGAAACCGTTGCCGTGACTTCGCTATTCGTTACTTTCACTTTATCACGTTCCAGCACGAAGTCCAACGCACTGTTAAAGCAAGAGCTATAGCCTGCTGCAAACAATTGCTCAGGGTTTGTCGCCGTGTTCGGCTGGCCGCCGAGCGCGACTGGTTTTGCCACATCGAGGTTGAAAATATTATCTGGTGAATAAACGGTGCCTTCGCGTCCGCCGCTGTTGATCATTGTCGTTTCAAAAATTGGTTTCATGAGTATATCCCTCCAAGAATTATATCTTACACGATGTATATTAAATTAAATCGTACACGATGTAAAATGAAACGCTTCAGTTTTTTGCATAAGAAAAATCCCGGATACGAGATCCGGGATTCCATTTCTTCCTTGTTGGTTGAAGTTCAATAAATATAAGGAATCAAGCGGGCTCTTCGCTTCATCCATTCCTTATACTCGGGTCCGAACTTTTCAACGAGCAAGGCTTCTTCGTGTTGCATGCGTTTATTGAGTGCAAAAGCGAGCAACAAGCCGCCGCCAACCGCCGCGATGAGGCTTGTAAAGAATAGCGCCATGCCGATGCCGATTAAAAACAAGCCGGTATACAGCGGATGGCGCAGCTTGCGGTAAGGACCGCTGCTAACGATGCTATCACCTTCTCGCACCGTCACGTGGCGCGTAAACTGCGATTTCAAGTGGAGGATCCCCCAGAATCGTAAAAAGACACCAATGATAAGGAGCACGAGCCCAATTGGCCTGAGCACCGATGCCATATCGGTCTCTGCCAACTCCTGAAGCCCAAAACCAACCACAATAGTGGCGATTAGCGACAATAGAATGCCAAAGAACGTCCTTTTTTCGACCGGATCGCCTTGCCCGGTCTCACGGTTTTTAAAAACGATGAATTCGACCAGCCAAATAACGCTCACGGCAGTGAAAATCCAGTCTATCCAGCCCATCCTATCCACCTCTTTCTTCTTCCTAAAATACTATAGAAGATGCCACTCAAATACAATTTCCAACTGGTTGCGCATAGTTAAAAGATTCCAGCGAGCGGAAACGACGAAGCGGCTGAGGCCGTGCCCGCGGAAAGCGTCCGGCTGGAGCAAGACACAAAAAGCTGCCCCGGCACCTAACCGGAACAGCCCTTCGTTAGTCTTCGTCCGTCACTGACAACTCAACGAGCATCGCCGTGAAAACGATAAAAATGGCCATTAATGCGATTACCATCGTGAACATTGTCCTCAACTCCTACCATGTGATAAATCCTTTCGAACCAGGTGGTGCATGTTGAATCATATGGGTCAGTGGAATCGCGTATGCAATGATGATCAACGCGGCGGCAATACCGATCCATATCCACCAGTTTTCAAGCCATTTCGGTGTATGGGACATATCGCTTTCCGCCAGCGGAAATTCCACCATCTGGTCAGGCGTTTCCGCTTTTGGCGAAACGAACATCGTCATGATGACGATATACATCAAAATCATGGCGGACAGGAACAAAATCGTCCCGCCAATTGCCATCGTCACATGATTCGAGATGATGCCGTCAAACCATTCCATTGCCGACGGGTGGCCGTTGTAACCGCTGTAAGCTGTGCGGCGCGGTGCCCCCATCAAGCCTAATACGTGCTGAGCGGTAGACATGAGCAGCATGCCAATCGACCACGTGATGATCTGGACAAAGCCGAGGCGTTGCATGCGCTTCGTGAAACGGCGCCCCGTCAAATATGGGATGAGCCAGAAGGTCAAGCCCATAAACGTCATCGCGACAGGCGTGCCGACGGTAATATGGAAATGCCCGACAATCCATAACGTGTTGTGGACAACTTCATTCAATTGAAAACTGGCGTTGATGATCCCGCCAGCACCACCAGGAATGAAGAATGCCATAGCGATGAAAATCGACGTGAAACGGATGTCTCTCCACGGCAATTTCTTGAACCAGCCGAATAAACCCGTGCCGCCTTTTTTACGCCCTGAAATTTCAAAAGTCGCAAACATCGAGAATGCCGTCATGAGCGACGGCACGATGACCATGAACGTCAAGACGACCTGCAGGAACTTCCAGAAGTTCGAGATGCCCGGCTCCGTCAATTGGTGGTGGAAGCCAACCGGAATCGAGAACAGGATGAACAAGACGAACGCGAGGCGCGCCAAGGAATCACTGAATACTTTCACGCCAAGCAATTTCGGCACGATCGTGTACCAGGCGATATACGCCGGAAGCAGCCAGAAATAGACAAGCGGATGGCCAAAATACCAGAACAGCGAACGGCTCAATTCCACATTGATCGTATCCGTCCAGCCGAATGCCCATGGAATGTATTGAAACAATACGGTCGCTACCACTCCGAGACAGGCGATGATCCACAAAATGATGGTGGTAACCGTCATAAAGGCAAACAAGGGGCTCAATTGTCCTTTATGGTTGCGGCGCCACACCATATAATGGCCGACCAAAGCAAAACTCGAAATCCAGGTACCGACAATAACCAGCGCCAAGCCCACGTAATAAAACCCGTTTGCTTTCAGCGGGGCATAAAATGTGTAAAGAACAGAAGCTTCTCCGGCGATGATCAGCACTGTAGCCATAATCGTCCCGAGAAGGGTCACCCATAAACCGATCCACGAAAACAAGCGAACTTTCGGTCCGAAGCTGCCGAGGCTTTTGCTCATACCGGTAATAAAGAAGGCGAAAATGAAAAAGGTCGTATAAATAAGTGCAAGCAAGACACCGTGCGCGGTAAGAATTTGGTAATAATCTAGCCAAGCCGGGAGCTGAAGAGCGTCGTTGCGGATAAACACCTGCAAGACGCCCATGAGCGTGCCGATCAAAAATGCAGTATAAGCGACACCTAAGTGCCATAAAGCGATTTTACGTTCTGGTTGGGCAATCATATCAGTACACCTCAATTTCCGTAGACATCATATGGTGTCCGGTGCCACAGTATTCATTGCACAGAATCAAATACTTGCCCGGTTCTTCAAATGTGTAGGACTTGGTCGTGATCCGTCCTGGAACGACCATCATATTGACTTTCGTGTTGTCGATCGTAAAGCTGTGCACGACATCTGTGCTGGTGACTTTGAAAATGATTTCTTTGCCAGCCGGCACCCGTAAGTCTGGCGCGTTGTAGCCAAAAGCCAGTGCAACGATTGCCACTTGGTAAGTGTCTTCGTCCAATTGCGTCACGCCTGGGTTATCGAATGGGGCGGTTTCGTTCACTTTCTCCGGGTCGATGGTGTCCATCCCCCCAGACGGCGTGTGATTTTGTGAAAACGCGCTGACGCCGACGACGCTCAAAAAGACGATAAGTGAGACGATGCCGAAACTGAGCCAAATTTTCTCGTATTTATGGAAATGCATGATGAATCTCTCCTTTTTATCTCGCTACGTACATCAAATAGACGGCAACCCACATGGCAACGATGATGATGCCAACGAAGAATACACTGACGAGTGTTCCCCTCAAATTCATATCATGATCCGATTGTTTCTTATCCATTGCTTCCACCTCATCACTTGTTTACTGTTTCCTTTAGCATAGGACCTAAGTTTCGGTTTGGCTGTGACATAAATCACACCTGAGAACTTTTATTTTTGGTTGTTCATATTTTTGCCAAAATAAAGAAAGCCTGCGGGTCGGCAGGCTTTTGGAAGTTGCTATTTGTTGGAATGAATAGCGGAGATAGCTGGGGTTAGTGTGTGGCATTGTTTCCCTGTTCTATTGATGCTTCATGTTGGGAGTCGCCGCCGGGCTTTGGGTTGGCCTCTCACTGTAAGCCAAGAAGAACGCTTGTCTTACTGTGTCGGCTCACCCCTCTGCGCTCGGCGGCTGAGAGATTTCGTTGAGTCGGGTGTGTTTGATCAGATCTGCTTCGATATGCAATTGCCGGCTAGCAGGGGAATCGCTTCCTGGATTAGACGTGTTTGAGGATAACGAGGGTTTGCGAGTGACATTGTTTCCCTGTTCTGTTGAAGCTTCATATTAGGAGTCGCCGCCGGGCTTTGGGTTGGCCTCTCACTGTAAGCCAAGAAGAACGCTTGTCTTACTGTGTCGGCTCACCCCTTTACGCTCGGCGGCTGAGAGATTTCGTTGAGTCGGGTGTGTTTAACCAAATCTGCGTCTTTATTCAGTTGCCGGCTAGCGGGGGAATCGCTTCCTGGGTAAAGTATCTGGCACACATGGGCTTACTTCTAAGAATTAACTACCATATTTCCTGCGATCAAAATGACTTAAACTATAAAACATGACGCATTTTCACATCTAATAATGAGTGGATTGAAGAAATTATCTTTCAATCTAATCATAAAGACGGAGTGGAAGGGGACGACGCCTGAGGGAGCGCCGGCTGGCGAGCCAAATGAGCGGCGATCTTTGCAGCTCATTGTCTCAACAACACCCGCCCCTCGGCAACCGTGCCCCTGCAACGAAGTCGAAAAGCAGAAGCTTTTCTTTTCAAAGTTCTTTTGTTTCAGTTTCATAACTCCTTTCCAACCTATTTCTACAGCACACTCTTAAGGAGTTAAACATGAAATTACCAGAGCACATAAAAAGCCTGCCGTAGGGGCAGACTTTGCAATTAGTCGATTTTGCAGAGGTAGATTGGGCATTCTTCGCAATTGATATCGAATTTCAGTTTAGGAATATTGTATAAAATGATTTTGCCATCCTTCATGCCAACGGTTCCTTGTTTGCGCAGGTCACTGAGCATCCGATTGACCATTTCGCGGCTCATGCCACAGAAGTTTGCCAACTCCTGGTTCGTCAGCGAAATGTCGATCAACAAGCCTCCGTCCGCTTCCAGACCGTAGCTGTTGCCGAGGCGAATCAAGGTCGAATACAAAGCTCCTTTTTTGCCATGAAGCATCAAATCGCGAAAGCGCGTCTGGGTTTTCTGCTGATCAATGCCCATCCATTTCAGAAACGCCATCGCAAGCGCAGGGTCTTTTTCAAGTGATTGCTCCAGTTCTTCTACCGGTATTTTTAAACAGACGGTTTTTGTCAGCGCACGGGCGTCCAGCAAATATGTTGCCCCTTCTGCGAACACGGTAATCTCGCCGACCATCTGCCCAGTGCCACAAATTTTCAACGCCAGTTCCCGGCCGTCCGGAGTGACTTTTCCGATCTGTACTTTTCCGGAACGGAGAATATAGAGACCTTTGACCGCCTCCCCTTCTCGGAAAAGATAATCGCCTTTTTGATATTCTTTAACTACATGGTTGACCGTCAACAACTTCTCGAGCTCTGGCGTTAAATGATCAGTCCCTGATTCCAAAGGGTTCTCCCTCCTATTCTGTGTGACTATTTCTTCAAGCGTACCATATTCTTCGCAGCAGTTGGATGCGTTTTCACAATTCAGCCAATGCTTATGGGAAATTTTCTAAAAAAAGAAGGAAGTTCATTGAACCATAGCGAAAGATAGCAGTATAGAAGGAGGAATGAACAATGACTTTGAAATATTCTCGAATTATGGTAGCAGTGGATGGTTCTAAAGAAGCCGAATGGGCTTTTAAGAAAGCGACAGCGGCAGCTTCTAGAAACAATGCTGAGCTATACCTCGTGCATGTTATCGATAATCGCTCATTCGGCTCCATTGAAGCATACGACCGTACAATTGCAGACCGCACGTTGAAAAGCGGGGAAGAATTGCTGGCCCATTACAAAGAACAAGCGGCATCACACGGTGCCACCAATGTCCATACCATGATTGAGTATGGTTCACCAAAAACGCTCATCCCGAAAAAGCTAGCGAATGAACTGAAAGTGGATGTCATCGTTTGTGGCGCTACAGGCTTAAATGCTGCGGAACGCCTGATCATGGGGAGTGTTTCCGAGCGCATCGTCCGCACCGCTAAATGCGACGTGCTTGTCGTCCGCAGAAACCAAGAAGACATCGACGCAGACGAATAACAGGATTTTTTAATATGAAAAGCCTTTCCCGGTTGAAGCGGGAAAGGCTTTTCTTCGTCTTATTCGGTTTCGCGGGTTTGTTGGAATGCCAACGTATCCCAGAACGAGGTATCTTGTGTATCAATCGAACCATCCGCAATGGCACGCACGGTCGATTCCAATGTCGTAATAGTTTGCTTGATCAAATAACCGTTGCTCTTTTGCCCAAGAACATAAGGTTCGTATTCGTGGTCGGACATTCCACGCATTTCGAACAATAATGTCGAAATGCCGTATTCGACTGCAATGCCGTTGCGGCTAATCGTTTCAGCGTCGCCCCCACGGTATTTGCCGAGATGGCCCCATCCAGTGGAATCGACCGCATCAAACACGACAGCCCCGAGTTTTTTCGATCCTTCGACGACTTCAGGGTCAGCGTTTGGCGTGGTCGGATAAAGAATCGAACCGGAAACCAATTCGCCGTCGCGTTCACTGCTAGCGCCTTGATGATGTAAATCGATCATGTAATCGATGTCGTATTTACTCATGACATTTTCATGCAAGGCTTTTGTTTCGGGTTGTATTTTGTCGATATGGTCGCGGTTCAAGTCTACCCCGACTGCGTTGTAACGGGTCAAATTGCGGTCACCTGACGCTACGTAATCGTCCAATGAGAAATCGACGTCTCCCATGGCCCCGTCTGCATTAAGCATTGGCACGACTAGGATGTTGACGTTATCTGTGACGCCTTTCATTTTGCCGGTGCCAAGATGCTTGATAAATTCAAGTGCCCCTTCTGTTGTCAGCTGTTCGTTGCCGTGTTGCTGCGTCAGAAATAGGATGGTCGGATTTTCCGGGTTGCTCAAGTATTTTGCTACGTACAAATCGCGCCCTTTGACGCTCTGCCCAATGACTTCAAGTTCCATTTGTGGCTGCTTGGCATCCTGCTTTTTCAAAAAGTCTGCCATTTCCGAGTAGGTCGTCAAAATGGATGTGTTGATTGTTTCATTGCCACCATATCCAGGCCCGTTGCCGACTGCTTCGACGACTGTAGAGTTCAGCGGAACTGCGCTTAATGCAAGAGCCCCTGCCAACGATAATGTAATTGCCCCTTTTTTCAATGATTTCATCGATTTACCACTCCTTTTTGTATACTGCCATTCCACCCTTTCCCTTTTTCCAGCGTCTTTTCCTGCAATATTTTTGAAAACGCTTCCTTCGTAATACGAAATAAGAGCTTGAAACCGTCCTCAGCACTATCGAAATATTCGAAAACATGAATTATTCTGCAAAAACATTACTTTCTACTTATGAATAATTACATTTCCTCCTCTTATGTGTCGCGTATGACAGCTTATACCTAGATTTGATAAGAAACTGTAATAATAAATAGGTTTATGCGGTGGTACAATGGGTCTGCCGGAATTTTTGACGGCTTTTTTTCATGGCTTTAGCCATGATTCATTACTTCAGAAAAGAATTCTTATATAGAGAAAAAGAAAAATTAAGGGAACACGAAAGGAGCACAACACATTGAACACATGGTCCAAATGGTTCGTCGCAGCACTATCCGCTGTTTTGGCGCTATCAATTTTCTTGCCAACAGCTAGTGCTGATAAATTGTCCGACCTCGAAAAAGAAAAACAACAGGTCGAGCAAGAAAAGAACAACTTGAATTCCGAAATCCAGTCAAAAAATAATGCCATTGCCGAAAATCAAACAAAGCTTGAAAAAATCATGAACAAAATCCAGGAATTGAACGGTGAGATTGAAGAAACACAAGGCAAAATTGACGCTGTTCAAGCACAAATCGATCAAACGAAAGTCGAAATCGATGAATTGAAAGAATCGATTGAAGAACTCGAACGCAAAATCGCAGAACGCGAAGAGCTTTTAAAAGAACGGGCACGCGCCATCCAACTAAGCGGCGGCTCCGTTGACTATATCGACGTCTTGCTTGGGGCAAACAGCTTTGTCGACTTTATCGACCGCGCTTCAGCCGTCAATACATTGATCGAGGCAGACCGTGACATCATGAGTGAACAAGCAGCAGATAAAGAGCTTTTGGCTGAACAAAAAGCCGAAGTTGAAGAAAAACTCGCGAAGCAAGAAAGCCAAAAAGCAGAACTTGTGGACTTGAAAGATTCATTGGATGCACAAAAGAAAAAGCAAGACGATTTACAGGATGATTTAAAAGCAGAGCAAAAACGTTTAGCTAAGGAAAAATCAAAACTTGAAGAAGAGCACGCAGAAGCGATGAACATCAGTTCTTCACTTGAAAAGAAAATTGGCAAAGAACAAGCCCGTTTAGCGGAAATCGCGCGTAAAGCGGAAGAAAAACGCAAAGCGGAAGAAGCAGCAGCACGTAAAGCGGCAGCTGAAAAAGCCGCACAATCCAACGCTTCTGCAGCAACGGTTACACAAGCGGCAGCGCCAACATCAAGCGCAGGATTTATCCGCCCGGCAGCTGGGCGCCATACTTCTGGATTCGGCGGCCGTGATATCGGCGCAGGAGCTGAAACACACCTTGGCTTCGATATCGCTAACGTCCCTGGAACACCAATCCACGCTTCAGCGAGCGGTTATGTTTCTTACGCCGGCGCTATGGGCGGATACGGCAATGTCATCATCATCACTCATGTGATTAATGGCCAAAACTATGCCACCGCTTATGCTCATTTGAATTCCATCAATGTCTCTGTCGGCCAAGCGGTCTCTCAAGGACAAAACATCGGCGGCATGGGCAACACTGGGCGTTCTACTGGCCCTCACTTACACTTTGAAATCCACATCGGCAGCTGGAACGGCGCTCGCTCGAATGCAGTCAACCCAGCAGCATATATTGGCGGATAATTGAAATCCATTATAAACACAAGGCAGTATCCGAAAACTTCGGGTACTGCCTTTTTTTGTCTTTATTGGTTTCAGCTAAAAAGTTAAATTTTCCCTTTTATGTGTTAGACTGAAGAAAACAAAAGATGGGAAGGCTCACTCCTGGGCTTTGTTTCCTTGATTTCTCTTTTGATCGTAGCCACTAGTTTTTGAGTAATCGAATGCAAGTTTCCGGCACATAATTTTTCGTACGAACTCATGGTCACGGATCAGCCAATGTTATCCCTTGTTTTACTGATGGTTTCACCGTTTGTGTTGGAGATTTGATTTATTTGAGCAAAAGATTTAACCAATTTCTGAAAAGAGGTGCAGGAATGGAATCTGATTCAGTGAAAAAAGAGAAAAAGATCAACAGCCCCTACTTTCCTTTGAGTATTGGTGCTATTGGAATGTTGCTGCTGACTTTTGGCATTTTTGAATTGTTTCTCGACGATATTGATATGAATCTCACACCCGCCCAGTTTCTTCTGCCATCTTTGGGCCTAATCATCTTGGTGCACTATATCTATTACTTAGAAAGAAAAGCGGGTATCAGCAATAAGCTGATCTGGATCCGGGCATTGGCGATCATACTAGTTCTAGCGGTCGCGGTATACATCGCTTATTGAGCGGGTGTATGCTCGTAAATTAGGCGTGCTTCCATGAACCGGCCATTACTGTCCATTTATTGCTGCTGCCCTGTTAGGAATTTTGCTTTCAGGCACCGCAAACTATGCGCAAGTTAACGTTTGAAGAGTCCGCATGAGTTTGCCATCGCAACCTTGATCACAAAACACTCATTAAAAAAGATTGCCTCCTGTTGTGGAAATATCAGGAGGCAATCTTTTTATTTCGAACCGTACAGCTGCTCGAGTTCTTCTTCTTTCATCGTAAAGCGGTGCTGTTCTTTCGGGAACGCGCCACTTTTCACTTCTTCGACGTATTGGCTGAGCCCTTGTTGCATGGTCTCGCCTGCTTCTGCGTAGGACTGGACGAATTTCGGCAAATGGTGCGAGCCGTATTTGACGGTGTCGTGGTAAACGAGTACTTGCCCGTCGGTTTCGCTGCCGGCACCGATGCCGATGACCGGGATCGTCAGTTCTTGTGTCACTTGTTCGGCCAATTGATGCGGGATGCATTCAAGCACGAGCATGCAGGCGCCTGCCGCTTCGCACGCTTTGGCGTCTTCGATCAATTGCTTGGCGGCGCTTGCAGTTTTGCCTTGCACTTTATAACCGCCGAGGACAGCGGCAGATTGTGGCAATAAGCCGAGATGGGCGACGATCGGGATGCCCACCCCAACGAGCTTACGCGTTACTTCGAGCACTTCTCCTGCGCCTTCGAGCTTCAAAGCTTGTGCATTTGTTTCCTGGAAAATTCGCATGGCGTTTTCAAGTGTACGGTCCCAGCTTCCGTGGAACGAACCAAACGGCATATCGACGACGAGGAATGTATCTGTCGCTCCTCTTCGTGCTGCTTTTCCGTGATGGACCATGTCTTCGACGGTCACTTTGACGGTCGAATCGTAGCCGAGTACGACCATGCCGAGCGAGTCGCCGACCAGCAGCACGTCCACGCCTGCTGCTTGGGCAATTTTAGCGGACGGGTAATCGTAAGCCGTCAGCATCGCGATTTTATTCCCTTGTTTTTTCATTTTGATTAATGAAGCTGTATTTTCCATTGTTTTCTCCTTCCGGGAAGGAAACCTTTGAAAAAAGCCCGCCGCGATAGGGCGGACGGGCAGAATTGGATTGTGTCGGTTTCTCCGTCCCTGTCATGTTCAGATCAAGGCAGATCTATTGAGTTGTCACGCTTTTTGTATGGGTGCAGTTCCTTGCAGATACCGCCCTATTTTTACTATAGCAGATGCAAAGACTAGCTGAAAGTCAGTCATCTTTTGTCATCACTTGGAATGTGGCTTGGTCGGTTTGGAACTCACCGACTTTCACGAACCCCAATTTTTCGTACAAACGGATCGCGCGTGCATTAAACTGCGCGACAGTAAGGCGCAAGTCTTGTCCGGGATGGCATTTATTTATTTCAGTGAGCAGAAAATCCAGAAACGCAGCTCCCCGGCCCGCTCCGACCTTGTCCGGCTTCATGCCGAGCCCAATATCGACGGGGCCCACCGGATAAGCATTCACTGTATGGCCAGCTGGCACTTGCGCCCCCTTGCCCGTGCAATAAAAACCGAATAATTCATCACTTTCCGTTACCATAAAGTAGCTGCCATTCATCAGTTCGTTCAAACTTTCCGCTGTCGCTTGTCCATTATAGAAATCGTATGGCTGCGGATAGCGCCAAGCGAGAATCTCCCGCGCACCCGCTTCTGTCATCGTCTGTTTTTTAAAGTTCACCGTGCGTCCCCGCTTTGGCCAGGACGACGATTTTCGGGTTTTTTCAGCCAGTGGCGCAAGCCTTTGCCGGCATAAGGTTCATCGTTAAAGCGTGGGATGACGTGAAGATGGCTATGGCCGATCGATTGGTTCGACGCTTCACCAACATTCCAGCCAAGCGTATAGCCGCCTGGGGCTAATTGGTCGAGCAATGGTTTAGCAAGTTCCAGCAGTTCTTGTGTTTCTTGCCATTCTGTTTGCGTCAGTTCGAACGGAGACGAGCGATGCTGTTTTGGGACAATGACCCCAGACCCTTCAAGCACATCTTGCGCTTTTTCATACTGCAAAAACCAGCAAGTTTCCGTTTCGAACACGATGCGCTGATCCGCGTCATAAACCGGGTGGCAAAACGGGCAGTCCGGCCGCACTTGAATCACGGCGCCGCAATGGGAATGAGCATTGAATTCGCAAGTTGCGATAGTGGATAAGGCCGTTTCGAGCTCGTCAAACACGAGATACGCTTCATCCCCGTCCCAGACGTTTTCGTATTCATTCTGGCAAGCTAGCCGGTCATCTGCCGTGCGAAAAGCGATGTCGCCGATCCATAGCGTGCCGCCCGGTGCCAGCCTTTTCAGCAATTGCTTGAGAAACTTCCATTTTTCAGCGTCTTCCAAATGATGAAGCGCGTAGGTAGTGACGATGCAATCAAAATAAAGCCCGTCAAAAGCAGGCGGCAAACCGTTCGCCATATCCCATTCCACCAGCTGCGCTTCTGGCATTTTCTTCTCGGCACGATCGATCATTTCAGAAGAAAAGTCGATGCCATAAATGTGATGTCCTTTTTCATATAAAGCAGACGCCAATGCGCCGGTCCCAAAACCGATGTCTAAAACCATGGCTTGTTGTTTGTGGTCAATAGCTTCAAATATCGCTGTTAGCACATCACCATAGCCGGCAAACGGATACGTCCCTTGACGTTCGCTATTCCGAACTGTCTCGTCGTATTCCGCTGCCCATTCGTTGAATCCTTGTTTTCCTAACATCTTGCCGCTTCCCTTCTAGTCCGCATTTCTTTCTTGCTGCTGTCTCCATTCAGGGGCCAATAGTGAAAAAACCAATGCGTCGTGCGATTCACCCCGTTGATACAAATAACCTCGAAGCCGTCCTTCTTCTTTAAAGCCGAGTTTTTTTAACAGCCGGTTTGAACCAGTATTGGCCGGATAAGTCGTGGCACCTACACGATACAAGCCCAGCTCCTCGAAACAATATGTGAGTACCGCAGAAAGCGCTTCTTCCATCAGCCCTTTGCGCCAATAATCCGGATGCAGCTCGTACCCGACTTCGGTCTTTTTCGAACGCAGCTGAAGCTGGTTCAAGCCAATCGTCCCGATCAACGCTTCTTCCCCGCGCAAACGGATGCCCCAGCGCATGCCGCGCATGAATTCGAATACGACGCGAAAAGCGCGGATCATTTCGAGCGCTTCTTCTTTTTCCAATAACCGGTCCATGCCGTAATAATACGTAACGTCTTCACGCTGCAACAGCGCGAAAAAGCGGTCAGTGTCTTGCTCTGTAATTTCCGTCAGCAATAACCGCTCTGTCTCAAGTATAGGAAATTGCATGCCATCGCTCCTTTTGTACCCGGTAAACGAGTACGGTTTGTCCATTTCGTAAAATCGGTTCGCCGCATGCCATGCCGAGTGATTCGGCTACTCTTCTGGAAGCTTGGTTTGCCGGTTGAATAAGGGAAATAAGCGCCTGTTGCCCGTGCTTCGCAAATCCTCGTCCACATAGCAGCCTGGCCGCTTCACTAGCATAGCCAAAGCCCCAAAATTCCGGGGCGAGCCAGTAGCCGACTTCGAGTTCGTTTTGGCCACCTACGACTTGCGGCACCAATCCGGCATGACCAATTCGCTTGCCGTCTTCTTTTCGAATCAACAACAATAAGCCGTATTCAGGATGATCCTGGTACATGCGGTAGACCCAATAGAGAAACTCCAATGCCTGCTGGCGGCTTTTCACTTGGCTGTTCCCGATATGCCTCATGACTTCCTGCTGTTTCACTAAAGAATAGAGAAATTCAAAATCCTCATCCCGGTAACGGCGCAACAGCAAGCGCTCGCTCTCCAGTTCCATCTCCACTTGCCCCTCTCTGCCGTTTCACGTGAAACATTTTTCTGATAACTTTCATTAGCGAAGCCGATTGCTGTCCAGTTTTTCAATCGTTTGATAGTCCTTAGACTTCCGGAGTTCGAGACCGTTGCGCTCAGCAAATTGCGATAAATCCCCAAACAATCCGTCGCCGAATAAAGCGAAGCGCAAATCGATGCCCTTTTTCACACGGACTACTGCCACTTTAGAAGCCCAAGAACTGCGCTTAAACTCAATTCGATGAATCTCCTCTCTATATACTGTCTTGTAGTAAAGCGGCGCGCTCCATAATTCGACTCGGTAAACGATATTGCTGCCCCGGACCTTGACGCGTACTTGGATAAATAACGCCAGAACAATGAGGGCCGAGACGAATAGTTGGATATACAATGCGAAGCCATTAGGAAACGAGTTCAAGAGCAGCGGCGGTAAATTGATCGCCATTAACCCGATGATAAGCAGCCAGCGCTGTACTTTTCCTTGGTGGACCATAGCGCTCTCCCCCTTCTTCCAAGCTTCCTTCAATCCAATCCATCAAAAAGAACATCCATGAAGTTGGGTAAAAAAATATATCCACTTATGAAAACGATGATGAGCGCAATCGGGAATTGCATTAACGTGAATTTATAATCGTTCGGGTTATCGGAATGCTTTTTTCCATATAAGCGGTATAGGTGTCTTGGAGCAATCCCATAACTACGAGTGCCATGAACGGAACGAACGGCCCGTGTTCATAAAACCAAAAAAAGACGATGAGAAAAATTGCTGCACCGCCCCAGCGGAAATAAGCATCTCCTTTTTGATGTTGGCTGTTCACGTAATTCGATGACGGGGCAAAAAACTTTTTACGCCGGACACCCAAAATTTTTCTCAGGACCCAATTCACCAAAAATAGGATCAACCCGACAACCACGATAAAACCAAGAATTCCCCACATCTCACCTGTTTGCGTCCCATAATAATCTGGTCCATACATTTGGTTCACGCCATCCATGTCTATCCCTCACTTTGCTCAAATCAATTTGAAAATATCGATGATAATTCGTCCATAAATAGATTGAAGATGTCAGGCGTAAATGTCATAGCGCAAGTAAGGAAAATAACGATCGAAACGGGATATTCCAATAAAGTAAATTTATAATCATTTGGATTTTTAGCGTGTTTTTTCTCCAGAAAGGCTTTGAACAACTCTTGGGGCGCGCTCAGTAAAAATGTAAAAAGCACAAAATAAATAGAGCCTTGTTCAAAACCAAAAACGAGTAGAAAGACGATGTATAGCGCTACACTTCCATATCGGAAATAACGTTCCACTTTTTCATGGAACTCATTGACGAAATATCCGTCAGACGAAAACCATTTCTTTCGCTCCACGCCTAGAATTTTTCGCAATATCCAGTTGATACAGAAAATAGCAAGCCATGAGACAACAAAAAATGCCGGCAAGCCCAGCATCCACTCAAACGGCGACGTGAAATAAGCCGTTTCCTCCATGCCACATTCCCCTATCCGTCGGCTAAGCCAAAGCTCAACTCAGTTGTTTAATAAACACGTCAATCATTTCTGGAAAAAAAGCCCCTGCACAGCTGATCATGATGACCATCGAAGCGGGATAATGCAATAGCGTATATTTATAAGCATTGGGGTTATTGGCATGCTTTTTTTCCATATAAGCATTAAATAGCTCTTGAATCCCACCGATCAAGATCGTCAATACCATGAAGTACAACGCCCCTTCTTGAAAACCAAAAACGGCGAGCGTGGTGAGATAGAGGGCAAGGTTTCCCCACCTAAAGTAATTGTTTACTTTTTCGTGGAAGCTGTTGACGAAATTTGAAGAAGGTGAAAACCATTTTTTACGTTCAACTCCCAAAATCTTTCTTAATAGCCAGCCAAATCCTGCGATGGCCAAAACCGCCGCGCCAATAAAACCGGCTATCTCCCATATCCAATTATAATCTGTTTCGTAATAACTAATCCCACCCATTTTATCCATCCCCTACTTACTATGTCCTTCACGCCCAGCTTTCTTCTATATTAACTATCGTATCACGAGGTTTTGGGAAATTATAGAATATTTTAAAGTTTTCTGATAACCGACGATTTCTTTCTCTTTTTTTCACCTTTTGCGCTTTATTCTCCTGCTGAGTTCGCGTCTTTGACAAAACAAAGGACATAGGCTATCGTAATTAAGTCAAATCCGACTAAGTTTATATGTTTTTTTAAAAATAAAAGAAAATAAAGGAGGCGCTTATGAAAGCTCTTTGGAAATCTTACGCAAATGTATCGCTTATTTTGAAAATCACCGTAGCGCTTATCCTCGGTGTGATCGTCGGCTTAATCTTCGGGCCAGACACGGCTGTCTTGGCTCCGCTCGGCGATCTGCTCTTGCGGCTCTTGACCTTCCTGATTGTGCCGCTGATCTTTTTCACCTTGATCGTTGGGATCAATCAATCGAAAATCGGAGATCTTGGCCGAATGGGCGGGAAAGTCTTCCTGTTCTATGTATTGAGTTCGGCATTCGCCATTGTGGTCGGCTTAACAGTCGCAAGCATTTTCCAGCCGGGTTCGGGCATGCAGCTCGATGGTTCGGAAACTTTTGATGTACCGGACAATCCTGGATTTACGAGTGTTCTATTAAACATTGTGCCGTCTAATATCATTTCGGCATTTAGTGACATGAACTTGCTCGGGATCATCTTTACAGCGTTTGCGTTTGGTATCGCCATCTCTTACATGAGAAGTTCTGAAGAATTCGGCGAACTTGGCAAGCATTTAATGAAAACGATCACCGCGTTGAACGAAGCGACCTTGATCATCTTGAAAGTCATCTTGCAATACGTACCGATCGGGATTTTTGCCATCATGGCAAAAACAGTAGGTGCACAAGGGCTAGATACGCTCGGATCACTGCTCGGCATGGTCGCTGTCTTGTACATCGCCATTGCCGTACAAATTGCGCTTTATATCGTTGCGATGCTGGTGTTCAAAGTTAGCCCACTGGCTTTCTTCAAGCAAGCACGCACGCCGATGCTGACGGCTTTTGTCACACAAAGCAGCTCCGGCACCTTGCCGTTGACACTTGATGCCGCGCGCGGCCTCGACATTTCGAAAAGTCTATACGGCTTCAGCTTGCCGCTCGGCGCGACGATTAATATGGACGGAGCGGCTATCCGCATCGCTGTTTCAGCCATATTTGCTGCCAATATCATCGGCGACCCGCTCAGCTTGTCTGAAATGTTCCTGGTCGTCTTGATCGGGACGCTGGCTACCATCGGAACTGCGGGCATTCCAGGCGCTGGCATCGTCATGATCGCCACCGTCTTTGTCCAGCTCGGGTTGCCGATGGAAGCCGTTGCGCTCCTGACAGCCATCGATGCACTTGTCGGCATGGGCGCTACCATGCTCAATGTGACAGGCGATTTAGCGGGCTCGAAATTGATCGACCAAAGCGAGAAAAGACGCGGCGCAGCCAAGGCTTAGCACGACTCGCTGCGGACAAAGCACAGGGCTCTGTGATACAGTGGGAGTATCTCGTATCCCACTGAAAAAGGAGACATGCAGTTATGTATATCGTGACCAATCGCATCAAAATGAAACCGGGCTTTGCTGAGAAAATGGCACCTAACTTCACTCGCCCAGGCGCATTGCAGGAAATGGAAGGCTTTCATAAAGTCGAAGTGACCGTTACGCAAGACTTGGAAGAATACGATGAACTGAACGTCAATATGTACTGGGAAACCTTAGAGAATTACGAAGCCTGGAAATCCAGCGATGTTTTCAAGCAAGCCCATAAACGTCCGGAACCGGCTGAGGGCGAAGAGAAAAAAGAATCGCCGATGCTCGGCAGCCAGCTCGTCATCACGAAAGTCGCTTCGGTTATTGAAGCTGCTAAATAAGTTAAGCAAAGCTAACCCACTAAAACAGCCGGCAAATGCCGGCTGTTTTTATTTTGTCATTTTCCGCTAATAGTGTTCTAGGACACATGTTTTTCTGTTTCTATTGGCTACTCGGAATCTAGTTTCTCCCGACAGCTCTTGAGCATTTATAGGACAATTATATTTCTTTTTCCTTTTTTCACCTTTCAAAAAGGACTTTTGATATACTATTAATTATTGTAAAATTACCTATTTTGAAAGGGAACCATATGAAATCATTATCGCTTAGGAATTACTGGGGTCTGATATTTGCCATTTTCATTTTGTTGTTCGCCGCCGTTCTCAGCATTCTCGTCTCGGAAATCAGCACAAACCGATTGGAAGAAGAACGTGGAAATTCATTATCAAGTATCGCCTTTCAAATGAAGGACCGTTTAGATCAGTATATGTGGGGCCGTTATAGTGAAATCAAGACTTTTGGGGAAATCGAGGAGCTTGAACTCGCAGCCACCGAGGAACAAAAGCGTGCGAAGCTTGATATGCTGCAAGAACAAATACCGGCATTTTCGTGGATTGGCATGACCGATTCATCGGGCTTCGTTACTGCCTCTACTGATGAGTTATTAGAAGGCATGGACCTTTCCGACCGGCCTATTTATACGCAGGCCCGCAAAACCGATTTTGTCGGCGATGTCCACGAAGCGCTGCTTTTAGCAGAGCTTTTGCCAAATCCAAGTGGGCGTGAGCTCGAGTTTGTCGATATTAGTGTGCCCATCATCCATTCTGACGGCTCATTCGCTGGAGTAGTCGCTGCTCATTTGAGTTGGGAATGGGCAGAGGAAGTCATGCAGTATGTATTACGCCCAATGAATCGCCAAGAAAATGAGTTAGAGGTCTTCGTCTTGAGTCCGGGTACCCAGCGCGTCATCCTCGGTCCGGAAGAATTTCTTGGCAAGCCGCTTCCGATTGAGTCCGCCTCTTTGTCGAGTGGAAAAACCGGTTGGGTATTAGAGGAATGGCCGAACGGTGAATCCTATCTTACGGGGTTTGCCGGCGGCCGGACCAATTGGGATTATCCAGAGCTGCGATGGACAGTTCTGGTACGCCAGCCGGAAGAAGCCGCTTTTGCCGCTGCCCGCGATTTAAGCCGCATCATCATGTGGAGCGGCCTGGCAAGCGCTATTCTTTTTGCCTTGGCTGGCTGGTTCGTTGCTGGTAGAATTTCTCGACCGCTGAAGGAAATCTCCCGAAAAGCGAAAGCCTTCCGCAAAGGCGAGCAATTGGAGTTGCCGAAAAACACGGGCGTGCGCGAAATCGAGGATCTGTCCTACTCACTGGAAAGCTTGATCAAGACACTCGGCACTGCCGAATCCGATTTAGTGCGTATGCAAGATTTGGCACAGCGTGATCCACTGACCGGTTTGCCAAATCGTATCGCACTTGAAGAAGCCGCTGATCGAATGATGAAACGAGCGCGCACCGATAAAGAACCATTAGCCTTTTTCTATTTGGATTTGGACGGCTTCAAAAAAGCCAACGATACCTTAGGGCATTTAGCGGGCGACCACGTACTCCAGAAAGTGGCCGAACGCTTGATGGCCGAACTGCCTGAAGGCGCATTTATCGCCCGCATTGGCGGAGATGAATTTGTCTTATTGTTCCCTTGTGATGGGCTTGGCGAATTGCCGACTAAACAACTAGCACAGCGTTTGATCGACCGGCTGAGCAAGCCGATCACCGTTGATGCTGGCCAAGTGCAACTCGGCTGCAGCATCGGCATTGCCATTTACCCGGACAATGCCGAAAATCTTTATACCCTATTGTCTTACGCTGATGCAGCGCTTTATGTCTCGAAGGAAAACGGCAGAAGCCAGACAACGTTTTACAGAGACATTGTTTCGGAATAAGCCTCTAGTTACTTAACCAATACCCATATGAATTCAGAAGGGGCTGTCTCATAAGTCCCTAAAATAAAACAGACGGAGAAAAAATTCTTTTTCTCTGTCTGTTTTTGATTTATCGGTGAGGCACCTGAGAGTAGCCGGCTGATGGGAATGGAGACGGCGACTCCAGCGGGAATAGTGACTGAGCTAAGCGAAGGAGCGACGCGAGCCGAAGACCCTGGACTGAGCGAAGCGAGGGAAGCGGCTAAGGCCGTGCCCGCGGAAAGCGTCCGTCGAAATGGACATCAGCCATTTCTTTAGAAGACGAAAAGGGACTGCCCCTAAAAGTCACTTTTCATGACCTTTTGGGACAGCCCCTTTTAAGAGTATTGAAGAAGTCTATAGTTCGGTATCTAATACGAAAGAAGCTACTTTTTTTCACATTCAACAATCAATGGTCTCTCTAAGTATTTGGAGAAGCGTTCGATCGTAAAACCTTCTGCTCAATAATGCTACGCATTACTTCGCAAAGATAAGTTCTCACGTAGTTCGACCTTATCTTTCCTGTGGGACCAGCGGGTTTGAGAGACCCCGCAAGAAGCGTAGCGAATGAGGAGGCTCGATTCCCGCCCCACGGAAAGCGAGCGATAAGCTTCGGAAAATACGACTTTATCACTTTCTCGACAAGCTGAAGAGCGCTGCCTCTTGAGGCAGCGCTTTTTCGAATGCCATATATTGGACGGCACGCCCGGGCTCTGCTACGGTTAATGAATGGCAAAAGCCAAAGATACATTATTTACAGCACTGTTATTGTGCTTCAGAAGGAGTCTTTCATTTGAGTAACAACAAACCTAAATTATGGACGCGGGACTTTATTGGCGTTTCCGTCGTCCATTTTCTGCTACTGCTCGTTTTTTATTTATTGATTGTGACGATCGCTTTATACGCTGTCGAAGAGTACGGTGCTTCGACTAGTGAAGCCGGCCTCGTCACCGGTATTTTCATCTTAGGGGCGCTGACCGGGCGCTTAGTTATTGGACGCACTCTCGATATAATCGGGCGCAAACGCGCGTTGGTGCTCGGGTCTGCTTTATTTGTCGGCATGACTGCGCTATACTTCTTGCCGCTTGGGTTGCCTTTTTTGATGCTGAATCGCTTTTTGCACGGCGTGACGCTTGGAGTCGCGAGCACTGCCGCCGGAACGATCGCTGCGCAAGTCATTCCCCATACGCGTAAAGGCGAAGGCATTGGCTATTTCAGCATGAGTGCGACGCTCGGGGCTGCTTTTGGGCCATTCATCGGCTTGTTGATGAGCCAATGGACTGGCTATAATACCATTTTCGCGGCTTGTGTCGCGATTGCTGTCTCTGCACTGGCGCTTAGTACGTTTGTGAAAGTACCGGTGCTGGAAAAACCGCCGGCTGAAGAAACGAAATCCGGTTTCCAGCTTTCCAATTATTTAGAAGCGAATGCGGTGCCGATTGCCATTGTCATGTTCTTGATCGCGCTAAGCTATTCGAGCGTTTTATCCTTCATCAATTTTTACGCCAATGATAAAGGCCTAGTTGAAGCAGCGAGCTTCTTCTTCCTGGTCTATGCTGTTGTCATTTTGCTGACACGCCCATTCACGGGACGCATCATGGATTTATATGGTGCCAATTACATCATGTATCCGGCACTCGTATCACTTGCAGGCGGCTTATTGCTGCTAAGCATTGCTGACTCGAGCATGGGTCTGTTGTTTGCGGGTGCTTTGATTGGGCTTGGATTTGGTAATATGCAATCGACGACACAAGCGGTCGCGATTAAATTAACCCCTCCCCACCGGATGGGACTTGCAACTTCGACCTTCTTTGTCGCAATGGACGGTGGGCTCGGCATGGGACCGTATATTCTCGGCTTTATCATTCCCTTTACCGGCTACAGTGCGCTTTACGGCTTACTAGGCATTGCTGTATTTGCGTTGATTGTGCCATATTATTTCCTCCACGGAAAAAAAGAGCGCCAGTCCGCTTCAGTGCATTAAATTGATACACGATAAAAAAACGTAAAAGAACGGCCGACAAATCATGTCGGCCGTTCTTTATGTTCGCTTATTCTTCCTCTTCTGCTGCGTCCGCTTCCGCTTTTGTTTCATGCACGGTGCTGTGCGGATGTTCTGGCGGCGCGTAGATGGAATAGATCTTTAACGGCTTATCGCCTGTGTTGGTGACATTATGCCATTTGCCTGCGGGGATGAGGATGGCGTAATCGTCTTCTGCTTTTTCTTCAAAACTTAGATTGTCTTCGCTATCGCCCATCTGCACGAGTCCTTGCCCTTCTTCGATGCGAAGGAATTGGTCGCCGTGTTCATGGACTTCCAGTCCGATGTCATCGCCTGCTGCGATGCTCATCAACGTAACCTGCAAGTTTTTACCGGTCCAAAGCGCGGTCCGGAACGTCTCGTTTTGTTTCGTTGCCTCTTCAATATTGACGACCAATGATTCAGCGCCATAGTCTTTCAATTCCATATGTGGTTCCTCCTCCGATTTGTTGTTCTGCTCTTCTCTACCCTGGAAAAAGCAGGTATAAACAAACCGCTCAGCGCATCGCTTGTTTTTTCAGCGCCTGGTTGCGGGAGTTGAACACATCATTATGAGAAGACACCATGGCAATATTGGCAGCATCCGGCTCGATGAACTTTTTCGCTTTATTGACGGCGTTGGCAGCATCGGTGAAGGTGCCGGCGATCAAATTGAGCTTGCCCTCATGCTGAAGAATGTCGCCTGCTGCAAACACTCCCGGTACGGAAGTCTCGCTTGCTGGCGTACCCAGTAGATAGAAGTCATCTTTTGTTTCCAAATCGAGCGGGCTGTTTTCAAGCAAGCTCGCATCACGCTCATAGCCGTGGTTGATGACAAGCTGGTCAACCGGCAGCATACACCGTTCACCCGTTACTTGGTTCATCACTTCCACCAGTTCGACGCGGTCGCCAGCATCCGATGCCACAAGCCGCGTAATAGCGGAATCCAGCAAGCATTCCGCACGGCTTTCCAGCAGTTGCCGTACTTGTGCTTCGTGCCCGGCCATTTCGGATTTGCGGTGGACGACATAGACTTTTTCAGCGATCGGTTCGAGCTCGTTGGCCCAATCGACTGCCGAATTGCCGCCACCTGAAATGAGCACCGTACAGCCGCGAAAACGCTCGAGTGTTTTCACAGTGTAATTGAGGTTGGCTACTTCAAAACGCTCAGCCCCTTCGATTTGCAGCTTTTGCGGTTTCAAGATGCCGCCACCGACTGCAACGATGATTGATTTGGAATAATGGATTTCACCCGACGCCCCTGACAGCACAAACAAGCCATCTTCATTCTTCGCCATGCTTTCCACTTTCTCATCCAAGCACACCGTCGGATCGAAGGTGAGCCCTTGCTCGACCAATTGCGTGATCAGCTGTTCGCAGCGAATTGGCGTCTGTCCCCCGACGTCCCAAATCATTTTTTCCGGATAGACATGAAGTTTGCCGCCAAGGCGCGGTTGAAACTCGATAATTTTCGTTTTCATGCCCCGAAGCCCGCTGTAAAAAGCTGAATACAAGCCGGCGGGACCTCCCCCGATGATGGTAACGTCAAAGATATCGTGATTGGCCATTTTTTACATCCCCGTTCTATAATAAATTCCGATTGACAACGATTCTCAATAACTTTATAGTATACATTGTAATGAAAGTGAGAATCATTATCAACATATATCCTGTTTTTATTTATTTGCTTCACGATTACGGTTTAATGATAAGGAGGGCTGTCGATGGGACGCCTTTATACAGAAAACCTGGAAGTCAGCTATGGCGAAAGGAAAATCGTCAAAGGTTTGTCCCTGTCGATTCCAGATAAAAAGATTACGGCGATTATCGGGCCGAACGGATGTGGAAAATCCACTTTCCTAAAAGCGATGACTCGTGTCATTCCACACGAAGCAGGTTCGGTCATTCTCGATGGCCAGCAAATCGCTGAAGAAAAGACTAAGCAATTGGCAAAAAAACTGGCGATCTTGCCACAGTCGCCGGAAAACGCAGCTGGCTTGACCGTCGGAGAAATCGTTTCCTATGGCCGCTTCCCCTACCAAAAAGGGTTTGGGAAGCTAAGTAAACGGGACTACGAGATGATCGACTGGGCGCTGAATGTCACCGGCACGCAATTTTTCAAATACCATCCTGTCGATGCCTTATCGGGCGGCCAGCGCCAACGCGTCTGGATCGCCATGGCGCTTGCGCAGGAAACCGAAATGATTTTCCTCGATGAGCCGACAACTTATCTCGATATGGCGCACCAATTGGAGATCTTGGAGCTTCTCCGCGACCTTAACGCCGATGAAGAACGCACCATTGTCATGGTGCTCCACGATTTGAACCATGCCGCCCGCTTTGCTGACCATATCGTCGCAATGAAGGACGGTCAAATCATCAAAGCCGGGTCCCCCGAAGAAGTCATCGTTCCGGAAGTCCTTCGTGAAGTATTCCGCATCGACGCAGAAATCGGGCTTGACCCACGCACACAAAAACCGATATGCCTGACATACAATTTAATCAAAGGAGCTTAATCTGATCATGAAAAAATTACTTTTCTTGTCCATTACACTACTCTTTATGCTGGCGCTTGCCGCTTGCGGATCTTCAGAAGGAACGACAGAGGAAACGGGCGGTTCGGAAGGCGAAGCAAGCGGATCCGACACCATCCAATACGAATCAGAAAACGGTACAGTGGAAGTCCCGGCTGACCCGCAACGCGTAGTAGCCTTAGCTTACGGCGGAAATGTCATGTCACTTGATGTGCCGCTTGTCGGGATCGACGCTTGGGCGATCGACAACCCGAACTACGAGCCTTATTTGGACGGTGTTGAAGTTGTATCCGAAGAGAACTTGGAAAAAATCATTGAATTGGACCCGGATTTGATCATCGGCTATTCCACACTTCAAAACATCGACAAATTGGAGCAAATCGCACCGACTGTCACTTATACTTACGGCAAAGTCGACTATTTGACGCAGCATTTGGAAATCGGCAAGTTATTGAATAAAGAAGACGAAGCCCAAGCATATGTTGATGACTTTAAAGAGCGCGCACAAGCGGCCGGAGAAGACGTCAAAGCGGAAATCGGCGAAGATGCCACCGTTTCTGTCATCGAGAACTTCGACAAGCAATTGTATGTTTTTGGCGATAATTGGGGCCGCGGGACGGAAATTCTGTATCAGGAAATGGGCTTGAAGATGCCGGAGAAAGTTGAAGAAATGGCTTTAACTGACGGATTCTACGCATTGTCACAAGAAGTCCTCCCTGAGTACATGGGCGATTACGTGATCTTCAGCAAAGATTCCGAACAGGACAATTCTTTCCAGGAAACAGATCTTTACCAAAACACGCCAGCTGTAAAGAACGACCAAGTATTCGAAGCGGATGCGAAGAAATTGTATTTCAACGATCCGATTTCACTCGATTACCAACTTGAGTTGTTCCAGGAAAAATTCCTTGGCCAATAATTACAAAAGGGATTCTGCACAGCGGAATCCCTTTATTCTTTCTATAAAAAGGTGATGAAGCATGCGCTATAATGCCCGTTTTTCTTACATATTCGGAATCAGCCTGCTGGCACTCGTGCTGGCTTTTATTGTGTCAATGGTTTTTGGGGCGGCGGATGTCAGCCTGAAAAACTTATGGCTTGCGCTGTTTTCAAACAGCACCGGACAGCAAATTTCGATTATCCAGGAAATTCGCCTGCCGCGTGAAGTGGCGGCGATTTTTGTCGGCGCGGCACTCGCCGTGTCAGGCGCCATCATGCAAGGCATGACCCGCAACCCACTGGCTGACCCGGGCTTGCTTGGGTTGACTGCAGGCGCCAATGCGGCGCTGGCTGCCACACTCGCGTTTATTCCCGGTGCTAATTACTTCGGCATTATGATCGCTTGCTTTATCGGGGCGGCAATTGGGGCCGGGCTGGTGTTCGGTATCGGGGCATCTCGGCGCGGCGGCTTTTCACCCTTTCGCATCGTCTTGGCAGGCGCTGCCGTTTCGGCCTTTTTGACCGCCATTGCCGAAGCGATCGGCCTGCTGTTTAAAATATCCAAAGATGTGTCCATGTGGACCGCTGGCGGCTTGATCGGCACGTCTTGGGGACAGCTGCAAATCATCGTCCCATTCATCACCATCGCTTTGTTTGCCGCGCTGCTCTTATCCCGCCAGCTGGCTGTCTTGAGTTTGAGCGAAGAAGCTGCCATCGGGCTTGGCCAAAAAACCGGCCAGATCAAAGCGATGTTGTTTGTGATTGTTACTTTGCTTGCGGGCGCTGCAGTAGCTCTAGCTGGTAACTTAGCGTTCATCGGATTAATGATTCCACACATTGTCCGCGTCATTGTCGGCAGCGACTACCGCTTCATTATTCCGATGTCAGCAGTGACGGGCGCCATTTTTATGCTGCTCGCCGATTTGTTCGGACGCACGGTCAATGCCCCATTCGAGACGCCAGTCGCAGCGGTCGTTGCCATGCTCGGCTTGCCGTTCTTCTTGCTCATCGTTCGTAAAGGTGGAGGTGCGTTCACATGATCCAACAACATTTAATCCGCAAGCAGCGCATTACGATGATCTCTCTTTTCCTCATCATCGCAGCTACCGCCGTCCTGAGCCTGGGACTAGGCTATTCCACTCTCGGTTTCGAACGGATTATTCCGGTCTTGATGGGACAAGGCGATTTTAAAGAAGAGTTCGTGTTGTTTTCCATCCGCATGCCTCGTTTGCTCATCACGTTTTTGGCAGGTATGGCACTTGCCTTATCAGGAGCTGTACTGCAGAGCATTACACGCAATGATTTGGCAGATCCCGGCATCATCGGCATCAATTCCGGTGCCGGTGTCGCCATCGCCATTTTCTTCTTGTTTATCCCGGTAGATCCGGGTTCATTTGCCTTCTTAATGCCGTTTGTAGCATTTCTTGGCGCATTCATTACTGCCATCTTAATTTATCTATTTTCTCGTGATCCACGGACTGGGCTCCAGCCGGTGCGCCTTGTTCTAGTGGGAATCGGATTTTCCATGGCCTTGTCTGGCGTCATGATTGTCTTGATTTCCTCTGCCGACCGAGAGAAAGTAGACTTTATCGCCCAGTGGCTGGCCGGTTCCATCTGGGGCACGGACTGGCCGTTTATCGCCGCATTATTGCCTTGGCTGGTCATCCTGATTCCTTTCGTTTTGTACAAGTCCAACCGTTTAAATATTCTGGGGCTTGGCGAACCGGCAGCTATTGGGCTCGGCATCAATATCGGCAAAGAACGCGCCGTGCTTTTGCTGGCAGCCGTCGCATTGGCAGCTGCGGCCGTGTCCGTTACCGGGAGTATTGCCTTTATCGGCTTGATGGCTCCCCACCTTGCGAAAGCACTCGTTGGGCCACGTCATCAGCTGTTTCTGCCTGTCGCTATCCTGCTCGGTGGCTGGTTATTGCTTGCCGCTGATACCATCGGGCGCAATTTGCTCGAACCATCCGGCATTCCTGCTGGTGTCATGGCCGCTTTGATCGGCGCACCGTATTTTGTGTATTTATTAATGAAAAAATAAAAAAGCTCATGCCCTAGTTTTGGGGCATGAGCTTTTTGCTATTTTACACCGGTTCTTGCTGCGATTCCATTTCCATGCGTGCTTCGCGGTCTTTCAGCTTTTGCATTTCCTCGTCGGTCATGAATTCGACTTTCCAGCCGAGGAACGCCATAAGGATAGCGATAAGCGGCACCGAATAATTTAAAACCGCGTACGGTGCATAAGCGAATGGGTGAACCGCAAGCGTCGCCAGGATGAAGACGCCGCAAGTATTCCACGGAACGAAGGGCGATGTGATCGTCCCGCCGTCTTCTAAGGCACGCGACAAGTTTTTCGAGTGCAAGCCTTGGTCCTGATAAGCCCGTGCGTACATCCTACCTGGCAACAGGATCGAAATATATTGCTCCGATGCCGTGACATTTGTCAAAAAGGCAGATGCTACCGTCGCAGCGATTAAACTGCCGGCCGTTTTCGCCAGCATCAAGATTTTGGTGACGATCGATTTCAGCATGCCCGTATGCTCCAGCACCCCGCCGAAGGTCATGGCGAAAATCGTTAAGGAAATGACGAACATCATTGAATCGATGCCGCCTCTATTGAATAAGGAATCGACGACTTCATTGCCGGATGTGATGACATAACCGTCATGCAGTGCATTGACCGCTTCTGCGACCGATCCGCCCTGTATTAGAATATGGCATAGCCAGCCGAGCACAATGCCGATACCCAACGCAGGAAGTGCCGGTACTTTCTTCATGACGAGCACGATGACCGCAAGCGGAACCAGCAACAGCCACGGTGAAATGACAAAATTCTCTTCAAGCGATGCCAGGATCGTATTGATATTCTCGCTATCGATTGAATTGCCCGCAAACTGACGCCCCAGGAAAAAGTAAACGCCAAGAGCAATGATCATGCCTGGGATTGTCGTGTAGATCATATGGCGAATATGGACGAATAAATTGGTATTCGTGACGCCCGCTGCCAAGTTCGTAGTATCTGATAGCGGCGACATTTTGTCCCCAAAATAAGACCCCGAAATGACCGCTCCAGCGACCATTGCTGCCGGAATGCCCATGCTCGCGCCAATGCCCATGCCAGCGATGCCGACAGTGCCCATCGTCGACCAGGAGCTGCCGATCGCTCCCGCAACCAATGCGCAGATTAAACAGATGGTAACGAGGAATAAAGAGGGCGTAATGATTTTCAAGCCATAATAAATCATCGTCGCCACAATGCCTCCACCGATCCAGGAAGCGATAATCATGCCGACCATAATAATGATGACCAATGCCGGGAGTGCCAGGCGAATTCCTTTATACGCCCCTTCTTCGATCATATGCCAGCGGTACCCCAACCGCCAAGCAATGATAACGGCGATAGTCGTGCCAAGAAGCAAAGGAATGTGCGGGCTGCCTTCAAAAATGATGATGGTGACAGCCATCGCCGCCACCATAAAGATCAGCGGCAGTAAAGCCAGCCAAAAAGGCACTTCGATTTCCTGCTGTTTTGGACGTTTCTTTTCTTCTTCCATGTTCTCGAACCCCTTTTAAAAATGGAATAAGTGCTTGTATTTATTTTGCCACTATACTGATTTCATTGCCATATAAATTTTCAGATTAAACCGATTTTTCGGAATACGGAATAATTCAAAGCAGGATTCTTATCGGCCCGCCCCGAAATGTAACCGTATTGCCAAAGCTTCCGGCATCCTGTTATGGAAAGGGGAAGATGAACATGGGAAAACTGATGGTTTCAATGTACGTGACACTTGATGGCGTTATGGAAGAGCCTTCATGGTCTGCAGCGTACTGGGATGATGAGCTCGCACAGTTCCAGCTGGATCAGCTTTATACTAACGATGCTCTGCTGCTCGGGCGCGTCACTTATGAAGGGTTTGCTGCTACTTGGCCGACAGCTGAAGACGAGCACGGATTTGCGGATCGGATGAACGAAATCCCCAAATATGTGGTATCGCATACGCTGAAGCGGACCGAGTGGAACGCGCGCCTGATCAACCACGATTTCGTTGAAGAGATCAAAAGGCTGAAGAAAACCGGCCAGCGCTTGCTCGTCTATGGCAGTGCAGAACTCATCGATACCTTGATCGAACACGATTTGGTCGATGAATTGCATTTGATGACCTTCCCATTGCTATTGGGGGAAGGAAAAAAACTGTTTCGTGATGGCGTATCGCCAAAAGCATACAAGTTGCTGAATAGCTTTTCGACCGACCAAGGCGTGTTGATCGCTAATTATGCCCCCGAGCGATAATGATTATATTTACTAAACAAATGGGCATGACCGTCTCCATTTTGGGGAAAGAAAAACTGAGGCCGCCTCGTACCTAAGGCCACCCCGGAAGGAGCTGCCGTCTTGCGATGACAGAAAATGAAATCACCTTAGCTTTGATCCAATCGTTAAAAGATGGCCGAACGCAAGACTTCCAGCACATACTCGATGAGCTGCAGCCATATGACGTGGCCGTTCAATACCGCCATTTGCCAGAAAAACACCGTGAACGCTTCCTGCTTCATTTGACGGTCCGTCAATTAACTGCGCTCATGCAGGAGCTTCACCAAAACGATCAAGTCCGTTTGCTTGAACGGATGCCAATCGACCAATCGACCCAAGTGCTCGATTTGATGGATAATGACGATCTTGTTTCCTTATTGTCAGACCTAGAACCGACGATGATCGAAGAACTCCTGTCGCGCATGGACAGCGAGGAATCTTCCTATATTCAAAAAACTATGAGTTATCCCCCAGAAACTGCTGGGCGCATCATGAATAACCGGTATGTCTGGATCCCGCGCCATTACACGATTCGTGAAGCGATTGATAAAATTCGCGATTTCGCGGAAATTGCCGAGTACTTGAACTATTTGTACGTCGTCGATGGCGACAAGAAATTGCTTGGGGTCGTTTCCTATAAAGATTTGATTCTCGGCGAACTCGATGAACAAATCGACGACGTCATGTACACGCGTGTCGTCAAGGTCGATGCCTTAACCGACCAGGAAGAAGCTGCCAACATTATCGGCCGCTACGATTTTGTCACTTTGCCCGTTGTCGATACGGAAAACCGGCTGCTCGGCATCGTTACCGTCGATGATGTCATTGATGTTGTGCTACAAGAAGCGAACGAAGACATCGAAAAGCTTTCCGCATCCGGCAAATCCATCGATTTTGAGACGCCGCCTTTTGTCGCGGCCTATCGCCGTTTGCCTTGGCTGATTTTACTGTTGTTCATCGGACTCATCTCCGGTGGCATCATCAGCCGCTTTGAAAACACCTTACAGACGGTTGTCGCTTTAACATTCTTCATGCCAATGATTGCTGGCATGACCGGGAACACCGGCACCCAGTCGCTTGCCGTTGTCGTACGTGGCCTGGTCGGTCAAAAGCCAGACAAAAAGGCCACGATCAAACTCATTTTGCGCGAGTTATCGGTCGGCATCATCATCGGTGTCACTTGCGCCTCATTGATCATGCTCATTGCGTATATCTGGCAAGGCAGCATCGTACTAGGGCTTGTCGTCGGTAGTTCACTGCTATTGACCTTAATCATCGGGACACTGGCCGGCACCATCATTCCGCTTCTCCTATACCGCTTGAAAATAGATCCGGCAGTGGCATCTGGACCATTGATCACCACCATCAACGACATTTTCTCCTTACTCATTTATTTCGGACTCGCCTCGCTGTTCATCTCTCGTTTGATGTGAACAGCTTTTTTTGAGCTATTTTCTTTATCCCTAGTAAACAACTATGTATAATAAAGAAAAAAGCTTGGAGGTACGATACATGACCATCCCAAAACCGCTCGTTCAACTCAATCAAGCCTTTCTCGTTGCCACAGTCCTAGCTGGCCTCATTTTCCATATATCTTTCTTACTCATGCCATTCGCCATTGGGGCCGTCACTTTGGTCACAAAGAAAAACCCGCTCATTTCATACAGTCGCCGCTTTTTGCGAAATCCCCCGAATAGCTATCCGCAAGAAGACCGCGACCAGCAATTATTCAACCAATGGATCGCGACGGTCTGCCTCGGGCTCGCGCTCATTTTTTTCGCAGCTGGCCTCCCAATTATCGCGACCGTATTCGGAGCGATGGTCATTGTCGCGGCTGGGGTCGCGCTCATGGGCTATTGCATCGGCTGCACCGTGCGCTACCAGCTCATGATGTGGAAACACCGCCGGGCGAAAACAAATTATTGAACGCTTTATAAATGAACAGAAAAAAGCGGAGACCGCAGTCTCCGCTTTTTTTATTTTGTTTGGCCGTTGCCTTTAATGATGTATTTTGTTGACGTCAGTGCGGGCAAGCCCATCGGTCCGCGTGCATGAAGCTTTTGCGTGCTGATGCCGATTTCGGCGCCGAAGCCGAATTCAAAGCCGTCGGTGAAACGGGTCGACGCGTTATGATAAACCGCTGCCGCATCCACTTCCGTGAAGAACTGCTGGACGCTTTCTGCGTGTTCCGAAATGATTGCCTCGGAATGCTTCGTGCCGTACTGATTGATATGCTTGACCACTTCATCCACACTTCCTACCGTTTTCAGCGCGAGTTCATAAGCCAAGTATTCAGTGCCCCAATCGGCTTCTTGTGCCGGGATGATGTCGCTGCCTGATTGCTGCGCAGCTTCATCGCCGTGGATTTTCACGTCTTTTGCCTGCAAGGCTTCAATCAATTCCGGCAGATGCTGCTCAGCCCATTTGTCGTGGACGAGAATGGTTTCGCACGAATTACAGACGGACGGACGTTGCGTTTTCGCGTTCAACGCAATGTCGATCGCCATGTCCTTATTCGCTGTTTCATCGATATAGACGTGGCAATTGCCTGCGCCTGTCTCAAGTACCGGCACGGTCGAATTCTGTACGACCGTCTTGATCAAATTGGCCCCGCCGCGCGGAATCAAGACATCCAAATAATCGTTCAGCTTGAACATGGCCGATGCCGCTTCCCGGCTCGTATCTTCGAGCAATTGCACCGAATCCACTGGCAATTCGCTTTGTTCAAGCGCGCGGTGAATGACCGCTACAATAGCCGTGTTCGAGTGAATCGCTGTTGAACTGCCGCGCAGGACGACCGCGTTGCCGGTTTTCAAGCACAGGCTCGACGCATCTACTGTGACGTTGGGGCGGGCTTCATAAATCATGCCCACCACGCCAAGCGGTACGCGCACTTTGCTCATATCGAGACCGTTCGGCTGTTGCCAATGCTCAAGTACTTCGCCGACCGGGTCGGTCAGTTTGGTCAATTGGATCAGCGCATCCGCCATATCCGCAAGGCGCTCTTCATCGAGCTTGAGGCGGTCAACGAGCGATTCACTCATGCCATTCGCACGTCCCGCTTCAATGTCTTTCAAGTTTTCTTTCAAGATAAACGCTTTTTCAGCCATTAATTGCTGGGAGATGAGTTCTAACGCTTTATTTTTCAGGGTGGTGTCGGCTTTAGCGAGTTCCCCCGCTGCCGCTTTCGCCAGTTTCGCTTTTTGTACCAGTTCTGTCTCCAAATGTGCTTCCTTTTGAAGAACTTTTGTCATCCAATCTTCTCCTTTCGAATTTCCGTGCCTTATGCTAATTCTTTAACGGGTTTTGCGATATACGTCCCGTCGCCGTTGCCATTCATGATCTCAAGCAATTTTTCATCGCCTTCTCCTGTGCCGATAAATATGTCGACGCCGAAGTTGTGCGCTGTTTTGGCGGCTTCCACTTTCGTTTTCATGCCGCCTGTCCCTACATCTGACCCAGCGCCCGATGCCGCTTCCATTAGTTCATCCGGAATATCTTTTAGATGGGTATATCGTTCAGCGGCTGGGTTCGTTTTTGGATTATCTGCATAAATACCATTGATATCGGTTAGAATGATCAATTGGTCTGCACGGACAAGTCCGCTGACAAGAGCAGACAGCATATCATTGTCGCCGAAAGTCAATTCCTCGACCGCCACCGAATCGTTTTCGTTGATGACCGGCATCATGCCACGTTCTAATAATTTTGAAATGGTATCGTCTGCTTTTTGATACAAGTCTTTTGTTAGCAGCAATTGGGCAGAAACGATATCGAAATTCTTGAATTCCGTCGCGTACGCCTGCGCGAGCAAGCTTTGCCCAACGGCTGCTGCTGATTGCTTGTCGACTACTGTATCTGGACGGGATAAATACCCCATGCTTGTGCATCCAGCTGCAACTGCGCCAGATGAGATCAAGATGACATCATGACCTGCTTCTTTCAAGCGAGCCAATGCCCCCACGTGTTCGCGCAACTTAGTGATGGACAATTTACCGTGGCTGTCCGTCAATGAGCTGCTTCCTATTTTCACTACTATTCTTTTCTTTTCCATTGTTGCAGTCACCACCCGATTTTGATTATTTAATGAGCTCTCCCATTACGATCAAAAGCGGAAGAACCCTGTCTCCGTAAAAATACTTTACAATGGCTGACTTAAGCTGTCTGATAATAAGAATTATTATGCAATCAATTGCATTTTAAGTCAACTATTAAATCTAAAAATACTTATAAAACGGTTATCGAAATAATAAAACTTGCATATTTATGAATTTTTATTCAAGTTACTTGTTTTATCCCCAACCATTTTCAGTTCCGGAGATAGCGGCTGCGCATTCTTCGCTGGTCTTGAATTTCAACCAGCAGCTGATCGCCTGCAGCACGCTAATCACAAGTGGCAAGTGTAACATAACTAGAGGGTATTTCAAGTTCGGGGAGGGGATTTCGCCTTATGAAAGGGCTTTCATTCAAGGTAAAAAATAGGCATAAAGACACATTTCCAGTTCATCAAAAGCCCGCTCTATAAGGGATACAGGCAAAATACGTACAAGTGTTGCTATTTCCTTCTAAAGTACCACATTCAAATCTAGTACAGTTTGTAATCGCAAATAGCGCCTTATAGCTTGATAGCTGCCTGCATCTTGCCCTTTTAAAACCTCGTGTACCATGAATCCAATGAGCAGTACGATTTCAGCATGCTCGTCTGGTCAAATGAACGGCAAAAACTCTTGATTAAACACAGTAAAAACGCAAGCCTTCCCTAGCGTCGGTGTAAACAACCAGGTTTACGGATCCCACACCAAAAACCCGGCTGTCTAGTCAACAGCCAGGTTTTTTCCATTAGATAATGAGTTTCATCAGTCGAGCTTGATGGTGATGGTTTTTGCGGGCGCAAGCAGCTCTCCGTCCGCAGCGAATAGCTTGCTGGTGGTCAATTTGAGCTCTTGTGTCCCATCTTCCACAATAAAGCCGACATTTCCTGATTTTACTTCCCCCGGTTTCAGCCCTTCATTCAACGATTCCAAATACACATCGTCTTGCCAAGTCTTCACTTCGCCGCCTTCTGTCTCAATCAATGCGACCGGCGCAAAATTCACTTCTTCACTAGCGACATTGTTGATTTCGACAAATAACTTCGCCAGCTCGAATTCCTGCTCATGCGTATAGGCATGATAGAAATCAATCAAACTATAATCTGGTGTGTACTGCAGCAGCTTCGTTTCATGGATAATCAGCTCAATATCGCCGATCTGCACCTTCTGAGGATTCATATTGGCCGCCAACAGCTCTAAGCCGCCTTTGGCATCTCGTACTTTCTGGCCAGGCTCCTGCAATTGGCGGTCATCGCTCACTTGTGGGCTCGCGACATATTGTTCCGTGTAGTCAGGCGCTTCCGCTAAGGAGGCAGCGGTCGCGGTCCCTTGCGTTGTCTCGCTTTGGCAGCCGCATAATAAGGCTATTGGGACAAGCAGCCATGCTAATCTCGCTTTCATCCAGTCCACTCCTTGCTATTATTTATCGTCGATTGTCACGTCTGCGCCCATCAAGTCGAAAATGATGCCCGCGTGGTCGGTGTTGTTCAAGTTTCCTGCAAATTTCTGGCTAGCTGGCCCATACGCATAAACCGGCACATCTTCTCCAGTATGGCCGCCAGTTGTCCAGCCGGTATGCGATCGTTTATCAAAAATGCGCTCGATGGCATTGTCGATGTCCAAGTATTCGCCTTCGTCGGCCGCTTTCTTCACCGAAGCGATTTCTTCATCAGTTAACTCCAAGTCGATATAACGTTCCAATGTTTCCTCCACGCCGGCCCCTTCTGTGATTTCAGCAGCCATAAAATCCGGTGTGCGCTGTGCAGCAAGGATTGGCTCGGCGAACCAATTATAGATGCCGTCTGCCCCAATCGAGAAGCCGCCCGTCGAATGGTCAGCCGTTGCTACGACCAATGTGTTTTCATCTTGCTTGGCAAATTCGATTGCCGCTTGGAATGCGCGGTCGTAATCTTCCATCTCGCTCATCGCGGCGACGATGTCGTTGTCATGCCCTGCCCAGTCGACCTGGCTGCCTTCGACCATCAGGAAAAATCCGTCTTCGTCTTGCTCTAAGCGATCGATGGCTGAACGTGTCATATCTTCTAGAGAGGGCACGCTGTCTTCTCGGTCGATCATTTTCGGCAAGCCGCCTTCTGCGAACAAGCCGAGGACTTGTCCGTCTTCATTTGCGAACAATTCTTCTTTGGACGTGACATACCCATAGCCCGATTCCTGGAATTCATCCGTCAAATCGCGGTCTATGCGATCAAATAGTTTCGTACCTCCGCCAAGCAAGACATCAATTTTATGTTCGCCATCGATGCGCTCGTCAAAATAATCATCGGCGATGGCGTTCATATTGCGGCGGCTGATATCGTGTGCGCCGAATGACGCCGGTGTTGCGTGTGTGATTTCAGAGCTTGCCACGAGTCCTGTCGCTTTGCCTTGCTCCTTCGCCGCTTCTAGAACCGTTTTCACTTCCGATTCATCGTTGTCGACTGCAATCGCATTGTTATAAGTTTTGATACCTGCCGCCATAGCGGTCGCGGCGGATGCCGAGTCGGTGATGTTTTGGTGTGCGTCTTCCGGATATGTCATTTGCTGTCCGACCAAATAAGAATCGAACGACATGGCTTCTGTAAAGCGTGCAGTAGGGTCGTCTTGCAAATAACGGTACGCAGATGTATATGATGTCCCGACACCATCGCCGATTAGGAAAATAATGTTTTTGGGTGCGTCTTTATCTTTGTTTTTCTCTTTTTCTTTCCCTTTAGCTTTTCCATTGCCAGGGTTCTTGTGTTCTTTATGTACATCGGCTTTGCCGTTTCCATGCGCTTCAGTCGGCGCAGATGGGGTAAAGCTCGAGACGGCGACTGCTGCCACCACAGCGGCTGGAAAGAGTTTTTTCATTGTTGTTCGAGTCATCTGGCATTCCTCCTTGTGTTTGTTGGCCATCGCCAGTGTAACGGAGGATTATTAAGGAATTATTGAGGGCATGTATGGAATTTGTTAACGAAGTGCTATTTCCCGGGAAATATTTTTCGGGATATTTCCAAATTAAAAACTGGCCTCCATTAAGGAAGCCGGTTTTCAGGACATTGAAGAAGTTTATTAATACACTATAAACAAAGAAATCATCTCTTCATAAAAACCAATGATCTATCTAAGTATTTGTAGAAGCGTTTGCTCGACTCCTGTGGATCAGCGAGACGACCAAGCCCCCGCAAGGCGCACAGCGACTGAGGAGGCTTGGGCGCGAGCCCACGGAAAGCGAGCAATAAGCTTCGGAGAATACGACTACTTTAATTTCTCTACAGTTTAAAAACCGACCCCCATTAAGGAAGCCGGCTTTGTGCCGATCAGTCTTCGCGATCGACGAGTGATTTATTTTTCTGGAATTTACGCAATACTTCATAGACGACCGGCACGACAATCAATGTCAGCAAGGTCGAGGACAATAAGCCGCCAATAACGGTAATCGCCAAGTCTTGTGAGACGAGTCCGCCGCCACCGCTTGAAAGAGCCATTGGAATCATGGCGCCAATTGTCGCGATCGCTGTCATCAGGATCGGGCGCAGACGCGTCGCTCCTGCTTCAAGCAAGGCATTGCGCACTGTCATGCCTTCGCGTTCCATATGGATGACACGGTCGACCAAGACAATCGCGTTTGTCACGACAATCCCGATCAACATGAGCATCCCCATCATGACCGAGACGGAAATCGTCTGGCCGGTGATGAACAAGCCGGCAAAGGCGCCGATAACCGCAAACGGCAACGAGAACAGAATGGCGAATGGCGCAAGACCGCCGCCAAACGTTACGACCAAGATAAAGTAAACGATGGCGATTGCCGCAGCCATCGCAAGGCCAAGCTGGGTGAAGGTTTCATTGATATCCGCCGTGACGCCGCCGGTTTCGACTGTGACGCCTGCCGGAAGATCTAGTTCATCAACGTTTTCTTGAACCGCTGCACTTGGCGCAGAGACGTCATTGCCTGTTACGGTGCCGGAGACGGTCGCATAATACGCGCCTTCCGAGCGGCTCAAGGTATTCAAGGTAGTGCCTTCTTCCACTTCGACCAATTCGCCGACGGTCATCATCGTGCCCGCAGCTGTTGGAACCGGCGTCTCCAAGAGCTCTTCAAACGTTGCTGCATCTTGCTGTGCCTCACGCTGAACGATGACTTCGAGTTCTTCGCCGTCCGTGTTGACCGTTGTCAGCACTTCATTTTGTCCACCGCCGGACAGAGCCATCGCAACTTGACCTGCTGTTAGGCCATACTGCAGAATTTCGTGCTGTTCGATGCGCAAGGTATGTTCCACATAAGGATCTTCTGCATCGGAGGTCACTTCTTCCAAGCCGTCGACATCACTCATCGCGCCTTCGACTTGTGCAACAGTATCCAATAAGTCATCCAAGTCTTCGCTGTACAATGTGTACGCGACTTCGCTTGATGCCATCATGCCGCCGCCCATCATGTCCTGCTCGCCCCACTCGCCAGATTGGTCGAGTCCTGCCAGGTAGTCCGTGACTTCTGCGCGGGCTTCTTCGAACTCATCAACTGAAATCGAATCGTCAAAGATCAGATACAAGAGTGCACCGTCTCCGCCGCCCATCATCATTTGAGACATATCGGCATTGGCCGAATCGTTGATGGATAATTGAAGAACTTCGATGTCTTCACGTTCAAGCAAATCCTGCTCGACCGCTTCGATGTTCTCCGTAGATTCTTCTTGCAGTTCCCCTGCTGAAGGAGAGTACGTGACGTACATCATTTTCTCGGTTTGCGAGCCGAGGAACGAGAAGCCGATCAATGGCGTGAGTGCCAAAGACCCCGCGAGCAATACGACTGCAATGATCGACGTGATCCACTTATGGTTCAACGCTTTTTCAAGGAATGAACGGAACCACAGCGCCATCTTCCCGACTTCTTTATGCTTCGATTCTGTCTTTTCGCCGTATAATTTCTTTTTGAAGAAACTATGCGACATCGCTGGCACGATGCTAACCGCCACTGCCAATGAAGCAAGCAGGGCAAACGACATTGTCAAAGCGAACGGCAAGAACAATTCGCCGACCATTCCGCCGACAAAGACCAATGGCGCAAAGACAGCAATTGTGACAAGCGTTGAGGACAAGATCGGCTTGAACATCTCAATCGTTGCCGATTGAATCAATTTACGCCCAGATAATTTCTCTTCTTTCAAATGCATGCGCCGGTAAATATTTTCGACGACGACGATCGAGTCATCAATGACCCGGCCAATCGACACGGTAATAGCACCAAGCGTCATGATGTTTAATGTGATATCCAGCCAGTTCAGCAACAACAAAGCAACAAAAATGGACACTGGAATCGAAACGATTGCGATCAGCGTCGAACGGAAATCACGCAAGAACACCAAAATGATGAGCACCGCGATCAAGCCACCGAACAAGGCTTTTTCCACCATCGCGAAAACGGATTCCTCGATCGGCTCCCCTTGGTCAAGCGTAATGTCGACGATCAAACCGTCCACTTCACTTTCCAAGTCCGCCATCAAGTCTTTCACTTCATTCACAACCGTGACCGTATTTGCTTCCTGGCCTTTGACGATTTGGATGGCAATGGCATCTTCGCCATTGGTCCGTGAAATCGACTGCACTTTCCCAACCAATTCCACATCGGCAAGTTCGGACAAGGCGACAAACGGTTCCGGATTGTCTTCTGAAGGTGTCACTGGAATCAGCAACTCTTCAAACTCTTCAATAGAAGCAACCGATCCATCGATATAGACCGCTTCTTCGCCTTCTTCAAATTCACGAAGGCCGAGCGATAAAGCAATATTGCTCGCTTCAATCATTTGTTTGATGTCTGCCTCTGTCACTTCACGGGCAGCCATCGCTTCCTCATCATAAGTCAGATGAATTTCTTCGACGTGCTGACCTGTGACGGTCGCAGAGGCAATCCCGTCGATTTTTTCAATTTCCGGTAAAATCGTAGTTTGTACACGATCCGTCAATTCGACAATCGATTCGGTCTCACTGCTGATGGACAGTGCGACGACTGGGAACATATTGATACCGATCGACATGATCGACGGCGTCTCTACTTCCTCCGGCAAGCTCACACCGCTCACTACAGATTCGAGTTCACGTTTTTTCTCATCCATATCGACACCGTAATCGTATTCGACCTGAATTTGGGAAACGTTTGAGGAGGAACTTGAATAAACCGCTTTAACGTCCTCCAAGCTTTCGACTGCTTGTTCGACAGGGATCGAGACCTCTTCCATCACCTGTTCAGGTGCAGCACCTGGGTACACACCCGATACGATTAAATAGGGAATAGATATATCAGGAATTGACTCCATCTTCATTTGAGTTGTTGAATATATGCCAGCAAAGGTTACAATTAAAGTTAACAGCCACACGGCAAATTTGTTTTTTAGCACAAAACCTACGAATCCTTGCACACAAATTCTCCCTTTCTTTGACGAATTTCAGTTACTACTTCATAATAGTGACCAACTGGTCATTCGTCAAACAAGTTAGGTGAAAAGAGGAAACAAATATGTCAAAAAAGCAACAGATCCTGGACGCTGCACTTCAACTTTTTGCCGAAAAAGGCATTGAAGCTACGTCAATTCAGCACATTACCCAAGAAGCAGGCATCTCTAAAGGGGCCTTCTATTTGTCTTTCCCTTCTAAAGAATCATTGATTAAAGAAATCATTGACTCATTCATGAAAGAGATCGTTACCGAAATTGACCGCATAGTCAATGGTATGGAATTACCCGATGAAAAATTACGCCTGTATTTTCATGCTCAATTGGCATTGCTCGAAAAGCATGCAGATTTCGCGAAGATCTATGCACAAGAACCGATGCATGCCTTGAACGAAGAAATTATGGAAAAGCTCATTCACTACGATGCATGGATTGACCGTTCCTTGCTATCGCTACTCGATGAGTTGTATGGTGAGCCGCTTCGAGGCCGCCGCTATGATTTGCTCATTTCGATCAAAGGCTTCGTCCGCATTTATTCGCAGCTGGTGTTGTTTCATCCGTATCCGCACGATATCGAAAAAATTGCAGAGCTTCTCGTGGAAAAGACCAACGTACTGGCCACTTATTCTCAAACAGCCTATTTAACGGAAGACATGGTCGAGTTGTCGATGCCCGGCCCAGAAGAAGTGACCACACAGGAAAAACTACTGTCTGTCATTGATGAATTACTGGAAGATGAGCAGCATCCCCCACTCATTTCCGAATCCCTCTCGCTGATCGCTGAAGAACTTCAATCTGAAGCGCCAAGACGGGCCATTCTCCACGGCTTGCAAGCGAATATTTACGACTACGCCCCCGCCAATTGGCTATCGTACCTCCTAAAGAAATACGAACAGAAAAAAAGCCCAGACGCTTGATGTCTGGGCTTTTGATATGCGCTGATTTAGTTAATTTCGACAGTCCAACCTAGTGTATCTTCAACTTTGCCAGTCTGAATGCCGGTAATGGTGTCGTAAAGTTTTTGCGACAATTCGCCGATCTCGTGATTGTTGATGATCATTTTCTGGCCTTGCCAGTTGAGTTCGCCGACTGGGGAAATGACCGCGGCCGTGCCTGTTCCGAACACTTCCTCCACTTTACCAGCTTGATACGCTTCGTAAAGCTCATCGATAGCCATGCGTTTTTCCGTGACCGGAATGCCCCATGAACCTAATAACTCGATAATCGACATGCGCGTGATGCCTTTCAAGATACTGCCGTTCAGCTCCGGGGTAAACACTTCCCCGGCGATTTTGAAGAAGATGTTCATGCTGCCGACTTCTTCGATAAAGCGCTTTTCGACGCCATCGAGCCACAAGACGTCTGCGTTGCCTTCTTTCTTGGCATTCGCTTGCGCCTGGTAACCAGAAGAGTAGTTGCCGGCGGTCTTCGCCATTCCCGTACCGCCTTTAACCGCACGCGTGAATTTGTCTTCAACATGAATGACTACCGGCTGCAAGCCACCAGGGAAATAAGAGCCGACCGGTGAGAGAATGACCATGTATTTATAAGTAGACGATGGCCCTACTGCCAAATTGGCGTCTGTTGAGATAATATACGGGCGGATGTAGAGCGAGGTGCCCGGTGTTTTCGGCACCCATTCTTTTTCGAGCTCAATCAATTGTTTCATATGCTCTAGTGCCAACTCTTCGTCGATTGGCGGAATGCTGAGGCGCTCGCTCGACAAATTGAGACGCTCAAAGTTTTTTTCCGGACGGAACAGCAAGACGCGTCCGTCTTCTGTGCGGTAGGCTTTCATGCCTTCAAAGACCGTCTGTCCGTAATGAAAAATCATAGCTGCCGGATCTAAGGAGATCGGACCATATGGCACGATTTTCGGATCATGCCATCCTTTTTCTGTTTCATATTCCATGATGTACATATGGTCAGTGAAAGTTTGGCCGAATGGAATCTGATCTTGCGCCGGCTTGTCTTTCTTCGCAGTATTCTCGATTACTTCCAATTGATAAGTCGTCATGGTCATATCCCCTTTTGCAGTATGTTTTTATTTTCACGATTTCGAATAATTATACACACATTTCTAAGTGCTGAACAGGTTGTACGCCAAATTCCTTAAATATCGGCCAATCGGCTCAGCGAATCAATTCCATGAAATGCATGAGGATTTTCGCTGTTAATCCCCAAATGACACGGTCTTCATACAAATAAAAGAACTCATCCACTTGGCGGGCATGCCAGCTGTAATTTTCGCCGCCAGCAATCAAATCATATGGAAAACTTTCTTCCGGCTGGATATCAAAATCGATGCGGTAAACACGTGGCTCGTTATCCAGGAAAAATTGCAGCGGCACCGTGAAGACCGTATCGACTTCTGCCGCGTTTGGCACAAAATCCGTTTCAGGACCGATAAAGCCCGCAAACGAATAGACAATCATGCCAAAAGGCGAAACGATGTAATCGAGCGGAAACACGTTGCTAATTGCTTCTTTTCGGATACCGAGCTCTTCCATCGTTTCACGCAAAGCAGTCTCTTGTTCATCTTCGTCGCCACGGTCAATACGTCCGCCAGGAAAGCAAATCTCCCCAGGCTGACGCCTCATTTCAAACGAACGCACTTCAAACAAAATATGGACGCCATCTTCTTTTTCAATCAATGGAAGAAGAATCGCATATTTCGAAAAATCCCGGTTGCCGAGTACTTCCGGCACCCGCCCTTGGACCTTTTTCAAAATCTTTTCCGGTTCCATGCCATCACCTCGACTTTCTTTCTTCCTATCTTACCAAATAATCGAAGTTCCCGGCCTTTCAACCACTTCGGAATGTAGAAAAAACCAGATTCGCTTGCCCGTTATTGGCGAACGAACCGAGCCTTCGCTACAATGGGAGCGGAGGGGATAGACGTGAATCGAAAAACTTATATCGACAACGATTTCTATACAGCGGGGATGACTGTAAAAGACCCGCAAACAAAAGGCGAAAATAATATGGCGCTCCATGCTGGAATCGACCGCGAGCAGTCACTCGAAAACCGCAAAGTCTTGCTTGACGCGCTCAGCTATACGATGGATGAACTCGTATGCGCCCATCAAACCCACAGCAATCACTTTCAAAAAGTGTCTCAACAAGACGCTGGCAAAGGCGCCCGGACTTTTGTTGATGCTATTGATGATACCGATGCGCTTTATACGCGCGATACCGGTCTTGTATTGTCGAGTTTTGCCGCCGATTGCGTGCCGGTGACCTTCTATCACGTAACAGAAGAGTTGATCGGTGCTGTACATTCCGGGTGGCAAGGAACCGTCAAAGAACTCGTGTCAAACTTGTTTGCGCATTTGATCACCAATGAAAACTGTGCGCCAGAAGGCTTCCGCGTCCAGATCGGCATGGCGCTCAGCCAGGAGAAATTTGAAGTCGATAAAGATGTTTATTTGAAGTTCAAAGCGCTTGACTATGCCGATCCGTTCATCAGCTTTAACGAAGCCACTGGAAAATACCATATCGACAACCAGCTCACCGTCAAAACGCAATTGCTGCGCGCTGGCGTTCCTGCTGATCGTATTACCATCGACCGGAGCTGTACGTTCAAAAGTCCAAATGGCTTTTCCTACCGCGAAGACAAACAATGCGGCCGCCACATGGCTTACATCGTTAAGAAATAGCAAAAGCTCTTCCGCGTAGGAAGAGCTTTTGCAGGTTTTCGAGAAAGTTATGAAGCCGTATTTTCCGAAGCTTGTCGCACGACTCAGTGGGCTCGCGCCCAAGCCTCCTCAGCCGCTTTGCGCCCTGCGGGGTCTCGGTCGTCTCGCTTTACCACTGGAGTCGAGCGAACGCTTCTCCAAATACTTAGAGAGGTCATTGACTGTTGAAAATAGCCGCAGCCTCGCTTGGGGTTGAGCTTTCGCAATGAGCCAGAAACCCGTATGCGCGAGGCTGCTTTGTGATTTCGTCGGATTCAACAGGAGGACGGCCTTAGATGATGCTCGATATTTATTCAAATCATCAAAATCTCCCGAATGTCCTCTTCGCTCATCGATTGCACAGCTTCTGAACCAGATTGAATCATCTCATCCACCAAATCTTGCTTGCGCAGCTGCAAGTCGTACATTTTCTCTTCAATTGTTCCTTTTGCTACCAAGCGCAGCACTTGCACTTCCCGTTTTTGCCCCATGCGGTGTGCACGGTCCGCTGCCTGCTGTTCGACGGCTGGGTTCCACCATAGATCGTACAAGATGACCGTATCGGCCCCCGTTAAATTGAGCCCCGTGCCGCCTGCTTTTAAGGAAATCAAAAACAAGTCCTCTTCCCCTTCGTTGAAACGGTCGCATAATGCCACGCGCTCTTTTGGCGGCGTCGAGCCGTCCAAATAGAAATAGGACCTCCCCGAACGAAGCAGCGACTGCCCGATGATATTGAGCATGCCCGTGAACTGGGAAAACACGAGCACGCGGCGGCCGGTCAAGCGCGCTTCTTCCAAGATCTCCAACAATTGCTCGAACTTCGCCGAGCCGCCGCGGTAGTCTTCCACAAACAAGGACGGGTGGCAGCACAATTGACGCAGGCGTGTCAGTCCAGCCAAAATACGGATGCGGTTTTTGTGCATGCTGTTGTCGCGCAAATGCTTTAAAGCTTCGTGGCGAAGTTCTGCAAGATACGCGGTGTACAATTTTTTCTGTTCTTCATGAAGCTCGGAATGTTCGATGCGCTCGATTTTTTGCGGCACTTCCCCGAGCACCTCTGCTTTCGTCCGTCGCAGCAAGAACGGCCGCACGCGCTTCGCGATATCGGCGTTGCGCAGCTCCGCAAATTGGCTGCGATCCGGAAGCAAAGCTGGAAACACGACGTTAAAGATCGACCATAACTCATCGAGCGAGTTTTCGATCGGCGTCCCGGTAAGCGCAAAGCGATGACGAGCCTGCAACTCTTTCACGGCTTTAGCGGTTTGCGTCGCCGGGTTTTTGAACGCTTGCGCTTCATCAAAGAAAATCGTATGAAACTTCCAATCTTTATACGTTCCTCGGTCCATTCGAAGCGCTGGATAGGACGTGATATACACATCGCCCGGCTCTTTCAAGGCTTGCGTCCGCTTTGCTTTTGGTCCATCCACGATGACTGTCTGGATATCCGGTGCAAAGCGTTCGAATTCGGCTTGCCAATTGTACATGAGCGAAGAAGGCGCCACGATCAGCGCAGGCTCATCGCCGCTGCGGATCTCCCCTAGTACCGATTGCACGAAAGCGATGCTTTGGATCGTTTTGCCAAGCCCCATCTCATCTGCCAATATGCCGCCGAAACCGTATTTCGCGAGCAAGCGAAACCAACTAAACCCGCGCTTCTGGTAATCCCGCAACACCTCTTCAAAAGCTTGCGGCAATTGCTCCGCCTGGGTCCATGGATGATGCAGCTCTTTTAGCAAACGCGCAAATTCTGCGCCTGCCTCCGATAAGTCATGCTGTTCGAGACTCCCAGCAAGCCGCATGCCTTCGAGCAATGGAATACGTTGGACGCGTTCAAAATTGTCTTCGTCAATGTTCATGACTGCCAGATACTCTTCAAACGCAGCCATGACAGGCGTTTCCAGCGACATTAACGTACCGTTAGGGATTCGGAAATAGCGTTTTTTCTCCCGAATCGCACGGATGATTCCACGCAACTCTTCTTCCGGAATGCCGCCAAGGTCGAAGCGGAACTCCAGCCAATCGGTCCGGTCCTTCGGCAAATTGACACGGATTTTCGGTCCCGGCAAAGTTTTTTGGATGCGCATTTTCACGGAAGTCGTCGCATAGACCTCGAGCCATTCTTCAAGCAATGGCACCGTATCATAAAGGAAGTCATATTCTGCCTCTTCATCCTGCAAGTAAAATCCGCCGTCCGTTTTCGTCAGCCGGCCAGACTCCATCAATTCCATAATGGCCTGTTCTTTTTCGAGCTGTCGGAACACACCTGGATACTGCCGGTATGTTCCTTCCGGTTCTTCGCACGGGTTGATGATAAGCTGCCCGTAATGAAATTCAAGGCCAGCGAGCAATCGGCTGCGAACCCGGTCGAGATACAGTTTCGCGCGCAACGGCGTTTCCCCGATTTTCTCGATTGCCTGTTCTGTGACAATGACTGGCCCGAGCTTTTCGAGTCCAGGCAAGACGCTTTTCATCATATGGGCGACTTGGCTTTCCTCAATCAAAAGCTCTTCGCCTGCCCCTTCCATCAATTCCTGCAGGCCAGATAGGCGCTTCATGTCGGCGCTAGCTGGTTGAATGACTGCTTCTTCCGTCAAAGCCACGCCGTATTTCGGAAAAATTTGCAGTCGCTCTAAACCTCGGACGATCAAGCGGTAGCCAGTATCGCTACGATCCAGGCGAAACGACACCGGCAGTGTATCGGTTACATGAAACGGCAGTATTTCCCCGAGCGGGTTTTCGAATTTGGCCTGCGCCATGACGCGAAGCACGGGCAATAAACGTTCCCAATCGCTTGCAGAGACGATTAATTTCCCTTGGCCATCCGGCTGCGCGTTGCTTTTGTCGAGCAGCTGAAGAAGCTCCAGCACCGGCTGTTCTAACGCGTGGCGGCTCGGGTCGTAAGGAATCGAGGCAGTTTCTTCGTACTGACCATTCGACAGGGCTGACACGAAACGTAGGGGATTTCGGACATTTTTCAAAATAGCCGTGCCACTTCTGAACGTCACGGCCAATTGCTCGTTGCCACCGCTGCTGATGGTTGCTTCGACATGATAAGGTACGCGCCGGTCAAAGCGGTGCAGCCGGGCAGAAGGCGCGTCATCTTCTTCAAACAAGCCGAACATTTGCTCAGCTAACGGACGCTCCCGTTGACCAAGTTCTTCTGCAGCGATCATCACCGCTGCAATGTGATGGCAATATGTATGAACAAACCCGACAGGTGGACAGCTGCATTCTGCGTCGATCGTGCCGGCTGTTGAGCGGGTTAGCTTAACGTGGAACGAGCTGCGTCCTTTGACGACGGCTGTTATGGACTGATCGCTTGCTTCTGTGATGCTGACTTTTCCGGCCATGTGAAAGGTCTGGCCTTTTTTATAAGCAGCCTGGCCACATAATTTGCGGATGTGTTTATCGCTGACCCAAAATTCCATAGCGGCCCCTTTCTTCTGCGTAATAATATCTTATTTTTATTATCCGCCATGCCACGTTCAGCTTCAAGCGGGGGAGCTTTACACAAGCGCAGCTTAGATCTATAATAGACTTAATTTTCAGATAAAATTTGATAGCTGGATTCCAAGGGGGAGATCGTAATGGCTCGTGCCCGTCAAAGCATATTCATCCAAGCGCCGATCGACGATGTGTTCCAGTTCGCCAAGAAACCCGGAAACTGGACAAGTTTTTACAATCACTTATCCAAACCGGACAAGATCGAAGGCGCTGGTGATACCGGCACGGAAGTAGAGACCGTATTTTCCATTATCGGCTTACGCTTCCCTGTCGCCATCCATGTCGTCCGTTGTGAACGCAGCGGCGAGGAAGGATTTTGGGAAGGCATCATCAGCGGCAGCTTTGTTGCTCATCAAAAGAGTTATTACCGTTCGTTGGAGGGCGGAACCGAAGCGGTTTTCGAATTGGAAATCGATTTGCCCGATAGCGCATTTGACCGTTTTACCGAGCGCCTCGTCTACGACCGGCTGGAGAGAAATACACTCCGCCATACGCTTGAAAACTTGAAAGCGGCTTGTGAATTAGACCGCTAAGCAATCGCTGCATCCATGTATCGTGAAACCGGCTAGTGCCGCCTATACGTCCTCATCACTTATGCAGCAATGAAAAACCCGTACGCCAGAATTCCGGCGCACGGGTTTTTTTAGGCATTAAAAAACACCCCGCATAAATGCGGGATGTATCGATAGCTGCGGCGTATCAGGCCACGCTCCACAACGTGTTCCATAAAGGAATGCCTGTCCGTCTTATGCAGCTTAGCTCATCGCGTAGTTAACCATAGCCTATGCGGCGCCAACTGTCAACTGTCAAAATTACAACAAGGCCCCTTCCCTGTTAAAACTGACCCCTAAAAATTAATCGGAATTGACGCTTTTAACTAGGTCAATTCCTTGCTACAGTAGTTCAAAATGACATGGCATCACAAGAAGGCCCTTGCCTAGTGGATGTCGAAGAAAGAAGGAATCGTTTCATGCAAAAGACTACCACTTATTCCAGTTCCAAAACTTATGATTTAATCATTACTTCGATGCTCATCGCTCTGGTATTTGTGGCGACGATGCTGCTCAATATCCGCCTGCCGATTGCAGCAAATGGCGGGCTGGTCCACCTAGGCACGACAATGTTGTTCACGGCTGCGCTATTGTTCGGGCCGAAAAAAGGCGCTATTGCCGGCGCTGTCGGGATGGGTCTTTTCGATTTAGTGTCGGGCTGGACTTTATGGGCGCCGATCACCATTGTTGCACGCGGCTTGCAAGGCTATTTGGTCGGGAAAATTGCTTGGTCGGGCGGGCGCGGTGGCGAAAGCCTCGGCTTCAACATCCTAGCAGCGACGCTTTCCATTCCGATCATGGTCGCCATCTATTACATCGGCGAAGCCATCATCTTCAGCAGTTGGATCATCCCTGCTGCTTCTATCCCAGGAAACCTGGTTCAAAACGCAGTCGGTTTGGCACTCGCCATTCCAGTCGTAGCTGCATTGAAAAAAACGCCATACTTCCGCAACTAAACAACTGCCCCGTCCTGAAATGCCAGGACGGGGCAGTTTTCTATTCGGAAAATGTTTTTCTAAAACCGTAAAAAGAGCGGAATGCATATTTTTCATAAAACGAGCAAGAAGAAGCGGAAGCCAATAGTTCGAGTCGCGTATGTGGATGCCGGCTGTGGGCAAAATCCAATAGCTTCTTGCCTATCCCTAAGCCTCGATACGGCGCTCCTACCAATAATTCACAAATATACATGCTGACAAAACCGTCCGTCAAACCTCTGATGTACCCAATGACTTGTTGGTCTCGATTCTCCGCAACATAAGCAATGGGGGAACATTCCCAAGCTTTTTCAGTGTGTTCGCTTTGTTCAACCAAATTGGTCCAGCCCTCTTGCGCATTGAGCTCTTGTATCGACTCAAAATCATTTTTTTCATAATCGCGAATTGCTATTTGAAGCTCATCACCTGATCTTAGCATTCCCATTCCCTCCTATTTATCTTTTAAAAAAAACCGCCGAGAGCAACGCTCTCAGCGGTTTTCCTTTGCTTAAATTTGTGGCGTCAAATCTTCCGGAGAATGATCTGCCGGCTTGACTTCATTTAAATCCAGCACTTCTGCTGTGTATTGATGAACGTGTTTTAATAGTTCTTCGTTATCCATCAAGGATTTCCCGTAGGACGGAATCATTTCCTTGATCTGCGATTCCCAGTTTTCCAATTCCTGAGGGAAGCAGTTAGCAAGTAACTTGAGCATGACATGTACAGCCGTTGAAGCTCCAGGTGATGCCCCAAGCAACGCAGAGATGGAGCCGTCCGCTGAAGTGACTAGCTCTGTACCGAATTGCAGCGTGCCTTTGCCGCCCGCATCGGTGTCTTTGATGACCTGGACGCGCTGTCCTGCGACGACCAAATCCCAATCCTCACTCTTCGCGTTCGGGACGAATTCACGCAACTCTTCCATGCGCTGTTCTTTCGACTGAATGACTTGCTGGATCAAGTATTGTGTCAGCGATAAGTTTTTCGCTCCGCCTGATAGCATCGTCAATACGTTATTCGGTTTGACCGAGGCCACCAAGTCCATATAAGAGCCCGTTTTCAGGAATTTCGGCGTGAAGCCTGCGAATGGGCCAAACAACAAGGATTTCTTATCGTCGATAAAGCGTGTGTCCAAGTGAGGCACGGACATCGGCGGTGCGCCGACTTTTGCCTTGCCGTAGACTTTTGCATTATGCTGTTCGATCACTTCCGGATTGTTGCAGACCATGAACAAGCCGCTCACTGGGAATCCGCCAATATGCTTCGATTCCGGGATGCCGGATTTCTGAAGCAAGTGAATGCTTGCTCCGCCACCGCCGATAAAGACGAACTTCGCCGTGTGTACATCGAGTTTCCCGGTTTCCAGGTTTTTGATCTTCAATAACCAACGGCCGTCTTTCATTTGTTTCAAATCTTGTACCATATGGTGATAGTGGACATTAACGTCTTCTTTAACAAGGCGGTCGAAGAGCATGCGTGTCAACGCACCGAAATTGACGTCTGTCCCTGTGTCGATTTTCGTTGCGGCAATCGGCTCGTTGTCTTGGCGATTCGCCATGATCAACGGCATCCATTCTTTCAAGACTTCCGGGTCGTCGGAAAATTCCATGCCTGTAAAGAGTGGATTTTCAGCCATAGCGTCAAAACGCTTTTTCAGGAAACGGATATTGTCTTCGCCTTGCACCATGCTGATGTGAGGAAGCGGACGAATGAATTCTTCCGGGTTTTTCAACAATCCCGTTTTCACAAGATGGGACCAGAACTGAGCCGATACCTGGAATTGTTCGTTAACGTCGATGGCTTTGCTGATGTCCATCGTGCCGTCTGGCTTTTCTTTCGTGTAGTTCAACTCACAAAGGGCTGCGTGGCCAGTCCCGGCGTTGTTCCATTCGTTTGAACTTTCTTCGCCAGGGCTCGACAATTTCTCGAACACATTGATTTTCATGTCTGGAGACAATTCTTTCAAAAGAATTCCCAAAGTCGCACTCATAATACCGGCACCGATTAAGATTACATCTGTATCAGTTTCTCTATTGCTCATGTATACCTTCCTTTTCTACGCGAGTATTAGCGGCTTTTCGAGTCCGCCGCTTCCGTATTAAATCCATCATCTATTGTATGCCTGTTTGACCTAAAATCTCTACTACTAACAGACAATTATAAACCATTTTGCGTAAGGATTAAAGGAAATTAGCCTTTTGCGTCAAGCCATGGCACGAAAAAGCGGATTTCTGTATTAAAGAAGTAGAATCGTCCTTCGAGCGAGTGGCATCAGCTCAGCATACCGGATTCGCCCTGCTCAATAAGCCTTCATTCCTAGCACGAGACCAACACATGACCACACACCATCCGACTGATGCCAAGTGTTTATTTTCGATTTCGGGTATGAAACGGACAGCTGATGATATGGTCATCAATCATCCCTATCGCCTGAAGAAACGAATAGGTCGTGACCGGCCCGACAAATTTAAAGCCGCGCTTTTTTAACTCCTTGCTAAGCTTTACGGACAACTCCGATTGGGCGGGAATCTGACCGTCTGATGGCCATTCATTGATTACCGCTTTATCGTTTGTAAAACTCCATAGGTAGTCGGCGAAACTGGTGAATTCGGTTTGGATCTCTTTTACCGCCTGGGCATTCGAGCGGACAGATGCTAGTTTGGCGCCGTGTTTGATCACGCCGTGCTGCTCTTTGATCTCCGCTAGGGCTTCGTCTGTCAAAGCGGCGCAGTACTCGATATCGAAATTATGAAACGCGCTTTGGTAGCTATCGCGTTTAGACAGCACGATCTGCCAGGACAAACCTGCCTGTGCCCCCTCTAAACTCAGCATTTCGAATAAATAGCGTTCATCACGGCTCGGCCGGCACCATTCCTCGTCATGATAGGCTTGCATCCGTTCGTCGCCTTTTGGCCATTCGCATCGTGCCATTAGATCATCTCCTGTCATTTTCTGTTGGATCAAAAAAGAAGCAGGCATTCACTCCCTGCTCCTTTACCGTTCTTCGTCCTCAGATCTATTTCGTTCTTTTTCACTGACGCTCTTCATAGGTGCTTCTTGGCTCGGCACCTCATCTACTTTATTGGACTTGCTCTTTTTCAGCATCACGAGGATACTGCCGACCAACAGCCCGGTCATCAGCAGAAAAAGTCCAAAGATAACAAGTGCCACTGTAATTCCACCAAACATTTCCGTTCCCCCTTCCGCTATCGCTCGTCATCTTCTTTTCATTGTTCATTCTCCAGTTTTTTCACACGCAATTCCAGTGCCTCGACGTGTTTTTTCAAATCCGATTCGTCGACTTGTTGCTGTTTTCGATTGGCTGATGCTTTAACTGCCGCGACAACCAATACAACAAGCAGGATGAAAAAGCCCAGTAAAAAAATTGTTGCGATGATATCTCCTATATTATACATCATGATATTTTCCCACCATCCATTTCCGCTTTCGCTTATTGATTAGTTTTCTCCAATTCATGGCCAAAACCCTTTTTCACAAAAGGCAAAGAACGGCTAAACCGAAAAAAGGCCGAGAACCCATTGACGGTTTTCGGCTTTCGAACTTTGAAACTAGCTGATTAGCGCATCATTTCATTTACAAAATACAGTTGATAAACAGCCGGCAACAGCAAGGCGATGACCAAACAAATCACGGCTGCTATCTTCGCCTGTTTGGTTAAGCGCGCATCTTGTGATTTCAATTGCTCGAAAAACGTTAACGTAAAGTAAAAGCTAGCGACTAACAAGAACGCTGATACGACTCCTGTCCAGCTGCCTAGTCCGAACATCTCCATATTCGACATTCTATCCCCTCCAAATCGTCTATATAGTTCCGTACTATGTAATAAATAACCTAAATTCTACTCAGCGCACTCACGTTTAACCGATTTTAAAGAAGCACTAATATAGCCCATTCAATCAACTGGAATGCACTTTAATGTTTCTTCTTTGCACATGCATCGCACGTAAACTGGGCTTCCAGTTTTAAGTAAGCTTTGACTTCAGCGAACCCTCTGCTTTTCGGGTAGCGCATCTCGAGTTGGACCGGTTCGCCGCCTTCAATTTCCTTGCCGCACACTCGACACTTCGGTGATTCGTTGAACATGAGTATCCCCCCTTCTGCTGATTAACTCATTGTTTTAAACGCTCAGATAAGCCATCATCGTCCGTATAAGTGAACTTGCCGATTTTGCCTTTCTGGACGTTCGAAAACAGGACGATGCCTTGCACTTCAGCGTGCTGCTCTTTTTCCCCTGCCTTTTGAAATACCACTTCTGCCGTGAACGTATAGCGATTCGCTGTCGTCTCGCTCAATTCGATGTCCACCTCGTCTAAGCGCAGCTCATAGCCATAAATATCAGCTAGTCCCGGGAAATAGGTACCGAAAACCCTCATGAACTGGTCCAATTCCTGATCCGTGAAGTATTCTCCATATTTTTCCTCTACTTGCTGCTCAAAAGCCGCATTCACTTCAACACCGTCCACGATTTGTTTATTGGCCGGATTCCACATCGCCTTTAAGAATTCCTCATCAGGCCCGTTGAATTGCTGCTCCAATACCTGCTCGATCGCCGCCATTTTCGGGTCATCTGCTTTTGCTGCCAGGCACCCGCTTAAGATGAGCAAAGCCAAGAGCACAGCCAGCGCAAATTTCAGTTTCCTTTCCCCTTCCTTCATCCCGTCCGCCTCCTTTACCCTTAGTACGAAAAGGCCGGACACAAGTTTCAATTTTCTGTCATATAAGGGAATTCACTTGAAAACCGAAAATTTTTTTCAAAAAAAAAAAGCCTTTCAACGTGCTTACCCGAAGGTTCGCAAATTGAAAGGCGTTCCTAACTTTTTTAAGTATCCAAGAAGGTTTTTTCCTTTAATTCATTAGACGATAACATGAAATGTTTCACCAAATCCACTGTATGTGCCAAATCCTCGATGATAAAGTGAATGCCTTTTATTAATATTCATCTGTAAAAGATACACTGGCTTTTCCTATCCTCCTGCAGAAGCACTCGAAGATTGGTCCGCCTTCACACAATCAATCGCCACGACCAGCGAAATGATCAGGTGTTCCATTGTTTCATCTAAAATATCCACTTGGTAGGTGTCTCCCCAACTGAGCCATTGCTTGCTGACCGAACCGATGACTGTTCCATGTCGAAGAATATCAAAACTCATCTCCCACCAATTCCCTTGTACATCGATTCCTTCTGCTTCAATGGCGTAGCGAGGCTTAAAAAAAGTAAATTCTTTTTTAATTGTGACCGATTCCCGGCCATCCACTTCCACAAAAAATGTTGGCAGAAAACTGAACGTCTTTTTCGTGATCATTCCGATTTCCTGATTTTCAGTATTTAAGATTGAAAAGGTCTTGGGAATTTTGAAAAAGCTGCCTTCTACAAAATATTGATCTCTTTCCTGCTCGTCTTTGACCGTGAACTTCTCGCTCAAGCTAAATACTTTTTGCTTAATAAATAATTGTTTCATCCTGACTCCCTTTCTGTTTCACTTTCTTAACCAACAAAAATGTTGAAATCACATGTAGTTCCACGTGAAACATCGTTCACCGCTTATACTTTTACTATTCCCCTGAATCCTCTTGCAGCATAATAAGAATCGGCTCCATTGTGATAAACGAAAACTTGTCCGTATCGGCAGTCGCCAAAAATGGCACCGCCGCGTTCTCGAATTTCCACGGGTGTCTCTAACCAACTCGAGGTCTTTAAATCAAACTCCCCCAGAGTCTGGAGAGTGCGGTATTGATCTTCTGTCAATAATTCAATGTCGATTTCAACGGCCATATCGACTGCCGAACTTTCTGGCTTGTTCTTTTTACGCGATTCCAGCGCTGCTCGGTCGTAACATAGGCTTCGGCGTCCTGTAGGGCTTTCTTTTGAACAATCACAAAACAAGAACATCCCGGTTTCCACTTCATAGCCAACCACATCGGGCTCCCCGCCGGTTTCTTCCATGCGATGCAAAACCGCTAACTTCTCTGGGTTTTCGTTCAGCTTTAAGAGAACATTGTCCCAGCCCATTTTTTCGTGGCGCTGTTCATTTTGTTCAAAGCGCTGTTTCAAGGTATCGAGCAATTTACTTTTTTGTTCTTCGGTTAATTGCTTTTTACGGGTACACATTTAAAAACCTCCTATCCAAGCTAATCGTTTTGAAAATCCGTTCTACTTCCTGCTTCCTTACTTTTGACATGCTATATGAGTTCTCCTGCATTTCCGACTCTATAATATAGGAACTAGAATTTTTATTAAAAAATCCACTTAACTCAAGCGGTACACCGGTTAAAAAATAATATCTTTAGTAAACTGGCTTTTGCGTGATTCTTTATTAATTAGATCAAAAAATTACACTGAAATTCTTTTGATCATATTATAGATTATCTCTGCTGAGCTTTTTAAATAGGATGAAAAAACTTTTATGTTTTTGGTATAATATAGAAAAAGGGAGTGGTACTTTGAAGAAGTTTTTAAATTCCAATGGCTCAACATGGAGTAAGTGGGATCTACATATACATACACCAGATACTGTCCTAAATGATGAGTTCAGGGGTGACTGGTCTGCTTATATTACAAAACTCGAAGCTCTCTCTGGTTTCTCCACACTAGGCATTACAGATTATTTTAGTGTTGAGAATTATTTTAAAGTTAAAAAACTGAAATATGAAGAAGGGAGATTAAATAACATAGAGCTTCTTCTACCAAATATTGAATTAAGGTTATCAAATGCTACCGATAAATATAGAGCGATCAATTATCATGTTATTTTTTCTCCAGAAGTCGACAAATACATAGAAAGTAAGTTTTTAGCTCGATTAAAATTTCAGTACGACGGTAGAACTTACAATGCTACTAAAGCTGATTTAATTGATCTAGGTAGATGCTTTAAAAAAGCTGCTTCAGATGAAGCAGCATACAAAGAAGGAGTCAATCAGTTCAAATCTGATATAAATGATATCCATCATATATTAGAAACCGAACAGCAAAGTGTTTTCAAAGGAAAGTACTTTACTGCTGTCGCTAACAAACAAAACGATGGGGCTTCCGGCATTAGACATGATCAATACCTTGGAGTAAAAAATCAAGTTTACAAAAAAAGTGACATGATTTTTAGTAGTAGACCTGCTGATGTTGAATTTTTTTTACAAAAAGACATTACTTTAGGAAATCCAAAGCCGTGTATTCACGGAAGTGATGCTCATTCCTTAGATAAGGTATGTCAACCATATGAAAATAGATTTACTTGGATCAAATCCAACCCTAGTTTTGAAGGGTTAATGCAAATACTAACAAACCCTGAAAACAGGGTGAAAATTCAGGAAGAAAATCCTGATTCGAAATCCGACTATAACGTAATTGATAAAGTAATTTTTAAAGAAAACAATAGTTTTCAGTCAAGAGAAATTCTTTTAAACCCATATCTAAATACTATAATAGGTGGCAAATCATCTGGAAAATCATTATTGCTTTATAAAATAGCTTCGACTGCATCACCTAACGAAATCCTTTTAAGAGCTAAAGATAATACTTGGCATAACAATTATAAAAACACTTTTATAGATGAAACAGACTTTGAAGTTCATTGGAGAAATGGACAAGTTTCAAGAGTCGGCGACTTGGAAACGAAAGGAAGAGTAACATACATCCCTCAACTATATATCAATTCATTATCCGAAGATTCCGGCAATGATATTCTTCAAGAAAAAATACTAGATATTGTTAAAAACCATACAGATGTGGCTCAAAAACTTCACCAAAAAAATGAACTAGAAAAAAACTATCATTCTGAATTAAATCAAAACAGTTATTTATTAGCCGAAAAGATATCAAGTCTAGAAAATTTGTCTGCAGATTTTCGAACTCTTCAATCTCAATCTATATATGAAGAAGAAAAATCAAAACTCGAAGCAGAATTATCTTACTTACTAGAAGCTTCGAAAATGACTGCACAAGATGAACAAACTCATAAAGAATTATTAAAAAATCGAGATGTTTTAAAAAAGGAAGCTAATCTATTGGAACGTAACACTGACGAACTCAGTTTACTTGCCGAAAAATTAGAAAATATTAATTTCTATGTGAAAGAGCAATTTCACAATCTAAACTTTACTGTCGATTCTATTATTGAAGATTCTGCTTTGCACTTTGAAAACTTGTCTAAAGAAATAAACGAATCTATTCAACAAATTGCTATTAAACTAGCATTTTCAAAAGAACAAATCGAATCAAATGAAAAAAGCTGGAATAGTTGTGTTAGTGGTATAAAAGAAATAGAAGAAAAATACTCTAACAGCGAAAAAATTAAATCTTTAAGAGAAAAAATAAAAATGCAAGAAGATTCCATTAAAGTTTTACTCGATTTAAAATTAAAAAAGGACAAAATTTCGGAAGATATCTCTTCAATAAAAGAAAGTTTATCAAATTCTTTATTTACTGTTTTTTCAAATCAGATAGATTTTATTCAATTAATAAATAGTCAACATCAAGGAAGTTTAAAAGTTCAGGCTACAATCAAATTTAATCAGAAAAAATTTCAAGAAGTCTTTATTGAGAATTTTAACCTTAGAAAAAGTTTATCTGTCTCTCTTCCAGAAAATATTGTAGATACAGAAAGATGCTTTATTTACAATCAAGATGATTACTTAGAGAAAATAAGAGATTTGCTTGAAGTAATTATCAACCTTCCTCGAGATCGTTACAAAAATTCTTTTGATCTAGCTAGAGTGATAGATGATTTATTCAAATTGTATACAGTAGTTATTTTAGATGTCGAAAAAGACAATGACATAATCAGTGAAATGTCACCAGGCAAAAGAGGGTTAGTGCTTCTAGAACTTTTCTTAAGTATAAATGATGAAAAGCACCCAATCCTACTTGATCAACCAGAAGATAATTTAGATAATAGAACTATTTCAACGGAATTAGTGAAATTTATTAGAGAAAGAAGTAAAGAACGACAAATTATTGTAGTTACTCATAATGCTAATTTAGTTATTTTGACAGACTCTGAAAATGTTATTGTGGCTAATCAAGATCCACAAATTATCGAAAATGAAGAGTTTCGATTTGAGTATTTATCAGGGGCATTAGAATGTAATTTTTCACATCAAGGTGATAAGTTGACTGATAAAGGTATACGAGATCATGCTTGTTCAATATTGGAAGGCGGCTGTATTTGGCAGATAAGAAATGTATATAATGGCAATTAAGGATATTCGGTTGGATGTATAAATTCTCTACCCTATGTCGCTTGACACGGAGCCTCTGCGGGTACGATTTCACGCAAAGGAATGCGCTATGTGACTTTGCGTAGCACACGAGCTTATCATACCCGCCACTCCGTATAAAGCGTTGAATATGCGGCAATTCATGCATTCCCTTAATTGCCAAACACTACATTCCTCAAATGCCAGTAACAAAGGCGGCCAACAAGCTTTTGAATTAAGAGAGCAAAAATATGGTTTTGTTAAAACAAATTCTAACTTGTGATGCCGAATTTCATTTAGTCAACAAATTCATAAAGCTAGAAAGCCTATTGAGGGTATGACACTACCCACGATAGGCTTTCATTATTTATAGACATCAGATAATTTTTTTACAATTCGTTCACTTTCCGCTAGCTTCCTAACGAATGAACCCACAAAAAACTGGCCAGCGCGGAGCTGACCAGTTTGTGCATTGATTTAGTTCTGCAAATCGAAACGATCGGCATTCATGACTTTGTTCCATGCTTTGATGAAGTCGCGGACGAATCTTTCTTTGTTATCGTCTTGAGCATACACTTCAGCAATCGCACGCAAGATGGAGTTCGAGCCAAATACTAGGTCGATACGCGTTGCAGTACCGGCTGATTCGCCTGTTGCAAGGTTTGTGCCTTCGTATTTATTGAACTCTACCGGTGACCATTCGATGTTCATGTCCAATAGTTTCGTGAAGAAATCATTGTTCAAGACACCGACATTGTCAGTGAAAACGCCTGCTGTCGAACCTTCGTGGTTGGCGCCAAGTGCGCGCATGCCGCCGACAAGTGCAGTCATTTCCGGAGCTGTCAGGCCAAGCAATTGTGCTTTATCCAACAACATTTCTTCCGGGCTCGTTGCGTATTCTTTCTTATGGAAGTTTCTGAAACCATCAGATAGCGGCTCAAGAACTTTGAAGCTTTCGGCATCCGTCTGCTCTTCAAGAGCGTCTCCGCGGCCTTGTGCGAATGGAACTTCGATATCGAAGCCAGCTGCTTTCACTGCTTGTTCGATCGCTGCGTTACCGCCGAGAACGATCAAGTCAGCGATGCTTACTTTATCGCCTGTTTCTGCCTTCAAATCTTCGTAGAAGCTAAGCACTTTTTCCAATTCTTGCGGCTCGTTGGCATCCCAGCTGCGCTGAGGTGCAAAGCGGATACGCGCCCCGTTGGCACCGCCGCGTTTGTCTGATCCGCGGTATGTGCTGGCAGAAGCCCATGCTGTTTTAACAAGCTGTTGCGGGTTAATGCCGCTCTCGAGGATTTTCGCTTTCAGTTCATCGAGTTCTTTGTCTTTCAACGTTGCTGGTGCTGCTGGTGTCGGATCTTGCCAAATCAACTCTTCTTCTGGAACTTCTGGTCCCCAGTAACGGACTTTCGGGCCCATGTCGCGGTGAAGAAGCTTGAACCAAGCACGCGCAAACGCATCTTGGAACTCGTCCATGTTTTTGTAGAAACGGCGGGAGATTTTCTCATAATCCGGGTCTACGCGAAGCGCCATATCGGCAGTTGTCATCATCGTTTTCACTTTGATCGAAGAATCTTCTGCATCTGGTGCCATCTGGCCTTCAGATAGATCTATAGCTGTCCATTGGTAAGCGCCGGCAGGAGATTTTGTCAATTCCCACTCATAGCCTAGCAATTGCTCGTAATAGCCATTGTCCCATTGAGTCGGATTAGCCGTCCAAGCGCCTTCGATACCACTTGAAATGGTGTCGCGGCCTTTTCCTGAGCCGTACGTGCTCTTCCAGCCAATGCCCATGTTTTCCATGACTGCCGCTTCTGGATCGTCACCTACGTTGGAAGGGTCTCCAGCGCCGTGTGCTTTACCGAATGTGTGGCCGCCTGCGATCAAGGCAACGGTTTCTTCGTCGTTCATGCCCATGCGTGAGAAAGTTTCACGGATATCTCTTGCACTTGCAAGTGGATCCGGTTTGCCGTTTGGCCCTTCTGGATTTACATAGATCAAGCCCATTTCAACGGCTGCCAGCGGGTTTTCCAATTCGCGGTCGCCTGAATAACGGTTATCCGTCAACCACTCTTTTTCATTACCCCAGTAGACGTCTTCTTCAGGCGCCCAAATATCTTCGCGGCCAGCACCGAATCCGAAAGTTTTGAAGCCCATGGATTCAAGTGCCACGTTGCCTGTTAGGACAAGCAAGTCAGCCCATGAAATTTTGTTTCCGTATTTTTTCTTGATCGGCCAAAGCAAACGGCGCGCTTTGTCCAAGTTGACGTTATCCGGCCAGCTGTTAAGCGGCGCGAAACGTTGGTTGCCTGTAGAACCGCCTCCGCGGCCGTCCATTGTGCGGTAAGTACCCGCAGCATGCCAAGACATACGGATGAACAATCCGCCGTAATGGCCGTAATCCGCTGGCCACCAGTCCTGGCTGTCGGTCATCAAATCACGGAGATCTTGTTTTAATGCATCGTAATCCAATTTCTCGAATTCCGCTTGGTAATCAAATTCGTCCCCTAGAGGATTAGTTTTCGTGTCATGCTGGTGCAGAATGTTGACATTCAACATATTCGGCCACCAGTCTTTATTTTGTGTTTTGCCTGGCTTATTTGAAGTCGTGATGGCGCTGTCCTGATGTCCACCTGTTTGGCTTGTCGGTTGGCCGCTTCCTGCTCCCGTGAAAGGGCATTGTGCATCTGATGCAGCTGTATGGCGCTTTTGGTCGTTGTTATCCATCTGTTAAAAACCTCCTAATGAATGTATTGCTAGTTACTGCTCACGTGTTTTAAAGCAATCAACTACGTATAATCATTCTTACATTAGAATTATACTAAACTAGAGCCGAACTGAACAGCAATATGGTAAAAAATACGATACTTTTTTTGCAGCCTTCTGTAACTCCTGATTTTTCAATAACTGGCACAGACTTTGTTTCGGCCTGTTCGCTTAGCTTTATACAAATACTCATCTGCTTTTTCAACAATATGAGCGGTATCAGCCACAGTCTCCGGGTAGGTGGCAGCACCGATTGAGATGGTAATGGTGATGGAATGGCTTGAAGATACCCTGAATTTATGGTTTTCAACTGCCTTCCTGATATTTTCCGCAATGACAATCGCTTTTTCGTGCGGGCAGTCAGGAAGAATAACAGAAAATTCTTCTCCGCCATTTCTCGAAACGATATCCACTGAGCGGCTGGCACTTTTCAATACTTTGCCGAGCTCAATTAGAATCTTGTCCCCCACCGGATGCCCATATGCATCGTTGACCGTTTTGAAATGGTCGATATCGATGATCAATAATGATAATTTTTCATCTTTCTCAACGGCACTCCTAATCAGTTCATTCCAAATTGCATCAAATTGACGCACATTGTTCAAGCCTGTCAGGAAATCAGTAGTCGACTCTTGTTCATATTTCGTTAATAGGTACTGTGTTTTTCGAATGTATTCCACGAAAAAAATCGCCGTGATGCCGCCAACAATCGAGACCAGCCAATAAGACGGCAGTAAGTCTCTTAATATCGCTGCATCCTGTATAAGCACGGTGATGATAGTGCTGAACACAATATTAGAGAAAATGATCATTACGAATCCCATTTGGTAGGGAGTCGCATGGCGCTGACGGCTACTGAAAAATTTCCGGATCGCCAGAAAGCCGATGATTAAAATAACCATTAAAATCGTTGCAGCCAGTGCAGAGGTATTAACGCCGAGTAAAAAGCGGCCGAGGATAATGAGCATTGCACTGAGCATCGCTTGTGGAGGCCCTAGGAAAATCAATAAGAGCATGACCGGGATAAAACGCAGATCGACAATCGCTTCGGTACTTACTTGAATGGAAAAATACATTAGCAAAAATCCTAATACACCGCCGGTGAACCCATCAATCGCGATCGCCTTTTTAGCAGGCATCGTCTCCAGGCCCATCCTGTGCCTCAATTGCAAATAAATGAAAATCAATGCAATGAGCACAGATAAATTGATAAACAAATCTTCAAATAACAATAGCAATGCGTATTCTCCCCCCAGCGGCAAATGGCTCTTTTCTATGTTGCGATCACAGGCTTCACGGCCTATTGTGGCCTCCAATTTTCAAGCTGGAAGCGCGTGCATTGCAGGTCTTTCTTAACCTATACACTTATTTTACTTGAAAATCGATTTTTTAGTTTCTTTTGTATGTAAATTTGTTAGATATTTCATTTTCTTGGCTGTCATTTTCAAGTTTACATTCACATTTGCAAAGTTCTACCTTTGTTTGATAGATATTTCTACTTTTGTTAGGTAGATATTTCTACCTTTGTTAGGTAGAAGTTTGCGAGGAAGAAACTCTTCAAAAAACCATGGTCCCCATTGAAAAAGGCATCTTCTCTGTTTTCGTAAACAGGAAGATGCCTTTTTATGCATATAATGAATTTTTCGCAGCATCAGCCGGGGCAGCAGTCACCCGTTTGATCCATTCTATGGATTTGTTAACGATGACATCCAATTCATAGTCCATTGACGCAATATGGTAGGAGTTATGGAGTTGATGCTTTTTTCTATGTTCTGAACGGATTTTGCTGAGAATATAGTCTGAGTTAGAAGGCGGCACGACATGGTCTTCAAGTGACTGGAAACACAAGGCGGGGCAGCGAACTTCGCCAAGTTTTGCGCGGACAACATCCATATAGCCGAGCAATTGCTGATATGCTTTGATTGGCGCCTGCTCATAAGTGATTTCCACCGCGTCCGCTTTTTTGATATCGGGCGCATCTTCTGTGACGTAAACGTGGGCCGGCTGATGGCGGAAATTTTCAAACTGGGGGATGTCGATTGCCGGATTGATCAACGCGATGCCCTCAATTTCAGGATGGCGGCTGGCCAAATCCAAGCTCAGAGTACCGCCCATTGATTGCCCGATGACAAAAACCTTTGCGCACGATTTTCTGAGTTCGGTATAGGCCCGCTCGACAGTCCCGAACCAGTCGTCATAAGAAAACTGTTCCAGATCCTTGTAATGCGTACCATGGCCCGGCAGCCGCGGACAGGAAACCGTATAGCCTTGTTTGCCAAGCGCTTCCCCTAATTCCCTAACGCTTTGCGGCGTGCCAAGAAAACCGTGGCACAATAAGATACCGGTACTATGGCCTTTCAGAAAGAAAGCTTCCGCCCCTTCGATGACAGGATATCGTTCATTCATGCAAGCCCTCCTCCAGTCGTTTTAAAATAAAGCCAATTATTTCAGCCTTCAGTGCAGCGAGTCAAAAAGCTTATTCATATTAGACTATATTTAAAACCTACTTGTCAACTAGGTTTTAATTGCAGAATGTGACTCCGGTCCATACGAGCGTTTTCGACGCCCGAGATGGTGGGCAACTCTTATCTTGCTTCTTCAATGCTGACCACTTGCTTCGTTTCGGCTGCTTTCATGATACCTAACATAACGGCCAGTGATCTCAAAGCCTCTTCTCCAGTGACGAGTGGCTCTTCATCTAAGCGGATAGCGTCGATGAACGCATCAATGACGCCGCTCGAAACCTGATAATCATTCCTTTGGATCGCTTCGAGCTGATAGTTCACTTTTTCGCCCGAAGCCAGGATGCGCTCGAGCTGATATTCGTCATCGTCGTAAATTTTCAGGATGCCCTTGTCGCAATAAATGACCGTGCTATTGTCCTCTTCGCCGTAATAGGTCCAGGAAAAGGCAGCAGTCCCGATGCTCCCTTTTTTAGTCCTCATGCTGCAAACGACGTTGTCACTCACTTCAATCGGCTCACCGAATTCATCCGTTTTGTGCAAAGCTCCCTGAAAGGCGCTTACTTGAACGATTTCGTCATCAAGCAAATAATGCAGCAAATCGATTTTATGAATGCCGAGGTCGCCGCCGACACCAAAACCCGAACGCTCTTTTTTGAAAAACCATGTCGACTTGGTCTTATTGATGCCCCAGGATTCCGGGCCTGCATGGCCGAAAGCGGTGCGGAAGGTCAAAACGTTCCCGAGCTCTCCTCCCGCTAGGATGTCTCGTGCTTTTCGGTGTGCAGGTGTAAACCGCTGATTGTGGGCGACCATCAGTTTTTTGCCGGACTTTTTCTGTGCCGCCAAAATTTCCTTGGCGTGCTCGATCGTTAAGGAGATCGGTTTTTCGCATAAGACATGCTTGCCGCTTAACAAAGCTTGCGTTGAGAACACATGATGCTGTTCATTCGACGAACAATCACTGATCGCTGCAATGTCGGGATCGTTAAATAACTCCTCGACACTTTTCACGTTGCGGCCGCCGAACCGTTCGACCATCGCTTCGGAACGATGGAGATTGCGGTCGTAAAAGACGATTTCATCCACGTATGGATTGGCTGTATATTCCGGTGCGTGGCGCATTTTCGTAATGGCCCCGCAACCGATGATGCCTACCTTGATGCCCATGCCATCCCCCCCTTTTGTCTCTATCCTAGATTGCAATATCCTCCCAACATACTCGAATTCGACTCAAACACAATCGCTGCTGTTGGTAGAAAATAAAGCAAAAAAACTACGAAAGAAAATGTTCCGCAGTCCTTTTTAGCTCAGTGCTTCTTTTCGTGAAGACGCCGGTGGAGCGCATGTACCTGTTCGGCAAGTTCTGGCACCGGCCCGTCTACGCGCGGCTCTACAAGTATGTCCCCAATCGATAAATTGCGCACAGGCGAAGGCGCGGCTCCGAGTTCTTTCATCCACTCGCCCAATTGCTCAGACGAACTGGCGTAAACGATACGGCCGAGGCCGACCCAGCCATGCGCCGCCGCGCACATCGGGCAATGCTCGCCAGATGTATAGACAGTTGCATGTTTCCGTTCTTCTGGGGCTAGATGTTCGGCTGCCCAGCGCGCAATCGCAAACTCCGGATGTTGCGTATGGTCACCTGATGCCACATGGTTATGGTCTTCAAACAGCACTTCTCCTTGTGCCGATACAAGGATCGAACCAAAGGGCTCGTCCCCTTTCTCAAGCGCCTGTTCGGCAAATTTTACACAGTGCTTTAAATGCTGCAGATCGGTCTCATTGATCACCTATACCACTCCTCCATTCTTTTCTCTGTCCAATACATATAACCTGTTTCTATCATTTTCACGCTCAATTGCTGAAAACTCAATTTCCCTATCTTATCTCCCCCCGTGCAAATGCAGGAATTCAGATTTTGTTTCTTGAATGGTATAAAGGCTAAAGAGGACGAATCGTTAAGCACTTCACACAAAACGGAGGGATTCATATGCAGTTAGGCGCTTTTTCTATTAGCTTGAACGTCCAGAACATCGAGGCCTCAAAAGACTTTTACGAAAAAATCGGTTTCAGCGTTTTTGGAGGCGACATCGAGCAGAAATGGCTCATCATGAAAAATGGCACGACCTCCATTGGCTTGTTTCAAGGGATGTTCGACAAAAACATCCTGACGTTTAATCCAGGCTGGGATGAACACGCACAGGAACTCGATACATTTACTGACATTCGGGAGCTGCAACAAGGCCTGAAATCCAAAGGGGTCGAGTTCATAAGCGAAGCAGATGCAACGGGCGAGGGCCCTGCGAGCTTCACGCTCGAAGACCCGGATGGCAACCCGATTTTGTTCGACCAGCACCGGTAACATAAAAAAGCGTTCACACCAGCCTACTTGTGTGAACGCTTCTTTTTATGTCTACTCCAATTCTTCTTCCGCCAACAACTTAAATCCTTCCACCACTGTATCCTCTTCCACTTCGATCAGGATGCAGCGCCGGCCCTTGTAATTGACTTGTTTGACGTAACGTAAGTCTTCGGGGCCGATCTTAATTTCGGCGACTTTCGTGTTGATCTTAATCGATTTGGCCCCATATTTCGGCACGATGTGACTGGCTTTCATCTCATACTGGCGGTCATCCGTCACTTGCTGGAACGCTTGCTCGACTTTCTCCGTGCTGATGTCTTTGATACCGCTCGCTTTCAAGACGCGCTCGACTTCCTTGGAATCGAGCATTGGCGCCGGCTCGTCCTCGTCTTCTGCTTCCACTTCGAGCATGCTGTTGATCTCGTCGTAGACGCCCGCGAGCGTTCTTGAATTGACCTCATCGCCGATCACTTGCTTGACGATTTCTTCAAACACCACTTTATCGTCTTCTGCGGTGGTGATTTCATCACCATTCAGCACGTTTTCGATAAACTGAAAATCCGGCTTATTGGCTTTGGCCGCTGAATACAGGATGCGGTTGACGTCTGCGGCATTATTCGTGAAGCTCGGAAACAAGAACCCGCCAACAGGCGACGACAGCTTGATGACCGGGTCCGCCATGACGTTCGACTTGAATTCCTTTTCAATAAAATCAAACACCAGCGACGATTTTGGCAGTTCGGTCTGATTCATGCTGCTGAGGACGAACGGCGTCGTATAGACTTCGTCGCGAAGCGCAGTTTCCGTTTCGTCGGGTTCGCGTTTCGTCGTCTTGAAATACGTCCCGCGGATGAACGTGATGACCATGTCTTTGTCGTATGGCGTTTCTTCGACCATCTTCAAGGCGACGCGCTGCATATTGTCTTTCCAGCCTTCTGCATCATCTGCGTGAAGCCCTTCGTACAATAGCGTTTGCGTATGGTCGGCCTGCCCTTCTTCCGGGCGCTGAAACTTCACTTCAAATAGCTTGATATCGAGCTTGCCTGCGAGCACTTTCTTAAAATTGGCCAAAAATAGCTCTTGCTGCTCGCGCTCGAGCATCGCAAACGAGCGGCCCTCCTCGTGGAAAATCTCACTTGTCTCTTGCTTAATATATACGTTGTAAATCTCGGCAATTTTCAATAAATCCGTCTCCAGCTTGAATTGCTTGCGGATCTCGGCAATGTCTTTTTTGTTCATCTCTATTTCCAACTCCCAGCTAATAAAATCCGTGTGTTTGCAAAAAAAAAAGAGCATCCAAGCCAAGTTGCTTTGGACACTCTTTTATTATAACAAGAATTTGTCAGGATACCGGCATTGCCCCTTGTGGATTTCCAAATCCTTTGTGTTTACAAAACCAATAGCAAGACAGGAATGGTAATGATGCTCGCCAAGGTGCTGACGAACATCGCACTCGATACCATATCCGGGTTCATATTGAATTTGATGGCGAGCAGCGTCGTCGTGGCAGCAGCTGGTGTCGCTGCAGAAACTAACAGCACTTTCACTTCCAGTGATCCACTCGGATACAACCAGGCCAACAGCACAAACGCGATGGCTGGGAACGCGATTAATTTCAGCACGGCCGCTGTCCCGATGAACTTCAGCACGGTTTTGATCTGAATCGAGGCCAAGGTGATCCCGAGCAGCGTCAACAGCACCGGCACCGCCGCCTGCCCCAGCAAGTCCGTCGCATTGCCAAGCGCTTCAGGAACCGCAATGCCCGTTATTTTCAGGATCAGCCCGATGGCAATGGCGATAAAGCCGGGCATGCGGATGATGGTAATGAAAATCGCCGTCTTGGACACATCTGCGTGATTCGATGCGTAATAAATGCCGGCTGAATTCATCAGCAAAGATTGCATAACCACATAAATAATCGCAATCGCCATACCTTCATCCCCGAAGGCGAACAACACGATCGGCAAGCCATAGTTTCCTGTGTTTGGAAACGCGCTCGCGAGCATCATTGTATTGCGGTACGACAGATCCCATCCGAATACGAAGCCTAGAAATGTGATCAGCCCTGCAAATAAGACAAACAGCAAGACTGCAAACAGCACAATTCTTCCTAAATCCCCTAAATCCAACGAAGATGTGGTGACAGAATGGAAAAACAGAGCTGGGCTGAACACATAGATGCACAGATCAGACACGGGCTTCTTTTCAATATCCATGAATTTGCCGACAAAAAAGCCGATCCCGAGCAAGACAAAAACCGGCAAAATGACATTGATGATTTCACTGACAATCATGGCGTTCACTCTCCATCAGAAAGAGGGAAAGGATTTCTCCCCTCCCCCAAAGTCTACTTTATTAAATGAAAAACGGGATAAAGATACTGGCCAATAACAAGATTAACGCGCCGCCGAGGCGGGATGAAATCTGCGCAAATGGCATCAATTCCATGCGTCTTGCCGCAGACAATACCGCCACATCACCGGTTCCGCCCATATTCGCCATGCATAATCCTGCCGTGATGGCCGCTTCGATCGGGTAAAAGCCCATGAATTTCCCGACAACTCCTGCTCCCACAACAGCCCCGAGGACGACAGCCAAGACAATCAGTACATACTCAATGCTCAAGGCATTCAGCACGGCTTCGAGATCGGTATAGGCGACCCCGATGCCCACTAGCAACGCATTGGTCCAATTGCGCGCCACGAACTCATACCACTGGCTCGCGCCTTCTACGATGATTTCTGGCATGACGTTCGCAACTTTGAGAGCTGCCACTAAAATGATCATGATGGCGTACGGATGAAGCGGGATGAAATCACCCAATATATTCCCTAAAATATAAAACGATACAGCAGCCAAGACGCCGATGCCCATTTTCGCCAAATCATAGCTCGGTGTTTCTTTTTTCTCGTAATGGAAATTGCGGATCAGTTGGCCATTCCCTGTCAAGCTCGGATATTTATTGCCGATCAAGTTCAATACGCTCGCCAAAATGATGGCGAAGACGTTCCCGAGCGCTAAGGCCGGGACGAGTATCGACAAGTAATAACCCGGTTCATTGCCGAGCATTTCCGAATACACTTGCGACATCGGCACAGCACCTGCACCCATTCCGCCGCCCATGATCGGCATGGCGATGACAAGCACCGCTTCTTGAACACTAAACCCTAATACCATGCCGACTAAGGCAGCCAGACCAACCGCTCCTGCAACCGCAGCGAGCAATGGCAACGCATAGCGGACGCCTGCTTTTACCAAGATCTTCGATTCCATCCCTAAAATACTGCCTGTAATCAAAGCCGCAATATAGAAGTTGAGAAAGTCTCCGTCTTTCATGAATTCCGTAATCCCCGCCGTCGTGCTTTCGGGCATAAGACCACTATAGACCATATAAGCAGACCCGAAAATAGCGACAATGGCGCCGCCTCCAAGGAAGGTGCGGACAATCGGCATATGATTGCCGAACCAGCCCAGTAATTCTCCGAGCACCATCGTAATGAGCAATGCGCCGATCATGCCAGCTGGCAAATTTTCTGTATACATTGCATAAATCGCAATAGCTGCGAAAATCCCAAACCACAGAATCGGCATATTGAAAATCGTGAATTTGTCTTTCAAATTTCTCGCTGGTAGCTGCGGCGGGATCTTATTTGTTTCCTTCATCGTTCGACACCTCGTTTTCTTGAACTTGCGCCTCATTAAGGTAAGCGCTTTCACTGTATTTCATATTTTAGATAACTTTCAGATAACTTATAGCTTATGAAACTATTGATTTTATTGTAATTAAAAAAAGCAGCCGCTTTGGCTGCTTTTTATGAGGTGTTGAGAAATCGTATTTTCCGAAGCTCCATCCTCACTTTCAAAGATAAGGATCGAGACGATGGGCGTTTTCTGGGACTAAACGGTATTGATAGATGGGCCGGCCGACGCCGTAGGTCAAGTCTTCCTGCAAATAGCCGATGGCGCTGAGGAATTTCAGGTATTTCCGGACGGAGACCCTGGAAATTTGGGCCGACTGCGCCAGTTCATCTGTTGAAAACACCGCGGCATCTTTCGCCAGGATCACTTGCTGAATCGTCTGCAAGGTCGCTTTGGTCAACCCTTTTGGTAATGATTGCACCGACGTTGACGGAGAAACAGATGGCTGTTTTCTGCCGAGCAGGCTGTCGATTTCCTGTTGGCTAATTTGTTTAGCATCGTGCAGTTTATGGAAATTGCTTTGATATTGCAGGAGTGCTTCCTGGAAACGGCTGAACTCGAAGGGCTTAATCAAATAATCGGAAGCCCCGAGCCTTAAGGCGTGCTGGATTTGCTGGATTTCAGAGGCCGCCGTGATCAAGATGACGTCGAGGTCCTGCTGTTGTTCGCGGAGCATTTGCAAAAATTCGATGCCGGTCAGCCCGGGCATATGGATGTCGAGCAACACCAAATCAATGTCTGATTCAGCCAGGATCGCGATGGCATGCTGGGCGTTTTCGGCAGCACCGATCACCTCGAAACCTTCCATCCGCCCGACGAATTGCCGGTTCAAGGCAGCAACCATCGGGTCATCTTCTACTATCATTACTTTAATCATCGGTTTCACCCCTTGCTTCATACGGTAACACCAACTCAAACGTCGTGCCTTCGTTTTCCTCGGAAGCCACTTCAATTGAGCCTTCGAGTTTATCTACGCTATTTTTCACTAAATGCAACCCAAATCCACGGTGGTAGCCCTCTTTGCTAGAGACGCCCTTTTCGAACATCGTTTCCTGCAATTCCGTGTCGATGCCGGTTCCTGTATCGCTGATCGTGATCGTCAGTAATTCATCGATATAGGAAAAAGTGGCGTGCACCTGTTTATGTTCAGTCGCTTGGACATTGTCGATTGCGTTGTCGATCACATTGCCGATAATCGTAATTAGCTCGTGTGTGACCGAGGGATCGTCTGGTTTTGGGATATCGGTCTCGCAGCTGATTGAAAGATTAACTTGCGCTTCTCTCGCGAAACTGATTTTCCCGAGAGTAAAGCCTGCCAGCACCGGATCTTTGATGGAGCGCGTCACATTTCCGACTTCCACAGCCTGATGTTGGACCAATTTCACGATAAATTGCGACACTTGCTCGTATTGTTCCATTTTGATTAAGCCAAGCAAGACATGCAGTTGATTCATAAATTCGTGCGATTGCGCCCGCAAAGTTTCTGCATACATCTCAACACCGGTCAGCTGTTCGGCAAGCACATCGATTTCCGTCTTGTCCCGGAAAGTGATCATCGCTCCGATTACTCGGCCATCCACCAATAACGGCACTTGATTCGACAGGATGGCCAAGCCATTGAGCTCTTGTTCCTCATCCAACACAGTGCGTTTTTCAAGTAATACACGGTCTGCCATAAGGCCTGGCAGAAATTCATGGATGTCCTTGCCGATCGGCTCACGGTCCTTAAACCCCGCTTTTTCGAACAGCTCTCGTGCAGATCGGTTGGAAAGCATGATGTGCGAAGCTTGGTCGATCGCGATGACGCCTTCGTAAACGGATTGAAGCATCTGGTTGCGTTCTTCATGGATGCGTGCGATTGCAGAAGGTTCCAGCCCGAACAAACTCTTTTTTATATAACGCGCCAAAAACAAGGCGCCGATAATGCCGAATAACAAACCGCTTAAGGAGCCGATCCACAGCGTCTGCCGGTTTTGCCCAACCGCTGCTTCTACTTCCTCTAAGGAAATACCGACCGCAACCGCGCCGACTTGATTGTCGTTTTCATCAAACACCGGTGTGAATGCACGGACCGATTGACCAAGCGTCCCTTCTGCCCGCGAGGTGTATTCCTCGCCTGCTAGCACGCGAAGTTCATCGCCCCCGGCGAATGCTCTGCCGATATTGTCTGGATTCGGATGCGATTTGCGGATGCCTTCCATATCCATAACTACGACAAATAACACATCGGCAGCCTGTTGCACAGCCAGCGCGTAATCCTGGATATTCGCTTCCGCCGCTTCCCTCTTGAGGCCTTCATGAATGACTTCCGACTCTGCCGCTGTCCGGGAAATGCTGACGGCTTTGTCTTCGAGCTGCTGTTCGATCCGTTCGCCCGATGTATCGGCCACTAGCAAATTTGTAATCGCCAGCGACACCAGTACCACCAATAAAACAAATAGAAGAACAATGGTATTCAATTTGAATCGCGATAAAAATGCCATGATGCACCTCATTCTTTACTGCCGAAAAGTTCTGGTAAACAGATGTTTCTACTATAAGCCAAATCCATCGTAAAGAAAATCACGAGGATGAACTAAAAAAGCAGCCGCAAATGTATGCAGCTGCTTAGCTTGCTGGTGATTCACGTCGCAATCCCAACAGACTTCTTGTCATAAGCTGAATCTTTCAGCGCCTTCAAGATAAAATGCGCCACGTCCGCGCGTGGAATGGTTCTTGATTTCCCTGGCACACCTGTCTCTGCTTCCCGGTACTTTCCGCTAAAGGAATCATTGGTCAAGCCCATCGGCCGGACGATTGTGTAATTCAGCCCCGCTTCTTCAATCGCATCAACAGCAGCGCGGTGATCGATCAGCACTTGCTTTAATACACCCATCATCACTTTCCCGCCAATGCCTGGGAGTTCATCGTTAATACCCGCAGAGGCCGTATAGACGATACGCTTGACGCCATGCTGTTGCATGCCGGCCACCATGTTTTTCGCCATCGTTCGCAGATCGTCTGATTTTTTCATGCCTTGATTCGAACCTAAGCAAGACACCACTGCGTCATGTCCAGCAATCGCTGCGGCGACTTGTTCCACGTGGAACGCATCTCCTTGGACGACCGTTAAGTTGTCCCCCGTCACTTTTAATTTATCAGGAGTTCTCACAAACGCTGTCACATCAAAGCCTTGCTCCATAGCTTGTTGGACGGCCAACCGGCCTACACCGCCCGTTGCCCCGAATACGATGATTTTCATCAGGCTTCACCTTGCTTTCTTAGGGTTTTATTCAAGTTATAACTGCTCGGAAAGAGTCAAAGCGCTTCGACACGGTCCGAAATCACCTTGACCGCCTTCAAAATTTCCGCGACGAACACTTCTCTGTCCACGCTATGCAGCACGTGGACGTTTGGCTCTTTTCCTGTCCGATTCGTATAATCCACCACCGTCGCACCCGCTGTCACACCTTCGAGCGAGGTTTCCACAAAGCAGTCCTGTCCTTCAAACAATTCCGGTTTCAATAAACACATGACCGCACAGACATCGTGGAAATGCAGCACCTGGTCGTAATTCTCCTCATGAAAAGGCGTTCTTTTGATAACATCCAAATAATACGTGATAAGGCCATACGCCTTCTCGGCAAATTCTGTGCCGATCTCCAACATGCCTTGCGCTTCTTTTAAGGTTACGAACGCTTTATGTGTCACATCCAAGCCGCTCATGACGACCGGCACGCCCGAGCGAAAGACGATTTCCACCGCGTGCGGGTCGACATACGCATTAAATTCAGCGGACGGTGACATATTGCCGCCCACTGCCGCTCCGCCCATCCACGAAATGCGCTCGATTTTCGGCTTGACTTCCGGATGCGCCAAGAGCAAGGCCGCCACATTCGTCAACGGGCCGGTGGCGACTAAAGTCACTTTCTCTTCACTCGAAAGTAGAGTTTCCCGCATCGCGGCAACCGCCGGACGAGCACTTACTGGCAAAGTCGGTGGTGGAAATTCAATGTTTCCGAAACCACTTTCCCCGTGAATCTCTTCTGCCATCTCGAGTTCGCGGAACACCGGCTGCTCTAAACCGCGCGCCACTTCCACAATCGCACCGATGTAACTCAAGAACGTGCGTGCATTGTAATTCGTCTTGTCCTGTGAAATATTCCCCGAACACGTTGTCACTAAGCGCACATCCAATTTGTCCTCATGCGCAAACGCCAAGGTCAGCATCATCGCATCGTCAATCCCCGGGTCTGTATCGATTATGATCGGCAATCTGGCCATCCCTCAAAACCACCTTTTCTTCTCTAATAATGTTCAGTTTACGCTAGTCGGTGCGCGGAGTGAACTATTAGCCCCGGATCCCAAAAGCCACCACAGTCAGGGACGGTGATGGCTTTGCTGGTATGTATTAATAAAATTCGATAGAGACCTCCGTGTAACCTTGCATATTCAGGAACGCCGTCAGCAACTCTTCCGTTCTTTTATCCGCTTCTTCCAAAAAACCTTGCTCAATTTTTTCTTCCTCAAGCTGTTTTTTGTTTTCATTTACTTCGTCGAACACTTTTTGAGTTGGATAGTCTGAGAAGATATTGCCTTTAACATCTGTTACTGCTGTTTTCTCTGTTTCTACCACATTATCGAGTATCTTAGCTTTTGGAACTCTAAGGGATATTTTTTCGGATCCATCATCATCCGTTACTTCCAGTCCTGAAAAGTTAGATCCTGCCTTTAAGTACCCGGAATACTCGATTAGCTTGATCGCCTCCACAAAATTTATATCTGTAAATGGAATATTTTTATTTTCACCTGTCCGGCTTACGAATGCGTATTTGTACTCGTACTTTAATGTCGTCCATTCCGACAATTCTACAATTCGCTCCTGGATCAAACCCGTTTCGGAACTATTGTTGGTGGTAACCTTGAAGAGATCCATTTGAGCAAATGCAAATAAAGCTCCCGCTATTAAAATCAAGGCCACCAATACGCCCGCTGCAAACTTTTTCATCGTTTCATTCCTCCGTTATGTCTCTACTTAACTGCTTTCCTATTGATAGCCCGTTGTAAAAATTGTTTACACGTATTGAAAAATGAGTTCGCCTTCTTCTGTTCCCGCCGGCGCAAACGCCAATTTTTCGAGCAACTGAATGGAAGCCAGGTTTTGCGGAGAAGTTCCCGCTAAAATTTTGAGCCCCGGATACGACTGCTGGATCCACTGAATCATTGCCTGGACCGTTTCAAACGCATAGCCTTGTCGTTTAACAGCTGGATGGATGGTATAGCCGATCCAACAGGCATCCGCTTCCTTTTTAATAAACACATCCCCAAGTAAGCAGTCGTCGGCTTTATGGATAATGGCTAATTGGGCACCCTTTTCCACCGAGGGTTCTCTCACTAACACTTCCTTATATTCTTCTCGAGTCAACCCTTTAAAATATTGAAATTCCATCCATTCGGGATCATTGCGGTATGTAATAAAAGCATCCAAATCGCTTTCAAGAAAAGGCCTGATGTAACACCTATCCGACTCAAATACAGCTTGCCTTTGATTGTCTTTCTCCATCTTTTGCGTTCCTCCTCGTGGGCTTCCACCGCTTATGAGCGCGCTTGTATCTCTTTGATGCTTTTGCCATCCAAGAACGCATGGCCCGTCTGCATATTCAAGACGGTCTCGAATCCAGAGCGGGCATACACTTTTTCGACCCGTTCGTTAATGGGATGCACCCACAATTTTTCCAGCTCCATCACTTGTGCTTCCTGTTGTATGTATTCGAGCAACGCGCCAATTAACCCTTTTCCCCTGTACGCTCTAATGGTCGCGACACTTTCAACTCTCCCCTGGCTGCCGTGGACAAACAAGCAGGCAGAAGAACACGGGACGCCGTCGTATTTCAAGACGTAATGGCGGTAGCGCGGATCGTTGAATTCCGTCTCAAACGCTTTTTCGCGCACCGCTTTCCCGCCAAACTCTTCAATTTGGCATTCCACCGCCAACGCTTCGTCGTAATTTCGTTCGGTCACTTTTTCAATGGCAATGTGTTCATTGAACGGAACCGGCGTCAGTTGCTGGTTCCACAACTGAATCGGCTGTGAAAACTGTTCGATCTGAAACCCGCTTTCTTTCAATGTCCCGATAAAGGAGGTCAAAGACTCGATATTTCCCAAATAAAACCGGGGTGTGATTCTTGACGCCCGGTAAAACGAAACGACTTCGCTAATGATTTTGTCAGGCTCCCCCGGTGGCTGGTTCACATAAGCGTGGTTGGCATCATAATAGTCCGGCTGCTCGGGGTTGCTGAACAACGCGCCCCAAGGCCGGTCGTGCTTTTTGGAAAAAGACTGCAATAACGCAAAGTCCAGCTCCTCTATCTGCTTTTCTAATTCCATGCCTTCTCCCCCTTTTTCGTTTTTTTTTACCGTCTAAGTGACCAGTACCTAAATTTCCTCTAGCGAAGCGATTGCTATATACTGATTATACAGAATTTACTATGATATTTGGAGGAGATCAGATGATGTTCGAAGACAAAGTGGTCATTGTAAATGGTGGAACGGATGGAATTGGCAAGGAAGTAGTTCGGTTTTTTTGCAAAGAAGGCGCTAGCGTTCACTTTACGGGAAGAGACCGTGACAAAGGAGCACAAGTCAAGAGTGACTGCGACGGAAACGCTCACTTTCACCAAGTCGATAACAAAAATCCGGAAGAAATCGAAAGCTTTTTTAACACACTGAAAACTGAAGGACAGACAATCGACATTCTCTTTAACAACGCCGGTGTTCTCTCTACCGGAATGGGGCCCTTGTCTCGCGTAAAGCTAGATGACTGGAATCAGTTGATTGCCGTCAATCAAACAGCGATTTTTCTCTACATGAAATATGCGTTGGCCGTGATGGGCAAGCAAAAACATGGCGTCGTGATCAATAATGCAGCGATCCTTGGAAACGACAAAGTCAATCCGATGCTGCCAGCTTATAGCGGCACCAAAGCAGCTGTCGTCGCGATGACTCAAAGCTCGGCCCTTCGTTTTGCCAATCAAGGCATCCGCGTCAACTGCATCTCCCCCGGCCCGACAGAAACCGACCTGGCCATCAAGGCATACGGCGGAAAAGAAAATTACGACAAGCAATCTCAGGGGCATCCTAGAGGAAGTTACGGGAAACCGAGCGAGATCGCAGAAGTCGTGCTGTTCTTGGCTTCAGACAAGGCATCTTATATAAACGGGGCGGAAATCGTTGTAGATGGTGGGTATTCGTTAAAATAAATAGACTTGGGAAACAGAATAAAATTATTTTCCTGTCGGATGAAACAAATTTATTTTTTACAGTTTTTCATAAGTAGCGCTTGATTAATTCAACAAAGCAAAAAGGTTCATTCTTCTCATTAAAAGAAGAATGAACCTTCAAAGTGTTGAAGAACTCTGATAGACAGATATTAAATTGAAAGCTAACGATCTTTTCGACATTCAAAAATCAATGACCTATTTAAGTATTTGGAGAAGCGTTTGCTCGACTCCTGTGGGACTAGCGGGTTTGAGAGACCCCGCAGGAACGCAGTGACGAGGAGGCTCGATTCCCGCTCCACGGAAAGCGAGCAATAAGCTTCGGAAAATACAACTACTTTACTTTCTCGACAAGCTAAAGGAAAATACATCCGCCTCAGGATTCTATTATAAGAAGGAAAAGGCAGGTGTTTTCTAAAATCTAATTGTAATACAGGTTCTCAGTTGGATAGACCGGATCATTGGTGATGTCGATACCAAGCTTCTTAAAGGTCTGTTCGTTTTCTCTATTCAATATAACCGTAGAATGAGCCTGGGTGTCTTTTAAATGTGGCAATTGCTTATAAGCCAGCTCTGAAGTAGGATTGGTGACCGCACTGATTGCCAGTGCAATGAGCACTTCATTGGCGCTTAATGTCGGGACGCGGCTATTCAAGTCATCGGTTTTCAAGCGTTGAATCGTTTGTAAAATCACCGGCGACAACAAATCAATTTCATCGGAAATATTGGTCAATCTCTTCAATCCATTCAGAATCGCGGCTGCCGAAGCATCCATCAAAGTGGTCGTTCGACCTGTGATCATCTCGCCATTCGGCAGTTCTAACGCAATGACGGCTTGTAAATTCGTGCTGTCATTTTGCGCTTGGACTTCTTTCGCATAATTACGTGCCGGCCATACAGGTGCCCGATCCTCTTTCTTTAAACCGGTCTCTTCTAAAATCACTTGCATGTGGCGCACACTGTCTTCATCGGCAAGCCCTTTTTTATAATCGTTCTCTACGATGAAACTGCGCCGAATGATTTCCTGCTTGGCAGCTTCCTGGACAATCTGGTCGTCAGTAATGCCCGATTTCAGGCGATTGACCCCCATATCAGTCGGTGAGCTGTAGACAGACTCTTTGCCGGTAATCCGTTCAATAATCCGTTTGATGACAGGAAAGGTCTCAATATCACGATTGTAATTGACCGCTACTTTCTCATACGCTTCATAATGATAATTATCAATCATGTTTACGTCTTTCAAATCGACGGTAGCCGCTTCATAAGCGATGTTTACTGGGTGCTTTAACGGCAAATTCCAAACTGGAAAAGTCTCAAACTTGGCATAGCCGACTTCATTTCCCAGTTTGTTCTCGTGATACATTTGGTTAAGGCAGGTGGCAAGCTTTCCGCTTCCTGGGCCAGGGCCCGTTACTACTACGATTGGTTTTGTCGTTTTAATATAAGGATTCGTCGCAAATCCTTCTTCCCCAAGGACCGCCTCCACGTTTGCCGGATAACCTTCGATTTCGCGGTGAATACAGACGTTCATTCCGCTTCTCTCAAGCTTTGTCATAAATACTTTGACTGTTGGCTGCCCTTGGTAACGGGTGATCAAGACACTGTTGACAGAAATGCCGTATGCCCGGTATTCATCGATTAAGCGCAGGACATCTTGGTCATAAGTGATGCCGTAATCTTCCCGAACTTTGTTTCGTTCGATGTCTCCAGCATAGACACAGATAATGATTTCCGCCTTTTCTTTCAGTGTATGCAATAGTTTGATTTTGGCATCTTCATCAAATCCAGGCAACACGCGCTTGGCATGTTTGTCGCCTATCAATTTCCCGCCAAATTCCAAGTAAAGTTTATCGTACTGCTGCACCCGTTCCAGGATGTAGGCTGATTGTTCTTGCAAATATTTCTCCGAGTCAAATCCAATTTTTTTCATTAAATTCAGTCCCACCTTCTATACTTCAAGCTCTCTTAACCCGAATGATAAAACGCCTTAATAGATACTTCCAAATAAAAATCCATTCTTTATCATGATAAATTTTTGAAAAAAAGTAAATTGGTCCAATTGCATCATTGATAAGGCTATCCTCATAAGACATTAAGCTTTCCATGGATGTATCCAATTAAAATAATAAAACTCAGTCCAAAGTTTAGCATATCCGAATGATCAAAATCTGTTTCCTTTAGCTAGTTTCAATAACTGAAGTAAATTGATTTATCGGCGTAAGGAAAGCATTGGAATTCGGTTTAACAATTGGATTGTCTTTGGCATTTGGACAAATCATGCATAAGTTAGGGTTTATTTACTAGTATAAACCTCATTTACTTATGGTACGGTTCTCCGTATTATATCTAAATGACAATGACAATTAAAAATTTATTAAAGTATTCTAATTTTACTGAACTCTTTAATTCTGTAAATTTAAAGTTCTTTTTTTGTCAAACCGCTTACGATCTATACAACCATAACTGTCTACTTAAAAGTTTTTTACTTTTACTATATAAAAAATTCACTTATTTTTGGATACTTTTTCTTGTTCTCTTTAACTCGTCTTACAATATACTGTCTGAACTCTATAGCATCATGAATAGCTTCATCTACTTCTTCGAATGTAGGGATTCTCCCTCTATGTATCGCTCTATTTCTTAATTCATATGTGTTTTTATACCATTGTCCAGTTTCTGTATTATTTTGGGTGACGTCCCAATTTCCACCTAAGTAAGCTGACATTTTCTTTTTAATCATTGCCATAAATGAAGTGTTTTCTAATATTTCTTTTACTTTGTCATCTGTCATGCCATCATTCTTTAACAGTTCTTCGAATAATGTTCTCACTAAAACTTCAACACTTATTTGAGCGTGGTTTATAGCTTCCATATAGAATCCCTGTTTGAAATATCTCTTTGCACTTAGTACGTGCTGTTCACCCATTACAAAAGGATTCTTATTCCATAAAACAACTGTCTGTAATCTTATAAAGTCATCAAACTCATTATTCGTAAGTGGATTCTTTTCAAAAGGAATATGTGTATGTAGCAGGAATAAACTAAGCTCATTTTCCCACGTTTCAAGATTTGTTGATCTAACCAATACTGTCGATTGCAACATTTCCTTAGTTAGATAATGACAGTCTTCGTCTTTACTTGAAACCATATAGCTCAATACTAGTTTATTCAACTCGCTCAGCAATATATCAAAATAAGTATTGTAGTAATCCTCTTTATTTTTTAAAATTTCCTTATAATTTAAATCAATAGCTACCATCATAAGCATCTTCGTTTTATGGATGTTGAAAACAGGCAAGTTTTTTCCAAGTGGATACTTATAAGATTCATTCGTTGTAACCATATCAAATCTAAAGCTCAAATATCCCTGTTCTATACCCATAGTTATTGTCTTACTAATGTACATTGGTATATGAAATGGCAGCACTACTTCGAATTCAATAAAAGTTTTTGGCTCACACAGTTCTAAATTATAGACAGGAAAAAAATCTTTCTCATATACCTCTTTTGTCAATATCATAGACGACATATCTTTCTTATTTAAACAACAATTCTTATATTTTTTACCACTGCCACAAGGGCAACGTTCATTTCTACCTGTTCCCATATTAATCCCCTTCAACCTCCGCTGTGCAAAGATCGTCATTTATCTTTATCATAATCGTTATCAATATTCTAAGTGCATGCAAATAATTCGTATAATGCTCGTTTTCATTATTATAATCAGAAGATGTTCCATGTAAATACTTGTTCCTCAAGTCATACCCATTAATAAATTTGCTTTTATTTAGATAATAATCTATATAATCAACTTCTTGTCTTGTTAATAATGTATTTTCAGCAACTAAGAATCCGTCTCTCAATAGTTTATCAACTTCTTGCTTTAAACTATTAGTAAGCTTATTAGGTACAGTTACACCGTTATTGTAGATATAATAATATATTAAAGTTCGATTCTTATTAATCAATACTATTTCATTATCGTCATTTATTAAGACGTATTTCTTTTTAATAAGCCAATCTAAAGATGTTTTTTGATAATCTTCTATGTCTTCTAAATACAACTTATCAGTACCTAACCTTTCGAAAAGCGTATTATATTGACTATCACCGTATTTAGGAAAATAAGTAATGTTACTCTGGTCAGAAAACATAATATTATTTAAAATAATAGCCTCGGCATTGTCTTGTGCTATATATACATATCTTTCATTTGTCTTGCTTGGACATTCCGAAAACGGTAAGGGTTTGCTCTCCATTTGTATAAGTTCTTCATCAATATAACCATCCTCTAAATAAAATCTATATTTCTTAATTATGCTTTCAATAGTTGGAAATATAGACTTACACTTTTCAAAATTCGGATTATCTGTAGGAGGGAGCTTAATATTAAAGTTTTCAAGATTAAATTCTTCTTTTAAATAAATGTTGAAGAACCATTCAGTTATTATCTCTAAATTTTTCTCTTTACTTTTCAAGAATAAATAATAAACATGCATTTGTGCTAAGGACAAAGATTCTTTTAGTGAAAAAACTGGACCAGTTTTATATTCTTTTTCATGGTTAAAATCAAATCTTTCAAAAATGCTTGCGTATACTTCTTTATATGGAAATTCAGAGAGCATGTCATTATTTACGAACTCGAATATGTAAATAAAGTTGTTCAATACTGTTGGATTATCAAGATTTGATTCTAACCAATTCTTATCAACTTCTGTGCCAACTTTATTTAATGTGAAATGTTGCTTTACAATACCCTCTATATTTTCTTTGAACTCGACTTCTATATTGGTACCATGCCCTCTATCATCTTTAAAAATTTCACTTTCAAGTCTTTCGCTTACTCTTTTAGCTTTCAGTTTAACTTTAGCATTAAGAGCAAACTCATTCATATTCTGCACAATACTAAGAAGCCTGGTGTAATTTAAATTAGGGTTATCAAGATCTAGATAGTAATTGATAATTTTCTCTTTATCTTCAATAGTTAGTGAATTTGGTAAATAGAGGGTTGTTCGTTCGCTTCTATTCTTTAATAAATATTTATTTAAAAGCAAACTCGTACTTCCTTCTGGATGACTAAGCATATATTCTTTTAATTCCACATCAAATTTCCTTACTAGCCCATATTGCTCAAATATTTGTGATGCAAATTCATCAAGACTATCAAGAAATACTTTAAATCTGATTTCTGTGATAGCACTCAATTTTCTTTTTTCTATTATCTCCCAAAAGTAATATTTGTATTTGAATTCAATATCTCCATATTCGGCTAATATGTCTGAATGTTGATTAATGTATTTACCTAACGAAGAGTTAGCTATTCTATTTTTTTCTTTGAGCCATCTCTCTTTATCTTTACCAAGATAAAGTAGGAACGTATTATCCTCTACATACTTGTTTATAGAATATAATTCCAAAGCTTCGTTGATACTCTTTATTGTATGACCTAGTGATAAATTCTCATAAACTTCTCTAGCTTTATTTAGCATATATCCTTTTGCTAAATCTGCCTCTTCGTAATAGACTACACCCTTGTACCTTTCTTTAGTCATGTTTTTCCTCCTTTCTTTAATACTCTTTTTAAAACACTCACGCTGCTCTCTCTTTTAGTTCTCAAAATTGAATAGAAAACGATTCTTTTTACAATTTAATTTGCCTCTGTTAGAAATTTTTCCTTTGTCAAAACCTCATCTATTTATGATATCTTTCTGCAAACTCATTCAATTTGCGGTTTTATTTTTTCAAAATTGATTACTACGATATCTTTTTTTTGTTTTTTAGGGTATCTACGATAAGCATATAGTTTTTGTAAATCTAAATTTCTTCGACCTACTTTACATTTTAAAAAGTCACTAACTAAGTCTGGTAGTCTAGTCATATCCTTAGAATTTAACTCTTTAAGATCATAATTGTGTTTTATTATCTCAGCACCTGTAGTAATGTATATCCCCGCTTTGTCGACTAAACCTACATAACCCCTAGATACTGGAAATAAGGAACTCATATTTTCGATTTGTTCTTCTAAATTTTGCGTTACGCTATTTTCCATTTTATTTTGTATTATTAACGATTTGACAAATTTTCGACTATCATCCTTTATAGTAATTCCCATATCAAAACCATGTTTTTTTTCTAAAGACTTTGGGCCTTTATTTGATAATTCAATGACATCACACCTCCAAAGTCCTTTATATTTTGACTTTTGAATAATCCTGTTAGATTCGTCTTGAATCCTAGTGGCTAGTCTTGAAGTTATTGGATCTTCTTGATTGATATTCTTTAAATCATAATCAGTTAGTGTTTCTTCTTCAGCAAATTTAATACCTTCTGAAATTTCTTGTATTAGTTGACGTGGAAATATCATTATCACATTCTTCTCCTCACCTTTAGTTACTACATTAGAAATAGTATTGAAGGACGTAGGGCCTTCAAGTAACTACATCTTTTTTCGAAATACTTATTCATTCATTGGGATAATGAACTCATATATCTTAGTCTCTTCTCACTAAATTGGTTGAAGTAAGATTCAAGCAAAGAGTATATTCTAAGTTACCTCATTTACTTATGATAAGGCTCACCCTTCATTATCCGGAAACCTCGATAAATCTGCTCCAACAAGATCAACTTCATCAATTGATGCGGAAACGTCATCTCGGAAAACGACAGTTTCTCATCCGCACGCTTCAACACTTCATCATGCAAGCCGAGCGACCCACCAATGACGAAGACGACTTTGCTGCGGCCGTAAGTCATGAGCGATTCCATGTCTTTGGCGAGCTGCTCGGAAGTCTTCATTTTGCCGTCGATCGCCAAGGCGATGACGTAGGCGTCTTGTGGGATTTTGGCGAGTATGCGCTCGCCTTCTTTCTTTTTGACGATTTCCATATCCGCTTCGCTCAATTGCTCCGGCGCTTTTTCATCCGCGACTTCTACCTCTGCGATTTTTGCATAAGCCCCTAAACGTTTTGCATATTCTGCAATGCCCGCTTTTAAGTATTTCTCTTTCAGTTTTCCGACCGTCACAATTGAAATGTTCACAACTTATCCCCCTTTACATGAAATTTACAAACAAGTTGCCCACAGAGTTTATGCACATATCCACAGGCATTTCTACATCTTGTAGAATTTTATTTACTCGCCACAAGATACAATGCCTGCTCTTCGCAGTAATTACACTTTGTGGATAACTTTTTGCTATCTGATAATTCAGTCAGTATAGGATAGCTTTCTGTTTTGGCGACGAATTCGTCAAGCCCTTGTCCCACATGCGTTTGGCAGCAAAATAGCTCCATTTTTACGCCTCCTTTCGATTTCCGAATATTCAACACAGTTATGCACATTTCGTTCCCTTTTATCCACAATCCATTTTAACAGATATAAAACACTACGGATAGCGAAGCTTTTGTTGCCTGTGGATTGTTAATAATCGAAATTTAACAAAAAAGTTATCCACATGGTCTTTTTCCGAACAATTAGGCTTTGCCAGTCCAAAATCTGAGCTGCAAAGTGCATAATATTCAGCTCGTTTTTGCTTCTTCCTCTCAATTTCAATCACGTAAAAAAACAGTTCCGATCGGTGCATAAAACACCTTCTGGAACTGCTGGATCTTACAAAGTGGAATTGTCGGTGAGTTCAAGCTCAAATTCGAGCAATTCACCGTTTCGATATGCCTTTACTTGTAGGATATCCCCAATTTGCTTTTCATTATAGAGATGCTTACGCAATTCGATGATATCACCGATTTCTTCGCCATCCATCTCAACGATGACGTCGTATTGACGCATGCCTGCTTGATCCGCCGCAGAAGACGATACGACCGAACTAACGACGACACCAGATATGATGTCTTCCGGTAAATTCAATGTATCTGCTCGGTAAGCGCTTGGTACTTGCGCCAAATCCATCAAGGTAATGCCCATCGCCGGTCGCACCATTTCACCCGTTGCTTCGAGCTGATTGATGACCGGAAGCGCTGAGTTGATCGGTATTGAAAACCCAATGCCTTCGACTTGTGAAGTAGCAATTTTCATGGAATTGATGCCAATCAATTGCCCTGCTAAATTGACGAGCGCGCCGCCACTGTTGCCAGGATTGATCGCCGCATCCGTCTGCAAAACTTCTGCCTGCCAGTCTTGTGTTCCGTCACCATCCAAATCGACTGGAACGGCCCGGTCGGTACCTGATACGACACCACTCGTCACAGAACCCGAAAACTCAAGTCCGAGCGGGTTGCCGATCGCGATAACCGCTTCGCCACGCTTTAACGCATCCGAATCGCCCAGTTCCACGACGTCCTGCACTTTGTCATTACTCATTTTCAGGACAGCAAGATCGGTCCAAATATCGCTGCCGACTACTTGTGCTTCCACTTTCGCACCATCGGCCAAAGTCACTTCGATGCTGCTAGCACCTTCGACAACGTGATAATTAGTCACGACATAAGCCGTATCGCCTTCGCTTTTATAAATAACACCAGAACCCGTTCCTACTGCCTGCTCCTGGCTTTGCGAGAAGAAATCCCCGCCCGTCTGGAGATTTGATACGCCAACGACCGCGTCCGACGCTTCGTCCACTGCTTTCGTCACATCGGTCGTAATATCGAGCGACGCGCCTTGCTGTTCACGGCTTTGCTGCTGGATCTGGGTGCCGGTATCCGCTGAATCCGTCCCTGGCAACAAACCCGGTGCTTGCGAAAACAATCCCCACATCAACAGCGCCCCGATCATCACGCCGAACACCCCTGCAAAAAAACTACCCGCACGGCTCGGCTTCGGCTGCCGGCCATTCGGCGTCTGATTGTAATAACCCATAGCCTCCATCCTCTCTTATGCTTCTCTTTTTATCATAAGATGTACCCGTCAAAATGCAAGCAATCCTCCCTCTACAAGCCTCTCAGAAAGCTTCTATCCAACTTACTTTGTACACTTTTTAACTTGGTGATTTGGCGCACAAGACAGTTAGATGATGTACTCCAACAACTGTTGGTGCGCTCTCTTTATTTATTCCACACTAGCTGGGAATGTAAGCGGCGAATAAATGGGCGAAGTCACGCTAAGCCCATTTATTTGCGACGCATCTGCATCGCAGATGTGGGAGCAACATAGTTACCCGATGCCCACGGCAGCTGGCACCGCGACGTCCTGTGGGCCCGAAAGCGTCCACTTTCACGGACATCAGCGACTCTAAAAACAAAAAAAACTGCCCTACAAGCCATTTCTCAGGCTTCTAGAACAGTCTCTCCTCTTACCTCTATTCAAACCACAACCAAAGGCGTCGCCTCAGTCGGAGACGTATCAAACAAATCGACATAATCGCCGACGAAGATGCCTTTTGTCTGCAGTGTCTGCTCGACGCTCATGCGTGCGAGGTCTTTCATATTGTTATCTTTACTCAAATGCGACAAATAAATACGCGTCGGCTTTTCTGCCAATACTTCCGACATCGCCACCGCCGCATCTTCATTCGACACGTGCCCCACATCGCTCAGGATGCGTCGTTTGACCGACCACGGGTAACGCCCCATCTGCAACATGCCGATGTCGTGGTTGCTCTCAAACACATAGGCATCGGACGCGCCGATGATGCCTTTCATGCGGTCGCTGACATAGCCTGTATCGGTGATCAGCGCGAGCTTGCGGCCGTTCTCGTGGAACACGTAGAACATTGGGTCCGCCGCATCATGCGACACGCCGAACGATTCGATGTCGAGGCCGCCAAATGATTTCGTCGTCTCCATATCGAAATGAAAACGCTGCTCGATGGGAATCGCGCCGACGAGCCCGTCCATCGCCGTCCACGTTTTGGCATTGGCGTAAATCGGCACTTTGTGGCGGCGGGCGGCGATGCCGAGCCCTTTAATATGATCGCTATGCTCATGGGTAACCAGAATGCCGTCGAGCTTGCCCATATCGCGGCCGATAGAGGCGAACAGCGACTCCAATTTCTTGCCGCTGAGTCCTGCGTCCACTAAAAATGCATGCTCGTCGTTTTCTATATAGATGGCATTGCCAGTCGAACCGCTGGCCAATACACTAAAGCGCATAGTTAAAATCTCCTTACTCTGCTGTTTCCTCGTTCTGTTTGTTCAATTCAATGACCCCATCCTTGATGGCATTAACGTAAAGGTCGGTTTCCTTGCCTTCGGAATCTTTGACCCGGATGCGCCAGGTTGGAACGAACATTTGCCGGTTCTCCGACACTTGTACATGTGTTGAATAGCCCAGTTCAGCTTCGGTGATGCGGCTGTTCGTTTTCAACAGACCCTTTTGGTAAAGCGTATGAATCGATTCCAATGGCGAAATCAATTTCTTCTGTTCTTCATTTTCGATGATGTTGTCGAATAAAGTTTGCTCAAAGCCGATCACTTCATCGTCTTCGTTCCAAAAGACGGTCAATTGGCCGCCTTTGCTGTGGAACAGTGGAACGCCTGAAATCTTCTGGAAAAACACTGCATGGTTTTGATCTTCATCGATTTGCCATAGCGAGTATTCTGAGCTTTCCGGTACTTCTTCTTCGATGAATGTCACAAGCGCATCTTCTTTGTCGCCATCAAGCTCAATCGGCTCATCGTAAGTGATTTGCAGCATTCGGCCATCGAGCACATTGACGACACCGTCAATATCCACTGCCGTTTCGGTAAACGCCTTCGACTCGCCGCGCACATAAGGCTTGTCCTCAGACGAATCTGGCAAGGCCGAATACGTGATATTGTCGCCTCTCAATTTTTCATCGATGGTCGATTCCGGAAGCGGCTGAATCTGTTCTGCTTCCGTGTAGCGGTCGATATAAAGTGAGTACAAAAAGACATTGAGAATCGAAAAGACAATAATGAAAATCGTTTTTGTTTTACTCCAATCCAAGCCTCACGCCTCCTACTGATTCGTCAGATAGCCGTGTCCATTTGCCATTTGCTTTATAATACCAAGCCGGTTGAAACGTGATCAATTCAATCAATTGCTCGTCTTCGCTGCGTGTCAGCTCGTAGCCGATCATCACGGCCTCAATCGTCTCAAGGTCGATATCGAGGCGCGACACAGCCTCGAGAACCGCTTCGCCAGACGCCATTTCGATGGTGCGGGTTTCTACGACCGAATCGAGCAAATAGGTTGGGCGGCTATAGCGGAATGCCTGCTCGATGCCATCATCAATGCCCCATTCCACATCAAGGCTGACAGCGGTCGTATTGCTAAAGACCGGCGCGCCCTCGAAGAACAATTGATAACTGATTTGTTGATTGACCGATTTCATGCCGAAATACACATATTGGTCGGTCCATCCACCATGTTCGTTCACAAAGTTAATCGAATTATACACGAGGTCGGATGGAATGGCGGGATCAGACGTTTCGGCTTTTGGCTGTACGTAATTGATGCTTTTTTGGCCATTCAACTCACGCATGATGGCCCCCGAATCATCCGTAAATTCTTCGCTCTGCAAATCTCCCGCAAACTCCGCCGTCGGGTTGTCCATAATGGCATCGGCGAATGTAGCAGGCGATGTCTCGTCCAGCAAATAATCAAAGCTGGTCTTCTCTAGCGGATTTTCTGGCACATACACCGGCAGTCGGCCAATTCGTGAATCCGTTACGTAACGGTCATATTCTTTTGACTGTTGCACATAATCCCCGCGGAACTCGATCAACTCAGCCTCCGATACTTGTGCTTCATAAATCCGGCCGGAACCGGTATTGATAAAGTACATCGTGGACTCAGGATTTTCCTCGGTGCCCCATTCCACAACAACGCGGTTGAATGTCGATTCCGGCAAATTATTATCGGTAATGTCCATAATGACATCGAATACAGGAAACGGTACAGCACCCGGATAATACAGTACGGTGCGCCCCGGTTCTTGCAAATATTGCTTAAGGGCATCCGTTCCCGCTTCTTCTTCAAACAATTGGACATCGGAAATCTCCCATCGCTGGATGGTTTCCAGCATCGCTTCAATGTCGGCCTGGGAGGATGTACCGGTTACTTCTTCTTCGTGGTGATACAACACTTTCACAGGGCGCACCACTTCATCGGCCGTTCGATTGTCGCCAATCGCTACATCCACTTGTGTCGGCGTTTCAATCTCCTGAAGCGATGGGGTGAAGGTCCAAATGGTGAATGTCAGTGCGAGGCTGAGCATAATCAGGACGAATAAGGCAACAGATTTTACATGCTCCAAATACTTCAATCCCATTCACCTCCATCATCAATTTCATATGGCAAGGTGAAATAAATCGAAGTTCCTTTGCCGTAACGGCTTTCCGCCCAGATTTTCCCACCATGTGCATTGATCATTTCTTTTGAAATCGCCAGGCCAAGGCCTGTCCCGCCCATTGCACGCGAACGCGCACGGTCCACGCGGTAGAAGCGGTCGAAAATACGCTCGACGTTTTCTTTCGGAATGCCCATTCCTTCATCGCTAATCGACACGAGCAATTCCCCTTCTTTCTCGCGGACTGAAAAGCGGACCTTGCCGCCTTCCGGAGAATATTTCAAGGCATTGGAAATAATATTATCGATGACTTGCGTCAATTTATCGGTATCGATTTCCACAAAATACTGTGATTTCGGCACTTTACGCTCAAACGACACATTTTGCGATTTCGACATCTCAAAACGGTCGATGATGCGGTTAAAGAACACGCCGAATTCGACCATTTCGCGGCTCAAGTCCGCTTCGCTCGAATCCATCTTCGACAGTTTCAGCAAATCGTTGACGAGACGGATCATCCGCTCGGTTTCGGTTTGCGTGACGTTGAGGAAATTCGGTGCGAGGTCCGGATCTTGCCAAGCGCCGTCAGCGAGCGCCTCCAAATAACTGCGCATCGTCGTAAGCGGTGTCCGCAATTCATGCGAGACGTTCGCCACAAACTCGCGCCGCTCGATGTCGATTTTCTCTTGTTCTGTATTATCGTGCAACACAGCGATCAAACCGTTTACAAAACCGGTCTCTTTTTGAATGACCGAGAACGTCGTACGCAGGAGCGTCGCCTGATCATGCGAGCTGATATCGAGCGTGATCGCATCGCGCATATCGATCAAATCTTCGAATGTGTAGGCTTCATCCAAGCCAAGCACTGTCGTCACTGGACGGTTGATGACCGTTTCACGTGAAACATTCAATAACTGCAAGGCGGGCTCATTGATCAGGATAATGCGCCCTCTGCGGTCGGTCGACAGCACGCCATCTGTCATATTGGCAAGCACTGAGGCGAGTTTGCGCCGTTCGCTTTCTGTCGACTGCTGTGATTCCTGCAGCCGGTTCGTCAAATGGTTGAACGCACGGGCCAACTGGCCAATTTCATCTTCACTGTAAACACGCACTTTGCGCGAAAAATTACCTTTCGCCATCGCTTGTGCTTGCCTGCGCATATCGGCAATTGGCCGTGAAATCGTCTGTGCAACCAATATGCCGAGCACCGCCGTAATAACGAGAGCAATGGCGGTACCGCCTGCCAAAATCGAGTTAATGGTGTCCATTTGGTCATAGACATTCTCAACTTCCGCTTTGACGTACAGCGTGCCGAGCATTTCGCCCCCGACCGCTGTAATCGGCAAGGTTCTTACCCACACCCGCTCTTCCATGCTCTCGTCTATATAGGTTTGCTCTAGAAGCGTCTCCCCAACGATAGAACGGCGAATCTGGTCGTCTGTCGAACGTTGGCCGACGAGCGATTGATTCTCGCCTAAAGACGTGCCCAAAATCCGGTAGCGGTTATCAACCACGCGGATTTCATTGATGTCGCCTGAGTCAAAATTCGTCAAGACCGACCGGAGGCTCTGCTCAATGGTCAGGTCCTCCTCCGTCCGGTTGCGAATCATCTCTTCGCGTACGCTGAATTCGATGATTTCCATCCGGTCCCTAACAGAATCATCAAAGTTTTTCCGTAGCGTTTCTTCGAGCTGCTCGGAAAAATAAAGGCCGATGATCTGCATCGCTAAAAGAATCAGCAAAATATAGATCAAGACAAATTTCACATGAATCGACTTAAAAAAACTGGTTTTTAGCATTCAGCCTACTCCTGTTCAGGATTCCGCAGATAGTAGCCGACGCCGCGACGCGTCACGATCCACGCTGGGTGACTCGGATTGTCTTCAATTTTTTCACGCAAGCGGCGAATGGTAACGTCCACTGTCCGCACGTCGCCGAAATAATCATAACCCCATACCGTTTGCAGCAAATGCTCGCGCGTCATCACTTGGCCAATATGCTTCGCCAAATAATGCAACAGCTCAAACTCCCGGTGCGTCAATTCGATTGTCTCTTCACGTTTCAACACCAAATACGCATCCGGCTGGATCGTCAGCGATCCGACTTGAATATCGTTCGAGCCGACGCCTTCCTCTTCTGCCGGCACAACGTTCTGGCGGCGCAAGTTCGCTTTGACGCGCGCAATCAATTCACGCGTCGAGAACGGCTTCGTAACGTAATCATCCGCTCCGAGCTCCAGTCCGAGCACTTTGTCGATCTCGGAGTCTTTCGCCGTCAGCATGATGATTGGAAAATCAAATTTCTTGCGCACTTCGCGGCACACTTCCATGCCGTCGCGGTTTGGCAGCATGATATCAAGCAGCATCAAGTCCGGCTGAATTTCTTCTGCCACTTTGATGGCCTCATCGCCGTCGTAAGCTACTACCACATTAAAGCCTTCTTTTTTCAAATTAAATTGCAAAATATCCGCAATTGGCTTCTCATCATCCACAACTAATATTGTTTTGTTCATCTATCTTCTCCCCCTCTGCATCCCAATTATTTCACATGTACCTAGCCGTTTTGACATTCTTTGCTACCCTTTACTTTATCATTATTCCACGTATTTCGCACCTTTGGGTGGTCACAGCGGGGCTCAGCGGTGTACGGGTTCTAGAGGCGTGAAAGCCTGGCGATAAGAGTGAGGGATTTCGTGCAGACATATTTTTGTATGCTAACTAAGCATCATATTGGTCTTCGCAGCACTGCTTTGGGTTGGCCTCTCGCCGTAAGCCAGGAAGAGCAGCTGTCTTACGGCATCGGCTCACCCTTTTACGCTGGGCGGCTTGAAGATTTCGTTGATTGAGGTGTGTTCAAGCAGATTTGCTTCTTTACCTAGTTGCCGGCTTGCGGGGGAATCGCTTCTTGGGATGAGTTTGAAGTAGATAGTGAGAGTTTACGTATTCAACTATTTCAGCATTCTGTTTGTGCTTCAGCTTAGTAGTCGCCGCCCTGCTTTGGGTTGGCCTCTTGCCATAAGCCAGGAAGAGCAGCTGTCTTACGGCATCGGCTCACCCTTTTACGCTGGGCGGCTTGAAGATTTCATTGAGTCGAATGTGTTTAGGCAGTTCAGCTTCTGTAGTCAGTTGCCGGCTAGTTGGGGAATCGCTCCCTGAGATGCGGTGTCTGACAAATAGCTGTTTGAACTGAAATCACGCTCTCTTTGATCCAAACGATATGAGCTACCAGACATGTAGCATCTCCTCATTTTTTATCGAGTGGACAGAAGAAGTTGTCTTCCCCTCTAAAACTAGAGACGGAGTGGAAGGGGGCTGACGCCTGTGGGACCGCGCGGGCTGGCGAGACAAACGTGACGCGCCCTTTGCGGCACGTTGGCTCAACACCCGCCCCACGGCAAGCAGCCCCCTGCAACGCAGTCAAAAAGCGGAAGCTTTTCTAATCATCCTTTTCAAACTATCCCACAAGCTATCTATCTGAAATACAAAAAAAGCTCCCAGCACGCCGGAAGCTTCTTACTAGTTTATTTCTTCACATAATCCAAAGGGTCACGGTCCTGGCCTTCGTATGATAGCTCGAAATGCAGGTGGATGCCTGTAGAACGTCCTGTCGTGCCCATGTTGCCGAGTTTCGTATGCGGGGATACTTTGTCGCCCACTTGGACGTCAATCGACGACAGGTGCGCATAGATCGTCTCATAGCCGTTCTTGTGGTCGACGACGACGCGGTTGCCGAATGTGCCGGCTGCACCGGCTTTGGTGACCGTGCCGTGGTCAGCCGCGACGATATCAAGTGTTTCGGGACGTGCGATGTCGATGCCTTTATGGGCACGGCCCCAACGTTGGCCTTTTTTGCTCGATACGTAGCCATCGTCTGCGGGCCATGTAAATTCGCCTGTGCCGGCGCCCGGCAGTTCCTTGTCGCCTTCTAAGATGATTTTGTCGACCGGCTCGTCCAGGATTTTTTCGCGTGTCTCGGAGCGGCCGACACGTTCGCCATTAACTTCTCGTACGGCGTAGCTAACCGCTTTTTCGCCACGTTGGCCTTTTTCGCTGACTTTCGTTTCGCCAATATAAAGGTCTTCGCTGTCTTTTTTGACCGTTTCATATGGCATTTTCTTTAATGCTTTTTCGGCTTTATTGACAAGCACGTCTACGCCGAGTTCATCGGTTACGTATTGTGCCGCTTCATCTGGCGCTATGACTTGTTTCGGGTCGATTTGTTTGGACAAGCCATTGACCGGCTGCGAAAAGGAAATATCCGTGTTGCGCGACTCGCCTGCTTTGAGCTCAGGCAAATCCGTTTCGTTTTGCTGCTGCTCGAATTGCTCGAGCTCCTTTTCGCTTACAGCTGTTTCTTTAATGAGCTGAATGGTTTCTTCGTAGGCTTCACGGTCTTTTACATAGACTTCTGATTCATTGTCGACTCGCAAGGCGAAGGCCTCTGCCTGGATGGCCAATTGCTCGTCCAGCTGGCTGATGATCGTTTCATCGTCTGTCGGATTCGAGGCTACGGCTTGTTCGGTACGGATGATCAGGTCCTCACTCGGTGCGAGACGCAAATCATCGTAATCGCTTGCGGTCGTCTTCAGTTTTTCATCAATTAAGTCATCGATCGGCGCATCGTCTGAGACGGCTCCGAGGTAGCTGGCGTTGTGATAGATATGATAAACGGGCTCCAGGTGTTGCGGTTCATTCGGTTCGGCAAAAATCGTGTTGGCGCCGAACGCACTGGCCGCAAGCACAAGGGCGGTTCCGATTTTCCATTTGCGCAGGTTCAATTTGTCTTTGTTTAGGTGTTTCGCGTTCATGTTGCGGGTCGGGCTCCTTTCGTCTTTCCGTGAGGAGGTTTTTTAACTTCCCCACTCTATCACATCTGTTTTCAATAGCTCACCTGATAAACTCATTGTTACTGATATGTTATGTATCAGACAGTATTATCCATTTAATGTCATGATTTTCTTTAATTCTGCAAATAGAGGCAAAAAAATTATGATTTCTGTCCTTGTTTTCCATTTCGTGGCCGTTCTTTGTGATTTTTTTGTCACAAACATCATATAAGGTCATTGAACGGTTGTTTCATTTGTGGCGAAATTGTAGCCAACTAAAAAAGCCACTGCGCTTTTAGGCAGTGGCTTGTAAGTATTCGATTAACGCCAAACGCTTTTGACGATGTTTGTCTGGTTGCGGTCTGGTCCGACAGAGAAGATCGAGATCTGGACATCGGTTAATTGCGAAATGCGCTCTAGGTAGTGGCGCGCGTTTTCTGGCAATTCATCCAATGATTTGCACGATGTTACGTCTTCAGACCAGCCTGGCATTTCTTCATAGACCGGTTCGCAGTCTGCGAGCATGCGCAAGTTCGCTGGGTATTCTGTGATCAGCTCGCCTTTGTAGCGGTAAGCCGTACAGATTTTCACCGTATCGAGGCCCGTCAAGACGTCGATGGAGTTGACGGTCAAATCCGTCAATCCGCTGACACGACGTGCATGGCGGACGACGACGCTGTCAAACCAGCCGATGCGGCGCGGACGGCCTGTTGTCGTGCCGAATTCTTTGCCGACTGTGCGGATCTTGTCGCCGATGTCATCAAATAATTCAGTCGGGAACGGTCCGTCACCGACACGCGATGTGTAAGCTTTGCAGACGCCGATGACGTGTGAAATATTCGTCGGGCCTACGCCAGCACCAATCGTAACGCCGCCCGCTACTGGATTGGACGATGTGACAAATGGGTAAGTACCTTGGTCGATATCGAGCATGACGCCTTGTGCGCCTTCAAATAGCACGCGGCGGCCGGCATCGAATGCATCGTTTAGCACTTTCGAAGTATCGGTCACGTATTGGGCAATTTCCTGCCCGTATTGATAATACTCTTCCATGATTTCCTCGACCGTGAAGCCTTCTGTTTCATAGAATTTCTCGAACATGCGGTTTTTCTCTTTCAAGTTCATGCGCAGTTTTTCTTCGAATACGACATGGTCCAGCAAATCTGCAATACGGATCCCGACGCGTGCCGCTTTGTCCATATATGCAGGCCCGATGCCTTTTCCAGTCGTACCGATTTTGTTGGCGCCTCGGCGCGCTTCTTCCACTTCGTCTTGCTTGATGTGGTATGGCAAAATGACGTGCGCGCGGTTTGAAATGCGCAAGTTCTCTGTCGTCACTCCACGATCGTGAAGGCCTTTCAGCTCTTGCACTAGCGCTTTCGGGTCAACGACCATGCCGTTGCCGATTACCGATGTTTTTTCTTTATAAAAAATCCCCGATGGAATCAAGTGCAATTTATACGTTTCGCCGCCAAAAATGATGGTGTGCCCAGCATTATTTCCGCCTTGATAACGTGCGATTACTTCTGCATGTTCTGATAGAAAATCCGTGATTTTCCCTTTTCCTTCGTCTCCCCATTGCGTTCCTACTACTACGACTGATGTCATCGTCCGCACCTCCGTTAGGCTTGTCGCCCTGTTTCAAACAGTCTTTATTGTACCAATAGAGACTAGCCACGTCAATATGAAACATAAGAAAACACGAACATAAAAATGCATTTCTGCATTTAACGTTCGTGTTTAATAGATGTTTTAGAAATCGCCGCCTTCATGGTCTGCCCAATCGATGGTGACGAACTTGTTGTATTCCTTCACAAACGCCAGTTTGACGGTGCCGGTCGGGCCGTTCCGCTGCTTGGCGATGATGATTTCGATCATGTTCTGGTCTTCAGTTTCTTTATCGTAATAATCTTCACGGTACAAAAACGATACGATATCGGCATCTTGCTCGATCGATCCGGATTCACGTAAATCGGACATCATCGGCCGTTTGTCTTGCCGCTGCTCAACCCCACGGGACAGCTGCGACAAGGCGATGACCGGGACTTCGAGTTCACGCGCTAGCCCTTTTAAGGAACGGGAAATATCGGATACTTCCTGCTGGCGGTTTTCGCCGGCTTTGCCGGGCCCTTGGATCAGCTGCAAATAATCGATCATGATCATGCCAAGGCCGTATTCTTGTTTCAAGCGTCGGCATTTCGCGCGGATGTCGTTGACGCGGATCCCTGGCGTGTCGTCGATAAAGATGCCTGCATTTGATAAACTGCCCATCGCCATCGTCAGTTTGCGCCAGTCTTCATTTTGAAGCGCACCGGTCCGCATGACTTGAGCGTCGATATTGCCTTCAGCGCAAAGCATCCGCATAACGAGCTGCTCTGCTCCCATCTCTAAACTGAAAATGGCGACGTTTTCTTCGGTCTTGGTCGCGACGTTTTGCGCAACATTGAGCGCAAAAGCTGTCTTACCAACGGACGGACGAGCGGCGACAATGATTAAATCATTGCGCTGAAAACCTGCCGTCACTTTGTCCAAATCGCGGAATCCGGTCGGAATCCCCGTGACATCGCCTTTACGCGTGTGCAATAGCTCAATATTATCGTAAGTTTTTACCAAGACGTCTTTGATATGGATAAAGTCGCCCGCATTTTTGCGGCTCGACACTTCCATCATTTTTTTCTCGGCTTCCGCAAGCAATGCTTCTACTTCGTCTTCGCGCGTAAAGCCGTCTTCGACGATCGTAGTGGCCACACGGATGAGTCGGCGGAGCAAGGCTTTCTCTTCCACGATGTGGGCATAATGCCCGACGTTTGCGGCTGTTGGCACCGCATTAGCAATCTCTGTCAGGTACGATAAGCCGCCGACATCTTCGAGCTCCTTTTTGACCGATAGCTCTTCTGTCACGGTGACCAAATCCACCGCTTTGCCGCGGTCCGTCAAATCGATCATCGTCTGGAAAATCCTCTGATGGGCGACGCGGTAAAAATCTTCCGGCATGACGATTTCCGCTACGGAAACCAGTGCCTGTGGCTCCAGGAAAATGGCCCCGATAACGGATTGCTCGGCTTCCTGGTTATGCGGTGGGACGCGGTCAATCGATTCGTTCATATCTATTCCCCTTACGCTTCTTCAGTAACGTGTACGCGCAATGTCGCGGTTACATCGTGATGCAACTTCACCGGCACATTCGTGTAGCCAAGCGCGCGGATTGCGTCATCGAGTTCCATTTTACGCTTGTCGAGCTTGTAGCCATGAGTTTTCTCTAACTCCTTGGCAATCTGTTTTGAAGTGATCGAACCGAACAAGCGGCCGCCTTCACCGGATTTTGCTGTCAATTCAACAGTCAACGCTTCAAGCTTTGCTTTTAGCTCTTTCGCTTCATCTAGCTCTTGTTCAGCTTCTTTTTCTTGTTTCTTCTGTTGGCCAGCCAGTTTGCTCATGGCCGCTTGATCAGCTTCTACTGCCAAGTTGTTCTTCAACAAGAAGTTATTCGCGTAGCCGTCCGCCACGTTTTTGATATCGCCTTTTTTGCCTACATTTTTTACGTCTTTCAAGAAAATTACTTTCATTCTTCAGATCCTCCTCTATCATTTTCGGTTAATACGGTCTTTAGTTGCCCGACCGCTTCTTCAATACTTGCGTCCGGCATTTGTGTGGCTGCATTGGTTAAATGGCCGCCGCCGCCGAGATTTTCCATTACGATTTGGACATTGACTTCACCAAGCGAACGGGCACTGATGCCAACGCCGCCTTCTGTCCGTTCTGCGACAACAAACGACGCGTTAACGTCTTTCATCGTCAGCAGAATGTCCGCCGTCTGTGCGATCAGCACAGGGCTATAGATGCGTCCCGATTCACCTTTAGCGATGGCAATGCCGTCGCCGACAAATTCCACGCTCTGAACGATTTTCGCCCGTTCAATATACGTATTGAGGTCTTCTTTCAATAAGCGCTGCACGAGGACTGTATCAGCACCGTTCGAGCGCAAATAGGAAGCCGCTTCAAAGGTCCTGGCGCCCGTGCGCAGCGTAAAGCTTTTCGTATCGACAATGATGCCGGCAAGCATTGCGGTCGCTTCGAGCATCGTCAATTTTTCGTGTTTCGGCTGGTATTCGATCAACTCGGTGACCAGCTCCGCCGTAGACGATGCGTACGGCTCCATGTAGACGAGCATCGTATTGGTAATGAACTCCTCGCCTCTTCTATGGTGGTCGATCAACACGACGCGATCCATACGCTGAAGCAGCCGTTCATCAATAACCATCGATGGTTTATGCGTATCGACCACGACCAGCAAAGAATGCTCAGTCATTTCCGATAGCGCCTCTTCTGGGGTGATGAAACGTTCAAACAAATGCGGATCACTTTCGATTTCTTCCATCAAACGCATAACGCTGCGATCGTATTCATCAAAATCGATGACGATACGGCCTTTGACACGGTTCATCTCTGCCATTTTAGCCACGCCTACCGCCGCGCCAATCGAATCCATATCGGGCATTTTATGGCCCATGACAAACACTTGGTCACTTTCCTGGATCAAATCACGCAGCGCATGCGAAATGACGCGTGCACGGACCCTCGTCCGTTTCTCGACCGGATTGGTTTTGCCCCCATAGAACTTGACCTTGCCGCTCGGATGCTTGATTGCCACTTGGTCACCGCCGCGTCCAAGCACCAAATCGAGCCCGGACTGCGCCATGGCGCCAAGTTCGATCAGCGAAGCGGAACCCGCCCCGACGCCGATGCTCAAAGTCAGCGCCATATTGTCTTTCGCTGTCACTTCACGAATATCATCGAGTACCGTGAACTTCGTTTCCTCCAGTTTTTGGAGAATCGATTCATTGAACACCGCCAAAAAGCGGTCCGAGGAAATTCGTTTCACAAAAATGCCATTGTCCGTCCCCCATCGATTGATCAAGGACGTCACCAGGCTATTTAAATTACTGCGCACTTGGTCGTCCATCCCTTGTGACAATTCATCGTAATTATCGATGAACAAAATGCCGAGGACGGTCCGGTCCGCATGATACAAAGTTTCGATCTCTACTTGTTCGGTAATATCGAATAAGTAGAACAGCCGGTCATCCGCCCGGTAATAGACGCGGTACTTACGGCCGCCAAGCGAGATGACCATTTCATTCGATTCGGTCGATTTGACCAATTGGTTGAATTCTTCCGTCAAACTGTAAACCGATTCACCAATCAACGTCTCATAATCAAGCGCTGAAGTGATATAGGGATTGGCCCATTCAATCTGCTGGTTTTCATTGACCAGCAAAATCCCGATCGGCATTTCGAGCAAAGCTTCCTCGCCGACTTTCTTCATTCGGTAAGATAGCGTTTCGATATGCTTTTCAGTCTCTTCATAGTTGCGTTTCTCCAGTACCCACGCCGAGGCGATGGCCGCCCCATAAAGGATAGCGAAAATGCCTGCGCCCCACTCCGACCATAGCGAAATAAGAATCACAGCGGCCATTCCAAGAGCTAGCAATGCCAGCAATGGGTATCTTAGATTACGTTTCCTGAAAAAAGCCGACATTTCTCTTCAGCTCCTTACTTTCCTTTAAACTCATGCGCCCGCTTGATCCAGCCCCGGATATCGAAGCCAAGATCCAAAATTCCGATGATGCTCGTAAACGACTGCAACGGTACTGCAAAAATCGTCACGATCACCGTTACCCAGCGGGGCCAGCCCTCTTGGTGGATATAGAAATGGTAGAACGATACCCCTTGCAAGAACAATAGAAACTGCAACAGCATCGAGGCATTTGCGAAAATGAAATACGCCATGGTCCCTTGCTCGAAATCGGACAGCAAGGACACTAAAATGACGATTAGGTAATACCATAATACACTTTTCGGCAAGCGCATCTCGCGGAATGGCGGGAATTTCGGCACTTCAACCCCGAGCTGCTTTAGAATAGGCAATAGGATCAACAACAACACCCACACCGTCGTAAACGTCGTCAAAATCAATAGCGTCGGAAGCAAAGTCTCAAAAGTCAGCATGATCTGCGCGACCAGTTCCTCGTATTCCTCCATCGATTCCGAACCAAGCCGTTCGAGCCATGTTCCGGCCTGTTCGTACGAACTCCGCATCGTCGTTGTGAATTCTTCCAGGAAATTAATTCCTAAAAAGGCAATCGCCGCTACATATTGCAACATCAATGATAGCAGCAACACGATGCTCGAGCCCATGAACATGAACAATTTGCTTTTTTTATAGTGGATCGACAGCCCGATCATAAGCCCCAGCGGAATGTGAATCAACGCCAGTGGCAATGACAGCAATCCGCCGATCAGGAAGCTTAACACGACCCCGACCACTGCGACCAGCGCCGACGCCTTTGCCGGATACTTGGCGCTATACCAAGCGATCGGCAATGCCAAAAACAAGGTACTGACTAAACTCAGCACCGGTACATATACAGAAATAGCCAATAGGACGGCAAACAGCGCCGTCATCATGGCTCCGTTCGTTAGTTGACTTGTCTTTTGGTTAGGCATATCTGCGTTTTTCATCTTCTTTCGGGTTTATTTCATCCGTATAATTGTACCATGATTCAATCTCCCGAACAAAAAAGGGAGGTTGTCCTACTGTACACCTAGCTCTCCGTTTTGAGAAGAAAAAGTGTCTGTCTTTCAAGAGCAGCTTGTAGAAAATGATTATCGCCGATTTGGCAGTAGATGGGAATAATCGTTGGAAATTAAAGTGTGGGAATCGCTTCCTGGCAAAATGTATAAGAAGATAGTGAGAGTCTGGGTGTTGAAAGGTTTTTGCATTCTATTGGTGCTTCAGCTTAGTAGTCGCCGCGCCGCTTTGGGTTGGCCTCTTGCCATAAGCCAGGAAGAATGCCTGTCTTATGGCATCGGCTCACCCCTTTACGCCGGGCGGCTTGGTGATTTCGTTGATTCGAGTGTGTTTAGACAGGTCTGCTTCTGTACTCAGTTGCCGGCTAGTGGGGAAATCACTTCCCGGAAAAACAGATAAGAAGATAGCAAGGGGTTTCGGGTCGAACAGTTTCAGCATTCTATTGGTGCTTCTGCTTATTCTTCGCCGCCGTACTTTGGGTTGGCTTCTTGCCGTAAGCCAGGAAGAACGCCTGTCTTCTGGCATCGACTCACCCCTTTACGCCGGGCGGCTTGTTGATTTCATTGATTCGAGTGTGTTTAGGCAGATTTGCTTCTGTACTCAGTTGCCGGCTAGTGGGGAAATCACTTCCCGAGATATGTTTGAAGCAGCTAGTGAGAGTTTAGGCGTTGAAGAGTTTTAGCATTCTATTGGTGCTTCAGCTTAGTAGTCGCCGCGCCGCTTTGGGTTGGCCTCTTGCCATAAGCCAGGAAGAACGCCTGTCTTATGGCATCGTCTCACCCCTTTACGCCGGGCGGCTTGGTGATTTCGTTGATTCGAGTGTGTTTAGACAGGTCTGCTTCTGTACTCAGTTGCCGGCTAGTGGGGAAATCACTTCCCGGAAAAACAGATAAGAAGATAGCAAGGGTTTTCGGGTCGAACAGTTTCAGCATTCTATTTGTACTTCTGCTTATTCTTCGCCGCCGTACTTTGGGTTGGCCTCTTGCCATAAGCCAGGAAGAACGCCTGTCTTATGGCATCGGCTCACCCCTTTACGCTCGGCGGCTGAGAGATTTCGTTGATTTGGGTGCGTTTAAATCGATCTACTTCTTTATTATGTTGCCGGCTAGCGGGGGAATCGCTTCTCGAGATGTAGAGTCTGGCATATTGGCGATTAGATCGAAAATTTTGTTGGCGAACCAGAACTAACTAGTCTCTCAACACCAGAGACGACTTGAGATAGAAAACCTGAGTTGTTTCTACATTTAATATTTAATGAGCTGAAAAAACAATCTTCCCCTCTAAAACTAGAGACGGAGTGGAAGGGGGCTGACGCCTGTGGGACCGCGCGGGCTGGCGAGACAATCGTGTCGCGCCCTTTGCGGCACGTTGGCTCAACACCCGCCCCACGGCAAGCAGCCCCCTGCAACGTAGTCGAAAAGCGGAAGCTTTTCCACTCACTTCTTTATTATTTCTCTAGTATCCTACGAGCCCCAAGCAGCCCCCTGCAACGCAGTCTAATAGTGCAAGCTATTCCACTCACTTCTTTATATTTCTTTCGCATCAATTGTAAGCTTTGCAGCGCACCTTATCTTTTCCACTCACTTGAATACATTCCCAAAGCATATAAAAAAGAGGCCGGTTTCCCGGCCTCTTTGAAAAATCTTATTTTTCTTCCGCTACGAACGGTAGAAGTGCCATGATACGAGCGCGTTTAACTGCAATTGTCAAACGACGTTGCCATTTAGCGCTTGTGCCCGTAACACGACGTGGCAAAATTTTGCCTCGCTCAGAAATGAATTTCTTAAGCAAATCAGTGTCTTTGTAGTCGATGCGTGTAATGTTGTTTGAAGTGAAATAACAAACCTTTTTACGCTTCTTGCCTCCGCGACGTGGTGCCATATCGAATTACCTCCCTCATCTTCAGATTTCTATTCGCTGATGGGCGCCTGGTTTAGAACGGCAGATCGTCGTCTGAAACTTCGATCTTCCCGCTTCCGCTTGAAAACGGATCGTCATCTACACGAGTATTGTTTTGCTGACTTGGACTAGACGGTTGGTTCTGTTGATAAGACGGCTGCTGTCCATACGAGCGATCGTTTGAACGATCCCCAGATCCGGAGTTGGCGCCTTTTGGTTCAAGGAATTGAACGCTGTCTGCCACCACTTCCGTCGTATAAACGCGCTTGCCATCTTGACCTTCGTAGCTGCCAGTCTGAATGCGGCCTTCGACACCGGCGAGACTTCCTTTTTTAAGGAAATTCGCTGTGTTTTCAGCTTGCTTGCGCCAAACGGTACAATTGATAAAATCCGCTTCGCGTTCACCTTGCGCATTGGAGAATGTCCGGTTTACAGCAAGTGTAAAACGAGCCACCGCCGCGCCGCTTGGTGTGTAACGAAGATCGGGATCTTTTGTCAGTCTTCCGACCAATACAACCCGGTTGATCATCAGAATTCAACCTCCTTCTTCAAGTCGTGTATTATCTGTATTCCGCTTATTGCTTATACGTCTAGGCGTACAGCCATGTGGCGGATAATGTCTTCATTGAAGTTCGCAAGACGTGTAAACTCGTTGATAGCTTCTGTCTCAGCATTAGCTTTAACGATCTGGTAGAAACCTTCTTTGAAATCATTGATTTCATAAGCCAGACGGCGTTTACCCCATTCTTTCGACTCGATGATTTCCGCACCGTTAGAAGTTAGGATTTCGCTGAAACGCTCAACTAGAGCTTTCTTAGCGTCCTCTTCAATGTTCGGGCGTACAATGTACATTACTTCATATTCTCTCATCGTATTGTCACCTCCTTATGGACTTGGGCCCTGCTGATTCCAGCGGGCAAGGAGCAAGCAATCATAAATATTACTCACATCAACATATTGTAGCATACGCATAGACTTCCGGCAAGTTGTAATTTAGGCTATACTGAAAGCATTAAAATTCGGGATGTGTTGCCAATGGAACCGCATAAAATTATCGATTTGAACATCGAAGAAATCGCCCCAAAAGCCCTGTGGTTCAACATCGGCCTGGTCGTCGTTTTCGCGCTCGCCTACCAGCTGTTCCGCGAGCCGCTGTCTTTCAGCTTTTCGCTGTTCGGCATCCTTTATTTTTTGGGCGGCTACGTCTTATTGATCGTGCTGCATGAATTGTTTCATTTGATCGGCTTTGTCGTTTTCGGCAAAGTGCCGCTGTCGTCGCTTCAATACGGCCTCAATTTAAAATTGGGCATTGCTTATGCGACAAGCGACCGGCCCGTGAAAAACCGGGCGATGCGGGCAGTTCTGCTGCTGCCATTTTGGATGACGGCGGTTTTGCCGAGCGTCATCGGCTTTTGGGCCGGCGACCAAGTACTCGTCTTGCTCGGCGCCATGCTGACGGCCGGCGCATTCGGCGACTTCCTCATGTACAGGGAACTGCGCAAAGAGCCGAACGATGCGTGGATATTGGACGACCAAAATCTCCCCCGCCTCCACGTCTATTCCAGCTACCCATCGCTAGATGAATGAATGGCAGGTTCCGCACAAATAAAAAAAGAAGGCACAGCAGATTTCCTGCTATGCCTTCTTTTTAATTCTTATCTCGCAAACGACCGTTCCACATCCCATACGCCTTCCGGGATATATTCCTTCAGCAAGCGCTCTGCTTTTGCCGTATAGACAATCGCTTGTTTCGTGCCCCGCTTGGTCTCGACATCGATCGTCAAACGGTCGTACATGTCCGTTTTTGCGTTCCCCGTGTAATCTTCCAGGTCGTTGATCGCCGGCCATAGGACATCCGGAATGTCGTATAGCTCGCCTTGAATGACATCGTCTCCTGCCAATTCAAGTGCCGGATAACCAAGCCCCGTATCATACAAGCTTCCCGAAATCGTCACATGCTCTTCCACCAATTCCGCTTCTTCCAAATAAAAATGGTATTTGCCGCCTCTTTTTAAGGTTCCATATGCGAATAAATACATTCGTTTCCCTCCTCATAAAAAACCGGATGCTCAAAAAGCACCCGGTTCGGTATTTTTTCCAGCCGCCACTTCGTTGTTAACTTGTTTCCATGGCACTGACTGACAATAAACTATTCGGCACAAGCCTTATACGTTGAATCTAAACAGCATAACATCGCCGTCTTTCACGAGGTACTCTTTGCCTTCTTGACGTACTTTTCCGGCTTCTTTTGCCGTAGCCATTGAACCGGCTTCCACCAATTCCTCGTAAGCAACGGTTTCAGCGCGGATAAAGCCGCGTTCGAAGTCGGAGTGGATGATGCCCGCACATTGTGGGGCTTTCATGCCTTTTTTGAACGTCCATGCACGCACTTCCTGCACACCCGCAGTGAAGTAGGTCGCAAGTCCAAGCAAGTTATAAGCAGCTTTGACCAATTGATCAAGCCCTGATTCTTCGATGCCAAGCTCTTCGAGGAACATTTCTTTTTCCTCATCATCAAGCTCTGCCATTTCTTCTTCGATCTTCGCACAAACGACGATGACGTCAGAATCGTGGCCAGCTGCGTAATCGCGAACTTGCTGGACGTATTTGTTGCTCGCCGCATCAGCGATTTCATCTTCTGATACGTTCGCGACATAAAGCATTGGCTTGAGCGTCAATAAGTTCAAGCCTTTGGCGATTTTTAGCTCATCTTCTGTGAAGTCGATCGAACGGGCCAATTCGCCGTTCTCGAAAGCTTCGCGAAGTTTCACCAATACCGGCTCTTCTGCAACAGCGTCTTTGTCTTTTTGCTTCAATAGCTTGGCGTTGCGGCTAATGCGTTTTTCGATGCTTTCCATATCTGCAAGTACCAACTCCAGGTTGATGACTTCGATATCAGAAACCGGATCAACTCCACCCGATACGTGCGTGATGTTGTCATCAGCAAAGCAGCGAACTACTTGCGTGATGGCGTCAACTTCACGGATGTGTGCAAGGAATTTGTTTCCAAGCCCTTCTCCTTTGCTGGCGCCTTTGACAATTCCCGCAATGTCCGTAAACTCGAACGCCGTCGGGATGGTTTTTTTCGGCTCGACCAATTCTGTCAGTTTGTCGAGGCGCTCATCTGGCACTTCGACGATGCCGACGTTTGGATCTATCGTACAGAACGGGTAGTTCGCCGCTTCGGCGCCCGCTTTTGTAATAGCGTTGAATAATGTGGATTTCCCTACGTTTGGTAATCCTACAATCCCTGCAGTTAATGCCAAAGGATTCACGACCTTTCTTTTTCGCTCACAAATTTTGCAACCATTCCATTATAGAAAGAGGAGGCGGAAATGTCCATTCCTCATTCCGCCTCGGCCTTCACTAATACTTTTTTCATTTTTTTATTGAACTCCGCGCGAGGCAGCATAACGCTGTGCTGACAGCCTTCGCATTTAATGCGGATGTCTGCGCCCATGCGGATAATTTTCCAGGCATTCGCCCCGCAAGGATGCCCTTTTTTCATCTCGACAATATCATGTAACCCAAATTCCTTCATTTCCATGGCTGCATTCCCCCATCATTTATTGGCATTTGATGAAACCGGATCGCCGGGATCGCGGTGCATGACCACCATGCGAGGATACGGCAATTCGACTCCACGCTGATCGAGAAACTCTTTCAAGTCGCGGCGCATTCTGCGGGATACGGCAAAATGCTGCATCGGCAAGGTTTCAGCCGTCAGGCGCATGACCACTTCGGTTGCTGTCATGTTTTGCACGCCAAGCAATTCGGCCGGACTGATCACTTCTTCATAAGTGGGCTGGACCGTTTCCAAAAACTCCAAGATCAGCCGTTCTACTTTAGCCAAATCGGAATCGTGCGAAACGCTCAAGTCCACGACCGCAGTGGAATTGTGAAGTGAGAAGTTGACGACTTCTGTCACCGTGCCGTTTGGGAAGATAAACAGCTCACCGGTCCACGCTTGAACTTTCGTCGTGCGCAGCCCGATTTCCTGGACGGTTCCCTCGGCTTGGTTGATACGGACATAATCACCGACTGAAAATTGGTCTTCAAAGATAATAAAAAATCCGGTGATGACGTCGCGCACCAAGTTTTGTGCACCAAAACCGACAGCGAGGCCAATAACACCAGCACCGGCGATGATCCCGCTAATATTGATTGAGAAAGCCGATAGAATGGCGACTACTGCCATAAATCCAATGACGTATGTAGCAATATTTTCTACTAATTTCGATAAAGTTTGGTGACGGCGTCCATTTGTTTTAAGGGGCCCTTTTAATTGGACCGAAAACGATTTGCGGATAATGACCCGCACGACGCGCGTCAATAGATAGGCACCGACAGCGATTAATATGACACGCAGCGCCGTTCCTGAAATGTCGACCCACATTTCCTCATCAAGCAGCTTCGTGACCATCTGATTAACAAATCTTTCCACAACACTTCTTTCGAAAAACACGTCTACACCTTCTTTAAATTACTCACATCAGATTGAATTTAAACACGGCCGTGACCAGAAACGCAACTACGAGGATTCCCGGCAATAAATTCGCCACACGGATCTTCGTGATGCCCATCAAATTAAGCCCAATTGCGGCAATCATTACCCCTCCGGTTGCCGTCATCTCGGTGATGAACAAGTCAAGCGCCGCTTCTGGAATAAGCAAACTGATCTGTGTAGCGAACAAGGCGATCAAGCCTTGGTACACAAATACCGGAATCGCCGACAGCATAACACCGATGCCAAGTGTTGATGCGAGAATGATGGACGTAAAACCATCGATGATCCCTTTGGACACAAGAACACCGTGTTCATTGCTGAGCCCGCTTTCCAATGCACCGATAATGCCCATTGCGCCGATGACAAAAATCAAGGTCGCTGTGACAAAGCCTTGTGCCAGGCTGCCTTGGCTTTCTTTCGTGCCGAGCATTCGTTCAATCCAGCGGCCAAAGCTATTCAATTTATCTTCCAGCCTTGCCCATTCACCGATGACGGCACCGAGCACCAAACTAATGATGACGATGATGAAATTCTGGCTCTCAAAGCCCATCTGCAAGCCTAAGACGACAACCACTAACCCAATGACATACATAACGGTCTCTTTCATTTTGTCGGGAATATTGCGCAATGCCCGCCCGATCAATGTTCCGATGACTATTAAAACTGCGTTAACCAATGTTCCCCAAAGAACCATAATCGAGCTCCCTTCTCTCTATGCTTCGGTATAGGCGTCTAGTTCTTCTCCCTCTTTTAATCCATTCGACAAATCTTGTGAGGCCCGCATCTAAAGAAACGCCTACTTCCCGTTTCCGGAAAATAGGCCGTCTTCAAGCTGAGGTAACCATTCAATTCGTAAAAAGCATACTGGCCACTAAAAATGCCACGTACGTCAACGCATTATTTCAACAAATCCAAGATCCGCTCTAAATCATCTTCTGAGAAAAACTCGATTTCGATCTTGCCTTTATTCTTTTGCTTTTTGATCTGGACATTTGTACCGAAGCGGTCACGAAGCTCAGATTGTTTTTCTTCTATAAAGATATCCTTTTTCTTTTCTGGTGTTTCACGTGGAACATTGTCATTTAATCGCTGCACCAAGTTTTCCAGTTGGCGCACATTTAATCCTTCTTTGACCGTTTTTTTCGCGGTCTCGGAAATATTTTTTTTGCTGCGCAGACCAAGCAAAGTACGGCCATGCCCCATCGATAACTTCTTATCCGAAATGAGGTCACGCACTTCTTTCGGCAAAGTTAATAAACGGATATGGTTGGTAATATGCGGACGGCTTTTGCCAAGCCGGAACGCTAGTTGCTCCTGCGTCAAATTCAATGTATCCATGAGCTTCTGGTAGGCTTCCGCCTCTTCGATCGGCGTTAAATCCTCACGTTGCAAGTTTTCAAGGATCGCCAGTTCCATCATCTGCTGCTCGTTGAATTCTTTGACGATTGCAGGAACTTCCTTCAATTTGCATAGCTTGGCCGCCCGAAAACGGCGTTCCCCGACTACAAGTTCAAATTTCGCGCCTTTTTTGCGCACGACAACTGGCTGCAGAATACCATGCTCCCGAATCGATTCGGCCAGTTCTTCTAAGGCTTGCTGGTCGAATACTTTTCGCGGTTGATGAGGGTTTTCTTTAATATCGGTCACTTTGATTTGCATTACTTTATCCGTTTCATTGACCGTTTCTCCAGGAAACAATGCATTAATGCCTTTTCCTAATCCTTTAGCCATTACGAATCACTTCCTTCGCCAATTCTAGGTAAACTTCTGCGCCTCTCGACTTCGGATCATAGATGATGATTGGCTCTCCGTGGCTAGGAGCCTCGCTCAACCGGACGTTGCGCGGGACCACCGTGTCATACACTTTGTCCTGGAAGTATTTCTTCACTTCTTCAATGACCTGCATGCCGAGATTGGTCCGGGCATCGTACATGGTCAACAATACGCCGTCGATCATCAGGTCATGGTTCAAGTGTTTTTGGACCAGCCGAACGGTACTCAATAACTGGCTTAAACCTTCTAGAGCATAATATTCACATTGTACTGGAATAATAATTCCGTCTGAAGCGGTTAGGGAATTCAAGGTCAACAACCCAAGAGATGGCGGACAGTCGATGATGATGTAATCGTATAAATCTTTTACTTCTGCCAAAGCATTTTTCAAGCGTGCTTCGCGTGAAATGGTCGAAACCAATTCAATTTCCGCACCGGCCAGTGAAATGGTCGCCGGTACCACATGAAGATTTTCGACTTTTGTCTCCATGATCGTGTCTTTGACATCCACATCGTCAATCAGAATTTCGTAGATGCATTGATCGACATCGCCTTTATTGACGCCGACGCCACTCGTTGCATTGCCTTGTGGATCGATATCTATTAACAGCACTTTCTTGCCGAGATAAGCAAGACAGGCACTTAAATTAACTGATGAAGTTGTTTTTCCTACACCGCCCTTTTGATTGGCGATGGCAATCGTTCTACCCACTCGTGCACCAACTTTCTTCGATACTGTCTTTAGTTTACTGCGGAAACGCTTTTATGGCTATCCGCGACAGCTTTCATTTCTATATTGTATCAAATTTCCTGTTTCATAGAGATATATCTGCCAAAAAAAGCCCTTTCCTCAACGGAAAGAGCGATTATGAGCGTTTTTTTGGAATTTTCACGGTGATTTGATAATAATCCTCGTGTTCTTCCTCTTGTGTATCGAGTTTGATGCCGCTTTTTTTGACCATCGACAATGACTCTTTAATGGTATTCATGGCAATGCGCATATCCCGGCTGACGGCTTTTCTGCGCTTTTTAGGTTTCGCCTCGGCTTGGTCCGCCAAATTCCGGATGCGTTGTTCCAGTTCTTTGACATTAAGCCCTTCTTCCAATAACTGTTCGAGTAATTGTTGCTGGAGTTCAGGGTCTTTTACCGGCAGCAAAGCACGGGCATGGCGTTCGGTAATGCTCCGTGAAAGCAATGCCTGCTGAACAATTTCCGGGAGCTTTAACAGCCGCAATTTATTGGCAACAGCCGATTGGCTTTTACCAAGGCGCTGAGCCAACGCTTCTTGTGTGATTTCCTGGATCTGCAATAAATTAGAATAAGCATGCGCCTCTTCGATTGCCGTCAATTCTTCGCGCTGGAGGTTTTCGATCAACGCGATAGAGGCTGTTTCTTTATCGCTCAATTGACGAACGATCGCCGGAACTTCCTCCCAGCCAAGAGACGTCATTGCACGGAAGCGACGTTCACCTGCAATAATTTCATAGAAGCCTTCCCGCTGTGAATCTCTGACGACAATCGGTTGGATGACGCCATGGACATGAATCGTCCGGGCCAGCTCTTCGATTTTCTCTTCGTCAAAAACGGTCCGTGGCTGGAATTGGTTCGCATGGATTTTCTCCAATGGAATTTTAACGACTTCTTCAGAAGCATGGCTTGAAGCTTCTGCTGTTGTTGCATCATTTGCTTTGTCGCCGCCTCCGAAAAGACGGGCAAAAGGACTTTTCATGCTCAAGCACCACCTTATTAAAAACTTGCTCTTGTTGTTTTATTCCAAAGACGCAATCCTGGGTCTGTATGTTCCACGTGAAACATTAACTGATTGGCGATTTGTTCGGCATGCCTGCTTTTCTTGGGTATTTCTTTGGCGTTGCCTTGAATTTCCGGAACACTTGGATGTGGCGTTCGCTTTCTTCCACTGGCAAGAGGAAGGAATGAACGGCTTCTTGCTTCACTCCAAGCACTTGAAGCGCCTTGTCTGCGTCTTTCAGCTCGTCAGGAGCGGAAGCAGCTTTCATGGCCGCAAATGCCCCGCCTTGTTTAACGAGCGGCACACATAGTTCAGCTAATACCGACAGCCTGGCCACAGCGCGGGCGGTTACGATGTCGTAGCTTGAACGGTGCTCGGACTGGCCAAAATCTTCTGCACGCGAGTGGACAAAAGAAACTTTATCCAGTTGTAAGGCTTCGCTCAAATGATTTAAAAACTGAATGCGTTTGTTCAACGAATCGACGATCGTCACTTCGATATGGGGGAAGCAGATTTTAAGCGGGATGCTCGGGAATCCAGCCCCTGCCCCAACATCACACAGTGATAGCGGTTGTGTGAAATCCATATAGAAGGCAGCACTGATGGAGTCGTAGAAATGCTTTAAATACACGTCTTCTTTTTCCGTGATTGCCGTCAAATTCATTTTTTCATTCCATTCGACAAGTTCTTTGTGATAGATGCGGAATTGTTCTAGCTGACGCTCGGACAGTTCGATGCCTTGTTGTTCAAGTGCTTGTGCAAATTGCTGTTCGTTCACGATAGGTCCCCCTCTCACCGGTCTCACCGCAAAGTTGCGGGAGCGGAATTTTCGTTTTATGTAAAAGCAAATGGGCTGGCGGATACCAGCCCATTTCGAGTTCTGTTATGTGCCGCCCAGTGAGCTCAAATCCCAACTAGACTTTAGCGATTCTTCCTTGTTCAATATACACCAATAAAATCGAAATGTCAGCAGGGTTAACGCCGGAAATGCGTGTTGCTTGTGCAATCGAGAGCGGCTGCACTTCTTTCAGTTTGCCGCGCGCTTCCGTCGCAAGCCCTGAAATGGCATCGTAATCGATGTTTTCCGGAATTTTTTTGTTTTCCATTTTCTTCAGCTTATCGACTTGAAGAAGGGACTTTTCAATATAGCCTTCGTATTTCACATGAATCTCGACTTGCTCTTTCACTTCGTCGCTAAGTGCGATGTCGGATTCAGTCAATGACGCGATCATATCGTAGTTCATTTCTGGACGTTTCAACAAATCGGCTGCACGGATGCCGTCTTTCAGCTCGCTGCCGCCTGCATTGCGAATCGCTTCTTGCGTTTGCTCATTCGGCTTGATGATGATGCCGCGCAAGCGCTTGATTTCTTCTTCGATATGATCTTTTTTCTCAAGAAAGCGCGCATACCGCTCTTCTGTGATCATGCCGAGCTGATAACCGAGTTCCGTCAAGCGCAAATCTGCGTTATCGTGGCGCAGCAATAGGCGATATTCGGCACGAGATGTCAACAAGCGATAAGGCTCGCTCGTCCCTTTCGTTACCAAATCGTCGATCAAGACACCGATATATGCGTCAGAACGGCTGAGGATAACTTCTTCTTTGCCTAGTACTTTTGCTGCGGCGTTGATGCCAGCCATAAGCCCCTGCCCCGCTGCTTCTTCGTAACCGGACGTGCCGTTGATCTGGCCTGCCGTATAAAGGTTAGGAAGTTGCTTGGATTCAAGAGTCGGCCATAATTGCGTCGGCACGATGGCATCGTATTCGATGGCATAGCCTGAACGCATCATATCTGCTTTCTCAAGGCCAGGAATCGATTCGAGCAGCTTGCGCTGAACGTGTTCTGGCAAACTCGTAGAAAGGCCCTGTACGTAAACTTCACGCGTGGAGCGACCTTCTGGCTCGAGGAAAATCTGATGGCGCGGTTTATCGCTGAAACGGACGATTTTGTCTTCAATCGACGGGCAATAACGTGGCCCAGTACCTTTTGCCATCCCAGAATACATCGGAGACAAATGGAGGTTCTCATCGATGATCTGATGCGTTTCAGCAGTTGTGTAAGTCAACCAGCACGGCATCTGATCCATGATGAATTCCGTCGTTTCAAAACTGAATGCGCGCGGCACATCGTCTCCTGGCTGAATTTCTGTTTTCGAGTAATCAATGCTGTTGCTATTGATGCGCGGTGGTGTTCCGGTTTTGAAACGCACCGTCTCAAAGCCTAGCTGTTCCAGGTTTTCCGCGAGTTTGATAGAAGGCTGCTGATGGTTCGGCCCACTGGAGTAGCGCAAATCACCGATGATGATTTCGCCGCGCAGGAACGTACCCGTTGTGATGACCACAGTTTTGGCGCGGTAAATGCCGCCTACTTGTGTCACGAGGCCTTTTACTTCACCGTCTTCGACAATCAATTCTTCCGCGATTCCTTGATGCAAGCTCAAGTTTTTCTGCTCTTCCATCAAACGCTTCATTTCTTGCTGGTAAAGCACTTTATCGGCTTGTGCGCGAAGTGCGCGGACAGCCGGCCCTTTGGCTGTGTTAAGCATTCTCATTTGAATATGTGTTTTATCGATGACGCGGCCCATTGCCCCGCCCATTGCATCTATTTCACGTACGACGATGCCTTTTGCCGGCCCCCCGATGGACGGGTTGCAAGGCATAAAGGCGATCATGTCGAGATTCATCGTCAAGACAAGCGTTTTAGCGCCCATGCGTGCAGATGCAAGTGCTGCTTCCGCCCCTGCATGGCCTGCGCCTACAACGATGACATCGAACGTGCCTGCTTCATATTGTGGCATGTTCGTTCAGTCCCTTCAAAATTTATTTTCCTAGGCAAAATTGCGAGAATAATTGGTTCAATAAGCCGTCATCTGCCGTATCGCCGATGATCTCACCGAGAATTTCCCATGTACGGGTCACATCGATCTGGATCATATCAACCGGCACGTCCATTTCGGCGGCTGAAATAGCGTCGGAAATCGTTTGATGCGCTTGGTGCAACAGCGAGATATGACGGACATTGGAGACATAAGTCATATCCCCTGCTTCAATTTCTCCTTCAAAGAACAATTCGGCAATCGCTTCTTCGAGCTGATCGATGCCTTCTTCTTCAATCAATGAGGTAGTCACGAGGCGTTTGTCTCCAGCAATCTCTCTGACTTGTTCCAAATCGATTTGCTGCGGCAAATCGGTCTTGTTGATGACGACGATATAATTCATGTCACGGACTGCTTCAAACAATAATAAGTCTTCTTCAGTCAATTCCTCTGCGTAATTCAATACGTAGAGAATCAAATCGGCTTCTTTTAGCACTTTACGAGAACGTTCGACACCGATTCGCTCGACGATGTCTTCTGTTTCCCGAATGCCTGCCGTATCGACGAGACGCAGTGGAACTCCACGCACATTCACATATTCTTCGATAATATCGCGCGTCGTACCGGCAATTTCCGTCACGATGGCTTTGTTTTCCTGCACCAGGCTGTTCAATAGCGAGGATTTCCCGACATTTGGGCGGCCGATGATGACCGTGGACAAGCCTTCGCGCAAAATCTTGCCTTGCTGGGAAGTTTGGAGCAATTTAGCGATTTCCGCTTGCACCCATTGTGCTTTTTCAAGCATCATCGGGCGTGTCATTTCTTCCACATCGTCGTATTCGGGATAGTCGATGTTCACTTCCATCTGAGCGATCGATTCCAATAACGCTTGGCGCAGCGAGCTGATGAGACGGGATAAACGCCCTTCCATTTGCGTCAGCGCGACGTCCATGGCCCGGTCCGTTTTCGCGCGGATCAGGTCCATCACGGCTTCTGCCTGAGACAGATCGATGCGCCCATTAAGGAACGCGCGCTTAGTGAATTCACCAGGCTCCGCAAGCCGTGCACCGGCTCTTAGGGCCAGTGATAACACACGATTAACCGATACGATGCCGCCGTGGCAATTAATCTCCACCACATCTTCCCTCGTAAATGTTTTCGGTGCCTTCATTAAGGCGACCATGACTTCTTCCGCTATTTCGTTTGTCGCGGGATCTTCGATATGGCCGTAATGAATGGTATGGCTCGCTTGGTCAGCGAGTGCTTTATTGCCTGGAGCACGGAACAAACGGTTGGCGATAGCCACTGCTTCCGGCCCGCTCAAACGGACGATAGCAATGGCTCCTTCACCGCTTGGCGTGGAAATCGCGGCAATCGTATCGAATTCCATCATGATGCTGTTTCCTCCTCTTGCAACAACATGCTGGGGCAAACAAAGAAAAGTTGCCCACAGCATACTTTCTACTTTTTATGGGTTAAAACAGTTGCCCACATGTGGACAACTGTCAAAATACGCGTGGCTGTACAACATACAACAATAACACAAAACCCATAAAATCAAAAGATACAGCGCTCGTTTTTGGTATTTTTTTCAGGTTCACCGCGCAAATATGACATGCATAAATATACACCCGCGAAATTCCCGCTTTTGCTGACTAGCCTTGCGTTTTTTTGCATCAAAAGAGCCCGCTGCGATCATTTGCATGATCGAACGGGCTCTTTTTTCCTCATTTATGCGGTTCAATAACCAAATAGCGGTTTGGGTCTTTGCCTTCTGAATAAGTATCGATATCAAAGCGCCGCGATAGCGCCTGATGGATCACTTTTCGTTCATAAGACGGCATCGGTTCGAATTGGACGCGATTTCCGGTACGGATCGCTTTGTCCGCCATCCGGTCCGCCAATTGCTCCAATGTTTCCTGGCGGCGCTCCCGGTAATTCTCTGCATCAAGTTCGACCATCATAAATTGCTCGGCGTGGCGATTGGCCACTAATTGCGCCAATTGCTGGAGCGAATTCAAGGTCTGCCCTCTTTTGCCAATCAGCATCGCCACTTTTTCGCTTTCCAATTTGAAACGCACCGTTTTGCCTTGTTTTTCATGTGAAACGGATAAATCATCGATTTTCATGCCTTGTGCAATGTCCTGCAAATAGGCTTTTGTTTCTTCGATCGCTTTTTCATTCGACGGTTTCGCTACCGGCTCTGCAACTGGCTCACCGAAATCCGGTTCTTCTCCCTCTTCGGTCGGAGCTGACGGCATTTCGGCCGCAATCTCTTCCTCAGAAGGTTCACCATCATGCGCGGACGGTTTTTTTTCCGTTTGAAGTGCTGCATGTTCAGCTGCTGGCTGTGCTGTTTCCATCACCGTGACTTCCACTTCCGCATCTTTAGCACCGAATCCGAAAAACCCCTTTTTTCCTTCTTCGATGACGCGGATGGTCACTTCATCCCGTGATGTGTTCAGTTGTTCCAGCGCTTTTTCAATCGCTTCTTCGACCGTTTTCCCCATTTGTGTAAGATGCTTCACTTTTTAGCCCCTCCTGTTTTCGTTTTAACAGGCTGTTGCACGTCTTTCTTTTCCCATGGACGGTAAATGAACATGTTTTGGATGAGCGAGATGATGTTCCCAATTACCCAGTAAAGCGTCAAAGCAGATGGCAAGATGATCCCGAATCCAGTAATCATGACAGGCATGAAATACATCATCGCTTTCATTTGCGGATTGTCCATTGCTGGACCCGTGCGCAAAACGATCAATTGCATGACACCCGCTGTAACAGCCAGGATAATACTCGGTTCGGCGAGCGGGAAAATCAAGAATGTGCCAAGATCGATTTCAGGTGTTGAGTTCATGCGGCTGATGGCATGATAAAAACCGATTAAAATTGGCATCTGAATAACAACCGGCAAACAACCGGCCATCGGGTTAACGCCTTTCTCTTGGAACATTGCCATCATTTCCTGCTGGTATTTCTGCTGGGTGACGGCATCTTTCGATTTGTACTTCTCTTTTAACTTAGCCAGCTCGGGCTGGATTTCCTGCATGCGTTTCGAACTTTTCGTTTGTTTGATCATCAAAGGCAGTAGGGCCAGACGAATAAGAATCGTCACGGCAATGATCCCAAAACCATACGTACCAAGGAATTCCTTAAAGAATGTAATGATTGACACTAATGGCCATACGACAAACTCGTTCCAAAACCCTTCGCTTTGGTCGCTGATCGGCTGGTCAAACTCCGTACAGCCCGACAATAAGAGGGCAACGGCTACCAAGGCGAAGAGCACTGCGGTTCTCTTCTTCACTTTGCTTCCTCCAAACTCTATTCAATTACTTCCTATAATACCATCCGGATAGATCCGGTATCTACTTCTTCGGCAAAGCGCGTGCAATTTTCAACACATGCTCCAAGCTTTTCTTGCTTTCATGAAAATCTAAATTGGCCGCCTGTGGTCGGGCGATGATAATGTAATCGGCGTTTGGCAGAAGATCGTCCTTCAATTCTAGGAAGGCTTGGCGGATATAACGCTTAACGCGGTTTCTTGCGACCGCATTGCCGACTTTCTTACTGACGGACAAGCCAAGGCGAAATGCTTCCTGCTCATCTTTCAGCAAATAAACGATAAATTGCCGATTCGCAAAGGATTTCCCTTTTTTGAAAACGCGCTGAAACTCCGTATTTTTCTTGATCCGCTGCTGCTTATTCATTCTTTCACCTGCTACTTGCTTATTTTGATGCATTTTCGCTCAAATTCCGCGAAAAAGAAAAAAAAAGACCACTGATGCGGTCAGTGGACTTTAAGCTGATAGTACTTTTCTTCCTTTACGGCGACGGGCAGCGATAACGCGACGTCCGTTCTTTGTGCTCATGCGTGCTCTGAAGCCGTGCACTTTGCTGTGTTTGCGTTTATTTGGTTGGTATGTGCGCAATGTCATGACCTTACACCTCCTATATAAAAGTTAACTATTTTCTAAAGACAGTCTCGACTATTATAAGGGCGCAGCCTTGCTTATGTCAATGGTTTCTTTTAAATGCACAAGATCGCCCAGGCAATTCAAAAAGAAAAGTTATACACAATACGGGAGGATCAGCGGTGAACTTCCTGTGATTTCATTTTTGGTGAAAATGATTTATCCACATGCTTTATCGACAGGTTTTTCACATAGGAACTGCCTGTGGATATCAGAAATGTGCACAAAGCCTGCCATGTGGATAACTGAAAGAAATGCTTGTAATGTCTATCGTTTTTTGATAACATTGTTTTGTTTTCACTTGTTAACAATTTCTATCCCAAAATAGTTATCCACATATTGTGGGTAAGGTGTGGATAGTTTTCCCCAAGCCTGTTTACAGATCTTATCCACAGGCTGTGATTTTGTGTATGGTATACTGTAAAAAATATTTACCTATAAAGGAGATACGCTATTGGAACACTTAGACGAACTTTGGTCGAGTGTCTTAGCCCAAGTCGAAAAAAGAATCTCCAAGCCCAGCTTTGAAACTTGGCTCAAATCCACTAAGCTCTTGTCCTATAAAGAAGATACTGTCACCATTTCAGCCCCGAATTCATTTGCGCGCGATTGGCTCGAAAACCATTATGTGCACTTGATTACCGGCATTTTGACAGATCTGACAGGGGACGAAGCGCTTATTAAATTTGTGGTGCCAAAAGATCAGGATATGGATGATTTCCAGCTTCCCGCTCCCCGTGTTAAACCGGGCCAGGCGGAACAGCAAGAATTTTTGCCGGGTATGTTGAACCCGAAATACACCTTTGACACATTCGTCATCGGTTCCGGCAACCGCTTTGCACACGCTGCATCGCTTGCTGTTGCTGAAGCACCGGCAAAAGCTTACAACCCGCTTTTCATTTACGGGGGCGTAGGACTTGGCAAGACCCACCTTATGCATGCAATCGGACATTATGTTATTGAGCACAATCCAGACGCCAAAGTGGTTTATTTGTCGTCTGAAAAATTCACCAACGAGTTTATTAACTCGATCCGTGACAACCAGACCGTCGATTTCCGCAATAAATACCGCAATGTCGATATTTTGCTCATTGACGATATCCAATTTTTAGCCGGAAAAGAACAGACACAAGAAGAATTCTTCCATACGTTCAATACCTTGCACGAAGAATCCAAGCAGATCATCATCTCTAGCGACCGGCCGCCAAAAGAGATTCCGACACTCGAAGATCGCTTAAGATCACGCTTTGAATGGGGATTGATCACCGATATCACACCGCCGGATTTAGAAACGCGAATTGCCATTTTGCGCAAAAAAGCCAAAGCAGACGGTCTGGACATCCCGAACGATGTCATGACTTATATCGCCAATTCGATCGATTCCAACATCCGGGAGCTTGAGGGCGCTTTGATCCGCGTCGTCGCTTATTCCTCTTTGATCAACCGAGATATGAGCGCAGAGCTTGCTGCAGAAGCCTTGAAAGACATCATGCCGAACTCCAAGCCGAAAGTTATCACGATTTTGGACATTCAAAACGCAGTCGGTGAGCAATTCAATGTTAAGCTCGATGACTTCAAAACCAAGCGCCGCACGAAAGATATTGCTTATCCGCGTCAAATCGCGATGTACTTGTCACGCGAAATGACTGATTTCTCGTTGCCAAAAATCGGCGAAGAATTCGGCGGCCGCGATCACACGACCGTTATCCATGCGCACGAAAAAATCAACACGATGTTAAAAGAGAATCAGCAGCTTCAGCAAGATATCAAAGAAATTCGATCTGCACTCGGCAAATAGGCTGTGGATAAACCCCGATTTTCTTAAGCAGTTTATGCACAGTTTGTCTACATGTGGATAAGCTGCTTTTATTGCTCATTTCGGGCTTATCCACATATTCACAGCCCCTACTACTATTACTGTCTTTAAGTACTAATAACTAAAATATATATATAAGCGAGGTTCGAGAATGAAATTCGAGATAAAACGTGAGCGATTAGTCGAAGGTTTAAACGATGTAATGAAAGCAGTCAGTTCAAAAACAACGATTCCCATTTTGACTGGGATCAAGATGGATGTTTCTACAGAAGGAATGCGTTTAACAGGAAGTGATTCAGATATCACGATTCAAACTTTCATCCCTACAGAAGAGGACGGAAAACAATTGATCGATGTCACAGAAGGCGGAAGCATCGTCCTTCAAGCAAAAGTATTCGGGGAAATCGTCCGTAAATTGCCGACCAACGAAGTCGAAATCGAAATCAACAGCAATTTCCAGACGCATATCCGTTCAGGAAAATCCGAATTCCACTTGATCGGGCTAGACGCTATGGATTATCCACAATTGCCGGATATCCAAGATGACCGTCTCTTCACGATTCCAGCTGATCTATTGAAAACGATCAATAGAGAAACCGTATTCGCTGTCTCAAGTTCTGAAACGCGCCCGGTACTTACTGGTGTGCATTGGGAAGTTAAAGACGGAGAGCTCGTTTGTGTCGCAACCGACAGCCACCGCCTAGCACGTCGCAAAACGAAACTCGAAACTTTGCCGGAAGGGGAGTACAGCGTCGTCATCCCAGGCAAAAGCTTGAATGAGTTGAACAAAATCCTTGATGACACATCGGATCCGGTTGAAATCGTCATGACCAACCAGCAAGTGTTATTCAAATCCAAGCACATCTTGTTCTTCTCCCGTCTATTGGAAGGCAACTATCCGGATACTTCACGCTTGATCCCGTCTGAATACAAAACGACGGTGACAGTAAACGGCCGTTCATTGCTTCAAGCAATTGACCGCGCGTCACTTCTAGCCCGTGAAGAACGCAATAACGTCGTGCGCTTTTCTACAAGCGAAGGAAGCGAAGTCGAAGTCTCCTCGAATTCTCCGGAAGTCGGGAAAGTCGAAGAGCAATTACAGGCACAAAGCGTCGACGGTGAAGAGCTGAAGATTTCTTTCAGTGCGAAGTTCATGATGGATGCCTTGAAGGCAATTGATGGGCAAGACGTCGTCATCCAGTTCACTGGAGCGATGCGCCCGTTCATCTTAAAATCGGCCTTGGATGACTCAATTCTGCAATTGATTCTTCCTGTCCGGACATATTAATCAGCATCAAAACCCTCAGGATAGCCCATAAAGGCTATCCTTTTTACTTATGGGGGCAAATAGGGTAAAATAAAGGGATAGACTACGAATCGAAGGATGAGTGCATTTTGAAGGAAATCGGGATTGAGACAGAATTTATTACACTTGGACAGCTGCTGAAAATGACGGACACAATCAGTTCAGGCGGAATGGCTAAATGGTTTTTGAGTGAACACGAAGTATTCGTAAACGGAGAAGCGGAAGATCGCAGAGGGCGTAAATTGCGTCCGGAAGATACTGTGAGCATACCGGGGACGGGGGAATTCCGTATCGTTGTCGCCGAAGGCATGAGCTTCGATGCGGATTGACAACCTCGAGTTAGTCAATTACCGGAACTACGAAACGCTTAAGCTCGACTTTTCGCCGGAGATCAACGTCTTTATCGGCGAAAATGCACAAGGCAAAACGAATATCATGGAGTCGCTTTATGTTTTATCGATGGCGAAGTCGCACCGGACAAGCAATGACAAAGAATTGATACGCTGGGACGCGGAATATGGTAAAATTAAAGCTGATGTGCTCCGGAAATATGGCAAATTGCCGCTTGAAATCAGCTTTTCCAAAAAAGGCAAAAAAGCGAAAGTGAACCATCTGGAGCAGCGGCGGTTAAGTGATTATATCGGTCAGTTAAACGTCGTCATGTTCGCTCCTGAGGACCTGCATCTCGTCAAAGGCAGCCCGCAAGTTAGGCGTCGATTTATCGATATGGAGATTGGCCAGATCTCGCCGGTCTATCTCCACGACCTCGTCAATTACCAAAAGCTATTGAAACAGCGCAATCATATATTGAAGCAACATTACGGCAAACAAACCATCAATGACGTTATGTTCGAGGTTTATACAGAGCAATTTATTGAAGCTGCTGTAAAAATTATACAAAAAAGATTCCAGTTCATGGAATTGCTGCAAAAATGGGCAGAGCCAATTCATCATGGCATTTCCCGTGGGCTGGAAAAATTAGAAATACGCTACCAGCCAATTAGTGGTTTGAAGCCCGAATGGACGCCTGCTGAAATGGCGTCCTTTTTAGAGCAAAAGCTTCAGGAAGTGAAAAAGCGGGAACTCGACCGTGGCGTAACCCTCGTTGGCCCACATCGCGATGATTTGCAATTCATCGTCAATGGTTACGACGTCCAGACTTATGGCTCCCAGGGGCAACAACGCACCACTGCGCTGTCCTTGAAACTGGCGGAAATTGAGTTGATCAAGCAAGAAGTCGGCGAAGCACCGGTTCTCTTGCTCGATGATGTGCTTTCTGAACTGGACGATTACCGCCAGTCGCATTTACTCAACACAATCCGTGGGTCTGTGCAAACCTTTGTTACAACCACCAGCGTTGAAGGCATCCAGCACGACACCATTCAAAACGCACGCCTTTTCGAAGTAACAAAAGGAACGGTCAAGGAGTGAAGACGCATGTATGTCCAGATAGGCGCCGCCCAATTGATTGCCGTAACGGAAATCCTGGCGATCGTCCATTATGAACATTACGCCCACTCCGCTTTTACGCGGCTATTAGTCCCGCCTGAAGCGGTGAAATCCTATGTCGTTACCGATGATTTCGTCTACGGGTCGCCTTATCGGCCACAGGCGCTTTTGAATAAAATTCAGCAAAACAGGTTATAACCGGTCAATGGAAATAATGAGTTGTCAAGAAAGAGCAGGTGAACGGAATGGCTATGGAAGATACGAATCTTGAGCAATCTTATGGCGCCAATCAGATTCAGGTATTGGAAGGCTTAGAAGCGGTCCGGAAACGGCCGGGTATGTATATCGGTTCAACAGGATCAAGAGGACTGCACCATTTAGTGTGGGAAATCGTGGATAATAGCATCGATGAAGCCCTTGCCGGCTATTGCGATGAAATTCGCGTCACAATCGAAAAAGACAATTGGATTCGCGTGGAAGATAACGGCCGCGGAATTCCAGTGGACATGCAGGAAAAAATGGGCCGCCCAGCGGTTGAAGTCATCATGACAGTTCTCCACGCTGGCGGTAAATTCGGCGGCGGCGGCTATAAAGTATCCGGCGGCCTCCACGGTGTAGGCGCCTCTGTCGTCAACGCCTTATCGGAAACGACCGAAGTTTATGTACACCGGGACGGCAAGCGCCATTTCATTCAATTTGAGCGTGGCGCAGTCAAAAAAGAACTCGGCGTCATCGGCGAAGCTGACAAGACCGGAACAACGATCCGTTTTAAAGCGGACGCTGAAATTTTCAAAGAAACAACAGTTTACGAATTCGATATTCTCGATCACCGCCTCCGTGAGCTCGCTTATTTGAACCGGGGCTTGAAAATCGTGGCCGCTGATGAGCGCGAAGGCTTGGAGCAGGAAAAGAACTACCACTACGAAGGTGGTATCAAATCCTACGTCGAGCATTTGAATAAATCAAAAGACCCGCTTCACGAAGAAGCGATTTTCGTCGAGTCGGAGCGGGATGGCATCAATGTGGAAGTCGCCATGCAATACAACGGCGGATTTGCGGCGAATATCTTTTCATTCGCCAATAATATCAGCACCCATGAAGGCGGTACGCACGAATCCGGCTTCAAAACAGCGTTGACACGCGTCATTAACGATTACGGCCGCAAAAACGGCATTTTGAAAGATGCGGAAGCAAACTTAACAGGCGAAGACGTTAGAGAAGGGTTGACGGCAATTATTTCCGTTAAGCACCCGGATCCACAGTTTGAAGGCCAGACCAAAACTAAGCTTGGCAATACAGAAGTATCGACGATCGTGAATAACTTATTCTCAAACGGATTTGAACGTTTTCTACTGGAGAACCCTTCGACGGCTAAGAAAATCATTGAAAAAGGCATCATGGCTTCTCATGCGCGGATGGCTGCCAAAAAAGCACGTGAATTCACGCGCCGCAAGTCAGTGCTTGAAGTCTCCAGTTTGCCTGGTAAACTCGCAGACTGTTCTTCACGCGACCCGAAAATCAGTGAAATCTACATCGTAGAGGGTGACTCAGCAGGCGGATCCGCAAAATCTGGCCGAGATCGCCACTTCCAGGCGATTCTACCTTTGCGCGGAAAAATCCTTAACGTAGAAAAAGCGCGTCTCGATAAGATTCTAGTCAATGCAGAGATTCGCAATATCATCACGGCGCTCGGCACGGGAATCGGCGAAGAGTTCAACCTGGATAAAGCGCGTTACCATAAAGTCGTTATCATGACCGATGCCGATGTCGATGGTGCCCATATCCGTACTTTGTTGCTAACGTTCCTATTCCGCTATATGCGCCCACTGATCGAAGCAGGCTATATTTACATCGCACAGCCGCCATTGTTCCAAATCAAACAAGGCAAGCATGTCGATTACGTTTATTCGGATGCACAGCTGAAAGAAGCATTGGCTAAATTGCCAGCATCACCAAAGCCGCATGTCCAGCGCTATAAAGGGCTCGGTGAGATGAATGCTACTCAACTATGGGACACAACGATGGACCCGGATTTCCGGACATTGCTACAAGTCACACTTGAAGACGCGATGACAGCGGATGAGACCTTCCACATGTTAATGGGAGACGATGTCGAACCGCGCCGTAACTTTATTGAAGAAAACGCCAGTTATGTGAAAAATTTGGATGTATAACGCAACAAGAGTTGAGAGGAGGCTGCGGATATGGCGGAACGGCCAGGCAGCGGAGTAGAAGAAATAAATATTAGCACGGAGATGCGCACATCATTCCTAGACTATGCGATGAGTGTTATCGTATCTCGTGCGTTGCCGGATGTCCGGGACGGCTTAAAGCCGGTGCATCGGCGTATTTTATATGCCATGCACGACCTCGGAATCACAGCGGATAAAGGCTATAAAAAGTCAGCACGTATCGTCGGTGACGTAATCGGTAAATATCATCCCCACGGTGATAGCGCAGTTTATGAAACGATGGTACGCATGGCTCAGGATTTCAGCTATCGCTACATGCTCGTCGACGGACACGGGAACTTCGGTTCTGTCGATGGTGACGCAGCAGCAGCGATGCGTTACACAGAATCCAAGATGTCGAAAATCTCCATGGAACTTTTACGCGATTTAAATAAAAACACAGTGGATTACAAGGAAAACTACGATGGCCAGGAAAAAGAACCAGTCGTCCTTCCAAGTCGATTCCCGAACTTGCTTGTCAACGGAACTTCCGGGATTGCCGTCGGGATGGCTACCAATATCCCGCCCCATAACCTAGGTGAGACGATTGACGCAGTTTTGGCCTTGGCCGAAAATCCGGCCATCACGACGGAAGAATTGCTTGAATTCCTTCCAGGTCCCGATTTCCCGACCGGAGGCATTATCCTTGGTCGAAGCGGCATCCGCCGTGCTTATGAAACAGGAAAAGGGTCAGTGTTGATCCGCGCAGTCGTTGAAATCGAAACAAAACCAAATGGCAAAGAAGTCATCCTCATTCACGAACTTCCGTACCAGGTTAATAAAGCGCGCCTGATCGAAAAAATTGCAGAACTGGTACGCGATAAAAAAATCGACGGCATTACGGACCTGCGCGACGAATCCGACCGCAACGGTATGCGCGTCGTGATTGAAGTGCGCAGAGACGCAAGTGCTAATGTTCTATTGAACAATTTGTACAAACAGACAGCGATGCAAACAAGCTTCGGCATCAACATGCTCGCGCTCGTCAATGGCCAGCCGAAAGTTCTGGGCTTGAAAGATGTTCTTTATCATTACTTAGAACACCAAAAGGTCATCATTCGCCGCCGTACAGAATTCGATTTGCAAAAAGCAGAAGACCGCGCGCATATCCTCGAAGGCTTGCGCATCGCACTGGATCACATCGATGCCATCATCGCATTGATCCGTGGATCGCAGACGACTGAAGAAGCCCGCAATGGTTTGATGAATGATTTCAATTTGTCTGAACGCCAATCACAGGCCATCCTCGATATGCGCCTTCAGCGTTTGACAGGTCTTGAACGTGACAAAATCGAAGAAGAATATCAAGGGCTCATTGCACTCATCAACGAGTTACGTGCCATTCTTGCGGACGAATCGAAAATTCTTGAGATTATCCGTGAAGAAATCCTTGAAATCAAAGAGCGCTTTAATGATCCTCGCAGAACGGAAATCACGGTCGGTGGTTCTGAGATGATCGAAGATGAAGACCTCATCCCTCGTGAAGCTTCTGTATTGACGCTCACGCACAATGGCTATATCAAACGCTTGCCTGCCAATACGTATCGGAGCCAGAAACGTGGCGGACGCGGCGTACAAGGAATGGGTACCAACGATGACGATTTTGTTGAACATCTTCTATATACATCAACTCACGACACGATCCTGTTCTTCACGAGCGAAGGGAAAGTCTATCGGAAGAAAGGCTACCAGGTCCCTGAATATGGCCGTACCGCCAAAGGTTTGCCATTAGTGAACTTATTGGAAATCGGCAAAAACGAAAAAGTGACCGCAGTGATCCGTGTCGAAGAATTCAAAGAAGATGATTTCTTCTTCTTCACTACACGCGGTGGCCTGAGCAAGCGGACACCTGTAAGCAATTATGCCAATATCCGACAAAACGGGTTAATTGCCATCAATTTACGTGAAGACGATGAATTGATCTCAGTCAAAATGACTGACGGCAATAAAGAAATTGTGATCGGGACACGTGATGGCGCATTGATTCGATTCCCAGAAACCGATATTCGTAGTATGGGACGCGCAGCCAGCGGTGTGAGGGGTATCCGTCTACGCGAAGGCGATCAAGTCGTCGGCATGGAAACCTTAGAGACAGACGATAAGATTCTGGTCATTACAGAAAATGGTTACGGCAAGCGAACAAAAGAATCCGAGTACCGTGTTCAATCAAGAGGCGGTATGGGGATCAAGACTTGTCACATTACTGAAAAGAACGGTCCTCTAGTAGCTGTACGTGCCGTTAATGGAACAGAAGACATCATGTTGATTACACAACACGGCGTGTTAATACGGATGGACGTAGAAGATATTTCGACGACTGGCAGAAACACGCAAGGAGTGCGATTGATTCGTCTTGGCGATGAAGAGGTTGTGGCGACTGTTACCAAAGTGAAGAAGGATTTGGATGACTATGAAGCAGCCGAAGTCGATGAAGACGGTGTCGAAGTGCTTGTTGAAGAAAGCGCAGAGGCAGATGTTTACACAGACGACGATGCCATCACAGATGAGACGTCTGGAAATGTCGAAGAAAATCCAGAAGAATAGAAGACTATTTAAAGAGCCTGTCGGTGAATCGACAGGCTCTTTTTGTTTCTTAATAGAAAGAGATTTGTAGAAAGGAAAAGTTTTTTCGTAAAAGTGTTGACGTAGGTAGAAGAGCGTGATATATTTATCAAGTCGCCAAAACAAGGCGCACAACATGAACCTTGAAAACTGAACAGCAAAACGTCAACAATACAGTCGCGAGCGATCGCGAAACAACTTACTGATCAGCTTCGGCAGATCAAGCGAATCGTGCGTCTTTCGGGACGGCGATACGCCAGCAGTATTGAGCAATCAACTACTCTATAATGGAGAGTTTGATCCTGGCTCAGGACGAACGCT
>NZ_LTZG01000002.1 GCF_001592825.1 Planococcus maritimus
CGTTAGGCTACCTCAGTCCGGTTGCTTACCGGCTGTCTTCCCTTAAAAAAGTTGTTTGATTTTGTGTTGACTTACCATCGTCCGCTTTTGGGTATGTCGCTTAGTGTGAGAAGTGAGTCGGGCCATGCAGTTTGTTTGCGACGAGGGGCGTTCATTATCTTTTGGATCGCTTTGTTAGTCGCCGCCTCGCTTTGGGTTGGCCTTTCACAATGAGCCAGAACTCCCCTGTCTCATTGCTTCGGCTCACCCCTTTGCGCGTGGCGGCTTGGATATTTCATTGATGAGGATAAGTAAGGCCGTTCCGGTTTTTGTGTGAGTCGTCCGCTTTTGGGTATGTCGCTTAGTGGGATAAGCGAGTTGGGCCATGCAGTTTGTGTGCGATAAGGTTCGTTCATTGTTTTTTGCATCGCTTTGTTAACCGCCGCCTCGCTTGGGGTTGAGCTCCCGCCATGAGCCAGGAAGAACGCCTGTCTCACGGCTTCGCTTCACCCTTAAGCGTGAGGGGCTTGGACATTTCGATGAATCGAATGAGTGAGATGGATTCGGTTTTGTCCGGTTCGTCCGCTTTTGGGTATGTCGCTTAATGGGTAATGCATGTGCTGAACACAATATAGTGAACGAACCGTTTAAAATAAATCTATAATTATTTCACTTATCGATTTGAGCGGATGACTCAATTAAATCCCCTTCTAAACTTAGAGATGGAGTGGAAGGGGCCGACGCCTGGGGGATTACGCGGGACTGGCGAAACCGATGCGGCTTGCCGCAAGGGTTCGACGCCCGCCCCCGGCAAGCGTGCCCCTGTAACGCAATCTCCTCCTCACTATTTCATGCCATATATGGCCACCCCCAGCTTCTCACCTACACAAAAAGAACCCAACCGTTAACCGGCTGGGTTCTTTTTCGTTCTTTATGCTTCGTCGTCCACAAAGCTCGGGTCCACTTTATCGAGCTTTTCTTCGTTCAGGATCGTGTACATTTCCGCAGTTTGTTCTTTGCGGACATTTTCGCGCAACTGATCAATGCGTGCAGTGACCACTTTTTGCCCGAAGCGGATTTGCAGTTCATCGCCTTCTTTGATGACGCTGCTCGCTTTTGCTTTATTGCCATTGACCAAAATACGGCCTTGGTCGGCTACTTCTTTCGCTAAAGTGCGGCGTTTGATCAAGCGGGATACTTTCAAAAATTTATCGAGTCTCATGATTTTCGTCCTCTCCGTGGCCAGCCTTGGCTTCGTTCCAGAAACTATCGAGCTGGTCTAATGTGTAATCTGAAAATGTATGGCCACCTTCTTTTGCGCGGCGTTCTACGTGCAAAAAGCGTGTACGGAATTTACGGTTCGCCTGGACCATCGCTTGTTCCGGCGACAATCCATAAAAACGTGCGAGGTTGACGAGTGTGAACAACAAGTCGCCAAATTCATCGAGCTGCTGGTCTTTGGAACCATTCGCTACCTCATCCTTGAACTCCTGCAATTCTTCTTCGAACTTCGCCCACGCGCCGTCCGCATCTTTCCAGGTAAAGCCCACTTTCGCCGCTTTTTTCTGGTAATTATACGAGGTCAAAAGCGAAGAACTAGAGCGGTCTTGGCCATCAAGCAGTGACTCGCTTGCCGGTTTTTCCTGTTGCTTGATCGCTTGCCAATTATCGACGACTTCCCCGGCAGAGGCTACTTCCACATCCCCGAACACGTGTGGGTGGCGGCGGATCATTTTATCGCTGATGGCTTCTAAGATGTCTTCCAGCTGGAAATAGCCGCTGTCCTGGCCGATTTGCGCGTGCAGGAATACTTGCAATAGCACATCGCCCAGTTCTTCTGCGATCGCTTCGTCGTCTTCTTCCTCGATCGCCTGCAACAACTCATGCGCTTCTTCGAGCAAATATGGGCGCAAGGATTCATGTGTCTGCTCGCGGTCCCACGGGCAGCCTTCCGGACTTCTCAGTTTCGCGATGATGTCACGGAAGGTTTGCCACTCTTTCAAGCGCTGCGTCTGTTCCGTTACGGGCGGCACGTAGACGGTCGTCAAGTTATCGATTTCCGCCGAGCGGTCGAGTGCATGGAGCGGCACCGTGCGCAAGCGCTCTGATGCGGCACCGGCTGCTGTGACGATCGTCACCGGGTAATCGTCCGGGTATTTCTCCATCAAAGATAGTTTTACTTCAGATGCACTGAACTGATCGTAGACTTGCGCAATCAATAAATGATCCGTCATATTCAAGCGATTGCTATCAAGGCCAGTGCCATCGACAAGCCGAAACCCTTCAATCGGATCGATGCGCAAGGCGCCAAATATGGCGTCCAAAAAGCTTTGCCCACCGGCGATCGATAGTGTACAGCGTCCTGCTTGTTCAGCTTCAATCAAAAACTGTACGGTTTGTTCCGCAACGAGCGGATGTCCCGGTACTGCGTAATAGACCGGCCCATTCTCCGCAAGCGCAATAAGCGTCTCGGCGATTTCCTGATACACCGGCGCAAAATCGTCATGTTTTTCGTAAATTGCATCAAAACTCTCGTAACGTAAGCCTTCTGTCTCTAGCTCTTTGACGACAGGATGTTCGGCTGTCCGCAAATATAGCGGATCCGCTTCTTTTAGCGTGCGATACACACCAAGCGGCAATTGCAGAAGATCCCCAGCGCCAAGGCCGAGTATATGAATGGTATGCATGGTCTAACTCCTTTTCTTTCGTGGGTTGAGCGCCAACTGCAACGCAGCCAGTCGCCGGCCGAACGGAATGATATACCATTCCCTCTCGGTAATAATCCGTGATTTCATCACGATCAGCAAAAACACCACTGCACCAAGCGGCACCGCTGTCAGCGTCATAAATATCGCTTCAATGCGGCCTGGCCATGACAAAAGTGGCACGATGGAGGCTACGTATCCGGACACGGCGGCGGCCATTGCGATAGATGCCACCATGAGCCAACCGTAAAAACGAACGTGCGCAAACTGCATTACCCAAACCTTTTTAAAATACCAGATGAGCGCTGCTGCAATAAATCCTAAGCCGATATTGCCAGCAACGGCGGCACCGGCAATGCCATATCCAGGCACCAGCCATAAATTGCCGGCCACTTTCAATAGCAAGCCTGTCCCTAGCAGCAATGCCGGCACACGGATTTTTCCAAAACCGTAGAGAATCGCCGTCAACACCAGCACGAGCGACATCGAAACGATTTGCCAATTAAAAACGATCAGTGCAAAAGAACCGTCCGGTGTCTTAAACAAAGCCTCATTTACATAAGGCATGACCAGTGTCAGGCCGGCTGAGGCGGCGACCGCGAATAACACGGAAACGCGAAAGGCGAGACTTGCATAAAGCTCTTGGCTGCGGCCAGTTTTTTGCTGCATCGTGCGGGCAATGAGCGGCACGAGCGACAGCGTCAGAGATGTCGCCAGCAAAATTCCGAATTGGACAAGCGGTTGGGCGCGGTCGTAAATGCCTTTTTGCTCCATCGCCGTCGTCTCTCCGAGTTGCCCTTCAAGCAAACGGTAAACGGTGAACGAATCGACGAGCTGAAACAGCACCAATAATAGCGAACTCATGCTGACGCTGAGGCTCGTCCACCATAGTTTTTTCACCGTCACACTGCGAACAAAAGCGTTCGTGCGCTCGCGTTGTTTTCGGTAAGAACGCCATAATAATAAGGCAGCCGCCAATGCGCCGGCCCCAGCGGCTGCGATTGCCACTTGCCCCGCCGCATAAAGCGATAAGCCAGAACGGACTGCGGCAAAAGCGCCAATTAGAATAACCCCAACGCGTACTGCTTGTTCGGTCACTTGCGCAGTAGCGACCGGTGCCATATCGCCTGCTGCTTGCAATCGCCCTTTCATGATCGCAAGCGGCGCCATGAAGACGACCGCAAAGGCACCGGCACGCAGCAAACCGGCAAGCAAGGGGTCGCCCATCCAACCGGCGAGCGTCTCTGCACCGAAATAGAGCCCCGAAAAGGCGGACGCGGAAATGACGGCGATGAGCCAAAATGCGGCGCGTAAAATACCAGGGTGTTCCACTTCTTCGTGCTCTGCCAATAATTTCGACACCGCCACTGCAAAACCGTAAGAGGCCCAGATGCCGAAAATCGCAACGAATGGATAAACTTGCTGATAAATATAAAAACCTTCGTCACCGACCAGGTTCTGAAACGGCACCCGGTAAATTGCACTCAGCAGTTTCACGGCAAATCCTGCGAGTGTCAGCAACGCAGCGCCCTTTAAGAAACTGCTCATAGATTGTTGCGCCGTCATGAGATTACCTCCTGCATCACCCGACAGACGCTTCTTCCCGGACAGAATCCGCCAGAATCTCCATCATTCCTTCGAGCACATCGAATGGATGATGCTTGCCGGTCTTTTTGCCGTCTATCGTCAATACCAGTGCCTGGCCGCTCATCGTAAAGCCGACAGCGCGTCCGTATGTGCCGGAAGCTTCGACGACTTTCCCACCATCGATTGCTTCTGTTCCGGCATCGCTTAATTTAACCGTGACACGGTCTCCTTGTTGTTTGATCGATTCGGCACCGGCAGCGCGCGCCCAGACTTTCATGCGGGCAATGCGCAGCAATTGCTCGGCTTCCATCGGCACATCACCGAAACGGTCAATCAATTCATCCTGCAAATCGCGCATTTCTTCTGCCGTTTCCATGTTTTTGACGCGCTTGTACATTTGAATCTTTTGGTAGCCATCAGCGATATAGCTGTCTGGAATATAGGCATCTTCTGCCAGCGAGATTTCCACTTCTGGCACGACTTCTTTCTTCATGCCGGTTCGGCGTTCCTCAATTGCTTCTTCCAGCATTTGCGAATACAAATCAAAACCGACCGAATCGATAAAGCCGTGCTGCTGGGAACCAAGCAAATTGCCCGCCCCGCGGATCGACAAATCGCGCATGGCGATCTTGAAGCCCGAGCCGAGTTCGGTAAATTCCTTGATCGCCATTAAGCGTTTTTCCGCTACATCAGTCAGCACTTTATCGCGTTGGTACATGAAATAAGCATAGGCCACACGGCTCGAGCGCCCAACGCGCCCACGTAATTGATAAAGCTGCGACAAGCCCATGCGATCGGCATCATAGACGATGAGCGTGTTGACGTTCGGGATATCGATGCCGGTTTCGATGATTGTTGTCGTCACCAAGACGTCGTATTCCCCATCGAGAAAGCCGAGAATGATCGATTCGAGTTCGGTCTCAGACATTTGCCCATGCGCATAGCCAACGCGGGCTTCCGGCACAAGCTGTTGGATCTCGTCTACTTTGCGGCTCATATCGCTGACACGATTGTATAAATAAAACACTTGGCCGCCGCGCGCCATCTCGCGCTCGATGGCTTCCCGCACGAGCCCGCCGTTATTTTCCATGACGTAGCTCTGTACCGGGAACCGGTTGGCAGGAGGCGTCTCGATAACGGATAAGTCGCGCACGCCGATCATCGACATATGCAAGGTGCGCGGAATCGGCGTCGCCGTCAAGGTCAAGACGTCCACGGTCGACTTCAATTGCTTGATCTTTTCTTTATGGGTCACCCCAAAACGCTGTTCTTCGTCGATGATCAATAAGCCAAGATCTTTATAGACGACATCTTTTGATAAAATGCGGTGCGTGCCCACCACGATGTCGACCGATCCGTTTTTCAGCCCTTTGACTGTTTCGGTTTGTTGTTTTTTCGAACGGAAGCGGCTCATGAGGCCCACTTCAATTGGGTAATCCTTGAAGCGCTCGCTCATCGTTTCGAAATGCTGCTGGGCGAGAATGGTCGTCGGCACAAGGAATGCCACTTGCTTGCCGTCTAGCACCGCTTTAAATGCCGCGCGAATGGCGACTTCCGTTTTGCCATAGCCGACATCGCCGCAGATCAAGCGGTCCATCGGGCGTTTTCTCTCCATGTCTTTTTTCACTTCTGCGATCGAGCGCAATTGGTCAGGTGTTTCCTCGTAGGGGAATTCTGTTTCAAATTGGCGCTGCATGTCCTGGTCTTCACTGAACGTAAAGCCTTCGAGCGCTTCGCGTTCTGCGTACAGTTTGATTAAGTCGTCGGCAATGTCCTGGACAGCGGCCGATACTTTCGTGCGCGTCTTCTTCCATTCAACGCCGCCCATCTTATGGAGCTTCGGCTCTTTTTCTTCCGAAGCGATGTATTTCTGGACGAGGTCGATTTTATCAACCGGCACAAATAGTTTATCGTCGCCTTTGTAGACAATGTGCAAATAGTCTTTATGCACGCCTCCGCTCTCGAGTGTCTCGATGCCGATAAAGCGCCCGATGCCGTGGTGGATATGGACAATATAGTCGCCTGGCTTAATCTCCGAGTAGCTCTTGATTCGCTCGGCATTGGTCAATTTTTGGGCGCGGGTTTTTTTCTTCGGCTGCTTTTTGAAGAGTTCCGCATCCGTAATGACAGCCATTCGCTGCAGCGGCATCTCAAAACCACTGGACAACTCCCCATCAACCAGATACGTTTTTCCGTCTTGTAGTTCAGTGGCGGCGGTGACGATCTCCGCCTCTATGTCGTAATCATCCAGCACAGACCGTACTTTTTGCAGTCGCTCTTCTCCGCTGGCGACGACAAATACTTGGAACTTGCCGAGCGTCCAGCGTTCCATTTCGGCTTGCAATAAATTCATCTGCCCATGGAATGATTGCATCGGCTTACAAGAATAGGCAAGCGATTTTTTGATCGTCACGAGTGGAAATGTCCGCGTAAAGAGCGATAGGAAATTGGCCGGCTGCTTTAGCTTCGCCATTACCTCGCGAAACGGGTACGCTAGCTGAACATCATGGAGAAACTTGCCTTCTTCAAGAAGCGACACCGTCCACTCCGCTTCTTCGCGTTCTAGCGTTTCGGTCATTTCCTGGATGCGTCCAAGTTCATCGAAAAACACCACGCCATTGTCTGGGAAATAATCGCCGAGAAAAGCGGATTGCGAATCGACCAAGGCAGCATATTTCGCCAGCTGCTCAGGCTCATCGCCGCTTCTGAGCGTGTCGATATCGTTTTGGATGTATTGCATCATCAACTCTTTCGTATCGTCATCTTTAAGTTTTTTCAAGCTTACCGACAATTGGTCTTCGATGCGGTCTGCAAGCATTCGCTTCTGCCCTGCCGACAAGACCAATTCGACGGCTGGCAAAATGCACAAGGAGTGTATTTTTTCGAGTGAGCGCTGATCTTCCGCTGAAAACAAGCGAATGGAATCCACTTCTGTATCGAATAGCTCGATGCGTACCGGATGCTCAAAATGCAGCGGGTAGACATCCAAAATACCGCCGCGCAAGGCGAATTCTCCAGGAGAAGTCACCATGGTTGTACGGGAATAGCCCATTGCGACAAGCTTCAATAGCCAGCTTTCCGTATCGATCTCATCTCCGTCTTCTACACGTAAAGTCGCCCCATCCCATTGTGCCGGGGATGGCAGCAATTTACGCAAGCCTGAAACCGGCGTCACGTAGATGCCGGTGCCAGTCGATTTCATGTGATCCAGCGTATCGATGCGATGGGCGCGCAGTTCCGGCCCTGAAAAGGCAATATCCGCCGCAATCGTTTCTTCTGCCGGATACAGCCGGACACGCTGCTCCCCCATCAGCCGGACCAAATCGTCGTAAACTCTCTGGGCATGCAATAAGTTTGGCGTGACAACGAGCAGTGGTTTGTCTAGCTCTTCATGGACGGTTTGATAAAAAATCGGTCGCGCGCTGCCAGACAATCCAGAAATCAATTGGTGGTCCTGGCCTTTCTTCAGTTCGTTGATAAATGATTGAGTATGGGAATCCCCTAAAAATGCCTGCAAAATATGCTTCATGAAGATTCCTCCTTCCTGTCTAAAATAAAGCCGTTTACTGGTTATAGTACCCTTTTCAAAATAAGGAGAAACGGAAAAAAGCTTTGGACGCCCGAAAGCGCCAAAGCGATTACTTATTGTATTCGTTCATGACTTCGTTAAAAGGTTTGGACAGCCAGTAATTGCACGCATCCGCGCTTTTTTCGACCGCTTCTTGCATAAGTGGCCGTTCTTCGCTTCCGAATTTAGCGAGCACGTAATCCGGTACTTTCATGCCTTGAGGCGGGCGGCTGATGCCGATGCGCATCCGGTTAAACTGTTGGGTGCCGAGATGCTGAATCAACGACTTGATGCCATTATGCCCCCCAGCACTGCCCTTTTGGCGCAAGCGGAGCTGGCCTGTCGGCAAATCCAAATCGTCGTAGATGACGACAATGTCTTCTAGGTCGACATTATAATAATCCATTAATGGGCCGATGCATTCGCCCGATAAATTCATATACGTGAGCGGCTTGACGAGCATTACTTTTCCTTCAGGCCGATGGACAACGGAATACATGCCCTTGAATTTTGACTGCGTCAAGGGAGCATTCCACTCGCTTGCCAGCTGGTCGATTACTTGAAACCCAATGTTGTGGCGGGTTTCTTCATATGGTTTTCCTGGGTTTCCCAGGCCGATGATCATTTTCATAGCAAACTCCTTTTAGTTCTTCACTGCTTTTTATTTTACCATAATCTGCGGCGATGCAATAAAAACAGGGACCGCCTAAAGGCAGTCCCTGTTTGGGCATTGCTGTAACTTATTCTTTTTCCTCACCAGCAGCTTCGTCTTCGTTGTCGCCGATCACCTCAGGCTCTTCGCCTTCATCAGCTGTCTCTAGCTCTTCCATCTCTTCTTCTGTGCGTGGTGCTGTAACAGAGATGAGCAAGAAGTCATCGTCGTTTAGGATTTCAAAGCTGAACTTGTCGCGAATGTCGCTGACAGATACAGAGTCGCCGATTTCTAGTTCGCTGACATCGATATCGACCGAATCCGGGATATCGTTCGGTTTAACGCGAATGTGTACTTCGCGGTTCGGCTGCGTGACGACGCCGCCTTCTTTTTCGCCTGCTGATTCGCCGATCACGTGAACAGTTGCATCCACATCGATTTCTTCGGACATGTTAATCGCCAAGAAGTCAACGTGTTTGAAATTGCCTTTTAATGAATCCATTTGATAGTCGCTCAGGACAACGTTTGTGCTCTTGCCGTCGATTTCCAAGCTGATGACGCCATTACGTCCAGATTCACGCAAAGTTTTGATCAAATCGATTTCAGACATCACGATCGATGTTGTTTCCATTTTGTAACCGTATACGACGCCAGGCACATTACCTTCGCCGCGCAAGTCGGTCAGTGCCGAATGCGGTTTTCCTGTTTCTCGTTTCGCTGCTGTCATTTTAGTAGCCATATAGTTTCAACCTCCAGTTATATTAAACGCATAGTGTATAACTACCCTGTTCATATAAAGCTAAAACCTGGAATACTCTGACATGCGGAATCAATCGAATAATGTGCTGACTGATTTCTGTTCATGTACACGAATGATTGTTTCCGCAAGAAGTGGTGCGACAGTCAATTGCTTGATCTTGTCGATTTTCTTCTCATCTGCAAGAGCGATCGAGTTCGTCACGACCAATTCCTTAATAACGGAGTCCTGGATACGCTGGACGGCAGGGCCCGAAAGCACGGGATGCGTACAGCAAGCATAGACTTCCTTCGCTCCGCTTTCGATCAAGGCACTTGCCGCAATCGAAATCGTGCCAGCCGTGTCGATGATGTCATCAATGATGATCGCTGTTTTGCCTTCGACGTTTCCGACGATGTTCATCACTTCGGCAACGTTCGGGCGCGGGCGGCGCTTATCGATAATGGCGATCGGCGCTTTTAGGCGGTCCGCCATTTTACGGGCACGCGTAACACCTCCATGGTCAGGTGACACGATGATGGCATTCTCGAGATCGATATTGGCATCGTTTAGGAAATGATCGGATAGGAGTGGCACAGCTACCAGATGGTCAATCAAAATATCAAAGAACCCTTGAATTTGCGGAGCGTGAAGATCCAATACCACAACACGCGTCGCGCCGGCTGTCTCGAGCAAATTGGCTACCAGTTTCGCCGTGATCGGCTCACGCGAACGGGCTTTACGGTCCTGGCGTGCATAGCCGTAATAAGGAATCACGACATTTACCGTCCGTGCAGACGCACGCTTGACGGCATCAATCATGATCAATAGCTCCATCAAGTTTTCGTTAACCGGCTGTGAAGTCGATTGAACAATGAACACATCGCAGCCGCGGATGCTTTCTTCAATATTGATTTGGATTTCTCCGTCGCTAAAGTGCGTGACCGAGCTTTTGCCAAGCGGCAAGCCCACTTGTTCAGCGATTTGCTCAGCCAGTTCTTTGTTCGAGTTCAATGAAAAGATTTTCAACTTCGAGTTAGTATTTTGAATGCCCATTGGGGGGAACCCTCCTATTATTTGCGGTTTAGTTTACTTGCATAGCCTTCTTTGTTTTCTTGGCGCGCACGTCCGATCGCCAAAGCATCATCTGGCACATTTTTCGAAATGGTCGATCCTGCTGCGACATAAGAACCTTTGCCAATCGTTACCGGTGCGATCAAATTCGAGTTGCAGCCGATAAACGAATCATCTTCAATTGTCGTCAAATGCTTGTTCTTGCCATCGTAATTGACTGTGATCGTGCCACAGCCGATATTGACGCCGCTGCCAACGAGCGCATCCCCGATATAGCTCAAATGAGACACCTTGCTTCCCGTGCCAAGCTCAGCTTTTTTCACTTCCACAAAATTGCCGATCTTCACTTCGTTGCCGAGTGCAGATTGCGGGCGGATGTGTGCGAATGGGCCAACAGCGGTATCGTTGCCGATCGTGCTGTCATACACTTCGGAGCTGCGGATTTCCGTGCGGTCGCCGATGGTGCTGCTGACGATGCGCGTGTTTGATGTGATGACGCAATCTTCCCCGATGACCGTATCGCCTTCAATGGTGACGTTCGGGTGAATGACCGTATCAGCCCCGATTTTCGCCTGTGCACTGATGTAGGCAGTTGCCGGGTCGATAATCGATACGCCTGCGCGCATGTGCTGCTCAGTGATGCGGCGGCGCAAGAAGGTTTCCGCTTGGCTTAATGCCACGCGGTCATTAACGCCAAGTGTCTCTTCGAAGCTGTCCGTTGCATAGGCTGCAACAATTTCGCCTTGCTTTTGAAGAATCTCAATAACGTCCGGCAAGTAATATTCCCCTTGGACATTATCGTTTGAGACGTTTTTCAAGGCTTCGAACAAGGCTTCGTTGTCAAAGCAATAAGTCCCCGTATTGATTTCGTTGACGATTTGCTCTTCTGTCGATGCGTCTTTTTGCTCGACAATCTTCTCGACGCTTCCCTCAGCTCCGCGGATAATGCGGCCGTAACCTGTCGGGTCTTCTGCGATAGCCGTTAAAATCGTCGCCTTCGCATTGTTTTCTTTGTGGTGGTCGATGAGTGACTGCATCGTTTCCGCGCGGATCAACGGTGTGTCGCCACATACGACAATCGTCGTTCCTGCTTTTCCTTCAATCAACGGCGCTGCTTGCTGCACGGCGTGGGCAGTGCCGAGCTGCTCTTCTTGCAGTGCATATTCGCTCATGTCCCCTAGCTGGTCTTTCACTTTCTCTGCTCCGTGCCCGACGATCGTAACAATCTTTTCGACACCAAGCTGGTGGATATTCCCCGTTACATGCTCTACCATCGGCATGCCACACACCGGGTGAAGCACTTTATACAATTTTGATTTCATGCGTGTGCCTTGTCCGGCTGCGAGTATGACCGCATATGTATGGTCCATCAGTCGAATCCCTCCATTTCCTGTATTGTAAGCTAATTAAGTAAGAAATCATTGTCTGGCGAAAGGGCTAAGCACTCTGGGCAAAAAAATGCCACTTTCACGTTTCCTTATTGACTATAGCTGAAAAACCCTTGATTTTCAAGGTTACTGGACATGACAATCCCATGACAAAGCCCGAAGCGAGGGCAATTGCGTGCTTTTTTCGCCATCAGGTTAGCATATCTTGCTAATGGCGTCACGAGCCCTTCAAATTGGCCCATAAAAAAGAACCTTCTCTCAAAATGGAAGGTTCTTTGGCACATCAGATGCCTGCATTCTCAAGTTCAACCAGCTCTTCACTTTGTGCATAGGCCGCTAACACAGCTTCCTGCAATTTATTGCGGGCGCTGGAATTAATCGGGTGCGCAATGTCGCGGAACTCCCCGTCTGGCGTCCGCTTGCTTGGCATCGCGACAAACAGGCCGTCGTTGCCGTCGATTACGCGGATGTCATGTACCACGAATTCATTGTCGAGCGTGATTGAAGCGATTGCCCGCATGCGTCCATCTGTCTGGACACGGCGCAACCTTACATCAGTTACTTCCATTCTCAAATCTCCCCTTCTCTTGCTGTAATTTTTTGGCGCTTTTGTTGGTATTCGGGAGAGAGGACTAAATTCCTTTAAAAATTACAGGATTTATTAGAAAATTAACTCAATAAATAATAAATAAACAAAAACCACCTAAAAAGGTGGCTTTATTGTGTAACTTTTGAAATGACTTCGATTTCTACTTTCACATCTTTTGGCAGGCGTGCCACTTCGACCGTTGAACGCGCCGGCTTGTGATCGCCGAAATAAGAGGCATAGATAGAGTTGAGTTCCACAAAATCGTTCATGTCTTTGATGAAGACGGTCGTCTTGATGACCTGTTGAAGAGACGAGCCCGCTTCTTCTAGCACGGCCTGAAGATTGGCGAATACTTGATGAGTTTGTTCGGCAATGCCACCTTGTGCAAGCTCACCGTCCGCTTTTAACGGAATTTGCCCCGAACTGTAAAACATGTCCCCTGAAATAACTCCTTGTGAATACGGCCCGATTGCCGCTGCTGCTTTATCCGTCGCTACGTATTTCATATCCATCCGCTCCTTCAAAATAATTTCCGGCCCGCAATGTGATGGTCCGGTCTTTTTCGCTGACTTCATCCAATTTGACAAGGGATAAGTATTTTTCCACGAGGCGCTCATCTGCATGTTCTGCTTCTACAAGCACAGCGACGCCTGCTAATGTACAGTCGAATTCCTCAAGCAAGTTCTTCATGCCGTTCATCGTGCCGCCAACTTTCATGAAATCATCGGTAATGAGCACGCGCTGGCCGCTCTTCATGCTGCGTTTTGACAACACCATCGTCTGGATGCGCCGCGTGGAGCCCGAGACGTAATTGATGCTGACCGTAGAGCCTTCCGTTACTTTGCTGTCACGACGGACAATAACGACTGGCACATTCAAATGGCGCGCGATTGCCTGGGCAATCGGGATGCCTTTTGTTGCGACCGTCATGATGGCGTCGATTTTCTCGCCGGCGAACGCGCTGGCAAATACTTTGCCGACGCGGTTCATCATTTGGGGATTGCCGAGCACATCGGTCATGTACAAATAACCGCCCGGCAGCAACCGGTCCGATTGGCTCAATTCGGTAATCAATTCGTCCATGACTTGTCGAATCTCGCCATCTTTTAGCTTCGGCACATATTTCACACCACCAGAAGCGCCCGGGACGGTCATCAATAGGCCGATACCTTTTTCTTCAAAAGTTTCCTTGACGATTCCCAAGTCCTCGCTGATTGAAGACTTTGCTGACTGATACAAATCCGAAAAATACGTCAACGGAATCAATTGATGCGGATGTTCCAATAGATAATGCGTCATGTCGACCAAGCGTTCACTGCGCTTCCATTTCACTACTACCCTCTCCTAAACACGAATATTCTAATGAAAACTTACCATAAATATACGTATTTAAGCAAGAGGCTCCCGGTCACCGAGTAGCCGCACCGCATAAACTTCGGAACAAAAGCCCCGCAGGCCATTGTAGATGCGTGGAATGCGCGCTTCTTGGTTGACTAAGCCAAATACCGTTGGGCCGCTGCCACTCATTAACACGGCATCGGCACCGAACTTAATCATTTGCTCTTTGATCTGTCCGACTTCCGGATGCAAATTCATCGTGACGCTCTCAAGCGCATTTCCTAAAGTATTGCACATTGCTTCGTAATCGCCTTCGCGTAGCGCTGTAATCATTGCTTGCGTGTCGGGGTGATCCGCTTTAGCCGCATCGAACGCGCCGTAGACGTCTGCCGTCGAGACGCCAAGTGACGGCTTCGCAAGAATAACCCAGCAATGAGGAGGCGCCGGCAGTTCTTCGATAACCTCACCGCGTCCTGTGGCGAGCGCGGTGCCGCCATATACACAAAACGACACGTCGGAACCGATCTTCGCACCCAGCTCTGCCAACTCATCGAGCGACAGATTCAATTGCCATAATTGGTTGAGCCCTTTCAAAGTGGCTGCTGCATCGCTGCTGCCCCCAGCAAGCCCAGCAGCGACCGGAATCTGCTTGTCGAGCGAGATGATAACGCCTGTTTTGATATGGAAGGTATCTTTGATCAATTGCGCAGCCTGATACGCTAGATTGCGCGAGTCATTCGGCACGAAACGGTCTGCCGACTGAATATGTATGCCTTTCGCTGTTCCTTGCAGGCCGATGCGGTCCGCCAAGTCGACGGTGGTCATGATCATTTCGATTTCGTGGTAATTGTCCGGACGTTTGTATAGGACGTCCAGCGTCAAATTGATTTTGGCAGGCGCTTTTATATAGAGCATTCCACTGCCTCCTTTTCTGTTCTGATGACATTTATTTTAACACAGTACTTGAGCTTCCGAAGAATCCAAGCAATAGAAAAAACCCGCTTTCGGCGAAATCACCGAAACGGGTTATAAAGTAAGTATAAATAGAGTTCAATTATCTAACGACTAGTGCGTCTTCTGTTCCTTCAAAGACAGTGATTTCCACCGCTTCAGTTAAGATGTCCGCGTAGCTATATGATACGCGTTCAAATGCATGTTCATCTTGATCCAATTCAATCACGAACACGGAGTGATAGGTTTCACGCAGAATTCCGGCACGTTCTACCGTCTTTTTGCGACCTCCGTTTGCTTTTAACAGCAACCTTTTCCCTAAATGCAGGTCTAATGACTTTTTAATCTCCGCCAAAGTTTTGGGCATTTTGTCTACACCTCACTATAGTCTAAAGTCTAGCATAAAATGACCGCGGAGTCAAATAAATTTTTAATTTTACCAATGCTCTTAAAAAAATGCAACAGTTATTTATCCGAAATATTTTAGTTCCGAAAAAAACTGTGCCAAAACTGTTACAGTTTCAAAGTTTAATGGAAATGCGGATACAATTTATCCGACAATAGCCCGAACTCCTTGATGCTTAGCGTTTCACCGCGTCGCGTCGGGTCGATGCCCGCTTCGTCGAGTGCCTGCAAAATGAGGTCTTTTTTCGCTTTTCCATTCGGCATAGCGCTTTGCAAATTATTTAGGATGGTCTTGCGGCGCTGGACGAATGACCCGCGTGTCACCGAGAAGAAAAAGTCTTCATCGATAACCTGGACGATTGGTTCCGGACGTTTGATCATCCGGATGACCGCAGAGTCGACATTCGGTTGCGGCATGAACACCGACTTCGGCACGGTCATGGCAAATTCGGCGTCCGTATAATATTGAATAGCGATGGACAAGGAACCGTACGCTTTCGTGCCAGGTTTCGCCGTAATGCGCTCCGCAACTTCTTTTTGCAGCATGACGACCAATCCGCGGATCGGCAATTTTTCGAGCAATAGCTTCAAAATGATCGGTGTCGTCACATAATAAGGCAAGTTAGCGACAACCATAATGTCTTCAAAACCAGCCAACTCTTCTTGTATCGCTTGTTCAACGTCTGCTTTTAAAATATCGGAATGGATCACTTTGACGTTATCATAAGGCGACAAAGTATCTGCTAGTACAGGCAATAGCCGCTGGTCGATTTCAAACGCCAACACTTTCCCAGCATCGCGCGCCAAGTGTTCGGTCAATGCGCCGATTCCTGGGCCGATTTCAATGGCCGCCGAGTCTTTTGTAAGACCTGCTTGGGAAACGATTTTTCGCAAAATATTTGGGTCGATCAAAAAGTTCTGTCCAAGGCTTTTTTTGAACGTCAAGCCGTGTTTTGCCATGATTTCTTGCGTGCGAATCGGTGTTGCTATATCTTTGGTCATGTTCTGTCCTCCTGGGTTAACGCTTGCACTGCGTCGATAAACTGCTGTTTGGTAATGCCGAACACATGCAAACGCTTGTGCAGCTGCTTGCCGTTCGTATAGCCGATGTTGAGCGCTTCTCCAAGCTCCGTTCTGCGGGCTTTCGCTGAAGGGTGGGCAATCAGCCGGGCATCGATTAAATCCTCTAAGGTGATCTCTACCGGGCGTTCTTCAGTCATTGGCGTATAGACCGCTTCAAGCGCTTGTCGGATGTCTTCATCACTGGCATGTTCAATGCCGAGCCCTTTGCCATTTTTGGCGATGGTTTTTTCTTTCGCCAAAAAGGCGTGCTTCGCCATCGGCACGTGTTCTTCAATAATAGCACGAATCCGCCTGCCCGGATAATCCGGATCGGTGAACACGATCACCCCACGCTTTTCCTGTGCGTGCACAATGCGGCGCAAGGTCTCGCTTGAGATGGCGGAACCGTTCGTTTCGATCGTATCGGCACCGACTGCCCGCTTAATCGCCACGGTATCATCTTTTCCTTCGACAACAATCACTTCTTGTATGTTCATGGCCTGTCCCTCGTTTCTAATGCTCTCTCCAGTTTACCGCGCTTTCTGCCAACATGTAAAAAGCTTTCCCGATACTCCCGGGAAAGCTTTTCCTTCTATAGTAATACGGTATTCGATTAGTTAAGGATTTTCACTTTCACTTGCTTGCGTCCAAATGCTAGTGCATCTGCGCGGTTCGGCATGAACAAATCGATTTTATTGCCTCTGATCGCGCCGCCTGTGTCACCAGCGATCGCATTGCCATAGCCTTCTACCCAAACTTTTGAGCCGAGTGGGATGACACTCGGATCCACTGCGATCACTTTAAGGCCAGGGTTTGCTTTCAAGTTGATACCTGTTGCCGTGATGCCCGAACATCCTGTGCAGCTAGCTGTGTAAGCCGTCGCCGACACGTAAAATTCTTTGCCGCCTGTCGGTTCAGATGCAGCCTCTTTTTTCACTGGCTGCGGTGCTGCTTTAGCTTTTGCGACTGCTTTTGGAGCAGCGGCTTTCTTCACTGATGCTGACGCTTGTTTCACTGGAGTCGTTTCTTTTTTGGCAGCTGCCTGTTGAGGCGCAGCTGTCTGTTTGGTTGCCGTACCGCGGGATACACTTGCGACAACCGTTTTCGTACCAACAGCCAAAATTTGCTGTTTTGGCTCTTTCACTACTTTTTCTTTTTTCAGTTCACGTTTCACTTCTTTGCCGTTTTCTTTCACGACTTCGTAAGTTTTTTCAACCAGTCCGTTTTGCCCTTTTTGGACAAGCTTTTCGCTGCCTTTCAAAAGAGAAGAATCTTTTTTCGTTTCGACTGCATATTTCACTGCATCTTCCACTACATCGGTGACTTTTTCTACACGCACGACCTCGACTTCAGAGTTCGGAAGAACGAGTTCATCCAAATCCTGCTCTACACGGTCAAGTTTGCTTAGTTCGATACTATGCTGTTTTAAAAAGTCAGCGACCGTAGTCGAAGTGGACCAGACTTTTTTGTCTTTTCCGCCATCCACGATGGTTACTTCGTATGCTTTTTCTACATCAATGATTGTGTCTTCATCCACCGTTTCATCGAGTGCAGGGCTTACTTTATCGTATTTTGTCAATTCGATTTCCGCTTTTTCCAAAATAGCGGCCACCGTGTTTTCAGTCGTCCAAGCTGAGCGGGTTTCCCCGTCAATTGTTACTGCATATTGTTCTGCTTGATCCCATTCGATTGCGGTATCGCCTTCGATTTTTGTATCGGCTGAATGGCTGAGGAAATCGTCTTCCCCGACTTCAATCGCCTGCTCATCCAACACATCGCCGACCGTTTCAGCATGCGTGCGAATTTCTTCTGTTTCGCCGTTTGCTGTCACCGTGACCGTGTTCTTCGTACCTTCAAAAATCGCGAACGCCATCACAGCTGCAAATAATAGAACCGTCGCAATGCTGACAGCTACCGATTTGCCTGTAAATGATTTATTTTTATTGGTATCATTTGTCTTTTTTGTCAAAAATAACTCCTCCTTTGTACACCTGAGTGATTATAGGCACATTGCACTTCCGTGTCAACGCATATGTTTTTTTAATTAACCAGCATTTATGACAATTTGTAGAATCGTTCCGCATTTTTCGTCGTGGCTTCAGCTACCGTTTCGACCGGCAGCTCTTTCAAGCGGGCGATTTCTTCGGCTACTAGCGTGACGTACGATGGTTCGTTGCGTTTGCCGCGGTAAGGATGCGGCGCAAGATACGGGGCATCGGTTTCGATCATTAAATGTTCTAGCGGAATTTCAGCTGCCACTTCTTTTGGCTTCTTGGCATTTTTAAATGTGACTGGCCCGCCAAGCGAGATCATGAAATTCATCTTGATGCTCTCTTGTGCTGTCTCGACACTGCCGCCGAAGCAATGCATAACGCCTCCGACTTGTTGTGCGTCTTCTTCGCGCAAAATCGTCAACACGTCTTCTGTCGCTTCCCGGTTATGGATGATAATCGGCAAGTCCACACGCTTCGCGAGCTGAATCTGTTTGCGGAATACTTGTTGTTGGATATCTCTCGGTGATTTGTCCCAATGGTAATCGAGGCCCGTTTCGCCGATACCGACGACTTTGTCGTGTGCGGCCAATTGTTCGATCCATTCGAGGTCTTCATCCGTGCAATCGATCGCATCGACAGGATGCCAGCCGACCACAGCATAGATAAAGTCATAGTGCTCAGCCAATTCAATGGCCCGTTTGATCGTTTTCCGGTCAAAACCGATGACGACCATTTTCTCCACCTTGCTATTTAGCGCACGATCGATGACTTCCTGTAGATCTTCGTCATATTGATCGGCGTTTAAGTGAACATGGGTATCGATATACATCTTCATCAGTCTCCTTCACATAGATTACATTGTACGGGTTGAAGCGATTTCTTTCTTCACAGCCATATTACATTTGGATTACAAAACATGATGTTTCAGAGACATTTCGTCATTTTCAGCGTTTTTAGTAGTCATTAAGTCCTGAAACACAAAAAAACAGCCTACTCTCCTGAGTAGGCTGTCACATGAGTATTTACTTAACTTGTGTGCCATTCGGTAACTTTTGGTCTACAGAGGCGATTGTTAAATAGCCATTTTGCTGTCCGGCAAGAATCATGCCTTGCGACAATTCACCGCGCAGTTTGACCGGTTTCAAGTTGGCGACAACGATGACCTTTTTGCCGATCAGTTCATCCGGCTTATAATGCCCCGCAATCCCCGAGACGACTTGGCGTGTTTCATAGCCCATGTCCACTTCAAGCTTCAACAGCTTATCGGTTTTTTTCACCGGTTCACATGCAGTTACGGTAGCTACGCGCAGATCCACTTTCATGAACTCATCAATCGTGATTTCCGGAACATCCGGTTTTTCCGGTGCAGTCTCCACAGGCGCTTGTTCTGCTGGCGCTGTCCCGCCGCGCATTTGGTCACGGATATATGCTACTTCCGGCTCCACTTCGAGGCGCGGGAAAATCGGCGTGCCTTTTTTCACGACGGTCGTACCGGCTGGAATCGCGCCGAATGACTCTAATGTCTGCCATTCAAGGAATTCTGCTGAGAGTCCAAGCTGTTCGATGATCTGCTTCGGTGCATTTGGCAAGAACGGCTGCAACATAACCGCTGTCATGCGCAAGCTTTCGGCTAGATGCGCCATGACTGAAGCCAGTTGTGCACGGTCGCCTTCATCTTTAGCCAATACCCACGGCTGCGTTTCATCGATATATTTATTGGTTCGAGAAATCAATGTCCATACTTCGCTGAGCACGAGGCTGAACTGCATTTTTTCCATATGCTCTTCGTAAACGGCCACTGTATTTTTAGCTACAGTCTGCAAAGTTTCATCGAAGTCGGTTTTCAGGCCATCGACTTTCGGCACTTCGCCATCGAAATACTTGTTGATCATCGAGACGGTCCGGTTCAGCAAATTCCCAAGGTCGTTCGCCAAATCGTAGTTGGTGCGCTCAACGAAAGATTCCGGAGAAAACACGCCATCAGATCCGAATGGCAGCTCGCGCAACAAGAAATAACGTGCCGCATCCAATCCGTAACGCTCAACGAGCATTTCCGGATAGACGACATTGCCTTTTGATTTCGACATTTTGCCATCTTTCATCATGATAAAGCCGTGCGCGAATACTTTTTTCGGCAAAGGCAAGTCAAGTGCCATAAGGAAGATCGGCCAGTAGATCGTATGGAAACGCACGATATCTTTTCCGACCACGTGCACATCCGCCGGCCAGTATTTATTGAAATTGGTTTCATCATTGGAGCCGTAGCCAAGTGATGTGATGTAGTTCGACAAAGCATCGACCCATACATAAATGACATGTTTCGGATCTCCAGGAACCGGGATGCCCCAATCAAAGGACGTACGCGAAACCGACAAATCCTCAAGGCCTGGCTTGATGAAATTATTGACCATTTCATTCTTGCGAGATTCCGGCTCAATAAACTCGACATGTTTGTCGTAATACTCGAGCAAACGGTCCGCATATTTCTTCATGTTAAAGAAATACGATTCCTCTTTCACTTTGTGGACAGGACGCCCGCAATCAGGGCAATTGCCGTCTTCTAGCTGTGATTCGGTAAAGAAGGATTCGCAAGGCGTGCAATACCAGCCTTCGTATTCCCCTTTATAAATATCACCGTTATCAAGGAAGGTTTGGAAAATTTTCTCTACGCCTTCCTTGTGGCGCGTGTCAGTCGTACGGATAAAATCGTCATAAGTAATGTCCATGACGTCCCATACTTTTTTCGCTGCTTCTGCCATGTCATCGACGAAGGCTTGCGGTTCTTTGCCGGCTTCTTGGGCTTTTTCTTCAATTTTTTGCCCGTGCTCGTCCATGCCTGTCAAAAAGCGGACATCAAAGCCGCGCAGGCGTTTGTAACGGGCCATTGCGTCGGACGCAACGGTCGTATAAGCCGTACCGATATGGAATTTTCCGCTCGGATAGTAAATGGGAGTGGTGAGGTAAAATGTCTTGTTCTTGGCAGTCACGAAAAATTCCTCCAGTTTTTTTGTATATCCTTTATTTTAACGAAGTCGCGAATTTTGTACAATGTTTCCTCCTGCAGCTAAAAAGCTAATGCTTAAATTGGATCTTCTTCCTAAAACAGGGAAATCGGAAAATAATTGGCAAAAATTTAACTAAATAATGGCTATTTGACTCAAAAACCCAAAATTTATTATGAAATCCATAGTTTTTTATTGACCTAATTGACATTACTTGGTATGATTTATGACAAGAAGTGGTAAATGTCGAATTTTGACGAATTCTGCCGCTAAAATTGAAGGGGGCTAATGATTATGAAATCGACTGGTATTGTACGGAAAGTAGACGAATTAGGCCGCGTAGTTATTCCGATTGAATTGCGCCGCACGCTTGGCATCGCAGAGAAAGATGCATTGGAGATTTACGTCGACGATGACAAAATTATTTTGAAAAAGTATATGCCGAATATGACATGTGCGGTAACTGGAGAAGTTTCCGATGAGAACATGCAATTGGTTGGCGGCAAGTTGATCCTCAGCCCAGAAGGCGCGGAGCAGCTCGTCAAAGAAATCCAAACGAATTTGAGCAAATAAAAACCGGCGTGCTTATGCACACCGGCTTTTTTTATGGGCTGGGCTTAGTCTTTATGAAAGGCTTCGTAGACGTCCCGCTTCGGAAGGCCTCGTGCTTTCGCGACTTCTTTGATTGCTTCTTTTGAAGAGATTTGTTTTTGTTCCATCAATTGTACGACATGTTGTTCGTACGTCAATTCTTTCCACCATTCATCTAGTTCTAGCTCATCCGGCGCTGAATTGCCTTCGACGACTAGACAGAACTCCCCGCGGATTTCACTCGACTCTGACCAAGTGACTGCTTCTTCTAAAGTCCCGCGCAAAAATTCCTCGAATTTTTTGGTTACTTCACGTGCCAACACGATCCGCCGGTCTCCGCCAAACGTGGCTGCCAAGCTTTTCAAACTATCCTTCAAGCGATGCGGTGCTTCATAAAACAATAGCGTTTCTTCTTTTTGGCTTAACTTTTCTAGCTCTGCCAAGCGTGTTTTCTTATTGCGCGATAGAAATCCATAAAACAAAAACGGCTGCGGCGTGATGCCCGAGGCAATCAATGCGCTGAGTGCCGCATTCGCTCCAGGTACCGGCACCACCGGGTATGCTGCATCCACCACTTTTTTCACAATGTCTTCCCCGGGATCGGATATGCACGGCATGCCCGCATCGCTGACAAGCGCCACCGACTTGCCTTCCGCTAAATAGCGGAGGATTTTCTCTCCCCCGCTGTCCTGGTTGTGTTCGTGATAGCTGACCAGCGGCGTATCGATGGAAAAATAATTGCATAGCTTCTTTGTATTGCGCGTATCTTCCGCCGCAATAACATCTACTTCTTTCAATAGCCGTAGAGCACGCACGGTCATGTCTTCTAAATTGCCGATCGGTGTCGCCACCAAATAAAGTGTTGGCTGCACACCGCTAAAACTTTTCTGTGATTTCATGTCCGTTCCGCCTTTCTGGTCCGAATATAGACGATTTTTTCCGCCTTGCTCAATTGCTTAAAGGCATATTCCGCTTTCATCGCTTCTGGCTTCGTATCGAACGATTCATGGTGGATGAGCGTCAGCGGCCCACGCGAACGTGTATACTTCGCACCTTTTCCGCTTTGATGTGTCGCCAAGCGCTTCTCTAAGTCATTCGTGTATCCGGCATAATACGATCCATCCCCACACTCGAGAACGTAGAAAAAATGTTTATTCCTCGCTTCCATACAACAAGCCCCGCACTTCTTCCGTGTATTCGCCATCTTCTCCATAAACGATCAAGGGCGGCAGCACTTTCAAATCGGGCTTGCCGTCTTTGATGCCTTCAATCAATAAGGTATTCGCTTCTTTTCCGGCTTTCGGGTAAACAAGCCGTATGCGTTTTGGCTCTAAGCGATTATTTCGCATGGCTGCCATGATATCAATCAAGCGGCCAGCCCGGTGGACAAAAGCCGCCTTGCCGCCTTGTTTCAATAACTGGCTTGCCGATTTTACTGCTTCGTCCAAGGTCAAGTGAAGCTCGTGCCGCGCAATGGCCATATGTTCACTTAAATTTTTATCGCTCATCTCGTGCGCTGGGAAATACGGTGGATTGCAAGTCACCGTATCGAATTTTTCAAATCCAAGTTGCGCTGGAATTTCTTTGACGTCGCCTTCGATGATGTGGATTTGTTCTTCAAGCCCGTTAAATTCGATGCTGCGGCGCGCCATCCCTGCAAGGCGGGGCTGCAATTCGACACCCGTAATGCTGGACTCGGTGCGGGCGCTCAAAAACAGCGGAATCGCGCCGTTACCCGTACATAAATCGACAATCCGTCCCCGCTTTTTCGGCACATAGGCAAAACGCGCCAATAAGACCGCATCTAAAGAAAAAGAAAATACCGAAGGACTCTGGATAATGCGTAAATTCTCCGCTAATAAATAATCCAAGCGTTCGTCGTCTGTTAACATGTCGTTCACTCCTGCCATAATAAAAGGCTGCCGCCACACGGAGTGTCGGAAGCCTGTTGGTTCTATTTCTTTATTGTCTAGCTCAATCGCCTAGCTTCTCGGGTCATAAGCCGTTTCCCCTGTGCGGCAAAAAGCGCCGCTTCGGGTACCCGGCTTACGCCTGTCGAAGCTACACAGGCGGTTTCGCTTTTCTTTATGTCTAGCTCAATCGCCTAGCTTCTCGGGTCATAAGCCGTTCCCCTGTGCGGCAAAAAGCGCCGCTTCGGGTACCCGGCTTACGCCTGTCGAAGCTGAACAGGCGTTTTCGCTTTTCTTTATTGTCTAGCTCAATCGCCTAGCTTCTCGGGTCATAAGCCGTTTCCCCTGTGCGGCAAAAAGCGCCGCTTCGGGTACCCGGCTTACGCCTGTCGAAGCTACACAGGCGTTTTCGCTTTTCTTGTTAATTCTGCTTGTTTAGGAATGATAAACAAAACAGGCAGTCGTCGCCTTTACGGGAGCTTCCGAAATGGACGTTGCAGACGTGGTAGCCTTCGTGATAGAGCCGCGCCAAGTTGTCGTAGCCTTCCCCAATGTCCATGACGGCTTTTTTCAATTTGACCGGATCGACTTTTTCCGGTTCCGGTACTTTTTCGTTCAGTTCATCGAGGCGGGCACGCAAATGGTGATTTTCCAATTGCAGCGCATGATGCTCTTCCATCGTCCGCGCTACAACGGTTTTCAAATCGCGGAACTGCTCTTGCATCGATTCCAATTGCTGTTCAAAATCCATGACCGTATCCAAAAAATTCTTTTCTTTCACTGATGCCACCACCTCACGCTCTCGTCCCTTGGTTCATGATTTCGTCCAATGTATATTCCAGCGTCTGGTCTTGTTCTGCCAGGCGGATTTTCAATACTCGCTCAAGCAAATTCAAGCTGACGACGCGGCCATTGCCATCCGGCGTTTCGACGCGCGCGCCGATATCCGGCATTTCCTTTTTCGCTTGTTCGTACTCATCGTTCTCGTATTTCAAGCAGCACATCAACCGTCCGCATAGCCCTGAAATCTTCGATGGATTCAATGACAAGTTCTGGTCTTTCGCCATTTTGATCGACACCGGCTCGAAATCGCCGAGGAAAGTCGAACAGCATAGCATCCGCCCGCACGGCCCGATGCCGCCAAGCATTTTCGCCTCGTCACGTACGCCGATCTGGCGAAGTTCGATGCGCGTCCGGAAAATCGATGCCAAGTCTTTCACCAGGTTACGGAAATCAACCCGGCCTTCTGCGGTGAAATAGAAGATAACTTTATTGCGATCGAAAGTGTATTCGACATCGACCAGCTTCATGTCCAAGCGGTGCGATTCGATTTTGTCTGTTCCTACTTCAAAAGCGCGTTCCGCTTCCGAACGGTTTTCTTCCACTTGCAAGCGATCGCGTTCAGTTGCGGCGCGAACGACTTGCTTCAACGGCAAGACGACATCATTCTCGCCGACTTCTTTCACAGGGACAACTACTTTGCCGTATTCAATGCCCCGCGCTGTTTCCACAATGACATAATCGTCTTTTTCGATCACAGCTTCGCCTGGATCGAAATAATATATTTTACCCGCTTTCTTGAAGCGGACTCCTATTACTTTATACAATTGTCTACCCCTCCTGCAGATTCAGCATTAATTGCTCCATCAACAGTGTCCGGTTCATATTGCGCGGCAATTGCTGTTTGGCTTGTAACACTGCCTGCAACTGCCTGGACAATACATCGAACGAACGTTGAAGCGCCATCTGCTTCCAAGTTTCTTCCATGTCCGGATATGTGCGTGCAGTCTCAAGACCCGCTTTCACTGTCGCGATGTCCCGATATGCAAATAATAACATGTCGAGCCCTCTTTCGGCATCTTCTTTCTCTTTGAACAAGGGCAGCCAATCAGATTGGATCAAAAGTAATGCCTCATGGACATTGCCCCCCACCGTCTCGACCAACTTCAACACCAGTTTCCGCTCTTCGGCAAACTGCTCTTCCTCACTCAGCCGTTTCGCTTCCTGTTCACTTTGCGTCAACATGCTCACCGTCGCCGCCATCGATCCGGTCATGCCACCCGCCAACAACCGCTCCATCAACTTCGGCCGAGACAAAGGCTGGAATGACAGCAGCTGGCAGCGCGAACGAATCGTGCTCATAATAGCGTTCAAGCGCTCCGTCAACAATAGTGCCGTCACATTCGCTTCTGGTTCTTCCAAAAACTTCAGCAAAGCGTTAGCAGACGAATTGTTCATGCGGTCTGCCTGCTCAATGACGTAGACTTTGCGCCCAGCATTCAGCGCCGTCTTGTTCATTGTGTAAATCAAGTCGCGGATTTGATCGATTTTAATGTTCTGCCCATCTGGTTCGATGAATAAAATATTCGGGTGATTGCCGTTTTCATACAGTTTGCAGCTTCGGCATGTTTCACATGGAACATTGTCAATCGGTGTTTCGCATAATAATAATTTGACGAAAAAATGCGTCAGTTCCTTTTTTCCGGCTCCTGAAGGCCCTTCCAATAAATAGGCATGAGCAAGCCGGTCGTTAGCGTAAGCCCCCTGCAAGCGCTTGAGCACAACAGGCTGCATGTCTTGTAATTCTTCTATGGTTTTGTGCATGATTCCACCTTCAAACTTTGTAAAAAATCCCGTGTTCCAGATGGATCACGGGTAGTGCGGACGAAGAAACAGCTAGGCTGTTTCTTAAAATTGCTGGAACTGTTCGATTGGCAAGACGAAAATCGTTGCCCCTCCCACTTCCACTTCGACCGGGTACGGTATATAGGAATCCGCATTTCCACCCATCGGTGAAACCGGCGCCACCATCTGTTCGCGCGCACGGCAATTGTCGCGGATCAAATCCATCAATTTCGGGACACGGCTATCGTCGACCCCGATCAAAAAGGTGGTGTTTCCTGAGCGCAAGAACCCTCCCGTACTGGCAAGCTTGGTAGCCCGGAAATCATTTTTCGTCAACGCATTGGATAAGCGGTTACTGTCTTGATCCTGTACCACTGCTACGACGAGTTTCATCAGCACTCACTCCTTTTTTGGTTGCTTCTCTATGTATTAGTATAACACGAACGGCGAACGTGCCGTCACCTCTTTCCCTGAGCGATGCAAAAAAATCGTGACAATATACAGGCCTTCCATCCATGAAAAAAACAGCCCTTCACAAACAGGGCTGCCGGTAATTCATTATTTTTTTTCTGCCAAGAAGCGTTGCAAAGCTTCATACGCATCCGACACTACTTCATCCAACTCGTTTTCCGCGTTGATCAACTGCATGCGTTCTGGGTAACGGCCAAGCAACAGCAAATACCCTTCTCTTACTTTATAATGAAATGCCAATGATTCCTCATCCAGACGGTTGAATTCACGGCCTTGATCGAGGTCGATGCGTGCGAGTCCTGTTTTCGGATTGACATCAAAATACAAAGTCAATTCTGGCATATGCCCTTCGATGGCGAATTCATTGATCGCCAACACATCATCTAGTCCGAGCCCGCGGGCATGGCCCTGGTAAGCAAGGCTGCTGTCGACAAAACGGTCGCATAGAACAATTTTTCCTGCCTGAAGCGCCGGCAGCACCCGCTCCACCAAATGCTGGCGCCGTGCCGCTGCATATAATAAAGCTTCTGTACGGGCATCCATTGCGGTATGTGACCGGTCTAAGATGACTTCACGTATTTTTTCTGCGATTTCAATACCGCCCGGTTCACGTGTTGTCACCACTTCAAAGCCGTCAGCCACCAGCCGTTCTGCCAGTTTCGCCAAGGCCGTCGTTTTGCCCGATCCTTCGCCGCCTTCTAGTGTAATAAAATAACTCATAGTTTCACCTGTTTCCTTGTCTATTAAAAACACTACCCACTATACCGCAATCGCAGCCATTTTTGCATCTTCCTTTAGACCTTATTCCTCATCTTCCGCTACCTGGTAAGCACGCTCAAACAACTCCATTTGGCTGTCGATCACCGCTTGCCCTTCGATTCTACGGACATAGCCGTAATTGCCTTCTTCGTCTTGTTCACGCGCTTTGACATTATCTTTAAGGCCAAGCTCCAGAATGTCCCACACTTGCCCTTTCACCCGCTTGTCGATCACCGGGAAAAGGATTTCAATGCGGTTGTTTAAGTTTCTCGTCATCATATCTGCAGAGGACAAAAAGGTTTTTTCTTTGCCATTCTGATGGAAATAATAGACGCGGCTATGTTCGAGCAAGCGCCCGACAATGCTGCGGACGCGGATATTATCGCTCACTCCAGGGATTCCTGGACGCAAGCAACAAATGCCGCGCACAATCAATTCAATCGTCACTCCGGCACGAGAAGCCTCGTACAGCTTCGTGATGATGCTCTTATCAGTCAGGGAATTCATTTTCGCTATGATCCGGCCATTGCCATACTTTTTCTCATAGCGAATTTCCGAATCGATCAGGTGAAGAATGTCTTTTCGGATCGAAAACGGCGCAACTGATAAATAATGGAATTCTGGTTTTTCCGTATAGCCACTCAAGTAATTGAAAAAATTCGTCGCATCGATGCCAATTTCTTTTTTCGAGGTGAACAAGCTCATATCCGTATAGATTTTGGCTGTCTGATCGTTGTAATTGCCGGTCCCAAGGTGAACAAAGCGTTCGATGCGCCCTTGTTTTTTGCGAACCACCAAAGTAATTTTGCTGTGGGTCTTCAGATGCGTCATGCCATAAATAACGTGACAGCCCGCTTTTTCCAACTCTTTTGCCCAGTGCACGTTATTTTCCTCATCAAAGCGCGCCTTCAACTCCACTAGCACCGTCACTTGCTTGCCGTTTTCCGCTGCACGCTTCAAGGCATTGATCACCGGCGAATCCCCGCTGACCCGGTATAAGGTTTGCTTGATCGCAAGCACGTCCGGATCATCCGCTGCTTCCGAAATAAACTCCACGACCGGCTCGAACGACTCGTACGGATGATGCAAGAACACGTCTTCTTCTGCGATTTTCGCATAAATGGCCTTGCCGTTTTCCATCCCTACTGGCAGTTGCGAAATTTTTCCTTCGTAGACCAAATGCTCCCATATCGGGGCCATTTTCTTGTAGAAACTGAAAAACACCGTCAAATCCAAAAATCCATCAATTTCGTAGACATCTTTCGGATGCACTTCCAACTCTTCCATTAAATAATCCAAAATAACAGGATCTAGTCCATCCTTTTGCACTTCGAGACGGACAGCAGCTCCCCATTTGCGTTTTCTCAACTCTTCTTCGATTTCTTTGAGCAAGTCGCGCGCGCCCTCTTCGTGGATCGTCATATCCGCATTGCGGGTAATCCGGAAAACAGTAGTCGACTTGACTTCATAGCCGTGAAACAGCTTGCCGATAAAAAATTCGATGACATCATCCAGTAGCAATAATTTACGCAATCCTCCGTTTTCGGGCAATTGGACAAACCGCTCGAGCATTGCCGGCAATTGGACGATGGCGGTACGGATTCGTTGTTCAGAATCTACCTCTTTCGACGTATCTTCCAAGACGACCGCCAAATTGATACTTTTATTCAAGAGCATCGGAAAGGGGCGGTAGGCATCGATCGCCATCGGAGTCAGTACAGGAAAAATATGCTCGTCAAAGTAAATCTCCAAAGCGTCTTTTTGTGAATCGCTTAAGTCTCTCATTTTCAAGAAATGGACATGCTCTTTCTGAAGCTTGGGATACACGATTTTACGCAAGGTATCGTATTGCAAATTCACCAATTGATGATTCTTCAAAGCGATTTCATGCAATTGCTGCTTGGGCGTCATCCCGGCTTTGTTCTCTGGCTTATTAAAGCCTACCTTCACCTGGTCTTGGAGACCCGCTACACGCACCATGAAAAACTCATCCAAGTTGGAGCTGAAAATCGCCAGAAACTTAAGCTTCTCAAGAAGCGGGTTGCTCGGGTCGAGTGCTTCTTGCAGCACCCGTTCATTGAATGCCAACCAACTCAGTTCGCGGTTATTGTAATAGGAAGGACTGTTTAACTGGACCATATCTTCTTTTTTCTTTCCCACAACACAACTCCCCTTCAGGTTTCATTCATTCATGAAAGTCGACGGTAATCGTTTTCTTCAATAATTTTTCCAAATGCTTTTTCTGCTTTTCGACCTGGTATTGCTCAGGTTTCCAGTCTTCCCGGCATTGGATGGAGAAAACAAGCTCTTCTTTTTTGGACTCTATTTGGATATCTTTGACGATATCGCGTTTGGTCGCATTCAAACTATAGGCGAATTTAATGACGGCACCCATAATATTGAACTTATCCAGCTCTTCTTCTGTGTACCAGTCTTCATAAAGCGCCGCATTGCGCTTAAACAAGTTCTTGTTTTTATAGGAAGCAAGCAACGCGACTATGATGCGTTCTTTGTGCAAAAGCCCATCGATTGTCCGATTGGCCAGCAGATAAAATGTATGCTGATTGCTTGATTCGGAGTCGATATACGAACCGAGATTGTACATGGAACTGCCGAGGCGGACCCAGCGATGATCGCTTTCCGACAATTCAAGAAACCCTTCGTCTACCAGCTCTCTAACAATCATCAAAGCGCTATTGGTCACATGGATAGCATGCGTCAAGTTGATATCGTAGTCGATCGCCAAATCGTAGAAACTTTCCTCAATGACATTTGGAAACACTGGCATCTCGAAGTCTTTGGTCATTTCTTCGTAAAACACCCCGTCCCGCAAGCCCTTTCGGCTCAGCGCAAAAAGCTCGGCATCGATTAATTCCATGAGGCAATTGAACACTTCTACCGCTGGAATAATGATGTCCGCACGGTCACGCGACAAACCTTCCACGCGCTGCAACTCATCAAAGTCCATCGAGCCCAGCCATTTATTTGTTTCTTCCACATCTTTTCGCTTCATCGTATACTGATGCACACCGGATAGTGGATAGTCGATTTGTTCTTGATGAATCTGCGCCAAGTTTCGCGCGCTTCCCCCGATGCCAATCAGCGGCAAGTTCTTCCCTTCGATCCAGTCGAGCGATAAGAACTGGCTTTCAATAAACTCCCTTAATGCCTTCAACTCACTCTTTTTCGGTGTATCGCCTTCAATAAACTGCTTTTTCAACGATAACGCACCGAACGGAAAACTATGGAAATGAATCAATTCCCGACCTTCAAATAAGGTCAGTTCCGTACTGCCACCGCCAATATCAACAGTAATCCCCTCTTTATACGACATCGAATTGACGACTGCCAAATAACCGTAATGCGCTTCTTCGTATTCGGATAAAATACGCATCGTAAAATCCGTCTCTTCCCCAACGCGCTGAATAATGGTTTCCTGATTTTCAGCCTGCCGCACAGCAGCCGTCGCCACGCATTTAATTGCTTCGAGCTGATGATGGCGCGTCACTTCCTGAAAACTCTTCAAGGTATCGATCAATACCGTTATGCCTTCTTCAGAGAGCGTTAAATCGTCCGTTAAATAATTGCGCAGGCGAGCGACTGCCTTGACGTTCTCACTTTCTGAGAAACGCCCACTTTTATCCCGCGTATAAATAACCAAACGGATGGTATTCGAGCCAATATCGATAATTGCGTACTTTTCCTGTTCCATATTATTACCCCCATATTCGCTATCGCATATGCTATTGTATACCACCCGAGCGTCCGTTCTACTCACCACGGAATGACCGAAACCAACTTTTCCGATAAGCGATGATCACCTTGAATCTCCGACCCGGCACCTAGATAATCCGACAGCTCCTCTACTTTTTCGACCGTCCACTTTTCTCCTGGCGTGACGAGCGGAATACCGGGTGGATAAGGTGTTATCATCGCCGCCGAGACCCGGCCGATCGCCCTCGCATAAGGAACCCACTCCTGCACCGATAAATCCACTTCCTCAAACGACAACTCCGGCACTGTCACCCGCTGGGAATCGGTAGGACGGAAGCTGGGCACAAGCTTCTCTAATAGACGCATACCTTGCACAGCTTCTTTAATCCGGCTGCGTATATCTGCATACGGATAGGCATGCCAGGGCTTGGATAAGGGCAGAATCAGCAAGACTTGAAACGGATCCGCCAATTCTACAAAAATACCGGCTTGTTCCAATGCTTGTTTCAGCTGAAAGCCCCCTCTGCTTTCAACACGCAGCAATAACTTTAGCGGATCATGCGTCTCTACTACTTCTAGAGAAGGAATCCGTCTAATACTGGAAATGAAATAAAGGCGTTTTTCTAGAAAATCCCGCTTATCGTGAACCGAATAATTCTGGATATACGCCCTGGCATCGTCAAGCGAAGCCATGATGGGATAAGAAGGGCTGCTCGATTGAAAAATCCGTAAATACTTGTCGATCATTCTTTCGTTCACCAACTCTCCAGCTACGTGAAGGTAGGAACCCATAGTCATCGCAGGCAAGGTTTTATGGGCAGACTGCACGACCACATCAGCTCCATAAGCCAGCGCACTCACAGGGAACGGCGCGCCTGCTGCCAGATGCGCCCCATGTGCTTCATCGACCAGCACCGCAATATTACGTTCATGACAATAATCAATGATGGCTTCCAACTCAATAGAAGCGACGCCATAATAGCTCGGATACGTCAAAACAACCGCTGTCGCTTGCGGATACTCATCAATGGCGGTCACGATTGTAGATAAGGCAACAGCTCCTGCACTTTTAGAGACTTCATCCCATTCAGGCGCTACATAAACAGGTTTTACATGGGAAAGTTCAAGCGCATGAAAGATAGACTTGTGTGAGTTACGCTGCACAATCACATGATCTCCTTCTCCACAAACCGCATGAACCATCGCCAAATTCCCTGCAGTTGAGCCATTTACTAAAAAATAGCTTTTTTTCGAACCGTACGCATCTGCCAGCAAACCTTCCGCTTCCTTGATCGCCGCATTAGGGGCGTGTAAATCATCAAGGCCCTCCAACTCTGTCATATCATAGACAAGTGCCGCTTTTAATTCTTTCGGCAAACCCGATAGCAGGCCGTTTTTATGACCGGGAACATGAAACGAAATCGGCCGTCTTCTTTGAAATTCTAATAATGCATCCACCACTGGACGTCTTTGAGTCATAATCTTTACATCCTCACGTTGTCATTCATTGTTTATTCCATTATACCGAACGCTGCACCTTTTCGAAAAGCCGCGTTGTGTTTTTACAAAAACAATACAAAAAAGGCCGTTACCGGGATAAACCGGTAACGGCCTTTCTATTAGGTGCCCAGCGACGACCTACTCTCACAGGGGGAAACCCCCAACTACCATCGGCGCAAAAGAGCTTAACTTCCGTGTTCGGGATGGGAACGGG
>NZ_LTZG01000003.1 GCF_001592825.1 Planococcus maritimus
AGCGTTCGTCCTGAGCCAGGATCAAACTCTCCATTATAGAGTAGTTGATTGCTCAATACTGCTGGCGTATCGCCGTCTCGAAAGACGCGCGATTCGCTTGATCTGCCGAAGCTGATCAGTAAGTTGTGCCGCGATCGCTCGCGACTGTATTGTTGACGTTTTGCTGTTCAGTTTTCAAGGTTCAATTGTTAATGCGCTCAATGTGACAGCGACTTTTCAATATTACCAAACTCTCTCGCGAGAGTCAAGGCTTATTTTTTCTTTATTGCTGTGCCGCTTTTCACTTAAAAACGCGACAAGAAATATCTTACCACCTTATTAAAATAAGCGCAATAGTTTTTTTAAAAAACCCAAACAAATCAAATGACTTGTCTGGGTTCTGCATACTTACTATTCTTTTGGGCGCATCTGAGGGAATAATAGTACATCGCGTATCGATGCTGAGTTAGTTAACAGCATGACTAAGCGATCAATCCCGATACCCAATCCTCCTGTTGGCGGAAGTCCATATTCCAAAGCTTCTATGAAGTCGTCATCCATTTCATGAGCTTCATCGTTTCCTTCTTCTTTTTCAACGAGTTGCGCTTCGAAACGTTCGCGCTGATCGATAGGATCGTTTAATTCCGTAAAGGCATTTGCGTGTTCTCTGCGGACAATGAAAAGTTCAAAACGATCTGTAAAACGCTCATCTTCTAGATTTTTCTTGGCAAGTGGAGAAATTTCAACTGGATGCCCATAAATAAATGTAGGCTGAACCAATTGCTCTTCAACTTTCTGTTCAAAGAATTCATTGAGAATATGCCCAACTTCCATAGTTGGCTTAATTTCAATGTTGTGTTCCACAGCGAGCGCTTGTGCTTCTTCCTTCGACATACGCTGCCAGAAATCCACTCCCGTGTATTCTTTAACTGCATCTGCCATGTGCAGACGTTTCCAGCCCGGCGCAAGGTTGATGTCTTCTTCTCCGTAGCGGACCGTTGTTGTGCCCAGAACTTCTTTTGCAGTGTGAGCAATCAAATTTTCTGTCAAAGACATAATGTCATTATAATCTGCGTATGCTTCATAAAGTTCGAGCATCGTGAACTCTGGGTTGTGGCGGGTTGATATGCCTTCGTTGCGGAAAACGCGTCCGATTTCATAAACTTTCTCTAATCCACCTACGATGAGGCGTTTCAAATGAAGTTCAATAGCAATACGAATATACAATTGCATGTCTAACGCATTGTGGTGAGTAATGAACGGACGGGCAGTGGCTCCCCCAGCAATTGAGTGGAGCATCGGTGTTTCGACTTCCAAGAAGCCTTGGTCATCCAGGTAGCGGCGCATTGCTTGAATGATGCGGCTGCGCAGGATGAACGTCTCTTTGCTGTTTTCACTAACAATCAAGTCCAAATAGCGCTGACGATAGCGTTGTTCCACATCTTTTAAACCGTGGAATTTCTCTGGCAACGGACGAAGGGCTTTTGTTAGGTATTCTACTTCTTGCGCCTTGACGGAAAGTTCGCCGACGTTTGTTTTGAAAACGGTGCCTCGGACGCCGATAATGTCGCCTAGATCTGCCGTGTTGAAGAATTCATAAGAAGCTTCTCCAATTGCATCTTTCCGGACGTAAATTTGGATCTGTCCTTTCAAGTCTTGCAGATGCGCAAATCCCGCTTTGCCTTTTCCACGCTTTGTCATGATGCGGCCGGCAATAATGACTTCAACGGATTTTTCTTCTAACTCTTCTTTTGAGAATTGGTCATATTGCTCAACGATTTCTTGTGAGAGATGCGTGCGTTCGAAACGTTTTCCAAATGGATCAAGTCCATGTTCGCGGAAGTTTTGCATTTTCTGGCGGCGCACCACTAATTGGTCATTCAATTCTTCTGACATATCCTACACTCCTTTTTCTGTTAAAACCACGTGCTTTCGTGTATTTATCCATTGTACACAATTTTCCGTACCGTTACATAAGAAAAACTGCCATTGTTTTACGCTAGCTTTCGATTTTACTTCGTAGGCTTTTTCTGAATTCAGTTAATCAACTTGCATCATTCAGAAAAGCTTCGATGTCACTATATGCTTCCCATAACTCTACTTCCTGCATCTCTAGCTCTGCTGGCATCACTAAGGAAGGCAGCAGATCACGCAAAGGAACGAGCACGAACGCACGTTCATACATCCTCGGGTGCGGAATGGTCAGCTCATCTGTAGCGAGTTGCTCTTGACCATACAACAGTATATCGAGGTCTACAGTTCGCGGACCCCAGCGAACGAGCCGCTCCCGCTGCAAGTTGCGCTCAACCTCTTGGCATACAGCCAAGAGGTCTAAAGGTGAAAGATTAGTTTCAAGGCGGACCGCTAGATTCAGGAATGCCCCCTGATCCAGGTAGCCCACAGGTGCTGTTTCGTAAATGGATGATATTTTCACATTAGAGATTGCTGGATTCGCTCGCAGCAAACGGACCGCTTCTTGAAGCTGCCGTTTCCGGTCTCCAAGATTCGAACCTAAAGATAGATAAGCCTTGTTCATCAGAAGTTCCCCCGCGTGATATCGATTGCTACTGATTGGTAATGGCCAGGAATCGGCGGGTCGGGTTTGATTAGCTGGACCCGCACTCCTTGAACCAGCGGGAATCGGTGTCGCAATTTAGCAGCTACTGTTTCGGCCACTGCCTCGACCAATTTTTTGGGTGTTCCTTCAATGACTTCGCGACATGTTTCGTACGCTTCGCCGTAATGGACCGTATGTTCTAGCTCATCGGTTTCTCCAGCGCGTGTTAAATCGATGGCAAGTGTCACTGTTGCCCGGAAACGCTGTCCAAGTTTTCGTTCTTCCGGAAACACGCCGTGATAGCCATAAAACTCCATCTCGTTCAAATGAATATAATCCATGTTCATCCCTCCATCCTTTTCTTTCCGGTTAAGACATCTATCATACGGACCGTTTGCACCGTTTCTTTTACGTCGTGTACTCGTACGATTTGGCATCCTTTCATGACGCCGAACGATACTGTAGCGAGCGAGCCTTCTAAACGCTCATCGACCGTTACACCCAGCAACTTGCCGATAAACGATTTTCGGGATGTGCCGAGAAGCACCGGGTAGCCCATCGCCACCAGTTGATCGAGCCGCTGCATCATCTCGACGTTTTGCGCTAGTGTCTTAGCGAACCCAATGCCAGGGTCGAGCCAGATATGTTCGTCAGGCACTCCCGCATCTCGCGCAATGTGAATGCTTGCCTCGAGGTCTTCTTTAACACCTTGCCAGAAGTCATCGTAAACCGCTTCAGTCCGGTTGTGCATCAAAATAATCGGCACTTGCTTGCTCGCCGCTACTCGGGCGATTTCGGAATCGTATTTAGCCCCCCAAATATCATTGATGATAGTGGCTCCTGCCTCAACTGCAGCATGCGCCACTGCAGATTTATATGTATCGATGGAAATAACCGCGTCTGTTTGTTGTCGGAGCGCACGAATCACCGGGACAACTCGGGCGATCTCTTCTTCGTCCGCGATTTGCGTGTGGCCAGGACGTGTCGATTCGCCTCCCACATCAATGATTGCTGCCCCATCCGCAAGCATTTGCTTGGCTCGCGCCACCGCTTTTTCTACATTATCGAACTGTCCGCCGTCGGAAAATGAATCCGGCGTTACATTCAAAATGCCCATTACTACCGTTTCCGTGTTCATCTCTAGGCTCATTCTGATTCACCGTCCATATAAGGATTGAAGAACTACATGTATTTCCCAGGAAATGCTTTTCTATAAACTGACTTCATCTTATCGTGAATCTGCTTTTTCTGCACAAAAAAGAGCCCTTTTTTCAAAGGCTCTTCCGTTTATCCGTTATTTTCATCAAATTGATAAAGTGGAGTGCTCAAATAGCGTTCACCGTTTGATGGCAAGATCGCCAAGACTTTTTTGCCTTTGCCAAGTCTTTTCGCGAGTTCAAGCGCAGCGTAGATAGCTGCACCTGATGAAACCCCTCCGAGAATGCCTTCTTCACGGGCCGTTCTACGGGCAGATTCATAGGATTGATCATTGCTTACTTGCATGATCTCGTCGTAGATTTCAGTGTTCAATACCGCCGGCACAAAACCTGCGCCGATGCCTTGAATTTTATGAGGGCCTGGTTTTCCACCAGATAAGACCGGCGAATCGGTCGGTTCAACCGCTACGATATGGACGTTCGGAAAATGCTCTTTCAATACCTGGCCAGCCCCAGTGATGGTGCCGCCTGTCCCAATGCCTGCAATGAAACCGTCCAATTGATCCATCGCTTCTACAATTTCAGGACCCGTCGTTAACCGGTGTACTTCTGGATTTGCCTGATTGTTGAACTGTTGTGGCATGAACCAATCGTTTTCGGCAGCCAATTTTTCGGCCGTTTTGATGGCACCCTTGGGACCATTCATGCCATCTGGACCTGGCGTTAAGACCAATTCTGCACCATATGCGCGCAATAAGTTGCGGCGTTCCATGCTCATCGTCTCAGGCATGACAAGGACGCTGCGATAGCCTTTTGCTGCTGCAATCATGGCCAATCCAATGCCGGTGTTGCCGCTTGTTGGTTCGATTAAGGTATCGCCTTCTTTTAAGTCGCCGGATTTTTCAGCTGCTTCAATCATTGCCAGTGCGATACGGTCTTTGACGCTAGATCCTGGGTTGAAGTATTCCAATTTGACGTAAACTTCTGCATCTTCAGGTCCTGTTAGCCGGTTTAATTTAACAATCGGTGTTTGCCCAATCAATTCGGTAATTGAATTTCCTACTCGTGCCATGTTTACCACTCCTAATCCCCACTATTTTTGTCGACATTATTTGCTTCATCGTATCAATTGCACCGAGAACTGTCAATTTCCTGAGCGCATCGCCAAATCATTCCCCTTCGCCATAAAACCATTCAGCGTCGAATTCTTGCCAAAAGGCTTCGGGCGAAACGGATTGAGGCAATTGCTCAAGTGCCAGCTCGCGGCTAATGTGCTCTTTCACTTCATCAAAGCCGAATGTTCGGCCTTCGATTTTTTCTTTCACCGTAATAACCGCAGTCCGGCCATCTTCAAGTACGAGCGGAGCGGACCAAGAGCCCGGTTCGATGCTTTCCACCGTTTTCGCGATTTGTGGATCGATCGAAGCTTGACCTGGGGACACAAAGCCGATATCACCGCCTAGGTTGCCAGTGGCATTATCGATCGAGCGCTCGCGTGCAAGTGCCTCGAAACTCGAGCCATTGTCGAGCTCTTTAATCGCTTCTTCCGCTTCAGCCTTGGAATTTAAGACAATCATGCTCGTGCGGTAAGAATCTTTAACATCATAGATTGCGCGGTTGTCTTCGTAGAAATCTTCGATGGCCTGATCTTCGATGAGGACGTCTTTCGTCAAAACTTTCTCCAAGATCAATTGCGCTTTTACTTTGTCGCGCTGACGTTGGCTGTCACTCGCATACAACATCTCTTCAGTCCCGTCCTGCGCAGTTCGCATCATCGCCAGTTCCAGATCGATTTCTTTATCCGATACTTCGATCCCGTAATCATCTGCCGCAGCGGCCATGACTTTTTCATTGACCAATTCCAACAGAGCGGCGCGGCCATGCTGTTGTTCCATGGCCGCCAACCATTCAGCACGCGTGATTTCTTCTCCATCCACCGCTGCGACTTCTTCATTTGTGGCACTGCTGCCATTGGGAATAAGCCAAGCGATGAACCACAACACATTCGCCAGCAATAAAATACCAATCACCAGCAGCACCGGTTTGGTTTTCAAGTGACGTTTTTGCTTGTGCGGTGTCGTGTTAGTTCGATTCGAGTTCATTGAGCAACGCTTCCAATTCTGCTTTGTTGTAATGATACTTTTCGTGACAGAAATGACATTCAGTTTCCGCCTCGCCGTCTGTTTCGATCATTTGGCGGATTTCTTCTTTTCCAAGTCCCATAATGCCTTCTGCGAATTTTTCTTTAGAACACGTACACTGAAACTGCACAGGCATTTCTTCGAGAATTTGAACATTGTCTTTTCCTAGCACTTCTTCCAAAATCTCTTCAGGCGTGAGCCCTCGTTTGATCATTGAGGAAACGGGTTCGATGTTCGCCAAGCGCTGTTCGATCAATGTAATGGTTTCGTCGTCGATGTCAGGCATCAATTGAATAATAAAACCGCCTGCTGCGAGCACGGAATTGTCGGTATCGACAAGCACACCGAGCCCAACAGATGAAGGCACTTGTTCAGAGACGACGAAATAATAAGTCAAGTCTTCTGCGATCTCGCCGGATACAATCGGTGTTTGTCCCGTGAAATAATCGCGCATGCCTTGGTCTTTGACAACTGACAGCATGCCATTTGTGCCGACAACCCCTTTAACATCGAGTTTTCCACCTTTGCTATCAACATGGCTTTGCGGATGGGCGACGTAGCCGCGCACATTGCCTTTGGCGTCACTGTCGACTAATAGATGGCCGACCGGACCACCAGCTTCGATTTTTAAGGTGACGCGGTCTTCTCCTTTTAGCATGGCGCCAAACATGACGCCACCTGTCATCAAGCGGCCGAGAGCTGCGGTTGCAGCGGGCCATGTTTGGTGACGGCGCTGTGCCTCTCCTACCGTTTCTGTCGTATTGACTGCAAATGCACGGACATTGCCGTTAAAGCCAAGTCCGCGAACTAAATAATCTGACATGTGATTCTTCCTCTCCTTACGCTTGGTTGCGTTTGTAAATAAAGTGTAAGCCTTTTAATGTCAAAAACGGGTCAACATGGTCAATCATATCTGACTCTTCGGCAATCAATGGGGCAAGGCCGCCTGTTGCAATGACGGTCGGGTGTTGCTTGCTTTGTTGTTTCATACGGGTGATGATGCCTTCTGCCTGGCCGACATATCCGTAGACAATTCCTGCCTGCATCGCAGAAATGGTATTTTTGCCGACGACCGAATCAGGACGCGCGATTTCGATGCGCGGCAATTTCGATGCACGGGTGTAGAGCGCTTCGGTCGAGCTTTGGATTCCTGGGGCAATGGCGCCGCCTTGGTATTGGTTGTTTTCGTCGATGTAACAGAACGTGTTGGCGGTGCCGAAATCAACAATGATCAAAGGTCCTCCGTATTCTTGTATCGCGGCGACAGCATTAACGATTCGGTCTGCGCCCACTTCACGCGGGTTTTCGTATTTAATATTGAGGCCGGTTTTGACGCCAGGCCCGACGACTAGCGCTTTGGTATGGAAATATTTTTGTGCCATGCGCTCGAGCGCAAACATGATTGGGGGCACGACGGAAGACATGATGACCCCATCAATTGATTCAAAACCGAGCCCAACATGATTTAAAAACGCCTTGATCTGCATAGCGTATTCATCTTCGGTTTTGTGGCGGTCGGTTTCCATCCGCCAATGGTGCAGGAGTGTGTCGTTATCGTATACGCCAAGGACGATATTGGTATTGCCTGTATCCATTACTAAGATCATAAGTTCTCCCCATTTATCTGCTGAATTTCCAACACATCATACCATAATTCCGCAAAAGCAAAAAGCCGATGCCAAGCCCTTTTCAGGGCTGGCACCGGCTTTTGTTTATTTACGGTCTTCTCGGATCGGTCCTTGCGAATCAGTTGATGAGCCTTCTTCCGGCAAATCTCCTGATGACGGATCATTCGGTGCGCCCGTTACGTCCGGGTTTACCTCGTCTGTTTCCGTTTCGCTTTCTTCGTCTTTTTCGTAGTTGCCGTTCAAGGCTTCATACGAACGTTCCGGCAATGTACCGTGTTCTTTCAAATGCAGGATTTGAGCAGCATCGAGTGTTTCCACTTCAAGCAATGTGTTGGCAAGTAGCTCGAGAAGCTCGCGTTTTTCCGTGAGGATCTCTTTTGTCCGGACATATTGCTCTTTGATGATGCGTTGGATTTCTTGATCGATCTCAAATGCGATCGCATCGGAATAGTTTTGATCCGAATTGAAGTCGCGTCCAAGGAAGACGTTGCCGCCTTGAGACTGGCCGAATTGGATTGGGCCGATCTTGTCGCTCATGCCGTACTCTGTGACCATGCTGCGGGCGATCGCTGTCGCGCGCTGGAAGTCATTGTGTGCGCCCGTGGATACTTCGCCAAAGACGATATCCTCAGCGACGCGTCCACCGAGCAAGCCGGCAATTTTATCGAGCAGTTCCGGTTTAGTCATGAAGTAACGGTCTTCACGTGGCAGCATAACGGCATATCCGCCAGCTTGGCCGCGCGGTACGATCGTTACTTTATGGACAATGTCCGCATCGTCTAGAATCAAACCGATAACGGTATGGCCAGACTCGTGATATGCAACGATATTGCGTTCTTTTTTCGAAATAACGCGATTCTTCTTAGCGGGACCGGCAATAACGCGGTCGGTCGCTTCATCGATATCGGCCATGTCGATTTTCTTCTTATTGCGGCGAGCTGCGACGAGTGCTGCTTCGTTCAATAAGTTTTCGAGGTCTGCACCCGAGAATCCAGGCGTCCGCTGAGCGATCGCCTTCATGTCGACCGTGTCATCAAGCGGCTTGTTGCGCGCATGCACTTTCAACACTTCTTCACGTCCTTTAACATCCGGGCGGCCAACTGTGATCTGGCGGTCAAAACGGCCAGGACGTAGAAGTGCCGGGTCCAAGATATCCGGACGGTTGGTAGCAGCAATGATGATAATGCCTTCGTTCGCACCAAAGCCATCCATTTCAACGAGCAATTGGTTGAGCGTTTGTTCACGCTCATCATGCCCGCCGCCAAGGCCGGCGCCGCGCTGGCGGCCGACTGCATCGATTTCATCGATGAAGATGATACATGGTGCATTTTTCTTCGCGTTCTCGAACAAATCACGAACACGTGAAGCCCCGACGCCGACGAACATTTCGACGAAGTCTGAACCACTGATTGAGAAGAACGGCACGCCTGCTTCGCCAGCTACTGCGCGGGCAAGCAAAGTTTTACCTGTACCTGGAGGCCCGACAAGCAAGATCCCCTTCGGAATGCGGGCACCGATCTCACCAAAGCGTTTCGGATCTTTCAAAAAGTCCACTACTTCAACAAGCTCTTGCTTTTCTTCATCCGCACCAGCTACATCGTCGAAGCGGACTTTTTGTTTCTGGTCATCGTACAATTTCGCCTTGCTTTTCCCGAAGTTCATCACTCGGCCGCCACCGCCGCCCTGTGATTGGTTCAACAAGAAGAAGAACAAGATGAAGATGATGATGAATGGAATGATGCCTGTGAAGAATGAAACCCAGCCGCTTGTTTGCGGTGCTTTCAAGAATTCAACTTCTACATCTTGCGCTGTTGCGACTTCATCAATTTGTTGCGTCAATGCCTCATTTTCGATCGGCACATTGGTAACAAACGATTCGCCCTCTTCGTAATCGGCCATCTCGCCGGTCACTTCATACACTTGTGCGTCAGGTTGGATTGTGACATTCTCAATCTCGCCTGCGTTCAATGCTTCTAGAAATTCGTTGTAGCTAATATTTTGCGTCGGTTGGTTGCTATTATTGAAAGTCCCTAGAATACCGATGATCACTAGGAATATCAGTAGATAAAATATGGTGTATCGGAATATTCGATTCATCCCGCGCCTCCTCACAAAGTTTCCCAAAACTAACCTAAATACTAACACAGGGACAAAAATGCATACAATGAAAAGCCTTTACGGCATGCTTGAAATCGTCGGCTCTTTGAACGTTCTTTGACTATTCCTCTTCACCGCTGTAAATAGCTGGCTTAAGAATACCGATATATGGAAGGTTGCGGTATTTTTCTGCGTAGTCGAGACCATACCCGACAACGAAAGCATCTGGCACTTCAAATCCGATGTAATCGGCTTTTAAATCCACTTTGCGGCCAGTCGGCTTGTCGAGCAATGTAACGATTTTAATGGAATTCGCTTTGCGGTATTTAAACAAGTCCACCAAATAACTCAATGTCAGCCCACTATCGATGATGTCTTCGATGATTAGCAAGTCACGGCCTTCAACACTGGCGTTCAAATCTTTGACGATTTTGACTTCCCCTGAAGAAACCGTTGCGTTGCCGTAGCTTGAAACGTCCATGAAATCCATTTCCACGTAGCCATCAAAGCGCTTCATAAGATCGCCCATGAATGGCATGGCGCCTTTTAGTACACCGATGGCAAGCGGGTATTTCCCTTCATAATCACGCGTCAATGTGTCACCGAGTTCACGTGCTTTTTCCTGAAGTTGTTCTTCACTGATCAATACTTCTTTAATGTCTTTTTGTAGCATGGTGGACCTCCTAGTTTCTTCCTCATTTTGCATAATCTATGCATTGTTCAATTAATACGCGATTGTCTTCCGAGCGCTTAGACCGACTCAGATAAGATGCCGTGCGCAAACGCGGCACCAATAAGACTTGATGTTTCCCGGCTACGATGATTGGCCAGTGGTCCCGTTGTTGTGACGGAACTTTTTCGTCAATCATCAGCCGCGCCAATTTTTTCGCCCGGCTCATCCCCGCAAGCAAGATGCGGTCGCCCGGTTCCCTTTCGCGAAGCGTAAAATCCGTTTCTTCGGAGTGAAAATACCAAAAAACGGCATTTTCCACTTCCGGCTCTTCGCCGATGGGCACAACCCGGTAACGGCAACCTTCGACAGGCGGCGACCAAAACTGGCCGATATCCGCTCGCTGGAACTCCGCGTGTTCTTTCAATTTTTCAAAGAACACGCGGTCGTATTGGCGTATCATCCTATAATTTTGCGGCAAATGTACAAAAACGGTGCCTGAGGAACTTTGCAAAAGCTCACGCACTTGCTCTGCCAAATGGCTTGTAATTAACACTCGCTTGCCATCATATAGATAGTTTAATAGTAGTAGAACCATCCTTTTTTGTAAAGCAGAGGGATGGCTTCTGAAACTTTCGGCAGAAATCTGCAGTTCTTCTGGAGAAACCAGTAATTCTTCCAGTACTTGTTGTGCAAGTTGCCATAAGAAGGCAGCGTCTTCATTGACTTGTTCAGCAAGCTCTGCAAAGTGCACCGCTGCACGAGGATTTTCTAAGGCCATTGCCGGCAAAAGGGTCTTTCGGATCCGGTTGCGCGTGTAGGCATCGCTCGCATTACTCGGGTCTTCGCGATGCGGCACGTTGTTGAGCTCTGCATACCGTGCAATGTCCGCTTTAGTGACAGCGAGCTGCGGCCGCACGAGCGAACCTCCGTTGATGGGGCGTTTATTGCGCATGCCAAAGTCGCCATGCTTCAAGCTGCCACGCATGCCGTCCATCAATAGGGTCTCCAATTGATCATCTGCGTGATGGGCCGTAATCAGTACTTCCGATTGTGTTTTTTTCATCACGAATTCGAATATGCCGTACCGCTCTTCCCGGCAAACATTTTGTGTGTTGCCGCCTTTTTCCGCTAAAATCGCAGGGACCGGTACTTGATAAAGTTCATAAGGAATGTCCCAGAGCTTGCATTGCTGTTCGACAAAGCGGCTGTCTTCAGCTGATTGTTCACCCCTTAGCATATGGTCGACATGTACCGCTGTAAGATTTATGCCGAGCTGGCGCCGCTGCTGCGATAGAAAATGCAAAAGAACCATGGAATCGATGCCGCCAGATACACCGATCACTAAACGGTCCCCATTGCGGAATAATTGATGTTTGCTTAAATAGGCAAGCATTGTTTGTTCGTAAAATTCCATGGCACGTCCTCCTATTCTTGCCGTTTTCTATTTCTTAAAAATAAATATCGTAAAAACATAAATTGCTAATTGACACATCCGTAATGCAAGTAGTATGATATAAACTGTTCGTTTGAACAAGGCGGCGTAGCTCAGCTGGCTAGAGCGTACGGTTCATACCCGTAAGGTCGGGGGTTCGATCCCCTCTGCCGCCATCATATTAAAAAGTAGCACCTTCCATCCGTGGGAGGTGCTTTTTTTATGCTCAAAAAACATTGCCCGCCTGTGCTTCTACTGCTTTGCGTGTTTCAGCCGATAAAAAAACGCCCTCCTAGACGGAGAAGCGTTCCATATTCGTATTTCAACTAAGTTGAAGCATTTTCTCTATGCTATTAAAACAGCTAGCAAGTTAGCCTCTTTTCGCACCACGACCGCCACGTTTAGATTCTGTGGCACGCTTAAGCGTCGACAGGTTGTCTTCGCTGTCTTTCAGGAATTTTGCCATCTTCGTTTCGAAGGTTTCCTTAGGGGCGCGGTCAAAAGAACGATTGTTCGGACGCGGACGGCTTGGACGGCTAGTACCGCCTTCTGGCTGAGGCTTCGCTTTGCGGATCGACAAACCGATTTTCCCGTCTGCTTCTACATTCATCACTTTCACTTCTACCATTTCGCCAACTTTCAAGTGATCGTTAATATCTTTCACATAGTTGTCGGCGACTTCACTAATATGCACGAGGCCTGTTGCACCAGTTGGAAGCTGTACGAACGCTCCAAAGTTTGTAATACCCGTGACTTTTCCTTCTAACTTGCTGCCTACTTCAATCGACATAAAAAAAATGCTCCTCCTTAAAATTTAAGATGACTCCGGATTCGGGCCAAATTGACAGTTTGCGGGACTAATCCCACCTTTAATTATAGCGATGAAAGGGAGAGTGTCAACCGACTACTCTTTTTCCTCGCCATCTTCTTGTGGTTTTTCGGCATCATTCGGCAAAGTGAATATGACCTCACCTTCATCCGACAAGAAATAATCTTTGCGTGCAAGCTTTGAAACATAATCGTCGTCGTTCAATAAACGGATCTGTTCTTCGAGCTTAGCTTGCTGCTTTTGCACTTCTTCAAGCTCAGCCAATTTTTCCTCTTGCAGCTGTTCTTTGCCAGCAATGGTTTGGGATTGTGCATAAATGGTCGACCCAAGCCAAATGCTCGTCAATAGCACAACCAAACCAAACACCGCCAGCCGCCTGTACAAAACCACTTGATGCCGTTTTTTCCGTGCGTCTTCGATTTCTACAGCCCGCGTGTATTCATTTTGTAGCGGGGTCACTCCCTGATTTTCGTGCATTTTCTCTCTCTTCACTTCTGGACGCCCCTTCCCAATTGATTTTGTGATTATTATACATGAAAAACATTCCATATAAAAAGATTTTCTGTAAGCCCTTTCTCCTTTTTTCCTGCATTGTTCCGGAATTTACCGAATCTTCTTAGGTGTTAATAAAAATACTATTGACTTAATTTTTATGCAACATTATAATACAGGACACATCATTTTATTATAAAAATTAAACATATTGCATATATATTCATAAAAGGAGTATGGAGCATGACGGGAAATTTACTCTTAACAACTGGGGAATCGTTTATGGGAACGTGGCACGGCACAGAAACAGCTGTGCAAGGAGAGCTGGTCTTTTTTACCGGCATGACCGGCTATGAGGAAGTCATCACCGATCCATCTTATAAAGGGCAAATCATCGTTTTTTCCTATCCATTGATCGGGCAATATGGCATCGAGTCCCTTTATGCACAATCGGAAAGAATCCAAGCGGCCGGCATCATTGTGGCAGAGCTGTATGAGGGCCCCTTGCCGAAACAAGCCATCTCGCTAGCTCAATTCGCTGAAGCGCAAGACGTTCCGTTAGTCAGCGGCATCGATACACGTTCGGTCATCCAGCACGTCCGGGAAATGGGCACGATGCCTGCACAGCTGCTCCCTGGCAATACGCCGGAAGAGCCTTGGCAATTGCTCAAGACCGACTTTTTCCCAGAGCAATATGCAGTCCCGGCAAAACAGTTCGGCGAAGGCCCTTTGCATATCGGACTCATCGACTTCCATTACAAGGCGTCCATTTTAAATGAATTGCTCGCACTCGGCTGCCGCGTCAGCATCATCCCTTATCATGCAGCGGCCGCACTTCCTGAAGCGCTTGGAGTCGATGGGCTCCTGTTCTCGAACGGCCCGGGAGACCCGCAAGCGCTGAACAGCAGGTTGCCGGTTTACCGCGCTTGGGCAGAGCGCTATCCGTCCTTCGGCATTTGCCTAGGCCATCAAGTGCTGGCTGCCGCTTTCGGCGCAACCACTACAAAGCTTGCATACGGACATCGCGGCGCTAACCATCCTGTGAAAAACCACAAGACCGGCCGCGTCAGCATGAGCTCCCAAAACCATAGTTATGTCGTCGAAGCGGACAGCCTGGCGGATACGCCGTTTGAAGTGCTTTATGAAAACGTCAACGATGGTAGCATCGAAGGCTTGATTCACCCGCACTTGCCGATTACGACGGTTCAATTCCATCCGGAAGCAGCACCCGGCCCAGCAGATCATCTCGCTTTGTTCCACCAGTTCCTGAAAACCGCAAATGATATGAAGAAGGTGAAAATACATGCCTAAAGCAGAATGCATTGAAAAAGTGCTTGTTATCGGATCCGGCGCCATCGTCATCGGGCAAGCCGCCGAGTTCGATTATTCCGGCACCCAAGCGTGTTTGGCATTAAAAGAAGAAGGCATCGAAGTGGTGCTGCTCAATAACAACCCGGCGACGATCATGACCGATGAAAGTGTCTCGGACAAAGTGTATTTCGAACCGATGACACTCGAAGCTGCCACAACAATCATCGATACAGAACGTCCGGATGGTTTGCTCGCGACTGTCGGCGGCCAGACCGGCTTGAATTTGGCGATGGCCTTGGCGGATGCCGGCATCTTGGAACAATACGGCGTCGAATTGCTCGGCACCGATATGGCCGCCATCAAAAAAGCCGAAGACCGCGACCAATTCCGTTCCTTGATGAAGCAGCTCGGTGAACCGGTGCCTGATTCCGACATCATCTATTCGCTCGACGGCGCGCTCGCTTTTGCAGAGCGCACGGGCTATCCCGTCATCGTCCGCCCCGCCTATACGCTCGGCGGTTTTGGCGGCGGCATCGCAAGCGACGAAGCCGCTTATCTCAAGCTGGTTACGCAAGGCTTGTCGGCAAGCCCCATCAAGCAATGCCTCGTCGAGACGAGCATCGCCGGCTATAAGGAAATCGAATACGAAGTGATGCGCGATGCAGCAGGCACATGCATCACGGTTTGCAATATGGAGAACTTGGATCCTGTCGGCGTACATACCGGCGATTCGATCGTCGTCGCCCCGAGCCAAACTTTGAACGACCCGGATTTCCACATGCTGCGCACGTCTTGCATCCAGATTATCGAAGCGCTCGGCATCATCGGCGCCTGTAATGTGCAGTTCGCCCTCCATCCGGAAACCTCCGAATATTTTTTGATCGAAGTCAATCCGCGTGTCAGCCGTTCATCCGCACTCGCTTCCAAAGCGACCGGCTATCCGATTGCCAAAATCGCAGCCAAGCTCGCCATCGGCTATACACTCGATGAATTGAAAAATCCGGTGACCGGCACCACTTATGCAAGTTTTGAGCCGGCACTCGATTACGTCGCCTTGAAAATCCCGCGCTGGCCATTCGACCAATTTCCTTTAGCGGACCGCACACTTGGCACGCAGATGAAAGCCACTGGCGAAGTGATGGCGATCGAACGCCGCATGGAAGCCGCCATGCAAAAAGCGCTGCGCTCGCTTGAACTGCCGATAGACGGGTTCCGCCTCCCAGCCCTGGCTGCATTGCCGACGGGCGATTTGCAAGAACTCGCGATGAAGCCGGACGACCGCCGCTTGTTTGTGCTGTTCGAATTGCTCATCCGCGGGAAAACCACAGAGGAGCTGCATGCCATCACCGGCATCACGCCTTATTTCTTATACGTTTTATCGAATATTGTTACAGAGTGGCAAGACCTTAAATCGATCAGCTGGAACACCGTAACCGCTGAACGCTTATTGCAGGCCAAAAAATTGGGCTTTAGCGACCAGCAAATGGCCAATATATGGGATGTGCCGGCAGCTGAAATTTGGGGCCAGCGCAGAAGCTATAAAATCGCGCCAGCATACCGGATGATTGATACATGTGCCGCGGAGTTCCGCTCAACGACCAATTATTTCTATTCCACTTGGGATAACCAGGCGGATGTCGACCGCTCCAATGATGCGAAAAAAGTCGCGGTCGTCGGATCCGGCCCGATCCGCATCGGCCAAGGCATCGAATTCGATTATTGCTGTGTGCACAGCGTTATGGCTGCACAAAAGCTTGGCTATGAAGCCGTCATGATCAATAACAATCCAGAAACCGTCAGCACCGATTACGAAGTAGCGGATGCGCTGTATTTCGAACCGATCACGGCGGAAGATGTCTTAAACGTACTGGAATTTGAAGGCATCCACCAAGTCATTCTCCAATTCGGCGGCCAGACGTCTCTTAATTTGGCGAATGCTTTAGAACAAGCGGGCATCACGGTACTCGGGTCAGCGGTCGATTTGCTGGACCAAATGGAAGACCGCGACCGCTTCTATGCGTTTCTCGAGTCGATCGGCTTGCCGACCATCCCCGGGACGACGGCAAAGAAGCCGGAAGACGTGCTGCCGGCAGCGGAAAAGCTCGGCTTCCCGGTCTTGCTTCGCCCTTCTTATGTCATCGGTGGGCGCGGCATGATCGTGCTTCATGACCAGGCAGAGCTTGATGCCTGGCTCGGTTCTGAACAAGCGTTTCCGGTATTGGTTGATCATTTCGTTACCGGCAAAGAAGCCGAAGCCGATATTTTAACGGATGGCGACAATGTCTGGGTGTCGGCGATCTTTGAGCACATTGAAGGAACCGGCGTCCATTCCGGCGATAGCATCGCGAGCACGCCGCCCGTCACGCTGTCAGATGCCCAGCAGCAAAAACTGGTGGATACCGCGAAGCATATTGCGAGACAGCTTGACTACACCGGGCTGTTCAATATCCAGTTTGTCTACGAAGAAGATCAATTATTCGTCATGGAAATCAATCCACGGGCGTCGCGCACGGCGCCGATCAGTTCGAAAGTGACCGATGTGCCGCTCGTCCAGCACGCTACCGCCTTATTGCTCGGCGTGCCTTACGAGGAACTCGGCATTGAACAGATGTATAACGGACAGCCGGACTTTACCGTCAAAGCCCCGGTGTTCTCCCATATTAAATTGCCTGGCCTGTCTCCGGTACTATCGCCTGAAATGATGTCGACCGGCGAAGTGATCGGCACGGCCCAGACCTTTGAAGAAGCGCTCGAGAAAGCCTTAACCGGCGCTTCTGTCCAACTGGCAACATTAAACCCGGAGGCGACCTTGTTCGCAGCGGACGGCAGCGACTCGCATACGCAACTCGACGATTTCCGCACCCAAGGCCTGTCGATCATTACCGAAGACCAGCTATCTTTTGACGACTGGCTGTTATCGACAGACGCCGCCGCCTATATCGATTTTTCCGAAACACCTGACGCCGGCCGCATGGCGCAAGCGGCTATCCACCGCCTGCATGCCTGGTCACGCCCGGAGACTGCGGCCGCTTACGCCGCAAGCCAAAAAATCCAATCTGAACGTTTGAAAGGAGTGCTTGCCCAATGACGATGATCATGCCGCTTGCCCCCACTATTGCCCAGGAAGATTTTCTATCATTGAAAGACTATCGCACCGAGGAGATCCTCGATTTGCTGAATTTGGCGATTGAGTTGAAAAAACCGGAAAATAAATACTTGCCGCTCTTGAAAGGAAAAGTGCTCGGCATGATCTTTGAGAAATCGTCGACCCGCACGCGTGTGTCGTTCGAAGCCGGTATGCTGCAGCTCGGTGGCCACGCGATGTTCTTGAGCTCGCAAGACACTCAGCTCGGCCGCGGGGAAACGATTGCAGATACGGCACGTGTGTTATCAGGATATTTGGACGGGTTGATGATCCGTACGTTCCATCAATCTGCTGTGGAAGAGTTGGCAGAATTCAGCTCGATTCCCGTCATCAATGGCTTAACTGACGATTACCACCCATGCCAAGTGCTTGCTGATTTGATGACGTTTCAGGAGCATTTCGGTAGTTTTAAAGGCCGCAAGCTGGCATATATCGGGGACGGCAATAATATGGCCAATTCCTTGATGATCGGTGCGGCGAAAGTCGGGCTCGACATCGCGATCGCCGCTCCAAAAGGCTACGAGCCGCAATCGCAAATGGTTGAACTCGCACAAGCCATCGCGAAAGATACCGGTTCTGTGGTGACGGTGACGAATGATCCAGTCGCGGCAGTCACGGAAAGCGACGCCATCTATACCGATGTCTGGGCGAGTATGGGCCAGGAAGCTGAAGCTATCCAGCGCTTGAATGATTTTGCAGGATTCCAGGTGAATGCGGAACTGGTTCAGCACGCGAAAGCGGATTACATCTTTATGCATTGCCTCCCTGCGCATCGCGAGGAAGAAGTGACGACCGCTGTTTTGGAAGGGTCGCATTCGGTCATTTTCCAGGAAGCCGAGAACCGCTTGCATGCCCAAAAAGCGGTGCTTGTGACCTTGATGGGGGATTGAATTTATGGATACGAATGAAGAGCCTTGCCTGCAACTGGCGGGGCGCTTTTTTTGTTTTCGGATTTTGGCGGTAGAGAGCTTAGTGTAGGGGGAGAAAGCTTTGTTTTTTTGGAGCTCTTGATATCCGCCGCCTCGCTTGGGGTTGAGCTCCCGCCATGAGCCAGGAAGAACGCCTGTCTCTTGGCTTCACTTCACCCTTAAGCGCGAGGGGCTTAGATATTTCGTTGAATTGAATGAGTCAGCTGGATTCGGTTTTGTCTGGTTCGTAGATAGTCTACACTTTGTTGGACAGAAAAATTAAGGGCGCGTAAGCTAGTACCACATCAACCCCCGAAAAGGAGTCCTTATCATGTCTCAAGAACGTCGCGCTTTTTCGCGTGAATTCAAGCAACAGATGGTGGATT
>NZ_LTZG01000004.1 GCF_001592825.1 Planococcus maritimus
AGCGTTCGTCCTGAGCCAGGATCAAACTCTCCATTATAGAGTAGTTGATTGCTCAATACTGCTGGCGTATCGCCGTCTCGAAAGACGCGCGATTCGCTTGATCTGCCGAAGCTGATCAGTAAGTTGTGTCACGAACACCGAAGTTCAGAAAGCTGTGCTCCGATCGCCCGGGGGCGACCATCGCAAAAGCCGTTCTCGCGCCAAGGCGCTCGTGACGTCTTTTATTGACGTTTTGCTGTTCAGTTTTCAAGGTTCATGTTTGCTGTCGTTCCTGACGACTCTTAATATACTAAAGCACATGCTTTAGAAAGTCAACACTTTTGGTAAATTAAATTATACTTAAAAACCTTTCTTTGTTTTTACCACTATTCATTAGGGAAAAAGAAGTCGTTCATCCCCAATGAAATAAAGGGTATAAACGACTTCCTTCTATATAAGCTTCATTTAAACTACACAAAATAACTATACAAACATCATTATTTGTCAGAATATTTTCCATTTGCACAAAGCTCAGGAAAGCTCGCGCCGTCCTTCAAGTGCTTTGGAGAGCGTGACTTCATCCGCATACTCCAAGTCGCCTCCAACCGGAAGCCCATGGGCGATGCGTGTCGTTCGAATACCTGATGGCCTTACTAGCCGAGAAATATACATCGCGGTCGCTTCCCCTTCAATCGTAGGGTTCGTTGCCAAAATCAACTCTTTCACTTCTTCGTCTTGAAGACGAGTCAATAATGATGGAACGTTGATGTCTTCTGGCCCGATTCCATCCATTGGTGAGATAGCGCCTTGCAATACGTGGTAAAGACCCGTGTAATCACGCATCTTTTCCATTGCGATGACATCTTTAGGGTCTTGGACCACACAGATCATTGACCGGTCACGGCTCGTGTCTTGGCAAATCTGGCATGGATCGACGTCTGTAATATGGCCACATACCGAACAAAAACTCAAATTACGCTTGGCATCGACCAGCGCTTTTGCAAAATCGAGCACAGTGTCTTCTTTCATGCCAAGGACAAAAAATGCCAACCGGGCTGCTGTTTTCGGCCCGATTCCTGGCAACTTCATGAAACTTTCCATCAGTTTGGAAATAGGTTCCGGGTAGTGCATTGTCGCTTACCTCCTAGAACATGCCTGGGATATTCAAGCCTTTCGTGAATTTCCCCATTGTAGAATTCGCATGCTCATCCGCTTTTTTAAACGCCTCGTTTGTTGCGACGATCAATGTATCTTGCAGCATTTCCACATCTTCTGGATCTACGACTGCTGGGTCTAATGCGATATCAAGGACTTCTTTATGGCCAGAAACGGTGACTTTGACCATTCCGCCGCCTGCTGTTCCTTCAAATTTCAATGTGCCGAGCTCTTCTTGAGCCTCCGCCATTTGTTTTTGCATTTTTTGCATTTGCTTCATCATGCCTTGCATATTTCCTCCACCACGCATAATTGGTTCCTCCTCAAATTTTGTATTCGTTAATCATCATGGACTTCGACGAAATCCTTGCCGAAGAGCCGCTCCGCCTCAGAGACGAATGGATCTTCTTCGGGGCTTGCGCCGTCGCTGGAAAATGGATTTTCTTCCTGTCCTTCCGGCTCCTGCGCGTCGCCTTCATTTTTCAAGCCGCCGTTGCGGATAAACTCTTCACGGATTTTCAGCCAATTGGCATCCGGGACGTAAACCGGCGTGTACGCCTTGCCCGTATACTGCTCGAGCAATTGGCTAAACGCTGCGGCAAATGTCTGATTTTCAGAAGCCATCTGGCAATGAATATCATACTTGAATTTTAACACAAAAGCATCCGGGGACGCCGCTACCGGCTCGGCGTCGTTAAGCAATGCCGAATGCGAGCGCTGCAATTGACCCATCACGGTCGCCCAATTGGTTTTAATCGCCTGGATGTCCGGCTTCGTGGCATTTTTCAGCACTTCCTGGATGCGCCCAGTTGGAATTTTAAAAGCGCTTTGCGAACGCTGGCGTTTTTTCTGCTCGGCTTGAGGCGCAGCACCGGCTGTTCCGCCGCCGTCTTTCAATTGTTGCTGCAGTTCGCGCACCAATTGCTCGAGGCTCGTGACTTTCGCTTCGAGCTCAGGAGACGGTGCCCCCACCCCGATGCTTTGGACCGGCGCGTCTGCTTGCACCATTTTCAATAGTGCGGTTTCCATATAGATTTTCGTATGGTTTGAGAAGCGCATCTCTTGCTGGGTCTTCGTCAAGATTTCGATCCAGTTATAAAGCGTCGATGCTTCAAATTGTTTTGCGAGTTCTTCGAAACGCGGTTCAAATGCGGCAAGTTCCAACATATCACTCAGCCCTGGTGCTGTTTGGATCAGCAAAAGGTCACGGAAGAAGGTAATGAAATCTTCTACTAAACGCACCGGGTCTTTGCCATCGCGCACCAATTGCTCGAGCAAAGTCAACGCTTGGCCTATGTCTTTATTCAATAGCGCTTCGGCAATGCCATAAAACATGTCTTGGCTAATTGAGCCCGTCACCAAAAGCGCATCTTCTAGCGTCATTTCATCTCCACTGAATGACACGACTTGATCAAGGAGACTCAAGGCATCACGCATACCGCCCGCTGCTGCCTGGGCGATGATTTTCAACACTTGTTCATTATAAGGAATCTTTGCGTCTTCTAGTACGGTGATCATCCGTGCCACGATATCCGCTTGCGTGTGCGATTTGAAATCAAAGCGCTGGCAGCGGGAAATGATCGTCAGCGGCAATTTATGCGGCTCAGTTGTCGCGAGAATGAAGACGACGTGTTCCGGCGGTTCTTCTAGTGTTTTCAATAGCGCATTGAACGCGCTGTTCGATAACATATGCACTTCATCAATGATATATACTTTGAAGCGGGAATTGGCTGGAGAAAAACGCACTTTCTCGATGATCTCCCGCATTTCCTCGACCCGTGAATTCGAAGCCGCATCGAATTCGATGACGTCTGTATTCGAGCCTTCGTCAATGCTCCGGCAAGAAGAACATTCGTTGCACGGTTCTGCTGCTGGGGCCTGCTCGCAATTCAGCGCCTTGGCAAAAATTTTCGCCGCACTCGTCTTCCCGGTACCCCGTGGGCCGGAAAATAGATAAGCATGGGTCGTTTTATCATAAAGGAGAGCATTCTGAAGGGTTTGTTTGACATGCGTCTGGCCGGTCATTTCCGAGAAAGTCCGCGGTCTGTACACACGGTAAAAAGCTTGATACGCCACCTGGTTCTCCCCTTTTAAAAAGTCTTTGTTCTATCCTTTGATTGTACCATAAAACGGGCATGTTCCCGAATCATTTCACCGGGCATTGCATGTTGTGGACAGAAAAAAACCTGCCCGCAAACTGCGGACAGGTTTGGATCATTTAAGTTAAGCCGTGCACCTTTCTTCGACTGCTGTACACAAGCGTTACTCATGTCGTTGGCTCGATCTAGGCAACCCCGCGGCACATAGAAAGTACCACTTAATGCTGCTTCCTTCCGGACCTGACATGGTTCATGGGTTTCCATTGCGCAGGACCCAGATGTCAACACTACGTGCATGAGGCAGACCTTGCATACAAACAGCCTCAGAAAGGAATTCAGTCCTGCTAGAGCGGATTGCAGGTTACAGGACACCGCTACCTTCCCACCTAGCACGGCATTTACTAGTATACGGAGTGCTGGAGGAAAAATCAAACATAAAGTTAATGCCCTCATAAAATAGCGGCCCCTTGCTTCTTAAAAGCCAACTGTTTTATCGATTTTAATAAAAACTATTATTTTTTCTTTCAAAACTGTTGACTCCTTTTTAAAACCGTGATAAATTATATCTTGTCCAACACGGAGGAATACCCAAGTTTGGCTGAAGGGATCGGTCTTGAAAACCGACAGGGGAGTCAAATCCCGCGGGGGTTCGAATCCCTCTTCCTCCTCCATTTTTTGAATAACTACGCGCATGTAGATAGAGATAGATTCGTTGTGCAAGCAACGAATTTTTCTTAACAAGCATGTGTCTGAATATTATAAAAAACTCACAGACCTGTTCTGTGAGTTTTTTTGTTGTTTATTTCCTGGGAAATAGAAAAACCGGAGGCCGTGGCCTCCGGTTTTTTATCGTTTCAACACAGCTGTTTGCTGCATGAACTTGCCAATGCGTTCGACGATCTGTTCCGAACACTCCGGATCGTTCATCAAGTCATAATCATTGATGTTGAGACGCAGCACTGGGCAAGCGTTGAATGAATCAATCCAGCGTTCGTAGCGTTCGTGCATTTCCATCCAGTATTCAACTGGCGTCTGTTGCTCCATCGTGCGGCCGCGTTCTTGAATGCGCCCAAGGATATCTTCGATCGAACCTTCCAAGTAAATCAACAAATCCGGATGCGGGAAATACGGCGTCATGACCATGGCATCGAATAGGTTCGTATACGTTTCGTAATCCACGGCATTCATTGTGCCTTTTTCCTGATGCATTTTCGCGAAAATGCCAGTGTCTTCATAAATCGAGCGGTCTTGGATAAAGCCACCGCCGTACTCGAACATGCGCTTTTGCTCCTTGAAGCGCTCTGCCAGGAAATACACTTGGAGATGGAAGCTCCATTTCTCGAAATCCTCGTAAAACAAATCAAGGTATGGATTGCCGTCCACGTTTTCAAAAGACGTGCGGAATTGCAACGAGTCCGCAAGTGCTTTGGTCATCGTCGATTTGCCGACACCCACAGTTCCTGCGATAGTGATGACAGCATCTTTCGGGATGCCATACTTGTCTCTTAAATTTTCATTCATATTGATAAGCTCCTTTTTTCAAGCGTGCCTTCCACATGAGTGAGAATCACTTCGAGGTCGGAACGGTTTTGCACAAAATCAAGTTCGTCTCCGTTAAAGCGCAAGACTGGAATTTCCGGATGCTCGCGCTCAAAGCGTTCGATGAATTCGTGATAGTCTGCTGATAATTGCTCCATGTATTCCGGTGTGATCATCTGCTCGAATTCACGGCCGCGCAATTTGATGCGCTTCATCAAAGTATCGAGGCTCGCATGCAAGTAGATGACCATGTTTGGCTTTGGCATATCGGCTGTCAAAATTTTATAGATGGCTTCGTATTTGGCGTATTCTTCTTCAGGCAACGTCCGTTTAGCGAAGATCAAGTTTTTGAAAATATGATAATCCGCAACGACCGGCTCCTGGTTGGAGATGAATTTCTTTTGGATATCGCTCAATTGCTTATAGCGATTGCACAGGAAGAACATTTCCGTTTGGAAGCTCCATTCCTCGATATCTTCATAAAATTTATTCAAAAACGGATTTTCATCCACGATTTCCTTGAGCAATTGAAATTGGTGTTGCTCTGAAAGTGCTTTCGTCAGTGAAGTTTTCCCCACTCCGATCGGACCTTCCACGGTGATAAATGGCACCGGCACAAGAAGTCCCCCTTCTTCGATTCAAGTGAAATGCAATGCCATTTATTTTACCATAACCGTCAAATGAAAAGTAGAGCCAAATGTTGTTCAAACGTCTACGCAATTTGTAGTGCTTTGTCCGGATGAAAAGATGATACACTGAAACTTGAGGAGCGATGCATCATGAACGGAATGGAAAAAGATCATTATTTCATGGGGCTGGCCATTGAAGAAGCCCAAAAAGCAGCGGCAAAAGGCGAAGTGCCGATCGGTGCAATCATCGTCCAAGACGACCGCGTGATCGCAAGAGCTCATAATTTGCGGGAAACAACGCGCAATGCGGTTACGCACGCCGAATTGCTGGCCATTCAGCAAGCGTGCGAAACACTCGATAATTGGCGTCTTGAAGATACTAAGCTTTACGTAACGTTAGAGCCGTGTCCAATGTGCGCCGGTGCCATTTTGCAGTCGCGCATTCCACACGTCGTCTACGGAGCGCGGGATATTAAGGCAGGCTGCGTCGATTCACTGTACCGCTTGCTAAATGACGAGCGCTTTAACCATCAATGCGAAGTAACGGAAAATGTGCTAGCGGATGAGTGCGGCGGGTTGCTTACCCAATTCTTCCGGGACTTGCGCAAACGCAATAAAGAAAAACGGAAAACCCAGGCCTAGGGTTTTCCGTTTTTTCATGCGATAAATTCTTGGATCAGGCGATTCACAATAACCGGCTGTTCATGCTGGACCCAGTGAGTCGCCTCACCGATCCAGACCAGTTCTGCATCCGTGCAAAACTTCAAACTTTCAGTTGCCAGCATCGGCGACAAAAACGGGTCGCCCACACCCCACAGGATTCGGGTCGGCACCTCTACTGGCCGGATTGGAATTTGGTTAAGACTGCCTTTTCGCAATGCCCGGTACCAATTGAGCATGCCGCTCAAGGCGCCTTTTTGTCCCCACGCTTCACGGTATCGTGCCAATTCTTGTTCTGTAAACGCCCCTCGCCTTGCAGTGCCTTTCATCGCTTGTGCCATCCATTCGAAATCATTTGCAGCCATCAGCCGTTCCGGTACTTCCGGCAGCTGGAAAAACGCCATATACGAGCTTTTCACCCATTGCATGGGATTTTTCATGAAGACTCTCGGCATCGCTGCAGGATGCTGAATATTAATGGCAATGAGTTTGTTGACATAGTCCGGGTGCGTCGCTGCCAAATGCCAAGCGACAGCCCCTCCCCAGTCATGGCCGACGATCACTGCTGAAGTTTCACCGAACGCTTCAATCAATCCGATGATATCATCGCGCAATTGATCGATCGTATACGCTTCAATGCGCTCAGGCTTGTCGCTCAAATGATAGCCACGCTGATCGGGTGCCACTACATGGTAGCCCTGGGCAGCGAGTGCCTCCATTTGGTGGTGAAATCCGTAGGAGAACTCCGGAAAGCCGTGCAGAAAGACGACAAGTTCTCCCTGTTGCGGACCGGCGACAGCTGCATGAAGCCGGATGCCATTTGTTTCGACAAATTGAAATTCCACTTCGTTCATATGAACCGCTCCCTTTCCTGTTTTTAATTATTTACCCTTTTCCACGAAAAAAAGACCCGAAATCCATTCGGGTCTTGTGATTTAGCGAATCGTCGTTTTGCCGCCCATATAAGGTTGCAACACTTCTGGAATGGCCACAGAACCGTCTTCCTGCTGGAAATTCTCAAGCAAGGCGGCAACAGTACGGCCGACAGCCAGCCCACTGCCGTTCAAGGTGTGGACGAACTCTGGCTTGCCTTTTGCTTCGCGGCGGAATTTGATATTCGCGCGGCGCGCCTGGAAATCCTCAAAGTTTGAGCAAGAAGAAATCTCACGGTACGTTTCTTGGCTCGGAATCCACACTTCGATATCGTATTTCTTCGCTGCCGTAAAGCCGAGGTCTGCTGTGCACATCTTCAAGACGCGGTATGGCAAGCCCAACAATTGCAACACTTTCTCCGCATGGCCCGTCAGTTTCTCCAGCTCGTCATAAGAATCTTCCGGCTTCACAAAGCGCACCAGTTCGACTTTATTGAATTGATGCTGGCGAATCAACCCACGCGTATCGCGCCCCGCAGAACCCGCTTCAGAACGGAAATTCGCGCTATAAGAAGCAAAAGCTTGCGGCAGCATGTCTGCCGTTAGGATATCGTCGCGGTAGAAGTTCGTCACCGGCACTTCAGAGGTCGGGATGAGGAAGTAATCTTCCTTTTCAATCAAGAACGCATCTTCTTCAAACTTCGGCAATTGCCCTGTACCCGTCAAGCTTTCGCGGTTGACCATATACGGCGGCAGCATTTCCTCATAGCCATGCTGTTCCTGATGAAGGTCCATCATGAAATTGATCAGCGCGCGCTCAAGACGTGCACCAAGACCCCGGTAAAACACGAAGCGGCTACCCGTTACTTTAGCGGCGCGTTCAAAATCGACAATGTTCAACTCCGTTGCGATGTCCCAATGCGGCTTCGCTTCAAAACCGAATTGTGGCTGCTCGCCCCATGTCCGGATTTCTTCATTGTCGTCTTCAGAGTCGCCAAACGGCACGCTGTCATGCGGAATATTTGGCACGCGCATCATGATGTATTCAAGTTTTTCTTCCACTTCACGCAATTCATCATCAATCGCTTTGATCTGGTCACCGACTTCGCGTGTTTTCGCGATCGCCTCGTTGGCATTTTCCTTGTTGCGCTTCATGATGGCAATCTGTTGGGACGCCTCATTGCGTTCTGCCTTCAATTGCTCAGTCTGGACAATCAGTTCGCGGCGCTTCTGGTCGAGCGCTTGAAAATCGTCTAAAACCGAAATGTCTTCCCCGCGTTTACCGAGCTTGGTCTTCACTTGTTCAAAATTTTCCCGTACAAAACGGATATCCAACATAGAAATTCCTCCTTAAGTCTTCGTCAAAAAAGAAAAAACAACGCAAAAATAGCCCTCATCCCTTGGTAAAGGGACGAGAGCTACCCGCGTTGCCACCCTGATTGATCGGCAAAAAGCCAATCCTCTTCATCACATAACGGCATTAAAACCGGCACTGGCTCATCGCCATGCAACTCCGGGGTGGATTCCAACGCGTTTGACACCGGTTTTCACCAACCACCGGCTCTCTTACGGAAAAACTGCGCTGTACTATTCCCATCAACGTTTCTTCTTTGAAATTATTCATATTTTACTATAGTGCGCTGTGGTTGGCAAGAGTTCCCTGTTTTCCACCATATCCAAAAACAACTGCATCAGCCGGTGGTCTCCCGTTAGTTCGGGATGGAATGAACAGCCAAGGAACGGCCCGCTCCGCGCCAACACAATGCGTCCCCTGTATTCACACAAGACTTCCACGTCCTCACCAGCACGCACGATATGCGGCGCCCGGATAAAGACCGCCGGAAACGGCCCATCGATTCCTGCAATAGCCAGATCCGCTTCAAAGCTGTCCACTTGCCGGCCGAAGGAATTGCGCGCGACCGTGATGTCCATGACCCCAAGATGCGCCGCTTCTTGCCCTTCGATCTCCTTGGCGAGTAATACCAGCCCTGCACATGTGCCAAAAACCGGCTTGCCCGCGTCCGCAAATGCTCTTAACGGTTCCAGCAACTCCGCACAATCAATCAACCGGCGCATCGTCGTACTCTCACCACCCGGCAGCACCAAGCCATCGAGTTCTGCTAACTGGACGGCTTTCTTCACCACAACTGCCTCAGCACCACCTGCTTGAATCGCCGCTACATGTTCACGCACCGCTCCTTGCAATGCCAATACCCCAATTTTCATCCCTACCAGCTTCTTTCCTGCATGCGGTCGGCCGCACCGATTGTCGCCATTTCCAAGCCTTTCATTGCTGGGCCAAGGTCTTTCGACAATTTTGCGATCAATTCGTAATCCTGATAATGAGCGGTCGCTTCCACAATAGCACGCGCAAACCGTTCCGGCTGGTCCGATTTGAAAATACCGGATCCGACAAAGACCCCATCAGCACCGAGTTCCATCATAAGCGCGGCATCTGCTGGCGTCGCGATGCCGCCGGCGGCAAAATTGACAACCGGCAGACGGCCAAGCACTTTCACTTCCTTCAGAAACTCATACGACGCACCTAGATCTCTTGCGGCCGTCATCAATTCGTCTTCCCCCATCGCGACAATTTTGCGTACTTCGCCATTCACCTGGCGTAAATGGCGCACCGCTTCGACAATATTTCCTGTGCCTGGTTCGCCTTTGGTCCGCAGCATCGACGCTCCTTCACCAATGCGTCGTGCCGCTTCCCCAATATTGCGGCAGCCACAGACAAACGGCACCGTATAATCGTTTTTCAATAAGTGAAATTCCTCATCCGCTGGTGTCAGCACTTCGCTTTCGTCGATATAATCGACGCCCATTGCTTCAAGCACACGCGCTTCTGTAATGTGGCCAATGCGTGCTTTTGCCATGACCGGAATCGATACCGCCTTCATCACTTCTTCTGTGATGCGCGGATCTGCCATACGCGCAACGCCACCTTCTTTACGGATATCGGAGGGGACGCGTTCGAGCGCCATGACGGCCGTCGCTCCTGCCGCTTCTGCAATTTTTGCCTGCTCTGCGTTGACAACATCCATGATGACGCCGCCTTTTTGCATTTCTGCCATTCCTCGTTTGACTCGATTTGTCCCTTTTTCACTCATCTGAAAATGCCTCCCTTTTATTGGTTGTTTCCAGTATAATAAACTGTGACCATATAAAAAGACTCAGTTTACATTAATTTAAAAGGTCAGATGGAGGCACTCATATGGACATGCTGATGTTCCAACTGCAAAAACAATCCACTACCCCACTCTACAAACAACTTTACCGAGAAATCCGCAGCGCCATCACTGCCGGCACAATCGCTGTCGACACGAAACTCCCAAGCAAACGTAAATTGGCGGAGTACTTGCAAATCAGCCAAACGACTGTCGAACTGGCCTATTCCCAGCTAGTCGCAGAAGGTTTTATCGAACCGCGCCCACGCAGAGGTTTTTTTACGATGCCTGTGGAAGAGCTGGCTTATTTAGATCTCCCTCAAGAAGAAACAGCCATTCGCGATGTCCAAAAACCTAATTATGTATACGACTTTAACCCAGCACATATCGATACCCGTTCATTTCCGTTCCCGACATGGCGCAAAACGGCACGCGAAGTGATCGATGAAGAAAACCATGAACTCCTTCTCGCTGGCCATCCACAGGGAGACGAATCGCTGCGCGCTGAAATTGCCCGTTATTTGTACCAATCACGCGGAGTGGTCTGCGAACCGGAACAGATCATCGTCGGGTCCGGAACTGAACAATTGATGCCGCTATTGATCCGGCTGTTCGATAAAAACTTGAGCTTCGGCTTTGAAAATCCAGGATACGCCCTCACCCATAGCATTTTTGAACATGATGACAGGCAAGCGTTCCCGATTGAAGTAGATGAAGACGGCATTAATGTCCAGGAACTGGACAAAACCGGCGTCGACATCGCCTATGTCACACCGTCCCACCAGTTCCCGACAGGCTCTATTTTAAGCGCCACACGACGGGCACAGCTGTTGAACTGGGCAGCCGCAAAACCGGAACGCTTTATCATCGAAGACGATTACGATAGCGAATTCCGCTATACTAGCCAGCCGATCCCCGCCCTGCAAAGTATGGACGTTGGGGGGCGCGTCATCTACATCAGCACTTTTTCCAAATCGATCATGCCGTCCTTGCGTATTGCCTATCTCGTGCTGCCGCCACGGCTGTTGAACGCTTACCGCAAGACCTTTTTGCATTACACGTCCACCGTGCCGCGCATCGACCAACAAATTGTCGCCTTGTTCATGCAAAAAGGGCATTTCTCGAGACATTTAAACCGCATGCGTAAACTCTACCGGAAAAAGCTCGAATGCCTGACACAAGCACTCGCGCCTTATCAGTCAAGCGTTACCGTATCCGGGGAACAGGCAGGCATGCACATTGTGTTGACCATAAATTCTGAGCACTCAGAACAAACCCTAGTCGATCAGGCAAGTGTGGCAGGCATTCGTGTATTTGCGATGCAAAATTACGACTTGCTCAAGCAAAAATCCACTTTACCAAAAATCGTCCTCGGTTTTGGAGGACTTGATGAAAGCGAAATCCAGCAAGGCATCGATCACTTGATGAATTGCTGGAACATATCAAAAACCAGCTCATCTGCTAAGTGATGAGCTGGTTTTTCTTAAAACAATCCTTTAATGAAATCCACGGCACTTTTCATAGACAGCGCAAACCAATTGGAACGCTCCACTGTCTCTGTCGCTACTACATCCGCAGCTGGCTTTTCCTGAAGGTATTGTACTTCATTATCCGTAGCATCTAAAACCTTTACTTGGCCAACAGTTTGCCCCTCTTCTACAGTTGCTGTAATCGGCGCTTCTTCTGTTAATTCAAGCTCGGTCCGGTAAGCTTCTTGCTGAGCGGATGGAACCATCAAACGGACCGGTTCTTTCACCGCTATCGCTACTTGCTCTTGTTCTCCTTTTTCGACAGGAAGGGATTCCTGCCCCATGAATTGCTGTCCGGCTTTCATCAACTCAACTTCCTGAAACGCAAAGCCATGATCCAATAATGCACGTGTTGCGTCGAATCGGGCTTTATAAGAGCCTTCCCCTTCCGCATCCACCGCTTTCATGACCACTGCGATCAACCGCACCCCATCACGCTTGGCAGTTCCGGCAAACGAATGTCCTGCAAAATCGGTCGTCCCCGTCTTTAACCCATCCATGCCTTCGTATTCATATTCCATTCCGGGAAGCATCGTATTCCAATTGACCATGCGGATCTCATCCGAGGTCCCTTCCCGGAACATCAATTCTGGAATTTTGGCAGTTTCCAAGATTTCTGGATAATCGTCCAGCAAGGCTTTCGTCAGTATGGCAACCGAACGGGCAGACATAGTATTTTCTTCGTCTTCTCCCGTTCCTTCAGGATGCATGCCGAGAAGAAATGAGTTGTTAAGGCCTGTCGAGTTAACGAAGTGTGCGTCCTCAATCCCCAGTTCCACTGCTTTGTCATTCATCATTTGCACAAATGCTTTCTCCGTACCCGCAATGGTTTCTGCAATGCCGATCGTCGCCGCATTCGCCGAATAAATCGCCATCGCTTCATATAATTCTTTCATTGTATACAAACCATCCCGACGAAGCGGGACATTGCTCAAGCGCAAATCTTGAGAGATCCGGTGGCTGTAATCAGTCACCTGATATTCCTCATCCCAGCTAACAAGCCCTTCTTCAATTGCTTCAAACAATAGGTATTCACTCATCATTTTGCTCATGGAGGCGATGCCTAAAACAGCCTCATCGTTCTGTCCGTATAAAATCTGTCCTGTTTCTGCATCGACCACGATGGCTGCATCCGCCAATACAGGAATCGCTTCTTCAGCTTGGACCTTCGTTGGCACCACGATCATCAGAGCGATGACAGACACCATTACAACTTGCATCCATTTCAATACACTTTTCACTCGCTTGTCCTCCATCGTTTCATATCTTTCGCTATTTTATCATATTTTTAAGAAGCAAAACGAAAAAACACCTTCCCAGAAGTTCTTGGGAAGGCGTTTATTTTACATGGAGTAATTCGGTGATTCTTTAGTAATTTGCACATCATGCGGGTGGCTTTCAATCAAGCCTGCGCCCGTCATACGGATAAACTGTGCTTCTTCACGCAGCGTTGCCAAATCTTTCGCTCCGCAATAGCCCATTCCAGCACGAATTCCGCCCAACAATTGGTGGATCGTATCTGTAAGTGGCCCTTTGTATGGCAAACGTCCTTCAATTCCTTCGGGTACAAGTTTTTTCGCTTCATCTTGGAAATAGCGGTCTTTCGATCCTTTTTCCATCGAAGCAATGGATCCCATGCCACGGTAAGTCTTAAAGCGGCGGCCTTGGAAAATTTCTGTATCCCCAGGGCTTTCCGTAGTGCCTGCAAGCAAGCTGCCTAGCATAACCACATGGCCGCCTGCAGCGAGTGCTTTGATGATATCGCCAGAGAACTTAATGCCCCCATCAGCGATAATGGCTTTGCCGTGTTTACGAGCTTCTGTTGCGCAATCGTAAACTGCCGTGATTTGAGGAACTCCTACGCCAGCCACAACACGTGTGGTACAAATTGAACCTGGTCCGATACCAACTTTTACGATATCAGCGCCTGCCTCGATCAATGCTTTTGTGCCACTTGGTGTAGCCACATTGCCCGCTACAATTGTTAGTTCCGGATAGGTGTCACGGATTTGGCTTACCATATTCAACACGCCAGCTGAGTGGCCATGAGCCGTATCGATGACAACAACATCTACATGAGCTTTGACCAATTGTTCCACGCGCTTCATCGTATCCGAAGTAACGCCGACAGCGGCTCCTGCTAGTAAGCGACCCTGCTCATCTTTTGCAGCATTCGGGAACTCGATTACTTTTTCGATATCTTTAATCGTGATAAGCCCTTTTAACATGCCATTTTGATCAACGATAGGCAACTTCTCGATTTTGTACTGCTGAAGAATTTTTTCGGCGTCCTCCAAAGTGGTTCCGACCGGAGCTGTCACCAATTTCTCTTTGGTCATCACGTCTTTAATTTCTAAAGAGTAGTCCTGGATAAAGCGGAGGTCGCGGTTTGTAATAATCCCTACCAAAGTCAGATCATCTTCACTTTGAACGATAGGCACACCCGAGATGCGATATTTCCCCATCAAATGCTCAGCATCGTATACCTGATGTTGAGGTGTCAGATAGAAAGGATCTGTAATAACACCATTTTCAGAGCGTTTTACAGTGACTACTTGTTCGGCTTGCTCTTCGATGCTCATGTTTTTATGGATGACTCCAAGACCGCCTTGACGCGCCATTGAGATAGCCATTTTTGCTTCCGTTACCGTATCCATCCCTGCACTGATGACGGGGATATTCAGCTTGATTTTCGGCGTCAGCTCTACTGACAAATCAATATCCTTCGGCAACACTTCTGAATGAGCTGGCACTAGCAATACATCATCGAAGGTTAACCCTTCTTTAAGAAATTTCGATTCCCACATAATTGACACGCCTCCTGCTTCCTTTTAAATATTATTGTAAGGTTATCAGCGGTTTCAGGGGGTGTCAAGAAACTGATAAAAGTAAAACTATTCGGACTAATGGATTAAAGGATTTTTCGAATATCTTCCTCTAGTTGCTCCGGTTCAATTTGCGGTTCATAACGATGAACGATATTCCCTTCACGATCGATAAGAAATTTGGTGAAGTTCCATTTGATTTCCCCACCTGCGCCGTTTTCACCCCAAGAAGTCAAATAATCAAAAAGAGGTTCGGCAAGTTCGCCGTTCACGTCCACTTTTGAAAACATAGGAAAACTTACTCCATAATTTTTTTGGCAGAATTCCATTGTTTCTTGCTGTGTTTGGAACTCTTGATCGTTGAATTGCCCACTCGGAAATCCGAGAATTTCCAAGCCAAGATGTTGATATTTCTCATACAAACGTTGTAAGCCTTCAAACTGTGGAGTTAATCCGCATTTACTTGCTGTGTTCACAATAATTAAAGGCTTACCTTTGTAATGTTCTAGCGATTCCATTTCCCCATTTGCCTGTTTTACCTCATAACCATATATTGTAGTCATCTTCATTCCACCTTTCTTTTTTAGCCTACCTTTTTAAAATAAGCTTCACAAGAAATAAGAGAATTGCTATACAAAAAAGGCCGTTACCGGGATAAACCGGTAACGGCCTTTCTATTAGGTGCCCAGCGACGACCTACTCTCACAGGGGGAAACCCCCAACTACCATCGGCGCAAAAGAGCTTAACTTCCGTGTTCGGGATGGGAACGGG
>NZ_LTZG01000005.1 GCF_001592825.1 Planococcus maritimus
TTTAAGCGAGGTGCATACTGCATTGATCTTTTCATCGTGAAGCAAACGCCTCCCGCTTTGGGCATGCCTCCCGCAATGAGCCAAGAAGAACGCTTGTCTCATTGCTACGGCTCGCCCGTGTGCGCGGTTCGGCTTTGAAATTTCATTGAATATTGCGTGCGAGGACGTCTTTTCTTAAGTGTGTTCGTCCGCTGGTAAAGACGCCTAGCTGGAATTGATAGTGGAAAAGATGGTTAACTAGCTATTTTTTATGCGATTACAAAACTATCTAAAACTATTCATGCTTACTTCTATGCGTGATGAAATTGATTTCTTCTCTAAAAATAGAGATGAAGCGCAAAGGGGCGACTCCGGGAGGATCAGCGAGACAATTGAGACCCTGCAGAGTGCGCAGCGATCGAAGCAGCTCAATGCGAGCCCTCCGGAAAGCGTCCCCTTGGAGCAAAATCTCCCTCTCCACTTTTTCAACAAAAAAGGCCAGAGCATCCGCCCCGGCCTTTAGCTTATTTATTTCATGCCCATTTCTTCGCGTACGACCGCTGCGATCCGCTCCACGTACTCTTCGCACGCTTCTGCAGAAGGCGCTTCGACCATGACGCGCACCAATGGCTCGGTTCCGGAAGGGCGCACGAGCACTCGGCCCTCGCCGTTCATGTCGCGTTCCACTTCCGCAATTTTGTCGGCCACGACAGCGTTGTCCGTCACGCCGTGTTTGTCCGTCACGCGGATGTTCACTAATTTCTGAGGGAAAATCGTCATTTCATTCGCCAGCTCAGACAATTTCTTGCCCGTGATCTTCATGATGTTCACGAGCTGAAGGCCTGAGAGCAAGCCGTCGCCTGTTGTGTTGTAATCAAGGAAAATGATATGGCCCGACTGCTCGCCGCCCAAATTGTATTCATTCTTCTTCATTTCTTCCACTACGTAACGATCGCCGACTGCGGTCTTCACGCTCTTCATGCCGTTTTCTTCCAAAGCTTTATAGAAGCCCATATTGCTCATGATCGTTGAAACGACCGTATCCTGTTTCAAGCGGCCTTCTGACTTCAAATGCTTCGCGCAAATATACATGATTTGGTCGCCATCGACGATTGTTCCTTTTTCGTCCACTGCGATCAACCGGTCGCCGTCACCATCAAAGGCAAGTCCGACGTCCGCGCCTTTTTCCAAGACCAGCTTCGCGAGCGCTTCCGGATGTGTCGATCCGACGCCTTCGTTAATGTTCAAACCGTTTGGTGACGCGCCCATTGAGCTGATATCTGCATCCAAATCGGCAAATACGTGTGTCGCAAGCGTTGACGTCGCACCATGTGCGCAGTCAAGCGCCACGTGGATGCCGTCGAACTCTTCGTCCACAGTTTGCTTCAAATACTGGATGTATTTTTGTCCGCCTTCGAAATATTCCGTGATGCTGCCGAGATCTCCACCTGTTGGACGCGGCAGATCATCTGTTTCCGCATCAAGCAAGGCTTCAATTTCGGCTTCTTGATCGTCTGACAATTTAAAGCCGTCCGAACCGAAGAATTTGATGCCGTTATCTGCGACCGGGTTATGGGAAGCAGAGATCATGACTCCTGCTTCTGCGCTCATGACGCGTGTCAAATAGGACACCCCTGGAGTGCTGATGACGCCGAGACGCATGACTTCCGCACCGACTGACAATAAGCCAGCCGCCAATGCGTTTTCAAGCATTTCTCCGGAAATTCGTGTATCCCGCCCTACGAGCACTTTCGGTTTTTCTTTAGAGCTTTTTGTTAAGACGTAGCCGCCAAAGCGCCCGAGTTTAAAAGCCAGTTCCGGCGTCAATTCGCTATTGGCCACCCCTCGTACACCATCGGTCCCAAAATATTTTCCCATGCTTTTCGCTCCTTCAATCACTTATATTATGATTTGTTTATATTAACCTAATTTTACATTTTTAGCTATTTTATTCTTCCTTATTGCTATCCGCAATTTCCGGATTTTCCAATTCTTCCGGAACGAGGAGTGATTCATCCACTGAAACATTCGCTTTTATCTGCATCTCGCCTGGGGAAACTCCCGATGCGCCTGATGGAATCGGCAATTCAACCGTCACCGACGTATCAGAAGCCGTCACGCTATTCGCTTCCACTTCGATAACGTACTCATCCATGGCATCGAGCACACTGCGCGGGCCGAAAACCCGCACTTGTTCACTTGATGGTGTCCATGAATTAATGGTGACTCCCGTCTGTGGTTCACCGGTCGATTCGATGCGTACCGGCAATTCGCGGCTGTATTCTTCCACCGTGACGTCGACCGCCACGGATTCCGGCTCAATCGTGACATTATCGAGTTTTGTTAAGTCCTCTGCCAAAACGCGCACGCGGGCTTCAGCCGTAAAAGACTCCTTAATTTCCGGGTCGCCTGTTACAGTCGCTTTGACAAAACTGATCGCATTAATGACACTTTGCGGGCCCGTCACCGTTACGGTATCCGGTTCCACAGTCAAGCCTTCCAGTAAAAAGCCTTCCGCCAGTAAGCGCTCGTTCATCTCGGCATCGATATCAAATTCCTGAGACACCCGCTCCTCCAGTACGACATTCACAAATGCCGGGTCCACGCGGGCGCTCAATTGCTCTGAGATATTCTCTGTTTGGATGGGCACTTGATGCTCACCGAGCGGCAAACTGCGCAAATCGATGAACAGCGTATAGTCATCGAGCTGGCGTGTCGTTTGAATGATACTCGCTGGGCCACTCAAATACAAATCGACCGTATCCGGCACACCGCTGACCATCAAGCTTTCATCGTAATACACTTGCAGTTCCACATCTTCGATCATTTCCGACACTCTACCGGTTTCGGTCGTGGTCGTGGTGTTTTCCGTCTGGACGGAAAAGAAGAGCAGAAAGGCAAGGAACAATGCCATAATCCGAAGAAACCACGGATTGTCCATCATCTTATCCATTCTTTTTCCCCCTCCAATTCCACCAGGAACTTGTCGCCTGCTGCTGTTCGGCACCGAACCAAATGCGGCGAAGCTTCACTTCAAAATCCTCAAGCGACAAATTACGGTGCAAATCGCCATTCGCTGTCAAACTGATCGCACCGGTCTCTTCCGACACGACAATCGTGATGGCATCCGTCACTTCACTGATGCCAAGTGCTGCTCTATGGCGCGTTCCCAGCTCTTTCGAAATGAACGGACTCTCCGATAGCGGCAAATAGCAGGCAGCCGCCGCGATGCGGTTTTTCTGAACGATGACCGCTCCGTCATGCAACGGCGTGTTCGGGATGAATAAATTGATCATCAACTCGGAAGTGATGTCCGAATTCATCGGAATACCTGTCTCTATGTATTCGCTGAGCCCCGTTTCACGTTCGATCGACACAAGTGCCCCGATGCGGCGCTTCGCCATATAACTGACCGATTTACTCATGGCTTCGATCAGGCGGTTGCGCTCGGATTCTTCATTAAGCGTGCTGCTCGAGAACAATTTCCCTCGCCCAAGCTGTTCGAGCGCGCGTCTCAGTTCCGGCTGGAAGATGATGATGATGGCAAGAAAACCCCATTCGAGCACTTGCTGCATAATCCAACCAAGCGTTTCCAGGTTAAGCGCCTGGGTCACGAGACGCGCGATGATGATAAAGAAGATCCCTTTTAATAATTGGACAGCCTTCGTTCCCTTGATGACAGTAATAAGTTTGTAAATAACGAACCAGACCAATAAGATGTCGATAAGATTTCCGAACATCTGAAGCGGTGTCTGGTCCGTGAAGTTTTCCAAAAAAGGCATCTGCAACCCTCGCTTTTCTCCATGTACATATAGATTCAGTATATCATATCCCGAGACATCTGCCCCCATGCAAAAAGCCCATCCAATAAATGGAGGGGCTTTACCAGAGTACGAAGAAGTCTATTAATCCATTATGAGTGAAAAAGAGATCGTCTTTTCTATATCTAAAGTTTAATGACGTATTTAAGTATTTGGAGAAGCGTTTGCTCGTAAAACCTTCTGCTCAATAATGCTACGCATTACTTCGCAAAGATAAGTTCTCACGTAGTTCGACCTTATCTTTCCTGCGGGAACAGCGGGTTTGAGAGACCCCGCAAGCCGTGATAACGGCTGAGGAGGCTCGATTCCCGCCCGCGGAAAGCGAGCGATAAGCTTCGGAAAATACGCATTCTTTAGTTTCTCAGCATACTAAAAAAACCCATCCAATGAATGGATGGGTTTTACTCGCCTATAGGTTGCTCATTGCTGTCAAAAAAGCTGACGGCGTCATTGAATGTTCCTTTGATCGTATACCAGAGCCACTCGAAGACTTGGTCGATTTCTTCGATTTCGCCGTCGATGACACCACTTGATGCCATATACTGGCCATTGACGATCGTCACGTCTCCTTCAAGTTCCCCGTCGACGCGTAAATCGCCATTGCGGATCGTTATATCCCCGACAACCGTTTGTCCTGCTGGGACTACCACCGTTTCGCCTTCTACTACCAGGTTCTCCTGCTTGGTAAAGGCAAATTGCTGGTCATCGCTAAAGCTCGACATCATCGCCGCGCTCATCAATAAGACGAAAAGGGCAGCTGCAATCATTAGCGGGTGGTGGCGCATAAAGCGTTTTACGCCGACGCGCTGGGATTCTTTTGGCAAACCGGCCATCGTCTTTTGGACAAAATCCGGCGGTGCCTGGACGTGCGACGCGCTTTGAACAAAAGCGATGGTTCTCGTCAGTTCTTGATATATTTTTCTGCAGTCGCTGCAGTTCTCCAAGGATTCTTTCAGTTCTTTTTCTTCAGATGGGCTGATTTCCCCGTCTAGGTAATCGTCCATCATGCGAATAACTTTTTCCGGACACGCATTCATTATGCTCGCCTCCTACAAATTGCTCAATTGCTTGCGAAGTGCTTCGCGCCCGCGGTGTATCCGCGTTTTCACCGTGCCAAGCGGCAAATCCAGGATTTCGCTGATTTCAGCCAGCGGCAATTCCTCGATATATTTTAACACAATCGCTGCCCGGTACTTATCCGGCAAGCGGCTTATTTCGTACTGCACCCGCTCCTGAACTTCCATCCGCATTAATTCTTCTTCCGGAAGCTCTTCTTCATTGGCAATCTTCGAATACATATTCAAGCCTTCCGTGCCTCTTACTTCCGCATCCAAATGGTAATCCGGTTTTTTCTTGCGAATCCGGTCAATGCACAAATTGGTGGCGATGCGGTAAAGCCATGTGGAAAATTTACGATTCTGGTCAAACGTGTGTATGTTCACATAAGCCCGCGTAAATGCTTCCTGTGCAATATCTTCTGCTTCATGCCGGTTGCCAAGCATGCGGTAGCAAATCTGGAACAACTGGTGTTGATACAGCTCCACGATTTCGGCAAATGCGTCTTGGTCGCCCTTCATGACTCGCTTTATTCGTTTATTTACTAACGCATCCATGATCTCATTTCCCTCCGCCATGCGGCTGTCTTTTATATACGGTTCAGTGCTGAAAAGGTTTCATTTTTTTCTCTTCTTCTATCCTATCAAACCATCCCTAGAAAAAACCAGCCGATTTCCAGTTCTTTCAATGAATTTGTCAGTTTATTATGTCATTGACACTATTTTGGTATTGCCTTGCCCAACAGTCCTGCCTCCTTGTCACTAATGTCTTATACAGTCATTCATTAAAAAAAGCTGCCCGGGAATTCCGGACAGCTTCATCGTTCTTATACTAATTTTTCACCTAGCAACGAACCGATCAATGCGACCGCCACATCAGCCGTGCGGTTCTTTTCATCCAGAATCGGGTTAACTTCGACAAATTCTGCCGACGTGATCAACCCTGCATCGAATAGCATTTCCATCGCCAAATGGCTTTCACGGTAGCTAATACCGCCTGGAACCGGCGTACCGACACCCGGTGTATACATCGGGTCGATGCCGTCGAGGTCAAGCGACAAGTGAACGCCATCTGTTTTGCGCTCTTCACGCAAATAGCGGATCGACTCTTGCATGACGTGGTCCATGCCCATTTTGTCGATTTCGTGCATGCTAAATACTTTAATGCCGTGCTCTTTAATCAATTCGCGCTCGCCCGGATCGACAGAACGTGCGCCGATGATGACGATGTTTTCCGGCTTCACTTTTGGTGAATAACCACGGATTTTTGTCAATTTCTCATGGCCATGGCCAAAGCTTGCTGCAAGCGGCATGCCGTGGATATTGCCCGATGGCGACGTTTCGCTCGTGTTCATATCCGCATGCGCATCATACCAGATAACACCCAAATTCTCGTAATGCTCAGAAATACCGGCAAGTGTGCCGATCGCGATGCTATGGTCGCCACCCAAGACTAGTGGGAAATTGCCAGCTTTCGCTACGCCTGAAACCGCTTCTCCGAGTGTTTCGGTTGCTTCAGTAATGACGTCCATATTGCGCAAATTCGTGTTTTCGTCCACTTTGCCATCCGCTTTGCGAATGTGAATATCGCCTTCGTCATTTACCGTATGTCCGAGATTTTCGATACGGTCTACAACACCTGCGTAACGAATGGCGCTTGGCCCCATATCGACGCCACGGCGCATTTGCCCGTGATCCATTGGTACACCTATAATAGAAACATTTAATTTATTCATTATTTTATACCCCCTCAGTAAGATACATTCATTGTACCCTCTGAGCTCGCCTTGGCTCAACTCAACATTATTCCGAATATTTATTCATTTTTTCTTCCAAGGATTTTTTCACATCTGGCCATTCCCGGTCGATAATGGAATAGACAATGGCATCTCTCGGTTGACCTGTCGAGCGAATTCGTTCGTTGCGCAAATGTCCTTCTTTGACCGCTCCAATCCGTTCGATCGATTTTTGGGAACGGATATTTTCAGCATCGGTTTTGAACTGGACGCGAATCATCTCCCGTTCTTCGAAGCAATAGCCAAGCAGCGCATGTTTGACGGCCGTATTGACATGGGTGCGCTGGGCTTTTTCACTATAGAAAGTCGCTCCCATTTCACAGCTTCTGTTCGTATCGTCTATGGAATAGAGACGGGTGGTGCCGACAATTTCACCGCTTTCCGGAAGCTCCACGGCAAACACCAGCACGTTGGATTGATTCATTCCAGCCGATAACCACGCCTCCAAATCTTCAAAACGCTCGACTTTCGTCAGCATGTATTCAAAGATATCGGGTGTATAAAGTGTCCATAATGCCTCAAAATCCTCACGTTTCAGCAAACGAAGCCGAATATTGCGCTGTTCAATATACATATCCATCCCCTCCTTATAGGCAGTATACCAGCAAATCCCCCGTTTACTATCATGGCACCGCCACTTTATTTCATTGAAAATAAACCGATTGAATGCGGCTCAAAAAATCCTTTTCCAGCTCACCCATGCTGCGCGCCAGGAAATACGTCGCCACAGTAGGCAATGGAAACAAATCAAAGCGAACTTCCATCAGCCGCCCTTCAATTAACTCACGGCGCACCATTGACCTCGGCAAAAACGATACACCGAGACCTTCCTGGATAAAGCGCTTCGCGATATAGGCTTGTGTCACCGTCATCGTCCGAATTCCCGGGAGCTGCACGCGTAGTTTCACCAACAACTCTTCCCAAAACACGGGATGATGATGCGTAAAAATGTCGTGTTTTCGCAAAGCCTCTTCGGCCGAAACTACCGGTCCGTGCTCATCATCATACGCATCCCTTGGCATGATGAGCAATAACGGATCCTCATAGACCACTTCATGGAGGATGACGCGCTTAACTGGTGCCAAGGCGGAAATACCAGCAGCGACTTCACCGCTTTCCACTAAGCCCTCGATCGCTTCCGACTCTTCCACCCGAATGACCAGTTCAAGATCCGGATGGGCTTTCGTAAACGAATTTAGAATATACGGCAACACCGTCTCCGCCATCAACGGCGAAATCGCGATGGTCCATTTTCGCCGGTAACCTTGGGCAAATGACTGGATGTCGTCTACGGTGGCATCGAATGTTTTCAGCAATTTTTCTGCCTGCTGCTTAAAATGGCGCCCTTCCTCGGTCAACACCACGCGATTTTTGATGCGATCAAATAAGCGGATCCCCAAATACGCTTCCAATTGCCGAATATGTACCGTCACACTAGGCTGTGACAACATCAAACGTTCCGAAGTCTTGCGAAAGTTTAAGGTTTCTGCCGCATCCGCAAAAGTTCTCAGCCATTGCATCTCCATCGTCACTCCACCTTCAATTAATTTTATTAATTATTTTAATTATAAATCTTTAATTTTCATAATCAAGACTTCGGTCTATACTTGAAAAAAAGGAGGAATTCCCATGTTTCAAAAAGGCTTGAAAGGCATTGTCGCTGTTCAAACTGCCATTGCCTCTGTTGAAGGAGATAAAGGTGACCTTCGTTATCGTGGCCAACTGGTTCATGAAGCAACTGAAGGAAAAAGTTTCGAACAAACCGCCTATTTTCTATGGTACGGTCATCACGCTTCCCGTACAGAACTTGCCACTATGACACAAGACTTGCTATCTTATCGCCAGCTGCCTGATTACCTTATTGCGATCGCACAAACGCTTCCGATAGAAACCTCTTTAATGGATGGCATGCGAACACTGGTCTCAGCCTATCAGCACGCCGAATTCAAGGAACTTAAGTCCCAACAGCAAGCCATCGCTTTAACAGCCGCCCTTCCCGTTATGACTGCTTTGCTGTATCGGAAAAGCATCGGTCAGGAATTCATCGCACCCAGAAGCGATCTCAGCCACACCGCTAATTATTTATGGATGATCAAAGGCGAAATGCCAACACCCACCCAAACAGAAGCTTTGGAAACCTACCTGAACTTAACGATGGAACACGGCATGAATGCCTCCACTTTTGCCAGCCGTGTCACCATTTCCACAGAATCCGACTTGAGCGCCGCTATCGTTTCCGCACTCGGTACGATGAAAGGCCCCTTGCATGGAGGTGCCCCGTCTGGCGTCCTGGAACTGCTTGACGAAATCCAAAGCCCTGAGAGGATCAAAACCGTCATCGAACAAAAACTCGCTCAAGGCGAAAAAATCATGGGCTTCGGCCACCGCGTATACCGTACAGAAGATCCACGTGCGCTTCTGCTGCGCGAAAAATGCCAACAACTTCAGCAAAAAGACGCGTGGCTGAACCTCGCTGTCCTGGCAGAGCACGAAATCATCCACTTATTGAATGCGCTAAAACCGGGACGAGCCCTTTACACAAATGTCGAATTTTATGCAGCTGCAATCATGCGCTCTATTCAAATGCCACCAGAGCTCTTTACCCCAAGCTTTAGTATCGCACGGGTAGTCGGCTGGACGGCACACGCGCTAGAACAGCAGCAAGATAACGTAATTTTCCGGCCACAATCTGAATATATCGGAAACTAAAAAAATCCCGTATCCAATTGAATGGATACGGGATTTTTACACATGGATTGCACATGGAACAATGGAGCCTAGGGGGCTCGAACCCCTGACCTCGACGCTGCCAGCGTCGCGCTCTCCCAGCTGAGCTAAGGCCCCGCGCGAAAATGCGCAAAGATAAATGAGCCATGAAGGATTCGAACCTTCGACCCTCTGATTAAAAGTCAGATGCTCTACCAACTGAGCTAATGGCTCGCAATAAAAAATGGCTGGGGTACCTGGATTCGAACCAGGGCATGACGGGATCAAAACCCGTTGCCTTACCGCTTGGCTATACCCCAAAGCAATAAAAACTGGTGGTGGGGGGCAGATTCGAACTGCCGAACCCGAAGGAGCGGATTTACAGTCCGCCGCGTTTAGCCACTTCGCTACCCCACCGCTATTCGATTAACATCCGAAATGGATACATGGTGGAGGATGACGGGATCGAACCGCCGACCCTCTGCTTGTAAGGCAGATGCTCTCCCAGCTGAGCTAATCCTCCATGAATGGTGACCCCTACGGGATTCGAACCCGTGTTACCGCCGTGAAAGGGCGGTGTCTTAACCGCTTGACCAAGGGGCCTTACAAAAATTATAAAGAAAACAGTTTCCGATGTAAAGAAACTTCAAAGAATCAAAAGCTTCCAACCGGGCTCGAACCGGTGACCTCTTCCTTACCATGGAAGCACTCTACCTACTGAGCTATGGAAGCAAGGTAAAAGGAAATCTCGGTACAAAGTAAAAAAAGATAATTGCCCAGCGACGTCCTACTCTCACAGGGGGAACCCCCCAACTACCATCGGCGCAAAAGAGCTTAACTTCCGTGTTCGGGATGGGAACGGGTGTGGCCTCTTTGCCATCATCACTGGACTAT
>NZ_LTZG01000006.1 GCF_001592825.1 Planococcus maritimus
GGAAACGCATTTCAGTTATTGGTTAAGTCCTCGATCGATTAGTATTCGTCAGCTGCACGTGTCGCCACGCTTCCACCCCGAACCTATCTACCTCATCGTCTCTGAGGGATCTTACTTGCTTGCGCAATGGGAAATCTCATCTTGAGGGGGGCTTCGTGCTTAGATGCTTTCAGCACTTATCCCGGCCACACATAGCTACCCAGCGATGCTCTTGGCAGAACAACTGGTACACCAGCGGTGTGTCCATCCCGGTCCTCTCGTACTAAGGACAGCTCCTCTCAAATTTCCTGCGCCCGCGACGGATAGGGACCGAACTGTCTCACGACGTTCTGAACCCAGCTCGCGTACCGCTTTAATGGGCGAACAGCCCAACCCTTGGGACCGACTACAGCCCCAGGATGCGATGAGCCGACATCGAGGTGCCAAACCTCCCCGTCGATGTGGACTCTTGGGGGAGATAAGCCTGTTATCCCCGGGGTAGCTTTTATCCGTTGAGCGATGGCCCTTCCATGCGGAACCACCGGATCACTAAGTCCGTCTTTCGACCCTGCTCGACCTGTCCGTCTCGCAGTCAAGCTCCCTTGTGCCTTTACACTCTGCGAATGATTTCCAACCATTCTGAGGGAACCTTTGAGCGCCTCCGTTACTCTTTAGGAGGCGACCGCCCCAGTCAAACTGCCCGCCTGACACTGTCTCCCAAGCCGCTTAGGCTTGTGGGTTAGAAGTTCAATACAACCAGGGTAGTATCCCACCGACGCCTCCCCCGAAGCTGGCGCTCCGGGTTCTCTGGCTCCTACCTATCCTGTACAAGTTGCACCAAAATTCAATATCAGGCTACAGTAAAGCTCCACGGGGTCTTTCCGTCCTGTCGCGGGTAACCTGCATCTTCACAGGTACTATAATTTCACCGAGTCTCTCGTTGAGACAGTGCCCAGATCGTTACGCCTTTCGTGCGGGTCGGAACTTACCCGACAAGGAATTTCGCTACCTTAGGACCGTTATAGTTACGGCCGCCGTTTACTGGGGCTTCGGTTCGCACCTTCGCTTGCGCTAAGCACTCCCCTTAACCTTCCAGCACCGGGCAGGCGTCAGCCCCTATACGTCACCTTACGGTTTTGCAGAGACCTGTGTTTTTGCTAAACAGTCGCCTGGGCCTATTCACTGCGGCTCTCTCGGGCTTTAACACCCTACCAGAGCACCCCTTCTCCCGAAGTTACGGGGTCATTTTGCCGAGTTCCTTAACGAGAGTTCACTCGCTCACCTTAGAATTCTCTTCTCGCCTACCTGTGTCGGTTTGCGGTACGGGCACCTCCCGCCTCGCTAGAGGCTTTTCTTGGCAGTGTGAAATCAGGGACTCTGAGGTTAAACCTCTTGCCATCACTGCTTGATGTATGTAGAAACGGGATTTGCCTCGTTTCTCATCTCACAACTTGGACGTGCACAACCAACGGCACGCTCACCCTATCCTTCTGCGTCCCCCCATTACTCAAACGGCGGGGAGGTGGTACAGGAATATCAACCTGTTGTCCATCGTCTACGCCTATCGGCCTCGACTTAGGTCCCGACTAACCCTGAGCGGACGAGCCTTCCTCAGGAAACCTTAGGCATTCGGTGGACGGGATTCTCACCCGTCTTTCGTTACTCATACCGGCATTCTCACTTCTAAGCGCTCCACCAGTCCTTCCGGTCTGACTTCAACGCCCTTAGAACGCTCTCCTACCACGGACATCTACGATGTCCATCCACAGCTTCGGTAATCCGTTTAGCCCCGGTACATTTTCGGCGCAGTGTCACTCGACCAGTGAGCTATTACGCACTCTTTAAATGATGGCTGCTTCTAAGCCAACATCCTGGTTGTCTAAGCAACGCCACATCCTTTTCCACTTAACGGATATTTGGGGACCTTAGCTGGTGGTCTGGGCTGTTTCCCTCTTGACTACGGATCTTATCACTCGCAGTCTGACTCCCAAGTATAAATCACTGGCATTCGGAGTTTGTCTGAATTCGGTAACCCGGGATGGGCCCCTAGTCCAAACAGTGCTCTACCTCCAGGATTCTCTTCTTGAGGCTAGCCCTAAAGCTATTTCGGAGAGAACCAGCTATCTCCAGGTTCGATTGGAATTTCTCCGCTACCCACACCTCATCCCCGCACTTTTCAACGTGCGTGGGTTCGGGCCTCCAGTAAGTGTTACCTTACCTTCACCCTGGACATGGGTAGATCACCTGGTTTCGGGTCTACAACTACATACTCATTCGCCCTATTCAGACTCGCTTTCGCTGCGGCTCCGGCTT
>NZ_LTZG01000008.1 GCF_001592825.1 Planococcus maritimus
CCCCCGAAAAGGAGTCCTTATCATGTCTCAAGAACGTCGCGCTTTTTCGCGTGAATTCAAGCAACAGATGGTGGATTTAGTCGAAAATGGCAAAAGCAAAAAAGAAGTTATCCGAGAATACAATCTTGGCTCATCCTCACTCGATCGCTGGATCCTTCAAGCTAACCGTTCCGGTTCGTTCATTGAAAAAGAAAATCGAACGCCCGAGCAACAAGAGTTGATCGACTACAAAAAACGAGTGAAACAACTGGAAATGGAAGTCGATATTTTAAAGCAAGCCGCGCTGATCATGGGACGAAAATAGAGATTATTCAACAAAATCAGGATCGCTATTCGGTATCAGCAATGTGTAAAGTCCTCGGAATCAGCCGCAGTAATTTCTATTACGGAACGACGACTGCGGTGGTGAATCAACAAAAGAAAGAAGACGAAGAGCAGGCGTTAAAAAAGAAGATCTCTACGATCTTCCGCCAGCAACGCAGTGTGTATGGCGCAAGCAAAATCAAAGTGGAACTAGAACATCTGGGGGAAACCATTTCCAAGCGACGTATCCGTCGACTCATGCAAGAAATGGGACTCGTGTCGACGTATGCGCGACCGAGTTACAAACCGATGAAAACAGCAACCAACGAGGCTGCATATCGCAATGTGTTGAACCGCCAATTCAAGGTAGGCCAACAACTCACCATCCTGGTGAGTGATTTGACATACGTGAAAGTGGGAAGCAATTGGCATTATATCTGTCTACTTATCGACTTATATAACCGCGAAATCGTGGGCTCCAGCGCAGGCGCTCGAAAAGATGCCGCGTTGGTTCAACGTGCATTCGCAACCGTCAAACTGGACCTGCATGCGGTCTCGGTTTTCCATACCGATCGTGGATCCGAATTTAAAAACGAAGGAATCGATGAGATTTTGGAGGCGCATGGAATCGAGCGGTCGCTTAGCCAAAAGGGAAATCCATATGATAATGCGGTTGCCGAAACTACGTTTAAGACACTGAAAACCGAGTGGATTAACGGTCGGCGCTTCGAGTCGCTCAAGCAGTTGTCCCTCGAACTATTCGATTACATCAATTGGTATAACAACCTGCGAATCCATGGCTCGTTAGGCTACCTCAGTCCGGTTGCTTACCGGCTGTCTTCCCTTAAAAAAGTTGTTTGATTTTGTGTTGACTTACCA
>NZ_LTZG01000009.1 GCF_001592825.1 Planococcus maritimus
CCTTAACCTTGCATGTAATCGTAACTCGCCGGTTCATTCTACAAAAGGCACGCTATCACCCATTAACGGGCTCTAACTACTTGTAGGCACACGGTTTCAGGATCTATTTCACTCCCCTTCCGGGGTGCTTTTCACCTTTCCCTCACGGTACTGGTTCACTATCGGTCACTAGGGAGTATTTAGCCTTGGGAGATGGTCCTCCCGGATTCCGACGGAATTTCTCGTGTTCCGCCGTACTCAGGATCCACTCTGGAGGGAACGAACTTTCAGCTACGGGGCTGTTACCCTGTCTCGCGGACCGTTCCAGGTCGCTTCGCTTAATCCGTTCCTTTGTAACTCCGTATAGAGTGTCCTACAACCCCAGAAGGCAAGCCTTCTGGTTTGGGCTGATCCCGTTTCGCTCGCCGCTACTTGGGGAATCGCATTTGCTTTCTCTTCCTTCAGGTACTTAGATGTTTCAGTTCCCTGAGTCTGCCTTCTCATGTGCTATGAATTCACACATGGATACTGCTCCATTACGAACAGTGGGTTTCCCCATTCGGAAATCCCCGGATCACAGCTCACTTACAGCTCCCCGAGGCATATCGGTGTTAGTGCCGTCCTTCTTCGGCTCCTAGTGCCAAGGCATCCACCGTGCGCCCTTATTAACTTAACCACTGA
>NZ_LTZG01000010.1 GCF_001592825.1 Planococcus maritimus
GGACAGATGATTGGGGTGAAGTCGTAACAAGGTAGCCGTATCGGAAGGTGCGGCTGGATCACCTCCTTTCTAAGGAACATATCGGAACCGATTTTTCGGAATCGGGTTGACGTTTTGCGTTCAGTTTTGAAGGTTCAGGAAATCAGCTTATGTTGATTCGTGTTTCTTCTATTATAAAGAAAAATTCTCAAGAGGGCCTATAGCTCAGCTGGTTAGAGCGCACGCCTGATAAGCGTGAGGTCGGTGGTTCGAGTCCACTTAGGCCCACCATATTTCCTCTTAGGGGCCTTAGCTCAGCTGGGAGAGCGCCTGCCTTGCACGCAGGAGGTCAGCGGTTCGATCCCGCTAGGCTCCACCAATACTTGTTCTTTGAAAACTGGATAGATCGACATTGATTAAGAAACAAGCATCATAGTAGCGTGATCGCGATTGCGATCAACTTATTTTTTTGACCATCAGTGGTTAAGTTAATAAGGGCGCACGGTGGATGCCTTGGCACTAGGAGCCGAAGAAGGACGGCACTAACACCGAT
>NZ_LTZG01000011.1 GCF_001592825.1 Planococcus maritimus
AGCGTTCGTCCTGAGCCAGGATCAAACTCTCCATTATAGAGTAGTTGATTGCTAAATACTGCTGGCGTATCGCCGTCTCGAAAGACGCGCGATTCGCTTGATCTGCCGTAGCTGATCAGTAAGTTGTGTCACGAACACCAAAGCTTAAAATGACCGATTGCTCCGATCGCCCGGGGGCAACCATCGCAAAAGCCGTTCTCGCGCCAAGGCGCTCGTGACGTCTATTGTTGACGTTTTGCTGTTCAGTTTTCAAGGTTCATGTTGTGCGCCTCTCTTGGCGACTTGACTAATATAGCACGCTACAAAAATAACGTCAAGCTTTTATGAGAAACTTTTACCCTTTTAATTATAACTCAATATTCTTAATATTCAACTAAAAAATTATTACAATTTTGAAAGGAGGTTGCTTCCTTTCATGCAAATACTTGCCTCAATTTATTAATCGTTATTCACCACGTAAACACACCGTCTACTGGCCAATTATTTAACACACTTCCTACTATATATAGAAGAAAGCTTTCTCGACAATATAAAAAAGACTGCCAGCTTACGCCGACAGTCTTTCTTTAGACTAAGAAAATGAAATACAAAACAAAAATAACGAATAGCCCGTACATGATAGGATGAATTTCTTTTCTTCTTCCTGCAACCAACATTGTGATCGGATAGAAGATAAAGCCAATCGCAATACCCGTAGCGATGCTATAGCCAAGCGGCATCGCGATCATTGTTAGAAATGCTGGGACAGCAATTTCAAACTTGCCCCATTCAATTTGACCAAGAGCTGAGACCATCAAGACGCCCACTATGATCAAGGCTGGCGCTGTGACTGCGCTTGTGATTACTGACAACAATGGATAGAAAAGAATCGCAACCAGAAATAGAATTCCTGTAACCACCGAAGCAAAACCGGAACGTGCTCCAGCTGCTACACCAGACGTCGACTCAATGTATGACGTCGTAGTCGAAGTTCCGAAGATAGCTCCACTCACCGTTGCAATGGAATCAGCCAGTAAAGCTTTTCCAGCGCGTGGTAATTTATTGTCTTTCATAAGACCAGCTTGGTTTGCTACCGCCACTAATGTTCCGGCAGTGTCGAAAAAGTCTACGAACAAAAATGTCAGCACAATGACTAAGAATTGGATAGTCATTAATGAACCCGGATCATTAAAGATCGGTTCGAGTGCTACGCCGAATGTTGGCGCGAGACTCGGAACATTTAAATCAATGACTGCAGTCGGTAAGCTGATTACTTGGAAAACCATGCCGACGACAGCAGCAATCAGAATCCCAAAGAAAATTCCACCCTTTACTCCACGAACCATCATGATCACGGTAATAAATAAGCCGAAGATTGCGAGCAAAGCGGAGCCAGTCGTTAAATCGCCGAGCCCAACAAGTGTATCCGGATTCCCTACAATTATCCCGGCATTTTGCAATCCGATAAACGTAATGTAAAGGCCAATACCCGCACCGACTGCGTATTTCAATTGCGCGGGAATGGCATTGATGATGGTTTCACGGATGCCCGACAATGTCAGCAGGATAAAAATCAATCCCGAAACCAATACCCCCGTCAATGCGGTTTGCCAAGGTACGCCATAGGTAAGAACAACCGTATAAGAAAAGAACGCGTTGAGGCCCATACCTGGCGCCAAAGCAAGCGGGTATTTTGCTATGATCCCCATCAATAAGCTTCCGATAGCAGCCGCTAGCGCTGTTGCCACAAATACTGCACCATAATCCATGCGAAGAGCCGGATCCAAATCAGGAATCGAGTCCATCGTCAGCGTTAATGGATTGACTACCAAAATATACGCCATCGCTAAAAATGTGGTTAAACCGCCGATAAATTCTTGACGATAGTTTGTACCAAGTTCTTCAAACTGAAAATATTTTTTCATGCATAATTCCTCCGTATGCTTTTGTATAAGTCTACAAAAAAAACGCATACAGCGATTTGCCGTATGCGTCCGATTATCTCCGTCTGAAAACAGAGAGTCCGCCTATTTTATAAGGCGGACAAAAAATCGTAGTCGGATCATTTACGGTGAACCGGTAGAGACTCTCAGGCCATATTCCTGAATTTATACGACAAGCTTATTTAATTTCATAAATAGAATACCACGATAGGTATGAATAAACAAGATAAACACGAACAATTATCATTTTTTTTGATTAAAGGTTCGTAAAAAAAGGAAAACGGCTGCAATTTGCAGCCGTTTACTCTATTCCCACTCGATAGTTGCAGGTGGCTTACTCGTAATATCGTATAATACACGGTTGATGTGGTCTACTTCGTTAACGAGGCGGACACTGATTTTCTCGAGCACATCCCATGGGATTCTTGCCCAGTCAGATGTCATGCCATCGATCGATGTCACTGCACGGATTCCGATTGCGTAGTCATATGTGCGGGCATCGCCCATGACGCCGACGCTGCGGATATCCGGCAGCACCGTGAAATATTGCCAAACATCACGATCAAGGCCGGCTTTCTTGATTTCATCACGCAAAATCCAATCCGATTCGCGGACGATTTCAAGCTTTTCTTCCGTGACCGCTCCCATGATTCGAATTCCGAGGCCTGGACCTGGGAATGGCTGGCGCCAAACGATTTCATCCGGCATGCCAAGCTCCGTGCCGAGTGCACGCACTTCGTCTTTGAACAAAGTGTTAAGCGGTTCAATCAATTCGAATTGCATGTCTTCAGGCAATCCGCCCACATTGTGGTGGGATTTGATCGTTTGGGCAGTCGTTGTGCCGCTTTCGATAATATCGGTATAGAGAGTGCCTTGGGCAAGGAAATCCATGCCTTTTAGTTTCTCTGCTTCATCGTCGAATACATAGATGAATTCGTTGCCGATGATTTTGCGTTTTTGTTCAGGATCGCTTACGCCTTCGAGTTTTTTCATGAAGCGCTCACGGGCATCGATCTTGATGACGTTCATATGGAAGCCATCTGCGAAGGTTTTCATGACGCTTTCCGCTTCCCCTTTGCGGAGCAGGCCGTGGTCTACGAACATGCATGTCAATTGATCGCCGATCGCTTTGTGGATCAAGACGGCCACGACAGACGAATCGACGCCACCGCTTAATGCGCAAAGGACTTTTTTGTCGCCCACTTGCTCGCGAATTTTGGCGATTTCTAATTCAATGTAGTTTTCCATTGACCACTCGTCTTTCATGCCGCAAACGTCGAAAACGAATTGACGCAGCATTTCGTTGCCGTAAACGGAGTGGCGGACTTCCGGATGGTACTGAACTCCGTAAAGTTTGCGTTCTTCGTTGGCCATTGCCGCAACCGGGCATCCTGGGCTTGTCGCAATGACATCAAATCCAGGAGGTGCTGCTGTCACGAGGTCACCGTGACTCATCCAGACGATTTGTTCTTCAGGTACATCTTTGAAAATGGAACTTTCTTTTGTCAAAGTCAGTTCAGCTTTTCCGTATTCACGATTAGAAGCTTTCTCGACCTTGCCTTCCATACGAAGCGCCATCAATTGCATGCCGTAGCAAATGCCAAGGATTGGCAATCCCATTTCGAAAATTTCAGGGTCAATAGAAAATGCATTTTCATCATAAACGGAGTTTGGTCCGCCGGAGAAGATAATCCCCGTTGCATTCATTTCCTTGATTTCGGTCGCAGTGATTGTATGCGGATGGAGTTCGCTGTACACTCCGATTTCCCGGATGCGGCGCGTGATCAATTGGTTATACTGGCTGCCGAAATCCAAGACGACGATTTTTTTCTGTTCTTTCAACATAGGGCTGACTGGCAAATCCTTCACCTCTTCTGTTCGATTCAGGCCACAATATAAAAAAGAACGCGAAAAATCACTCCTCGCGTTCTTGTCCTCTACGTTAAAAAGGCGAATGCACAGGCAAATAAGCATGCGTCATCCGCCTTCATAGTCAAGTCATTTCCGGTGACTTGGTAGAGACATCCGAACCGTATCATCGGACATATATGAGGGCACTGTATTCTATAATTTTCTCAATTGTACAGGCTAGTGTTTTTAAAATCAACCGCTTGTCCGATTGATTAAATTTTCCCAACTTTCCTTCAGCTTCGGCCAATCGACTGAATGAGGGTCGCCGCCATAAATGGATTTCTCATACGCTGCCGTTAATTCTGTCATTTCTTTTGTGCCAAAAAATGAATCGACGTATTCAGCATAAGAACGCAGCGTCTGACCTGGCGCCCGCTTAATTCCATATAGTTCCAATTGCTTTAACAGCCGCAAATAGGCTTTTTCAAAAGTTTCTGCATCTGCTTGTTTTCGGCGGTAATACGGAATTAATACTTTGGGCATCCATTTTTTGCGGATCGAGAATAATAGGAGAGCCAACAAAAGCAAGGCGATAGTTGCTGCGATTAGCTTTCCAGCCTGTTCGGCTACAAATGCCAGGAATCGCTCACCTGTTGTAGGCTCAGCATTCGTGGCAGCGTTGCTATCCGTCTGTTCAGGCTGGGTTTCGGGTTCAGGTTCCGGGCGGTCTGGCATTTCTTCTTCCGGATCGGAAGCGTCGATTTCCAAATCGAAATCGATGGAAGACGAGCCAGTAAAGCCGATGGTTGGTTCGAACATCATCCAGCCTACTCCTGGCATATAGGCTTCCACCCAAGAATGTGCGTTATTGTTCGTAACTTCATAGACGTCGTAGCCATCCACTGTATCAATGACTTCTCCTTCATTGAAGCCTTTTACCCAACGCGCAGGAATATCCAAAGAACGCAACATAACGACCATCGATGTAGAGAAATTATCACAATACCCCCGCTGCGTCTCAAAGAGGAATTGGTCGACATAATCTTCGTCTCCCTCAGGAATGGCAATGTCACTTTGGCTATATTCAAAACCATTGGTGCCAAAATAGCGTTCTATCGCTTGTGCTTGAGCATAGACCGTATCGGAACCGGCAGCGATTTCTTGTGCCAGTTCCCCAACCCGGTCAGGCAATTCATCAGGTAGTTGCAGGTAGCGATCATATTCCGTTGGCAAGCCGTCAAGTTGTTCAACATCGGTTTCACGCAATGCGGTCAAACTGAAAGAAGGTTCGCTGTAAAATACTTCATAGACATCGGGTTCAAACGCTGTATTTTCCTGTAAAGTGTCGAAGCGTTGTTGAACGGGATCGTAGCGATAATCCAATGTTTCTTCCATTAAGAAAGAGGCGGTACCATAAGGATAGAGAACAAATGGAAATGGCAATTGCATATCAACAAGAGCTGAAGTACGGTCTTCTCCTTGTGGTGGAAAATCCGTCACTACTTCATCACCGTTTCGGTAGAATTGCTCTTGTGCATCTTCGTCCGAAAGCTCCCAGCCTTTTGTTGTGTAAACATCTTTCACTTCAACTTTCCAATATTGGCCTTCTTCGACTTCTGCCCTGAAAACAGTCGTATCATCGGAAACAAAAGAGCCACCGAGCTGAGAATCATCGACGCCATAGCCGATGCGCCCAACGCCGCCTTGCCCGACACCGCCCTGCCCCGAATAGGAAGTGATATATGGAACGGGGTCCGGCCAAATTGGTTCGGCTTTTGGCAAGTAAAAGGCAAAGGCCGTTGAAGCGACCAATAACATCAATAACGGAATTGAAAAGACCAATAGTTTATCGGTCTTCGCAGTTGCCGCGTGATGCTCCATCCACCTGGCCAAGTGCAATAACCCGGCCAATAGCAGGCCAATTACCATAATACGAACGATAGCTGCATCCCCTGAATAAGGGCTAAATGTATCCAATACCGCGATAAACACAACCGTCAATAGATAGAATAGGAAAATACTTAGGCGGAAACTAACCCAATAGTGGATCAGGTAAATAGCCATCCACAATAGTGCAAAAAACAGGACTGTGCGGAACGCATCGGTTGTTGCTTGCCAATCCTGACTGAACAGGGCCGATAAACTGATACTGGCCTGTTCCATAACAAAAGCTAGGCTTTCCGCCGTAAAAAACAGATTTCCGGTATATACATAGACGATAAACCATAAAATATAAATCACTTTCACCGGAGCGGTGACCCACCACGGGATATCGAAAAACGCCATTATGAGACCTATAGCTACAAAAGCTAAAAACAGTCTGTGATGGCCAGTTTCAGTTAATTCGATAACAGGGCGTAGCCATTCCGACAGCAGCAAAAAAACCAATATGTACAATAACCCCATAAATACTTTGTTTTTTCTGATCGAAGTCATGAGCGATTCGCCTCCATGAACGCCGAAGCGAAATTTCCAGGCTCGATTACTTTGACACGAAACCCTTTTGATCTGGCATATTGATGGTTTTGTTCGTCCTCAGGAGTGAGCGATTGACCTTTTTCTGTCACAACGAAACAGAGACATTGACTTAAGCTCGTCGCATTCCGCCGAATCTCGTCAACTATGCCGCGAGACAGCGAACCCGTGACATAAACTAGGCTTGATACATGAACTTGCTTTAAGTCCTGTCCGACGAGCGCCTCGATCGGGCGGTCTAAATCATCCTGAACTTTTGCCAAATGATAGAGCGCGCGTTGCAATTGTTCATCGCTTTGAATCAATGGAAAAAAAGCACGCGGTGTGCCGGGCGATAAATAAGCGACACTGGCACGGGATGCCACCACGGCAGTAAGGATCGAGGCAATCAATTCAACTTGCCTTTCGAAAACCGGAGACGGAGAACGGTCATCGAGCAAGAACAAATCCTGCGATTGACGGTCTTCGAATTCTTTCGTGCGCATCGTCTGCGTCCGCGCAAACGATTTCCAGTGAATCCACGAAACCCTGTCTCCCGGCTGGTAATCACGGATCCCGCTCGCCATCGTTGTATCTTTCACCAAAGTGTAAGGTGCTGCGATCGAACCTTGGTCAAAACTAGAGCCGATCGGCCGATATTTCATTTCAACCGTATTCGGGTAAACCAGTATAGATTGTGTGGCCGGCAATACTTGCCGCTTTTTTACCCATCCAAAAAAATCGGCCGTCTCCACCACTACGCCCTCTAAAATGTGCTCACCTCTTGGCATTTCCCCGATTTCGTAATCCCAGGAAAACTGACGGCGGAACCCTGGAATCAACAGCCGCTGACCGGATTCTGCCACGCGAACCTTAAAACGTGCAGATTGCGCTTGCTCTTCGAGGACTGTATACAGCAGCGGAAATGGCAAAGTGCGGCTCACCGTGACCGTGGCCGAAAAACGATGGCCGCTTTGGACGCGCGGCGTATGCACCACGCGTTCTGCGCGCAAATTCCGCAATGGATAAAATGACAACAAAATCGAATAGACGATAAATGGCACAGATATGTAAAAGATAAACCAACTAACAAATCCGCCTTGGAACATGGCAAATGCAAAAGTCAAAAAAAGCAGGATGAGCACAAATATCATCCTGCCCGAAGAGCCTAAAATTTGTTTAACCCGCTTCATTGATTTACAAGCCTTTGCACAGGAACACGCGTCTTGGCTATGATGCGCTCTGTCAGTTCTTCTGCGGTAATACCGTCATAGCGGGCTTCAGAGCGCAGCATGATGCGGTGGCCAAAAACAGGTTTTGCCAAATATTGAATGTCATCCGGCGTGACATAATTACGCCCTTTGAGCATGGCATAAGCTTGAGCCGCTTTCATTAAGGCAATCGAGCCACGCGGGCTGACTCCAAGATAAACGTAAGGGTCGCGACGGGTGTGAGTCGCCAACTCGACAATATAAGCGCGAATGGTATCGTCGACGCGAATCGTCCGCACCGCATCCTGCAGCTCCAGCAATTCCTCTAAGGTCAGCACCGATTCCAGCTCTTCGATCGGCGGAATAGACTGAGAACGTGTCAATACCTCAATTTCTTCTTCGCGTGTCGGATAGCCCATTTTTACTCTCAGTAAGAAACGATCCAATTGCGCTTCTGGTAATGGATAAGTCCCTTCGTATTCAATCGGATTCTGCGTCGCCATCACGAAGAACGGTTTTGGAATCTGCATCGTTACGCCATCCGTTGTCACTGAAGCTTCTTCCATTGCTTCCAATAATGCTGACTGGGTCTTTGGAGATGTCCGGTTGATTTCATCCGCTAAGACGATATTGCCCATAATCGGGCCCGGACGAAAATGGAATTGCATATCTTTTGGACTGTATATGGAAACACCTACCACATCTGAAGGCAGCAAATCCGGAGTGAACTGGATACGTTTAAAATCCGCTCCGACTGATTTTGCCAGCGCACGTACCAGCATCGTTTTGCCGACGCCCGGTACATCTTCCAGCAAAACATGGCCGTGTGATAATAAAGCGACCAAACTCAACTCAGCGATTTCACGTTTTCCGATAATCACTTTTTCGATATTATCTATGACTTTTCCCAATCGTTCTGTCGCTTTCACATCGGTTCCTCCTATATAAGTAAAAAAGGTTTTGAATTATCACAATCTTATTGCCATCATAGCGGATTTCAGGCGATAACTCAACTGAGCCATTGTGGCACACTTAGGGGACGGGGCTTTTTGAACGATGTGTTTACATAGAAAAACGGGAAAAGCACCCGCTTTTCCCGTTGATTGATCTTATTTAATTGTTTTTCCAGAAATCGTCAAAAATCGTCACCGGCAAATTGCGTTTATGCTGGGTTTTCAAATAATAACCTTCTAGTTTTTCACGCGCGTCTTCAGCAATTTCCTTGCCTTCGAGGTAATCGTCGATTTGCTCATAGGTGATGCCGAGCGCGACTTCATCTGGAATGGCTGGTTTATCTTCCTCTAAATCAGCTGTTGGGGCCTTAGTATACAAATGCTCAGGCGAACCAAGCGCTTTCAGCAGTTCACGACCCTGCCGTTTATTCAACCGGAACAAAGGCAATACATCCGCTGCGCCGTCGCCATATTTTGTGTAAAAACCGGTAATCGCCTCAGCCGCGTGATCAGTGCCTAGCACGACTGCATTGTACATGGCGGCCACCGAATATTGTGCTTTCATGCGTTCGCGCGCTTTTTCGTTACCTTTGGCAAAATCCGTTAGCTTGATGCCTTCCGCTTCTAGCGCACGGTCGCTTCCATCGACAGCTTCTTTGATGTTGATGGTATAAACTTTAGTTGGCTGAATGAATCGGATTGCATCCTGCGCATCGTGTTCATCGCCTTGGACACCGTATGGCAAACGCACACCGTAAAAACTGTATACCTGCTCGCCCGCTTCCTCATTCAGCTCGTCAACGGCCATCTGTGCGAGCTTGCCGGCAAGCGTTGAATCCTGGCCGCCAGAAATGCCGAGTACAAATCCTTTCAGGAAAGAATGATGCTTAAGATACTCTTTCAGGAAATTGACCGTCCGTTTGATTTCTTCCTGTGGATTGATTGAAGGTTGTACTTTCAATTCGTCAATGATCTGCTGTTGTAATGTCGACATGTAGATCCTCCTTATTTGTTCATGAATTCCTGTACTGATTCCCGCACTTCCTGGATGTTGCGCATTTTGTTATTCCAGCATTTCTCACTCAAATCAACTGGGTATTCTTCCGGGTTGAGCGATCGTTTGTATTCGTCCCATAGTAAATCGAGCGTCCCTACCGCATATTGTTGGATTTCCTGAAGCGATGGATTCTTATACACCACTTCCCCTGATTCAATCACTTGTTGATGGATGTTGACAGCATCGAAATTGGTGATGAACTTCGAGACAAAGGTATGGACGGGATGGAACATTTTCAGTCTTTCTTCAGAAGCTGGGTCTTCATCGTGCAGGGTGATATAATCACCTTCTGATTTCCCATTTTCCCTATCTATAATCCGGTAAACGTTTTTCAATCCAGGGGTCGTCACTTTTTCTGCATTGCCAGAAATTTTGATAGTGTCTTCCATTTCGCCGACACTGTTTTCGATCGAAACCAATTTGTAGACAGCTCCAAGTGCTGGTTGATCGTAGGCGGTGATGAGCTTTGTTCCAATGCCCCACGCATCGACTCGTGCGCCTTGCGCCTTCAAGTTGAGGATCGTGTACTCGTCCAAATCATTGGATACGACCACTTCGGTATCATGAAATCCAGCATCATCCAGCATTTTACGCGCTTCTTTGGATAAAAAAGCAATGTCGCCGCTATCTAGGCGAATGCCGCGGAAATTGATCTTATCGCCAAGTTCTTTCGCTACTTGGATGGCGATCGGCAAACCCGACTTCAAGGTATCATACGTGTCGACCAAAAAGACGCATTCACGATGGCGCTTCGCATAGGCATGGAACGCTTCGTATTCGTCTTTATATGCCTGGATCATTGAGTGGGCATGAGTGCCTGCTGCTGGAATGCCGAACAATTTGGCGGCACGGGTATTGCTTGTCGCTTCTAACCCACCGATATACGCAGCCCGCGTACCCCAGATCGCCGCATCCATTTCTTGTGCACGGCGCGTGCCAAATTCCATGACGCGTTCCGTGCCGACAACTTGCTTGATGCGGCTTGCTTTAGTGGCAATCAAAGTTTGATAGTTAACGATATTGAGCAGAGCCGTCTCAACCAATTGGGCTTCCAAAAGAGGGGCTTCGACACGGATTAGCGGTTCATTTTGAAAAACAAGCTCGCCTTCAACGACTGAATAGACATCTCCTGTAAAACGGACTTCTTTTAGATACTCCAAGAAATCTTCCCGATAGCCGAGTTCATCGCGCAAATAAGCAATATCACTTTCCGAAAAATGGAAATTCTTTAAATAATCAAGAACCCGCTCAAGCCCCGCAAATGTGGCATAACCATTGCCGAATGGCAATTTCCGGAAAAATAATTCAAATACCGCTTTCCGTTCGTGCATTCCATCCGCCCAATAGGTTTCCGCCATATTAATTTGGTATAAATCGGTATGTAATGCCAAGCTATCATCTGCATAACGCGTTTCCACTAAAATCCCCTTCTTCCACAGTAATGACTCTTATTATACATCAAATTCCTTATTTTATAAGCTCTTGTCTTCACACGTAAGCCCTATCATTGACATATACCCAAAAATATGAGATAGTATTCAGAGTTAACTACGAGGTAACATATATAAATTTTGATGACTGGCATTCTACGCAATGTTTTTGAAGATACTTATTCACACTGGCGCGATTAAAGGATCGCAAGGACGTAAAAGAAGGCAGGGTTTACGTTGCTTAAGTTTAAAGCACCCAGTGGAACTATTACCGCGGCAATGAAAGCAAACACTTTCAATGGAAATGATTCCCCGTTCATTACGGGTTAATATTTAAGTCAAAACGCATGATTGTTACCTAATAAACAAAGGGCCGCCCTCACTCGAGGGCGGCCCTTTTCCAATTTCCAGACGAAATAAAAGCAGCGCCGCACCGGTTCCACACCGAAGTTGACGCTGCTGTTTGTTATCGATTTAAATAATCTGTCACGGCGCCTTTAGAAGAACAAGAGACATTGTGTGCGTATTTCCCAAGGACCCCTTTTCGGTAAAGCGGCGGTGCTGTCCATTCGCTTCTGCGCTTTTCAAGTTCTTCTTCGGAAACGTCCATGGAGATTTCTTGCAGATCGGAATCGATCGTTACCATGTCGCCTTCTTGAAGCAAAGCGATCGGCCCGCCGGATTGTGCTTCCGGTGAAATGTGGCCAACGACTAGCCCATGCGTCCCTCCGGAGAAACGGCCATCGGTGAGCAATGCAACAGATTCGCCCATGCCTTTTCCGACGAGGATTGCTGAAATCGACAGCATCTCCGGCATGCCCGGACCTCCTTTGGGACCGACATAACGAATGACCAAGACATCGCCGTCGTTGATTTCGTTTGCCATGACCGCGGCCGTTGCTTCTTTTTCATTGTCAAAGACGCGTGCTGGGCCCGTGTGGCGATTGACTTTTACACCAGACACTTTAGCAACGGCGCCTGTTGGGGACAGATTGCCTTTTAAGACAATCAATGGGCCGTCTTTGCGCTTCGGATTGTCAAACGGCATGATGACGTCTTGCCCTTCTTCCAGGCTCAGCGCTTGCTGCAAGTTCTCGGCGACTGTTTTTCCGGTGACTGTCATGCAATCGCCGTGCAAATAACCCGCTTCCAACAACATCTTCATCACAGCTTGAACGCCGCCTACTCGGTGAAGGTCTTGCATGACGTATTTGCCGCTTGGTTTCAGGTCCGCAATATGCGGTACGATTTTTTGCAGGCGGTTGAAATCGTCAATCGTCAAATCCACTTCCGCTGCGTGCGCGATCGCCAGCAAGTGTAGGATCGCATTTGTCGAACCGCCAAGCGCCATGACCACGGTGATCGCGTTTTCGAACGCTTCTTTTGTCATGATGTCTTTCGGGTAGATGCCGAGCTCCAGCAAGTTATGGACCGCTGCACCTGCCGCTTCACAATCCGCTTCCTTATATTCAGACACGGCCGGATTCGAGGAGCTTCCCGGCAAACTCATGCCCATCGCTTCAGCAGCTGAAGCCATCGTGTTCGCTGTGTACATCCCGCCGCACGAACCTGCGCCGGGACAAGCGCTGCATTCGATTTTGCGCAATGCCGAGTCGTCGATGGTGCCGTTATTGTGCTGGCCAACACCTTCGAACACAGATACGATATCGATATCCTGGCTGTTGTAGCGCCCTGCTGCGATCGTTCCCCCGTAGACAAATACGGCTGGCACTTCGGAATTGGCGATGGCAATCAAACATCCTGGAATATTTTTATCGCAGCCGCCGATTGCAACGAGCCCGTCCAAGCTTTCTGCACCGACAACGGTTTCAATAGAGTCAGCGATAACATCTCGGCTCGATAGCGAATATTTCATGCCTTCTGTCCCCATGGAAATGCCATCAGAAACGGTAATCGTATTGAAGATAAACGGAACAGCACCGGCTTGTCGCGCACCTTTTTTAGCGGCTCTTGCCAGTTCATCGATATGTATATTACAAGGTGTGACTTCGCTCCATGTGCTCGCGATGCCGACCATCGGCTGCTCGAAGCCTTCGTCCGTCACGCCAACCGCACGCAGCATCGCACGGTTCGGGGCTTTCATCGGCCCTTCGCTAAAAACTTTACTCTTGATGCGCAAATCCTTCTTCATTAGTATCCTACCCTTTCTGTTCTATGTATCTGCTTCGCGGATTCACGGAGCACTCATTAAATTCACCGGCCCCAGATAAATCACCTAGCTAGCCATCCGGAATTGAGGATCCGGCTGATTTGAGTTTCTCTCTATTATAGAGTACATTTTTCAGAATTCAACGAATAAATCGATAATTAATAATAATATTTTACAATTTGTCACAATTACGTTTGTGTATCCGTTTTCACATGGTATGAAAGCATTTCTTCCATTCGTTCCCCCGTCTCTTCTCCATTTTTACATAGTGCGCTATAACATTAAAAAAGCACATAGCTCGCTTGCTATGCGCTTCGTGCTAAAACTATCCCAATTTAAAGCAAATCACTTTCGTATCGGTCATCTCCTGGATGGCGAATTTGACGCCTTCCCTGCCGAGTCCGGATTGTTTGACGCCGCCGAACGGCATGGCATCGATGCGGAAATCGCTGCTATCATTAATCATGACGCCGCCTACTTCGAGTTCTTCGATCGCACGGTGGGCATGGTCCAAGTTTTTCGTGAAAATCCCTGCCTGTAGCCCGTAATCGACAGCATTTGCCTGCTCAATCGCTTTATCCAAACCAGCCACTCGATAAAGCAAGACGACCGGCCCGAAGATTTCTTCTGTTGCGAGCGCACAACCTTCAGGAACATCCGTGAGCACAGTCGGTGAATAAAAAGCACCGTCCCGTTCCCCACCGATTTCAAGCGTCGCGCCTTTTGCGAGGGCTTCCTCGACCAGTGCCTCGACCCGTTTTGCTTCTTTTTCCGTGATCAATGGGCCCATATCGGTTATTTCAGATTGCTTGTCACCGACGATATAACGTTCGGTTCGCTCGATAAATTGGGTTTTAAACGTGTCGTAAACATTTTCTTCGATGTAAACTCGCTGGACGCCGAGGCAATTTTGCCCAGCTGCCCAAAATGCACCCGATACACAAGACGCTGCCGCGTCGTCCAAATCGGCATCTTGCAAGACGATAACAGGCGAATTCGATCCAAGTTCCATGCCCACTTTTTTCAGGCCGGCTTTTTTGGTGATCGCAAGCCCGGTTTCGACGCCTCCGGTAAAGCTGATCATCCGGACCGCGGGATGCTCGACTAGGACATCGCCGATTTCCCCGCCTCTTCCAGTAATGACTGACAGAATTTTTTCCGGCAAGCCTGCGTGCGCAAAAGCTTGTGCCATCAAAAGCGCACTGAGCGGTGTGACAGTTGCCGGTTTAACGATGATGGCATTGCCCGATGCAATCGCCGGGCCGACTTTATGCGCCACTAAGTTCAACGGATCGTTAAACGGCGTGATCGCCCCGATGATGCCGAGCGGAAAGCGCCGGTAATAGCCGACTTTGCCGATTCCACCAGGCGACTGATCAAACGGAATCGTCTCTCCGGTGATGCGTCTCGCCTCTTCTGCGCTCAAGCGCAAGGTCTCCACCGCCCGCCCTACTTCTTTACGCGCTTCACGGATTGTCTTGCTGCTTTCTTTCGCAATGATGCGCGCATATTGTTCGGAATTCGTCACGATATACTCCGCCGCTTTCCCAATAATGTGCATGCGTTCGACGACCGGCATCCGGGCTGACGTTTCAGCGCCTGATTTTGCTGCTTCGATGCATGCTTCCATGTCTTCTTTTGTAGCGGCAGGCACACGGTCGATGAGCGTCCCGTCTTGTGGGTCGGTCACATCGATCCACCGTTCCCCTTCTACCCATTCACCTGCCAAGAACATTTTCCGGCCTTCAATATGTGTCGCCATTCATACTGCCTCCTTTCATGAACGCACCGTTTCTCTCGCCTTTGCGATGGTCAATAAGTCGATCAGCAAAGAAAATCCAGTTTCCGTTTTGCCAGCCCCTGCACCGCAAAGCGTGACGGGCCCAAGCAAGTCGGTCTCGTAAGTGATGGCATTGAGCGCACCTGACACGGAGGCAAGCGGGTCATCCAGCGGCACTTTTTCAGCCGACACTTTCGCCGCAATGACCCCGTGTTCTTTTTTGGCTGTGGCAATCAACTTCCAACGTTTTCCTTCCGCACGCGCTTGTTCGATAAGTTCTGGCGTCATTTGCGAAATGCCGGTGCACTCGACAGCTTCGACCGATAAAGGCATGCCCATGACATGCTGTGTGAGGATGACGATTTTATAGCGCGCATCGTGGCCTTCGACATCACTCGTCGGATCCGCTTCAGCATAGCCAAGCTTTTGTGCTTCCTTGAGCGCAGATTCATAGCTTTCGCCTTCGTCCATTCGCATGAGCATGAAATTGGTCGTGCCGTTCAAGATGCCGCGGATCTCGGTTATGTCATTTCCGGCAAGCGCCAGTTTCGGCATCCGTAGGGCAGGCGTCCCACTCATCACCGTACCTTCAAAGCCCCAGGAGACGTTCTGCTTATTCGCTAAAGCCGATAATTCCTGGTAAGCGAGCGCAACCGGCCCTTTATTGGTCATGACCACATTTTTGCCGCTTTCGAATGCTGCGCGGCAATGGTCGATTGCCGGCTGGCCGGTTTTCACGTCGGTATAGGACACTTCCACTACGGTGTCGGCATTCGATTGTCTGATCGTTTCCAAACTGTCCCATCCAGCAACCAAGCCTTCCGTTTTCGGATAGCCGTCCAAGCTTCCCGTTTTTTGCACCGTCTCGAGCACCGCTTCGATATCAAGCCCTTCCGGATGATACAAAGAGCCTTTCCTGAAGTCCGAGATCGCCACGATTTTCGCTTCAAATCCCTCATCTTTTCTCAAGCTGTGCCGCTTATCATGCAGGATTTCCGCGAGCCCTTGGCCGACTACGCCGAATCCGATAAATGCCAATTTATGTGTCATGCTATTCCTCCCCTTCTCCATGTCTGCCCGTGAAAAAGCCGGTTGCCGCGTTCGCTAAAATGGCAGCGCCGAGCGGCAAACTGCGTTCATCAATATCGAAATTGGGCTTATGCAGATCCCGGTCGATCCCATCGCCTGGCGAACAGCCGAGAAAAAACATCGCCCCGGGCAATTGCTGCGTGACATAACCGAAATCTTCGCCTCCCATGCCAAACGGCTGGTGGGTGAAATTGATAGCGGGATCCGTTTTCCGGATGGCATTTGCGATTTGCCCATTTACGAATTTATCGTTGACCAGTGCTGGCTCCCCGTGTTGATAATGAAACGAATAATCGCCGCCCAATTGCTTCGCGAGGGCAAAAGCATCGTGGATTTCCATTTCGAGCCGGTTGCGCGTGCCGGCTGAATAGCTTCGGACGGTCCCCTCTATTTGAACTTCGTTCGGAATAATATTGCTGGCAGTTCCCGCATGAATTTGCCCGATACTGACGACTGCGGGCTCGAGCGCTGAAATTTTCCGTGGCACAATGCCGTGCAATGCTTGCAAAACAAGTCCGAGCATCCAAGTCGGGTCGCTGCCGAGTTCTGGATAGGCGCCATGCCCGCCGGTTCCTTTAATCATGCCGTGAAAGACATCGACATTCGCCATACTGATGCCGTCATGCATTTGGACTGCGCCAGCTGACAGCCACGGGCACATATGGAGCGCAATCGCCTGCTCCACGCCTTCATACGCACCCGCTTGCAATAAATAGGGCGAGCCGGACATGGCATTTTCATCGATCATTTCCTCCGCCGGCTGGAAAATGAACTTCACCGTTCCGTCCCATCGCTGCGAACGGAACCGTTCCGCAAGAAGCGAAGCGGCGCCAAGCAGGATGGCGGCATGCGCATCGTGCCCGCAAGCATGCATAACCCCAGGCGTTTGTGAACGATAATCGCATGCATTTGCTTCGTTGATTGGCAAAGCATCGATATCCGCACGCAGCGCAATCACCGGTGCCTGCCCTGTCCCGAGCGTCGCGATGACGCTCGTTTCTAGGCCCACTCCCCGGTGGATTGTCAGCCCTTCGATCGTTTCTAGCACGCCCGCGATAAAATCGGCTGTCTTGAATTCCCGGAAGCTCAGTTCCGGGGATCGATGCAGTGTTCGCCGCCATTCGCTGAGCTCTCCGCTCATTTTTTCCGCATTCGTCAGGAATTCATCTTTATGCTCCATGCTTACCCCCGGCTTTCCTTAGACGTTCATCACCGTTTCGACGTGCTGGAACGCTTGCTCGAAATCGTTAATGATGTCCTCGATTTCTTCAATGCCGCAAGATACCCGGATCAAGCCTTCCGGAATGCCCATCGCGGCGCGTTCTTCCGGCGTACATTCCACGTGGCTTGTCGTGCGCGCCGGACCGACTGTCGTCTCGACCGCCCCTAAGTTTGCGGCGCGGTTTGCGTATTGGAGTTTTGGCAACAAGTCGCGTACCGTATCGACGCCGCCTTTTACAGAAAAGCTCAGCATGCCGCCGAAGCCTTTCATTTGGCGCTTGGCGATATCATGATTTGGATGGGTTTCGAGACCTGGATAGAAGACGTCTTCAACGATATCTTTTGTCTGCAAGTACTTGGCGAGTGCCATGGCGTTTTTGCTTTGCTCACGTACACGCAAATGCAAAGTCTTCATGCCGCGAAGCAATAAATAGGCTGCCATCGGATCCATCGTTGCACCGTTGATTTCGCGGTAATGGTAAACCTGTTCGACCAGTTCGTGGGATCCGACCAAAACACCGCCGAGTGCATCTGCATGCCCTCCGAGGAATTTCGTCGCACTGTGCAACACCAAATCGACGCCGTCTTCAAGTGGATTTTGGTTGATTGGCGTGCCGAATGTATTGTCGATGATGACCAGGGCTCCCGCTTCATGCCCTGCTTTTGCCATGCGCGCAATATCTGTGATTTTGACGGTCGGGTTGGTTGGTGTTTCCAAGTAAAGGATCTTGCAGCCTTTTTTGAGTTCCGCTTCAATCGCTTCATGGTCGCCCGTGTCGACGAGCGCGACATCGATTTGCTGACGCGGCAGAAATTCCGTAAAGATTTTGTTGGTGCCGCCGTACGTATCTTTGATCGAGACGATGCGGTCGCCTGGTACAAGGAAGGTTGCGAGCGTATTGCTGATGGCTGCCATGCCTGTCGAGAAACTAGTCGCGGCTTCAGCCCCTTCAAGCAATTTCACTTTGTCTTCGAATGCCTGAACGGTCGGGTTCGTGTTGCGGCCATAGATATGTCCTTTCTTCTTGCCGATCGCAACGTCGTACCAATCCTCCATATCGTCATACGTATATGCGACGCTCAAGACGACCGGTACTTGCGATGCCCCGTGTGCCAAATAGTCTTTTTCTCCGCCCCAGACCGCTTGTGTGGATTGGTGGATTTTGTTGTTTGTCATGAACTCACTCCTCAATTTTGGATGCCTTCTAGGCAAGATGTTTTTTTATTTTCAAGCGTTCAGGCGCCACCTGAATAGCCGATCAAATGGCCTTTAGTGAATAAGCCCCTTGGCATATTCGCCAGCGTTTCACAGCCAGTTTCTGTCACACGGAAGGTTTCACTCACTTCAAAGCCCGAATCATCGAACCACATTGCCGGAATCATATGGAATGCCATGTTCGGTTCGAGTATCGTGCGGTCGCCCTTGCGGATGCTCGCGGTATGTTCGCCCCAATCCGGCGGGTAATTCAAGCCGACGGGATAGCCGATGCGCGCTTCTTTTTCAAATCCGTAGCGGGCGATCGTTTTGGTCCATGTCGCACACACTTCTTCCAAATAGATGCCCGGCTTGATCATCGCAATGCATTCGTTGATGCCTTCTGTCGTCACTTCCGCAAGATGCTGTAGTTCGGCGTCCGGCGTCCCGATAAACACGGTGCGCGCGAGCGGCGAATGATAGCGTTTATAGCAGCCGGCGATCTCCAGTGTTACCGATTCGCCTTGCTTATAGCGTTTATCGGTCCAGGTCAAATGCGGCGCGGCGGTGCGTTCCCCTGTCGGCAACAGCGGCATAATCGCTGGATAATCCCCGCCGTGCTCTTTCGTGCCTTTTACCTGAACTTCGAGAATCCGTGCCGCAACGTCACATTCCCTGACGCCTTCAGCGATCATTTCAATGCCCGCAGCCATCGCTTTTTCGGAAAAACGCGCAGCACGTTTCATATAGGCAATCTCAGTATCCGACTTCACGATCCGAACCCAGTTCACCAGCAAAGATGCATCCTGGAAACGGGCATTCGGCAATCCTTTTTGCAAACGTTCGTAGCATTTTGCCGTAAAATAATAATTTTCCATTTCAACACCGATCGAACGCCGGTCCTGACCGATCTGCGTCAAGATTTCCACGACGAAATCCATCGGGTGATGCGTTTGTGATTGCACATAGATTTCTGGATACGGGATGATGTTGTCGTGATAGAGCCAAGTAGTGATCTTGGCGCCATTGGCATCCATGATCCGCCCGACCCACAATGGCTGGTCTTCGTCTTCAATGACGATAAGCATTTGATGGACGTAAAACGACCAGGCGTCATAGCCGGATAAATAATTCATATTGGCCGGGTCCGTGATGAGCAGCACTTCAATTCCTTTTTCTGCCATTTGCTGCTTTGTTTTTCTGATACGCCCCTGATACTCTGCAGTTCCGAACGACATGGGGAATCCCCTCCTTGTAATCACGAATTAAAAGTCGAAATAATCAATCTTTTATCCTTGTTTCCACTATACTGGCTGTGCGGATTTCAAGGCATCTGTCATAGTGTATGAAAATGCACACTGCCCTTTAGTCAATTTTTCCCCATACAAAAAAGCCTTCTTAAAAAGAAGGCTTTCCAGAGTGTTGAAGAAGTCCACATTTCGCTCTCAATTTAAAAAAGAGAATCTTTTTCTATATCCAACAGTCAATAACCTCTCTAAGTATTTGGAGAAGCGTTCGCTCGTAACCCCTTCTGCTCAATAATGCTGCGCATTACTTTCGCAAAGATAACGTCTCCCGTAGGTCGACCTTATCTTTCCTGTGGATCAGCGAGACGACCGAGGCCCCGCAAGACGCGAAGCGGCTGAGGAGGCTTGGGCGCGAGCCCACGGAGTCGTGCGATAAGCTTCGGAAAATACGACTTTATCACTTTCTCAACAACCTGAAAAGCCTTCTTAAAAAGAAGGCTTTCGTTTAAATATTGTCGTATTCAGCAGCACCCATGCGATAGGTCCGGACACATAATTCCAGTAGAAACAAATCGTCCGGATCAATTAGCGATAAGCCGGTCAATGACTCGATTTTCCGCAAACGGTAAAGCAGGGATTGGCGATGCAGGTTCAACGCGCGTGCCGTTTGACTGACATTTCCCTGGTAATGATTATACGCCGAAAAAGTACCGATCAAGTCCATTTGCCGCTGCTGGTCGTAACCTGCGAGCGGCTGGATGGTCGACTGGATGATGTCTAGCATCCCTTCCGTTTTGGCCAATTGCAGCAATAGCCGGTCTGCCCGGGTGTCACGGTAATCCATCCGGTGCCCGGGCCCTTTTTTCTTACGCCCGATGTCTAATGCTGTTTTGGCATGCCGGAAACTGTCACTAAAGCCATCAAATCCTTCTGCATGATCACCGATACCCCAGGACAAGACAACTTCAGGCAACAAATTTCCGAGCCGCCGTTCGATCAAATCCAGGAAGTTAATTTGGTTTTCCTGCCCGCTTTCAAGCGGCTTTTCTAAGAAAATGATCAAATACCCGTCGGCATAACCGGTGATCACCGCACGTTTCATGGCATGCGCTGCGTAATGGACTTCTTCTTCGATATAAGCAACCATGCTTTTCGACCACTCTGTAAACGAGCTGTACCCATTTTTCTTGCGTTCGAACAATTCCCGGAAATTCTCTGGGCTGCCTGCCAGGCTAATATAGGAAAGCTCCAGATCATAGCCGAGCGCACGTGCACGAGAAGCCGCCTGCTCTTTGCTCGCAAATTCCCCATTGGCAAGCTCTCGGACAAAATCCATACGCAACGCCGCTTTGGTTTCTTCGACTGCATTTTGCCTAGAGCGCCATAAGGAAATCGTCGTTGCGGCATGCTCGAGCACATGCACCGAAAAGACATCAAGCCGCCCATCGGCAGTCTCCGGCAGTTCAACGAATAGATAACCCTGGGCTTCCTCCGATACTTGCAGCACCGGGACTTGGATAATTTTCTGGCCGCCCAGCTCACCACTGCGGAATTTTTGAATCATCGGATCGCGGTTTTCTTTCGGGGCTGCTCGATGAATCGGAAAAACCCCTTTCCCGACCTGCTGATCCCACTCTTCCAACTTAGCACGTGAAAAACCGGCGGCAGCTTGCATCGTCCCGTGGGCATCCGTGATGAGTAACGCACTGTCGAGCTCACGGCGAATATAGGCAGCGATTTTTTCCAATTCCGCATCTGCTAAGATCAGTTTCAACAAATCCTGCTGAACTTGCTCAGAGCGTTGCCGCTCTTGCCTGTGCAGGTCGTTCAAATCAATCATCACTTCTTCAATAACCGTGGAAAAGCGCAGCTCCCATGGCAGTTCAACGAGCAGGAATTCATTTTCTTCCGCCAATTGCGCAATTTCTTTTGGAATTTCATAAACATGCCGTCCCATCGCAATCATCAATGCAGCAGCACCGGAATCGATAATGTCCTGGACAAATCCCTGGAAAATCTCCAAATCATTATTGCATCCCATCGCCGTCGTCAATACCAGTTCATTACGGCGCACGAAGTTCTCTACCGGCATTTCCATGACAGATACCCAGTGTACAGGCTGCGCATTTGCTCGCTCTTTGGCGGTCCGGACGACTGCCCCCTCCAGCAATTCATAATCCAAAACATCTTGCACGGTCAATTGCATATAATCCCCTCCGCGCCTAGTTGGTTTCTGCCAGTATAGCAAAAACAAGCGCTTCAAAAAAGGCAGTGTCAGAATACTCTAACTAATTAGCGGATGAAAGGATTATTCCAATCCATTAATAAAGCGTAATCAAGTGATTCTTCATCAGCTAAATATCCAGGTATTATGCTAACGGGCATGCGGCCACAGCTCAGCAAGAAACTGATGACCGGATCCCTTAGTTCACCCGCCACTACTTGGTCCACGTATTGTTCCGCTGTCAGCTGTTCTGCATATCGATGATACCCTGGCATGCGTCCCCCGCCAATGAGCCGCTCAATCCCGTCTGCAACAACGCGTTCGTACATCGCTTCCATCAATAGTTTACCTAATTTCAATTGGCGGAATTTCGGTTTGATGCCGATATCGACAACGTAGAGTGATGTGCCTTGCGGATCATGTGTGTTGATGGATCCCGAACCCGTCAGTTGCTCCCACGTATGTGCGGGATGCTCGGGATCGATCGTTGTCAGCATCGCTGTCATGGATCCCGCAATCTCGCCACCGATTTCAACACAAATCGCACCCTCAGGGTAAAGTGTGATGTGACTTTGGAGTTGCTGCTCATTCCATAGTAGGTCCGGTGGAAACGGCGGTGGGAAACTTTCGCGCTGCACGTCGATCAAGCCCGGAAAATCTTTTTCCGTATAGGTCCGGATGGTTGCCATCACCGGGCGTCCATCCTTGAAGACATATTGCTGTTTTTTGTACATTGCCACCCCACCTTTCTTTTTGTTTAGTTTACCCGAAGTTGCTGCTTCTTCCCACAATCCTGTTAGAGACAAGAAAGGAAAATGACATAGCTCATGTATAGTCCATTAGGCAAAAGAAAGACCCGCCATGCCGGCAGGTCTTTGTACTTCTTATAAAGGAGGCAATACTTGCGGACCATTGATTGTCACTGATCCACCCGCTGATTCAGCGATTGAACCTGATTGCGGAAAGCCTGCGGATACTGCAAGAACTAGGGCCAATGCTAAACCGGCTATTACTTTCTTTTTGTGCACGTCTACTCACCACCATTTTCTAAAAACTGAGTTTGATAATAATGCGCTTTTTCCCACTTCCCTTGTTGCTTGTAATAAGCAGCAAGATCTTGGGACAACTGTCTTGTGTCTTTAATGTAACCATATTTTTTGAAAAATGGAAACATTTTATCTTCTTTATAGTTCAAAAGGTCTTGTTGGGAAAATTTCTGTTTTTCAAAATAATTGCTGTAAATATTGAAGTATTCCTTATCTTTTGAAGTGCCTGCCATGCGCAATTGTGCAATCAGCTCGGCAGTAGCCTCTTGCTCCATTGTCTTTATCTCTAATAAATTTACTATGACTGCTTTATGCAGGTAACTGCCTGGCTCAAGCCCCTTTTTCAGCTCTTCAAACAATTCTATTGCTTGTTCGTCTTGTTTTTCACTTTGCAATAGCTCTGCATAATTGTAAAGCACCGTCTGGTAAAGCTCTTTTTGTTGTGTTAATTTAGCGTTTCGTTTAATTACTTCGTACAGATTACCAGCTTGCGTTACTAAATTTCGTCTCGTGTAATTGATTGCTAACAATAGCTGGGCATGCAATAAGCGTATGTAGTTATGATCCTTTTCATACGCACGCACCGCTAGCTCGGCATAGTATGCTGATAAGGCTAAGCGGTCAAATAACAGAAGAATACGGGATTTTTGATAATAAAATTCTCCTTCAAGTTTCTGTGGGATGCTATGAAAACCATGGTCCAGCTCATCCATGAGTGCCATTGCCTCTTTATAATCGCCAAGGGAACTGAATTGAATAGCCTGGAAAAACTGTCTCATCCACAATTCAGGAGCTGTAAAAGAGGCTTTTAACTTATCGAGCAATTTTTGTTGCTCGTTGGCTTTTTCATATTGCTTCGCATGTAAATAATAGCGAAATTTATACAACTCATATTGATTGATGAGTGCGGTTGATTGCACGTAATTGTCTACTTCAACTAACTCCTGATACAGTTCTTCCATTCGGTCGAGATCGTAGTATAGAGAACAATCAATAAATCGCCCCAATTGCTGTTCAAGCCGCTTCTGATGCTCCAGTTCTTTCTTCAACTGCACGCCCATTTTTAACAGCAATGCTTCGTAAGTCTCTTCGTGGGGCGTGTAGGTATTGGATTCGATTTTGCTCAGATGCGAGACGGAACAAATGCCATCAGCGAGCTGTGACTGTGTGAGGTTGTGCTTGAGCCGATAATATTTGATCACAGAACCGATGTTCATATACTCACCTTTCTTTGTCAGAATATATAAATATTAACACAAAAAAACAAGCCTGGCTGTAATAGCCGGGCTTGTTTGGAACTCATGCTTATGGCAAGCGATAGAATCCGAATCCAGAAGCGGAATCGTCTCCAGATCCCGCATAATAACCGGATAGGATGTCGTTATTCGCTGCACGGTTTTGAAGATCGCTGCGGATTTGTGTATGCGTTGCAGTTGGGTTTGCTGCCCAGATTTTCGCTGCAAGTCCTGCTGCGTGAGGAGATGCCATCGATGTTCCACTGATTGTCGCATAGCCTCCATCGTACCAAGCTGAGTAAATACTTGCGCCTGGCGCTGATACTTCTACATCGTATTTGCCGATCGAATAGTCACCCGCGTATTGGCTATAGCCGCGTGAGGAGAAATCCGCTACACGGTACGTGCCGTTTTGCTGTACATTTTCAAGAGCTGCTACCGCTACGGCATTTTGCAAAGCACCTGGGAAGCCGATCGACCCTTGGTACGGGCCTTCGTTGCCTGCTGCTGCAATGACAAGAACGCCTTTACCGTATGCGTAGTTGACCGCATTCGTGATCAAGCTGCTTTCTGCTGAAGAGCCAAGAGACATGTTGATGACGGTTTTTTGCTTCAGTGCTGAAGCCTGGTCCGCTACGTGACGGATAGCTGTTGCGATATCATCGGCAGACCCTGTTCCATTGTCGCCTAGCACTTTATAAGCCCATAGATCAGCTTGCGGTGCTATGCCATACAACCCGCCATTGCCGTTTGCAAGTGCCGATCCAGCTACGTGCGTTCCATGTCCTTGACGGTCTGTACAAGAACCATTGACGATGCTTGTTCCGATAGTAAAGTCTTTACATTGCTCGACATTCGCCGCAAGATCTGCATGGCTTGTGTTGACGCCCGTGTCTAGTACCGCAATGTTGACGCCTGAACCACCTGTTGTTTTCGTAATGGAACTATTGTTATACATCGCTTTGATGCCCCATGGAGTCGACTGGGCTGCAGCCATCGCTTGATAGCGTGCCTGCGGTTCAAGCGTTGTCGTTTCTACTGTAAATTCCGGTACTTTTTCAATACTTATATTTTTATTTTTCTTCAATGCTTCATATTGTTTCTCAGTCATATCCGTCGTGAAGCCTTCGCTATTGAAATCCCACTGCACGCCGTATTGGTCTTTTGCCTTTTTCAAGTCACTTTTTCCTGGCATATCGACGAGCACACGGATCGTCTCGTTGGCGTTCGCTTTTTGTGCGTCTGGAGCTTCATTTGCTGAAACCCCCATTGCCGGTACGAGCATAGTCGCTGCCAACATAGCTGTGGTAATGAATTTTGCTGATTTTTTCATCTTTCGAATCCCCTTTTCCGAATAGATTTGCATGGCTCTTTGCAGCAAGCGGCGTCCCGCCTGTTTATCCTGCGGCTTGGCCATGCTTTAAATCTAGCAGACAATCAGCCGTTGCGTAATTGGGAAAATCCGTCTCTCAAAAAGCCGATGTCTTCATAATAAACCTTTGTACCTGCAACGATATGCCCTGAAATGAGAAAATGAAAAAAAGCCGCTCTAGGCGACTTCTACGTTAATAGGTATACCCTTGCTTCGTAGGGTTGCAATTTGCCGTCTATATGATGAGCGTAATTCGACAACAGCAATTGCCCTTCTGCAGGACTCCGCCACGAGCAGGTATCATCGTCGAGGTGCGAGATAATCAAATAGCGTTCTTGCCCATATTCTCGCGTATAAGCATACACATATGGACATTCCAAAAAAGTTAAATGTGTGCTGCCATAAATCAAGGCTTCATGCTGCTTTCTTAACTGCACCATCTTTTTGTAAAAAGACAGCACCGATTGCGGATCTCGCTGCTGCGCTGTTACGTTCAGCCAATTGAAATTCGGATTTAATGGACTCCATGGTTCGCCCCCTGTGAAACCAGCATTTGCACCAAAATTCCATTGCATCGGGGTTCTTGCATGGTCCCGGCTGATTTTCCTGAGGGTGTTCATCAAATCCCTGTGAGGCACACCTTTTTGGCGGTTGTAGCGATACATGTTTTTCGTCTCGATGTCCCGGTATAAATCGATGTCGTCAAATGGCGCATTGGTCATGCCGATTTCCTGCCCCTGGTAAATGAACGGCGTGCCTTGCATGAAGAAATACATACAAGCAAGGGCCGTAGCGCTTTCTCGCCACAGCTCTCGGTCGTTGCCCCAAGTCGAAACGGTTCGGGGGCGGTCGTGATTTTCCAGATACAAAGCATTCCATGCAATGCCTTGCGCGCTGCGTTGCCAGCGGTCCAGCACAATTCTCAAATCATCGACATCGACGCCTCCCACGCTTTCTTCACTCCAGGCTTCCTCATGTGCTTCCAAATGGAAAATCATATTGAATTTCCCTTCTTCTTCACTGATCCACTCCCCGATTTCGTGCGCCCTGATACTATTGGCCTCGCCGACTGTCACCATATCATAGCGGCCAAACGTTTCGCGGCGCAACTCTTCTAACAGCTCTTGGATTCCTTGAACATTGGTCATCTTCTCCCAAGCCGGTACATAATTCAGCCCTTCCGGATTCGGCATATCCGTGTAATCTTTTTTCAAATGATTGATGGCGTCTACACGGAAGCCGTCAATTCCCTTTTCGAGCCACCAAAGAATCATGTCGTATATCGCACGGCGCAACTCTGCATTTTCCCAGTTCAAGTCGACTTGGCTTTTCGAGAACAAGTGAAAATAGTATTGGCTCGTTTTCGGGTCATACGTCCAGGCCGGCCCTCCGAATATGCTTTCCCAATTTGTCGGTTTATCGCGCCAGACATACCAATCGCGTTTCGGGTTGTCGCGAGATGATTTCGATTCGAGAAACCACGGATGCTGGTCGCTTGTATGATTCAAGACGAGATCCATCATGATTTTCATGCCGCGGGAGTGGATATCTTCTAGCAAGCGGTCGAAATCTTCCATCGTTCCCATCTCATCCATAATCGCCTGATAATCACTGACGTCATAACCGTTATCAATATTCGGCGATTTGTAGACGGGGCACAACCAGATCATATCCACACCGAGTTCTTGCAGGTAATCGAGTTTGGCCCGGACGCCGTTCAAATCACCGAACCCGTCGCCGTCTGTGTCAAAAAAGCTGCGCGGGTAAATCTGATAAACTACCGATTCCTTCCACCATGTCTTTTTCAAGCTCATCCCCCTCTTTCTGCTGTTGCGGTATTGCAGCACCTCATCCATTAGCTGCGCTTTTTAGTAAATATACGCCTTTTTTCCTAAAACCCCTCTTTTTCCGCATCACAAAAGCCGCCCGCTAAGTGCGGACGACTTCGGTTAATTATTTAAATAATACTGTTCCATGGCGTTGGCGGAAAAACCTGCAACGTAATCACTGCCGCCATTGTCTTCAATGGATTCAATCATCATTGCCAAAATGAAGTCCTGCTGCTCTGCGTGATAGGAAACGAAAAATCCGTTTTCCTGCCCTTCTTCGCCGAGAGCGCCTTTCAATTCAGCGGTGCCGGTTTTGCCGGCGATCGGAACTGCGGCAATGTCCGCTGATTTGGCATAGCCGTCCGTGACGACATTGCGGAGATCTTCTTGAAGCACAGCCGCATTGCCTTCACTGATCAAGCCTTCTTTCCAAACCTGCCCCGCTTCTTCACTGGCATAAAGCGTCGGCTCATAGATCGTGCCGCCGTTCAAGAATGGTTCGTAGGCAGAAGCAAGATGCAGGATGTTGGCGAGCATCTCCCCTTGGCCAAAGGATGTATCGGCCAATTGCCCTTCAGACCCAAGAGTTCCGTCATTAGAAATCTGAGAACTTTCCAGCTCGATGGCAAATGGCAACTCCTCTCCGAAGCCGTACGAAGTCAAGCCGTCAATGAAGGTCTCAGTCCCCATCTCAAGTGCTTGTCTTGCGAAATAGATATTATCCGAGTAGACAAGCGCTTTGTTCAAATCGATCGGATTTGGCGCTTCTGGATGCAAGCGGGAGACACGGTACGAGCCCCATGAGCTGTCTTTTTGCCACGTCTGGCCATCAATTTCAAGCCCTTGCTGCGGATCAAGTGTTCCTGCTTCCATGCCGATCGCCGCTGTCACCGGCTTGATCGTTGACCCTGGCGCATAGCTTGCGGCAAAACGCGTGAACAATGGATTTAATGGGTCGTCCGATAGTTCGGCGTACCGTTCGCCGCTGATGCCGGCGATAAATTCATTCGGATCGAATCCTGGTGAGCTGATGAGCGCCAAGGTCTCGCCTGTTTCAGGTGACACTGCGGCCGCAGCACCAGGTTCTCCTTGCATCGAATCATAGGCAGCCGTCTGCAATTCAGCATCAATCGTCAGCTCTATATCTTCTCCAGCGGTCGGCTCCTGATCAGCGAGGACGATATCTTCCGCCCCTTCCGCCTGTTTTTCAATCAAGATGCGTGCACCGCTCTCACCGCGCAGCTGTTCTTCGAGCCGACGTTCGAGCCCTTGTCGGCCGATCAAGTCATTGGCCCCGTAGCCTTGGCCTTTCAATTCTTCCAATTGCTCCGCTGTAATGGAGCCGATATAGCCGGTCAAATGGCCGAACGCTTCCCCGTACGGGTATTCGCGCATCGCTGTTTCTTGGTAAGTCGCAACATCGCTCGCTTCGACATCAGCGATCAATTGTTCAGCCGATTTCGATGCTTTCGTCAGCGGCACGAATTGGTCCGGCTGCACCCAGCTTTGGTTCAAACTTTCTTCAATCGACTCCACCGTCAGCCCAAGCAGTTCAGCAGCTTCCTCTAAGTCGCCGTCCCCTTCTAGCCGTTCCGGTACCACCCCAAGGTTATAGCCTGTGCCGTTGATCGCGAGGCCGCGTCCTTCGCGGTCTAAAATTTCGCCGCGTTCAGCGGCTTCTGTTTGCACCGCTACTTCATCGTCCGCTTCCAGGTCTTTAAAGATTAGCGACGGATCCCATTCGACAAACCAATTCTCCCCGTTTTCTTGCTCTTCGTACATCAACGATACGGTTTGCTCGAACTCAATCGGCCCTGCCAGTGTCTCCATCTTTACGGCAAGCGGAAATTCGGCCGGTTCTGCTTCGTCCCATTCCGCGTCTTCTTCAGCCGTGTAGCTAACTTCTAAGTTTTCAATGCCCAAGTCCTCAATTAATTGTTGCTGCCGCTCATCAAATGCTTCTGATGGGAAGGTTTCTTTTGATACTTCAGTTAAATAGTTTTCGTACATCGCCGTGAAGTCTTGCTCATTCCAATGGCTGACGTATTCATCTAACCGGTCTTGTGGCGTCGGCTGCGGTTGGCATGCTGACAGGATAAGTGCACTTGCCCCTGCTGCCATTGCTATGTATCGTTTCATTTTCCTGACCTCCTGTGGCTTTCTGGCTTACATGTTCACCCGATGCCTGATTTCACTTATTGAACAAAATATTAACATGCTTTCTTCAAAAAAATAGCCGGTTAGGCGGAACTCACTGGACCATTACCCGGGTTAATTGAAGTTTCTTTTTATTTTACCAATAAGTGGCACCGAAGCAAACCCAATTCACTTGCGTTTAAAGCTTTGCAGTTTTTCTTTCTATATCTGCTATCATTTCCTTCACTATGGTAAAATCAGTAATTATAGAAGAGGAGGATGCTTATGATTAATTTAACATATTCTGAAGCCATCGAGTCCGCAGTGGATCTCAAAATGAAAACACGTTTGCAGCAAATCCAGGAGGATCTGTATGCGAAAAAAGGAGCCGGCTCTGATTTTCTCGGCTGGCTGGACTGTCCGTCTTCTTTGCCGGAAGATTTCCTGGTAAAAATCGAAGATACCGCTAAAGCCATCCGTGAAAAAGCGGACGTCATGGTTGTCATCGGTATCGGTGGTTCTTACCTGGGGGCAAAAGCTGTCCTTTCTGCGCTGTCACCTTATTTCCCGAAAGACGAACAATTGGAAGTCTTGTTTGCGGGACATCAAGTAAGCGGTGAATACTTAAAGCAATTGCTTGCCCATTTAGAGGGCAAAGACGTCGTCGTCAATGTCATCTCGAAATCGGGCAAAACGACAGAGCCGGCCATCGCGTTCCGTTTCCTGCGCGATTATATGGAACAGCGCTACGGCGACGGCGCTGCTGAACGCATCATTGTGACAACCGATGCAGAACAAGGGGCACTTCGTCAATTGGCCGAAACAAAAGGCTATGAACGCTTTATCGTGCCGGATGACGTTGGCGGACGCTATTCCGTCTTCACAGCAGTCGGGCTGTTGCCGATTGCTGCTGCTGGCCATTCGATCCGCAAGCTGTTAGATGGCGCCCAAGAAGCGGAAACGCTTTACCGGGAGGCAGGCCCTGATAGCAATCCTGCAATGCAATACGCGGCGATCCGCCATCATCTGTATGTGCAAGGCTATACGACAGAAGTCAATGCCATTTTCGAACCGAAGCTGTCGTTCGTTCAAGAATGGTGGAAGCAATTATTCGGCGAAAGCGAAGGGAAAGAAGGAAAAGGCATCTTCCCGGCATCTGTTGTCTTTACGACTGATTTGCACTCGCTCGGCCAGTTTATCCAGGACGGACAGCGTAATCTGTTCGAAACCTTCTTGCTCGTGAAAGAAGCACAGCAAGATTTGGAGATTTTCGAGACACCTGAAGACGGCGACGAATTGAATTACATTGCTGGCTTGTCCTTGCAGGAATTCAACCACATCGCCCATAAAGGCACATCAAACGCACATTTATCAGGCGGCGTTCCGCAAATGAGCTTAACGGTGGACCGTATCGACGAATCCGAGATCGGCCATTTGTTATACTTCTACATGTTGAGCTGCGCTTACAGTGCATATCTTTTGGGCATCAACCCATTCGACCAGCCAGGTGTTGAAGAATACAAGAACAATATCTTCAAACTGTTGAAAAAACCAGGATTCTAAAAAAAAAAACGCTTTTCCCGAACAGCCTATTGGCCAATCGGGAAAAGCGTTTTTCTATTACTGCAACATTAAGCGAGCTTGTACACTCTTGCCTCATACGGTTTTAGTTGATGCGCATCACGGTCTTGATAGTTCGCGAGCAGGAGTTCCGCGCCTTCCGGTTCCTGCCAAGCACACGTAGTGCTTCCCAGGTTTGAAAGGACGAGGACTTGTTCGTTTCCATGTGTGCGGGTATAAGCGTAAACGTCCTCACAGTCGGTTTCAGCCAAATCGTAGCTGCCATACACCAAGACCTCCATGTTCTTGCGCAATGAAATCATCTGTTTATAAAACGAGAAAACGGAGCTTGGATCCTGTTGTTGGCTCTCGACATTCAGCCATTCGAAATTCGGGTTCATCTGCAGCCACGGCTTACCTGTTGTGAATCCGGCATTTTCCTCTGCGTTCCATTGCATCGGCGTGCGGGAATGGTCGCGGCTGGTCGATTTCAATAAAGTCATGATGGCATCGTGTTCCATGCCTTCCGCCAAATTATAGAAATACAAATTATGCGTATGGACATCGTCATAATGATGGATTTCCTCGAACGGCGCATTGGTCATGCCGATTTCCTGGCCTTGGTAAATGAACGGCGTCCCTTGCATGAAGAAATACATACAAGCGAGCGCGGTTGCACTTTCGCGCCAATATTCGCCGTCGTTGCCCCACGTAGAGACAACGCGCGGCTTGTCGTGGTTTTCGATAAACAACGCATTCCAGCCGACGCCATCGACTGCTTTTTGCCAGCGCGTCAAGACGGTTTTCAAGTCGTTGACGTTGATACCTTGTTTGACATCGTTATCCCAAAGCGTCAAATCTTCAAATTGGAAGACCATGTCGAATTTGCCTTCTTCTTCGCTGATCCATTCGTCAATATCTTCTGCATAGACACCGTTCGCTTCACCGACTGTCATAATGTCGTATTTTGCGAAGGTCTCATCGCGCAATTCCGCAAGCAGCGGCTGGATGCCATCGACATTCATCATTTTCTCCCATGCCGGCACCCACGGTTTGCCTTCTTCGATCGGCAAATCGCTGAAATCTTTCTTAATGTGGCTAATGGCGTCGACGCGGAATCCATCGATGCCTTTATCGAGCCACCAATTAACCATTTTGTAGAGCTCTTCACGTACTTCTTTGTTTTCCCAGTTCAAGTCCGGCTGTTTTTTCGAGAAGATGTGCAAATAATATTGCCCAGTCTGCTCATCCAATTCCCATGCCGGCCCGCCGAAAATACTTTCCCAATTGGTTGGGCGATCGCGCCAGATATACCAGTCGCGTTTTGGATTATCGAGTGATGAACGTGATTCCAAAAACCACGGATGCTCATCACTCGTATGATTGATGACAAGATCGATGATCAATTTCATCCCGCGTGCATGTACTTCCTCCAGCAAGCGATCGAAGTCTTCCATCGTTCCAAGTTCGTCCATGATCTCCTGATAATCGCTGATGTCATAACCATTATCGTCATTTGGTGATTTGTACATCGGGCAAATCCAGATGACATCGATGCCAAGTTCTTTTAAATAATCCAGTTTTTCCGTGACGCCATTGATATCTCCGATGCCGTCTCCATTCGAGTCGTTGAAGCTGCGCGGATAGACTTGGTACGCCACGGCCTCTTTCCACCATGTTTTCTTCATAATCGTGTCCTTTCAAAGACTCTGACAAGAAGCCCTTTCGATCAAAGTCGCTGGAACGACGATGTTCCGCGGGGCTGCATTGCCATCGTTTATTTTTTCCAGCACTAAATTCGCAGCTTCCAAACCAAGGTCAAAAATCGAAATATCCACCGTGCTGAGTGGCGGCTTTAAGTGGCTCGACAAGGTATGATTATTGAACCCAACAATCGATACATCTGCCGGTACAGCGATGTTCAAATCCTCTAAATAACTAATCACTTCATAGGCGACCAAATCGTCATGTGTGACGATAGCAGTCGGCGGCTTTTTCTGTTTCATCAGCTTGCAGATGGCTTGTTGTTCTTGGCCTTCCATCGCTTCTTGCGTGACCACATATTCCGGTGTGAACGGAATTTCGGCTTCCGCCAAGGCTTGCCGATAACCACACAAGCGGTCCGAAGACACGATGAAATCAGAAGCCCCCCCGACGAACGAAATATCCCGGTGGCCCAGTGATATCAAATGATCTACCACTTCCTTCGCAATGGCGACATTGTCATTATCTACATAAGAAATGGCATCCGGACGTGTATAAGGCCGTCCAACGACGGAAAACGGCACGCCATTCGCTAGTAGGTAGTCCAAGATTTTATCATCAATTTTAGAATACAGCAAGATAACACCATCGACGCGCTTGCCTTGTGTCATCGCCACGACTTCTTCGTAGATTTCCTGTTCTGTCGCGCTGGTCGATAAATACAAACCGTACTGGCTCTGATGGGCACTGACCGAAATGCCGCGCAAGACTTCCGGGAAAAACGGGTTTTGAAAAGCGAGCGTTGTGGAATTCTCCATGACGACGCCAATCGCCTTGCTTTTTTGCGCCACCAAATTGCGTGCCTGAAAGTTTGGATAATAGCCGAGCTCGTCCATCGCCAGCCTTACTTTGCGTTTTGTTTTCGGAGTGATCTTCGGATGATCCGCAATAACCCGGGAGACCGTCGCCGGCGAAACTTCCGCCAGTCTCGCAACATCTTTAATTGTAATCGCCATAGCGTTTGCCTCCCTTATTTGATAGCGCCATCCGAGACACCTTTGATAATCGAGCGTTGTGCAAAGAAATAAAAGATAATGACTGGAATGATGGCAAGCGTCAGGCCGGCCAATGCCAAATGCCATTGCTTCGTATATTCCCCGAAGAAGAAGAACATCTTCAAGGGAATGGTCTCACTGCCGGTCGTATTGATAACTAGCGATGGCAACAGGTAATCATTCCAGATCCAGATGATATTCAATATCGCGACCGTGACCGTGATCGGCTTGAGAATCGGGAAGATGATATGCCAGAACACTTGCCAACGGTTGGCCCCGTCTATTTTTGCCGCTTCATCAAGCGATTTTGGAACATTGTTTAAAGCCCCATGATACAGGAAAATCGACAAGCTCGCCCCAAAGCCAATATACATGAAAATCAGCCCGCCACGGTTCAGCATATCGAATTGGCCGAACACTGTGACAAGTGGAATCATCACCGATTGAAACGGGATGAGCATCGCCGAGACGAACAGGAAGAACAAGAAAGTGGACATCTTGCTTTTCGCCCGTGATAACGCGTAAGCTGCCATCGCCGAAAACAAGACGATCAACACGACGCTGACGACCGTGATCAATAAAGAATTGAACAAGGTTCTAAGAAAATCGAGTTCCTGGAAAGCCGTAATGTAATTATCGAAGCTCCATGCTTCCGGAGGGCTTGTCGTATCGAGAAAGATTTCTTTTTTCGATTTAAAGGAATTGACGAACATTAAGTAAAACGGCAATAACCAAAGGATCGCCAGCAAAATGCCAAGCACTTCGACTTTTATATTCCAGCGGTTGCGCATTACATTTCGACCTCCCGGCGTTTATTGATATACACTTGAACAAGTGCGATGACCGCAACAATCAAGAAGAAAATGATCGCTTTTGCCTGCGCATAGGCGAAGGCATTTTGTACGAACGCAGTCTTGAAAATTTCCATTGCGACCATTTCCGTCGAGTTGTATGGCCCACCTGCTGTCAGCGACAAGTTCTGGTCGTACAGCTTGAAAGTATTCGACAAGGTCAAAAACATGCTGACGGTGAACGCCGGTGCGACGAGCGGGAAGATGATGTAACGGAAGCGCTGGATCGTCGAGGCGCCGTCAATTTCCGCCGCTTCGATCAATTCGTTCGGCAAGCCTTCCAAATAAGCAATATAGATGACCATGATGTAACCGGCCATTTGCCAGCTCATCAAAATGACCAAGCCCCAAAATCCGGTTTCCGTTGTTGACAACCACGCTTGCAAGCTTTCCATGCCAACCGCTTCGCCGACACTCGCAAACACTTTCAGGAAAATGAACTGCCAGATAAACCCGAGGATCAATCCGCCGATCAAGTTCGGCATGAAAAAAGTCGTGCGCAGCAAACTGCTCGTCTTGATCTTCGACGTGACGATTAACGCGAGCGACAGCCCGATGAAGTTGATCAAAATAACCGACACGACCGAAAATTTCGTTGTAAACCAAAGCGAATCCAAGAAGCGCTCATCTGTAAACAAGTTTATGTAGTTCTGAAATCCGACAAATTCGCCGGTTTGAATGCCATTCCATGCCGTGAATGAATAGAAAAGCCCGAGCACCATGGGCACCACTACGACCAAGCCAAGTGCCAACAGCACCGGCGCTAAAAACAACCAATAGGAAAGTTCCCGTGTACGCATATTTTCGCCTCTCTTTCTATTTTAGCCTTGAAACAAAACAAAGCAGCACATTGGCTGCTCTGGTTTGATAGACAAGTTACTCGCCGCGGTCTGCTTCCCATGCGGATTTTGCTGAATCGACCACTTCGTCCCAGCTCGCTTCATCGCTCAAGTATTTCTGGATGTTGGCACCCAGTTCATCTTGGCCCCATCCAGTCGGATAGCCCATAAAGACCCAACCGATTGTGTCGCCTGCTTCTGAAGCATCGTAAATTGTCTTGGACATCGGATCGGTAATTTTAGATGTGTCATATCCTTCGTATGCAGGAATGAATTTAAAATCTTCCAAAACGGCTGTTTTCCCAGCATCGGAAGTGTAGAGCCAATCAAGGAAATCTTTTGATGCTGTCACCACTTCTTCATCTTGGTTCGAGTTGACGCCCCAATACATCGGTACACCGACTGGCAATCCACTTTCTTCCAAACCTTCTACTGGAATCGGCATCATGCCAACGCCGGAGTCTGCCAATTCCTGATCAATGCCGGCAATCGAGCCGTAAGCCCAGTTTCCTTGCTGGATGATCGCCACGCGCTCAAGTGAGAACAACTCTTCTACTTGTTGTGAATAGTCGAGGCTGACTGTTGGCTGTTTGGAATACTCATTTTGCAGATCAAGAATTTTCTTGAAGCCTTCGCCATACTCAAAGTCGACCGAGTCCGCATCGTATGCAGTTAAGACATTATTATCGAATTCAGGCGCGAGGAATGTGTTCGACAAGTGAAGCCCTGTGACCCACGTTTCTTTACCTGGCAAGGCGAAGACCGATTCAAGACCAAGTTCGTCTTTTTTCGAATCGAGCGTTTTCACCGCTTCTTCTAAACTTGCGTAATCAGTGATGGAGGCGGCATCGATTCCCGCTTCCTCGAACAGGCGAGTATTATAGATAAATCCGTAGCCCTCCTGGTTATATGGCAATCCGAGCACTTCCGACTCAACTGTTACCCCATCAAGCGTTCCTTCAAGAGCTGCATCTGCTGCTCCTGTATCAGACAGGTCTGTCAAATTGTCTTTCCAATCTGCTACATCTTGAGGACCGCCAATGTTGAAGATGGCTGGTTCATTGCCTGAAGCAAAACGGGAACGAAGTGCAGCGCCGTAATCTTCGCCGCCACCGACTGTCGTGATCTCGATATTGACATCAGGATTTTCTTCCTCGTATTGAGCGACGACATCTTCAAACTGGTCTTTAAACTCCACTTTAAATTGGAAGATATCGACTGTTACTTGCTCACCGCCACTTTCTGCCGTTGACCCGTCATCCCCTGAACTACACGCTGCAAGTGCCCCCGCTGACAATAAAACAGATGCCATTAACCCTTTGCTGAACTTTAAATCCTTCACTTGAACTCCCCCTTTGAGTTGTTGTGCAAACGATTGCACAATATAGCGAAAAAAATTGGAAACTCTTTCGTAAGCGTTTCCAATAATTAATTAAATACAGATTATCACAATGAAAACGTTTGCACAATCTATTTTTTAAATTTTTCAATTGTTTTTTCAAAAAGTATTTATCGGTACATGAGGGTTCGATCTATCTTCCCTGCCAAGCTGCGAACCTTAAAGACAGCGGACAGGGCAGCATAGACTGTTCAAGGTGTTTATCGATCCAGCACGAGCAGCGCTGCCCCGAGCATGCCAGCGTCGTTCTCGAATCGCGCTATTTCGACAGGCAGCGGATTTAACAATACGGTTGCCAATTGGCTGTTCAAATCATCAATCCAAGCTGAGGCGGATTCCGATACCCCTCCGCCGATAATGAGCATGTCCATATCGAATATGGCCTGCAAGCTGCTGATGTAGATCGCCAAGTCTTCAGTGAATTCCGCGACCAGCTTTTGTGCTTGGGAATCGCTTCTTGCCATTTCAAACAATTCGGGCGGCGTGACTGACAATCCCGCTTCCCGAATGCGTCGCACCAGTGCGGTGCCTGATAGATACTGCTCCGCACAGCCAAGCCGGCCGCAAGCGCAGCGTGAGCCGTTCGGATATAAAGTCATATGCCCCAGTTCTGCAGCCCCACCGTGCGTCCCACCGCTTAACAGTTTGCCGTCCCAAATGATACCGCCGCCAAGTCCCGTGCCGAGCGTGATGCAGACAACACGCCCCAATCCCCGTGCAGCACCGAATTTCGCTTCAGCAAGCGCCGCGCAATTGGCATCGTTCTCTACTTCTACGGGCCGTCCAGTTGCTTTTTCCAAGGGCGATTTGACTTCTGTCCCTGTCCAACCAGGCAGCATATCGCCCGCGAACACGATACTTCCTGCTTTCGGATCGACAAACCCGTGTGTTCCGATGCCAATTGCAGACACAGTGGGATGTTCCTCTAAAAACTGCAACACTTGGTGCTCTAAATATGGATACAACGGAAACTGCGTTTTCACTTGACGCTCTGCGAGTATCCGCCCTTCTGCATCAATGACCCCCATGCGGATTTTCGTTCCGCCGATATCTACCCCAATGACGTTATTCATTCTCTCCATCCTTCCTTCCGTTCATTCTTTTACTTTCCTGTCCTTATCATAAAAGCATAGTGCTTCATACGGTCTAAGCTCTATCGTTTCCTGCAGTGCTGAATCCGGATAATTGCCAATCAACAGGCGGCCCTTAGGCATGGGCAATTCACGCGGCGTTTCGGAGAAGTTGCAGTACACCGTCAATTGCTCATCTGCCGTTTTCCGTGTATAAGCAAAAATTTCTTCATCAGCTCGATGCAATAAATTGAAATCGCCTTCTGTAATAACGTCCAAGTCTTTGCGAAGCGCGATCAATTTCCGGTAATAATTGAACACTGAATCCTCTTCCTCACGGTCGGCAGCATTGATGTCCGGATAATTCGGGTTCACGGAAATCCACGGCTCGCCTTTTGTGAACCCTGCATTTTCAGAAGCATCCCATTGCATCGGCGTTCTCGCATTGTCTCGGCCTTTTGCATGGATCGCCTTCATCAGCTCATCGTGTGGCACATCTTGCGACCTCTTTTCCTGATACATATTCAGAGTTTCAATGTCCCGGTACTCGTCAATGGCTGAAAATGCCACATTGGTCATGCCGAGCTCTTCCCCTTGATAAATATACGGCGTCCCTTGCAGAAAATGCAGACAAGTGGCGAGCATTTTCGCCGATTCTTTTCTGTATGGCCCATCGTTTCCAAAGCGTGAGACAATGCGCGGCTGATCGTGATTGTTCCAATACAAGCTGTTCCAGCCTTTTCCAAAAAGCTCTACTTGCCATTTCTCCAGGTTTTCCTTTAAGTCCGGCAAATGCAGCGGCTGAAGCTCCCATTTGCCGCTCGGTCCCTCGTCTAAATTCATATGCTCGAAGGTGAAAATCATATTGAGTTCCTTGCGCTCAGGGCCTGTGTACAATTTCGCATCTTCTGTCGTCGCGCCTGGCATTTCCCCGACAGTAACAATGTCGTAATCAGCGAGCGCTTTTGTGTTCATCTCCTGCAAAAATTCATGGACGCGCGGCCCGTTAAAGAAATGCGGAGTGCCATCCCCATCGATGCCGTCCGGGAAATCCTGGTCTTTGGAAATCATATTGATGACGTCCATGCGGAAGCCATCGACCCCTTTATCCAGCCACCAGCTCATCATTTGATATACTTCATCCCGCAGTTCTTCATTTTCCCAGTTTAAGTCTGGTTGCTTTTTGGAAAACAAATGCAAATAATATTGCTGTCTTGCTTCGTCAAATTGCCAAGTCGAACCGCTGAAAAACGAACGCCAATTGTTCGGCTCGTTTTTCCATATGTAGTAATCAGGTCGTTCTGTAAACCATACGTGTTCGTCGGAAGTATGATTGACAACTAAATCCATGACCAGCCGCATTCCGCGCGCGTGAATGCCTTGGAGCATCTGGTCAAAATCATCCATCGTTCCAAACTCGCTCATAATTTTTTGGTAATCGCGGATATCATAGCCATTGTCATCATTCGGCGAATCATAGACGGGCGATAGCCACAATACGTCAACGCCAAGTTCCGCCAAATAATCCAGTTTGCTGATGATGCCTTGGATATCCCCAATTCCATCACCGTCTGAATCCATGAAACTTCTCGGGTAAATCTGATACACTGTTGATTTTTTCCACCATTCCGTCATTTCTTCGCCCACTTTCCTGAAGATGTATTCATTTCTTATCATCATACGGAAAATTGAAAAAGAAACACAGCCCTTTTTAAGTAAACCTTTTATAAAAATAAGTTGACTTAAAATAAGCCATTCTCTATACTCAGTTTTAGTACATAGTAAGCGGAGGGTTTTACATGACAACTTCAGTAACCAGATCCAGCAATCATTCACGCACTTTAACGCTTGTCCACGTCTCCATGTTTGCCGCATTGATGGCGATCGGGGCCAATATTTCCTCTTTTCTGATCGTCGGGGGCGTGCCGATTACTTTGCAGACGTTCTTCGCGATACTCGCCGGCATTCTGCTCGGCAAACGTCTCGGCGCTGCTTCAATGATCGTCTATGCCGCAATTGGTCTCGCTGGCGTACCGGTTTTCGCCAAGTTTTCAGGCGGCATGGATACCTTGATCTCGCCGACATTTGGCTTTATCCTATCCTATATCTTCACCGCTTTTGCTGCCGGCTGGATTGCCGAAAAAATGCCTTCCAAAAAAGGATTTATTTTAGCAGCCCTTGCAGCCACTGCGATTAATTATGTATTTGGCACCAACTGGATGTATGCTGCGTATAAATTATGGTTTGCCGCGCCAGAAGGCTTTTCTTACGGCATGGCCTGGGCATGGATGGCAGTGCCTCTTCCAAAAGATGTATTGCTCGCTGTATTTGCTGGTTTGTTCGGTTTCCGAATGCAGCCCATCATCAAAAAATATTTACCTTAAACGACTAAGCCATTGGCCGAGACTCCGGCCAATGGCTTATTTTTGTACACTCGATTCGTCAACGCGCAGCTTGTAGTTTTGTTCGATGATACGCACCAAGGCGCTGAGGCTCTCATTGACCGGCGTTGCGATTCCGTGCTTTTTCCCTAATGTGACAATGCCTCCGTTGATGACTGCGATCTCGGTCTGGCTTTTTTTTAACACGTCCATGAGCATCGATGATTTATTGGCGCCAATGTCCTGATGTCCCATGCGCAAACATTCTTCCGCGACTGCTTGCGCGTCCGCCTCGACCCCTTCTGCCTGGGCAACGAGCACCGCTTCTTCGACAATAGCCCGCAATAGGCTTTCTCCTTCTGGCGTATTGAGGATGTCGCCGTTTTTCAGGCGCGTCAAAGCCGTAACGGAGTTGAACGCCGCATTGACGAATAGCTTGTTCCAAATAAGCGCTTTAACATTTGGTGAGACAGCTGTTTCCAAGCCCGCCTCGCTGAGTTTTTCAGCGAAATATTCGATTGTCTTGTTGTCAGTATCTGCTTCGACATTGCCAAGGTAATTCTTGCCCCATCCCCTATGCAAAATCGTGCCGTCATGTTCAACGCTTGCGCCGTGGCCAAGTGTCCCGGACACCACCGTATTTGGCGGAAACAACCGCTGGATGGTTTCGGCGTTGCCGATGCCGTTTTGCATCGTGACAATTAGCGTTTCTTTCGCCAGCTTGCCGCGTAATTTTTCGAGCACCGATTCATTGGCCTGCGCTTTCAACAAGACAAGCAAAACGTCCACTTGCTCGCCAGCTTGTAATTCCTGGACGATTTCCAGATCAATATGTGTCGTCGAATTATCTTTTTCGACGATGCGCAAGCCTTGCCGATGAATCGCTTCCACGTGGCTATTCATGCGGTTGTATAAGCGCACATCTTCACCGATTGCTTTTAGTTTGCCTCCCACAAGGCACGCCATCGCCCCTGCCCCAGCAATTAAAATCTTCATCCTATTCCTCCTTTGGAATCCCCTGCTTTCTGCTTTCTCATTTCACTATACCAAAAAGGCCTCCTGGTATGCAGGAGGCCTTTTCAGGTTGTCGAGAAACTTAGGTAACCCGTATTTTCCGAAGCTTATCGCACGACTCCGTGGGCTCGCGCCCAAGCCTCCTCAGTCGCTTTGCGCCTTGCGGGGTCTCGGTCGTCTCGCTCTACCACTGGAGTCGAGCAAACGCTTCTCCAAATACCTAGTGAGGTCATTGACAGTTAAAAATAGCAAAACACGCTTCTTTCCATAGTTGAGAGCGAACCATAAACTTCTTCAACATTAAGAAAAGACCTCCTGATATGCAGGAGGCCTTTTCTTAGTTTGTTGCTTTCTTGTTGCGGTTAGCTTTGTCGTTTTTACCAATCTTGCGGATATCCGCCAAGATCAACGCACCGATCAACAGCAAGCCGAGATAGCCGACTGCCGGGTACAGATAATTGACTAGTGACGTAAAGCCGACGAAGCTCAGCGCAAATGCGATTAACCCGGCAATAATCACGAAAATCCGGAATTTCTTTGTGCCGATTTCTGCAAAACGTGCTGAAAATGACAACAACATGCTGACAGCAGTATTGTAAATCATGGCAAAAATGACGACCGCCATGATGATACCAAGGATTGGCGAGATGTCATCCCCGATAGCAAGCATCGGCAAATCCGCTCCCCCGACAACATCCACTTTCGCGAATATCGCCACATAGCTAAGCAGGATCAACAAGCCAAAGCCTAGCCCACCGATTAATCCGCCACGCGCTGCCACTTTCTCATCTTGTTCAGCACCGCCCATCACGAGCGACATGGAAGCCCCAAGCGCGATGGCGAGCGATACGTAATTGACTGCCGATAATAGCCAGTTCGGTGTCGCGGACAGCTGCTCTTTAGCCACTGGATCGAGCGCACTAAAACTGCTATCCATCGTAATAACGCTGTAGATAGCGATGCCCACTACCATCAAAATCAAAAATGGTGTGATGCTGGAAATGACGGTAATGACTTTCTTGACGTTCATCATGATGGTGATAATGACCAAAATAATCATGATGCTGCGCCCGAATGCCGGAGCCAAATCGAATTGCTGGGAAAAGATGGATCCAGCCCCTGCTATCATTACGACTAATACCCCAAACAAAGTCAAAATCAAAGTATAATCCACTACTTTTCCGAGCCATTTTCCGCTGATGCGGTAGACAACATCTTCATGCGAAGTCGTCTGCATACGGCTTCCGAGACGTGTCAAAATCATCCCGATATAACCGAATAATGCCGTAGCGACCAAGACGCCGCCTATCCCCCAGTATCCGTAACTAGTAAAATATTGCAAAATCTCTTGTCCTGAAGCGAAGCCAGCGCCGACGACAATCCCAATGAATGCACTGGCTATTTTCAAGCTTCTTCTCATAAAATCCTCTCCCTTATCCTGATGGTAAATAACATAGATGCTTCTAAAAATGTATTTTATGTAGATATTTTTTCATACCCCTGATTTGGGGGGTATCAAACAAATCCTTGCTTTTAAACAACTTTTCGCTTATTCTTCCTTATTAGTAAAGAAAGAGGAAAGGCGGGAGAAATAGTGGATTTGGCGGATTTTGAGCAAGCGATTGAAAACTTTATCGGGCAGGCAGGGCTTTGGGCTCCGCTGCTATTCATATTGCTGCACTTGATCCGTCCGCTGCTATTTTTGCCGGTCATTGCTGTATGCATTGCTGGCGGATTTCTATTCGGCTTTTTCCAAGGAGCTTTGCTGTCTTTCATTGGATTGACGCTGATGAGCTTTGTCTCTTACGTGCTGATCAATAAATTCCCGCGTTTTCGCGCTAAACTCGCCGCCTTGAAAGACAAATTATTTCCTGACCGCAACCTGACCGTTTCCCAAGTGATGATCTTGCGTGTCATGCCCTTTGTCCATTTTCACCTATTGTCTTTTTATTTGATGGAAATGACCAATACGCGCCGGGAATACATGTATTACTCTGCGCTCGGTTTGATTTCGCCAGCCCTTTTGTATACGGCATTTGGGAGGGCCATATCGCAGTTTCCATGGTATACGACAGTGAGCATGTTCTTGCTGCTCGCTGCGGTTTTCAGTTTTATCGATAAATGGCAAAGCCGCAAGCATAAATTGGATAAAACCTGACAAGCGCAGACGGGATGCCGTTTGCGCTTGTGTTATTGAGGTATAGTAATACAGTAGATAGAGATGAGAGGAAGGAAACAATGCCTATATTCACCAAGAACGACATCAGTTTATATTACGAAGATATCGGGAGCGGGCAGCCGCTTCTCATGTTTCACGGCTTGACTAGCAGCTCTGCCATGTTCTACCGCGAAATGAATTTTTTCCGCAACAAGCACCGCATCATTGCGTTGGATTCCAGAGGCCATGGCCATTCGGCAAAACTTAGCGACTATACACTCGACGACCATATCGAAGACGCTGTTGCCTTATTGGATCATCTGCAGCTCGAATCAGTTGATGTTCTCGGTGTATCGATGGGAAGTTATATTGCCCAAGGACTAGCCGCAAGACGCACTGAACGCGTACGCAAATTATTGTTGGTAGCTACAAAATCAGTCGGCGAAAAATCTTCCATGGCCGAATTATTCGAGCGCCACCCAGAAGAATTTGATGGCTTGTCCATCCATGACAAATTGGAAAAAGCACAAACTTATATGTACCATCGTTTGACGGCTGTCCAGAAATGGCAGGCAAAGACCGCTGAAAATAGCCCCCAATTGAGCTTAGAGCAGCAAGGCATCGCGTCTAATGCCCTGGAGCGCTTTAATTTGCGTCCGGAACTTCCGTCGATTACGGCAGAAACCTTGGTTATCAGCGGACGCTATGACGAACTGAACCCGCCTGAGAAAGGACACGAGACCGCGCAGCTCATCCAACATGCAAGTTTTATGGAGTTCAAGCGTTCCGGCCATGCGCCGAACGTGGAGCAGCCTCGGCTATTTCTCGGCATCGCCGAAAACTTTCTCGACGATTGAATTTCTTTTAATGAATGCTATACCCACAAAAAAGCACGGCGCAAAAATGCGCCGTGCTTTTTAGAGTGTTGAAGAAGTCCACATTTCGCTCTCAACTTTGAATGAGAGAACCTTTTTCTATATTTAACATTTAATGATCTCTCCAAGTATTTGGAGAAGTGTTCGCTCGTAAAACCTTCTGCTCAATAATGCTGCGCATTACTTTCGCAAAGATAATGTCTCCCGTAGGTCGATCTTATCTTTCCTGTGGGACCAGCGGGTTTGAGAGACCCCGCAGGGAATGAATGAGCGAAGCTTGACTGAGTTCATTCATTTGCGACGCTTGAGCATAGCGAAAGTGGAGCAAGCCGAGGAGGCTCGATTCCCGCCCCACGGAAAGCGAGCGATAAGCTTCGGAAAATACGACTTTATCACTTTCTCGACAGCTTGAAAAGCACGGCGCAAAAATGCGCCGTGCTTTTATTGTGCTGTATAGCCGCCATCTAAGACCACTGCCTGGCCGGTGATGCCGCGCGCTTTATCGCTCGCGAGAAACATCGTGTAATCGGAAATTTCCTGCACCGACAACAAGCGTTTTTGCGGAACCAATGGATAAATGACTTCTTCTAAAACTTTTTCCAGCGACACATTACGCGTATTCGCCAAATCCCCCATCTGATTGCGCACAAGCGGTGTATCAACATATCCCGGGCACATCGCATTGACGGTAATGCCATGCTCAGCGCCTTCCAAAGCCGACACTTTCGTCAAACCGATGACGCCGTGCTTGGCGCTGTTATACGCTGCTTTCCCGGCAAAGCCGACCAGTCCGTTAATCGAAGCCATATTGATGATACGTCCGAAACCTTGTTGTTTCATGATCGGGAACGCATGCTTGGTAGCGATAAACGGCGCGACCAGCATAATTTTGACCAGCAATTCGTATTTTTCGGTTGGAAATTCCTCAATCGGAGCGACATGCTGCATGCCCGCGTTATTGATTAAGATGTCCAAAGAGCCGAATGTTTCTACTGTTTGAGCGATCGCTGCTTTTATTTCCGCCTCGCTAGTGACATCGCATTTGATGCCGATACATTCAAAACCTTGCCCCTTCAACTCGTCTGCAGCTTGTTTCACTGCGTCTTCATTGATATCGGTCAACACGATTTTGGCGCCCTCTTTAGCGAAGTCCTTGCTAATTTCATAACCGATGCCACTTGCGGCACCAGTGATTAATACCACTTTGCCCTCTACCATAATAGAATCCCTCCGAATGAAAGATTAAATACCCAATCCTAGGCTGAACAGGATAATCGCAATTGTTAAGCCAATCAGCGGCACGATGACGGTTACAGCCCCCATCGCCCCGTAAGCTGCCTTGTGGGTCTCGCCGCAAATCCCTTGAATTGTCGTCACGACATAACCATTATGTGGCAAGGAATCGAGCGCGCCGGAAGAAATCGCAATGGTCCGGTGAAGCGCTTCTGTGTTTACACCCATATCGATATAATGAGGCGCAATGAGCGGAAGTGCGATGACTTGTCCACCTGAAGCAGATCCTGTCAGTCCTGCGATGACACTGACAGCTACCGCACCGCCGATCAGCGGGCTTCCCGGAATGCTCGTCATGGCATCGACTGCCACTTGAAACGCTGGTACGGCTTTTGCCACGCCGCCGAATCCGACGACTGCTGCAGTGTTACCGATGGCGATCAATGCGCCAATCGTTCCATCAGTTAATGCTTTGCCAAGATTCGTGAAATATTTCATGTTCAATAGATAAGTCGTAATAACACCGCCAAGCAAGGCCAAAATCAAGGCAGAAGTACCGAGCGAATCATGGAAAATGAATGATACCGCTAGCACCACAAGTAAGGGGATTAAGCCCGTCATAGGGTGCGGCAATGCACGATCGGCCATTTGCGGATCGGATTCACGCGCTTCGAAACGCTCGCCTTTTTTCACCGCTTTATTGATCATGCGTTTCAGCCACCAGTAGCCGAAGAATGCCATGAAGATGGCGACAATGATGCTGACTTCCCAGCCGGCATACGGGCTAGTGTTCAAATAGTCAATCGGAATCCAGTTTTGGATCTCCGGCGACCCCGCAGAAGTCATCGTGAAGGTCACAGACCCAAGCGCTAGAGCTGCCGGGATGAAGCGGCGTGGCAAATCGGCTTGTTTGAATAAGCTGAGCGCCATCGGATAAACCGAAAATGCAACGACGAACAAGCTCACGCCGCCGTATGTAAGAACTGCACAGGCAATGACAATTGCGAGAACCGCTTTGGACAAGCCAAATTTGCCGACCAGCCATTTAGAGACGCTATCTGCAGCTCCTGTATCTTCCATGACTTTGCCGAAGATGGCTCCAAGCAAGAACATCGGGAACCACGACGTGATGAATCCGGAGAAGCCACCCATATAATTTGATAGTAAATTGACTTCCCCTTCTTCCACTAATTGCGGAAATAGCGGCAAGCCGCTGAGTACGGCGACAAACAATGCCGACAATGGTCCGGCAATTAACAAGTTGACACCTCTCATCGTCAACACAATCAGGAGAATAAGTCCCCCGATCATTCCAATCATACTTAACATGATAAATCCCCCTTAAAATACATTTCGTTTTTTCGAACACTTTGAAAACGCTTTCTTTCGTTCGGATAGACGATGGATAAATTGTCTAAATATTTAGTCCTGAAACCTTTAATCACTATACAACGGGTAGCAGAATAGGTAAAATGAATAATTATAATAGGTTTCATAGATATTAGTTATAGATAAGGAGTTCTCATATGGACATACGCCAGCTCAGTTATTTTATCGAAGTCGCCAAGCACCAAAGCTTTACCAAAGCAGCTCATTCTCTTCATGTAACACAGCCTACACTCAGCAAAATGGTCAAAAATTTGGAACAAGAAATGGATGTATCGCTATTTGACCGCTCTTCACGCAAAGTGCGGTTGACCGATGCCGGAGAAGTAGTTTTCGTCCAAGCGCAGAAAATCGTCAATAGCCTTGATGACTTGTCCTCGTCGCTTTATGACATCATGAACTTGAACAAAGGCAAAATCACCATTGGCTTGCCCCCTGTCATCAGCACCTTGTTTTTCCCAACTATCATTGCCGAGTTCCAATCCTGCTATCCCGATGTAACCGTTATTCTCGTAGAAGACGGCGCCAAGAAAGTGGAAGAAAAAGTGGCAGATGGTGAAGTGGACCTCGGGTTCGTTATGTTGCCAGTCGATGCCGAACGTTTTGACGTCATCCCTTTTGTTTCCCAAGAAATCAAGTTGCTTGTTCACGAAGACCATCCGCTTGCTGATCGGGAAACGCGTGACTTAATCGATTTTAAAGACGACCCGTTTTTGCTGCTTAGCAAGGAATTTACACTCAATGGGCGAACCGTCGAATTTTGCCGCGGGGAAGGATTCGAACCAAAAGTTGCCTATGAAAGCTCTCAATGGGACTTTATCGTCGGCATGGTGGAAAAAAACCTGGGAGTCACTTTGATGCCGAAATTGATTTGCGATCGTGTCCAGCACGGTCCGTTCAAAACCATTTCCCTTACCCAAACCTTCCCTTGGCGGCTTGGCATCATCATGGCCAAAAACCGCTATGTGCCCTACGTTTCCCGCGAGTTCATCACACTCGTCAACCAGCTCCCGAAAGTCTAAGTCACTCAAAAAAGAAGCCGCCTAAAAAGGCAGCTTCTTTTTGATTTCACTTATTTTCGGTCGACGAGTGTTTGGATCAGGCTTTTCAGTTCGCCGACTTCTTTTCTCAAACCTTCAATTTCCGATGTATCTTCTTTGATGCCCTCTAGTTCAGCTGTCTCCTTATCGATTTCATCCGAAATCTTCTGTGCGTTGTTGACGATCTCCCCGACGATCAAGTTGATCATCAGAAAAGTCGAAACGATGATAAAGGAAATGAAATACAGCCAGGACCACGGCTCTGCCGCAAAGACCGGACGGAAAATCCCACTAGCCCAAGACTCCAAAGTAAAAATCTGGAATAAGGAAATGAGCGACAGCCCGAGGTCCCCGAAATACTCCGGTTCAATGTCTGCATAAAAGAACGTGCCAATCACGGCATAAACGTAAAAAATAATCGACATCAATAAAATGACACTCGTAATTGTCGGTATCGCCATAAACAAAGCGGTCACGACACGGCGCAGCGAAGGAATCGTCGACACGGTCCGCAACACGCGCAGCACACGGAAAATCCGCAATACGCTGATAAACGAGGAGTTGTAAAGGATCAGGCTTCCAACCACAATGAGGAAATCGAAATTGTTCCAGGCATTGCCAAAGAATTTTGTCCGGTACACAAATAATTTGGCGAGTATTTCCAAGGTGAAAAAAGCCAGGATGATGATATCCAGCACCAATAGCCAGGAACCATAATTGTCCGCAATAGCAGGATAAGTCTCCAAGCCGACCAGCAGCGCATTGATTAAAATTAAAACAGTAATAAACGTATTGAACCGCGCACTCTCCACGATTCGCTTCAATGACTCTTTCATAGGGCGATAGACGACTCCTTATAACATCTGATATACCCAGCGCACATTGCGCCAAGCAGTTCCACCCAATTATATCATGCACGTATCCAGAAGTGACGATTCAATCCCGCCGCCCAATAAGGTTTGTTGCCAAAATGTGACGCCCACATTCGCCAAAGTCCCCAGACGATAGCTAAAATAAGACATAAAAAAAACGCCTCCGAGGAGACGTTTCTTCTATTCTTCCGATAGCGAAGCATAAACGATCAAGCGTTCTTCTCGTGTCCCCCGGTCATAATCATAGGTTCCGGAACACGTGATTAATACAAGTTCCGGAGATGAATGATAACCGAAGAGCGAATCGACATCTGCCAAATCGAGTGGCACCGATTCCATCTTATGGACCTTAAAGCGCAGCTCGCGGCCTTCACCGGAAACGACAATTTCATCTCCCGGCTCAAGCTCCGTCAAGTCCCAAAAGACAGCCGGGCCATCCAAATCATCCACATGACCTGCAATGACGGCTCGCCCTCTTTGGCCAGGACGATAGCCAGGCGAGAACCAGCTCAGTTCATCGCCATTATCCGGCACTGCCATTTCCCCCGTATCCGTTACGCCGAGATGCGTGACATCGGCTTCCAATCCAATAGATGGAATCGCCAAAGTTTCTGGCGAGATGCCTGGCTGATTCAGTTCATTGATTGGATTAGCCGCTTGTTTTGACGGCGCTTCAGGTTGCTTGATCTCTTTGACTTTCTCTTGAGCTATCGCTTGCTCGGTCCAAGCTGGCTCTGCCTTGACGGCAAAGCCAACTTCCGCACTGCGGATGCTCACTTCATCTTGTGGTGACGTACAACCTGCAAGAAATAGTGCTGCAAGGAGCAAAGCAAGTTTATTGAAATCGTTTTCTCCACACAAACCCGCTAGCTGCGATCAAGACTAGTGCGCCGCCAACCAACAACCACATAGACTGGGACTGTTGCGGTGTACCAAGTCCGGTTGTTGGCATTTCATCCGGTGTTGCAGCAGCTTCGTAATCAACAAGCGCAATCACTTCAAGCGAATCGACTGTATTGACCGCAAAGACCGAGTAGACTGTGTCTGCAGCCAGTTCAGTTCCTTCTAATGGCAAGACTTGTGTGCCATCCGGCAAGCGGATTTCCAAGTCATAAGTGTCTGGGGCTACTTCAGCGTAATCCGTGATTCCTGGGAACTCAGCTCCACTGAACAACGCATCGCCGCCGATGATGCCAACATCAACTGCTGGAGCATCCGGGGATAAATGGCCGACGCGGATCTTCGCTTGGCCTTCTGTTACTTCCATGGAATCTTCAGCGACAACAAATTCGATAGACTCCAGGAGGTTAGCAGCAGCTACTGTATAAGCTTTTCCAGCTTCCACTTCGAGGTCAGCCTGCAAGACGCCTTCTCCTGCTGCATATTCCGTACCAGCAGCAAAGACTTCTACATCATGTGTTCCAGCCGGGACTTCCAAGTATCCAGAGTCGGTTTTGAATGGTACTTCTTCGAGCGTTAAATCACCGTTGACGTATACATCCACTGCAGGAGCATCAGGCGAAGCATGCAGGACCCGCACTTTTGCCATATCGCCATGGTTGTCAGCCATAACTAATGAACCGAAAAGCGAGAGCAATACGAGCATCGCGACAAGAGAGACAGAAATTTTCTTCATTTTTCCAACCTCTTTCCATATAGTATTTGTATAACTTTTGTACACCTCAGTTATACAACATATCCGGAAGAAAATCAATAATTTTTGAATTATTCTGATAAATTTAAGCAATTAGACATAAGAACTGATGCAAACTTACATGGAATAGAAAAAGTTGCCAGGAATGCTTCTTCCTGACAACTTCTGTACATTAGTTCAATTGTCTGCATTCAAATCGATTAAACTTTTTACTGGCGTCCCATTGAGTGCTTGTGTCGCTAAGCGATCAGCTTCTGAGTTTTCTTTTCTTGGAACGAGTTCATATTCAGGACGAATGCCGATTTTCTCCAATCGCTGGTCAATGCGGTCAGCCCATCTTGCCAAGCTCTGTTCCGGCACTGCCCATTCGCCGCTCATCTGGTTGACCAGCGTTCTCGAATCCCCAATAAAACGGACAGGCAGATGATGGGCGCCCAGCAATTCAATCTCCTGGGCCGCCATCGACAGCGCCGCATATTCCGCTTCGTTATTCGACTCGATCTCGTCGATAATGGCATTTTTCCTCAAGCGATACTCCTTGCCATTTTGCTTAAAGTAAATAGCGCAGCCAAGACCCGCCCGTTTCGACTGAAGATCAAAGCCGCCATCGAAATACGCCACAATGTCATGCGGTTCTATTTCCACTTCTTTGACGTAGTTCTTCAGCTCTTTCAAACTCCAATTGCTGTTGTGACGGTCTGCAAATTGAAGGCGCTTCGTGCGGCCTGTGCGTTCGAGATCTTGCGCCACCACCAATGCTTCGTTTGCTTCAAGCTCTTCAGAAAGAAATTCAACCACTTTGTTCTTCGGTGATTTATACGTCCAATCAATCCGTACTTTCATTCAGTCACCGCCTTTATCCTTCAGTAAGGCTAAGCTTATAGCCCTTTGTCTTCAAAGCGTTTGAGATCATCTTTATGTCCCATCGCAATTAAAATGTCACCTGCAGCCACTTGGTCTTCAAGTAAAGGAGCGATATTGACATCCTCGCCATGTTTGATCGCCAAAATCATGCAGCCATAATCTTTGCGGATATTCAATTCGCCCAGCGTTTTGCCAATCACTTTTTTAGATGCGGCCAGTTCAATGATGCTGTAGTTATCGGACAGATTGATATAATCGACCACTTTTTCAGAGTCGACGTGATGCGCTGTCCGGACACCCATTTCGTATTCCGGCTGGATAACGCGGTCTGCCCCGATGCGTTCTAAAATCTTTTGATGCTGCTGATCACGCGCTTTGACCCACACTTTCGGTACCCCGAGTTCTTTCAGCATGAGCGTACACAAAACGCTTGCTTGCAAATCATCGCCGATTGCGACGATGGCATACTCGAAGTTACGAACGCCCAGTGATTTTAAGCTGCCTTCGTCTGTGGCATCGGCTGTTGCCGTATGACTCGCATAATCGGACATCGAGCTGACCGTTTCCGGATTCGAATCAATCGCCATAATATCGTGTCCCATCCCGTAAAGTTCTTTGCAGACACTGCTTCCAAAGCGACCGAGCCCGATTACCACTATTTGTTTTTTCATGCCTGTCCCTACTTTCCATTGCATAATTCGAACGATTCCCCGTTACCAAAATAGTACGCTACTCATTAGCGTTTTGTCGAAGATTTCACCCCATCTAACCGTAAGTGTCGACAAGCTTTCTTCCATAATGCATAAAGCCATACTGCTGCTCGCCAAACAAGCAAATGGCACAGCCTTCCTCTTTATACTACAATGGATAATATCCTCAATATCCGATAAAGAAAGGTTGTTTCCCCGATGAAACCATATGATTCCATTACTGACTTAATTGGCGATACGCCTGTTGTTAAATTAAACCGCCTTGTTCCTGAAGGCGCAGCGGACGTTTACGTAAAACTGGAAATGTTCAATCCTACAAAAAGTGTTAAAGACCGGGCGGCTTACAACATGATCGAGCAAGCCGAAAAATCTGGAGCCTTGCAGCCCGGGTCGACAATCATCGAACCGACTAGCGGCAATACTGGCATCGGCCTGGCGATGGTCGCTGCAGCGAAAGGCTACCGATCCATTCTGGTATTACCGGACAACGCCACTCAAGAACGCATTAATTTACTTAAGGCGTTTGGTTCGGAAGTTGTTCTAACAGCGAGCGATGATAAAATGCCGGGTGCGATCCAAAAAGCCTTGGAGTTGCGTGAAACGATCCCTGGCAGCTATATCCCCCAACAGTTTGAGAATCCATCGAATCCTGATGCTCACCGCGGCACGACAGCCGTCGAGATTCTCGAGCAAATGGATGGAGAACTTGATGCATTCGTCGCTTCTGCCGGAACAGGCGGCACGATTACCGGAACCGGTGAAACCTTAAAAGCACATTTGCCAAACCTCCACATTACCGTCGTCGAACCCAAAGGCTCTCCTGTCTTGTCTGGCGGCAAGCCAGGAAAACACAAACTAGTCGGCACCAGTCCCGGATTTGTGCCGGATACGTTGAATACTGCTATCTACGATGAAATCATGGCGATCGAAGACGAAAATGCTATCGATATGTTCCGCCGCGCTGCCCGAGAAGAAGGCGTCTTTGTCGGCCCTTCTGCTGGCGCGACCATCTATGCCGCCATCGAAATCGCTAAACGGCTGGGGGCCGGTAAAAAAGTATTGTGTATTGCGCCGGACACCGGAGAACGCTATTTAAGCATGAACCTATTTGAATAAATGCCACACGAAAAAAGCTCCTGCTTCTCTAGCAGGAGCTTTTTCGTTTACCTATTGCTGTTGTTGCTGCGCCTGGCTGTCTTTTGTCTTAAGATATTGCTTTTTCGCTTTTTCCCGGTTGCCGCAAACTTCCATAGAACACCATTTCCGTTTGCCGCTGACGTCCACAAAAAAACTATAGCAAGGCGCGCTGCCGCATTTCTTCACTTTTTCAAACAGTCCTTCTTTGATTCCCCGCAACATCTCAAAAGACACGAGCGATAGAAGGCCAGCAGTCCCGCCTTTGCTCGGAATCGGCGTTAACTCCGAATCGAAATAAAGCGGTGCTTGTTTGATATACTGCGCCAATGACTCCAACGGATACTGTGAAATCTCCAGTTGCGACAAATGCTCTCTCCATTGAATGCGAAACGCCTGCAATTCACTCGCATCGATCGGCTGCTCCATTAATTTACTGATTTGCTGTGAATCGAGCAGGTTCAATTGCTGCATGAGTTTCAGCCATTCCTCGACTCCACCGCCATCCACCAGAAAATCCATTCTCTTGCTTCGTTGGCGTTTGGTCGTATTTAGCAGATTCAAAAATAAATAGTCGCTTAGGTAAGGATATTGAGTTTCAAACTTTCCGTCCATTTTATACACTTCCTCGAAACTTAATCGTTGACGTATATCATAACATACTTTAAAGTTATTTTCTAACCTCATGAATAATCATGAATGGTTAGAAAAACAGATGAGGAGAGATTACATGTCTATCAAAGAAGTAACAGATGCCACATTCACTGAATTGACTGGCCAAGGAACTGTCATTGCAGAACTAGGAGCAGCTTGGTGCGGCCCTTGTAAAATGATCGCTCCTGCACTCGAAGAAATTGACCAGGATTCCGAAAATAAAATCAGCGTCGTCCAATTGGATGTCGACGAAAACCCAAAAACGGCCCAACACTATGGCGTTATGAGCATCCCGACACTCCTGTTCTTTAAAGACGGCGAATTGCAAGAAACGACTGTAGGTTTTAAACCGAAAGAAGAAATCCTTTCTATCGCTGAAAAACTCGTGTAATTGAAAACTAATATTCGCTAAGCAACTTAATTACCGAAAGGGAGATGATGTGAATGACAACGCAAATGAGACAAGAATTCGATGAATACATCAAAAAGTTTAAAGCTTCCAAACCAGAAGAAATCCAGCAGCAAATGGAGGACGCCATCACTGAACTTGAAGCTTCCGACGAAGGCAAAGGCTTGAAAAAAGGCGACAAAGCCCCGAACTTCACGTTGCCGGACGCTGCAGGAAACTCGATATCACTTGATGAGCAATTAAAGCAAGGCCCAGTCATTTTGACTTTCTATCGTGGCAATTGGTGCCCTTACTGCAATATGGAACTACGGGCTTACCAACAGATTATCGGAGACATCCATGGCGCTGGTGCTGAACTATTGGCCATCAGTCCACAGACTCCGGATCATTCCATGTCGGCACAGGAAAAACATGACCTAGAATACAAAGTATTGAGCGATGTCGGCAATAAAGTAGCAGACGACTTCAATTTGGTCTATCGCTTGCCGGATTACTTGATCGATATTTACAAAGGCAATAAATTAGATGTCGACCAGTACAACGGCGATGCCGAATGGACGTTGCCGGTCTCCGCTACGTATATCATTGCAAGCGATGGCACAATCGCTTACGAATACACAAAAGCCGATTACAAAGATCGCGTAGAACCGTCTGAAGTATTGGCCGAGTTGAAAAAACTGAAATAATTTCTAACCCCCATCTTTAACCGGATGGGGGTTTTTGAATGTTTAAGAACATTTTTCGGCCATTCATTCAATGCATGCACAGTTTCTTAGATGGTTGATGACATTCAACCCACCCAATAGAGAATGAAGAGCAAAAGAGCGGCAACGGCCGTTCTTTTTTCGTTTAAAAGTTCTCGGGAATTATTGACAATTCCTATAAAACTACTATACTTTATTAAATGATATCCGATTGGAAAGGTAGGTTTTATGGCCGGTGAATGCATTTGTTTATTGAAATTCAGCATATCGACAAGATTTATACCGATAAAGACAATAATGCCAACACGGTATTAGAAGATATAAACCTCGAAATCCCGAAAGGCCAATTCGTTTCGATTCTTGGCCCTTCCGGCTGCGGCAAGTCGACTTTATTGTCGATGATCGCCGGGCTCACTTCTGCCTCATCCGGTGACATCGTCGTTGACGGGGCCACCGTACAAAAACCAGGAAAAGACCGCGGCATGGTGTTTCAGGAAGCTGCCTTGTTTCCCTGGATGACAGTCACGGAGAATGTCATTTTCCCGCTCCGTAAAGACATGAACAAAAAACAAGCGGTCGAACGCGCACGCCATTTCCTGCAAATGGTGCAGCTCAGCAATTACGCCGGGCATTACCCACACGAGTTGTCGGGTGGCATGCAGCAGCGCGTATCGATTGCACGCTCCTTGGCGATGGATCCGGCTGTGCTGTTGATGGACGAACCGTTCGGCGCACTCGATGAACAAACACGTAGCCGCCTTCACGGGCAGCTCGAGAAGATTTGGATCGATACGCAAAAAACCATCGTTTTCGTTACACACAGCATTCAGGAATCGATCAAATTATCGGACCGCATCGTAGTAATGGGCACTCAACCCGGCACGGTCATCGCCGATATCAATGTCGACATCCCACGCCCACGCGATGCACAAAAGCAACAAGTCACTGCACTTGAAGAACGCATCATGGGGCTATTGAAAGGCGAAATCGACAAAGTCATACACGAGGAGCTTGCCTATGAAGCCCGCCGTTAAGCGCCTCATTTTTTTCGCAGCACTCATCTTGTTCTGGGGGCTCGGCTCCCATTTCGAATTATGGCACGAAACGATTCTTCCCTCCCCGTTCAGTGTATGGAATGCACTGATTGCTGGATTTGCCGACCTGACCTTAGTCTATGATTTGGTCGCGAGTTTCCGCCGGCTCTTGATCGGCCTTGCCGTTTCCTTATTGATCGGCACTGCACTCGGCATCTTGCTGGCGCGTTCCAAAACGGCCGATGACACAATCGGTTCGATGGTGCTTGCCTTGCAAAGTGTACCAAGCATTATCTGGCTGCCGCTTGCCATGATGTGGTTTGGCCTTGGGGAAGGCGCTATCATCTTTGTCGTCATTCTCGGCGGCACATTCGTCATGACACTCAATGTACGGACAGGTATTAAAAACGTCAATCCGCTTTATATCAAAGCAGCACGCACGATGGGATCGAACGGCATCGACTTGTTCTGGAAAGTCATCATCCCAGCGTCCATCCCTTATCTGGTGACCGGCGCACGTCTCGCCTGGGCATTCGCCTGGCGCGCATTGATGGCCGGCGAACTCCTCAGTGCCGGCCCGGGGCTCGGTTATACCTTGCGCTATGCTTCTGATTTCGGCAATATGGCGCTCGTTATCGGCGTCATGATCATCATCGGAGTTGTCGGCGCAGTCGTCGACCAATTGATTTTCCAACGCATCGAAAAAAACGTCCTGAAACGCTGGGGACTCGAATCTTAATATCCACAATCATTTGAGGAGGAATCATTTTATGAAAAAATCTGGACTACTTCTAACTTCACTTGCAGCTGCAGGAATCCTATCGGCTTGCGGCGCTTCTGGCAACGCGACAGGCGATAGCGAAGATACCCTTGTGCTCGGCTATTTCCCAAATCTCGACCATGCCACGGCAATGGTCGCAAAAGACCAACAGCTCTATGAAAGCAATTTACCGGAAGGCACGAATGTTGAATACGTCACATTCGCTGACGGCTCAGACTTCATGACTGCGCTAAAAACCGGCGATATCGACGGCGGGCTGGTCGGTCCTGGCCCTGCGATGAACAATTACACGAACGGCGCGGATGTGCGCATGATTGCTGGCGGGGCGAGCGGCGGAACGGTCGTTATGGCACGCGACGGCAGCGGCATCGAATCCATCGAAGACATCCCAGGCAGCACATTCATCACGCCGCGCGTCGGCTGCACGCACGATGTCCAGTTCGAAACCTATATGAAGGAAAACGACATGACGTCTAACCGCATCGGCGGCGAAATGATTCATCAAACCGGCAAACCGGCACAATACGAAGCCATGTTCGAAACCGGTAAAATCGATGTCGCGGTCGCTCCTGAACCTTGGGCCTCCGTTCTCGCACAAAATACTGGCGCGAAAGTCATCATCCAACCCGATGAAATTTCCTTCGGGACATCACTTCCGGCTTCTGTCCTCGTGACGTCCAGCGAATTGATCGAGTCTGATCCCGAAGTCGTCCAAGGCATTGTCGATGCGCATGAACAGGCAACCGCATATATCGAAGAAAACCCTGAAGAATCCAAGGAAATTGTCATTTCCACAATCGACGAGATCACAGGACAGGAACTCGACAAATCGGTTATCGATGGTGCCTGGGACAATATGTTCTTTAGCACGGACATTGACGGTGAGGAAATCCAAGCCTTCGGTGACTCGTCATTCGACTTGAAATTCCTGAAAGAAAAACCGGACTTCAGCGAATTGACCGATACGCAATTTTTGAATTGAATAAATGCATCCGTCCCCCTCACGAGAAAGTGAGGGGGTTTTTCATGCCCGCTGCGCTTTTTCAAAGCCGTAGCGGCAGCAATTAATTTCTCATAGGCTCAATAGCCGTACTTGAATAGAAAAAAGCGGAGGCTTGGATGCCTCCACTTTTTTATGAAAGAACGGTTTCTTCATTACGCCAAAACCAAATGACGACAGGCACCAATAATAATGATAGAACGCCGCCTGCAAGCGACAACACTGCAAAACTCGTGCCGGCTACAACAAGGCCGGACATGCCACCGCCAGTCGCGCCGGCGAGTGCGATCAAGACATCGACTGTGCCTTGTGTTTTGGCGCGTGCTGCCGGCTTCGTCGAATCGACGATTAGCGCTGTCCCACTGATCAAGCCGAAATTCCAGCCGAGACCAAGCAACGCGAGTGCGAGAATCAACACAAACAACGAGTCTCCTGGAGCGAACGCAGCGACCAGCCCTGCTGAAAGCAAGGTCACGCCGGCCGCGACGACCATTGCGACACGCCCCACTTTATCGACTAGCACACCTGTCACGAGCGAAGGCAAATACATCGCGGCGACGTGAATGCCAATGACCATGCCGATCGCACTGAGTGAATGGCCATGATGGCCCATATGCACCGGTGTCATCGTCATAATAGCGACCATGACGATTTGCGTGATGACCATCACAGTTGCCCCGAGGAAAACGCCACGACTATTGATTGCAGGCCCTGTTGCTTCTGCTTCACCTGATGCTGCCTGGTCCCGTTTTTTTTGATCGCTGATGACACGCGATACTACAAGCGGGTCCGGACGCAATAGCGCGAACAACACAGTGCCCGCCAGTAAATAGGCAGCACCTGCTAAAATAAACGGTCCAGCAAGCGCGGGCACTCCAATTGATTCGGCAAAACTTCCCATGACACCGACCAGGTTCGGACCGGCAAATGCGCCGAACGTGGTCGCCACCATTGCCACACTGATAGCCGTGCCGCGCTGCTTCGCGCTTGCCAAGTCGGTTCCGGCATAACGTGCTTGAAGGTTCGTCGCCGAGCCTGCGCCGTAAACTAGAAGGGCTGCGAACAATAAGAAAACATTGCCCCATATCGCGGCGAATACCACGCCAATCGAACCGGCACCCCCTGCCAAAAAGCCGGCGGCCAGCCCTGTCCTGCGGCCGAAACGTTGCGACAAGCGCCCAACAACGAGCGCGGCCCCTGCTGATCCGAGGGTAAAGAGAAAGACTGGCAATCCCGCATAACTTTCAGTGCCAAGCATATCGCGCGCAAGCAACGCACCGACCGTGATGCCAGCCGCTAAACCTGCTCCCCCAAAGATTTGCGACAGCATGACGATCCATAAAGTGCGTTTGTATAACCCCTGTAATTTTTCTGGCGAGTCGCCATAATGTTCAAGCGAGCGCCCCCCTGTCTTCACATTTTCATCAGCCATCCTCAGGCCCCCATTCGGAAGTAAAACAACGGTTCCATTATAACGTGTTTCCGCTTACTTCGGAGGATGGAGTTTCAGCTAGAAGTCTGGCGTGCTACTATCGGCAAAATAGATGGGAGCGGTTTTTCCTTGCGGGATGACGCTTGCCTCCTGTTCTGCCGACCTTTTCTCTCTGCACAAAGACCGGGAATTAAAAAATTTGGGCAAGATGTTTAAGGAGCCGCCACATGTGGTAACTACTTAACAGAAGCGTATAGTGAGCTTCCCCTTCACCCCCAAATTTTTTGAAGGCCCGATGCAGGCGACTGCACCGGGCCATTTCTTTTGCTCATTGCAAAACAAATCCCCGCAGCTTTTTCGCTGCAGGGATTCTACTGTTTATATAATGCCTTGCCAACGCAAGATCACCTCAGCGATAAGAGCCGATCCGAGAAAAGTCCCAAGAAAGACCAATATCGCCACCAAGAAGCTTCGGAAGCCTAACTGGCGGAAATCTGCCCAGTTTGAACCGACTGAGATGCCGGCATAGGCAAGAATAGGTGTAGCAAGCGACAAAATGCCGATTTGGCTCGTCCACGCGACCACATATTCAGAACCTGGGACCCCAGGCAAGGAAATAAGGATAGCGAGTATCCCGATATAACCGACAGCTGGCATGCTAAAGGGCAAAGCCTTCTCCAACATCAAGCCAACGAGACTGACTGCCATCAAGACCAGCATTCCCGGAATCGCCTGCCACGGCAACACATCCATCCCAAACCAATTGCCAATCAAGGCGGCGATGCCAAAAATGGCCAACACCCACGTCCATTCAATTACGCTTTTAAGCATTTGGCCCGCCTCCTTTAGCTATTTTGCGTTCAGACCTTCTCATCATGATGCTGTATAATTTCTCCGTCAGCGGCAACCCGATAAAAATACTGAAATATAAACCGGTCGAAAGTGATAACAAATTACTCGCTCCTGCAAATGCGACAATCTGTTCTTCAAGCTCCGGATACGCTCCAATTAGTGAACCGCTCGCCGCCGCCATCATCGATCCGCTCCCAACACCGGATGCCATAGCGAACGATAGCGGGTGCAGCGGTGTCGCCGTCGCAAGCAAACCAGAGATCAAGCCCAGGAAAACAGCACCGAACACCGTCCCAAAAATATAAACCGCCATAACACCGCGGCCTTCCGGTGATGAGAATCCGAACTTATTGACGATCAGCCCAACATTCGGCTCACGCGCAATCGAGTGGGTCATGCCGATGCTTTCACGGCGGAATCCAAGCAGCACTGCAAGCGGCAGCGCCAGGAAAATGGTCCCTAAGTTGCCGAGTTCCTGCAAGAGCAAGGCCGGTCCTGCTGCGATAATCGCTTCAATCTGCGGCCCGATCGTAACCCCGATTTTGGCAATCAGCAGCGTCACCCCTAAAATAATGAGCGGTTCTGCATTTTTTGCATTTTTCTCAGAAATGAGCGGCGTGAAATACAAACCGAGTCCTAGAAAAAATGCGTACAGCATCGGTAATAATAGAATAACTCCTGGCCCTACAGAAATGCTGAACAGGCCGATTGCTTCGGTAATGGCGACTAAAATGAAGGCAATGGCATGCAAACGCCAATCCTTGATGACCGATTTCAATTCTACTTTCTCCATCTCTTCTCCCCGCTTTCTTCGTAAATAACAGTAATTATGAAAATAAATCGCATTCCATAAATCCAGTCTACGCTATTTAACGTACGATTCAATACATTATTTGAAATTCGTTCGCTTTTCATCTAAGTGAAAGCATGTCATTTACAGAAGTGACAGCTTTTTCAATCAAAAGAAAAACAGCACAAGCTGACGAGAAAGCGAAAAGCTATATTTTCCGAAGCTTATCGCTCGCTTTCCGTGGGCTCGCGCCCAAGCCTCCTCAGCCGCTTCGAAACCCTTGTGCTCCCACATCTGCTTAACGCAGATGCGTCGCAAATGAATGCACTCAGCAAAGCTTCGTTCATTCATTCCTTGCGGGGTCTCGGTCGTCTCGCTGATCCACAGGAGTCGAGCGAACGCTTCTTCAAATATTGAGAGAGGTCATTGATTATTGAATGCGAAAAAAGTAGCTTCTTTCGTATTTGATAATGAACTATGGACTTCTTCAATACTCTAAAAAACAGCACAAGCGGAGGCTTGTGCTGTTTCATTCCGTCGGATCGTATAGAGTGACGCTTTCAATATAATTGATGTATTTTCTTAGTTCCTTCGCTTGCTGCCTGGTGATTTCGGCGGCATCGTACATATCATAAATTTTGGCGCGGCCCATGTCCATAACATTGATGCGCAGCTCTTCTTTTTGCATCTCGTAACGCTCGTCATACAAGGTTTCCGGCTTTCTCAAACGACTGATCATTTTTCGGTATTCGGTTAGAACTGACTCAACGATGTCTTTGCGGCTAGCTTTTTCATGATAGGCTTCTAAGTTTTCAAGGGCGGCTTCGAGTGCCTTTAATTGCACTTCACGGCCGACCTGATATTCGACCAGCCGGATTTCCTCGTCCTGCCAGTTTTCCCCGCGGAATCTCCGCCACGCCCGGATCAGCTTGCCTTGCAGATACAAAAGCGTCGAGCGGGCGTTGTGGGCAATCGCTTCTTCGCGGCGATTTAAGGAATGTTCGAATGCTTCATAGACCTCCCGCTCCATGCCATCCGTCTTCTTCACTTTTTCGATATAGCGGCGCTCTGCTTTTAATGCCCTCAGCCGAACTTCTTTCATACGGCGCTGGTATTTCTTATTGGCTTCTTTCGCTTCCTCGCCTTCCGGCTGCACTTGCTGGAAACGCAAGCGGTATTCATCCATCAATTCGTACGCTGCAGTTTCGTTTGCTTCTGTTAACTCCGATTTGATGCGGGCGATCGATGCCAGCAATAGCCGGCGCCGCGCTTCTTCTAAATCGATGGTTTCGCCGTCCTCGCTTCCCGCCAATTTGCCTTTACTGAGCAATGGCAAACATACGGTCGCCAACAGCAAGGTTGAAAGGATCGTCCCGACTGCCAAAAACAGCAACAAGGAACGTTCTGGAAAGATATAGCCGCCTTCAATGATCATTGGCAAAGACAAAACCCCGACCATGGTCACGGTTCCGCGTACACCCGTCAAGCTGACGAATAAAGTCAATTTGAGAGTTGGCTTAGCGGCATCTTCCATCTTGCCAAAGCGGTATTCGTAATGGGAAAACAAATACGCCCAAACAAAGCGGATACCAAGCAGCATGGCCGTAATTGCCAGCACATACGACAGCAAGACGCTTTCATCCATGCTTGGGTTTTCCAATGCGCCGCTCATCGCTCCTGGGATGTTGAGACCGAGCAGGAGGAAAATGATGCCGTTCAAGACAAACGTGATGATCGTCCAAATATTTTCCGTCAGCATTTGCTCTTCTGCGACTAAGGCTTCCGTGTCTTCTTGCACAAGCGAATGAACGATGCCCCCGACGACTACTGCGATAACGCCAGACGCACCAAATAGTTCATCTGCGATGACAAAGATAATGAATGGCGTCATGATTTGCAAAAGCGAATGGAAGGTCACGTCATTGATGCCTTGTTTGCGGAACAGTAGCCGGATGCCGACGAACAGCAACGCCAACAGGCCACCGAGCAGCGCACCCGCAAGAAATTTATAAGAAAAATTAAAGATTGCGGAGTACAACGAAAAGGTACCCGTTACGACTGCAGCGACTGCATAATTAAATGCGACAAGCCCCGAAGCATCATTGATCAGTGACTCTCCCCGCACCAAGCTCAGCACATTGCTCGGGATGCGGACACGCTGCGAGATGCCGTTTACTGCGACCGGGTCCGTCGGCGACAGAATGGCAGCAAGTGCGAAGGCAGCGGCCAGTGGAATGTCTTCAATGAGCCAGTGGATAAAATACCCACCGATCATGGTCGTCAACAGCACCAGGATGACCGCATTGCCGAAGATCGGCCCGCGCATTCGCCATAATTCTTCACGCGGAAAATGCCGCCCATCGTTAAAGAGGAGCGGTGCGATAAACAATAGTAGAAACCATTCGGCTTCCAATTCAAAGGTGAAATCCTCGAAGACCAGCACGATAATCGTTCCGAGCGCTACTTGGATAAGCGCTGTCGGCACTTGTGGCACATAGTGGCTCACTACATTGGAAACGAGAAGCGCGATCAACAGGATCAATATAGTCAGCAATAATTCCATCGTTATTCCCCATTTACTTGTGATGATATATGTATACCCCGATTGTGATTTTAGTTATCCATTTCGCTGCGACTTTCTAATTAAAGCACACACTTTTCGGGTAAACTATGAGAAAGCAGAGGCTATCCGGCCGAAGGGGGTCTATTACTTGTCACGGCAATCGTATCGAAAAGAAAAAAACCAACTGACTTATACCCAACAGCACCTCGCCAACGAACGCACTTATCTAGCCTGGATCCGCACCGCGATTTCGATCGTCGGCGTCGGGTTTCTCGCCACCAGCCTGCATTTTACAATGGGCGTCGTCCGCAATCCGTTTGTCGATTTGTTTACGATTATCCTGGGTATTTTTGCTTGTGTGTTTGGCCTGGTCATCATTTTCACAGCTACCCGAACCTATCGCGAAAAGCGCCAACAGATCATTCAGGAGACATTTTACTCCTCAAACTTGCGCATCAGCATGATTTCGACGATGCTGTCTATTATGATCATTATGGTTATCATCTATTTCTTTATTATTATGTAATTCATTTGCGGCAGCAACTTGTTTACCTCTCATTAAAGTAGGCTATTGCTCACCCATAACACGAAAAAACCTAGTGAATTCCTCATTGTTATAGTATTCTGAAGTCAACAATGCGAATGAATACAAGCTGTCTTGGCCATGATTCTGGCTGAGCAGGCGAAAGGAATACAAGAATGTTAATTTCCAGAAAATGGTGCATGTCATGCTTGGCAGCAATGGGGATCTTATCCACTAGCGAGTTACCCGCTGCAGCTGAACCGGCCCCCACTGAATTTACAGAACGCTCGATGCCACTTGCCGTTACGCCGGAGCGATTGGCGAGAAAGAACCGTGTGAGTTTATCCGCCATTGGCGATGTACTCATTCACGAGCTTGTTTATGAAGACGCCAAAACCGGTGCTGCATACAATTTTAATTCGATGTTCGAACCCATCCAACCCTTTCTTGAAACGGCGGATGTTACCATCGCCAATTCCGAAAGCATTATCGGCGGCAGCGACATCGGGGTTTCGACTTATCCGTCGTTTAATAGCCCATTCGAGCTCGGCGATGCCATGAAAGCGGCTGGAATCGACGCTGTCTCCATGGCAAATAACCACACTTTGGACCGCGGCGTAAAGGCCATCGAAAACGCCGTTACTTATTGGCGGGACATTGGGGTGGTATCTTCCGGCGCTTATCTGTCTGCACAACAGCGTGCGGACATTCCAGTGCTCGAACGCAACGGCATTACTTTATCTTTCTTGTCTTATACGTATGGAACAAATGGCATCCCGACGCCCGCCCGCCAGCCTTATTTGGTCAATCGCATCGACAGGGAGGTGATCCGAGAAGATTTGGCAGCTGCCCGGAAGAAATCCGACGTCACGGTGCTGAGTCTCCATTTTGGAAATGAATATGAAACGATGCCTACGCAAGAACAGCTGGAGCTTGCCCGCTTTGCAGCTGACAATGGCGCAGACATTATTTTAGGGCATCATCCACATGTCTTGCAGCCCCCAGCTTGGATTGACACTGCCGATGGACGACGCAGTTTTGTCTTTTACTCACTCGGCAATTTTCTGTCTGGGCAAAAAGGCGTCGAAAGGCGAATTGGCGGCATCGCTCACCTCGAAATCGAGAAACGCATAACGGCAGATGGCTCAAACATCTCCCTGACAAATCCAGCCTTCACCCCGACCTTCGTACAGCACCAAAGGTATGAAGACTATGAAGTTTTATTATTGAAAGACATCAGCGGGGAATGGAATGACCATACAAAAGCTCATCTGGCCACTTGGATACCAGAACTCGAATTCCGCGAATAAAGGAGAGAATCGATGATGCAGGACTGGAAAAGGGACGAACAAAAATTATACCTTCCCGCCACTAAAGCCCATACCGTCCACATTCCCAAACAATTCTATTTTGTCATCGACGGGCGTGGCAGCATTGGGTCCGATGATTTCCACGAACGCCTTCGTTTGTTGGAGGCTTTATCAGAAGCCGTGAGAAACAGTCCGGAGACGGGTTATCGCCCGCCGGGATTTGCCGAATACGCTCTATATCCAGTGGAAGCCTTGCATCACTTTGAAGGACCGTCCTCAACTTTCTCACTGATGATTAGGCAACCAGACTTTATTGATAACGAGACGATCAATCGTGCCTTTAAGCAGATTCACCAAGAGCGGCAGTTCCCCATGCTTCCAGAAGTGGCATTCGAGGAGTTCACCGATGGCTTATCGGTTCAATTGCGCAGTTCCACAACACGCGAAACGATTGGGGAAGCTTTTGGCAAGATCGACCATTTTCTTTTGGCGAATGCCCTGAAGCGCCGCAACCTTCAGTACCGTGAACTTTATCCTGATGCGGACAATGCGCTATTCGAAGAAGTGGTGTATCGCGTTTTTGTAGAAGAAGCGGAATAGTTCCGGTCTGTTTACAGGCGAGCTCCAGCCATAGGAAAAGCCGCCCCGAAAAAGTGGTTCCACACTTTTATGGGGCGGCTTATTTCATTACATTTGATGTTTCTTATAGTTTTCATCTCGCCGGAAGTTCCCGACGACTTCCATCGTCTCCGTGATGCTGACAAAGGCATTCGGATCAATTTCCCGGATCAGCGGGCGAACAAATGCCAGCTCATACCGTGTGATGACGCTGTGCAATATTTTGACTTTGGCACCCGTATATGCGCCTTCCCCGTCCGTCACTGTGATGCCACGGTACAGGTTCGTCAGGAGTTTCTTCTTCACTTCGTCGCCTTTGGAGGTTACGACCATCAAGCTGAGCTTGATGTGGCGCGTATGGATGCGGTCAACAACGATACCGGTGATGTAGATGGAAGCCATTGTATACATCGCTAGCTCCCAATTGAAAATAAAGCCTGAAATGAAGACCACACCGCTGTTCAAGGTAAACACCATGAAGCCGAGCGGGATATCGCGTTTCATCGTCAATAATAGGCCAACCACATCAAAGCCGCCCGTCGAACCGTAAAAGCGGATGATGATCCCGACCGCTGCGCCTGAAATGACGCCGCCGAATACGGATGATAGCAAAGCATCTTCCGTTACTTGAACAATCGGGATGTACAGCATGGCGATCGATGTAACAGCTACCGAGAAGATGCTGTTGGCGATGAAGGTTTTCCCAAGCTTCATCCACCCGACAACAAGAATCGGCAAGTTCAGCAAAATCAGCCAGATCCCTGAGTTGATTGGCGTCATCAAACCGAAGATCATGGCGACCCCAGTAACGCCCCCTGATAGAATTTCATGTGGCAAGAGAAACATATTAAAAGCGATCGCCATTACAATGGAAGCAATGAAAATTGCCCCGAGGCGTAAGAATTTGTCCATTTTTATTCTCCGTTCGTCTATACATAATGAAGCGATGCCCACATTCCGTTGAAGGCGATGAGGCAAGGCAGCGATTCACATTATAGGGGGTGGGCTTATAGAAAAGCAAGCACTTCTGGTTGGATTTTCACTTTCTTATTATTCACGCAATATTTCTCATTTAAGTGGTGTTTCGAAAGCTTCAATTGAATGCTGGGATAATTAAGATTAAAATAGAAGAAGACTGTGGACGGCAAGGAGAGATATTATGGATCCGTTAGACATCATCGACAATATGGACAACATCATGCCAGTGTTTCAGCCGATCGTCAGCGCCGTCAAGCATGACGTCATCGGTTATGAACTGCTCGGCCGCTTCGTACAACCCGACGGAACCAAGTCACTCGGCGATTTTTTCAACGATCCGGAAGTTCCGGATGAGTTCAAAACAGACGTTGACCAAAAGCTGCTGGAAATGGCGCTGGATCAAATGCTGCTGGAAAACAACGACTGCTTATTGTTTATCAATCGCAACGCACGCCAGCTGATGGCGGGGAACGGCGAAGATTTCCTGAAAACATTGCTCGAATATCAGAAACGCGGATTCCCGTTAGAACGCATTGTCCTTGAAATTACCGAACACGATTTCAATGAGGATTTTGACACACTCAATCACCTGCTCTTATATTTCAAGACATACGGTATCCAAATAGCGGTCGATCATGTCGGAGCGAAAAGTTCGAACATCGACCGCATCCGTCAGCTGCGGCCGCATATCTTAAAAATCGATATGAGCATTAGCCGCCACCACCAACCTGACGCTTTTCAGGACATCATCCATTCATTATCGATGCTTGCCCACCGTATTGGCGCACGTTTGTTGTACGAATACATAGAAGATAACCATCAATTGTATTTTGCTTGGAAACATGGCGGCCATTATTACCAAGGTTATTATTTGGCGCATCCAAACCCTGCCTTGCTGACGACGGATTCTTTATCCATCCACGTAGGCGAAAAAGTAAAAGAATTTGTCCACCGCGAAAAAACGATGGTCAGCGAACGCTTGGCTTATACCGCCCGTTCTGAAGAAAAACTCAAACGCTTGATGGGCAAATGGCAAACCCCTGATTTGGCCGACCAGTTCATTCAGGAAGTGCAACCCTTTTTTGAAACGGAAAGTTTCCGCATCTATATCTGCAACAGCAACGGAGAACAAATCTCTTCCAACTTTCGGAAGACCGCTGGCTTTTGGCATGGCGAACCTCAACACAGCGGTTCACATTGGGCTTTCCGCCCGTATTTCCTAGAAAACATGATGCTTATGAAAGCGAGTCACAAGGGCCGATTATCGGACATCTACGCCGATATCGAGACTGGGGAGATGATTCGCACCTTCAGCTATCCGCTATCGGACGAATGCTTCCTATTTATTGATCTAAGTTACGACTTCCTCTCCGAAAACGACTATTTATTGTTTCAATAGCCATCCAAACAAAACCCGAACCAGCGTTTGCTGATTCGGGTTTTGTCATTTTACTTCCTGTTCCAATTTATCGATATAATACTGCAGCTTTTCTTTTTGTCCCCCGCTGATCTCAGGCAATTCCGGGTTAATGTCTTTCAGCATTTCCACCATTACACGGGCAATAATCAAACGGGAATACATTTCGTCATCCGCCGGCAATACGTACCACGGGGCGTGGTCAGTCGCTGTATGCGTCAGCATATCCCCAAAAATATTCTGATATTCCTCCCAATGCTCTCGCTCTTCTACATCGCTGAAAGAAAACTCCCAGTTCATTTCGGGATTTTTCATGCGTTCAAGCAGACGTGTCGTTTGCTCTTCTTTCGAGATATTAAAGAAAAATTTCACAAATGGGAAACCATTTTCGCACATATAACGTTCAAAATCGTTGATTTGCCTGTAGCGCCGATTCCATACTTCGCCGTCTATCAACTGGTCTGGCAGCGGCTCTTCTTCGAGCAGGTTATGAACGCGCGGCGCAATCACTTCCTCGTAATGGGAACGATTCAAAATGCCGATTTGTCCCCGCTCCGGCAAAGCTTTGTTCAAGCGCCACAAATAATCATGCTTCAATTCTTCTTCCGTCGGTTTGCCAAGTGTCGTCACTCTCAAGCCCTGGGCCGTCAAGTGTGAGAACAAGTACGTGATGGCTTCGTCTTTACCCGCCGCGTCCATTGCCTGAAGAACCACTACGATGCCTTTTTCTTCTTCAGCATGAAGCCTGGTATGCCATTTTTTAAGTTCTTCGATTGTTTCTTTCAATTGTTCCTTGACTTGACCGAGTTCCATTCCGCTCTTTTCATGCGTTGGCCAGTCAGCTAAATCCACTTTCTTTCCCAACTCCACTTTATAGCGCCGTGTATCCATGAAATTCCTCCTCAAAATCGAATTGCCTCTTTCTCCATACCCGTTTTCTCAAACTGCAATGACAGGGCTTTTTCCTCAAACGCTTTATACACATTCTTATATCATGGGCCTCAGTCAGCGATTTTAAAACATAAAAAAGCTCCTTCGCCATCCATGATGGATGGCGAAGGAGCTTTTAATCGCGTTATTCATAAGCAATCGTTCCGTCTGCCTGTTGTTCATAACGAATATTTTCCTGTTCCATTAAAGAAATCAAGATTTCGGCTTTATCGTCCGCTTGCACTTTTTGGCGATCCAGAATGTCGTCCAATTCCTCATGAACTTCCTCGGCCTGGTTTTTTTGCAAAGTCTTTGTCATTTCACGCGTCAACTCAATTTGAGCAAAATGGTAGGATTCCAATCGCGCAAGTCGCGGATCATCCGTGTCGAGTTCTTTGGCAAGTTGCTTCAATTTCTCTTCCATCTCATTGATGTGGAGGTCTGTCAGCGAATTGTGATCATATAAGCGAATGAGCGAATTGCTGACTTCTTTGAGCGTTTCCTCACTTTTTTCGCTTCGGTGAATGTATTGCTCGATTTCATCCTGCTCAGCATCGCCAGTTGAACGCTCATCACTCCACGGAGCAACATAGCTTGCAAAAGCATACACATTGCATAGCACAAACAATAGCAAAATACCGCCACCGGCTTTTAGCCAAAATTTGCGGCGTTGCGAATTCTTTTTATTTGATCGAAAATTTGGCGGTTCAGCACCTGTCTCGGTACCTTTTTCCGCTTCGATTCGATTGGATTCATTATGCGGATTACCGTCTGAAAACTGATTGTAATTAGCCATGTTACCCTCCGGACATCTATTCGTAACATGATTGTAACAAATAACACGAAAAATAGCATCCGTTTTTTTATAAAACCTAAGAAATTAAGACAAAATTCGACAAATCTACTGTGTTTTTAAAAGAGAGGATTGACGCAGAATGATCGACTCATCTTGACTCGAGAAGAGTATTCGCCCTTTTTTCGGGTAAACAATTGGAAAACCTGATAAATTGAATCTACCTCGTGGCCCTTTTACAGTCATCCTGAAAGGAAAGAAAGGCGGGCAATTCATGCGCATTTCCTGTATGGGAAGTTTATTGATTTCCATCATCTTGTCAATCGTATTAACCATCTTGCTAAATTTACTATTTTTCTAGTTGTTCTCTTGCCAATTTGTTGATCGTAGCGAACGCTTTGTACTTGAAGAAATGGAGGAATGCCCGATGACGAGAACATTTGTCATTTTACTGATCGTATCGGCGCTGTTGTTCATCGGATTCTATGTTGCCATTACCTTGTATAACCGTTTTGTCGGAGGCTTTATGATAATGGAACCGGCTTTTTCTACAACGTTAGCTTTATATGACCAGCTTGCTTTCAAGTTTCAGTAAAGCAAGCTAACAACCCCCATCGCTGAGGCGATGGGGGTTGTTATTCTCGGTTGCGACCTTTGACTGGCCAGGTTTCTCATTTTCGATAATCGAATTGCCATTGCACGCCAAACTTATCTTGAACCACACCATAAGCTTCGCTCCAATAGCTTTCTTCAAACTCAAAAATCACTTTGCCGCTTTCCGCTAACTTATTGAAATCGGCTTTCATTTCCCCGAGATCTTCCGACTGGATCGATACATGAAAATTGCTGCCGAATGTCGCTGGCTTTCCGGGCATGGCATCCGATAGCAGCAAATAGTTTCCATAGAGCGGAATGGCTGCTTCTAAAATCAATTCCTTCAGGTCCTCGTCTAGTTTCGACCCTGGGTTGTCGCCGTAATGGATGACGGATACATCGGAGACGCCAAACACGCCTTCATAATAAGACAGCACTTGTTTGCAGTTTCCGTTAAAAATAATTTGTGGATAAATCGCCACATCGTCGCCTCCTTGAACTTTCTGTATCCTCTCCTTTTCCCTGTCACTTTTGGCACTAAACTCCCCGTCCTATTTCCAAGCGGGTAACTTTTTCAAGAAGGCATACACAATGGGCCCAAGGAAAACAGCTGCTAGGAATAGATAAAATGAAACGGAAGCAACGAGTATCGTGAAAATACCGCTCCACAACCCTGCCACTAAGTACAAGAACAGCAAAAGCGTCGCCCATACGATGCTCACGCGCAGTGCTGCATTTTTCATGCGAATCCGCCTCAATGCCGCTAAGCCCAGTGACAGCAAAAAGGCCGGAACAATCATCCACAGCAAGGTGTTTGTTGCCATGTTGCCCCTTACTTCATCATTGAGCAATAATGTATCCGACCCAGCGGAAATCGCCATTGTCACCAACAGCCCGACGACCGTGATCAATGCATAAAGACCCAATCCGAACAACATATCTTTGACTAGCTCCACCGCTTTCCAATTTTCCAACGCCTTCCCTCCTCAACATGCTAAAAATCCTATCGGCTATTTCGCCTATAAGAAAACATTCACTATTTCGATTAGTTCGCCGCGCTACCGCTTTTCCCCTGCCAGTCCTTTTAAATCCCTCGGCGGGTTCCACCATCGACTGCCGTCGTCAAAATATTTCATTCCACAATAGTTCCCACTTTGTAGATACGCGCCGAATACACTAAAATTAGGGTGCGACTACGACCTTTAAGGAGTGACAATATATGAACGAAACGATTCGTCAATTGACAAGCGATGACCTGCAAGCTTTACAAGATATGGACACCGGCATCGACGATGATTACGTGATTCGAGTATTCGACCGGATTTCCACAGGGGGCAACCGCTTGTTTGGCTTGTTCTGCGACGGCCAACTTGCGAGTATCGGCGGTTATACTGTTTTTGCCGGTAGCTACGCCATGCTCGGGCGGATGCGAAGCGATATGCGCTTTCGTGGCCTCAATTTATCTTCCCGATTGATGGCTCATGTTCGCGACGCAGCTCTTACGCACCCGGGCATTCGATTTGTCGGTGCGAATACACAGGAGTTCAATGTTCCGGCACAGCGCGTCTTGGAAAAAATTGGGCTCTCCCGCCAAGCTGAGTTGTTTTCAGCCATCGCAACGAACGTCGAAACTTTTGAATACGGCGCTGCGCCTTGGAAAAAGATCGATAGCGACGAGGAAAAAATGCGCTGGCTTGAGACAGTTTATATCCGTTCCGGCCGGGTCTTTCCTTTTGAGTGCTATTATCCGTTCCCTGCAAGTACGGAGTTGTTTTCTGGCCAGCCATTTGCAGATTGGGAGTTTTATGAAAATCCGGCACGCGACCGCATCCTCATCACTAAACACGACGTAAAAAAATATGACTATCTCCATACACTCTACCCTTGGGAAGATTTATTCGAACAACCCGGTTTATGGGAAACTTTGCGCGCCCCACTCGAAAAGATCCGTCTGCAATCTGAAGAAGGTGCTTTTGTATGGATGGATTTGACCCGAAATCAGGCCGGCCAATTGCCGGACCAGCATCCATTTGACTTGCCATCGCCCTGGTTCTTGTACGGGACAGATATCTAGTCATCCTTTCTCCTTCGATTATGAATGTTTAATGCTCTGCGTTAATAGGAAGACACAGAGTATAGAAGCAAATCAGCCAAGGAGGAGAATTGCATGACACAGCAAAAACATCGCCAAGAAGAAGTAACGGAAGACTTGAAGCAGGAAATGCCAGTTAAAGAAGTGAAAAACGGCGTCGAGCTGTCGAATCCGCTTGAAATCGTCCAGCGAATGCTCGAAGTAGCGACACAAGATCTCGAACTTCCGCAAGGAGTATACGAGATTCTCAAAAAGCCGAAGCGTATTTTGAAAGTGTCGATTCCGGTGCGCATGGACGACGGCACCTATCGTGAGTTCGAAGGCTACCGTTCCCAGCATCTAGACGTGCTCGGACCGACCAAAGGAGGCGTCCGTTTTCACCCAGGCGTGACCGAAGATGAAGTCGCTGCCTTGTCGATTTGGATGTCGATGAAAGCAGCCATTCTCGGAATTCCATATGGCGGCGGTAAAGGCGGCATTGTTGTCAATCCGAAAGAATTGTCCGAACGGGAACTCGAGGAATTATCCCGCGGCTTTATCCGGGAACTGGAACCGATCATGGGGCCTGAAAAAGATATCCCAGCTCCGGACGTCAACACGACGCCGCAAATCATGGGCTGGATGATTGATGAATTCTCCCGCTTGAAAGGGAAAAACGTCCCCGGCACGATCACTGGTAAGCCGTTAATCCTTGGAGGATCGGAGGGCCGAATCGAAGCGACCGGTCGCGGTGTTGTTTTCACCATTGAAGATGCCGCCCAGAAGTTGGGGCTCGAGCTGAACGGCATGACCGCAGTCGTACAAGGTTTTGGCAATGTCGGGTCCATCACTGCTAAACTCTTGCACGAACGGGGCGTAAAAGTGCTCGGAATCGTGGATGCAGGAGGCGGCATTTATCATCCAGAGGGCCTGCCAATTGGAGAATTGATCGACTATGCCCAAAAGACCGGAACAGTTTCCGGATACAATGGCTATGAGTCTCTCAGCAACGAAGAATTGTTTGCAGCTGATGTCGATATCGTGGTCCCTGCTGCGCTTGAAAACCAAATCACTTCAGTTACTGGCCCTACTATTCGCGCCAAGATTGTGGCAGAAGCAGCGAATGGGCCGACGACACCAGACGGCAACGTGGCGATGGAAAAGAACGGTGTCACAGTCATCCCGGATATTTTATGTAATGCTGGAGGCGTCACAGTGTCCTATTTCGAATGGGTGCAAAACACTACACACTTGCGCTGGACTGAACAGGAAGTGAATGAACGGCTCCACACCGAAATGACGGAAGCTTTCAACGATGTCTATGAAATGAAAGAACAAAAAAACAGCACGATGCGCGAAGCGGCATATTTGGTCGCAGTCGAACGGATTGCCCAAGCGATGGAGGCGCGCGGCTGGATTTAATGACAGAAGCTGTCCCGAAAGCCCATAACGAAGGGCATTTGGGACAGCTTCTTTTTCTTTTTTTTGCTCCGATGTTTCCGAACAGCTTTTTACAGGTAGTGAATAGGAAAGGCCCCTATCGCCAGAAAAGGAGAACAATCATGAAAACAATTGATTACTGGGTCTATTTGGCCTTTTCCGCATTTAAATTATTTCTTTTCAGCTTATACACCGATACCCCGTTCAGCTTCGGTTTTTTCCTGATTAGTTTGTCCAGTGCATTGCTGCTGTCGAGCTGGACCTTGCTCATCGATGCGCGCAAGCGGCGGTGGATTTTATTGTCGCTTTTGGCATTGCATAGCACCTTATTGATTTCAGACGTTTGGTATTACCGTTATTTCGGCGACCTGCTGTCAGTGCAATTGATTCCTTCGATGACGCAAATGAATGATGTGGGTGGCGGTTTTATGAGTTTGATCCGCTGGACGGACTTCCTGTTTTTCGCTGATTTCCTATTGTTCCTGTTATTCATTTTTGCACTGAAAAAGAGCCAGACAGTACCGGCACAGAAAGCGAACGGCAAGCTTGCCGCCGTGATTGCCACAGTTGGATTATTGTTATTTTCAGCACCGCTTTTTATGAGCATTGCAAAAGGCGAACGCTGGCTCGCTGGGGATGCGACCAGCAATATGCGTGAATACTACGAACTCGGCTTTTGGGGCTACCACGGATATGATTTTGGCAAAGGCGTCGTTTCGATATTCCGTGATCCCATGCCTTCCGAACAAGATAAGGCCCTTTTGTTAAAAGCCGCGGCCGACATCAGCACAATCAATAAAGGCGAGCAGCCCAACATCATCCTCGTGCAACTGGAATCGCTGCAAACTTCCGTCATCGGGCAAGAAATCGGCGGTGAAGAAGTCACGCCATACTTAAACACCTTAAAAGAAGAAATGCTCTACTTCCCTTCTTTCCATCATCAGACTCATGAAGGGCGCACATCAGATGCTGAGTTTGCCATCAACTCCTCCCTTCACCCGCTGCGTACAGGTTCTGTCTATACCCGATTCCCTGACAATACCTTTGCCCCGTTGCCGGAAGCCTTAAGAGATAGCGGTTACGATACCGCTGCGATGCATGCTTATGAAGCCAGCTTTTGGAACCGCAATACTGTCTATGAACATATCGGATTTTCCCATTTTTTTAGCAAAAAAGACTATCCTGATACAGAAAAGATTGGCATGGCGATCAATGATGAAGATTTTTTCACCACTTCGATTGAGCATATGGAAAAACTCAAAGAACCGTATTTTTCGTTCATGGTCGCTTTGAGCAGCCATATTCCATTTGAGATTCCCGAAGATAAAAAACAATTGGCTCTGCCTGGCTATGAAAACGAATTGGTCCGGAACTATTACCATACCGTCCATTATGTCGATGGCGCCGTTGAAGTGCTCGTCGAGGAACTAAAACAACGGGATATGTGGGACGATTCGATCGTCATTTTCTATGGAGACCACGATAGCGGCTTGACCGAGGCAGGCCGTGAGATGGCAAATAAGCTCGATGCCAATGGAGTGACAGAGCAATTTGAATTGGCACGCCAAGTTCCTCTGTGGATCAAGCCGCCTGAACTCGCGCAAGGTGAAACGATCGAAACTGTCGGTGGACAGATCGACGTGGCACCAACGATTCTTGAACTTGCGGGCGTCGACCAAGGCTTCATGCTTGGCACTTCGCTGCTATCTGATACAGAAAGAATGGTCGTCTTCCGAGATGGCTCTTTCCGAAAAGGCGATGTGTACTTCCAGCCTGATTTGACGACGGTGCCGGGTACCGGTGAATGCTATTCGATTGAAAGCGGCGAACAAATCGATGGTTCCGCTTGTGAGCCATATATCGACGAAGCGCTCGATCAATTGCGCATATCGGATACGGTAATCGAAGACAATGCACTGGAATACATCCAATAAGAAAAAGCATTGGACTCTCTGGGAGAGTTCAACGCTCAGCTTGTCGAGAAAGTTAAAAAGCCGTATTTTCCGAAGCTTATCGCACGACTCCGTGGGCTCGCGCCCAAGCCTCCTCAGTCGCTATGCGCCTTGCGGGGTCTCGGTCGTCTAGCTAATCCACTGGAAAGATAAGGTCGACCTACGGGAGACATTATCTTTGCGAAAGTAATGCGCAGCATTATTGAGCAGAAGGGGTTACGAGCGAACGCTTCTCCAAATACTTGGAGAAGTCATTGAATATTGGATATAGAAAAAGGTTCTCTCTTTCATAGTTGAGAGCGAAATGTGGACTTCTTCAACACTCTGAGCGTTGGACTCTCCGTGAGAGTTCAACGCTTTTTTCATCTCATGACGCTCCCGCCTGAGATTTTCACCGATTCACCGACGATATTCGGGGCTGCGTCGGTTAATAGAAACGCGATTGTCTGGGCAACTTCTTGAGGCTTGGATAAACGGTTCGACGGAATGCCGGATTGCGCTTCTTCCATCGCCTGCTCCATAGAGATTCCTTGTCGTTCCGCCTTTCTTCGGATGCTGGCCCTCGCCATTTCCGTATCGACGTATCCCGGGCATACTGCATTGACCCGGACGCCGTATTCGATTGCTTCCAATGCCATCGATTGTGTCCAGCCGACTACCGCGAATTTACTTGCTGCATAAGCGGTATTTCCAGCCGTACCGCGAAGGCCCGAAAGTGAAGCCAGGTTGACGATGTCGCCTCGGCCACTTTCCATCATGCGCCGGTACACGAGTTGCGTCAGCAAGACTGTCGAAGTGTAATTGATGTTCATCAACCGCTCCAATAATTCCTGATCCAACTCTTCCACATGCTTGCCCCCAGCCACACCGGCCGAGTTGACCAAGCCATCGATCCCTCCTAAATGTGCTTCAGCTGCTGCGACAAGTTGCTCACGCTCATGGGCGTCCGTCAAATCTGCTGCGTAGAGATACAGCCTGTCTGGATCCATCAAGGGCACCAATTCACTTTCTAGTTTTTTTAACTTCTCTAAATCGCGTCCTGTGATCGTTAGTTTCGCGCCCATTTCCGCTAGCGTTTTCGCTGTTTCCCATCCAATTCCACCAGTGGCGCCGGTAACCAATACATGCCTTTTTGCCAACGCTTCTTTGTCAAAAATCCCCATAAACTTACGCCTCCTTTTTGTGCAGTCATTCCCTTAAGCGCAAGCTATGTAAACATACGAAACGGCTGTTCGGTTAGAAGAAGCATAAAGACACCAGATAGTATATACTAAGGGGAGGTACACAAGTGCTGTCATTTTTTTCACTTCCTGCTTCGTATAAGGCTGCAGGCGAATTTCATCACTATTTGGATCATGCGTTATATGGAGGGGAAAAAAATGAACCAAAAAATGAGCGATTTCACCGAAACCTTGCGTCAGGCAGACTATGCGCATATCTTATACTTGACTGAACAAACAGATGATTATATTGATAATGCTGTATCCTTTGTCCTCGATGGCGTCCGGAACGACGACCGCGTATTGTTCGTGGAAAACCCAAGAATCTATCCTCAGATCCAGAAAAAGCTCCAGCAGCTGTTGGGCGCTGACGAACTGGATTTGGTCCACTACGTCAACAACTTCGATTTCTATTGGCGCAAAGGGAACTTCCATCCGGAAGCCATTTTGCAATATTTCGAAAGCGTCATCGAATCTTTCACTGTCGATGGACGGCATTGCCGGACGTGGGGCCATATCGAGTGGGGCAGCCAGGAAGACATCGACCAGAAAATCGTCGATTACGAAATCGAGATCGACCGCTCTGTCCCGCAGCGCAAAGTTATCTCCGTTTGTGCATACGATACAAGCCGCGTCTCGGATAGTCTCCGCGAACGGCTGATGCGTTGCCATGGCTATTTAATGAAAGACCAGAGCATCACGACCTTGTCTTTTTACGATGACACAAAGGCCCGGAATTAATATTTCCAGGCTTTTTTTTCATTCAGCTTCATGCTCTTGCTATACGATGCATATTTTTTACAAACTCAGGGAATACTGAAACAACTGCCAACAAAAGGCAAGGCTGATATAGAATGAAGCGGAGGATAGTGCTATGAAAAAAGAAATCACAGTCGGTGCGGCCGAGTTGAAATGGGATTTGGAAACAGGGGAAGTGCTTTTTGATGGAGGCGATGTCGTCTTTTTCTGGACTTCTGCCATGGAAACCTTTTTCGACACCATTCGAGAAATCTCTGGAGCAGAGGCAACTGACCTGGTACTGGAAACGACAGGGTTCAGGCAAGGGATCGTTGTGGGAGAAGGGTTCCGGGAACTAAAGAAGATTGATGCCAGCAATGTCGTCGAATGGATTTCCAATACTTATGCACCGGCTGGATGGGGCAAAGTGGAAATCGTCGAGATGGATATTGAACAATACACTTTCACAATGCACATCCAGGACGACTGGGAATACAAAATGAATCAATTGAACCACAAAGGTACAAAAGGCATTTTTGTTCCTTCCCATTACGCTGGGGTCTTGACTGGGTTGTTCGGCCAGAATTTCTGGTACCGGACGATCCACTATCAAAATTCCGAACAGCCTTACAGCATCGTCGAGTATTATCCATCAGATGTCAACGTCCAACAAAATATCCGGGAACTCGCGAGACGGCAAGAAGACCAACAGATCCGGCAGCTTGAAAATATGGTCGATGAAAAAACCAAAATGCTTCAAAGATTGGTGCGTGAACTTTCTTCTCCTGTCATCCCTGTGCTCGAAGGCATCATCGTTGTCCCGATGATTGGAAGCTACGATGAAAATCGTACCGAAGACCTGATCAACAACACATTGAATGAATTGCCAAAGCATAAAGCCGAGTTTCTATTGCTGGACCTGACAGGATTAAACCGCAACATTTCAGAACACACTGTCCAACTAATCGACAAACTAGCAGCTGCAGCACGATTGCTTGGCACAGAGACCATTCTGGTCGGTGTGTCGCCAGAACTCGCCATGATCATTACGCGAACGATGCAGGACCTATCAAAATTCGAAACCTTGCAAAGCTTGCAGCACGGCATCTATTACGCACTTGGGCGCAGCGGCCGCTCCATCAGCACTAAAAACAAGTAAAGACGAGGGTTTCCTCATCTTTGCTTGTTTTTTTATCCTCTTTTGCGGGCGGCTGTTTCAGAAAACGTCCGCCCGTATTCATATATATCAAAGCAGCTCCGATACACACCAAAAACAAACCCACGCCAACATAAAACATCCAATTTGCTCCACTCCATATGCCAACGATCCATAATGCCAAGGCCAACAATAGCTTTCCAATAAAGCGTGCCATCGCTGGACTATCATATTTTTCTTGTTCTTCTCTCGGCATCGTGTTGTAGCCAGTGATTAAAAACATCCCCTTCCCCTGCAACATATAAAGCCCCAGAAGCACTAACAACAAAGCCACCCCGCCGATAATCATTGCTGTTAATTCCATTTCTCCCATTCCATCACCGCCTTGCTAGATCATTCCATAAACGCTCAAAAAAATCCTTTTCAAACACGAAAACATCCTGCACCCGTCTTCCCTGTACAGGATGTTCCGTAAAGCGTTCCACATTTTCCATTAATGTGTCCAATTTTTAAATGAGAATACCATCCCGATGATGACTACAGCTATTCCGCCAAAAATGAGCATGGGCAGCAGCCCAACAATGTCGACCATCTCAAGGGCACCTCCTTTTCTTCGATCATACGCCGATATTGCAGAAATCGCCACAAAATTGTTTGATTTTTCGGTCATTTTTGATTGTATGGCCATTATAATGAAACTAAGAGGTGGCAATGCAAGCTTCTTGAAAGCCATATATTCATTTTCAGTGCATTCGTTTCCCATCGAAGGACAGTTTTTATCGAATAAATGACGTCATCAAAGTCTTAGCAACAGGCTAGAAAAAAGCCGCCGGCATTACCGGCAGCTTTGTCCTTATAATTTGTCCATTAGGGCTCTGTAAACAGGTGCCAATACTTTTCGTAAAGCGGCTACAGGCGGCACTGGGCTTCTTTGCTGCCATTGAATCCATTCGAGTGCCACAAGACTTAACACAAGCCAGATGGTGCCGGCAATATAACCTGCGATAACATCACTTGGAAAATGGGCGCCGAGGTAAATGCGGCTAACGCCGATCAGTACGATTAACACACTTAACCCAATAACGGTGGCCCATCGCACCCAGGGTTTCTGCCCCGTCCGGATAACCAAATAAATAAGGAAGCCGTAAAAAATCAGCGAACCCATCGAATGGCCGCTCGGGAAACTATAGCCGACCGCATCGATTGTTTCATTGATGCTTGGCCGTTCACGGCTGAAAAAATGTTTCAATAGAACAGTCAACAGCGAGCCGCCGCCAACCGCAACCAAGTAAAACAAGACGCCCCATTTATCGCGCATCTTGACACCCAAAATCCACAAGACGCCGATCGATAGCATGACGAGAAACCAAACGGACCCCAGCTCTGTGATGATGAACATGATGGTATCCATCCAATTGCTTCCAATCGCTTCTATCAAATGAATGGTGACAGCATCAAATACTGCCAACTCCTGATCTAGCATTTCATCTGCCAATTCTGCAAATAATACAATGAATAATGTCGCCAGCCCAAGCCCTGCAAGAAGTACGATAAAGGCAAATCCTGATAATTTCGTTTCTCTATCCATTCAACCGCTCCCATACTATTACTTACGGTCAGTTTACCCGACTTTATCGATAAGTATGCCGCATCCTTTCAGTTTCGTGGTTCAAAGGACTTTATTTGGGGAATAACTCAAATAGATAGCAATTCGCGCAAGAAAACGCCAATTTTTCAGCGAATTGCTTGCCCTCACCTGGAAGGATGATCATCATGAAATTACCACAACTGCTGCTTTTACTAGTTGCCCTTCTGCTCACCCTCTCTTCCTGCTCGGAAGCCTTATCAGAAAACCGCGGCCCTGAGGCACCTGATTTTGCGTTACCTGACCTCAACGGCACCGTCCATCATCTCTCCGACTACCGGGGCGAGAAAGTTTATCTGTTCTTTTGGGCATCCTGGTGCTCGATTTGCCTTTCTGGATTAAACGAGCTGGAAGAATTGGCCGAAAGTGATAACGACTTTACGATTCTCACCATCATTTCCCCGGGAACCTACGCTGAACGAAATGCCAATGAATTCAATGCTTGGTTCTCAGCCATTGACCATCACGGGGATTTTATTGTCCTGCTGGATGACGGAGGGGATGTATTCGGACAGTTCAAAATGGAGGCCTATCCGAGTTCTGCCTGGATCAGTTCTGCTGGAAGAATCACCAAACAACGCACCGGTCATATAAGCAACGACGAAATACTCGAATTGATGAATTCGATTCGCTAGAAAGGCGGAACCACCAATGACACGATATTTCATGCCTATACTCTTACTGCTACTATTGCTCGCAGGCTGTTCAAGCGAAGCAGCTACTGACTCCACTTCAGTTTCATCTTCAGCTTCGGAATCTCGTTTCCCAGACAATCCGAATGAAGAACTTGAATTCGATACGGAAAACCTCGAAGACATTTGGTTTGCAGGCGGCTGCTTCTGGGGTGTTGAAGCCTATATGGCACGCATCTACGGCGTTTACGATGTGACTTCTGGCTATGCCGGCGGAACGATCGAAGACCCGACTTACGAAGAAGTACTGACAGGCGATACCGGCTACGCCGAAACTGTCCATTTACGATACGACCCAGAACGCGTATCGCTCGAGGAACTGCTCGACCGCTATTTCCTGATCATCGATCCGACGCTTGTCGATCAGCAAGGCAACGACCGCGGCAATCAATACCGGACCGCCATTTTTTACGATGACCCGTCTACTGTGAGTACAATTGACGAGGTAATCACAGAAGAGCAAAAGAAATACGATAAACCAATCGTCACCGAAGTCGAACCGCTGACGAATTACTACCTCGCGGAAAACTACCATCAAGATTATTTGGAAAAAAATCCTGACGGCTATTGCCATGTGGATTTCACTAGCCTAGAAGACCAACAAGTACCGCAATTAATCGATCCAGCCGATTATCCAAAACCAGATGAAGAAGAAATTCGGGAGATGCTGACAGATGAACAATACCGCGTCACTCAAGATGACGGCACCGAAACGGCGTTCGATAATGAATACGACGGCTTTTACGAGCCAGGTATTTATGTCGATATCGTCACTGGTGAACCGCTCTTTTCATCCACAGACAAATACGATTCCGGAACTGGTTGGCCAAGTTTCACGAAACCGATCGATCCAGCAGTCGTGACTGAACACGATGACTTGTCCCTATTCGGCATACGGACGGAAATCAGAAGCCGAACAGGCGATAGTCACTTGGGTCATGTGTTCGAAGACGGTCCGGAAGATGCAGGCGGTTTGCGCTATTGCATGAACAGCGCAGCTTTACGTTTTGTGCCGCTTGAAGAAATGGAAGCACAAGGTTATGGAAATTTAACAGACAAGGTAAATTGACTGCAAAAAGCCGGAACCCGCATGATGCGGATTCCGGCTTTTTAATGCTGGATTTCGACCTTATTGGCTTTGCACCCGCTTGACGAAACGGCGTTCCAAAATGCCTTCAACAATCATAAAGTTTTCATGGCATTTCGGGCGATAGTGACCTTTGGCGATTCCTTCAATCGTCAAACTACTGACATCGTATTTCATCCCCAGATGTTCGGCAGAAACTTCTTCAATATGGTAGAAGTACAGGATGCTATAAATCATTTCATCGTTGAGTCTGTTCAATTCGTCTGTTGTTGTCATAATGATTGACCTCCCCATCAGGCTGCTGGCGACTTCGATTGGCTTTATATTGCTGATAGCCTTTAATAAACCGTCCATAACTAGCTGCAAACGCTGCACTGATTTTTTTCATCTCGTTGTGGTCTCCCATAGTAAACACTCCCCAATAAAAGTTTAGCTCTCAGTAAGTTTCCACCAAGTATTTTTCAATTTGGTTGAACCCCTTATAGCAATCCCTTCTCACGTGGCCAGACAGCAAATCCTCTAAAGACTCGGCGCTGATATGAAAATGCTGGGCCAACTCTTTCGTTTGCCAGCCTTTTACTTTCCACAAATATAAGATCAGATAGATATCTTCATCGCCTAATTTAATCAAGTCACTCCGATTATCCATTGAAACTACCGCCTTCCTTTGGTGTGGATCTTCATGCCGGCTGCTCGAGGCAACTCAACGCCGAACTCAGCCTTGAAACGAATGTTTTCGGTGACTCATGGGAACGGATCCGCACGGACAAACCGTCTCCGCAAGGTTCAGCTGTCTGCAGATAATCCGTCGGCAAGGGCACCGGATAGGCAACTAGCGACTGGGTAAATGCAGACAGTTCTTCTGGCTTTAGCCATATCTCTACTTGGTTGATCGCGCGACCGTCGCTATCATAGCCAAGAAATCGGATGATCCCGCCTGCAGTTCTCTGATTGTTCACTCTCGTTGACGCCAGGTCTTGCCAAGTGTCGTTCAATGGCTTTCCTAGCCCTCCCCTTTCTTCCATTGCGTTCTCTCCTCTTTTCCGTAATAAAAAAGCACCGGAACAGACTCCTCTATCGAGAGGAGAATATTTCCGGCGCTGTGTACAGCACGATAGTCTGTCACATTCAACCAAAGTTTAAAGTTTGCCGTTGAACAGAAACGGCAATGCCTGCTCTCTGCCCGGTCCGGAAACAACCGTTCAATTCGTTCGAAACCGCTCCCTTAAATACGCTAACTGAAATCTTTTTGTATAAGATGATTTGATAGTATTAGCCTACATTATTTCACATTTCTTGTAAACCCTTAATTACTGAATATTTAAAATAATAATTTATCATTATTTATCTGGTTATTATTAATAAAAAATACACCCTATTTGTTCAGTTACCTCAAGGTTTCTTAATATAACAGAAAATAAAAAAACTGCGCTGCCTGCGTCCAAACTTCGCAGGCCTCACAGTCATTCAATTAAATCAATAGATTGAACAGCAAAGAATCGTTATTAATGTCTTTATACGGAAAGCCGTTTTGTGTCATGCGTTCAACGAGTGGGCCATAATCCGCTGGGTCTTTCAATTCAATCCCCACAAGGACAGGCCCGTGTTCTCGGTTGTTTCGTTTGGTGTATTCGAAATGAGTGATATCATCTTGTTCACCAAGCACATCGTCCATAAACTTTCGGAGGGCGCCTGCGCGCTGCGGGAATGTAACGATGAAATAATGCTTCAAGCCTTCGTAAATCAAAGACTTTTCCTTGATCTCCTGCATTCGTTCAATGTCATTATTGCCGCCGCTGACGACGCAGACGATATTCTTCCCGCGAATTTCCTCACGATAAAAGTCGAGTGCCGCCACAGACAAAGCGCCTGCCGGTTCAGCAACGATGGCGTTTTCGTTATACAATTCGAGAATTGTCGTGCATACCTTGCCTTCCGGAACTGGGACGATGTCATCCAGCACTTTTTGGCAGATCGCCATCGATAAATCACCAACTTGCTTCACTGCCGCTCCGTCGACAAAGGTATCGATTGTCTCAAGTCGCGTCACTTGCCCTTCTTTGAGGGAAGCTTTCATGCTCGCCGCGCCTTGTGGTTCCACACCGATCAGTTTCGTCGTGGGAGAAACGCCTTTTAAATATGTGCCGACTCCAGAAGCCAATCCGCCTCCGCCAATTGCGCAAAACATATAATCGACTGGTTCTTGCATATCATTGAGCACTTCGACCGCAACGGTGCCTTGCCCTGCAATCACCGCTTCCGTATTGAACGGGTGTACGAAAGTCTTGCCTTCTTCCGAACACACTTCCATCGCTGCCGCAAAAGCATCGTCAAAGCTGTCGCCGGTCAAGATGACTTCTACATACGCACCGCCGAAGCGTTTTACTTGTGACACTTTTTGACTCGGTGTGGTAAGCGGCATGAAAATCTTGCCTTCGATGCCAAGCGCCTGGCAAGAATAAGCCACGCCTTGCGCATGATTTCCGGCACTTGCGCAAACGACGCCCTGCGCCCGTTCAGCTTCGGTCATGCTGCGGATGAAATTATACGCGCCACGCAGTTTAAAGGAACGGACGACTTGCTGGTCTTCGCGTTTCAAAAAGACATTGCAGCCGTAACGTGCCGAGAGAATCTCGTTGCGCTGCAAGGGCGTCCGGATGATGACATCCTTCAGCGCCTGATTAGCGACCATAATATCGGCCACGGTCACCTCGTCCGCGATAGCTTCCCTTTCCAGCTCTGTGATGTTTTTTGCCATCTGATTCACCCTCTTCATTTTGATTATTGAACTACTCTAACACATCAGCGCTCTTTGTTGTGTAAAAATTTAGACAATTATGTGAGCTTTTCATCAGATTTTCAGTTTTTCGCAAATGTATGCGGTTTCACATTTTAAATGAGGTAAACTAGATAGAACAAGAAGCTCAAGGCAACACAATTATGTAAAAAAGGAGATGATGTTTTGCAGGAGGTCCACCACAAAATTGCTATTATCACCGGAGGCAATAGCGGCATCGGATGGGAAGCTGCCAATATGCTTGCCGGACGAGGCTTTTCGATTTTATTGGCTGTCCGTGACCTGGTCAAAGGCGAAATCGCCAAACGGGAAATTCTCGATTTCCATCCGGAAGCGACGGTCGCCGTGTTAAAGCTCGACTTGGCTGACCTTGCAAGCGTCCGCCACTTTGCGGACAGCTACAAAAAACATTTTCATTCACTCGATCTATTGGTCAATAATGCAGGAATCATGATGCCGCCATACGGCAAAACGAAAGACGGCTTTGAACTGCAGTTCGGCAGCAATTACCTTGGCCATTTTGCGTTGACTGCCCACCTTCTACCCTTGCTCGCCAAAACGCCAGATTCGCGCGTCATCACACTCGGCAGTCTGGCTCATAATCGTGGCACAATCGACTTCGATAATCTCGACGGATCAAAAGGCTACAGAGCGAAAAAATTCTACAACCAAAGCAAACTCGCCAATATGCTATTTGCGATAGAGCTCGACCGCAGGCTGAAAAAGCACAACCTACAGACCATCAGCGTCGCTTGCCATCCCGGGGTTTCGGCTACGAATATCTTTAAGATCGGCAAATACGACGCACCCGTGCTAGTGCGAGATTTCGCCAACCGCTTTTTGCAGCCTCCCGATATGGGAGCACTCGCCACCGTCCATGCCGCCACCGAACCAGATCTAAAAGGCGGCGAATACATCGGTCCTGCTGGAAAAGGGCGCAGAAAAGGCTATCCGGCTCTTGATACGCCCCATCCAACAGCTGTCGATGAAGCACTCGCTCAAAAACTATGGGCTGTCTCCGAGCAATTGACGGGTGTTACATTCGATTTTGAATCCGTTGAGCGTGACTATCCATTACCGGAAAACTGACATTCGCTACACATTTTTTCACTTTTGATGAAAAATCCGATTATTGGTACACTAAGCAGGGAACAGCAGTAATGCAGACAAATTCTTAATTGAGGAGCTGAGACGATGAACACAAAACAATTTGAAGTAATGAAGAACGGCAAAGGCTTTATTGCAGCGCTCGACCAAAGCGGTGGCAGTACGCCAAAAGCGTTGAAACTGTATGGTGTGAACGAAGATGCTTACTCCAATGAAGACGAAATGTACGACTTGATTCACGAAATGAGAACACGTGTTATGACAGCACCCGGCTTTACGTCAGATCACATACTCGGGGCCATCCTGTTTGAGCAGACGATGGACCGCGATGTCTATGGCAAATATACGAGCGACTATTTATGGGAAGCAAAAGGCGTCGTACCATTCCTGAAGATCGATAAAGGTCTTGCGGATGAACAAAATGGCGTGCAATTGATGAAGCCGAACCCGAATTTAAACGAGTTGTTGACACGTGCGGTTGAACGCAATGTCTTTGGCACGAAAATGCGTTCAGTCATCAAAGAGCCAAATGAAGATGGCATTAAGCAAGTGGTCGACCAGCAGTTTGAAGTGGCGAAAGAAGTTATCGCTGCCGGACTCGTGCCGATCATTGAGCCAGAAGTCGACATCAACAGTGCCAACAAAGAACAAATCGAGGCGATGTTGAACGACGAAATCTTGAGCCACCTCGACAAACTCAGCGACGACGAGTATGTCATGCTAAAATTGACGATTCCGACACTCGCGAATTTCTACAAAGAACTTATCGATCACCCGCGTGTCGTGCGCGTTGTGGCGTTGTCCGGTGGTTATCCGCGAGAAGAAGCGAACCAGAAGCTTGCCGAGAACAACGGCTTGATCGCCAGCTTCTCACGCGCCTTGTCCGAAGGCTTAAGCGCAGACCAAGCGGATGAAGACTTTAATGCGACGCTTGACCAGTCGATTAAAGAAATCTACGAAGCATCTATCACCTGATATAAAAAAAGCGCTCCCTTTGTGGTGCGCTTTTTTTCTTATGGATTCGAATGTATAAATAAAATCAAATCCAGGCCTTATGGCTAAAGGCATGCCCAAGCGGGAGGCGACTGCTTCTTGATGACATCATTAACGAACACTCCATCTCGCTCACAAACCTAAATAAGCATCACCACCAGCGGATGAAAATGTGAAAAAGAAATGCTTCATCGCTCAAAACTACAATGAAATGTATAAGCCGAACCGCGCACAAGGGCGAGCCGATGCCAGGAGCCGAGTATTCTTCTTGGCTCATGGCGAGAGGCCTGCCCCAAGCGGGAGGCGACTGCTTCGCGATGACATCATCAACGAACAACCCATGTCACTATCAAGCCTAAATAAGCATCACCACCAGCGGATGAAAATGTGAAAAAGAAATACTTCATCGCTCAAAACTACAATGAAATGTATAAGCCGAACCGCGCACAAGGGCTGGCCTCTCGCCAGGAGACAAGTGTTCTTCTTGGCTCCTGGCGAGAGGCCAGCCCCAAGCGGGAGGCGACTATTTGGCGATGACATCACCAACGAACAATCCATGTCACTAACTTCTTCAACTTCTATTCAGCACAAAGGAGAGATTGCATGTTCTATTTCCTGGTTCCGATCGCTATCGTCTTCGGCCTTGGCTTTATCGTCGACCGCCGGCGCAGGACGTCTGCTTATTACGACAAGCCGACCCACCCGGACGCAAAGCCTGGCGACAGCTCGAATTACACCATGGGCGACAACCGCTATACAAGCGGTGGAGAATAAGAAAAAGCGCGGCATCCAATTCGGATGCCGCGCTTTTTCATTACGGACGATAGTTCAGCGTGATGCCTTTAAGAAGATTCCGCATAAGTTGATCGCCCAACTCTTTGTAGTTCTTGTGCCCTTCTTTCCGAAGAAACGCTCCAAGTTCACCTTTGGAGACATTGATTCCGGCCAGCTTCCACAAATCGAGCAAGTCTTCGCTCGTCAGTTCCAACGCAATACGCAGTTTTTTCAAGACCAAGTTGTTAACGTGCTCCCCGCTGACTTCAGGTGGTCCGGAGTCGCCGGGTTTCGGGCCACGGTTAAACGTGATCAGACCGTTCAGGAAACGTTCCAATTGGTCATTTGCCAACGGAATATTAGGTTCTGCCCCTTCATCGTCAGGTTCCGGCGTTTTCGTTAAGATTAATGGGACATCCACCGCATCCACTTTTTCCCCGCCGAGTGCGAAAATTTCTTTTACGTCGCTATTTTTCAAGTCCAGCGCATAACGCAACCGGATCAATACATCGTTATTGTCCATCTAAAAAAATCCTCCTGCCGTGTTCGATTCAAATCCTGTTCCATCATACCACAGAGAAATAGCGCCCCGAACCATCAGGGCGCTATTTTTCAACGTTCAATGAATGTATGACGGAACCAAGTGTATTCACTGATATGCCGTTCACGCAATTGGTATTTTAAAATTTTGCCTGAAGCGTTGCGCGGCAATTCATCCGCGAAACGGAATTTTTTCGGTGCTTTGTGAGGCGGCAAATGTTCCAGCAAGTATTCCGAAAGCGCCACTTCATCGATCGTCTCCCCTTCTTTTGGAACGATGACAACACCGACGATTTCGCCCCACTCTTCTTCAGGGATTCCGACAGTCGCCGCTTCCTGAATTTGCGGATGACGATTTAGCAATTGTTCAATTTCAATTGAATAGATATTGTTTCCCGCAGAGATGATGCGGTCAGATTTTCGGTCGACGAGCGTGATATAGCCGTCTTCGTCGATTGTCGCAAGATCGCCAGTCAACAGCCAGCCATTTCGGAAGGCGGCTTCGGTTTCGTCCGGCATCTTATAATACGATTTCATGATCGTCTCGCCGCGCATGATGAATTCGCCGACTCGCCCCGGCGCGACGTCATTCATTGATTCATCGACCACTCGGACATGTGTCATATACATCGACTTACCGCCGGCGCCTTCTTTATGAGCATGCTCGCTTGGCAACAAATAAACGCCTCCCGGACCACCCTCTGTGAGAAAGCATAAATTATAAAATTGTTCGTGACCGAAGAATTTCATCGCACGTGCTACCAGGCCGCTTGGCATCGGGTCTGTCCCGTACATGCATTTACGAATCGTCCCAAGGTCGTACGTGCTCTCCGGTGCTTCCATCAATGCATGGTACATATCCGGCAACCCGAAAAACACCGTACAGCCGTCCTGTTGAATGGCTTCCAATACATCCCTGGTCGCGAAGTCGCGCAAGATGGTTTGTGGCACGCCGAGTATGACGCCAGTCACTAAAAATAAATTCAGCTGGGAAGGATGGAAAAACGGTGCAGCATGAAGCAAGCGGTCATCATGATTGACACCGGTCCCGAGGATGAAAGAGGTGCTGACATTGACGATTCGCTGATGGTCAAAAAGTGCTCCTTTCGGTGGGCCGGTCGTTCCTGAAGTATAGAGGATTTCAGCATCGTCATCCGGCAAGATGTCGATGCCAGGTTCCGTGCGATCATTATCCAGCATTTCGTCCCAGCTCAGATGGGCTTGCTCTTGCGCTTTCGGGTAGACGACTACTTGATGCAGCAGCTCCTCCGATTCCTTTGCTTCCGCCACTAAGCTTTCAAACTCCTGATCGCAAAACACATAGGCCGCATCCGACTGACCGAAGAGATATCCCGCTTCCTCAGCATTTAGCCTGTAATTGACTGGGACGACGACGCCCCCTGCCTTCAATGCCGCAAAAAATGCTATGACGTAAGCATCCGAATTCTTCATGAATAGCGCGACTTTCTCGCCTTTTGAAATCCCTTCACGTACTAAAGCGTTCGCCAAGCGATTCACTTCCGCGTTTAATTCCTGATACGTATAGGATTTCCCCTCAAAATTCAATGCAACTAAATCAGGCTGACGCGTCGCGTTCATCGTCAAAGACGTGGTAATGTTCATCTCCCATTCCTCCTTTGTTTGTTCATGAATCTCCCCTTCTGACTGAGCGGTAGTTCTTCAATATTATAATATTCTGAAAATATAGTCAATATTACAGTAATTGGAAATAAAAAAGACTCTTTTCAGAGCCTCTCTTGTGCCAACTAATTTATGGCCAAATAGATAAGATACAAAGGAATCAATCCGAGTGCCATGTACTTGGCAACTACGAAGGTACTTATACCGAGACATTTTATTTTGGCTGTCAGTACTTCGCGGAAATCATTGAACAATTCAGGCATTACTTGGCCCTCCTTTAGGGTATAAGACCAGTATAGGCCAGCAAGCCGCCACAAGAACAGCACAAGATACTCGTTTCTGTAACTTTTTATGGCCTCTTGCGGTCTACTCTATAGACACAAAAAGGGGGCGAACCCAATGAAGCAAAAAGCCGGAACTAGTTGGTTCATGCTAATCGTGGCTCTTTTAATGCTCGCTTCGTGCGGTACAGAAAGCGACAATCTACCGGAAGATCCGGATACAGGGGGCGAGATCATCGAAGGTGAAGTCACATCAACAATCGAAGAAATGGACAATGGAAACTACCGTTATACCGTAAAAAACGATACACAAGAGCTCGTGACGTTCAACTTTACGAGCGGACAGCGCTACGATTTTACCTTAACTGACGAACAGGGCATCGAAGTATTCCGCATGTCTTCCGTCAGCATGTACACTCAAGCGCTGGGTGAAGAAAACTTATCCCCTGGCGAAGAGCTTCAATACGATATTCAAGTGCCAGCAGCCAATCTCGAACCTGGCACTTACACGCTTGAAGTATGGATGACATCGACAGAAGGCACAAATTATCCAGCGGAAATTGAGCATACGATCGAATAACAAAACACCCGAACCGAATGTTGCGGTTCGGGTGTTCTACTATGTGCCGTGATTGTTCGTTTCTCGGCTTTCACGATAGACTAAAATCATCAATTAGTTAAAAAGGAGAATCCCATGGAACTTACACCCATTCCCGATCACGTGAAAGACGGGCTCGACATCCTATTTGTCGGGTTCAACCCGAGCATCCGCTCTAGTGAAACCGGCTATCATTACGCGAACCCAAACAACCGCTTCTGGAAAATCCTTTATGAATCCGGGCTGACACCCAGAAAATACGCGCCTGAAGAAAACCATGACCTACTCGAGCTCGGATACGGCTTGACCAATATCGTTCCCCGCCCGACTAAAGCAGCGGCTGATATCACCAAGGAAGAATACAAAGAAGGCGCCGAACAATTAAAACGCAAAATCGAACGTTACCGCCCGAAAGTAGTATGTTTTGTCGGCAAAGGTGTCTACCTCCAATTTAGCGGCAAGAAATCCACTCATTGGGGCAAACAGCCAGACTCAGTCATTCCTGGTGTCATCGAATTTGTCGCTCCTTCTTCAAGTGGCCTAGTGCGGATGAAACAAGCCGAAATCGTGGAAATTTACGAAGGTTTGCACCAATTAATTCAAAAAAGCCAGTGACGCATTTTGATTCGCTCCTATAACCAGCCTTGATTATCCTCCCTTTGTTGCGGGTAAACAGAGAAATGAAGCACTTAGCACAAGGAGGAGATTCTACATGGCAAAAACAGCAATCATCACAGGAGGCGGCAGCGGGCTCGGGCAATCGGCCGCGTTGCGTTTGGCACAGGAAGGCATCAATATCGCAGTTGTCGACATCAGTGAAAAAGGCGGCAATGAGACGGTCGAGCAAGTGAAAGCACTTGGACCGGATGCAATCTTTATTAAAGCCGATGTCTCCAAGTCAGAAGAAGTAAAAAACTACGTTGATAAAACAATTGAACAATTTGGTTCCATCGATTATTTCTTCAACAACGCTGGCATTTCTGGAAGCGGCAAGCCGTTTCTCGAAACGGATATTGAAGAAATCGAGCAAATCGTGGGGATCAATATGCTTGGCGCGTTATATGGCCTTCGCTACGTGGCGGAAATAATGGTGAAAAACGGTGGCGGGTCAATCGTCAATACCGCATCGAGCGCGGGTGTCATTGGACAGGATACAGTCGTCACCTATTCCGCAACCAAGCACGGCATCGTCGGCATGACTAAGTCACTGGTTGCCGAATACGCGAAAGACGGCTTACGCGTGAACGCTGTGGCTCCTGGTCCGACTGAAACGCCGATGGTCAAAGCCTATTTTGACGCCAATCCGAAAATGAAGAAAAGTGCAGAAGAAGGCATCCCGCAACAGCGGCTTGGGACCTCTGATGAAGTCGCAGAACTTGTGGCGTTCCTACTGACTTCTAAAGCGCAATACATTAATGGCGACGTTATCCGCATTGACGGCGGCTTCACCAGCACGAAATAAACAAAAAAGGTTTCAAGGGACAATTCCCTTGGAACCTTTTCTTATGCGCCGTTTCCTGCACCGCCGCATACTTTCAATACTTCGCCCGTGACATAGCTTGCAGCGGGTGATGCCAAATAAGCGACCGCTTCGCCGATATCTTCCGGCTGTCCCGGGCGTTTGATCGATTGCAGCTCGAGCGGATAATTGACGCCTTTGGTGATGGCGGTCTCAACCGGCCCTGGCGCGACACTGTTGACGGTGATGCCGAACTCGCCGACTTCTTTTGCGACCCATTTCGTGAAAGCGATGATGCCGCCTTTTGACGCGGCATAAGCAGGGCCTGAACGCCCTTGCCGCTCGCCATCTTCGCCGTAAGAAATGGCGCCGCCCATCATGCCGGAAATCGAGCTAATGTTGATGATGCGCCCGCTCTCTTGGTTGACCATATGCGGATAGATGGCTGCTTGTGTGAACAAGAACGTGCCGCGCAAGTTCGTCTCGATATCGCGGCTCCAATCATCGTCCGTCATATCTTTCAAGCTCAGGCGCGAAACGGTACCAGCGTTATTGACGACAATATCGATTCCGCCAAATTCCTCTACCGTTTCGTGAATTGCCCGTTCGACTTGGGCCCTGTCGCGGACATCCACTTGCAGCGCCAATACGCGGATACCTGGAAACTCCGATTCCAGCAGCTGTTGTGCATCATCGCAATCCAGGATATCCGTCAAAACGATTGAAGCTCCCCGTTTTGCGAGTGCTTTTGCGCAGGCAAAGCCGATGCCGCGTGCACTTCCGGTAATTAGCGCCACTTGATTGTATAATGTGTTTTCCATGCAGATTTCTTCCTTTCTATTCAGCCAGCTTCTTCAATTCAATTTCTTTCAGTTTGTGTTTTTGGATTTTGCCGACGGACGTACGCGGGAAATCTTCGACAAACTCGATGGCGGATGGCACTTTGAATTTGGCCAACTGCCCTTTGCAATAATCAATTACTTCCTGTTCGGTTGCCGTTTGCCCTTGCTTCAGGATGACGAAGGCTTTTAATGCTTCGTCATGCATCGCATCCGGGATCCCGATGACAATTGCTTCATAGACGGCAGTGTACTCCATGATGACATTTTCCACTTCGCTCGCTGCAACATTCTCGCCGGCGCGTTTAATCATGTCTTTTTGGCGGTCGACAAAATAATAGAAGCCATCCTCCGATTTGCGTGCCTTGTCTCCCGTATGGAGCCAGCCGTTTTGCAAAGTTTGATTGGTCGCTTCCGGATTATTGTAATAGCCTTTCATAAGGGTTTTTCCGGGAATGCCTTCAAGCAAAATCTCTCCCGGATCCCCGTCCGGCACTTCATTGCCTTCTTCATCGATCAGCTTGATGCGCGATTCAGCGATCGGTTTGCCGATGCTTGTATTGTCTTTAGTGCCTTGCAATGGATTCATCAAGGGCGGCGCAACCGTTTCTGTCATGCCGTAAATCTGGTATAGCGAAGTATTATAGCGCTGTTCAAACGCCTTCAATTCTTCAGTAGTCACCGACTGGGCGAAAATGACGGCACGCAGCTTATTAATGCGCTCCTCTTCAGCGTATGGCTGCGCGAGGATCATTCGGATGGGCGCAGCGAAGAGCGAACCGAGCGTTGCACCTAAACGCTGGACTTGGCGCCCATAGCGGCTTGCGCTGAAGCGTTCCGTGATGGCGACACTGCCTCCCGCAACCAAACTCGGCATGATCATATAATACTGGCCGTTGCCATGGAACATCGGCAAGACGACAAGCGCACGGTCTTTTTCCGTAAAGCCGATATGCTCCGCTACAATGCGTCCCGTGTAAATATAATTGGCATGCGTAATGAGGCAGCCTTTCGGTTTTGACGTGGTGCCGGAAGTGTACAAAATCGCTGTCACGTCTTCCGTATGGATTTCCGTTTCCGGCACTTCACCTGAAAATTCCGCAATCATTTTGTTAACGCTTTCAAATTTACCCGGTTCATCCGTCCGCGCCAGGATAATCTGCCGGAGCTTCGGGAGATTTTTTTGGATGGATTTAAACTTCTCGATGTATTCCGGTTCCGTAATGAGCAGGACCGATTCCGAATGGCCGATTAAATAGTCCATTTCCGCCGCAGCCGACAAAATATTGGTCGGGACCATGACGGCTCCGAGCTTTGCAAGGGCAAACCAGCAGACGACAAATTCCGCGGAGTTCGGCAAATGAAGCGTCACTTTATCGCCTTTGCGGATGCCGCGTTCAAAAAGCGCGCCGCTGAATTGTTCGACTCGCTCCAAAAATTCGCCGTAGCTGTATTGTGTCACTTCCTCTGTATTATCCTCGAACACCAGAAATGGCTGTGCGCTTCGCTTTTTACATTGTGCCATTAAGAGGTCGATCAATGTCTGTTCCGCTATCAAAATCATCAACATCCTCTCTCGTCTTGTCAATTCCATAGACCGCAGTCTATAATCTATAGACTATAGTCTATTGAACTCAATAGAACTTTGTCAATCGTTTTCAAATAATTCAGTCTAATAGTGGTTCTTGAAATAGAACGACTGGCAGAAAGGAGCCATTATGACGAGCAGACAGGAAAAAGCGACCGCAACAAAACAACGCATCCTCCGTACCGCGCTGGCATTGTTCAGCGAAAAGGGATTTGACCGGGTATCGGTAGATGAAATCGTCCGGAAAAGCGCAACTTCCAAAGGGGCATTCTATGGGCATTTCACGACCAAATACGATATCTTTCTTGAAAAGTTCAAGGAAATCGACCAATTCTACCGCGATTTCCAGGACAGCCTGCCAGAAGACTTGCCGGCAGAGCAGAAAATCCGCAAACTCGCCACAGTACAAATGGCGTATTTGCGAGATGAGCTCGGGCGCGACGGCATCCGTGCACTGTATGCCTATGCACTCACGCCTTCTGTCGATAATTATTTGTCCGACACGGAACGCCCGCTTTACACCATTCTCGAACAAATGGTATCTGAAGGGCAGGCGCACGGCGAATTGAGCCCCTCTGTCTCATCCGGGCGGCTTGCATTGTTATTGTCCCGCAGTATGCGCGGTACGCTTTACGACTGGGCAATCTTCGACGGCGACTTTGATTTGACGGGTGAAATTGACGGCTGGCTGGAATTGTTGTTCAGCGGAATCCGGAAGTAGCCAAGAAAAAACAGGAAGAGAGCACATCGCTCCCTTCCTGTTTTTTCGCCTTCTATTCGACCAGCTTTTGCCCGCAGTTTGGGCAGAATTTTGCGCCGCTTACTTTCTCGCCGCAATTCGGGCAGAAGTTCGGTCCTTGTTGGCCGCCGGTGCTGCCTGAAACGCTTGATGAACTTGCGCTCGAGTTAGACGATTCTTTCTGGTCATCCATCATTTCCTTGGCGATGTTCATGCCCATCATCATGCCCGCCATATCGGAGGCTGTATTTGATCCGGATGATTTGCCCATCGCATCTGCGACAGAGATTTGCTGGTATTTTGACACGTCTCCGACCATGCCGTGTGAGGCGTTTTTATTGATCATGTCCTGGATTTCTTTCGGGTAGTTAAAGCTCATGACCTGGAAGCCAGTCACTTTCATCCCGTCGTCCATGATTTCCATGTTCAAGTCATCCTGGATGCCCTTGCCGATTTCATGTGAATTCGACTGCAAATTGAACATGTCCTTGCCTTCCCGGGTGATCCACTTCATCAATAATTGATCGAGACGCGCCGTAATGCGCAGTTGGACATCTTCGACCAGGTAGCTTTGTTTGACGCCGGCAACTTTATCGATCAAATTGACGTAATCGTTCACTTTAAAATGGAACGTGCCGTTCGCGCGGATGGGCATGCCGCCCGGAAGCTGCGGAGCGGGGATATTGATTGGGCTTTTCGTTCCCCATTTGACGGTAAATTCTTTCGTATTGACGAATAGCACTTCGACCCGCATGCCGCTGTTAAAACCAAAACGGAACCCTTTCAAAGTGGACAGGAACGGCACAATCTCTGAAACGATGTCGTACTCGCCCTCTTGCTCGAAGATCCCTTCCACTTTGCCGTTGTTGAAGAAAATCGCATCCTGGCCTGGCCGAATGATTAACCGGCTGCCTTTCTTGATTTCCTTATTCGTCCACTTCCAAAAAATCATATCGTCGCGGAACTCTTCCCATTCCACCACATCTGAAAATTGATTGCCAAAAAACGCCATGTTCTTCATTCCTTCCTTTGTTCAATCGCCTAGAAGCTTCGACCGCCGCCACTGAATGAACGTCCGCCGCCGGTCATGCCACCGCCACCGCCAAATCCGCCGCCGTCTTTATTTTTCGGGACTTTTCTGCGCGTGACGGTTTTATTGCGGAAGCGGTCGTCCTGGCTGCGTACGCGTGTGTGGTCCCGGTCGACGTATGTGCCAGGGGTCGTCGTCACCTTGCCCCCTGCGTTATAGAGCATCGATCCGACGATGATGCCTGCTAGCAGGATCGCGATAGCTAAATGAAACCAGGTTTTTAAGAAAATGCTCTCCGGATTGACACCCGGCCGGTATTCCATGTATTCGCTTGACGTGACGACTGCATCTTCGAACGCCCCGCCGTAATCCTCAGCCTGTATTTCCGGCATGATGCGGTCGAGTACGAGTTCAACGCGTTCTGAATCCAAGGTTTGCTCGGCCGTGCCGAATCCTGCGAGATAGAGTTCGCGCCCGCCGATATCGATCGTCAACAGTACCGCATCTTCTTGGCCGGTGCTATCGGCACGCGCATCGAAGAAATCTCCCATATAAGCTTCAATGGATTGCCCGTCTGTACTATTGGTGGTCAAAAACAGAAAATCGACGTCTTGTTCTGCGCCGTATTGTTCTGCTAGGGCTTCCAGTTCCTGCGCTTCTTCGCCACTGAGCAAGCCGGCTTCATCGTGAATCAAGTCAGCGGCCTGCGCGAAAGCCGGCATGCCACAGGCGATCAACAATAAGCCCATCAATAGCGCCCATGCCAATTTTTGCGAGAAATGTTTCACCATAAGACACCCCCTACCGCAAAGGCGATGGCTTTCATGGCCACAAAACTCGAGGCGGCGATGCCGGTGAACCATAGGGCGACTTTGCCGCTGCTGATCGGCGGCTTGCCGACCACTTTGCCGGTTTGGCCATTCATCGCAAAGGTGTGCTCTTTATTGTCGAAATCGTAATACACCATCCATACCGGGAACAAGGTGTAATAGACTTTCTTTTTTTGCGCATCGATTTGCTTATTCGTATAGCTGACGGACGAATAGCCCGAAATGGTTGTGCTGATATAAGAGTCGATATAGGGGATAATTTTCGATTCGACGCGGGAAAACAATTGCTCATCGTCAAAATCGTATTTCTCGGCTAAATAGCCCGCCAAATACGGCATGCGAAAATCTTTCAAGTCGCTGTAATCATAAGGCTCAAGTTTATCCATCAACACATCGTCCATTTTTTCAGAGGCATCGGCCGGCACTTTTAAATAGCTCAAATCGATTTCACGGAACACATCGTAAAAGTCTGTCTCGGTGTAAATCGTATCGCCTCTTTGATACGTGCGGACTTGCGTGCCAATGGCTTGGACATGGGCTTCCCCTTCAATATCATAAAGCCAAAACGGCACATACATGCCGGTCATTTTCTTGATGCGCTCACCGCTCATAAAGCCGCGCGGGGTCAAACGCCCGCCGCGCGTCCATTTCTTGAACGCTGCGACCGCCTCGTCTTTGCTGACGGTGAATGGGATGACTTTGGCAGGGGCGAGATCTCCCGTCAGCCGATCAGCGAGCACGACCGGCGCTCCGCAAAAGCCACAATGAGTCGCGGTCGTTTCAGCTTCCGTCAAGATGATGGCCCCACAGTTTTCACAATGATATTCTTTCGCTTCGCCTTCGTCGAATTTGCGCTCGATATTTTCTTCCGGCAAAGTCTCAATTGTTTCTTCGTGGCCGCAGCTCGGGCAGTTTAAATGGCCCGATTCGCTATCGAATGCCATGTCGGCCCCACAATTCGGGCATTTATAATGGATGACCAAACGAGTTTCCTCCCTTCGAATTTCGGGACTGTCCCTAGTTTCCGGACATTACTCGCCCTTGTTTACTTGGCTTTTCAACGCTTCCAATTCAGCGTCGACATTCGTCCCTGACTTCAAGGATTCCAACTCATCGTCAACATTTGGGCCATCGTCGTATTTTTTCGCCAAGTCCTTGATGCTCGTCTCGGAACTTTTATTGAGTTCAGCCATTGCTGCCGATTCATCCAGCTGCTGGTTGATTTTTTTCTCCATCGCATCGAACGCCGAGATGCGTTCGCCCGCCCCGCTGACACTAGACGCGAAATCGTTCATGCGCTGCTGCGTCTTCGCGACCGCCGCTTTGCCTTTTAGTTCCTGGCGACGTGATTCGAGTTCGCTGATATCGCTTTCTAATTTATCGTGCATTTGGCGCATCTGCTGCGTGTTGGTTGCCGCGAGTTCAACTGCCGTTTCCTTGTCTGTTACGCGTTCCGATAATTCCGCCTTACGCTGAAGGAATTTCCGGGCGTCATCCTCGTTGCCCGCTTCAAGTGCTTTGACCGCGTAGCGCTGCATGTCGTCCATTTCTTTCTTCAATTCATCCAATTCGCGGCGCTCGCGTTTTTCCGCTGCCATAATCGCGGCCGTTTCGGATTTCACTTTGCCAAGATCGCTATTCAAATCGCGCAAATACTGATCGATCATTTTTTCCGGGTCTTCCGCCTTGTCCAGCATCGCGTGGATATTGCTCGTCATGATATCTCTGAAACGTTTTAGGATTTCCATTGTTCATTCTCCTCTTCGATTAAATTTGTGGTTCTGTAAAACTTCTATTATTTTTGAAATTCTCCTCTAAAATGCTTACTCACTCTAACTCCCACCGGTTGTCAGAGTAGTATGAATACGTTTAATCGTTGAATTGGTTTCATTTGAGTCCGTTGGAATGAAAAGAACCGCCCCCTGGCGCTAGTGAAAAAAAGCGCTGGAGACGGTATGTGTAAACTAGATTAAAGCGGGCCGTATTCGATGAACTGGGCGATGATGAGTGCCACGACGGCAACGGAATACCAAACAATCAATAACGGGAAAATGAACTTCAGCCATTTCTCCCAGCGGATGCCGCCGACAGCGAGCGTTGCCATGAAATATCCAGACGTTGGGTAGAAAATATTCGTAAAGCCGTCACCGAGCAAGAATGCCAAGACCGCCGTCTGGCGAGTGACGCCGCTGATGTCGGACAAGCCGGTCATGATCGGCATCGTCACCATCGCCTGCCCGCTCCCCGATGGAATGAGGAAGTTGAGCGCTGCCTGGACAATCAGCATGAATACTGCCGTCAATGAATCCGGCATGATGCTGACAAATTCGCCGAGCGCAAATATGATCGTATCCATAATATCGCCGGCATCGAGGACCACGGCGATGCCGCGCGCAATCCCGACGACAATCGCGCCAAGCAGGATTTTTTTGAAACCTTCATTGAACGCATCGGCGATTTCAGAAGGCTTAAGCCCTGCGACAAGCCCAGCCGTAATGCCAATCAACGCATACAGACCGGTCAATTCACGGAAATACCAACCGTAATTCAAGAGGCCGAAAAGCAAGACGCCAAATGCCGCAAGCAAGGTGAAAGCCGTCCATATCTGGCGCTTCGTCGCCTTCGCCGGGGCCATTTCTTCGACTTGCGGCTCCATATTATTTTCATCGAAAACAATACTTAGTTCCGGATTGTTATGTACTTTCTTTGCATAACGCCATACGTAAGCCATCCCAGCCAGCATGACGATCACCAATAACACGATTCTAAATCCGATGCCGGAATACAGCGGCAGTTCCGCGATTTCCTGCGCTACCCCGAGGTTTGCTGGAATCGCTAACGCGACCGAAAACCCGGCAATGGTCGAGACGAGCACAATCGCTGCTGCCGTGATGCGGTCAAAACCGAGCTTCAGGACGAGCGGTAAAATCGCCGGCAGATAGATGAGCGACATCTCCACTTGCCCAGTGAAAGTAGTGAACAGCGCAAACGGCAGCATCAAGGTCGGAATGATCCACAAGCCTTTATCGGCAAACTTGCTGGCGAGTTTATTAACACCTAGCGCGATAACCCCGGTCCGTTCAATAACCGCGAACATTCCGCCAATCATGATGATTCCAAAAATGATTTCGGCTGTTTGGATAAAGCCGTCCGGAATTGCGAACATGAATTCAAAGAAAGTCACCGGAGAAGAGTCCGCATATTCGAAGGTCCCCGGCACAATGACTTCCGCGCCACTGTCGTTTGTCTGGCGTTCGAATTGTCCAGCCGGGATGACGTAGCTTGCGAGCGAGGCGAGTGCGATCATGATGAAGAGAATAACAAAAATATGGGGCACTTTAACTTTGCTTTTTTTCTTTGCTTGTTCTGGTCCTGCGTGTTGTACCATTGAAACCCTCCTGTGTTGGATAAATGATGAATAATTCCAGTCTACCCTATTTTCTGAAAATTGATGGGCTAAATTCCAAATTTATGGAATTAGACCTATGCTGAAAGGAAATACACCACGCATATCTACTATTTTGAACTAAAGACATTTCAATTAAAGATTTTTTCATTTTTAAGTTTACAGAAACTTCGAAAAAGGAAATAGAAGGGAGTAGTTAATCAAAACTCTAGGAGGAACTTAAGTGGGACATTATATTCAAGTTGAAGAAAACGTAAAAATTCATGTAGAAGATATCGGTTCAGGACAGCCGGTCGTCTTTCTTCACGGCTGGCCGTTGAACAATAAAGCATTCGAATACCAGACGAGCTTGCTCGCGAAGAATGGCTTCCGCTATATCGGTGTCGACATGCGCGGCTACGGAAAATCCGACAAGCCTTGGGCAGGGTACGATTACGATACGATGGCCAAAGACCTGGAAGCGGTCGTCAATGAACTTCGTCTAGAACCATTCGTGCTCGCCGGTTTTTCAATGGGCGGCCCGATCGCGATTCGTTATTTGACAAAATTCGGTCCGGAAAAAGTCGACAAACTCCTCTTGATGGGTGCTGCAGCTCCGATCTTCACGCGGCGTGATGATTTCAACGTCGGCATGAAACCTGAAGAAGTGGACGACATCATCGCCCAAATCGAAAAAGACCGCCCGGCGTTTCTTACAGAGTTTGCGGACTTGTTTTTCGAACAGGAACATTCCCCTCAATTCCTGAATTGGTTCCAGTCACTGGCGCTTGAAGCAGGCGCACACTCCACACTGAACTCAGCCGTTGCCCTGCGCGACGAAGACTTGCGCGGCGAGCTGTCATCGATTACCGTGCCGACAGCCATCTTCCACGGCAAAAAAGACCAGATCTGCCCGTATGAACTTGGCGAACTGTTGAACAAGGAAATTCCAGATTCCGTGTTGGTGCCATTTGAAGAAAGCGGCCACGGCATGAACGCCGATGAACCGGAACGTTTTAATGACGAACTGTTGAACTTCCTGACCAGCTCAAGCAACTAATCCACAAAGCGCCAAAACAAAATCCAGCCTTCCCGCATTCAGGAAGGCTGGATTTTCAATTGAACCGAAAAGCTGTCGCAAACGACCGCACAATGTCGATCAAAGTGCCGGTCATTTCTTTTGGGGATTTCTCATAGCCTGTTTTGGCCCATTCCAGAATAAGTCCTGAAGTCCCGTACGCCATATACCGTTTAAACTGCTGGGAGTTAATATGGTCGCTGTGGATCCCTTCGAATGTAAACCCTTCGTCGAGCATTTCAAAAATCGCTTGCGGCAACTCTCCGTGAAGTCCGGGGATGGTGTCTTCTGCTAGATATAAATTAAAAAAAGAACGATTATCATACACAAAGCGGATCAATTCAAAAGAATCCGCATCCATTGCCGAAGTGAGCACATCCGCTCCCTTTTTGTAGCGCTCGGTACTGGTTCGTTTAATCTGCCGGAACATTTCTTCGAGCAGTTCTTCAGTCAAATGAAACTTGTCTAGATAATACAAATAGAAGGTCGCGCGGTTATACTGCGCTCGGTGGACAATATCCGTCACCGACACGTGGCTATATCCTTTTTCGTTGATCAATTCGATATACGCTTCTTTTAAATGCCGTTTCGTTCGCTCTGCTTGCGGAGACATTTTTTCTTTTTTGCTCTTCATCGCCAATCCCCCTTCAACTCGACAGTTTTCAAGGATGTGTCGAGTTATTCGACACATCCGGAAATTTTATTGATTGAGAGCTTTTTTGTAAAGGCTTACAGTGAAAGAGTAGCCTATTTTCAAGTTTAGCATATCCACCAAAAGGAGAGATGTTCACATGATCGATTACCAAGACAAAGTTGTTCTCATTACTGGCGGGGGTTCTGGCCTCGGCCGCGCCGCTGCCAATTCCATCGCAGCTCAAGGCGGCAAGCTCGTACTTGTCGATATGAACAAAGAATCGCTGGAAACAAGCAAAAATGAAATTCTGGCGGATTTTAAGGACGCTTCCGTTAAAATCTTCGAAGCGAATGTCACCGATGAAGAACAAGTAAAAAACTATGTTCAATTCACGCTCGATACGTTCGGAAAAATTGACGGCTTTTTCAATAACGCCGGCATTGAAGGCAAACAGAATTTGACGGAAAACTACGGCTCTGACGAATTCGAAAAAGTCATCAGCATCAACTTGAACGGTGTCTTCTACGGCATGAAGCACGTCTTGAAAGTAATGAAAGAACAAGGCCATGGCTCGATCGTCAACACGGCCTCGGTCGGCGGCATCCGCGGCATCGGCAACCAGTCTGGCTATGCAGCGAGCAAGCACGGCGTTGTCGGCATGACACGCAATTCCGGCATCGAATATGGTGAGTTTGGCATCAGCATCAACGCCATCGCCCCAGGCGCCATCATGACGCCAATGGTCGAAGGCTCTTTGAAGCAAATTGCTGGAGACGACTGGGAAGCAGCCGGCAAGGAATTCGTCAGCGTCAACCCGATGAAACGTTTCGGCAAACCAGAGGAAGTCGGCAACCTCGTCGCTTTCTTGTTATCGGATGCAGCGAAATTCATCAACGCTACCGTCATTCCGATCGACGGCGGCCAATCCTATAAATATTGATCACACGAACAGCCCGGGATTTCCCGGGTTGTTTTTATTTTGACTCAATACTTAAACGTATTTTCCGAAGCTTACCGCTCGCTTTCCGTAGGCTCGCGCCCAAGCCTCCTCGCTCACTACGTTCACTGCGGGGTCTCGGTCGTCTCGCTTTACCACAGGAGTCGAGCGGACGCTTCTCCAAACACTCCAATATCTCGCTGATATCAATACACAGCAAATACGATTTTTCTCAGTAACCGGAAAATCACCTTCTCAAGACGCCTCGCATGCATTTCCGAATCAAATCACAGATAATAAGAAAGTATTTAATTGCGGGAAGGCCTTGTCCTGCCCAAACTGAAGGAGTGTTACGATGCAATCAATTAAAGGGAAAACGGCGATCATCACAGGTGGAGGACGCGGCATTGGCCGTGCGACAGCGATCGCTCTTGCCAATGAAGGCGTAAATGTCGGTTTGATCGGCTTGAATCAGGAAAACCTCGACAAAGTATCTGTCGAACTGCAAGATGCGAATGTCAAAGTGGCAACAGCTTCAGCCGATGTGACGGATCTCGCAGCGATTGAACAAGCGACAGAGAAACTCAAAAACGAACTCGGGGCTATCGACATCTTGATCAATAACGCCGGCACCGGAAAATTCGGCGGCTTTATGGAACTATCTCCAGAAGAATGGAAAAACATCGTCGACGTCAATTTGATGGGTGTTTATAACGCCACACGTGCCGTCTTGCCTGGCATGATCGAGCAAAGCTCAGGCGATATTATTAATATCTCATCTACCGCAGGACAAAAAGGCGCACCGGTCACGAGCGCTTACAGCTCTTCCAAATTCGCTGTCATGGGCTTGACTGAATCGCTCGCACTCGAAGTACGCAAGCACAATATCCGTGTTACGGCGATGACGCCGAGCACAGTGGTCACCGACCTTGCTCACGAGTCCAATTTGATCACGGGGGACGCTGAAAAAGTCATGCATCCGGAAGACTTGGCAGACTTGATCGTCGCGAGCCTGAAATTGCACCCGCGCGTCTTTGTCAAAAGCGCCGGACTTTGGTCGACCAACCCATCCTAAATCACAAAAGGAGCTCGAGGACATGTCCTCAAGCTCCTTTTTTTAGTTGTGCTCTTTATCCGTCACATCGTGATCGTCTTCGCTTGATACGTGCTTTGAATATTCTTTTGCGTCTTCCTGTTGATCTCTGCCTTTTTCTTCGCCATAATCCGTTGCTTCGTTGTCTCCATCTAGCGCCTCTTTTGTTTTATTGATTGCTTTATCAATCGCAGATTCACGTGCCCCCACTTGCTTTTCAGGCGTGCGCCCAGCGGTTCCTTTTCTGGCCATACAGCAATTCCTCCTCGTCGTGCATTTTGTATACTGTACCCGTTCACCCGGAACTTACACCTGCTTAACGACACAAAAAATGTCAGTTATTTTCTTAAAACATGCCGCTTTCGTGGTTATTGCGAGTGGCTTGACGCCTTGCATCTGCTTCTGCCGTGCTTTGGTTTAAGGATTTGTCTGCTTTCCCCAAGCTGTATTTTTTCTTTGTCAGCTTATCCACAATATAGCTTCCAACAAACAAAGCTCCAAAGAACCCCCAGAAAATCCACATCATCCAATGCATAAAAATCTCCCCTTTCGTCTTTTGTTCACTTAGTTAACTTATAGTACGCATTCAACTGTATAAAGTTTCAAAAATCGGTATTTTCAGTTATTTTTAAAATGAAAATAAACTCACGTCTTCCTGCTGCTCCATATCTTTTTCCGCAACCATTAAGCATGTCGTGCAGTCTTAATGAATCATCATCATTTATCAATTGGAGGTGAAGCGATGTGGTTCCTATTCGGCCTGCTTGCCATCACGGCGACCGGTGCCAACCTTTTTTTATACGCGACAGGGAAAGACTATCGGCTAGCGATGGCGCTGGGACTGTCGTTTACCGCTTTAACCATCGCGGCTGATTACAGCATGGTAGCCAGTTGGGTCCGCGCAGAAGATTGGTCAGCGCTAGCGGATGTCGTACCGATTATAGCAACAGCGTTATGGATTTTGACGATTTTGTCGATTTTGTTGAATATTAGCCCCCTGCTGCTTGAATACAAAAACACTCAAAAACGATAGGCTTTCTACACACACTAAACCCCTCGCATCTTTTTAAAAGGATTACGAGGGGTTTAGTATAAGCCGTTTTGAAAGTCTCATATATATTTTTCCGATTCTCGATCTAACATTTTGCAAATGACACAATTAGTCCATTCTTTCTTATTCCAGGCAACGCCCCTACTTACTTAACGCTATCCTTCCAGCGATAAATAAATTTTCTTTCCATCAGTTCACAAGCATTCGTTTCAAATATTCGCTGCATCGGAATATTATTTTGTCCAGTTGCACCAATGTAATAAGCGGCACCCATTTGTTTCAAAAAATGTAGAGACAATTTATGTAGGTATTTCCCCCACCCCCTGTTACGGAAAGCCGGTATAATCCCAAAATAAAACAATCTTCCTTCATCGATAGTTCCCTCTTCGATTTGAGGCATAGTCACACCAACCGCTTGGTTTCTATAAAAAATAACAAGACAGTTTTTTTCATAGTCCGGCCCAAGCTCAGTTTGCAGGCCTTCAAATTCTTCTTGCACGGAGAGTGTGGAAAAAGGAGTAGAGGCATTTAGCGAACCACTGCTAGCTTCTGCCCACGTTTTCAAAAATATATCACTATCAATTTCTTTCAAGGACTTAACCGCAAACGCCGACTTCATTTTTATATTTTTGAATTTAGACAAATCTCGTCTATAAAAAAATTGAGTTTCTTGTCTTTCAAAACTGAATTGTCCAAGCAATTCTGCATATGGGGTATATTCAACTTCTTGTTCATTAAGTACCACGGAAACTGATTGAATCTCTTTTTCCCTGATATACTTCATCAATTCACTTAAAACCTCTTCAAAATGTTTTGCAGAATCAATTTCCCCAATCTCTTCAATCACCAAGTAATGAGGAGTCCCATCTAAAATTTTGGCTTCCCGTGTCGTAAATATCTTGACCACCCCCTTCCCTCTCAGCTCAGTATAACCAAAATGATTCAATTCACGAGAGTTCCAATCAGACAAAAGGAGAGAAGCGTGGCCTAGACCCGCTTTTCTCCTGATGAAGTAAGTATTGAACTAGTTAAGAATAGCCTGGCTAATATGGTTGATCATATCCAAATGCCATTTTCACGTTTCGCTTCTCTAATCCTTTAAAGCACTCTCTACCAAATCGATTCTGCCCATTCCGGATGATCAACGAACGGGTTGCGGTTGCCTTGGATATCCTCGATTTTGTCGTTGCGTTGCTGTTCCCATGAGCTGACCGGATCTTGTTCATGCCATTCGAGCAACACAGAAATCTTGCCGTGGTACGGCGTTGAGCCGTTATTCACGAAATCATTCAATTCCAAGTCTACGCCGTCACCTGATTCATAACGAACCGCCATATAAAACAGCATCCGGGCGACATCGCCTTTCACTTCATTTGGCGGCTCCCAAGAAGTCGATGTGCGCAAGCAGCCATCGCAGCCATTTACCGCACTGCCACCATAATTAAAGTCTAAATTGCCGCGCAGCCCATTCACTTGTACGTCGGTCGGGCGCAAATGATGGATATCCGTTCCCGCTCCCATCGCCGTCCCGAAATTGCCGTGAGACTTCGCCCATGTGTGTTCGCGGTTCCAGTCGCCGACATTGCCGCCGTTCAAGGATTTCGAACGGGACTCGCCTGTATATAATAAGAGAACGTTATTCGCATTATTCGGGTCTTCATCAGTGACTTTCAATGCGTCCCATACTTGTGAATAACTAAGTTCCGTGTGTCCATCGATGATGTCGTGAAGCTCTGCTTTTAATGACTCGCCTTGTAAACCATTTGCCGTTTCGTAATAGCCATCTACAGTTGGATCTGGATCAGGGCCTGGGGTTACGCCAGATTCCATCGTGTGATTTCCTAGGTATTCCACTGTATCGCTTGGGTATACCGTCCATTCAGTTGAAGGGTTGAATGAGTTATTCACTATGCTGTCGCCAGACTGAATATCCGGATTGCGGACCAGCGTGACATCTTTCAAGTTATCGATGCGTGCGCCTACTTGGCCAAGCGAATCGATCGGAGCGCCAGATTTTTCTAGGACCAATGCGTCGTCGCCATTGAAATTGACGACACTGCTATTTTGCAAATCGCCCTTGCTTTGGATCGCTGCATTAGCGCTTCCGTGATAAATGACGACCGTCTCACCGTTAGCGACAGTGCCGGAAAGAGCCATTTCACTTTGCGAGGACGTACTGCCATTGGTATACAGCGACAATGAATAAGGGCTCAATTCAACAGAAGCGCCTGTGCCATTATAAATCTCGATTGCTTTGTTGAAGCTGCTGCCTTCTATGTATTCCGAGATAAATAAGTCATTTGCCGGAGCGGCTGCTTCCACCGCCGTTTGTGATGTCGGCACCCCAAAGCTTGCGACTAACCCTACTGCCAATAACGCCTTTGCTGATTTGTTCCATAAGCTGTTATTCATCGTCCTGTCGTCCTCCTTTTTAGTAAAAGCCCTTAGTTGTGTATTGGTGGTTTTTATTCTGTAAATTTTTGAAACTTAATTATTCAAATTTACAGTTTTTTCTTCCGTCGTTTTCAACTTTACAGAACGCTTTCTACAAGGTCAACGTTATTTAGCAAAAATTACAGAAAATTAATAAAAAGCGCCGAATCAAATTTGTGATTGATTCAGCGCTTTAACTCATAGGTTATTTAATTTCATTTACTGTCTGTCTTTTTAGCGGGGCTTTTGAAAATGCCGATCGCGCTTTTTACTGAGGGTATACGTATAGAGCAATGCGCCAACCAAGAATAGAATTACGGCAATCGGTATGCTTGCCATCTCTGTGTAAATCAACAGCGCAGGTGATAACAACAAAATGAGACTGACTACTTTCAGAATAGAAATCATCGACTCCCCCCCAAAAAAATTTGGCCTGCAAAAGCTTATTCAAGCAAAGAATAAAAGAGATTGGACTCATCCAGCCTTGTTACTTCAGTCAATTCTTCACGGCTGGCTACCTCATTAATTTCCATCGTGAAATCGAAAATTGCTCCGTATAAGATAGCTACTTCTACTCCTGCTTCTGTTTCAAACGTGAAACTTCCAGTTGTATAGGGCAAGTCCCCCGTGTTTTCAAATCCGTGATAAGGAACACTTCTGTACCAATGATAGCCCTTTTCACTTTCTGTGATACTTGCTGCCCCTAAAGCCCCTTCGTACTCATACAACACAATCGTTTCGCCTTTATATTCTTCCACCGTTACACCATGCGCTTTGTCTTCCAGCCCATTTTCCATTGCCTCTTCTTTTGTATCGTACCAAACGGCCTGATCGCAAGCTGCTAAGGTGAACGCGAGACAGATGCCAAGAACTATCGTTTTGAAGCTTTTCAAAGAACCATTCCCTTCAATTGGCCTGCTTATCAATGAACTCGAGCTAAATCAACGTCAGCATGAACGTGATAACAAGTGCCTGCCCTAGGATGATCGATAAATTTTTTATATTCATTATTTTCTTTTCTGGCAGCAAGAACTTATACGCCACAGAGAAAATCACCAGCAAAAGAACAAAAGTGAAAAGCAGTGATGTTAAAAATTCGGCCATTGGAATCCCTCCTAACATTCCAATATTGCATTATTTATTCCGCGTTAACATTCAATCCAGCAACTTCATATGTCTTTACGAAATGTTTTTAAGAAACAGGTCCAATACTTCGCTATATAGTTTGGGTTGTTCCAGATGAACTAGATGCGAGGCAAAGGGAATGATGGAAACATGAACATGTTCATGCATGGAGCGATAAGAGATCGCCCCGGTTGTCTCGTTAGGGTTTCCTTCGCCCGCGATCAGCAAGATAGGTGACTGAATCCCCGCCAAATCTTTTGTTTCTTCGAATGGATACCATTCGTCGTTTCGCGCCATATGCAGAAACTGCTTCCAATCGGCTGCGTGCAATTGATCGAAGTAACGAACAGCTTCTTCATTTTGAAGGAGCTGGGTTTGAACTGCTACATCTTCCTTGTGCATCTGGCTCCAATTCTCAGGTTTTCCCGGTGTGATCCCAGACAGCGTCAAGCTTTTGACTTTTTCAGGAAACCGCTTAGCAAAAAACAAGCCAACCAACGCGCCCAATGAAGCACCGACGATATGAATAGCGTCTATTTCTTTTTTCGCCAATGTATCCACCAGGTCTCTTGCAGCGTCCTCAAAAAAGTTGGATAAATCGTTGTGGATGGATTGGCCATGTCCGCGTAAATCCGGAAGCACCACACGAAATGAATCTTTAAAGAATTCTCTTTGGTATTCAAAGTCAGTCGAACCCGTCTGTAGTCCGGAGTGCAAGAATACAATAGGCTCTCCTGTCCCCACTTCTACTGAATGCAAAATCATGAAGGTATTCCTTCCTTTCCTCTTTAATATATAGAAAAAATTGTTAATTTAATTGTACCTTACATTTTTCTGGAACAATAGGGGGGATTTCATTCGCACGGTTTCCAACCACGCCGCAGCCTCTTTCGGGAATAAAAAAAGAAGATGCTCCAAACCCGCATCTTCTCACCTAGCCTTTATTGATTTCTGATAGAGATGTCCCCTCAGAAATTAGTTTCTACTTGCCAAAAGAAGAAAGAAACTTCACTCTGTCGCCCATCGGCGGAATATTATTATCGACCAACGCCACTTCTAAAATGGCAGGGCCGTTCAAGCCGGTTAATGCGTCCAACATGTTTTGAGATAAATCGTCAAACGTGTCTACGCGGAAGTTCGGGATGTTCAAGGCTTCCGCCATTGCCGCAATATTGACTGGCTCTTGCTCAAAAGAGGGATGCGAGCGTTTATATTGCAAAGTATGCCCCTGGTAAACCATCCCTAGTCGCGCATTATTCATGACGACGAACAAAACAGGCAGATTGTATTCTTTGGCGGTGAGGATTTCCATGCCGTGCATAAAGAAACAACCATCGCCTGTCAGTGCCACAACTGGCCGATCAGGCTCAGCCAATGCCGAGCCGATCGCTGCACTCAGCCCGCTCCCCATCGCACCGAAATGGACGTTGATGTCAAAAGTGTCTTCTTCCAACACTTCCATGTGATGAATCACATAAGCCATAAACTCCCCGATATCAATCGTATAGCGAGTAGAAGCCGGCAATAATTCCTGCAGCTTTAGCAAGACGTTTTTCGTATTGTATTCCGCATCCCGCTCCGTTCCCTGGTCACGCTCCACTAACTTCACAGTCTCCGGTCTTGTCAGTCCTCGGTCTTTAAGTTCGTCAATAATTTGGGACAAACTATCTGTCATGTCTCCATGCACAGGAATATTAACAGGATACTTCCGGCCGAAAACAGTGTCGTCAAAGTCTAGCTGAATCACAAATCGGTCTTTTGCAAGATTTGGGTTGTAATTGCTGGTGGCAGTTTCCCCTAGACTCGACCCCAGTACCATTAAGGTTTCTGCATCGCCTTCGTTCACCAACAACGAGGTCTGCTCATTGCCGGCAAAACCGAACACGCCTGAAAAAAGCGGATGATCTCCTCGGAACAGTCCCTTAGCTACAGGCGTCGCGACGATCGGCCAATCGAGTAATTCGGCTAGTTCGACGACTTGAGCCACTGAATTGCGCACCCCTTGCCCCGCAAAGATGAACACTTTTTTCTTCTGCATCAACCGATCGGCTACTCGCTTTACTAACTCATTGGAAATTGGGGCAGTCCGCTCGATTTCAAGCTTTGGCATAGGCAAATGTTCCACGTTCCCCATTTGCACATCAATCGGCATCGCCACATGGACCGGGCCCGGAACACCGGACAAGGCGATTTGTGTCGCTTTGGCCACCTCAGCTAATAGATCCTCAGGTTTCAACACTGTCACACTATATTTTGTGACCGGTTGAAAGAGCGACTGTGCATCCAGTTCTTGTGACGCATTCAAGCCCATCGTACTGACCGGCACAGCCCCAGTAAGAAACAGGATCGGCAAATGCTCGCGCATCGCGTTAGCCGCCCCAGTCAATAGATTCGTGCCTCCAGGGCCGCTGCTGCCGATACAAACACTCAACTCCCGAGAATACTTTGCGTAGGAAGCGGCCATATAAGAAGCGGCCCCTTCATGCTTCGTGACGATCGGAGTCATTTCAGGAAAATCCAATAATTGATCATAAAACGCATTGACCGAACCTGCCGGGATCCCAAAGATATACTTCACACCATTTCCTTCTAGGTATTCCAACACATTACGAACTGCTTTCATAACACGCCCACTCTCCTCAAATAGTAGTAGCCGAAACTTTATTCTGTTGTATCAATAAATCCAAGCATCTCCTCTAGGTGTGCACTCAAGCTGTAAACATAATGGAGTTTTAGTCAATCGCTATCATTTTAAAAATTTGATGCCTTGTGTAAGTATCTCTTTTAATTGTTATATATTTCAAAAAACTTACTGTGTCATTTTTACTATAAGTTTCAATTCAAAAATATGCAATAGCTGGAAGGGAAATTCAGTTAGTAATTTTCAGGGAATCCATTCTTTTCCGTAAAAAAAAGAAGCTCTACAATGAGCTTCTTTTTTTCTGATATCCGGCCTATTAGCACTTCTATAATATTCTTCTCGATTGAAGGACACACATTTTGATAAGGTGTTCTCTAAACTTTTCCCTCAGCAAGATTCATTGTCTTCTAGCTGATGAATATACATGTCTACTTCGATAATAGTTCCTGTTAAATAGCAAAATTCAATGACTTCTTTGTCAAAAGAAATTTTAGGTTTTTCCGCTGTTCGATTTTTCATTGAATCTTTTAATTTGCCTTCTGTTCTGTAAGACATAAAGGCCCATTCGAAACTAATCGCCCGGTGTACTTCAACCGGAGATGCCGGCTCATTCAACAGGTCCATAATTTCAACAATTCGATTGAAATGCGAATTCTTTCTGCAATAGATACTATATTGTCTTTTCATTATTCGTAACTTGCTGTAGCTCTGCCTAAAATTATCTTTGTCAAGGATTCCTGACTGTTAATGGCTTATTTCAAGGTCAGCATGCCGACCGTAGAATGCCTGGCAAAAGAATATTTTTTGTAGTTTAACGCTTTTTTGATGGTCTCTAGATCCTTTACAGTTGCGGCCAGCCTGCATTCAATAACAGAAAGACCAGCTCCACAATGATTAATTGAATAGACATGGTAGTCGCTTATAAATATTAATATAACAGAACACAAATAACCGTTCGTAAACACACCCATTCACTTTCCAAACGTCCGCTATCTTCCCACTAGTTTTACGAACGCTTGTCTTACTGTTCCTTCGCACGGTTCACGCCTCATTCAAATGCGAAGCTCATAAAAAAACTCCTGACCACCAGAATTGGTAGTCAGGAGTTTTAGCTTACTCAAAATAGCCCATACTCTTGAGCTCTTCGTAGACGATCCATGAATATTTTTTTCTGCCTTCACTGTTTAAGTGGTCGGAGTCGATAAAATAGTCTTGGTTGTCTGAGAATCGGGGATCGTCCATGTAGTTTAAGAAAGGTACGTCCAAATTTAGCGGGTCTAAGTATTGAAACACCAACCGCTCCATCGCTTGTTCGTCAAAATGGTCTAGATACGTTTGGTGGACTGGCTCCATGGTCAGTACGACTTGGTAGCCTTGGTCTTTGCAATATTCCAAGAGCTCCTGAAATTGCTGTACATTTTGCTCGATTTCATCGTTTGCGGATGCTTCCCTATACTGCTCTTCTATGAACTCCGTCTTTCTTTCCGCATAGTTTTTGCCATCGTTTGCCCAGGATTGATGGGAAGTCCACTTAAAGCCTTTCCATTTACTTGAAAGGGCGGACGTGAAGATTTCGCTATTGGTGCCCGGGAAGTATAGATACCGGTAATAATCCACTAGGCTGAATGGTTCAATTTCGCTATGGTCCAAAATTTCATAATAGCGCCCGACGTCCATGTCCTTACTATTGATGAAAGTCAGTTGGGAGATGGAGACAATGACTACCCCGTTTGGCTTTAAATGCTCGCCGTACTCTTTCAGCAATTTAAAATCGTATTGAATCGTCTGGGCAGGCAGCGCCAAATCCAAATGAGACAGGCCTGTCGGTTTGAAATAATAGCCGTACATGGAATGGGAGGCGCCCAGGTTGATGATGTCGACGGGATGCGGATCTTTCTTGAACGCCAAGATGTCGTCGTTAATATTGTAACTCCGTGACTGCTTGACAAAGTTATTGATTGGGAGAAACAATAGCAAAGCCACAGTGATGATAATGGTTAATTTTATGAATAAACGGCCCATGGCAAATCCTTTCGTTGCTGTAGTTCTTTTCCTTAATTGACTGGATAGCCCGCGCTTAGATTACGCGCGCACCTTCCCGGTTAAAATCCACCGTACACAAATCCTTGCCCTGTCGCACCGAATACTAGGACTGATACGACGATTAGCACGTAGACGGCGTAACGGGCGAATACAGGCCGTTGCGATAGCCAGTTCCACGTCGAAGCATTTTTTCTTTCTACATGGTGAAACAATTGCATGACGACAAAGAAAAACGCAAAGATGGCTAGATCGAGCAGTGAAAATATCTCGAACGCGTCTATGATTCCGGACGGCCGCCATGAGCTAGGTGTTAAGAATAGCTGTGCATTGGTAAATGCAGCGGTCACTGAATCCGACCGGAAGAACACTCTAGAAAAACACACCAGCAGGAACGTAATCGCGATTTTCACCCATTTATGAAATGTGGGATTTCGGTCCAGGTAGGTAAATGATGCCATCTTTCCACGAGCTTGTTTCGTGTGGTCGCCAAATACGCGGTAAAACCCGTGAATCAGTCCCCATAACACAAAACTCCACGCAGCTCCGTGCCAAATGCCGCTGATTAAAAACGTGATGATGATGGCTACATAAATTTCGCTTCTTTTCTTTTTCCCTTTACATAACGGCACGAAGATGTAATCTCTGAGCCACGTAGAAAAGGTGATATGCCAACGGTTCCAGAAATCCCCGATCGATGTGGCAAAATGCGGCTGCTTGAAGTTTTCGGTCAATTTGATCCCAAGCATTCTGGCGCAGCCAATTGCAATGTCGCTAAGTGCGGAAAAATCGGCGTAAAGTTGAACCGAAAATAAAATGGTTGCGAGGACGATTTGTGACCCGGTTGCATCCGGGTTATCGTACACACTCGCTACGATGGGCGCGAGCCGGTCCGCAATCAAGGTCTTCTTGAAAAACCCCCAGGCGATTCGCTTCATCCCATAGCTTAAGTTTTCGTATTTTAAGGTTTGCTCTACTTTAAATTGTGGAAGTAGTTTTTTCGCGCGTTCGATCGGCCCCGCCACCAATTGCGGGAAAAAGGCGAAATAGATGGAAAAATAGCCGTAATGTCTTTCCGCTTTTAGCTTGCCGCGGTAAATGTCCACCAGGTAACTGACTGCCTGGAACGTATAAAAAGAAATCGCGATCGGCAGGATAATTTCCTGATAAGGAATGGTGTAATTCCAATTCAAGTAGGCTGAAATGGCGCGAAGTGAATCGTTGACGAAGTTAAAATACTTAAACCAGCCAAGAAAAAACAACAAGACGCCAATGCCCACGAGCATGACTTTTTTCTTTTGTTTTTTCGTTTCCTGTTTTTCAATCAGGATTCCGGTCACATACGAAAACGCTGTACTGGTCAACAGCAAGAAGACAAAATAGCCGCTTAAGCTGGCGTAAAAGCTATAACTGGCTGCCAATAAAAGAACCCATCGCCAGCGATGCGGGATGGAGTAATACGCAAAAACGATTACGGCGAAAAATAAGAGAAATTCAATTGAAATAAACGTCATTCGATCACCTGATAATTAATCAACTAAAGGATGCTTTTGTCTGAAAGAAGCCAGATCCAACTGCAGATGCAGCTAGCCCTGCCCCCCTATCCAATAGGCAGCTCCGCATATAGGATTTTCCCGAAATCGTTGCGTGGGAATTCCTCAATGCTTATTACTTTAAAGCCCTTTAAGTTTAATTTTTCCTTAATTATTTTTTTAATTTGCACTTGGTCTTCCTTCAATGTGTAAACAAATAATTTATCGTCTGTTCCTGAGCAGACACAGTCATGTCCTTGCTCATGCAACAGTCCTTCCACTTCATCTAAACTGATGCGGCTTCCGGCAATTTTAAGGATGCGTTTCGTGCGTCCGGTGATAAAGAAATACCCATCCTCGTCAACGTACGCCAAATCCCCTGTATGCAGCGTTCCGTGATTGTCATCTTTGCTCGATAGATCGGCTGGGGATTCTGCATAACCCAGTGACACATTGGCACCTTGGTAAATTAATTCCCCGATTACGTGTGGCGACGTGATCGGCTCACCATCGCCAGCTTGCAGCATCAATTTGCCGCCGGGGATCGCGATGCCGATGCTTCCGGCTTTCTCGAGGCTTTTTTCATGCGGCAAGTAGCTCATCCGCGCTGTCGCTTCGGTTTGGCCGTACATCATGACAAATCGAATCCCTTTTTGCTGGCAGAGTTCCGCAAATTTAGACGAGAGCTTGGCGTTCAGTTTCCCTCCCGCTTGCGTCAGTGTTTTCAAATTTGGGAGGTCGAACTGTTCAAACTTCAGCTTATCGAGCATCTCATAGACGAACGGGACGCCCCCGAACGTCGTTGCTTGTCGCTCCTTGCACAAATCCCAAAATTCTTTTTTCAAGATCGAAGCATCCGTCAAAATGATCGCCGCGCCACAGATGAGATGGCTATTGATGATTGACAGTCCATATGAATAATTCATCGGAAGCGTGGTGATCGGTTTATCGTCTTCTTGGATATCCAGGTACTTCCTGATCGACTCCGCATTGCTAAAAATGTTCTCGTAACTTAAGCGGACAAATTTGGGGCTGCCCGTACTTCCTGAGGTGGTCAAAAGGAGCGCAAGACTTTCGTCTAGCTCATGTTGATGCACGACTGGGCATTCGAATAAAGCATAGTTCCCGAACTCGAATGGCCGTTGCATCGTTTTTGCGAGGTCTTCGTTTTCACGGTTCGCCCAGATATACGCAGGCTGATACAGCTCTATCAGCCGTTCAAGCCGGTCTGCTTGAATGGAAGCATCCAACAGCACCGGCACGACACCGCCTCGAAGAAAGCCCACATAGCCGAATACAGATTCTTTATTATTGGCACATAGACAAAAAACGAGCGTTCGTTCTCCAACTTGTCGGCTAATCGAATCGGCAATCTCAGCCATTTCAGCGTACGAGTATTCCCGCTCCGCATATATGGCCGTGCGATCTCCAAACGCCTCCAATTGGTTGAAACTATTCATTGATGAAGTCTACTCCTAATCGGTCCAATAACTTTAGTCCAGACTGGTACGAATCGAATTCGGACATCCATTCGGAATCCAAAGAGACGTCAAAGGCCTCTTCCATCGTGGAGATGAGAATCATATGGCCCAGTGAATCCCATTCACTCGTCTCACCCAATACTAGCTCTTCCCCTACTTCGTCTTCTTCTATTTCCAATGCCTCTACAAAAGCATTTCTGTATTTTTCAATATTCTTCATTCGTTACACCCTTTCCATCCTGGTTGTCAGTTGTCTCTGTAGAAAGAATGGCTTTTCAACCAGATTCCATACGCGAGAATTTTAAGTGCCGCGGCAGTGTTTCACAGCGACAACAGCTTTATAGATTTGCTTCATAAATTGTTTAATTGAAAATGATTATCACAGTCAATTATAAATCCAACCAATGAAAAGTCAACTTCGTATTTATGCGTGATAAACGCTTTAGCTACACGGCTTAGGTGGTTATTGTTCCCGCTCATCTTAAGTAACGTACTCATTCTTTCCAATAACCGACTGAAAGCCCTAAACATTTTGGTTCTCCTCTCCTAAATCCAAAACAAAAGTGCTACACTGAAACTAAGTAAATAATCATGCAGGGAAAAGGTGCTGATTCGTCAGCGTAACAGGGAATCCGGTGAAAGTCCGGAGCTGTTTCCGCAACTGTAAGTGCGTATGAAATAAGAGATGCCACTGGGGAGACCCGGGAAGGCCTTAGAGTAAAGCGATGCACAAGCCAGGAGACCTACCTTTTTCTGAACGTATTTTTGCTCTTCGGAAGATAAGAGGATCTACGGCAACTTTTTCCTATGGACAGCTTTATGCTGGATATTCGCAATCGTGCCACTCTCTTCGTTGAGAGTGGCTTTTTTTATCTCTTTAGAAAGCGATACGTCTGCTGATATTTACGGATTCTATTTTGGAGGTGAACAAATGAAAAAAGATATGCGTTACCTGTGCTACCCGTTCATGCGGGAAAGCGCCTCGACAGTCGATTTCGAAATCCGCACCGATTCCTTGACGACACGGATCGGCGAAGCCATCGCCGTCAACGATATCCCGCAAATCATCGATGATTTGCGCTACCTGCAGCCAATGGTTTACCACTTGAACGGCTCGGTGCGCGGAAAACTCGCCATCACCGACCAAGACCTCGTCGATCTCAGCGATTTGTATAATCGCTACGTGGCGGAAGTGAAGGAACAAATCGACCAGTTCGTCTTGCCGCAAGGAACGCACGGGGCATGCATTCTTCACGTATGCCGCAGCGAAGCGAAAAAATCCGTCCGCGCCCTTCACCACGTGACACTCGAACGCGAGGTGCCGGAGCATTTAATGGATTATGCCAACCTGCTCGCCAATGTCTTTTTCGTCATGGCCGTCTATGCCAATAAGCAGCACGGCGTCGATGAAATCCCATTCGTCAGTAAGTCCTATCCAACAAAACGCATGAAGAAAAAGGAGACTCACTCGTGAAAATCAAATCATTTCTCTTACTCAGCATCCCACTCGCTTTAACACTCGGCGCTTGCCAAGACGACTCAGCCGAAGCTCCTGCAACAGAAGAAACACCTGAAGAAACGGCAACTGACACTTCAGGCGACACACCATACACGGTTACCGATGATAGAGGTGAAGACATCGAATTCGAGCAGGCGCCTGAAACGATTGTCTCGCTCATTCCGAGTAACACCGAGATTGTCTTCGCACTGGGTGCAGGCGAGCAATTGGTCGGCGTGACCGATTTCGACAATTACCCAGAAGCGGCACAAGACATCGAGCGCGTCAGTGATTCTGTCGAATTCAATGCCGAGAAAATCATCCAGCTTGACCCGGATGTCGTCTTGGCCTATTCTACCGGCGAAGCGCCGCCTGCCCTGTCTCAACTAGAAGACGCTGACATTCCGGTATTCGTCATTCAATCCGCGACTTCATTTGACGAAGTGTATGGCGACATTGAACAAATCGCTTCTGTTCTGGCTAAAGAAGACCAAGGCGCTGAAGTAATCGAAGGCATCCAGACGCAAATTGAAGACGTTCAAGAACGCCTCGCTGCAGTCGATGAGCAGAAAGAAGTGTACGTGGAGATTAGCCCGTCTCCTGAAATTTACACAACCGGCAAGTCGACATTCATGCAGGAAATTTTGGACCATGCCAACGTAACAAATGTCTTTGAAGATCTTGAAGGCTGGCCGAATATTTCCGAAGAAGAAGTCATCACCCGTGATCCCGAAATCATCTTGACGACCGTGTCATATGTCGAAGATGCTGTCGGTGACATCGAAGCGCGCGATAGCTGGTCAGCTGTTGAGGCCATCGAAAACGGCGAAGTCCATTTCATCGATTCCGACATCACTTCCCGCCCTGGGCCGCGCATCGGTGAAGCCGTACAGCTGGTCGCAGAAACCGTCTATCCTGAATTAATGAAGTAAGTTTTTTCTTTAATCTATTCAACCGAAAAAAAAGCGCAGCCGATTGAATCGGTTGCGCTTTTTTCTATTCATCGCCGCGAATATTTGGCTGGCGAATCATTTCACTGAACTTTCCTCAATATACGTTAAAGTTTTCCCGCTCACGCCGAGCAAGACCGTCAATAAAGGCGACAGCAAGCAGAAGAACGCAAACGGCAAATATTCTAATGTCGAAACGTCCAAAACCGATGCGATGAAAATCCCGCAGACGCTCCACGGCACGAGCGGATTGACGACTGTACCGGCATCTTCCATGACACGGCTTAAGTTCTTTCCAGCCAAGCCGACTTTTTTATACGGTTCTTGGAACGCTTGGCCTGCCAATAGAATCGATAAATATTGTTCCCCGACGAGAATGTTTGTGCCGATGGCTGTCAAGGCAGAGGCGACAATGACAGAAGACACTTTTTTCAGCAAGCTCTCGATTTTCGCAAGCAAGCTTTGAATGATCCCGAGTTTGAATAACAATCCGCCCATACTCAGTGCAAGCAGGACCAAGGCGATGGTGAAGAACATGCTTTCCATACCGCCGCGTGACAACAATGCATCGACTTCTTCAATGCCGGTCGCTGATTGGTAGCCTCCGAACAGGATGCCAAGCATCGACGGCATTTGCAGGCTCTGATGGAATAGGGATACGCCAAGCGCGACCACTGAACTCGCAGCCAAGGTCAACACCGCTGGCACTTTGAAGACCGTCAAGGCGATTAAGACGACAAGCGGTGCTAAAGCGTACCAATGAATCAAGCCGGTCTCAAGCAAACCTTCCTTGAACAAAGCGATGTTTTCCGTATGGTCCAAGCTTACAGATGGCGATAATAGCCCGAAGAACACTAGCGTTAGAATAAAGGCCGGAATCGTCGTCCAGCCCATATTGCGAATGTGTTCAAAGAGATCGACGCCGACAATGGAGGCGGCCAAATTGGTCGTATCCGATAATGGCGACATCTTGTCCCCGAAAAAGGCGCCGGAAACGATTGCGCCTGCTGTGATGGCGAGTGACAAATCCAGTGCGCCGGCGATGCCGATCAAGGCCACACCCACGGTCGCTACGGTGGTTAAAGAACTGCCAATTGATAACCCGATGATTGCTGTGACGACAAAGACGACCGCAAAGAAAAACACAGGCGTCACCAGGCTGAAGCCGGCGTAGATCAAGGTCGGGATCGTCCCGCTCATCATCCAACTGCTGATGAGGATGCCAATGAAAAAGAATAGGAACACGGCGCCCATACCTGCGCTAGCGCCTTCAATGAGCCCCCGCTCCAATTCACGGTAGGATAATTTTTTAACCAGCCCGTAGCACATCAATAATAGGATCGAGATCAAGATCGGCACATGCGGCGCCGCTTCGAACCGGATAATGCTGAAGCTAATGATGGCAACAATTAGCGCAACCAAAGCTGCTGCTTCCTTTGTGCCTGGTGATAAAATCGCTTTAATATGAAACATGTCTAGTTCCTCCTGTTGTATGAAAATAAAAAAAGAAAACCCATCATCCCTAAAAAAAGGGACGAAGGTTTTCTCCGCGTTACCACCCTAGTTGATCTTCCACTCCGGAACATCCACTCAATTGACCGTTGAAAATACAGATGCTGTAATTCATCCCGATTGCTGCCTAGACTTCCACCGACCGTCCAGTCTCTTCTTGCTGCGCGCAATGAGCCTACTCTTTCATCATTCAACATATTCGTCGTTGCTTTTTGCAATTGCTTTAAATCTTAGCATCTCCGCGGAATAAGTCAAGCGGTGGAACGCGGACAGGTTTTCTCCTCCTATTTTCACTTCTCCACCATGCGCTTGAGAATCCGAATCTGCCCCCTGTGGCTCGTTTCATCTTCTACGACATGGAACCAGAGATAATACTTATTGTAAGTGACGCCATTATCATATTGCCCTTCCTCGTACAACCAGCTATCATCGACACTTTCCATTAGCGACAGTGTATGGTCCCTGACCTTCTTTAATTCATCCAGATAATAATCAAGCGAATGCCCACGGATCTCGCTTCTCGCCTTGTCCCCCAACTCAAGTGGCACCAGCCATTGCTCCAACTCTTGCTCTGTCAGGTCTCGGTTTTCAAACGCGATGATCTGGTGGACAAATTCAATCGCCGCTATATGCATTAAGAGCGCCCCGATCGAATTTGAATGCCCGTCAGCTAAATGATCCAGCTGTTCGATGGATAAGCCTTCTACATCCGCTAAAGTTACCGCGCGCGTGTAGTCGAGCATGGAGACAAGTTCGCCGATTTTTGGCGAAAAGCCTGCTCGCTCTTTGATTCGGTAATCCATCCTTCCGCCCCCTTTTAAATTGCAAGTTGCCTCCGACAAAGAAAAAGACTGGATTATCCAGTCTTTTTCTTTGTGTCTTCCACATCGAGTCTACGCTAAACTGAACTTCTTTTGGATTCTTTTGACGATATCCGCTTCTTTACTTTGAATGAATTCGTTCGCAATTTGCTTCACCAGTGCATTGATTTCCCTGTTCATTTCGGTCTTCATTCTGACTTGATCAATGACAACTCCGTTTGGCGTAAATTGCCGGCCTACAAGATCATCCAGCGAGACATTGTATAAGTCTGCTATTTTCATCAACACTTTAAGATTCGGCTCACTTTTCGTGGTCTCAAAATGACTATAGCTCGCCCGTGCTATTTTTAAATGATCCGCAACCACTTGCATCGATAGTTTGTTCTGTAGCCTAAGTGCCTTTAAGTTTTCAGCTAGTTTTGGCATAAAGTTTCTCCTCACAAAATCATTATAAGAACACCATCAATTATGAATTGTGCTTCTAAGAAGGATTTCCATGTTTAGGGGACGATAAAACGAATAGATAATAGGAAGAATGCGCATTTAATAATTAAATAGTATCACATCAACTTCTATTATATAATCATAATATCATACGTATTTGGAAATAATTATAGATAGGATGTGTACTCATGTTGAAAAACCTGCTTAACAAACTATTATCTCCGGCTCCTGAAACTGCTCCATCATCAAAAGTCTATTTGTATGAACCTAATCAAGACGCCTTAAACGAAGTGATGACCTCTCCCGATATCCCTGGAAAAGCACCGGGCTATGTCTATTTCGTGCAAGAGCATATGAACGGCTCGTTCAAAATCGGCAAAACCAAGCATGTCGAGCGCTATATGAACTTGTTCGTCGTCAAATTGCCTTTCGAAAACAAATTGATCCATTTGATCAAATCCGGTGATCACCATCAGACAAAAGCCGCTTTCCATCAGTATTTCAAAGACAAACGTCTGGAGGGAGAATGGTTTGCGTTGAATCAAGATGACGTAGCTTGGCTAAAAGCAGGAAAATACCCTGAGGCTATACAGCAGACGATCTCAGGCGGGCAGACAATTGCGGATCCGCCATCCTCTCAGGCAGCAAAAGACGATAAACCACTGACGCCAAAGCAAATGGCATTCGCTAAAACCTTACTCACCAAGCTTGAGGACCGCTACGAACTTGCTGTGGATTTTTCGCAGCTCACCCACAAAGACCTGAACCGCTTAAGCGGCTATTTCCGATTTAACAACCAAGGCGCCTTAAACAATTTGGTATCGGCTGGTGTGCTCAAAGAAAAATGAGAATACTAAAAAGGCGGCTTCAATGGAAGCCACCTTTTTATCAGAGTGTTGAAGAAGTCTATAATCTTCTATAAATGAAAAGAGCTTGGCACTATTCCACAATTAAAAATCAACGAATTATCTAAGTATTTGGAGAAGCGTTCGCTCGTAAACCCTTCTGCTCAATAATGCTGCGCATTACTTTCGCAAAGATAATGTCTCCCGTAGGTCGACCTTATCTTTCCAGTGGATCAGCGAGACGACCGAGACCCCGCAAGGCGCAAAGCGACTGAGGAGGCTTGGGCGCGAGCCCACGGAGTCGTGCGATAAGCTTCGGAAAATACGGCTTCTTAAATTTTTCGAAAGTCTAAAAAGGCGGCTTGTCGATTACTAAAGCAAAGCTTCCATTTGATCTAACCAGATGAGCCGGTCCGCAACCGTCGCAGGTTTGGGATGGCGCGGGAAGCCATTTTCAGCTGCTACCCAGGCGATCGCATGCTCATACGGACTCTCTGCCTGCCCGTTTCGGAACAAGCCGAACTCTGCCGCGAGCCTTTTGGCGACAGTCGATGAGCCCCATGCAAAAATAAGATGATCGGCAGACCCGAGCATAGCTTCACGCTCATCCATATTCCCTTCTTGGAATAACGAATGGGCGACACCCGAGTTATTGAACTGACTTTCGATAACCTTGAACTTGCCCATATTCCCTTCACAAATATCCGATAAATTGACGAGCGTGACTAGATTCCATCCTTGCCGCTCCATCAAGTTCATCAATTGGTATTGCGTCGGATTCGGTTTCGTGGAGACCCACTTTGCATCTCGCAGGCTCTTCTCCGTCTTCCCTGCTTGCTCACAATTGGACGGATTGATCATCACGATCACCGCATCTGCCCGTGTGGCAAACACACCGTTTCGCCTGATGTGCGCTTGCCGGCGCATGAGAATTTTTTCGTTCGCTAGTTCGGCCTGATAAAACTTGGCCTCGACCGAAAAAATTTGCTTTAATTGTTCAGCTGGAATCAGCGACACCCAATCACTCCCTACGCTTATGATTCATATCAGTCTATCAAATAGATGATTCTTACACAAAAAAGCTCCCAAGCCATATTCGGCCTGGGAGCTTTCTATCGTTTATACTTTCGCGTCAACTTTGACCATGCCGTAAGAAGTGACAGCGTTCCACATCGTTTCTGGGATGTCGAGTTTGCCGACCAATTCTTGCGGTACTGTTTCGTTGATTTCTGATTCGTTTCCTTGTTTCACTTTCTCGGTCCATTCCGGATCGACCAGTGCTTGGCGGCCCATGACGATGATGTCCGCTCCTTCTTCAAGCGCAGCTACTGCATGATCAGGACGTGTGACCCCGCCGACTACGACGAATGCAACACGGCCGTCGATTTGTTTCGACAGGATTTGGACGATGCTATCGCCATCTTCCATGCCGCGCGGCGCTTTTTTGAATTCCATAAGCGATACGTGGAGATAATGGATGCCGCCTTCAATCAAACGCTCGACCAATTGTTGCGTCTCTTTGATCGTATAGCCGACGGATTCTGCATTGTTTTCTTCCGGCGATAAACGGTAGCCGATGATGAAGCTGTCGTCTGCATGTTTCGCAGCGACTTGCTTCACTTCATCTAAGACAGCCAAGGCAAATTTCAAGCGGTTCTCTAAGCTTCCGCCCCACTCGTCTTCACGCTGGTTGTAAGTAGCGGAAACGAATTGCTGGATCAAATACGTATTGGCGCCGTGGATTTCCACGCCGTCAAATCCGGCTTCGATTGCGCGGCGCGTCGTTTCACCGAAATCGCGGATGATGTCGGTGATTTCCTCACCCGTTAAAGCACGTGGTGTCGGCTTGTCTGCAGACTCTGCGATGGCGCTCGGTGCGACCGTTTCGCCCGCTTCGATCAAATCCGGCTGGCCTTGGCGTCCGCCATGCTGCATTTGCAGGATCGCTTTGCTTCCTTGTGACTTCATTTCCGTCGCCAATTGCTTGAGGCGCGGCATGACATCGTCTTTGTATGCGACGAATTGATTCGGGAAAGCGAGACCGTTTTCCGATACCGCGATGCAGGCAGAGACGAATAGGCTGCCAAGACCTGCACGGCGGCGGTAATAGGCAAGTTCTGCATCTGATACTGTGCCGTCTGGATTTCCTGAATAAGTTGTCATCGGGGCAACGCCTAAACGATCAGACAGGACAACGCCGTTTGGCAAAGTGATTTCTTCAAATAATGATTTGTATTGCGGGTTCATTTTATGACCTCTTCCCTTGAATTAAAGTTAGTTATATTAAAATATCATAGCATTAGGACAACTACAACAATACGAACTTGACGAGCTGGAAATTTTACTTTTTTTCCATGAGAGTGGTACGCTTTCCTATGCAAACTTATTCCAAGGAGGAATTGACATGACCCCAAACACATATAGAGAAATCCAATTGGCAAACCGCCCAGAAGGTACGCCGACTGATAATGACTTTAATTTTGTTGAAAAAGAAATTCCAGCCATCGGAGCAGAGGAATTATTGCTAAAAACTTTATACCTCTCCGTTGACCCGTATATGCGCGGTCGCATGAAAGACCAGAAATCCTATGTGGCGCCATTCGAATTGAACAAGGCGATTTCAGGCGGCATCGTCGCAGAAGTCATCGAATCGAAATCCGAACACTTCACACAAGGCGATATCGTCACAGGTTCTATGGACTGGGCTGAATACAACGCGGTCGAAGCGAAATCCGTCCAAAAAGTGGACCCATCCATTGCGCCAATTTCCACGCGCCTTGGCGTACTTGGCCTGACAGGTCTCACCGCATACTTTGGCTTGCTGGATATCGGCAAGCCGCAAGAAGGCGAAACAGTCGTCGTTTCCGGCGCGGCAGGAGCTGTCGGTTCTATTGTTGGGCAAATTGCCAAACTTAAAGGCGCACATGTTGTCGGCATTGCCGGCTCACAAGATAAAATCGATTACTTGATCAACGATCTTGGATTCGACGAAGCCGTCAACTACAAAGACGCTAACTTCAAAGAAGCCTTCCAAAAAACCATTCCGAATGGCGTTGACGTCTATTTTGATAATGTCGGCGGCGAAGTATCGGACGCAGTCATAGTGGAGATCAACCGCAATGCACGCGTCGTGTTGTGTGGCGCCATTTCTGCTTACAACAATCCGGAAGCAGATATCGGCCCACGCATCCAATGGAAATTCATCACGACAAGCTCGATGATGAAAGGCTTCACACTTGGAGATTATGCGCATGATTTCAAAACTGGCGCACAAGACCTTGGCAAATGGCTGCAAGAAGGCAAATTGAAATACGAAGAAACGATCACCGAAGGCTTCGATAATACGCCAAAAGCATTCCTTGGCTTGTTCGATGGCAGCAACCTCGGCAAACAATTGGTGAAAGTCGCAGATCCAGACTTCGCTAAATTGTAAATCTCACTTTCATCTATAGAAACACAAAAGCTGAAGCGGGAACCTAAATGGGTTCCTGCTTCAGCTTTTTTTATCATCCTTTTTCAGTAACTTCCCCTGAATAAGCGGCATGGTAGATTGCGTAAATATCTTCTCTTTCAAGCGGCATTGGGCTTCTCGCGAGAATCCTCGTTTGCTTGATGCCATCATCTGCCAAGCTGTCTAAAGCGTCTTTTCCAATATCGAAGCCTTTCAGCGACACAGGAATGTGGACGTCGGCGACGAGTTTTTTCAATTCCTCGACGCATGTATAGGAAGCTTGTTGTTCATCCAGCTCTGTGACGTTGACGCCCATCGCCTCGACGATGTCCTTCATTCTCTTCTCGCAGCTCGGACGGATATAGCCCATGACATACGGAAGCAAAACAGCATTCGATTCACCGTGCGAAATGTGGAATTGGCCGCCGAGTGGATACGCCAAGGCGTGCACACCGGCAACGCCGGCATTAAAGAAGGCCAAGCCTGCCAAATAGCTTCCATAGCTCATATCGGTGCGCGCTTCTTTGTTTTCCCCGTCTTCTACCGCCGTGCGAATCGAGTTACTGATCAAACGGATCGCCTGCAACGCCAAGCCATCTGTCACAGGGTTGGCGTTTTTCGATACGTATGCTTCTACTGCATGCGTCAAAGCATCGATGCCTGTCGCCGCTGTCACTTTCGGCGGCAAGGAAACCGTCAATGCCGGATCGACAATCGCCACGTCCGGCAATAGGTAATCATGTGTCACGACGTCTTTCGTGGAATCCAATGACAACACCGCGATATTGGTCACTTCAGAACCCGTTCCTGACGTCGTCGGGATCAGTATTTTCGGAATGCCTTTGTCGGCTAACGTACGGTCTCCCGTCAAATTCAAATAGTCAGCTACTTTTCCTTCGTGCGTCGCAAGGACTCCCGCTAGTTTCGCGAGATCCAGTGCACTGCCGCCGCCAAGGCCAACGACGAGGTCGAATTTATGTTCTTTCGTGTAGGCGACCAGTTTTTCACCCACCTCAAGCGGGGGTTCCGGCACGACTTCTGTGTAAACACTTGTCTGCCATCCTTTTGCTTCGAGCGGTTCGACGATTTTTTTCGTCATCCCGAGTTCTTCAAGAAACGGATCGGTGACGATGAGGATATTGCTGGCGTTCAGCCGTTCTGCTTCGACCGTCAACTGTTCCAATGCGCCCCAGCCGGTATAGCTGATCGGCATGAATGTAAGTTTGCTCGACACATCATTCACTCCTTTTCCCAGTTCTTTACGATTGATTCCAGATGACCAATTTCATTTCAGTCATTTCTTCAATGGCGTATTTAAGTCCTTCTTTGCCGTTACCGCTTTCTTTCACACCGCCATAAGGCATCTGATCGACACGGAATGTTGGGATGTCGTTGATCAACACCCCGCCAACTTGTAGCTTTTTCGATGCGCGGAAGGCAGTCTTGATATCATTCGTGAAAATCCCAGCTTGCAGTCCGAAATCCGAGTTGTTGATTTCGTGGATGCCTTGTTCGATCGATTGGATAGAATTAACGATAACGACAGGCGCAAACACTTCCTGACACGACACTTTTGCATCACTTGCCACATTGGACAAGATCGTCGGTTGGAACACTTCATCTTCGACGGTTCCTCCAGTGATCAGCGTAGCCCCTTCATCAACTGATTCCTTCACCCATTCGACAGCCCGCTGTTGTTCTTGTTTCGAGATCATCGCGGACAGATCAGTTTTCATATCCAATGGATCGCCAATCACCAATTGATTGGCCGCTGTTTGGAAGCGGGACAAAAACTCATCCATTACATTTTCCATGATGTAGATGCGTTGCAAAGAAATACACACTTGCCCTTGGTTCGAAAAAGCACCGGCAATCGCTTTTTCCACGACCACGTCCAAATCGACTCCTTCGTCGACGATCATGCCGGCATTTGACCCTAGTTCCAACGCCACTTTCTTCAGCCCTGCCTTGTCTCGTATGCCTTTACCGACAGCCGGGCTTCCGGTAAAGGTCACCATTTTCACTTGGTCGCTTTCGACCAACACATCGCCGACTGTTCTGCCGCTGCCTGTGACCAGGTTGAACGCGCCTTTCGGCAAATCTGTCTGGTCCAGAAGTTCAGCCAGAAAAAAGGCCGAAAGTGGAGTTTGGGAAGCGGGTTTCAAGACGATCGTATTGCCTGCGGCTATAGCTGGACCTATTTTATGAGCGACCAAATTTTGCGGGAAGTTGAATGGTGTGATCGCAGCCACGACGCCTAAAGGTTCGCGCAATGTATAGGCTAAGCGGTTACTTCCGCCTTTTGCGGCGTCCATCGGAATCATTTCGCCACACAGCCGTTTCGCTTCTTCAGCCGCGAATTTATACGTTTCAATCGTCCGGTCAATTTCCCCTAAGGCAAATTTCAATGGCTTGGCTGATTCTTGCGCTATGATTTTCGCCGCTTGCTCTTTATGTTCAATGAACAGTGACACCAATTGCTCCAGAATTGCCGCACGCTCGTAGGCCGTTAATGCTGCCATGGCTTCGCGTGCTTCAGAAGCTGCATCGATTGCCGCTTCCACATCTGCTACAGAAGCTTTCGGGATTTCACCGATTTTTTCATTCGAGTAAGGCGAGAACAACTCGGCGTGGTCTATTGTTTCTTGCCACTCCCCGTTTAGATAAAGTTTCTTTTTCATACGCGACACCCTTTCATCCGTTAAGCATTTTCTTTCGTTTCCGGCACAAGGTCTTTCGTGAATGTCTCATCCGATTCGTTCTTGAAGAAGTCTTTTCCGTAAATCAATAAGCACAATGCGATACCGACCGGGAAAGCCCATGCCGCTCCTTTGATGACTAGGACGGCCCCAATGATGCCGGCAATTCCTAAGTCACTCTGGCTTCTCGCTTCCAAGATGCCGACTTTCACACTGACATACCCTTGGATCAATAGCGTTAATGCGAGAGCGATGCCGAGAATTGGCTGAACCAAGCTGACGATTGGCAATAACAACAAGCCGGTATTCGTTCCCCATCGGAATGAACCTGCGCCCCCGATGAAAGAATCCATCGCTTTTCGGCCATCTTTATATCGCTGAACCACGACCACTTGCATCGCTGCCCATAAAGGACCCGCCATGGTCACATCTGGCCCGAGTACACTCATCGCTGAATTTCTCGCCCCGAAAATCAAATGCGCACGGTTCGGATTGTAGTCAAGTTTTTCATCCGGTCGTGATAAGTCTGCTTCTTTTACTAATGCTTTCGTCTGCAATACATCGCCGAAAAGAACAATATACGCCGCCAGGACCGTTGGAATACCTGTGACAAACAGCATCAACGGCGGGAACCCTAAACCAAACATAGTGTAGTTCGTCCATAGGCCGACAAAATCAGGCGAGATCAAGCCCCATTCAATCGTCGGCCATGGCGCTTCGCCAAACAGTGGCGCAATCACAATCGCGATGATGATGATCGGGAAAATGCCTAGCTTTCCGACCAAGCCCCATATCGGATGGGTTGTTTTGAGTTTATCGAAATGCTTTGAAAACAATAAATAGAAACCAATACCGACAGCAATTGAAATTGTCCATGGGAAGGTTTCAAAACGGCCGCCTACTTCAAAAATCGACGCCACTGCGGCAAATCCGGCACCTAGAATAATTCCGGCCCTAATGGCAGAAGGAATGCTCGATACGACTTTGGCAGCCAATCCGGTCGATCCAAGAAGAATCGCAAACACCCCTAAGGTCATTTGAAAAGCGATTAATGCGTGTATCCTCTCAGGCCCTTCTGGAAATTGCATGCAATACAACATAATCAGCGGAATCGCCGGTGTAATCCATCCCGGAACTGCTGGATCCCCGAGCAAATGATGCAGCAAATAAAAGGCCCCGTTCAGCAATACAATGGCTAACGCCACTTCAAAAGGCATCCCAAGCAATTCGATCAATAACGGAATTGCAGCTAGATCAACTACGCACATTAACAGGCCTTGCACATAATCCGGCCACTCAAATCGATAGTGAATAAACGGCAAGCGAATTTTAAACGGCCCCGCTGGAATAAAAGGTGACTCTTCTCCAAACTCACGTTGTTTCCATTTCATATACATCCCCCAGTTTCTTCGTGAAATTTTTACCCCTTTGCTATTTAGATGAATACAAGTTCATCTCCCCCTAATGAAAGCGCCATCATTTTCACTAACAATAAAATGGTTACGTAACCATTTTGAGTGAAAAAAAAGGGCTTATACCCTCCTTCTTGCCATTGTTGTCTTTCTTTCGAATAGTCTAACAGCTTTTGTGATTTGAATACAAGGATTATTTTTTTCACAAATCATATCGATCAGTGTTTCAATCGCCAATTGACCGAGGTTGGCCGATGAAGAAATGCCGACCGTGGTTAAGTTGATAGAGGCATGCTGGCCGATTTCTACATTGTCGATGCCGATGATGCTAATATCTTCCGGGACGCGATAACCTGCTGAAATATAAAAATCCATCATCTGGATTGCAATGGCATCTGTCGCTGCATAAATCGCCGTCGGTTTGTCTTTCAACTGTTCCATTTTCAAAAAAGTTTTGCGCAGCTCTTCTTTGCTTGTATCGGTTAGAAAAACACGCTCTTGCTCGACTGCAACTCCGTTTTTTTGAAACGCTCTCAAAAAGCCGTCATACCGGCCTTTGAATGTGCTAACTTCTAGGGGCCCACCCACCCAGCAAATCGTCTCATGACCAAGCGATAGTAAGTAATCAGCAGCCAGAAAACCGGCCTGTTCGTTATCCATTTCAACAAAATTCTTATTGCTTTCGTGCTTTCTATTGTATGTAATGAACGGAATTCCTGATTTTTCCAACTTATGGAAAATAGGATCCTCTATCAAAATAGAGGACAGGATTATGCCGTCCACTTTGTTTTCAAATATGGAGTGGTACGTATCGGTAATGTTTTCGTTTTTAGAGAAATGGACATTCACTTTAAAGCCGTTTTCATTGGCAAAATTAACTATGGATGTTGTCGTTTCTACAAAAAACGGGTTAAACAAAGGCCCTGACACCAAGGCGATGGTATCGGTTTTTTGCTGGACGAGCGAGCGGGCATTCGCATCCGGAATATAGTTTAACTCGTCGATGGCCGCCATCACTTTTTTATACGTAGGTTCTTTGACTCGATCGGGCGTATTCAATACACGCGACACCGTCGTTTGTGAAACGCCTGCATATTTTGCAACATCTTTGGATGAAACCATATGAACCCCCTCAGCTGATATAAGTTATGGAACATCTATGAACACAAATTGAATGGCATCCATCAACGCCTGTGTTTTCAGTGTTTGTCGAAACGGGCTTTCACTGAAATATTACACGAAAGTCGATGATCGATAAAGGGGGAGCTAGCCTCCAAGGCTTTATTGTCCCATCTCATAAAAAACCCGCTCCCCATTTCAGGACAGCGGGTTTCACGCTTATAACATTTTCTCTAAAGCCATCTTCGCTTCCACCGCCGTTTTGTCATCTACTTGAATGCGGTTAAGGACGCGGCCTTCCACCAGTTCTTCCAAAATCCACGTAAAATGCGGCAAATCGATGCGGTTCATCGTCAAGCATGGGCACATAAACGGGTTCAAGGAAACGATATCACGGTCAGGGAAATCCTTGATGAGCCGGTTGACAAGGTTCATCTCCGTGCCGATCGCCCATTTCGAACCTGGTTCCGACGCTTCAATCATGTCGATAATGTATTTGGTCGACCCGGCAAAATCGGATGCACTGACGACTTCGTACGTGCATTCCGGATGTACCAGAATATTGCGATCTGGTTCTTTTTCGCGCAGGTTGTCGATGTGTTTCGGCAGAAAATTCATATGGACCGAGCAATGCCCTTTCCACAAGATCACTTGCACCTCTTCTATGGCGCAGTCGAGTTCAAGCTTCTGTCTGATGGGATCCCATATAGCCATACGCTCTAGCAGAATCCCGAGTTTCACCGCGGTGTTGCGCCCGAGATGCTGGTCGGGCAAGAACAGCATGCGCTGCTTTTGCGCCAATGCCCATTCAACCATTTCTTCGGCATTGGAGGAAGTGACAGTTGCGCCGCCGTTGCGGCCGACAAAGGCTTTGATCGCCGCTGTCGAATTGACATAGGTCAACGGCACAATGGTATCGCCGTATAATTTCTGCAATTCCAGCCAAGCGCGTTCCGTTTGGTCGATATTGGCCATATCCGCCATTGAACAACCTGCCCGCATATCCGGCAAGATGACGGCTTGATGCGGTTCGGTCAAAATATCGGCCGTTTCCGCCATGAAATGGACGCCGCAGAACAGGATGTAATCCGCTGTCTGGCGGCCGGCGATTTGGGATAATTGCAGCGAGTCGCCTTTAACATCGGCATACGCAATCACTTCGTCTTTCTGGTAATGGTGGCCCAGAATATAAAGCCGGTCCCCGAGTGTTTCACGAGCCTGTTTTGCCCGTTTGTGCAGTTCTTCAGTCGATGCGGTTAAATAACTTTTTGGCATGGCATCTGCCATTTGCAGTTCTTCAAGCAAAGAAGTCATCGTACAAGTACCTCCTTATGGGATAGGGAAAGATTCATGCTCATGTCAAGATTCGACACGCTGTGGGTCAAGGCACCGATGGAAATGACATCGACACCGGTGTCGCGGTAAAGTGCGAGCTTCTCAAGGTCAATGCCGCCGGATGCTTCTGTGCGAATCGATTCTGGCACAAGCTGGACCCAGTGCCGAATTGTCTCAGGTGACTGGTTATCAAACATGATGGCGTCAGGTTGTGCTTCTATAGCCTCCATCAATTGCTTCTCGGTTTCGACTTCTACTTCGATCATCGTCATATGGCCGAGTGAGTCGCGCACTTTTTTCACTGCCTCAATAATCGAGCCGGCAGCCGCGATGTGATTGTCTTTTAACATGACTGCATCGTACAGCCCGTTTCGGTGATTAAACCCGCCGCCTGCGCGAACTGCGTATTTTTCAAACATGCGCAGCCCCGGGGTCGTCTTACGGGTATCGACGATTTTAGTATGGGACGAACCAAGTGCGTCAACGCATTTTGCGGTCAATGTCGCCACTGCGCTCATGCGCTGAACTAAGTTCAATAACACCCGCTCCCCTGCAAGCAGCGAGGCAACCGGGCCCGTCAGCTTGACGATCGCTTCCCCCGCCCGTACCCGGTCTCCATCCCGTTTCAATAGCTCTACACTGACCGAGGCATCCAATAGCCTGTACCCCCATATATAGCAGTCGAGCCCTGCAATGACGCCGTCTTGCTTCATGCGGACGATGGCTTCGCCGCTATCGGTATCGCTAAACAATACAGACGATACGTCGCGGTCTCCGATATCTTCGAGTAAAAATTGCTTTAACGCTTGTTCTGCTTTCAAACGATTCATCATACTGTCTCCTTGAGATAAATTTTACGCTCGCTTAAACTTGTCCCTTGTTTCGACAACTCGATGACTTTTCCGGTCCACTGTTCTTTCATTTCCGGAATATCGATCCGGTAATGGCCGCCTCGGCTTTCTTCACGCAATAAAGCAGCTGTTGCAATGAGGCTGCTTGCGGTGCTTCGGTGGATCTCGGCAATGAGCTCATCCGGATAGTCACGAAGCGGAAACGAACGCAGCGGATGCGCCTTCAGAAATCGGGCCAGTTGTTCAGGATGTCTCAAAATCCCTGCGATATGTGTCATTTCTTTTTTCAATTCACTTTCATCTAGCGCTTCGAAATCGGGCCGTTGGCTAGCACCAAAATTCACAGGTACGTCCAGTGGCATTTTCTGATGATGAAGCTCTTTGATCCGTTCAGCCAAACGGCGGCCGAATACCAACCCTTCAAGTAAGGAATTGCTCGCCAGCCGGTTCGCTCCGTGGACGCCAGTCGATGCCACTTCGCCAATGGCAAACAGTCCTGCAACCGTCGTCGCACCGTAACTATCCGTTTTCACCCCGCCCATATGGAAATGCGCGCCCGGGCGCACCGGTATCAGTTCATAGCGCGGATCGATTCCGTGCCGCATACAATTCGCCTGGATTGAGGGAAAGTGTTGAGCAAACTCAGCCACTTTTCTAGCATCCAAGTACACAGGGCCATGTTGTTGCCAATGCCATTCAATGGCCCTCGCCACGACATCACGCGGTGCAAGTTCCATGAGTGGATGGATGCCGGCCATGATGCGCTTGCCGTTTCGGTCCACCAGCAAAGCTCCTTCCCCGCGAACCGCTTCTGAAATCAATCCACAAGACTTGCCGCCGATGGTCAGGACCGTCGGATGGAATTGGACAAACTCCAGATCTTCCAGCACCGCTCCTGCGTGGTAAGCAAGTGACAACCCGTCGCCCGTTGCCACGGAGGAGTTCGATGTCTGGCAATACAATTGGCCAATCCCGCCTGTCGCAAGAACGATGTGACGGGCACGGATAATCGTGCGGTCACCTGTAGGCTGAGAGACAAGAACACCTATGCAACGACCTTGTGAAACTATCAGTTCCAGAGCTTGATGGCCCGGTAAGCGCGTAATGTTCTCTGCGGAATCTTCCAATAGAAACTGCATCAGCATGCTTCCAGTTTGATCGCCTCCTGCATGCAAGATGCGCCTGGTGCTATGCGCGCCTTCCATGCCAAGAGAGGGCTGGCCGTTTCGATCTGCATCATAAGGCAATCCTTCTGCAAGCAATTCCGCTACGATGTCGGCTCCTTCACGGACTAATATATCCACCCGTTCGGCATCTGCGTGATGGGCCGAAGCGAGCATGGTATCGATGGCATGGGATTGTGCACAATCGTCCACACTAATGCTCGCGGCAATGCCGCCTTGTGCGAGTGCAGTGTTTCCTGCGTAAGCGTGCTGTTTAGTCAGCAAGGCAATTGAATACGAATCAGGAAGCGAGCGCGCAAGCATCAGCCCGGCTACGCCTCCTCCGATAATGCAAACATCATACAAACTTTACACCTTCTTTACAAGTGTCTTGACACCATTAATGACATAAAGATAGAGTGATTACAAGAAGAAAGTCCATTCAAGGAAGGAAATTGATAAGAGATGATGATTTATCTGGACTCTGCCGCAACCGCCCCGATGAGAAAAGAAGCGATCGCTGCCTACGCTGAAGCAGCGGAAAATGCCTTTGGCAACACGCAAAGCCTTCACGACGTAGGATCTGCAGCCGCTGATTATGTCGTTTCGTGCCGGAAGTTATGGGGACAATTTTTGAACGTCCGGTCTGATGGCATTTATTTCACCGGCAATGCATCTGAAGCGAACCAGCTCGCCATCCGCTCGCTGCTAAACGGCAGGCCCACAACTTGCCGGCAGATTGTCTCTACGAAACTCGAACATGCTTCCGTGTTGTCTACACTGCATGAACTTGAAAAACAAGGCTACACGATCGATTACATTGAAGTCGACCGCTTTGGCCAAATCGATATGAAGGCCTTCGAGCAAGCTGTCAGTGAAAAGACAGCGCTCGTCGTGATGCAGCTCGTCAATTCCGAGATGGGTGCCGTGCAGCCGGTCAAGGAATGTGCGCAAATCGCCAAGCGCTTCGGCGTTCCGCTTCATTCAGATATCGTTCAGGGATTCGGGAAGCTCCCCGTCGATCTCACATCATGGGGCGTCGCTTCCGCAGTATGTTCGGCGCATAAAATCGGCGGCCCTAAAGGCGTCGGAATCGCCTACCTCGACCCGTCCGTCCACTGGCAGTCGGTCCATGAAGGGACGACGCATCAAAACGGATTCCGCGCAGGGACTGTGGATGTTCCGGGCATTGTCTCCGCAACCATCGCCGCGAAGCTCGCCGTCAGTGAACAGCTGCAAAACTATGAACAAGCGCAAACACTTCAGGACTACCTATTAGCACATCTACCTGATGGCGTAATCGCAACCGGTGATATTACCTCGAAATCTCCGTTTATCCAAGGTTTGATCTTGCCGCATGTCGAAGGGCAATGGATGATGCTCGATTGCAATAGGGCACAGATCGCCATTTCCACCGGCACGGCCTGCAAGATCGGCTATGGCGAAGCGATGTCCGCAATGCTTGCGATGGGCATAGAACCGGATGCGGCACGGAAATTCATCCGCATCTCCTTTCATCAAGAAACCAGCACACGGGACATTGACCAGTTTCTCCACGTCGTCGAAAAGTCCTTAGCCCAATTCAGTTCCCCCCTTTAAAGCCGCGATTCCAGCGGCTCTTTTTTTATGCTTGGAACTTTTCTGATAATTCCGTTGACAAAAAAACACCTTTGTTATATGGTTATACACATAAGTATATAACCATTACACCAAATCACCTTAAGGAGGTGTTTCCATGATCAACCCATCCGATTCGACAAAGCCCCTGTTTCTCCAAGTCCGCGAATTGATTGAAGACCAGATTGTTAACGATCAATTGCAAGAAGGCGACCAAGCCCCGTCGACCAATCAATTGGTCAATTTCTACAAGATCAATCACGCCACCGTGTCCAAAGGCATCACCCAGCTCGTCGATGAAGGCATACTTTATAAAAAGCGAGGGATTGGCATGTTCGTAGCAGAAGGCGCAAAACACACATTAGTCCAGCAGCGAAAAAAATCATTTGTTGATAATTACGTTACCCGCCTGGTACAGGAAGCAGAAAAGCTCGGCATCACCGAGCAGGAAATCATTGAATTCATCAAATCGGAGAAAGGACGTGATGCATGATGACAGCCGTTCAACTCAATCATGTGACCTTGAAATTCAAGAAATTCAAAGCCTTAGAAGATATCTCCCTTACGCTCGAAGCCGGTAAAATTCATGGACTCATCGGCCGGAACGGCGCAGGCAAAACCTCGCTTCTTTCGTTAATCGCCGCTTTTCGGGAGCCGACAGCTGGTGAGGTCTCGGTAGACGGAGCCTTCGTTTTCGAAAACCCGGAGAAAATGGAGCAAATCGCGTTCATTTATGACAAAGACTATAAAGAAGAAACCGAGAAGGCAAAAAAATTGATCGCCCTCGCCTCCCATTACCGGCCCCATTTCGATATGGGCTACGCGGAGCATTTGATCAAGCGTTTCAAATTGCCCGTCGATAAACCTGTCAACAAATTATCGAAAGGCATGCAGTCGGCACTGAATGTTGTCATCGGCCTCGCAAGCCGCGCGCCTGTTACGATTTTCGATGAAGCCTATCTTGGCATGGATGCACCCGCACGCGAGATTTTCTACAAGGAAATCCTGATAGACCAGGAAGAACATCCGCGTACGTTCATCCTCTCCACCCACCTAGTGTCCGAGATGGATTATTTGTTCGACCATGTCATCATTATTGACCAAGGGCGGCTGGTCTTAAACGAACCGTATGAAACACTTGAAGCGCTAGGCGCATCGGTCACAGGCGCAGCAGCAGATGTCGATGCATTTACAGCAACTATGCAGCGGCTGAACGAACAGCAGCTCGGCGGCACGAAATCTGTGATGGTCTACGGGGAACTCGGCGAAACGAAACGCCAGGAAGCCCATGCTTTAGGACTTGAAATAGGACCCGTCTCGCTTCAAGACCTGTTCATCTACTTAACCGAGGAGGCGAACTGATATGACATCCATACGCTCTATGAAAGTAGCCACTGCCGTATTTAAGGAAATGATTCGTTGGAGCCTTTGGTTTTTCTCCATTTTGCTGGCGATCCATTTGATCCGGGTTTTTTGGCTGAATGGCGGGACCGCCCCCATTGAAGGGTTCTTCACCTTCTCCCAGTACTCGACAAGTATCTTCACGCTGGTGCTCGGCATCATGACCGCTTATACGTTCATGGGCCGGCATATCCAACAAGGCGTTAGCCGACGGGATTCTTTCTTCGGTATCTCCCTTGCCGCCACTGGGTTCGCTTTGTTCCTAACCGTTGTGCCGCTTGCCATTAATGGCCTTCAACACTTGTTGGCTAAAGCTTCGATCTTCCCGGTCGCGCTGGATACGGCTGTCGTTTTTGAATCCACAGCTGGCGCAGCCGCTGCAGCGATTGGGCTGTTCTTGAATGTGCTCACTTATTTTTTCACCGGCTGGCTCATCAGCATTGGCTATTACCGTTTCCGCTGGATTGCCGGGTTCGGCTTTATCGCCTTGTCGTTCATCGTCTTCGGCCTCAACGACTATCTATGGAAGCCTGGAAATTACACGCTGGACTGGCTGCCATACGAACCGTTTGAAATGGATTTCTGGCTGACGGTACTCGGTTCGGTCGCCATGCTGCTTGTGCTTTTCCTGGCCATGAGGCTTTTGACAAAACGTGTCCCGATCAAGATGTAACAAACTAGCCCATCAAAAAAAGCTGTTCCGCAGATGATTACATCTGTAGAACAGCTTTTTTTAGAGTGTTGAAGAAGTTTAAATTTCATTAAATATCAAAAAAGCAGACGCGATTATACATTTAAATAACCAATGATCTGTCTAGTATTTGGAGAAGCGTTCGCTCGACTCCGGTGGATCAGCGAGACGACCGAGACCCCGTAAGCAGCGAAGCGGCTGAGGAGGCTTGGGCGCGAGCCCACGGAAAGCGAGCGATAAGCTTCGGAAAATACGATTATCTAAGTTTCTCGTCAGCTTTTTCATATGTCGTCTTAACGGATTGCCCCGTGCGGCAAAATGGCGTGAACCCCTTTAACGCCATTGACGATCTGGGTGATGTGCAAATCGACCGCCACACTTGCCAAAGCGGTCGCTTGTGTTTTGGAAACGGAATGAAATGTTTGGATCAAGCCGACCATTTCATCAAGCGCCGTCGCGGCCGCCTCATTCAAGTCTTCATCAAAGCCAAACGTCACCCAGCCTGCAGGCGTTTTCGCTTTTGGCATGCGGAGCGTCATCTCTTCGTGAAGCACGACCGTCAATTCGACGTGATCCATCGGGCATTCGATCGCCGTCCCGGAGTTTTCCCCATCGCCTTGCAATGCGTGCCCATCGCCGAACGATAGCATCGCGCCGTCGACTTCAACCGGCAAAAACAGCGAGCTGCCTTTGACCAGTTCCTTGCAGTCGATATTGCCGCCCGTCCGGTATGGCGGAGCGGTCCGGTGGGTGCCTGGTGCGCCTGGCGCCAAGCCAATCAACCCAAGGAATGGCGATAAGGCGACGCTGAACTCGGTTCCGGACATCGAGCATTTGCCGGTCATCTGTTCACGGTCCAGCGCCCAATCGACCTGGAGGCGCTCGCTGTTTGCGATGCCGAGCTTTTCATTTTGCCAAGCCGGCGTCCCTCCTGCCCAGTTGCGGCCATACCAGCCAGGAACATTCTCGTTAATGCGTACTTCCAGGACCATCCCGGGCTTTGCGCCTTCGATTTCAATCGGCCCGAGGAGCGGATGGCCAAGTTTTTCTTCCTTTTCCCTCGAGCTATAAATGATCCGCTCTTCGCCTTCATGCGCCGAATAGCCCCATTCGATGTCCGGCGTCCGTGCTTCGAGTGTGTCGCCGGAACGCACCGACAGGATTGGCTTGTAGGCCTGGTTGAACGACGAGTGGAGATTTTCGGATGTGAGTTCGATTCGATGATTCATGAGCTGCCCCTTCCGTGTAGCTGGTTTCTTTTGATGATAGCAGAACCCATGCGAGTTCCGGCAGGTCTTTTGCGATCAGGCACTGCGCTTTCGAAACGCGCGCCTTTCTGCATACAATACGCATTGCGCACAAACGACTACCGCCTCGTTGCGGTCGTTATAATATTTTCTTGGCTGCCGCGCGCGTTGTTTGCACACTGCACATTTTTTCTTGAAAAATGAAAACATAGTCTGTCGCTCCTTTACGATAATAAATCAGCTTTCTTTTAGTCTTTCACATTCACGGCTGTTAGAGAAGTTTTTTGCCCCGCTGCCAGCCCAAACAAAAAAGATGCCCTTGACCGATCGCTCGGCCTGGGCATCTTGTTCCATCAATTTTCTATATTTCTCGGCTGTTGGTAATAATAATCCGCCGGGTCGACCGGGGTGAATCCAACAGGTGTGTAAAACCTCAGCAAGTCGCCATTGACGACGCCATCCGACAGTTGCAGTTCATATCTGCCGCGCTGTTTCAATTCCTCGGCTTCCTCCAGCTGCTCTTCATCAAGCGGCAACCCGGTATCCGGATCGTAAAACGCTTCGCCGATGGAATAGGCCTCGGGGCTGACATAATCGCCATTGCGGAACATGACGAGTTCCTCATGCTCTTCTGACAACAGGTCAGTCCCAAAATGCACGTAGTTTTGTGTTTCCACACCGAGCAAATGCAACACGGTCGGCAATAGGTCAATCTGGCCGCCGTACGTATCGTTGACGCCACCCTCCATCCCTGGCACGTGGATGAACAATGGTACACGCTGAAGCTTGGCATTTTCAACCGGCGTGATGTCTTTCGATAAGACTTCAGCCATCGCTTCATTGTGATTGTCGGAAATGCCGTAATGGTCACCGTACATGACAATCATTGTATTGTCGGCAAGTCCCGACGCTTCAAGCTGTTCAAAAAATTGCTTGATCGCTTCGTCGGCATAACGCGCCGTTTGGAAATAATTATCGACGCTCGCATCACCTGTTGTCCCTTTTTCGATGGTCGCCAATTGCTGATCCATTTTATAAGGGAAATGATGCGCCACAGTGATAAATTTCGTATAGAATGGCTCCGGCAACGATTCCAGGAGCGGTGCGGACTGCTCGAAGAACGGTTTGTCCATCAAGCCGTATTCAGCCAAATCGGCTTCGGTCGTATTCGGGTACGATTCGATATCGAAGAAATGATCGTAACCGAAGGATTTGTAAATCTCGGAGCGATTCCAGAACGTCCCGTTGTTGCCGTGAAACACAGCCGACGTATAGCCTTTATCTTTCAAAATGGCTGGTGCGGACTGATAGGTGTTCTGCCCTTTCGTAATAAACGCCGAACCTTTCGGCAAGCCAAATAGGGAGTTTTCCAACATAAATTCGGCATCGGACGTCTTGCCTTGAGCCGTTTGATGGAAGAAATTATCGAAATACATCGTGTTCGGGTCTCCTACCATCGAATTCAAAAACGGCGTCACTTCTTCGCCGTCCAGCTCATAATCGATCAAGAAGGTCTGGAACGATTCCAGGTGCAGATAGATGACGTTCATGCCTTCTGCTGCACCAAAATATGCTTCATTCGGGCTCGCATAATTGGATTTCGTGTAATTCAACACTTCCGTATTATCGTCGCTGTCGGCCATGACACGCTGTGAGGAAGCTTTCAGGCTTTCCACCGTGTCATATAATGCGTAATTATACATTCCCAAATACTTGACGATGTACGTGCGGTCAAAGCCGCGCGTTAAAAGATCCGGCCGGTCCGATTCCGCAAGCGACAAATTGAACAATGAGATCAATAAAGCCGCCGCAATAAGGGGCAGCGCCATTCTCTTTTTGATCGTGCGCATGTCTTTTTCCATCCGCTTCGACAGGATCAATGTCCCGAGCAGCAAGACATCTGCAAAGAACAGGATGTCGAGTGGCTGGATCAAGGTCAGCACACTGCCGCCTAAATCACCGAAATTCTGGGTTTGGAACAAAGTCGGCAAAGTGATGAAATCACTGAAAAACCGGTAATAGACGATATTGGCATAGAGCAGAATCGACATGCCAAGGTAAATCGACAGCAATGCCCAGTATTTTCGCATCCCTTTAAAGAATAGGGACAAGCTCAGCAATAAGAGCGCAGAGCCTAACGGATTGATCAACAACAGGAATTCCTGCAGCCCGCCTTCTACTTCTAGTGTGAATTGTGTTTTTTGCGAGATATACGTTTTCGCCCATAGCATTACAACCGCTAAGAGAAAAATGGGCATGTAGGTATTCATTTTCATTTTTTTCATATTCATTACACCTTTTCATGATCAATTATCTTCAGGCCATTCAATTGCCTGTTTCCTGAAAGAAACATTCTCTATTGTACTCCCATTTTCCGGAAATTCAAAGCCCTACGCATGTTCTGCTGGGGATTCTTGGCTCGCCATCGCTTCGCGCCATGCGAGCAATTCCTGCTTCTCGATCTGTTTTTGAAGCACTTCATCCCAGATATTGCTCTTTGTGTTCCAGACGCGGGCGTAAAAGAGGTCCTGCTCCCGGTCGTATAGCTGAAATTCGATGCAAGGGATAGCGTCATGGCCAATTTCCTCCAGCGTCAAGACATCCGCAACTAGCACTTGATAGCCTTCTTCGGCAGCATCTTTTTCCTGCGCCAACAGCTCCTGGATGCGGATTTTGTCAGCTGACGGTTCCGTGGCATAGCGGTAGACAGGCCCGTCAGCTTGTTTTTTGTCCTGCACTTCTTCTATAAGCCAATAGCGGTTATGGGCCGCGCTAAAAGAAGCAATAGCTTCATCGCTTTCTATCGCTTCCTCAAAAATGCCTTTTTCCAGCTGTCCGTAGCCTTTATCGGTCAGCCGGTAGCCTTTGGGGTCGAGGCGGATCAGCTGCGTATGGTGCATCTTATCGATTAAGTCGCGGATGAACAGCTCCTCGACAAACAACATCTCAGCGAGTGCAGCAGGGCGGCGGATGTCTGCTTCCTGAAAAGCCAGCAGCAGCATCTTCATCAAGATATCCATTTTGAAGCGCTTGATGCGGGAATAGGATACTTCATAAGAAACCAGCGGTACATGCCACGACAGCTCGTTTACGATTTCTACATTTCCGTTCGATGCCAATTCCATTCGCAACTTATCCACTAGCTTCACCATGTGCTCACCCCTTCTGCAGAACTTTCACGCCATGTTTTTGTTCGGCGACATCCAATACGTGCTGATACATCTGTTGCGTCTGTTGTTTTTTCGCCCGTTTCGTAAACATTTCGGAACTGCCGACCATCACCAGCAATTGCTTAGCACGCGACAAGGCGACGTTCAATCTACGGTAGTCTTTGGCGAAACCGATATCGCCGCGGTCATTTTGGTTATTGCGGACCATGCTTAAAAGGATGATCTCCATTTCGCTGCCTTGGAAACGGTCAACTGTTCCGGTGCGAAGCAATAAATGCGGCAAGCGCAATTCCTGGTCGATCATGCGCTGCAGCCGCTTCACTTGTTCGCCGTAGAACGAAATGACGCCAACCGTTTTCAACTCATTTGCCGGAATCCGGCCAGCTGCTTTGGCTTCAGCGACCGATTCATTGAGTTCTGTCAACAGGCGGCTGATCTCGGCAAGTTCCGACGGATTGTACAGGCTTTTCCCGCCGCTCATGCGTTCTTCAAAATACGCCGGTTCGTTCGGCAAGTCGAGCCACATGAGGTGGTTATGGCGTTTCACCGTTGCCGATTCCAGGAAATGGTCGCGGTCTGCGTCTGAGTCAGCTAAGCCGCATTGCAATTGGACATTCTCGTCTTTATAGAACGGTGAAATGGTTTCCATGATATCCGCGTGCATGCGGTACTGGATCGCAAGCATCGTCTTATTGGTATCCGGCAAGTTTTTATACAAGCGCTCAAACAGCGATTCTTCGAGCAGTTTCTCGAGTTCGCGTTTTTCTTCAAAGCCGCTGTTCTCTTTGATCATTTCTTCCAGGGTTTCTTCTAAAGTATCGTTGCCAAGCAAAGGCGGCAATTGGTGGTGGTCCCCGACCAAAATCACTTTTTTGCCTTTGAGCATCGGCAACAATAGTTCCGGCGGCGTCGCTTTCGATACTTCATCAACGATGACGACATCGAATACCGGATAATTGTCCTGGAAATCTTTACGCGCAGACGCCACACAGGTCGTGCCGATAACATTGGCGTGCTTGATGTAGAGCTTGCGGATCTCGTCCAGATCGTGTTCGCTTGCCGATTCCAAAAGAGCAATCCATTGTTTTTGCACCGATTGCAAAAGCGGGAAGTTCTTTTGCTCTTGCTTAAGCGATTCCATATCGAACGACAGGCTGGCGAGCTGTTTCGCGGTTTCTTCGTAGGCCGCTTCCGGATCCGTTGAAAGGATGCTTTCCAATTCTTGCAGTTCCTGTTGCTTGTCTTTTAGACGCTGTTTCGCTTCGCCAAGTTGCGCTATGACGTCGTTAATTCGCTGTTCGGCTTTTTCAACTGCCGTTTGTTCAGCGAGCAAGTCGGCTTGCAGTTGCTCCAATTTCGCAGCCGCTTGTCGAAATTCAGCTTGGTCGTTTTCAAACTGCGCCAACTGGTTTTGGCGATCGGCAATCGCTTGTTCGACGTCTTCTGGCACGTCGATAGATACGGACAAAGTACCCGCTTGCCGTTCGATGCGTGAAAGCTCTTCCCGCTTCCGCTCGAACTGCTCGAGGCCTCGTTCATCCAATGCGAGATAGCTTTGCCTTTGTTTGTCGAGTTCTCCGCACAATGCTTTCTTTAATTGGGCGAATGCACGCTTGGACTCTTCGATATACACATCGGCGGCTTTTAGCATCGCGCCTCTCCGCCATAGGTCATTCTGGCGTTTGTATAAGCCGCTCAAAGCTTTGGCAAGAACAGCCGATTCGATCTGCTGGGAACTTTTCAGCATCGCGCGCAGTTTTTCCAGAAACTCGTCGATATTGGCAGAAGTGAATGATTCCGCTTGAGACAAGGCGCGTTCTTTTACTTGCGCGACGTCAATCCCTGCAGCCTTCAGTAAGTTCTCAACATAGCCAATCGCTGAAGTGACGCTCGTGTTATACGCTTCAAGCTTTTTGCGCTCTGCCACTTTGTCACGAATCATGTCGAGCTTGCTGAGTGAAAAAGCAATCGACGGCATTTCTTCGATCTTTTGTTGCGCCATCACTTCAAGCAAGCTATCGACCTTTTTCATATCCTCAACGGTCTCGAGCACCGCTTGCTTTTCCTGCGCTCTGGCCACTACTTCGTCACGCTTTTCTTCAATTAATTCCATGTCGCGGCGCAGGATGGCCAGCTGTTCGCTCAGCTTCTTTGCTTCGCGCGCGCGCTCGAGTTGTTCGATGCTGACTTGAGTTTGCTGTCGTTGTTGTTCAAACCAATCGGCCCCTTGCCCGCTATCGAGCAAATCCTGCGCTTTGTCAATGGCCGCTTCTAGCTTCTCTATTTTTCCTTCGATGCTTTGCTTGTGGTTTACCGCTTGCCGCTGTTCAAGCTCACGCGCCCGTTCTTTGTTTTGCCAAGTTTCCATGGAAACCCGCAAGTCTTGCTGTTTTGCCTTGGCTGCTTTTTTATCTTCGACGGCTTGCTGCCATTTCTCAAATACCGGCTGCAGCTCCGCGTAAGCTTGTTCCGTTGTTTCAAGTTTTTCGGCGACTTCTTTTTCGCGCACTGTACGCGCCTCATACTGCGCCGTGATTTCTTTTAAGGTATGGTCTTTCCAATACTGCCCGACGTTTTCTTCGATGAATTTTTGGCCGTCTTCTTCGATGCTCTCCGTACGCCCGACACGCAAAATCCGGATGTCTTTATGGGCAAGCAAGCGCCCAAGCGCGTTATCGACTGCCAAATTCGACTGCGAAGCGACGAGTGTACGTAAGCCTTTCTTGGCGTTTTGCAGGCAGATTTCCGAAATGACCGTTGTCTTACCGGTCCCGGGAGGTCCTTGGATGACGTACAGGTCTTCCGCTGACATCGCCCCTGTGACCGCTTGCTGCTGGAATTCGTTCAAGCGGTTGTGGAACGTGAGCTTCGGCAATTCCTTTAATGCCGCTACATTTGGCCGCTCTTCGAATAGCAGGCGGTCGAGCTGCGGATTGACCGCAAGCCCTTTTTCAAGATTGGTGAAGCCTTGGCGCAATCTGCGGACTTGGCTGAGTGCAGCGAAATTGCTGAACACGACTTCTCTTTTATGGAGAGCCTGCGCTTTTTCGCGCATCTGCTTGATGATGAAGGGATTTAATTCGATTTCGATTGTGCGATTTTTCGCTTTGAGGACGGTGCCGACATCGCCGTCGATGCCGGTGAGTCGGACGCTTAGATTGCGCAAGTTTTTCCATTCTTTATCGTCCATCCGGCAGCCCGTTAACGTGATGCGGCTAAAATCGTGGTTGAACGCCAAATTCGAATAGCCCGTTTTGATGTCTGGAATATCCATACCCTGTTCTTGGATTTTCAAGTATCCTTCCCAGCTCGAGATGCGTTTTTTCACATAATCCGAACGCTCTTTCGCCGGTGTCAGTCGGTTGATTAAGTTCATGAACGCTACCGGCACCGGATCGCGCGAATTCTTGAACTGGATCGATTCCTCGCGCTGCCAATTGGTGCCAAGTGCCTGATAGGCTTTTCTGAGCGTCACATTGGTCACCAATAGTTGATGGTTCGCGAATACGCAATGAAGCACGGCAGCTTGCCCGCCCGCCTTATCCGTCAGCCTCTCTGTTTGTTCTGCACTGAACAGAAGCGCAACAGAAAGAGAACCATCCGCAGTCGACGGATAGCGCTCGAGAAATACTTGAAACGGGTAGTCCGCCATAAAAAATAAGCGTTCGCTAATGCCGAACCCTCTCATCTTTTCCGATGCGGTTTTAGTTAAACGTATAGACGTCTCATATGTTTTGGTTTGTGTTGCCATTGTGTCATCACCTGTTCCGCCAAACTGAAAAGACGTGTAGCCCGGCTGGTTTCTTCAAGATTTCGCTGTCGATCGTATCTTCTAATCATATCATCTGCAGGTGCTTTATGTTTTCTGAACTTATGTATTTTACGGGAAACCATTCTTTTGCCTCACGTCTTTTTTTCATTTCCTTGAACCTTTTCTATAATAGAAGCCATCAAAAAACATCTGTGCATTGGATGGTCTACCCAATGCACAGATGTTTTCGAATGTCCATATTTTCTCTTTACTTATTGCGCAGTATAGCCGCCGTCAACTAAAATCGTCGTGCCAGTAGTAAAGTCATTTTCACTGAGGAAGATGATGGCATGAGCGATTTCATCCGCCTTGCCGATGCGCCCAATCGGATGCTTGCTGACCAGCTGCCCGTAAAATTCTTCTCCAAGCGCTTCACGGCTAACCATGCCAGACTCGACATAGCCCGGTGCCACGGCATTGACACGGATTCCATGAGAAGCATACTGGAGCGCTAATGATTTCGTCATGAGATTGACCGCGCCTTTTGAAGCATTATAGGCAAATGCCGCTCCTTCCCCGACACTTCCGAGAATCGAAGAGGTGTTGATGATTGCACCGCCTCCATTGTTCATCATATGGCGGATGGCATGCTTCGCCCCAAAGAAGATGCTGTCCTGATTGACCGCAATGACTTTATGGTAGTCTTCATAACTCAACTCGTGCGTTTCTGTCAGCGCACCGATGCCGGCATTATTGACGAGCAAATCAATGGTGCCGAACTGATCGATCGTGAAGTCGATCATCGCTTTTACCGAGTCTTCACTTGCCACATCTACTTTGACAAATAAGATATCGCCTTCATCTTTCAAGTCCGCTGCCGCCTGTTTGCCGCCTTCTTCGTTAAAATCGGCAATCACCACTTTTGCGCCTTTTGCCAAATACGCTTTTGCCGCCGCTAGCCCAATTCCTGAAGCCCCGCCTGTCACTACTGCCACTTTTCCTGCTAACTCCATCTTCTCGCCTCCACTTCCATATTTTTCAACGCCTTTATATTATCATAATTATCAATCAATTTTAGAACTATTTCGCTACCTGTCCCTCTAACTCCCTCATCAGCTCGTAAATCTTCCGAACGGTATTCACATTGCGAATGGTAACTTGTTTATATAACGTCGTGCCCACGATCTTAGCCATTCCACTCTTCGACACATGCTCCCGGTCGACCGACCAAAGAACGGCGCCTGGTACATACACCGCTCGGTCAATGTCCGGTTTTAACGGCAATTGTTCGAGCACATTTTGTTGGTCGACCTGCTGCCATAAAAACAGCACATCGCTTTTCAACTGTTTATCATTGGCCCATTCTGGCGGGACCGCCTGTGCAATGCGGCTATATTCGTCAAATGAATACACCAGTACTTTAATGCGCAGCGCAAATTGTTCCAGAATCGCTTGTTCTAAAAGAACTGTCACTTGTGCTTTCTCGCGGCTGTCTTGAAAGACGATATTCCCTGAATTGATGTAGGTTTTGACTGATGACATGCCCGCCTGTTCGAACGCCTCTTTTAATTCCTTCATGTTGACTTTATTATGTCCGCCGACATTGATGCCGCGAAGCAACGCTGCATAGATCATGTGCATCTTCCCCTTTTAAAGTTAACGGATCAAAACCGCGTTCGTTGTTGTGCTTGCTGTTTTCGAAAATCCTAATTTTTGACGGGATTCTCAACAAAATATTACAGTAAAGACACCCTTATGAAGGAGGACTACTTAGATGAATGACATTCCATTAATCGTGACAACTGACTGGCTAGCTGAACATTTAAACGATGCCGATTTACGGATCGTGGATGCTACGGTGTTCATGAAATTCCCGGAAGTTGGCGGTGCGCCAACTGTTGAATCCGGCAAAGCGTCCTATTCCCAAGGCCACATCCCGGGAGCAGTTTATGCAGACTTGCTCGGGGAATTGACCGATAGCGAAGCAGCTCTGCCGTTTACCGTCCCGCCGCGCAATGCATTTATTGAAAAAATGACCGACCTCGGTATTGGCGATGGCATGCGCACCGTCATTTATGATCAAAACGCACTTGTCGGCGAAGAACTTGCCGCTTCTCAATGGGCGTCACGTCTCGCTTGGCAATTGCGTTACGAAGGATTTGGCCAAGTCGCCATTCTAGAAGGCGGATTGCAGAAATGGCAGGCGGAAGGCCGTGAGTTATCAACAGATTTCCCGTCTTACCCGAAAGCGAACTTTTCGGGGCAGCGCCGAAGCGATATGCTCGCCACAAAAGAAGATGTCCGCAAAGCCATCGAGGACGAGCAGACGGTCCTTATTAACAGTTTGTCGCCCGACGATTTTCACAGCGGCCACATTCCAAGCAGCGACAACGTCTTTTTCGGAAGCCATGCAAACGAAGATACGAAAGCATTAGTCTCTGACGAACAATTGCGCACAGCTTTCGAACAAAGCGGCGCACTCGCCCCTGATAAAAAAGTCATCACGTATTGCGGAGGCGGCATTGCCGCTACTTGGACCGCCTTATTGCTCAATAAACTCGGGCAGCCGAATGTCGCCGTGTACGATGGGTCGATGAATGAATGGACAAGCGACCCGTCCTGCCCGGTCGCAACCAATAAATAAAGCAACATCAGCTAAACTCATGGATTCCTTTCCATGGGTTTTCTTTTTGCATCGATTGCCATCACGTTTATAAAAGATTTGTCACTGTTCCCGCTGCGTCGCCATGATCGCAAAATAGCTTCCTTCGAGACCGCTGTGCGCAAGGCGTTCAAAATGAGTGTGAAAGCCCGCTTGCTCCAATAATTTTTCCCATTCCGCCATCGAGAACAGCCCAAATTCCGCGTGGTCTGATTCCGTAAACACGCGACCATCTTCATCTCGCATGATATAGACATATTCGGTTTCGGTTACATGATCACTTGTATCCGCATCATAGCTCCACTCCAAATACCGTAGGCCCCGCTTGCCTTGATCGATGCCACCGTGATGGGTTTGCGGCTTGAATGTTTCGGTAAACTCATCCGCTACGATCATCAAGAGGCCGCCGGGATTTAACTGCCTTTTGGCATTTTGCATCACTTCCAATAAATCCTGTGCCGCCGTAAAATGCATGATGGCGTCGTGGATGAACACAAGATCAAACCGCTCGCTTAAATCGAGATATCGCATATCCCCTTCGACATGTGGGCAATCCGGATTTAATTTCTGGCTGATGGCCAGCATGTCCCGAGACACATCCGTCAAGGTGATCGGAAAATGGCGTTTAAGGTAATAAGCGTTACTGCCACCGCCAGACCCGAACTCCACCGCTTTTTGAATGCGCGGATGATGTTTTTGCATGAGCTCCAAGTAAAGTCCCGCTTCCTCCTCGTATTCTGTATGAGGAGACATCAATGGCCACCAATTAGCCAATTCTTTATACAATTTCATCGCTGTCCTCCTTTCTAGCGTTCTTTCCAGCTCGCCAATAAGCGTAGTTCTTTTGAGCTGTCCAATCCGGCTGTGCCGACTACGCCCTCTTGTTGCAGCCACTCGTGGGTATCTTGAATCGTTTCTTCAAGCGGCCTAAAACTCAGTCCTTGAGCCAGCGCTTTGTCAATCGACATCGCCATGAAACCATCTACGTTCTCACTGTCCGGTATCCATAGCGGCAATTCCATCCAATATCCGACATCGTTTGCCATCAAAAACTCATCATCCATCCACACGAATTGCGCACGGCTCGCCAAGGCATTTCGGCAAGTTTTCAGAAATGCCTCCATCGTCAATGAATGACTAGGCCCTGTCGCATTGAATACGCCGCTTACTTGCTGCTCCACCATGCGCAAAATCCATTCCGCCAAATCCCGGACGTCGATAAATTGGATCTGCCTATCTTTGCGCCCAGGCGCCAGCACTTCGCCGCCCTGCGCCACCCGATTGGTCCAATAGCTGAACCGTCCCGTGAAATCATAAGGCCCGACGATCAATCCCGGACGGATGATCAGCGCCCGGTCTGGAAACTGTTTTTCTACTTCCCGCTCACATAGGAATTTCAATTCCCCGTAATATTCATTGCTAGGCGGATCGGCCACGTCTTGCGGCAGCTTGCGCACAGCATGCTCTTCATCAATTCCTGGATCTTGCAAATCATCATAAACCGAAGCGCTGGAGATGAACGTGTAATGTCCAGCATTTCCCGCGAGAAGTGCTGCTGATTGCCGTACGACTTGTGGCACGTAACCACACGTATCGATTACTGCATCCCACGTCCGCCCCTCAAGCGCCGCCAGCTCACCGTCCCGGTCACCGACTAGTTTCTCAACTTCTGGGAAGAGCGCTGGATTTTCTTTTCCTCTATTGAATAAAGTAACTTCATGCCCTTGATCGAGGGCAGCCCGCGTTAAAAAGCGTCCTAAAAAGCGAGTACCTCCAAGAATCAAAATCTTCATTTTCCCCCATCCTTTCCACTGTCTTCTCGCATCATTCCTTCCATGCGTATTCGCCTACTGCCTCGAAAAACCCTTCAAAACCCGTTATTTCGAACACGCCAAAAAGGCCCTAACGAATTATTGGGCCTTTCGAATACTAGCTATAGGGACATTAAAGAAACCTCACGAACCTAAAAAGCCGTTCTATTCCTCGACTTCTTGTTCAGCGACCAATTTCGCTTGGACAATATACCGGTCCGGGGCGAACCCGATGAAGTCAAAAGGATAGCAAGTCGTCAATGTCAGCATCGACTCTTCTTTTTCTACAATGACTGTTCGATCATCTTCGTGTGTGATCCAAGTGTCCGTGACTTCGTAACTGAACAACTTGCCATCGTATTGGACGTGAAGCAAATCTCCTTTCTCGAGTTCATCCAATCGGGTGAATACGGTATCCCGATGTCCGCTTAAAACCGTATGGCCATAACCGCCTGGCACCGTCGTCAAATCGCTGACAAACATCCCGACACCTTGCGTCAAAGTCGAAGTATCTGTCCCCCAGTAGATGGAATATTTCTGTCCAATTTTGGGGATGAGCAGTGCAGCAATCTCCGTTCCTGCTGCCTGCTGAATTTCATTAGTAAACACGGGAGTCGGCTCTTCAATAGAAGGCGGCGTATACATCATGTCCTTTTCCAGGGTCTGGGCCACTTCTGTCACTTCTTTTACTTCTTTTTCAGTAAAATCTTGCGCAGCAGTGTGGCCAGTATTCCATTGCAAAAAATTCACGATGACAATGCCTACCCCAACCATAAGCAAGATCATCCCAAGCCAACGCCTCATCACCTATCACCTCACAATAAAGAGGCTGCCTCGGAAGTGGATGAACACGACTTCCACAGGCAGTCTCTTTGCAAACCTGAATCCAAGAGCGGATATTCACTCTCAGCTTTTATATGGTGGCTTACAAGACAGCCATAAGGCGTTATGCTGTTTGTTTCTTTCTGCGGAACAAAAGCAATGAACCTGCCCCGGCAATGCCAGCGCCGAACAGCATCATCAAAGGCCCGTTAGAAGCGGTATCTGGCAACGCAGCGCCTTCCTCTTCTTCTTCGGCTGCTTCATCCTGATCTTCAGCAGCTTCGTCATCGGATCCGGCAGCTTCTTGGCTCGCTACATAATCATCGTATTCTGATTGGCTGACTTCACAAGCAAGCCCGTCATTGTCACGGTCAAGATCATGCGGATCGTTTTCTGCACTATAGCCGTTTGTGTACCAAAACTCCATGACCTCATCATGGTTCGCGAAATCACCGCAGTCTTTATCGACATGGTTGTCCGCGGCTACATTTAGAGAAGCTCCTATAAATAAAAGCGACCCCATGAAAATTCCAGTAATTCCTTTTTTCATATGTTTCTCCTTCCATTTCCTTTATTTTCTTGCTATCACAAATAGTAGTCTGAATTAATAAAAAATTCAATATAAATTTCGTTATTTTTGTCATAATTCTCATAAAGACATCAAAAGTCCCGCATAAAATTAAGAATTCCCATATTTTTCTTTTGCGTAGATAATAAGCCCTCCGTGTAAGCTAGAGATATTTTATCGTCTTTTGTAGTTAAGTTTGCGATTGTACTCCTACCAGCCAGCAGCTAAATACAAAAAGCGCTCCTATCATATTCATAGCCCCTCTTTCCAAGCTATGCCATACTGGTACCATAACTGATTAGGGGGGGAATCTAAATGGCAGAATTGAACGAGATGATGGGCTGGACCTTCGTCCAGGAAATCGATGTGCCGGATTCGGTCAAAGAGTTATTGGTGACCGGCGAGGAAGCGAAAGCCGCTTATAAAACTGTGCGCGATACCGCTGTCGTGACGAATAAGCGCCTTATCATTTCCGATAAGCAAGGCTTGACTGGAAAGAAAGTCGAAATCTACACGATCCCGTTTTCATCTATCCACATGTACTCAAGCGAAAACGCCGGTACTTTCGATGCCAATGCGGAAATCCAGCTGTGGACAAAAGCTGGGAACTTCAAGCTGAACTTGAATAAGAAAGTCAACATCCGCAAGCTGGATAAGCTAATTGCGGAAGCGATCCTGTAAAGTCCAACCGAGCTGCACCTATACGCCTAACTGGCGGATAAGTGCAGCTTTTTTAATACTTGCCATCGCCTGTCCGGCCTCGGCCCAAACTTTCACAATTCTTTACATTGCGTTTACCGTAGCTTAGCAGCCGTTTGAGATACTGGTGTCATTAAATGAAGAAGGAGTTGTTGAACATGATGAAAATTGCAGTGATTGGAGATTTGCACTTTCCTTCGGTAAAAGAGAGCTATGCGTTTATCCGGGAAGACCGGCAGTCGTTTTTCGAGTCTTTCATGGAACAGTTTTTCTCGATTCCCGCAGATCTGTATGTATCGATTGGTGATTTGACGAATTTTGGTTCAGCTGACGAATTGGAAGATATCTACGCTATAATCCGGCAGCATCAAAAGCCATTTGTCCACGTACTCGGCAACCATGATGTCTATGCCATGAACCGGAACGATGTCCTCCACATCACACAGCAAGAGCGTTTTCATACGATTTCAACAGACCATGCCGTCTTGGCTTTTTTGGATACTGCCCAAGAACAAAATTACGAAGACTGGGGCGGAACCTTGGATCTCGTCCAACAACAATGGCTTGAAACAGTAGTCCAAGAATCCGGTGACTTGCCGCTTGTCGTCTTCGGTCATCATCCGGTCCATGGAACGACCAAAAACTCTGAAAAGGAAAAACGCTGCATTGCGCCAGATATCCCGATGTGGGAATTGCTGAAACCCAAGCAACGGGCTGGATTGTACGTCAATGGGCATAACCATTACAATTCCATCGCCGCCAGGGAACAATGGACATTTCTCCAACTAGCGGCGGTCCTGGATGAACAAGCGGTGCGGATCATTGATGTATCCGAGTCCTTGATTGACATCGATTATATTCCTTTAGTTGATCCGAAATTAAAATCGGCAGCCCAAACGATTGGCACAGCCATCGACCATTTCCAACTAAAGCCCCACCCACTCGGCACCCAGGCCGATGTGAAATACGCGATCCCGCTTTCGGCTTCATCGCCCATCGCTACTGGGTTGAGCTTGCAAGATATAAAAAAATGACAGCGAGATAAGGCCGTCATCTAATCTTTAATATTTATCTCATCGGAAGCTTCTAATTTCACACTTTGGATTTGCAGTCGGACAATCGCAGTATTACGGTTGAACTTGTATAAGGAAAAAGCTATCCACGAATCCTTTTGGGATTCATGGATAGCTTTTTAAAGTTCGAACGATTCCTAAAAACACACCCCAGAAGACAGAGTGTGAACTGTATCTTATGGGGCGAATCATTCTCTTTTTGAAACTTAAAGCCCTGTATAAAGAACCGTGTTCGCCAAAGTAATAAGCGTCATCAAGATAGTATTCAAAAATGCCCCAACATAGACATTTCCGGTTTTCCTGAAGAAATAACGGTTGTAAATAGCTGCCAACAGCAGGACTGGAACAAGCCCAATAACAATGATTGATGAGAGGGATTCGGCAGGATAGCCACCAGTCCCTGTCAAGAACAACAATCCGTAATGGTAAGCGAGATACAAGACCAATCCGCCGATAAAGTGAAGAATGGAGATTCCATAGCCTTTCCATCCATCATATGCACTGCTGGCCGTATTGACGTTTACAGACAACCCAACAATGAAATAGTAGATGAAGAACAGCGGCGCATAGCGCAACAATGCGAAGACGTGCTGATCTTCAAAGGTTTTCACTGCTAAAGTCCACAGACGGAAGTCGACTTTGAAGAAGGCGTCCACCACGTACAACAGGCCATAACCGATTGCTACTGCCGTAATCGCCGTAGCTAAAGCGGCAATAATCGTTTTGAAGTTTGCTTTCAAGCCGTAACTAGCAAAGCTTGCACCTTCTGCTTTTTTCGCTACGAAGTGATAACCAATCAAAATCATCAAGGTCACGATGGCTACGTTGATTGCCCAAAAGACAATTGGGTTAACCGTCGCTGCACCGAACCATTCAGTCGTCGCAAAAAAGCGTTCTTGTTCACGCAAATAAATATACTGGACGATGCCAAGCACCAGAACAAGCCCAGATCCCAATTTCGCAGAATGTCCGGCATTTCTCACAAAACTGAAGATCAGAATCAACGCCGCTAATCCAATCGTAATCATGCTGATCTGACGAAGAAGAGTCATGCCCGTTGCATCTCCGCTATGAAGTGCTGTAAAGAATAGAGCAGGATACAGCGCACCTACTACTAATAAAATATAGCCTGCCAATTTAGCGCCTGGTGTTTTAGGAGCTGCTAAAGCAACTGGAGATTTTGTATAAACCCAGTTGAAGAAAGGCAACTTAGTCAATAAATTGATAACCGGAATGAACAATAAGAAGAAACCGATAAGCGCGATGAAAGAAAACCACTCTTTCCACATCCAGGTTTGTCCATCTTCGCCGACTGTCACTACATTCCCATATTCTTCAAAAGCAGTATCATAGAAATCAACGGCATAAGCTGTCGATTGCTCGGAGAAGTGATTCCACGGATGAGTCTCGTTCGGCTGATAAATGATGCGCTCAGCCCCGTCAACTTCGTAAAATTCACCCGCCTGCGCAGATTCTAAGCCGCCTAGGAACCCTAAACCTTCAGGCGTGCTGACATAATCTTTTTTCACTACTGACTGTCCGGCTGCCGACGCCTCTGCATCAAAGAAAAATTCATCATAAACTCCGGCAATTTTCCCAGATGGTCGTGGTCCATAGGAAGCATTGATTTCCTCGTCCGTGTAGCCAAGTGCTTTGACCCACTGATAATCCGACCCCATCGTCAAAGAGCTGTGAATCTTACGCACTCCCGACTCCTGGTAATCTGCTTCATCCAGCATTACTGCATGAGTAGATGAAAATCCACCCATCGAATGGCCGGAAACCGCAATAACCCCATTTTGTTCTGCATCTTTCAGTACATAATCTTGTTCATACATGTATTGAACTGCGTCATAAATGGCATAGGGCCAAAACGAAAAGAACGGGATCGGCTTTTCCATTGTGCCAGTCGAATGACCATGATCGTATTGGTCAAGCGCCAACACTACATATCCGCGCTTAGACATTTCAATTGCCTGTGCGTCTTGCATTTCCGCAGAATTCAAATATCCGTGAGTGGTAACCAATGTCGGCCTTGCTTCACTATCGGCTCCGTCAGGCTTATATAGCAATCCGGACAATTCGCCTCTTTCCGTATCGAAATAAATTCTCGACACGTCCACTTCACCGTTCGAACTATTAAACTGGGCGGCAACTATACTACCGATTAACACCAATAGCAACGAAATAATCAACAATACAACTGGTTTTCTATTGTTCTTCATGTTCTTCCCCCTTTTTCTGTGCATGCCTATTCATCAAGATCTCGAGAAACTGGTAGCTGTTATAATATCCCTCCTCTCTTATTTGGGTATATGCAACGAAAAAAGAGACACATTAATGAGCTTTGGGGGATGCCCAAAGCTCATTAATGTGTCTCCATTTCTCCGCACAAGATATTAACCTAAAATTAGCATATTCGTAAATGAAAGCGTTGTCAATAAGAAAACACATTATTCTAATTAATATAAAAAATAAATCAATTGGATTATTTTTCAAATTGCAACTGACACTCTGGCTATTTCTGAAACCTTCCCTCCACTCAACCGTATTCCTATACAAGAGGTGATGAATCGTGAAGAACAAAAAAATCTTGGCTTTTATTCTGTTTGTCTTCCTGCTGCTCGTCCCGGTCCAGGCATTTGCTATCGACTTCAATATTACGGATGTGCAGATCGAAGCCCAACTGAATGAAGACGGCACGGCAGATGTCACGGAACAATTTACGTACGAATTCGAAGATGAGTTTAATGGCATTACGAGGAGCTTGATCCCAAAAGAAGGAACATCGATTGAAGCGTTTACGGCGAAGGACAGCCGGCGTGATTTGGAAGTAGAAGCCGAAAACGGCCTATACAAAATCTACCGCTCCGGCAACGAGGGCGATACGATCCAAGTCGAGTTGAATTACCAGATTGTCGGGGCTGTCGAGAAATTTTCTGATGGCGCTGAATTCTACTGGCCGTTTTTCGATGACAGCAATGAAAGCGACTACGGCGAGATGACGATCACGGTCATTCCACCTGCTGCGGCAGCGGAAACCGAAGCGCTCGGATACGGGGAAGCGTTTGATACAGCGAGCGTTACAGATGATGGCACCGTCGTTTTTGATTTAGGTGATGTGCCTGCTGGAAAAACGGCCGATATCCGAGCCATTTTTGAGGCTGGATTGTTTCCTGGCGTCACGGCGCAGGACGGTACGGTGCGGGATGAAGTAGCGGATGACCGCGAAGAACTGGAAAACGAAGCAGCCGCTTTCGCCCGTAACCAACAGCTCGCGAAATCCATTGGAATCCCCGTTATCGCGACGCTTGGCGCTTTACTTATCGGCTTGGTGATCTTCTCTTGGATTAAGGCGTCAAGACGCAAACGGGAAGCCCGAAGTGAAGATGATGAGTTTTTCGTACCGGAAGACTCAATGAGCATCCCTGCCTTGCTTCATTTCACGAATCCGAATTACGTAGCGGCGAACGGCATGTCGGCGGCAATTTTGGATTTGATGAGAAAAGGCAAGATTCGCCAACTGTCGGAAGACCATTTCGAACTGGCTGACCGCAGCACCGACCATCCGCACGAAGCGGTGCTGATTGGGCTATTGTTTGATACGATCGGAGACGGGTGCGAATTTACGCTTGAACAAGTGGAAATCTATACGAAAAATGAACTTAATCACGACCATTACAACGCAGCGACCGCTGAATGGAATAAAGAAGTGAAAGCCGAAGTGATGGCCCACGATTTTTACGAAAAACACAGTGGCCAGCGCTTGGCAGTAGGCATCATGAGCGCGGTCTTCATCGGCCTCGCCGTCGTGTCAGGGATATACGGATTGTTGCCATGGATGGCTTTGTCCATTGCACTGGCGATGCTCGCGCTTGGCTTTGCGATCGGCTATTCACCGATCACGCGCGAAGGACACCGACTACGCTCTGAATGGCGCAGCCTGAAAACGGCGATGGCGCAGTTGCCGACAGAGCAATGGGAGCGCTTGACGCCGGATGAAAAGCAGCGTGCTTATGCATACCTACTTGGCAGCGATCAGAAAACGGCTGAGCGCAAAGCGCACGCCTTCACAGCTGCAGAGCCAGCAAATGATGTCTCCGGCTTTGCGGTGAATCCAGTCCTCATGACCGCCGTGTTCGTTACGGCAAGTACCACAACAAGTGCCACTGCCGATGCAAGTGGCGGCGGCATCGCCGGTACCGGTGGAGGAGTCGGCGGCGGTGGTGGCGGCTCCGGCGCGTTTTAAAGTAAATAAAAACATAAAAAGGAGGATGGCGACTGCCATCCTCCTTTTTATAGTGTTGAATAAGTCCATAGTTCGTTATCAAGTACAAAAGAAGCTACTTTTTTTCACATTCAACAATCAATGATCTTTCTAAGTATTTGGAGAAGCGTTCGCTCGTAAAACCTTCTGCTCAATAATGCTACGCATTACTTCGCAAAGATAAGTTCTCCCGTAGGTCGACCTTATCTTTCCTACGGGATTAGCGGGTTTAAGAGACCCCACAGGCAATGAATGAGCGAAGCTGTGCTGAGCACATTCATTTGCGATGCTCGAACATAGTGAGAGTTGAGCAACGCTTTAGTGACGAGGAGGCTCGATTCCCGCCCCGAGGAGTCGTGCGATAAGCTTCGGAAAATACGACTTTTCACCTTTCTCGACAGCCTGTAAAAAGGAGGATGGCGACTGCCATCCTCCTTTTCTCAGAGTGTTGAAGAAGTCCATAATTCGTTCTCAATTATGAAAGAGAGGACCTTTTTCTATATCCAACAATTAATGAACTCTCTAAGTATTTGAAGAAGCGTTCGCTCGACTCCTGTGGATCAGCGAGACGACCGAGACCCCGCAAGGCGCGTAGCGGCTGAGGAGGCTTGGGCGCGAGCCCACGGAGTCGTGCGATAAGCTTCGGAAAATACGACTTCTTACCTTTCTTGACAGCCTGTAAAAAGGAGGATGGCGACTGCCATCCTCCTTTTCTTATTCTCTTCCTGAGATATACGCCCATTTATAACTGAAATCGCCGGTGAACGGATGCGTGATGACATCGTGCACATACGGTTTTTGCAGCGCCATACTGCCGAACTGATACATATTGGCGATGGCGGCATCTTCTTCGACAAGAATTTTCTCGACTTCCGCTAACGCCTCCCAGCGTTCTTCTGGCTTCAAGGCAAGTTCGCCGTTCGCCTGTTCAAGCAATTCGTCCACTCGTTCATTGGAATACGCCATCGTGTTTTGAGGGGATTCCGTCGCAAACAAATCGAGGAACGTAATCGGGTCTTGGAAATCAGGGCCCCAGCCTGTGCTTTGGATATCGTAATCCTGCGCTTCGTTCTTATCAAGCAAGACGTTGAATGGCACTTGGCTCATCTCAAGCGTCAAGCCCTCCAGATTGCCTTCCATTTGGTCTTGCATATAGGCATCGATTTTTTTCGAAAGTTCCGTATCGCCGCTTAAGTATTCCAAGCTCACTTCCGTCAGCCCTTCTTCTTCCAAGCCTTCAGCCCATAAAGCTTTCGCTTCTTCGGCATTGAATTCCATCATATCTCCGTTCACTTGGCGGAAATCTTCGTTGTCCGCATCAAACGCAAACTCTGTTGGGACCAGGAAATCTGCCGGAATCGAGCCGTTAGCAAGAACGATATCAGCCAAATCCTGTTTATTGAACGACAATGCCAAAGCTTTGCGCAATTTCGCGTTGGCAAGCGGCGTCGATTCGCCTTCGCGCTGTTGATTAAATTGCAAATAATAAACAGACGGTTTCAAGACGCGCACGACTTCTTCATTCTCTGCGTATTGCATCGCAAATTCGCCAGCTAATCCGGCCCGGTCCGCATCCCCAGTCTCATACAAATTAACGCCAGTCCCTGGATCCGGAACGATATTAAATTCAACAGTTTCCATTTTCACGTTTTCCGCATCCCAGTATTCAGGGTTTTTCTCCAATTCCCATGACATCGCCGTAGCGTCCCAGTTTGCCAATGTGAACGGCCCGTTCGATATCAGTTTGGACGAGTCCATCGCATAATCTTCTCCGAGTTCTGTCACGTACGCTTCGTTCTGTGGGTAAAATGTGCCGAATGCCATCAAGGACAAGAAATACGGAATCGGGCGTTCAAGCGAAACGACCAGTGTTTGGTCATCTTCTGCTGTTATCCCCAGTTCCGATTTATCCAGTTCGCCTGCTGCAATTGCCTCGGCATTTTTGATTGTTCCAGCCATCATGTACGGCCCGTATGTCGAGCCTGTTTCCGGGTCGGCTGCGCGCTGCCACGCAAAGACAAAATCATGTGCCGTTACAGGCGAGCCGTCCGACCAATTCGCATCGCGTAATGTAAACGTATAGTTCAAGCCGTCTTCGCTAATTTCAGGTTCGCCGGATGCCATCGCTGGAATCGCCGTATTCTGCTGATCGAGGCGATACAAGCCCTCTGCCGCATTGTTCAACATGGTGAACGATACCGCATCATCTGCCAGTACGGAGTCCATGGTCGGAATTCCAGAACCGGTTGTTATCCGCAGTTCCTGTACGTTATCCAATTCGCTTTTCGGTGCAGCCTTTTCTGTATCCGCGGCAGTTTCATCTTCCCCACCGCAGGCCGCAAGCACGGCAGCTAAACTGGCAGTTAGCATTAAAGCCCAAGCTTTATTTCGTTTAATCATTGTGAAGCCTCCTATGTCTATTGCGCTAGTGCATTTCTCCTCTCATTATATACAAATAATAATTTTCTTTAAAAAAATATAAAATTTTGAATTTGATAGAAGTAATATCATCATTAATTTACCTCATCAAAAAGAACAACAAGCTCTCCTGGGGTGGAAAGCTCATTGTTCCCTTACCTTATTTCCGGTAATTTAATTGCTTAGAAACGATGCGCATGAATTCATCGAATGTTGCAGAGTACCGATTCCACTGATGATACCATTTGCGGATTGTGTCGAGCAGCCAGAACGGCACCGGTTTGCCATCGACGATCGGATAATATTCCACATAAGCTTTTTTTAAATGCTCCCAGCGGAAGTCGTTGCCAGGCTGGATGTATTCGGAGACATCGAGCAGTTTTGCACGGCCGTTTTGCAAGAGGATGTTTTTCAAATGAATGTCCCGTGGATTCAAGCCGATTCCGCGAATATACTCGCGCGCTGTTTCCACATCGGCAATTGCCTGCTCCGGCACAAGAATGCCTTGCAATAGGCAGTCGAACAAAGTTGGGCCTTGTTCGAATTTCAACACAAGCATGCGCTCGTCTCTGCCGTAGCAAGTCGAGAAATAAGGGGAATCCCCAATTTGTCTGTAAACCGCTGCTTCCGCTTCGAGCTTGTCACTTTTGCCTTCTGCGTATACTTTGAACGCGTACTGTGGAAATTTCTCAGCTTGAAACACCGCTGCGTCCGTACCGACACCGATGCAGCGAAATCCATCTGCCGTCCCCGTTATCGTTACTGGTTCATTGTTGGGATGTGCTGTCACATTTACCGCTAGTAAAGCTCGAGCCGCCAATTGCCAGTGCTCATCGTTCATGCCCATCTCTCCTCTGATCTGTAGAGCTTCGTTCCGTTAAAATAACGAACTGCCCTTACTCGAGGTTCCTCTCCGTCACAGCAGTTGCGTGTTCAATTAAGCACCCGGCTTCATTTCCTGGCGATTGACCCACTCGCGGACAGTCTCGACATACGCTCCAGGTTCTTCAATAGACGGCATATGCGAGCTGTTTTCGAACACGTAAAATTCGGCATCCGGCACGAGACTTGCATAATGTTCTGTTGCTTCAGGCGTCGCTTCGTCGTAGCGCCCGCACGTAAATAAAGACGGAATGTCGATTTCAGGCAGGCGCCCGGTCGCATCGAACTGCTTTAAGGTACCGGTAACTGTGAATTCTGATGCTCCCCACATATGATTATAAACCTGAGGGTTCAGCTGCTCGAGATCCTCCGACAGCTCGTTTGGCCAAGGATCGACGCGGCACATATGCGTTTTGTAATATGCCATCATCGCTTCCTGGTAATCTTCTGAATCAGTTGTTCCTTGGTTTTCATGTTCCTCAATCACCTGTTGTACTTGTGCCGGGAATTGTTTCAAATAAGCACGCTGGTCCCGCTCCCAGCGCTGCGCATCGAGTGCGGGTCCGGAAAACACGACACTGCGCACGCCACCAGGCTTCGTAAATAGATACGAAGCAGCGAGCATCGTCCCCCAGGAATGGCCGAGCAAATGAACTTCTTCCAACCCTAGCGCTTGAATCACTTGTCCGAGCTCTTCAACGTAGCGATCCACTGTCCAAAGAGATGGATCTTTCGGTCGGTCCGATTGGCCGCAGCCGAGCTGGTCGTATTGAATGATGGGCCGTTCTGCGCCCAGTTGTTGTAGGGGGTCGCTGTCGCTGCTTTTCATTCCCGGCCCGCCGTGCAAAAGCAAAAGCGGGATGCCGGGGCCATTGCCGGTGATCCGGTACCAGACCTTGCCCCCAGTGACGGGGATAAATCCTTCTGTTACGTGTTCCATCCATGATGCCTCCTTTAGTCTCTCCACTACCTATTCACTTCTCCATTTACTAAAATTCTCCTTTCCCCTCCCTCATTCAAGCTATTCGAAAGACCTCGACCTCGCCCTCGCCCACAAAAAAACCGCCATCTCAAAAGGATGGCGGTTTTCTAGAGTGTTGAAGAAGTCTGTAATCCCCTATTAATGAAAAGAGTGTGAGACTATTCCACAATGAAAAACCAACGAACTCTTTAAGTATTTGGAGAAGCGTTCGCTCGACTCCGGTGGATTAGCGAGACGACCGAGACCCCGCAAGACGCGAAGCGGCTGAGGAGGCTTGGGCGCGAGCCCACGGAGTCGTGCGATAAGCTTCGGAAAATACGGGTCCTTAACTTTCTCGACAACCTGAAAAACCACCACTCTCGTAAGAATGGCGGTTTTTCGGACTTTCAGTAGTAACGCTTATTCCTCTTCCAGCAAACCGTTTTCCACTAGCCAGTCATACGCAACGACCGATACGCTCTGGCCTTCAATATCTACCAGGTAGTTCAGTTCGCGCATAATATTGCTGTCGAGTCTGTCGGCTAAGCGGGCTGTGATTTCTTCGATTTCCGGATACTCTTCGAACACTTCCTCGTTAATCGTTACCGCTATCCGGTAAGGCGGGAAAAAGCGTTCATCATCTTCTAGCACGACGAGGTCGTAACTTCTGATGGTGGCATCCGTTTCGAAAGCTACCGAAACGTCTACTTGCTCGTTATCGAGCGAACGTTGCGTCAAGCCCAAGTCCATTTGCTTAACTTGCCCGGAGCCAAAACTAAATCCATAAGTTTCTTCTACTCCCGGAAGGCCATCCGAACGGTTGGCAAATTCTGCATCGGCCGCCATTGTAAGCTCGCCTGGATTGTCATTGATGTAATCAGCCAACTCGCTGATCGAGGTGATGCCAAGTTCTTCTGACCGTTCGCTAGTCATCGCGAGCGCGTAAGTATTGTTAACTTCTGACATGTTCATCCAGTGGATATTGTTTTCACTGTCGAGTTCTTTGACCCGCTCGAAAGCTTTCTCCGGATCCGAAATGGCTTCTTCCCCCATATACGTGATAAGGGCCGTTCCGGTATATTCCCACATCATGTCCACTTGTCCATTGATGAGTGCAGAACGGACGACACTGCTTCCGAGATTGTTCATTTGATTGACTTTGAATCCTTCTTCCACCAATAAGAACGCCGTCATCTCGGACAGTAAATATTGTTCGGTGAAGTTTTTGCCCCCGACCGTCACTTCTTTTCCTGTCACGCCCGAACAGGCAGACAGGATCAGCGCAATGACCAGCAAGGGGATGAGTTTGAGTGAGTTAATCACAAATTCCGATACCTCCTATTCGCTAAGCTTTCTCAACACGCCTTGATCCTTTTGGCACGACGATATATTCCACTTTGCGCAGGATATAATCAGCAAGAATCGCCAATAGCGTCACTGGGATCGCCCCTGAAATGAGGAATCCGTTGTCGAACAAATTGATGCCGGTAAAGATCCATACGCCGAGGCCGCCCGCTCCGACTACATAGGCAAGCGCCGCTGTCCCGATGTTCAAGACGACAGCCGTGCGGATGCCGGCGAGGATCGAGTAAGCCGAATTGGGAAGTTCGATGCGGAACAGGATCTGATGGGGTTTCATGCCCATCCCTTTGGCCGCATCGATCATGTTCTTATCGATTGAATCGATGCCTGCGACCGTGTTTCTGAAAATCGGCAAGATCGAATAAATGAATAGCGCAAACACCGCCGTCTGAAAGCCGATGCCCAAAATACTGATCATCAAGGCCAGCACGGCAAGGCTCGGGATCGTTTGTCCCAAGTTTGCGATATTGGAAAACACCCATTCCACTTTCTTGAATTTTGGCCGGGTGATGAGGATTCCAGCCGGCACTGCAATGAGGATGGCCAGCAATGAAGAAACCAGCACCAATACCACGTGCTGTCTCAACAGCACCAAGAATGTATCCGATTGGCTGAAAATATAGTCGAAATAACTATTGGAGATCGCCCAGATGAAAAATACGGCGACCGCTGCATATAGCGCAAATCGGACACTATTGCCTATTATTTTTTTACGTTTCACCGGATCACCCTTCCTGGGAGGCGGACATCTTCCCTTTTATTTCAAAATGCAAATATTTTTGGACCATATCGATAGTAATCGTCCCGATGTTTTCATCCTGCTCATCTTTGACGATGACTTGATCCGCTTCTTGATTTAATAGCATCGACAAAGTATTGCGCAAATCTTGATGGACATGGATGGTTTTCGTATCTTGTATGGCTTCATCCACCGGCCCAAGCCCGATGACTTCACGTAAATTTTGAACTGTGTGCAAGCTCAAGCTTTTAATGGCTCGGTCTTTTCCGAAAAATTGGGATACGAATTCATTGTTTGGATGCGCCAGCATTTCCGATGGCGTGTCGAATTGCATGATTTTCCCGTCACGCAACAACACAATTTTATCCGCCATTTTGATTGCTTCATCGATGTCATGGCTGACAAACAAAATGGTCTTCTTGACTTCGCGTTGAATCTGCAGGAATTCTTCCTGGATCTTATCGCGGATGATCGGGTCAAGTGCGCCGAACGGTTCATCCATCAGCATGACCGGCGGATCCGCTGCCAGAGCCCGGACAACCCCAATTCGTTGTTGCTGGCCGCCTGACAATTCGTGTGGGTAGCGTTTTCCGTAATCTTTAGGATCCAAGCCAATCAGATTCATTAAGTACTCAAAACGTTCACGCTTTTTCTTCTTATTCCAGCCCAATAGATCCGGAACGATCATGACGTTTTCTTCGATCGTCATGTTCGGGAACAAGCCGTTGCTTTGGATAACGTAGCCGATTTTCCGTCTCAATTCGATCGGGTCCAAGTCTTTCGAGTTTTCCCCGTTGATGACGATTTCGCCTTTTGTGATGGACTCGAGCTGGTTAACCATTCGGAGCAATGTCGTTTTCCCGCAGCCGGAAGGGCCGAGCAGTACGACAATCTTGCCTTCTTCCACCGTGAAGTCGACATCATCGATTGCGGTTATTTCTTCTCCGTAGCTTTTTGTTACGTGATTAAATGAAATCATAGACTCACCTCTCTGCAGTTACTCCGCTATTGCTTTTTTGGTAAAACGTTTTTGAATCAGCAGTAGAATCGCATCTGCAATAATCGCCAATATCGCCACCGCGATAGATCCGCTGATGATCAAATAATTGTCGTTTCTGCTGATGCCTTGTGTGATCAAGACGCCAAGTCCGCCCGCGCCGATATAAGCCGCGATGACTGCAATCCCGATATTCATGACTACCGCCGTCCGGACACCTGCCATGATGACTGGCAAAGCATTCGGGATTTCCACGCGCAACAGGCGCTGGCGGGTTTTCATGCCCATGCCGATTGCCGCGTCGCGCATTTCGGGGTTGACGTTTTTGATGCCGGTATACGTATTGCGGATAATCGGTAATTGAGAGTACAGCACAAGCGCCACAAAAGCGGGAACAAATCCAATCCCCTGATTGATCAGAGAAAAAATTGGAATCATCACCCCGAACAGCGCAATGCTCGGTATGGTCAATGTGATGGAAGCGATTTGAAGAACTGTGTCTGCAAGGTATTGGTTCGTAGTTAAATAAATGCCTAGTGGAATACCGATTAAAAGCGCAACAAAGATAGCTAATGACACGAGGATAGCGTGGTCAATCGTCAATTCCAAAATACGAGAAGAGTTTACTTCAAGAAAACGGGCCCAATTGTCCATCGAAACACCTCCCTTCTATGAACAAAAAAATGAATAGAACTGTCTATGCCGTTATGCGCCTCCGCTTCATACCATTATGTGAAACCGCTCTATTTTGCCAGTTTCATCTAACGATACGAACCGCAAAAAACGCAAACTGCTCAAAAGACAGCCTTTCACCTGCTATAAGCATAACATGTATTTTTCTAATAAAATGATTTTTCAGGTATTTTCATCATATTTGACGTCGATAGAGAGAAAAGAAAATGCGCTTTACATTGTTTTATTCGCATAAAAAAACCTGCCACATTCGAAATCACATGATTTCAAATGTGGCAGGTTTATCGTTTTCCTAGGTCAATGATCAGGAAGCCGACCAGACATCTTTGGCAAAGCGCCCGGATTGCTCCAGCTCGCGAAGCCACGCTAAGGCTTGTTCGTGCGTTGCGCTGTGCAATTGCTGATAGCTGCGGACCATAGTCTCTTCTACCGCTGGCGCCATCTTGCCGCCGTCCCCGCAAATATACAGATGGCCGCCCTGTTCCAACAGCCCAAGAATTTCCTGTGCATTTTGTTCCATCAAATGCTGAACGTAAATTTTTTCTTGCTGCTGTCTCGAGAATGCGCTGTGCAATTCGATCAAGCCAAGCTGCTCGGCTTGCTTCAATTCTTCTTCATATAGAAAATCTTCTTGTGCGTGGCGGCAGCCGAAATAAAGCTGCGCTGCACCAAGAGTCGCACCTTGTTCTTTCAAGGCATGACGCGCTTGGATAAAGCCGCGGAAAGGCGCAATGCCTGTTCCCGGACCAACCATGACGAGCGGCGTTTCTAGGTCTTCCGGCAATTGGAAGGCCGTTTGGGGAGTACGGATAAAGCAGGCAAGTTGGTCACCCGTCTCGCGCTTCGCCAAATAATTGGATGCGACACCTTCGTATTCACCAGTGCCGCTCCACGCAGCGCCTTTAACAACGCTAACCGTGATGCTCGCTTGTTCTGATGCACGCGGCGAGCTCGAAATGGAATAATAACGGGCTTTCAATGCCGGCAATAACGACAGGAAGTTTTCAAATTCCATCTCGCACGACATAAAGCGCTCGAGCAGTTCAAGCATCGTCAAACGCTTCGCGAGCACTTCGCGTTTGTACGTCTCATCCTCCACAAGTTCTTCGAGTTCCTGCTTATGCGGCGGGCACGGATTGCTTTTGGCGAGTTCGCGGAGTTGCGCGCGCGTCGCCGGTTCCTGCAGTTCTACATAGCTTGTGAGCAATTGGGCGAGTTGCACCGGCTGACCCGTCGGCAAATGATCGGACCGCCCTGAACTGCCCTCAAGCACGACATAGTTTTCGCCTTTCAAGCCGAAACGATTCAAGACGCGTTCCACCAGTTCATGCGAATTCTCCGGCAACACGCCGAGATGGTCGCCTTCTTGGTACACGGCCCCTTCAGGCAAGTCGATCTCAATATGGCGTGTGCTGCGCTCTGGTGTATTCAACAGCTCTTCATTGCTCGAGACGACTGCTGTGAAAGCCTCGTATGCACGAGCAACCGGCGTATGGCTGACGCCGCTGATGAACTCCATCGACAGGTGGTTTGTTGCTTGCGCGTTTGTTTCCAGATCGAGCCCGAATCTTTCGGCTAATGCCAGCCACAAGGCTTGCTGCCATTTTTCGAGTTCGCCGTCAAAGTCTTCGCTGGCGTCGCCCTCGCCGCGTTCGATAAGCCGTGTAGCACCATTTGCTGATAATTGTTCATCGATGATGCCCGGCACTCGCTGATAAGTCGTCGCCCAGTTGCGGTCGCCGCAGCCGAATACAGTATAGGTGACGCCTTTCAACTCACTGCCTGTTTCGAGCCATTCCATAAAGCGCACGGCATTGTCCGGTGGGTTGCCGTTGTATGAGGCTGACACGATCACAACGGCCCCTTCAGCCGGCAAGTCCCCTGCATAGTCATCCAAAGCAGCAGCTTTTGAGTCAAAGCCTTTAAAGCGTGCCGTTTCCGCCAGTTCACGCGCGACACCTTGTGCGGTTCCAAGATTGGATCCGTACAGCACGAGGAGCGGTGTGCCATGTGAATCGATTGCTTGCTGCTGTTCTTGCGCTGGTTCGGGTTCTTCCACGACAGGTGCTTGGAACATCTGCACTTTTCGTCTCGGCTTCACTTTCATCGTCAATCCCTCAGGCTTAAAGGTCAAAGTTTCTTTGACGTCTAATTGGTAATCGGTGTGGTCGATCAATTCGAAATGCTGCAGCACCATGCCGAGCACGAGCACTGCTTCATGCAGCGCAAATTGCTGGCCGATGCAGGCGCGCTGTCCATTGCCGAACGGTTTGAACGCATGATGTGGGATTTGGGTCATGTCTTCAAAACGCTCCGGACGGAACTCTTCAGCATCTTGCCCCCAAACGCTCGTGTCGCGGTGGAGTTCAGGAATAAGCAAAGTGAACGCTTCGCCTTTTTCTACTTCATATTTGCCGGCAAGCGTCGTATCTTCTTTCGCGTAGACGGAAAATGCCGGTGCGGTTGGCCACAAACGCAGTGCTTCGTTCAAGATCATGCGCACATATTTCAATTGCTTCACTTGCTTGAACGAAGGCGTTGCATCGCCAAGCACTTCGTCCACTTCTGCCTGTGCTTTTTGCAATTTGTCCGGATGCTTCAAGAGAAACTGGATCGCGAATGACAACAAGCCGCTCGTTGTTTCGTGTCCTGCGATCAAAAACGTGATGATCTGGAAGCGGATGTTTTCATCATCCAAAGATTCGCCGGTTTCCGGATCTTTCCCTTTTAGCATATGTCCTAGTAAATCGTCTTCCCCTTGGTCACCCGCTTCTTTGCGTTCTGCGATCAATTGGTCGACCAAGTTGAACATATAATCGATATCTTCCTTGAATTGCTGCTTCGAGCGCACCATCAACTTGTCCTGGATGCCGAGACGCTGTGTTTGGCTCATCGATTCATCTAACGCACGGACCATCTTCTCGATGAACGGATGGGAATCCTCGCGGTAAAAGCTATTAAAGCGATAGTTGAAACCACATAAGCCGATTGTATCGAGTGTCAAGCGTGTCATGTCATCCGGCACATCAATCTCTTCATTTGGATTGAGGCGAGCCCATTTCTGCACCAATTGCGACGCGAGGTCGATCATCTTATCATGATAGCCTTTCATCGCTTGCTGGCTGAAACTCGGCAATAAAATATTATGGGCTTTCTTCCAGTTCGGCTCTTCCGTTCCGCTCGTAAACAAACCATCGCCACCGAAAGCGCGGACTTTTTGCAGCGCCGGCCCGATCTTTTTATCGAAGCGGGTCTCATCGCAAATTTCCGCTGCCAGTTCTGCACTCGACACGAACGTGCTGGCGCGGCCTGGAAAATGGAATTGGTAGATGGGCCCAAGTTCACGAGCTTGCTTCATGAACGACTGTACCGGTTTTTCTTTGTCGATCAACGGCAGATTGCCTAGTGGGCCGTAAGATTTCGGTTGTGGAAGATTTTTCATTTGGATCATTTATTAGCACCTCTTCTGTGAAATTAAAAATCGGAATGAATATTCATTCCTAATACATGAGAAAAAAACTGGCATCATCACGAATGATGACGCACAGCGTCCCAGCAACTTTCTTCGACTCCTGCCAATAATTCTTCGGTCGCTTCAAGTTCGCCAGCCCGGACCAATTGGTAAAGCTGAAGAAAACTCCCGAAAATAAGGGCAATCAAAGCCTTGGATGGCAGCGGGCGGATGTCGTTATGCTTCTTGCCTTCTTCGAAAAACGTCTCGAAGATCATCAGCAAGTCCCCAAACTGATCGCGGCTGTTTGCGTCCAAAAAATAAGCGGATGTATGGGTTTTGATGAAATACAAAGCATGATCGTGTTCGTTCGTAAAACGGATCATCCCTTGAAATAAATGGTGAAATTGCTCACGAATGTCCGCTTCCACGGGGTAATTTTTTTCCAGTGCTTCCCGAAACAGCGTGACATAATGTTGAAACAAAGTGTTCACAAGCATTTCCTTATTGTCGAAATAGCGGTAAATCGTTCCGGCCCCGACTTTCGCATCGGTCGCGATCATCGGAATGGTCGTCGCATCGAATCCGCGTTCGGCAAACAACGTCAATGCGCTGCCAAGCACATCGTCTCGTTTAGTGGTAGGTGTCGGCATCTGAAAAATTCTCCCTTCTGTTGCGGAATGAACATTCATTCTCCGTCAGTTTACTCTTTCTTTTTTTGAAAATCAATGAATATCCTAGATGAAACCTACTTGTTTTTCGACCGCCTGCCCTCACGCAATTAAAAACTTGCCGCTTGAAATGAAACGATCTTGCCGGATGTCCGTATACTGTAGTATCCAGTTAAAGGAGGAATCGTTCATGTCGAAGTATTCCATCAAGCAATTTGTGCAACAAACCAAACAGCAAGAAAGCGCGCGCGACTTTTTCGAACTTGAAACAGAACGCTTGCTCGAAGTGAACTTAGACGGCCAAGTGTGGGCAAAGGCCGGCTCAATGATTTCCTATGAAGGCAATATTAAATTCGAACGGGAAGGCATGCTCGAGCACGGCCTTGGGAAATTCGTCAAAAAAGCGCTCAGTGGTGAAGGCGCCCAATTAATGAAAGCAAACGGCCAAGGCAAACTTTACGTGGCGGATAGTGGGAAGAAAATTACCATCCTCGACCTTGAAGGCGAAAGCATTTTCATTAACGGCAATGATTTGCTCGCTTTTCAGGACGGACTCGACTGGGACATCAAATTGATGCGCCGCGTCGCTGGCATGATGGCAGGCGGACTGTTCAATGTGCGCCTCGAAGGACAAGGCCTCGTCGCCTTCACTTCCCATTACGAGCCGCTCACTTTGCTCGTCACCCCAGATACGCCGGTATTCACCGATCCGAACGCCACTGTCGCCTGGTCAGGAAGCTTAGAACCTGATTTCATCACCGATGTCCAGCTGAAAAGCTTTTTTGGCAGAGGCAGCGGGGAATCTGTTCAGATGAAATTCTCCGGCAATGGCTTTGTCGTCGTCCAGCCTTACGAAGAAATTTACCATGCACCGCAAAGTTCATAACACCCGAATAACGACGGCCCCGCGGCGATTAGGAATATCTAATCGCCGCGGGGCCGTTTGTGTTTAGAAGCTGATATTCCATTGTTGTTTTAATTGTTCCAGCAAGTTCTCCGGCGCATCATAAAGAAAATACGTAACGCCTTCCTGGTTCACTTGAATCGTTCCATCCTTATAAAAATGAATCAAATACGTCGGGTCGTCCATGCGGTCAGCTGCAGGCATATTGTAGAGCATCATCCGGTAGCTGCCAGGCTGCTCAAGCAGCTCTTCACTCTCCTGCAATTCCGCTTCACTCGCTTGGATCAGCTCTGTTCCGTTCAAGCGATCGATCAATTCATCGGCTTTTTCCGGCCCTTCGATGAAGGTTTCTTCATAGCCTGCCGTTTGGCCAGAAGAATAGGTGCTAGAAACAAGTACGCCTTCGTATCCCCCACGATGTTCAATCTCGAGCGTTTCCGGTCCATCATCGTTGGTGCAAGCACCCAATAAAAAAATAAGGATTACAATAAATGGCACCGTTAATAAATTAGCCGAGCTTCTCATTGTTAGCCTCCAGTTCTTGTCATTAATCCCTATTATACCAAATGGTCAATTCGCAAAATCCATTCATGCACAAAAAAGGTTCCGGCTTGTAGGCCAGAACCTTGAATTACTCTCTACTTCACTTTCATTTTTTCGGCAAGACAGCTTTCGGAGAAACCAGTCCTTTGTCGACAAGTTCGTCCCAGAAGGCAGACGGGATGTCAGCTGTCATGGCCGCCAAGTCTTCCTTGATGCGGTCTGGACGTGTCGAACCGGTGACGACCGCCTTGACTGCTGGATGCGCCGTTGAAAATTGCAGCGCGGCATCTTTTAATTGCACGCCGTGGTTTTGAGCGACGTCGTTAAAGCGCGCCACCCGCTCTTTGATTTCCGGTGTGATTTCTGCGTAATCGAAATGGTCGCCGCCAAGTAAGGCACCGGAGTTGAATGCCGAACCGATGACCAGGCCGCCCTCTGTTTTCTCAGCTAGCGGCATCATACGCTCTAACGCTCGCTCATGCTGCAAAAGCGTATACTGCGTCGCAGACAAACTCAAATCAGGATGTGCGTGTTCTAATTCGAGTGCGACTTCGATTGGTGTCGTCGTATTGACGCCGAGCCCCCATGCTTTAATGACGCCTTCGTCTCTTAGGCGGTCGAGCACTTTGAAGGCGCCTGTCCGTGCTTCATCGAATTTCGTGACCCATTCATCACCAAGAAAGTCCGGCGAGATATCGTGCACATAGACCATGTCTAAGCGGTCTGTTTTCAGCCGCTTCAAGCTGTCTTCAATTGAGCGCAGCGTGCCTGATTCCGTGTAATCGGTCAGGATTTTATTCTTGCGGCCGAATTCAAATAGCCCTTCTTTGTCTTCTTCCTCATCCAGTACGATGCGCCCGACTTTCGTGCTGATTAAATAGTCGTCTCGCTCATAAGAAGACAAGATATCGCCGAGCCGCAGTTCTGCAAGTCCCGCCCCGTAAAATGGCGCCGTGTCGAAATAACGTATGCCTTCGTTCCAGGCCGATTCGATCGTCGCCATCGCTTCGTCTTCCGGTACTTCACGGAACATATTGCCAAGCGGCGCTGTCCCGAGGCCGAGTTTATGTTTGATTGTCACGCCGTTTTTCATCAGTGAACACCTCTTCTAATATGTATTGTTTTATTTGTCTACCCGCTGGACAAAGGGGTAAACGAAAGCAACCCGCTTTAGGCACTTGCTATTAAATATTTATATGCGTCTACGGGTGTCAATTTGATTGATCTGGCGTCCATCTTGTCGCCTCACTGTCTTTGGGATAATCGATTCCACTTGGATAAACGATCAACTCCACTAAACTTCCCCAAGGCGTTTTCCCGTAAACTCCACGGTTCCCTTTCCCATCTTCCACTCCTGCAAGCGGATGCGGTTCAGATAGCAAGCTTCCTCCAGCTTGCTGGATGCGCTCGGACGCTTCTTCGATATCATCTACATATAGGGCGAAGTGATGCAAGCCCATGTCTGCAATTCCAGCAGCCGGCTGGTTTGGGCTCGCTGCCAGTTCGAACAATTCGATAGATGGGCCATTGCCAAGGCGCAACAAGCGCATGTGAACGATTTTTCTACCGGAAGGCAGATCGAGTTGTTGTTCCACTTCTTCGCCTTCCATCGGCTGCTGCTCTGGCCGTTGCACATCATAACTAACCTGTGCTTCAAAGGCCTCCTTGAAAAAACGCGTGGCCTCCTCGATTGATGGCACCGTCATTCCGATATGGTCAATTCCTCTTGTCATGTTCTGTCATCCCTTCCGTTCAAATTTTTAATTACGCGCACAAGAGCTGTCATTCAAGCTCGTAACTTAAATTCCAATTTTCGCGTGTTTTATCCATCAAATGCATCACATCCACAGAAAGCGCCATGGCCCAATTAGTTTGTGGCTGAGCGATTAGTTCTGTCATTCTTTCGATTTCATATTGAAGGGCTTTTGAGCTATCGCCTGCTTCAATGGTTTCTACTTCCCCAGTAGCGGTGTACGTAATGGTGGCACGGTCTGCACGCGGAAAGTCATCCACTGTTATAAAACCGAGATCTCCAGCAACAATCCCGCGTTTCGGCATTTTCGCGCGCATCGCCAGACTGATAACCGCCAGTTCCTGCTGTTCAGTTTTCAATATAATCCCGGACTGTTCATCTACACCCGTTTCGTGCTTCTTGACTGTCGTATGTAATTCCTCTGGTTGAGAAGAAAGGAAAAACCGGGCGAAAGACAAGGCATATGTGCCAATATCCAATAGTCCGCCGCCTCCAAGATCGGGATTGAAAAACCGATTTTGCGAATCATTTTCTTTACAGCTGCCGAATGTCACATTGATGGTTTTCACTGTACCGATTGTTCCCTGTTGAATGAGTTCCTCCAACTTCTGATAAATCGGCATATAGAAGAGGGTCATGGCTTCGGCTAACACAACACCTTTGGCAGTCGCCAACCCGATGAGTTCATCTAATTGCCGCGCATTCATCGTGATCGCTTTTTCGCATAGCACGTGTTTTCCATGTTCTAAGGCGGACTTGATAAATTGGTAATGCAGCGGATGAGGCGTTGAAATGTAAACGACATCTACCCGTTCATCTTGAAGCATGTCGTCCAGTTTTTCGTAAACATTTTGCACATTTGAACGAGCCGCAAAAGCATTAGCTTTCTCTAAGTTCCTCCCCCAAACACCAAATATACTGCCATTCACTTCTTGTAATGCATCCGCGAATTCTTCAGCAATGCTTCCTGGACCGATTAATCCCCAATTGAGTGATTTCATTTACTGTCTCTCCTTTCGGTTTCTTGAACCTTCATCAATTCCTTAGCTGTCTGTTCGGTCGTCACCAATACGTCCAAAAATCCGGCTTCAAGTGCGACACGAATCGCCTCTTTTTTCCGCAAAGAATGGGCGATACCAATCGTACAGTCTGCCTGCTGCAGGTGCTGCATACTGACTGAAATTGTTCTCTTGGACAATTCCGTATGTAACACTTCTCCTGAAAACGTGTAGAAATTAGAGCAAATGTCTCCCGCAACTTCAGGTTTGGTGCCTTTTCCTTCAAAAGCTGGCCCGTAAAAGGCGCGCCAGTTGGTTCCATCGCTGATAAGCGGCGATCCTATCCCAACCACAGCAATGCTCAGTCTTTTCCATAGATCTTCAATTTCCTTGAAATGCTCACTGGCAGTTAAAGATTTCCTAATGTCAGCGTTCTCGACGATAGCCGGAACATCGATCAGCTTGGAGAAACCTTTCCATTTTCTTGCTGCATCATACACGATGCTATTTGCATGATAACGGCTTTCCATTTCCCCATCAGGCCCGCCGATCAACGGCACGCACATCACATTTCCCATTGAAGCGCTCGAATCCAATGCTTCCACCGTAGCCGCAAGAGCGGTTCCCCATGAAAATCCGACAGTATCTTCCGGCTTCACCCGTTCAGCCAAATACTTGGCACCAGCTTGGCCCAGCTCTTTCAGTTGATTCTCTTCAGAATGGCCTGGCCAATCGGGGACAATCACCACGTCTTGAAGTTGATAGGCTTCTTTCAACTTATGGGCTAATCCTGAATTCTGATAGGCATCATAATTGATGTGAATTTGGACAATGCCTTTGTCACGGATTTTCTTCAACATCCGACTGACCGTCACCCGGTTGATTTCTAGTTCCGTGGCAATTTGCCCTTGCGTTAAATTATCTTCGTAATACATGCGGGCGACTTGGTACAGCATCTTCAACTCGTCTGTCATTTGAATCTCACCACCTTTTGAACAAATGTTCAGTTGTAAGTACAAATGTACATTAATGATTTTAAATGTTCAAATGATTCTGCTTGCTACGTTTAATTTTACATTCATTCATCGAGTTTTTTCGGCTATGCCTGTCAATATCGTTTATACTCAAGAAAAACGCTGAGGAGGAAAATGTTTTGGACAACCATTCTGCTGCATTAGACCCCGGCCCCTTTTTCCACGGAACGAAAGCACAACTCGCAGTCGGAGATTTGCTGGAAGTGCACAAGCCTTCCAATTTCCAGGACAAGAAATCCAATTATATCTATTTCACCGCGACGCTTGAAGCCGCAAAATGGGGTGCTGAACTCGCTATCTCGGATTTTCCGGAGCGGATCTACGTCGTCGAGCCGACAGGCGAATTCGAAAATGATCCGAATTTGACCGACAAGCGTTTTCCTGGAAACCCGACACGTTCCTATCGTTCCAAAGAGCCTTTGAAGATCGTCGCCGAACTCGCTTCCTGGGAACGCCATAGCGACGAGCAGATCCAGCATATGTTCGACTCCTTAACGTCGCTTCGCCAACAAGGCAAAGCGATCATCATCGACTAAAACCAAAAATCGCCACAGATGAACTGGCACAGCTTGTCCTTTACGACGAACAAGCGGTGCCAGGTCTGTGGCGATTTTGCGTATGCGTTATTTAGTCAGAATCGACTACTGGCTTGATCCTTGAGGCGAGTTCCGGGTTTTCTTTATTAGGTGCTGCAGCTGGTTTTTTCGACCAGATTGTCGCCAGTATGGGTCCTGAAATATTGTGCCAGATGGCGCCCCATACACTTGGCAGCGCAGCGAGCGGACTGAAGTGGGCAGTTGCTAAAGCCACCCCCAGTCCCGAGTTCTGCATGCCGACTTCGAGTGAAATTGCACGGCGGTCTGTTTCGCTGAGGCCCATGAGCATCGCGATCACATAGCCGAGCGTCAAGCCGAAGCTATTATGCAAAAATACCGCGAGGAAGACGATAAAGCCGGAACTGATAACGTTTTGCGCATTGGCGGCAGTAACGGCCGTGACAATAATGAGAATCGCGGCCACCGAAATGAGCGGCACGACCGAAATGCTTTTCGCGACCACTTTCGGAAATAAGCGCTGGACAAGAATCCCGAGCGCAATCGGCAAGATGATCACTTGGATGATAGAAGTGAACATCGATACAGGATCGACCGGCAGCCATTGTCCTGCGAGCAATAGCAATAATAGCGGTGTCATGATCGGCGCCATCAAAGTCGACAAGGAAGTCATCGCGACCGACAAAGCCAAATTGCCTTTTGCTAAATACACCATGACGTTCGATGCCGTACCGCCTGGCACACAGCCGAGAAGTACAAGGCCTGCCGCAAGTTCAGGAGGCAAATTCAACACATATGCGATAGCAAACGCCGCCAGGGGCATGACAAGAAACTGCGCCGCTACCCCTACGAATACCGGCAGTGGGCTTTTGGCGATGATTTTAAAATCCACTGGCTTAAGTGTCAAGCCCATCCCGAACATGACGACGCCTAGCAGAATCGTAATATAGGCGCCAAATCCGATAAACACTTCAGGCAGGAAAAATGCCAGCAAGGCCGCCAGGATGACCCACACCGCAAAATACTTTCCAGCGATCGCACTCAATGATTGCAATACGTTCATTTCATCGTCTCCTTTGTCTCTATTTTTATGTTTTTGCCGGGATTCAATAGATTATGAGGATCGAGCGCTTGTTTGATTTTTTCCATGACCCCAAGCGCCGCTCCGTGTTCTTGTTGCTGATACTTTTGTTTGCCAAGACCGACGCCGTGCTCGCCTGTGCATGTGCCGCCGCGTTCGAGTGCATACTCGACGATGCGTCCGTTGAATTCCTGGGCACGCGCTACTTCATCAACGTCTTCCATATTCATCATGATCAGCGCGTGGAAATTGCCATCGCCGACATGGCCAACAATGCCGCCCGGAAGCCCGAGCGCTTGCAGGTTTTCCCGTGCATGGCCCACTGCACCTGCGAGTTCTGAAATCGGCAAGCAGACATCGGTGACCATCATCTTTTTGCCAGGGTAGCTGTGGATATAGGCATAGGCCAAAGTATGGCGCGCTTCCCATAATTGATTGCGCGCTGCGGTATCGGTCTCAAAAGCGATGTCTTCGCACGCATGCCCTTGAACGATTTCTTCCATGAACTCCACATCTTGCTGGAGTCCCGCTTCATTGCCATGGAACTCCAAGAACAAAGTCGGTTTTTCCAAGTAAGCGGTCTCATTGTAGTCATTCACTTGCCTCATCGACTGCTCATCAACAAGTTCCACGCGGGCGATCGGGATGCCTGCCTGCAAAATCGAGACGACCGCTTCGACCGCATCTGTCACGCTCGGGAAAGAAGCACGTGCTGCCGTAATGAATTCAGGAACGCCATATACTTTCAAGGTCAGTTCCGTAAAGCAGCCAAGCGTCCCTTCGGAGCCGACGAACAAGCCGTTCAAATGAAGCCCGGAAGATGATTTCGCCGCTTTATTGCCGGTATGGAGGATGGTGCCGTCCGCCATGACCACTTCCAAGTCGCGCACCTGGTCGCGCATGACACCGTATTTGACGGACGTCGTGCCGCTCGCATTGGTCGCCGCCATGCCGCCTAGTGTCGCATCCGCACCTGGGTCGACAGTAAAGAACAAACCGTGTTTTTTTAATTCCTTATTCAATTGCGTTCTCGTGACACCGGGCTGGACCGTGACAAGAAAATCCTCCGCATCCACATGCAGCACTTTATTCATTAAAGAAAAGTCAATGGTAATGCCGCCCTGTTCCGGAATGACATGGCCTTCGAGGCTGGAGCCAAGTCCGAATGGTATGATGGGAATCGCGTGTTGTTGTGACAGCTTCATGATACTCGATACTTGTTCTGCTGTTTCGGGAAATACGACGATGTCCGGCAATTGCATAGCATGGTAGGATTCATCCCTGCCGTGCAGTTCCTTGATTGTCTCATTGACACTGATTTGTTCGCTTGTTAGAAATTCCGCTAAATTGTGCAGGATCTTCTCCTGTTGAAGAATTGCCATTGCATTCCGCTCCTTTTTGGTTATTCACACGATATAAACTTAATTTCAAAATTATAATAGGGAAAAGCTTATTGAATCGTTCCAGGCGGACGCTTTCGGGCCCACAGGATGTGGGTCATGCAGCTGGCGCGACAGGACGTCGCGCAGCCAGCTGCCAGGGCACAGACTCATGTCGCTCCGTCGCTGTGCTCCGTTACTGCTCCCGCAGGAGTCACCGCCTTCCACTCTTAATAAATACTAATTATTAGATATGGAGCAAAACAGCGCAGACTCCTTGGGGAGCAGAAACGGAGAGGGCTTTCCAACTCCGTTTTGACAAAGTGCTGAACTAATCCCTGGGAAAGCTAGCTGCTTTGTGGAATATCGATTGCGATGCCTTACCAAAAGTCTTACACCAGCATGCATACACACCGATGCATCTTAACACCCCTGGAAATTGGTCCTACCAATTAAACCAATTATACATAATAATCTGAAAAGTTCAATGTGCATTTTCAGACATTTTGGATTTCTTTCGGTATGATAGAAAGAGACCCCATTAAACCAGTCAGCAGGGAGAGAGTTCTGTGTTAGTAAATCCGAAAAAACGCACCTATGAATTAGTCATCGAACAAATCCAAACATTGTGCTTGGAGAACAACATCCCCCCAGGCGGCCGGCTTCCTTCTGAGCGTGATTTGGCGAGCTTGTTCGGCGTCAGCCGCAATTCTGTCCGTGAGGCATTAAAGGGATTGGAAAGCAAAGGCTTTCTCGAAATCCGGCAAGGCGGCGGCAGCTTTCTCGCCGAGACCAAGCGCGATATACTCGGCAACGAGCTCGGCAGCCGCATCGATGCGGCAGAAATTCAATACATCGATGATATGCTCGAGCTCCGGCGGGCGTTCGAAGTCGAAGCCGCTTCTCTCGCAGCACAGCGAGCGACGCCTGAGAACTTGCTGGCGATCCGCGAAGTGCTCGGGCAAATGGCCTTGGCGGCGACTGATCCCGAACTCGGCGTCCAGGCTGATGTAGATTTCCACTTGCACGTCGCGAACGCGACCCAAAATCAATTATTGATCGACTTGATGGAAACTCTTGCAAAACGATTGGAAGAAAATATCCGGGCTACACGGCGTCATCGTTTTACCGAGGCTGAACGGCATCAGGAAACTTATCATGAACACGAAGAGATTTATTTGGCGATTGAAAGTGGCAATCGCGAGCGAGCTAGTCAATTAATGAATGAACATATCTCTCGCATCCGCTCGGAATTGCACCGCTCGATGGGACTTCCTCCCAAATAGAAAAGGCGCGGAGAAACGAATTCGTCTCTCCACGCCTTTTTATTTGCCAAGCAAGCTGCATAATCGTCCCAACGCACCTTCTTGCCACTTCGCTATCTCTTTCCCCAACCGATTGCCGCCGTTTCTTTTCCGCGAACGCCACTCAATCGCTCTCGCTAATATCCTTTAAATTCCGCAAAGTCTGCTCAACGGAGTTGTACATCAGTTTCTTGATGTAAATCGTATTCGCCAGTATTCCGAGTATGCTGCCGGGCAACTCGTAATCCATTTCAAACTGGACTTCTGTGCCACCGTCTTTGGGAATGTAGCGCCACGTTTGAGTGCCATCAAAAGCGCCGCTGAAAATGCAGCGCCAGATATAGCCATCTCCACTTGGAGCATTTTCCACGACCAATACGTGCAAAGCCAGGCTTCTCCCGAAAAAATAATATTTCAAATTCATACTGGTGCCTTTTTTGCCGATACCAATCAAGTCTTCCGCCTCGGACAATCCGGCATACCATTGATACCAGAGTTTTGGATTCGTGCCAAAGGTGTAAACTTCTCGGACCCGGCGATCGATGAAAATCGTATTGCTCACATTCCACATATCGGCATCCTCCCTTGCCATCTGCTTTCCGTTTAGCCAGCAACAGCTATTCTTTTTCCAGGTTCTTATATGTATAATATAGCACGTTTTACGCTAAATTAACTGACTTTTCTGATATTTATAGTAAAATAAATGCAACTGTCGTTCCATACATAAAACTGCCCTCCCTCATGGATATCCAATTGAAAGGAGACGCTCATCATGAAAGTTTTTTTAAGGGTATTGCTGATCATCGCCAGCTTGTTTTTATTAGGGATAGGCATTGTGCTATACCTTGTCTACAATTCGGGACCTGAAAGCCTGGAGGTGCTAGAAGAACGAAACTACGATGAAACCATTGATGCAATCGAAGTCCAATTGGAAAATGCACGGCTGGACATTAGGCCAAGCGAGGACGCTACCACCCACTTCGTACTTTCTGGCAACAGTGATAACTACAAGATGAATGAAGAAGTTACAGGTGGCCTATTAACGATCGAAGTGGAAGATCGCTCCCCGCTTTTCCATTTCGACTTTAATCGCTCTTTCGTGGTGGAAGTTTTCGTACCGGCTAGCGGCCTTTCCTCATTAACGGCAAATAGCGACAACGGGCGCATCGTTGTCAATGGCATCCAGACCGACGAACTGTGGCTCAGCACAAACAACGGGCGCCTTGTTTTGGATTCTGTAGACAGCGAGACAATTGAAGCAGAAACTGACAATGGCCGTATCGAAATAACAGCGACACAAGCCGATATAAACGCCCGTTCATCCAATGGCCGCCTTGTCTTCAGTGAAGTAGCTGGAGAACTGACTGCCCGCACAAATAACGGGCGCATTGAGTTGACTGCAGAGACGCTCGACTTGCCTATTGATTTCGAGACAGACAATGGGCGCATTGAAATCCAGACAGAGACAGAACCCGCAAACGCCCTCATCGAAGCACGTGTCGATAATGGCAGCATCGATATTTACGGACGTGACAACGAAGCAACTATATTCGGCGATGGCGATGTACTGATTCAACTGCTATCGAGTAACGGCAGGATTACGGTGGAATGAAAAGAATCGCGAATCGGCGAGTAAAAGCTGTCCGTCCAGGGGTATAGACTACAAAGGAGGCTTTTCAATGAACTTGCATGATCAAGACGAACAGAAATTATTCAGCCCCGAGTTCACCAAAAACCCTTACCCTGCCTACGAACGGCTGCGCGAAGAAGACCCCGTGCACCAGGTACGCTTTCCGGACGGGCAGCTCGGATGGCTCGTGACGCGCTACGCGGATGCAGAAGCCATACTGAAAGACCCGCGCTTTATCAAAGATTTTTCGAAGCTCTTTGGCGGCAGCATGGACGAGATGAGTGTATTCGCACAGAATATGCTGTTTTCTGACCCACCGGACCATAAGCGGCTTCGGGGACTCGCCCAAAAAGCCTTTACGCCGAAAATGATCGAAGGCATGAAGCCGCGCATCCAGGAAATCACCGACGAACTGCTCGATGGATTCGAAGGCCAATCGACTGTGAATTTGATCGACGAATTTGCTTTTCCGCTGCCGATCATTGTCATTTGCGAGATTTTAGGCGTGCCATCACAAGACCGCGATAAATTCCGCATTTGGTCGAACTCGCTTATCGAAGGAACGAGCGGCGAAGCGGGCGTTAGCGTCTATGAACATATGAATGAATTTATCCACTACCTCGGCGAATGGTTCGCCAAAGTTCGGAAGGAACCGGGCGACGACTTGATCAGCCGTTTGATCGAGGCAGAAGAAGCGGGCGACCGGCTGACGGAAAAAGAATTATACGGTTTGGTCTCCCTACTCATCATTGCGGGGCATGAAACGACCGTCAACCTGATCGGCAACACCGTGCTTACGCTTTTGAAGCATCCCGAACAGCAGCACGAATTATGCGTTCAGCCTGAGCTGATCGGCCCTGCCATTGAAGAGTCGCTGCGCTTGAACGGACCAGTCGAATTCAGTACGTCGAGATGGGCCGCAGAAGAAATCGAATACGGCGGGAAAACCATCCATCGCGGCGATTTGGTGATTGTGGCCTTGAACGCTGCGAATCACGATCCCGAACAATTCGACCATCCCGAACTGTTCGATATTCACCGCGAAAAAAGTGCTCATTTGGCGTTTGGCAAAGGCATCCATTTTTGTCTGGGCGCCCCGCTCGCACGTCTGGAAGGGCAGACGGCCATCGACGGGCTGTTGAAACGCTTCCCTGAAATGACACTTGCCGTTCCGGAAGATGAACTCGAATGGCGTCCGGGCATGATTGTCCGCGGCGTTCGTGAACTTCCAGTGAAACTGGTATAACCATAAACAGGCGGTGCCGAGGACTTTTGAAGGTCATCGGCACCGCTTGTCTTATGATCGTTCAATTTATGCGTATAAGCGACTTTCTTTTATTTGCTGGCGTTGTCACGTTTAATAATCTTGTCGCTTACTTGCTGGCCGCTCAATGTGACCATCGGCATGCCGCCGCCTGGATTGACGGTGCCTCCGACAAAATACAGATTGTCGTAGAGTTCGCTTTGCTTTTTGTGTTTGAATCCGCCGTTTTGATTCTTATCGGAAACTGTGCCGTAAATGGCGCCACGGTCCGAACCGTAAATACGCTCAATGTCATGCGGCGTCCAGACATCGCGCACCACGATGTTTTCACGCAACCCCTCAAGCCCCATGCGTTCGAGCTTGTCGATGACGCGGTCTTCAAATTCCCGGTATTGTTCCGGAGTGAACGGATTATCTTGGATATACGGAATATGCGGCAGGATTTTGATGTTCTCATGTCCTTCTGGTGCTTGCGTCGGGTCGGTTTTATTGACGTTAACGAGGTAGATCGTTGGGTCATCCGGCAACTCGTGGCGCTCGAACACTTTGTCCATCTGCTCTTTCAAATTGTCCGAAAAGAAGAAATTATGGTGGTTCAACTGCGGATAGGTTTTCTTGACGCCGAGATGCAAGACGAGCCCAGAACTTGCCGGTTCGTATTTCTTCTCGAGCCCCTCGACAAACTCATGCTCTGCCTTGACCATTTTCCGGTAGAACGGGATAACTTCCATATTCGATACGTAATAATCCGCTTTTTGGAAAGAGCCGTCTTCAAGTTCGACCCCTGTAATTCGGCCTTCAGCACTCGTTAAAGCACGGATGACGCCCATGCCGGTATGGATGTCGACGCCGATTTCACGGGCGAGCTTTTCCATGCCGCCTGCCAAATTGTGCATGCCGCCCGGTACGTACCAGCAGCCTTGCGCATGCTGCATGTAAATCATCATATTGAGGACAGCAGGCGCGCTGTACGGCGATGAGCCGACGTATTTGACATAATACGACAGCATATCGCGCAAATGAGGATTGCTGATGCGTTTCGAAATGGCGCTGTACATCGTCGAGGTCAAATCGAAGCCAGTCAAGGTCGCGAGGATGCCGTTTTGTGCGACCGCCTCTTTTGGCGACTCGAAACCTTCTTTCAAATAGCTGCGCTCAGTCGTCTCGTAAATTTTCTTCGCGTACTTGAGCAATGCGTAATACTCTTTCATGTCCTTTTTCGACAAAGCCGGATTTGCCCGCTCCATCAAATGAAGGTCATGGTACAAATCGATCACCGTGCTGTCCGGGAAAAACGAACGCCATTCGCGTTCCAAGCGCTGCATGGGCACATAATCCGCCATGTTCTTCCCGCTGCCTTTGAATAAGCGGTCGAAAATATGCGGCATCGTCAAAATCGACGGGCCCAGGTCAAAGCCGAAACCGTCCCGCTCCAGACGGTTCACTTTTCCGCCGATATGGTCGTTCTTTTCATACAATGCTACCTCATAGCCTTGTTGCTGCAGTGAAATCGCTGCCGACAAGCCACCCAGGCCGCCACCGATTACGATCACGGATTTTTTCGCCTTCCCCATATATGTACCGCCCCTTTTTCTTAGATATGTATCCTGATCCATACGAAAATGGTTCTATAGAGCTTTCTTCGCTCTCCCGCCATTATCCTTGTTATTCCCTTCATCATAAGCTTAAAAACACTACTTGTATAGTTTTTGTATAATCGTTTATTCCAGGAATAAGTTACACCTTAAACAGGAAAAGAGTATGGTATAGAAAGACGCCATCCAGTAAGAGAGGAGATGATCACAATGGCTGGATTTTTGCCCCATATATACGACACCGCCATGAAACCTTTGGAAAAAACCCGCTTTGAGAAGATACGCAAAAATCTCGTCCAGCAAGCACAAGGGCATGTGCTCGAAGTCGGCTTCGGTACCGGTGCGAACTTCCGCTATTATCAAGGGGCCGACCGAGTCGACGCCATTGAGCCGAATCCCGACATGAGCAAACACGCCTACAAGCGCATCCGAAAATCAAAGACGCCGATCCGCACTTACGAGGCCGTCGCCGAAAAACTGCCCTTTGCCGATAGTTGCTTTGATACGGTCGTTGCGACTTTGGTATTCTGCACGATACCAGACCCGGTAAAAGCACTCGAGGAAATCTATCGCGTCAGTAAACCCGGTGCCAAGATCCTGATGTTCGAGCATGTCAAAATGGACCAGCCGCTCATGGGCAAAACCCAACAATCCTTGACGCCTGTTTGGAAAAGACTATGCGACGGTTGCCACCTAGACCGCGATACACTCGATTTAGTGAACCGGTCGCCGCTCGAGATTCTCAAAGTCGACTCTTATTATGGGGGGTTGTTTTTGACCATCGAAAGCCAAAAACCTTTCTAGATTGAATGTTGGATATAGAAAAGGTTCTCTCTTTTATAGTTGAGAGCGAAATGTGGACTTCTTCAACACTCTGAAAAGCCCCTGTGCATGATGCACAGGGGCTTTTTTTAAAATTAGATGGCCACTTTTGCCGAAAACTGGCTGCGGTACAAATCCGCGTAAAACCCGTCTTCGTCAAGCAGCTGTTGATGCGTGCCTTGTTCAATAACTTTCCCTTGATCCATCACGAGGATCAAATCGGCATGCTTGATCGTCGACAACCGGTGCGCAATGACAAAGCTCGTACGCCCAGCCATTAAACGGTTCATTGCCTGCTGGATCAAGATTTCTGTCCGCGTATCCACACTGGATGTCGCTTCATCCAGAATCATGATCGGTGGATCGGCGAGAATTGCGCGGGCAATGGTCAATAATTGCTTTTGCCCTTGTGAAATATTCGATACTTCCTGATTCAGCACCGTGTCGTAGCCATCCGGCAAAGTTCGGATAAAATGATCGGCGTGCGCCGCTTTAGCCGCTGCCTGGATTTCCTCTTCAGAAGCCCCGATCTTGCCATAGCTGATATTGTTGCGAATTGTACCGTTAAAAAGCCATGTATCTTGTAATACCATGCCGAAATTATGGCGCAGCTCACGGCGCGACATCTCCCGCGAGTCCAGGCCGTCTATGGTGATGCGGCCGCCTTTTAATTCGTAGAAACGCATCAATAAATTGATCAATGTCGTCTTGCCGGCACCCGTCGGACCGACAATTGCCACCGTTTGCCCTGGCTGGACGTCAATATTCATCCCTTCAATCAACAAACTGTCGTCATAACCGAAGTCGACATCCTCGAATGCCACGGCACCTTTTGCCCGCGCCAATTCGGATGTGGCGACTTCTTCGACCTCTTCTTTCTCGTCCAATAATTCAAACACGCGTTCCGCCGCCGCCACTGTCGACTGGATAATATTGGCGATATTCGCCGTCTGGGTAATCGGTTGGGTGAATTGCTTGGAATAGGTGATGAATGCCTGGATGTCCCCAATCGAAATAGCACGCTGGATAACCAGCACACCGCCGACGATGCTGATCAACACATAGCTCAAATTCCCAATCAAGCTCATCATCGGCATGATAATACCGGAGATGAATTGCGCTTTGCGCCCGGCGTCATAGAGTTCAGCGTTGACCGCATCGAATTGCTCGTTCGATTTGGCTTCATGGCCGAACGCTTTGACGACTTGGTGGCCGGTATACATTTCCTCGACATGGCCATTGAGTCGGCCGAGATTTTTTTGCTGGCTGCTGAAGTATTTCTGCGACCGTTTCAAAATCGGCCCGATGACAAACAGCGACAATGGCAAAGACACGACCGCGATCAAGGTCAATAACGGGCTGATCGTCAGCATCATAGCCAGAATCCCGACAAGCGTCACGATCGAAGTGATAAATTGCGTCAAGCTTTGCTGCAAGGTGCTGCCGATCGTGTCGATGTCATTGGTCATGCGGCTCAAGGTTTCGCCATTCGGACGGCCGTCAAAATACTCAAGCGGCAATTTCTCCAGCTTTTTATTGACGTCTTGGCGCAAATCATAGACGGTATCTTGTGCTACGGTCGACATCATGTATTGCTGGAGGTAGCTGAACAAGCTACTGAATACATAAAGCCCAGCGAGCACGCTAAGAATTTGCCCAATCACGCCGAAGTCGATGCCGCCACCCGGTACGCCTTGCAATTGGCCATAGGCACCTTCGAATAATTCTGTGATGGCCATCCCCATAATTTTCGGTCCGACGATGGCGAAGACCGTACTGAGAATTGCGACGACGAAGACCGCCGCTAGTTTTTTCCAGCGCGGCTTTAAATAAGAGACAAGACGGCGGAATGTGCCTTTAAAATCTTTCGCTTTTTCCACCGGCATACTGGCTCCGGGGCGTGGAGGTCCCATTTGGCTCATGCGATCTCCTCCTCTGACAATTGGGATAGGGCAATTTCACGATAGACTTCGTTTGATTCCAAAAGTTCATCATGGGTCCCCATGCCGACCACTTGCCCATTTTCTAACACCAGGATGCGGTCCGCGTCGACCACTGTACTGACGCGCTGTGCCACCAATAGCACCGTGGCGTTTTTCGTCTCGTCTTTCAACGCTTTGCGTAGCTTGGCGTCGGTTTTGTAATCAAGCGCTGAAAAACTGTCATCGAAAATGTATAAGTCTGGTTTACGAATCAAGGCGCGGGCAATCGACAAGCGCTGTTTCTGTCCGCCTGACAAATTCGAACCCCCTTGTTCGATTTCCGCTTCGTAACCGCCGGCCATTCTGTGGATAAATTCCTCAGCTTGCGCGGTGCGCGCCGCCTGAGCCAGCTCTGCTTGACTCGCATCCTGCTTGCCGAAACGAATATTGTCGGCGATTGTTCCTGTAAACAGGACGGATTTCTGCGGCACAAATCCGATTTTCGAACGGATTTCTTGTTGGGGAGCTTCCCGAATATCAACTCCATTGACACGAATCGTGCCGCTTGTCGCTTCGTAAAAACGTGGCACCAAATTGACCAGCGTCGACTTGCCGGAACCAGTCCCGCCGATCAAGGCAGTAATTTCACCAGGCTTTGCGGTAAAGCTGATATTTGATAATGCCGGCTCAGACGCCCCTGGGTAATAAAACGACACATCGTCGAACTCTAAGGTGCCGCGTTCCCGGTCGGCTTTTTTTATGCCGTCATCTTGGAATGCTGGCTGCATCTCCAGGACCTCATTGATGCGTTTCGCTGACACTGCAGCTCGCGGAATCATGACGAACATAAAGGATGCCATGACAAGTGCAAACATAATCATCATGACGTATTGAATAAACGCCATTAAATCCCCGATTTGCATAGCTCCGTTATTAATGCGAATGCCGCCAAACCAAATGACGGCAACAACAGTCATGTTCATGACCAGCATCATGACCGGCATTAAAAACGCCATGACTTTATTGACTTTGATGGAGACATCCGCAAGCTCCCGGTTGGCTTTTTGCATCCGCGCTTTTTCTTCCGTTTCGCGGTTGAACGCGCGGATGACCCGTATGCCTGTCAGATTTTCACGCACCACCAAGTTTAAGCCGTCCAGCTGCTTCTGTACTTGCTGGAATAACGGCATGCCGTATTTCAAGATCAGCAGAATCGACACGGCCAAAATCGGCATCGCGCCGACAATGACTAAGGATAGCTGCGCATCTTTCGAAATCGCCAGGATTAAGCCCCCCACCAACATGATAGGCGCACTGATGACCATGCGCAGCATCATGATGACGACTTGCTGGACTTGTGTAATGTCATTTGTCGTCCGGGTAATGAGCGAGGCAGTCCCTACTTCATCAAACTCCTGCAGCGAAAATTGCCCAACGTGCTTAAAGACTTTTTGGCGCAAATCGCGGCCAAGCCCCATTGCCGCTTTGGCGGAATAATAACTGGCGAAAATGGCTGCTGCGGCACCGACTGCAGAAACCAATAGCATCCAGCCGCCGATTCTCCAAATATAAGGAATATTTCCTTGCACTACCCCATTGTCGATAATGTCAGCCATCAACGTCGGCAAAAACAGTTCTGCCATCGACTGGCCAAACACCAAAGCAATGACACCGACAACCACCCATTTATATGGACTCAGATTTTTTAGGATTTTGAGCATGTTATTGCCCCCTGTCGCTTCGTCTTAGTTAAACTGGCTGAAATGTTTCGATGCGCAGCAATCAGTTCCTTGATTTGACGCTCGGTAAACTGGCTGCTCGCTGTCTTGAACAATTGATGCAAGCCTTTTTCTTGCAGATGAAGCTCCTCGGCTAGCGCAAGTCCTGAATCGCTTAGTTCGAGGCACATCTCGCGGCGGTCTTTTTCCATCGGCTTCCGAATGACATAGCCTTCCTTGGCCAATCCGTCCACCGCCTGGCTCAATGTGCTTTTCGGCAGGAAAGTCTGGGCACCTATCGATTTTTGCGTTATGTTGCTGCAGCGGAAGAGCGTCATCACAATCGAGTATTGAGGAATGGACAGTTCTTTTTCTGCCGCCGACTGTTGGATGATCCGTAGCATGTTTTTTTGTACTTCGGCAAAAGACAGCATCAATTGCATATAAGTGGTTGTTTCGTTTTCCTCTTTCATATCGTGCCCCGCCTTTTTTAATCGTTCCAAATGGAACTATCTATTGTATTGACTTAAAGCTACTCCGATTGCCGCAGTCCGTCAATTTTGAAGCACTGGATTTCGTTGCACAAAAAAGCTCCGCCAGTTTGAACTGGCAGAGCTTTGAATGGAGACATGGTCTATTCTAGATGGTTTATAAATGCCTGGAATCGCTGCTTGAAATAGGCGCAACGCTTTCGACATATGCAGCCAATTCTTCCGCCCCTAAAGGTTTGCTATAATAATACCCTTGAATGTAAAAGCAATCTTTAGCTGACAAAAACGCCAATTGCGCTTTGGTCTCCACTCCTTCTGCAATAACATCCAAGCCCAAGTTTTGCGCAAGCGTGATGATTGTGCTCGTAATGGCCGCATTGTTTTTGTCGGTTAAAATATCGACCATAAAGGATCTGTCTATTTTCAAGGTATCGATTGGAAAGTTTTTCAAATACCCGAGTGATGAATACCCCGTGCCGAAATCATCCAAGGCGATTTTAATGCCCAGCATCTTGAGTTCCCTCATTTTGTCGAGCGTCATGTGGGTATTCCGGAAAATCTGGTTCTCGGTCAATTCGATGTGCAGAGATTCTGGATTTATCCCTGTCTGCTTTAGTACCCCTTCAATCATGGAAACCAAATCATCTTCTTCAAATTGTCGGCCGGACAAATTGACCGACACCGAAAGCTCTGTTCGGCCTTCGTCATGCCATTTTTTTAATTGAGCACATGCACATTCCAGCACCCATTTGCCGATAGGAACGATTAATCCTGTAGCTTCTGCGGTCGGGATGAACTCTACCGGGGAAATCATGCCTTTGGTTGGATGATTCCAACGAATCAATGCCTCGGCGCCAATCATGCGCTCGGTGCGGCAATCGATTTGCGGTTGGAAATGCAAGAGCAACTCGTTGTTTTCCAAGGCTTTATACAAGGCATTTTCCAAAAAGATGCTTTCCAGGTTCCGCGTGTTCATGTCGCTTCTAAAGAAATGATAAAACGTACCTGATTTTTCTTTGGATTTATACATCGCAGCATCCGCATTTTTGATCAGTACTTCTGCCGTTTCTCCGTCTTCAGGGAACGCGCTGATGCCGATGCTCGCTTTAATATGAACTTCATTTCCTTTCAAAACGAAGGGATCTGTAAATGAATCCACTAAGCAATCCACCAAATCCATCAACTCTGCCAAGCTGTCGAATCCTGGCAGCACGACAGTGAATTCATCCCCGCCTTGTCTCGAGACAAACGCATGATCCGGCATATATTGGCTGATGCGGTCAGCGACTTTTTTCAATAAAATATCCCCATAGCTATGGCCGAGGCTATCGTTGATGATTTTAAACCGATCCAAATCCAGATAGAGCACCGCTAACTTCTGTCCAGTCAATTTCGCTTTTTCGATTTCCTGGTTCAAAAAATAATCCAGCAACACCCGGTTCGGCAAATCCGTTAAATGATCGTAATAGGCGAGATGGGTAATTTCCTTCTCCAGTTGCTTTCTTTTCGTAATGTCGCGGAAGGTAACGACTTCCCCGATCATCTTGCCGTCTTCTTTTACAGCAGACACGACATACTCTACCGAAAAATCGACGCCGTTCTTTTTTCGGAACTTCAGATCCTGTTTCAATGACAACGATGCCGTCGACAACACATTATCTTTATTTAATATGACGCTATAGCATTGTCCGATCAGTTCACCTTTTGCATAACCTAATGCCGCTTCTGCCGCACGATTGCAGAAAGTGATTTTCCCCTCCAAATCAAGGCCAAAAATCCCGTCTTCTACGGAACTCAAGACAAGTTCATTTTGACGTCCCAAATTCTCCAACTGACTGATCGCCTTTTGCAATTCGTCGTTTTTCACACGGATTTCTGAAGTCCTCTCGTGAATGATCATTTCCTGCTTTTCCATAAACAATAAATTGGACAGGAGCGAAGAGGTCGCTTCCGCAATCGATTGGGCCAGATGAATATGCGATTCGCTAAAGACCGGATCTGATGTATCGAAATTTACGAGCACCATCGCCCCGAGCATTTCCCCCATCGTGACAAAAGGCAGGAACAACATTCGCTTAATGCCAAACATTTCGCAAACTTCTTGGTTTACCCGGCTGTCTTTTTCCACATCCAGAATATATAGAGGCTTCTTGGTCTTCATGACCGCTGCAAAAGCAGGATCTACCGAAGGGTCAAACTCCATCTCCTCATGCTTTTTCAGCCAATCTTCTTCCGTCCATTTGCTCTTATCACTTAAATAGGAGGGTTTCAACTTCGCACCGGCGACCGGATCGAGCAAGTGAACGCCGATATTGTCGATGTTCAAAACTTGTCCTGTATAGTGGAGACAAATGTCCAATACCTCGGGCAAGGTTGAGCTCAACGATAGGTCCCGCGTCAAATCCAACAACATCTGCTTTTCAGCCAACAAACTTTCTTTTCGCTTCAAGTTTTTGACATTCCGAATCGCGACTCCAGCCATATTGACATACGCTTCCACAGTCTGGATTTCATCTGCAGACAGATCCATCGGAATCCCGTAGTCAAACAAGAACACCAACCCAAATAATTCGCCCTCGTAAGAAATCGGGAGCGCCAATAAAGACTTGATGCCAAATCCCGCGACAGCCCGCGGATCGGGGCGCCCATCAGTTGACGTGTCTGGGATGTAGATGGTCTGTTGCGTTTCGATAACCTCTTTTGCTAGTAAATCATAATCCGTATCCACGACATGCATATCGAGCGTCATGCCGTTGATGACTTCCGGTTTCCCTACATATCCCCGGAATTTGCCATCTTCTTGCGGTAAGTAAATGCCGACAGAATCGCAACGCATTACTTCCTCGGAAATTGCCGTGACCACATGCTCCAGCAAGGGGCGCAACTCCAAGTTGGTGTTAATTAATTTGGTAATGTGGGCTAAGCGCGAATACCTTGTTTGATTTTTTCCCATCATATATACCGACCTCCAATAACTGGCTCATTGCTCCAGCACTTAAAACAAACAAGAGCTTTTTTCACACGATATTTGTGCCATTTCATTTAAGCTGGCATAGATTACTACTATATTACCTCAAAATCCACTAGCTAAAATAGTTACTTTTACCTTTTATTTCACCATTCACTAACAAAAGCACTTGTATATCCCTTGTGCTTTTATTTTTTAACAACTTTAACCTATTAGCTATGTAAAATTAATCGCAAATATTCCAAAACTATCATATTCACGCATACAATGGTCGAAAAAAACAAGCCCTCTGCATTTGCCTGTATGGCAATCGCAAAGAGCTTAAATAGGTTAAAAGTCATTAACGAGATGCTACTTCCGCAATAAAGCCTAGCAAAATGCCGATAACTTGTCCTTTAAATGCATCTGGTACAGACTCACCTGTTGGATTTCGATAATAAAGTCGATCATTTTCCTCTTGATAGACAAAACCGATTGCAGTCAACTTGACAATCAATTCTTCAGGCAAGGCTTTTGTGCCGGTCAATCCCTCAAGATAAGGGCCTGCATAGACGAACACATCCACATCATCAAGACTTGATTCCAAAAGAACCAAATCCTGTTCTCCCTTTACAATCCATTGCCCTTTGGAATTGATGGCAAGCTGTTTGCCTTGCAAGCTTGAAATTCCCATTAAATTAACGCCGAAGATTTGATTGACCAATAAACTCAATTGCGCTCCCGTTAGAGCATAATTCGATTGTTTGATATAGCGGTCCATGACTTCATTTTTCGGCATGTTCATGATGAACTCGTCTTTTTTGGTTGAAGTGGGATCTTGCTTCAAAGATAGGCGCAAAGTTTCCATGACAGGCGCCGGATAAATCGCCAGTTTGCTGCCATAGTCATTTTTTGAGACGAGGTCTAAATCAATATCAAAAACTTCCTCGACTGCGCACCGAACTTCCTTGCCTTTTACCTTTTTGCCAAACGAAGCCAAGTAATATTCCCACACTTTGATTTTTGGCAACTGGTTAATAACCGATATTGCATCATAGGAATCTGCATCCATCCCCATGGTTTCGCTAACCGCCTTTATCACTTTTTTGGAATAGTTAGCTTCTTGCAGATCTTGGACTTCGTAAACTTGTGAATGCTCTACTGCTGTGGTCTCATTTGCTAGAACACCACTGCTTGCCCCCGTCAATGCCATGATGGCCATCAAAGTATAAATCATCATTTTTTTAACATGATTCATTAACATTCTCCCCCTTTTAGCCTGTCGATTTTCGAAAACATTTAATAACGTTAGATAACCCTCAGGACGTTAAAGCTTATCGTAGTTATTTTATCATGATTCCTTCGAAATATGCATGCTAATAGGACTCATTTTATTGAAAATTACGGATTTTTTTACCAATCATGCGCAACAGGTCATGGAGAAAATCCTCAATCTCAGCTAAACCTTAAAAAAACCATTTATGTGGTGTAATTGTGTAGTGCACAGGGACATTTTCGATTTCCCTGTCACTAATGACGCGATTTACGCCGCTCGAATTGTGTGGTGCACAGGGACATTACACTGTAGAATAGAGCAAAACTATATCCAATCCCCACTCAATCAAACAAAGGAGCGTGCTGCCCCATGACAAAAGCCCAACTGAAAAACAGGATCGCCGTAGCCAATAAAGAGAAAAAAGCAGATCTTGTCATCCGCCATGCGTCGATTGTCAATGTCTTCACCAAAACCTTGACGACCGGAGATGTCGCGGTATGCGACGGCGTGATCGTCGGCATTGGCGACTATGAAGGCATTCAGGAAGTCGATGCAAGGGGCAAATTCCTTGCCCCCGGCTTAATCGACGCCCACGTCCACATCGAATCATCAATGGTAACGCCCCAGCAATTTTCGCAAATTGTCTTGCCGCACGGGGTGACAACCGTCATCACCGATCCGCATGAAATCGCCAATGTCAGTGGAGTGGCAGGACTTGAATTTATGTTGAAAGATGCAGAGTCAGCCTTGCTGGACATTAAAATGATGTTGCCGTCCTGCGTCCCTGCGACGCCTTTTGAAAATGCGGGAGCTCGACTTTCTGCGGAGGATTTGCGGCCTTTTGTCGGACGCGACCAAGTGCTGGGCCTAGCGGAAGTGATGGATTTTCCGGCTGTCCTCAATGGCGACGAGGCGATGCTCGACAAACTTTTGTTAAGCAGCCAAATTGACGGTCATGCGGCTGGCCTCACCGCTAACGACATTAATGTCTACGGCACGGCCGGCATTTTGACAGATCATGAATGTGTAACAAAAGAAGAAATGGCGATGCGCCTTGAACGCGGGCTTTACGTCATGCTGCGCGAAGGTTCGGTCGCAAAAGACTTGAACGCCCTTCTTGAAGGCGTCACCGAACAAAACGCGCACCGTTGTTTGTTTTGTACAGATGACAAGCATCTCGACGATTTAATCGACGAAGGCAGCGTCGATTACAATGTCCGGACAGCGATTCGCCATGGCATCAACCCCATCACAGCCATTTCAATGGCGACTCTCAACGCCGCCCAATGCTTCGGCTTGCATCGAAAAGGCGCCATTGCCCCAGGCTACGATGCGGATTTCGTGCTGCTTGATCGATTGGAAGACTTTATGATTGCTGAAGTCTATAAAGGCGGCCAATTAGCGGCGAAAGATGGCCGCTATACCGGCCCCGTCCAAGAAGCGAGCGATCCCTCAGCTGTCCACGATACGGTCCGCTTGCCCGAACTGTCTCTGGCAGATCTGCAAATTCCGATGGGCACCAGCACAAAAGCGCACGTCATCGGCATTAACCCGAACAAATTGATTACCGAGCATGTCATCGAAGACGTCCCCGTTGTTGACGGAAATTTTGTTTCAGACGCCGCAAGCGGCCATTTGAAAATCGCCGTCATCGAACGCCACCGGGCAACCGGCAATATCGGCCTCGGCATCGTCAAAGGGCTGGGCCTTCAAGATGGTGCCATCGCCACCACCGTTGCACACGATTCCCACAATGTAATTGTCGTCGGAACAAATGACGAAGACATGCTCATCGCCATCAACGCCCTTCACGAGCTGCAAGGCGGGCTCGTCGTCGTCCAAAACGGCCAAATCCTGGCCACCCTGCCGCTGCGGATTGCCGGATTGATGTCCAGCGAACCGTTTCCCGACGTCTACGACCAGCTAAAGGCAATTGACGAAAGCCTGTTGCAGATCGGCGCCCCGACCCATTTCAATGCATTCCTGACCTTGTCGTTCCTATCACTGCCGGTCATCCCCCACCTAAAACTGACCGACCGCGGTTTGTTCGATGTCGCCAGCTTCCGCCATATCGAAGTGGTCGTGCGGGAAGGGTAAAACTTGACCTTCGTCCCTGTGCACCGCGCAATTCAACTGCTGGCGCCTCTTTCAGAACGCTGATTTGACGGCGTTTTTGTTCCGATTGGCGCTGGTTTTGTCCCTGTGCACCACACAATTCAAGCAAAAAAGGAACACAGCTCTCGTATAATCGGGAGCTTTGTTCCTTTTTTTCTCACTTAGAAATTGTGTCTTACACAGGGACATTTTCAGTCCACATCATCTAAAAAAGCTGTCACAACAACATTCACCGCTCAGCGAATTGTGTCTTGCACAGGGACACATACGTTCAATGCACCATAACCACATTCCCTGCTTTCATCCCGCTCTCCACATAACGATGCGCTTGAGCTAGCTCGTCGAGTGGATACGTGCGATCGATGACTGCCTTCATCTGCCCAGCCGCAAACAACTCGACTAAATAGCGCAAATCATCGGCTTTATAATTCGCTACGCCCATATATACTCTCCCCGCGCCTTTTCTTCTCCCCTTAAATTTCTGCAGGACTTCGCTAAGGCTCGGATTGCCGATCAAGTAAATGCCCGTCGGTTTCAATGAACCCTTAGCTTGCGCGAATGTATTTTTCCCGACGATGTCAAAAATGACGTCATAAGTTTCGCCATTCGCCGTAAAATCTTCTCGCTCGTAATCAATGACCTTGTCCGCCCCGACCGATAAAAGCATATCCAATTTTTCCTGCCGGTCGATCGCTGTCACTTCAGCGCCTTCGTGTTTCGCAAGCTGGACGGCGATGGTGCCGATGCTGCCGCCTGCTCCGATGATCAATACTTTTTGCCCGGCTTGGACATTGGCTTTCCGGAGGAAGAATAATGCGTTCATTCCACCTGTAGGAATCGTGGCGGCCTGTTCATAATCAAGCTCGTCTGGCATACGGACAATCGCATAGCGCTCCGGCAAACAGACATACTCAGCATTCGCACCGAGCTTCATCCCGGTCGACCCGACTACACGATCGCCTATTTCGAAATGTGTCTGGCTCTCCCCGACCGCTTCCACCACGCCGGCAAACTCCTGCCCCAAGACTTTCATTCGCGGCTTGCGAGCACCGAATAGCAAACGCATCGGCAACCGTAAATAAGGGGGAAATGTAAAGCTGCGCATTTCACAATCTCCCGCCGTGACGGTAGATGCCAGGACTTTGATGCTGATTTCTTTGGCTTTTGGCCTCGGTTTTTCAAGTTCATGCAGTTCCAAAGTTTCCGGGGTTCCGTAACGCGTGCAGACCATCGCTTTCATATGCCTTCTCCCCTTTTCTACAATATGCCATGTCTTTATTGCACGGTTCTCTTGCAGTGGGCGAGCCCTTGTCCTTTCGATAATCAATCCGGCAATTCGGTTCTCTTCCATTTCTTACTTCTATCTTTGCCATACTGGTTCCTGCTTAATTGTGTCTTGCACAGGGACGCAACCAGACATAAACCCAGCAACACCGCCTTTTTCCCCATACGAATTGTGTGGTGCACAGGGACATTATCACGACAACAAAGGAATCCGCTCGCGGTACTTTTCGACAAGTCGATGATTGTGGTCGTCGGCGCCGTCGATATTGCCGCTCAAAAACACGGGCGGGTCGAATCCTTGGTCGGCCATTTGCTTAATCGCCTCAGCGAAGATGGCATTTAAAATCGTGGCTCCCACAACCGTTGAAGTGGGGCCGAATGGAACTTTTACTTTGTCGTAGGCAAGAACGGCGTCTCCGGCAACAGAATGATTGTCGATGACCAGATCGACAGCGTTGTATAGATGGTTTCCGCTGCTGTGGCGGGAAGGCTGGCTCCGGGAATAGTCTAGGGACGTCAGCCCGATCGAAAAGACATCTTTTTCGCGAGCGTGCATGGCCACATCGACCGGCACCGGGTTGCGTCCTGAGGTCGATAGAATGATCAGCACGTCTCCGGGACGGAAATCCTGTTCCGCTAGAAAGCTCGCGGCGTAATCGGGCTGCCGCTCTAATCGGGAGGACGTTACGGCGCCTTCATGAAGCATCAGCGGTTCGATCAGGATCGGATGGATGGGTACCAATCCGCCTGCACGGAAAAAAACTTCTTCCGTCAGAATATGCGAATGTCCGCAGCCAAATAAATGGACGATGTGGCCGTGCGCGATTGCTTCGGCTACTTTACGGGCCGCTTGTGCCATATTGTCTTTTTCACTCGCTTCAATCACTCGGAGCTTTTCTTGTATTTTTTCAAAGTATGCCGTTAACATTCATCCCAGCTCCCTTGTGTATTCAAATGAGTCATGAGATTTGCCCTCGATCAGTTCCGCGGGCTTCCAATTCCTCAACGTTGAATTTCAGAAATGAATTTATAGCGGTCTGCCCGGTAGATGCTGCGGACGACTTCAAACGGCTGCCCGTTCGTCAGGTAACTGGCTCTTTCTATCAGCAAAATCGCAGATGGGACTTGGATCTGAAGCAGTTCTGCTTCTTCCGGTTTCACGAGTGCCGCTTCCATGCGCTGGCTTGCGTGGCTGATCTTTAATTGCTGCTCTTGCTCAATCAACGAATACAAAGATCCGGTGAAGGTTTCTTGACTGAGTTGTGGGAACAACTTAACTGGGAGATAGGTTTTTTCAAGCGCCATTGGCTTATCGTCTGCATAACGGATTCGTTCTACATAAAATACCTTTTCCCCGTCCTCTAATTGAAGCTCTTTGGCAATGTCCGGGCCCGGCGTAATGGTCTCGAAACGGATCAGTTTATTGCCCGGCACCATACCGCGTGACTGCATGTCCTCGGTAAAGCTCGTCATGCCAATCAGCGGCTGCTCCACTTTTGGCGAAGCGACAAATGTGCCCCGTCCTTTTTCCCGGTACAGCAATCCGTCGTTTACCAAATTGGTAATGGACTGGCGGACGGTCATGCGGCTGACATTGAAAAGCTCCGTCAATTCGCGCTCAGACGGAATGGCGGCTCCTACAGGAAACTCGCCCTGCTCCATGCGGCGCTTTAGTTCATCTTCAATTTGAATATACATCGGTACACGTGATTGCTTGTCTAGCAACGGATTCACCGCCTTTCTTGTTGAACCAATTGATAAGCCTCCCGGTCGACAATCAATGTCACATTCGGATGCTTCCATAAAAAAGAAGCCGGAAACGCTTCACTGATTTCTTGGTCGAGCAAGCGCTTTACCGCTTTCGCCTTTTTTTGGCCGGAAGCCAGCAAAAGGATTTTGCCACTTTTTAAAATCGAGGCAATGCCTAAAGTAATGGCGTGCGTCGGCACTTCTTCAGCTGATGTAAAAAAACGGGCATTGTTCGCCCGCGTCGATTCTTCGAGCTTCACGCAATGGGTCAAGCTATGTTCTGAAGTCCCGGGTTCATTAAAGCCGATATGCCCATTCGTCCCCATGCCCAATATTTGCAGATGCGGCGGCCCGATCTTGTCGAATAAGGCTTCATAGCGGCGGCATTCCTCTTCGACTGGTTGGGCGATGCCGTCAGGAAGGTGGACGTTTTCTAACGGGATATCGAGCTGGTTAAATAATTTTTCACACATGAACGTGTAATAACTATTCGGATGGGTTTTGCCCAGGCCTCTGTATTCATCCAAATTGAGCGTTTGGACTTTTTGATACGAAATCCCCCGCTCTTTATGCCCTTTGATCATTTGTTCATAAAGGCCGAGCGGTGTGGATCCTGTAGCTAGCCCTAACACCGATTCACGGTTTTCTGACAGTTGCTGTTCGACCAATTGTGCGGCTGTCTTGCTCATTTCACTGTAATTATCGACTGTAATGATATTCATTGCAACTCTTCCTTTGCGTATGAAATATTTCCTCTGCAAATCGTCATCACGACATTCGCGTCTTCATCCAGAATCACCAAGTCGGCATCTTTCCCGTCTGCAATCACGCCTTTATGTTCAAGGCCGAGCTGTCTCGCGGCATTGGCAGAAGTCATCGCCGCAAGCTCTGCCCATGTGCAATTCGTGACTGCTTTGACATTCTTCACGGCCCCTTCCATCGTCAAGACGCTGCCGGCAAGCGCACCGTTTGGCAAACGCGCATCCTGTTCACCCACCTGTACGTCTTGTCCGCCTAAATCATAGGTTCCGGGTACGAGGCCTTTTGCCCGCATGGCGTCTGTGATGAGCAGTAAGCGGCTTGCGCCGATTTGTTCGTAGGCTAAGCGCACCGATTGCTGATGGCTATGGACAAAATCCGCAATCAGCTCCACGGACAAAGCTCTTTCCAGAAAAGCAGCCCCGACCACGCCCGGGCTCCGGTGATGAAACGGGCTCATTTGGTTATACAAATGCGTAACTTGACTCGCGCCTGCTTTTATCGCTTCTTGGACTTGCTCCAAAGTGGCATTCGAATGGCCAATCGATGCAACGACACCATCAGCCGACAACGCCTCGATAAACTCAATGCCCCCATCTGCCTCAGCAGCCACGGTCACTTGCTTGATACGCTTGCCGCTTAACTCTTGCCATTTTTTGAATAAAGCAAGAGAAGGCGGCGCAATATGTTCTAGCGGCTGCGCCCCTGCCATTTCTGAGGAAATGAACGGGCCTTCTAAATGTACGCCGAGCATCTCGGCTTGCTGGTCACTTGCCTGAAAAGCGCCGGCGTTTTGCAAAGCTTTCGAAATCGCCTCATCCGACTGCGTCATTGTCGTCGCCAGAAAACTAGTAGTGCCTTCTTTCGGGAGCGAACTCGCCAATCCATCCAAGGCTTCCGGCGTCGCATCCATCGTGTCGAATCCCGAAGCGCCGTGAATATGGACATCGATGAATCCCGGGAGCACTACCCAATTTTTTCCGCTTCCGTCAATCTCGATATCGGCTTTCTGGGAAAGATTCTGCCCGATGTCTTTAATTTTGCCGTCTTGTACAAAAAGATCGGCTGTCCGGTTTTCAGCTCCTGCACTGGCGACGGTGACATTAGAAATCAATACTGTTGGACTCACTTGAATCCCTCCTTAGAAAAAGCCGGGAAAATCATATGCGACCTCCCCGGCTGTTATTTCGATTTAGTTAATTTTCAAGATAGACGCCGTTCCTTGCTGCTGATAGCCGTTTTTCAACATATCCAGTTGTTGGCCCGATAAATTCGTGAAAACAACCGGCGTGATGACAGAAGGCGCATGGGCTTTCAAATAATCCAGGTCAAGTTTCAACAAAGCATCCCCCCGTTGAATCAACTGCCCTTGTTCGACTAACGACTCAAATCCTTCGCCATTCAATTTGACGGTATCCAATCCGACATGGATCAATATTTCTATCCCTGTATCGGTCTCGATGCCAAGCGCATGCTTGGTCGGGAACAAGGTGACCAGCCTGCCGTCCACCGGTGAATAAACTATATTTCCGGAAGGCTTGATCCCGAATCCTGGCCCCATCATTTCTTTTGCAAAGGCCTCGTCCGGCACATCAGATAAAGGAATGATTTCCCCTTCGATTGGCATCAGAAAATCCTCAGCCAATATTTCTTTCTCCATGCCTTGTTCATCCGGTGCGTTTTCGATAACTTGATCCGTGTTTTCCGGGGCAGGGTTGCCGTCTGCCAAGCGTTTCTTCATCGCATCCCCCAAAAATTCCACGGCGGTCCCGATGACCACTTGAACATTGGTTTTGTTCACTTTCATGACACCCATCGCACCGTGGCGTTTCAAGTCTTTTTCGTTCGTTTGCTCGGCGTCTTTTACGGTCACGCGAAGACGCGTTGTGCAATAGCCCACTGACGTCAGGTTACCGGTTCCGCCAAGTGCTTCAATCATATGGTACGCTCGTACGTCCAATTGATCGTCTCCAGCGTAGGCATTCCCGTCTTCTGCATCTTCGTCTTCACGGCCAGGAGTTTTCAAATCGAATTTCACGATCATAAAGTAGAAGATCACGAAGTAAACAATTCCGGTTACGAGTCCCATGACGAGCAGAAGGAGCGGATTCTGCGCCAATCCATAATTCAGCACATAATCGATCGCGCCCGCTGAAAAGCCAAATCCGTGATGGATATCGAGCGCATAAGCAACCATCATCGAAACGCCCGTCAATAATGCATGGATAACATACAATACCGGTGACAAGAACATGAATGAAAACTCAATCGGCTCTGTAATCCCTGTTAGGAAAGATGTGAATCCAATACTGAAAAACATGCCGGCCACTGCCGCCTTGCGCTCTTTTTTCGCAGCCATATACATGGCGAGGCACGCTGCCGGAAGCCCGAACATCATCACCGGGAAAAATCCGGAAAGGAACGGCCCGGCTGTCGGGTCGCCTTTTAGGAAGCGGTTGATTTCCCCGCGAACTACTTCGCCGTTGGCATCGGTGAACGTCCCGAAATCGAACCAAACGACTGTATTGATTACATGATGCAAACCGGTCGGCAACAACAGGCGGTTTAAGAAGCCATAAGAACCGACGCCAAACATCCCGGCATTTAAAATCCATGCCCCCGCTGCATCGATTCCGTCTTGCACCGGCGGCCATAAATAACCGAGCGCGCCGGCAAGAATCGTCATCGTCGCCGCTGTGACAATCGGCACAAACCGCCTGCCCCCGAAGAACGCGAGCCAAGTTGGCAGCTTCACGTCATAAAATTTGTTGTATAGCAATCCGCCGACAATACCGGAGAGAATCCCGGCAAACACACCCATATTAATGGATTCGTTAATGGTGCCGATCGCTGAAGTTAACACTAAATAAGCGATCGCCCCAGCAAGTGCCGCTCCCCCATTTCCATCGTGAGCCAATCCCATGGCAATCCCGATGGCAAAAATAAGCGCCAAGTTGTCGATAATTCCAGCGCCCGCTGCTGACAGAAACGGGATCCCCAGCAAATCATCCTGCCCAAACCGCAACAATAACGCTGCAGCCGGAAGTGTCGCGATTGGAAACATCAATGATTTACCAATCTTCTGTAGAAAACCAAACATTCTTACTCCACCCCTTTATGTGTTCTTGCTTCTCACTATAAAGCGAATATGTATAGTTGTCTATACCAATTTAAAGATTAATCAAAAAAATGTATTCGCTTTCACGAAATTGTGTGGCGCACAGGGACGCACACAACTTCCCAAGCCCCGAAAACCCTCTGCCGCCGCCATTTCCGAAAACTCCTCCTCAGCCGAATTGTGCCGTGCACAGGGACAAAGCTTGTCTTCCCAGGTCCATTTCCTGTATAACTTGAATTACGAGTATCATCGGAATGATGATTGAACGGAGGATATCATGGAACAGCTATTGACCATCGAAAAAGTATTGAACAACAATGTCGTGATCGCCCGCCATGAGGCCTATAAGGAAGTCGTCTTGATCGGCAACGGGCTCGGCTTTAATCGCAAAAAAGGCGATGTCATTTCGTTCGACCATGCTGACAAGACCTTCCTATTAAAAGACGAGGCGGAAAAGGAACAATACGTCAACTTGCTGCCGCATATCGACGAAAACCTGATTGCGTTTATCAACGACCAATTATTATATATTGCCGAACAGATGGGCACGGAGTTGAATGAACATATACACGTCGCATTGACGGACCATCTGTCTTTTGCCATCAAGCGCATCCAGCAGAACATGCAGTTTTCGAATTCGTTCCTGTTTGAAATCGAATCCTTGTACCCGAAAGAATACCAAGTGGCCAAAGGCGTGGTGAAAGCGTTCCAGAATCATATGGGCATCGTCTTCCCAGAAGGTGAGATTGGGTTTATCGCACTCCACATCCACAGCGCCGTGACCGATAAATCTTTGCGCGACATCAACAAGGATCACGCGCTCATTTCCCGCCTGACAGAATTAATCGAAGAAGGGCTGAAAGTTGAGTTGAGCAAGGACAACGTCAATTACCATCGCTTAATCCAGCATCTGCACCGGGCGATCGACCGTATCCACCAGGGAGAATCGCTGGGGGATGAAAATAAACTTGAAGCCCTCTTGAAAGCTGAATACCCGGTGTGCTATAATCTGGCTTGGAAGCTCATTAAAGTAATGCAAAACCAATTAAAAAAGCCTGTCGACGAAGCGGAAGTGCTTTATCTGACCATTCATCTGCAGCGCTTGACTCATACAAACTAATTCATACGTGTTACTGACTCGATCAGGCATGAGTATGAAAAGGTACAACGGTTAACCTTGGGGATTTCTCCCCTTTTTTACCGATGCCTTTTCCGCTCATGCCTTTTTTGTATGCTTTAGCTTCCGCGAGATACGCTCACCCTGTTTCATCCGCAACAAGTTTAACCAAAAAAGGAGGAAATTTTATGTCTAATGTATTCGGTACACTGCAAAAAGTCGGGAAAGCCCTCATGCTCCCTGTCGCACTCTTGCCTGCAGCCGGAATTTTGCTGGCATTCGGCACAAGTTTTTCACAAGACACTTTTGTGGAAGCGGTACCATTTTTCGGCACACCCTGGATCCAGTCCTTGCTCTTCGTCATGGCAGAAGCCGGCGGCGTCATTTTCGCCAACTTGCCATTGCTCTTTGCAGTCGGCGTCGCAATCGGTCTCGCTGGCGGTGACGGCGTCGCGGGACTCGCCGCGATCATCGGCTATTTAATCATGAACGTTACCATGAAAGCGGTCGGTGGCATCACCCCTGAAATGGCCACTTCCGACCCAGCCTATGCCATGGTTCTCGGCATTCCGACCTTGCAGACCGGCGTCTTCGGCGGGATTATCGTCGGAATACTAGCCGCGGCGATGTACAATAAGTTCTTCAATATCAACTTGCCGCAATTTCTCGGCTTTTTTGCCGGCAAGCGCTTTGTTCCAATCATTACCGCGTTTACCGCATTATTTCTCGGTATTGCTATGTACCTGCTTTGGCCTTTTGCACAAAGCGGCTTGAACTCTCTTTCTTATTTCATGCTTGAAACGAACCGCACACTTGCAGCATTCGTCTTCGGCGTAGTGGAACGCTCGTTGATTCCATTCGGGCTACACCATATTTTCTATTCACCGTTCTGGTTCGAGTTTGGCTCGTACACAAGTGCGGCAGGCGAAATCGTCCGCGGCGACCAACGCATCTTCTTTGAACAATTGCGTGACGGTGTAGATTTCACAGCCGGTACGTTCATGACAGGAAAATTCCCGTTCATGATGTTCGGTCTTCCAGCAGCGGCACTTGCGATTTATCACACAGCACGCCCTGAACGTAAAAAAGTCGTTGGCGGCATCATGGCATCAGCTGCTTTGACTTCATTTTTGACGGGAATCACTGAACCACTTGAATTCGCATTCCTGTTCGTTGCACCTGTATTGTTCGGAATCCACGCAGTATTTGCAGGACTGTCGTTTATGATCATGCATTTACTCGATGTTAAAATCGGCATGACTTTCTCCGGTGGCCTCATCGACTTCTTGCTGTTTGGCGTCATGCCGGGCAGAACGGAATGGTTCTGGGTGATCGTTGTCGGATTGTTCTTCGCCGTCATTTACTATTTCGGCTTCCGTTTCGCCATCACAAAATTCAATTTGATGACACCGGGACGTGAAGATGAAGAAGAAGACGAAGACAGCGACGCAGAAGTTGGCGAATTGCCATACGAAATCCTCCAAGCAATGGGCGGTCAGCAAAACATCACCCATTTGGATGCTTGCATCACTCGCCTGCGCGTCAGTGTAGAAGACAAAGGCGCAGTCGATAAAAAGAAATTGAAAAAACTCGGCGCTTCCGGCGTCATGGAAGTCGGCAATAACATCCAAGCGATCTTTGGACCTGTATCCGACAACTTGCGTGGGCAAATGCAAGACATCATGAATGGCAAAACGCCGCGCACAAAAGAAGATGTATCGAAGATCATGGACCAAACCAAAGACGCAGGCGATGCACCTGTACGCCTTGGCACAGTGGATTTTGGCATCCCGATCACAGGTGACATCCTGCCGATCACCGATGTACCGGATCAAGTCTTCTCTGGCAGAATGGTCGGCGACGGCTTTGCGGTCAAACCGGCTGAAGGCAAAGTCTACTCGCCTGTTAACGGTGAAGTCGTCACTTTGTTCCCCACGAAACACGCAATCGGTTTGAAAGCAGACGATGGAACTGAGTTATTGATCCATATCGGCATCGACACTGTCCACTTGAAAGGCGAAGGCTTCACGGCTCACGTCGAACAAAACGACCTTGTGGAACAAGGCCAATTGTTAATGGAAATGGATCTTGACTATATCGGCAAACACGCACCATCCATCATCACGCCGGTTGTCTTCACCAGCCTTCAAGAAGGACAAAAAGTGAACGTCAAAATGTCCGGCCACGTAGCCGCGAATACGAAAGACTTGATTGAAATCACAACTGGCGAAGAAGTCTAAACAGCTCTTCCCGGCTAGTCACACACCCGGATCCGTGCGAGTCTCTTCGCATCGGGCCGGGTTTTCTTTTTACAGATGCTTCACCACCAGTTTGAAAGGATGAACACGATGAAACTACTCACCTTGAATTGCCATGCCTGGCATGAAGAAAGCCAGATGGAGAAAATCCGTTATCTGGCACAAGCCATTGCCGAAAAACAATACGATGTTATCGCCTTGCAGGAAGTGAACCAGTCGATAGACGGGAAAGCAGAACGGATCGTCAAACACGACAATTACGCGCAGGTGCTGCTTCAGGAGCTCGAGCAACTCGGCGTGACAGGATACTCGATAGTATGGGGCTTTTCCCACCTTGTTTACGGCCGCTATGAAGAAGGTTCGGTCATCTTGACGCGCCATCCGGTGATCGAGGAGCATAGCTTCTTCGTCAGCCAAAGCACCGACAAGCATTCTCCGAAAACGCGCAAAATCGTTGGCGCGACGATCCAATATGCGGGTCAGCCCATAACATTTTATTCCTGCCATATGGGCTGGTGGCTCGATCCAATCGAACCGTTCCAATACCAAGCCGATCAACTATTGGAACATATGAAGAAAGAGGGCCACACGTTCTTGCTGGGCGACTTCAATAACGACGCCTCACTCGACCAGCAAGGCTATGCGTATTTACTGAAAAACGGCCTGCACGACACCTATACTTTGGCCGAAGAAAAAGACGCCGGCATCACCGTCAAAGGCAAAATCACCGGCTGGAGCGACAACAAGCAAGACTTGCGCATCGACTTGATCTTGTCCACCGAACCCGTCGCCGTCAAATCGTCGAAAGTCATCTTCAACAGCGACAATAAGCCATTGGTGTCCGATCATTTTGGCGTGGAAGTCCATGTGGAAATGAAGTGAAAGAATAAGTTAGAGTTTTGACGCAATTTGTTAGGGTTCACTCCAAAGGATATTTCACAAAACAGGGTAAAATTTTTATGACTCCCTTTAGAAACTGCTTATCTATAGCTAGCCAATTCAACATTTATCTCTATTGAACGGTACAGATGAAAATAGCGGAAGGCGGCGACTCCTGCGGGATAGCATGAGCTGAAGACCCTGGACTGAGCGTAGCGAAGGAAGCGGCTGAAGCCATGCCCGCGGAAAGCGTCCGCCTGAAGCGATTTCATCACTCTTTTTTGCTATTTCTAGCTCTCGAGTTAAACTCACCTCAAAAAACCGCTTTCTCCCTCCAGATATCCGGGGGGAAAAAGCGGTTTTTCGTTTGGCTATTGTGTATTAAAGCAATAGCTGTGTCACTTGCCGGGAAATTTCGTGCGTATTGATTGTGGATTCCATTTGCCCATCATGGACGCAGCGGATAAATTCATCGAGTTCGTAATACATCGTATCGAATTCGTGCGGGACGGAAATGTCTTCCGTCGTGCCGTCGCGGAATTTGATCAGCACGTGTTTCGGGTCGCTGATTTTGTCGATTTCGATGACGCCATTCTCGCCTTGAATTTCGCTCGGCAAATACGAATCTGAAATCTTCGAATACATGACGACCGCTTCACTTTCCCCGTAATCGAGAATCATGCTGCCTTGCCCTTCTGCCCCGGTCGACAACAGGTAGCGGTTGCGCAATACAGCATCCGGCTCACCCGCCAAATGGACGAGCGGCGCCAATCCATAAACGCCGAGATCCGTTTTCGCGCCGTTGCCGAGTTCCGGCTTAAAGGCATTTTCGATGATGCCTTCTTTGTATTTATCGTAGCGGGATGAATACTGATTGTAATGGAACACATAGCGGCGAATCGGCCCGATCTTGTGCAACTCTTCTTTCAGCCTTAGGAAAGTCGGCGTCACGGTCGATTTCATCGCTTCCATATAAGTCATGCCGGTTTTCTTTGAAGCCGCAATAACCCGATCCATCTCGTCAATTGTCGTAACAGCTGGCTTTTCACATAAAACGTGTACGCCGTATTGCATCGCAAGCAGGCTTTGTTCGGCATGGAACGCATTCGGCGAAGCGATATAGACCGCGTCAATATTGCCTTCTTCGAACATTTTCTTCATGTTCGTGTAGACCAGCTCCACCCCGTATTTCTCCGCAAACGCGCGACCCGTCTCTTCTGTTCGTGAATAAATTGCACCGAGTTGAAAATCCGGATGTTGCTTCGCTGCTTTGATAAACCGATCCGTGATCCAATTTGTGCCAATGATGCCAAATTTCATAATCCGTTCCCTCTTCTCTTTATATACTTCATTTCAAGCATAAGGCAATCGCGCCCTGATGTCACACGCTCTCATTTATCCTTATTTCAAGATAATGAATGTCGAGATTTTATACGCTGTATTGGAGATTGTCACACGCTCCTTAGTGCTCAAAACCTAATGGAGACGCTTACACATCCCTTCTTCTTAATAATTATCGATTTCTTTATTATAAATAAATAGAAATATTAGTTTTTTCGAAATATTATAGTTTATTTACGAGAAAAGATGCTATCATGTGTATACGATATATCACATACACCAGGAGGACGACGCATATGATTACATTTTTCGCAGCATTAGCTTTATTGATACTAGGATACATGTTTTATTCGAAATTCATCGAAAAGGTATTTGGCGTCGACGATACCACTCCAACACCTGCCTACGCACAAGCAGACAATATCGACTACGTGCCGATGAGCTGGTGGAAAGGCAATTTGATCCAGCTGTTGAACATCGCAGGACTCGGCCCGATCTATGGCGCTGTGGCTGGCGCGTTGTACGGGCCGGTCGCTTTCATCTGGATCGTTGTCGGCTGCATTTTTGCAGGCGGCGTCCACGATTACTTCTCGGGCATGATGTCGATGCGCCACGGCGGAGCTCAGTTCCCCACGCTCGTCGGACGCTACCTCGGAAAGAACGCCAAAGTCTTTATCAACGGTTTGTCGCTTGTCTTAATGCTTTTGGTCGCGGCTGCCTTTACAGCGGGCCCCGCCCAATTAATCGCACAAATCACGCCGCTTTCCTTTATCGCGGCGCTTGCCTTGATCTTCGCTTATTTCGTCCTTGCGACGATCTTGCCAATCAACCGCATCATCGGCCGCATTTATCCGCTGCTTGGCGGCATCCTGTTGTTTATGGCGCTTGCGGTAGCCGTAGCGCTCATCTTCTCAGGCAAGCCGATGCCGAACCTCACTTTCAGCAATTTGCATCCTGGCGAATTGCCGATCTGGCCGCTTTTGATGGTTACCGTATCATGCGGTGCGATTTCTGGCTTCCATAGCACGCAAAGCCCGATCATTGCCCGGACGATGAAAAAAGAAACCGACGGCCGTAAAATTTTCTACGGTGCCATGGTCATTGAAGGCGTCATTGCCCTCGTCTGGGCGGCGGCTGGCATGACTTTCTTCAACGGCACTGAAGGGCTCGGTGCGGCACTCGCAGCGGGCGGTCCATCTGGCGTCGTCAATGACATCTCGATCTCGCTCCTTGGTACTTTGGGCGGCATCCTCGCAATCTTCGGCGTCATCATCTTGCCGATCACAACGGGTGATACCGCGCTTCGTTCTTCACGCATGATCTTGGCCGATTTGCTGTCGAAGTTTACCAAAACTGACGGCACTTTGCGCATCCTATTGATCACCGTCCCGCTCGCCATCCCGACGTTCTATATGGCGACGATCGACTACACGTTCTTGTGGCGTTACGTCGGCTGGACCAACCAAGTGGTTGCAACCTTCATGCTGTGGACTGCGACGATGTATTTGCTCAAGAACTACAAACTGCATTGGATCAGCGGCGTACCCGCCATGTTCATGACAGGCGTCGTCTCCATGTACATCTTCTACGCACCGGAAGGCTTGAACATGGAATACCACATCGCCGCCATGATCGGCTCAGTCATCACGCTGGCTGTCGCTTTATGGTATGTGGCGCAGATTCTGAAATACCGTACTGCGAAGCAAGTGGATTCGGAATACGAAGCGGTTTAAAAAGAAGACGCTGGCATAATGCCAGCGTCTTTATTATTGCCATCTATCACCAATTAATTGTTTAGGAACGAATGGTTTCATTATCAGAATTCAAGGGGAAAGCTGAGTAATAACATTTTCAAAAAGGAGGGATTCGATGAAAGTATTCGTTTTTGGCAGCGGTGGAGATGTGGGTGAGTATTTATTGAAGAAACTTGCGCAAAAAAATCATCAAGCAGTCACTATAGCCGAATCAGCAAACCGTGCAGATGAACTGAAAATGGTCGGCGCAGCTGAAGTATATCTAGCCGCAGATACCAGCTATACAGAAGTCCTCGCAGGGTGTGATGCGATTATTTATATAGCTGGCACGAGCCCTCACGCTGGGGAAGACAACAATGTACTGGTTGACCATGAAGCCGTTACCCGTGCCATGGCAGCGGCTAAGCAACAACAAGTAGCGCGTCTCGTGTATTTATCTCCTGCGCGTGTAGACGAATCAGCCATATCGCAGAACACCGCTGGCAAGAAGATTCCAGAAGAACTGATGAAACTTGATGAATTCACCTACACCATCATCCATGCAAGCCGCGGGGTCCATAAACCTGGAAAAGGCATGATTGATATCATTGCTTCTAACCGCAAAAAAGCCGCCGACCTCCCTTTTGAAGATATTGCCGAAGTTCTCGTCGAATCACTCGCCAATAAGGCAACATATAACAAAACCTTGAATATTACACCAGGAATAATACCAATCAAAAAGGCATTGACTTAGTTTCGAGAAGACAAATTCTAAATAAAAAAGGTGAATTTTATGGGGAAAATATCGAAATACCTACCGACCGCTATTATAGGATCAACCGTAGCGGCTCCACTTGCATATATTGCTTATATTTATCAAAAAGATAATCACCAAAAACAACATGCCGTGCTCCGCAACTTCCCGCTGCTCGGTCGAGTTCGGTATATGGCGGAACACGTGGGCCCTGAACTGCGGCAATACTTGTTTTCCGGAGACAACGAGGGGCTTCCCTTTTCACGTATCCAATACGAAGATATCGTCAAAGCTGGAAAATACAATGACCGCCTTATCGGTTTCGGCTCTGACCGCAATTTTGCGGAGGATGGATTTTACATCCGAAATTCGCTGTTTCCGAAGTTGCGGACGGAATTGAGAATCGATAACAGCCATAAAGTTGCCACCTACCGATATGTCGTCGATCACGAAGGGTTAATATCGCGAAAAGAACATCGTGAAGAAATTTTGGCAGACCCTTATTATTTGCGTGATGAAGACGCGATCGTAATCGGCGAAGGTTATTGCCGTCATCCATTCACAATAAAAGGCCAAGTGGGCATGTCCGCGATGAGTTACGGGGCTTTAGGTGAAAACGCCATTACCGCATTGTCGAAAGGACTGGGTATTGCCGGAGGAACTTGGATGAACACCGGCGAGGGCGGCATTTCCGATTATCATTTAGCAGGCGATACAGACTTGATTATGCAAATCGGCCCTGGCCTATTCGGTGTCCGGACACCAGGAGGCGAATTTTCTTGGGAAGCGTTTAAAGAAAAAGCAGCCATGGAAAACGTGAAAGCCTTTGAAGTCAAACTTGCCCAAGGTGCAAAAACTCGCGGCGGGCATTTGGAAGGGAATAAAGTGACCGAAGAAATTGCGCGTATTCGTCTGATTGAACCCGGCAAAACCGTCAACAGCCCTAACCGGTTCACTGAATATGATTCGTTTGAAAAATTGTTTGCCTTTATTGAGCAATTGCGTGAAGTCGGCGGCAAACCGGTCGGCATGAAAATTGTTGTTGGTGATGTCGAAGGTCTTGAAGAAATGGCTCGAATCATGAGAGATACTGGCAAAGGGCCTGACTTCATTACAATCGATGGAGGCGAGGGTGGAACCGGTGCTACGTATCAAGAACTCGCAGACTCTGTCGGCTTGCCAATCATGACGGCTTTGCCGATTGTCGATGAACTGCTGCGCCAATACGGCGTGAGAGATCGCGTAAAGCTGATTGCATCCGGCAAACTGGTTACTCCTGATAAAATAGCAATGGCCCTTGCCCTGGGTGCCGACCTCGTTAATATCGCTAGAGGATTCATGATCAGTGTCGGCTGCATCATGGCGGAAGTTTGCCATACGAATACCTGTCCAGTGGGTGTCGCGACAACAGATCCTGATTTGCAAGATGGACTGATTGTCGGCGAAAAAATGTACCGGGTCGCCAATTATGTCATGTCTCTGCGCGCTGGCCTCTTTAACATCGCAGCTGCCACAGGCGTCGAATCTCCCACTTTAATCGAACGAAAACATCTCACCCATAAAGATATCCGGGGCCGTGTCTCCTCTGTTGGCAGTATGATTCATCAACTTGATCAAAAAGAAAAGCAAGAAAAACCTGTCGAAGATTTACCGCCAAAAAACAATCTATGAAAATGCAGCAGCCCTTCTACTATAAGGGTTGCTGCATTTTCATAGAACTTTTAAAAAATGGTTCGTATATTTTATAAGCAATTTCTGCACTTCCTGTAGCTTCAGTAGAAAGGTCGGAACGGTTATTTTTTTGCTCGAGATTTAAAGTCTTTCTCAATCTGCGCCTTCCACTCTCGCTTCACTTTCTTCCCGCTCCGGAATGAACTGACCGCTTCGCTCAACACTTGGTAATTCAACTCCGTTCCTTCCGCATCCGCATGGTAATCCACCGCAAAATCTTCGTCGACGCCAAATTTTTTGGCCGTTGCGACCGCGTCGATATTTGCACCAAGGAAAATAAATTCCCAGCCGGCCGCCTTTTTCGAGGCAATCATTTCATGGATTTTCTTATACGTGTATTCGCAGCTGGAATTCTCCAAGCCGTCCGTCGTAATGACGAACATCACCCGATCGGCTTGATGCTTTTTCAACGTGCCTTTTTGAGCGTTGCTAATTTTTTGGATGGTCGAACCAACAGCATCGAGCAAAGCGGTCATTCCGCCCACTTCATAATCGCCATCAGTCATCGGCGAAATACCTTCAAGTGAAATGCGATCATGAAGCAATTCGTATCCCTGATTAAACAGCACCGTTGTCACACGGACCTCGCCTGGAAGCTTACGCTGCTTGTCGAGCAAGGCATTGAAACCACCGATCGTATCTTTCTCAAGCCCCGCCATCGAACCGCTCTTATCCAGAATAAACACCAATTCCGTCGTCTCATTTTTCATCATCGTTTCCTCCTTCAGGTTACTTGCTACCCCAAGGATACGATTTTTCCATAGAAAAAAGGTCGCTTTGAAAGCGACCTTTTACCTGAGTGTTGAGGAAGTATATTAATCAGATATGAATAAAATAGGAACGTCTTTTTGAGATTTAACAATCAATGATCTCTCTTAGTATTTGGAGAGGCGTTCGCTCGACTCCAGTGGTAAAGTGAGACGACCGAGACCCCGCAAGCAGCGAAGCGGATGAGGAGGCTTGGGCGCGAGCCCACGGAAAGCGAGTGATAAGCTTCGGAAAATACGATTTTCTGGAGTTTCTCGACAAACTAAAAAAAGTCGCTTTGAAAGCGACCTTTTACGAACCAAGAAGCGCTTCATCAAAAGCAAACAAGGCTTCATTGATTTCAAAAATATTGTATTGTTCCCGCTCGATAAAATAGCGGACAATCAGATCAAATTTATGGCTGTTCGACAAGCGATAACCGGCTGTCCCGAGCAGTTCCTCGGTCTCGTCTAGGTCTAGTTCAAGCGCAATCGCAAACGCCAGAATGGTCTTTTTCTTCGGCGTATAGCCTGGGGAATTTCGGATTTTAGAAAACAGCTTTTTGTCGAGATTGGCCTTTTTGTAAGTCTCGGCATCGGTCATGCCCCGCGCATCTATGAACCTGAATAACCGCTGCGAAAAGGATTCATCCAAGTCTTCCAAAAGCTCTTCTAGGCTTATTTGCGACTCAAGCACCTCTCGCAGCTCATGTATCGGGCTTTCTACTAATCGCTGCTTGCGGTAACGGTCAGCTGCTGATTCCAAGACCGCCGCTTCCTGTTCATTGATAAAGCTTTCAATCGATTCGTAAAGCTTCTGGCTAATACCAAACGACTGCTTGTCCAAGACGACTAGATAGATATCCATATCATGTTCCATCAGGAATGTATCAATCTCCTCTGCCGCCACCCGCAATGCCGGTTCTTTCGGATAGCCGAAAATACCGGTCGAGATAAGTGGAAACGCAATCGACTCACAACCAAGCTCGACCGCGAGTTCCAGTGAGTTGCGGTAGCAATTGCGCAGCAGTATTTCCTCATTGCGCCCGCCGCCTTCCCACACCGGACCGACTGTATGGATAATGTACTTCGCATCAAGTGCAAAGGCGTCGGTGTGCACAGCTTCCCCGACTGCACAATGGCCAATCCGGTCGCACGCTTCCTGCAATTGCTTCGGCCCTGCCGCACGGAAAATCGACCCGCACACGCCACCGCCCATTTTCAGGCTGGAGTTTGCGGCATTAACGATTGCGTCAGTTGTCATTTTGGTAAGATCGTTGCGCACGATTTGCAGTGGCATGGGCTCATCCCTTTCTAGTTCTTCTCTCTTTTTATTCTACCACCCGACCTGTCCCTGTGCGCCACACAATTTCACGTACCCAGAAGCAAGACACAGCGCGGGATTTTGGCTTGACGAACGGTTTATTGTCCCTGTGCACCACACAATTCAAAAAAACTCCCGCCAGGCATTAAGCCGTGCGGGAGTTTCAACTGCCATCGCCAGAATGACTTCTGGCAGAGGGTTTTTATTGAGCCGTGTAACCGCCATCGATGACGATTGTTTGGCCTGTGATGCTTTTCGCTTTGTCGCTTGCCAAGTACAAGGCGCAATCAGCGATTTCAGCGACGTCAAGCAAGCGTTTTTGCGGGACGAGCGGCAAAAGTACTTCTTCTAGTACTTTTTCGAGTGGCACATTGCGCGTCTTAGCCAAATCGGCCATTTGTCCGCGGACGAGTGGCGTGTCGACATAGCCTGGTGCAACAGCGTTCACTGTAATGCCGTGCTCTGCGCCTTCGAGCGCTGCTACTTTCGTCAAACCGATGACGCCGTGCTTCGCGCTGTTGTAAGCCGCTTTACCAGAGAAGCCGATCAATCCGTTGATAGACGAAATGTTGATGATGCGGCCAAAGCCTTGTTCTTTCATGATCGGGAAGACCGCTTTCGTCAACATGAACGGTGCTGTCAACATGATTTTGATCATCAATTCGTATTTCGCTGTCGGGAATTCCTCGATTGGCGAAACGTGCTGCAAACCAGCGTTGTTGATGACGATGTCGACGCGGCCGTAAGTGTTTTTCGTTTCCGCTACCAAGTTTTGAAGATCTTCTTCGCTTGTTACATCGGCTTTTACGCCAATGGCTTCAAATCCTTCGTTTCTCAAAGATTGTGCAGATTCCTGCAGCACTTCATTGTTGATATCCGACAAAACGACTTTCGCTCCGCTTTCTGCGAAATGCTTGCCAATTTCGAAACCGATGCCGCGTGCGGATCCTGTAATCACTACTACTTTTTGCTCTACCATATTGAATTCCTCCATTATTGTTTATTCTATTCTTAAACTAAACCAATACCGCCCAAGATGATGCCGACGATGACAGCGATCGTCGGGATGACCAATGCCACCACGAACACATCTTTGTAAGTTTCGCGGTGCGACAATCCTGTTACGGCCAACAAAGTCAGCAATGCGCCGTTATTCGGCAGGATCGAAGCGCCCGATGCCACAGAAGCCATCCGGTGGAAAACTTCCGGGTTGATGCCCGTCGTTTGAGACAGGTTGTAGAATGTATCTCCCAAGGTGCTGAGCGCAATGCCCATGCCACCTGAAGCGGACCCCGTGATCATCGCCATGACTTGAATCGCCAATGACTGGGCGACCAACGGATTATCCGACACATTGAGCAACCAGGAAGTGATGTTGTCGAATGCCGGAACGATCGCAATGACGGCACCGAATCCGACAGCCGCACTGGTATTTAGGATGGCCATGACAGATCCTTTAGCACCTTCATTAATCGAGAAGACGAATTTCTTATAATGCTTCACGTTAATCAACATGATCGTGACGATCCCGAGCATCAGCGCGTAAATCGGCTGCAGGTTGACAATATTCAAGAATACGACGACCACAATAAGCGGAACGAGCGACAACATCCAGTTCGGTGTCGCCACCTCTTCCTCTTTCGATGCACCAGCTTGTTTGCGAATTTCAAAGCCCTCGCCTTTAGCTGACAATTTCTTCTCGCGATACGCCAACCAAGCGTAGCCGCCAACCGCCATGATCAATGTCGTGACGATACCGATGACAGGTCCTGCCATTGGTGTGGTGTTGTAGGTATCCATCGGGATCAAGTTTTGAATCTGTGGAGTACCTGGCATTGACGTCATCGTAAACGTGAATGCTCCGAGTGCGAAAGTTGGCACCAGCAATCTGCGTGTTACATTGGCCTCACGGAACAATTCAAGCGCAATCGGGTAGACCGCAAAGACGACTACAAACAAGCTGACGCCTCCGTAAGTCAATAATGCGGCTGCGATCAAGACGCCTAGAATAGCGCGCTTTCCGCCAATCAGCTGCGTAACCTTCTGTGCAACTGCTCGCGCGGCTCCGGTCTCTTCCATCAATTTCCCGAACACTGCCCCTAAGAGAAAGATCGGGAACCATTTCTGGACGAAACTTACCAAACCGCTCATATAAGTTTCTGTATACGTGCTATAAACATCGAGCCCGCTGAGCAAGGCTACAACGCCGGCCGCTAATGGGGCCACCCAAATGATCGACCAGCCCAAATAGGCAAGCGCAATCAATAAAATTAATCCAATTAAAATGCTTAACATCTGTTCTCACTTCTTTCTATATCTTTAGCCCTTCACCGTAGTGAAGCAATGCCCATTATACACGAATAAAGATATATTGAAATAGATATAACTCAACTTTGTAAATGATAAAAAATTTTGATATTTCCGTTATAGCCAGTGTTTATCTTATATATTTATTATCAATAGTATGTATTCATAAAAAGAATAGTTTATCGGAATAACTGTTTTCAGATCTGTCCCTGTGCATTACACAATTCAATACCCTTCCCATCGCCGCGAATCGCGCCATGAGAAGGAATGCAGGAACTCCCGGAAAAACTTCGCCCCTGTGCATCACACAATTTGCCCACAAAAAAACCCTGCCAACAATATGTTGGCAGGATAAAGATGAATCTAATATAAATTGTCGTGAATAGTCAGAATTGTGTCGTGCACAGGGGCATTATTTAAACACACGCGTAGCTTCTACTGCTTTCTGCCAGCCGGCGTACAGATTTTCACTTTGTTCAGCCGGCATATCTTTCGTGAACGTACGGTCGATTTGCCATTGCTTCGCGATTTCTTCTTTGCTTTCCCAGAAGCCAACAGCAAGACCAGCTAAGTACGCGGCTCCGAGGGCTGTCGTTTCTTGGACGACTGGGCGCTCGACTGGCACGTCGAGAATATCGCTTTGGAATTGCATCAGAAAATCGTTCGCTACGACTCCGCCATCGACGCGCAAGGTTTTCAGTTCAATTCCTGCGTCTTCGATCATGACGTCGACGACATCTTTTGTTTGGTAGGCGAGTGATTCAAGTGTCGCGCGGATGAGATGCGCTTTTGTCGTACCGCGTGTTAGGCCGAAAATGGCGCCGCGTGCATCCGTGTCCCAATAAGGCGTGCCGAGGCCGACAAATGCTGGCACCATGTAGACACCGTCTGTTGATTCGACAGACGTAGCGTACTGCTCGCTTTCAGGCGATGTGTTCAGCAATTTCAAGCCGTCGCGCAGCCATTGAATTGCAGAGCCGGCCACAAAGATACTGCCTTCTAGCGCGTATTCCACTTTGCCGTCAATGCCCCACGCCAAAGTCGTCAATAAGCCGTGATCGGAAACGACGCCTTCTTCCCCTGTATTCATCAGCATGAAACAGCCAGTCCCGTAAGTATTTTTCGCCATGCCTTTTTCAAAGCAGGCTTGTCCAAATAGCGCGGCTTGTTGGTCACCGGCGATACCGGCGATTGGCACTTCGTGGCCGAAGAAATGATAATTGACGGTATTGGCATAGACTTCAGACGATTGACGCACTTCCGGCAGCATGCTTTTTGGCACCGTCAGGATATCCAGCAATTCCTGATCCCATTCCAAATCGTAAATATTGTACATGAGCGTGCGGGAAGCGTTGCTGTAATCGGTGATATGCGCAGCGCCGCCAGACAATTTGTAGACGAGCCATGTATCGATTGTGCCGAACATCAAATCGCCGTTTTCCGCTTTTTCGCGTGCGCCTTCGACATTATCCAAAATCCATTTCACTTTCGTTCCGGAGAAATATGCATCAACGAGCAGGCCGGTTTTCTTGCGGAACAATTCTTCATGCCCTTGTTCTTTCAACTCAGCGCAAATGTCCGCTGTTTGTCTGGATTGCCAAACAATCGCTTTGTAGATTGGTTTTCCGGTATGGCGGTCCCACACAACTGCCGTTTCGCGCTGGTTGGTGATGCCGATGCCAGCTACTTGGCTTGCTTCCACATCCGCTTTTCTCAACGCTGCTGCCATACACGCCAAAACGGACGTCCAGATTTCATTCGCGTCGTGCTCGACCCAGCCCGGTTTCGGGAAAAATTGCTCAAACTCCTGCTGGCCCGTGCCTACGATTTCGCCTTTGTGGTTGAACAATACTGCACGTGAACTCGTTGTACCTTGGTCAATCGACATAATATAATCTTTACTCATCAATGATTCCTCCTCGAATGGTGTTGTGATGATGGTTATTTGTCGTCCACTAACGTTTCTTCAATGTCATTCGCTACAGTATGGCCTTTTTTCAATTCAGCATTCGCGGCTCCGATTAAAATGACAGCCATCACGATGCTCAATCCCCAGAACAGCAAGCTATAATCACTGGTGAAAAGTGCCTTGTAGAAAACCGCGCCATAAATACCGCCAAAAATCGGCCCGACGACCGGTACCCAAGCATAGCTCCAGTCCGAACTGCCTTTTCCAGGAATCGGCAGCAAGGCGTGCGCAATGCGCGGCCCGAGATCACGCGCCGGATTGATGGCATAACCAGTCGTGCCGCCGAGCGACATACCGATCGCAATGATCAATGCCCCGACAATCAGTGGATTCAAGCCATCTGTAAAGTCATTGGCGCCAATGAACAATAAGCCCATGACCAAAACGGCCGTACCAATGATTTCACTGACCAAGTTCGAAAACGGGCTTCTGACAGCCGGCCCTGTGGAGAACACCGCCAATTTCGCGCCTTGGTCTTTTGTGATTTTCCAATGAGGTAAGTAGTTCAAAAAGACAATTCCTGCGCCGATAATCGCGCCAATCATTTGGGCAAGAATGTATAGTGGAACTTTTGCCCATGGGAATTCCCCAACAGACGCCAAGCCTAATGTTACTGCCGGGTTGATATGGGCTCCTGAAAAACTGCCCACCGCGTAAACGGCCATGGTAACGGCAAGTCCCCAGGCAATCGTGATGACGATCCACCCACTGCCTTCTGCCTTGGAGTCTTTCAAGACCACGCCGGCCACTACGCCGCCCCCGAAAATAATCAAAATCATGGTCCCGATCACTTCTGCTAAAAACTCTGACATCGCTTAACACTCCTTTTCCTTTTAAAGCCACAGCTGGATAAACGTCCATAAAAAAATCCGCAATTAATGAAAGCTCTTCTTAATAGAAGTACTCATTAATGTGCGAATCTCCGGGTCTCCAACACAGCTCTGAACTTGTTATCTTTAAGTTATACTTAAAAGAAAGCGCTGTCAATATGTTTTCTGAATTTTTGTGTAAATATTACAAATACCGGCTCGCCATTTATCATTTTCCCATAATAAAAAGCAGGACTATCCGATGAGTTATCGGATAGTCCTGCTTTTATCTCTCATATACAAATATGATTTCTCCAGCTTACAGCACAGTCAGTTTGAAAACTTCCCGTGCGGAAACCAAGTCAGCGATATTGTTGCGGTATTCCTGGTAATGGTCGGAAGCAATATGGCTCTCGAGTGCGTCCATGTCCTGCCATTTTTCATGAAGAACGAAAGTGTCGTCTTCGATGGATTGATGAAGAACATACGACAAGCATCCGGCTTCTTGCTTCGACGCTTCCTGAACTTTTTGCAACTCAACTAATAAGCGATCGGCCAATTGTTCTTTCGGCTTGAGAATCGCCGTAACGGAAATCGTCTCCATTACTTAATTCTCCTGTTGGCTTCTGTTAGCTAATGCTTTTACCAATTCGTCGCCCAAAGCTTCAGCAGAAAACGGATCGCGGCCAGTCAACACTTGCTCGTTGCCCCATACCACTTTCTCGTCTGCCGTATAATTCGCCACTTCGCTCATTTTGCCTTCGAGGCTGAATGGCAAGATTTCTGGAAGGCCTTCTGGTTCGACAGCTTCCGGATAACCGGTGACGTCAAGTCCTGCAATAATGCTTTGGCCATCTGGGCGTTTTGTGAAGACCAACGGCGCCGGTCCGTGGCATACCGCTGAAACGATATTGCCATTGTCATAGACATCATTGATGATTTTGTGCAAAGTTTCGCTTTCCGCAAGGTCGTACATCGCTCCGTGGCCGCCCACGACGAACACGACATCGTATGCAGAAGCATCGACGTCTGAAAGAGGCGTCGTGTTGTCCGCTAAGCCGGATTCATACATTTTTTTGTATTTGCCTTCTGGGTCATACTCTTCCATCAAGCTCACCTGGTCAAGTGTCGGCTTGCCGCCTTTTGGTGAAGCTAAGTCTACTTGATGTCCTGCATTTTGCAAGATCTCCATCGGCGCGAACAATTCCTCTGCCCACCAGCCGGTTTCGTAATTATTTTCTGTATCTTTATGTCCACTTGATAATACTGCTAATACTTTTGCCATTGATAGTTCCTCCTCTGAAATTTCATTCTGCTACTAATTCTTCCCGAATTATCTCAGACTCAAACAAACTTACAATTCTTTAAATTTTTTTCTGTCTCATACAGACTGTTTCGGAAAAAGAGATTTGCCATTTTTCAGGAATCTCCAGACGACGGCTATGAGGAAAATAGCGATGCCTGCCAATAAAACGCCTTGAATAGCACCGGCCATTTCCGGATCGAGCATCCCGCTCGCATATGCGCTATAGATGCCGAAAAATGCCCAGGCAATCGGGATCGGGAACGCCGCATTTTTGAAGCGCGCCAAGTAAAACAGCACAAAGCCAATCGCCACCCCTAAAATGACAAGCGTCCAAATCGAATCGGAAATGCCAAAGCCGTCCCAGCCCAACTGCACGAGAGACAGCGAAATGTTAACGATCGTCGCAATGAATACCCAGGCAGCGTACAAAGTGAAGGCAAGCCCGGCAAGTGTCGACGGAACTTCAAAGCGATGCTTGTAAATTCTCTCGATAATGAAGAGCAAGGAAAACAGTAATCCGGCAATCAATAATGTCGACAAGCCAATCCATTCATAGGAGAACACAACGATCCACCCCATATTGAACAACGAACTTATGATAAATAAAGGCGAAACCAACAGCACCAGCCGGCTGACCCTTTCGTCCTTATATTTAATCAGTAAATACCCTAGCGTAATTAATAGCAGCGTATAAATGACACCCCAAATCGAGAACGTAAACGGCGCTGGTGAAATGAGCGTCATGTATTTATCTGAAATGTCCTTTTGTGTATTGCCGTTAAAGAATCCAGAAGACCCGAGATAATTGAATCCAAGCGTCGCAAAATAAGCGATGATGTTCAAAATGGCAAACAGCCGCGTTTTCTTTAATGTGTTTTGGTCCATGGTCGTTTCCTCCTCGAAATTTCATTCTTTTGCTGCTGAAAATTGTGCGGTGCACAGGGACATTCACACACCAAAACCCCGCTACAGAAAGGTTTCGTTCTGCCGAATTGTGTGGCGCACAGGGACAGCGTGCTGCTGCCGCCCTATCCTTCCACGCCAGCTCTCAACCATTTCGCCGTCAGCGTGTCCGCTTCGAGCATGTCTTTCGGCGTGCCTTCAAACAGCACTTCGCCGCCTTTTTTGCCGCCGCTTGGGCCCATTTCGATGACCCAGTCGCTCGCGGCAATTAAGTTTAGGTTATGCTCGATGATGATGACCGAATTGCCTTTGTCGACAAGTCCTTGGAAGACGTCTAACAAATGGTCATTGTCTCGCGTATGCAAGCCGAGAGAAGGTTCATCGAGCAAATAGATTTGCCCTTCTTTTTTCAAGTGGCTTGCCAATTTTAGACGCTGCACTTCTCCACCGCTCAAAGAGCCTGTCGTTTGTCCGAGCGTCAGGTAGCCCAGGCCGACATCTTTTAAGGTATCTACTTTTTTGACGATTTTCGGCATTTCCAAATACTCGTTCGTTTCGTCGATCGTCAGCTCCAAAATCTCCACGATGTTTTTTCCTTTGTAGTGATGAGACAAAGCTTCATCGGAATACCGCGTGCCGCTGCACGCTTCGCATGTGACCGTCACAGGATCCGCAAACGCGACGTTAGGTGTCGTGACGCCTTTTCCTTCACATACTGGGCACGCGCCCAATGAATTAAAGCTGAACAATCCCGCCGGCTGCCCGGTTTGTTTGGCCATGATTGAACGAATGTCGCTCATGATGCCCATATACGTCGCAAGTGTCGAACGGCTGGACGTGCCGATGCTGCCTTGGCCGACCGCGATCGTGTCGGGATAATTTTCTGTAAAGGCACCGAACATCAACGAACTTTTTCCAGAACCGGAAACGCCGCATACGGACACCAAGGTGTTCTTCGGAATTTCCACACTGACATCTTTCAAATTATTATCAGAAGCGTGTTTGATCGAAAATGCTTCTGCCGCTTTTCTCGGCTGTTCGTTTACCGTTACTTTATGATCCAAATCGGTGATGGCGGAAGCTTTTTGCAAGCCTTCCTGCCCGCCTTGATACACCACTTCACCGCCGCCACGGCCTGCGCCTGGCCCCATTTCGATAATTTCATCTGCCGTTTTGATAACTGCCAGATTGTGTTCGATGACGACGACTGTGTTGTAATTGTCGCGTATACTTTTCAGCATATGCGTCAGCATGTCGATCTCCTCAGGATGCAAACCGGCACTCGGCTCATCGAAAATATACGTGATATTGTTCAAGCTGCTTCCTAAGTGGCGCGCAATTTTCACACGCTGGGCTTCGCCGCCTGATAAAGTGCCCATCTTGCGCGACAAGCTCAAATAACCGAGTCCCAAATCCACCAGCTGCTTGACGTTCGGATGGGCTTGCTGGGCAATCGATTTGCCGATCGGGTCGTCAATTTTCTCCAGTTCCCCGAGCAGCTCCGTTAATTCCAAGCGGTCATAATGGGCGATGTTCAAGCCGTTGATTTTACATTCCAGCACCCTCGGATTCAGTCCAGAACCTTCGCACGTCGGGCACACGCCATGCGTCGACATCGCCAACACATCTTCCTGGGACGTTCTCTTCAGTTTCGTCAGATCGCGATTGATGTACAGGCGAATAAACCTTGGAATGATGCCATCCCATTCGATTTGCGTCGTGCCTTCTTTGTAATAATACGTACCAAATACTCGCTCGCCTTCGGGTGGCCCGTACAGCAATAGATTGTATTGATCTTCTGAGTAGTCCTGGATGGGCAAGTCCGGGTCAAATAAACCACTGTCCACCATCCATCTGCCTTGCCAACCTGGTGGCGCCAAAGGCTTGAATTGCACCGCCAAATTCCGCAGCGATTTCGTCTCATCGATCATCTTACTAATATCCGGCTTTACCACTTCCCCGAAGCCATTGCATTCTGGGCAATTGCCGAACGAACTCTCCACCGAAAACTCCGTCGCCGAACCGATAGACGGGCTGCCGACGCGTGAAAATAGTAACCGGATCAACGGATCGATATCCATATACGTTCCCACGGTCGAACGCGAATTGCCGCGCACCGGCTTTTGTTCCACGACGACCACCGGGCTCAAATGCTGCATTAAGTCCGCATGCGGCCGTTCGTACCTCGGCATCTGGTGCCGGATATACAGCGGATAATTCAAAGTCATCTGCCGTCTGCTTTCTGTCGCCAAGGTGTCAAAGACCACCGAACTCTTCCCAGAACCCGACAGGCCGGTAAAGACGTTGATTTTTTCTTTCGGGATATTCAAATCGATGTTCTTTAAGTTATTTTCCCGCAGTCCTTTTAATATGATTTCATCTCGTTTTTCTGGCATGTCACATTCTCCTTTTCCAATCCGATCAAGGGATTACGCTTCTATATAAGAGCGTTCCCTGTTTCGAGGCGGTTCACACCCCCCTTGTCCCTGTGCACCACACAATTCCCACACAATTAGACGTATCCGTCAATGCGGATACGTCTAATTGTGTGATGCACAGCTACAGCAAGGCGCTGAAATCCACCCGTTGCAAGGTTTTCTGCTCTCAAATTGTGTGGCGCACAGGGACACACACGAATGCTATACTAAAACTACAGAATTCTACGAAAAGGAGTCCGTGCTTATTTTATGATGCGATCTTTACGATTTAACGGCAGCCGAATAGTCAAAACCGGTCTCGCCATCTTTTTAACAGCAACGATCTGTGTCTGGTTTAACTGGCCACCAGTTTTTGCAGTCATCACAGCTATCGTCACGATCGAGCCGACCGTCAGCGATTCAATCAAAAAAGGCTTGGTCCGGTTTCCGGCTTCCGCGATTGGTTCGGCCTTTGCCGTGCTCTTTATCACCTTGTTCGGGAACTCCCCGATTACCTATACGCTCGCCGCAGTCGCGACGATCTTGGTCTGCTTCCGTCTTAAGCTGCATGCCGGGCTATTGGTCGCGACTTTGACGTCTGTTGCGATGGTGGAAGTCATTCACGACCACTTTCTGTTTTCGTTCTTTATCCGTTTAGGAACGACGACGATCGGTCTCGTCGTTTCGACTGCCGTCAACATGCTCGTCTTCCCGCCGAACTACAGCACTGATATTTTAAAAAGCATCCATAGCATCAGCGGGCGGGCCGGCAGCATGCTCGAACACACTTTCCAAACCATCCTGTTCCATCCAGAGGCGAACCTGCAAGAAGATAAAAAAATCGCCAAACAATTGACGAGCGAAATCCGTAAGACGGAAACCTTGATTCATTACCAGCGCGACGAAGCAAGCCTATACCCGTGGGTCCGCAACCGGGAAGCTGAGATGCAGATGGCGGAACGGCAATTGCTGTTTCTCGATAATTTCGAATACCACTTGAACGCGCTGCTCCGTGTCCCGTTTCAGGAAATCAAATGGACACAAGCAGAACGGGACATCATCATGGCAGCCGTCACTGCGCTGGCTAATGACCTCGGACAGTCTATCCACTTCGACCGCGAAAAACACGAGAAGCAATTGCGCAGCATTCACAATTTGTTCTGGGAAAACAGCAAGCAGGCCGTCCGAAGCGACCAAGTCCAGCCCGCCATGTTTCCCCCGGAATTCACGATTCTTTACGAACTTCTCACAATCTACGACTTGGTCGATAAGTTTTTCGACCCGAATAGCGTCAAAGCAGTGCAAGAAGCGGAGAAATGAACAAAGGCCCCACCGGAAACTGAGGAGTTTCCGGTGGGGCCTTTTTCGGTTGAATTGTGTGATGCACAGGGACATTATTTATCCCGATTCGTCACCTTATACGTTTCGCCCTTGCTGTTGTAAGTGATCCACTCGCCTATCGGTTCACCTTGTTCGAAATGGCCTGAGCGTTTTAAGGTCCCATCGGCTCGGTACCATTCCCAGTAGCCCTCTGGCTCCCCATCAACAATCTTGCCTTTGGACCACATCGTTTTCCCGTTGGCATGGTATTTGATCGTGTAACCATCAATCACTTCGAGCTTCTTTTCCTTCACACCGTTTGGTTTCACTACATCACATTTTTCCTCGTCCATGATGGCTCCAACTCCTTCCGGATGAAATGTCTGCGCCTATAAATTGTATGGCGCACAGGGACAGCCGGCAACCGAAACCTTACTATTCCAACGATTTTGCCCTTAGAATTGTGTGATGCACAGGGACAGTTAAATCATCCAAGCGCGATCCGAATATGCGCCAGATGATGCTCTTCGTGCCACGACAGTTTCGCAAGAGTTTCAGCGACGCGAATCTCACCATCCGTTTCGTGAATAAAAACACGATCCAATTGTGCTCCCGTCACATAGTTGCCGAGTGCCACGATCCGCTCGTTCAATCCTTCTAGCATGCGGATCGAACTTTCCACCGGCAGACGATTATCCGGCAGATACGCCCATTTATCCTGGTCGAATTCAGACACCGTCGGCTGGTATTCCGTCAGCGCCAGCTTCAGGCGCTCATACAACGCTAATTGCGAATCCGCCACATGATGCACAAGCTGGCGAACCGTCCAACTGCCATCTCTATATGTTTTGTTCAAGTCTTCATCACCCAAGGAATCCACCAGTTCACGAAGCCGCGTCGTGTAGCTACCGATTTCTCTAAGCCATTCATTGACTTCTTCAGCCGTCACCTCATCTGGCACTTGCAGTTGCCCGATTGGAAATTTCACATCCATTTATGTAACCTCTTTTCTCTAATTGTGTGGTGCACAGGGACGCGCTCGAATTCAAATGCCGCTGCAGCAAGGTTCTTCCCCTCGGAATTGTTTCTTGCACAGGGACATCATCCCTTCTCCACAGCATACACCCGCTCACTTGGCAGTTCCAAACAGTTCAACTGCCCGCCGTATACCGCGCCTCCATCAATCCCGATGATGCGGTTTTCGCCGAAGTAAGGACGGTAATCCGCTGTCCCTCTCATTGTATAGCTCGGCGTATGGCCGAACACGACCTTTTTGTCGCCTGAATAGCCGCGGTAAAATTCATCGCGAATCCACATCAAGATGTATGGATCTGTCTCTTCGACCGGCACTCCTGGCTGGACACCTGCATGGACGAAGAGATAATCATCCGTCTCGTAGTAAAACGCCGTGTCTTTTAAAAACTCGACATGTTTCCAAAACAATTCCCTCGATGGCAACGTCATGCCTTCGATCGAAGCGTCGTAGCTCTGCAAAGTCGCAAGTGCGCCGTTGCGCAGCCAGTTTCCCGCTCCAGCAGTTTCGCCTTTCGCTGCTTCGAGCATCATTTGATCGTGATTGCCGCGCAGCACAATGGCGCCTTGTTCTCTCAATTCGACGACCCGCTCCAGTACGCCTTTCGAATCCGGCCCACGGTCCACGTAATCGCCAAGCAAAATCAGCTGGTCGTTTGCCGGGTCGTAGCCCGCTTTCTCAAGTACTTTATTAAATAAGCCCAATTCTCCATGAATGTCACTGATCGCCAAGATTCTTTTCACCGGACACACTCCTTCGCTTTCGAAACTTCTCTCTGCTTTGGATTTTCCCGTTTGAAATGGAAGGAAACCTATTTCCCTTTAACTGCTTCCTGGCATCCGCAGCAACAGGTATACTAATAATGAATGACAGCAGATGGCTAGAAGCTTTTTGGCGCCATCGCTCGAATGAAGAGCTCAAGACAGAGGAGTGGAAATCAGTTGGAATTTCAATTTACCCCCATGACCGTGGATTATCTGAAGGAAATCGATTCGTGGAATTACAAAGGCTTTGTGGAACAAGTCCTGATGACGCCTTATTTCAAATCAATGGAGGAAACCGGCCAATTGATCGGGCCTGGCGGTTGCGATGGGTTTGTGGCCTTGGCGGATGGCCAGCCAGCCGGATTGTTTGAATTCGTCGTGGCAGATGATTCGCTCGAAATTGGTTTAGCTTTAAAGCCGGAGCTGATCGGCCGCGGTTTTGGAGCCGATTACGTGAGACAAGGAATCGACTTCGGGCGCCGCCATTATCAAACAGAGCTGCACAGTGTTATGTTAACCGTCGAACCCGCCAATAAAGCCGCAATCCGCGTGTACGAAAAAGCCGGATTTGAAAAGCTCGAACAAAATGAAGACGGCCTTGCCATGAAACTGTCCTTGTAATGCCCCCCTGTCTAGGCAGCGCCTCTCTATAAGCAGGCTGCCTGGATGGGGGTTTATCTATTCACTAGCAAAAAGTCAGTTGGTTTCTGGCCGGACGCTATCAAAATAAGCTTCCCAGGATTGATGTTCTCTTCCAGTTGCTTCCCGGTAATGGCTCTCGTTGTCAAAATCGCCGCCATGGATGCCTTGGTAAATCCCCGTGACGACCGTACCGATAAATTCGCCAAGTTCCGCGATTCTTTCTTGCTTGAATTGTTCCGCACTGATGGCCGTGTATGTTAACTGGGCGTCAAATGCCGCATTCAAATAAGTCGCCAGTTCGTCCTGGCTGATAGCGTTTCCGTGCAAATTATAAATCTTCGCATGATGCCCGTCTTCTGTCAGCAGTTTCGCATAAGCATAGGCGAGTTCCGTTCGTGTCGTGTAGCCGCATTTGCTGTCGCCGGCGCAATTTCGGATGCCGCCTTCTTGGACATAGCTGTCGATGTATTCCACGTCCGGCTCGATGTAAATCCCGTTACGCCCAATCACCCATTCGAGCCCGCTGGCCATCACGTCTTGTTCCGTTTGCCGGTTACTTTTCACGATCGGCGAAAAGGCCGTCTGCTCTTCCGGCCCTTGGATACTTGTGTAGACTATTTTTTTCACGCCACACTTTTGCGCCGCTTGAATGACATTGCGGTGCTGCGGAATGCGCTTGTCTGGCGCATCCATGCCCGATACCAATAATAAAACATCGACGCCTTCGAGCGATTGCTCCAGTTCCTCGAGATGATTGTAATCGCCCGGCCGCACCTCGACGCCTAAATGTGCCGCTTTTTCAGGTGTTCTTGCCAGTCCAATCACTTCTTCTTTTGGGTGAAAGACAAGGAGTTCTTGAATGATTGCTGCCCCTAATTTGCCGCTCGCCGCTGTCACTGCTATTTTCATCTGCGCATCCTCCTTTGATTTCACTGTCCCCGAACCCACTTGTTTAGAATAAGCCATTTGGTCAGCTGCTATAAGTTGAGCGCCTCTCTAAAATTCCTCATGCGTCGCCGGGTCCATATCAAACAAACGGCCATCTGGGCGCGACAACTCCGAAATCGCCGCCATTTCGCTGTCATTTAATTCGAAATCGAAAATGGCCAGGTTTTCACGCTGGCGCTCGGGCGATGTGGAACGCGGAATCGACACCGAGCCGATCTGGTATTGCCAGCGCAGCACCACTTGTGGGACCGTTTTGTAATGGGCTTCGGCAATCTGGCGAACGGTATCATTCGTCAAGATATCCTCTGCCCTCGCGATCGGGCTCCACGATTGCGTTTGGATATGGTGCTCGGTATGCGCTTTGCGCTGATGCGCCTGGTTGAAAAACGGATGCAGTTCCACTTGGTTCACGCTCGGCGTGACGCCGGTTTCTTTGATGATGCGCTCTAAGTGCTCAGGCAGAAAATTGCTGACGCCGATTGAGCGGACGAGTCCCCATTTCTGTGCGTCGATCAAAGCTTGCCACGCTTCCACGTACGTGTCTTGATTGGGCAGTGGCCAGTGGATCAAATACAGGTCGAAATAATCCAATTGCGCGCGGAATAGCGATTCCTGGATCGCCACTAAGGCTTTTTCGTATGTGTGATAGCGCCCCGGCAGCTTGGACGTCACCCACAGCTCTTCTCGTGGAATGCCGCTGCGCCGAATACCTTCGCCGACCGCGCCTTCGTTTTCGTAGTTATACGCCGTATCGATCAAGCGGTATCCCGCGTTGATGCCGCTGCTAACGGCGTTCGCTCCTGCATTTCCCCACAGTCCGTATGTACCGAGCCCTGTTACCGGCAAAGTCGTGCCGTCATTTAGTGTCACTTCTGGAATTGCTTTTGCCATTCGCTTCCACTCCTCTCAAGTATATTTTCAGATTACTCTTACATATATGCGAATTCAAATCATTCGGCTTCCGAAATTTATTTAGCGAATAAAAAGAGATCCGCTCCATTGTCGAATGGAGCGGATCTCGAATTGTGTCTTGCACAGGGACGCCGCGTCACACAAACGCTGCTACCTCAAGGTTCTTGCCCGGAGAATTGTGTGGTGCACAGGGACACGTACTACTTCTTCTTCCCTTTCCCTTTCTCCACAACCTCAGCTTCAACACTCACTGCATCGTAAATCGAATTCGCAATGAAGCGATAGCTGTGTTCAGTATGGGCGCGGAACGCCAGAGAGTTCGCAAACAAGTTAAACTTCGTCTCTCCCTGTTCTGCCGTAATGGCCATCGTTTGGCCAAGAGCTTGTTCATAGCCAGGCCACCAGCCGGCGAGGTAGAAATCGTCGCTGTCCTGGAAGCTTGCGAGAACTTCTGCGCCTTCAGGAACGCCGGAAATCCATGAACCGGTTGTGACATAAAGGTTTTCTTGTTCTTCGTATCCAGCAGTCAGCGGATGCTCCGCGACATTGGCTTTCACGAGTCCTTCGTGTCTGCTTCCGGTGCTCGCATACGCAAAGCCTGGCAGCAAGCCGCTCTTGCTCACGGCGTTCAACGCAGGTGCACCGATCCCGACGAAGGTTTTGCCGCTGACTTGCGCGGCATTGAATGAACCGCTATCGCTGACGATGACATCCGCTTCCGCAGCATCCGTCAATTCAAAGCCAAGCTCGCGCAGTGAGAAGTCCAATTGCGCAGAACCGGTTGCCGCAACGCTCGGTTGCTCGAGCATTTCGGTGTCCGCATTTTTGCCATTGCCGAATACTTGTGTTTCAAAATAATAATCATCGGCATACGGGCGAAGATCGTTCGTCGCTACGACGAAATCACCAGCTTCCGCTTTGCCTTTGCTTTCCGTCAACACTTCCACAGTCTTGCCATCAGCAAGCAACGCGTTAACGACACGGATCGCATCGTTCGTCGAATTCTCGAGAATTTGTTTTGGCGGATTTCCTTTTACCGTACTTGTCGGAACGACCGCTTCTTCAAGTTCTTGAGTCTTTCCATCAAATGCATTCTCAACACGAACTTCTTCCAAATCAAAGCCTCTCAAGTCCGAAAAATTAACAACGATCGGGTCATACATCGCATCCCAATCGGACACGTCATCGCCTTCATAAAGCATGGCGTTCGCCAAGCCGCGTTTCGCCTGATCCATCGGCACGATGAATGTGCCTTTTGGATAAGTCACACCGTCCGCTTTTACCGGTTTCACGGTCTTTTCCACTTCCACGCCGTTGCGAATTAAATAATCCGCCATCTTATACGCTTCCAATGCATTCTTCTGGTTTTTGTCATCTGTCGGAATCACGTAATAATCCGGGAAGAAGTTTTCATTGTCTCCGCGGTCGCGGCCGATCACTTCACCTGCCGCGTTGACGTAATATTCATCGACGGCACGATTATCTTCTCCGTCCACGCCGCGTTTAAAAATCTCCAATTGCTCTTTATACAAGCGGTCTTTATTGTCATGCACATAATTCGCCGCGCCAAGCCCGCTGCCAACGAGTGCATTATAACCGTCCTGGCCGAGTTTCGGCACTTCGATCGTATGGCCGAGCGACCCGTGAAGCATCGCATAAATCGCCGTGTAGGCCGGCGTCATATCATCCCAACCCGAGCCATAACCGTCTTTGGCAATGAAATAAGACGTCAGCTCTGAATTCGCGATACCGGCATTGCCCATGGCATTTGCTTGTTCCATCATATTGTCGATCAATAAATCGTATTCGAAATTCGGGTTATGCGGCGGTGTTGCCGGTTCGATCAAGAACCCGTCCACATAGCCGTGGAAATCCACAAATGATAGTGGCGTCCATTTCGACAGCACTTCATTCACTTGTTGCGTTTCCACTTGCGTTTGGTACGCATTGTCTCGGTTCAAGTCAAAGCCCTCGGCGTTCGCGCGCGTGTTGGCCGCTCTGCCGTCCGGATTGCTCGTGAACATATAGAGGAAAATCGCATCATCGAGCACTTCGTCGACGTTCAAATTCTCTTCAAATTCCGTGTCGCCGTCTGTATTCATGAATTCCACTTCGTCTTCTAGTGCGAATTTCTCTAACAACTCGACTTGCACATCCACACCTTCCACTTCGTCCGGGTGGATATTATTGAACCAGATCGGCACTTGGTAATCGCCCATCGTGTCGTTCTCGAGTTTTTCAATCAAGCTCTCCGGATCTTCAAGCGCAGTCGGCAAAGTTTCATTCAAATACTGATCAACCGCTTCCTCGTCGCGAGCCAAAATGACGAAATGAATATCGCGCCCTTCTGTCGTTTTGCCGACGGTTTGATATTCGAGATAGCGATCGTTGTTTTCGTCTTCTTCAGCAGCTTCGAAAATCTCATCGATCGCCGGTTTTAATTCATCGTAAAACTTGAACTCATCGTAGACGTTCAATTCGACGGTCGCTGCCGCTTTTTCGCCGCTTGCGGAATCAACCAGCGCGAGTTCATAATCGCCGATAAATTGCTGGTACTGCGTACGGATCGTCCGGTTGGATAAATCATCCGTCCCGTACAATAAACCGAATTCCAGCACGGCCGTGATTTGGTTCGTGCCTTCCACAAAAGAAGGTTCTTCCACGACGGTGATAAACGGGTCGCCATTGTAGCTTTGGCCTTGGGTCCATTGCTGCCATTCAGATAGCGGCTTTCCGCCAAACTGGAATTCGACATCTTCCAAATCGACCCCTTCGCCTAAATCAGCCGATACTTCGACAGTGCGCGCTTCGGTCAATGAAAAGACCGAACGGCTCACTTCAAGCTGGTTCGCCTGTTGTGTCGCGCTAGCCCCCGTTTCATTTGCAGCCATTGGTGGCACAAATGCTGACAATACCAGCACTGCCGAGAGCCATCCTGCAAAAACTTTTTTCATCTACTCAACATCCCTTCGTTCATTAATTTTTTATTACCAGTTTTCAATATAACAGAATATTTCGTAATCCGAAGTAGACAAAAGGAGTAATTATTAAAAATAGGACTTTATTCCAGTTAATGAACTATTCCTTCCGCGACTAAAAAGGAACTAATTGTGTGGCGCACAGGGACATCGCTACACGAGAACCCTGATACAACAGGTTTTACACTTTTGAAATTGTGTCTTGCACAGGGACACGCCCGTCGAATTGTGTCTTGCACAGGGACGCCTCGATATACAAACCCTGCCACAGTAGTCTTTTCACCTCCAGAATTGTGTCGCGCACAGGGACACGCAAGCAAAACTTTATGCAAAATTAGGAATTCATGTACAATTAAAGAAAATACACCAAACCAGTAAGGAGCCTACATATGGAAACAAGCACTTTCAAACTGATCGAAGCAACAATTGAAGATATCCAACAAGCATTCCGCGAACAAAAACTGACCTCTGTCGAATTAGTCCAAGCCTACGTCGACCGGATCGAGGCGTTCGATCAAAACGGCCCGAAAATCAATTCCGTCCGGGCGATTAATCCAGACGCCTTGGCAATCGCAGCCGAGCTGGACGAAAAATGCGGACAAGACGGGCAAGGCCCGCTGTACGGCATTCCGGTGTTACTGAAAGACAATATCGAAACAAAAGACCCGATGCCGACGACTGCTGGCGCCATCGCGCTTGAATACAATTTCGCAAAAGAAGATGCGTTCGTAGCGAAGCAATTGCGTGATGCTGGCGCCATCATCCTTGGCAAAGTGAATTTGAGCGAATGGGCATATTTCATGTCGCAAGACGGCCCGAGCGGTTATAGCTCGCTCGCCGGCCAAGTAAAAAATCCGTACGGCATCGATGTTTTTGAAGCAGAAGATGTCGGCGGCTCGAGTTCTGGGACGGGTGCTGCCATTGCGTCGAACTTCGCAGTAGTCGGTATCGGCACGGAAACCTCAGGCTCGATCCTCAGCCCATCCAGTGCCAATTCCATCGTCGGCATCAAGCCGACTGTCGGGCTCATCAGCCGTTCGCGCATCATCCCGATTTCTGAAAGCCAGGACACCGCCGGACCGATGGCACGCACTGTGAAGGACGCCGCGATTCTCTTAGGCGCGATGACTGGCGTCGACGAACAAGATCCGGCGACACTGGGGAGCGCAGCATGCGCACTCAGCGATTACACGCCACATCTCAAAGCAGACGGTTTGAAAGGTGCCCGCATCGGCGTCGATCTCGCGTTTTTAAACAATGAAGCACCGGAAGAACGTGCCATTATGGACGCGGCCATCGAGCAAATCAAAGCACTTGGCGCCACCGTCGTTGAACTGACGATTCCACAAAAAGATTTCGAATCGGACGTGTTATGGTACGAATTCAAGCGCGGCGTTAACGACTATCTCGCCACGACACCAGACGATGTTCCAGTCAAATCACTCGCGGATGTCATCGAATTCAACAAGCAAGACCCCGAGCGGCGCATGAAGTTCGGCCAAGCCGTATTGGACAAAGCCCAAAGCTTAAGTGACGACCCGAACGACGCGACGTATTTGGAACACCGCGAAATCGACTTCCGCTCTTCTACTTCAGAAGGCATCGATCTCGTCATGAAGCAGCACCAGCTTGACGCACTGCTATTCCAAAACAACCGCGGCGCAGCGATGCCGGCAAAAGCCGGCTACCCGTCGATTACCGTGCCAGCCGGCTACATAGCAGATGACCATCCGGTCGGGGTCACGTTCAGCGCGCAGGCATTCAGCGAAGCGCGCTTGATTGAACTGGCTTATTCTTACGAGCAAGCGACGCAGAAACGGATTACACCGAATTTGGAATCGTACTGAGTTTTTATCTGCTAACTCAAAACCCCCTGCACTGAACAGTTGGTATTTGGCATCAACCATTCAGTGTAGGGGGTTTTTATAAATGTGTCATTTGAGTTCTCAAAATATCGAGTTTGTACTTTCTTTCGAGAAATTTCTTAATGAATTTTATTAGAAAATCTTATTATTCATAAAGGGTCAAGCTTGGCTTGCATGTATGCCGTCTTGATCTTTCTTATATTTAATGAATGCGGTACAAGTTTCATCTATTTCTTCTAAGATAGTAAACTCACTATCTGGGTGATAAAATAAGAAATGCAGCTACATAAAGTGGACGGGCGGTTGGCACTCCCTTGAGAAAGGGGGTGTTTAGAATATGGTGACTTACGATGCTATGAATATGCTATTTCAATTTGGTATATTCCTCACTTCAGCTTTGACCGTTGGAGTCGCGATCATCGCACTTGCCATCAACAAAAAGAAGTAACCGCCTTTTCCCTGCCAGGATTGTAGGTGGTTACTCTTTGCTTAAAACATCTTCACTTTGGCCAGCCGCACTTATACGGCATGTACTGCATCGACCGGGTGTTAGCGCACTCGGTCTTTTTTTATGTCTAAATTATAGCATATTAAGTTTTTCGGTTCTATTATTTAATAGTTTATTAACAGGCTCTTTTGGATCTTATCTTATACCCATTAATGCTGAGGCTTTTGCTTTTACATCTTTAGTAATTGAAGGATGTTTTGAAGCAATGACTTCCTTTAGAGCTTTCTCTTTCCCACCATTTTTAAAAATGGTAATAGCTGAAGAATCCTGATGAAAATGCCACTGCATTTGATGCACTATAATAACCGCTCTCTACTGAGCGATCGGCAATTGCCGTTACTCAGGTTGAATTGTGTCTTGCACAGGGACGTTGCACACCACAAACCCCCATACATCAAGGTTTTTGCCAGCAGAATTGTGTGATGCACAGGGACATTCACTTATTTCAACTCCACCTTCCCCAACTCATCCAACAACGCAGGCCGCTTCGGATACATGAACTTAATCTCCTCGACTAACCCCGTTGCTGCTTGGGCACCAAGTGCGGTTTGGAACGACTTGATTTTCTGGCAGGCGGTCCAATAGGCTTTGCGGTTGGACGCCTGGTCGATCAGCCGGTAAATATAAGCTGTGTAGATTTCATTCACTTCATGCGGATAATCCGCCAGCAGGTGCGGATACAGCTGCTCGATTGCGGAGAGGTCCTTCCGGCAGTAATCCAGCAACTCGCCCAATTTCTGTTCCTCGATAAGGATTTCAAGATACAACGCCCGACTTCGCGGGTTGCGTTTCATTTCATCTAGAAGTATCGACAACTTCTCTGGCCATTGCCCGGCATCCACCAAACTCTTCAGTTTAAAGTAATATTCTTCCTCGCCTTCTAGCGCAAATTGAAAGCTGAGGTCAATCATCTCCGCTGTGTTGCCCATTCCTTCGTAAGCTTTGAAACGCAGCTTTTTCCATTCATACATAAGCCCCGCAAAATTCGCATCCAGTCTCTCCGACTCTTCACAAACTTGAAGGGCTTTTTCAAACTCTCTAGCTTCTAATGCCTGCCACATCTGCGCTCTGCGGATAGCGGGGTAGGCATGAAACTTGGTGCAAAACGCATCGATCGCTTCTTGATTTCCTTGTTGTTGCAGCACCCAAAGCTGATAGCCGCGGAACCGTTCTTCTATATAACGGTACGTTTTGTTTTGCATTTCCTTGCTGGTAATTAATTTTTCAATAAAGTCATAAAATTTAACGGAAAAGTCACCTTTTTCACTCCATTGCAAGACGGCTTCCAACAAACCGCTCGCGGCATCGGTAGTGTCTTGTTCCAGCGCAAACAGGATATGCGGATACAACAGGGCAAGCACGCGGTCGACCGTTGCTTCGTCCACTTCTCCCGGCCACTCGGCCAGCGCCACATAAATCTTCTCCAAACTTTCGTAAATCGCCGAACTGATCTCTCCAGATGAATCGTCCGCGATATGCAGCATACTCGTACATTCCCGGACAACGAGCAAACTAAGTCGGATGATCTTTTCGGCATCTTGCCTTGAATCCAAGCCTTCCAAAAACTCAAGCACTTCCTCCACACCCTCGAGCGCTTGATCTATCCGGTTCCATTCGATAAATTCATTGCGCACAGCATGGTAAGCTGCTATCCGGATCAGCTGGCGCGCCTTTTCTTCGTCCATCTCGCCCGTCTCCAAAAATTTCTCTTTCAAATAATGATGGACAGCCGGTTGCTTCTCCATCACCTCTTCTAAAATTTTCAGCAGTTCCGCTTTTTTCAGCGTCTTTAATTGCGCCATTACATCCACTGCAGAAGAACCGTTCACTTGTTTGTATTGACGAATCGCCAAGCATACCGCCACTTCGTGCTTGCATAGCGAATCCGATTCGAATGGACAGGTGCAATACGAGCCGACAATGGTGCCGTCTTTTCTGACATTGATCGACACTTCGTAGTCCTCTGTGCCGCTCACGATCGCATTCCACCGATTCGTCGCCACTTCTGCCAACTGCTCGACAAAACCTTGTTCGAAATAATCCACTCCGCGCTTATAAAGCTTTGCGGGAACGGTCTTTTTTAAGTTATTTAAGTTCATGAGAATTCCCCCTGCCTTGATTATAACCTGCAGGGATTCAGATGAAGAAACAAATACAAAAATCACACCCGCTATCTTGCTGCAGCGGGTGTGATCTTGTATCGCATATGGATTTCGTGAGCCATTCCACTTTTCGTGTTCTAAGAATCAACACATTGAAGCGGGTTCATCTATGCTTCTTCTTTCACGGACTCCTCAGGAATGATCAAGTTCAAGGCAATCGCCACAAAACAGGCGATGGTGATGCCAGAGCCGCCGAACAATAACTTGATCACTTCCGGAAACCCATTCATCGCATCGGGCACTTGGCTTAAGCCGATCCCAAATACTAAAGACAAGCCAATGATGATCTTGGCTCTTTCATTTAACGGCTCGGACGTCAAGATCGCGATACCGGTTAAGGTGATTTGAGAAAAGATAATGACCGTGGCCCCGCCAATAACTGCTGGTGGCATGGTCGAAATTAACGCGCCCACCTTAGGAATGAGCCCAGCCAAGATCAAGAACCCGGCGCCAACTGCGACGACATAGCGGCTCATGACTTTGGTAAAGGCGATCATCCCTACGTTTTGGCTAAACGAGGTATTCGGCAGCGAGTTGAAAATCGCTCCGAGAGAAGACGTAAAACCATTAGCGATGACAGAACCGGAAAGCTCCTTTTCGGTCGGCTCTCTATCGGCTCCCCCGGTCGTCATCGCGGTCACATCCCCGACGGTCTCAACAGATGTCACGATGAACATGATCATCATCGGGAGGATCGCCCCCCAGTAAAATTCTATTGGAAAATAGAACGGTTGCGGAACGGAAAACCAGCTCGCTTCTCTCATGGCCGTAAATTCAACCATCCCCAGTGGCAAAGCCACTAAATATCCAATAATAATACCGATTAAAATAGAGGAAGTTTTCGCCATTCCCGTTGCATATCGATTAAGAAATAACACAATGGCCAATACGAGTAACGCCACTAGCCAGTTTTTAGCTGAGCCAAAACTTTCAGACCCACTGCCGCCAGCCATCGAGACAATACCTGTCGGCAACAAAGACAAACCGATCGTCAAAACAACTGTACCGGTGACGATTTTCGGAAAGAATCTCCTTACTTTCTTGATGAAGAATCCTAAAGCGCCGCCAAACAACCCGCCGATCAGGCTGGCACCCAATAATCCACCGATGCCGTAGGAGCCGGCAATGACGAGATTGGTCGGCAGAAACCCAAAACTCGTCCCCATCACGACCGGCAGCCGTGCCCCGACCATCCAGATTGGGTAACATTGGATGATCGTTGCAATGCCTGCCATGACCATGGCACTTTGAATCAAGATCGTTAAATCCGCTCCAGTGATGCCGACTGCCCCCGCAATGATAATCGGAACGGCCACGTTTCCTAAAAACATCGCGAAAATATGCTGCAACCCTAAAGGGATGGCTTCTTTTAATGGAGGTACGCCATCCACATCGTATTTATTCGTATTCTTCACCTTCGTGTCAGCTCCAACTACTTCCTTCATACAACACCTCTTTTCCATTTTCTTTGGCTATTCGTGCTATCTTCGGTTAGACAGGACTCTGCACTTCATGCGGACGCTTTCCGCGGACGAAGCGCTAAGCCTCCTCGTCGCAAGCTTCCGAGGGGTCTCATCACTCCGTTCTTCCGCAGGAGTCGCCGCATTGCGCTCCGAGTCCTTGAGATATTGTTTGCGAAAAGTCTAATAGTTCGTGACTCTCCTTGATTTGATTCCCCCACTTACTAGCCAGCCTATATAGAATCAATCTCCAATATCTTTTTCACCGCATAATCCGCGCCTCTGTCTCTCGAGACATTTCGCCAGTATCGTAAATTGTCTTTAGAAACCTCTTCTAACTCATTCAATGCCGTGGCCAATTGTTCCTTGCTGAAATTATTCGGATCCAGCACTTTTCCTAAATTATGCTTTTCGATGTCGTAAGCGATATTAAACTGATCGCTCGAAAATGGCAGGATGACCATCTCTTTTCCGTGGTACATCGCTTCCGTTAAGGTGTTGCAGCCCCCGTGGAAGACCACGGTGTCGACATACTGCATCAGCGCCACTTGAGGGATAAACCCTTCGATGATCGTATTCGGCGAACTGTATTTCTGAAGTGCCTCCGCATGGCTTCCTGCCGAAACAATCAACAGCGCATCCGGATGGCTTGCTCTCGCCGACAAGATCAGTTTTTCCAGCACGTCTTTCCGGTTCGATAAAAACGTCCCCAAGCTGATCATGATTTTCTTTTCGTCAGTCTCTATTCGTTTCATCCACTCTTCATCTAAAGCCACCGCTTGGAATGAATTCCCGATAAACAGCTCTTTCGGGTTTTCTTCGTGTTTTTCGTTATCGTTGAAATCAAAATAATTGTAGATGACCGCAATTTCCGACACTAAGCTAAACGCATTGCTGATGGGGTCGATCGATTTATTTTTCGTGATGATACTATTGAACACTTCCGTAAACTCTTGCTGTGTTTGGGTGGACACTTGCTTGAGCTTCGCCAAATCGCCCTCTTCGACCGTGATCGCCTCGGGCCAGTTTTTCGGCACGTTGAAATACCGCCCGTCTCGTGGAATGGTGTTTGGATGGGGCGGGCAGAACGTCACAAACGGCAGCCCCAAGAAATATAAGCTCAGCGTAACTGAATAAGACAGGATATCGACGACATAAAGATCCACATCCAGGGAATCATCGATGACTTTAATATTGTCGATCAACTTTTGCGGGTTATACAGCATATCCGCTTTTCTATGGTGGGACTGCGTGATCAGTGTTTCCACTGCACCTTTTTTGGTCGACTCGAAGAATTCTTCGAGTCTCATTCTCTCCGTATCCGGTTGGACGGTGTCTTCACTTGTCCCCGTATTTTTATTGGCACTGATGTCGATCTCGTAGAAATTCAAGTTATCTTCCAAAATCTTGTCCTTAAATTCGATGCTGCAGCCAAAAGTCACTTCTGCACCGTGTGCTTGAAAACTTTTCGCCAACACGAGCAAGGGGTTAAAATGCGAGTAAAAAGGAGGACTGATAAAGAAGATTTTTCTATACTTCATTGGCAGTTTCTCCTTCTAGGGACAAATAAAATGACACGAACTCTTTTGAAATGTTTTGAATCGAAAAGTGTTCATCCACTGTTCGCTGTCCTGCCGCTTGAATTTTTTGAATGGCTGCTGGATCAATTAAAGAATCATACAAATGGCTTTCGGTTTCTTTCGCGATCGTTTCCCAATTGCTGGTGTCGATCAAAAATCCATTTTCGCCATTCCTCATATAACTTTTCACTCCGCCTTTGATTGGGCCGAGCGTTAGGAAGCCCATCGACATCGCTTCTAATATGGCGATGCCAAACTCTTCTTTGACACTTGAGCACAGATAGATATGCGGATAGTCAAAGTCTTTCTTGATGATCGTCCGTTCAAGCGAGCGGATGTCCCCATTCGACATGGCCCCTTTATGGATAAACCGGCCTTTGAACTCAGGATGCTTTTGCACGAAATCCTCGAAGAACTCCATCACCATTTTTTCTTCTGGACTCGGGTTTTCTAAGTCTCCTCCGATAATGAGAAGATTGTGAGTGTCTGAGAGCTTGGAGTTTGCCCACGCTTTGAGCAGTTCCATCTGCCCTTTTAACACGGCCAATCTCCCGACATTCAAGATGATAGGTTTTTCAAAGAAAGCTTTATTGGTTTCACTCCATTCCGCAAGTGGGTTGGGAGAGTTCTCGATGTCTTCTGCATCCATCGCTTGGGCGGTGTGTATGCCTTCACCGATCATTTTGATCTTGCTATTTACAGCCTCGTCCTGAAATTGAGGGAAATAGACTGCCAGTTCTGTTTGCACATCTCCGTTGCCGATTCCGACGATTCCGTCGCTTGTGTGGATCAATTCATCGCCTATTTTGATTTTGTTGAGTTTTTCAATCAGCTCGTTAAATTCTAGTGCTTTTATGTGCCCCGCTCCATCAAACATATTTCGGTGCGGGTCTGGCGTTAGCGTAAAGACCAGTTTGCTGTCTAACTCCTTAGCTAAATGAGCCACCGCTTTCGACGCATTGTCTAAAAACCGGATGTGAAAGACGTCCGGCTCTATATTCGCCTGTTTCAAGAAATGGGCGATTTGCCGTTTGATAAAGAGCTCTCGTTTAATAAACTTGTCTGATCTGGACTGATCCAAATAGATCGGCAATCGGATAAAGACGTGTTTATCGCCGTGAAAGCTGATAAACGGCTTGGTGGATGCTTGCGTGATTGTAATCGTAAACACATGGGCAATCTGATCATCTTTCGATACTTCTTCACCCAAGGATTTCAATAACACCGCTAAGCCGCCGTTGTTTCCTTTGCCACTATCTTCAAAATCCCCGTAAAACATCGACTGCAAAATCGACGTGCCTTGCTTATCGAACGTGCCATCGCTCTGGAGAAAATCCAAATAACTATCCACAAACACTTGGTTGTGGTCGTTTCGGATGTGCTCGTCCACAACGGCGGGATCCATCGTTTCCAGTGGAGACAGACTCATCAAGGCATTCATTCCTTGGATTTTGATGCTGTCCGGGTAATCAAGGGCCAATAATTGGGTTAGGGCATCTATAGATTCCTGTTTGTTAAAACGCTCCACATAGTCCAGCAAGATCGAAACGATTTCGAAATCCTGTCCGTATTGCTGAAGCATCGAACCGATCTCGTCATCACTTAACAAATCCAACTCACATTCAATGCACAGATCCACAACATGATAAAGCTTTTGACTATCGACTTGCCGGGTGACGAGTAAGTCTTTTATTTTTCTTTCTATAGTTGGCTTAATCTCGTCGTTGAATAAAGTCAAAATCGCATCGACGATAAATCGGTCCGTAGTGGGATGCTGTCCTAAAAAAGCCAGTAATCCATCAATGTCCTTATCGTCTAGCTTCTTGTTCAGCTCGAGTTGCTTGATCATTCGAATGTGCTCGATCACTCTTTGTTCATCGGAACTAATAGCCGTGCCGTTATTTATGTACTCCTCCAAAAATTGAAGTGGGTAACTGTCATTGCTTTCGTGGCCGTAAACTTGATTTCTGAACTCTATGAATTCGTTCATTTTTCATCCCCCGATGCTTTCAGTAGATTAGTTTATCCCTACTCTATACCACCAGGAGTGATACTATATGCGCATGCAGTTCTCTATTCTTTTTAACACAACGAAAGATGCCAACTATTGCCAAAACTATTGAAGCAATTAGGGGCAAATTTACTTTGTTCCTTATACAATATGTCTTCATATCCATCACGGAATGCAGGGCAATAAAAAACCACACCCGCCAAGTCGGTTTGGCAAGTGTGGAAATCTAGTATGTGTTTGAAAGCTGAGCCATCTGACTAGGCTGCGTATTATTTATGCACAGCCGCAATCTCTTCCATCAATCCGACCCAGTCGTCTCTCGTGAAATCATACAACTCCAGCTCGGTTTTTCTCAACACCATATGGATGCTGTCGAATTTGTCGTCCGACCGGAAGCGCCACCAGCTTTTCGCCGTCGACGTCTGCGTTCCTGGCTCATAATACGTCAAAGTGATTTCCGGATCGACGATGTCTTCTACCCGGTCAATGTCCAATAGGTTATGCGGAAAATCGATATAAAGGCCGAGCGCCGATTTATGAGGCGTGATCGAGCCGATTTTGTATTCTGATTGTGCGTCCCGCTTCTCAAGCGCCTCACTCCACGGAACCGGATTGTCGCTCAGGATCAAGGTCCGTCCCTCTTCATTTGTCTCCACTCGGCAATTTGGCAAGCTGTTGAAGACATCTGTCATTTCGTTCATTTTTTGTTCGACCATTTTATTCATTTGGCAATTCATCCTCTCAATTCATCTAGCTACTTGCCTATTATTCTATCACGTTCACCAGGCGGCTCTTTGTTTCACTTCCTTAAATTAAAAACGACCTTGTACCAAGCATGTTCTATGCCTCGTACAAGATCGCTCGTTTTTCATTATAAGAACAATAAGCCCAATCCAATCACGACACCGCTCACAACTAAGACGATGACGCAAAAGCCCATGATGTCTTTTGCTTTGAGCCCGGCTATGGCGAGTGCCGGCAAGGCCCAGAACGGCTGGATCATATTCGTCCAAGCGTCGCCCCATGCTACCGCCATGGCGACTTTCGCCGGTTCACTGCCAAGCATTTCTGCCGCTTCGAGCATAATCGGCGCTTGGACAGCCCACTGCCCGCCACCGGAAGGCACGAAAAAGTTCACGAGCCCAGCGCTTAAGAACGCGAATAGCGGGAAGGTGTCGGCTGTGGATATGCTGACGAAGGCTTCTGAAATGACCGCTGCGAGTCCTGATGCTGTCATCATGCCCATGATGCCTGCATAAAACGGGAACTGGACGATGATGGCGCCTGCGCCTTTGACCGCTTCTTGAACAGCGCTCAAATACTTGCTCGGCGTCCCGTGGAACAAGATGCCGAGGAACAAGAACATGAAGTTGACCAAGTCGAGCGTTAACGCAAATCCGTTGTTGACGAAATAATAAATAATAAATGCAATACCTAAAGCGCCGATGACCATCGACAAGATCCAGCTGTTCTCCAAACGCTCCGCTGGGGTCATGTTCCCTTTTGACGGAACGTCTTCAACCGGCGGATCGACCAGTACCTGTGGGTCGACAGTTACTGCGTCTTCTTTTTTCGGCATCATCAAGCGGTTCAATAGCGGTACGATAATGACCAAAGCCGCAATGATAATCAAATTATAGCTGGAGAAAATGGTTTCCGACGTCGGAATAATCCCGATCGCGTCCACAAACGGATGCCCTTCTGTCGCGATCGATAACGGAATCGACCCTGAAAAACCAGCGTGCCAAATCAAAAATCCGGAATACGCACTCGCAATCAATAAGCGGTAATCGACATTTTCGACACGCTTCGCCAATTCTTTCGCAAACAAAGCTCCGATGACCAAACCGAAGCCCCAGTTGATCCAACTCGCCGCAAGCGACACAATCGTCACCCACAAAATCGCACTGCCTGGCGACTTTGCAAAACTCGCCAGCTTCCCGAGACCCTTCTTGAAAATCGGGCTGCTCGCCAGCACGAAGCCTGTGACGAGTACCAATACCATTTGCATCGAGAACGCCAAAAGCGCCCAGAAGCCCTCACCCCAAAACGCCACCATCTGTACAGGCGACGAATCCGTTAAGCCTAAGCCTAACCCGAAGACCACAACCGTCAAAATGATGACGAATAAAAACGGATCGGGTAAATAACGCTCCATTAAATTGTTCGAAAATCGTGTAATCGCTTTCAATTCTTATCTCCCCTTTGCCAAAATGTTCACTGCACTTCCAATGCTACCTCATTTAAGCCGGTTCGTCTGCGGGAAACAGGAAAAAAGAGGGCACGGTTTTGTCCCTGTGCACCACACAATTTATACACAATTTATAAAGTTGCATAAACAGAAAAACACCTCCCAGAACAGCCGCCCCGGGAGAAGGTAAAATGAATGCCCCATAAATTGTCGTGTATTGTCAGAATCGTTTAGAATTGTTTCGTGCACAGGGACGCAAGGGTACAGATAGATAGAGAGAAACTAACATTAGGAGCTGAGCTTGTGGAATACAATACAATAACAGAAAAAACGGCCATCATCACGGGGGCCAATAGCGGACTCGGGTTGGAAACGGCCAAATCGTTCGCCCGTCTAGGCGCCCGGATCATTTTGGCGGTCCGCAATCTCGATAAAGGAACAGCCGCGAAACAGGAAATTCTAGATGAATCTCCTGAAGCCACGATCGAGGTAATGCAGCTCGACTTGTCTGATTTGGAGAGCGTACGCGCTTTTGCAGAGACTTTCACTAGCCGCTTCGATTCACTCGATTTGCTGATTAACAATGCGGGCGTCATGACGCCTCCTTATACGAAGACGAAAGACGGTTTTGAGCTGCAGTTCGGCAGCAACCATCTCGGGCATTTTGCGTTGACGGGACGGCTTTTGCCTTTGCTGCTCCGCACCGACAATTCGCGTGTAGTGACACTGAGCAGCTTGGCGCACCGAAATTCCGCCATTTACTTTGACAACCTCGACGGCTCGAACGGTTATAAAGCGATGAAGTTTTATGGCCAAAGTAAATTAGCGAATTTAATGTTTGCGACTGAACTCGATGAGCGGCTCAAGCAGCACGGTGTATCGACGCTCAGTCTCGCGTGCCATCCCGGGATTTCTGCGACCAATCTATTTAAGATCGGGAACCGGGAAATGCCTCGCATTTTCAAAGGACTCCTGCACCGCTATTTGCAGCCGGCGACGATGGGCGCACTCCCGACTGTCTATGCCGCAACGGAAGCTGACCTAACCGGCGGCGAATACATCGGGCCGGACGGCAAAGGCCGACGCAAAGGCTATCCGGCTCTAGAGCAACCGGACCCGGCAGTGAACGACGCGGCTGTTCGCCAGAAACTATGGGACGTTTCCGAAAAATTGACCGGCGTGACGTTCAACTTCAGCAAGTAACTCTTATCAAATTAACTACGTCCAGACACAAAAGCGAGCGTATGCGGCCTCCTTCGGGAAACACCGCATACGCTTTTCTGGCACTCAATTTAATCGCTGATGCTTGAAACCCCTTCATTAAGGATATAGTAGCTGTACAATGTTTTTTCGTTCGGTATCACATACTTTGTTCTACTCCAAATTTTTTCACAATCAATTTCAGAAGACACTTAAAACGGAACCGAACGACAGGCGTGATACTCATTAGGAGGTCTCTATCATGAACCCACAAATTTTAATCGTCGGAGCGGGCCCCACTGGCTTGGCTCTGGCCTATAGCCTGGCGCGTCAAGGCGTGCCGTTTCGCATCATCGACCGCAATGCAGGCACCGGCACCGCCTCCCGCGCACTCGCTGTCCATGCGCGCATACTAGAGCAATACGACCAGCTCGGCCTTGCCAAACGCAACATCAACTGCGGGCATCCGATTTTGTCGCTCGATGTCAGCGACGGACAAAAAGTGCGAGCCCAATTGAAATTCCATGAACTCGGCAAAGGATTAAGCCCGTTTCCGTTTATCTTAAGTTTGCCGCAAGACGAGCACGAAAAAATTCTCGTCGACGAATTAAGCAAAATCGGTGTCGAAGTCGAATGGAACACGTCCCTGCTGTCATTTGAAGATTCAGGAGATGGTGTGAAGACTGTCTTGCAGCAGCAAGGCCATTCAGAAGAAACCGCCGAATTCGCTTACCTATGCGGATGCGACGGCGCCGGCAGCATGGTCCGAAAAGGACTCGAACTGGACTTTCCCGGCGGCACCTACAAGCAATTGTTCTTTGTCGCCGATATTGAAACCGCAAAGCCCGTAGAAGACATGGAAAAGATGGACATGTACATGGACAATGACGGCTTTATGCTTTATATGAATGTCCGCAATGCCTATACGAAACGGATCCTCGGCATCGTGCCCGAGGAATTCAACGAACGCACCGATGTCGCCTACAGCGAGGTCAACGACTATATCGAGAATAAAATCCGCGTGTCGGCCGCCAAGGTCAATTGGTTTTCTACTTACCGCGTCCATAACCGCGTCAGCGAGCGCTTCGCCAAAGGGCATATTTTTATCCTCGGCGACGCCGGCCACTTGCATAGCCCGACCGGCGGACAAGGCATGAACACTGGCATTGGGGACGCCATCAACCTCGGCTGGAAACTCGCAGCGGTCGTTTTGGAAAAAGCCGACGCCAAAATACTCGGCACTTATGAACAAGAGCGCATCGCCTTTGCGCGCCGCTTGATCTCAACGACCGACAAAGCATTCCAGACCATCGTCAATCAAAAATTGCCCGGCACTTTACTCCGAGAATATGCCGTGCCGTACGTCTTGCCGTCCGTCTTTAAATTTGCGTTCCCATCCAAAAATGCATTCAAGGTCTTGTCGCAAATCCACATCAATTACCGAAGCAGCCTCCTAAGTAAAGGAAAAGCCGGCAAAGTGTTCGCCGGCATGCGCTTGCCGTGGGTGGAAACCGCAAACGGCGACAACTTCGCGCCGCTGCGCTCGGTCGATTGGCAAATCCATGTATACGGCAAAGCAAAGCCCGAGCTCACCGAATTTGCGCGATCGCAGTCACTTGAACTCCACGAGTTTCCTTGGGAAGCTAGCATGAAAGACGCCGGATTCAAGCAAGACGCCATGTACTTGATCCGGCCGGATGGCCACGTGGCGCTTGCGACCGATGGGCAATGGCTGCGCGTGTTGAATATGTACCTAGACGCTTTTGAAATTAAGGCGTTTGGAGCGAAATAAGATAGCTGAACAAATCAAAATGCCACATCCGCAGTATGGCTGCAGATGTGGCATTTTGTGGTGTAGATCGTTGTGTGCAATTATGACAAGCCCTTTAATTTTTTTGGTATTCTTCAACCAAACGTTCCAAGTTAACAAGGATCATGTAATAGTTTGACGGTAAATGAGACACTTTCTCTTCGATGTTAGACCGTGAGCTTAATTCAGGGTATATAATTTTTTGTAATTGATCTTCCACTTTCTTAAAAAAATCTGTTAAAGCGTTTAAGTATTGCAAAGAGTTCGCGTCAATATTTTCATACACTCTCGATAATTCTAAATTTCCTTGGTATTGATCTTGAGCTTCCAATTCCATTTTTTGCAATTGATTTAGATTCACTTTTTGCATCTCATTTGACCGTAGCCAGTTTAAATCTACTGTCTCTAGAGTAACCTCTAATTGATCCAGAAAAATATCATCCGAATTTGCATTATTGAGCATACTTTCTATTTCTTCAAATTTGCTATCGTATTTATCCGTAAAACCATGCTGAACGGTGACGGATTTTGTGTAGCCGATGGGTGAAAAAGGATACACATAACCGCTAACACTTATAACTAAAGTTAGGAATAGGGCAATGCTTAAAATAAGTAGAATAATTTTCTTTTTCAATTCGGCTCACTCCATAAACCAGTATATGGAACATTCAACTCTATTTAACTTTAACTAATTTTCTAATAATTGTAAACATTAATATTATTTGTGGTTTTTAGCGGTTGCTAGACCGTCAAAAATGATGTGTAATAAGTAAAACCTTGCTCTATAAATTCGTTTACACAAGATATTTTACGCTCTCCCGCGTACTGTCAGAATCCTTACTATTCTCATTTGTACAAAAAACAAAAAAGCAGGCCGTCACGAACTTCCGTGATGGCCTGCTTCTTTACTATTTACTGATCGCCGACAACTTACTCTGCTGCAGTGATCTGGTAGATCGAACCGCCATCCGTGCTGGCAATAAGTGCGCCGTCTTCTGTGACAAGAATGTCGCGGAAACGTTCGACTTCATCAGTCAATAGACGTTCTTCGCCGACGATCATATCGTCTTCAACAACGACACGGACAATATAGTTCGGCGCTAAGCCACCGATGAACATATTGTTCTCCCATTCAGGAATGGCGTCATTGTCATAGAATGACATGCCACTTGGCGCACTCGTTGGATCCCAATAATATCTTGGTTCCACAAAGCCTTGCTCCTCGTGTTCTGAAACGCCATCATTAACGAATTCACCAGAGTATTCGAGGCCATAAGAAACAACTGGCCATCCATAGTTATTGCCTGGTTCAATGATATTCAATTCGTCCCCAGCTTGCGGGCCGAATTCGACAATCCATAAGTCGCCTGTTGCCGGGTTATAGTCGATACCTTGAATATTGCGGTGACCGTAGCTGTAAATGCCATCGAGCGCGTCTTCATCTTCCACAAACGGGTTCGACTCGACTGGTTCTCCGTCTTGTGTAATGTGAATGACTTTCCCTAAGTAAGCATCCAATTCTTGTGCACGGTCGCGGCTTTCGACATCTGAACGTTCACCTGTCGTTAGGAACAAGTTGTCTTCATCGTCAAAGATAATGCGCCCGCCATAGTGGAGTGTGCCTTCATATGCCGGAGTTGCTTGGAAGATCACTTCAAAATCTTCGAGTGAAGTTTCATCTTCTGACAACATCCCTTTACCGACAGACGTTACCGTACCGCCTTCAATGTCTTCGGAAAACGTCAGAAAGACCATTCGAGATTCCTCAAAATCCGGTGCCACCGTGACATCCAACAAACCGCCTTGGTCTTCGTTATTCACTTCTGGTGTTCCTTCGATTGGATCTGACACAGAACCGTCTTCCAGGTTGACGATCAACAGTTCCGCCGCATCTCGTTGCGTCACAAGTATGCGGTTGGTCTCAAACTCTTCCATGCCCCAAGACACGCCAAGACCTTCAACGACCACTTCTGTATCGAGTTCCGTTTCCGTCTCTACTGCCGGTGCTCGTGTTTGTTCCGGGAACGCTGGTTCAAACTCCGTCACTTTCGGTTCAGTTTCCGCACTTTCATTCGTGCCCTCTTCAGTACCTTCACCAGAGCTTTCTTCTGTTGGCGCATCCGAGTCATCCGTTGACCCTTCATCTGAAGCCTCATCATCGCCACATGCTGCTAAAACCATGGAAGACATCAGCATCGTACCGAACATCATTCTCGACCACGTAATTTTCATCATCATGTTCCTCCCCGTTTCTAAAATTTTAAACCGAATCTATTTCGAATTCCGTTTATTGAAATCAACACCAACAATTGGTTCAGAATTTCATACCGTCACTAAAATCCCTTGATGCTAATACTTTTCCCTTCAAACTATTCTAGTAAACTAATTTTTGCAGAATAAATGAATTCGTAGCAGTTGCGACTGCCAAGCAATGGCTGTGTGTTGAATATGTATCTGGAGGCTTTTAGGATTTTAGCGTTTGAAAGCCGGCTACCCGCCACCATCCACTCACAAACAAAAGCCGTATCCAGTAACCTTTAAGGTTTCTAGATACGGCTTATTTTATCTGCAATTGCAGCCCACGAATCAGTTTTGACACAGGGCGATGATGTATGTGAATCAGGCATGTAATTTAAAACGTTTGGCCTTGCCGTGCATATGTTGTCTAGCTGAGAGGTCCTTTAATTCGGCGATAATGACCTTCGGGTTGGAAGCGCCCAATATGGTCGATATATAACTCACTTTAAATGTATAGGTCGATTTCAAGCGGAAATTTCGATACTCGGGCGAATCTTCCGTCGTCGTCCAATAGAAAACATTGCCTTCACTATCTAGTAAAGAAACGACCCGGTGTTCGTCGTTTTGAAAGCAGGACAAAAATTCAAGATCCCGTGTATAATCCATCCCTTTTTCGAATCCGTTCACTTCTTTGATTGCCAGCACCATCGAAACGCACCTCATTCCATAGTGGTATACTTTTAATATATCAGAACAAACGTTTGATTACTAGTAAAAAGCTCAAAAAAATAGAATTTTTAGTTAATAAAGTGATAAAAAAAGAAATAAAACTCGTCCATTTACTGCATGACGCCTTAAACAAGCTCTTGCGTGAGCCACCTGAAAAGCGCATACTTAAGTGTCGAAAAAATGAATAGGAGTACGATACATATGGAAAAACAGACCACATCACGTAAACAAATCACCCCTCAATACGATCCATGGGAAGCGTATATGGATATCGAAGACCACGGGAAATTGACCCTATCCAGCATCGAATTCACCACGACTTATTTATGCAATATGCGTTGTGAACATTGTGCGGTTGGCTATATGCTTGAGCACAAAGATCCGGACGCGCTGCCAATCGAGCTGCTGTTTTCGCGCCTCGATGAAATCCCTCATTTGCGGACCATCAGTTTGACGGGCGGAGAGCCGATGTTTTCGAAAAAATCGGTCGCCAATTATGTCTTGCCTCTTTTGAAATACGCCCATGCACGCGGCATCCGCACCCAGATGAATTCAAACCTGACGATGCCGCTGGACCGCTATATGGAAATCGCTCCTTATTTGGATGTCCTGCACATTTCCCATAACTGGGGCATCATCGATGATTTTGTCGATGGCGGATTTGCCAATATGGAACGCAAGCCTTCCCGTGAGCGGCGGGCTGAACAGTTCCAGCGCATGATCGACAACAGCCGCGCACTCGCAGAAGCAGGCGTTATGGTGTCGGCGGAAACGATGCTGAACAAGCGGACATTGCCTCACCTGAAGAGCATACATAAGCAAATCATTGAAGAAATGAAATGCGCGCGCCACGAAGTGCATCCGATGTACCCAAGCGATTTCGCCAGTCAATTGGAAGTGCTGTCGCTCGATGAAACGAGAACAGCGATCCACGAATTACTGGATGCCCGCGATGAAAACGTCTGGATGCTCTTTGGTACCTTGCCGTTTTACCCGTGCAGCCAAAACGACGAAGACATTCAACTCCTGAACCGCATCTACTCAAGCAAAAACGTCACCGTTCGCAACGACCCGGACGGACGCTCACGGCTCAATGTGAATATCTTCACCGGCGAAGTCATCGTCACCGATTTCGGCGACACACCCGCGATGGGCAATATCCAGCACGATTCACTGCCGGCGATGCTTGACCGCTGGCTGGAGCGGCCATTAGCCAAAACGATCGCCTGCCACTGCCCAGCCGCCAAATGCCTCGGACCGAATTTATTGGTGAAAGATGCCTACTACCCAGACATCGATTTCACCGCCCAAAAATCAAGAATTATCGTTTAAATGATAAACCCGATCTGGCGTGGAAACTTTACGCAGGATCGGGTTTTTGAGTTTTAAGGGAGTTAAGACACCCGCCTAGGGAAATATTGGTGCGCCTCATTCAGGTCCAGCAACTATGCTAGGTTTTTCAATCAATAAAATTCAACTTTAAATTTGAATTTCTTGATGTCGTTATTAGAGAACATTATAATTATCTAGTCAAAAATATATAATGTAGCCAAATCATTTTTTGATTGGTCTGCTGTCTCTGCTATCTGTTCAGCATTATAATTTAGTACCTCGATATTAAGTAATTCGAATAGATAATCAGCAAATTCATCTTTTGCATTTAGATTGGCTTCGGGATTTTTTTGTTGATGATTTATCTTTCTATTAATTGCTGCTGTAAATAAATCAGCTACTTGTATTAGTCTACTCATTTTAGAATCCAATGAATGAAAAGCATTTAATTTCACCTTTTCATCATAATGTATTTTAAAATTATCAATTAAAGATTGCTTTATTTGATTTATCCGAAGTGCACTCTCACCATCTTCTTTATCCTTAAAGTAAGCTACTTGTTTCGGCAATTGAATTCTTCCACTTTCGCTTTCATGTTCCATCCCAATTCTAACTAACTGATAAAATAATTCTGTATTTAAATCATCTATAGAAATATTAAGTTTAGTTTGATTTACTGCTAGAGCTTTATACCCTACCATGTGACCATTACTAATAGCGAAGTTTACAAAATCTTTATAAGTTTGAAGATTGTTGCCGTTATTTTTTAATTTATTGAAATGAAATTCGTCAGGAAACGAAATATCTTCTTGCTTTCTTTGTTGAGACCATTCAACTAAACTACTGTTAAGTTCTCCTTCGTTTGCTAGAATCCATACACTACCTACAATTGCAAACTCATCGTTTTTTCCACTTTCATCCGCATATATTGAAATATAATCAACTGCGGGTTTAGTTGCTATTTGAATTTCTTTCTGGATTTCCTCATTGTCCCTTCTAAATCTTCTAACTTTCTTATCACCTTGGAATAAGCGGTATTCATTTTGAATTTTAGCGCGTACTCTTGCTATAGAGGTTAATCGTTCGAGTTCAAATAATTTCTCAAAACTTACAGATCCTCCTCGATGTTCTTGAAATATCTCCCAATACTTAATCATAAGAGCAACATCTGAATTTCTTGTTTCAGGATATTTATTTAATATAGTTGCAATTTTAGTTATCAAATGTTTAGTATTTCCTTGTTGTACAGCAATCCAAAGCTCTTCACCTTTTTTTATACGCTCTGCCTCTTTCTCTTCATCTACTAAAATAATCTCTTCTTCGTTTATTACTTCATTATCCATTTCTTCCAAGACTTCTTCTAATCCTTTATTCATAAAACCACTCCCAATTTAGATTTACACATAAAGTAATGACATAGTAGTTTATTTTTAATTTCTACTAACCAAGGGGCAACCAACTATATTTCTTGCAAACTTGTACTAAGTTATACAAAAGGCAAATGAGTCTCATTAGTAGTACGTGCGGCAACCATGCCTCGCTGATAAAAAGTTGAACTTAGATCTGCATAATGGGTAGTAGCCGGAAGTCTCGTTTTGTTCAACGCATGGACGTGCATGAAGGATAATGCATATACATCGCTTATAACTTGCTCAAAACTTAACGTACTCGTTTTTTGAACTACTTTAATCGGAAGAGCCATACCGATTTGTTCTCGTGGATTCGTTGCACATAATAACGCTTCTTTGCCTCTAAAGTAATAAGTGCCTTGACGTGTTTCCATTTTATTATCCTTTGAGTCATAATAAGCCATTCGACGTTTAGGGGATTTAATCACTTCTACAATGTCGAATTGAATCCCCTTTGCTCCTAGCACCTCTGAGATTAGTTCGGTGTTTTCTCTCCAAAAACCATCACGGTGAATAGTTACATGTTTAGGCAATTCATCAAATTGAACTTTATATTTATGAAGCACTTCATTGAGTGTATCTTTTAGAAGTTCATCACTAACTTTTTCTCCCGCATTTGCTCCACCAACTGCTGATTGCTTTATTAGGCGTCCATCATTTCCTATAACGTTAATGATGCCTGCTGTACTGCGGCCTTTTTCGTGGCTGACATCAAGCCCAATAAAACAGTCAGAATTTGTTTTTTTATTCAAAACCCATGGTTGCATTCCGCTCTTCACATACAAGCCTAATAATATATTGTAGAAAGTATAAGACAGGTTTCTATCATTTTGAACGCTTAACGCTATCCTTTTAACAGCTTCATCATCTTTTGGATTAAATGAAAGTTCCTTATTACTGGATAACATCTTTTGAAATTCTTTTAATCGCTCAACAGAAATAACTTGTGAAGAAATATCCCAGTTTCCCCCGAATTGTTTTTTAAAAGGTTCATACAGTTCAAGATGAGGCACACTCAGTACAGCTAAAACAGTCGTGTTTTTAAATACTGCTTCATGCTCTTTTATCTGCCAGTCAAAATTCTTGAAAAATTCCTGGTTCAACTTGCCACTTATACTCCTTGTTTGGTTACTAATATCAATTTTGACTCCATGTTTTCTAGCAATTTCTCTTAAGATGCAGAAATACTTATACACAAAAACCTTATCTATTGATTCGTTTAGTGTTGTTTCATCTACAAAGAGACTTACTGTCATTTCCCCGCCTTTATAAATTTTTCCGTTCTTTAATCCATAAACTGGCCACTTTTGCGGCTTATCAAATAAGACAGTCGAATCTTCCAATTTCTTTATTTCATAACCATTATTTTTCGCTAAAAATGGTTCAGGAGAAAAGGTTAAGTACTTTACGCTGTTTAAAATATCCAACGAATCTTCCATTGTCTGTTTCATGCGAAATAATGGTTTAAGCCTAATCACTTTATTTACTGCTGAAATTTCATTTGCCTTCATTGATTTGTAACTGCACACAGGTTTTAAAAACTGTGCTGCCATCACAATTAATTTGCCATCTCGCGTTTTCACATGAGCAACCTTTGTACTTTTCGAGAGTAGACCGATTTTAAACTTTTGACCTTTTTGGTTAAAATATTCAACGATGGATTGATTCATTAAAGGAGAATTATCATAAACTCCATAATCAGCCAAATGATCAAAAAAGTATGTGTAATTACTATAGGGATTTGAGGTATCTACTAATTCCAGTTGATCTTTTATTACCCCATTTCGTTCAATCATTTGTTGAAGGGTAATAGTATACTCAAATTTATGAGTAAGATTAAATCCAATATGTATCTTATTATCGATAATATTTACATGAATAGATAACGCAGGGTATACGAGTACTTCACCAGCTTTTTCCCCTTGTTTTTTCTGCAAATCATATCCCACTTGCTTTAAGTCGAGGCGATGGGTCCCCGCCTTTAATAAACTCGCTTTGATAAGTTGTTCTAACAAACCACACTCAAAATTACTATGTTCATCAATAATGCGGTAGTCATATGACTTTGCTTCATAACCTGCCATATCCTTGATCTCAGCAATAGCCATAATACTGCTTTCCCGATAGATTATGACATTGTTTCTATTCTTCCATTTAAGTGTTCTGCAAATTTCTGAGACTCCTTTATATCGATCATCTTGATTTTCTAAAGGAAAATTATAAATGTGGACTTTAATGGTGTTTGCTTTTTCATTTGCAACTGCTTCTGTTATATAAGCTTCCGTATTCTCGCCTCTTTTACTATTATTTACCTAAATATACGATTTAAAAGTCAGAAAGTTTCAGTAACTCCTTAAAACTTTAGTACTTTATAAGATGTCGCACTTCATATTCTTGAGTTTCTAAATACAACTCTATTAATATTAGAATATTTTTCTTGGCATCTCTTAACAGAGTGAAACAATTCCCAAACATTTTCTACAAGTGTAAACGCCGGTTATTTTCCCCATTATGGTCGGAATAAAATTTCTCACTTGAGTTTTTTTCAATTTGAAATAATTAATCAATAATTGAACCTTTATGTTCACCATAGAATAGAATTGTTGAAATGAAGACAAAACAATTAGTGAAAATGGAAACAAGCGGAAATTGGGAAGGGAAATTGAAAACGTCTATTTATACAAGGGAGTTCGCACCTTTTATCGTTGGTGAACCGAAACAGTTAGGAAGCACCGATGAAGGGCCGAATCCACTTGATACTTATTAGGTGGATTGACTGGCTGCACATCCGTTATGATCGGCTTAATTGTGAAGGAACAGAACTTTTCGTATGACGGCATCGAGTTCGAAAACAGTGGTACTATCGACGCACGCGGCATGAGAGGCCTTGAAGACGTCTCTACCCATTTCCAAACAGTCAGTTTTGAAGCGATTTTTTCAACAGATGAAAGCGAGGAACGTCTGGAGGAATTGAAAAATGAAGTCGAAAGAAGATGCCCTATCTACAATTTGATTGTGGATGCTGGGATTGCGATTGAATCCAAGTGGTATAAAAAATAATATTATTTACTATCTTTATAAATAAACCAAACCCCAAATGGGAGCCACTTTCAAGTGTCCCTCATTTGGAGTTCGGTTTAAACTCTATTCTTATGTTCTTTTGTTTTCTAATAAGCTCTTGGCTACAAGACTCCCTGCGCCAACAGCGACTGATGCAACGACAGCGAACACCGCTTTCGAATGAATCCGATTTTCCGCTTCTCTATTCTCATTAAAATGACGCTGATTTTTCTTTTCTTCTTCCATCTTATCAATAATATTTGCTCTTTGTTTATAGAGCATCAACTTTTCTTCAGTGTCTGTACAGTTCATAATCTCTTGATTAATAGCAGTTAAGGTTACTTCTAGTGCTGAGAGATATTCGGAAGTGGAAGCTTGATCTGCAGTTGTTACTTCTTTCTTGATTTCCCCTGTTTCCAAAACTTTTTTCCAAGGTCAGCCAAAATTTTCAGCAGCTCTTCCTTGGACTTGAATGGAGAATTTCTTGGCATTGATTTATCTTTATTTGGTTTGTCTTTTTCCATTTCATCCTCCTGATTAGATTTGTCATTTAAAGCTAGCACTTTACGTATAAGTTTTAAGATTAACTCTGTTACGTCTCTAATTAATTCCATTCACTTGTTTAGCACGAAAAGACTTTTAATTCCCCCTTTATTTGCAGTAATAACCTCAACAATAGCTTCTTTCTTAAAACGAGCCATTATCACCTGTTTTTATTATAATCTGCTTTCATTCATTCCCTAATTACTTTTACCAAAAATCACTTTTCACTCACGGTGACTTTTTATTTTAATTTATTTGGAATATATCGAAGTCTAAATTATTTCTAGTTGTTTTCTTGTTTCAAGGAGTTTGAACCCTATTTCATCAATTTTTATTTTATTCTTGTAATAAACTAAATCCTCTTTCTCCAGCTTTAATAGCTTGTATGCCAGATCCTGGGAGTGAGGGGCAACTTTTTTATTTAATTGCCCGGCTGCTATCGCACCAGTAAGAGTACCGATAGGCGCTCCAACCACTGCTCCTACTCCTGCAAAGGAAGCGCCCGTCGCCCCTCCTGCCAACCCTCCTACCGTACTGAGTGTAGCTGTTACTCCAAATTTAGACATTAATACTAACACTTTAGCAGCAGCAATATTCGTTTTAACGTTTTTTGAAATTCCTTCGAAATCATTGTTAACTGCTTTAACATCTAATAACAGTCTTATTCCAAGTAAAATTTCTGAAATCCATGGAATAAGGTCCAAACCTTCCGGTAAATCAATTCCCATTTGTTGCATGGCTTCACTAACCTCACTCATCGATCCTTCTATAAACGCATAACTATCTTCAAACTCATTTATCATCCCACTATCAAATTCAGCAATAGTTTTTTCTATATTTTTTCTAGTAAATTCATTTAAAGGCTCCATTAAATCTCGTGGACCTAACTTATCTACGCCAAAAATTTCAAATAATCTTTCTTCATTCATCCTTCTTTTTAATTCATCAGATTTATTAAATAACTTGTTTATTAATCCACTTTGTAAAAAAACTCCTCCTTCTTGAAACAAGTATTCCCCACTCATATTCTTTAAATGACTTGGAATTTTCAATATCTCCCACTCCTAAAGTAACGCTATCCCACTAAATGCTAAGGCAATAATCGACAAAACAAAGCTGACATGAGTCGCTTTTAATCCTTTACCACTATTATCGGTTAACTCTAAAGAATTCACGATTTCTTCAAGATTTTTTATTCGATTGCTTTGTTGCGAAATTTCCATTGATAATGTTTTATATTCGGTTATTAAATTTGCTATTTTAGAAGCATTCATCTTCGATTCTTCGTCTTGTAATTTCATCCCGTCCATTAGTATTGCAATCTCATTATTTAATTTAAGTAATCGATCGACTAAAACGGCATTAATCTTCTCTTGTTCTTCCCAAAACTTCACTTTTTCTATTATCTTTACTTCTTCAATTGAAGGTTTCATAAGCCAATTCTCCATTCCAGCTTTTTTGACTTTTTATCTTTCTTTCAACGCCCGAATAATTACCGCCCCAAGTTGACGTGTATTACAAGGATTACCATTCCCATTCACAATCGGAATCGACAGCGCATCCGCAATCCTCCTTAGAACGGGCTTCACCACTTGATGCTTCCGCTCCCCTTCGTGAACTTCGATACTGCCACTTTCGAGTTCTTTGATCAGGTAGTCATGATAGTGGGCTTACTTAGACACTTTGATCTGCTCATCGCTGCGTACTTTCTCATCGACGTTAAAGAGCTTCGACATAGCGATGGAAAGTTTTCCGTCTGGCCGTTCCGTCATCAGTCGCTTTGCTTCGTCAATCGGAGCATCCAATAAAATCTTTAGTTCCATTTCTTCCTGGTTAAACCGCAAGATGATGACGCGGTCCGCTAAATCCAAAGTATTCGGATTAAATGCCACGAACCCGGTACTGCCAATTCGCGCGGTCGTCTTCACTGAAATTCGCTCATTGTCTTTCGTCACGACGTCATAGCCACGTTCGTTCACTGCATCCGCCATATTGCCGTTCGTGTACATGGCGACATACAGCTCGCCCATGCGCCCAATCAAATGGCGCAATTCTCTCGGATCTGCTCCCCCAACTGATTTCTCGCTCGAGCCAGCTCATCGCTTCCCCGAGTGATTGGATGATCTGCACTTGTGTCAGTGCCATTTTGTATCCCCCTTAGATATCCGAACTCGACATGCTTACTGCCTCAATCTTCGCCAACAATTCCTGATGGCGCGGATGCTGAAAGAGTTTAGTCATTTCCTCAGCCACTTGTTGTGCGTCTTGCCAGTCTTCGATTACTTTAGTATTTGAATAAAGCCTTGTATAGGCAGCTGTTCTTAACTTTGAAACTGCCTTGAAAGTTACTCCTAGCATCTCCAACTCACTGATCAATGCCACTCTGTCTTCTCCTTGTAGTGGTCCCAGTTCGAGTACGAGTTTTAGCCTTCCATCTCGTAATTGGTCAAACCAGAATAACAGTGCACCGTTATGCCACCACCAGTCAAACCGACTCATGCCATACCGTTCTTCTATTCTCGTAAAGGCGGGTACTACAAAGGATGGGTTTCGCCAATGATAGTTCCGCTCTGCCTCCGCAATATGGTGCGTAGCGCAAAATAAGTCGAAAGCTTCTTTCGGTATTGGCGGGACAGTTGATTTGTTCAAGACTTTTTCCAGTTTGGATTCCGTTATTTCTTCTACTTCCTCCACAGCAGCTCCCATTACTTCAACCGACTCCGCAATCTTCCGGAACAAGTCATTCAGCTCTGGTGCATCATATAACACGAACATGCTCTTGAGCACTTCCTGCTTGGATGCCCAGTCGCCGACATCTGTCCAAGCCGTATAAATTCTGGTGTACTTTTTCCCTTCTTGCTTGCCGCTCTGCTGGAAGCTGACACCGCGCTTCTCCAACTCCGTCAGCAAGCGAAGCCTCTCTTCATATGGAATCGGCCCGACTTCCACGGTAACTTTCAAGCGCTCACCGACTTGCCGTTCGAACCAAATGATGAACGCCTGGCCGAGCCAATACGCAGATGCCGGCTCCCCTAACGTCTCCTGGAAATCAAACCAATCCGGCAAGACGAAGTGGGGAAAACGAATATGCGCCGCATAGGTTTCTTCCGGCATGTCCGCTTCTTTAACAAAGTCGAGAAAAGCTTCCCGAATGACATTTCCGCCGATATTGAAGACAAAATCGATGGTCTTTTTCTTCGCCTCATAGATTTTTCGCAGTGCTGTTTTCTCCGACTCATCCAACTTGGCAAGCTGCTTATACAGGCCTTTATAGACCGCCTGTTTCTTGAAATTATCATTCTGGCTCAAGAACAGGAAATCGATGGCGTTTTTATTTTCCTCATACACTGTCAGCGCCAATTCCACCGATTCCGCGTCATGGACCAATTGTTCTTTCAAGACTTCTATGTAAAACGATAAAAAATCATAAATGGCATCCGCGATCGTTTCTTTCGAGAACTCAAGTTGCTGCTCGATGATTTCGAGCACATCCTCATATCCTAGGAGTAAATAGCTGTCATCTGACGGTTCATCATTTGCCAAGGTCAAGAAGATTGGCAGCACCGTATAGCCAGCTTCTTGGAACTCAGCTTTAGCGTAAGCCAAATAATCCACGAGCTGTCCGTTCGACTCACCGGCATGGAATTTGTTTTCGATAACGAGCACCAGTTTCTGCGACGGCACATGGACAAGCAAATCGATCATCCGGTTCGTATGCGTCTTCACTTCCCGTGACACTTCCGCATCATGGAATGAACTATAGAGAAACGAGAAAAAGTCGATTCCGTCCCCTTTTCCTTCGTTCTCCGCACGCATCACAAGACGTGTCAGCAATTTCTTCAAAAAGAAGCTGCCCAGTTGATGCGTCTCATTCGGATTGAGCAGCCAAGCCAAAATATTCGAGTGGCGGATTTCAAACTGATCCACCCGCAACACTTTCAACGGATTGAACTGATGGAACTTCTGGTGCAGCCGTGCGAATTCTTTGGAGTGTTCGAGTTGTGCGATTTGTTCTAGAGAGTGGGTCATAGTAAGCTCCTCAAATTTTGGTGATATTTTCCTTTAATTTTATCATTTCCCTCAAATATTTCAGTATAATTTCGAATATATAGAAAAGAACTTACGAATCGACATCGTAAGTTCTCATACTTAAACTCTTTTTATCCCTAGCATCATCTTTATATATGTTCTATAAAATTATTCGCTTTCAAAAAAATCTTCATCTACTTTTTTAATAACAAAGGACTCTTCTTGGCTAACCCCGATATTGTAGGCGAACATATAATCAGTCAACGCATCCCCATCAATTAAAATAATCTTTTTATCAATCATATTCACATAATCTTTAGCACCCTCGGAAAAGTTAGATGTGGTGATAAATACACCTTTTTTAGCACGCTGGCCGTCTAGACTTCCAGCAAATTTTTGAAGTTCTGGACGGGTGACAGTATTTTCCCAACGTTTTGCTTGGAGATAAATCATATCGAGACCAAGAACATCTTCTTTAATTATGCCGTCTATTCCTTCATCGCCTGAGCGGCCGATCGCTTGGCCAGCATCTTTCATTGAACCACCATACCCCATTGCGACCAACAGCTCTACCACTATTCTTTCAAAAAACAGTGGGGTCCCGCTCTTCACTTTCTCTAACAGTTCTTCTTTTATCTCATCTTTTAGGACTGCATAACTTTGCTCGATTTTTTCCAAAGGTGTAATGGAATTATCATCAGGATTCACTTTAGGTGGAGCAATAATTTTTTCTTTGTTTTTAAATTCACGAAACTCTTCATATTGTATGAGAAAGGCATTATCAATAGCTAAAACTCGTGGATTCTTTAACACATCCAGCCCTGCTTCTGTAATAACAAAGACTCCTCTACGGACGATTTTCAATAATCCCGCTTTCTTCAGGTAGGTTCTCGCCCAGCCAATGCGATTATGCAAGATCTTCTGCTTACCACTTGGCAGCAATGCTTCTCTCTCTTCTTCTGATAAGTCAAATTCATTAGCTAAATGAATATAAACGTCACGCAAAGTGTGTTCGTTTCTATCTCCAAGAAGTTTCAATAATGGGTACATAAATTCTTGGTATCCTGGAATCATAGTTGCCCCCCTGTTCTGATGAGTTTTCTTAAATTGCCGATTCTCTTTGCATATTGCAATGTATTTCCTCTTCATTTTTATAATTCTTGATGATGCATTAAACACCTTCTACATATTCTCCCACTCTCGATTTATCTGTTCCCTATTACTTATAATCTTTTCCGTTGTTTTATCACGGGTGCTTATTACAGACATTTGTATACTTTGTTTGGTAAATGCGATTAATTGCGGATAGTTAAAAGCAAGAGGATTTCCTTGATTCATAATTATCTTCAATGCATTCCCACCCGTAGCCGCACTATGTGCAGTAAACAAGAGTTTTTGCAAACGGATTTTATTGTGGATTTCTTTTAGATCTTTTGAATAAGTAAGTGTAAATGGATCGCTTTTCTCCAAAGTGAGCTTGTAGTATATCCTTGTGCACAACTCAACAATTCCAGGCACGGTCCCCATCGAAATGAAGTGCCTTAAGTCATAGCCTTCTAAGTACATATAGCGCGCTAAGTCTGCTACTGTTCTGTCTTTTTCACCGAATTCACCAAACTGAAGAAGTTGAGTCAATCCCCACCCGGGAGCCGGAACTCCCATTTTGGTACACACATCCGATAAAATGTGGCTTATCCATAAAAATGGAGCGAATACTATATTTTCAAAAGTTGCATTTTGATATTTTTCAATAGGAATGAGATGGATTGCTCCTTTTGAATCGATAAGAGAAATCCGTCCGTTGACTATGTCTAAAACTCCGAATAATAAACCGAACAAAGGATCATGGCCTAATGACATTAAGCGGTGTGTTTTAGATGAAAATCCGGAGACTTCTCTATCGTAATCAGTAAAAGCTTTTTTAGTGCTTGCATCAAAACTGACTTTGCTATTCTTTTCAAGGTTTGATAGAAACCCATTTAATTTTCCATCTTCATTAACTCCTAGTGATCGTAACCAAGTGGTCAAACTACCACCTTCTTGTGTGTACTTTCCTAGATAGGTCACGTCTTTGGGAATTTTGACTAATAAAAGATCCGCCAATGCTGCAATAGCTCCTATAATTGTTGCCAAGATGTAATCTAGTTTGGTCATTGAAGGCAGCAGTTGAAAGTTGCTATGTACTTCCTTCGTAATGCTTTCCTCAATCTCTTCTGACCGTTCAAGGAAATACTGGTTGGAATAAACTTTGAAAGGATGTTCGCTAGATTGAGGAGATTCAGCAATAAAAGAAGGATCTATTTTGGAAAGTCTTCGTTCTAATTCCTTCAATAGGTCGGATTGTTCTTCTGCATTATCATCAAGCCTCTCCATCGTACTCGATAAATCACTCATGGAAGTCTGCATATCATTTAGTTCTTCACTGAAATCGATGATTCTTTTCTTCGGCATCTTCATCACTTCCTTAGTTTAAACAGCTTTGCTGTGAATAGTATAAGCAGCTTGAGAATGCTTCAAAGATCTTTCCAGATACATGATAGATTTAGTTAATTGCTTTATGCGTTCCATGTTATCGCCTTCTTTTAACTGCAAATCCGTTAATTGCTCTCCTAATTTCCCGATCACTTGTTTTTGGGCTTTAATCATTTCTTGGGCAAAGCGCATGTCCTTTTGGCTTGAAAGGATAATTTCTTTCATAATCACTTCCAATTTGGCTCCTTCACGAAGTGCATAATCAGACGATTTGGTCAGCATAGAAGCTAATGTACCTCCACTCAATGCCCCGAAGATACCGCCGCCTCCAACCACAACAGCAATTCCGCCCGCCATACCCATCCCACCAGCAGCAACAGCACCTCCACCGATAGCTGCCAGTCCTGCATTTGTTGCAGCGGCACCAAATAAACCAGCTGGCGCAGCAAGTCCACCAATCAATGGCGTAGCTAATCCGGCAGTGATGATCATTAGAAAAGCACCTAACCCTGCACCGACAACAAATTTTTTCTGCACACCGGACAATGACCTAATAGATTTTTTGAATGTTTTTTGATATTTAGATACAAAGTCTTCATCAATATCCAATAAGTTTGAAAAATATCTTATATGCTTTTCTTGGTCTTTAAAGTTCATCAATTTTCTTTCTATGAAATTAAATTTCGTTTGATCTTCCTTTTTTTTATCACTAGAAGCTTGTTCGATTAAAGGGAAATATGGAGAGAATAAGGACAACTCGAGCACGATTAAGTACAGAGGTGTCCTCAATTGCCCGCCTTCTTTTGATATATCTAAACATTTTTCTGTTAACAGTGCTTTATCCTTTAGAAGTTCCGTTTCCCCTATGGACTTAGTGAGTAGATCATGTATCCCTTGCTCCCATAATTTGAGCCATTTCTTCTTCTTATCAGCTGTAGTATCATTTTCTTCACTATCAATATCTTTAGCAATCAAGTATCTTTGCAAACTAAAAAGCAAAATCGTTTGCTCCGAATCCAAACCGAATTTATCCATCATGTCCATGAAAATTGCTCCTTTGAGTTACGTAATCATTTCCTGACTTATAGGTGGAGATATTTTCATTTAACTTTACCATCTGATAAGACAGAACGGCAGATTATTTTGAAATTATCCATAAATTGAAAGGAAATCATTTATAATAATGATATTCTGAAGAGGAATTAGTAGCTCCAGATGATATTTCCAATGCAAAAAAATTGCAACACAGCCTCCTCTCTTTTTGCCAATGGAAATTTCAAATTCAACAAATAAGAAATGTGCATGCAATATTTTGTCTAAGGAAAGTATACGAATAGGAAAGTGTCCATAAATATGTATTGCAATTCACCAGAATTTCCAAAAATCAATTTCTAATATTTGTATAGAATATACGGAAAACTCAGAGCCATTTCAGAAGTTATAGAATAGATTGACTTTCACCCTTATCCCGACCAGTCCAAATATAGTTTATGGGGGTATAAAAATGAATAAGACATACCCTACATCCAAATGTAACGAATGTGTAATATATATAGAATTTAAATTTATGTCTATATTCAAAATAATTTCGAATTCCGTCGGTGACAGGAATGTAAAACGATAAAATAATGAGGTGAATCAGATTGGGTAAAATCACTATTAAAGATCTTGACGAAGAAGTTCTTCTTCAAGAAAAAATGGAAACAAATCAAAAAGAAATTGAAGAAGCGAGAAAAGCACTACTTGATGTAATTGATAAACAAGCGGAACTACTGAGAAGAAAAATTGAAAAGTATGTTCCTATTATGAAATTTATCCGCGCTGAAAAGTTCTACATGGAGAACCCGAATGTAACTCCTAAAAGCATTAGGGGCGCTGTTCTTGACTATGATGCATTTAATGATAAGACCTATACTTACGATGTTGAAACCGGCTGGATTAAGGAAATTGACATGAAGACTGAAGAAATGAAAACAATTCCTTACAAGAGATTCGTTATGGAGCGGAATCTTGACAACGCATTAGTTGGGCTTGACTACTTGTTAATCATTCAGGATGAAATCAAGAATGATATTGAGCAACAAAAAGCCGAGCGGAAACAATGGTTAAAGGAACAAGAAGACTCTATGTATATGTGAGAGAAACCCGCTCTTTTATTAAATATAGCGGGTTTCTTACGAAAAATTATTTTAGAGTATAAAAAGTGTTTGCACAGGGACACGCTTTATGAGAGGATATCCCATCCTCTATCTAATCAGAATACATTTTATGCTCTTAAATATTAGTAAGGTTATAACAAGATGTTACTTTAAAAACCTTTGTTAAGGAGGAAATGGTATGGGCTTTACGGTAAATAATTTAGAAGACATAAAGAAAAGTTTACAAACTATTGATCATGAACCTGAGTTCATAGCCCTTGTATTATATAAAAGTGAGCATGATACATTTAAGAATTCATTCCGCAGAAATTTCTCCAACTACCATTTGCAAAGTGGTAAGCAAATTCATTTTTTTGTTTTTGATAATATTGTATCCAGATATACAAATAAACATACTTTGTCTACAACGGTAAACGAAAAAGTGGTAGATACTATAAAAAACAAATTTAATTTAAAAAATAAAGATTTACCAGCTGTAATTTTGACTAAAAACGTAGATTATTCAGAGTACGCAATAGTTAGTTTTTATGACTGCCAAAGTAACGACGAAATAAATGAAATACTAGAATACATCTTTGAACCATTTTCTTTTAAAGAGAATACACATGAAGTCGAATATAAAATCAATTATATTAAAAATAAGTGGAATAACATTTCCTTTCAAAGCTTTTCACCTGACTGGATGGAATTTGGTCTCTATTCCGAAAAGGTATCTTTAAGAAATAAATTACTAGCTGCTCTTGAGGAAGCCACTTTATTATTAGCAGACTTAAGAGACAAGTTAGACGCTATTCAAATTGAGCATGATAAATTACTTTCTAGGAAGAAAGAAGCTATGGGAATTTTGACCGAAAAAGATTATAGTATTTTAACTGATCAAATGTTTAAAGTACAAAAAAACCTTGCGGTTCATTTATCGGAAAACTATGAACAAAACCTTGAGAATTCAGATTTAGTTTTAAATGGTCTTGAGTCAGATTCAATTGAAATGATAAATTCTTGTTTACTTCTTTCAAAAAACCTTGTCTCCTTAGGAGCTAAAAGTTTTGATTACACTCTTTTTGTAGCTGGATATTGGAAAGCTCTTGAAAATGAATTAACTATAATAGTTCGTGACGTGCTTTTATATTTAAAAGAATACACCAATACTATTCCTTATAAAGAAAATGTAGTTTTAAAAAAAACAGAAGACTATAATCTTTCATGGAAGTATAAAAATAATAATAAGGTAGTTAAGATAATCAAAAATAACAATGTAGAAGATTTAACTTTGGGCTCTGCAAAACTTATATTGCAAAATTACGCTAAAAATGATTATGGAAATCTATTTATTCAAAAAAATTCAAAAAATTCTCTTCAAAAGAGCTTTGAAGAGTTTATTCCCAAATTAAGTACTCTTGTTAAACTAAGGAATGACTATAGTCATAAGAAAATTATGAACGAAGTTACGTACCAAAAAATATCTAGGCTCGTTTTTGATGAAAAATTACTCGATAAAACTATTGAATTAAAGATGATTGCTAAATCCTTACCCTCTTTAAGCGATGATGAAAAAGCATAAATGTTTAATGTTCTTATTTAAAACGTAAGCATCACTTTTTGTCATTTTGTAAATTAATAATAAATATAGAAAAGACATTCAGTAAAATACTAAATGTCTTTTTCACAAACTATTCAACTAACCCCAAGCGCTTTATAAACCGCATCAATAGGATCCGAATAAAACACCGGCTGCACTTTAACCAATAAATCTGGAGGCACAGTTTGCAGATCCATGACTGATGCAGCAGGAATTAATACTCTCTTCGCCCCTGCATCAACACAAACCTGCAAGACGTTGGCGAATTCTTCTACTTTCGCGATAGTGCCGCCTACTGTCATGTTTCCGATGACGACTGTACTTTCCTGGACTGGCTTCTCCAGTGCTCCAGAACATAGACCAATTAGTTCAGCTATTGCCAGTTCGTCTGTTAATCCAATCCCCTGCAAGTCACTAATGTGCATCAGATAATCTTTCGTTTTAATGGCGATTGTATTACTGATGCTTTTGCTGTTGGCTGTGAAGAAACGGAAGGCAGTGTCTAAGCTTTCCTTTGCTTCGCGAGAAGAGCCAACACCTGATTTATCGAACTTACCAGTACCGCTTACTACTTGGTTTTCGAGTTTATAAATACCGATCATTCCGGAGTTTCCATGCCCTGCGACATATACATGCCCCGGTTTCCCCAAGCCTTCAGGAATCAGTTTTCCGCCGCCTTGTTCTGGCACGGAAGTGTATTCTTCCTCTAAGGATTCTTTGTCGATATAGGAGAACATAACATCGTAAAACTCCATGCCACCGACTTTCTTCAGCTGTTCTTTTACTCTGCGACGGCCTTCTAATGCATACTTCAAAATTTCTTCTATATCATCTTTTGTATAAATGCCATTTGGATAAATCAGTTTTACCATGCCTGATACAGTCTTACGTACAGCAATCGTATCACGCTGGTTAAGGTTATTCCCTAATTTAAAGTAACAATCTAAAGAATCGGCAAACGAACGCTTACGCATTTCACGGAAAAACTCAGCAATATAGTCCACTATAAATCCATACCGATCAGTAAAGAAATCCGGACGCATTTTCGGGATTTCCCATCCCGGCAAATAATAATGCATACGATCGAAGAATGCGGAATCGTTGGCCATTTCTTCTGGGAACGGCGCAAAGAGATGGGAAGTCTTCAATAAAACATCGACGCTTTGGTTGATGTTACCGACGAATACCATGGAAGCACTTGCATTCTTTTCTTCTTTTCCGCGAGCAAACGAACCGGATGCCATATAATCTTTCATAATCTGTATGCCGTCTTTATCTTTGAAACGGATGCCCGCTACTTCATCAAACGTGACACAATCCCACATGCCGACAAGGCCGATTTTCCGTGAAGTCATATTGTAGAATAGGTTGGCAACTGTGGTTTGACCGCCTGACACCAAGATTGAGTTTGGAGAAATCTCTTTATAGACGTGTGATTTACCGGTGCCACGGGGACCCAATTCGCACATATTGTAATTGTTTTCGACAAGAGGCACTAAACGAAGCAGTAAATGCCATTTCACCCGGTCACTTAGTTGCGTCGGTTCCATACCTGTCGAACGAATCAACGCATCTATCCATTCATCTTTCGTGAATTCCTTCCGCCCTTCAAAGACTTCCTGCATGTCCATATTCGGCATTTGAATCGGTTGCAAGCTACTTACGTTAAACGGATTATTGTTCCGGGCTTCCTCGTCGTAATAATAGTCGACTTTTACCATGCACCAAATCCCACCGACCAATAGCTTGTCGAATTCTTTAATGAAATTCGATCCAATAGGAACTCCTTTTAGGCCAAGGTTAGAAAACTCAGCTTCATAAATATCCAATTTCGGATTCAAGGAAACTGTCACTTTATCAATTATCGAATACTGGCCAAGTTCCCGGATCCGTGATTTAATTTTTTCAGCTTCATCTGGACGAACAAAATTGTCGGAAAGGATTTTTTTAACCCGCTCGACTCCTTCGTTGATGCTTTCTTCATCATCTGTTGCCGCATACATGCCCAGTAAATACTCCAACACATATACGGGCACATTCGCACCTTCTTTAATCAACTTGGTTAAATCTTTCCGCACGACACGTCCCGCAAAAACATCATTGAGTTTTTTATCTAGATCTGAAGTTGATGTCATCTCCGCTTTCTCTTCCATTTATTCACCTCCCTGGTTAGAAATCAAAATCGCTGACAATCCCCAAATTTATTGAGAACGGCACTTTATCTGTTGCTACTCCTGTTTCAATATCTTTGATCATTAAGTAATATGTCTTGCTGCGATCATAAGTGATACTTCTTAATACAAATCGCAATTTAAAAGTACGTTCGCTCGGATTATCGAACGGACGATCTCCGATAATCGTTTCCTCATTGGAAAGCACATTGCCATTTTCATCTTCCATATAAATCACAACAGTACGAGGAATCATTTTATCTTCCACTTTTTCAGTCTGGAAGAATTCGAGATTAAAAATGCTATTCGTTATTTTCCGAGTTGTATTAGTTAGTTTAATATCGACTTTTTGTATAGCTTGAGATCCTCGTTGACCTGTTCGTTTGTTCTTAAACGACACGACTGGAATGACGACTTCCTGCAAGCTAGCACCACCATGTACAAAATTGACACCGGAACCTTGAATTTTATAACGGATTGTCGCATTTGGAACATAAGCGGTCAACTGCTGCTCATTCTTCACAATTGAAGATAAATCTATAGCCAATTGCCCCGATACTTCCCGCTTTTCTTTTGAAAGGATATAACGGCGTTTTGTTTCCAGTGCTTCGATAGATTCTTTTACCATTTTATCACTTTCTTCTAAAGCATCCCGTTGATACAAGAACCCGTGGTCGGCCGTAATATAGATATTCGTGCCACCCAAATCATCCTTTATGATTTTCACTAAGTCAGAGAGTTGGTTTAATGCATCTTCTACGCCTTTAAACGTATATATTTCAGTGGAACCATTGTCCCCCATGGCATCAATTGTATCGTGATAAAGGTAAATCAGTTTTTTTCCTTTGAAGTTCTCTCTACGCGCTGCTTTATTCATCGCAAATACTTCCTGGAAATGAAAAGCGATACTGTCCTCAACTTCGGATTCGAGTATTTTTTTCCGGTTTTCAATCCCAGACGAATCTCTGCCGTCGATCAGAACTTTTCCAGTTGCATCAAAATCCAAATTCCTGTGTGGCAATAATGCTGCCATTCCCAGTTTCGTTACAGAAGGAACGACTCCGAGCATGCTTTGTATTTCCGATACTCCTGTGGTTTCAGCTTTCAATCGTTCAGCCATTTCTACGCCTACTTCATATCTCATGGCGTCAGAAATAATGACAAAAACTCTGTCATTGTTTCGCATATGAGGAGCTATCACAGATGAATAGAAATCCTGCTGACGGCCAACTCCCGGCAATGTCCATCGTTCGCTCATTTCAGTATGGACAGCTTGAGACCAATGAGAGCTCAATTCTCCCATAAACCAATTTGAGTACAAATTTTCTATCATGATTTTCAGCTTTTTCAACAATTCGTTGTCTACAGCCTCATCATAAGCTACATAGAATTTGCGATAATACGTATCCATCTGATAATAATCTTTCGTATATGCTTCATAAACATTTGCAACCTGAGATTGCGGAATGCCCTGACTGTGCTCATGATAAAACTCATACATCTTCACAGTATAGAAAAGGGCTTCATATATAGCTTCGAATTGCTCATAATAATGTTTCACTCTACGGAGCTTGATTAACTTTTTATATTCCTCATAATCTTCGAGCTTTTCTATCAAGCTATTGGCAATATGAATAATGATTGCCCGGTCGATATACGGAAAGACATCCGCTTGTTTAACTTTATCCAACGGAATCTCATTTACCGTCTTCGGTAGGTTGATTTCTTGTTCCACCATCTCAATATAGTTATTGAATTGAACATAATCACTTTTATGATGCATCCAATGATCGATGAAGACTAAAGCATTTGTTTTACTGCGTTTTGCAACAAAATCATTAAGCTCAGTTAGATACTTCTCATCGACTGAATAGCTGAATGCCGTTACCGATAAATGAATAAATAAGGTCTTTAAGGTTTTAACTTCCCGCTCATAGCCACAGTAATTCGCAACATATGACCAGAATACCTCCAGATCAAAGAAGCGCTCTATTAATGAAAGGTATTTATTCTCTGTATCATCCAGCGTGTCCATCAAAATGGTTTTCAATACGTCTTCAAAATTCGGTGTCTTCAAATTGCATAGCACACTCATAATCGACAATTCAATCAGTTCTTCTGTAAACGATTCAATACCGAATGCCGCAAACTTTCTGAAACGATCTTTGTTGTTAAAGAAACGCTCGTATTTTTTCACTGTCGCACGTAACGACGGATCTATATGTAAATCACTCAAAATAAATGATATACGGTCTGCATAAAAAGTTTTAGAATACATGACGGTATCCGCCAACCAATTTTCTTCTACTCCCAAGTCCAAGTTCGTATAAATTAAGTACGAAGAAGTCGGATCATCCTCCTCCAGCAAATGTTTCGTATAAAACTGATTTCTGTCAGTCAACGAATGGATTTTGACTCCATCTATTTCGAGCGGTTCAATTTCTTCAGTAAATTCATTATCTTTATCCACCCAAAATACAAGCTTTCGCTGTTCTTCTTCTTTCAGTGGCTCATTAAAGATGTCCGATAGCGCAGACACAATTTGTCCCATGTTCATGGCAGTCACCTGCTTTCTCTTCACATTATAGAACAAAGATACATCAGAAACCTCCGATGTATCTCTGTTGGTTTTTATATTTTGGCAACCAGCCCTTCAAACTTGGCATAGTTGACTGTAACACCATCATCCAAATCAATTTCAATTTGCTGATCGGCCATGTGATGCAACTTCTCATCGTAAGCTTTCAGCTCGTCGATTTTTTTATCCAAATATTTCAATTCTTTTTTAGCACTAGTAATTTCTTTAGTTGTAGAATCTCCATTAATAATATTCAACAAATCCTTCTTCTCTGCATCCATACGAGTTTGCACTTCGTGCAAGTAGTCAGTGCGGATACGTGAAAGTGTTGTTTTATCATAACGGTGCATATATATGAGACAGTTAAAAGCCTTTTCTTTTCCTGAAGTAAATAACCAGTATAAAGGACGTTTTTTATAAACTTGTAAATGATCTTTATAAAAATCATTTATAATATATCGACGTAATGTTTCTCTAGCAGTTTCATTCTTATTACGACCTATTGTATCTGCTATAAAGTTTAAGTTTTCTTCTAAATCTGCTTCGTCATAGGCTACCTGTAGAAATTCAGCTATTCTTATTATAACATCATCTTCAGAATGGATATTTGATAAAACCGGTACTATATTATCACTATCCGGTTGGAAATTTTTGTAATTTCGATCATCGAATTTGTCTCCTGCAAAAATAAGTCCTTCTGCATCTAAAGAATATCTTCCAAACAAACAACCAATTGCATAAGAGATGAAACTTATAATATCTCTATTTAAATTAGCTTTTCTTATTGTAATATTATTATCATCTACCTCAGCCGTCATTTCATTATTTAAACCATATAACTCAATAAAGTTCTTATTAATTTCTTCTTCACTTTTTTTCATATAACTATAGGCTTTTTCTGTATGGTCTTGCCAATTTAGATACGATTCTTTTATCGTCCGAGAATTCCCTTTATATTTTAATAAAGGATGATTACTGAAATCCCAAGATGTTTCAAAAGAATCCCAATCATCTTTTGCAATTTCAATTAATTTTAATACTTCTGAATTAAACTGTTCATTGCCTAGTAATTTTTCATAATTTGGCAATGGCAACCTAACAACATCCGCTATTTGCAAATTGATTGTTGGATTCAAAAGTTTGAGTAATTTTTCCGCTGGCTTTGAATTCATCAATCCCAATATAAATAATCGCTTATTTTTGTCTGCAAATACTCCAGGTCCCCCTGAATCATAAATAAACCCTTCGGGGATCCATCTCATACTAAATGGTCCGCTTGTTATATAAGGGAAACCTACCGATGGCATAAAGTAGTAATTTATATTAACAATGGTCCGTGTATAGGATTTATTAATCGTTTTTGCGAAGTTTATTACATCTCTCCCCGCATGCTCCCAGTTAACTAAAAATTCTTGAAAGCCATACCACTTTCTATACCCGCCACCTTTGCTATAAGGAAACCATTTTGCATTTGATTGTAGTGCATCCTTAGCATTTCGAGCATTTTTATAAACCTTGTCTTTAGAAACTTCTGGCCAAAATCTTAAAAACTGTTTGTTATCAGAGGTCGTCATCCCTCTTTTTACTTCTGCAAATTCACCAAGAGGCTCCCCATTTTTGAAAATTTCAATAATTGATTTACTTGCCCAATAAGCTATTGGACTTCCAGGAATATGAATAAAATTATCTTGTATAACTGAATATCGATAAGGGACTGATGCATCTTGTACAGCTTTCAACGTCTGAATCGGTTGATTTATTGCTCCTTTAAAATCTGAAAGATTTATATATTCTCCATATATTTTGCTTTTATAGTTTCTTAAAGTAAATGAACAAATTGGGACTGTGGCCCCGTCAAAACCTGAATACTCTAATTGGATCAAGCTACTAATTGTTCTATTAGTAACAATATTATTACGCAATTTTTCAAAAGAAGAGATGAACATCCACACAAAAGGAGACATGAATCCTATTTGTCCATTATTTTTCGTGATATCAAAGCTATACTCAATAAATGCTGAAAACAAGTCAGTTTTAACGTCTGAATAATTTTCCTCTAAATAATTGCCAACTTCAGAAGTCAGGTATCTGTTACCAGCATATGGCGGATTTGTGATGAAAACATCATATTGTTGATTCATTAATTCAGCTTGCTTTATTAAAGACTTAAAAAGCGGTAATAGACGCTTTTCCATTTCTAATTCAAACAAGTTTCCTGATTGTTGCTCAATTGTTTTTACTCGAGCATTTAATAATTTAACATCAAGAATTTTAATTTTAATTAACGAACCGATTGCTTTTGCATGTTTGAATTGATTTAGAAAACCCTTTATGACCTCATAATTTTCACCTGAAGATTCACCAGCTAAAAATACTGTTTCTTCATCTGTTAATTTATTAGTTTGTTGAATAGCAACAAGGTTCATTTTAAGTCCTTCTCGTTCGATATTTCGTAAGAAACGTTTATTATATTCCATTGCTTTCATCACTATCGAAAAGCTAGCCAACTGGAAAGAACGATCATCAATGTCCAAACCATATAAATTATTTTCAATTATTAAGCGAGGAATTTCTCTTTCCATATAGCCAGATTTACTGTAGATTTCATACAAGACATCAAACATATAAACAAGAATATGCCCACTCCCCATTGCTGGATCGAAGCATTTAATCTCCTCAATTTTCAATTCTTTATTGATATAAGGGGCTAGTTCTTCATCGAAATCAAATTCATCATTCTGATTTTCTAAATAGAATTCCCATCCCTGTATCAAATCAAAATGTTCAGGGTGTGATTCAATCCAATAGCGCCCCAAAGCATTCTGCACCATATAACGAACAATCCATTCTGGAGTAAACAATTGTGTTGCAAACGGTAATTCTTCTGCTTTATATCTCTTTTTAGCTCTTATCACTCTCTCATTTTCTTCGGAGATATAGTATTGATAGAGCCAACCGATAATTTCAACTTCCTTCCAGTCATCTTCAGGTATAACTCCTATGTTCGTCATCTGACGAACATAGGAATCTGTACCTAATAACCCGTCTGGAAAAAGAATTTCGGTATAATCATCAATTGTCTCAAACATAAATGGCATATAGCGATTCAAGTCATTGCAATGCTTGATAACCAGATATTTAAAAAGCTCTTCATCATTATTATTAAGTTTCAGCTCATATACATATTCCTTGTCCAAATCTAAGTCGAGAGTTAAAGCCTCATTCATCACATCTGGTTCTGTGCTTCCAGGTTTTGTTGAAGATAACACCCTAACTTTTGTCGGCAAATAATCATTTACTTCCATAAAACGCAGAGCTGTGAAACGGTTAAACCACGTATACGCAACTTCTTCCATCACTCGGTCAAACCCTATGTCTCGGATTCGAGAAATTAACGTATTCCGTTGCGCTTTTTCTTTCTCTCTAAGCTGTCTGCCATTTATAAAGATGGCGTCTGAACTTTCAATAGTTGCTTTTTCAATACCTTCAGAAGTAATCCCGATTTTCCTTGCTTGAAGTTCAACTCGTTCAAGCAGCTCTCTTCTGGCTTCCGTAGCAAATCTCTTTAAGGCTGGTTTATTCACTGCTCTCCCCCACTTACTTTCTGAATTCTATTTGTTTATTATTTCTTATCGCTGTCTTCAATCTTTGAGACAAGTTTTCAAGATAGTGATCTACTTCTGCTTCAGTTGTTAATGGTGTTGGACTGATTAATTCTAGTACTTGAATAAACTCCTTCTGCACCGGAATATCAGTTGACCCTTTCCCATCTTGAATAGTTCCACCTTCTTGTTCTTTTCTTTTTCTTCGTAACCATTCTTCAATCTCTCTATTGATTTTATTCTCGGCCTGTACTTTGAAGTTAGAACTTCTAAGGATACTCGATTCCACTCGATGAATGTCAGTATAAGAATCAAGGTCTTCTAGTAATTGTTTATAGAAGTATGTGATCTCTTGCTTTGTTTCATCACTAACACCATATTGGCTGGAGAAGGAAGCAATGCTTTCCTTGTCATCTGCAATTCCACTTTCAGCATTGCTCTTCTTCTCTAATAAAACTGTCTTTATATGCTCTTCAATCTTATAAACCCATTCAGGTATGTTTTTAATTTCTCTGTATGGAAGTGGATCATCCAAAACCGATGCTAATTCTTTCACTGTAGATTCAATTTCTTTCCCATTCAAATAGACTTGGTTTTCTTTGTATTTTTCGAAAACCGCTAAGCCTTGATCGAAAATTCGTATTTGATTGCTGCCGAAAAAACTTTTCACTAAAACGATATCTTCTTCCCAGTATGCAAGATCATCTTCCAACTCTTTCAGTTTCGTGAAAAATGAAGCATTGTCTAATCCGTTGTGGAATTGATTAAAATATTCCAGACCTTTGTCTAACAGGCTTTTTCCTGGATACTTTTCACCTTCATACTTACTCTTCAATTCATTTATTTCTGCAATTTGCTGCTCGATAAGAAATCGCAAATCTTTAACTAAACCATCTTCATCATCAGCTAAATCAGTTTTATTAAAAATATCTTTAGCCACTCGTTTTGCTGTGCGAATCAAAGTTGCAGGTACTTCTGCTCGAATAAGGATAATTGCTTTATCTGCATCAGCCGTCTTAGTGAATATTGAAACTAATGTATTAGCATTCTGTTCTAGATCCATATATTCAGCATTATAACGCACACGAATACGCTGTTCTTTTAATAGTGTTGCAATCATTGCTGCAATGTCCAATTGTCTCCAACCATATGGTTTGTCCTGAAATCTATCGTAAATGATTTTTATCCGGACTTGTTTTTGGATGTCACTTTGTAAAGTAATAAAATCGAAAATTTCCTTCTTGGCCAACTCATTAGGATAAGTTCCAATCGTATCTTCGAAAGAAATTTGGTCATTGTCTGAAGCCATGATATGGATGAGTCCTCTTTCATTCTCCATATGCTCTTTTACATAGTTCAGCTTGGTGTATATGTTATCTACGAGCATTTTAAACGCCGCATTGAACTTCTCTTTGACAGTGGACCCTTTAACTTCTACTTTGTCCCCATTAATAAAGAAAGTTCCGCTCTTAATCGCGTCTTCCAATAAAGCACGGCTTCGGTTTTTACGTTCACGTGCCTCAGCCGTTTTATTGTTCAAGATATTTTGAATGTTTTCCGGAAGTTGTGTGATGTTCTTTTTCTTACGATAGCTTTCGATTCTTAACGCTTCTTCAATTTCCTCAACATATAATTCACTGCCTCCGAGTTTCACAATTATTTCTCCACTGCCACTCGTCATCATCATTAGTTCCTGTTCGGACTTCTGATAATGATCGGAAAGAGGGGAAATAATTTGAACTCCAATACTTGATGATTGATTGCCGTAATTTTTCTCGTCCATCTTTTGATTAAAAGAGAAAAGATATTCTGAAGAATAGCGGAATTTTTTCTCATCATATAAGTCTTGGAAAACGTAATCAGCTAATTCTCGTTTCACAAGCTCTTCATCGACATTCAATGTTTTAATTTCACGGTTAATGTCTTGCTCATCATCAGTTAAGAACAAATAGAAATCGCCGTTTTTTTGAATCAATGTTTGAGAGATCAGCTTGCGGAGTGAAACTTTGATTTTCTCTTTTAACGCCAATTTATCTTCATCAATGTTTGTAATCATTAAAGTTGCCAGGTTATCGATATTGGCCGGCAGCTCTTTAATGTATTTCACCATGAACAAGACTTTCAATAGTTCCATATTGAAATGATCATCTTTTAATGCAGGGTTTTCATACGCACCTTCGATAACACGAGAAACAGTAGGGTTTAAAAACTCTTTAACAGTCTCATAAAAGGAAGGGAAAGGAATCAGGAAACCTTCCTCTTCTGATTTATATCTTAATGCTGTTTCTTTATAAGCAGACAACATAGAACGTTCGCCTTCAGAAAGACTTTTGCCCGAAGAACCGTGTTTACGAATTTGTTCAAAAACGTTCTGCAGTAATTTAAATTGATAGGGAACAAATGGATAGACATCCGCAAATTCCTGCTCGTTGTCATATCCGCGCAAATCAGCCGTGCTTTCTCGGAAGCTGATCAAATTTTTCAAAATGGCACTTTTTTCTGGATAGAGCAATTTCAATTTGTCATTCACATAGTCCTTTTTCAAAAGGATACGCTTCTTCAATACTTCATCTACTGAAATTGAAGAAAGTGATAGCCTTGTATCGAAGCGCCCTTGAATTCGCGAAAAGTCGTCCCCTTTTACTTTGACAATGCTGTCTATGCTTTCCTGTGAAGTGACCATGACCCATGCTTTTCCTTTTGCATGTGTTCCTAGCTCTTCCGTAAGAGTTTGTAGATTCAACATCAGGCTTCTGCTATCCCCGATATATTGGCCGATTTCATCCACCAGGAATATCAGGTGGAAATTAGGGCCTTTTTGATCGATATATTCTTTTACATCTTTCGCAAACTTTTCGATGCTGATTTCATAATTATTAACGCCATTATCAAACCAGTTGCCAGCAGACTCTTCCGTCATATCTGTAGCTTCCGAAAGTGCAGAGACAATGTAATCTCTATCAAAATAGAAACTGTTACGACGGTCTTCCCACGACTCGCCAGCTAGGTTTTTGAATGATTCTTTGAAAACTTCATATGTACCTTGTTTATCCAAATATTTTTCCATTTCAGCTACACCAGAGATGTCACCGTAATATCCTCTATGTTCGTAAAAGACTTTCATAAATACGCGCAGGATTGCATCTTCTTTTGATTTATTATCAAGTTGTGCCTTTGCATCAATATTGAAAAGAATTGTCTCGGTTTCGATGCCAGCTGTTCGCTGCATATTCGCCAACACAATTGGATCTTGAATTTTTTCATCAAAAAAGTCTACTGCAGTTCTGTTTTGAATTTCTTTATTTTCTAAAAGGTAGGAAAGTATTTTAAGGAAATGTGATTTACCCGAACCAAAGAATCCAGAAATCCAGACGCCCATTTTATCAGTTGAGCCATTCACGCCCCTTTGATAATTTTCGTAGAACTTGGAGAGGTGCTTTTGTAGTTCCCGAGTAACCACATATTCATCCAATTCTTGATAGATGCTGTCGTCATCAGTCTGAGCAACTTTAATGACTCCGCGTATGTCTCGTTCTATATCTTTCTGAAACATGTCTTTCAACAACATAAAATAACCCCCAAATTTATTTAATCAACCAACCGGAATGCGCGGTAATAATTATCATCTTTAAATTTACCGAATAAATGCAAATCCTGTTCACTGTATTCACCTGGATAAAACATGATGACAGGCGTCTTGTCTATCACTTCTTGCAAATTGTTCAATATGTTATGTGATCGGACAAACGGAAACACTTTTCCGACGCCTGTCAAAATGACAATATCGTGGCCATCCATCTGTTCTTTTATCTTCTGCAAAAATATTTGAGGATTTGCAAACGTAGTAAGAGCTTTAAACAAAGCGTCTTTTCCTTGTTTTTGCTCCATCTCAAATATTCGGTCGAAGATTCTTTTTTCTTTTGTGATTTCTATAAGTAACTTATAAAGATCGAATTCGATTATTTTTCGTTCCGAGCCTTCGTAGTTGAATTCCTTTTTTATGTGCTTCACATAATCCCGGACAACCAATTCGTCTTCCGGTTTGTAATCGAACACGTAAAAACTGATTTCATTTCCAAGACCGCGTCCTTCAATAAATTTACCTTCTTTGATTTTCGGAATGATCTTGTCGAGCCTTCGGTTTAGATTAGCCATGTTGTATCTCCCTTATCCACCCATTGCATGAATATATTTGCTATCCCCGATATGGTTGATATGTTCTTTTAAATAATCATCTATTATTAAGCGGTTCAACTCATTGCCTTGTCTTTCTTTTAAGATGCCGCTTTCAAACAGCACGAGTAAGTAGGTGCTTTTTAATTTGGTTAACGTTAATTCGCTCCAGTTAGCAAGTTGTGCGCTTTGTTCTGATTTCACAGTAAAAAATATATTAATGTCTTTTTTTTCAAGTTCAAAATTATTGTTATGCAGTTTTTCGCTAACTACTTCATTCATAAACTCATAGAATAATAAATCAGTTTTCATAATTGCATATAGGTTAATTACTTTACTCGTTTCTAATGACCCTTCAATTAGAAGTTTACCTAGTTTTTGATCAATAACTTCTGCTCTCTTTATTACCGAAGTCAATGCGCGTTGAATACTGCTTTTTTTCGAACCTTGAAAAATATTCTCTTCATACACTTTTTTTCTAATGTCATTGGTAGATAAGCCATCCATTTTCAACTTCATAACTTGTTTTAATTCAAATAACAAATAACCCGCGCCGTGTAAAGATGCTCTGTATTGTGTTTCCATTTCAAATCACTCCGACCTTATTACAACTTAATAGATTTATATATTTAGAATCCGTTCCACTATTATCAACCTTCTTTTTCCACAATGTTGCTGAACTACTTTAGTAAAGCTTTGGTCTTTAATCAATTTTTCTTTATTATTTTTATGTATATTGCATACGCTCTCAATAAGCTTTTGTTCTGTAATGTCCTCTCTCCAATATGCATCAACTAATTGATTTAATGCTGTGGCCAAATCTCGTTGTGTCCGGTAAAACATTTTAATCTCCACATAGTTCCCCTCACATTTAACTTATACTTAGCTCTTATTTTACTTTAGTTTCAACTTAATGCAATCAAGTTTAAGTAATGTGATTGTATAGCGAAAGAATATTTTTATATGAATTAATCTAAGAAAAAACCTGTGAAATTTTTTAAAATTTCACAGGTTTACTTTAATTATGAGTAATACTACTTATATCTGTTAAGAATTGCAGACTGTTTTTCTTATCTCTATTCAATTCACTTGATTCGGATTGAGGAATAAAAGATGGTATCAAGCTCCCTAAAATTGGCGGGATATACGATGGCATCGTAGTTTGACAAAAAATTTGCACACCCGTACTTACAATTCCAAATGATGGGGCGATCCATTTTTTTATTTCACTTTCTAATTCAACTAATGAATCCAAATATGCAGATTTATAATGTATATCGGTATTATCCAAATACAGATTTAACGTATTATGAAACGCTGCTTTTTTAGTTAAAAAACCTTTATCGTTACGTAAATCTAATAGTTCTTTAATTTCTATTTGATCAATTCTCTCTGGCAACTTTAATTGAATCATTTCCTTAGTAAACAGATCTTTTCGTTCTTTTCTTAAATCTAATCCCCGGTTTTCCGGGAAGAGATCAGACAAGAAATCACTGGCCTGTCGAGTATCAGTAATTGTATCTTTATTTTCGGAATCACCGATCATTTTGGTTAAAGCATGCATATAAATATACGCTACTTCTTTAGCTACTTTTACACCGTTATTCGTTGGATGACCCAGATCATGCTCCACACAAAAATTAAGCCACCTAGGAGAAAATTTCTGATCAAAAATCTCATAGTTATGGTTCTCTTTATTCTACAAATAGGAAATGGATATTCCATAATCCAATATTGAAGAATCATCAAAGAACTTCTTCACTTGTTTAATAGCAACCTTTGATGACTCATTTCTATATAGATCGTACGAATCTCTATTAGTTATAAATCCCCCTTCCTCAATTAACTGTAAAAATTCATCTGAAATATTCTTTTTCCCTGCATTTGGAATAATCGAAGTTAAACTACCAATGTATAAAGTAGCGAACTTTAACCAATTGGTATCTTGCACTTCAAAGTAAGGATAATAAATCAAAGATTTCATCTTTACACCCCTTTAATTTTTATAGATAGATTCATTAGAATAAGATTATTCAGAAAATCGAAGTAAGAAGAATGTTCTACCTATTGCTATAGGGTCCCTCATTTCTTTCATATCATCTTACCTCGGCATCTACTAAATATAAATTTGGCAACGAATTTTTCATTTACTATTAACTTACTAAAAACTGCTTTCTTTAATGTTCAAGGTTTCATCTAAACCCACGAACTGTCAATCTCTAACCGCTTCAATCCCCAGCTCATCTAACTGAACCCACAAACTCTCCAATGCTTTTACTTTATCAAAGTAAAACTCGCGTCCGCGTACACGCCAAAATTTCCAGCCTGCCCGCTCCAGGGATTCCTGGCGTCTCATATCTTCTTCGAATTTCTCTGGGCCGTGCCATTTCTCTCCGTCGCATTCGACGGCTAGGCGGTCGCGCAACCCTTCGACAACGAGGTCGATGCGGTATTGACCGACTTTCACTTGTGGTGTGACTTTATAGCCGCGTGCTAAGAGCATGCGGAGTACGTCGACTTCAAATGGTGAGTCGCATTGCTCTTCTAGATCCGCCACTTGCTCATTCAGGCGAGTCGGGTTCATGCAATAGCTCAGCAAGCGGTAGCGCAAGTCTTCCGTGTTGAGATCTTCCAGATCCACTGAGTGGTACAAGCGCATCTGGTTTTTCGCGCGGCTTGCGGCGACATTGAAACGCTGCTTGTCCGAGGTTTTTGTCAAGGCCATAAATCTACGGTTCGGTGCGGTGACCATGGACAGGAAGATGATGTCGCGCTCGTCCCCTTGCAGCGTATACGGATTTCCGCAAATGATTTTGCGTTCCACGAACTCCCGGTCACCGATTTCCTGGCGAATTCTTGTTTCTAGCAGCTTGTGCTGCTGGTTACCGAGGAGGGTGATGACACCAAAAGTTTGACCTTTCAATTTCGGGTCCTCGACCATTTCTGCCATGTCGGCAACGATTGCATCGATTTCCGCTTCGTTAATGTCTCGCTGCTCGCCGATGACACCGTCATTCACTTTAATAGCAGTGACCGGCGGATCGATTTTCTCTTCATCGAGCGGTAAGCGCAACGGAATCATTTCTCCGCCATAGCTCATGTCGTTGGAGAACTGGATAATTTCCGGCACGCAACGGAAATGTTCGCGCAGCATGAGCTTGCCTTCTTTCGGGAAAGTCTGCTCAGCAATCTCGTACAGCGACAAGTTGCCGTCAAACAAGTCGGCATTTGGTATGCCTTTCAAGTGGCGGCGTACCAATTCGTAGACATCGTCTTGTTTGGTGCCGATTGATTGCGGGCTGATCTGTTCATCATCTCCAACGACGACCACTTTCTTGCCGCGAAGCAGCACATTGACTGCGAACAAATCGCATTGGCTGCTTTCATCGAAAATGATGACGTCGAACTTCTCGTTTGTCACCGGGAAGTTCTCCAGCACTTGGTTGATCGGCATAATCCACACAGGGATGGCACTTTGAGCGGTTTTCATTTCCTCTCTTGCGCCTTGCAAGTTGCGCTTGGCGGACTTTCCGCTGCCTTTTCCGAAACGCTTGATATACGTTTTCCATGCAGACAAGGCCCGTTTTTCTTCTTCAGTGATCCGTTGTACTTGGTTCTTCCAAGTTGACGCACTAACGATTGAGCGGACCAAGCGCTTCTGTTCTTTATGTTCTTCTTCCAGCTGCTTTTTCAACAGAGTGATGTTCATGTCTTTCGTTTCATCGAGCCACGACTGCAGTTTTTTCAATTCGAATGCTTCTAGATGGTGTTCCGGTTTCTCGACAGCTGATCCGACAGACAGCTCATACAATTTCGCGGTCAGTGGCAAAGTCTCACCGGATTGTCCGACCAGTTCATAGAAACGTATAGCTTTCGCCTTGGTCAGCTGTAATTGCTCCAGCTTCATCAACAGCCCGTCCCATTTCGCCGTATCTCTATTGATATAAGCTTCCTTGAATTCCTGCATGACCGGATGCATATCCGTTTGCGCACTCAAGGTCTGCAATTTGCCTAGATCCTGCTTGTACTGTTCTTCCCATTTCAAGTACTCGACCCGTTTGATGACGAGATCCAAGTCTTTGCTTAATTGCTGGCACTCGTCAATTGAATAGAGGTCGACTTTGTATAAATTGTAGCGCGTCAGCTTGGATTTTAATGCTTTGGTCGAATCAGCCGTTTTCATGATGAGCTTCAATTCGGCCAAGCGCTCTTCGAGTAAATGCGGGAAGCGTCTTTCTTCGACGTCGATTGTCGTGTGGCCGATCTCTTCCATATTGGCATTTAACAAGCGCGCGGATTCTCGCTTCACCCATTCGTGTTCCAAATACATTTCCAGTACTTCGATGTCGCCGAGCGTTTTGATGGAAGCATCGTTTAATACGGGGTCTTCAAACAAATATTTCGTTTGCTTGCCTTTGGTCAAAAAGAACAGGAAGTTCGGCTTTTTGCCGTTTTCAAGCGGTTCTCTCGCAATGGAAACATCCGCTTTCAATTCTTCCGCACTCTTGTTTGGCAGCTTCACTTGGTATGCGACGAGTTTATTGTAAGAAGCGAATAATCTTTCATTGGCTCCGGATAGTTTCTCTATGAGCTCACGCCATCTTGCTTCTCGAGGGCCACCTGCTTTAACATCATCTAAAATCAAACGGAAAGGGCCATTTTCTGTAATAGCAGACATTCCAATGATTTTATCGAGTTCTTTTTGGAGGATTTTGAGTTCATTTTCTTCTAGCGGGTATTTATATTTCTCAAGGATTGCCTTGCCTTGTTCATTTGCATGTTCTAATTGCTTTTCTGCATCTAGGAAAGAGGTGAAAGACGAACTGTTTTGGATGTCAGACCCGACTTCAGGAAGCAGTTCTTTATGCAGCGGCAAGTCTTCTTGTGCCAACTCTTTTTTCAATGCCCATAATTCGGTGAAGTCTACATTGTTTAACGGGAAGGTTTGGTCCATCGTCAACTCATCTTGGATCCAGCTGTAATCGATCTCCGATTCGGCTAGACGTTTTGCTACGTCATATTTGAATAGCTTTTCTCCTTTGTATTGGAGAATGGTCCCTTCTTTTTCAGCATATGCTTTCAATTGGTTTTTCAATGTCGCTTCATCGCGTCTACTTTGTTTTAAGGCATCCTTATCGCGTGCGATTTCTTTTTCCAGGCGATCGACATCAAGTTCGCCCAGCTTCTCGCCGATGACGCGGATCGATTGCTCAATTTCCTGTAGCGATTCACGTCCGCCGCCAAGCACCGGCACGCACAAGTCTCTAATTTCTTGAGGGATTTTGTTTTTCAATACTTTCAACGGACTTTCTTTTTGACTGGTAATGAGGATCTTTTTGCCTTCAGATAAAAAGTGGGAAACCAAGTTTGCAATGGTGTGGGTCTTCCCAGTTCCAGGAGGCCCTTGTACAGTTACGCCTTGATGATGCGAAATGCGCTTGATGATGGCCTTTTGCTGTTCATTGGATTCCAGCGGAAAATAGAGGATATCGTCTTCAAAATTGTTTCCTCCGTCGGTTTCTGCTGTCGAGTTTTCTTCAGGAGCATTTTCGACTCGTTCGCCGATAATGGAAGTGACTGTATCCGGTAGTTCCAGTTCATCATTGGCAATGCCGTCAATGATTTGGGTTAAGTCGTCCCGCAGCACTCGCGCATTTTTTGTTCTCAGTGAGAGCATGTGATGAGTATAAACAGATGGATGTTCCATTGGCGTCTTAGCTGTTTGGCCGTCGATGAACCTTCCATTAGCATCAAAGGTTTGAATGAATTGCGTGAAGAAGTCATTCATATCTTCTGTGATTTCACGTGTCTGGACGTCTCTCCACAAACCATTGATCGTTTGAACATTCGGAATGGATATACCAGAGAAGATTTCGCGCTCCACAACAACTGCTTGATCGACGAGTTTCACAACAATAATCCCTTTTACAGAGTCCAAATCCAGTTCCACTTTGCTCGTTAATAGCGGCGAACGGATTGTGCCGATTTTTGGGTCTGGATGTTTCCATGTAAAGAGGCCTTTGCCATAAATGAACTCCAAGGACTCCCCTTCTTTTTCAAGCTGGGTGATGAGATCAAAAAATTCTTCGTATTTTTCTAGAATGTGTTTTTTCTCCTTTAAATTCTCAGCCCATTCTTTCCACTGGGCTGTCCAAGTCCCATAAGAGTGTATGCGCTTTTTATCATCGATAAACAGTTCTTCTTTTTTCCCACCATTCGCTGTCTCTACCTTTTTCCCTACTACATAAGAAGGCTTTTGATTTTCCTTTTTCGGATCAAAGCTCAACCAATCTTTAAATATGGCGTGAGGCGCTGGAGGTGTCTTATCTTTTTCAGTGATTGTCGGCCTATGGATCTCCATTAAGTTCTCTTCGTTATGGCATTCGTCAAATACGAAGCAGCCTTCCAATAGCTTCATGTCATCCAGGTTCCAATTCTTCTCATATTCCGAGTAATCCCGGATGATCTTCCCTACCAGATTATTCAATGCGAGCATATACTCGAAGAAATTTTTCGCTTTATCTGTAGCAGTGATAGTTTCCAAGATGAACACCTCTTTTCATTATTCTAATGTCTCAGCTTCTGTTGACTTTAGAGGCTAATCAATTGATATTTTAATACTATTATTATTATCATGTGCCTAATTTTACCAACAAGATCGGCTTTTCACAAGGCGACATGACAACTTCTGAATGAGAAACCGAAGTTTCATTTCCACTGTAGTTGATTAACTTCGCAATTAACACGCCGTCATATTTAACGTAAAAAATAGCGGTATATTTTACTGTTAAATATTTAGTGAGCTTGCTATAATTAAAGCAAATATAAAGGAGTTGAACCTTATGGCCACTGACACTCCCAAAAAACCGCAATTTAACGTAGACCAGATTACTTCTGCTTCCAAGGCAGCCAAACAATTGGCTCACATACGAGCTGCAGCTAAAAAAGAACCCCAGTTCATTTCCGCCAATAATACAATCGATTCTGTAATTTTAGACTATGCACAATACGAAAAAATGTACCAAGAGTTAGAAACGTACCGCGAACTGAATTGGTATGAAGAGATCGCAAGAAGAGCAGCTGAAGCTGAGGCACATCCTGAACAAACGATTCCGCTTCGGGAGGCTGTTGGAGAAGAAAGCTACACACGAATCATGGCAATCGATCCAGACGACATCTCCGATGACGAGCTGTTCGAGTAATATGAGCGAGGACAATTTTGTTTTAACCTTTCATCCAAAAGCACAGAAAGAATACAGTAAATTGGACGGAAGCAGCCGCAACCTGGTTGACAAAGGCCTAGCCAAACTAAGATTTCGTGCTGATGAAATCGGTAAGCCTCTCTCTAATAAACGCAGCAGCGTGTTGACGGGTTGCCGCGAATTGAAATTCAAACAGGCCGGATTGCGGGTCGTCTATCGGTTAACTGGAGAAAAACAAGACCAGCTGGAGATCGTCTGGATCTTGTCTACAGGAAATCGGTCAGATGAGGAAGCCTTCACTGATTCTGCAAAGCGCTTGAAAGAAATGATGGATAGAAAACGCTAAAAAGCTCGCAGTTGCTGCGAGCTTTTTGAATGTCTTTTATTCATATTTGTTCTTTATTAATCCTCTTCCTCTTCTTCCCCTTCACCATCTTCTGTTTCAGTCATCGTATCCTCAGCGCCGTCGTTTTCTTCGAGCTGATCTGTTTCCGGTTCGCTATCGCCTGAGCATGCGGACAATGCCAAGCCGCTCGCGAAGAGGATGGCTGCGAATTTTTTCATTTCTATCCGTCCTTTCTTGTTGGGTTTTGATGTTCTATTTATTTTTTTGTTCACCGTGGCTATTTTTATTACCAAATAAATGGGTGTTACAAGGTCATTACCCGCTCATTAAAAGCACATAACCTATTTAGTCGAAACTCCAGTAACTTTTATCAGCGCATGTCCGTCTAGCTTTCAAAGGGGTGAAGCCATGAAGTGCTTGAGTTTGCTGATTATACTTTATATGTTTCTATTCGGCTGTATCCAAGCACCTGAAATTACTGAATCCGAAGCTATCGCAATCATTGAACAGCTGCATACCAATTCTTTCGGGACAGCTGAAGTGATTTCCATTGACTATCACTTCGGGCGTTACGCGGTGGAATGGGAAAACGAAGGGAATTGCGAATGGGGCATCGATCATGTCGATGGGGATGATGGCAGCGTAACAATGAAACAAGCGTCGATCTGTTAGCGATCGACGCTTGTTTTGTGGGATTTGTTAATAGTCTTGTTCGAGCATTTCTAGAAATTCTTCTTCGGAATCTACGCCCATTTCATCAATAGCGCTCAAGCCTTCTGGTCCTTCAAATGCTGGATCGGCTCCATTTTCGATAAGCAGTTTGGCGCTTTCGTAATCTTCATACATGATGGCAGTTGCTAAGGCCGTCATGTAAATATCGGATGTGTTCACATCAGCGCCTGCATCCACTAATGTTTGGATAACACCTGGATCGCCCCAGTAGATCGCGTACATCAAGGCATCAGAGCCTTCCGAGTCTTTCGCGTGAATGTCCTCGCCATCAGCGAGTGCTTGTTCGACTCCGGCTAAATCGCCATCTGCGGCAGCGGTCATCAGTGGCGTCTCCCCTTCGACGGTATACATTTCATCGTAAAACGCATCGTCAAATTCGGGTAAGAACGAATTGGCAATAGCTGCAGTGGTGGTGAATATGCCAACGACACCGGCATATGCCAAGCTCATGACTACAGCGACAGCGATAGCACCAAGAGCGATGCGCCCGTGTTTCGGCTGATAGAAGACGACATCCGCCTTGTTGAACTGGTCGATCGACTGGATGCGCTTTGGCAGACGCGGGTGCGTAGAGAGCACTTCGCTCAACCAGACGATGGCGTTGGATTCTGTTGCGATTTGTTCGCGGTAGGCGTCTTCGTTTACTTCCAAGTATGCTTTCTTGCCGATCCCCAGCAGCGTCAATGCGCGTTTTGCGGCAGCGGCATCTTGGATTTCAAAGGCGGCTTGGCGGTCGCATGTGTATTCACACGAGCGGCTGTACGCCGTGCTGAGGAACGGGATGAAGCCAGCTGGTAAGATCAATAAGTTTTTCCAGACGTGGCGGCGTTTTATGTGAGTCAGTTCGTGGGCGATGATAAAGTCCAGTTCCGCCTGGCCTTGTTCGCGCGCCAGTTCAAACACTTCCGAGTACAAGACGACCATGTCGCGGCCGAAAAAGCGCGTCGCAAACGCGTTAAGTGCGCCTTCGGATTGGATGACGAAAACGTCCGGGACTTTGCTGAGCTCCATTTGCGCAGACAAGGTTTGCACGCGTTCGTAGACATCCGGGAATTGACGTTCGTGGATCCGAACGCCGTTTCCGCGGATCGATCCAAGCATGACTGCATTGGCGAATAGTAAAAACGCAAAAACCGTCAAGGCGATACCGATTCCGATAATCGATACGGCCGCTAATACATAAATCAACACACTAAATATCACACTTAAAATAAAATAAATACTCTCTCTATCTGATTGAATGTTCGTCCTGCTCATCATTTTCTCCCTTTCCATTTGGAATATCTTACATATAATAGCACTTACTGCTCATTTGGAGAATAGATTTTTTTGGTGTGGGATAAATTATTTTTATTATGGTGAAAACTTGCCTTTTAACACCTGTAAGATCGGCAAACCGCAACTCGCTATCGCTATTTTTCACTTACACACCACTTCCATAATTAGGGTTCTGTGTTAAACTGTGATCAATAAATCAGAACCTCACCTAAGATTGGCATCCACCAAAGGAGGCTATTCGATATGGAATATCTTGCCGCCAGTGGCATTTTGCTTGTCTCGCTGCTACTTGCCTATCAGCTCAGTAAGGGCTATTCGCGAAAAGGCAAATACATCATTTGGGGCGTCACGACGATGTTTGTCATTTGTCCGCTGTTTTCCTGGCTCGTCAGTATGGGCTACGCGCATTATGAACAAAGCGGCTGGGCTGCAGTAGCGATGCTCGCCATACTATACCCCAGCACGTTTATTGCCGGTTTGGTCATTTTATTGATGGGCATTTTCCGCAAGAAAGACGCTGTTCGCAGAATTTAAGGCTCAATACAAAAAAAAGCGCTCCGCCAACTGGCAGAGCGCTTTTTCGTTAAGCATTTTCTTGCTTCAAACTTTCAATGATATTGTCATTCTTGATCTTGGCGATTGAGTACAGCATTGCCGCTCCGACGATTATGAAGATGACGACGATGACAAAGGCGACACTGCCCCATGGCACCGCAAAGCCGTAACTGAAGGTCTGGCCGAGTGCGAAATGCATCGCAAGCATCGCGGCAAAACTGATCGGCAGGCCGTAGACAAGCGCTTTGACGCCATAAAACAGGCTTTCATAACGGATCATCTTGTCGAAGCCTTTCGGGGTCATGCCGACCGAGCGCAGCATGGCGAATTCCCGTTTTCTGAGTTGAATGCTTGTCGAGATGGTGTTGAAGATGTTGGCGACGGAAATCAGCGAGATGAGCGTGATGAATCCGTAAGTGAATACCGACATAAGCAAAATCAATTGTTCCTGCTGCTGGCGCTGCTGGAAGACGTTCCTAATGCTGACGCCCGCTTCGTCCACTTCCAGGATTTCCGCTTCTGTTTTCATCGGGTCATTTGTCGATAAGGTGATGACTGGGTACGTGTCTTCTAAAGTGAACCCGAGTTCATCTAACTCATCCATCGGCACAATTAAATCCAAGTTGCCCAGATATGAAGTCGATACACCAGCTGGCGATTTGTCCGTCAGTGCTGCGATTTCGACATTGGCGAGCACTTCCGGTTCGATTTCTTCGCCCATTTCATTGATGGAGCTGCCGAGCAGTTCTAAACTCTCCCCCACCTCCACTTTCACCGTTTCTGTTTCGTTGAATTTGCCGGACATGCCGTCTTGATAAACCACTTCATCAATAAGAATAGCACGTGGCGTTTCCTGACCGAAGCCGGCTGGATCGACTCCAACTTGTTGTGCGTATTGTTCGAAGTTTTTATTATCCATCGCATACACCGAAACATAATAACGGTAATTGCCGTCTATGAGCATCGTTTGGCCTTGTTCGATTTCTTCTAGGATTGCTTCAGGCAAACGGTCTTGTGGGATGAGTGCTTCTCCCCCTGCCTGGCGCATCAAACCGGCCGCAGTGACGTCGGGAAGATTTGCGTATTGCTCCAGGCTGTCTTCATCCAACTCCCCGCCATACAATTGAATATCGTATTGCAAATCGCTCTGGGTTATTTCAAGCGAAGTTTTCAAGTTATTGGTGAAATACGTTACCGATAAGAACAAGACGATCGAGATAACGAGTGAGAACACGGTCGCCAAATAGCGCTTGCGGTTGCGCTTCAAGTTTTTCAAGCCGATTTCTGCTTCCAAACCAAATAGCTTGCGCACCCATTTCGAAGTCTTGACGGCTTTGCCGGTCAGTTTAATGTCTTGCGTTTGGCGGATGGCGTCGATTGCAGAAATCTTCGACGCTTTTTGCGCTGGCATATAAGTCGAAATCAAAATCGTCAGTGTCGAGACGCCGATCGCGACAACGAGCATCATCGGGGTGACGACGACTTCTAGCTGTTGTTCGACATTGAGCGCATCTTGCAAGAAGGCATTGATAAACTGGAAGGTCAGCCAAATGCCACCGAGCCCTGCGAGAATGCCGAGCGGAATGCTGATGGCACCGATAATGGCGCCTTCAAAAAACACCGAATTGCGCTTTTGGCGCTTCGTGGCCCCGACGCTTGCGAGCATGCCGAGATGACGAGCGCGTTCGGAGACGCTGATGGCAAAGGCGTTGTAAATGAGTGCGACCGAGCCGATGACGACAATGCCCATAATGATGCCGGCGAGCGAGAACAAGGTCACCCGCAAATTATCGTTTTGGGTCGCTCCGTAATAGCGCAGAAGATCCGAATTGAAATCGACTGACGGAATGCCTTGTTCTTTGGCAAATGCCTTGGCGTCATCAAACAAGTCGGTATTGATTTTAGAAGCGACGACATAGCCGTTAAAGGTCTCATCCGCTGCGGCATTCGTCGCATCGGTCGATCCGATAACACTCACTACCGGCAGCCAGGATGCTTCCCAGCCCGGTTGCTCGATGATGCCGACGATGTCGAAAGTTTGCTCGGTGACGTTGACCAATTCTTCGTTGATCGTGTCGCCTTCCCCGTATTGCAAGGAGTCAAACTCTGACAGCTTGCGGTCTTCCAAGCTGTGCATGCGTTCGCCTACACCGGCAGTCAAGCTGTCGCCGATTTCATAGGTCTGTTCGGAGTTGGTATTCACAGTTTCCGAGATGACGACTTCATTGGCGTTTTCAGGCAAGCGCCCTTCTGTGAGCGCAATCGGAAAATGTTCCATGCCTTGTGCTTCGAACTGGCGAAAATACAAATAGTGCTTGGAGTCGGTTGTCGAATTTTCAAGGTCAGCGAAGCCGTCCTTTGTGACGATGAGCTGTTCGGTATTGGCGTCTTGTTCGATTGCTTGGAGCTGCTGGGTGTTTGCCTCTTGATACTCGACATGCCATTCGCCATTGCGGTCGATATCCTCACGAATCAATAAATCGAGAAACGACACCCCAAGCGTTGCGACGGCGGTGATCATAGCGACGGAAATAATGACGCCGATGATGGTGACGAGTGAGCGCCGTTTGTTTTCCTTCAAGTGGCGGACGGTGACTTTATTGACGATGTTCATGAGCGGATGACCTCGTCTTTAGCGATTTTGCCGTCTTCGATCGAAATGACGCGGTCGGCTTGCAAGGCGATGCGCTCATCGTGCGTGATGACGATCAAAGTCTGCTTGAAGGTTTTGTTGAACATTTTGAGGAGTTCCATGATTTCTTCGCTGTTTTTGCTATCTAAGTTTCCGGTCGGTTCATCTGCTAGCATGATTGCGGGATTGCTGACGAGCGCACGGCCGATGGAGACGCGCTGTTGCTGGCCGCCGGATAATTGGTTCGGCAAATGGTTGAGACGTTGATCAAGTCCGAGGGCTTCGGAGATTTTGCGGAATTGGTGTTTGTCGACGCGCTGTTCATCGAGCAGCATCGGCAAGGTGATATTTTCCTCGACCGTTAGGATTGGAATCAAGTTATAGAACTGATAGATCAAGCCGATTTGGCGGCGACGGAAAATGGCGAGCTGCGTTTCGTCGAGCTGGTAGATGTCCGTGCCATCGATTGACACATTGCCGCTGGTCGGGCGATCAACGCCGCCGAGCAAGTGGAGCAAAGTCGATTTCCCGGAACCCGATGGCCCGATGATGCAGATGAATTCGCCTTTGTTGACGGTGAACGATACGTCGTCTAGTGCAGTGACGGCCATTTCGTCCTTGCCGTATACTTTTGATAAGTTTTTTACTTCCATGATTGTCATGAGTGTACCCTCCGTTTGGTTACTGTTTATAGTGTATTAAAATCTTCTTGAAGCATTCCGTGAAATTGCTTCGCTTGCCGCGGGCGAGCGCCAAGCCTCCTCAGAAGCTGCGCTTCTTGCGGGGTCTCGGCTGTCTCGCTTTCCCGCAGGCGTCTTCGCAATTTCACTCCATTTTTTCATCTTAAAAACCGAAAATTTATAGAAGCCTATAAATTCAGCAGACTAGGTTCACAACATCACTAACTTCCCTCTAACCTGATAGATATAGTATAAAAAGTGTTCATGACTGCCCGGTGACTTTTAAGTGACAGTCTAGTCACTTAAGGGAAATTAGGTAAGGATCTATTCTAGTTCTCTTGAAAGTGGAAGGTAATTTCCAATTATTGATTTCATGCTACAATTTACTTATCCAAACTCTTAGTCGACTTAGTTTGTTTTCACAGATTTGATTTGAAACAAATCACTCATATAGAGGAGGAGATAACGTGGATTTCTTGTTGTGGTTCATGATCGGTTTCATCCTCACTGGATTGCTTGTATTCCTTTCGATGAAAAAACGCATGGAGACGAAGCTTGTGCATGTTAAAGCAAATCCAGACACTGAGGAAACTTCTAGAGATACCAAGCATTTGATCTTATGGGTATGGAGCGTGACGGCTTGGGGCGTTGCCAGTATGGCTCTCGTTGTCTGGTGGTTTAACAGCACCTCGGGATGATCGTTGATTTTAACTAGTACACGCTGAACAGAAATTCCACGGATGCGGAGTTTCTGTTTTTCATTCCAAATAAAAAAGCAGGCGCTAGACCACCTGCTTGTAGAATTTGATATGGAAGCGGGTGCCTTCGCCCGGTGTGCTTGCGACTTCGATGTCGCCGCTTTGGCTGGTGATAATGCTATAGGCCATGGCGAGGCCGATGCCGACCGAGTCGTCGCCGGCGTTTTCGCCTTTATAGAAGCGCTTGAAGATATAGGGCAAATCTTTTTTGGAAATGCCGCTGCCGCTGTCTTCGATTTGGATGCCGGTGTACAATGCGTTTTCGCTGTAGCGGATGGTGAGTGTTCCGCCTTCTCCGGTATGCTCGACGCAGTTTTTTAAAATATTGATGAGTGCTTCGGTCGTCCAATTGAGGTCGCCATTGAATTCGGCTTGCGGGTCGCCTTCGATTTTGAGTTCCTGCATATTGATGTCCATCGGGATAAGCAACGGTTCGACTGCTTTTTCGATGAGCTTGGATACCGGAATCTGGTCTTTTTTGAAATGAATCGTGCCGGCATCGATCTTCGATAGTTTCAAAAGCGACGAGACGAGCCAGTCCATGCGCTCGAGCTGGGTATGAAGATTGCGGATGAATTCGCTACGTTTCGCGTCATCCAAGTCGCTGTCGCGAAGTAAATCCGCCATGACCATCATCGAGGTGAGCGGCGTTTTTAATTGATGGGAAATGTCCGAAATGGCGTTCGTCAGCTTGCCTTTGTCTTCAGTGAGTAGCGCGCCATGTTCCGATAGCATTTTCGTCACTTTGTAGATTTGCGTTTTGAGCAGGCTCAGCTCGCCTTCACGGTTGTCGCGCACGTCGAGCTGAAAATCGCCGCTGCTGATTTGTTGGAGAAATCCAGACAAGCGCTCGATTTCTCTATAGCGCCACCAGGTAAATGTGATCGCCGTTGCACTTAGCAATAGCGATATTCCGAGCACGAACCAAGCAGACGTAGTGGAAACGAAAATAGCTGAGAGAATCGCGCCGAGTACACTGATCGTGAGGAGTGCCGCGAGCAGCAAACGGATTTCACGGTTGCGAAGCATCCTTACTCACCCGCCTTATAGCCCATGCCACGGACTGTTTTGATGAGTTCAGGACTTGTTGGGTCATCTTCCAACTTTTCGCGCAAGCGTTTAATGTAGACCGTCAGCGTATTGTCGTTGACGAAATCGCCGCCGACATCCCAAATGCGGTCGAGCAATTGCGCACGCGTCAGCACTTGGCCTAAATGATTCGCGAAGATGAGCAGCAAGCGATACTCGAGCGCAGTGAGGAGAACTTCACTCCCCGCTTTATGGACTTTGCCGTCTGATATGTTGACCTGGACATCGCCCAGTTCGATGATTGTTTTCGGCTGTGCCTGGCGCTGATAGCGGCGCAGCACGGAATTGATGCGCGACATGAGTTCACGCACGCGGAACGGCTTGGTGATGTAATCGTCCGCCCCCATATCGAGCCCCATGACGACATTCACTTCATCGTCAAACGCCGTCAGGAAAATGACTGGGATGTCGCTTTTTTGTTTGGCGAGCGCGCATAAGTCATAGCCACTGCCGTCCGGCAAGGACAGATCGAAGAGGCATAAATCGATTGCCGAGATTTGTTTTTCGATTGCTGTGGTGGCGTCTTTTGCCGTGTGGCATAATACGGTCGTAAAGCCTTCTTGTTGGAGCGAATATGTCAGGCCGGAAGCGATCGTCCGGTCGTCTTCAACTACAAGTATGTTCATCTGTATTCCCCTATCCCTGTTGAAATGAAAAAAGCCGGTACCGGTAAATTGGTTATCATCTACGATACAGGCTTTCATTCTAAGTGACTAGTTATTGGCTGGAAAAGTGGAAAATCTTAAGCATTTCCTTTTCTGTTTTTAGTCTTCCTCTTGGAATCGGTGTAGCTAAACACAATACCAAGCACAACAAAGACAATGCCTAAAGTGAGTGGCATGTCACCGATAAGACTCAAAATCATGAAGACCAATCCGACCAGCAGAAAAATATAGCCTGTTGATTTCATCGTCTCCCTCCCCGTTTTTTGCCGTAGATGGTTCCTCCTTTCTTCTACGGCTGTCCATCGAATAAGTTTCGCACTCCCAAGAGGTCTGACGTCTACAGCAAATGTTCTTGCACTAATCCGTCCCATATAGTAAGCTAACTAAAGTAAACAACTCCATAATCTATCTGTATAACCTTAAGAATACGGCTTAAGGGTCTCTACCAGGAACCGAAAAATCCTGATTACAGAAAGCGATCATTCGTTTTCTGTAATCAGGATTTTTTTATTTTCTGACGATACTTCTACAAGTTGAGCTTACAAAGCCTAGAAAAGATGAGGCCACTAAGCTGATACACAAAAGATATGGAGCAAAACAGCGCAGACTCCTGGGGGATCAGTGAAGTGCTGAAATCCATTCGGGCGTCTAACCCGAATTAGTTCAGCGCGAGCCCCCCCGGAAAGCCAGCTGTTTTGCGGAATATCTGGTGAATGTACTAGCAATGTAACTTATCCATTAAAAGGTACCAAACGGTAAAACTTGTATCAACGAAAGGAAGCGTATGTTATGAATTTGAAAGTGTATATTTTAGCCTTGGCCACTGTGGCCGTTGGGCTTGTGGAACTGATTGTCGGCGGCATTTTGCCGACCATCGCCGAAGAGTTCGATGTGTCCTTGGGCGCTGCCGGCCAATTGATCACCTTGTTCGCGTTGATTTACGCGATTGCCGGACCGGTGTTGCTCATTGCGACGAGTCGCTTTGAGCGCAAGAAAGTCTATTTGATTTCCCTGTTCATCTTTTTCCTCGGGAATCTCATGACTTTCTTCAGCCCAGACTTCACGTGGATGATCATCGCGCGCGTCATTACTGCAGCAAGTACGGCACTCATTGTCGTCTTGTCTCTCACGATTGCCGCGAAAATTGTCGAGCCGCCTTACCGCGCGAAAGCGATCGGCTTGATTTTTATGGGGATCAGCTCCTCGCTCGTGCTCGGCGTTCCACTCGGCATCTTGATTGCCGATGCATTCGGCTGGCGCGTCGTCTTTCTGGCGATTGCCGCCTTGTCACTCGGCTCGATGGCCTTGATCGCGCTGTATATCCAGCCGATCCCTGGAGGCACGGCGATTCCGCTGAAGCAGCAATTAAAAGCTGTGGCGAGTGCGAAAATCGGCACTGCCCACCTTGCAACCCTGTTCATGCTCGCAGGCCATTACACGGTCTACGCGTACTTCACGCCGTTTTTGGAGACAACGATGCAGCTTAGCCCGTTTTGGGTCAGCGCTTGTTATTTGATCTTCGGCATCGCAGCAGTGAGCGGCGGCGCAGTTGGTGGCACTTTGTCCGATTCGATCGGCTCGAAAAAAAGCATTGTGATCGTCATTTCGGCATTTGCTGTTTCTTTGTTCGTGCTTCCGTTCACGACCTTCTCGCTCGTCATTTTCTTGCCGGTGATGGTCATTTGGGCCGCGCTCAGCTGGGCACTCGCTCCGCCGCAGCAAAGCTATTTGATCGAAACCGATCCAGCCACTTCTGACATCCAGCAGAGCTTCAATAACTCGGCGCTGCAAGTCGGCATCGCACTCGGCTCCGCAGTCGGCGGCCTCACTTTGACCCAAACCGACTCGGTCACAAGCACTGCCTGGGTCGGCGCCGTAATTGTCCTTATTGCGCTTGGCTGTGCGGTATTCTCGATTACGCGTCCTGAGATTGAACGCAAAGAACAAAGTAATACTAAGCCTCAAAATTCATAAATTATGAAAGCCCTCATCCTCGGATGGGGGCTTTTCTAATGCGCTCCAAGAAATATGGCGAAGCCCCTCTTTTAAATCAATTGATTTAAAAAAGGGGGGGGATTTACCTAAACTATTCAACCATTCCAAAATACTTGAACGCAGCAAGTATATCCGGTTGTTTTTCTTCTGGGCAAGGATGCACTCTTTCATTCACTGAAATTCTTCTTGGAGAAACTCTCGGTTTTAAACCATGCATCTCTTTCATGTGGGCAATCCAGCAAGTTTTTGCTGAGTAATTATTTTCCCGCTTAATGTAAGCCTGAATTTCTTTGTAAGTCGCCATGCACATTCCCCCATTTTTAAATATACTTTATTCTATTTAAATAACCTCTTAAACAAACTCTTTTTAAAGTACTTATCATACTCTATATATTCTTTGAATTTTTTTTGATCTAACAGTAATACTGAACTATCCTCAGTGATACACCCAGACGGTAAGTAGTTTAAAAGAGCATCACGATCTCTACTTTTTGGTACTGCGATATTTTCAATATGGACGAGTACAGAATCTTCTTTTCTAAAATCAAAATCGCCTTCATGGCTTTTATAAATTTCTTGCCATATCCGTCTGCCCCTGTCCAAGTAATCATCAAACTTTTGCTCCGGAAACCATTCAGGTATCGGTATATTGAACTCCCTATAGTAATCTTTAAATATTCTCCGGGCACTACTTAGAAAATCCTTGGTAGTATAAAAGTTTTCTCCGTCCTGGATCAAGATTCCCATTCGATGTGTAAAATCTTGATAAAGAGAAGCATTTGTTTTATTCATTATATTACTTAAATAATTGTTTGATTCCGCTACTTTTTCAGTTTTAAAGGAGTTATTAATCTGGAGATAATAGAGGCGCGAAGATGATTGTATGTTTACATCAAACCCTGTGGCATTAGTCGTTCCAATCAAAACTGGATGGGGGCCCGTCAAATTATTAGCGATGTCTTTTATAAACCGTTCTCCTTTATCAGCAGCTGTACTGCGGAAAAACTTTGTATCAATTTCATCAATTAATAGCGGGCTAACATTTGAAGAATGAAAGAAATCATTGAGAATATTTCTACCACTTATTTTTTCGTAAGCCATGTATGGATCAGGATTTCCGAGCAACTGGCTAATGAACTCCAAAGCTGATGTTTTCCCTGACATCGACCGCCCTGCAATAATTAAGAATGGCGGAACATGTCTTCTAACATTTTCTCGTCCCTCTTCATTAGCATAGTGATCTCGCATCTTCCAAATATGTGCCGATGCAAATGCATACAAAATAGCCTCTGCTATTCTTGATTGTACTTTCGGGTCGTTTTGAACGGTGAACAAATGGTAAGCATCGATGAATTTATTAATCAATTCAAGCTGCTGTTTCAAAACGTTTCTCTCTTTTATTTCTTTTGAAAACAAGTCTAGCGGCTTTGATCCATCTTCTTCCGTAAAAGGAGCAGGCGTATACAATTTATTGGTAGCTGTGTGATAAACCAGTTGCCGGCGACGATCTGCTTCTACTGAATTTTTACTGATTTTTGATAGCTTACTTTTGATAGTAACCGTTTTTGCTCGCAAACTTTTGATTGGCAATAGTTCACGCTTCTTTGTTTTCCGATTTACTCTTGTGATGACTTCAATAACTTGATTAAGCTGAATTGCCTCTTCTTTTTGATCAGCGATTTTTTGAGTGGCTTGCTGAATAACTTCGACTTCTGCTTCTGTCAGGTCAACCATGATACGTTTATTTTCGATTTCGTCCAAAAGAATGTCCATCAGCACTTCTGGGTCTGCAATGTTGACAGGTTCGAGTAAAAGCGTCGATTTTACTTTTTCAGGTATAAAATCAACTGTTTCCTGATAAATATCATGAAATCTTTTGGTATAAACCTCAAACAAATCATGATTATCAAAAACGAGCAGTTCTTCATATTGCTTTTGATTGCCTAACGCTGTTTCTGTGAAGTTTGCTGAACCTATAATAATACGATTGTCTTTTACCCCAGTTAAAAGATAAACTTTCGAATGGATCGGCGTGCCTTTCTTTGAATAACGTATTTGAAATCGGTTGCTTTGGATTTCCTTTTGAATATCTTTTGGCAATGATTGAACGTATCGTGTCCTATTTTCAATATCTAAAAGATTTTCTAATCCTTCAGCAAAATTACCAGCTACATGACCGTCTTCGATTCCTAATATTAATTCAACCGATTTAAACCGTTTAGCTGTCTTGAAAAAGAATTGAGGAGAAGCGACAAAGGATACGGCTTTAAGTTCTGTATAAGTTTCCGTATCAAATAGGTCCTCTAAAGACATGCCTTTCACTTCACCATTAAAAATAATGTGTAAAAAAGGGGTTTTACTAGGAGTAGACTTTTCTTCTTCGAACAAACTTAACTGGTTTTTTTCATCCATTCGATTTACCTCCACATAGGACAATTTTTAAGTGAACCTACCACAGAGTCTCTCTTGCTTAGTTGGGTGCTACACCTACTCTTTTTAAAAAACCAGCTGACTACACCTTCTTCCTCAACCTGCTTAGGACGTCACAAGAGTGACATTCAATAGTTATATTTACCCCCAATAATAACACCTTCACTCACTATTACCTAAACTTTCTGTCTATTATTTATTTTAAAAATCACTATCCAATTTCTTCTCACTTTTAGTAGCTGTCTACCTAAAAAGGCCTGGTCCGCGGACCAAGCCTTTTCTTATTTATGAAATCCCGCTACCTTCATCACACGCACATACGGCCCTTCCGGCAAACTTTCTTCCAAGCTCCGGATCAATTCCAATAGCTCCCGCGTGAACATCTCATACTCATCTGGCGGAGACACCACTTTCAGCAACTTGATGAGTGAAGCCGTCGTGCCGTGTGTTATATAGCCCTTTTCCTGATGCAGCTTATCCTCGAGGCGCCTCAGTTCCAAGGGCGACCTCAAACGAAATGAATACAGCACTTCTTCATGTGCTGCCTTATTGCGAAACGGAAACGCGATCGACAAGATTTCATCGAGTTCCGCAGCACTCAGTGTGATTCCACTGTCTCCTGCCTCTTCCGCGAAATCCTGGGCGATGCGCGTGCGCAAGTCTTGGTCGATGACCGTGTAGAAATTGGTGATCTGGCCGAGCGACAGGAAATTGACCAGTACCCATAGCGGCAAGTTCTTATGCTTTTCGTAGAATTCACGAAGCTCTGGATAGCGCACGCGGTGGCGCTTTTTATGGCTTTCGATGAGGTTATTGAGCGTTGCGGTGATGCGGTCGCGCTCGTGAAAATGAACTTCTTCCGGGCTGTAATTCGCGTTGTCGAGAAAACTGTCGACTGCCGAGAAACGTTCCGAAAACCGGTACGCGAGCTTGGACTTGATGCTGCGTTCAAACTTCAACAATTCCCCGAGCAGCAACAAGCGCAGCTTGCGGTCGAATTGATACAGCGCAAGAATGTGGTTGAACGTCGTTCCCGCTCCGTACAGTTCCTCGCCGTATGGATTTTTCGTTTCATCGCGCTCGAGGAACGGCTCTTTGTAGCCATCAATCAGCGCGTAATAATTATCACGCGACAACACGCGTCGTGCGGCCGCTTCATCTTCCATAATGAGTCCACGGCTTTTGAGGATCGCGAGCTGTTCGTCGTGCGTCGCAAAGCTTTTCATGTCCACCTCACCCCGCTTAGTCATCGCTGAACAATGCTTCGGCAATCGCCGCTGCATCTTCCTCGTCTTCCATCATGACCGCAACGGACAAGTTCCCGACTTTCGGGTCGTAGCCGGCGAACCAGCCCATGTCGCCTTTGTCGGATTTGAGGACGGCGGTTTTTCCGACAAGCTCGTGGCCGTCTTCTTCACCCGCTTCGGCGAGTGCCGTGCGGACGAGTTCCGCTTGCTCTGCGCTGAGGAGCTCTTGTTTTAAGCTTTCTTCTTCAGTTTCGCTAGTCAAAATCGGCTTTTTCATTTCGCCGTCTGCTAAAAAGGTGCCGTACATGGCGGCTGTATGAAGAATATTCAAGCGCACTTGGCTCCCGCCGGATGCAGAACTCGCGAGCTGGCCTTCTGAGCCGAACGTGCCGCTTTCTGAGATTTGTGAAGCGCTGAGCGGCACTGGGTAATCCAGCGCCGTCCCAAAGCCAAATTCACTCAAGCCAGTCAAGAAACTGTCATCCGGCATATTGGTCGCTTGGATGGCAAAATAAATGCTGTCGGAGTGAACGAGCGCTTTTTCCAAGTCGATCGGATTGGTGACGCCCGGATTCGGCCGGGTAATACGAAAATCGTTCCACGAAGCGTATTTCTGCCACGTTTCCCCGTTGATGTCGATGCCTTCTTCCGGATCGAGCGTTCCTTGTTTCATTGCCACAGCTGCAGTGACCGGCTGCATGACATAAGACGGTGGATAGGTCGCCGCGGACCGGTTAAAGAACGGCTGGCCTGGGTCATCGACGAGCTGTTGGAAACGGCTTTGCTTGATCCCAGGAATAAAATCATTCGGGTTGTAAGCCGGCGAACTGACAAGTACATGCGTCTCGCCTGTATACGGATCGACCGCCGCGGCAGTACCTGGCGCATCATCCATTTCCCGGTAGACTTTCCGTTGCAAATCGGCGTCAATCGTCAGTTTCACCGTGCTGCCCGCTGCTGACGAATTGTCAACAGCGGTAATCGTTTCGTTTTGAGCGGTCTTTTCGATTAAGATCTTGCCGCCGGGTTTTCCACGCAGCTCGGTCTCGAAAATCTCTTCCAATCCTTCGCGCCCGATGACATCGCCCTGGCCATAGCCTTGGTCGCCCCGCTCTTCTAATTGTTCAGCGGTAATCGGCGCGATATAGCCGGTCAAATGCGCCAGCGATTCACCGTACGGATAATCTCGCATCGTCACTTTCGTGCGCTTCGTTCCGGGAATCGCAAACAGCCGGTTTAAGGTTTCGCGGTCTGGCCCAACGGTTCCAAGCGGCACATAATGATGCGGCTCTACCCACGGTTTGTCGAGTTCTGCGGCGATATCTGCGGCGGACATATCCAGCAGTTCCGCGAGCCGCTCCGTGTAATCGTCGCGGTCGAAATTGCCCGGCACGACGCCGATTTCATAGGCATCGGTGTTGCCGGCGACGACTTTGCCGTTGCGGTCGACAATCTCACCGCGCTCGGTCTCGCTCACTTGCACGAAAACATTATCGTTCTTTGAAAGATTCGGCAGGATAAACGACGGGTCCCATTCTGCGAACCATTCGCCTTCAGCCCCTTCTTCTGCCTCTTCATAGACAAAGCTCAAAGTTTTGGCAAATTCAATTTCGCCAACGACGCTCTCCATTGCAATCGTCAGCGGAATATCCGCCGGCTCGTTTTTCAGCCACGGCTCTTCGCCGAGTTGCCAATCGATGTCGCGTTCGGACAGCGACAATTGCTCATCTAACTCTTCTTGCCAATCAATGAAAATCTCTTCGCCAAATGCCGACTTTGTTCGCTCCGTCAAAAATTCATCGTACAGCGTATCGTATTCGCCTGCTTGCCACAAATCCATGAACTTTTGCGCACGCGGTTCTGGCGATGCGACCGTCTCCGGCTCAGCCTCTTCCGGTGTCGGCGTTTCCGCTTCTTCGTCTGCACATGCCGCAAGCGTAAGCGCTGCGCCCATTCCGATCATCCACAGCTTGCTCTTCCCCATAGCAATCCCTCCGTCTCTTGAGTGCTTTCTACCATTTTACCCGGAAACCGCTCGCTTCAATACGGTAATTTCTGGATAAGAGACTTAAAAGTTAAAAATCGACTCCTCAATTTCCAGCAACTATAATAGAAATCTTTATTACACACTCTTACTAAGTCAGTTATATGTATGGAGAAAAACTGCGAAGACTCCCAAGGGAGCAGCGCTCTTTTAAGCGACGAGACAGCCGAGACCCCGCAAGGCGCGAAGCGACTGAGGAGGCTTGGCGCTCGCCCGCAGGAAGCGAACAGGCGAAGCATTGCTGAGTCTGTTCGTTTGCGATGCTCGAGTGCAGCGAGAGTTGAGCAAAGCTTTTCATAGCAATTTTGCGGAATACTGACATTTAAAACGAAGAATCTCATTGATTATGAAACAAATCACCTTAACTTCCGTATAATTAAGGAAGAAAAGGAGGCCATTTATGTTCGCTGAAATGAAATCGCGTTATTTGATTCTCTTCACCATCCTCGGCGTCATCGCGACCTTGATCGTGTTCATGCTCATTGGCGCAGATCCTGTCACAACTGAAATCGCGGTGCAGATTGCCTTTTATATTGTCGTCCCGTACTTTTTCTTTCATTATTATTGGAGCAAAAACCCTGATTGGTCGCTCGGTGAAGTATTGACCACAAAAGGCATCAAGCCTTGGCTTCCTGGCATTGTCGGCATCGTCTTCGTGTCGATTGCCTTTTCACTCGCCATGTTCTGGCTGCAGCTCGCCATCATCTCCCCGGCATTTCCGTGGCTTGCGGAATTATTGCTGGAACCTGTGGAAACGCCAGGCGGTGCCGGATATGAATACTTCATGCTGTTGACGCTCGTGATCCTCGCGCCGGTCGTCGAGGAATTCGTCTTTCGCGGTGTGTTCTTGACTCGTTTTATGGCGAAAACCTCGATGTGGGGCGGCATCCTGATTTCGAGTTTATTGTTCGGTGTGCTGCATCTCGATTTCATCGGTGCATTTTTATTCGGCATCATCGCGTCGCTGTTGTATTTGCGTACCGGTAATTTGCTGTTGCCGATCTTGTTCCACATGCTCAATAATGCCCTCGCCGCGTTGTCGATTTATGTGCCAATCGACAAGTTTTTCGCCCTCGACTGGTTTATGGTGACGGCCATGGCGGATATCGAGGCGAAAGCCTGGGCGAACATCTTTATCATGGCCGTCAGTGCCTTGCTCACTGCTTGGATCATTTACCGCCTCGCTAAAGGACTGAAGGACAAAGCGGAAACCCGTGACATCACACAGCCCTTGGCGGAAAGTGACACGCCTTAAAAGAAATTGTCGATGATCTGTCACGCCCCGTTCATAAAGCGTTTATCTTCGTGCGGTATGATACAGTCATAGAAACTCAGGGACTGGCGAGGCATTTGCCCTTTGTCCCAAAAGCTATAGGAGGATTTTCATGAACAACACAGCTACACCGCGCAACAACAGCTTAGAGAAAAAATGGAGCCTGCGCTTGATCCAATTTTCAGCGATTTTCGGCTTTCTCGGGACCTATCTCGGATCGCATATGGCAGGTCAGATGGATTACGCGCTGCGCCCAATTCACGCCCACATCCTGCTCGTCGGCTGGCTCTCGGTCTTTGCCTGGGGCGTGTTCTACCGCTTGTATACGGTGAAATACAAAAAACTCGTCACCATCCACGGCTTTCTCGCCATGATCGGCGCAGTCGGCTTAACGGCCGGCATGTGGTTCTATAATTTGAATCCGTTCAATATGAACGACACTTTCGTCTTGGTCTTCTTTATCGTGGGCGGCACGCTATTGCTGCTTGCGTTCTTATTGTTTGCGGTCATGACCTTCTTGACGGAAAAAGACTGATGAAACCGCCCGTGCGCACGGGCGGTTTTTCGTTTCCCTCCAATCCATGAAATACCGTATAATGGAAGCAACGAGAAACAGAAGGGGAGATGGCGGATGGCCCTGCAAAATTTAATTAAAAAACGCATGCTCGTGCTGATTGGCTTAGTACTTGCCGCAGCTTTGATCATCGCGCTCGTCTGGAGTTCGGATACGGTCGAAACGGCAGAACAAGCGGTACGGGATGGCGACAATGACCTCGTCTTGACGCCGGTCTATGAACTGAATGGTCGTGCGCTGTTCTTTTTCATCCGCGACGATGACCAGTTCGGGGCGGCGACAGCGACAGAATCCTGGTTCGGCTGGCGCCTGGAAACGCGAACGGAAAGCTCGATCCCTTCACTTGATGACCCCGATCGGATCAATAATTATGCGAGCCATGAAGATGGGTTCGTCTACGGGCTGTTTGATCCTACAGACGGCCGCCATGTCCAAATCGGCGAAATGCCCGCCGACCAGCTTTTATTGGGCGAACGCTTCCCGGCTGATTCGCTTGAAGCAACCGGCTTGTCCAAAAAAGCGGTCTGGTTTACCGAAAATGCCCCAGAAGACCGCCCCCTCCCACTCCAATTGCTGGATGCGGACGGACAGGAACTGCAGCGATTGGATATGTATTAAAAGAACCGCCCAGATCTGTCTGGGCGGTTTTGTTATGCGCTAGTGTTTTTACTATTTGAATAAAGTAGATAGTAAGGGGTTAAGATTGGAAGGGTTTCGTGTTTTTTGCTTTTCTTCGTGAAGTGAATCGCCGCCCTGCTTTGGGTTGAGCTTTCGCAGGAAGCCAGGAAAACCACCTGTCTTCCAGCTTCGCTTAACCCTTTTGCGCTGGGCGGCTGAGAGATTTCATTGTGGGAAGCCTGTTCAAACAGCTTTGCTTCTTTACTCAATTGCCGGCTAGTGGGGGAATCGCTTCCCGTACTGCTTAATAGGATGGGGAACGCTTGCGTGTAAAACTGTTTCAGCATTTTGTTGATGCCTCAAATTGCTAGTCGCCGCCCTGCTTTGGGTTGAGCTTTCGCAGGAAGCCAGGAAAACCACCTGTCTTCCAGCTTCGCTTCACCCTTTTGCGCTGGGCGGCTGAGAGATTTCATTGTGGGAAGCCTGTCTAAATGGCTCTGCTTTTATGTCCAGTTGCCGGCTAGTGGGGGAATCGCTTCCTTAGACTAGTATCACGCATATTTTTCTCACTTGGCATTCAGGTAAACGAACATCTTTTACTCAATAGCCTCCAAGATCTCTTCAATCTGCTCCATATGGCGTTGTTCATGTTCGGCTATGAGAGTGAAAATACTGTTGGCAGGAATAACTCCAAATCGAGGATGGAATACGACATATCGTTTGATGTATTTGTTCTCATTTAAAAAAGCTTCGGTTGCGTTTCTTGAGTTTTGCAGCAGTTTGATGCAGTCTTCTGCACTTCTGTGGACAGTAGAGGGCTCTTGCTGTGCCTTCATTTTCACTGAACGATCCCTCACGATGGAGAAATCCTTTTCCTCAGCATGACCTATGTGATTTTGCTGTATGGCGTTCTCCACCAGTCCGATAAAATTCACTTCAGCCACTGCCAGATGCTCGACCACCTGTGCCACCGTCCAAGCACCAACTTCCGGAGCAGTATTTAACTCGTAATCATTTAAATCCCCTAACAAACTAATCAATTTTTCTCTCGTTTGAATGAATGACTGATTCATGATTGCTCCTCCCTTAGATAGGCATGAAATCTCGATTTCTATTTCAACTTCATCAGTTGGAAGACTTCGTTTGAAGCAGAATCAACACTCGATTTTCACAGAGTCAAAATTTAAATTCTGTTAAACTGCCACGTCAAAGCTTCTCCGGCTTTCTCTCAGCTTCTGCTTTCCCAATGGAAAAGCCGTCAAATAGGCGTCCGCCATATGGCTCCAGCACGCTTTCGACAAATTCGATAATGTGCGCCGTTTCGTCGGTGCGGTAAAAATGCTCGAACGCTTCGACGAAACGAACGGCGAGTTCGTGGTCATGTGCTTCAAGTGAACGGATAACCCATTTGGATGAGCCAATCCATTTTCGCTCCGTGCGCAAAATGAATTCGCTCACTAAATCCGACAGCGTGTTAACGCAAAACAATCGCTCTTTGCGGTCGTCGCTGCCGCGTAAGTCGTCCAGCACATCGGTGATGAAATAACGTTTCGTGCGGATCGTATCCGTACTCCACGCTTCCGGTCCTGCTTCGAGCAACGCTTTCGCTTCTTGCTGGATGCTTTCCATGATTCCCGAATCTTTCAAGATGATCCCTTCGCTGACCATGCGCGGCATGCTCGGCTTAGCCGCTTTCCGGTCTTTTTCGAAAAAGTCCTTATACGAACTTAAATTGTAAACAAATACTTCAATCGGCCAGCCATAAAACATGATGGACTCCCGATATGAACTCATGAGCGTTTCATCAAATACCACGATGTCCAAATCTGACGTCGCTGTCTCTTGCCCGCGCACTACACTTCCTGCCAGCAGTGCCCCGCGGCAGTGACGGAAATTCGTTTCGACAAATACTTTAGCTGTATGCATCGGTTCCCAACGTTGTCTCATTACTGTCCCCCGCATTCTCTTTCTCTTAATCTTTTCCTAGCATACCCTAGATGGTCCAGCTGTGCGCACAAAAAGACAGACATTCCTGTGAATGCCTGCATGTCTGTTACTGATTTAAATCGGCCAATGCGTTGCCAAGCGCCGGATAGCGGAATCGGAAGCCTTCTCGCACCAACCGCTCCGGCACGACCCAGCGGCTTTTCAGGATCAGCTCAGTTTCCGTCCGAAGCGCAGCTGCCCCTGTTTCAAGCATCCACTTCGATGCCGGCAGCCCAGCCCGGCGGTTCATCGATTGCCGCAAGATTTTCATCCATTCTTTATTCGTTACCGGGTTCGGGGCAGCGGCATTAAAAACACCGGCGAGTTCATCGCGGTGCTGTACAAAGCGCACCATTCGGTATAAGTCTTCGATGTGAATCCAGCTAAACATTTGGCGGCCGCTGCCTTGCTTGCCGCCGAGCCCATATTTCACCAGTTTGCGATAAGGTTCCATGACGCCTCCGTCACCGAGCACGATCGCGATACGCAAGGCGACTTGGCGTGTTTTCGAGAGTTGAAATGAAAAAAAGCGGTCTTCCCAGGCTTTTGCGACCTCAACGGAAAAGCCACGCCCAATCTCTCCGCCGTCTTCAGTCATCGGGCGGTCTTCTGCATGACGGTAAATCGTCGCGGTGCTGGCATTGACCCATAGTTCGGGAGCCTTTTTGCACGCTTCGATCATGTGGCCCAGCGTTTCGGTCGTCTTGGTGCGCGAATTGAAAATCTCGCGTTTATTCGCTTCCGTGTAACGGCAATTAACGGATTTCCCGGCAAGGTTAATCACCAGCTTCGCCCCGTCAAGTGCATCTACCATCCCCTGTGCATCGCCCCATTGAATATGCCCCGATTGCCGTGAAATGATATAAACCCGATAGCCAAGTCGTTCGTATTTTTCTTTTAAATACGCTCCGATAAATCCTGTTCCGCCTGCGATGACTGCTTTTTTTACCATATTCTTACCTATTTTCGCCGTAATTCTATCATGTTAGACGACAGCTCTATGGGAATAGTTGCAGGTTTTTAGGAAATCGCTTGCCAAGCAAAGCAGTCTGTTGAAACTGTTGCTTTTATTCGGTTTCGGTTACACTTATTTTTATACGTTTATCTAATTGAAGAAAGTTGGTGGATCTATTGAAGAAAAAGAAAGGCTTAACCTTTAAAGTTATCAGTGCCTTGATTTTAGGTGCGATCACCGGATTGCTATTAAATCTTTTTGCGCCGGAAGTTTTCGCAATACTCAATCCTTACATATTCGTGCCGATTGGGCAAATCTTCCTCGCCCTCATCAGCATGCTTGTCGTTCCGCTCGTGTTCTTGTCGATCGTCCTCGGTACCGCAGGACTTGGCGATCCGGCGAAACTCGGCCGTATCGGCATCAAGACCATTTCGTATTTTTTGGTGACGACGACCATCGCCATCACGATCGGACTCGGCTTATCCGCACTCGTCCAACCAGGCGCTGCGGGTGATTTCGATATCGGCGCTGCGACGTACAGCCCAGACGAAGCCCCGTCGATTGCTGATACCTTGCTCAACATCATCCCGAAAAATCCGCTTGAAGCGATGACCGAAGGCAATATGCTTCAAATCATCGTTTTCGCGGTCTTTGTCGGGCTCGCCCTCACCGCTCTTGGCGACAAGACGAAAGGCATTTTAACTCTCGTCGAACAAGGCAATGAAATCATGATGTATTTGGTCGGCATCGTCATGCGTTTTGCCCCGTACGGCACATTCGGTTTGATTGCCACAGCGATCGGTTCGCAAGGCCTCGCCGCTATCCAGGCGATGGGCTCGTATATGCTCGTCGTCATCGGCGCGCTATTGATCCATGCTGCCTTTACATACGGCGGCACCGTCTACTTCCTGGCGAAGAAAAGCCCGGTGTGGTTTTTCAAAACCTTTATGCCGGCCATGACAGTCGCCTTCAGTACATCCAGTAGCACCGGGACGCTTCCGGTGTCGATGGAAGTCGCGCAGCGTGACTTAAAAATTCCAAAGTCGATCAGCTCTTTCGTCCAGCCGCTCGGCGCCACCATCAATATGGACGGCACAGCGATCATGCAAGGCGCGGCGACGATGTTCATCGCCCAGGCCTTCATGGTCGACTTGACGATCGGCCAACTATTGACCGTCGTCTTGACCGCGGTTCTTGCCAGTATCGGAACCGCTGGAGTTCCAGGCGTCGGCTTGATCATGCTCGCCATGGTGTTATCAAGTGTCGGACTTCCGGTCGAAGGCATCGGCCTCGTGCTCGGTATCGACCGCTTGCTCGATATGTCCCGCACAGCGATCAATATCTCAGGTGACGCAGCTTGCGCCTTGATGGTTGCAGAAACCGAGAAAAAGCACGGCTTGGAAACAGAAGAAGCCATGAACCCGCAAGAAGCATAAAATAGAAGTAAGCCTCCCGGCGATGTCGGGAGGCTTTTTCTTATTAGGTTCACTTTATTTCATTCATGCTTCTCCAAGAATTCTTGTAACCACTGGTAATCTACTGGGCCGTTGGTGATTTCGTATTGATCGTGTTCGTTGAGAAGTATGTTTCTTTCGATCAGCGACGGAATCGTATTGCGTTCATCAGTGTAGACCAAATCAAAACTGAATTGTTCGTCAGGATATGAAGAACTAAAATCTCTCACGCCAATCTTTTTCACTTTGTACTGCCCTAAGAAATCCGTGAACTCTTGAATTGCAGCCGGATTATCGATGGAATGATTAAAATAGACCTCTTCATCTTCTAGTGGGAGTTTTGTGTAAAAAATTTGTTCGACCGCTTCTGCATCTAACACCTCAACCATGTCTTTTTCGCGGTACTCGTTCCATCTAAAAATCAAGGCAACCAATACTACAATTAAGAGTATTGCCAGTGACGTCTTGTATTTCCTGTTGATATAACCACTCCTCTTTATTAAAACAAGGATTACGTCTTTATATGATTATATCTTAACCTTCACTTTTAAACGTATAAACCTTTTCTACATACGAGTTCCAGCTATCTTCCTCTACACACTAGCTTAGAAGCAAGAAGCGATTCTCCCACTAGCCGACAACTGTCTAGTGAAGTAGATTTACTTAAACAAGCAACATTCAACGAAATCACAAAGCCGCCTAGCGCCAAGGGTGAAGCGAAGCAGGAAGACAAGTGTTCTTCTTGGCTTACTGCGGAAGCTCAACCCAAAGCCGGGCAGCGACTATTTTACTGAAGCATCGATAAAACCCAACAACGTTTCCACAACCAAACCCTCCCTATCTCATCTACACCCCTTCCAAAAAGCAGGAAGCGATTCCCCCTTCAGTCGATGAAAACAATCAAACCACAAACAACCGTCCCAAAATTCATCTTAATGAATTCACAAAGCCGCCGAGCGCCAAGGGTGAAGCGAAGCAGTGAGACAAGTGCTCTTCTTGGCTTACTGCGGGAGCTCAACCCAAAGCCAGGCGGCGAATAGTAAGATGAACTCATAAATTGTGCCGGAATACGATCTCCCCACTATCCTTATCTACACACCACCGAAAAAGCAGCGGGAGCGAATACCCAAGCGATAAAATATCACGTCGTCTTCATTCCACAAATAAACCTCTTGATTCCACAAACAAATCCCTCAATATCACAAACAAACCCCTCCATTCCACAAAAAAACTGCACCCCTTGGATGCAGCTTCAACCGTATTTCTTCTGATGCTCTTTTTTTCGTTTCAAATAATCCTCATCTTCACGAATCTCGTCCCAGCGCTTCTTGAAAATCGCCGCCGACTCCGCTTTCTCTTCATCAATCTCGCGGTCTTTGATCGAACCGTCTTCGTTGTATTTGCGGCCGCCTTTGTAATTCGTGTAGCGGCGCGCGCGGGTATAGCCCATCTGGATGAATTTGCGGGCCATGTCCATGCCGACAAAATCGTCCTTCTTGCGGTATTCCTCGAACAGCTCGGAAATCTTGTCGCACGACTCCTGGGCAATGTCCGGCGTCTTGAAGCGCCAATGCGGCAGGATTTCGCTTTTATACGGTTCCACCATCAATACGCCCTGCTCGCCTTTGCCGACACGATACAGTTCGGGGTTCTTCCTCAAGTCCAAATTTTTATAGTCTAAATCGTAATCGAATGCCATCGTGCACCCTCCTTTTGCAGAGACTATACCCCTTTAGACAACGTGAAAAACGGCATAAAAAAACCGCCTCTAGGGGCGGCGGTACCTTAAGCGTGAGGAATGTTCTTTTTCGAGAAGGCGTGAATATCGGTGATGATGTCTTTCAACGTATCAATCGATTTCAGTGGATCGCCGACAAAATCCATGCCGTGGTTCACGTCTTTTAGCACATGCGCGTCCAATTGCTGGTTGGCTTGCAGATCGTCCATTCGCGACCGGTCGTAATAATGGTCTTTATCGCCAATAAAGCTGAGTGCTGGATTCTGGCATTGCTTCATCGCTTCGAAGACCTCTGTATGCTTGAGCAATGGCGTCAGCCAGACCGTTTTCGCGCCTGAGAATTTCGGACGCTCGAGTTCATTCGCGAGTGCGATTGTGCCGAGCGACTTCGCCACGAGGAAGAATTTTTCATACAAGCTGCCCTTTAGCACTTGATCGATTACTTGTTTGACGTCGTGTTTGATGGCTTGTTCGATTTCGCCCATCGTGTAGGTGTCATAAAACGGATGATTGTAATCGTAATTGATGCGCAAGATGTCGTATTCCTGTTCAGCAAGCAGTCGCTCCGTGTAATGGAATAACGGGCTTTTCGCTGTATAGCCGATACCCGGCAGGAAGATCGCTAGTTTTTTGGTCTGGTCTTGATTAAAGACCAAGCTATAATGAATCGGCTGGCCCTGGTCGATTTGGATCGTTCGGTTAATCGTTTTCATTGGTTCCACTCCTTTCCTAGTATTATAAAGGGTTTTATGTGAAATGCATGTAAATATTTCAAAGAATTCGAAAACTTCATGCCGGCTCGTTTTTCTATTCTGTTATAATATCCTTAATATGAATAAGGAGGCGGTTGTCGTGTGGAAAGGCATTCGCTGGACAGCGTTTTCGGTGCTTTTGGCCATCAGCGTCTTGTTTGCCGTCAAAGGCGTCCAGGTGTGGCTCATGCGCCATGCCACAGAACCGGTCGCGATCCAGTTTTATTTCTTTGAAATCGGCGAAGCGGTGCTGCCGGGCAATTTGGTATCTTACGCCGTGGCATTTTTTGTAGCGGCATTCATCACGGCAGTCGCCGCCTTTGCCTTTATCGCGAGGCGCTTGTTCGGATTTTAATTTGATCGGGAAAGAGGGATTGGATGCATACAGAAAAAGATAAAATGCTCGCCGGCGCGCTTTACCGGGCGGATGATCCGGTATTGGTACGCGAGCGCGTCAACGCCAAACGGCTCTTGCGCTTGTTCAATAAATCGATGGAGACTGACGGCCAAGAGCGCAAGCGGTTCATGAGCCAATTACTCGGCTCGAGCGGGGATCATTTGTATATCGAGCCGAACTTCCGCTGCGACTACGGCTATAATATCCACGTCGGCCACAATTTCTTCGCCAATTTCGATTGCGTGTTCCTCGACGTCTGCGACATTCGCATTGGCGACAATTGCCTGGTGGGCCCTGGCGTCCACATCTATACAGCGACTCATCCGCTCGATATCGAGCAGCGGCTCGCCGGTGTCGAATGCGGCAAGGCGGTGCGCATTGGTGATAATGTATGGATTGGCGGGCGTGCCGTCATCAATCCGGGCGTCACGATCGGCGACAATGCCGTTATCGCTTCTGGTGCCGTTGTCGTCAAAGACGTGCCGGCGAATACGGTTGTCGGTGGCAATCCAGCTGTCGTCATCAAGACACTTGAACAGTAATCGCAAGCCCATAGAAAAGGGAAGCAAATCGATTGGATTTGCTTCCCTTTTTTTCATGCTTTCATTTGATTGTTTTGTACTGCTTGCTCGTGCTTTAATAGCCATTCTTTGCGGCTCAAGCTACCCGCGTATCCTGTCAATTTGCCGTTCGACCCGATGATTCGGTGGCACGGGATGATGATGCTGATTTTGTTTTTGCTGTTGGCATTCCCTACTGCACGGACGGATTTCTCGTTGCCCACTGCTACTGCGATGTCGCGGTAAGAAGCGGTTTTGCCATAAGCAATGCTCGGTAACGCCGCCCATACTTTTTGCTGAAATTCGGTGCCGGACGAAATGCAGGGCACGGTGAACTCCGTGCGCTGCCCTTTGAAATATTCGTCCAGTTCCTGTAAAGCGGTTTGCAGCACTTGCGGCGTATCCGCTTGCACCATATGCAGCGGCTGTTCCCGCTCGCTGAAGTAAAGCGACACGATGCCTTGTTCAGTTCCGGTGATTTCGACGACGCCAATCGGCGATGGATAATCCACTTGATGCAATTCAGTCATAATAACACCCTCCATAAATAAAATGTCGCATACGCTTGCCAGCCTGTCCAAGGTTTCGCCAAGTCTTCAATCTCGGCGACGGTCGGTTTCCGGTCCATTCCTAATTGCTGCTTCAAAGCATTGTGCAAGCCGACGTCTGTGATCGGAAACGCAGAATTGAAACGCAAGCATTTCATCATGACGTAATGTGCCGACCATGGCCCGACGCCTCTGATCCCCACCAATTGTTTTTCCACTTGCTGCTCGGTTTGGCCGATGAGCTCGTCTTTTACCAAGCGGGCTTCTGCCAGTTCCTGCGCAATGTGGATCAGGTATTCCGCTTTTCTTCCTGAAAATTGTAAGGCTCTCAATTGCTCTACTTGCAGCGAGGCGATCTTTTCAGCGGAAGGAAACGCCCAATAATCGACGTCACCCACTGTGAGCGACGACCCGAAGTTCTCGATCAAGCGCCGTTTCAAGGTATAGGCAAACGTCAAATTGATCTGCTGGCCAATGACTGCCCACGACAAAGCTTCAAATAAATCGGGCAAGCCCATCACCCTGAGCCCGGCATGTTGCTGGACAACTTCCTGCAGTACCGGGTCACTTGCAGCCATTGCGTAAAACGGCTGCAAATCTGTATCCAAATCAAACCAGTCAGCCACATAACGCCCGACTGCCTGCTGTCCTTGTTCCGACGGTGTGTGATGCGGAAAGTCGATCTGCAGCGCGCTTTCTGAATAGCTCACGTCAAACAAAATAGACTCGTCTCCTACAGCCAGCAGTTTGCTAATGCGCTCATCCTCAATCGTATGAAGCAACTCCTGATCAGAACGCCCGAGTATCGCCAGGCATTCCGCAAAATTAAAATCTGGCGGCGTGGCCACTTCCAGCCGTCTACTCATGCCGCGGCACTCCTTTCTCTTTCCGGTACTCGCCTGGGGATTGCTGTTTGTGCTTCCGGAATACTTTATAGAAATGAGACGTACTGTGAAAGCCAGTCTCGAGGCAAATCTCCAAATTCGTTTGATCGGTGCTCGCCAACAAATGAGCCGCTTTGTCGATACGGACTTTCTCCAAGTAAGAGCGCGGCGTGTCACCTGTCTCCTGTTTGAACAGCCGGTCGACGTACGACGAGCTCATGCCGACATGCGCGGCTACTTCTTCCAAGCCGATTTTTTGCTGGTAATGGTCTGTTAAAAAACTGATGACTTGCTGGTTGAATTCAACATGAGGCGAGTGGTCGATTTCTGGTTGGCATCTTTTGCATGCCCGAAATCCACGATGCTCTGCCTCTTCAGTCGAAAAACAAAATTCCACGTTGCGCTTTTTCGGTTTGCGCGAGCGGCAGGACGGCCGGCAATAGATCTTCGTTGTCTTCACGCAGGTATAAAACAAGCCGTCGTATTTCCGGTCGCAATCAAGGATCTTCTCCCACATTTCATCGAACGTGAACTTCGTTTTTGTTTCCATCGCCGCCGCCCCCTCTCTCCTTATTGTATCTCTTTTTATTTTATCATTACACTTTGCCGGATTCGTCCTCGATTTTGCACTTATGGTCCCCCTCGCTGCCCATCAAAAGCTTATTGACAGCTGCTCTTGCCATACTATACCATTGAGTTAACTTATTTTATAAATTAGTTAACTCAAAAGGAGAGGGATTATTTTTTATGACACAGTCCAATGCCAAACTAAGAATGATGATCGTCACCGCTTTGTTCGCAGCCATTATCGGCATTCTCGCTCAAGTCACCATCCCGTTGCCGCTTGTGCCGATCACTGGGCAAACTTTGGCGATCGGGCTCGCCGCTACGATTTTAGGGGCCCGTTACGGCACCTTGTCGATTTTGGTCTATCTCGCTATCGGCGCTGCCGGAATTCCGGTATTCGCTCAACTATCCGGCGGCTTGGGCAGTTTGTTCGGGCCGACGGGCGGCTATTTATTCGGCTTTATCCCGACGGCTTTCGTTATTGGCTATTACCTGGAGAAAAGGGGCTTTACGCTTCTGAACGCGGTCATTGCGAACGTCCTTGGCATGTTCGTCGCTTTAAGCTTCGGAACCGTCTGGCTCAAATTGTTCGCCGAACTTTCTTGGACTGGTGCTTTTGTTGGCGGATTTGCGCCATTCATCCTCGTCGGTGTCATCAAAGCGGCGCTCGCTGCCTGGATTGGCATTTCCGTTCGGCAGCGTCTGTCCTCTGCCCGGCTGTTGCCGGCAACTGAAGCAGGAAAACATCCCGCATCGTGAATTTCAGCTAAGTGATGAGACGTGCCTATTTCGGGTGCGTCTTTTTGAAATTTCTTAAAAAGCCTTTTTCCTTTTAAGGTTCGTTTAAGCTTCACGCTGCATACTGGGCTTGTACCAACATTGCCGACGGGCCGATAAACAATCTTGCGGCTCATGCAGCAATGAACCTATCTTAGGAGGAATAAAACATGAAGAAAAAATTATTTGCCTATGCCCTATCCGGAGCCCTGACTTTAGGATCGGTTGGCGGCACGATGGCCTACGCATCCGACTCCTCGACTACTGAGTCTACAGAAACGACGACAGAAAGCGCAGCCGAAAAACGCAGTCATGGGCTCAGCGAACTCGACGAAGCAACACAAGCTGAAGTAAAAGCCATTCAGGACCGCGTCAAGAGCGAGCTTGAAGAACTGGGTGTCGAATTCCCTAAAAAATCGCAGCGACAAAACCCGCTCGACGAACTCGATGAAGCAACCAAAACAGAAGCTGAAGCTATTTTCAGCCAACTAAAAGACGGCTCTTTGACTAAGGAAGAAGCGCAGGAACAATTGAGCGCGCTTGGCATCGAAGCTCCTGAGAAACAACAACGCCATGCGCAGTTTGATGGCCTGGACGAAGCCACTCAAGCCGAAGCGAAAGACATCCTCGAGCAAGTGAAAGACGAAACGCTTACTCGTGAAGAAGCGCAAACCGCTTTGGAAGCACTAGGTGTCAACTTGTCTGAACGATCAGGAGAGCGCGATCTGTTCGCTGAGCTAGACGAAGCCACAGCAGAACAAGCACAAGCCATTGTCGATGAAGCCGAAGCGGAACTTGCTGAACTTGGGGTCGACCGCTCGCTCTTTGGAAAACAACATCACGGCAAAGATCGCGGCCATGGCAAGAAAGGCCCAATGGGTTCTTAATGGCGATGCGTGACGCAACGATTGATCGATAGAAAATATTTTGCAGCTAATCAGCAATGGCGCCGGATTCCCTCCCGGCGCCATTTTTTCGGTTCATCCGTTTACTTCAACGGGGTAGTCGGGTATGTGAGGAGAGTGTATATAAATAGAACCCACGATTCTAAGGAGGAATTCATCATGGCAAACGAAAAAATACTCATTACTGGTGCTGGCACCGGATTCGGCAAAAACATCGCGTTCAGCTTGGCGGAACAAGGCAAATCCGTCATCGCGGGCGTTGAAATCATTTCCCAGGTTTCCGCGTTAGAGCAAGAAGCGAAAGAACGCGGCGTGTCGATGCAAATCGAGAAATTGGACGTTACCAATCCTAAAGACCGTGAAAAAGCCTGGGGCTGGGACATCGATGTTTTAGTTAACAATGCGGCAGTATCTGAAGGCGGATCGCTTGTGGATATCCCAGAAGAAAACTTGCGTCACCAATTCGAGGTCAATCTCTTCGGGCCGACTTTACTGACAAAAGGCTTTGCACGCCAAATGGTCGAAAAACGATCTGGCCGCATCGTCTTCGTCTCTTCTGTTTCCGGCTTGATGGCAGACCCATTGATGGGACCTTATTGCGGAACGAAACACGCGACTGAAGCTTTCGCGGATGCTTTAAGCAAAGAGCTACAGGAATTCAATGTGGAAGTGGCGACCATCAATCCAGGACCTTACCTCACAGGATTCAACGACCGCGAATTTGAAACGTGGAAAAACTGGCAATCCGACGCGGACGATACAGTCTTTGATTACGAAAAAGCCGCTTTCCCGTACGAACAATTCGATCCGAAAGAAGTCACGGAACCGTCGATCAAAGTGATTCTCGGCGAAACGAATCAATACCGCAACGTCATTCCGGAAAAAATGATTCCACAAGTGAAAGAACGCATGGAAAACATGTGGAGCAAAACGACCAACGAAGGCCTGGGCGAGCGCAACGAAACCGTTCAGAAATCCTATGATATCAAACCCGGTACGCCGGCTGAATAAAACATTTAAAACTGCCCAGGGGATCGACCCTCGGGCAGTTTTTTCATGACCATTGAAAAATCGGCGTCTCCATTTTTAGCCGGTCGCCCGGTGCCATTTGGAATCGAAGAAGGCATTCTCTGGATTTTTCTAGAACTAAACGATAGAACGAATAGGAGGACCGTGATCATGAACGACACAGAACTACTTTTACGAAATGATTATTTTTTGGCTTTCGAGAATTTCATTGAAGCCCCCGCCCCTGGACTTGCGCTACGTATTGTTTGCCGCGGCAGCGAGAACGAGACAGATCTATTGCTGAACCTGGACGGAACGGTGGACCGCTGGCAGATCGATTTCCACTCGTACGCTTACTATTCGGCAGCGGCTGAAGATTTCAGCATTGTTCCAGACGCTGAATTTTATGCAGACACTGCCTATCGCATATATGAAAATTCCCCTTTGCTCCGCTATTTGAAGCAATACGCCCATTTGGCATCGCAAGAACAGGCACGCAAGGTCAGCTATCGGCACTTCATGTTTGCCTGCATGGAGCACCAGGTAGAGGTCATCTCCACAAATCCCCCTTCCATTCAGTTGCTCGAACCAAAAAAGAACGTTCGTTGACTTCCCATTAACAGCTAGCGTCCGGCACTCAGCCCGGCTTTTCGCCATTATTCGCCCTCTATGAAAATCGTGTGAAAAATGTGCCATCGCAAAAAAGCCAAAAATTCTGCTACAATCAACGGATAAGTGGATATATCGCCATTAAACTCAAGTGGATTGGAGATTACTCTATGAAAAAAAGGCTGATAAGCGCCTCTCCTCTGACCTTATTTTTGTACGCCGTTTTGCTGTTCAGCTTTTTGGGCTCGGTCTATTTTATCCAGCACAACCACGGATTTTACGACCAGCCGATTGCGAAGATCACCGAAGCAACTGTTGAAGAAACGCAGGAACTGTCGGATATTTACGGCAACGACGATGTGCTGTATACCCAGCATCTTGAAGCTACGGTCCAGAACGGCGAATATAAAAGACGGACCCTCGAGCTCGACAATGAATTCTCTTTATCCGGCGCCAACGATCACGAGTATAAGACTGGACAGGACTTGTTCGTCTTTATCGACAGCGCCTCCGCAGACGAAGCGGCATTATCAGGCACGATTGATAATGTAAAACGCGATCAATACGTCCTGGCGATTACTTGGATCTTTGTCTTGGTGCTATTGGTCATCGGCAAGAAACAAGGCTTCTACTCCATCGTCAGCTTGGCGCTCAACGCCGTGATTTTGTCCTATGCACTGGACATTTACATCCGCACAGAGAACGCCAATTTGCTGTTGATCGCGAGTGTCAGTGTGTTCTTGTTCACGGTCACTTCGCTCCTGCTCGTCAATGGCTTGAATGAAAAAACCTACGCGGCGATCGTTTCGACAATGCTCGGCGTGTTTGCTGCTTTATTGCTTGCGGCTTTCGCGATTTGGACATCCGGCGGCAATGGCTTGAATTACGAGGAGATGCAATTTCTCTCGCGGCCGTACGAAGTCGTCTTCATGGCTGGCTTGTTCATCGGTTCGCTTGGTGCGGTGATGGATGTCGGCATCACGATGTCGGCGTCGATTTTCACGCTTTATGAGAAAAACCCGGACATTTCCATTGAAGCGATGAAAACATCCGGTATCGAAATCGGCAAAGACATCATGGGCACGATGGCGAATATTTTGTTTTTCGTCTATATTAGCGGCTCGATTCCGATGCTGCTGCTGTACTTGTCGAACGGGGCGACGTGGCCGTTTTCTTTCTCGATCACTTTGTCGCTCGAAATCGCCCGTGCGCTTGCGGGTGGGTTGGGCATCGTCTTGACCATTCCGATCGGCATCTTCACGTCCATTTTCTTCATTAAGAGAAAGAGGGCTGCCCAATGAATGTACTGGTTATTTTAGCGGTCATGCTGTGCATGGCGATGGTGATGATTGGCGGGAAAACAGGCGCGATTTCGTTTCTCAGCCTATTCCTTAATTTTTTGGTTCTACTCGGTACGGTTTATATGATGAACGATCCCGCCAATGACCCGATTTTATGGGTAATCATCGCTTGCGTCATCATCAGCTGCATTAATTTATTTTTTATCAACGGCATCAACACGACGACACTCGCAGCATTTCTGTCGACCGTCATCACGATGGTCGGGCTCTTGCTGTTTATCTTGTTCATGAGTGATCTAACGATGATCAACGGATTTGGCGAAGAGGAAGTCGACGAACTGAGCTTGCTTTCGCTTTATATCGGCATTAGCTTTGCCGAACTCGCGGCAGTTGTCATCATCATTAGCACAATCGGGGCAATCACCGACATTTCCATCTCGATTACCTCGCCCATGCGCGAAGTGTATCTCCATAACCCTGGCATGAGCCGCCGTGAGCTCGTGCAGGCGGGGTTTGCCATTGGCCGGGATTTGCTCGGCACGAGTACCAACACCTTGTTTTTCGCGTTTTTCGGCAGCTATCTCGGCTTGTTGATTTGGTTTAAAGATTTGTCTTATTCACTCGGCGACATCGTCAATTCGAAAATTTTCGCCGCCGAGATGCTGACCATTCTTTGTGCCGGCATCGGGATTGCCTTGGTCATTCCGATTGCTTCTTGGATTACGGCTTTTCTGCTGGTGCGCAAAAAGTGAACTTGAGCCTTCTATGCCATTTTAAAACCCCTTTGGAAATCTAGTTGATTTCCAAAGGGGTTTTTTGCCTGTCTCATCTAATCGCTACGCCATGCCTTTTACTTTCTTGCCTTGTCCTTTCTTATCGCAATGCTTTCTCGCATGCATGCGTTTTTTGTGCTTGCCGCCTCTTCCCTTATTTTGGCTCGCAGCCATCAAAAACCCGAGACCTGTCATCATGAGTGGAAGCAGCACGATGAGTTCAATTGGCACCAGTGGCCGGTAAACGGTTTTGTCTTCTGTCACTTCGTAAACGCCGAGCGGTTTGACCGAAAAGGAACCGCCTGCCCCTTCCCCGTGACCGCCAGCTGCTTCCTCTTGATGCTCCTGGCCTTCCTCACCCGACACCGGCCCATAGCCACCGCCTGCACCTGCGCCAACACTATACCTGATTTTTGCGACGGGAATGATGGTCTTTCCCTGCATCTCGATTGGGTCGCCGTAGACGAGCGACACATCGCGTGCAGTTGAAAACTTGTCGAAAATCGGGCGTACCGGAGACGATTGAAACGGAAACATTTCTTTTTTCTCCATGCTCTACACTCCTTTTTTGACGATGATTTTTCTGTGGCATTGGCTGCAGAAAAGACAAGCGGCATGCATAGATTCCTGATGGATGGTTCCTCCTATACATTCGCTCTCCCAAATACTAACCCTCTATTTTTTCGCGATGACTTCGATTTTAACGCACGAAAAACGCCCGGATTTTCTCCGGGCGCATTTGTTAAAAAATCCTTCTTTTCCATAAAGAAACAGCGATGACAATCATCAAAATGGCTGACAGGGCCAGTGTTGTAATCCATGAGCCTGGCTCCTGTCCGGAAATCGGCAAGGCTACATTCATGCCGAAAAAGCTGAAAATCAAAGTCGGGAGCGTCAAGAAAACGGTGAACAAGGTCAAAGTTTTCATCGTATTGTTCAATTCATTCGAAATGAGCGAAGAATACGATCCCGTAATGCTGTCCAAGATTCTTGTATACAACTCGGTCGTTTCAATTCCTTGGTTGTTTTCGATTTTCACGTCTTCCAACAAGTCTTCGTCTTCTTCGTATAATTTGATGGAATGGCTGCGGAATAATTTTGTGATTACATCTCCGTTCGCTTTCAGTGAGGTGAGAAAGTAAACCAAGCTTTTTTCAATTTCCATGATGTTGTAGAGTTGTTTGTTCGTTAATGAGTCTTGCAAGTTTCTTTCTATTTTGAGGCGTTGCTTGTTCAGATTCTTCAACTTCATTATGTATTGTGTGGAAATCGCCAGCAACACTTCGAGCGCGAAGCGGTTCTTTAACGACGTATGCACTTGTTTTTTGATGACGTTTTCAATCGTGTTCGTCTTTTGGCTGCAGACGGTGACGATGAAGTCTTCCCCTAAAATAATGCCAATCGGAATCGTAATATAAGAGTTGAGCTGCGGATTGCTGTCATCCGCAATCGGAAGGTCGTTAACGATCAAGGTGCAATTCGTCTCTTCGTCGTATTCAATCCTCGCACTTTCTTCCAAGTCCAGTGGGTCTTCCAAAAATTCAATCGGAATCGTGCATCGCTCCGCTATTTCCCGGATTTCTTCTTTTGACGGTGCCACCATATTGACCCAGCATTTTTTCTCAAATGCCTCAATTTTTTGTAAAGCCCCGCTAGCAGAGGATTTGTAAATGGTAATCATGCGCTGTCCCCTTTCAGTTCTTCTGTAAATGTGGCTCGTGTAGCGATTGATTCTATACACTTCTACTAGTTTACCCAATATGGCTTCAACTCTAACCCGCACCTGCCATTTGGAACATCCCGATAAGCCGACTGGAGCTTGAATGCGGCCAGACAAAAAGCTGTTCGGATTTTCTCCAAACAGCTTGTGTGCATTAAATATGTGCAATGGCTTCAAAAGTGATGGCATGCTGAGCGTTTTTCGGATATTGCCCGTATTCGTAATTGGACGACACGATGATGTCTTCAAAGCCCTGACTGCCGAGTAGTAGCTTAAATTCCTCGACGCCGTACCAGCGCATCGGGAAGCGTTCGAGTTCGGTCTGGACGAGCTTGCCGCCTTGCCATTTTTCGTAGCGGTTGTGCGACACCGAATATTGCTTGATCCAATCCACTTCGACGGTCTTGCTCTCGAGGGTGATGACTTCACCCGCTTTTGTCTGCCAGCTCCGCGTTTTCGGCCGGTCAATCTCGAAGCCTTGCGGAACATACAGATCAACGAGCAAACGCCCACCCGGCGAGAGATGCTTGCGGAAGTTTTTCAAAGCTTTGATCGCCTGTTCGCGTCCCGCCAGCAACTGGAATGTGCCTGCTGGCAAAATGATGGCATCGTATTCAACCTCGATGCGGAAGGTTTCCATATCCGCTTCGAATAATTTCGGATGCAAGCCGCGTTCTTTGCAATGGCCGCGGCAAATATCGAGCATTTCAGATGAACTGTCGAAGCCGTCGATATGCAGGCCGTCTTCTAAGAGCGGTACGAGCAATCGCCCGGTCCCTGCGGCGGGTTCTAAAATGCGCCCTTCATTGCCGGCAAGCCGCTCTTTGTAGAACTCGACATCGCCGAATGATTTACCGATCGGCTTATCGAGGTCGTACACTTCCGCAGACAAGGAACTATAATAGCTAAGCATGACATCCCCTTCTTCCTAAGAAAGTATGAACAACCCGTAAAGCGCCAAGACTAAGTTTGGCAGAGCGAACAGCACAAGGTTTTTCACTTTAGCGTTGCGCGCCTGCTGTGCCCGGCGGCGTTCTGAGCTCGTGTTGAATGATGATTTCACTTGTTTACCCGCTGTGATGGACGAAATGACCGCCCAAACGAGTGCGATGACAGCGACAGCGCCCGCAATTGGGAACAATAGCGACCAGTCATCCGCTAGGAAAGCGATAAGTGCGACAAGGCCTGAGACGGCAAGGCCGAGTAGAAAATGTTTCATAATAGTATTCCTCCTGTATTTCTAGTTTCCTCTTTATTTTACTAAATGAGCAGGGCTGTGGGAAACATTGCGCAAAAAAAGATACGGGAACTTTAGTTGCCGTTTTCAGCACGCCATTCCGATTTCAACATGCCGTAGACGACACTGTCGACGAAGTGATCGTACAGCCATTCGCCATGCCGAATTATGCCTTCTTCTGTAAAGCCAAGGCGCACAGGGATATTGCGGCTTTTGTGATTGCCGGCCGCTGCACGGATTTCGACTTTGTTGAGGCCTCGCTCTGTTAGCGCATAATCCGTCAACGCTGCCGCTACCCTTGTCATGATGCCATTGCCCTGGTATTCGGTGTCGAGCCAATAGCCGATATAAGCCGTTTTTTTTGCTTCATCGATTTCGTTGAAACCGGCGATTCCTGCTATTTCGCCGCGATAGACGATCGCACAATTCAAGCTGTTGCCGAGCGCAAAACTTTCAGCGCCGGACTGGATGAAATCTTTTGTATCCTGTACGGTTTTCGTATGATCGAGCCAAGGCAGCCATTCCCTGAGTGCCAGCCGCGAACGGTCAGTCAATTCAAAGATCCGCTCTGCATCGCTCAGTTCCACTAATTTTAACGCCAACTCTTCATCTACTACATGAACAAACATCCAATATCCCCCTTTTCTTTCTCTCAGCGTAGCATATCCAGCTTCCCGTACGGGTGATAATTTACCGTTTTGCCGAATGAAGGATTTCGTCTTTCTTGTTTAATTTTCTGTCATTTGGGAAATCCAAGAAGTAAGCGATTCATTACAATTCATGCAGGAGGTTTTTACAATGGTAGAACATGCAAAACACGCTGAATTATCCAGTACGCTCCATGACTGCATGGTGGCGTGCAATCATTGCTTTGATGCGTGCCTTAAAGAAGACGATGTAAAAATGATGGCGGAGTGCATCCGGCTCGACCGCGAATGCGCTGACATGTGTGCGTATTTGGCACAAGCCATCGAACGCAACTCGCCATTCGTTTCGCAACTTGCGAAAGTATGTGCGGAGATTTGCGAAGCGTGCGGCAACGAATGCCAAAAACACGACCATGACCATTGCCAAAGATGCGCGGAAGCTTGCTTGAAATGTGCAGAAGCGTGCAGACAAGTGGCATAACAAAAGCGCGTCCGGCGGAGTTGCCGGGCGTTTTTTCATGGGAGAAATGAGGAGACTAGATGACAAAACGCGTATTGGTCGTCGGCGCCGGCATCGGCGGGTTGACGGCCGGATCCTTATTGGCCAAAGAAGGCTATGACGTAACCGTGCTCGAAGCTGCGGCAGAACTCGGTGGCTGCGCCGGAAAATACCAGCGCAAGCCGTATTTATTTCCAGTTGGCGCAACACTTGGGATGGGGCTTGAACCCGGCGGCATTCACGAACGCGTCTTCCGCCATCTCGAAAAACCGATGAACCTCGAACCGCTCGAACGCGTGATGGAAATGGTCCATCCGGCGGGGACGTTCGTTTTTCATAAAGACCGCAGAAGGCATGTGCGGGAACTTGCCGCACAATTTCCAGAACACCGAACCAAAATCTTGTCGTTCTATGCGGAATTGTACAGAACAGCGCGCATTACCCGCACCTTGATGGGACCGCTTCCCGCATTGCCTCCTGCTAATGCGCGGGAATGGGGAGCGCTTACGAAAGCTTTGCGTCCTGTCCATGTGCAGCTGCTGCCCAAATTCAAGATGACGCTCGGTCAAGTGTTGAAAAAGCATGGCCTCCACGAACTCGATGCGTTTCGTCATGTACTCGATGGTTTGTTGATCGACAGCATGCAGACGACGACAGAAGAGGTTTCGTATTTGCTCGCGGCGGTAGCGCTCGACATCTACCACGAGGGTGCGTATTACGTTCCAGGCGGCCTGTATCGTTTCGCAGAAGTGATGGCCGACAGCATTAAAGAAAACGGCGGCCAGGTAAAAAAGCCCCGTACTGTGCAGACGCTTGAACACCAAAATGGCGTCTGGCATGCCAGCGACCAGCGGGGCAATACCTATGAAGCAGATGCTGTCGTCTTCAATGCGCCGATTCAGTTATTGACCGAGTTATTGCCGGTCGATTATCATCACCGCTTGAAACGCCCTTTGCAAGATGGCATCGAAACCGAAACCTGGACGACTTTGACTTTGTACTTGGCGATCGATGCGGGAAAACTCACCGAGCCGCTTCCGGAATTCCGCCAGCTTTCGAGCGGTGCGGCCATGGACGAAGGGCATCATTTCTTCATGTCGGCTTCGCGCCCGGATGACCGGTTGCGCGCACCTGAAGGTTTCCAGACCGTGACCATCTCGACGCACTCCAGACCTCATCACTGGCAGTCGCAAGAAGAGTACGAAGCGATGCGCACCGAGCTTTCAGAGCGCATGCTCGAGTTGATCGAACAGCATATCCCAGGCTTCCGCTCCGCGATCGTCCATTTCGAAAGCGGTGCGCCGTTTGCCTGGCAGCATTATACCGGGCGGCCGAATGGCTATGTGGGCGGCTTCGCGCAAACTTTGGATGCTGCCTTATTCAAGTCCATTTCGCATCATAGCGGCTTGCCGGAACTGTATTTGACCGGCGACCATATCTTTCCGGGCGGCGGCACGATTGGTGTCGCGGCGAGCGGCATCCATTGCGCGCGTTCGATTTCCGGAAAAGCTTTGCTGACCTAAAAAACACCCGCCTTCCAACTCGAAGGCGGGTGTTGTGTGTTATATATCCTGTTTCGGCAAGCGGATGCTGACGTTCGTGCCCTGGCCGATGGTAGAATCGATTGCTAGCGTACCGCCGTGCAATTCGATAATTTCGCGGACAATCGACAGGCCAATGCCAGCCCCGCCGCCTGTCCGGCTACGTCCTTTATCGGCACGATAAAAGCGTTCGGCTATATGTGGCAAATGTTCTTGCGCAATGCCTACTCCTGAATCGATGACTTCAAGCAACGCTTCTCCGTTGGCATCCGATAGCCGAACCAAAATCTCGCCTGCTGGATCGGTATAGGCGATCGCATTATCGAGCAAGTTGATGAGCACTTGCAGGAGCCGGTCGCCATCGCCCTTGATCAATAATTCTTCGTCCAGTTCCGCTCGGACGCGGAGCTTCTTTTTGCGCCATTTCACTTCGGTTTTTCCGGCCGCTTCCCGGACGATTTCAGCCAAAGCGAGCAATTCGCTCTTCAATTGCCCGGTGCCGCCTTCAAGCCTCGTTAAATCGAGCAATTGATTGACGAGCCGCTCCATACGTTCCGATTCGCTGTACACAATCGCGGCGATTTCCGCCTGGTCATCAGCAGGCTGTTGGAGCAGTTCGCTATAGCCTTTAATATAGCTGAGCGGCGTCCGTAATTCGTGCGAGACGTTTTGCAGAAATTCGCGTTTATCGTCGTCTTGCGCTTGGATTGAAGCGGCCATCTTCTCAAATGAACGCGCCAGCTCCCCGACTTCATTATCGGCCGTGACGCCTGTGCTTCCTTCGAAATGTCCTACAGCCATGCGTTCGGCAGAAGCTTCGAGTGCTTCAAGAGGTGCGGTGTAGTCGATTTGAATTTGCCGACGGATCAGCAATAACACACCGAGCGCCAAGATCCCCGCTGTTAGGAGCACCGGCAAAACATTGAGGAACGCCTGCAATAAATCGGATACCGGCCGGTAAACCAGCGCAACGGCCGTCAATTCACTGCCAGTGAGCACCGGTACCGCAGCACCGATCAAATCCGAACCGAGGTAGGCATTCTGGCGTTCGATGATGACCGTCTCTCCTTGTGACAAACGCTCGCGCTCCCTGAATGTGATGACGACATCTTCTTCAGGCGCCTGCAGCGGCAATGCCGAGCCGAGCACCATCGGATCGTCAACGGTCACCGCATCCAATCCCGCTTCATCCAAAAATGAATGGATGGCATCAAGCGATTGCCCGTCGTTTTGATAGGTATTTGCCAATGCCTCCGCCATCTCCACGAGTTGTGTGCGTTCGCTATCGACATAGACTGCCTCGTATACCGAAATCGCTGCAAAGGCCAAAAGCGCAAGACCCGCAGCACTAATGCCGGCGAACAACCACCATAGTTTCGCATTGATGCCCGTCATTCCGCCACCACCTTATAGCCGAGGCCCCACACCGTCTCGATCGCAGAACCGGCATCGCCGAGCTTGATGCGTAAAGTCTTGATGTGGGTGTCCACGGTGCGTGTCGTGACATTCAAGGCTTGCTCGCCCCATAACTTTTCCATCAATTGCTCGCGTGAGAATACTTGCCCGGTATGCGCCAAAAATAAGGCCAATAAATCAAATTCCTTGCGGGTGAGCGTGACCCCCTTGCCATCCGCCGTCACTTGGCGCATGGCTTCATTCAATTCAATGCGGCCATTGCTCAGAACCGGCTCCGGTTTAAAAGACGCCCCTTTTGTGCGCCTCAAAATCGCTTCGATGCGCGCGAGCAATTCGCCGCGGCTGAACGGCTTGATCAAATAATCATCGGCGCCGGCACGCAGCCCTTTGATTTTATCGGCTTCGCTGCCGGCAATCGCCGTCAGCATCAAAATCGGCACCTCCGAAAACTCCCTCACCCGTCGGCATATCGTAAAGCCGTCCTGCCCGGCCATCATGATATCCAAAATGACAAAGTCGACAGTCTCTGATCGGATTTTCTCGATGCCCAATTCGCCAGTCGGCGCCTGTAAGACCGAATAACCGGCATCCTTTAATGTCCGTGAAAGCAAATCGCGCATCGTCTGTTCATCGTCGATTACGAGAATGTTCATCGCTGTGCCTCCCTTACAGCCAGTGCGTGCGGACCCGAGGATACAGGGATTTCGGATAGCTTTTCGAAGTCATCCGTATCGATGACCGTGATGATGTCGCCGTCAAGACTGCTGATGTATAAGCGGCTGTCGGAGAGCGCGCCATAATACGGATTGCCCGCGACAGAAAGCCTGCCTTGTTCTTCAAGATCCTCATCGAGCGCGACGACTTCGTGCGAACCGTGGTTCAAAACGTAAAAGGCATCTTCGCCTGACAGCACGTCAATCGGCATCAAGCCGACTTCGATGCGCTCCGTTATTTTTTCATCTGCCAGCGAATAACGGACCACTTCCCGGTTCAATTCACCGTTCGGACCATGCCCGCCAACCAATAATTGGCCATCCGTATAGGCGATTCCGTTTGGCCGGTCGATGATGTGGTGGCTCTCCGTGATGTCCAATGTTTTCGGATCCAATGCTTGCACGCTGTGGCCGTAGACATTCGCGACAAAGATTTGGCCATCTCCGTACGCCAAGCTTTGCGGATGTTCATCCGTTTCGGCTATTGCTTCGACCGCAAATGGCTCGACTGAAATTCTCGACACGCGGTCTTCTGTCGCGTGCGCCGCGTACAACTCGCCGTCCACTTCTAAAAGTTTCGAAATGCCCAGGCCGACTTCTCCTATGGCTTCAAGCGCTTGCGTCTCGAAATCGAATGCGTACAATTGCTCTTCTTCTACTGACGACAACACGAGCCGACCGTTGACCATCGCCATGTCCGACGCGATAAACGGCAATTCCAATTCCCCGATGATGTCTTCAGAATCTGCATCGATAATCGTTAACAGCGGCTGCTTTAAATGCGCCACGACAATCAGCTCTCCCCCGTCATCCGGAAACACATATAATTCTTTCTCCGTACAGCCCGCAAGCAATGCCACCAGCAACAGCCCGGCGATCCAACGCTTCATAATCCCTCACCCTTTTTCAATTGCTGATGAAAGTATACACCGAAATTGTGAAATCCATTTGAAATCCGTCCTGTAGACAGTAAAAAACCGGAAGGCACGCCTTCCGGTTTAAGCATTATTGCTGCACTTGCCCCGCATTTAACATTTGTGTCCAGTTGTCACCAGCGTCCTGTGTCATCCAAGCATGGCCTTTGGCTGTATAAATCGCCAGCTGCTCCGGCTTTTTTGGATACTGCGCGATGTAAACAACGCCGTCTTCAGTCATGTCCGGCAAGGAAATTTCCTGCTCATCCCCTGACAGGTCACGTTTCACGAGTTTCGCGTCTTCACTATATGTGCCGTAATAAAGTGCGTCTTCACTGAAAAATGCGGCGGTCCCGAGTTCGTCTTCTGTGATGCGTGAAAAACTCTCGCCGCCGTCTTCCGACCAAAAAATTCCCTGGTTCGATGCCGCGGCGATCATCATCGAATCATCGGGATGCATCGCGAGATAGGCTACTTTCCCGTCTAAACCTTCTGCCGCTGTCTGTTGCCAGGTTTTTCCCGCATCGTCGCTCCGATGGAAGCCGGCAGCCAGTTTGGAATTCGGCTGCGGATTGAAAACGAACAAATTGTTATTGTTGTAAGAAACGGCCATTTCATGGAAATCTGTTTCTCCTTCAAATCCAAGATCTTCGAAAGTTTCGCCTCCGTCGTCACTGCGTTTGATGCCGAGCGGGTTTTTCATGCCGGATTGCATGTCAGGATGTCCTGACGAAACAAAACCGGTTGAGGTCGCGTTAAAACCCATAAAATCATGGTATTGGTCTTCGATTTCTGTCCATTCACCACCGCGGTATACTTTTAAGCCTTCATGTGATGCGAAATACAAGCCACCGTTTTCTTCGATATAGCCCATGCCATGTACATGATCCATGGTACCGTCGAACGGCACTTCTAGCTCCATTGCTTCACTGTCCACAGCTGTTTGTATTTCTGTTTGTTCGGTGGATTCTGCTGACTCTGGTGTCTCTTCAGATGTCTCTTGGCTCGTTTCTGCACCACATGCTGAAATGAGTAGCCCAGCTGCCATGACCGGCCATATCCAAGTTTTTTTCATCGCTCGATCTTCCTCTCTCATATATTATTTCTATCCTTTCACGGCCCATGTGAAAGGTCAACTAATTGAGCAGAATGATGCAGTACTGTCACAACTTCACCGCCGATTCCTGACGCCCATTGTCCATCGCCAATACATCGTTTAGCACAAGTTCTCTTAACATCCACATCTGTCTTTACGTTTCAAGACAGCGATACAGGGAATACAATTGGGTAAAAATAATTTCATGAAAGGAGCTGGATCTTTATGAGAGAACTGATTGGATTGCTGAAATTTGGATCTCAATCCGCTTTATGGGCCGCCATTATCAATACCGTTGTCGCCATCATCAAAACGGCTGCCTATCTTATCACGGGAAATGTCGCGATGTTTGCCGAAATGATGCACAGTTTCGGTGATGCCGCGAACCAATTCTTTGTTTTCATCGGTTCCGCGCTCAGCAAAAAAGAGCCAACAGAACGGTTTCCAGGCGGCTTCGGACGTTTGGTAAACCTTGTGTTGCTAGGGGCTGTCCTAGTCGTTGGGGTACTGGCCTATGAAACGATTGTCGAAGGGATTCACCATATTTCCAATGCGGTACATAGCGAGGATTGGTTCTGGTTGAATATTGGCGTACTGGGCACGGCGGCCATTCTTGAAGCATTTGTCCTCTACAAAGCGATGAAAGAAATCACGGAACATTTGCCGAAAGAACAGATCAGCGGCTTTAAGATCATTCCGATGAGCTATAAGCACGTCAAAGAAGCAAAACCAGCCACTAAGCTGGTGTTCCTGGAAGATAACGTAGCGGTTGGAGGTGCCTTATTGGCGCTAGTGGCGATTGTCATTTCCACTTATACGCCGTTCCACAGCGCTACCGGCTATGCCTCCATTATTATCGGGGTTTCACTCGTGATCGTCGTTGGCCGCATTTTCCTGGATAATGCAGCCGGCGTACTCGGTGTGGCAGATCTTGATTTACAGGCACGCATTGGCACGAAACTCATGGAACATCCACACATTCAGGATATTCAGGATCTCCATGCCATTAAAGAAGGAGATAGCCTTCACATCGAACTTCGCGTCGAAGTCGATTCAGCGATGACCATTGAAGAAGCAGACGATATCCGGGATTATATCGAAGAAAAACTAAAAGAAAACATAAAAAATGTGACAGACGTCATTATCGAGTTTGATGAAGACGATGGCAAAGCCACGTGGACTAAGCCGCAGGAAAGATAAGGTCGACCTACGGGAGACATTATCTTTGCGAAAATAATGCGCAGCATTATTGAGCAGAAGGGTTTGTGAGCGAACGCTTCTCCAAATACTTAGAGAGGTCAATAATTGTAGGATATAAAAAAGGTTCTCTCTTTCATAATTGAGAGTGCACTATGGACTTCTTCAACACTCTGAAAAGCCGCCAGGAAAATTCCTGGCGGCTTTCTTTTGGGACATAATTTCCTACAGTCAATTCAACTCAAATGCATCCGCTAATAGCCGGATGGTGTTCATGCGCGCTTGATGCCCCGCGATATTCGGGATGATGGTGATTTCGTCAGCTCCGAATTGATCGGCCACCGCTTCAATCTGCTGCTTGACTTGTTCGGCTGTGCCGATGAGCATGCGGCTGCGGTTGCGCTCGACGCGTTCTTGTTCCGCTGCACTGAGACGCCGCTTCTCAGCGGTTTCAACCGACGGGTAATACGGCGGCTGGAAATCCGATTCGACAAACAAGAGCCACAAATCAAATGCTTTGGCGAGCTGTTCCGCTTGCTCTTCCGTCTCGCCGACAATGGCGAAAACAGCTAAGGCGACATGCGGCTGTTCGCGCAACTGGGACGGGACAAAGCTTTCCCGGTAGCGTTTGATCGCCTCAATGCCCGCTTGTTCCGGGCGCGCAAAATGGGCATAGGCATAAGCCATCCCCCGTTCCGCCGCAAGTTTCGCTGATCCTTCGCCCGTGCCGAGCAGCCATAATTCTGGCGCAGTTTCGGTGATCGGCGTCGCTGTTAGCTTTTGGAAACGGTGTTCATTGTCGACTTCATCGGTAAAGTATTTCTCCAAATCGATCAGCTGCTGGGCGTAAGGAACGCGCTTGCCTTTGGACTCATTGAGCGCTTGGTTGACGAGCCGAAAACTCGGCGAGCGCCCAATGCCAAGGTCGATCCGGTCCGGGTGCAGCGCTTCGAGCATGCGAAAGTTCTCCGCCACTTTATAAGCGCTGTAATGCGGCAACATGACCCCGCCTGACCCGATGCGGATGCGTTCAGTGAGCGTCGCTAAATGCATCATGAGCATTTCCGGCGAGCTGCCTGCGACTGAAAACACTTGATGGTGTTCTGCGACCCAGTAGCGTTTAAAACCGGAACGGTCGGCGAGTTTTGCCAGTTCTGCCGTTGAACGGAGCGCGGAAGCTGCCGTTTCGCCTTCATCAATCGGCGAGTAATCTAAAATATTCAAGACGGTCATCCGTCCGCACCTCCTTTAACTCTCTATCCTCCATCATACCACTTGAGCCCTTAGAAAAAACGGCCCACTGATTTCATGTTGATTTTCAGATTATTGAAGAAGGAGTGACTACTTATACTCATTACATAGCAGGTACCCTTACAGACTCGAACATCAATGACAAGGCCAAGTGGCTTGGAGAAGTGTCTGCCCGTAAAACCTTCTGCTCAATAATGCTGCCCATTACTTCGGAAAGCCACATTGACGTTAATTATCCAATTCAAAAAACGGAGCCATGGTTTCCCTGGCTCCGTTCTCTTTATTCTACATTGAAATAACGGGCGTCCGGGTGGGCGAAGACGATGGCTGATACCGATGCTTCCGGGTCCATCATGAATTCTTCTGTCAAGTGCACACCGATGTCTTCCGGTTTGATGAGGCCAAACAGTTTGGCCTGGTCTTCCAGATTCGGGCAAGCCGGGTAGCCGAACGAAAAACGCTGGCCTTGGTATTTTGCCGCGAACCGGTCGCGCATCGAGAAGTCGGTCGCATCGGGGAAGCCCCATTGGTCGCGGATTTCCTGGTGCAGGCGTTCGGCGAATCCTTCTGCCAACTCCAAAGCCGTTGCCTGCAGCGCATGGCTTTCGAGAAATTTCCCTGCTTCTTTCAAACGCGTTGCTTCCGCACGTACGCCGTGCCCTGCCGTTACTTGCATGAACGCGACATAATCCATTTCGCCGCTCTCGGTTGATTTCAAGTAATCGGCGAGACAGAGAAACGGCGCTTTCGTTTGGCGCGGGAAGGTGAAGCGTTCAATTTCCGTTTTGGCGTCTTTTGGGTCGTAAATGATGACATCGTCGCCGTCTGATTGTGCCGGGAAAAACTGATACATCCCCGCTGGCTTCAAAATTCCTGACTGGAGAAACTTCGTCGCGAGCTCGTGCAATTCTACGGCCCGCGTGTCGCCTTGCTGCAAGAGTTTGTCGCTATAGCCGCGCAAACCTAAGTGGTGGCCGATCAATGTGCGCATATTGACGTATGGGTACAGATGCGCCACCGAATAATCTTTCAGCACATGGCGCCGCAAATCGTTCGGCACGTAAACAGGCGCATCTTCGCGAACGGTCTTGACCGGCTTTTCCAAAATGGCGACAGCGCCTTTTTCGGCACGCGCCGCATCTTGCGCTTGGCGTTTTTCCTGTTGGGCGCCAAGTTCTTCGAGCAGGACCGCTTTTCCGGCGCCGCTTTGCAGTCGGTTCGCGAGGTCCAGCCCTTGCATGGCGTCTTTTGCGTAAATGACCGGCCCGTTGTATTCCGCGGCGATTTTCGTTTCGGTAAAGCGTCGGGACAAAGCCGCACCTCCGACTAAAATCGGCACATCAATATCGGCTTCACGGAAATCCTGCGCTGTCAGCACCATTTGCTTGGCAGATTTCACGAGCAAGCCTGACAAGCCAATGATGTCCGGCTGTTCTTTACGAATCACTTCGATGAGTGCGGCGGGTGTCACTTTGATGCCGATGTCGATTACTTTAAAGCCGTTGTTCGACAAGATGATGTCGACCAGGTTTTTGCCGATGTCGTGAACGTCGCCTTTGACGGTCGCAAGGATGACTTTGCCTTTCCCGCTATCATCCGCTTTCTTTTCCATAAAGCCTTCGAGATACGATACCGCCGCTTTCATGACGCCTGCACTTTGCAGCACTTCCGCAACGATCAATTGATTGTCGTTGAACAAGCGGCCGACTTCAGCCATGCCTTCCATAAGCGGCCCATTGATAATCTCGAGCGGATCTTCGTACGACTCCCGTGCTTTATCAAGATCCGGGATAAGCCCTTCCTTTGTGCCTTCTAAAATATAGTAAGCGAGGCGCTCCGGCACGGTGTCTGGAATATCGTCCTCGGTTTTTTCCTTTTTCTTGTCGCGGTAAAAATCCGTGAAGTCCGCCAAGTTTTGATCGGTCGTCTCGAATAATAACTCTTCCGCCATCTTCACTTCTTCTTTTGGAATCGACGCAAAGCGCTCGAGCTTTTCGGTATTAACGATGGCATAATCAAGTCCTGCTTGCGTGCAATGGTAGAGATAAACGGCATTTAGCACTTCACGGCCGACCGGTGGCAAACCGAATGATACGTTCGATACTCCGAGAATCGTTAAGGCGCGCGGCAACTTTTCCTTAATCAAACGGATGCCTTCGACTGTTTCGAGTGCCGAGCCGATGTACTGCTCATCACCCGTTCCAACCGGGAACACGAGCGGATCGAAAATAATGTCTTCCGGGGCGATTCCCCATTTTTCCGTGAGCAATTGATACGAGCGTTCCGCAATTTCAAGTTTGCGCTCGCGCGTGACCGCCATGCCGACTTCGTCAATGGTGCCGACGACGACCGATGCACCGTATTTTTTCACAAGCGGCATAACCGCATCAAAACGTTCTTCGCCGTCTTCCAAATTGATCGAGTTGATAATCGCTTTGCCTTGGGAAAATTTCAGCGACGCTTCGATGACCTCTTCATCCGTAGAATCGATGACAAGCGGCACTTTTACTTTTTTGACGACTTCTTGCATGAACGCCGCCATGTCTTCAAGTTCGTCGCGGTCCGGGTTGGCCAGGCAAATATCGATGACATGCGCCCCGTTCTTCACTTGCGCACGCGCAATTTCCGCCGCTTCTTCGAACTTCCCTTCAATAATGAGCCGCTTGAATTTGCGCGAACCGATCACATTCGTGCGTTCGCCGACAAATAATGGGCGCATCGATTCATCGTATTCAAGCACTTCAATTCCCGAAATGACATGTCCATGACTCGTGTCTTTGCGCTCGCGCGGCGCGAGCCCATCGACCGCTTCACGCACTGCCGCAATATGCGCAGGCGTCGTGCCACAACAGCCGCCGACGACATTGAGCCAGCCTTTTTCAGCAAAGCCGCGCAGTTTTTTCGACAAGGATTCCGGCGTCTCGTGGTAATGCCCTTCCTCATCCGGCAGCCCAGCGTTCGGGTAACAGCTGACAAAACCTGTCGATAATTCCGATAGTGAACGCAAATGATCGGTCATGAACTCCGGCCCTGTCGCACAGTTCAATCCGACCGACAACGGCTTGATGTGTTCGATCGACACATAAAACGCTTCAATCGTCTGTCCGGCAAGTGTCGTGCCCATCGGTTCAATGGTCCCTGAAATCATCACCGGTAATTCCACGCCGGTTTCTTCAAAGGCATCATGTATCGCAATGGTCGCCGCTTTGACGTTTAGCATATCTTGGCTTGTCTCCAAAAGCAGAAGATCCGCGCCCCCTTCAATCAAGGCTTTCGCCTGCACTTGAAAATCGGCTTTTAATGCGTCGAATGTGATGCCGCCTGTCACCGACAAGGTTTTCGTCGTCGGCCCAAGCGCCCCCGCCACAAAGCGTGGCCATTCCGGCGTCGAGTATTTCGCTTGGCTTTTTTTCGCGATTTCGACCGCTTTTTGATTGATTTCCGCTGCCCGATGGCCGAGCCCATACTCATCCAAGACGACCGGCGTGCCGCCGAATGTGTTTGTGCAAATGATGTCTGCGCCCGCTTCTAAATACGCATCGTGCACCCCTTCTAAGACATCGGGGCGGACGATATTCAAGTACTCATTGCAGCCATCGTATTGCTCTCCACCGAAATCTTCTGCGGACAAATCCGCATTTTGAATCATCGTGCCCATCGCGCCGTCTATGACCAAGATGCGTTTTTCCAGTTGCTGTTCAATTACATGTTTAGGCATATGCACGATCGCTCGCTTTCTCTAAATCTAATTGTCGGATATAGCGGATCAATTCCACTGTCATGTCATAACGCACAAATGGCGTGATCAAATAAATGCCGTGGAACAATTCCGCTGCCGTATCGATTAATTCTTTCGCAATTTGAATGCCTTCTGCCGTCGCTTTCTCTTTATCATCGCCGCAAGCACGCATGCGAACCAGTGCCTCTTCCGACAATTTGATGCCGGGCACTTCGTTGTGTAGAAAATCGGCGCTGCGGATGCTCGTCAGCGGCATGACTCCGAGGAAAATCGGTGTTTCGAGATGCTTTGTCGCCTCATGGATTTCGATGATTTTCTCTTTCGTATAGACCGGTTGTGAAATGAAATAATCCGCCCCGGCTTCAATTTTCTTCTCAAGCCTCGCGACTGCACGCTCGACGACACGGACGTTCGGATTGAATGCCGCGGCGACCGAGAAATTCGCTTTTTTCCGCAACGGTTTGCCGGAAAATGAAATGCCTTCGTTGAGCTTTTTGATAAGTTGGATCAATTCCAGGCTCGACACGTCATAAACGCTCGTCGCTCCCGGGAAATCGCCGACTTTGGTCGGATCTCCCGTAACGGCGAGTATATCGTGGATGCCCAGTGCGTCGAGCCCCATTAAATGCGATTGCAGGCCGATCAAATTGCGGTCGCGGCACGTAATATGCGCAAGAGGTCTGACATCTTGCTGATGCTTGAGGATCGAGCCCATCGCCATATTGCTGATACGCGGCGAGGCGAGTGAATTATCGGCCATCGTGATGGCATCGATGCCTTCTGCGTCCAATGCTTTAGACCCTTCGAGAAATTTATCGATTTCCAAATGGCGTGGTGTATCCAACTCGACGATGATCGTTCGCTCGGTTTTCGCTTTTTCATGTAAAGGCTTGTCCTTTAAAGCTTCTGCTTCGCGAATGACAATCGGCTTTTTCTCTTCGACTTTCTTTTCAGTGATCGGCTGCAAGTGACCGATGCGTTTTTTGACCGCTTCGACATGTTTCGGCGTCGTGCCGCAACAACCGCCGATGAGTCTCACGCCTTCTTCTCGCAACAGCAGCGCCGCTCGGCCGAAATAATCGGCTTCTGATTCGTAGACAATGCGCCCGTCTTCGATATCGAGGAGTGAGGCGTTCGGATAAGCGGATAAAAATGCTTTTTCCGGCAGTTCAACGCCTTCGAATGCCTGGATGGTGTGATGCGGGCCGAGGCGACAGTTGACGCCGACAATTTCTGCGCCCAGTGCGTCAAGACGTCTTAATCCTTCGTTCAAGCTCATGCCATTTTGCAAAATGCCCGGTTCGTGCATCGACAACTGGGCGATGAGCGGCGCGTCGGTCAATTTCTTTAAATGGGTAACGGTCGCTGCGAGTTCCTCGAAATCATAATACGTCTCGAGCAATAAACCGTCCGGGTCGCCGGATAACAGGTGCTGCGCTTGCTGGTCGACCATGGCGACGATTTCGTCTAATGTCGCATCGCTTTGGCGGATGCCGCGAATGCCGCCGATCGTACCGAGCACAAACTGCCCGCCGTCTTTTGCAGCTTTATTGGCGATGGCGATTGCTGCTTTATTGATCGCCTTTACCTGATCTTCTAGCCCGTAGCGCGCTAGTTTATGGGCGTTTGCCCCGTATGTGTTCGTTTGGATAATGTCCGCCCCGGCTGCGATATAGTCGCGGTGGATTTTCTCGATCACTTCCGGGCGCTGGATATTCAATTCCTCGTTGCAATATTCGATGCCGTACGAGTACAGCAGTGTCCCCATGGCCCCATCTGCCGTCAGCATCCGTTTGTTCAGTTCGTCTAATAACATGATTCGTCCTCCTCCATCTCGTTTACCATGCAGCTGCGGACGCATCGATATGAAACAAAAAAAGCCTTCCATGAAAAAGAAGGCTTTACGATATCGAACTCGTTCCTTTTCATCTGCCAGGCGTGTGCCTGCTGGAATTAGCACCTGACCTTAGTGGCTGGTTGCTGAAGCGTCATCGGGCCAGTCCCTCGACTTCTCTAGATAAGAATTCACTATTCAATTTTAAGTATTTCCACATGATACCCCCTGAGGTGATTCGGGTCAAGAAGATTTATCAAAAAACAACGAACTTTCTGTTAAATTTCCGACTTTCTCACCAAGCATCCGGCACCCGCGGGTTGAAGCTGGCTTGCTCAACAGTGAATTTATACCAAGCGAAAGGTTTGCCATCGATGATCCACGTAATGTCGATGCGCCTTGGCATTTCGATGCCGTCCATTGTTTGCCATTCGTGTACTTCGGCGATGCATGGCAAGCGCTTGGCCTCTTCGCCAATATCTTTATAGCGCATCGCACGCGCACGCTTCATGCGCCCCAATTCGTCAAACTCGAATGTCACATTGGCGGTCGACCCATTGTAACTTATCTCGGCTTCCACGGATCGTTCACTGCTATTGAAAAAACGCACATACGGGCTAAAAGCGAGTCCCGGCAGCCAGACCATCTCCATCAAAAAGCGTTGCAAGGCCGATTCATCGCGCTTGCCATCCGGAATCGCCCGGTTGATCGGCACCAGCCCCGCGAAACGGATGCGCATCCCGGCCCGGCCATCCCGGAAACTATCGGATCCGGTAACGAATAGACCATCGATTTTCATGCGCGCTTTCCAATAAAACGACGGCGGCTCGACAAAGCTATATTGCTCAGCAGTCGATTCGGTCCATTCTTCCTGGTCAGGTTTGGTCTTCATCCAGCCCACTTGCTTTACATAAACGCCCATCACCTGCTCACGGCCGACTGCGCCGATCGTCTCCAGCCAGTTGGCGATCGGTTTTGGCAGATGCGCCGTCCTCGCCTCTTCCACTTCGCCGGCATGCCGGACTTCTGGCCATGTCGGCTTGATCAGTTGCGTCATGTCTTTGTACTTTCGATAAGCTCCGTATGCTCCGAGTGATGTCAATGCTAAAATCGGCCATATGCGTTTCATGCCTCATACCCCTTTCCGATTTTGCTGCGCATTTCCTTCGTAACTCTTTCGACACGTCCTGCATTTCCCCTGCTGAATAGGCCAATCGAAAAACGCCCCCGGAAGGCTAAGCTTCCGGAGGCGTTCGGTGTTGATCAGTTTAAGTTTTCAAGAGCCGGTTCGAGATGTTCTTTCAATGCCGGTCCCATCGTTTGCGAATACAGCGTCGTCAAATGGTGCTTATCGCGATAGACCAATACATTGCCCACAACAGGCGGGCACGTATCGTCCGTACAGAAATACTCGGACATATCGGCAAACGTGACGTTGTCCGGAATGCCTTCCGTGTTTTCCCATGGAACGACATCCGATAAAGCTTTGCTGCGCTCGACCGAACAATTGTCGACGCTCAATTCGTCAAGGCATAAAGTCGGGTCGACTTTCATGCGCGGATTGTCGCGCACCGCGAAGATTTCTGCCACGCCTTCGAATTCTTTCCATTTATTGATGTAGCCTTTTGGCACCGTATCTCCCGAATTCACCGTCGCTGTGGTAAAGATCAAATCAGGCGGATCTGCCATCAAGCGCTCTTGCAAATTATCGTTCCACGTCATGCACGCTTCATCCAGTTGGCCATCGAAATCGCCGCTTGAGAATCGGCACGCATCTTTATTGAAGACATCGATGCGCATGTTCAGCTCTTCCGCGACAGCTTCAAGCGCCGGGAACCAATGCCCCGAATGTGAGCCGCCGACAAGTGCGACGACATGCTCAGGATTTTCCGTGACGCCAAATGAACATTCTTTCAACTTGGAACTGACGCTGCCTGTCAGGAAGCAATCTTTGTTGCTATAGAAGGTCGGCAAGTCTTCTTTTGCCGACAAGAAGTCTGGCTGCAGTTGCGCATCTTCTGCCGGCTGGATATTTTCCAACACGGCGCGTGCGCCTGGGTTATCTTCTACCGTAGCCGTTCCTCCGCTGCTCGCCTGGACGAAAACGCCCCACGAGAGGCCGATCAAAATCGCCGGTGTCATCAAAGCGACCAGCACTTTCGACAAGCGTTTTTTCGAATGCTTGATCGGCATCTCACGCACCGGCTTTTCGACAAGTCGAATCGTCAGGACGGACAAGATGAACGTAATTCCGAGTATGGCAAGACCTGCTGGAGTCGTTACCGTATCTGTGTTGAAGTAGGCGTAATAGAACACCAATAATGGCCAATGCCATAAGTAAAAACCGTAGGAAATGCTGCCGAAATACTGGAACGGTTTCGAGCCGAGCAATTTCTGCACACCGAACGCCTGTCCGTTTTCACTGGCGATAATGACCAGGATCACTCCACCTGTCGGCAACAATGCCGCAAATCCAGGGAACACAGTCGAGACTGGCAGCACCATGCCCGTGAAGGCGATGATCGCCAGCCCGACCCAACCCATGATGAGATGGGCCCGATCCGGGAATTTCAAATATGGAAGCATGAGCGCAAGCATCCCGCCGAGCGAGAATTCCCAAGCCCGTGCAAAAGTATCAAAATATGCCCACGGCTGATTGACCGCCGTGATATAAACCGAATAGCTGAGTGAAGCAAGGAAAATCACCGATAGCACGGCGAGCAAAGTTTTGCGCACCGGCGTCTTCAGGATTTTCGTCGCTAGCAGATAAACGAGTGTGATGACGATTGGCCACGTGACATAAAACTGTCCTTGAATCGACAAGGCCCAGAAGTGCTGGAACGGGCTTGCCGTGTTGTTTTGTGCCAAATAATCGACCGCGTTATTGGCCAACTGCCAGTTTTGGAAGTAAAACATCGACGAAAACAATTCGGCGATTGTCTGGCGCCATGTGCTGAGCGGCAATAGGAAAATCGACAGCGCCGCACTGACGGCAAGTACCGTAAAGGCCAGCGGAAACAGTCGTTTCGCCAAACCTAATAGATTTTCCAAATAATTGATGCGGCCTTCGCGCACCATCCGTGACAATAGAGACGTTGTAATCAAATATCCCGAGACGATGAAAAAGACATCGACTCCGCCGGAAACCGACCCGATCCAAATGTGATAAACTGCCACCAAAAGCGCCGCGACTGCGCGGACGCCTTCCAGCTCAGGCCGGAAGCGCTTTTCAGGCACCCGTAAATCTGCCATGATGTGTACCTCGCCATTCTAATATTTTGTGGAAAGAAATAGTTCTTAAACAAAAGATTTCCATTGTAAATTTATTATTAAAGAGTAAATTTTTGAATAATTAAAATCCATTCCTTGCCAGTTTAAGTGTACCTTAATCCCGCACAAGTCTCAACAACATATCCGATAGTCGAAATATTCTTGTGCCTTTAAAAAAGCCCTGCCATTTTTGGCAAGGCATTCATTAAAATAGGAAACTAAACATGAATCCGGTATACGCCGCTGCCACAAACCCAAGACTGAACACGAACGACAGCCATTCGGGCAATTGCTTGCGATACCCCAGCCATTGCAAGCCGAGGAAAATCACGCCGATCGCCATCATCAAAAAGCCGTCGATGTTCGGCGTCCACACCGCCTGCACCGGCAAATACTGCGGTCCAGCGAACCATTCGACAAACGGCGCGCTGCCTTCTAGACGGAAGGTTTCGTTGATATTATGCGGCGGGGCGAGCTTGCTCATAAAGGCGGTAATCAATAACACCACCAGCAAGAGCCAGCTCTCCACTTTAAGCCACGGACGGTTCGGCGCATCGCTTCTCGACAAGGCGGCATTGATGAACGCGGCGAACAGGAGTGGAATGATGCTTAAATGCTTTAGCAACAACAGCTGTCCATAAGGCAAGATCCATGAGCTTGCGTAATCTTCCGGCGCCACGAAAAACAGCATGAGCCAAATGCCGCTGCCGATCAAAATGACCATCAGGGCTACCGCAAACGGCGTGAACCAGTTAAGAAACGCACGCCAATTGCGCCCGTCTTTCATAAACCAGGCAATGTGGATCAAGACGCCTGCCCATAATACAAGCGCCAGGAAATGAAGCGCATGCGCCGTAAATCCTTGCCAATCCGCAATCGATGCCGCATGGCTTGCATACGCTACATTGAGCACACTGAGCACGAGCCAAAAAGTCCGTAAGCCTGCTGAACCATCTCGCCACACGACAATTAGCCATGCGAGCGCCATCAAGACGCCGAATACATAGCTTTGGCCGGTGCGAAATTGCGTGATGACATCAATCATGGCTTGCATCAGGCCAAAGCGATCCCCCAGCAATAAGACGAGCTGGATGACAGGGGGCGCAAGCAAAAGTGGAATCGACGCAAGCGCCAGTACCAGCCATTTTTTTGGAACTTCAATAAGCGGCTTTTTTTCCGATTGAATAAACCGCAAGACAGCGTCCCCTGCGAGAAAGGCCAGCACCACGTAAAGGAAAAAATCCGATAACGCGATCAGCCAACTCATCTTTTTCTACGCATCAAGACGACTGCCCCGATCAATAGAATGATGGCGATGCCTGCAATGATCAAAGTCAGGCTAGATCCCGCGTCTTCTGAAGGGGCTTCAGGTTCCCCGCTTGACGCTTGCTCCATATCCGATGCTTCCGTTTGTTCGCTTTCTTCAGCTTCAGCTTCGGCCGCTGCTGGCTCTTCTTCTGCTGCAGCCGCTTCGTCTGCTTCTTCAGAAACCGCTTCTTCCTCACCTGCCTGCAACTCAAAAGCCAAAGATCCTTCAATCGGATGGCCATCCTCACTTAATACTTCATAATCCACCACATACGAACCATCTTCTAATTCTTCAGCGGGAGTGCCGATCAATTGATCGTCCATCACGGCCACTTCACTAAAATCCACTGCCGTGCCATCCACGCTTAAGGCCATCGTGCTGCCCTGTTCGATGTTTGCGCTGAAATCCAGCGCAATTTGTTCAAGCGGCTCTGTAATGACCGCCCCTTCTGCCGGAGTAGATGCCTCCAAGGTTGAATGTGCTTGGGCTGCAAGCGGAAATGCGAGTAATGCACTTAATAAAATCAAGGTCTTCTTCATAGGTATGATTCCTTCTTTCCTGTTAAATGAACTGAATTATTGCATCCACTCTTTTCAGCCTATTTCATTTGAGCGAAAGACACAAGAACGAGGCGCTTGGATTTATGAACTTTCCCCGAAGATTGGCGGGATAAAAAAAAGCCCCGAATGATTTCGGGGCTTTCGTTTTACCATCCACGAACCGTTTCCTGAGAAGGTTTTTCGCGCTTCTTCAAACTTTCGGCAAGCAGGCTCACTGTAATCATCGATGTAAAGCCGAGGATTGAACTGAAGAACATGGCTTGAAAAACGTGTTCGATAGCACCCGTGCCGGTCAGGATCATATAGCAGCCGGCTCCGCTGACGACCGATGCGATAGCGCCCGATTTATTGGCGTGCTTCCAGAAATAGCCGAGACTGATCGGGGCGATGATGCCGCTGATGATGGCGGATGTCCCGAAACTCGTCAGCAAGGCCAACGATTCCGGGCGGCTGACCGACATATAAAGCGATATGAGGCCGATAAAGATTAGAGATACTTTTGACGCTGTTAGCACTTTGGCGTCGAGTTCCTGCGCCGTTAAGTTTTTGTTTTTATAAAGCACCGGCACAGCCAGCACTTTAAACAAATCGTTGCCGATGCTATTGGTGATGCCCAAATACAGGCTATCGGTCGTCGATAAGATCGCGGAAATCACCCCCATGACGAGGAGCGCGACGATGGCGACAGGAAATGCTTCCATGATATATGCCGGGATGGCGCTATCGGCTGACGCGAGGCCTGGCAAGATAATGCGTGCGGCAAGCCCTGCGAACACCGAGAAAATGGACAAGGTGAACAAGGAAATACCGGCGGATAGCGTGAAGGTCCGCAAATCCTCTTCTTTCTCAACGGTCAGCACTTTATTCATCAAATGCGGCAACAAAACGAATGAAAACAATAGCCATTGGATGCTCAAGATGGCAAAGCCGCTATAGAACGGCCCGCCTGCCGATAGCGGCGCAACGAGTGCCGGATCGATTGCGCGGAGCTCTGCTTGCAAGGTGCCGAATACATTCCATCCACCGCCGATTGTCCATAATAGCGAGATGAATAGCAATAATGAGACGACTGCCATCGTCGCTCCTTGGATGCCGTCGCTGACGATTTGCGCAAACGCTCCGCCTAGGCTGACGTAAATGATTGTGATGATGACACCAATCCCAATGCCCCATAGATAAGGAATGCCGATGACCGTTTCGAACATCGTCGCGAGTCCGACATTCTGCCCGACGATGTAATAGATATTGAACAGCACCAATAGGGCGACGAGGACGCGCAAAGCTTTGCTATTGTAGCGGTTGCCGAGCCACTCGGGAATCGTCAAGCTGCCGCCGTTTTTCTGCCCGTAGCGCCAGAAGGTTTTCGTGAACAGCAACAGGCCAAGCCACGTGACCCCGAAGCAGCCAATCGTATACCACAAAGTTGACAGACCGTATGTATACGCCCATCCGGGAACGCCCAGAAACAAATTGGCGCTGGCGTAAGAGGCACCGAAGCTCATGCCGACAACCGCTGGATTGACTTTGCCTTTTGCGATCGCAAAGCCTTTCATCGATCCGCTATGGGCCTTTCCTTTTTTCCCGAGCCATGTAGTCAATGCGAAATAGCCGACAAGCATCACGATTATAAATGGCAATAGCCACGACGTTTCATCCCCCATGGCGCTCGCCTCCTTTCGGTTTTGGGTAAAGTTTATTCCATAAAGTCAGTCCGGCTGCCCAAAAGACGGCTACGGCGATCCAGTAAGCTGTCAGCATATCGATTCCTCCCTTAGTTTCCGGCTAGTTCGTGCAAATGCTTGAAGTTTTTGCCCGGATGATTGTCCTTCAACTGTGCTTGGCCTTTGCCATAGATTTTCTCTCGGTACGTGCCTTCTGTGTATTCTGACTGTACGAGCCCGCGTTCCTGCAAAACCGGCACGACCAGTTCGACAAAGTCCTCGAAACTGCCAGGTGCGAGCGTATACGCTAAATTAAAGCCATCGACGCCGGTTTCGTCTCTCCAGCGCTCGACTTCATCCGCCACTTGCTCAGGCGTTCCAACCGCGACCGGCCCGCGTCCTCCGATGCCGACGAATGTCGCAAGTTCACCGATCGTCCATTTTCGATCCGGATCTGCACGCGTGAACACTTCAACTGCTGACTGCATGGCGTTACTTTGAATATATTCGAGTGTGTCATCCGGTTCATATCCCGAGAAGTCGATGCCGGTCCAACCGCTTAAGAGCGCGAGCGCCCCTTCGTAGCTGACATGGCTTTTCAAGGTTTCGTATTTCTCTTGTGCTTCTTCTTCGGTCTTCCCGACAATCGCCGTAAAGGTCGTATAGACGAGCACATCTTCCGGGTCGCGCCCGTTCGCTTGGATGCGTTCACGCAGCGCATCGACGCCCTTTTTTACAACAGCAATCGTTGGCCCTGCCGTAAACACGGATTCGGCGTGCTTCGAAGCGAATTCACGGCCGTGCGGCGACGCCCCTGCCTGGAACAATACTGGCGTGCGCTGTGGCGACGGTTCCGATAGATGCGCACCGGGCACTTTAAAATACTTGCCTTCGTGGCGAATGTCATGAACTTTTGACGGGTCGGTATAGACTTTCGATTGGGGATCACGAACGACCGCGCCGTCTTCCCAGCTGCCTTCCCATAATTTATAGCAAACGTCCAAATACTCGGCGGCGAATTCATAACGCTCATCATGGCTCATCTGGTCATCAAGCCCAATATTGACTGCGGCGCTTTTCAAATAGGAAGTGACGACATTCCAGCCGATGCGCCCTTTGGTCAGATGATCAAGTGTCGACATGCGCCGGGCGAACGTGTACGGATGTTCGTGGCTGACAGAAGCCGTGACCCCAAAACTCAAATGCTCTGTCACCGATGACATGAGCGGCACGACTAGTAGCGGATCGTTGACCGGCGTCTGCACCGCATTGCGAAGTGCCGCATCGCGCGTGCCGCCGTAAACGTCATAGGTCCCGAGCACATCCGCCAAGAACACCGCGTCAAATTTCCCTTTTTCGAGCAGCTTCGCAAGCTCGATCCAGTATTCGCTATCTTTGTACGTATGCGACCGGTCGTCCTCGTGAAGCCATAACCCGGGTGACTGGTGAGCACCTGCGCACACCATCTCAAATGCGTTCAAATATATCCGTTTCTTCGTCATCGTCTAATTCCTCCTTTTGAAATTATGATTTCCGCAGTCCCGTGTAAAAATAAAAATAGCCCTCTTTTCTCGGAAAACGAGAAAAGAGGGCTATTTAAAATGCCGGGTCCGCTCTCTTATCTCCCAAGGAATCTCTCCTTGCTGGAAGTAGCACCTTCCTGATTAAATCAGGGGTTGCTGAAGCGTCATCGGGCCAGTCCCTCGGCTTCTCTGGATAAGATTATGAAATTAATTAATCCCTATCTTAGTACTAGGAAATATAGAAGTCAACCGAATATTGTAAATTTTCCTTCTTTTTTTCTTGGACTCTGACATGAACTATTCCATCCCATCAATTTCTTCTGCCGAATGAAAATGATCTGCGAACACGGTGCTTTCCAAATTGCGGATATCGACCGCGATCGGTTCAAGCAGCACGGAAGGCACTTCGCTTTTTCCGTTATTGATGCTGGCGGTCGGTTCGATGGCGTTTCCTTTTGCCAAATCGACAGCAAGCGCTGCTACACGCTCTGATAGTTGCTGGATTGGTTTATAGACAGTCATCGTTTGCGTGCCATCGACGATACGTTGTACGGCGGCGAGTTCTGCGTCCTGCCCTGCGACCGGGATGCCCCCGGCAAGCTCTGCCTGTGCAAGCGCCTCGATCGCGCCGCCAGCCGTCGCGTCATTGGCCGCGATGACGGCATCAATTTGATTGCCGTTGATCTCCAAAGCCTCTAACATATGGCAAATGCTTGTTCCGGCGCCCAATCCTCTGTCCACTCATCATAAATGATATGGACGTCGCCGCGTTCAATCGCTGGCTGCAGCACGTCAAATACGCCTTTTTTCAATAAATGCGCATTATTGTCTGTCGGAGCGCCGCCAATATAGACGTAATTGCCTTCTGGAACCAATTTCAACATCTCTTCAGCCTGCAATTTCCCCACTTGCTCATTGTCGAAAGAGACATATAAATCGATCTCCGCATTTTTCACAAGCCGATCGTAAGCGATTACTTTGATGCCCGCCCCATGCGCTTTATGGACAATCGCTGCGGTCGCTTCCGCATTATGCGGCACAATGACGAGTAAATCAATGCCTTCCTGGATCATCTCCTCAGCCTGCGCAATCTGCAGCGCATCATCTCCGTTCGCGGCGGCAATCTCAACTTCCAACCCCCGTGATTCGATCGCTTGCTCGAAAAGCTCTCGGTCTTTCAGCCAACGCTCTTCTTTCAAGGTATCCATCGCAAAGCCGATTTTTAACGGCTCCTGATCTTGTACCGTCTCGTCTTCTTTGAACACGCTTTTTTCAGGGAGCTCTGCCTCTTTCTGGCAACCCGCCACAAAAACGCTGATGCTGATCAACAATGATATCCGCATGAGCAGCTTCATGTGCTGATTCCTTGTCTGCGCTTTGAATTCAACAGGTTCAAACGGTATTCCGTCGGGGACAGCTCAGTCATTTTCTTAAATACTTTGCTGAAGTAATTGGGCTCATGGTACCCGACTTCTAAGGCAATCGCCTTCAAGCTGATTTCCGGGTCTGCCAATAGTTTCTTGGCTTTTCCCATCCGGCATTCTGTCAGGAAGTCGATGTAATTAATGCCCAGCTTGTCTTTGAATAATTTGCTGATATAGATAGGGCTTAAATCCACTTTTCTTGCCAGCACTTCCAATGAAATGTCTTCATGGGAATGCTCGGTAATGAATTGCTTGATTTGATGGATTTTATCAAATTCCAGCCGGTTGAAATGCATATCGTAATTTTGCTTTAACACATTGATCAAATCCAAAGTTGCCAGCATCAGTTGACGATAGTCTGTAACCGGAACCGCATAATAAGGTGCGTCTATCTCGACGCCTAACTCAGCCATGATCCGGTTGGAGAGCCAAACCCACTCAAGGGAACGCTGCTGGGTTCTGAGAACAGGTTCGCCCATCCGTTCCAATTGCCGGATCAAGCCGGTGATGATTTCCTCGACAGCATCCCAATCGCCGAGCCGGACGTAATCGGCCATTCTTTTTTCTTGTTGTTTGATAAGTGCCGGGTGGTGCGAAGGGGCCGGCTCCAAATCAGCTGAATAGAAGCGATAACGCGAAGGAACCGCTAAATCGCTCATCGCGACTAATGATTTCTGGTAAGACTCCCGCACTTGCCCAAATGAATCGCACACTGTTCCGATTCCGACGAAGCATCGGTCCCGTTTACCGCTTGCCGACAGGATTTTATCGGTGAGCGTGATCGCTTGGGAGCGGAACGAATGCGCAAGGTCACGAAAGACGATGAGTGGCAATTGCCTGTCGTAGCATGGCCCTGCCCAAATATGGGGCATTCCGCTGATTTCTCGCTTGATGTCTTGGCATATTTCTTCCGCACCTTTAGGGATGGCAATCGTCATGACGAATTTTTCTTTAGCAGGCTCGGTCCCTTTCATTTCTACTAACAAATCGATATGCATGTCCTGGACCTGATCGAATAATAATTGCGTAACGATATCCATCTCTACAATCGCCATCGCTTTTTGCAAGGAGCTTTGTTGCTGCGCTTTCTTTTTCAAATGGTTGAACAATTTCTCTGCAATGGCCACAATTTCTGCCGCTTTGCTCGGTTTCAACAAATAATCTTTCACGCCCAATTTGATCGCTTGCTTGGCGTAGTCAAAGGTATCGAATGCCGTCATCATGACGACTTCAACTTCTGGGTCGGTCTCGCGAATCCGTTCGATCGCTTCCAAACCCGTCATGACCGGCATCATGATATCCATGAAGATAATATCTGGCTGCCAGTCGGCTGCGGTTTCTACAGCCATTTTGCCGTTTTTCGCTTGTTTGATCTCTATATCCTCGAACGAACGCTCCAAGATTGCTTTCATCCCTTCACGTTCGATTGGTTCGTCGTCCACGAGCAGGAGCTTAAACATAACTTTCAACCTCCATTACTTTCGGCAATTTCAAAATGATTTTGGTGCCGCATTTTGGCAAACTTTCGATTTCCACCACATTATCGCGGCCATAGAACAGCTGAAGCCGTTTGGCCACATTGGCAAATCCGATACCCGTCGCATGCCCTTCCTGTGGAGTGATGCCGCCTTTCAGTAGCTGTTCGATTTTATCCCTGTCCATTCCTTCGCCATTATCTTCAATTTCAATACGGATATGCTGGTCTTCGTCTTTGATGCGGAACCAGATTTCGCCGTCATCTTCTTTTGGTTCGATGCCATGAATCACAGCATTTTCGATGAGCGGCTGAAGCGTCAGGCTCGGCATCTGATAAACTAAGGCGGAGGCGTCCAGATCGATATGAAAGGTCAATCGATCGCTGAAACGGGCTTTTTGGATATCCATATACTGCCTCAGGACATGCGACTCTTCTTCAAGTGTCACAGTATGGTCGAGGCGTTTCAGGTTATAGCGCAGCAAACCAGCTACGCTGACCAATAGATCGCTAGTGTCTTCCGCCCCGTCTAAATAAGCTTTTTTCGACAAAGTGTTCAAGGTATTAAACAAAAAATGCGGATTGATCTGGCTTTGCAGATGGCGCATCTGGCTCTGCTGCAGCAACAACTGGCTTTCCTGCAATTCGCTTTCCACTTGTGCTTTTTGCTGGATTTCCAGGATCAGTTTATTGATGTTCACGCGCATATGATCGAAGGTTTTCGCCAAAAAGGAAATTTCGTCATTGGAATTCACGCGGATCGGCTGGTCAAAACGGCCCTTGGCCAGTTCGTTTGCCGCTTTTGTCAATTGATGGACTGGCTTCGTGATGCTCAAGGAAAATAAATAAGTGAACAATAATAATAAAACGCTTGTGAGTGATAACAATAGAATGCCCATCGTGTTTAATTCCTGTGATTGCCGGATAATGTCGCGGTAAAAACGTTCGTAGGTCCTGAGTTCGGAATTGAAAATCGATAAAGTCATCTCGGAGATATAGACAGACATGCGGTTCGCTTCCGTGAATTCGCTTGCTGCGATGTCGTTTTCCCCTTGTTCGCTGAAAGTGACGGAACGTTCCACGGTTTCCGTAAAGCTTTCGATCATATTGCTGTAATTGGTTAAGGAAAACTCATTGTCCGCATTGCGCAACTCCAAAAGCGACGCCTGAGCATCCTGCAGCCTTTGCTGGCTAGACACAAGGGTCGTGGCTGAGCGGGCTGTCGGGTTGGATAAATGATCGTTCAAATTGGTCACGGTCTGCTGGCTCGAAGCAGTTACTTCATTCATCTGCAGATAGCGCTCCAAAATATCATTGTATTGATCCTGCATTTTCTGGTTATAAAACGTCAATGCTAGCCAAATCGCGAACATCATGACAATGACGATTCCCGCGAGCATCCAAATCTTTTTTTGGATCGTGTTCACGGCAATTCATCCTTTCCTTCCACTATGCGGATATCGGTCACATATCCTGCAGAATCGAGAGGGACAACTTCATTGCGAAGCCACTTCATCATCATCTCGACGCTTTTCGCCCCCATCTCTTTCGGCGATTGTTCGATGATCGCATCCAGCTTCCCCTCTGTTAGCAGCTCAGAAGCATCCGAACCGTCATCGAACGAATACAGAAAAAATGGTTCGAGTTCGGTGCGGCTGCTGATTTCCTGCATGACTACACGGGCTTGACGGATATCGAGCAAGATGAATGCATCGACATTCGGATGCTGGTTCAGTGCGCTTTGCGCAGCAGCTGCTGCTTCCTCGTCAGATGATCCACTTTCTATATAAATGGACCGGATCTCAGGATATTGTTTGAGACTTTCCTCCATTCCGTTCAAGCGGAGGCGCTCACTATATTCGAGATTGCCATCACCCAGCAGGACGATTTCTCCTGAGTCGCCCATATCATCCAACAATTGTTCCATCAGCAATTCACCGGCAGCATAGTGGTCCGAGCCCACGTAGGTTTTGCGTAAGCTTTTCTCGACGGGCACATCATTTGCGACCGTGATGATGGGGATGCCGTACGAGGCAGCTTTGATACGTGCCAATTGCTGGAATTCATCGGTATCATTGCCTTGCACGATGACACCGTCCACTTTCGAATGAAGCGCGATTTCCACTTGCTTCAAGAAATCTTCCTGGTTTTTGCCGTAGCTTCCCCATATTTCAAAACCGACATCTTCCCGCTCTGCTTGACTGGCAGCGCCTTCTCCGACCAATTTCCAGAATGGCGTGTCCAACTCTTGAGTGATAAGAACGATTCGCTTTCGCTCTTGTTCGCTGCTGACGGCGGATGGCAGTTCCCATTCCGAATTCAGGACTTTGTTAACAGACAAGATAGTAAAAAATCCGAGCACGGCACATAACGAGCACAGCACAAAGATGACTTTTTTTCTCACGGTTCGCTCCCCTTTTCGCGATGAAACTGTTCTCATCTTACCACCTGTCGGAAAATTCGCAATACGGTCTATATGGAAATAAGCACCTTCCTATGAAGGTGCTTGTGTGTGATGAAGTTATCCGCGTTGCTTGCGTGTCATGACCTCGAAAATAACAGCAGCGGCCAAGACGCCCCCGCGAATCATATACTGATAGGAAATGCCGACACCAAGCAAGTTCATGCCACTCGACAAGGAAGCCATCACGATCGCGCCAATAATAGCGCCGGTGACCTTGCCGACACCGCCAGCGGAAGACACCCCGCCAACATAAGCGGCCGCGATGGCATCGAGTTCAAACAAGGTTCCCGCTGTCGTTGTTGCCGATTGCAGTCGCGCTGTGAACAGGATGCCCGACAAAGCAGCAAGCATGCCCATGGAACCGAAGACAATCATGGTGATTTTCGTGACGTTGATGCCACTTAAATGGGCCGCTTCCGGGTTGCTGCCGACCGCATAAATATTGCGCCCAAGAACGGTTTTCGTCGAGAGGAAATGATAAATCACAACGACGAGCAGCATGATGACGACCGTCCATGAAAAGCCATTGTATCCTGCAAGCACCCATGTGATATAGCCGATGATGAATGAAACAAAAACCAGTTTCACAATAAAGATCGGCAAGGAAATCACTTCAAAGCCATATGTCACTTTATTGCGTCGAGTGGACAGTTCGCTGTAAATATAGAGCGCAATACCGACCGCTCCAACAAGTACCGATAGCAAATGGAGACCATTCACTTCGACGAGTGATGGGATGAAACCATTGCCGAGTGAATTGAACAAATCGTCATTGACGATGATGGTACCTGTCGATTCTGTGACATTGAGTAAAGCCCCGCGGAAAATCAACATGCCGGCCAGTGTCGCGACAAAAGACGGGATGCCAATTTTCGCTACCAAAAAGCCATTGAACAAACCGATAATGATCCCGAACACCATAACGATCGGGATGACGAGCCAAACGGACAAGCCCATTTGTGTCAGGAAAATCGCTGCCACTGCGCCGAGAAACCCGGCGACAAATCCGACCGATAAATCGATGTGGCGAATGACGATGATGAGCGTCATGCCAACTGCGAGCACGGCGATGTAGCCGGCTGAATCGAGCAGATTACTGATGTTTCGGGATGACATGAACAAGCCGTCGGTCATCACGGAAAAGGTCAGCATGATCACGAACAAGGCGATGTACATGCCGTAATCGCGAATATTGGTTTTGATCAGAAAGCGCGCTTCATTGAAAAAACTCATGGATTTCTACCCCCTATTGCGTTGCCAATTCCATAATGGCTTCTTGTGTCGTACCTGCTCTCGATAACTCTCCCGTGATTGCGCCTTCTGCCATCACGTAAATACGGTCGCTCATGCCGATGATTTCGTTCAGTTCAGAAGAAATCATGATGATGCTCATGCCTTGTTTGATCAATTCGTTCATGATCGTGTAGATCTCGAACTTCGCTCCGACGTCGATGCCCCGCGTCGGTTCATCGAGGATCAAAATTTTTGGTCCCGTGAATAGCCATTTGCCGAGCGATACTTTTTGCTGATTGCCGCCGCTCAGTTTGCCGACTGCCAGTTCAAGCGAGCTGGTCTTGATGTGCAGCGATTTTCTGTACTCCGATCCCACTTTCACTTCCTCATTCAAATTCAACACGCCGCTTTGCGAGATTCCTTTCAAATGAGCCGCTGTCAGATTGTTCTTGATGTCATTGATCAAGAACAATCCGTTGCCTTTCCGATCCTCGGTCACATAAGCGATTCCAGCCTTAATGGCATCGCTCGTATGCTTGAATTGAACGTCCCGCCCGTTGACCTGCATATCGCCTTCCACTTTGTATTTTTTCGGGTTGCCGAATATGCTAAGCGCCAGTTCCGTACGTCCCGACCCCATCAGTCCGGCGATTCCGATGATTTCACCTTGTTTTAATTGGATATTCGCCTTTTTGACGACGTGGCGGCCCAATTGCGAATCGTAGGCTGACCAGTTATTCAGCTCCAACACCGTGTCGCCAAATTCATGATCCAAGCGCTTCGGATAGATATCGGCAATTTCGCGTCCCACCATGTTCTTGATAATGACGCTTTCTGAGATTTCGCCTTTATGCGCATCCAAAGTGACAATGGTTTTGCCATCCCGCAGGATTGTCGCTTTGTCGGCGATGGAAATGACTTCTTTTAATTTATGGGAAATCATGATGCACGTAATTCCCTGTGACCTCAATTCCTTTAACAGCTCCAATAAGTTTTCGCTGTCGTTTTCGTTCAAGGCAGCGGTCGGCTCGTCAAGAATCAATAGCTTGACCTCTTTGCTTAACGTCTTGGCGATTTCCACCAATTGCTGCTTGCCTACCCCGAGATCCTTGATCAAAGTCTCCGGATCCACTTTCAATTTGACCTTTTCCAGCATCTTGACGGACTGGACAATCGTTTCATTCCAATCAACGAATGGGCCTTTCCTAATTTCGTTGCCGGCGAAAATATTCTCATAAACCGTCAGATCCGGAAACAGTGCCAGCTCCTGATAGATGATGGCAATTCCTGCTTTAACGCTATCGTTGATTTCATTGAAGCGTTGCACATCCCCTTCGAAGACGATGTCGCCGTCGTATGTACCATAAGGGTATACGCCGCTCAGCACTTTCATGAGAGTCGATTTCCCTGCACCGTTTTCACCGATCAGGCAGTGGATTTCTCCGCGTTCGACTTTGAAATTGACGTCATCGAGTGCTTTGATGCCCGTAAACTCTTTCGTAATGCCGTTCATTTCTAAAATATAGTCGCTCATCTCTTCGCCTCCCCTGCAAAAAAACCTGAAGGAATGGAGAAATAGTGATAGGCGGCGCTACCACTATTCCTGTGTCCTATTGTTTATTCGATGCCTGTAAATTCACTGGCTTCGTAATATTCTGTGTCGATCAATTCGGATTTCACGTTTTCTTTGTCAACCACGGTAACGTCTGTCTGTTTCGCTTTCACTTCACCTGCGCCGTTATCGTAAGAACCTGTTGTCTCGGGTTCATTGCCATCCAATACTTCGACCGCCATGCCCATTGCATCCTGGACAAGTGTACGAACATCTTTGAATACCGTCATCGATTGTTTCTCATCGATGATGTACTGGATTGATGCTTTTTCGGCATCCTGGCCTGTGATTGTGTAATCTGTCACAGCGGAATCCGATCCAAATACATCTGCAATCGAGCGAGCCGTGCCGTCGTTTGGTGCCAAAATCGCTACATCGCCTTTCAAATCTTCACCTACTGACGTCAAATGCGTCTGTGCTTTGTTCTTGGATTCGTTTGGATCCCAGTTCGTGGTGACCTGGCCGATGATTTTGCTCAATTGGTCGCGATCCAATTCTTTCGTGTCAGACAAAGCTTCTGCTTCGCTGGAGTTAGCGATCTTGAATGTGCCATCAGCAATTTTCGGCTGCAGCACTTCCCATGCGCCTTGGAAGAATAGGAAAGCATTATTATCCGAAGAAGCACCGGCATACAAGTACAATGGGTTATCGGAGCCCTCAGCGTTATCGATCAAATACTGTGCTTGTGCTGCCCCCACTGCCAAGGAATCGAATGTTACGTAGTAATCAACAGCATCTGTATCGGTAATCAAACGGTCATACGCAATCACGGTCACATCATCTTTTTTCGCTGCTTCTACAGCGGCAGCTGCAGCCGCCCCGTCATGCGGCGTGATAATCAAGACTTTGATGCCTTTGTTCAACAATGCTTCGACGTTTTCTTTCTCTTTAGCCGAAGATCCTTGGCTGAAGAGAATTTCAGTCGAGTAATCCGAATCCGACAGTGCATCTTTAAAGCGTTGTTCATCCTGTACCCAACGCGGCTCATCTTTTGTCGGTAACACGATGCCGACATCTACCCCTGAGCCAGAACCAGATCCTGAACCTTCTTCCCCCTCGCTATTGCAAGCAGCGGCCATTAAAGCGAACAACACCAGAATCATCAGTAACAGCAAACTTTTACTATTCTTCTTCATATCTTTTCCCCTCTCCCTTTGTCCATATAAGTCATTACTCTTTAAGTATAAATTCTGAAAACTTTAATGATAGCGCTTTCACTAGCACTCTTTTAACATCTTCTGTACTTTTTCAACTTTTCGCTCCAAATGCTTCACCAATTTTTTTAATCGTTCCGTATATCCGCGCATGAAAAAACGCCAATCCCTTAAAAAGGAATTGGCGTTCTTCTCATTGTTCCTGTCCGCGCGGTGCTTTTGGCGGTTGGCATGTGTCGCATTTGCGCTGGTTGTTCTTGTTGAACTTCGTGAAGGTTTTCTCGAAGTTATTGCCGCATGCACATTTGAACAACAACTTTTGGGAAAATCCATGATACTCCGTCGACAATAGTTTGCTGTCGGAATTGTTGTTGACAAATGTTCTGATTTTATCGATCGTCCATCGTTTATTCATTTAGTTACACCTCAATTTAATAGTAGAAGAAAGCTTTTCGGGCTTTTCGTCTCAAGCGGCTGCTTCATTGCGCCTTAAGTTCTCTATTATACCACGCATGGGCGGCAATTGAGGATAATTGCTGTTTTTTAGCTTGCGGTTTTTAACATATGCAAGATCGCTTGCGTCAGATAGGGAGTATCACTTTCCAATTGCTCGATGGTGTAAGTGCCCGAGAAATATTGGATTACCAGTCCATCAACAAAAGCAATCATCAAGGAAGCGCCTCGCCCTTCTTGAATGACCGGATACCGGCCGCCTCCATCGAGTCCCTGCAGCTTCTCTTGTACGCGGTCAACCATTCGCTGGAAGGAACTGCTAAAGGTGTCGACATCTATTTGTTGTTGGGAATATCGGCTCATCGCAGTTTTGATCGTCGCCAAATTCCGTTCGTTGTAAGACCATGAGTCATGCAAAAACGCTTCTACGAACGCCTCTACACTGTCAGATTGGTTATTATCCACTGCGTCCAAGTAATCTTCTTCCAGTTTCCCCAATGCCTCGTCCATCCGGTTTTTTGAGCTTGTGTGTCCCATGAGATCCGCCTCCTTATTATTCCAAATAATTGGGTTACGGGGTTCATTTCCCGATTTGTGAAGCACTAAACTCTCCATTCCCATAAATTTTCCAAAAAGCGATTTTGGTGCTGATCGTCATTTCCACAAAAAAATGCCGTTAAAAGACGTGAGCTTTTAACGGCATTTCGTTATTTAATATTGGCTAGTCGCTACAGGTACTTCTTTCTTCTCGAACTCATTGAGCAAGGCTCGCACTTCATCAGTGGTCTCCGTATGCATCAAATCGTTGCGGAGTTCACCGGCACCGCGTACACCACGGACGTAAATCTTGAAGAAACGGCGCAATGGCTTGAAAGCGATCGGCTCAGTTTCGGTCGAGTATTTATCGTGGAGGTCGAGATGCAGGCGCAACAGGTCGAACAATTCCTGTGTGCTGTGCTCTTTCGGTTCCTCTTCGAAAGCGAACGGGTTGTGGAAAATCCCGCGTCCGATCATGACGCCGTCGATGCCGTATTTATCCGCCAGTTCCTGGCCGGTTTTGCGGTCTGGGATGTCGCCGTTGATTGTCAGTAAGGTATCCGGCGCCACTTCATCACGCAGCGCTTTGATTTCAGGGATCAATTCCCAATGCGCTGGCACGGCGCTCATTTCTTTTTTCGTCCGCAAATGAATCGACAAATTGGCAATGTCTTGTTCCAGGACATGGCGCAACCAGCCTTTCCATTCGTCGACATGCGTATAGCCGAGGCGCGTCTTGACGCTGACAGGCAGTCCGCCCATTTTCGCCGCTTGGATAATTTCCGCTGCGTTGTCCGGATAATTGATCAAGCCGCTGCCTTTTCCTTTAGCGGCAACGTTCGGCACCGGGCAGCCCATATTGATGTCAACGCCTTTAAAGCCTTGCGCTGCCATGCCAATGCTCATCTCGCGGAAATGCTCCGGCTTGTTGCCCCAGATATGGGCGACAATCGGCTGCTCATCTTCCGTGAATGTCAAACGCCCACGTACGCTGTGGATGCCTTCCGGATGGCAATAACTCTCTGTATTCGTAAACTCCGTGAAATATACATCAGGGCTCGCCGCTTCCGCCACAACATGGCGAAACACCACATTCGTCACATCTTCCATCGGCGCCAATACAAAAAATGGCTTCGGCAATTCACGCCAAAAATTTTCTTTCATAGCTCAATTCCAATCCTTTCCTTGCGGGATGAAGCGTCCCTCCATCCAAAAAATTCACTGTCATCTATAATGGGAATCCAACAATATCAACTGTTTCAATAGGCTTTAGCTTTTCGTAACCTTATACAGTTTACACGATTCCACGCGCTGTGGAAAGAGAGGCGCTCCTTTCGAAAGACAGATAAAAGCCCTCACTGTTGTCTGTGAGGGCTGAACGCAAAATCGGTTAATCGCCGAAGCTCTGTCTCATCTTCTGATCTAGTCTCTCAAACGTTTCCTTGAGGAGATCTTCCGGTATTTCTTCGTACTGGTCTCCCATGTGCACTTCAAAATAACAGGACCCGCTGTTCCGTTCTTTCACATAACCGGTGATGCCGATTCCTGTTTCTTGCCCAAGCTCCACAAGGACCGGTTCGACTTCTTCTTTCGAGTGTGCGAACTGGACGTGGAACATATTCGACACCGGCACTTTCGGCAAAGTCGAAATGCCTGTACAAGAATTAAACCATTCAGCCACGCGCTTCGCCGATTCGTAATAATGCCCCATCTTCTCGGAGCGTTCGTTGAAATAATAATCCGCCGATACGATATACGGATAAAGGCTGATCAAGTCGCCGCCGTGGCGTCTTTTCCATACTTTTGATTGCTGCGTGAACGCTTCGTCCCCAGCGAGGATGGCGCCGGCAATTCCGCCGATGCCTTTGTATAAAGACACATAGACGCTATCGAACAAGGCACAAATTTCCGCTGCGGACTTTTCATAATAAGGAGTGACTTCTAGCAACCGGGCGCCATCAAGATGCAGCTTGATATTGTGCTTGCGGCAATAGCTGGAGATTTGCTCCAGCGTCTCGAAGCTCGGCAATTGCCCGCCAATTTCACGCTGCGGCAATTCCAATAGTACAGCCGCCACCTCGTCCCCTAACTCCGTGACGTCCTGTAACTCGACAACTCGGTCCGGAGACGTCAAATGCACCGCTTCGATGCCATGCAATTCTTTTAATCCGTCCTCTTCATGAATCTCCAAATGGCTCAGCGGATGATAGGCGACGGTTTTCAGCCCTTTTTCATCACACCACATCCGCAGCGCAATCTGCTGGGCCATCGTACCGCTCGGAAAAAAGACAGCCGCTTCTTTTCCAAGGAAAGCCGCCATCTTTTGCTGAAAACTTTCGATGACTTGCCCCGTTCCATAGATGTCACTTTCCATTTCATCTGCCATCGCTTCAAAAGCCTTCTTCAATACGCCAATGTTTCGCGTGCCGTGATTCGCCAATTGATACGTCGATTGCTTAAAGACCGCTTGTAGCCGGTTCAGTTCCGTCAATATCTTCACTCCTCCAACTAGCTGATGTCGTATTGATCAATAAAAACTATAACAGTTCTTCCCCGATTTTTTTGCTTGGTACAAAGCGTGGTCAGCTTGTCGAAGAAGTTCTCTCAAGTCCTGGTTTCCACCGGCTGGATACTGTGCAATGCCGATGCTCGCCGATAGCGAATAATCCGCTTCCCACTGGCTCAAGCTGGCAAGCAGGCGTGTTGCCCATTCACTTAATTCCGCAGCACTTACAGGCTTGGCAAAACAAATCAAAAATTCATCCCCGCCGAGCCGTGCCGCTAAAACATCTGTCTGACCTTCGATAAATTGCTGCAGCTTGGCTGCCACTTCTTTCAAGACGAGATCGCCTGTCTCGTGGCCGTATAGATCGTTGACATTTTTAAACCCATCTAGGTCCAAGAAGAAAATCGATCCCCCAGCTTTCGAATTGCCATCAAAAAAACGGGTAAGGAAATGCCGATTGTACAGATCTGTCAGCGAATCCCGATATGCAAAGCGTTCCAGGTCAAGGTAATAGGAGAACATCCGCACAATGCGCTGCAATAATGTGATGCTTCTTGCATCGAATTGGCTTTTCTCGTCATTCACCGCACATAAAGTGCCGAAGCGGTCGCCGTTAACAAAAGAAATCGGCAGGCCTAAGTACGACCTTACATGGGCCGCTTCCAGCTTATCTTCAAAATGCTTCAATTCTGGAGCGTCTTGAACATCCTCATAGACCAGTGGCTGCTTGTTTTCGAAATCCATCCGGCTGCACAATGTGTCATTCAGGTCGAGCACCATGCCCTCCGCTACAGGAATGCTGCTGGTATTCAATGAATGCTTCAAGACAATTTGCTGGGCTTCCGTGATAGAGCTTAAATAAAATAATTGATCCGGCAAAATCTCTTTAGCCAAATCGATCACATCTTCCGCCAGCTCATCAAAATTCTTATACATTTCCAATTCCTGAAAGGTCTCCATCATGTCAGCACCTCGCGTTATATCAGATTTCTTGTTTTCATTTTGAAAATGGCTTCATCCCATTTTGGAATAGCCAATATTTAACTATCCGAGTTAAAGTTTAACATAGAATGGGCCATCGTGAAGTGTCCTTCCTGCTCAATCAAACCAGAAAAACCCCGGACACAGGCACATAATACGCTGCCCGTTCCGAGGTTTCTCCCCCATTTCATCGCCCTGTTTTTAATAGCTGACCCAGCTTAAACCAGTCGTCCCTTCTCCGGCGTGGACACCTACACAGACACTCAACTGGACGGCTTCCACTTTGAGGCCTGAGAACTCTTTCATCAATTCCTCTTTCCACACTTGGGCACCGGCTTCATTATTGCAATGGATGACCGCCACTTCCGGTACCATCCCGGATTCCATATCCGCACGCAATGCAGAATTGACGCTTTCCTTGGCGCGCTTGTTCGAACGGACTTTCTCTTTCATGACCGTCACGCCGTCCACAAATGTAATCACCACTTTGATGTTAAGGATATTGCTTAGGAAAGCTTGCGTCCCTGACACCCGGCCACTTTTATGCAATTGGTTCAAACTCGATGGAATGAACGACAAATGCGTTTTAGCCGTCAATTGATTGATGGTCTCTACCACTTCTTCCGGTTCTTTGCCGGATGCGAATAATTCATTGCCAATTTCGATCATCTTGCCCATCGGAAACGAGCCGATTTTCGAATCGATCGGGTAGACCGGAAAATCCGTCATGTCGGCAGCTGATTGCGCGCTGTTGAACGTGCCGGATAGACCGCTCGACAAATGAAGCGCCACGGCCAACTCATAGCCTTCTGACTGCAGTTTTTCGTACAAGGCCGTCATTTCCCCGATGGCCGGTTGTGAGGTTTTCGGCGACACTTTTGCCGCACGTAATTTATCGTAAAATTCTCCTTGTGTCAGATCGATCGATTCGCGGTACGAGCCGTCGTCAAACACGACACTAAGGGGCAATACATAAACATGATGCCGTTGAATGAATGCCTCATCCAGTTGTGCAGCTGTATCCGTAATCCATGCTATTTTTTTCATGCGAATTTTCTCCTCTAGATGCAAATTCCATATCGGAAGCAATTGTCTGCTTCTGTGCTAACGTACAGGAAGTATAAGCGCAACGGCTAGTGACAGATGTCACATAAGGGCAAATTAATGTAAGCGCCGACATCATTTGCACTTATCTCATTACTTAAGCTTATCGCCCAATAAAAAAACGGGCCATGATCCATTACAGATCATCGCCCGTCTCATGCTGTTCATCGATTACTTTCAAGCTATACGTGAAACCGGTGCGTTTTGAAGACATCCTTTCTTTCTTCAATCGCTTCACCAGTTCCGCTCATAACTTAATTTCCGTCTGTCTTCGCCACTCTCGCCTGGCGTCTTGCTTCGCTGCCGAATTGCTCGGCATACATCGTCTTGGCCGCTTTTGGCGCTGCCCAGAACGTTGTCAGCAATAGCAAGGAAACCGGAATCGCCGTGACGACGATAAAGGATTGGATGGCTTGAATGCCGCCTTCACTGATCATCAACAGCACGATGGCGACCGTCCCCATAATGACCGCCCAAAAGACGCGCATCGCTTTCGGTGGATGGCCGTTACCGGTAATCGCGACCGAAATGGTGTAAGCCATCGAATCTGCTGTTGTCACCACGAAAAGAATCGTGACTAATAAGAACAGTGGCGCAATGACGGTATCAAACGGCAATTGCTGCGTAATCGCCATCATCGCAGCCGGCATGCCATCCGCGTTCAAGGCAGAAGAAATGACACCTGGTTCTCCAAGCTCATAAAACATGCCCGTCCCGCCGACTACGGTAAACCAGAACGCCGTCACGATCGGCGCCGTAACCGACACAGCCAGGATCAATTCGCGAATCGTCCGGCCTCTCGTGATGGTGGAGATGAAAATCGCCATCATCGGGCCATATCCGAGGAACCAGCCCCAGAAAAAGATTGTCCAAGAACCCAGCCACGCGGAATCTCCGCGGAATGTGCTCATCGCCAAAAATTCCTGTAAATGAATACCGGATGCCGCTAAGAAAGTATCGGCGATAAAGCCGCCCGGGCCAATCACCAAAATAACCAGCATCAAAACGAGCGTCAGCGAAATATTGACATTACTGAGGAATTGGATGCCTTTTCGAAGTCCCGTGATCGCAGAGATCGTCGCGATCACCACGACTGCCACGATGATCATCACTTGAGTGAACAAAGTATTCGGCACGCCGAACAATGATTCCAGCCCGTAAGCCGCCTGCAAGCCAAGAAAACCAATTGGGCCAATGGTGCCGGCTGCGACCGCGATAACGGCCGATGCGTCAATGGCAGTACCCAGCACGCTTTTCCCCATGATCTTTTCGCCAAGTAATGGATACAGCAAAGAACGTGGTTTCAACGGCATGCCTTTTTGATAATGCGCGTACATCAGCACGATCGTTCCAAGCGTCCCGAGAATAGACCAGGCAAGAAAGCCCCAGTGCAAGTATGACTGCGCAAACGCTGGCACGACCGCTTCCACTGTACCGGATTCTACGCCTGCAAAATTAGGGGACCGATCCAAAAAGTGATACATCGGTTCAGCCGCGGCCCAAAACACGCCGCCCCCGGCAAGCAAAGTTGTCATGATCATGGCAACCCATTTAAAATAACTGACCTCGGGCTTATCGATGCCTCCAAGCCGAATCTTCCCGTACTTTGAAAATCCCAAAAACAAAGCAATAAAAAACGTTCCCAGCAATAATACTTGCCACAATGCGCCAAAGTACTTCACCGCAAAGGCAAATGCCGTATTCACAAGAGATGATACCATCTCCACATTAATAAATGACGCTAGAACAAACGCCACCAATAGACCGCCACTAATCCACATGACCGGCCAATCCGTCCTGGATGCATATTTCTTCAATCTGATTCCTCCTTTATCGTTCTGTTGTGCAAATCCAGGCCGTACAAAAAAGATAAGAAATCGTAATTTAGAATTCTACTTTCAATAGACAGCTGGCGTGATGATTTGAAAGGACCGCCACACCCGCAAGATTTTTTCAACAAGTGTCCAATTGTATCCGATGAAAAAGCATTTGCCAACTCTTTAAACTTGAATTTCTTCTATTTTTTTATCAGCTGGTTTGTGGCAATAAAAAAAGCGGGAAACCCTTGTTAAATAAGGGTTTCCTGCTTTAAATTCTTGCAACAATCATACTATTGAAACAGCCTTCTGCCCCAGCTATCTCGCCTTTATTTTACCGGCTGCTTCACCGACTGATTGGCCACCGCAAAATCCGCAAGCGACGGGACGAGCATGTCTTCCATCGGCGGGTTGTGAAGCCCTGCCCGCACGTCGCGATAATAACGCTGCAGCGGGGATTGTTCAGACAAGCTATGTGCTCCGGCCACGCGCATCGCTAGATCAACGATGTCGACCGCTGAGTTGGTCACTGCGACTTTCACTGCGCCGAGTTCAGCCGCCATCTTAGAACGCTGCTCTTTGTCGGCATCGTCCCATTGTCTTGCGACAGAGTACAGGAAATGCCGCGCCCGCTGCAACTCCAATTCGATTTCACCGATCTTTTGTTTCACATTCGGCAACTCGATGATCGGCCCGTTCAAGCTGTTCGGCGAATAGTCTTGCGCAAAACGGATCGCGTAATCCTGCGCGGCCTGGGCGATGCCGAGGTAGCACGCCGGAATATGCAAAAGCCATCCCGCCGGCTGTTTTTTGCCAGGTGTACTGATTTCGACCAAAGCCTTTTCCGTTACATGAACATTCGTCAGCACCAAGTCATGGCTTCCGGTTCCTGTCATCGCGACACTATCCCAGGTTTCGTCGATCGCTACACCGTCAGCTGACCTTGGCACGAGGAAATAGCCGACTTCCCCGGTTTCTTCGATTACCGCCGTCACATTGAAATAATCCAACACCGGCGCCATGGAGGTGAACGATTTGCGGCCATCGATGACCCACGAACCGTCCACTTTTCTTGCTGTCGTCGACGGTTTGCCGCCTCTTGTTGGGCTGCCGGTCTGCTTTTCAGTCGCGCAATTATTGATCAAGGCGCCGCGTGCTTTGATGTCATCGAATAAATCTTCGAGCACCGACTCGTCCCATTTCTTCGTCTCGCCCAAATCTTTGAGGATGCCCATATGCCAGCCAATCGACAAACCGGTCGACCCGTCCGCTCGGCTGATCGATTCCTGATAGCGCAACATTTCTGATAAGGAAATGCCCGCTCCGCCGTATTCTTTTGGAATCGTCAGCGCTGGGTAATTGATCGCTTTCAACTCCTTAAAATTGTCGAATGGAAATGTTCTCTCTGCGTCGTTGCGCGCCGCGCGTTCTGTAAACGGCGCAACGGTTTCACTCAATATGTCCATGCGTTCTTCAAATGTCTTCGCTTGTGTGATATCCATCATTCTTCACCTTTCTTCTATCTATTGCGTCCATTATCGTGCAGACGTCCTCTTGCTTATCCAAAGATTATTGATGCACCGAGTATAAGCCTTGAAGCGCGCTCGGCACAACTGCGATGCTTGTGATGCTGCAGGCGCTTGATTTATGAGGTGCTCGCTTCAATCGAACCATCCCGCATATCCTCGGAAAAATCGTCGTATCCACTTTATACCCTTAAATGATCTTTTTAATTAACCGGATGCTTCCTATTCCTTTGCTACTCGAAGAATAGTGTATAATCTTCACTTGAGTACGCTTATAATTCTAAATACTCCAATAAATTACTGGTTAAAAACTGCTTTTTCTTCCACTTCAAGGCCTAGTACGATTTCAGGAGCGTTTAATTAATAACATTCATTTCAATGGAGGGATTCACATGAAGTACACAGTTATCACAGGCGCCAGCTCAGGAATCGGATACGAAGCGGCACTGGCTTTCGCAGCACGCGGCAAAAACCTCATTCTGGTCGCAAGAAGAGAAGCCGAGCTCAATAAACTCAAAGACAATATTCAACACATGAACTCTGATCTCGACGTCATCATCAAGCGTGCAGACCTCTCTGAAAGCAAACAGGTTCACACGCTTTTCGAAAGCCTGAAAGAATACGATATTGAAACTTTCGTCAACAACGCCGGTTTCGGAAACAGCTCAACCGTCGCTGAGCAGGATGTAACTAAAACGGAAAAGATGCTTCGCGTAAACATCGAAGCACTCACCACGCTTTCCACTCTTTATGCACGCGACTATGCGGACCAAGAAGGCGCGCAGCTCATCAACGTCTCATCAGACCTCGGCTACAGAATCGTGCCCAATGCCGTTACATACGCTGCGACCAAATTTTACGTCAGCGCATTTACAGAAGGCCTCGCCCAAGAGCTGCAGGATAACGAAGCTCAGTTGAAAGTGAAAATACTCGCGCCCTCCATGACCGAAACCGAATTCGTGAAAACGGCACGGGAACTTGATGAATTCAGCTATGGCGACAATGTGCAGAAGTTCCACACTGCAAAAGAGATGGCACAGTTTATGCTGGAGCTTTATGATAGCGAAAAAGTTCTCGGGAAGGTCAATAGTGACACCTATGAGTTCGAGTTGATGGATCCAGTTTTTCAGTATACTTCAAGAAAGTAGGATTCCCCTTGTGATTCACACATAAAAAAGTCCCTCTCACATCATGTGAGAGGGACTTTTTCTAATGGGGTGATGACTTACATCATGCCGCCCATGCCGCCCATATCAGGCATGCCGCCGCCAGCTGGTGCAGCTGGTTCTGGCAGGTCTGCTACGACTGCTTCAGTTGTTAGGAACATCGCTGCAACAGAAGCTGCGTTTTGCAGTGCAGAACGCGTCACTTTCGTCGGGTCTACGATGCCTTGGTCAAGCATGTTGACCCATTCGCCTGTTGCCGCATTATAGCCGATGCCGACTTCTTCGGTTTTCAGGCGGTGAACGATGATCGAGCCTTCAAGGCCAGCGTTCGTTGCGATTTGGCGAACCGGCTCTTCAAGTGCACGGAGCACGATGTTGATGCCTGTTGCGACGTCGCCTTCTTGCTCTGCCGCAATTTTCGCCACTTGGTTGTAGACATTGATAAGCGCTGTACCGCCGCCTGCTACGATGCCTTCTTCAACCGCTGCGCGTGTTGCGTTCAATGCGTCTTCGATGCGCAGTTTACGCTCTTTTAGTTCTGTTTCAGTTGCTGCACCGACTTTGATGACTGCGACACCGCCAGCAAGTTTCGCTAGACGTTCCTGCAGTTTTTCGCGGTCGAATTCAGAAGTGGTTTCTTCCAATTGGCTGCGGATTTGCGCCACGCGCGCGATGATTTTCTCGGAATCGCCATTGCCTTCGACGATCGTTGTGTTGTCTTTTGACACAACAACTTTCGCTGCGCGTCCAAGTTGCGTGATGTTGGTGGATTTCAAATCAAGACCGAGGTCTTCTGTGATCACTTCAGCGCCAGTAAGTGCCGCAATGTCTTCAAGCATCGCTTTTCTGCGATCGCCGAATCCAGGAGCTTTGACTGCTACTGCGTTGAATGTGCCACGCAATTTGTTTACGACAAGTGTTGCCAACGCTTCGCCTTCAACATCTTCAGAGATGATGAGTAACGGTTTGCTTTGCTGGACGACTTGCTCGAGTACTGGAAGGATTTCCTGGATGTTGCCGATCTTTTTGTCAGTGACAAGGATGAACGGGTTTTCCAGAACCGCTTCCATTTTGTCGGAATCCGTCACCATGTAAGGAGACTGATAGCCGCGGTCGAATTGCATCCCTTCAACGACATCAAGTTCCGTCGTGAAGCCGCGTGATTCTTCCAAAGTGATGACGCCGTCGTTTCCAACGCGCTCCATCGCTTCTGCGATCAATTTGCCGACTTCCTCGTCGCCTGAAGAAATCGCCGCTACTTGTGCGATCGATTCTTTGCCTTCGATTTGCTGGGAAATGGATTGCAATCCAGTGACTGCGCTTTCCACAGCCAGTTCGATTCCGCGGCGGATGCCGACAGGGTTAGCGCCAGCTGTGACGTTCTTCAAACCTTCACGGATCATTGCTTGTGCAAGAACGGTCGCAGTCGTTGTACCGTCACCAGCGATATCGTTCGTTTTGGAAGCTACTTCCGCTACGAGTTTCGCGCCCATGTTTTCGAACGCGTTTTCTAGTTCGATTTCTTTAGCGATCGTTACGCCATCGTTTGTGATCAGCGGCGTGCCGAATTTCTTCTCAAGTACTACGTTGCGCCCTTTTGGCCCAAGCGTAACTTTGACTGCGTCCGCTAATTTATCTACACCTTGCAGCATCAGGCTGCGTGCATCTTCACTGAACTTAATATCTTTTGCCATGATTCGGTTCCTCCTATTAAATAGAATGTATGTTTAGTTAGCCGACGATCGCAAGGATGTCGTTCTCACGTAAAATTAAGTATTCTTTGCCTTCGTATTTCAATTCTGTACCCGCATATTTCGAAAAGACGATATGGTCTCCTTCATTTACGTCCAGCTCTGTACGCTGTCCATTTTCACGGATAAGTCCATTCCCTACCGCAATCACTTTGCCTTCCTGCGGCTTTTCCTGCGCCGATCCTGGCAAGACGATTCCGCTAGATGTCTTTTCTTCCACTTCGACGAGCTCAATGATGACACGATCTCCTAATGGTCTTAACAATTGAAACACCCTCCTCAAATTAATTAGCTTCTAGTCGTTTAGCACTCTCATACCTTGAGTGCTAACCCATAGATAAGTTTAATAAAATCTTCAGTTAATTGCAAGCAGAAACCTTAGGCCGTTTTGAATTCTTTGCGCCTTTTTCCGTTAAGCCCTACAATAAAAGAAGCACGCGAAAAGAAAGGAAACTGACTACATGACCTCAACCGATAAAACCGCTTCTTCCCCAAAATCAAAAGGGCATAATCGCAAAAACATGCGCACGCCGCTTTTGGTCCTGCTCGTTTTTGTGGCCGTCCAGCTCATGCCGATTCTCTTTATCGGCCCGACGCTCGGCTATTTCCGCGATCAAGGGCTAGATGATGCCACGGCCCGTGCTTCCACTTCCGGCTGGCTGATCTTCCTGACGATGGGCGTCGGCTTTTTAGCAACGATGGTTCTCATCTTGCGTGACCGCAACTTCTTCAATATTTGGAAAGGCAAAAAATCGAGCCTCCCCGCTGCAATCGGCTGGGGCGTCCTCGGCTTTTTGCTCCTCATCATTGGGCAATCGATTGCCGCCATGATTGAAATGGCAATCGGCATCGACCCGGGATCCGCTAATACCCAGACACTCGTCCGGATCGCTGAAGTCGTGCCGTACGCGATCATCGCAGTCGTCTTGTTCGGCCCGATACTGGAAGAACTGGTCTTCCGCAGAGTCGTCTTCGGCTCCCTGAACCAGACTATGAACTTCTGGATCGCCACGGCCATCTCGGCACTGGTCTTCGCACTCGTCCATGTCGAATTCACGCATCTCTTGCTTTACTTCACGACCGGATTGATCCTGGCAGCCCTCTATCAGCGTACTAAGCGCATCCTTACCCCAATCATCGCGCACATCATGCTGAACGGCTACGTCATGCTCATCCAGCTCAATATGGACAAAATCGAAACCTTCATCAAGCAAATGGAAAACCTGCAATAACCAAAAACCGCCGCTCCGTTAATGGAACGGCGGTTTTTAATTTCTATAAGAGAAGATTGGGGCTGTCTCATAAGTCCCTAAAATAAAACAGACGGAGAAAAAATTCTTTTTCTCTGTCTGTTTTTGATTTATCGGTGAGGTACCTGAGAGTAGCCGGCTGATGGGAATGGAGACGGCGACTCCAGCGGGAATAGTGACTGAGCTAAGCGAAGGAGCGACGCGAGCCGAAGACCCTGGACTGAGCGAAGCGAGGGAAGCGGCTAAGGCCGTGCCCGCGGAAAGCGTCCGTCGAAATGGACATCAGCCATTTCTTTAGAAGACGAAAAGGGACAGCCCCTAAAAGTCACTTTTCATGACCTTTTGGGACAGCCCCAGGGGTTTCTTTGTCACATCGGCTCAACACCCGCCCTATCCCCGGGCAGTTGAAAACGCGACGTCCTGTCGCTTCAACTGCATGCCCCGAATTCTGCGGGCCCCAAGCAGCCGCTAGGAGCGCAATCTCCTACCCCCACCCCATTTTCATTCCAAACAAAAAACCTTCCGCCATTATTTCGGCGGAAGGTTTTCAGTCTGTTCTTCAATGGCCTGTTGCTGTTCGGCACGCAGGAATTTGCGGTAACCGATACGCGCGATGACCACACTGAATTCATAAAGCAAGATTAAGGGCAAGGTGACCAGCATATGCGAAACGATATCAGGCGGCGTAATGAATGCCGCAATCGTCACCAATGCCAAATATGCGTACTTTCGGTATTTTGTCATCAACATCGGCGTCAAAATGCCGAGTCGTGTCAAAAATAGCATCAATACCGGCAGCTGGAAGATAAAGCCGAATGGCAAGGTAATCTGGAACAAAAACTGGAAATATTCATTGATCCCGATCGTTTCCTGGATATCCAGGCTCTCCGAAATATTGAGCATGAACCCTATGACATACGGGAACAGCACCAAATATGAGAAAGCGATGCCGCCGATGAACAGCGACACAGAAAACGGGATATACCCAAGCGTCACTTTCCGTTCCCGGTCCGATAACCCCGGGCTGATAAATGCCCAGAATTGGTACATGATCAGGGGAGACGTGATGATCAAGGCCAAAATCATCATGACTTGCATATAAATCTTAATTGGATCGGTAATCTTGAACGCATTCAAAGTCAGGTTGCGGGCTTCTTCACTGAACTGCAAATAACGAATCAGTGGCTCCGCGAGAAAAAACCCCACAATGAGCGCCAACAGAAAGAAAACGACTATTAAGGTCAGCCGTTTTCTGAGTTCACCTATATGTTCAACTACTGTCATTTCATTTTGTTGGTTCATCGGACAAACATCCTATCGTGTTACTTGTGCTCGTCTTTCTTATCTAGATCGTTTTTCTTTGCTGGTTTGTCATCGTCATCGTCATCAGCCAATCCTTTTGTAGCGTTTTTGAATTCGCGCAAGGAAGAACCGAATGCTTTACCTAGTTCCGGCAATTTTTTCGGGCCGAAAATCAGCAAGGCGACAATCCCGATGATGATTAAACTTAGTGGACCTGGAGCCATATCAGACACCTCCTGTAGTATGCTTCTAGTGTACATGAAACAAGGCCTTTTGGCTATTTGCAATGGCCGTTCAAATGTGAAGGTTTTATGTTAATCATGCTTGATTTGGTAGATCAAGGTCTGCAACTCGACCGATAAATCGATCGTCTGCACGCGGATATGTTCCGGCACGGAAATACGCACCGGCGTGAAATTTAGGATGCCTTTGATATCCGTTTGGGCGAGCCGGTCGGTCACTTCCTGCGCCGAACGCGACGGCACCGTCAAGATAACCACTTCCACACCATATTGCTTGATCTTTTCTTCAATCAAATCCGGGTGGTACGTATCGATGCCGCTGATGGTTTTGCCTTCTGGCGGACTATTCGTATCAAAGGCCAAGATGATTTTCGTGTTGTGATTGCGGTGGAAATTGTATTTTAAAAACGCGCTGCCGAGGCTTCCGACACCGATCAAGGCGACATTGGTCGCTTCGTCCTGGTCTAGCGTCTTACGGAAAAACGCCAAAAGCTCCTGGACCTCATAACCGTAACCTTTTTTGCCGAGCGCACCCAAATGGGAAAAGTCGCGGCGAATGGTCGCGGAATCGATTTTCATCGCTTCGCTCAACTCCTGAGAGGAGATGCGTTTCTGTCCGGCATTGGCGAAATTCTGGAGAAATCGGTAATACAAGGGCAGCCGCTTCGTTGTTGCTTGCGGGATTTTGTGGGATTCGTCAAGCATGGGATCGCTTCCTTCTGAACTGTTGTCAAATCGTATCAATCTTACATGACGGACCTTGATATGTAAAGGCTTGCCCGATTGCGAAGCGCAGTCCCATCAGCTACACTTAAGAGGAATAGAGGTGACCTTAATGATCGTATTGCAAGTCAATCAAATCCATAAATCATTTGGTGCCGAGGAAATCATCTCAGGCGCTAAACTCGAAGTCCAGCACCGCGACCGGGTCGCACTTGTCGGCCGCAACGGTGCCGGGAAATCCACATTGCTAAAAATCATCGCTGGGGAAATGTCCTATGACAGCGGCGACTTAATCATGCCGAAAGATCTGACAATCGGCTACTTGGAACAACAGACCGACTTGAATTCAGAAGCTACCGTATGGCAGGAGATGATGAAGATCTTCGTCCATTTTCGTGATCAGGAAACCAAGCTTCGTCAGCTCGAAGCCGATATGGCCAATCCGGACGTCTATAACGACGCAGAACGCAACGCCAAAGTCATGCAGGAATACGACTTGTTGCAAACCAATTTCAAAGATGCCGGTGGCTATCAGTTTGAAGCCGACACACGCGCGGTCTTACACGGCATGAAGTTTTATCCGGAAGACTACGAAAAGAAGATCACCTCCCTGTCAGGCGGCCAGAAAACCCGCCTCATGCTGGCGAAGCTCTTGCTTGCCAAGCCACAGCTGCTCATACTCGATGAGCCGACCAACCACTTGGACATCGAAACCTTGAGCTGGCTCGAAAACTATTTGAAGAATTATCCCGGGGCTTTGCTCATCGTATCGCATGACCGTTATTTCCTGGACCAAGTCGTCACGCTCGTCTACGAAGTATCGCGCAAGAAGGTCCGGAAGTATACCGGCAACTACAGCCGCTATTTGAGCGAAAAAGCGAAACAATACGAACTCGACCGCAAACATTACGAGAAAGAACAAGGCGAGAAAGCAAAACTCGAAGATTATGTCGCCCGCAACCTGGTCCGAGCATCCACTACTAAAATGGCGCAAAGCAGGCGCCGCGTGCTCGAGAAAACCGATTGGATGGAAGCTCCTGAAGGCGATGAAAAATCGGCCCGTTTTGGCTTTGATATCCTAAAGCAAAGCGGCAACGACGTCTTGAATATTCAGTCCTTATCGGTCGGCTACCACAATCAAGCGGTGTCGAACAACGTCGCATTGAAACTCTACCGTACTGAAAGCTTGGCACTCGTCGGACCAAACGGTGTCGGCAAATCAACGCTGCTTAAAACCATTATGAAAGAATTGCCGGCCCTCGCAGGCGAGATCCATTACGGCACCGGCATCCAGTTCGGCTATTACGACCAGGAACAAGCCAATTTAAAAGGCAATAAACTCGTTCTCAACGAATTATGGGACGATTACCCTCATGTGAACGAAAAAGACATTCGCGGCATTCTTGGCCGTTTCCTCTTCACTGGAGATGACGTGCTGAAGCCGGTATCGACTTTATCCGGCGGCGAAAAAGCCCGCGTGGCACTTGCCAAGCTGATGATGCAAAAAGCCAATGTGCTGTTGCTGGATGAGCCGACCAACCATTTAGACCTCGACAGCAAAGAAGTACTCGAGAACGCCTTGATCGACTATCCTGGGACACTTTTATTCGTTTCCCATGACCGCTACTTCATGAACCGGATCGCCACGAAAGTGGTGGAGCTAACTGCTAGTGGCACCACCGAGTATTTGGGCGACTACGATTATTATGTCGAGAAGAAACTCGAAACCGAAGAACTAGCTGCACTCGATGCATTAGAAGCAAAAGCGAAACAGCCAGAGGCCCAAGCCTCTGCTTCCACTTCGCAAATCGACAAAGAAGCTAAAAAGCTTGAACGCCAATTGGTGAGGAAAAATACCGAAATCGAACAGGCAATGGAAGCACTCGATGAAGAAATCGCCGCGATTGAAGAACAATTATGCGAGCCGGACATTTTCCAGGATCACGAACGCGTCATGCCTTTGCAAACACGTCTCGAAGAACTAAAGCATTCCCATGAAGCAACCATGTCCGAATGGCTTGAATTGCAAGAACAACTTGAAGAACTGAATTCCTGACCGCATACTGAGTATGCGGTTTTTCTTTTCCCTACATATAGGTCAAGACCCTTTAACGAAATAAATATTTCCACAGATTTGTACACATAAGAAAAGTTGCAGAATCAACTATCAACAGAGTTACGAACATTATCCACAGGTCTTTTTTCTTTTATCCACATTGTTTTCCACCTACTAGCCTACAATATATAGGAAATCCACCAGTTATCGATAGCTTATTAACAGCTTATTCACAAATTGTGCATAAGTACAAATGTTCTCTATTGACAGAAAACTACTTTCTATGTCCTTGTAAGAATTGGATATTATTCATAAAAAAAGAAGCAATGCCGCAATTCTCAATCAATTGCGGCATTGCTTTCAATTAAATCCAAGAACTCAATGGCATCCCCGGACGCCCATTCATGGCCATATCTCCTGTTAATCCTTTTTCATACATCACCGTTCCAGCTGCTGCGATCATCGCTGCGTTGTCTGTACACAGCGGAAGCGGTGGGATGAAAAATGGGATCTGTTCTTCTTCAAAAGTTTTGGTCAATGATGTACGCAGCCCTTTATTCGCTGCCACACCTCCTGCGGCGATTACTTGTTTAACGCCGAATTCCCTTGCTGCTCGCAAAGTCTTTGCTGTTACCACTTCCACGACGCTGTTTTGGAAACCTGCAGCTACCGCTTCTGGCACCGGGGCTTCCCCGCGCTGTTTCAGATTATGCATATAGTTCAGCACCGATGATTTTAAACCGCTAAAGCTGAAATCATACGACCCTTCTTCCAGCCAAACCCGTGGAAAATCGACTGCCTCCGTACTTTGTTGTGCCAAGCGATCGATATGTGGGCCTCCTGGATACGGCAAATTCAATGTCCGTGCCACTTTGTCATACGCTTCTCCTGCAGCATCGTCCCTCGTCTCTCCAATGACGGTAAAATCACCATGCTCTTTCATCAGGATTAACTCAGTATGGCCTCCTGAAATGACCAACGACAAAAGAGGAAACTCCATTTCCTGTTCCAAGCGATTCGCATAGATATGGCCTGCGATATGATGCACGCCTACTAACGGCAAGCTATGTGCAAATACAAAGGCTTTCGCTGCATTTACCCCAACTAACAAGGCTCCAACTAGTCCCGGCCCTTCTGTGACAGCTACTGCGGACAATTCAGATGGCTGCAGATTGGCCTGCTGCAATGCTTCCTCAATAACAATCGTGATTTGTTCGACATGATGCCGCGACGCTATTTCCGGAACAACACCCCCAAAACGCTTATGGCTCTCGATTTGCGAAGCCACTACATTGGAGATGATCTCAGTTCCATTTTTCACGACCGAAGCTGCCGTTTCATCACAACTCGTTTCTATTCCCAATACAAAAATATCTTCATTCATCGAAATTCACCCACATCACTATGGCATCTTCCTGGTTATCCGTATAATACCCTTTTCGGATGCCACCATTTTGAAATCCTAGTTTCTTATATAAATTAAGCGCGGCTATATTGCTGACACGCGCTTCTAAAGTCATCAGTTTTGCGCCTTGCGCTCTTGCTTGATCCATGGCCTCTTTCATCAAAGCTTCCCCGAACTTGTTGCCGCGCTGTTGGGGGGAGATGGCAATATTCGTAATATGCGCTTCGTCCATTACGAGCCACATGCCACAATAACCAATGACCCCTTCTGCCGTTTCAGCCAGTACGTAGTACGCAAATTCATTTTTCAGCATCTCTTGCTCAAACGCTTCTTTGGTCCAAGCCAGCGTAAACGATTGTTTTTCAATTTCATATACTGCATCCACGTCTTGAATGGTCATTTTACGAAATTTCACTGGGTTGCTCATTGGTTTTTACCTTTTTCTGTTTTTGTCAGATTGGCTTCTGCTTCAGTGATCCGCCGATATTCCGGAACTGTGTGATGGACTTCTTTGACGTTCTCACCTGCAGCTAATGCAATCAGCTTAGAAGCACGCGGAAGTCTGTTGGGAAACGGTGCAAAATGTGCCAACTCGCCTAGCGTCTCTTCGATCAACGAGCGATGAATTTCAAGATCGACACCGGTAAACAGCACTGGACGCTCTTGCATACGAACTTGTTCCAAAAACTCTTTGAAATCACTATGTTGATCGGAAATTACCGTTTTCAAATGTTGACCTTCATAAAGCCCAGTAAACACAGTACCACGCCTCGCATCCATCACCGGGCAAACCAAGCCGTCAAAGTCTTGGCCATTTGCTGCAAGCACCTTCAAACTGGATACTGAAACCAATGGGATTTTTAACGACCAAGCGAGCGTTTTGGCGATCGTCAAGCCTATTCGCACACCTGTATAAGAGCCAGGTCCCTCTGCAACAACAATTTGTGTCAAATCGCCTGGAGCAATTTTTGCTTTTTTCATCAATTCCTCAATCGCCGGCATCGCTGTTAGCGAATGATTAATCTTTAGATTTTGAGTTTCTTCTATTAATACTGTATCGTCTTTCACCAAGGCAATAGCCAACGGAGAATTCGACGTGTCGATTCCTAAAATCATCGTGTTAGCTCCCTGCATAAGTTTTCGTAACGGATACCGTGCGGTTCAAACTCCACTTCGCGTCTCTCTTCAGACAAGCGGCGAATGACAATCTTTAAACGGTCTGTTGGCAAATACTCTTCAATAAACTGAGCCCATTCAACGACCGATACTGCTTCTTCCGCAAATAATTCATCAAATCCGATATCTTCATCGCTGTTTTCCAAGCGGTATACATCAAAATGGTTTAAGTTTACCCTGCCCTCGTATTGTTTTAGGATGGTGAAAGTTGGACTATTGACGGTTCGTTCGATACCAAGTCCTTTTGCCAATCCTTTAGTAAAAGTCGTCTTGCCCGCGCCTAAGTCACCTTCTAGTGTAAGCAGGTCTCCCGGTTGCAAAAGCGAGGCCAAGCGCATAGCAAGTTCTTCTGTTTGTTCGGGCGACTGCACTGTCATCGTGTAGCTCATATCTGTTCACCTCGTTTGAGTCTTTTCATAGTTTAGCGGAGATAGCCCAGCAAATCAAAATATATTGTTTCCATAGAAAAAGAGCACAGCGGGTTCGCTGTGCTCACTTTTTGAAATGACGGTCCCGACCGGGATCGAACCGGCGATCTCCTGCGTGACAGGCAGGCATGTTAACCGCTACACCACGGGACCAAAATTATAGACCAGCGACGTCCTACTCTCACAGGGGGAAACCCCCAACTACCATCGGCGCAAAAGAGCTTAACTTCCGTGTTCGGGATGGGAACGGGT
>NZ_LTZG01000012.1 GCF_001592825.1 Planococcus maritimus
CCAGTTCCTCTTGTTGTACGCCCTCGATTGTTGTAATGGAGTGGCCGTCCACTTGATAAGCCATGGTCATACACGCATTGGCCAGTTTTCCGTCGATTAAAATAGAGCAGGCTCCGCAGCGGCCGATTCCGCCGGCCCCCTTTGTCCCGGTCAGCTGAACTTCCTTTCTAAGCAAGTCACTCAGATGTGTCGTAGGAATGGCCGCAACCTCCCACTCCTGCCCATTCACGGTCATCCGGAACTGTTCCTTTTTTACAGGAAATGGCCCGGCCTCTTTTACGTCCATTGCTTCAGCCCCTTTCTGTCTATCGCTTCAAGCAGCTCTTCTCTTGAAATTGGCAGCTTGTTTATCCAGCATCCGACCGCATCATGTACTGCCTTTACAATCGCCGGAGTGATGGCGATTGTTCCAATTTCGCCAACACCGCGTGGTCCATATGCATCACCCTTCATTAGTTCTTCT
>NZ_LTZG01000013.1 GCF_001592825.1 Planococcus maritimus
TCTTTTACTTTTGTTTTAATCATGCTGTAAATGCCGAGAGCGGCTATTGTTAATACCGTAATTTCAAACATTGTATCAAATCCCCTGAAATCAACAAGAATGACATTGACGACATTATCCCCTCCGCCGAGATCGTGGCTGTGTTTGACAAAGAAGGACGCAATGCTGTCTTTTGTCCGCTGGCTTGAGGATGCGATACCGAGCAGAGTAACGATAACACCGACGCCTAAAGAAATGATAAAAGTCGTCATCCGGAACGTTCTCGTTTTTGTTTTCAGCCTCAGTTTCGGCAAATGGTAGAAGCAAAGCAGAAACAGTGCCACAGAAATCGTTTCAATGACGAGCTGAGTCAATGCCAAGTCCGGCGCTCTGAAAATGACAAAAAACAATGCAAGCGTATAACCGACAACGCCGAGTGCAATGATCGCCGTCAGTCTTGACCTAGCAAAAACAGTCGCCACT
>NZ_LTZG01000014.1 GCF_001592825.1 Planococcus maritimus
ATGGTGGAGGATGACGGGATCGAACCGCCGACCCTCTGCTTGTAAGGCAGATGCTCTCCCAGCTGAGCTAATCCTCCATGAATGGTGACCCCTACGGGATTCGAACCCGTGTTACCGCCGTGAAAGGGCGGTGTCTTAACCGCTTGACCAAGGGGCCTTACAAAAATTATAAAGAAAACAGTTTCCGATGTAAAGAAACTTCAAAGAATCAAAAGCTTCCAACCGGGCTCGAACCGGTGACCTCTTCCTTACCATGGAAGCACTCTACCTACTGAGCTATGGAAGCAAGGTAAAAGGAAATCTCGGTACAAAGTAAAAAAAGATAATTGCCCAGCGACGTCCTACTCTCACAGGGGGAACCCCCCAACTACCATCGGCGCAAAAGAGCTTAACTTCCGTGTTCGGGATGGGAACGGGTGTGGCCTCTTTGCCATCATCACTGGACTAT
>NZ_LTZG01000015.1 GCF_001592825.1 Planococcus maritimus
CCTACGGGTGGCTGCAGTGGGGAATATTGCACAATGGACGAAAGTCTGATGCAGCAATTTCGCGTGAAGGATGAAGCATTACGGTGTGTAAACTTCTTTTTTGGCAGAAGACGAATGACGGTATGTCAAGAATAAGAGACGGCTAACTACGTGCCAGCAGCCTCGGTAATACGTAGGTCTCAAGCGTTGTCCGGAATTACTGGGCGTAAAGTGGCTGTAGTCTGAATTGTAAGTCTGTTTTCAAATCCTACGACTCAATCGTAGAAAGGGAGTGGATACTGCAAGTCTGGAAGTATCTGGGGGTTAGTGGAATTTCCGGTGGAGCGGTGAAATGCGTTGATATCGGAAGGAACGCCGAAAGCGAAAGCAGCTAACTACAGAATACTTGACGATGAGGGACGACAGTTCGGGTAGCAAACAGGATTAGATGCCCGAGTAGTC
>NZ_LTZG01000016.1 GCF_001592825.1 Planococcus maritimus
GACTACCGGGGTATCTAATCCCATTCGCTACCTACGCTTTCGTGCATGAGCGTCAGAAATATGCCAGCGTGCTGCCTTCGCTTTCGGTGTTCCCCATGATATCAACGGATTTCACCCCTACACCATGAGTTCCGCACGCCTCTCATACTCTCTAGCGATGCCGTTTCTTCTGCCCCTCCCAGGTTAAGCCCGGGGTTTTAACAAAAGACTAACACCGCCACCTGCGCACCCTTTACGCCCAATAATTCCGGATAATGCTTGGGGCTCTCGTATTACCGCTCCTGCTGGCACGAGATTAGGAGCCCCTTATTCCTGAGGTACCGTCAAAAATTTCTTCCCTCATAAAAGATCTTTACACACCGAAATGCCTCATCAATCACGCGGCGTCGCTCCGTCAGGCTTTCGCCCATTGCGGAATATTCTCGGCAGCCACCCGTAGG
>NZ_LTZG01000017.1 GCF_001592825.1 Planococcus maritimus
CCTACGGGTGGCTGCAGCAAGGAATCTTCCCCAATGGCCGCACGGCTGAGGGAGCAACGCCGCGTGGAGGACGACGGCCTTCGGGTTGTAAACTCCTTTTCGGGGGGACGAGAGGGACGGTACCCTCGGAACAAGCCCCGGCTAACTCTGTGCCAGCAGCCGCGGTAAGACAGAGGGGGCAAGCGTTGTCCGGACTTACTGGGCGTACAGCGCGCGCAGGCGGTCGAGTATGTGGCGGGTGACATTCCGGGGCTTAACCCCGGACGGCGCCGGTAGACAGCTGGACTGGAGGCAGGGAGAGGGCAGTGGAATACCCGGTGGAGCGGTGAAATGCGTAGAGAGCGGGTGGAACACCAGCGGCGAAGGCGGCTGCCTGGCCCTGGCCTGACGCTGAGGCGCGAGAGCGTGGGGAGCGAACGGGATTAGATACCCCGGTAGTC
>NZ_LTZG01000018.1 GCF_001592825.1 Planococcus maritimus
AAAAGCACCCTGGAACGGAAGCGCATTGAGGGCACCGGGCCAGCATTCCGTCGCCTCGGTTCCAAGATCGTCACCTATGCGGTCAAGGACCTGGACGCGTGGGCCAGCCAGCATGTTCTGGAATCCACTTCGCAGGCCGCTGCCTGAATGCCGCTGGTGACGGCACGGCGCGCCGATAGCGCCGGAAAGAAAAAGGGCCGGGAACGCCACATTCCCAGCCCCGCGAATTTCGTCAACCACGACAGCAGCAAGGATAAGGGTTCAGACTGGCGGGCGCAACTGCTGATGCAGCGCCACCGCGTTTCGCCCAGCGTTGGCGACCTGATCCTGTCCCTCCATTTCGGGGAGGGTCGTCATGCCTAATCCCATGTTGGTCACGCCCGAAGCGGCGGAAATGCTGTCGATCATGCTGCATGAAATTGTCCTTCCGGATG
>NZ_LTZG01000019.1 GCF_001592825.1 Planococcus maritimus
AATGGTGATATCGTATATAAATGCATTAACCTCAAAATTCAGCCTGAAGCTTCGGACATCAATGTTGGCTGTGCCGACTGACGCGATTTCGTCATCCACCACGATGGTTTTCGCGTGAATAAAGCCGTTATCGTAAATATAGACAGTGGCTCCGGCTTTCAGCAGATCGCCGATATACGAAAGTGTCGCCCAGTATACAAAGGCGTGATCGGGCTTGTTCGGAATCATAATGTTAACGTCAATGCCCGAAAGGCAAGCGATCCTTAAAGCATCCAGCAGGCTTGCATCTGGGATAAAATAAGGTGTTTGTATCAAAATGGAACGCTTGGCGTTTGAGATCATTTTGATGTAGCCATTTTTAATTTGTTCCCATTCCGAATCAGGGCCGCTTGTGACAATCTGCATCCCGACGTTGC
>NZ_LTZG01000020.1 GCF_001592825.1 Planococcus maritimus
CGCATTTTCCGGGAAAACGGCCTGGAAAGGCAAAGGCTGGAGCAGGACCGCGATGCGGACCGGATCACGCGCGACCAGCTTTCCCGCATGACGCAACGCCTGCAGGGATGCGACAGCACCAGCGATCTGGTCGAGGTCGTCCGGCGTTTCGCGCCTGAGATCGCGCCGGGTTTTGCCGGGCGGCTCTACATTCCCGACACGCGCCGCAACCTGATGGTGCAGGCCTGCGACTGGCTGTCGCCCCGGCAGTCGGGCGGCGATTTTACGCCCGCCACCTGTTGGGCGCTGCGGCGGGGGCAGATTCACAAGCCGGCCGGCGATCTGGTCGACATTCCCTGCGAGCATCTGACGGGAAATGCGCAGGTCCGCACCATCTGCATACCGCTGACGGCGCAGGGGGAGAGCATCGGCCT
>NZ_LTZG01000021.1 GCF_001592825.1 Planococcus maritimus
AATCCACCATCTGTTGCTTGAATTCACGCGAAAAAGCGCGACGTTCTTGAGACATGATAAGGACTCCTTTTCGGGGGTTGATGTGGTACTAGCTTACGCGCCCTTAATTTTTCTGTCCAACAAAGTGTAGACTATCTATATTGCGTCGGCTCGCCCGTGGGCGCGGTTCGGCTTTTAGAGTTCTTTGAATGGTATGTGCGATGATGTGTCTTTTTCGATTGTATTCATCCACTGGTGGATATTGCTTAGTTGGACTTGCGAGGAAGTACCATTGTTAGTTGTCTTCATCCGGTTTGGAGACGCTTAATTGAACTTGATAGATACAAAGATGCTCAGTATCTATTCAATTTATATATTCTAAGCTGTCCAAAACTGCTCATGCTAATTACAACGGCAGAAGAATTTCAATTCTACACTTCACTTAGAGATGGAGCGGAAAGGGGCGACTCCGGGAGGATCAACGAGACAATTGAGACCCTGCAAGCGAATGCGCGAAAGGCAGTGAGCGGATTCGTTTGCGAAGCGCGAACAACGTGAGAGTTGAGCAGACGGGGGTTTGCGCAGCGATCGAAGCGGCTCAATGAATGAATGAATGAGCGAGTTGAACCGAGTCCATTCATTTGCGACGCATCTGCATGCAGATGTGGGAGCACAAGGGTTTAGCCCTGTACCCGGGCAGCTGAAAGCGCGACGTCCTGTCGCATCAGCTGCATGACCTGCGTCCTGCAGGCCTAAAGCGTCCCCTTGCAGCGCAATCTCCAGAACATTTCTATATACAAACAACTGCCCCCAAAAACCATATTGAATGATTTTCGAGGGCAGTTGTTATAATTTGATTAACGTGTTGCTGCTTCTTTGACGATTTCGACCAGTAGCTCAGTTAGTTTCTCAAGTTCTAGCACCGGCATGCGTTCGTTTGTTGTGTGGATTTCTTCATAGCCGACACATAGATTGACCGTCGGGACGCCATGGCCGTTGATGATATTGGCATCACTGCCGCCTCCGCTTGTGAGGACAGGTGACGGGCGCCCGATGCGCTCGGCTGCAGTTTTTGCAATATCGACGACAGGATCCATTTCGTCAAAACGGAAACCAGGATACATAAGCTGAACGTCTGTCTCTGCACGTCCGCCCATTTCCTTGGCCACTTCTTCGAATACCGATTCCATGTGCGCGGTTTGATCGGCTAATTTGTCCTCGCTAATCGAGCGGGCTTCTGATAAGATATGGACTTCGTCGCAAACGATATTGGTTGCTTTGCCGCCTTCAAAACGCCCGATGTTGGCAGTGGTCTCGTCGTCGATACGGCCAAGCTTCATGCGCGCTATCGCTTTTGAAGCGATGGTGATGGCAGAGACGCCTTTTTCTGGTGCCACGCCGGCATGGGCTGTCTTGCCGTAAATGGTGGTCCATAGTTTTGCTTGGTTCGGAGCGGACGTTACAATGCCGCCGACCTCTCCGTCGCTGTCGACCGCATAGCCGAACTTCGCTTTTAAGAGAGATGCGTCAAATTCTTTCGCTCCGACCAAACCACTTTCTTCGCCGGCAGTGATCAAGAATTGGATATCTCCATGCTCGACGTTTTCTTCTGACAAGTGGCGCGCAAGTTCCAGTAGCGCTGCAACTCCCGCTTTGTCATCAGCGCCGAGGATGGTTGTGCCATCTGAATAAACATAGCCGGCGCGGACTTCCGGCTTGATGCCTTTGCCTGGAACGACAGTGTCCATATGTACGGTGAAGTAGATTGCCGGCGCGTCTTTTTTGGTGCCTTCAAGTGTTGCCACTAGATTTCCAGCCCCGTGCCCTGTCCGTTGTTTGGAATCATCTTCGACAACACTGAAGCCCAACGCTTCTAGTTTATTCGTCAATACTTCCGCAATAGCGGCTTCTTCTTTTGTTTCGGAGTCGATTTGCACAAGCTCCAAAAATTCTTCCAATAAGCGATCGGTTTTCATTCGAAAAACTCCTCTTCTAATGCATTTATTCCAATTTCCATTATAGCCTTAGCACGTGTCGACTTCATGTAAAACGCATCAATCTCTCCCTTTAATAGGAAGAGATTGATCAAGAAATATTTTATAGGGGCATATTGCCATGTTTTTTCTTCGGCCGTTCGTCTTTCTTATTGCGCATCATCTCAAGCGCCTGAATCAATTTAATGCGTGTTTCACGCGGGTCGATGACATCATCGACCATGCCGCGCGAAGCCGCGACGTACGGGTTCGCGAATTTTTCGCGGTATTCTTCAATTTTCGCTGCACGCGTCGCTTCAGGATCGTCGCTTGCAGCGATTTCGCGTGCGAAAATGATATTTGCTGCACCGTTCGGGCCCATGACGGCGATTTCGGCATTTGGCCAAGAGAACACCAGATCCGCACCGATCGATTTCGAGTTAAGCGCCACGTAAGCGCCACCGTATGCTTTTCGCAAGATGACGGTCATTTTCGGAACGGTTGCTTCCGAATAAGCATACAAGATTTTCGCTCCGTGGCGAATAATCCCGCCGTGCTCTTGCTTGATGCCCGGGAAGAACCCAGTGACATCTTCAAAGGTAATGAGCGGGATATTGAAGCTGTCGCAGAAGCGGATGAAACGCGCCGCTTTATCGGAAGAATCAATATCGAGGCCACCCGCCATCACTTTCGGCTGGTTGCACACGAGCCCGACGGTTTCACCTTTAATGCGAGCAAGCCCAACGACGATATTGCGCGCGAATTCCGGTTGCACTTCCATAAAGCTGTCTTTGTCGACAACTTGTTCGACGACTTTTCGGACGTCGTATGGGCGGATTGCTTCGTAAGGGACGACATCCGCTAAATTCGGGCGGTAATCATCTTCCGTGTCGACTTCGAGGCGCGGCGGCATTTCCTGGTTGTTCTGCGGTAAATAGCTGACCAACTGACGCACCATTTCCAATACCTCTTGTTCTGAACCTGAACGGAAATGGGCGTTTCCGCTGATAGCGGTATGTACACGTGACCCTCCGAGATCCTCAGAGGAAATTTTTTCTCCTGTAACTGTTTCGATGACTTTCGGTCCAGTGATGAACATCTGGCTCGTCTTATCGACCATGAAAACGAAATCCGTAATGGCTGGCGAATAGACTGCGCCGCCTGCAGATGGCCCCATAATGACGGATATTTGTGGAATCACACCGGAATAAATGGAATTGCGGTAGAAAATATGGCCGTAGCCATCCAGCGATAAGACGCCTTCTTGGATACGTGCACCGCCGGAATCGTTCAAGCCGATAAACGGAGCGCCGTTTTTAGCCGCCATGTCCATAACATTGGCTATTTTTTTTGCATGCATTTCACCTAAGGCACCGCCAAAAACGGTGAAATCTTGTGAGAACAAATAAATCGGCCGACCGTTGACCTTGCCATAGCCGGTCACGACACCTTCTCCTGGACCTTTGCCCATGCCGAAGTCCGTCGTACGATGCTCAACAAACGGGCTCAACTCGACAAAGCTGCCTTCATCGACCAATAAATCAATGCGTTCGCGTGCTGTCAGTTTACCTTTTTCATGTTGCTTATCGATGCGGGCTTCGCCGCCCCCTAGTTCGATTTCTCTTTTTCTGTCATACAACTCGTTGATGCGTTCATAAATGTCCATTTCCCCACTCCTCCGTCACTTCTTTTCACAAAGTTCGTACAAGACACCGTTTGACGATTTCGGGTGTAAAAAGGCAACCATTGCCCCGCCCGCTCCCGGTTTTGGCTCTTCATTTAATAATTTGACACCGTTTTCACGAAGTTCCGCCATGCGTTCTTCGATGCCGTCGACACCGAATGCGATATGATGAATGCCTTCGCCTTTTTTCTCGATGAATTTATGGATCGGGCTGTCTTCGCTCATTGGTTCTAGCAGTTCCAATTTAATGTTGCCGGCATCGATGAATGCCACTTTCACTTTTTGCCCTTCCACTTCTTCGATTTTCATCAACGGACACCCCAGTGTCTCTGTGTAATAAGGCAGGACCTGCTCTAAATCTTTGACTGCGATTCCGATATGATCGACTTTCTTCATCCTTATTCACTTCCTTTTTTGGCTTCCTCTTCATTGTACCCATTCAAGCTCAAAAACTCTAGTTGTTATGGAATATTAAGAAAATGGCGTGACTGGCAGTTTAAAATCCGGCCCATATGTGGTATGATTCTCTCAAAGTACAGGAGTAAAGGAGCTATGCTATCCATGAGAAACCAAGCTTTCCGTAAAGTCATTGTCTACGCAATGGTCGGATTGATGCTGCTGTCGAGCCTGATGATGGGCTTAAGCTTCGTCATTTAATATGAACGTGCAAAAGGTCATTTACAACGCTTGCAATATGCGTTTGGATGCCCTTTTTTTCTGCTCAAAAAGAGACCCGAGAGTTATGCTCTCGGGTCTCTTTCAATTACACAGCACTTGGGTTTAGCCCTTTTTTATTGTGGAAGCCTTTATAGCTTTGCTTGATTTCTAAATACGTCTCCATTTCCTGGATAATCGCATTTAAGTCGGCCATCGCCAGAAACTTTTCGTGTGTATCGGGAAGTGGCATCGCAGCGAAATTCGCCTTTAGCCGCTCCAATTTGCTGATATACTGATCGGCGGTATTTCCAGAATGCACATGTTCCGATAAATCCTCTAGAAAGTCGGCGACAAGCTCTGTCTGCCCCACAATCACCGGCAGAGCGGTGATTTTCGGCAGGATGCGTTCGATGATTTGAAGCTGCTGCTCTCGCATATCGAAATAATGGTAATACTTATTTTCGTGACGCAACAAATGGTTCTCGACGTCCTGATAGGCGAGCGCCTTAGCTTTATCGATTAGTTTTTCCGATTCCATCAATTCCTTGCCGGTCCAACCAGATTCGCCGTGGCGGAGGAAAATGGTCGTTTCCCGAAAAATGGTCGAGTATAGCCTTTCGACCTCTTCTCTATAACGATCAAGTTTTTTCTCGATGCTCGGCATGTACATGTTAACGATCAAAGCGGTCCCAAAACCGATCAGCATCAACAGCAATTCATTAAGAAATAAATCCATGGTCAAATTTTTCGCATCATATAGATGCATCAAAATAACTGCACTGGATATAAAACCATCCGAAAAGCCGAGGCTCACGAGCACTGGAATGAACAGCAAGATCATAATGCCGAGCACAACCGGATTATAGCTGCCTAGTTCGAAAAAAACCAAAGCAAACACAACCGCGATCATGCTTGCGACAAAACGGGAAAATGCCGCACGAACCGACTTCTTTTTCGTCGGCTGGATGCATAAGATGGTCAAAATACCGGCCGAGACGTAGTATTCGAGCCCGATCATCTGCGCTAAATAGATGGCAATCGCAGCTCCTAATGCAGTTTTCATGGTCCGGTAGCCAATACGGTATGGTTTCAGTTTCATAGGCCTCTCTCCTCAACATGCAAAAATGCCCCCGACAACGGGGGCATTTTTTCTTACATTTCTTCGCAATGCTCTTCGAAAATGGATTGGATATGTGTAATGACCGACATCGGATCGTGCCCTTCGATTTCGTGGCGGCCGATTTCATCCACTAATTTGCCATCTTTCAAGAAAGCAAATGATGGGGATGAAGGCAAATGGTCATCGCCGAACAACTCGCGCGCTTGTGCTGTTGCTTCTTGATCTTGTCCGGCAAACACTGTAAACAAGTGATCTGGACGTTTGTCGTAATGGACCGAGTGAAGAGCTGCTGGTCGTGCAATCCCGCCTGCACAGCCGCAAACCGAGTTGATCATCACAAGGCTTGTGCCAGGTTTAGCGAATGCTGCTTGCACATCTTCAGCTGTTTCAAGCTGTGTATAGCCACCATTTGTTAGTTCTTGGCGGGCTTGTGTAACAATATCATTCATTAAAAAATTAAAATCCATGCTCATCTGTACCACTCCTTCATTATTGCTGTTCTTATCATATCAGGACGGCAGCACAGTTGCAAAAATGCTTACTTGAACAGTTCGGCTACCGCTTGTGAGACGGTTAACCGATCGTTCAAAATTCGCTGTTCCATGTCTTTGACTCGCTGTTTGCGCTCTGTATCGCCGTAAAATTGTCCGAGCAATTCATCGGTGATCATTGAATGGAACCAGTCGCGCGTCTGTTCCTGGCGCCTGGTGTCCCAGTAGCCACTTTCTTTGACAGCTCGTTCGAAGTCCTCGACCATTTCCCAGATTTCTTTCATGCCAGTGCCTTCAACGGAAGAAACCGCCAATGGGCGCGTCGTCCAGCCTTCAGTTGCCGGTTGGAGGAAATGAAGCATTTGTTGATATTCTCTCACGGTTTTTTTCGCCAGCGGCAAATTGTCCTGATCCGCTTTGTGGACGATCATGGCATCCGCCAATTCCAAAATGCCTTTTTTCATGCCTTGCAATTCATCTCCTGCTCCGGTCAAGACAAGCAACAAGAACATATCGACCATGCCGCGCACCAAGGTCTCGCTTTGTCCGACACCGACCGTTTCGACCAGGATAATATCGTATCCTGCCGCTTCGCACAACAGCATTGTTTCGCGGGTCTTTTTATGGACGCCGCCAAGCGTGCCGGCAGTCGGTGATGGTCGGATGAATGCTTTAGGGTTTCGCGCCAGTTCTTCCATACGTGTCTTATCGCCGAGTATACTGCCACCGGTACGCGTAGAACTTGGGTCGATCGCAAGCACCGCCACCCGATGGCCGAGCTCTGTCAGCATTGTCCCAAAAGCTTCGATGAATGTGCTTTTGCCTGCACCCGGCACTCCCGTAATTCCGATGCGGATGCTATTGCCCGTTTTCGGCAGCAGCGCGTTCAGTAATTCCTGTCCATGCTTTTTATGTTTCTGATTGGTGCTTTCTAATAAGGTGATCGCTTTGCCTAAATGCAAACGCGATCCACTCTCGACGCCACGCGCGAGTTCGTTTAAATCGAACGGGTCGGCAGCGGGTTTCTTGAATTTTTTTCGCGGCAAAGCCTTCATGCCATCGTGTGCATCCGAAACTCCCGACATGACCTGTCTGGATTGCTTCTCGCGGTCCATCAGTCTGCCTCTTCCTCGTAGCCTAGGCGCGCGTAGATTTCTTCGATGACTTTTTGGGCAGCTACCGGGATGACTGTCCCCGGCCCGAAGATAGCACTTGCACCGTTATTGCGCAGGAACTCGTAATCCTGCGCTGGGATAACGCCACCCACAACGATTAAAATGTCCTCACGCCCGACTTTTTTCAGTTCTGCCGCGAGATCCGGCACAAGTGTCATATGTCCGGCTGCAAGGGAGCTGACGCCAATGACGTGGACATCGTTTTCCGCTGCTTGCTGAGCCGTCTCGGCCGGGGTTTGGAATAGCGGCCCGATATCGACATCAAAGCCAAGGTCAGCAAACGCAGTCGAAATGACTTTCGCGCCGCGATCGTGCCCGTCCTGGCCCATCTTGGCGATCAGGATGCGAGGGCGCCGTCCTTCGTTGTCGATGAATTCTTCAGTCATTTGTTTGACGATCTGCATTTCTTCTTGGTTCGAGAAGTTTGAACTGTATACACCGCTCACGGAACGAATCACCGCCTTATGTCTGCCGGAAGCTTTTTCAATAGCGTCTGAAATCTCACCGAGTGATGCCCGGTGGCGTGCCGCTTCAATGGCGCAGGCCAGAATATTGTCTTCCCCGCTCTCTGCCGCTTTGGCCAATTCCAGAAGTGCTTTTTCTACTTTTTCCTGATCACGCGTTTCGCGCATCCGCTCGAGTCGCTCGATCTGCTTTTTGCGCACCATTGTGTTATCGATGTTCAAAATATCGATCGGGTCTTCCTCATCCAATCGGTAACGGTTGACGCCGATGATCGTTTCTTCATTCGAATCGATTTGCGCTTGTTTTTTCGCAGCCGCTTCTTCGATGCGCATTTTCGGTAGTCCCGTTTCGATGGCTTTTGCCATGCCGCCGAGCTCTTCTACTTCCTCGATCAATGTCCACGCTTTTTCCATCAATTCTTCTGTAAGTTTCTCGACATAATACGAACCACCCCAAGGATCGATCGTATTATTCATCAAAGTCTCTTCCTGAAGGAATAATTGCGTATTGCGTGCAATGCGTGCAGAGAAATCAGTAGGCAGGGCAATGGCTTCATCCAAGGCATTGGTATGCAAGGATTGGGTATGGCCCATTGCGGCTGCGTTCGCTTCAAGCAATGTACGCGTCACGTTATTAAACGGATCCTGTTCAGTCAAGCTCCAGCCCGAAGTTTGGGAATGGGTGCGGAGCGCTAAGGATTTAGCGTTTTGCGGATCAAAGCTCTTCATCATTTTCGCCCAGATTTCCCGGCCAGCACGCATTTTCGCTACTTCCATAAAGTAATTCATGCCGATGCCCCAGAAAAATGACAAGCGCGGTGCAAACTGGTCTATGCCGATGCCTGCTTCTAGCCCTGTGCGCACGTATTCCAGTCCATCTGCCAGCGTATAGGCAAGTTCGATATCTGCTGTGGCGCCCGCTTCTTGGATATGATAGCCCGAAATGGAAATCGAGTTGAACTTTGGCATATGAGAGGATGTGTATTTAAAAATATCTGCGATAATTTGCATCGACATGGCCGGAGGATAAATATACGTATTCCGGACCATATATTCTTTCAAAATATCATTTTGGATGGTGCCTGCGAGTTGCTCTGGCGATACGCCTTGCTCTTCTGCAGCGACAATGAAAAATGCCATGATCGGCACGACAGCCCCGTTCATCGTCATCGACACTGACATTTGATCGAGCGGAATGCCGTCAAAGAGAATTTTCATGTCTTCTACGCTATCGATGGCTACGCCCGCTTTCCCGACATCACCCACAACACGCGGATGATCGGAATCATAGCCGCGGTGCGTGGCAAGGTCAAAAGCAACAGACAAGCCTTTTTGCCCCATGGCTAAGTTCCGGCGATAGAATGCGTTACTTTCTTCAGCTGTCGAAAAACCGGCATATTGGCGTACTGTCCAAGGCCGTGACACGTACATCGTCGGGTAAGGCCCGCGGACGTTCGGTGCAAATCCAGGATAGCTTGTTTGCTGTTTATTCAAGTCCTTTGAAGAATAAAACGGTTTCACGGCAATGCCTTCATTGGTCATAAAAGCGCTGTCATTTCGTTCGCCCAGTTTAGCCGTATCGAGTTTTGTGACGTCAATTTTCGTGAAATCGGGTGTCGTCATTTACAGCGCCTCCTTTCCAAGTGATAGAATAGCTTCCAATTTGTCGATTAACGGTTTGCCAGCATATATAGAGTCGCTGATCCCGTTCGTTTGCCAACTTTCCAATGTTTTGGCGTCAATTCTTCCAGCGACATCGATCACTGTTTCCGAATCAAGATGCGGAATGAATTTTTCATATGTCTCGCGGCTGCCGCACAACACAGCATAGTCGAGCTCTTCTGCACGAATGTAGCGGTTTACCTCATCAGCGGATGAAAGATATGGGCTTAGTTCAGGCTCTATTCCTGCGACGGATAGGAAACCTTGGACGAAATCCACCTGCGGTTTTACGGATTTTAACGGTTCTAACAGGATAACTGCTGATCTGATCGTCGTTTCTCGGCTTTTCGCTCGCAGTGTCTCGAATGGCGTCGCTAACCGTTTGGCTGTCATGTATTCCAAATGCGCCGTATCGATTTTCGCGTCTTTTACCGGTTCCTGAGGATTGGCGTAAATGTTTGTGCCGATTAACGAAGTTTTCCGATTGGCCACTTGCTGTTCACGATCGAGCCATTTCGCTTGAATATCATCTGTCAGCCAGCCGGTTCGCTTCACCTCGGAATAGCCCCCTGCTTGTTGAATCTCCAGGAAATATTGCCAAGCAACATCTACGTATTCACGCGTCAGGCTTTCAATATAATAGGAGCCCGCTGCCACATCCGTGACATGCGAAACATGGGATTCTTCTTTAATAACCAATTGCACATTGCGTGCGATGCGCCGGCTTGAGCCAGTCGGAACGGTCAGGAAATCATGTGGGTGTACGGTATGTCCATCCGTTCCGGCAAGTACGGCGGAAAAAGTAGAATTGCCGGCCCGCAGCAAATTGACGTAAGGATCCAGTTTGGAGTATGAGCGCACTGAGGTTTCCGTAAATACGGGAATGCGTGGCGCTTGCTTTCCATAAGCAGAACAGAACGCTTGCCATAGTACGCGAAACGCCCGTATTTTTGATATTTCTTGAAAAAAGTGTGTGTCGACTGCAAAACGCACCCAAAAGTTCTTGGCCGCTGATTCGAAATCCTGCTGCTCTACCGCTTCAGCCATCATGCTAAGTGCCACGCCCAGTTCATGAATGATCGTGCCCCCGGCATTATGCGTTGGCAATGTATCAATCAAGCCGGTTCGGACATTCTCAGGTGCCTGAATGGTTTCTTCCGTGAAAATGACACCTTGCACGCTTGCTTGCTGTTCAACTGTCAGGCGATCGAATACGCCCAAAATAGGATCTTCATCTTCTGTTACTTTGAAATAAATCGGATAGCGAACAATCAACTCGGCAAGCTGATCCAGTTGTGCTTCAGTCCAGTTGAATGGTTTTGCCCCGGAATAAACGACCGCTTCATTGCCTCTCGACAAATCCTCTTCTGTGACAGACAAAAACTCTTCAGCATCATGCGCCGTGATTTCCTGTGCCACGATCCACGAGTCGCTGTACTTTCCGCTCTGGACAGCCGCCACTTGCGCATTGATATCTGATACGGAGCGCTCTAGCATATCTTTCGTATAGAGGGGTTCGAGAGTGATGTCTTCAATCGTGCGCGTTCTCATCACCTTTTCAAAATCTTTCCCTTTCAGTGCAGCATCTGCTGCTTGTTTCCATTCCTCGTATGTACGCTCAGGAAACTGAATGTTTTTCATCGATTCAATCGTCAAACTATTCCCTCCTCAAAGCTTTCTGTCTTCATTTTACCTGACTGGCTAAGTTACTGAAAGAAAAAAAAGCTTGAAGTCCGAAGACTCCAAACTTTTTATCAATACACGGATGTATTGTCTTTGTTCATTTTTTCAAGAATTTCTTTAACACGTGCCAAGAATTGACCGCACACGAGCCCGTCGAGCACGCGGTGGTCGAGCGATAGGCATAAGTTGACCATGTCACGTGCAGCGATCATGCCGCCGTCCATGATGACCGGGCGCTTAACAATCGATTCGACTTGGATGATCGCAGCCTGTGGGTGGTTGATGATGCCCATTGACTGAATCGAACCGAATGAACCGGTGTTATTGACGGTGAATGTACCGCCTTGCATATCCGCTGACTTCAATTTGCCGCTACGCGCTTTTTGCGCCAATTCGTTGATTTCGCGGCCGATGCCTTTTGCCGATTTTTCATCAGCATTCTTGATGACCGGAACGAACAATGCGTTATCAGAAGCGACAGCGATTGAGATGTTAATGTCTTTCTTCTGGATGATCTTGTCGCCGGCCCACATCGAATTCATCATCGGGAATTCTTTCAAGGCTTGCGAGATAGCTTTCACGAAGAATGCAAAATACGTGATGTTGAAGCCTTCTTTTTTCTTGAAGTCGCCTTTGATCGAATCGCGGAATTGCGCAAGGTCCGTTACGTCAACTTCAATCATCATCCATGCATGCGGTGCTTCGTGTTTGCTCTTGAGCATATTCGCAGCAATCGCTTTACGCACGCCCGTCACCGGAATTTCGATATCGCCAGGAGCCGATTCAATCGATTGTTCCTTGGCTGCCGGTGCTTTCGGCGCTTGTGCCGGTGCAGCTTGTTGAGCCGGTTCTGCAGCTTCAGTTGCTTGAGGGGCTTGTGCCGTCTCGCTGCCAGCTTGTGGGATGTTGCCGCTGTCGATCAATTTCATCAAGTCCTTGCGGGTGATGCGGCCTTCGTTTCCAGATCCTTCGACTTGGTTCAAGTCGATATCGTGGTCTTGCGCGAGGCGAAGGACGGCTGGTGAATAACGCGCTTTGCCGCCTTGTGGTTTCGCTGGTTTTGCAGAACCTTTTTCACCTTCGAGATTTTTCGTCGGTGCCGCTCCTGCAGCCGGTATTTCATTAGCTTTTTCGCCTTCAGCAGGCTTCGCTTCTTCTACAGGGGCTGAATCTCCACCTTCAGTTTCAATGGTACAGACCACTTCACCGACTTCCAAAGTATCGCCTTCTGAAGCGATCAATTCCTTAATGGTCCCCGTAAAGGATGAAGGAACTTCTGCCGTTACTTTATCCGTATTGACTTCTGCCAATGGGTCATACTTGTTTACATGATCGCCTGGCTGAACGAGCCATTTTTCGATCGTGCCTTCTGTTACACTTTCGCCAAGTTGGGGCATCGTGATTTTTTCAATAGCCAAAGGGATTCCTCCTTTTCAATCTGTGATGCGTATTCCGTTATAGAGTTTGCTGGACGGGCAAAAAGCGCCAGTACCGGCGTTACCTCCAGCGCTTGTCGGGGCTAGATGGGCAACTCCGCTTTTCTTCTGTCTAGCTCCGTTGCCCAGCCCCTCGAGGTCGCTTCGGTCCCACCTGCACTGGCAAAGAGCGCCAGTGCTGGCGTTACCTCCAGCGCTTGTCGGGGCTAGATGGGCAACTCCGCTTTTCTTCTGTCTAGCTGCAACGGCCAGCTTCTCGAGTCATAAGCCATTCTGGCTGTGCGGCAAAAAAGCGCCGCTTCGCCAGCCTGCTTTATGCCTGTCGAAGCTAAACGGCCGTTTCCGCTTTTCTTCTTAAAATTCAGCTAGTTCTCTCATGGCTTTTTCTACTTTATCTGGGTTGATCATGAAGAATTTCTCCATCGTTGGTGCGTAAGGCATGGCCGGGATATCCGGTCCTGCTAGGCGCTTGATTGGCGCGTCAAGGTCGAATAAGCAGTTTTCGGCGATGATCGCTGCCACTTCTCCGATGATGCTTCCTTCTTTATTGTCTTCTGTGACTAGAAGAACTTTTCCGGTCTTTTTCGCTGCTTCGATGATGCCTTCTTTGTCCAATGGATAGATTGTGCGAAGATCCAAAATGTGGACAGAGTAACCGTCTTCAGCCAAACGTTCTGCAGCTTGCAAAGCAAAGTGCACAGCCAATCCGTAAGTGATGACAGTGATGTCTTCGCCTTCGCGTTTAACGTCGGCTTTGCCGATTTCGATTGTGTAGTCATCTTCTGGTACTTCGCTTTTAATGAGGCGGTAGGCACGCTTGTGCTCGAAGAACATGACAGGATCTTCATCGCGGATCGCGGCTTTCAGCAAGCCTTTGGCGTCATATGGAGTGGACGGAATGACGATTTTAAGTCCCGGTTGGTTAGCGAATACCGCTTCCACCGATTGAGAATGGTACAATGCGCCGTGGACGCCGCCGCCGAATGGTGCGCGGAAAACGATCGGGCAAGACCAGTCGTTGTTCGAACGATAGCGGATGCGTGAAGCTTCCGAAATGATTTGGTTGACGGCCGGCATGATAAAATCCGCGAACTGGAATTCAGCAATCGGACGCAGGCCATACATTGCCGCTCCAATTCCGACTCCAGCAATGGCTGATTCCGCAAGCGGCGTATCGACTACGCGGTCTTCGCCGAATTCATCGTAGAGACCTTGTGTCGCTTTAAAAACGCCACCTTTTTTCCCGACATCTTCCCCGAGTACGAAAACGTTTTCGTCACGTGCCATTTCTTCTTTCATGGCGAGCGTGATGGCATCAATATAACTCATAACTGCCATTATTCGTTTCCTCCTTCTTCAGCATAGACATGCTCCATCGCACTTTCAGCGAGTGCATATGGTGCATTTTCTGCATAATCCGTTGCTTCATTGACCAAGACCATGATGCGGTCGTTGATTTCTTTTTCAAGATCGTCGTCCATAATGCCATTTTCTTTCAAATAGGCACCAAACAACAGAATTGGGTCTTTTTCTTTTTGTGCCGCGAGTTCGTCCGCTGAACGGTATTGGCGGTGATCATCGTCGGATGAGTGAGCCGTCATGCGTTCTGATACTGTCTCGATCAAGCTCGGACCTTCGCCGTTGCGTGCACGGTCCGCTGCTTCTTTTACATGTTTATAAACTTCAATTGGGTCGTTTCCATCAATCGTAACGCCTGGCATGCCGTAGCTTGCCGCACGGTCCGAAACGTTTTTGCTCGCTACTTGGCGTTCAAAAGGAACGGAAATGGCATAACGGTTGTTTTCGACCATCGTGATGACCGGCAATTTATGGACGCCCGCAAAGTTCAAGCCTTCGTGGAAATCGCCTTGGTTGGAAGAACCTTCTCCCAGCGTGTTGAATGTAATGAAATCTTTTTTCTTCATTTTTCCGGCAAGCGCAACACCTACTGCATGTGGCAATTGCGTTGTTACAGGTGAAGAACCTGTCAGGATCCGGTTTTTCTTTTGGCCGAAATGTCCAGGCATTTGGCGGCCGCCAGAGTTTGGATCTTCCGCTTTAGCGAATGCTGACAACATCAAATCTTTCGGCGTCATGCCGAAATGGATAACAACGCCTAAGTCGCGGTAATAAGGCGCGACGTAATCTTTCGTGTTGTCGAGCGCATAAGCCGCTCCGACTTGTGCAGCCTCCTGGCCTTGGCAAGAGATAACGAATGGAATTTTACCTGCACGGTTTAAGAGCCACATGCGTTCATCAACGCGGCGTGCCGTCAACATCGTTTCGTAAATGTTCAGGACATCTTCATTTGTCAAACCTACTTCTTCGTGTTTCGTAGCCATTGAATTTCCTCCTTTAACTATGGATCGCTTTGCCGTCTACGGCTAGAGCTGCTTCGCCCATAACCTCTGATAGCGTCGGGTGCGGGTGAATGGTATCTGCAATTTCCCAAGGGGTTGCATCAAGAACCATGGCAAGGCCGGCTTCTGAGATCATGTCCGTCACGTGTGGACCGATCATATGGACGCCGAGAATATCATTCGTCTTTTTATCGGCGATGATTTTCACAAAACCATCTGATTCACCATAGACCAGCGCTTTGCCAATCGCTTTAAAGGAGAATTTTCCGGTTTTCAGTTCGTAACCTTGTTCTTTTGCCTGGTCTTCCGTGATGCCGACACTTGCCGCTTCCGGATTTGAATAAATGCATCGGGATACAAGGTCGTAATCAATAGCGTGCGGTGCATTGCCTTTGATATGCTCAATTGCCGTAATGCCTTCATGTGAAGCTACATGAGCTAGCTGCAATCCGCCGATAACGTCACCAATCGCATAAATATGGGATTCTTTTGTTTGGAAAGTCTTTTTCACTTGGATAAAGCCTTTTTCGACCAATATATCGGTGTTTTCGATGCCGATATTTTCCACGTTTGCTTGGCGACCGACAGATACTAACATTTTTTCAGCTGTAAAGGTTTCGTTGCTGCCATTGATTTCAGCTTGGATGGATACTTGGCCTTCGCCTTTTTCTACTGTTTCTGACAATACTTTTGCGCTTGTCGCGAATTTCACGCCTTTTTTCTTCAATAGTTTCTGCATTTCTTTTGAGATGTCTTTGTCTTCTGTTGGGATGATGCGGTCTGCGTACTCAAGCACCGTTACCTCAACACCGAAATCATTGAGCATAGACGCCCATTCGATTCCGATAACGCCGCCGCCGACAATCAAAATGGATTTCGGCAGCTCAGTCATTGCAAGCGCTTCTTCTGAGCTCATAACAAATTCTCCGTCGATATCAAGTCCTGGCAACGTGCGCGGGCGAGAACCAGTAGCGATGATGACGTAGTTCGGGATGAGCATTTCGTTTTCTTCACCATTGTTCATCTCCACAGAAATCGTACCTGGGTTTGGCGAGAAAATCGATGGCCCAAGAATACGGCCAATGCCTTCATACACATCAATTTTGCCTTTTTTCATCAAGCCTTGCACACCAGCATGAAGTTGATCGACAATTCCCTGTTTACGCTGTTGGACACGCGAGAAATCGAGCGATACCTCTCCAGTATTGACGCCAAAATCAGCAGCGTGATTTTTGGTCGTTGCGTAAACTTCTGCACTGCGAAGCAATGCTTTACTTGGGATACAGCCTTGGTGCAGGCATGTACCACCCAACTTGCCTTTTTCGACAATTGCCGTTTTGAGGCCGAGCTGTGCCGAGCGGATTGCCGCTACATAACCGCCCGTACCGCCGCCTAGGATGACGACATCATAATTTTGAGCCATTGGGTATTCCTCCTTTGGAATGATTAACCGTTTGGATAAATTCGAGCTTGTTCTTCGCCGTCAAGCACACGGCTTGCGCCTTCTGCAAGTGCTTGCAATTCGTTCTCCCCGGGATGGACAACGACATCGCCAATCCAAGAAATACGGTCAGATATCGATTTGACGAATTCTTTCCCATACGCCAAACCGCCCGTTAAAATGATGGCATCGACTTGCCCTTTCAACACTGCGCTTGCAGAGCCGATTTCGCGTGCGACTTGATAAGCCATCGCCTCGTACACCAATTCGGCTTCTTTATCGCCTTTTTGGATGCGCTTTTCGACCGTCACGGCATCATTTGTGCCTAGATAGCCAACTAAACCGCCTTGCCCGACTAATTTTTTCATAATTTCGTGTCGGTAGTATTGGCCGGAAAAGCACAGTTCGACTAAATCTCCAGCCGGTACTGTTCCTGCACGCTCTGGGCTGAATGGGCCGTCGCCGTGCAAGCCGTTGTTGACTTCAACCACTTTGCCGCTCTCATGGACACCGACCGTAATGCCTCCGCCCATATGCGTCACGATAAGGCGCAAATCTTTATAATCGCGTCCTGTTTCTTTCGCATAGCGTTTGGCTACTGCCTTTTGGTTCAAGGCATGAAAAATCGATTTGCGTTCGATCAATGAAAAGCCGGAAACTCGCGCGATGGGCGATAATTCATCGACTACGACAGGATCGACGATAAATGCCGGGATGTTAAGTCCTTCAGCAATTTCGTGGGCGATGATGCCCCCTAAATTGGAAGCATGCTGGCCGGAATAGCCTTCACGCAAATCTTCTAACATTGCTTCGTTGACAGCGTAAGTTCCTCCTTCGATTGGGCGAAGCAGTCCGCCTCTTCCGCATACAGCAGAGAGGTTCGAGACGTTCATGCCCTCTTCATCCAAGGCTTCTAGTATATTTTGTTTTCGAAATTGAAACTGGTCAATAATGGCAGGGAAATCCGCCAACTCTTCAGTTGAGTGGCGGATTGTTTTTTCAAGGATCTGGACATCGTTGTCAAAAACGCCGATCTTTGTTGATGTGGAGCCGGGGTTAATGACCAGGATTCGATTCAGCTGTTTTTGCACACCGATTCCTCCATTCTTCCTTCTGTCTGTTTTAGCGTCTGCTTAAAATATCGTGGCCATGGCCGCTACGCAAAAACTGGCTTCTGGAATTACGGACGCGTTCGATGCGCTCTTCAGCCATACGCTCTGCTGCGATATAGCTCGGAATTCCGTCGCGTTTCGCGATTTCGAAGATGCGTGTAATGCTGTCGTAGATCGTTTCAACGCGTTTCATGGCGCGCTCGTTATTGTAGCCATAAAGCTCATCTGCAACGTTGATAACGCCGCCTGAGTTGATGACGAAGTCCGGTGCATAAACGATACCGCGTGCTTCAAGTTCATCGCCGTGACGTTCTTCTTTCAATTGGTTGTTCGCAGATCCTGCAACAACTTTCACTTTTAATTGTGGGATCGTGTCATCGTTGATGATCGCGCCCATCGCACACGGTGCGAAAATATCTGCATCTTGCGAGTAGATTTCGTTCGGCTCAACAGCTGTTGCCCCAAAGGCTTCGACAGCACGTTGAACAGCTTCTTTGTTAATATCCGTTACGATCAACTTCGCGCCTTCTTTATGCAAGTATTCGCATAGCGGGTAAGCAACGTTACCGACGCCTTGCACAGCTACTGTTTTGCCTTCAAGCGAATCGTCGCCATAAGCTTCCATTGCAGCTGCTTTCATGCCGATATACGCGCCGTAAGCCGTTACTGGTGATGGGTTGCCTGAAGAACCAAATGCCGGAGAGATACCTGTTACAAAGTCTGTTTCTTCGTGGATCATATCCATGTCAGCAACAGTCGTTCCAACATCTTCAGCAGTGATGTAACGCCCATTCAACCCTTGGATGAAACGGCCGAAAGCGCGGAACATTTCTTCGTTTTTGTCTTTTAATGGATCCCCGATAATAACGGTTTTCCCGCCACCGAGGTTTAAGCCGGCTGCAGCGTTTTTGTAAGTCATGCCACGTCCTAGGCGAATTGCATCTTCGATTGCTTCTTCTTCACTTTCGTAGTTCCACATGCGCGTGCCGCCAAGAGCTGGCCCAAGCGTTGTGTCGTGGATACAAATGATGGCTTTTAGGCCAGAGTTTTTGTCTTGGCAAAATACCAATTGCTCGTAGTCATGTTCTTCCATTTTTTTGAAAATTTCCATTGTAAATTCCTCCTAGTAGTGTTTGGATTAGATCCAGAGATCCGGTTTGGCAGCCTGCAACCGATGATTTCAATCAATTGAAACCGCTTTTATGAATTCGCTGAGTGTATAGCTAAAGCGAGAGAATATAATTTACTTTCTGCACTGTCGGCACGTGATGTCAACACAATCGGCGCTTTAGCACCAGCGATGATCCCGCCGACTTTGGCTTTGGAAAAATAGACTAATGATTTATAAAGGATATTGCCGGCTTCGATATTCGGCACCAGCAAAATATTTGCGTGTCCGGCTGTATCACCTTCAATGCGCTTGTGCTTAGCCGCTTCAACAGAGATAGCGTTGTCTAAAGCGAGTGGCCCATCAACGACGCAATCCGTAATCTGTCCACGCTTGTTCATGGCGGCCAGTGCTGCTGCATCTAGCGTGGCTTGCATATTCGGATTGACGACTTCTACAGCTGCAAGAGCTGCCACAATCGGCAATTCCACACCAGTCGCCCGCGCCACTTGAACGGCATTACGGATGATCTGGGCTTTTTCTTGCAATGACGGTTCAATGTTCATGCCGGCATCGGTTACGAAAATCAGCCGGTCATAGCCCTCGACTTCAAAAGCAGCGACGTGTGATAACACTGAGCCAGTGCGGAGGCCGTATTCTGCGTTCAGCGCGGCTTTCATTAAGGTTGCCGTTGGGATATGCCCTTTCATCAAGACGCTAGCGTCATTCATGAAGACAGCTCGAACGGCTTCTTTTGCCGCTTGTTGAGGCCCGTTCACATGGTGGATCATGAGTTTCGGATGGCCTTGTAAATGGGGGAAATCAGTTGAGATCAATTGTTTAATAGTTGCTTCATCATCATAGAGATGAAAGCTTGCCAGGTTTTGGTCAAGTGCCAATGAAATGGCTTCCATAACTGCGTGGTTGGCAGCAGCTGCTACAGCGACAGCGTGCTCATCCTGCAAGTCGATTTCATCGACGATGTTTTGCAAAGTAGTCATATCTATCACCTCGTTCTTTTTAATTAAAACAGAAGAAAACTCGAGATATAAGGGATGTAAGCGTTTTATTTGCAAAATACAGCAGTTCTCTTTGCAAATTCTTGCAAAACCTTGCAAAGAGTTGCAAAACTCTATAATAGTCCGAATTTTTCCAACTTATAGTATAAAGTACGCAAAGAAATTTGGAGTTGTTTGGCCGTTTTCGATTTATTGCCTTTGGCTTCTTCCAGTGCCCGGTGCAAGATGCCGCGTTCGACTGTCTCCAGTTGCTCTTGCAAAGGGGCAGATGCCGGAATGACCACTTCGTTTTTAGCCTCTTTCGCTTTTAGCATATTCAAAGGAATGTGGTCTTCAGTCATAATCTTATCGTTCATCTGCATAAAGATCATTGAACGGCTTAAAATGTTTTCCAGTTCTCTTACATTGCCTGGCCAATCGTACATTTTCAAATACTGCAACGCTTTCTCCGAAACACTCTCTACATTGCGGCCATATTCTTGATTGAGTTTCAATAACAAGCGGTCAATTATACGCGGAATGTCCTGTTTTCTGTTGCGCAGCGGTGGAATCAAGATCGGCATGCGGTTCAACCGGTAATATAGATCTTCGCGGAATGCGCCGTCAAGCAATGCTTTTTCCATATTGGCATTGGTAGAGGCGATGACACGGACATTGACAGGAATAGGTTTGGTTCCGCCAATTCGCATCGTTTCATGTTCTTGTAACACCCGCAGCAATTTACTTTGGATTTGCGGTGACAATTCACCGATTTCATCCAGAAAAATACTGCCATTATTTGCCTCTTCCAACAAGCCCCGCTTTGCCCCAGTCCGACTTTCGGCCGTTGCCCCTTCCTCATAGCCGAACAATTCGGCATCTAATTGCTCACTCGATACTGCGGCACAATTGACGCGAACGAATTTATTGAACTGGCGCTCACTCGCGCTGTGGATGGCATGAGCAAATAATTCCTTGCCCGTTCCCGACTCGCCTCGCAATAACACTGTGACAAGCGTCTGCGCAGCCAATTTCGCCTGTTGCAGTGATAATTGCATTTCAGATGACAGCCCGATGATATCATCAAAGGTATATTTCGATTCAAGCGTCCGGATGATGCTTCTCGCTCGGTCCAATTCTTTCATGAGCGAACGAATCTCTGTCGTATCGTGGATAACCCCGACACTTCCCTTTAATTGATTATCGACGATGATGGGTGCCACATTGACAATGACTTCCCGTCTGGCTGGACCAACTTTTAAATTGACACCGCGTACAGGCTTCCGGGTTTGCAAGGCTTTCAAGTGCATGCTTTCGCCTTCTGAAATATCCGCAGATGCCGGGCGGCCAATTACTTGCTCCATCTCAAGGCCCGTAATTCTCGTATAAGCCGGATTGACAAGCAAGCCATTGCCTTTTTCATCCACCACTGAAATAGCATCGTCGCTCGACTGGATGATCGCCTGCAGCATTGTTTGAATCTCTTTTAAGTCAGTAATTTCTTCAGCGAGTGACACAACTTCTGTAATGTCCTTAAACACAGCAAAGGCACCGATCAATTCGCCAGTCTCATCAATCATCGGAAATCGGCTTGTAACGATTTTCGAGCCATCCTTGAGCTCTAGCTCGCGATTCAATTCTGTCCTTCCGGTCTCAAGAATCCTTGGCAATTCGCTCATCGAAATCAACTCATGAATATGGCGCCCGATGGCTTCGTCTTGCTTTACAGAAAGCATGCGGGCAGCGCTGCGATTGATGAAATGGATGTGGTTGTCGAGGTCAATGCCAACCATACCTTCGTCGATTGAATTGAAAATGATTGAGCCTTTATGACTCTCGGTACTAAGTCGGTTGATATAATGTTCTTTCTCATCCATTAAGCGCACAAAGATATTGGCGACACTCCCCGGGATGATGACCGTCCGTGGTGGATAATAACGCCGCAAACGCTGTGTTAGTTCATCATCACCCGTTACATTGAAGACGATATCAACGGCTTTGGGCAATTCGCGATAATCGGATCCGGTGAAAATATTAAATTTTTCCGCCTCGACCAATGCTGGTGCCGCAGCATCGATATCCGCAACCCCTTCAACGTGGAACCAACCAGACTCAACGAGCAGTTTTAGAATCGATGACCCGCCGTTTCCTCCGCCTATAATGATCACTTTTTGCAATTCACTTCAAACCTTTCTGGTCCAATTCATGCAAGAGACTGCACATATGTTTCTAGCCTACCGCAGGGGACAATTCTTGACAACTTTAAGCGGATTGGAAACAATGGAACATGAAGGATGTGGATTAGATGGGACGATTGATTGCATTTATCATTTTGCTCATTCCTGGCATCATGGCCGCTTACGGCATTAAATTGATGCGGGATACCCTTTTTAATAAATTGCTTGAGCCGTATCCAGCCCTCTGGATGCAGTTTACGCTCGGGACGCTCTTCACAGTGATCGGCATTGGTTTCTTTGCCGGCTTCCTGTTGAATCGCGACCGCAAAAAAGGCAATGTGTCTGAACGGTTCCAAAAGCGATAAACGAGCGCATGCATGTAAACAAACGAAAAACCAGCCAGGGGCTATTGCTCCTGGCTGGTTTTTTCAGGTTGTAGCGAAAGGTAGGAAGTCGTATTTTCCGAAGCTTATCGCACGACTCCGTGGGCTCGCGCCCAAGCCTCCTCAGTCGCTTTGCGCCTTGCGGGGTCTCGGTCGTCTCGCTGTTCCACAGGAGTCGAGCGAACGCTTCTTCAAATACTTAGATAGTTATTTGATTTTCACTTGTGGAATAGCGTCATATTTCTTTTCAATTATAGAAGATTATAGACTTTTTCAACACTCTGGAAAACCAGCCAGAGGCTATTGCTCCTGGCTGGTTTTTTGTCTATGATGCTGCGGTTGTTGTGTCCATAAAGCTTTGACGCGGGCCGGATAGTCTGTGATGATTCCTTTGACTGAAGGGTGAAGCGCACGCAATATGCGTTCGTTTCCGGAAATTCCATACAGCCGCACCGGTTTCCCCATCTTCGCGATTGGTTCCAGCCATTTCGCTTTATGGTATCTCTTATGGAAATGGTAACTGTCGAAATCCTTGTATTTCCCCAATTCATTCCATTGCACAGCTCGTTTTAAGATCCACGCCACCTCTATATGCGGCTGCAAGCTTTTCATCTTTTTCAAGAGCTCAGCATCAAATGACGATAATTGGACATTGCCCGCCCCTTCAAGCAAGGCAGAGACGATTTCAGGACCCTCCGGATGTTTTGCAACAGATGACTTCAATTCGATATTCAACGGGATGTTTTTCCGCTTAGCCCAGTGTATGACTTCATAGGCAAGCGGAATCGAATGGCTCCCGAAACGGCGGAACCGTTTCCGGATCGACAGCAGCCTCAGCGAATCATACGCCATCGCATAGACATCCGACCGCATTCCGGCTAATCGGTTCAATTGATCGTCGTGATAGACAACTGCAATTCCGTCCTGCGTCATCTGGATGTCCAACTCAATTCCCACTTGCAGTTGATGCGCTAATTGAAATGCTTGCCATGTATTTTCAAGTGCATGGCCTGAGGCTCCGCGATGCGCATAAATTTCGATTTCAGACATAGCTTTCTCCCCTTTATCCGATAGGACTTAGCTTTAATCAACCATTTTATCACGTCATCAACTCACTGCAAATGTTGCGTTTGTTGTGGGCGGTTTTTTATTTTTCATAAGACCTTATGTAGTTAATTACATTTATCAGTAAGGCGCTCTCGCGCAAAAAAAACCGATGCCTATAACAGGCACCGGTCGTTCATTTTTTATTGTCATTCATGCCAAGGCTGTCGACAATCATAGCGATGAACTCAGAGTTGGCCGGTTTCGCTTGCAGGTGAGCTTCGCTATAGCCAAAGACACTTGCAATATGGGACACGGACTCGCTGCGCACCCATACTTGCTCGATGGCATGGCGGATCGACCTCTCAACGCGTGCTGGTGTCGTATCGAATTTCAATGCGATTTTCGGATACAGCTCTTTCGTCACTTTGCCAAGCGCAGAAGGTTCATCTACCACAATCGACACCGCTGCTTTTAAATACATATAACCTTTAAGATGCGGCGGCACACCGATGTCTTTTAAACGCGAAGTAATCAGCTCATCCTTTGTTACCAAACCATTTCTTGCGACTTGGTCCCCATTTTTCATGATGTGATTGATCTGGACGACCAATCGCTCCGTCTCAAATGGTTTCATGATGAAATAAGAAGCCCCGTAATCCGCAGCCTGGCTCATGATTGACTCCTGGCCAAATGCGGACAACATGATCACATGGATTTTACTCAGACGCTCATTCGAACGCAACACATCGAGTACCGCAATGCCATCTAAATAAGGCATGATGATATCGAGAAGCAAAATATCTGCCTCGGTCTGTTCCAGAATCCCGATACATTCCCTGCCGTCATGAGCCACGCCCACCACTTCCATATTCGGCTGTGAATCGAGAAATTCAGTCATCAATTCAACAAGCTCTCGGTTGTCATCGGCAATGGCGATTTTTATTTTCTCCATATTTTTCTCTCCTAATTGACAGGCTCCGGACCCTTATTTCATCAACAACTTCCGGTCCCTCGCCAAAGTCAGCAATTCATCAGCATGCTGTAAGGTTAATTCAGTGATTTCTGCCCCTGACAGCATACGGCTCATTTCTTCCGTACGTTTACGCCCTGCAAGTTCTTTTACCACAGTCGTGGTACGGTCTTTTGATACTTTTTTCTCGATAAACAAATGCTGGTCTGCCATCGCGGCAACTTGTGGCAGATGCGAAATACATAGCACCTGTGAGTGGCGGGCAATGGCTGCGATTTTTTCAGCGATCGCCTGCGCCACCCGGCCACTGACGCCTGTATCGACTTCATCGAAAATGATCGACGTAATGCCTTGGTGCTTGGAGAAAATCGTTTTCAGCGCCAGCATCATACGCGACAATTCGCCGCCTGATGCCACTTTCGTTAACGCTTTCAACGGCTCGCCGACATTTGTCGAGATATGGAACGCGATGCTGTCCTGGCCAAAGCGGTCGAATTTGCCTTTTGGCAACAAATTAAATTGGACTGCGAATGACGCTTTGCCCATATGGAGTTCTTTCAATTGTTCCATGATTGCTTTCGATAATTTCGTCGCCGCTTGTTTTCTAAGCATCGTCAATTCTTCCGCTTCGATGCGCAAGTCCTCGGTCAACTCTTTGAGCTTTTCTTGATCGAGGCGCAAACGCTGGTCGCGATTCAGCAGTTTATCCAGTTCATCTGCCTGTTCTTCTTGATACAGCAGCATATCTTCAACCGACGCGCCGTATTTACGTTTCAAAGATTGCAATAAAGCAAGGCGCTGTTCGATGTCATTGAGCCGTTCCGGATCGAATTCCAATTGATCCAAGATGCGCTTGATTTCCGTCGAAGTATCCTGCAATTGATAAAACGCCCCTGCCACCGATTCTGAAGCCTCTTGGAATTGTTCATCGACTGATGCGGCATGCTCGAGTTCGCTCATGGCATTGCCGACCCAATCAAGTCCTTTCGACTCTCCTTGAATCGCTTCGTGAGCTTGTGAGATCGATTCGTAAATTTTAGTGAAATTCTGCAAGCGTTTACGTTCGTCGAGCAAGGTTTCCTCTTCGCCAGGCACGAGCTGCGCTTCTTCAATTTCACGCAATTGAAATGTCAGCAAATCAATGCGTTGGGCAATCTGTTGCTCGTTTTCGTTATAAGTCGCAAATTCTCGCTTTAGTTTCGTGTATTTTTCAAACGTATGATTATAGCTTTCTTTTGCTTTGGTCAGGAGTTTCCCGGCAAATTGATCCAATAGGTGCAAATGTTGTTTTTCATCCATCAATTCCTGGGTTTCATGTTGGCCGTGGATATCAATCAATGCAGCCCCCACTTCACGCAAGATGGAAATGGTCACAAGCTTGCCGTTAATGCGGCAAACATTTTTGCCTTTGCCATTCAACTCACGCCGCAATAATACATCGCCGTCGCTCGCCTGGATGCCAAAATCCTCGAGCTTGCGATGGACAGGATGCGCCGCACTGTCGATATGGAACAATCCTTCAATTTCAGCTTTTTGCGCCCCGTGGCGAATAAATTCCTGACTGCCCCGACCGCCAGCCAATAAATGCACAGCATCGATAATAATCGATTTCCCTGCACCGGTTTCTCCTGTCAAAACGGTCATGCCTTCTGTAAAACTGACCGATAATGTATCAATGATCGCAAAATTGCGGATATCCAATTCTCGCAGCATATACATCCACCTCTTTAATTAAAGCATTTCAATCAAGCGTTGTTTCAATACTTCACGGTGTTCGACATCTCGGCAGATAATTAAACACGTATCATCCCCGCAAATGGTCCCCAAAATTTCTTCCCAATCTAAATGATCAATCAATGAACCGATTGCATGGGCATTGCCCGGCAAAGTTTTCATAACCAAAAAATGACTTGCGCCGTCAATACTGACGAATGCATCGGTTAATGCGCGGTGTAATTTCTGCATTGGGTTAAAGCGCTGGTCTGCCGGCAAGCTGTATTTATAACGCCCATCCTGCAACGGTACTTTTACTAAATGCAATTCTTTAATATCGCGTGAAACGGTCGCTTGCGTCACTTCATAGCCCGCTGCTTTCAATAAGTCGACCAAATCATCTTGCGTTTCGATTTCGCGATTTGAAATCAAGTCGCGGATTTTGATATGACGTTGTCCTTTGTTCATGGTGCTCCCCCTTGAGTGAATAATTATTCCAGATACTTTATATCGTACATCTAAACCACTTCGAAAACAAGGAAACTAGCTAGCACACTAGAACTATTTACCCCTTATAATCAAAACTAAGTCATTTTTATTAATAAGATAATAAAAAAAGAACAGGGATTGGAATCCCTGGCCTTTTTATGGTAAAAGTGTATTTTTTTCCTTAAATGCCAAGTGGGCATTCTCGACTACAGATGCCACTAAAGGCGCATCTGGCAATTCACTTTTAGCTGCCTGTTCATTCGATACCAAATGGAACAGGAACTCGATATTGCCTTCTCCACCCGTAATCGGCGAATGGGTCATTGCCTTCAGCTCGAATCCACAATCGACAGCATAAGCAGCCACTTTTTGCAGCACTTCCTGATGCACCTTTGGATCCCGGACGATGCCTTTTTTACCGACTTTCTCACGTCCTGCCTCAAATTGCGGCTTGACGAGGGCGATGCAATCGCCTCCAGGAACTAAAATGGTCTTCAGTACTGGCAAGATAATGCGCAACGAGATAAAGGACACATCGATTGTCGCCACTTCCGGCAAGCCTTCCTGAAAATCTTCCGGCTTCGAATGGCGGAAGTTGGTGCGCTCCATGACCGTGACGCGCGGGTCTTGGCGTATTTTCCAGGCTAATTGATTATATCCGACATCCAGTGCATAGCCGTGGCGTGCACCGTTTTGAAGCGCGCAATCGGTAAATCCGCCGGTCGATGAGCCGATGTCGAGCATCATTTTACCTTCCACTGCGACATCAAATTCAGCAAGCGCTTTTTCGAGCTTCAAACCACCCCGGCTCACATACCTCAAATCGTTTCCCTTTTTCTCAAGCGGTGCGTCTTCCGGTATTTTCTCGCCGGGCTTTTCCAAACGTTCACTGCCTGAGAAAATAACGCCTGCCATGATGGCACGTTTAGCTTTTTCACGTGTTTCGCAAATGCCCCGTTCAACTAACAGAACATCTACCCGTTCTTTTTTCACTTTATTCATAGAGCGTTCGACCGCTCCTGTTGTGAATGCTTTATGCGCGATTTCACTTTCTTGACGACTTCGTCACTATTGAGATCAATTTCATCCATCAATTCAGCGACATCGCCATGTTCAACAAAGAGATCCGGAATTCCCATACGGTCAATAACCGCACCCGTATGGCCATTATCCTGTGCGAATTCCAGTACCGCGCTGCCAAAGCCACCTTGCAATACCGCTTCTTCAATCGTCAGGACCGGTACGTTGCGGCCGAAAATTGAGGAAAGCATTTCTTCGTCCAACGGTTTGATAAAGCGGGCGTTGACAACTTCCACTTGAATACCTTGTTCGCGCAATTGCTCAGCTGCATGAAGCGCCATTGGAATCGTTGTGCCGAAAGTGAGGATGACGGCATCGCGCCCTTCTTCCAATACTTCCCAGCTGCCGATTGGAATGGCTTTTAACTCTTCGTCCATTGCAACACCTAGGCCATTGCCTCGAGGATAGCGCAATGCAATTGGGCCGTCATTGTAATCAATTGCTGTTTTGACCATATGCTGCCCTTCGTTTTCATCTTTAGGCATCATCAATACCATGTTCGGTAAATGGCGCAAGAAAGCGATATCGAACACGCCTTGATGCGTTTCCCCATCCGCTCCGACCAGGCCAGAGCGGTCAATGCCGATAAAGACATTTAAGTTCTGGCGACAAATGTCATGGACAATTTGATCGTAAGCACGCTGAAGGAACGTTGAGTAGATAGCCAAGAACGGCTTCATCCCTTGCGTTGCAAGTCCGGCTGCCATTGTGGTGGCATGCTGTTCGGCGATGCCAACATCAAACATCCGCTCAGGGAACTCAGAAGCAAAGCCTTCGAGTTTCGATCCGACCGGCATTGCCGGTGTAATCGCAACGATACGTTCGTCAGTACGCGCCAGTTTGCGGGCAGTCTCAGCGATCAAACCGCTCCATGAAGGGGCTTTGGAAGAGGATTTCACCAAATCGCCAGTTTCCATCTTATAAGGCCCAATTCCGTGCCATGTGCCGATTTTATCTTGCTCGGCAGGCAAATAGCCTTTGCCTTTTTTCGTGATGACATGAAGAAGCACAGGGCCTTTCGTTTTCTTCGCATATTCTAGGTTGTCTTGTAGTTCTTCCAGGTCATGGCCATCAATTGGGCCAAGATACGTGAACCCAAGTTCCTCGAAGAACATGCCGGAGACGACCAAGTATTTTAAGCTATCTTTTACGCGCTCAGCTGTAGAAGCGAGCTTGCCGCCAACAGCCGGCACTTTTTTCAACAAGTACTCAAGGTCGTCTTTGACTTTATTGTATTTTCCAGCTGTCCGCATACGGCCGAGTACGCTGTGCAGCGCCCCGACATTCGGTGCAATCGACATTTCGTTATCGTTGAGAATGACGGTCATGTCTGTCTGGGCGTGGCCGATGTGATTCAACGCCTCAAAAGCCATACCACCCGTCAAAGCGCCATCACCGATGATCGGAATAACGTAATTCTTGTCTTTTTTAATATCACGCGCTGCCGCCATGCCCATTGCTGCAGACAGGGAAGTGGAACTATGGCCAGTTTCCCAGACATCGTGATCGCTTTCATTGCGTTTAGGGAAGCCGCAAAGGCCCTTGAATTTACGTAGCGTGTCGAATTGATCCGCGCGTCCCGTTAAGATTTTATGGACATAAGATTGATGCCCAACATCCCAGATCAATTTATCGTCCGGGCTGTCGAATACTCGGTGAAGCGCAATTGTTAATTCCACCACGCCGAGGTTTGGTCCGATATGCCCCCCCGTTTTTGAAAGATTTTCTATCAGAAATCGACGGATATCTTCACTTAAAAGCTCTAATTGCTCAGAATTCAGCTCTTTTAGGAAAGATGGACCAGTTATCGAATGAAGATCCATTTGCCATCACACACCTTTTTCTATATTTTCCTGTATTGTTGTCTCCCCATATTATAGCAAGACAGGGCAAATGTACAAACAAGAGCCCTATTTTCAGCTTTTGCGCTGGACGATCAGCTCGGTCAATTCCTTCAATAATTGCTGGTCACCCGGCAGCCCAGCAATAGCATCGAGCGCTTGTTGTGCGTGATAGTCCAATTTTTCTTTTGCTTTTGGCAATGTCAAAATGCCGGGATACGTACTTTTATCGCTCGTTTCATCTTTACCCGCCGTTTTTCCGAGTTCTTCGGAAGTGCCCGTAACATCCAAAATATCATCTTGGATTTGGAAGGCTAAGCCAAGATGGCGGCCGAATGTTGAAAGCGCCATCAATTGTTCAGCGTTTGCACCGCCTAAGATCGCACCAGAAATGATGCTGTACGTCAATAATGCCCCTGTTTTCAATAAATGCACTTGTTCTAATTGCTCTAGAGTCAGCTGTTTTTCTTCCCCTTCGATGTCGAGCACTTGACCGCCGACCATTCCTTCCGCACCGGCTGAAGTCGACAACAGATCAATGAGTCGCACTTTATCTTCAGCGGAAACATTTTCCAAGCGCGCCAAGATGCCAAAGCTAAACGTTAATAAAGCGTCTCCTGCCAGAATGGCAATAGCTTCCCCGAATACTTTATGGTTGGTCGGCATGCCGCGCCGCAAATCGTCATTGTCCATGCTCGGCAAATCATCATGGATTAAGGAATATGTATGGATCATTTCAATCGCAGCCGCTACTTTCAAGGCATCGGGATGGGCTGCACCTTGTTCATGCATGGTCGCGAGCAAGAGCATCGGCCGGATGCGCTTACCACCGGCCTGAAGCGAATAATGCATCGATTCCTTTAAGGATTCAGGAATGGACAAAGCACTGATTAATTCCGCCATCTCTTGCTGAATTACCGGTTCATAATGGGTTCTGAATTGGCTTAAGTTCATTGGGCATTTCCTTCCCCTTCGATTTCAGCCGGAACTTCTTTTCCATCTTTCATCATCGTCACCAGCTGGGTTTCGGCATTTTTCAATTTGTCATGGCATAGTTTCGACAACTCCATACCTTTTTGGTAAAGCGTTAGCGCTTCTTCAAGCGGCACATCGCCTTGCTCCAGAAGTTTGACAATTTCTTCTAATTGCTCCATTGCGTCATTGAACATCATGTTCTTTTCTGCCATTTACTCGCGCTCCTTTTCTTTTGCATCGATTGCTTCGATGACGGTTTTGATTTCCCCGTCTTTCAATGAAAGGCTCAGCTGGTCACCAAGCTCCAGCTGGTCAACTGATTTCACCACTTCGCCATGCTTAAAAGGGATCGCATAGCCCCTATCCATGATCTTCAACGGACTTAGTGCATCTAGCGTACGGATAGCAGATTTTAATTGTTGCTCCCGTTGATTGAATACATTGGCGATACGCTGGTCGAGACGGTCGCCGAGAATGGCCAAATCCCGTTCGGCCTGGCGGATGCGGTCGCTTGGGTTGCGGTTGTCCAATTGGCGTGACAGCATGGTTAAGCGGTCTCCTGTGCGCCGGACTGTCAGCACGGTTTCCCGCTGCAGCGCATCCGCAGCACGTTCAATGCGTTCGATAAATGGCCGATATAGCCGGTCCGGATAAGCCATCGGATAGGAATTTTGCAGTTGCGTCAGCCGGATGCGACGCTGTTCCAAATCATTTGTCATATGGCGGAACATTATTTGTCGCTGCCCCATGACTCGCTCAAGCAATTCAATACGGCTTGGCACCGCGAGCTCTGCGGCAGCTGTTGGAGTAGCTGCGCGCAAGTCTGCGACGAAATCAGCGATGGTCGTATCCGTTTCGTGACCAACCGCTGAAATGATGGGGATCTTTGAGTCGTGGATCGCTCGTGCCACCGCTTCTTCGTTGAACGCCCATAAATCTTCGATTGAGCCGCCTCCGCGCCCGACAATCAATACATCGCTGTCGGTACGGTTGGCTTGCTGGATCGATTGGACAATCGACTGGACGGCCCCTTGTCCTTGTACGAGTGTCGGAAACAGCACGATTTGTGCTAGCGGATAACGGCGCTTGAGCGTCGTGATGATATCGCGCACCGCAGCACCTGTCTGCGCCGTGATAACCGCCACTTTTTCAGGGAATCGAGGAAGTGCCTGTTTGTGATCGGCGTTGAAGATGCCTTCTTTGTTGAGCTTTTCCTTTAACTGTTCAAACGCCAAATAATAATCGCCGATGCCATCAGGCTGCATCGACTGGGCATACAATTGGTATTGGCCCGATGCCTCATAGACGGAGATATCGCCGCGGATCAACACCGTCATGCCGCTTTCCGGGCGAAATTTCATCGATTTCGCACGCGCTGAGAACATGACAGCCGGCATGCGGGCTTTTTGGTCTTTCAACGTGAAATAGATATGCCCGCTCGTATGGATTTTAACGTTCGACAACTCGCCTTTTACGTAAACATCACGCAAATGAGGATCGGCATCGAATTTTTTCTTTATGTACTTCGTTAACGCTGCAACACTTAAGTACGGGTCGGTCGCCAAAATGTCAACCCCTGTCTATAGAAAGTAAAAAGCTGTCTTTCTTTCGAAAAACAGCTCTATTTGCTATTCATTTTACACGCTTTCGGCAGCTTTGTCTTTCGATAATCCTTTTTCTGCCGACTGCAATGTGTTTTCCATCAACATCGCGATCGTCATCGGCCCAACGCCGCCCGGTACAGGCGTGATGAAGCTTGCTTGCTCGCGTACTGCTTCGAAATCGACGTCGCCGCAAAGCTTGCCGTTTTCGTCGCGGTTCATGCCGACGTCAATGACGACTGCGTCTTTCTTGATATGGTCTGCACCGATAAACTTCGCCCGCCCAATGGCCGCGATAATGATATCCGCTTGATTGGTCATCGCTTTCAAATCCGGCGTCTTGGAATGGCAATAAGTCACAGTCGCATCTTTTTGCAGCAGCAATTGGCCAACCGGTTTTCCAACAATATTGCTGCGGCCAATCACGACGGCGTGTTTGCCTGCTGGGTCAATGCCGTAATGTTCAAGCAGCACCATCACCCCATGCGGCGTACACGGTAAAAACGCCTCTTTGCCGATCATCATATTGCCGACTGAAATCGGATGGAAGCCATCGACATCTTTCTCTGGGGCAATTGCGGTGATGATCTTGAATTCGTCAATCTGGGCAGGAAGCGGCAATTGTACCAAGATGCCGTGGATTTCCGGATCGTTGTTCAATTCGTCAATCTTCTCCAGCAGTTCCTGCTCGGATAGTGAGGCAGGGTATAGATGAAGGTCCGAGCGCATGCCGAGCGATTCACAGGTCTTCTTTTTATTTTTAACGTAAGTTTGCGAAGCGGAATCGTCGCCCACCAGAATGACCGATAGGCCAGGAGTGATTCCATTTGTTTTCAATCTTTCTACACGTTGTTGCACTTGCTCTTTAATTTTCAGGCTAACGGCTTTTCCATCAATCAATTCAGCAGTCACGTAGATTCCTCCAATGATTAGTTCGCAGTTTGGTCAGTAAATTTCGAAAGAACGCCGTTGACGAAGCGGCTTGACTTGTCGTCCCCAAAAGTTTTGCTCAATTCAATCGCTTCGTTCAAAACGACTCGGCTAGGAGCATCATCCATGTATTCCAGTTCAAAAACAGCCATGCGCAAAATCGTCCGTTCGACTTTTGGCAAACGTTCAAGCGACCAGTTTTGTAAGTGGCCTTTCAATTTATCGTCAATTTCCTGTTGCTTGCTGTTCGTACCTTCTACTAACAATTTATAGAATTGGTCTGTCTCGCCTTCCATGACATGTTCCATTGCTTCTGCAATCGTCAATTCGGTTCCATCGAGCTGGAATAGCGTCTGAAGCGCTTTTTCCCGTGCTTCGTGTCGTTTCATCATAATTCCGGTCTCCTTTTCAAGCTGATTATCCACCCATTATACAGGTAATCGCACGGAACTTCCAAGTTTGAAATGTTCCAACAAATCGCCACAGTGACTGTGGGATCCATAAAAAAGAAGGCTGGCCGGAACATGCATCAGCATGTCCGGGCAGCCTGCTTATCAGTCCTGGGGATGGTCGAAACGTATACCGGTAATGTGCACGTTCACTTCTTGCGTCTGCAATGAAGTCATCGTCTCTAAGGTCTGGCGGACTTGTTCTTGGATCTTTTTAGCCGTATTCGGAATCGATACCCCGAAATCGACGACACAATAGACATCAATCGCCAAGCCTTCATCCGATAATTCGGTTTTGATGCCTTTGCCGTGGACTTTTTTGCCCAGTCGTTCCACAACGCCGGATGCAAAATTGCCGCGCATGCTGGCAACGCCTTCGATATCAGTCGCAGCAATACTCGCGATTATTTCCAGCACTTCCGGCGCGACTTCGATATTTCCAAGATCCTGTGCGCCGGGTGATTTCATTTTCACATAAGGGATTACTTTTTCTGCCATTTAACTATTCCTCCTCAGGAGCCCATTACATCGTATTTTTCCAGGAATTTGGTATTAAAGTCCCCGGATTTGAACACCTCATGATCCATGAGGCGAAGATGGAATGGAATGGTCGTGAAGACGCCTTCGACGACAAACTCATCGAGCGCGCGCTTCATCTTGGACACCGCTTCTTCGCGCGTATCGGCGAATGTGATGAGCTTCGCCACCATCGAATCATAATAAGGCGGGATTGAGTAGCCTGAATACATCGCAGAATCGACGCGCACGCCCATTCCACCCGGCGGCAAGTACATGTCTACACGGCCGGCTGAAGGCATGAAATTCTTCAACGGATTTTCAGCGTTGATGCGGCATTCAATCGACCAGCCTTTGAACGTCACATCTTCTTGTTTATAAGCGAGAGTTTCGCCCGAAGCGACTTTCAATTGCTGTTGGATCAAATCAATGCCGGTAATCATTTCAGTGACAGGATGCTCAACTTGAATTCGTGTATTCATTTCCATGAAATAGAACTTTTGGTTGACGGCATCAAAAATAAACTCAACCGTGCCGGCACCGCGGTAATTAACTGCTTGTGCTGCTTTTACAGCCGCTTCGCCCATTTCCGCTCTCAACTCTGCAGACAATGCAGGAGATGGCGCTTCTTCGACAAGCTTTTGCATGCGGCGTTGGATCGAGCAATCGCGTTCGCCGAGATGGATGGCGTTGCCATGCGAATCAGCCAGCACCTGGATTTCGATATGGCGGAAATCCTCGATGAATTTCTCGATATAAACGCCGGGATTACCGAAAGCCGCTGCTGCTTCTTTTTGCGTCATATTGAGGCCTTTGATAAAGTCTTCGCGTGTTCTCGCTACGCGAATCCCTTTGCCCCCGCCTCCTGCTGTCGCTTTGATGATGACCGGGAAACCGATTTTTTCAGCAATTTCCAAGCCTTCCTCTTCGCTGCCGACGATCCCTGTAGAGCCTGGGACAACCGGTACGTTCGCTTGGCGCATCGTTTCGCGGGCTACGTCTTTTGTACCCATTTTCGAAATCGCCGCTGCGGTCGGTCCGATGAACATGATGTCGCATGCTTCACACAGTTCGGCAAAGCTGGAGTTTTCAGCGAGGAACCCATACCCCGGATGGATGCCGTCGCAATTCGTCAACTTGGCCACGCTGATGATATTGGAAAAGTTCAAATAGCTGTCTTTTGATAGTTTCGGTCCGATGCAATACGCTTCGTCAGCCAGTTCAACGTGAAGCGCTTCCTTATCCGCTTCAGAATAAACCGCTACGGTCTGGATATCGAGCTCTTTGCAGGCACGGATGATCCGTACGGCGATTTCTCCGCGGTTGGCAATTAATACTTTTTTCATCATTGTCAGCCCCTCCTCAATTTGCTTTTACGAGGAACAAAGGCTGACCGTATTCGACCAATTGGCCGTCTTTGACTAGGATTTCAGCGATTTCCCCATCCACTTCTGCTTCGATTTCGTTAAAGAGCTTCATCGCTTCAACGATGCAGACAACTTGATCTGCAGAAACTTTCGTCCCGACAGCCACATAAGCTTCTTCTTCCGGTGATGGCGATTGATAGAACGTGCCGACCATCGGCGACAGGATCTTATGCAAGTCTTCGTTTGAAGCATTTCCAGCCTCTGCCGTTTCCGTTTGTACCGGCTGTTCTGTTGGTGCCGATTCAACTGATTCGACTTGTTTTGGAGCGGATGGTGCATCTTTTTGTACAGGCGCTTCCACCACTTTGGATTGGACGGCTGGTTGTGAAGGGTTAGATGCATTTTTCTTCATCTTGACTTTCACCCCGTCGAATTCATAGCTGAATTCGTCGATAGAAGATTGATCTACCAATTTAATAATTTCGCGAATTTCCTGGATTTTCATAGAATACCTACTCCCCTGTTATGTAATGATTTTTAGCTACTTTCCCATTTTAGACTTTTTCGAATCATTTTGAAATAGCAAGCCCGACATTTTAAAAAAAGGCCCCTTAAAAGAGGCCTTTCTTACTTATTGGGCACGTGAGACGTATGAAGAATCGGTTGTATTGATGATTAGTTTATCCCCTTGATTGATGAAAAACGGCACTTGGACAGAAAGCCCAGTTGTTAAAATCGCCGGTTTTGATCCACCGCTCGCCGTATCTCCTTTGATGCCCGGATCTGTTTCAGCCACTTCCAGAACAACCGTGTTCGGCAATTCGACACCGAGCACTTCCCCGTGATATTGAATCACTTGGACGTCCATGTTTTCTTGCAGGAACTTCAATTCATACTCGATGCTTTTTTCCGGCAATTCGATTTGGTCGTATGTTTCGTTGTCCATGAATGCGTGCATATCGCCATTAGCATACAAATACTGCATTTTGCGGTTATCGATTTGGGCTTTTGCTACTTTCTCGCCAGCGCGGAAAGTTTTTTCATTGACCGCTCCAGTGCGCAAATTACGTAGTTTCGAACGGACAAACGCCGCCCCTTTACCTGGTTTTACGTGCTGGAATTCCATGACACGCCAAATATCGTTATCTACTTCGATGGTCAATCCTGTTTTAAAATCGTTTACTGAAATCATTATAGTTCCTCCGTTTGTTATAAAATGCGAAGCTCTTTTGAAGAATGCGTCAAGCGCTCATTCCCCGTTTCGGTTATCAGTATATCATCTTCAATGCGCACTCCGCCAATCCCCGGCAAATAGATGCCAGGTTCGACAGTGACAGCCATGTTCGGCTCTAGTACCGTTTCTGAACGGAACGACAAGCCGGGACCTTCATGGACTTCAAGGCCGATGCCATGTCCTGTCGAATGGCCAAACGCTTCGCCGTAGCCTTTAGACTTGATGTAATCGCGGGCAATCGCATCTGCTTCGATGCCCGTCATGCCTGGTTTGATTTTTTCTAGCGCCAACACTTGAGAGTCCAAAACGATTTTGTAGATTTCCTTTAGCTTATCGGATGGTTCGCCGACCGCGACCGTGCGCGTGATATCCGATACATAGCCCTGGTACAAAGCTCCAAAATCGAGTGTAATCAAGTCGCCTTGTTCGATCTTTTTGTCGGATGCGACACCATGAGGCAATGCGGAGCGCAAGCCAGATGCCACAATGATATCAAAGGACGAAGAAGTTGCGCCTTGTGAACGCATGAAAAACTCCAATTCGTTCGATACTTGTAGTTCTGTCATGCCCGGTTTGATATATGTGCAGATGTGTTCGAATGCATCATCAGCAATTTTCGCTGCCGCTTTTAGCACGTCGATTTCTTCCGGAGCTTTTACCATGCGCAGCTGTTCGATCAAGCCGCTTACCGGTTCTAGTGTTGCTGATAATTTGTCTTGATATTGTGAGTAAGTCGCAAAGGTCATATAATCCTGTTCAAATGCTAAACGTTCAACTGCTGCTTCTTGAACAATGCGCGCTACTTCGTCAAGCAAACCTTTTTGCGCTTGGACCACTTTGAATTCTTTCACTTGCTCACCGGCTTGTTCTGTATAGCGGAAATCGGTGATGAACCATGCGTCGTTCGGTGTGATGAGCGCAAGCCCAGCCGTTCCGGTGAAGCCTGTAATAAAACGAAGATTGTACGGATTGGTCACTAACAAGGAATCTAATTCCTGCTTTTGCATTTGTTCGCGCAGTTTCGTCAATTTCATCAATGTCATCCTTTCTGTTGTCGAAGCAAAAGTGCCTGCAGCCCTAGATGGTATACATCTTTACCGAAACCGGCGATTTGGCCAATCGCTACCGGCGCGATATGGGATTCGTGGCGAAATGCTTCACGTGCATGAATATTGGAAATATGTACTTCAACGACCGGCACTTGAATCGACGCGATGGCATCTCGAATTGCGATGCTCGTATGCGTGTAAGCGCCGGCATTTAAGACAATGCCTGATACGCCGTCATCATCCGCACCGTGGATCCAGTCGATCAGTTCCCCTTCGTGATTGGACTGCCGGCAAATCAACTCGAAGCCTTCACTGTCTGCAAACGCGGCAAGTTCCTGCTCCAGCTCTTGCAAGGTGAAACTGCCATAGGCTTGTTTGTCGCGCTTGCCGAGACGATTTAAATTGGGACCGTTTAATACCAGGACTCTCATGCCCTTGCACCCCCTTCTTGGCTATCCTTTTCCATTTTAGCATACGATCAATAAGCATCAAGCCAGAAGACGGGCTTAAGAGGGAACATAAAAAAACGGAAGCCTGTTTTGGCTTCCGTTTTTTTCACTGGAGAATATTACTCCGGCTATATGAAGTTTTGTATTACAGTCCGCATTTCAATTGGGCCGCACAATTGGTGCAGGTATTGCATCCGCCCATTTCTTCGACAGTCCCTTTGCGGCAGACAGGGCACGTGTCGCCAACTTCCGAACCGATCGTGACATTCGTTGAACGCAAGTCTTGGATCGTGTCGATCAAGACAACAGGGCGTTTGCCTGTGTCTTCTTCGGTATGCTCTTCTTCAAAAGTATTATCTTCTGCCTTCAAGGTCAATACCTGGGAATCACGGCTGCCATCGACATAGACCGTTCCGCCTTTAGCACCGCCTTTATACAGTCGTTCATAGACGCCTTCTACCTGTTCGACGGTATAGCCTTTCGGGGCATTGACCGTTTTTGAAATGGAAGAATCGATCCAGCGCTGGATGATGCATTGCACATCTGCGTGCGCTTCCGGAGCCAAGTCCATGGATGTAATGAACGCTTTCGGCAAGTTGTCTTCATCCGCGTCCGGGTTATTCTTCAAATATTCGCGGACAATATCCGCTTTCACTTCGATGAATTTCCCGAGGCGGCCGCTGCGGTAATACGTGAAGGAATAGTACGGTTCAAGACCAGTCGAAACACCGACCATCGTGCCAGTCGAACCGGTTGGCGCAACTGTCAATAAGTGAGAGTTGCGAATCCCTTTATCAAGCACAGCTTGGCGGATTTCTTCTGGCATGCCTTGCATAAAGCCCGTTTCCGTGAAGGCGCGGCGCAATTTTTCCGTTTCAGCGTCTGTTTCGCCTGTAAGGAATGGGAAGCTTCCTCGTTCTTCAGCAAGCTCTGTCGAGGCTTCGTACGCTGCGACAGCAATCGTCTTGAAGATTTCATCGACCAGCTCGTTGCCTTCTGGAGAACCATACTCGCGGTCCGAATAAATGAGCAAATCGGCGAGGCCCATAACGCCAAGACCAACACGGCGTTCGCCTAGTGCCTGGATGCGATTGTCTTCTAGGAAGTATGGCGTTGCGTCGATGACGTTATCCTGCATGCGAACGCCGACGCGCACCGTTTCTTTCAATGCTTCAAAATCGACTTGCTTCGTTTTTGGATCCGCAAAGCGCGCCAAGTTAACAGCTGCCAAGTTGCAGACAGAATAAGGAGCCAATGGTTGTTCGCCGCATGGGTTTGTCGCTACGACTTTTTGGCCGTATGCGGTGGCGTTTGTTTTTTCATTGGCGTTATCGATAAAGAAAATGCCAGGTTCTGCGGAGTAGGTTGCACATACATTGATCAAGTTCCAGAGCTCACGCGCTTTGATCACACGGTATGTCCGGACTTGATGACCAAGTTTTTCCCATTCGCGGACATCGCCGATCTTAGGCCATTCTTCGTTATAGACGGCCATCTGTTCTTTAGAATATGATTCGACTGCCGGGAAGCGCAACTCGAAATCTTCGTCTTTTTCGACCGCTTCCATGAAGTCTTTCGTCAAGGTGACAGAAATATTGGCGCCAGTCAAAAATTCTTCATTATGGACTGCATATGTGCCTCCGTCGCGCAATTTTGTTTCGGCATCGCGCATGATTTTTTCATTGAACCCGCCCATGCCTGGAATTGTTCTGTAGTTAAGCAAGCCTTGATACATCGCTTCTTCCTGTTCGGTCAAAGGCTTGAACTTCAATTTATCGTTCGCCAGGCGTTTGATCGTTTCGTCTTCTGTGTTTTCGATCAAATAGCGCAAGATGCGCGGATTCTGCATTTTGGAAATGATGAATTCAGCAATATCCGGATGCCAGTCAGCAAGCATAATCATCTGCGCACCGCGGCGTGAACCGCCTTGTTCGACAAGATGCGTTAGTTTCGCAATGTCATCGAGCCAAGAAACGGAACCGGATGATTTGCCGTTGACTCCGCGAGCGAGCGTGTTGCGCGGGCGTAGTGTCGATCCATTCGTACCAACACCGCCCCCGCGGCTCATGATTTCCATTACTTGCTTGCGGTGGTCTGAGATACCTTCGCGTGAATCGGCGACAAATGGCATGACGTAGCAGTTAAAATACGTGACGTCCGTGTCGGCGCCTGCTCCGTAAAGCACACGGCCTGCAGGAACAAAGTTCAAATTGACCAGCTGCTCATAGAATTTCGTGAACCATTCGCTTTGTTTCTCAGGCGTTTTCTCGACTGCCGAAAGCCCAGTGGCATTGCGTTTAGCGATTTGCTCATAAAATACTTCAAGCGGCTTTTCGATGACATCAATTGGCCGGTTGACGATGCCTTGCTCGACTTCATCCGGGTTGTCGATGGCGCTGCGGTAATCTTCTTCGATCCACACGCGTGCTTTGTTCGCCGCTTCGTCGATCGAGACAATATAGCCGAGGCCACGTGCAGGAAATTTCGGATCTTCTTTGACTGTTAAGACGACAAAGTCACCCGGCTTTAATGTGCTTTTGCTAGTATCTTTAAAGGAATAGCGGTCGATCATGACTAGGCGTGACACGCCTTTATGGGTTTGCTTCATATCTTTTGTTACCGCGTGGACTTGCGGGAACGCTTCAATGTCTTTGTTCAGGGACTCGACGTTTAATGTATATTCGGATTGTGTGGCGGAAACCATTTGACAAATCCTCCTTTGTATTATATGGAGTTAACACTATATATAGTATTATTACAATTCCCATGATACTATATGTTGAAACTCAGTCGCAATAACATTTTTCTGATGGAAAATGTCAGCAGCCGAACAAGCGAGTAACGGCAAGGTTTTGGCGTTTTGACATTAGTTAAAATGAGACAAAAGACACGTATGTTCGCATAATACAGCGCAAAAATCGATTGATTTTCCCGCCGCAGGCACTTGACAAGTGAAAGTGCAGCAATGGCACGCTTTCAGTACACAGGCTTCACAAGATTGTCTCTGATTTGCCCAGATTACTGTAACATAGCCATTGAATATCCGTCACCTTATCTCTTATAATGAGAAAGTATAGAAAGGGGCAAGAACAGTGGAATTATTGTATATCACTTTGGGTGTCGTCATTGCCATCCTCATATTTGCGGTCGTCTCCTTCCTGCGCATCCGCAAAGCGGTCACCGATTTGAACCAGGAAGAATTTATCCAAGGCTATCGTAAAGCGCAGCTTATCGATGTCCGGGAACCTAAAGATTTTGCAGCCGGCCACATTCTCGGGGCACGCAATATCCCGCAATCGCAATTGCGCCAGCGCTACAAGGAAATTCGCGCTGACAAACCGGTTTATCTGTACGATCAAAACGGAGCAAGAAGCGGACGTGTCGCGTTGTTCTTGAAGAAAAAAGGCTACGAGCAATTGTTTCAGTTGCAAGGCGGCTTCAAGAAATGGACAGGCAAAATCAAATCTAAATAAGCAAAACCCCAGAAGCCCTGCTTCTGGGGTTTTTTTCGTACTTATTCGTTGTCCGTCGGTTTTTGGTAACGAAGCACCGGCTTGCGTGCCGCTTTTGTTTCATCCAGTCTATTGATGACTGTTGTATGCGGTGCGTTTTGAACAATTTCTGGATTTTCTTCTACTTCGCGCGCAATTTGGATCATGGCATCGATAAAGTCATCGAGCGTTTCTTTCGATTCCGTCTCGGTCGGCTCGATCATCATGCCTTCTTCCACATTGAGTGGGAAGTAAATCGTTGGCGGATGGTAGCCGAAGTCAAGCAGGCGCTTCGCCATATCGAGCGTTCTGACGCCAAGTTTCTTTTGGCGACGGCCACTCAAGACAAACTCATGCTTGCAATGGCGGTCATATGGCAAATCAAAATGAGGCGCAAGACGGCGCATCATGTAATTAGCGTTTAATACCGCGTATTCCGTCACTTTTTTCAAGCCGTCTGGCCCCATCGTGCGGATATAGGTATAGGCGCGGACATTGATGCCAAAGTTGCCATAGAATGGTTTGACGCGTCCGATTGATTCAGGACGGTCATAATCAAAAGTAAAGCCTTCGTCGGTCTTGATAAGGATCGGTTTTGGCAAGTACGGAATGAGGTCTGCACTCACGCCAACTGGCCCAGAACCTGGACCGCCACCGCCGTGAGGGCCAGTGAATGTTTTATGCAAGTTCAAGTGGACAACGTCAAAGCCCATGTCGCCAGGGCGTGCTTTCGACATGACGGCGTTCAAGTTCGCCCCGTCATAGTACAACTTGCCGCCAACTTGATGAATAATTGACGCCATTTCGAGAATATCTTCCTCAAATAGCCCGAGCGTATTCGGGTTTGTTAACATAAGTGCCGCCGTATCGTCGCCGACCACGCGTTTCAAGTCTTCCAAATCAACCAGTCCGTGTTCATTTGACTTCACGGTGACGGTCTCGAAACCAGCAACTGTCGCAGAAGCCGGGTTGGTGCCGTGAGCCGAGTCCGGAACGATGACTTTCGTACGGTTAAAATCGCCATTTGCCTCATGGAAAGCACGGATCATCATGAGACCCGTCCATTCCCCATGTGCGCCTGCAGCCGGTTGAAGCGTGACTTCGTCCATACCGGTGATTTCCTTCAAGTGTTCCTGAAGGTCATACATCAATTCCATTGCCCCTTGCACAGTTGATTCTTCCTGTAATGGGTGAATATTTGCGAACCCCGAGAAGCGTGCAACGGATTCATTGATCTTCGGATTGTATTTCATCGTGCACGAGCCGAGCGGATAAAATCCGGAATCGACGCCATGGTTGCGTTTAGACAATGCCGTGTAATGGCGCATGATATCGAGTTCCGATACTTCCGGCAGTTCTGCAAACTCATCGCGAACCAGTTCCTCGCCAAGCAATTCAGTCAAATCCACTTGCGGTACATCTAGTTCCGGCAAGCTATAGCCGACGCGGCCTTGTTTAGTCATTTCAAAAATGAGTGGCTGGTTGTCTTTATGCATGGGAAGCCTCCATTTCTCGCACGTATGCATCGATTACTTGTACAAACGCGTCGATTTCTTCTTTAGAACGCTGTTCAGTGACGGCAATCAGCATATGCCCTTGCAATTCATCGTAGCTTAAGCCGAGGTCATAGCCGCCGATCATGCCTTTTTCAAACAAGGCTGCATTTAATCCCTTAACCGATGAACCAATCTTGACGGCAATTTCGTTAAAGTGAGCGCCAGCAAAAGCAATTTCAAGACCGGATTTCGTCAGCTGCTGCTTCATGTATTGCGTCTTAGCGATATTCTGCACTGCAATCTCTTTTGTGCCTTCCTTGCCAAGTGCGGTCATGGCGACAGAAGCCGCAAGAGCATTCAAAGCTTGGTTCGAGCAAATATTTGACGTCGCTTTATCGCGACGGATATGCTGTTCGCGCGCTTGCAAGGTCAACACGAAGCCACGTCTGCCTTCATCGTCTGTTGTTTCGCCGACAAGGCGTCCTGGAACTTTTCGCATTAATTTCTGTGTGACAGCGAAATAGCCGCAATGGGGGCCGCCAAACGCTTCAGGAATGCCAAATGGCTGGGCATCGCCTACTGTGATATCAGCACCGAATTTACCTGGAGGCGTAAGTGCGCCAAGTGCCAACGGATTCGATGACACTGTAAACAAAGCGCCGGCTCCGTGGACGATTGGTTCGATTTCTTTCAAGTTCTCTACTTGGCCAAAAAAGTTCGGGTATTGGACCATGACGGTCGCCGTGTTTTCATCGACCATCTCTTTTAATGCCTCGATGTCTGTGCGGCCGTCTTTTAGCGGAATCTCCACCACATCGATTGATTGGCCTAGCGCATACGTCCGTACCACATCTCTTGACTCTGGATGGACAGCACGGGAGACAAGAATTTTCTTGCGGCGCGTTTGTCCGGCTGCCAGCATGCCGGCTTCCGCCAGTGCTGTGCCACCGTCATACATGGAAGAGTTTGCGATATCCATGCCGGTGATTTCAGCGATCATCGTCTGAAACTCGAAAATGGCTTGCAACTCCCCTTGAGAAATTTCTGGTTGGTACGGCGTATAGGCTGTGTAGAATTCAGAACGAGAAATGACGTGATCAACAATGATTGGCTTGTAATGATCGTAAACGCCTGCGCCTAGAAAAGAAGCGTAGCGTGCCGAATCTGCATTCTTTCCAGCCAGCTGTGCCAATTCTTTTGTCAAAGCCGATTCAGACTTGGCAGGCTTGATATTGTATTCGCCTTTAAAACGTAATTTTTCAGGAATGTCTGAAAACAATTCGTCGATTGATTGGACGCCGATCGTCTCGAGCATGTCTTTTTCATCTTGGGAAGTCATTGGTAGATAGCGATGTTTCATCGTGTGCAGTCCCCTTCTTTAGTCGGATTATTTAGAGCGTTTGTAAAATGGCGCTGCGACAATTTGTGCTTTCAGGCGCTTGTTGCGAATTTCCACTTCCACTTCAGTGCCGAGCTCGTTGTGCTCCACATCGAGCAAAGCCAACCCGATATTCTTCTTCAAGGTCGGTGACTGTGTGCCGGTAGTGACTTCGCCGATTTTCACGTCATCTTTGTAAACAGCGTAGCCGTGGCGTGGGATTCCCTTATCAATCATTTCAATACCAACGGATTTGCGCGGAACTCCAGCTTCCTTTTGGTCCACTAAAGCCTGTTTCCCGATAAAATCTGCTTCTTTTTTCAGTTTCACCGCAAAACCGATGCCGGCTTCGAGTGGCGTAATGTCTTTAGACAACTCTTGCCCGTACAGCGCAAGACCCGCTTCAAAGCGCAGTGTATCGCGGGCGCCTAACCCTGCCGGTACGATACCTGTTGACTCACCTGCTTCAAGGATTCGATCCCACAAAATAGTAACAGCTTCAGGGCTTCCGTAAATTTCAAAACCATCTTCACCCGTATAGCCTGTGCGTGAGACCAATACTTCTTGGCCTGCCACTTCCATGCGCTCTTTAAAGCGGAACGGGCGGATGGACGATAACTCTTCTTCCGTTAATTGGCTTAACACATTTTCGGCAAGCGGCCCCTGGAGCGCGAGCAGGCCGAATCGCTCGGATGCATTGTCAAGTTCGACTTGACCTTCAAGTTGCTCTTGCATCCAATTGAAATCCTTGTCGATGTTCGATGCATTGACTACCAGCAAGTAGCGATCATCGCCAAGTTTATAGGTAAGCAAATCGTCTATAGTACCTCCATCTTCGTAGCACATCGCCGTGTATTGCGCTTGGCCGTCTTGCAGCTTCGAAACGTCATTGGTCAGCAGTTTCTGCAAATAAGGCAGACTGTCTGGGCCCGATACAAAAATCTCGCCCATATGCGAGACATCAAACAATCCGGCTTTCGTCCGGACCGCTTCGTGCTCGTCTTTGATAGAAGAAAATTGCACCGGCAATTCCCATCCGCCGAAATCGATCGTTTTTCCGCCATAGCGGGCATACGAGTCAAACAAAGGTGTTCGCTTCAATTGTCCCAATCTTTTTCCCTCCTGTTTTCAAAGCACGTAAAAAGGACAGAAAATCCCCTTTTTTTAAAAAAAGGGAATTCTCTGTCCTGGCACCTGAAAGTTTACCATAACGGCTTTCCTCATCGGTAGCTGCGTATCAGCAGCGTTCTCCAGAGATGCGTCCTGTACGAGTCTTTTTGCCTGAGAGATTCATGACGAATCATTTGCTCCTTCGGCGACGCTGCTGCGTTCTCTCCCCGTACACTCATCCGCCCAAATCAATGTTGAATTGGTCCATCCCGCTATACAGAATAGTATAACTTCGACTACATCCTAACATTGAATCGACGAAAGCGCAATCTTTTTTACCTTATTGCTTCAAAAACGAATATTCGTGTTTAAAACTTTTAAATCATTCGTTTTTTAAGCGTTTGACTTGAAACGCGGCATACTGGGTAATCTGCCGCAGTGAGCGATGTTCGGTTCGGATTGTAATATGCGCTGTCCGTTTATAATCACGGTATCGCGCTTTATGGAGCGCTTCAATCTCCTCACGCGTCGAGCGTCTGACGATTGGTCGGTTCGGGTCTTTATGGATACGCCGCCAGATTTCCTTAAACGGCGCATCCAAAAATAACACGAGCCCTGTCTGGCGCATTATCCGTTGATTCACTTTGCGCATCGTGACCCCGCCGCCTGTAGAAATGATGCATTGCTCCTGTTGCAAATTTTGCAAAAATTTTGTTTCAAGGTCTCTGAAATAATCTTCGCCGAACCGTTCGAAAATCTCAGGGATCGACATGCCCAGTTGACGGACGATTTCCTTGTCCATATCGTAGTAAGGCATTTTCAATAAAAAGCTTAGCCGCCTGCCTATCGCGCTTTTGCCGCAGCCCATAAAACCGATCAAATATATTCTGTTCATTGCTCCCACCCGTACTACCCTACTTAGGGATTTTATTTTGCCCAATTTCCATCAGTAGTTGTATAGTAGCATTTCTATGAACATTTTCCAAACTATCATAAGTCTGATATTCGATCGTATAGAGCATGACCATGTGGGACAGCAATGTCAATGCGGACAGAAAAAACACCAAGGACAATGGATATACTACCCCGGACTGGCTAGTCAGAAAGCAAAAGCGCATAATCTGCCTCCTCTTTTGCACCGCTGTGGAATTCCAGTTCGATCGCCAAACGCTTGCCTACCAGTTGAAATTCACCACTCTTCACATTAGTCAGCATGATTTCATGGCCTAGTTGGCCTTTTCGCTTGCGCACAACTGTGCCATACAATTCAATATCGTAGACACCATCCTGCCGTACGATGTGCACGCCTTTGCCATCTCGCGTAATAAAAACTTGCTGGATGTCGTCTAGATATTGCTGCAACTCTAGACTGAATAGCCGATACTCTGTCTCAGCGGAATCTAAGTCCACCAAATATTGTGAGCCAAACAGATAGAACATCGCTGCAAGTGGAAGCATAATTGACAAAGCCACTAGTTCCATGAGGCTATCTAAAAATGTGAATCCAGCTGAAGAGCGGATCGTCACTCGACGCATAAGTGTTCCTGCTTCCCTTTAAAATTCACATATTCCACACAATGACCGTCAGCCTGCCAAGAATATACGATGCCGTTGACAGAGCGCTGTCCTTCTGTACGGCCAGTCGAGGCGATGGTCCTTGCTGCCTCATGCAATGTCTCAAAAGCGACAAGGCGCTCTTTTTTCAGCTCTAGCCGCACGTGCATCTCGTGTGCTAGAGGCAGTAAAGACCCGAATACGAGAAATACCATAAACAGGCTGAGCATTGTTTCTGCCAGGGAAATGCCCTGATTATTTCGAAACCACCACACGCCCTTTGCCAAGATGGATGGTCACCGCCCTTTCGCCGCTGCTGGTCGAAAAGCGCATCGTGCCTGGCTGGAAGATCGATCCGCTCGGTGTAAAATGCACGACGCTGATGTTGCTGGCCTTGGTCAAAGTGACTGACTTCGGTATCGGCCTGGCATATATTGGCCGACTTAAGCTATACATCACCTCATAGCCTGGTTTATTGTCCCAAAAAACCAACATCACCGACGTCTTTTGTGCATAACTTTGACTTTGCGCATAATGGATGTCTTGCTCCAACAATGCAAAAAAACGATCTTCTTCACGCTTTTTTTCGAGTGGGGCAGCCGAGGTTATGACGAACGAAGCACCGATACCGACCACCATCAAGACCAACAGCATTTCAAGTAAGGTAAAGCCTGAACTGCTTTTTACGATCCTTTCGATGAGCTCACCACGCCCTCAGCCGAAATATTGATCACCTCTCCGTTAGGACAACTGGTATTACCTTCTTTTAAATAATCCTCTGCCAACAATTGAGCCATTGTCGGCACCACTTTTTTATCCATGCGGTAAGATTCTACTTGACCCTGGACCATCTGAACAAAAGCCTTACAGCCTTTATCATCAACTGATGAAGTCTGTTTTGAAACATTCGGGATCGCGATGGCAATCAGCACCGTAATAATCAACATGACAATCAACATCTCAATGAGCGTAAAGCCTCTTTGGTTTTTTAATCGTTTCATGATATTCCTCCTTATATGGTATGGACGAGATTATACATCGGCAACAAAATTGCCAAATAAGCGGCGACAATGCACACTGCGATTAACACAAAAAAACTGGGCTGGATAATTTTTAATGAACGTTGGGCTTGTAATTCCATTCGATCAAGTAATACATCGCTATAGAGCATCAATTCTTTTCCGAGCATGCCCGTCGCTTCACCGTGACGAACGAATGCAGCCATGTCATTCGCCGCAAACGCATGGCGTTCCACCGCGAACGATAGTGCAAGGCCGGTTTTGACCTCTTCGTGCAAGGCTCCGGCGATTCGGCCAATGATGGGGTGATGACGTTGTTGATTCAAGAGCCCCAATGCTTCCTGAAGCGACAGGCCGCTATGCAACAAAGTCCCAAGTTCCCTAGAAGCTAACTGAGACCAATACAGCCGCATCACTTGTCCAACGAATGGTAGTTTGGTCAACAAGCCGATTTGTCGATCGATAGACTGCCGCTTGAGAAAGATGCGAAACCCCAAAATGAGCAATGCCGCCAGTATAAAGAACGCAATCGCCAGGTCTGGAATTCGCAGCAAATAAACCGGAACTCCCTGACCTTCATCACCGTGCTGCAGCGAAGAAATCAAGGCAGTCAGATTGGGCACATAATTGGTTCTGAAAAATAAGAATAAAGCAGCAGTCAAGATTAACAGCGAAACCGGATAAATGAGGATGCTGCGCAGTTTTTTCTGAACCTCCTCTGTTCGTTTGAATCCCGCCGCAATGCCTTGAATGGCTTCGCCTAACTTGCCATGAAACTCGGCAATTTCGACTGGAAACAGTACACGTTCACGAAACCCTAAAAATTTCAGTACTTCGGCGGCATTGCCTCCGCCCTTTAGGATGCGATCCATACCGGCAAGCGCTTCGTCTGCGCGCGTTGTATGCATGGGTAATAGAAGCGTCATGGCAACGGGGAACAAATACCCTTCCGACATCAATACTGAAAGCCTGCTCAGAAATTGGGCTCGCTCACGAAACGGCAATCGTTTAGCATTCAAAGCCTGCATGAAGCGCACCGATCCTCACTCCTTCTCGGATTTGTCCACCGAACGATAGGTGTTCAGGAAGTTCGTATTCCTGCTGCTGCTTCGCCGAACGAATGGCATCCGCTAAACTTTCATCGCATAGAATTTCATAGAGTGCCCGGTGCTTCGTCTCGAGCTGGTCCAAATCTTCGTACATCGGCACAATTTTCTGCGCCGCAATGCCAATTAAGGTCTGCAACATGTCTTCATAAGGAATGCCCAAATCGTGGAGCCTGTGGAGACAGCCGACCGAATGCCGTGCATGGATCGTTGAAAACACCAAATGCCCCGTTAAGGCAGCCCTTACGGCTATCTCAGCTGTTTCGGCATCACGGATTTCACCAATCATGATGATGTCCGGATCATGCCTTAAGATTGCTTTTAAGCCTGTTGCATAATTCATGCCAGATTTTTCATTTACTTGAATTTGCAGAAACGCGGGATTTTGACGTTCGACCGGATCTTCGAGCGTGATGACGTGGCGGTTGAGCCGTTCAGAGCAGTGGCGCAATAAGGAATACAAGGTCGTTGATTTGCCACAGCCGGTCGGCCCGGTTAGTAGCATCAAGCCTTGTCGTTCGCCAGCCAGTTTCTCAAGCAATCTGGCCGAATCGCGGAAGGCGGCTAATTCATCAAGAAACAAAGCGGTGCTATCGGGAATCACACGGATTACAATGCTTTCTTTCGTCAAAACTGAAGGCAGTGTAGAAATACGGAAATGGTGCGTGTGGCCATCCATCTGGAGATGAAATGAGCCGGTTTGGGGTTTTCGTTTTTCGCTCATGTCCAAAAGAGAGAGGTATTTGAAATAAGCAATCATGCGATCGCCTAAATCGAAGGGGATTTTCGCCACCGGCTTGAACTGGTGGTAGCTGCGGTAAGTGATGCTGTAGTCGCGGGGTTCTGGCCTGATATGAATATCTGTGGTTTTTTCTGCTACGGCGGAATGCAATAAATCAACGCATCGCCGTTCAATTATCTCTTGCATAGTCACCTCCTATCCGGGTCTTCTTGCGGAGGCTGCCTCTCCGCTCCCCATTAGTATAAGCACATGACAGACACTTGAAAATCGAAAATACCAAAATAATTATTTGAACGCTTCCATGCCTTGAAATCCAAGTTTTCACGGCTTACGTCTATCGCATAGGAACGCTTTATGAACAAGCCTACACCGCTTTGTCACAAACTAGCATGAAGTCCTTGTTTACACATAGACTCGTCTTCCTATATAATGAATAGGAGATTATTGTATAGTGGCAAAGGAGGGATTACCCATGGATAATATGTTTAAATTAATGGGATGGTGGACTGGAATCTTTGCAATTTTATTTTACGTCGGCGACATGGTAGAAGTATCATTGCTGATGGTTGCCAATACCGGCTTGTTCGTTCTTCTTGGATACTTAAACATTTCTGAACGCATGTACATGTATATTTTTGCAGCCTACCTGACAGTCTTTTTCGTTGGCTTTACTTACTACTCTACGTTCATCCACATCCCAGGAGCAGGTCATTAATAGAACTTGAATGTGAACACAAAAAAACGGCCATCGCGGCCGTTTTTTTTTACGTTTAAATGCGCAAGAACGGATTGTGCTGGCGTTCTTGCCCAGGCGTTGTTTCCGGGCCATGCCCAGGAAACAGGAACGTTTCTTCTGGCAAGGTCAATAAGGAATCACGGATCGATTTTAACAATACCGATTCCGAACCTTCCGTTAAATCAGTCCGTCCAATGCTTCCCGAAAATAACGTATCGCCAACAATCGCGAAACGGTCTTCCGGAAAATAGAAGCTCACGCTGCCCGGTGAATGCCCGGGCGTATGGAATAGCTCCATTTGGAACGGACCGATTTCTAGTGTCTGTTCATCGCTTATCCATTCATCTGCATCCGCTACGCGATAATCCGGCAATGCTGCATATTTGCCTGAGCCGTTCAAATTCGGGCGCCCAAGGAAATCGCGCTCTTTATGGTGCAGATAGACGGGAATCTTGTAAATGCCCCGTAATTCGTCCACCGCCCCGATGTGGTCAAAATGGGCATGTGTCAAAAGGATGGCGAGCGGTGTTAATTGCTTGCGCTTCAAGACTTCCTGGATTTTCCCCGCTTCTTCGCCGGGGTCAAAAATGATGCATTGTTTGTCTTCTCCTGAAATGATATAACAATTCGTTTGCACAGGGCCGAGTTCTAGCCGATCTATTTTCAACATTTCTTTCACCTCATTAGCAGTATATCATGAACACATTTGTTTGCTTGTTCAATAGAATGACATTTTTACGGCTCGACAAACTTGTAGAATTTCTTTACAATATAAAGAGTAGAAGACGGCACTGGCTGTTAAAGTTGAAGGGAGTGTCATAAGATGAGTTGGATTTTGATGGTTATTTTCGGCCTCACAGCAGTTCTTGCTGCAATCGGTACAGTTCAAACCCTAAGAAACAAAGAAGTGTTAGGATTCTTATTTAATTTTGGGACCTTTGTTATTTTCGGCGGTTTCACCGTTGCAACTCTCATTACACACGGTTACCCACCTGGCCTTCATTAAGAAAAGCACCGGCGCATCCATTGCGCCGGTTTTTTTATTGATCAAACAAAAAGGCTGCCAAACCGCTAGCGGTTTGGCAGCCTTTTTTCTTTATGGTTGTTCTTGTTCATCCAATGTTTTCAATTGGCCGTTTTCTTCTTCATAAAATCTCAGCAAATCGCCATTGATGATCGATTCGGAATACTGAAGCTCCTCTAAAGCACGCTCAGCATAAGGATCACATAGACTTTGGTCCTCTACCGGTTCTCCCGTCTCGATATCGTAGCAAACATTCGCTGCATAGACATATTCATCAGTCACAAAACGCCCATCGCGGAAAATAACGAATTCTTCATGTTCTTCAGAGAATAAGTCTCCGCCGAATTGAATATCCTTTTCAGTTTCCATGCCCATCAAATGAAGGATGGTCGAACGCATGTCCACTTGGCCGCCAATTTCTTCGTTTACATACCCTTCCTCATATCCAGGAATATGGACGAAGAAAGGAACTTTTTGCAATTGTGCCGATTCGTAAGGCGTGATTTCCTTGTCTAGGTACTGCGCCATCGCTTCGTTATGGTTATCGGAGATGCCGTAATGGTCACCGTACATGACGATGATGGAGTTTTCGTAAAGCCCTTGTTCTTTCAAGTCTTCAAACAAGGTTTTCACCGCTTCATCCAAATAACGCACGGTTTGGAAATAACGGTTCAAAGTACCTGAGTTGGAATCGTACTCGTCGATCATTTTATCCTCTTCATCCAATGTAAACGGATGGTGGTTAGTCAACGACAACAAGCGCGTGTAGAACGGTTGCTGCATTTCTGACATGTGGCCAACCGATTGTTCGAAGAACGGAATGTCTTTCATGCCCCAGTTGACCGCTTCTCCATCTCCGACGGTAAAGCTTTGGATATCGTAGAATTTATCGATCTCAAGGGATTCATACATCATGTCGCGGTTCCAGAAGCTTTTCGTATTAGCGTGCTGGACATTGGTTGCGTAGCCTTCATTGCCCATCTTTTCCGCCATCGAGTTAAAGGTATTGCCGCTATGCGTAAAGAATACGGCTCCCCCGCTCAAGGGATACATGCCTGTTTCGAGCAGGAACTCTGAGTCGGACGTCTTGCCGAGTCCGGTTTGGTGATAGAAGTTCGGGAAGTAGATCGTGTCTTCATCTTGCGTCAATTCGTTCATGAAAGGCGTAATGGTCTCGCCGTTCATTTCGTTATTCAACACGAAAGTTTGCAATGACTCAAGTGTGACGACGATCAAATTGCGTCCTTCCGCAGCACCGAACATTTCCTCAGACGGTTCCGCCTGATTCGACCGGACGTAGTTGGTCACTTCCGTCAATTCCGAGCCGTCTGCAAGTGCACGTTGCGCTTGTGATTTCGACTGGATATAAACATCATACAAATGGTAATTGTACATTCCCAAGTTTTTGACGAGCATTTCGCGGTCGAAACTTCTCGTCAATAGCTGCGGGCGCTCCGCTTCGGCCAGGCCAAGGTTGAAGAACAGCACAGCTGCCGACAAAACAAAATAGGCTTTGCGATGTGTCGCTGCCGACTTGGCTGCGGTTTGCTTTTCGTTGACAAAGCGCATCGCCAAGAGAATGATGATGATATCAGCGAAATAAACGATATCGGTCCAGAAAATACTCGCCGCGGCACTATTGCCAATGTCGCCGAAGTTATCTGTCTGGAATAATACAGGCAAGGTAATGAAATCCGTGAAGAAGCGGTAGAACGCCACATTCCCGTATAAGATCACCGAAGTCAAAACGGCGATAACCAGGATATAGCGGTTCCGCGCTTTTTTGCTCTTAAAAAAGAGCGCGCCTCCATAGGCGAATAATAATAAACTTAAGGGATTTAAGAACAGGATAAATTCCTGCAATGCATTGTCAATGGTAATGGAAAAGGCCGTTTTGTAGACGACGTATGTCGTCAGCCATGTCGCAATGACTGCGATGGCCAGGACCGAATGCTTAGGCCATTCTTTGTTTTTCATTGCCGCACATCCTCCTTATTATACCGGAGCGTTTGTCCGGTTCGTGCAGATTTCTATCTCGAGTAAATTGGAAATTCAATACCTTATAGTATAGAACAAATTCCCGCTCAGTGAAAGCAATTCCCCTTAATAGACGCACCAAAACGCTTCTGGTTTCATGATTTTCCCTTTTTCTCATATTCTGTGCGTTTCTGCCTCAAAATCATCAAGGCCGATGCGTATTCACGCGGCGTGATAAAATCGTGATCGTATAGGTCACGGATGTCGGATTCCATCAAATCGAGATCCGAAATGAAATCCGCCGTGTAGATGATTGTTCCGTATCTTTTCAGCAACTGCATGACGTCGTAAAGTTCTTTCATGTTCTCACCGCCTTTGAGTCGATTGTTCTTTGTTCCGTGATAATGCCATCGACAGGGATGTCGTGGCTCTCGACCGGCAAATCGTCAGTCACTTGAAAATCAAATGCCAGTGAACGGGTTTTGCCACTAAATCCGCTCAAATACCGGTCGTAATAGCCCCCACCAAAGCCAATTCGGTAGCCGCTTTCAGTAAAGACGACTCCGGGCACAATTAATAAATCGATGTTTGATGGGCCGATCGCTTCGGTTTGGGCTTCGATAGGTTCTTGGAGGTTCATGTATACCACTTCCAATTGATCGAGATGATCAAACAGCCGAAAATCCATCGTCCGGTCTTTTGCAAAACACTTCGGGGCAGCCACTCTTTTTTTCAGTCGCCAACACGCTTCGATCAGCGGGATTGTATCAATTTCCGGCCAACGCGAAACGGTCACTCCGATGGTTTCAGCTTTTTGAAAATCGGGATCGTCCAACAGGTTCTCTAAAATCGCCGTCGACATACTAGCATGTTGTGATGTTGTGAGCTGCCCCATTCGGCCGATGACTGATTTTCTTAACATAGCTTTCTCCATTATGCATCTGCCCCTTCCGTTGTTTTGTTATTTTTTATGTATGATTCCTATAATAAACTGCGCAGAACAAAAGAAAAAGCCAAAACCCCGAGAGGTTTTGGCAGTCAATTACTTACTTCGTTTCACGGTGTGTTGTCATTTTCTTTTCACGTGAGCAATATTTTTTCAATTCAAGACGCTCAGGGTTGTTGCGCTTATTTTTAACAGTGCTGTAGTTTCTTTCGCCACAGTCTGTGCAAGCTAGTGTAATGTTTACACGCATCGATATCCCTCCCAATTCTTTCAAAAATCCATTTCATTAATAAGCGTGATCTATACGACTTAATTATTATAGCATACCTTCAGTGAATGTCTACTGAAAAATGCCGCTTCCTGAGGATTTCCTCTAATAAAAAACCACAAGCTCAGCTGTGGTTTTTCTTCACTCATTTATTCAAATCGTAATGGCGTCCGCGCACAAGATAGAACAATTGTTCAGCAATATTGGTTGCATAATCCGCAGAGCGTTCCATGTAACGGGAGATAAATGCCAATTGGGTTACTTGGCTGAGCTGTTCCGGAGCTTTGGCGCTGTGCTGGAACAATAACCGGATCACTTCGCCATACAAATCGTCGACTTCGTCATCGAGGTCAGCGATTTCTTTGGCTTTTTCCACATCTTCTTCGATCAAGGCATCAATTCCCTGGCGCAGCATAGAAGTGGCGAGTTCATGCATATGTTGAATTTTATTGATCGGCTCAAGTAAGTCCTGTTGGCCGATGCGAATCGTTTCTTTCGCGATGTTAACTGCATAATCCCCGACCCGCTCCATATCAGAGGCGACTTTGATGGTGACGATCAAACGGCGAAGATCCGTTGCAACCGGTGATTGCTTAGCGATCAAGAGAATGACCTGGTCGTTAAGGTCCTCTTCAAGACGATTGATATGGGCGTCATTATCGATTACTTGAAGCGCCTGGTCGATGTCGTGGGCGACCAGTGCTTTCATGGATTTATCGAGTGCATCGATGGCCATCGTGCTCAATGTAATTAATTGTTCTTGTGCTGAATGTAGTTCATAGTCAAACTTTTCACGTACTGACATTAACTATTCCTCCCATTTTTCCAATTATTACGGCCAGCAGGAATCGCTTCCCTACTGATTAAGTTTGTGCATCAGCCGAATCGACCTGAAATGTAATCCTCTGTCCGTTTATCGGCGGGGGTGGAAAAAATGGCATCCGTGCGGTCATATTCAATGACTTCCCCATTCAAGAAGAAAGCAGTTTTATCAGAAATCCGTGCAGCTTGCTGCATATTGTGCGTGACGATGATGATGCTGTATTGTTCTTTCAATTCTTGCACCAATTCTTCAATTTTCAAAGTCGAGATCGGGTCAAGCGCCGAAGTGGGTTCATCCATCAAGATGACGTCCGGTTCGATCGCCAAAGTCCGCGCGATACAGATTCGCTGTTGCTGACCGCCCGAAATGCCATAGGCGTTTTCGTGCAAGCGATCTTTCACTTCGTCCCAAATGGCTGCGCCGCGCAAGCTTTTTTCGACGATTTCATCGAGAATTTTCTTATTTTTGATGCCGTGAATGCGTGGCCCGTAAGCGATATTATCGTAAATCGATTTTGGGAACGGGTTCGGCTTTTGGAACACCATGCCGACACGCGTGCGCAATTCTTCAACGCCATAGCTGGATTCGAAGATATTGCGGCCGCGGTATTGGATTTCTCCTGAGGTTTTCACAGAAGGCACCAATTCCACCATGCGGTTCAATGTTTTCAAATAGGTCGATTTCCCACAACCCGAAGGCCCGATAATCGCGGTTACTTCGTTTTCCCCAATTTCCAGATCAATGTTTTTCAAAGCGTGATTATTGCCATACCATAGATTCAATTGGCGCGTGCTGTAGACACTTTCCTTATCGACTTGTTCTGCCGAGATGGGTTGTACCGCATCGATTTTTGTTTTAATTGTTGCTGTGTTCATAATGAACTCCCCTTCCACATGACACTTTAATAGGATTTATCAAATTTGTTGCGAATATAAACTGCTATTGAATTCATGAAAAGCAATACGACCATCAAGACGATGATTCCGGCAGCTGCAACCGTTTGGAACTCAGCTTGCGGGCGGCTTGACCAGTCATAGATTTGCATCGGCAAGGCCGTGAAGGTGTCCATGACCCCTTCCGGCAAGAATTGGATGATAACCGGGATGCCGACGACGATCAGCGGGGCCGTTTCGCCGATTGCCCGAGACAAGGCCAAAATGCTGCCTGTCAGAATGCCGGGAATCGCAGCCGGTAAAATGATGCGCACAATTGTTTGCCATTTTGTTGCGCCCATTCCGTAAGATGCATCGCGCAATTCTCTCGGTACCGAGCGGATCGCTTCTTGTGCCGAGACGATAATGACTGGCAAAATGAGCAAGCTCATCGTAAAACCTGCAGCGAGTATGCTGTTGCCGAGTGCTAGTGCACGGACGAAGATTGTCAGTCCTAGAAGTCCAAAAACGACCGATGGAACCCCTGCTAAATTGGAAATATTCATTTGAATAAATGAAGTGATGCGCCCTTTTTTAGCATACTCCTCTAAATAAATGGCAGATCCTACACCGAGTAAAATCGATGTAGGGGCAACTACTGCCATTAGCCAAATTGATCCAACAAGCGCCGCTTTGATGCCCGCTTTTTCTGGGAAGCGAGAGGCAAAGTTCGTTAAAAATTCAAGTGACAAATGCCCAGCACCTTGGCTAACAATGCGGTACAGCAAAATGACTAGCGCGAGTAGGGCGAGTGCTGTCGCGAACATGAAGAACCCTTGAAAAATCCGGTTGATGACCATTCGGCCGTTCATGCGCCGGATGACCTTTTCCTGTTCGATGTATCTCATCTTAATATTCCTCCCGGAAACGTTTTGACATATAACCTGCCAGAATATTCATCGCCATCGTGAAGAGGAATAAAGTGAACCCGACTGCATAGATGGAATAGTAAATGGTCGTCCCATAGCCGGCATCGCCTTTGGATACTTGCACGATATAGGCGGTCATCGTCTGGATCGACCCAGTGAAATCACCATCGAATTTCGGCGTCGAACCGGCCGCAAGCGACACGATCATCGTCTCGCCGATTGCTCGGGACAAGCCAAGCACAACTGAGGCGATGATGCCGGATAGCGCGGCAGGGACAGTGATTTTCCAAGCGACTTCAAACTTTGTCGAGCCCATGGCAAGCGCCCCGTCGCGAATGCTTTTTGGAACGGACGACATGGCGTCTTCAGACAACGATGCAATCATTGGAATAATCATGATGCCGACAACGATCCCTGGAGAAATCGCGTTGAAGATTTTGATCTCCGGGAAAAAGCTTTGCAAAACTGGCGTCACGAATGTCAGGGCGAAAAAGCCGTAGACGATGGTCGGGACTCCTGCTAGCACTTCAAGAACCGGCTTAACGATGCGCCGGACGTTGTCAGACGCATACTCGCTCAAGTAAATGGCAGCCGAAATGCCGATCGGCACAGCCACGACAATCGCGATACCGGTAATTTTCAATGTACCAACAATCAATGGCCAAATGCCGAACTGCGCTCCGCTATTAGCGAACGGCAGCCATGTCGTGCCAAGGACGAAATCGGCCAGAGGCACTCTTGTAAAGAACGTGACGGTTTCAATGATTAAGGTCAAGACAATCCCGATAGTTGTCAAAACCGATACAGAAGCGACTAAAAACAACAGGATCGGTATAAGCTTTTCAATAATTTTTTTACTTTTCTTATCCTTCGACTTTGCGATCAGTTCTTGAACCGATGTCCGCATAATAGAATCCCCTTTCAACCGCAAAAGGCGAGCAGCAGCTGCTCACCCTAAGACTGAACTTGCAACTAGATTTATTTCAACGCTTTAAGGTCTGACAAGCCTTGCTCGTAATCTTCTACTGCTAGTGGCACATATCCGACAGCTTCAGCCATTTGACCAGCATTCTCTAACGTGAACTGCATGAAATCGTAAGCCGCTTCATCTTCAGCAATTTTTGCATTGTTGGCGTATGTGAAGAGCGGTCGTGATAGTGGCGAATAGTCGCCAGATTCGATTGTTTCAGGATTTGGTTCAACGCCATCGATTGTCACGACTTTCAATGTGTCTTGGTTTGCGATGTAGTATGCATATCCGAAGAATCCGATCGCATTAGGATCTCCTTGGATTCCTTGCACGAGTGTGTTGTCGTCTTCAGACAATGTCGCCGATTCGACGATGTCTTCCTCTTCTAGGATGACTTCATTGAAATAATCGTAAGTACCAGATGCCGTACCTGGTGCATAAAAGACAACTTCTTCATCCGGCCATTCCGGGTTGATGTCAGACCACATTTTATTGCTGCCATCTTCTACCCATAGTTCTTTCAAGTCTTCTACGGTCAAGTCTTCCACCCAGTCATTTTCCTGATTGACGACGACGGATAGCCCATCATAAGCAAGAAGAAATTCTGAGTATTCGATGCCGGCTTCTTCTAAAGCAGCCGCTTCTTCATCTTTAATCGGTCTAGAAGCATTTGAGAAAGCTGTTTCACCTTGGATGAATTTTTCAAATCCGCCTCCTGTTCCAGACACGCCAACGGTTACTTGGACTTCTGGTTGGACTGCTGCGTATTCTTCGACAATGCCCTCTAAGATTGGGGCTACTGTTGAAGAACCATCTCCAGCGACCGAACCTTCTACTACTGCTTCGTCTGAAGAGGAATCAGCCGTTTCGCTGCCTGTTGCAGTTTCTTCCGTGCTGCCGCATGCTCCAAGTACGAATGCCGTTCCAAGAATTGTTGATGCCATAGCGAACTTCCAGTTTCTCATTTTAATGTTTCCCCCTAATATGGTTTGTTGTTTACAAGACCAACTATACGGTTCTATTGTTGAGGACATATGAAGCCATTGTTAAGAAATTGTAAATGACGAAAGTCTTAGTAAAAACGCAAAAAACCACCCGGCCATCATCCTCATAAGGACTTTGGTCGGGCGGTTTCTTCTATCTACTATTGGATAGTTCAATTAATCAAGCCGAGTGCCGCTAAAAGGCGGCTTGATTTCATTCGCTTCGTCTTCACTGCGCTGTTCTTTCAACTCAAAATACTTGTCAGCTGCCGCACGGGCAATTTCGTTATTCGTTCTCGGCACTTTGGTCGGATCAGTCGTCACATATGGAATAACAACGGCGTAAGCGATTTCCGGGTCTTCGTAAGGAGCGAAGCCGACGTGTGCGATGTTAACGTTCAATGTACCATGTAATTCATGACCGCGCTCGAAGAAATACGCTTCCGCTGTCCCGGTCTTGCCGGCTGCGGTGTATGGCGTGTCGCTGAACTGGGCGCGCGCTGAACCGGAGCTGCCGATATAAACATTGCGCATGCCTTCTTTGACACGGTCGATTTCTTCTTGCGTATTATTGATGCGGTTCATGATTTTGGGCTCAATGATGGTTTCGATCGGCCCGAGCGTTTCGCCGTCTGGTGATGCTTGGCGTATTTCCTTGACGACATGCGGCTGCATGCGGTAGCCGTCGTTTGCGATTGTAGAAATATATTGGGCGAGCTGCATCGGGGTATACGTATCAAACTGGCCGATCGCAAGGTCCAATAGTTTCGGTCCAGGATATGTGCCGCCAGGATATCCAGTGCCTTCGTTCGGCAAATCGATGCCGGTTGCTGCGCCTAAACCAAATTGTGCAAATGAATTGCGCATCAAGTTAAAGCTTTCAGGAGCCACGCTTAACGGACTGTTGTATTGATATTGTCGATTCGCGATTTCCAACGCAATTTTGAACATATAGACGTTGGACGATCGTTCAATCGCCATTATATCGTTCAATGGAATGCGGTTGAATGGAGTCGTGTTGAAAATTGAGTTTTTCTGTTTCGTCCCGGCAAACTTTAACGGTTCGTCGATTTGCACTTCTCCCATTTCCACTGCATCTTCAGCATATCCGGTCAGCAGGGTCGCACCCTTGACGGTTGATCCCATTTCATGGGCCGCTGTGAACGTGCCGAACGCATAATCGCTCACGATGCGCTTGCCGTCTTCATCTTCGCCGACGCGTTTGCCGACCATAGATAGCACTTCCCCGTTGCGCGGATCCATCATGACCAAATAAGCGTCTTTGACCAATTGTGAATTCGGCCCTGCTTTTAATGCCAGTAATTTTTCTTCAACGATTTGTTCCAGTTCGTATTGCAGTTCACTATCGATCGTTAAAACTAAATCTTTGCCGGGTTCGCCCTCATCTACCGTTTCCGTTTCAATGACGCGGCCGCGGCCATCCGTGACGTTTTTGACGATTGACTTCTGACCTTGCAGCACGTCTTCATACTGCTGCTCCAAAAAGCTCGTTCCCACGCGGTCATTGCGCGAATAATCCCGGCTTAAATAATAATCAAGACGGTTGGCCGGGATCCCTTGGTCAGGCGTCGTCGTGCTGCCAAGAATCGTCAAATCGGTCATTTTTACGCGTTTCCAATCAGTGATGGTGTTGACGCCTTCAAGTTTAGGGTCCGTCAAACGCTCTGAAACCACTGCGAACTCTTCGTCGGTTACACCCTCACCTTTGATGATCTGGGGCGATAAGGCGTAGCCTGAAGACATTTCGCGATAGATCGCGAGGACCTCGAGTTGTTCATCTGTCAGACTGTCGAGTTCTTCATCGGTAATTTTCTCCCGAATCAAGGCATCGAGTTTTTGCTGCTTTTCTTTTTGCGTGGCATCTTCTGCTTCAATCGCAGCGCGTTCTTCAGCTGTAACTTTTTCTGTTGCGCTTTCCGTATTTAATTGTATGTAAAAATCTTGCTTATCGCGCAAAGTGACTTTTTTCGTATCTTTCTCGATCAACTTGGCTAACTCTTTAGCTACTTCCATCATTTCACTGCTCTTAGTTGTCTGCATTTTCGTGTAAGTAATGCTGTTGACGGGTTCGTTATCAACCTGCAGGCGACCGGCAGAATCAAAAATACGTCCACGCGGAACACTCGTGTTGACTGCTACTTCTTCGGTTCTGGCAATTGCGCGGGCGTAATCTTCGCCTTTGACAATCTGCAAATACCCTAAACGCAGGATGAGCATGGAAAACAGCAGAAAAATAGCAAAAAATAGAATGTTCATCCGAAAGGTCGTATTGGACTGGAGTTTTGACTTCGCCAGTGACACACGCCTTTTTTGAGGGGTTTTCATGAGCGCGTAGCTCCTTTCAAAAAAATATCCAGTTGTTAGTATAGCATGGACATAAAAAAACACACACTTTTTCAGACGAAAAAGTGTGTGTCCGGGTTTCAATATTTAACAATTATTTAGCAGCTTCAAAGCGCTTGGACACTTCGTCCCAGTTGACAACGTTCCAGAATGCTGCCAAGTAATCCGGACGGCGGTTCTGGTATTTCAAGTAGTAAGCATGTTCCCAAACGTCTACTCCTAGAATCGGCGTTTTGCCTTCTGATAGTGGAGAGTCCTGGTTTGGTGTTGATGTAACTTCCAATTCGCCGTTAGAAACGACTAGCCAAGCCCAGCCAGAACCAAAACGTGTTTTGCCTGCAGCTTCGAATTTTTCTTTGAATTCGTCAAAGCTTCCGAATTTGCTGTTGATTGCGTCTGCTACTGCGCCAGTTGGCTGTCCACCGCCGTTAGGGGAAAGAAGCTGCCAGAATAGCGAGTGGTTTGCATGTCCGCCGCCATTGTTGCGGACAGCTGTGCGGATGTTTTCCGGCACGGCGTTCAAGTCAGAAACCAATTCTTCGATTGATTTTGAAGAAAGATCGTCATGACCTTCCAAGGCCGCATTTACGTTCGTTACGTACGTGTTATGGTGTTTCGTGTGGTGGATGTTCATTGTTTCTTTGTCGATGTGCGGTTCTAGCGCATCGTACGCGTAAGGTAGTTCCGGTAATTCGTATGCCATGATTAAATTCCTCCTTGAGTCTATTGTTCTACTTTATTAGCGTATCAAAATTTTCAGACCGACACAAACATAAAGCATATAGACCTGCCTTTTTCAGACCTTAGTCGGAGAAGGCCATCAAATGACCCAGAAAAACAAGCCAACCATTACCGCCTGGATAATGCCTTTAGTCAATGCAGAAGTGATAAAGCCGACTACTGAACCGATTCCAGAACGGATTGATTTTTTGATTGATGATCTATTGACGATAATTTCTGCCAGTATGGCGCCGAGGAATGGACCGATGAGAATGCCGGCAAACGGGATGACGAATGGGCCGAAGATCAATCCGACAGTACTCCCCACTAAACCTGCTTTTGAACCGCCGAATTTCTTCACGCCGACTGCATTGGCTAAAAAGTCTGCACCGAACAACAACAGGACGAATAAGATTTCAATCAGCCAGAACCACCAAGGCAAATCAGAAAAGCTGAAAAACAGGCCATAAATGATGAATCCGCCAAAAATGAATAGCGACGCCGGGATGACCGGATAAACCAAGCCGATGAAACCAATGGCAAAAAACACAAGCACAAAAATCCAGCCGACAATTTCAAGCATCACGAGCCCTCCTTTACGATATAAAAACTCCCTTTCATCGTGCCCTACATTTCAAGAAATGTAAAGGATGAAAGGGAGTGTGGATCATGTGCGGTTGCCGAGGATGGCTTCCGCGATATTAACAGAGTGATCGCCGATGCGCTCCAAGTTGCTAACGATATCGACGAAAACGATTCCCGCTTGCGCAGAACATGCACCTTCGTTCAGGCGAAGAATGTGTTTCTTACGGAATTTGCGTTCCATTTTGTCGATCAAGTCTTCCTGCTCTGCTACTTCACGCGCAAGTTCATGGCTTGTCGTGTCGAGTGCATCAAGTGATTTTGAAACAGTGGCAATGGTCAATGTGAACATTTCGTCCAAGTCTTCCATCGCTTCCCCTGTCAATTTCACTTTATTGGCTTCCTGGTAATCGATCAATTCGATGATGTTCTCGAAGTGGTCGCCGATCCGTTCGATATCACGGACCGTTTCCATTAGCATTGTGTGGCGAGTCGAATCCGCTGCTGAAATCGACTCTGCGGAAATGAGCACCAGGTAATCGGTGATTTTGCCATCCAAGTTATTGATGGCATCTTCCAATTGATAGCCCATTTCAGCATTTTTCTTACTTTTCGTTTTCAAATATTCATACGTTTCTTCAAGACCTTGCACAGAATATTTACCCATGCGCAATACTTCTTCTTTAGCTTGTCCAAGAGCGATCGATGGTGACTGCTCGATAAAGTTCAAGTCCAAATGCTTCGGCTTGAATTCGATCAACACTTCATCCCCTGGAATCACTTTTGTTACAAGATATGCCCAAGCACCGATCAACGGGAATTGAATCATGGTGTTTACAATGTTAAATGTCCCGTGAGCGAATGCGATTTGCATTTTCGCCTCCAGATTCAAAACAACTGTGATCCACTCAACATATGCTGTAAATGGCACGAGCAAGATCAAGAAGATAATGGAGCCAATGACATTGAACAAGACATGGACAGCTGCTGCACGGCGCGCGGCAATGGACGTTCCAAGCGCGGCAAGAACGGCTGTTACCGTCGTCCCGATATTGTCACCGAATAGAACTGGCAAGGCGGCATCAAGAGAAAGTAGATTCTCTGCATAAAGCCCTTGCAGAATGGCAATCGTCCCACTCGAACTTTGAACGATGAAAGTGAAAATCGTCCCTGCTGCAACGCCGAGGACCGGGAATTCACTCAAGTTGACGGTCATGTCGATGAAAGCCGGCAATTCGCGCAACGGTTTCATTGCCCCACTCATCGTTTCCATCCCGAAGAACAATCCACCAAAACCAAAAATGACTTGCCCAATATTTTGGATTTGATTTTTCTTGATGAAGAAAATCAAGAACGCCCCTACTGCCATGATTGGCAAGGCAAATTCACCAACATCTAAGCCGATGATAAAGGCTGTTACCGTCGTCCCAATGTTCGCTCCCATGATAACGCCGATTGCTTGTCTTAGCGTCATGAATCCTGCACTAACGAGGCCGACGACGATAACGGTCGTCCCTGAACTCGATTGAATCAGAATCGTTACTACGATACCGACCAAGACTCCCATGAATGGATTGGTCGTAAAGCGGTCCAAGATATCCCGTAGTTTATCGCCTGCAGCTTTCTGCAAGGCATCGCCCATATACTTGATTGAGAATAGGAAAATACCGAGTCCCCCGAAGAAGGAAAACAGCAGTTCCTGCCAATTCATTTCCACGATTCACATTCAACTCCTAAATATAACGTAATGACACCTCACCTATTATGAAGACTTCGCTAAGTAAATGTAAATACCTTTATTGAAAATTTACAAACCCGTAACATAAGCCCCCTACAATCCTCATTTTACGTGATAATATTACAGTACAAACGGAAAGGAAGATCATTGTGAATCTGTACCAATTATTGAAAGCGAGCTTCATGGAACCGAAAAAACGGGCGGCGGTCCGTATTATGCCGATCGGCCGTATTCTCAAGTTCGTGTTTCTGTTCATCACCTTGCTGTCGATCCTGTCATTCACCGAGTTTCAACTCGGGATCGGTTCGAGCTCCTCAGACCTGGAAGGCTTACTGCAATTCATAGAAGAAATCGATTGGCTGCTGTACCCATTTGCGCTCGTTTTCCTATTTGTTTCAACGACGCTCTACCATTTTATTAAAATTAGCGTCTTTGCGGCATTTGGCTATGGCTTTCTTGTCTTGCTCAAGCGTCGCGGCGAATACCGGCATATGTGGCGCACAACGGCACTTGCCGTAACCGTCCCGACAATCACCGCGTATGTGGCAAGCTTCTGGGTCAATAGCTTATGGGTATCCTTCATCACCAGTTTGTGGACGCTGTTTCTTCTATATAGTGCAGCGCGATTTTACCCGAAAGCCCCGCCCGCCAAAAAAACACGCTAATATTGCATGGCTGTAAAGAATCCGCTCGGTACAGCCGTCTTTCTTGTCTTTTCAAACGAGACACTGCTAAAATGGCTATAGGCAAGAGAAATAGACCTGCACGGGAATTTCGTGCCAAGGTAAGCTGAGTAACCGTCCGGATTACCGGAAACTCACAAAAAGGAGAGATTTTTAACATGAGTGAAATGACTCACCGTTCAAAAACACGCCCCGTCAAAGTCGGCGATATTACGATTGGCGGAAGCAATGAACTATTCATACAAAGTATGGCGACAACAAAAACACACGACGTAGAAGCAACGGTCGCGGAGATTCTCCGCCTCGAAGAAGCCGGCTGCCAAGTCGTCCGTGTCGCATGTCCCGATGAGCGTGCAGCTTATGCCATCGGCGAAATCAAAAAACAAATCAACATCCCGCTCGTCGTCGATATCCATTTCGATTACAAATTGGCGTTGATCGCCATTGAGCAAGGCGCTGATAAAATCCGCATCAACCCGGGCAATATCGGCCGCCGCGAAAAAGTCGAAGCGGTTGTCAATGCAGCAAAAGCAAAAGGCATTCCAATCCGTATCGGCGTCAACGCCGGTTCACTTGAGCGCAAGATTCTCGAGAAATACGGCTACCCAACAGCGGACGGCATGGTCGAATCGGCCTTGCACCACATCAAGATCCTAGAAGACCTCGATTTCCACGACATCATCGTTTCGCTAAAAGCATCCGATGTTAGCCTGGCTGTTGAAGCATATGAAAAAGCTTCGAAAGCATTCGACTACCCGCTTCACCTCGGCATCACAGAATCCGGCACTTTGTTCTCCGGTACCGTGAAAAGTTCTGCAGGGCTTGGGGCATTGCTCGCTAAAGGCATCGGCAACACACTCCGCGTTTCGTTGAGTGCAGACCCTGTCGAAGAAGTCAAAGTGGCTCGTGAACTATTGAAAGTGTTCGGCTTGTCATCAAACGCAGCCACACTCATCTCATGCCCGACTTGCGGACGCATCGAGATCGACTTGATTTCCATCGCGAACGAAGTGGAAGAATACATCTCCCACATCAAAGCACCGCTTAAAGTCGCGGTACTCGGCTGCGCTGTTAACGGCCCAGGTGAAGCACGCGAAGCCGACATCGGCATCGCCGGTGCACGCGGTGAAGGCCTGCTGTTCATGCACGGCAAAACAGTCCGTAAAGTGCCTGAAGAAACCATGGTCGAGGAATTGAAGATCGAAATCGACAAATTGGCTGAAGAGTACTTTGCTAAACAAGCTGAAGAGAAAAAGCAAAAAGAACTGGAACAACAACAAGCATAAGGTTGTGATCATATGTACCGATTTGGCATTGATATCGATGGCACCGTCACCTGCCCCAGTTCATTGATTCCCCATATCAATGAAGCATTCGGCAGCGAACTAACTATCGAGGATATCCGGGAATACGACCTGACAGCTGCCTTGCCGCAGCTTGATAAAAAAGAGTTTTACTCCTGGTTCAAAAAGCACGAACCAAAAATTTATGCATCTTCCCCTATCTCGAAAGATGCCAAGCAAATTATTAACAATTGGAAAAACCAATACGAACTATATTTCATCTCTGCTCGTGGAGACAATGTTCGAAATGTCACATTCGATTGGTTTGAAGAGCATGCCATTGCTTATGACCATATTGAGTTAATCGGCACGCACAAGAAGATCAGTACCGCCAAAGCCCATCAAGTCGATTTGTTTTTTGAAGATAAACATGACAACGCGGTAGAGATTTCCGAGGAATTGGATATCCCAGTCATCTTGTTCGACACCCCTTACAATCGTGAGCCGGTGCCGAATAAGGTAGTCCGTGTCTATGATTGGCTTGAAGCCGAACAATGGGTGAAAAAAGAGTTCGGTGTTCAACAGGAAGTGCTTAAAGGATAAACGAAGAGCGCAAGTCTATCTTGCGCTCTTTTTCTATGGCATTTTATCTCCAAAGCCCAAAAAGGAGCTGACAGCATTAGCTGTCAGCTCCTTTTTGTTCGTGCAGTTTATTTACACTCCGGGCATTTCCCGTAGATTTCGAATTTGTGGTTGTCAATCTCATAAGCCGGCAATGCCGCACCCAATAAATCCATTGGGCATAGCGGAATTTCTTTGATTTTGCCGCAGTCCATGCAGATAAAATGATGGTGGTGATGGTCGCTTTCACAATGCATGCGGAAATGCTTTTCACCAGACAACTCGGTCGCTTCTAAAATATCGAGCGAGACAAACGTTGCCAAATTACGGTAGACCGTGTCATAGCTCATGCTTGGATAGTCTTTTTGCATGACATCCAAAATATCGCGAGCCGTCAGATAGCGTTCGTCCCCCTCAAAAATTTCCAGAATCTGATTGCGTTTTGTCGTTTCTTTAAAACCGTTTTCTTTCAGGATGCCCCACGCTTTATTTAAGTTCATGCGGCTGCCCCCCTTTTCTTAGATAACGAGATTTTCCGATAAGCCAGAATGACCAATAAAATAGCTATGGACGTGACGACAATCGTACCGCCTGGTGCCAAATCGAAGTAAAAAGCAGCCACCAGGCCGGCGAGGACCGAGATTTCACCGAATAAAATCGATAGCCAAATCGTTTGCTTGAAACTCTTGGCGACGCGCATGGCCGTTGCCACTGGAATGGTCATCAAGGATGACACCAATAGGATACCGACAATGCGCATCGACCCGGCAATGACTAAGGCGGTAACGATCATAAATAAAAAATGAATCCATTTTGCCGGCAAACCGGATGCCCGCGCGTATTCGTCGTCAAAAGACAAGACGAAAAGCTCTTTAAAGAAAATGCGGATAAACGCCAGTACGATAACAGCGATCCCAGCGACGATATAGAGATCCTGCCGGCTAACGGCTGACACTGTGCCAAACAAATAACCGAACAAATCGCTAGAAAACCCTTCTGCAAGGGAAATGAAAATGGCACCAAAGCCAATCCCTGCAGACAAGATAATCGGAATTGCCAGTTCCTCATAATGTTTATAGACACCGCGCAGGCGCTCAATGAGCATTGAGCCCATTACCGATGAGGCGATTCCGAGATAAAGCGGGTTCAATAGGGCAAGCGCGCCGACACTTTGGCTTAAATACAGGCTTCCGGCAATGCCGGCAAGCGTTACGTGGCTAAGGGCATCGGCGATCAGCGACAGCCTTCGGACGACGATAAAGACACCAAGCAATGGCGCAATAACGCCGATGATCAAGCCGGATGCAAATGCGTTTTGTAGAAATTCATAGGATAAGATGGCTTCAAGCATGCGTATGGCTTCCTCCCGTGTGATGGATTTTCCGAACGGAATGGCCATACCAAGCTTCACGCTTCTCGTCGCTCATCGTATGCAATTGGTCTTTGAAGCCGTGGAAATGGATGGTCTGGTTCAAGCACGCCACATGCGAAATGCGGTCGGTCACCGTATCGACGTCATGCGTTACCAGAACAAGAGTGATATTGCGCTCGCGGTTTAGCGCTGCGAGCATATCGTAGAATGCCTGAACGTTTTGGACATCGATGCCGACAGTCGGCTCATCAAGAATGAGCACTTTCGGCTTAGCAACAAGTGCCCGGGCGATAAAGATGCGCTGCTGCTGGCCCCCAGAAAGTTCGCTAATGCTGCGGTACTTGAACGATTTCATGCCAACCGCATCCAGCGCTTCTTCGACCTGCTCCGAAGTGTTTTTCGGCAGTTTATGGAACAACCCAGCTTTTTTAGCGAGCCCCCCTGCTACCACTTCTTGGACAGTAGCCGGAAAAGCAGAGTTAAACGAATTCGATTTCTGTGACACGTAACCGATCCACTCGCGATTTTTGAATTTTTTGGAGTCAATGCCAAACAATTCGACACTGCCTTCGGATGGTTGGATGAGCCCGAGCATAATTTTCAATAAAGTCGATTTTCCCGATCCATTAGGGCCGAGTATCGCTAGAAAATCACCTTCTTCCACGGCCATCGAAATGTGGTCCAATGCTGTTGTTTGTTCATATTCATAACTGACTTCTTTAATGTTGATCAATGGCGCTGCCATAGAGACGCCCCTTTTCCAATAAGAATGATTACGATTTACTTTAAAAGTATAGTGCAGTTGGACGCTTCTGTAAACCGTTTGGGCTTTAATTAAAGCTTTTTAGAGTTGGAATAGGAAAATTGTAAATCGTAAAGACCCGTCCGCTAATTCTTTTTTTGCGGTGTCTATCCCTTTTTTCCGAATACAAAAGGCTGTTTGAAATGCCTTATTTCATGGCATTTCAGAACAGCCTTTTCACTTGCTTTATTAGGATTCAATCGGGAACTTCATCTTTTCGATTTCAGCGGGTGCGAATACGCCGTTTTTAAACATCTCAATTTCGTATGCATAAGGCGCTTGCTTGTTTTTCGCATCTAGGCCGACATAAGGCGTTTCCAATATTTTCGGCACATGCATCAATTGTTTATGGTGGACAATTGAATTGAGTGCCTTAAATCCGATTTCGCCGAAGCCGATGTTTTCATGGCGGTCTTTTCCTGCCCCGCGCACATTTTTGCTGTCATTGATATGCAGCACTTGCAGGCGGTCGATTCCGATCAAGCGATCGAATTCCTCGAGCACTCCGTCAAAATCTTCTTTGATATCATAACCGGCATCATGAACGTGGCATGTATCAAAACAGACCGACAAACGTTCGTTATGCGTTACCCCGTTGATGATTGCTGCGAGTTCCTCGAAGCTGCGGCCGATTTCACTACCCTTTCCAGCCATCGTCTCAAGGGCGATATTGACCGGAAAATCCTGTGTTAATACTTCGTTCAAGCCTTCGATAATTTTCTGGGTTCCGGCTTCGACTCCGGCACCAACATGGGCGCCGGGATGCAGTACAATCTGTTCCGCTCCAAGCGCTGCGGTACGTTCGATTTCGGATTGCAGGAATTCAACGCCGAGCTCAAAAGTAGCCGGTTTGGTGGTGTTGGCGATATTGATGATATAAGGTGCGTGAACGATGATATTTGACAGCCCATGCTCCGCCATATGCGCTCTGCCTGCTTCGATATTAAGTTCCTCGATCGGTTTACGGCGCGTATTTTGCGGTGCGCCCGTATAAATCATAAAAGTCGAAGAGCCGTAGGAAGCGGCTTCCTCACTGGCTCCGAGAAGCATTTTTTTGCCACTCATCGAGACGTGCGATCCTAATAGCATATAACTACCCCTTACTTTTTGCGGTTTTTGCGGCGTTCCGCTTTTTTGATTTCATCCATTTTCCATTTCATTTTCTTCTTGTACATCGGTTTAACACTTTTCGGTTTATGGACCATCGATTTTGCCTTAGTATCGGCCTCATTTTCCGTACGCACACGTTTTTTACGGCCGTGGCGCTCTTTCATGTCAGCAAATTCACCTTTGACGATATCTTTTTGCTGGAAAGGAATGCCCATCTTCTCGACGCGGACAATAGCATCTTCATCTTCCGGGCTGAACATGGTGATCGCGACGCCTTTAAGTCCTGCGCGCGCAGTACGCCCGACGCGGTGAATGAAGAATTCCAGATCCTCTGGCAATTCGTAGTTGATGACATGGCTGACGCCTTGGATATCGATTCCACGTGCGGCAAGGTCTGTCGCCACGATATATTGATACTCCAGATCGCGTACTTGTTTCATCATCTTAACGCGTTCGCGCGGTGCCAAGTCTCCATGGATTTTCCCTACGCGAATGCCGTTTTTCGATAATTCCTCTGCGATGTAATCAGCATTGGTACGCGTGTTAACAAAGATAATCGCAAGGTATGGATTGATAATCTTCATAATCTCTTGCAAGCGCTCCACTTTTTTCTTGCTGCGCACTGGCACAAGATAAAAGTCCAAGCCTTCAGCAGCCGGGCGCTTGTCACCGATTTTGATGTGCGCTGGGTTAGCCATGTATTTTTTCAAGAAAGGCTTTAATTTTTCCGGGATGGTTGCAGAGAACACGTACATCTCCAAATCATCACGCATTTTTCCAGCGACTTGGTCAATTTCTTCGATAAAGCCCATGTCAAATGCCAAGTCCGCCTCATCGACGACTAGGATTTTTGCTGTATGGACGAGCAAAGCGTTTTCGTTAACCAGATCTTTTAAACGTCCTGGCGTCCCGATGACGATATGCGGCTGTGTTTTCAGTTTATTGATCGAACGTTGTTTGTCTGTTCCACCGATAAATGATTTGACTTCGATGCCGGAATCGCCAATCAGTTTCTGGATTTCATTGAAAATTTGCGTTCCCAGTTCTCGCGTTGGCGCTGCGATTACTGCTTGAACTTCCTGTTTCGACACATCTATGCGTTCGACGATTGGGATGATAAAACTATGGGTCTTGCCTGTACCTGTATGGGACTGGCCAATGGCACTGTTTCCACTCATGATTTGTGGAATCATTTCCTTTTGGATTGCTGTCGGTTCTTTAAAACCGAGTTTTTCGACCGCTTCAAGCAAAAATGGCTTGAGACGGTATTCGTTGAATTTTGTCATGGGATATAGTTCCCTCCTTAAGCTCTCGCTATTATAGCATAAAATGGCGCTGCTACGCGATGCAACTTTTGTAAACAAGCGGCGTCTCCGTTATAATGAAGTCATGATGTTGAAAGGAGTGCGGTTTGATAATGAAAGTAAAAAAGATTTCGCCAAGAGGCTATTGCTACGGGGTAGTGGATGCCATGGTCATCGCAAAAAACGCAGCCATGGATGAGACTTTGCCGCGCCCGATTTATATACTGGGCATGATTGTCCATAATAAACACGTAACCGATGCCTTTGAACAAGATGGCATCATTACACTCGATGGTACCAACCGACTCGAGATCCTGGAAAAAGTTGAAACGGGTACCGTGATTTTCACAGCGCACGGCGTTTCCCCTCAAGTGCGTGAACTGGCCCGCAGAAAAGGGCTTGTGTCGATCGATGCCACTTGCCCGGATGTGACAGTGACGCATGACTTGATCCGCGAGAAAACTGCAGAAGGCTACCATATCATTTATATTGGCAAGAGCGGCCACCCGGAACCGGAAGGCGCAATTGGCGTTGCTCCGGACCTCGTCCATTTGGTCGAAAAGATCGAAGACGTCAACGCCCTTGAGCTGGAAGAAGATAAGATCATCATCACTAACCAGACAACGATGAGCCAATGGGACGTTGTTCATTTGATGGAGCGCTTGAAAGAACGCTTTCCACAAGCAGAAGTGCATAAGGAGATTTGTCTCGCTACACAAGTTCGGCAAGAAGCCGTTGCGGAACAAGCCGGTGATACCGATCTATTATTGGTTATCGGCGACCCAATGAGCAATAACTCCAACCGGTTGGCGCAAGTCTCTCAAGATATCGCCGGCACGCCTGCTTACCGTATCTCTGACTTGTCCGAATTAAAATTAGAATGGCTCGAAGGCATCGAAACTGTCGCCTTGACGGCTGGTGCATCGACGCCGACGCCAATCGTTAAAGAAGTCATGAAGTTCTTGGATCAATACGATCCGGAAGATCCGGAAACGCACACACTCGAGCGTTCCGTCCCACTTAATAAAATCTTACCGAAGATCAAGCATCCGAAACCATCGGATCGCATTGAACCGTATCCAGTAAATGAATAAGCTATGAAAAAGAGGCCCTGAATGGGGCCTCTTTTTCAGGTTGGCGAGAAAGGTAAAAAGTCGTATTTTCCGAAGCTTATCGCTCGCTTTCCTCGGGGCGGGAATCGAGCCTCCTCGTCACTTCGTTCCTGCGGGGTCTCTCAAACCCGCTAATCCCGTAGGAGTCGAGCGAACACTTCTCCAAATACTTAGAGAGTTCGTGGACTTTCATTGTAGAATTATCTCCCACTCTTTTCATCAATAGAGGATAATATACTTCTTCAACACTCTGAAAAAGAGGCCCTGATTGGGGCCTCTTTTTTAAAGTTTATTTTAAACGAAACGGCTCTGTATTTACTTCAGATGGCAAAAACTCGCATTGCCAATTTGCGCCTTTTTCCGTCATATGGTCGACGACCCCACGGATCATCACCTTTTCAACATGATGGCCTGGGTCGATCACGGACAAGCCAATTGCCTGGGCATCTTGTGCTACGTGGAAATATAGATCTCCTGTGATATAGGCATCCGCTCCGGCACGTTTGGCTTGCTGGATGTATTTATTGCCGTCACCGCCGAGAACGGCCACTTTTCTTATAGTTTCATCACCAGTGCCGACAACACGGACAAAAGGCACATCCAAGCTTGTTTTCACATGTTCCGCGAACATATCCAAGCTCATCTCTTCTTTCAAGCGTCCAACACGCCCAAGCCCCATCGGCAGTTCTTTGTTTTCCAAAGTGAAGACGTCGTATGCCGGCTCCTCATAAGGGTGCGCCGCAATCATAGCCCGGATCACGCGATCTTTCTCGGCCTTTCTGACGACGACTTCAATTTTAGATTCTGCTGTTTTTTCCATTTTTCCGGTCTCGCCGATATAGGGATCCGCTGAGGCTGTTGGCCGGAAGCGTCCAGTGCCTGATAAAGTATAACTGCAATGCTCATAATCACCGATGGCTCCGGCACCTGCATCGCCAAATGCTTTTCGCACTTGGTCTTCGTGACTTTCCGGTACGAATGCCGCGATCTTCACAAGTTCCGCTTCATAGGTTTTCACCAATACGCTTGTCTCGCTCAAGCCAAGCGCCTCTGCCAACAAGTCATTGACGCCGCCCCATGCGACATCGAGATTGGTATGCGCGGCATATACCGCAATATCATTTTTAATCAATTTCTCCATCAGACGGCCTTGAGGAAAATCGGTCTGAAGATGCTTTAGCGGCCGAAAAATTGGGGGATGATGCGCAATGATGAGCCCTGCTCCTTTTTCGATCGCTTCGTCCACCACAGCCTCATCAACGTCTAGCGTTACTAGCACACGTTCGACTTTTTTATTCAAGGTGCCAACGTGCAGGCCGATGGGGTCCCCTTCCATCGCCAAGTATTTCGGCGACCATTTCTCAAATTCTTCAATAATCTGTTGCCCGTTAGGAATTTTCATCCGCGAACACCTCTTCCATCAATGCGATTTTTTCGAGCAATTGCTCTTTTTTCGTACGAATGTCTTCGGTTTGTGTTGTGTTTTCCAAGCGTTCGGCGATGGCTTTCCACTGCGCCGCTTCGCGTTGCCATTTTTCCTTGAATACTTCAGTTCGCTGTTTGAGCAACTCCGGGCCGAATAATAATTGCTTAGCATCCAGCTCTACTTTTTCTTCAGTTGGCTCCAGCACGAGAATTTCATAGATTTTGTCTTTTTCTTTCAAAATCTCTTCTGCAACTGTTTGCCAGCCGTTTTCAACAGCCCATAGGCGAATCGCTTGGGCGTGGACGTTCGGCTGCAAAATCAAGCGCTCTACGCCTTTAAGACGGTCTTTGCCATCTTCCAAAATCGACGCAATAAGCGAGCCGCCCATGCCAGCGATGGTCACTGTTGTTATGCCATCAGACGGTTCGATGGCTTCCAGCCCTGGTGCGAGCCGAACCGTGATCTTGTCTTCCAGTCCCTCTGCTTGAACTTGTTTTTTCGCCGATTCATAGGGACCTTTGACGATTTCTCCGGCTACTGCGCGGACGGCCCCGCCGTTATGTAAAAGATGGCAGGGCAGGTATGCGTGATCCGACCCGATATCTGCGACGACCGCATCCGCCTGCACATGGGCGGCCACTTTCATTAATCGAACTGATAATTGCTGCGCGTTCATAAAGTTCCTCCTAATTGACAAAAAACCCTTAGCTCCAAAAAGAACTAAGGGTTTTTGATGCTATTCGAGTGATAATACCCACTCAGCCATTGCTGCTACGTTCTCTTCAGGAACAAGACCTGCAGGCATCGATCCTTTACCGTTGATCAAAATCTCTTCGATTTCTTCTTGGCCAAGTTCAGTAGCCACTAGTGATGGGCCTACTCCGCCTTCATAGCTTGAACCGTGGCAAGAAATACAGTTGGCTTCTGCTGTAGCTGCTGGGTCGAAGTCGCCGCTTTCTGCTTCTTCTCCGCCTTCGCCTTCAGCCGCTTCGCCGCCTTCTTCTTCTGCTGCATGTTCTTCAGCAATTTCAGCTTCGTTGCCGACTCCTTCCAATGATAGGAAGAAAATCAGGCCAATACCGAAAGCCATGATTAAGATATAAGGTACAATTGCATTCTTTTGCATCCGTAACCCTCCTTCTGCTGTGTTCTGCTTGATGATAGTATAAGTATCACTCATTATTGTACTGTATTATCCAGTAAACGAAAAGCCATAACGAATAATATTTGCCGTATTGTGACAAAATCGGTAAATTCGAAGGATTCAGTTGACGGCAGTCAACAAGCAGTTAAAGTCACACAGTTTTCATGTCCCTCGCTCAGCAGCCGACCATCCGCGAGATGACCATGCGCTGCACTTCAGAAGTTCCTTCACCGATCTCTAGGAGCTTGGCATCACGCATATAACGTTCGACTTCGTACTCTTTCATATAGCCGTAGCCGCCATGGATCTGGATGGCTTCATCAGCCACTTCCATCGCCATTTCGGATGCATACAGCTTCGCCATAGACGCTTCTTTTGTGAACGGGCGCCCCTGATCTTTCAGCCATGCCGCTTTGTAGACCATATTGCGTGCCAGTTCAATCTTCATCGCCATATCCGCAAGTTTGAATTGCGTGACTTGGAACTCGGATAAAGTTTTGCCGAATTGCTTGCGCTCTTTTGCATAGGCAAGGGCTTTATTGAACGCGCCTTGCGCGATCCCGACTGCCATCGCTGCAATGCCGATGCGTCCGCCGTCAAGCGTCACGAGAAATTGCTTAAAGCCTTCGCCGCGTTTGCCGAGCAGGTTTTCTTTTGGCACACGAACATTTTCGAGAACCAATTCCGTCGTATTCGATGCATTCAAGCCCATTTTCTCGTAATTATCGATAATGGTGAAGCCTTCTGCATCCGTCGGCACGATAATGGCACTGATTTCTTTTTTGCCATCATTCATGCCTGTTATGGCGGTGATCGCCAAATGTTTCGCATGGCTTGCATTTGTGATATATACTTTCGATCCATTAATGACCCAATCGTCCCCGTCTTCTACCGCACGGGTTTCCGTACCACCAGCATCCGACCCGGCATTTGGTTCAGTCAGTCCGAATGCGCCAAACGATTCTCCCGTACAGATCGGCGTCAAATATTTCTGTTTCTGCTCTTCTGTACCGAACAAGCTGAGCGGTGCACCGCCAAGTGAAATATGGGCAGAATACGTGATACCTGTTGAAGCACAGACACGGCTCAATTCTTCCGTAACAATCGCAAAACTGGTACTATCTGCTCCAGCGCCCCCATAAGCCTCATCAAACGGCAAACCCATCATCCCCATGTCAGACAGCTGCTTGAATGCTTGTTTCGGAAATTCTTTTGTGCGGTCGCGCTCGACAGCGCCGGGTGCCACTACTTTATCGGCGAATTCCCGCATCGTTTTTTTGATCATCTGTTGTTCTTGTGTCAAATCGAAATTCATGTCTTACATCCCCTTTGTTGTGAATACGCTTACAATATTCATTATATAGCTAAAATTCCGACACAAGCAAGGCATAACGGAAAGTTATTCCAATATCTCGTTAAGTATCGCGATATGCAGTGTTTATCGGGCAGCCGATTTGCAAACAAAAAAATCCTTCCAAGCATATCGCTCGGAAGGATTGACTCATTTTATTCTAAGAAGTCTTTCAAACGTTTGCTGCGCGATGGATGGCGCAGTTTACGCAAAGCTTTCGCTTCAATTTGGCGAATGCGCTCACGCGTTACTCCAAATACTTTGCCGACTTCCTCGAGTGTCCGCGTGCGGCCATCGTCCAAGCCGAAGCGCAAGCGCAATACGTTTTCTTCTCTATCGGTCAATGTATCCAGTACATCTTCTAATTGCTCTTTCAATAGCTCGTATGCCGCATGGTCAGATGGCGATTGCGCATCGGAATCTTCAATGAAATCTCCCAAATGTGAATCGTCTTCTTCACCGATTGGCGTCTCAAGCGAAACTGGCTCTTGTGCGATTTTTAGAATCTCGCGTACTTTTTCAGGCAATAGGTCCATTTCTTCGCCGATTTCCTCTGGCGAAGGCTCACGGCCAAGATCTTGCAATAGCTGACGCTGCACACGGATCAATTTATTGATCGTTTCCACCATGTGAACCGGGATTCGAATGGTGCGGGCTTGGTCAGCGATGGCGCGGGTAATGGCCTGGCGGATCCACCATGTAGCATAGGTACTGAATTTAAAGCCTTTCGAGTAGTCGAATTTCTCGACTGCTTTGATCAAGCCCATATTCCCTTCCTGAATCAGATCCAGGAATAGCATACCGCGGCCCACGTAGCGTTTGGCAATCGATACGACAAGACGCAAGTTAGCCTCTGCCAAGCGTTTCTTCGCTTCCTCGTCGCCTTGTTCGATCAGTTTGGCAAGGCGAACTTCTTCTTCCGCCTTCAACAGATCCACGCGCCCGATTTCTTTCAAGTACATACGGACCGGGTCGTTGATTTTAACGCCTGGCGGGACGCTTAAGTCGTTCAAGTCGAACTTCTCTTCTGTCGGTTTCATGAGACGGTCCAAATGTTCTTCATCGTCGCTTTTGCGTTCGAGTTCGATGCCGTGCCCTTCCAATTGATCGATGAATTCTTCTACTTGGTCCGATTCCATTTCAAAAATAGCTAATTTGTCGGCAATCTGTTCGTAGTTCAATTCTCCGGTTTTTTTCCCTTGCTCGATCAATTGCTTTTTCGCGTCTTCTACACTTGCTTCCGGACCTTCAGTAGGCATCGGGATGCTGTTTGTTACGACTTCTGTTTGGCGTTCAGATTTCTCAGCCATACAACTTCCTCCTTTAGAAAAAACCGGAATAATCTACAATGATTTCCGTAAAGCAATCACTTCTTGTGCTAGAAGCAAAGCGCGCTTCAAATCATGCTGTTTTTCCGCTTCTTTTGATTGCTGGATTTTTAAATTAATTTGTTGCTCGATGCGATGCTTATTCAAATGCTTCAAACAATCTTCAATCTCTTCTTCCGGGTGATCGGGATCTCTCTCAGCTAAAGCTGTTTCCATTACAAGTTTTCGGAGCTCCTGGTCTGTCAGGGTTTCCAGAAACTTATGAAAATCTGCCTTTTCCCATTCTTCGTAAAATCCGAGAAGCTGAACATACAGCGCTTGGTATTCCTCGCTGATGAACGGGATGGTTTCTACTTCACGGGCCAGCTTGTCCATTACGGCGGGGTCTGCAAGTGCATGAGCAAACAATAACCGTTCTGCCCGGTGCAGCGACGTAATTTTCTTTTGCTCTCTTCTGGGAGCTGCCTGGACCGATTCCGCTGCTTTTGGCCGGCTGCGTTCAATGCTACGTGTTTCTAAGCGCCTGTACTGCTGCAAAATGGCTTCTTCTGAAAGCTTGGTTTCGGCCGACAGCTGCTTAATATACAAATCCCTTTCAACAGGAGAGGATTTTCCAGCCAATAACTGAAGCACCTCTTGAATGTATTGAAGGAGATCGTTTTCGTATTGGAAGTTCTTGTGACGGCGCGCATGCATCATCGCAAAAGCGATAAAGGTTTGCGGCTTTTCGATAATGTGCTCCCGAAAAGCATCGGCACCGTTTTGACGAACATAATCATCGGGGTCCATGCCATTCGGCAACACCGCAATCCCGACTTTAAAATTCGCTTCCTCGAGCGGAACAGCTGCTCGTTTTGCTGCTTCCCATCCAGCGTCATCTCCATCAAAGCACACCACCACCTCCTGCGCGAAGCGCTTCATCTGGCGGATATGCTGTGAGGTCAGCGAAGTCCCCATGGTAGCGAGGGCATTGTCGATGCCAGCTTTTCCAGCGGCGATGACGTCCATGAATCCTTCAAATAGAATGATTTTCCTATTTTTCCGGATCGCGCCGCGTGCTAAATGAACGTTATAGAGAACTTGGCTTTTTTGAAAGATCGGCGACTCCGGGCTGTTCATGTATTTCGCTTCCTGTTTCGACTGTTCAAGGACCCTTCCCGAAAAGGCAATAGCCTTGCCATTCTCGTTCATGATGGGAAACATGATACGGCCGCGGAAACGATCAAACCAGCCATCGGACTTTTCACGTTTGATGGCTAGGCCGCTCGCTTCCAGTTGTTCATCGTCATACCCTTTTCTGCGCAGCGCCACTTCCATATAGTTCCATTCTGGAAGAGCCCAGCCGATGCGGTATTTTTCGATGATTTCCTGAGTGAAGCCTCGATTTTCCAAATAATCAAGTGCTGCTTGCCCTTCTTCAGTGTTCAGCAAAATATGATGGTACATATCAGCAGCGAATTCATGCATCAAAATGAGCGGGTCGTCATTTCTAGTTTGTGCTGCCCCTTTGCCTTCGCTTGACTGCACATCGACTTCGATTCCTGAGCGCTCGCCTAATTTGGCCAGTGCTTCCTGGAAGTTAATGTTTTCAATATCCATCAAGAACGTAATGGCGTTGCCGCCAGCTCCGCAGCCAAAGCAATGGAAAATCTGTTTATCAGCCGTCACAGAAAACGACGGTGTACTTTCCCCGTGGAATGGGCAAAGGCCGAACCAATTGCGGCCCCTTTTTGTCAATTGGACATATTCGCCCACAACATCCACAATATCCGCTTTGGAACGGATTTCTTCGATTACTTCTTCAGGAATTCGATTGGACACTTTATCACCATCTTTATTTGCTTACTTTACTTTATTCGTTGAAATTTAGTGAAATCCTTCAAATTTCGACAAAAAAGATGGGAAAGCTCATTATGTTATTAGTAAGCTTTAGCCACAATTCTTCATTATAAAACGTTTTTTTGTAAAAATCCACAGAAAGGCGTAGAAAAAGGGTCTTTACATTAATACAAGCATAAGAAAAACCGCCCTGACAGGCGGAGTCTTCTTACTGTTTCTGGAGTTTGCCAAGAATTAAATTAGCAGTTTCCTCAACGGCGCGATTCGTGACATCAAGTGTTTCGCAGCCGATACGATCGACCACTTTACGGAAATGGACGATTTCTTCATGGATACGGTCTAACTTCGCATAATTGGCATCATCATTCAAGCCGAGTGCAATCAAGCGTTCTTTCCGGATATTGTTCAGTTTCTCCGGTGAAATGACTAAGCCGAAGCATTTTTTAGGATCCACATCGAACAGTTCATCCGGAGGGTCCACTTCTGGCACTAGTGGGACATTGGCGACTTTCAAGCGTTTATGGGCCAAGTACTGAGATAATGGGGTTTTTGACGTTCGCGATACGCCGACTAAGACGATATCCGCAAGTAAAATGCCGCGCGGGTCGCGCCCGTCATCGTATTTAACAGCAAACTCGATCGCTTCGACTTTTTTAAAGTAGTCATCGTCAAGCTTACGGACAAGCCCAGCTTCGCCGATGGGTGCCGAATGCAGCTCTTCCTCGAGTGCATCGAGCAACGGGCCCATCAAGTCGATCGCCTTGATGCTGTGGCGGGCCGTTTCGCGTTCGACGAAATGGCGAAGTTCTTTTGATACAAGCGTATAAACGATTACAGCTCGCTGTCCTTCTGCCAATTTGATGATCTCTTGTAAGTGATCGACGGAATCGATATAGGGAAACCGTTTCAAGACAGCATTTTGTTCTGTGTTCAAGTATTGGCTAATCGCCGCTTTTGCGACCAGCTCGCCAGTTTCTCCTACCGAATCGGAGACAATAAAAACACGCAATAAACTCATATTCTGCACCTCACAGTTCGTGGTTTTCCGAAAGGGACAAAAATGCCCATGTGATATTAGTCTTAGTCAGCCTGCCGACGACCTTATACCCTTCCGGTTGTTCTTCAACGACCGGCAATGCGTCGATTTGTTGGTTGATCAGCCGGTTTGCAGCCTGTATGAGCGAATCATTGCGCAAGCAAAACGTAATATTCGGCATGCGCGTCATGATAATATGTACAGGAATAGCATTCAGATCCTGATTGCCAAGGCTCGTGCGCAATAGATCTTTACGCGACAAAACACCAGCGAGGCAGGATTTTTTATCCACAACAAAAAGCGTCCCGACGTCATCCAAAAACATCTGGCTGATGGCATCGTATACGCTGACATCTTCCCTGACTACGACAGGGATTGACTGAAAGTCTTTTACTTTCATATTGTTCATCGTATCGGTGATATCCTGGCCCGGTTTCTTGCCCGAGTAAAAATAACCGACACGCGGCCTGGCATCCAAAAAGCCGGCCATCGTCAAAATCGCCAGATCTGGCCGAAGCGTTGCACGCGTTAGATTCAGACGGTCCGCAATTTGCTCGCCTGTAATCGGGCCATTGCCTTTGACGATCTGTAAAATTTCCTCTTGCCGCTTATTGAGTTCGATTGGACTCACCGCCTCAAATTCAAATATGTTATACTCAATATCGATTATTATATACTATTACATGCTATATTGCGAAGAAAAGATTGCCGTGATACAATAATCGGGAATCAAATATTGGCATTGAGGGATCGATAAGTACCGCGCATGAAGCGAGCAGGGATGGTGAAAGCCTGCAACTGCGGGAAACGGCAATCCGGAGCCATAGGTAAGCAAGAGGGCTGGAGTTTCAGCCAATCGAGGTGGAACCGCGGGTAACGTACTCGTCCTCGGACATTAGTCCGTGGCGTGTGCGATTTTTTTATTTTATGGAGGTTATGAAGATGTCAATGGAAAAAGTAGTATCATTAGCCAAACACCGGGGATTCGTTTTTCCGGGCTCAGAAATTTACGGCGGCCTTGCCAACACATGGGATTATGGCCCACTCGGCATTGAGCTGAAAAACAACATCAAAAAAGCATGGTGGAAAAAATTCGTCCAGGAATCGGTTCATAATGTCGGTCTAGATGCCGCTATCTTGATGAACCCAAAAACTTGGGAAGCATCTGGCCACCTTGGCAATTTCAACGACCCGATGATCGATTGCAAATCCTGCAAATCGCGCCACCGTGCAGATAAACTCATCGAAAACGCATTGGATGAAAAAGGCATCGAATTGATCGTCGACGGCTTATCGTTCGATCGCATGAAAGAATTGATCGACGAGCACGAAATCACATGCCCGACTTGCGGCAAAGCCGATTTCACCGAAATCCGCCAGTTTAACTTGATGTTCAAAACGTTCCAAGGCGTTACCGAGTCTTCTACAAACGAAGTTTACTTGCGCCCGGAAACAGCGCAAGGGATTTTCGTCAATTATAAAAACGTCCAGCGCTCGATGCGCAAAAAAATGCCTTTCGGGATCGCCCAGATCGGTAAGAGCTTCCGTAACGAAATCACACCGGGGAACTTCACGTTCCGCACACGTGAATTTGAACAAATGGAACTTGAGTTTTTCTGCAAACCAGGCGAAGACCTTGAATGGTATGCATACTGGCGCGATTTCTGCAAAAACTGGCTGCTTGAGTTGAATATGAGCGAAAGCAATATGCGCTTGCGCGAGCACGATGCTGATGAGTTGTCCCATTACTCGAATGCCACTGTCGACATCGAGTATAAATTCCCGTTCGGCTGGGGCGAACTATGGGGCATCGCTGACCGCACCGATTTCGATTTGAAGCGCCACATGGAGTATTCGGGAGAAGACTTCAATTACATCGACCCGCAAACAAACGAACGCTACGTGCCGTATTGCATCGAGCCATCCCTCGGCGCTGACCGCGTGACACTCGCTTTCTTAGTCGATGCATTCCAAGAAGAAGCATTGGACAATGACGATACCCGTACGGTCTTAAAATTCCACCCGGCACTTGCGCCGTATAAAGCTGCCGTATTGCCGTTATCAAAAAAACTATCCGAAGGCGCAACAGAAGTGTTCGCCGACCTTGCGAAGCATTTCATGGTCGATTACGACGAATCTCAATCGATCGGTAAACGCTACCGCCGTCAGGATGAAATCGGTACGCCATTCTGCATCACTTACGATTTCGACTCAGTCGAAGACGGGGAAGTGACCGTTCGCCACCGCGATTCTATGGAACAAGTCCGCATGCCAATTAAAGACGTGCAAGCTTATATCGAACAGCATATTCAATTTTAATGAAAAAAAGACATCCCGAGGCTAATCGCCTTCTGGGATGTCTTTTTTAGGTTCTGGAAAGAATTCCGGGGTGCGTTCGAGTTGTTCAAGAAATGAGCGCGATTTCAGTCGGATGCCCGCCTGTTCTTCGTAAATCGTCCGAACGATTTGCTTGAGCAAAGTCTTGGATTCTTTCTTTAAAGTCAAGGCGCCGACGCGTTCGATCGGCACGAAATAAAACGTGCGGATCAACTTCACGAGCGCCGGGCTCAAACGGATAATATAGCGGTCGAGATGGAAGCAACGGTGGCATAGAAAGCCTAGTTCCTGGAACGAGAATGCGAATTCCCCTTCCGTCGCCCCGCAATTGGCACATTCGTGCAAGGTAGGGGTCAGCCCGGCTACGCGCAACATTTTCCATTCGACAAATAAGGTAATCGCTTCCGGGTCATAGCCGTCTGCAATTGCATGGAGAGCTTGATACAGCATGTCGTAAATGGCCGGCTGAGGCTCGTCTTGTTCGGTCAGCCGGTCGACAAGTTCTGTTACATAGCTCGCATAAGCAGTGGCCATAATGTCTTCGCGGATGTAACGCAGCGATTCCAATTGGTCACCCGCCTGCAATGTGCCCATGCCACGTCCTTTGTAGATAGAAAAGACGCCATGCGTGAATGGCTGGGTGATCGCGGCTAAGCGGCTTGCGGGCTTTTTGGCACCGCGCGCCATGCACGTGATCTTTCCCGCTTCTTTTGTAAACAAAGTGACGATTTTATTATTTTCGCCATAGGGGCGTGTACGGATAACAATGGCTTCGAGTTGGTTCTGCATGAGCCAGGCTCCTTAGTATTCGTCGTCTCGGAAACCGAAATCACGGAGATGCATTGCTTTATTGCGCCAATCTTTCTGGACTTTTACCCACAGTTCCAAATACACTTTCGTGCCAAGCAAGTTTTCGATATCCTTGCGTGCACGAGTTCCAATTTCTTTCAACAATGCACCCTTTTTACCGATAACAATCCCTTTTTGGGAATCGCGTTCGACCATGATTGTCGCTTGAACACGGATCATGTTTTCGCTTTCTTCATCTTTGGCGATTTTGTCAATAACCACAGCGATCGAATGCGGAATTTCCTCGCGCGTTAAATGCAAAGCTTTTTCGCGGATCAATTCCGAAATGATAAAGCGTTCCGGATGGTCCGTCACTTGATCAGATGGATAATACTGAGGTCCTTCCGGCAAGCGTTCGCCAATTTTCGCGAGCAAGTTCTCTACATTATTGCCTTGCAAGGCAGAAATCGGAATCGCTTCGGCAAAATCGAATTCATTGCGGTAGGATTCAACGATTTTTGGCAAATTATCGGGATGCACTTGGTCGATTTTGTTAAGTACCAAGAAAACCGGCACATCGATGCCCTTCAACATATCGAGCACATAACGATCCTGTTTGCCGATACGGTCTGCTGCACTGACGACAAATAACAGGACATCTACTTCGCGGAATGTGTTTTTCGCGACTTTCAGCATGAAATCCCCAAGCTTATGCTTCGGTTCGTTGATGCCTGGTGTGTCGATAAAGACCATTTGGCTATTGTCATTCGTCACGACGCCTTGAACTTTATTGCGTGTTGTTTGCGGCTTGTCGCTCATGATGGCGATTTTCTGCCCAACTACACGGTTCAAAAACGTTGATTTCCCAACATTTGGACGGCCGATAATGGAGATGAACCCTGATTTGTATCCGTTATTTCCTTGCTGCATAGTCTAAATCCCCCGTTGTGAAAGCGCCTGGTAGCAATTCAGCGATTGTCGTCTCAGACACCGCGCCTTCTAGATTCGTTAAATAAACCGGCATATCCGGAGCACAGAACTCCACCAATACTTGTCGGCATGCCCCACACGGCGCAACCGGCCCTTTCGTGTCAGCAGCTACTGCCAAAGCCTCAAACTGCATAACGCCTTCTGATACAGCCTTAAAGACTGCTGTGCGCTCTGCACAATTGGTCAATGAATAGCCCGCATTTTCAATATTGCAACCCGTATAAACTTCGCCATCTTTCGTCAATAGCGCCGCTCCTACCGGGAATTTCGAATACGGCACGTAGGCATTGCCACGCGCCGAAATTGCTTGTTCCATCAATTGTTGTTTGTCCATTTTCATCACTCACTTTTCTGTATTCACCATAGCACCCTGCTGCCTGAACGGTTAAAACCATTTAGGCAAAAAGATCAGTAAACCGATTATAGCACTTGTCACAGCAAATACCAAAACCGCTCCTGCTGCCATGTCTTTTGCCTGCTTCGCCAAGGGGTGGCGTTCTTCGGTAACGAGGTCCACGGTCCGCTCTAGCGCAGAATTGATCAATTCAAGTGCGAACATGCCGCCGATCAATATAATCACCAGCATCCATTCCATCTGGTCAAGGCCGGTCCAGATCCCAGCAATCGCAACAATCACGGCCGAAAACAAGTGGACTTGCATATTCTGTTCCCGTTTTAATGAAGTGCCAATCCCTTGCGCAGCAAAACGGAAAGAGGAGAGAAACCTAGTCAGCCTCATGTGCATCACGCGTAACGCCAAGAGAAACTAAAATCTCTTCCTGTTTGCCGAACATTTCTTTTTCGTCCTGCTCATTCATATGATCGTAACCAAGCAGATGCAAGAAGCCATGCACCGCTAAAAACCCGAGTTCGCGTTCGAAGCTGTGCCCGTATTCCTCTGCCTGAAGCTTTGTGCGTTCTACCGAGATAATGATATCACCGAGCAAACGGGGCCCTGTTTCACCGATGATCGCTACTTCCTCTTCTCCTTGTTCTTCCATTGAAAAAGAAATGACATCCGTGGCTTGATCTTTTTCCCGGTAATCCCGGTTAATCGCGCGAATCGATTCGTCATCTGTGAATGTGACCGATACTTCTGCCTCACCCGTCTTTTCATGATGTGCCGCATGTTCTAGCACCTTGCTGACAAAGGCCAGCGCCTCATCGCCTAATTGTTTCGTTTCGTCAATAAAGTCAATCGTTAGCATCACTTTTCCTCCTCTATTCGTATTATTTTCTGTCATCGGGATAAGCGATCCTGGAATGAAAAATGCCATTCAAAGTTTCGCACATGACATTTTTTACCCGCTTCAGTTCTTTTAACGTTATATCACATTCATCAAACTGTCCATCTTTCAACTTGTCTTCCGTGATCGCATCGACCATTTCGCGGATTTTCTCTGTGCTCGGTGCTTCCATCGAACGCACTGCCGCTTCTAGACTGTCCGCCACCATAATAATAGCAACTTCTCGCGTCTGCGGTTTCGGCCCCTTGTAACGGTATTCCTGCTCAGGAATCTCGTCATTGTGCTTTTTCGCTTTATAATAGAAAAACTTCAATAATGTCGTGCCATGGTGCTGTTCTGCAATATCGATCAATTCTTTCGGCATTTTATTTTTTCGTAAAATCGCAGCGCCATCTTGTCCATGCGCAAGGATGATATTCCGGCTTTGTTGTGGTGTCAGCTGGTCATGCGGATTGCCATGGGACTGATTTTCGATGAAATACTGTGGGGTGATGGTCTTTCCGATATCGTGATAATAACAGCCGACACGCGCAAGCAATCCATTCGCTCCGATCGCTTCACATGCCGCATCCGAAAGATTCGCCACCATGACGCTATGGTGATACGTGCCTGGTGTTTCAGTCAAAATCTTTTTAAGCAAAGGATGGTTCGGATTCGACAACTCCAGCAGTTTCATCGTCGATAAGATGCCAAATGCCGTTTCAAACAGCGGCAATACACCGGTCGCAAGCGTCCCAGACAAGAGACCAGCTGCCAGTGCGGCTGCTACATAAAATGCAATTTCTTCTACGGTGTATTGGCTTTGGTTAACCAAAAGGTAAAATGCGACATACAATAAGTGGACACCGCCGACCGCCAAACTGATCGGCAGAATACGGATGCTTCTGTGCCCATTGCGTATTAAGTAAATACCGGTCAAGCCACCAAACAACACGTACAAAGCGGAATCCATCTGAAATACACCAGCATAGCCGCTTTGCAGCATCATTCCTGCGCTGGCACTTAGCAAAATCGTCACATAGACCGCTGTCCGCTCATCGATCAATAAGCGTATCAAAATGCCAGCCAGCGCGGTCGGATAGATAAAGTCGATGACCACTTCAAAATTGCCGCTGATGATTTCAAGCAGTTTCATAATGGCCAAAGACAAAGCGATCACCACAAACACGATGGTTAAGCGGATCGCCTTTTTGACGCCTTCAATTTTTGCGCTTTGCAAAACCAGCAGCAACAGTCCTGCTGCGATGAGTACAAACAAGCCTAAGGCAAGCACTGAACGGTAATTCGATTGTTGTTCAGTCATACCCGCCAGTTCCAATTGACGGTATACTTCCCGGTCAATCAATTGGCCTTCTTGGATCAGAACTTGCCCTTGCAAGATACGCGTCGGTTCAACGCTTGCCCGTGCCTGTTCGATTTGTTGTTCTGTCAAATCATCATTGACCAGTTCATTTGGGACAATGCTTGACCGGGCAATAGCCGCAGCTGCCGGGATTGCAGTAGCCGGCACTTGTTCGTTTTCACGGATTTCTTGCTCAGCCGCATTGCGTGCTTGTGTCAGCCCTGCTTCCCGAAGTGGGTCTTGCAAGACGGATAACACTTGATTGCGTACTTCCCGTTCGATGCGCAAGATCATGTCTTCTTCCAAGTCAAGCAGCGACATGAGCATATCATCAGTCAAGCGAAGCCCATTTTCATTTTGTTCAAACAAGCGGATCGATTCACGCAGGCTACTCAAGGACGCATCTAGATTTCTTGGTCCCGGTTCGCTTTCGTCCTCTCCGCTTGGTTCAGCCGCGCTCTTTGCTTCTAGCACATAACCGAACAGTGAATCGACGACTGCCGCTTGGTTATCGGCCACTTCTTCAATGTAACGGTAACTAGGCTGCACTTCCTGAGCTGCCCGTGTCCGTTCCAGTTCTGTCCTCACGGGATCTTCAACCGTTTTCGCCGCCCGTATGGTTTCCTCTGACAATTGGAATAATTCCACTTCGTATGTATCTGTTGTCATTGTATTATACAAAAACCCAAACATGAGCAGCGCTGTCAATAAACTGATGCCGATCAAGACTGCAGGAGCCCCGAATCGCACATAAATGCGTCTGATCCACCTCGCCATTCGACCACCTCACTATTCTTCTTTCATCATACCAATACAACAGGCTTTTTTCATCGCCCCTTGCAAATTAATAACAATTTTCTAGACCTTGCTGCGCTCTTTTTTCACATCATACCAATCGTATCCACTGAATTGATTTCCACTCGGCACAAAAAAACCAGCCTTAGCCAGGCTGGTTTTCGTAAGCTTCAATGATTCTCGAGACGAGCGGATGCCGAACGACATCACCTTTTTCCAAATACTCAAACTCGATGCCTTTAACGCCGTGCAAATTCTTTTCAGCAGCGATCAAACCGGATTCTGCGCCGCGTGGCAAATCGATTTGCGTTTTATCGCCTGTGACAATCATTTTCGAGTTAAAGCCGAGACGTGTCAAAAACATCTTCATCTGGGCTTTTGTCGTATTCTGGGCTTCATCCAAAATAATGAACGCTTCTTCTAATGTACGGCCTCTCATATAAGCGAGTGGTGCTACTTCGATCGTTCCGCGTTCAATCAATCGGTTCGTTTGCTCTTGGCCCATGACGTCATGCAAGGCGTCGTATAGAGGACGTAAATAAGGATCCACCTTTTCCTTCAAGTCGCCTGGCAAGAACCCAAGACTTTCCCCTGCTTCAACCGCAGGACGTGTCAGGACAATTTTTTTGACATGGCCGTTTTTCAACGCTTGCACCGCTAAAACAACGGCAAGATAGGTTTTTCCGGTTCCGGCAGGGCCGATTCCGAAAACCATGTCGCTTTTCTTGATGGCGTGGATATAATGGCGCTGACCAATGGTTTTTGCGCGAATTGAACGCCCTGTTGCGCTGCGGGCCACTTCCTCATCGTATAATTCGGCAAAGTATTCAATCGTTCCGCTTTTTGCCATTTCGATAGCTGAAACGATATCGCGCTGGTCGATATTGATGCCTTTACGGATGACTTTCAGTAATTGTTCCAATAGCAATTTCCCTGTTTGGCGGCTTTCTTCAGGCCCTTCAAGGCGAATCACTTCGCCTCGGGTGATGATGTGTATATCGAAACTTTCTTCGATCAGCGACAGATGGCTGTCGGATGTGCCGAGAAGCTGAACGGCTTCATTCGGATCTTTCACATGCAATTCGAGTAGGCTGTTTTCTGTCATTTAGACGCTCCTTGGATCGTGTTTTTTCTTCTTCTCAACTCTATCATTATCTATATGGAAATGTAAATTAATTCAGATGATTCTAGTTTACATAATATTAATATATAAAATTATATGACCAAAAGAAAAGACCGGCATCAAATATGCCGGCCTTGCTTTTGACGTTTTGATTTGGGCGGCTGCAAAATCTCTGCCATGATCACGCCTCGACGTACGTCTTCTTGGTCGAACGGGAACAAATCCCGCTCTTTTTCTTTTTTAACCGCCCGCTTGAATGGCTCATTTTGATGCGCGCTTAATCTTCCCGGGCGGCTAGTTTGTTGTGCAACTTGCTTTGCTTGAGCCGGCATCCGCTTTTCAGCTTCCTCCGTCACACGTGATTTGGCACGCTCTGCCTGTTCTTTGACTTGGCGTGCCTGTTCTTTGCGTTTAGGGTCGCTCTCCATCTGGGTTTGAAACTCGCCGTAAATTTCCTTGGCGTAGTCTTCAATCCGCTTAAAGCTTCGCTGCCCGCCTCGTTGAGATTGCTGAGGTGATTGCGTTCGCTGCTGCGATCTGCCCGCAGGTGCCCCAGGGCCTTGCTGACGCTTTGGCTGCTGGGTCGTCTGCTCTTTGCCGTCAGACTTTTTGTTTTTATTGAACACAGCGCTTACTGCCGCAATGATCAACATCATGATGAGGGGTTCCATTCCAAAACCTCCCTTGAGTTATGGCGGAATTTATTGATTTTCGTCCTCTTGTTTTTCCGTTCCGCTTTTCGAGATGGACTCGCGCATGCTTGTATCAGCTTGAACATTTTTGTAATTGATATAATCCATTACACCGATGTTTCCTGAACGAAGCGCTTCTGACATCGCCATTGGCACTTCTGCTTCGGCTTCTACAACTTTCGCGCGCATTTGTACGACTTTCGCTTTCATTTCCTGTTCGCTTGCAACGGCCATTGCACGGCGTTCTTCCGCTTTAGCCTGCGCGATTTTCTTATCGGCATCCGCTTGTTCTGTTTGAAGCTCTGCTCCAATGTTTTTACCGATATCGACGTCTGCGATATCGATCGACAGGATTTCAAAGGCTGTACCGGAGTCTAGACCTTTGCCAAGAACGGTTTGAGAAATGAGATCTGGATTTTCAAGAACCTTTTTATGGTTTGTACTTGAACCGAGTGTCGAAACAATCCCTTCACCTACACGGGCGACGATGGTTTCTTCACCAGCACCACCGACTAGACGGTCGATGTTGGCACGCACGGTAATACGCGCTTTTGCTTTTACTTCAATGCCGTCCATTGCAACACCGGCGATAAATGGCGTTTCGATGACTTTCGGGTTAACGGACATTTGAACTGCTTCTAGCACGTCACGGCCGGCCAGGTCGATTGCTGCTGCACGTTCGAACGGCAAATCGATATTGGCGCGATGAGCTGCGATCAAAGCATTGACGACTCGGTCAACGTTACCGCCTGCCAAGTAATGGCTTTCCAATTGGTTGATCTGTACGGAAAGACCCGCTTTAGAAGCTTTGATCAACGGGTTGACGATACGCGATGGGATAACCCGGCGCAATCTCATCCCGATCAATGTGAAGATGCTGATGCGGACGCCGGCAGCTAAAGCCGAAATCCATAATGTAACGGGTACGAATGTGAAAAAGATGGCGAGTACGACGATAATCCCAATTATCGCGGCGCCTAAGCCGATTGCTTCAAGTCCCATTTATTCTTCCTCCTCTTGTTTTTCGAGTTCTCGCACAACAATGCGAGACCCTTCTACCTTGATAATTTTAACATCTTTGTTACTGTCGATAAACCGTCCTTCCGACACCGCATCGATATACTCGTCACCAAGCCGGATCGTGCCAGAAGGCCTTAGGGCGTTGGTGGTACGGGCAATCTGGCCAATCAGTTCCGGACGGTTGACGGCTGACACGTAGCCATGCTCCGTATCGGTGGCGTCGGTTAAGATAATTCGCTTGAACATGTTCAATTTCTTGCCGAAAAATTTCACTAAAATCACCATCCCCGCTGAAGCTACAAGTAATGCAATCAAAATTGCAATTGCTGTTGTCTGGACATCTTCACCCGCTAGTAAAACACTCCCGATGACCGCCAGTATCCCCAGAATCCCCAGTATGCCACCCGGGACAAAAAATTCCAGCAGGATTAAGCCAAGGCCGAAAACCAAGAGCAAGATCGATTCATATCCAGCGAGCCCTGCCACCAAATGGCCGTAAAAGAATAGCATCAGTGAAAACAAACCGAAAAATCCAGGAATCCCGACTCCGGGCGTGAACAGCTCAAGCAACAATCCGAGACCTGCTACTGACAGCAAGATCGGCACCACAATCGGGCTCGTCAGAAAACGAGCCAAGGTTTCTGACCAATTTTCTTCTACTTGAACCACTTCTGCGTCCGCCAGGCCTTTCATGTCGAGAAGTTCCTCAAGAGTCGACACGGTGCCTTCTGAATACTCGACATCAAGCGCTTCTTGCGCACCAAGCGTTAATAATTCACCTTCTGCCGCCCGGTATTCCGGAAGGTCGATGCTGGCATCCGCCATTGCGAGCGCAAATTGCGGATTACGGTCTGACGATTCCGCTGCACTTCTCATCGAAGACAGCCAAGCAGAATTTGCCTTATCGGCAGCTGCATTGCCAGATTGATCGATGACTTGTGCCGCGCCCATTCGCCCATTCGGATGCATATAAATTTCATCATTATGCAAGGCGAGAAATGCCCCAGCTGACAGGGCATCCTGGTTGATGAAAGCCACTGTTTCAGGCTCGGCATCATCCAATAGGCGGGCAATGCTATCTGCTGCATTGACAAAACCGCCCGGCGTATCAATTTCAAAGACGATAGTTGTGGCCCCGGCTTCTTCAGCTTCCTCAATACCCCGCTCCAAAAACGACTGCAAACCCCGCTCCACTTCCGCTTCGATCGGAATGACATAAACTTTACCGTTATCCGCAGAGATGGCTGGAATCGCTAAAGCGAATGCCATGACTAGGAATAAAAAGCCGATCCACGCTTTTTTTCTACGCACGGCAAGTTCCCCCTCTCCTCCATGAAAACTTTAGGATAATTATGTATACGGATGAGTCGAGCTGTGGTTTCACCAGTCGGCTTCTTTTTCATTATAAAGCAATTTTCTCCAAGTTACGATGGAATGCGCTTACATCTTGATCATTTAATGACCATTTTAAGTCAATAAAAAACCGGAAGCACAAATGTGCTTCCGGTCTTAGCTGTTCGTTGCTATTTTTAAAAGTCATTTAAGATCAAAGTCAATTAAAATTTACGTTTACGCGCAGCTTCTGATTTCAATTTACGTTTCACGCTCGGCTTATCATAATACTCGCGCTTTCTTACCTCTTGCATTGTTCCGGACTTCGAAACAGTGCGTTTGAAGCGGCGAAGAGCATCTTCAATTGATTCGTTTTTACGAACTGTAGTTTTTGACATCTCTTTTTCCCTCCCTCCGAACACACGTTGAAGCAAATAACAACAAGTGTTATATACTAGAAAATTATAACGCAAGAAAAGATCTTCGTCAATACTTAATAATCGTTGTCTGAAGTAAGACCTTGCATGATCTGAACACCTGAACTTGCACCGATGCGAGTCGCTCCTGCTTCGACCATTTTCTCGACATCTTCCAAGCTGCGAACGCCGCCTGAAGCCTTAACACCAAGGTCTGGTCCTACCGTTTCGCGCATCAAACGAACTGCTTCGATAGTTGCTCCACCAGTTGAGAAGCCAGTTGAGGTTTTAACAAAATCTGCTCCCGCTTCTTTCGACAGGCGGCTTGCTACTTTGATTTCTTCATCTGTCAATAAGCAAATCTCAAGAATAACTTTGACGATTGCTTTTCCTTTTGCTGCATTCACGACTGCCTCAACATCTGCTTTTACAACATCTTCTTGCCCGCTTTTCAATGCGCCGATGTTCAAGACCATATCGATTTCGCCTGCGCCCTTTTCAATTGCGTCTTTTGTTTCGAACGCTTTTGTTTCAGAAGTTGATGCACCAAGTGGGAAGCCAATGACCGTGCAGACTTTGACCTCGCTTTCTTCAAGGTGTTTAGCCGCAAGTGCGACCCATGCCGGGTTAACACATACAGAAGCGAAATGATGTTCTGCCGCTTCTTTGCAAAGCTGCTCGATTTGAGGAGCTGTAGCTTCTGCTTTCAATAAGGTGTGGTCAATTAAAGATGCAATATTTGTCATGATCTAATTCTCCATTCTTTACACTAAGTTTTTCAGTTGATGACTTGCGTCAGTTTTGTAATTGGCTCGCTTTATTCAAACTCATAGGATATTGCAGACAAAGCATAAAGCGGAGCTGTCTCTGTGCGCAGTATGCGCGGGCCAAGTGCAGCGAATTGCGCACCGGCTTCTTTGAGTGCAGCTGCTTCCGCCTCTGAAATGCCGCCTTCCGGACCAAAAACAAGTAAGATTGAATCCTTATCATACAATGATTCCAGAATTTCGGCAAACCGGCTCCCACCGTTCTTTTTCGCCTCTTCTTCATAAGCAACGATCACCGCATCGTAATTTTTCGCTGCGCTCAACAATTCTTTAAAAGTGTGCACAGACTGGATGGTTGGAATGCGGCTCCGATGCGATTGCTCGGCAGCTTCCTTAGCAATTTTACGCAAGCGCTCGATTTTCTTCGCGCTTTTGGCACCATCCCATTTGACGATCGACCGTTCCGCCGAATAGGGCAGCAGCGAACTCATCCCGAGCTCTGTCGCTTTTTGAGTGATCAGTTCGAGCTTATCGCCTTTAGGCAAACCACAGGCAATCGTCACTTTTTTTGGCAACTCACTGTGGTCTTCGAGCTCACGGATCAATTTAATGTGGACATCCGTAGCAATTTCCGTGATTTCTGCTAAATGTACAGTTCCTGATACCACTGCGATCAGCTGATCACCTACTGATTGCCTCATTACTTTGGCAATGTGTTTGGCATCGTCTCCCGTAATCGCCAAATCATCTTTGCCGGATTCTGTCTCTTCTAGAAAATATCGTTGCATGGTCGCACCCCGTTATAGCGGTTTTTTTGAAATGATCGTTACCCAGTCTTCCATCATCATAATGTCTTCGATGACAAATCCTGAAGTTTCGAGCGCTTGTTTCACATCGTTCTTCTTCTGTGCAATGATGCCGGAAGTAATGTAAATGCCGCCCGGCTTGACCGCCTGAAACGCATCGTCTGTGAACGACATGATAATCTCAGCAAGAATATTCGCCACGACCACATCCGCTGGGTTATCGATTGCTTCGAGCAAATTTCCATGGAACACATCGACACGGTCTTGGACTTTGTTCAATTTCACATTCAATCCTGCCGCTTTTACAGCAATTTCATCGAGGTCTAGCGCTCTGACAGAAGCAGCTTCGAGCAAGGCCGCACCGATTGCGAGAACGCCTGAACCGGTTCCAACATCGATGACTGTATGGTTCCGCTCAACATGCTTTTCAAGTGCCTGCAGGCTCATGACGGTCGTCGGATGTGTTCCGGTACCGAATGCCATGCCTGGGTCAAGTTCAATGATCAGTTCATCACTCGAAACCGGGTGATATGTTTCCCAAGTCGGAACAATGGTGAATCTTTTCGAAATTTTAACAGGGTGGTAATATTTCTTCCACGATGTCGCCCAGTCTTCTTCATTGACTTCGCTAATAGTGACGACATTGCGCCCGACATTGATGTTGAATTCTGCCAGGTTATTGATGGCTAGTTTGATGCCTTCTACCGCTTCCCCTAAAAAACTGTTAACGGGAAGATAAGCTTTCAAGATGACACCTTCTGTCGGAAAATCTTCAGGATCGAGTGAATAGATCTCACCGAATACATCTTCACGGTCTTTCGTCAAATCCTCTGAATCCTCAATGACTACTCCGCTCGCCCCTGCCTCGTGCAGGATGTTGGAAATTGATTCAATCGCCTCGTTCGTTGTATGAATCGACAACTCAGACCATTTCACTTACGATCAGCTCCTTTATTGAACAAGTATGTAACAGACAGAAAACTCCCTAGTGCACGGGAGTTTTCCATTTGTCCAAGGCTGTTTGCCTTTTAATCACCTTTGATGGTTCTTTTGATCTTGTCAAACAATGAACTGCTTTGCTCTTCTGGGATATCTCCAGAAACTTCCGCAAACTCACGTAGCAATTGGCGTTGTTTTTCGCTCAATTTTGATGGCACTTTCACTTTGATGGTGATGTGCTGATCGCCAACACCGTAGCCATGAACATTTTGAACACCTTTTCCACGCAAGCGGAAACGTGCGCCGTTTTGCGTTCCTGCCGGGATCTTCAGTTTCACTTTTCCGGAAATCGTCGGCACTTCAATTTCATCGCCTAGCGCCGCTTGAGGATACGTAATTGGCAATTCTAAATGGATATCGTCGCCGTCACGCTCGAACTCGGCATGAGGCTTGACGCGGAACAATACGTAAAGATCTCCTGCAGGACCGCCGTTGATGCCGGGTCCACCCTGGCCTGATACGCGCAACTGCTGCCCATCATCGACGCCAGCTGGAACGGTCACTTTGATTTTCTTCAGTTTTCTTACTTTTCCTGCTCCGCGGCAAGTGGTGCATTTCTCTTCGATGATCTGCCCAGTGCCTTCACAATGATGGCATGCTCTGCGGTTGACCATCCGTCCGAACGGCGTATCTTGCGCCACGTTCAATTGGCCAGCGCCTTCACAATATGGGCAAGTTTTCTTGCTCGTCCCAGGCTTCGCTCCGGAACCGTCGCAAGTTTCACAAGTTTCGTCTTTTGGAATTTCGATTTCTGTTTCTTGGCCGAATACGGCATCCAGGAAATCGATGGTCATGGAATATTGCAAGTCATCGCCTTTTCTCGGGGCATTCGGATCGCGGCGACGCGTGCCACCACCAAAGAATGTACTGAAAATATCGTCGAAGCCAAAGCCTTCTGCTCCGCCGAATCCTCCACCGCCAAAGCCTTGATTTGGATCTTGGTGGCCGAATTGGTCATACTGGGAACGTTTTTGCTCGTCGCTCAGTACTTCATAAGCTTCCTTGACTTCTTGAAACTTTTCCGATGCATTCGCTTCTTTGTTGATGTCCGGGTGATATTGTTTGGAAAGCTTTCGATACGCTTTCTTAATTTCCTCTTTTGAAGCATCCTTAGAAACACCAAGGACTTCGTAATAGTCTCGCTTATTCATAGGTCACTCTCCCTCTTGCAGTCAACTGTAATTGTACACGGTTTAAATTGCGCTTGCAAAGACATTGAAAAAGCCAAAGCAGTTGCTTTGCTTTGACTTTTTCGGCCTTGCATATCTTACTTGTCTTTATTGTCGTTTACTTCTTCAAAATCAGCGTCGACCACGCCGTCATCATTTCCTTGCTCTGCTCCGCCTTCAGCACCCTGTTGAGCCTGGGCTGCTTGCTCGTAAGCTTTCATGGCAAAGCCTTGAAGAAGCTCTTGTAATTTGTCTTTCTTCGTACGGATATCTTCGATGTCTGTGCCTTCAAGCGCTGTTTTCAACTCATCGCGCGCCTCTTCAGCTTGTTTTTTCTCATCTTCAGAAACCGCTTCACCTAGGTCTTCAATTGTTTTGTCTGTCGTGAAGACTGCTTGGTCTGCTTCGTTGCGAAGTTCCACTTCTTCTTTACGCTTCGCGTCCGCTTCAGCATTTTCTTCCGCTTCTTTCACCATGCGGTCGATTTCGTCATCTGTAAGCGTAGTGCTTGATTGAATCGTGATGGTTTGTTCTTTTTGCGTGCCAAGGTCTTTCGCTTTGACACTAACAATGCCGTTTTTGTCGATATCGAAGCTAACTTCGATTTGCGGTACGCCGCGCGGTGCTGGCGGGATATCCGTCAATTGGAAACGGCCAAGCGTTTTGTTATCCGCTGCCATCGGACGTTCACCTTGCATAACATGAATGTCAACGGCTGGCTGGTTGTCCGCTGCCGTAGAGAATGTCTGCGATTTAGATGTCGGGATTGTCGTGTTGCGTTCGATCAATTTCGTGAACACGCCGCCCATGGTTTCGATACCTAGAGACAATGGTGTTACGTCTAGCAATACCACGTCTTGGACGTCGCCAGTCAATACGCCGCCTTGTACAGCTGCACCCATTGCAACAACTTCATCCGGGTTAACGCCTTTATGAGGCTCTTTTCCTGTTTCTTTCTTAACAGCTTCTTGGACAGCTGGGATACGAGTAGATCCACCAACTAGAATTACGCGGTCAAGTTCTGAAGCGGAAACGCCTGCGTCTTTCAATGCTTGGCGAGTAGGCCCCATCGTGCGTTCAACTAGAGCTGAAGTCAACTCATCGAATTTCGCGCGTGATAGGTTCATCTCCATGTGAAGCGGTCCGGCTTCACCAGCTGTGATAAACGGCAAGGAGATTTGAGTCGTTGTCACGCCAGACAAATCTTTTTTCGCTTTTTCAGCAGCATCTTTCAAGCGCTGTGTCGCCATTTTGTCTTTCGACAAATCGATGCCGTTTTCTTTTTTGAATTCTTGTACTAGGTAATCGATGATCAGTTTATCGAAATCATCGCCGCCCAAACGGTTGTCGCCGGCAGTTGATTTTACTTCGAAGACGCCGTCGCCTAGTTCAAGGATCGATACGTCAAATGTACCGCCGCCAAGGTCATAGACCAAGACTGTTTCATCTTTTTCCATTTTATCAAGGCCGTAAGCAAGTGCTGCAGCTGTCGGCTCGTTGATGATACGTTCCACTTCAAGTCCAGCGATGCGGCCAGCGTCTTTCGTCGCTTGGCGTTCTGCATCGTTGAAGTATGCCGGTACCGTGATAACGGCTTTCGTGACTTTTTCTCCGAGATAATCTTCAGCATAGCCTTTGATGTATTGAAGAATCATCGCAGAAACTTCCTGCGCTGTGTACTCTTTACCTTCAGCTGTTACTTTTTCTTGTGTACCCATCAAACGTTTAATAGATTGGATCGTGTTTGGGTTCGTGATGGATTGGCGTTTTGCTACTTCACCGACTTGGCGTTCGCCGTTTTTAAACGATACGACCGATGGTGTTGTGCGGTTGCCTTCTGGGTTTGGGATGATTTTTGGTTCGCCGCCTTCTAAAACTGCGACCGCTGAGTTTGTTGTACCTAAGTCAATTCCGATAATTTTGCTCATTTAAAATTCCTCCATTTACAGTAGATTGTTGAGTTTCAGTTATTCGTTCACTTTTACCATAGCCGGGCGGAGCACTCTGCCATTCAGGGTATACCCCTTTTGAAGCTCTTGTAACACCGTTCCTGGCTCGCTGTCTGCATCGCTTTCCTGCATGACTGCTTGATGGAAATGAGGGTCGAATGGTTCGCCGACCGCTTTGATCTCCTCTAAGCCTTCCGACGTCACAGCGTCCGTCAAGGATTTCTTGACCATTTCAAGGCCTTTCAAAAGCGAGGCGGATTCTTCGCTTTTCGCTTCGACAGCAAGAGCTCGGTCGAAATTATCCAACACTGGCAGAAGATCTGTCAGTAAAGATTGGGAACGGAATTGTTTTGCCAGTTCCTGGTCTTTTTTCGCGCGACGCTTGAAATTGTCATAATCCGCAAGCAAACGCAAGTATTTGTTCTGCTCTTCTTCGAGCTGGGCTTGAAGTTCAGCTTTCTCATCTACCGGCTCATCTGCTTGTGCCTGCTCAGCCGATTCGGCAGTTGCCGGCTCCGCATCAACGGTTTCAGCTGTTTGGTCTACAGCATCCTGCTTTTCTTGCTGTGCAGCGTCCTGCTCTAGGTCTTGTTGTTTGATTGTTTCTTTTTCATTCGACAAAATATATGCCTCCTTTGGTTCACTTTCCTTGAAACAGCCGTGTCAGCTCTTTCGATAAATCACTGCTGACATAATCCAGCAGTGAGACGATTCGGCGGTAATCCATTCTTTTCGGTCCAACGATCGCGATAGAGCCTGTTTGCTCGTCACCGATCTCATAAGATACCGTGATGACCGAGCAATCTTCCATGGCGGCCAGCGCGTTTTCGGAACCGATGCGAATTTGAAGGCCTTGTGCACCGATCGGCAGGATTTCAGGAATGTGCTTTCCTTCTTCCATCACATCCATAAGCTCACGGATTTTTTGGATATCATGGAAATCCGGCTGCTTCAAAATATTCAGCTTGCCGCCATAATACACATTATCCGAGCGCGGAAGCAGTAAAGCTTGCTTGAACGTCCGGAACAATTCCCCGTAGCGTTCGATATGCTGTCGCAAGAGTGCCAGCGTTTCCTGCTCGAGGCGTCTATGCAAATCATGCAGAGAGACGCCAATGAGCCGATCGTTCAAGATATTGACCATCTTTTCGATATCGGATGGGTCCATATCCACCGGGATGGAAAATACCCGATTTTCCACGTGGCCCGAATCGGTGACAATAATTGCCACAGCCATTCCTGGAGACAAAGGAACGATCGACAATTTCTTGACGATATGCCTTCGAATATCCGGCCCTAAAAGAATCGACGTATAATTTGTCAATTCAGACAGGATACCAGCCGAACGTTTGATGATTTCCTCGGTTTCGTTCACTTTTTCCTCAAAAACCGAACGAAGCTGGACAATGTCCTGGTGCGGCACTGGATTCGGCGTCAGCAAATGGTCCACATAATAACGGTATCCTTTTTGAGACGGAATCCGGCCTGAGGATGTGTGAGTCTTTTCGAGGTAGCCCTGGCCTTCGAGTTCAGCCAATTCATTGCGAATGGTTGCCGAACTGGAAGTGATCCCTGGCTTTTTAGCTAATTGGTTCGATCCTACCGGCTGCGCTGATTGGATATAATCATCGACTGTCACTTTCAAAATGAGCAGCTGCCGTTCTGTTAACATGATCATCACCTCTGTTAGCACTCTATTGGTTCGAGTGCTAAGACTACACTAAAATTACCAAAACTTTTTTTGCTTGTCAACGGATGAGCATCTATGAAAGCAAAAATTGCTCAAAAACTTCATTCCCAACAAATCGACCTTTGTGAGTCAACTTGACTCGGCCTTGTTCGACTACCAAATTGCCTTTCGCTTGTTCATTTTGCAAAATCTCTCCGTACACTTGCTCTAACGCAGCGCCAAACTTTTCTTCAAATCGGGCGAGCTCTACTCCTGCCGTCTTGCGCAGCCCTAGGAACATTTCTTCTTCCATTTGTGCTTTAACAGTCACTGTCGTCGCATCGAGCACAGGGCGTTCTCCAGCTTCTAGCGGCTCCATGTACTTTTTCAGCGGCCCATGATTGGAATACCGAACGCCGTCCACATAGCCATGGGCGCCTGCGCCGACGCCGATGTATTCTTCATTATCCCAATACAATAGATTATGGCGGGATTCATGGCCAGGCTTGGCAAAATTAGAAATCTCGTATTGATGCAAGCCATGCTTTTCCATTTCGTTCATGAGGCGCTCGTACATATCGCCCTCTAAATCTTCCGTCACCGTGTTGAGCTTGCCTTTAACCATCAGATTATAAAACACCGTTTTCGGTTCAATGATCAAGGAATAGGCAGAAAAATGGGGCATGCCAAATGCAAATGCGCGTTCAAGCGTTTCGTCCCATTGCGCCATCGTTTGACCTGGCAATCCGTACATCAAATCGAAGCTGATATTCGAGAATCCGACTTCCCGTGCAGTTTCGACCGCGCGCAACACATCATCATTGGCATGAGTACGGCCGAGACGCTTTAATAAATCCTGGTCGAAGGTCTGGACGCCCATGCTGAGGCGGTTGACGCCACCTTTATAGAGCACTTCCATTTTTTCGCGCGTCAGTTCATCGGGATTCGCTTCTGAACTCCATTCCACATCTTCGCTCATCGGTACATATTGATGGATCAATTCGAGCAATCGCTTTAATTGATCAGGTGTCAAGGCAGTCGGTGTCCCGCCGCCGAGAAAAACCGTCTCAAGCGGCACTTCGAGTGCGCCTTGTTGTTTCCACAGCGCCAATTCCTTGCCGATTGATTCAATATAAGCGTCCACCGGCTGGTCTTTGAAAAATACTTTATTGAAATCGCAGTAAAAACAAATCTGGTGGCAGAATGGGATATGGATATACATGCCTTTTACCATAAAAATCCTTCTTTCTAATAGGAAAAGGAGGCAGAAAAACCGCCTCCTTTTTTTCGTTTATTTGGATTGGTCATCCATTTTGAGAACAGCCATAAATGCTTCTTGCGGGACTTCTACGGAGCCAACTTGCTTCATCCGCTTTTTCCCTTCTTTCTGTTTGTCTAATAGCTTACGTTTCCGGGAAATATCGCCGCCATAACATTTTGCGAGAACGTTCTTCCGGATGGCGCTAATGGTCTGGCGAGCTACAATTTTTTGGCCAATGGCCGCTTGAATTGGCACTTCGAACTGCTGGCGAGGAATCAAAGTCTTCAATTTGTCGACAATAATCTTGCCGCGTTCGTAAGCAAAATCTCTATGAACAATAAAGCTCAAGGCGTCTACTTTTTCTGCATTCAATAGAATGTCCATCTTCACCAATTTCGAATCTTTGTAACCAATCAATTCATAATCGAACGAGGCATAGCCTTTTGTGCCCGATTTCAATTGGTCAAAGAAATCATAAACGATCTCAGCGAGCGGCAATTCATAAATAATGCTGACGCGTGAGTTATCGAGGTAATCCATGGTCAAGAAATTGCCGCGTTTTTGCTGACAGATTTCCATGACGGCGCCAACGAAATCATTCGGCACCATAACGGTCGCTTTCACATAAGGTTCTTCCACATATTCGATTTTTTGCGGATCCGGCATCATCGCCGGGTTATCGATATTCAGCACTTCCCCATCTGTCATGTGGACGTGGTAGATAACACTCGGTGCTGTGGTAATCAAATCAATATTGAACTCGCGCTCGATGCGTTCTTGAATAATCTCCATGTGCAACAGGCCAAGGAAACCACAGCGGTAGCCAAAGCCGAGTGCTTGTGAGGATTCAGGCTCAAATTGCAAAGCTGCATCGTTGAGTTCCAATTTTTCGAGTGCGTCGCGCAAATCATTGTATTTGGATGTATCGATCGGGTACATGCCGCAATAAACCATCGGATTCAAACGGCGGTAACCAGGCAGCGCTTCTTCTGCCGGATTGTCGGCAAGCGTAATGGTGTCCCCGACGCGAGAGTCCGCAACGTTTTTAATGGAAGCAGTCAAAAAGCCGACATCGCCAACGGTCAATTCGTCACGCAATGTTACTTTAGGCGTGAAGACTCCTGCTTCGACCACGTCAAACTCTTTGCCGCTCGCCATCATCTTGATTTTGTCGCCCGGCTTAACGGTACCTTCCATAATCCGGATATAAGCGACAACGCCTCGATATGGATCGTACAAGGAGTCAAAAATCATCGCTTTTAGCGGTGCCGATGAATCTCCTTGTGGCGCTGGAACTTTTTCGACGACTTGCTCCAAAATCTCTTCGATGCCAATCCCGGCTTTTGCAGAGGCAAGCACCGCTTCAGATGCATCGAGGCCGATGACATCTTCGACTTCCTGGCGCACGCGCTCAGGGTCTGCTGCTGGCAAATCAATTTTATTGATGACCGGAAGAATTTCGAGATCGTTGTCGAGCGCCAAATAGACATTGGCCAAAGTCTGGGCTTCGATTCCCTGTGCCGCATCAACGACCAAGACTGCGCCTTCACATGCTGCGAGACTTCTAGACACTTCGTACGTGAAATCGACATGACCTGGCGTGTCGATCAAATGCATAATGTATGTCTCTCCGTCTTTTGCTGTATAATTAAGCTGGACGGCATTCAATTTGATGGTAATTCCCCGCTCCCGTTCCAAATCCATGGAATCGAGCAATTGGGATTTCATTTCGCGTGCTGTCAATGCATTCGTTCTTTCCAAAATGCGGTCGGCCAGCGTCGACTTTCCATGATCGATGTGCGCGATGATGGAAAAGTTGCGGATTTTCTGTTGTCTCGCTAATCTCTGTTCTTGGTCCATTTTCTTCACTCCCATATAAACTACTTTGAATTATAGCAGTCAGGCGGGCAATGGGCAATGAATGACCGCATAAAGGTTTCAGTGTCAAGGAAAACTTCTTTCCACGTAACTATTGCATTCGGCCAGCCGATTTGATAAAATAACTTTTGTTGTATAGAGACACTGAAGAGCTAGGGCTTGCACCTGCCGCTCAAATTGTCTAGGAGGTGAAAGATATGCCAAACATTAAATCTGCAATCAAACGTGTTCGCACGACTGATAAGAAAAATGCTCAGAACTCATCTGTTAAAACTGCAATGCGTTCTTCTGTGAAAAAGGCTGACAACGCTGTAGCTAATAATGAAGAAAACAAAGGGGATTCCCTTAAAGCAGCAATCAAACAAGTTGAGAAAGCAGCTTCTAAAGGTTTGATCCACAAAAACACTGCTGCCCGTAGAAAATCAAGCCTCATGAAAAAAGCGTAAAACGCATCAAAAAGCCGGTCCTATATAGGGCCGGCTTTTTTCTGTGTGAAAAAAGAAACCGCGCTGCCTTTGGATTGGCTTTGCAGTTCCTCTTTTCAATATCTACCATTCAAGACGACTGTTTGGCATGCCCAGCGCGTTTCATCAAGAAAAATTCAAGCACCCGCTCCCGATTGCCCGAAACGGTTTTTAATTGCAGATCGATGTCTGCTAAATCGCCAAGTACTTGAAGCAAGCGTGTTTCGGATATTTGCCGACGCCTTTCCACCAAAAGCTTTACGCGATAAGGGTGTGCTTTCAGTTGCTTAGAGATTTGTTGTGCGTGATAGCCTTTTTTTTGCAAATAATAAACATGTACCATGAAACGGATTTGTGACGAAAGCAAAGCAGCCAGCGCGACCGGCTCTTCCTTTTGGCGCAGCAGGTCATAATAGACGCTGAGCGCCATTTCGACATCTCCATCGAGATATGCCTGCAGCATCTTAAAAGCATCTTGCTCCAAGGTACGTGCCGTCATGTCTTCGATAAGCATTTCGGTAATTTCTTCTTGTTCCGAGCCGAGGTATAAGGACATCTTCTCAATTTCCGAAGCGAGCAAAGTCAAATTGGTGCCTGCCATTTCAATAAGTTTTTGGGCACTTTGTCGCTCAAGCAGTTTGCCATGAGATTTTGCTTCGTGCGCAATCCAGCTTTCTAGTTCATGAGGCTGCAACGATTTCGCTTCAATGAGTACAACGTTTTTCTTCATTAACTTGACGATTTTTTTACGTTCGTCCAATTTCTCATATGGTGCAACAAAAACCGTCACACTCGTAGTTGGAGGATTTTCAAGCCACGCTTCCAAAGATTTGAGGTCATGGTTGATTTTTTCTTTCCCGCGCTCTGCCGCTTTCAGAAACGAAGCATTGCGCGCGATGATCAATTTACGGTCGCTGAAAAATGGAATGGTATCCGCTTCTTCGAGCACATGACCGACTGGCACTTCATCCAAATCGAAATTAGAGACATCCGTTTCCCCCGCCTCCGCCATTTGCGCTTTCAGCAATTCGATTGTCTTGGTGATGAAATAGCTCTCAGATCCGACAATTAGGTAAACCGGATCGATTTTATCCGCGCGGATTGACTTCCATATTGATGTAATCATACGTTTCACTCCCTCTTCTGATAACTATACCGGATTTTTCGGTGGCGGTCTGCCTTACAGAACAACTCTGCTTTTGACAGTTGTGTGACGTTGGTGAAAATCGGCATACATTGTCGAGTTCGATATGGATTTTTCGCTTTTGTTCCCTTATAATAAAATCAACTAGGAGGGATTTTCAATGAATGAATTTGAACAGAACGTTCAGTCCAAACGCAACGATGCCATCGATGCAGGGATGGGCTTCGTCGTTTCCTTTGGTTTCTTCGCACTTATTTTCATCATCGCCGGCGTCGTGCAATTCGTAGCCCGCTGATTATAAAAAAGCTTCGGCCTTGGCCGAAGCTTTTTTTATTTTCGGCTGCCGTCAATAGACATACGTCCAGCTTCGACCAGTATGTGGATGGTGCCATGTTCAGCCGTGGACCATAGCGCCAAGCCGAGTTCCTCAAACCGTTCTGTTACTTCGGGGCTTGGATGCCCATAACGGTTATCGATTCCCGCAGAAACGACCGAAATTTCCGGACGCAAGGCTTCCAGAAAAAGGCGCGAGCTGGAAGTTTTGCTGCCATGATGCCCGACTTTCAAGACCGCGGCATCTGCCAATTTGTCTCCGTACCGTTCAACCACACCAGCTTCTCCTTCAGCTTCAAGATCTCCCGTAAAGACAAACCCTTGCCCCTGATGCTCCATCAGCAACACCAGTGAATCATCATTGCCTTCATACCGATTATCTTCCGGCGATAAATAAGTGAATTGCGTTTCGCCCACCTGCCAATACGAACCACTTTTCGGCAGTTCCACGCGGGCTTCGGTGGCGGCAGGTGTAAGTTCTAGCATCAATGCGTTCGCTTCGGAACCAGGCGTAATATGCAAATGTTCTACAGCCAGTTCTTCAAACACCTCATCCGCTCCTTCAGCATGATCTGCATCCGGATGGCTCAAGATAAAAAGGTCGATATTGGAGATGCCTCGCCCTTTCAAATACGGCACGACCGTTTGCCGCCCCACTTCAAACGGCCGACTTTTTTCTTGGTATGGCTGACTATCAAAACGCAATACTCCCCCGGCGTCGATTAAATACACCCCTTTGCGAAAAGGCAGCTCAATCAACGCGCTGTCGCCTTGCCCGACATCAATAAAACTGACATGGAGCCGAGGATCCAGATACGGCTTTGCTGTCAGCAACATTGCAGGAATGAGCAAAATGCTCAATAAACGCAGGCGAAAGCCTTTTTCCGCCTGGATAAAAAACACCAACACGCTTACAACCATAAACAAAAGCCAAATGGCGGACGGCCTTCCCGGTGTCCACACTTGATGAGCCAAGCCCGCTAAAAAAACAGTCAATTGTTCGATCAAGCTGCGCAGCGGCTCATAAAATGAAAACAGGAGGTTATCGACTCCAATCGGCACGAAGCTTGCAGCCAGTAAAATGAAATTTGCCGGCAAAATCAACAATGTAAATAAGGGAACATAGAGCACATTCACCAAAAAGGAGGATAAAGAGATTTCGTAAAAGTGGAGCAATAACAGAGGATACAAGCATAGCTGAGAAACTGCAGTGACAATCAAGCCGCTTTTGATAACAGAAGCGCCTTCCATTAATTTAAGGGAAGCAATGATCCCAAAACTCGCCCCAAAAGACAATTGAAAGCCAATCTCTTGCAATAAGCCAGGGTCGAGCCATAAAAACAAGAGGAAACTGGCTGATAAGGCTTGGACGGCTGACACGTGATGTCCGATCAGCCTCGCCCCAAGCACCATCATCACCATCGCACAAGCCCTCATAACCGATGGAGCAGCTCCTGCCAACATGGCATACAACGGCAACACAAGCAATAATAAGACGGTCGCATTTTCTTTCCTGACCCTCAAGCGCAGCAGAATGAAATACATCATGGTCGTAACAATGCCAATATGCAGGCCGGATATCGCAAATAAATGAGTGATGCCAAGCGTTCGCTGGATCCTGGTTTGTTCAGCATCCATACTGCTGCGTTCCCCGAGCAGCAGCGCTTGAGCTTCGACTGCTAAGGAGACCGGAAAGGTTTTGTCGATATGCTCTATCAACTTGCTGCGCTGCTTAGCCAAACGGGCACGAAACCCCGAGCTTGATTGCGCAGTGGAGATGGATCCCACTTCGAGCATGCCGGAAGCGTTATGGCGCTTTAAATAACGCAGCATGTCGAATGCGTAGCTATGTGCCGGCATTCTCGGTTCTTGGAATTCGCCCGACACATAAAGTGACGCTGAGGGTCCAAGCGCTAGTAAGCTTTGCTGTTCTTCAATAGAACGGATCCGGTAACTGGCGTATATTACTCGGCCTGTGGTATCCGCCGCAAAACCAGACAAGCGGTCCCCGTCGATTGAGATTTCATCAAATGTGAGCACCCCTTGATAGTCTCCGGCTAAAAGCGGGCCTTCGACAATACGGGCGTCCATCGACAAATAGGAAATCATGGATATGCCCAATACGATGACCAGCCAACTGAGACGCGCTCTTTTGTAAATCATCCAGCAAAAAAGCAGCATCATGAGCAAAAGCTGATTAGCTGAGCCATGTGCTGCTTGTGCCGCAATCGCTACAGCAATTGCCACATAGAGAAATAACGTTTCCGTTAAATGAGAAGTTCTCCGAATAATTCCTTCACCCGTTCTTTATAATGGGCCAATTCTTCCTCGCTCGCCCCTTTTGCGCCAAGCTGTTCGATCAATTCCATATACAATGCCGTTTTTTCGACGCTTAGAAAATCGATAGCTCGTTCATCAAACACAACTTGAATCACTTCAACATTTGCCTGTTCCAGCAATTCGATGGCGTATTCATGATTTTTGTAATCGGCCGCGTAATAAAGGCGCGAAATCCCTGCTTGGATAATGGATTTGGTGCACTGAAGACAAGGAAAATGACTGACATACATATCGGCTCCGCTAACGCTGACACCGTATTTCGCACATTGCAACAAAGCATTCATTTCTGCATGAATCGTCCGCACACAATGATTGTCGACGACATAACAGCCTTTATCAATGCAATGGTCCCCACCAGAAATCGAACCATTATAGCCCCCTGCCATGATGCGGCGGTCGCGGACAATGGTGGCTCCGACAGCCAATCGAGTACACGTGCTTCTTAGCGCTAAAAGATGGCTTTGAGCCATAAAAAATTGATCCCACGTTATTCGCTTCATCTGAATGCCTCCTGCTGTTCTGTTAAATTAAGTGTAGCAGAGGCAGTCGGTTCGTCAAGAGCTGTCCACCCTCATTTGATGCTGACCAGCTCTTTCAATTGTTCAAAGCTTTTTTCACCGATTCCTGTCACGTCCATCAATTGCTCTATTGCTTCAAATGGGCCATTTTCCGTCCGGTGTGCGACGATCGCCGCTGCCTTGGCTGGACCGATTCCCGGAAGCTCGGTCAATTCCTCTTCATCAGCCGAATTCACATTGATCAGTCCTGACTCAGCACTTCCGCCTGCTGTTGCTGTGACCGGCGCCAGGATTTCTTCGCCTTGTGTCGGTACGTAGACGGCTGATTCATCCAGCACGATGACCGCCAGATTGATCGAGCGGCTGTCCGCTTCCGGCAAAAAACCGCCGGCAGCTTGGATGGCATCATTGATACGTGAACCGGAAGGCAATTCATACAGGCCGGCATTTTTGACAGCTCCTTTTACATCGATCATGACGCTTGTGCTGACGGCGGTTTCAGGTTCCGGTGGGGGTTCTTGTTCAATGGGTGGAGTGGTGAGTTCATTGAGGCGAGTGGCCTCAGGAGGTTCGCGCAGAAGAAAAAAATAGAGAAGGGCCAAAATAACAGCGAATGGCAAAACAATGCGACCGTATTTGGCGACTTGCGGAGAAAGTTTCAGTGGGCATCCCTCGTTTCCGCAGAAAGCAAACAGCTGAAGCTGACTGAATTATATAATAACGATAGAGCAGAAGTCCATCTTTCCATAAAAAAACCCGCATATAAAAATATGCGAGATTGTGTGGTTGTTTATTTTTTTGCACGGAAAAAAATCCGTTCGCTTTCATCGCTCGGCGCATCCGCAGTAAAATCAGCAGTCACTGATTCCACCGTGAATCCCGCCTCAGCGAGCCATTTCTTGTACGACTCGATCGGGAAAGTCCGTTGCTCGTGGGTTTCTTCAAAGCGCTCAAACATCCAGCCTTCGCGTACAAAAAACGTCAAATCATGGATGACACTATGAGGCGAAGAGCCTTTTTCAGTATGCCACATATAGGCAAGGTCTTCCCCATCGTAAACAAATGGGCTATTCATGAAAATCTCATCAACTTTGAATACCGAGTGGACATCAAAAAAGAAATATCCCCCTGGCTTCAATGCTGCATACACTTGGTCGAAAGTTTTCGTAACTTGCGCTTCTGTCGCTAAATAATTCAAAGAATCGATCGCGATTGTCACAGCGTCAAAGCCCTCTAAGCCTTCAAGATTGTCCATAGACAATTGAAGCACTGGAATATCCAGCTCTGATTCTTTAAAGCGCTTCTGTGCCACAGTAAGCATATCAGCAGATAAATCACTTGCCGTTACCTCATAGCCGAGTTCAGCCATCAATTCCGACAGCACACCGGTGCCGCACGCGAGATCGAGTACCGATCCAGAACGCATCGTTTCAGCAATCCATTCCACATACTGCTCGTATGGAATATCTTCCATCAAGTCGTCGTACACTGCCGCAAATCGTCCGTAGTTCATACTTCGAGCTGCGGGGCGTCGCGCCATAGACGCTCTAGGTTGTAATACGAGCGCTCGTCGCGATGGAAGACGTGTGCTACGACATCGCCAAGGTCAACCAAGACCCAACGCGCTGCGTCGAAGCCTTCGACACTTTTGACTTCATAGCCGGCTTCTCCCGCTTTATCCATCAATTCACGCGCAATCGACTGCACTTGGCGGTCTGAGTTTGCGCTGCAGATGAGGAAATAATCCGCCAATAGCGAAATTCCCTCCATATTCAATACTACGATATCTTCAGCTTTTTTGTCTTCTGCGGCTTGGTACGCCACTTGCAATAATGTCTCTTTAGTCATACTTCACGTTCCCTTTCTGTTGCTCAAAATGCTTTAGGCATTTCAAGGAATCCGGATAAACCGGCTGATTTTTTGAGGTGAGAAATTCGATCGATTGCCGGATCGATGCTTCCATCAACTGATTAAGGCCATCATTTTTCATGGCTCTCAAGCGCTCGACTCCCGGAAACTTACGGCTTGGTTCGATCATATCTGCAATGTAGACGATTTTCTCAAGATCGGTCATGGCAGCACGACCGGTTGTGTGATAGCGAATCGCATCAAGAATCTCTTGATCGGCGACGCCAAATTCATATGCAGCCAAATACGCACCGACTGGAGCATGCCATAATTCGTGGTGATAGTCGAGCAATAAAGGATCCATGTTTTCCTTTTCAATGATGCCGCGCATCCAGTCGCGATCCGCATACTTCGCCACATCGTGTAGAATTGCAGCAATGCGGGCTTGCTCTTCAGGTACTCCATACACTTTAGCAAGTGCCACCGCGGTATTCATCACGCCTAGCACATGGTTATAGCGTTTCTCAGGTAGACGTTCTTTGACTTTTTGCAACATCAGGCTCGGATCCATACAATCGCTCCTTCCGTATCAGCGCTTCCACTTGCTCGGGAACGAAGAAAGTCAAGGGCTTGCCTGCTGCGACACGCTCCCGGAGCATCGTCGAAGACACATGCATTTCTGGTGAATCGATCATCCTTACCGGGTAATCGGTTTCAGCTATATATCCCGGACGGCCAATGCCAACAAACTGCACCAATTTAGACAGTTCGCCAACCCGGTGCCAAGTATGAAGGCTTTCAACCATATCACCGCCGATAATGAAATAAAATTCGCATTCTGGTTCACGGTCGATCAGTTTGACCATCGTCTCATGCGTATACGACACCCCGCCGCCCGACACTTCAATATCTTCTAGTCGGAAATGGGCTTGCCCTTCAATGGCCAGGCGCGTCATCTCGACTCGTGTTTTTGTATCGATGCCATTCGCTTCTTTATGCGGTGCGATGGCATTCGGCATAAAACGCACTTCATCCAAGCCTAGTGTGTAGTAAGCTTCATTGGCCATGATTAAATGGCCGATGTGCGGCGGGTTGAAGGTGCCGCCCAGAATGCCGATTTTGCGTTTTTTCACGGAAGTTCAATCCGTTTGTTGTTGACTGAAACTTTATACAAAACAACCGTATGGCCGATCAATTGAACCAATTCAGCTTTTGTCCCTTCAGCCAGATGCTTGGCCACTTCGTGCTTGCCGTCTTCATTGTTTTGCAGAATGCTGATTTTTACGAGTTCGCGTTTTTCAAGAGCTTCCCCGATCTGTACGAGCATCGCTTCATTGACGCCGCCTTTTCCGACTTGAAAAATCGGGTCCAAATGGTGCGCTTCACTTCTTAAAAAACGTTTTTGTTTACCTGTTAACATGATTTCCTCCTAGTTTTTCCGTAATCAATTCAATCATTTCTTCTGTATCCGGACGGATGCCTGTCCATTTTTCGAAGGCGATGGCTCCTTGGTTGACGAACATGCCGACACCATTCAGCACCAAACAGCCTTTTGCTTTCGATTCTTTCAAAAATGGTGTTTCCAGTGGATTGTAGATAATATCCGCGACCACCGATCCGCTTCCAAGGTGTGTCAGCGATAACGGCAATGCTTCCTCTGTCAAGCCGACAGAGGTGGTCTGGACGATCGTATCAAATTCACTCAAATTCGATTCCGCTTCAGTCAACACGATCGCTTTGCTGTCGATTTCCTCTGCCAATTCTTGCGCTCTTCTGAATGTACGGTTTGTAATGGTAATATTACTGAAGCCGGCACGGGAGAGTGCAAAACTGATGCCTCTTGCCGCCCCGCCCGCACCGATTACGAGTAACGCACCGTCTTTATCGACAGGATAACTCAAAAGCGAACGGACAAAGCCATCCCCATCTGTGTTGAATCCTTTTAGGCGTCCATTTTGTGCTACGACGGTATTGACCGCATTCATAATGCGTGCCGTTTCGTCCAATTCATTCAAAAGCGGAATCGCCGCCTGCTTATGCGGCAACGTAATGTTAAATCCGCTATTGCCAAGCAATTTCATCGAGTGAAGCACTTGTTCTAGCTGTTTTGGTTCCACATGTACAGGGATATAGGAAGCATCGATGCCATGTTTGTCAAACCAGTAGTCGTGCATAAAAGGCGATAAGGAATGCGCGATCGGGTCTCCAATGACTGCATACCATTTCTTCATTTGGTCCCCTCCTAGATGAGCGATGGGCGGACGATGACTTCTACCCCTTTTGGTGCATGGGCAGCGATCGTCACATCGTCGTGCTGGACCGTAATCCAGCCTAGCCCTGAAAAGACGATGTCTGTTTTGCCTTCTTTGATGCGGAATTCGTGGCGCACCAATTCAGGAAAATCTTCTTTATATTCAGCAGATGGCGGGGCAAGCATGCCGCCGAGATGTTGTGCGTACAAATCATCTGCATTGTCCAATTTGGTCCGATGAATATTCAATGAATTGGCCGCGTGCACCGTGAAAGATGAACGTTTGCCATTGATGAAATCAAAACGCGCCAATCCACCGATGAACAAGGTCTGTTCAGGGTTCAACTGGAACACACGAGGCTTGATTTCTTTTTTCGGCATGATTGCCTTAAGATCTTCCGTATGCAGATGGTGCGCCAATTGATGATGATTGATGATGCCCGGCGTATCGTATAACGACCGTTCATCATCCAGCGGAATGCCGATCATATCCAGCGTTGTTCCAGGGAAATGAGAAGTCGTAATGACATCACCTTCGCCTGTCGCTTGCTTGATGACTCGGTTGATGAAGGTCGATTTCCCGACATTCGTACAGCCGACCACGTAGACATCGCCACCGTCACGGTATTGTTCAATCGCATCCATCGCTTCTGCGACGCCTGTTCCTTTGTGTGCGGAAACAGCCAAAATATCGATTGGGTTCAAGCCTAATTTACGCGACTCTTGTTTCATCCAATTGAGCAGTTTTTTCTCTTTGACTGATTTCGGCAACAAGTCTGCTTTGTTGGCAATGAGCAAAATCGGGTTGTTTCCGACAAAGCGGTGCAAGCCCGGTAGCCAGCTGCCGTTGAAGTCGAAAATATCGACGATTTTCACGATTAGCCCTTTACGTTCTCCAAGGCCGTTCAAGATGCGTAGGAAATCGTCGTCCGTCAAGGAAACCGGCTGCAATTCGTTATAGTTTTTTAAACGGAAACAGCGTTGGCAGATGATTTCTTCTTTATCGAGCGAAGACGGTGGCGCGTAGCCGATCTCGCCTTTTTGTTCTGTTTGGATCTGTACACCGCAACCGATGCAATATGGCATTTCTGTCAATTTTCTTCCTCCCACATCAATTGTCCTTTATCTTTCAATCTTTTCATGATCCGTCGTTCTACCATTCGGTTAAAACGTGTAAAAAAGCCGTCTGATTGCGCGACTGGCAATACGAGAATCGTATGAAGCTTATTGCGGTTGCCCCCGAAAATATCCGTCAGCATCTGATCGCCGATAACGACAACTTGTTCGCGTTTAACACTCATAATTTTCAGCGCTTTCCTGAAGGCTTTACCCATCGGCTTTCTTGCCTGGTAAATAAATGGAATGCCGAGCGGGTCAGCGAACGACTTCACGCGCATCTCATTGTTGTTGGACACAATAACCACTTGAATGTCCGCATCCTTCATCGCTTTCAGCCACTCGATAAGGCGTGGCGTCGCTTCGGGACGGTCCCATTCCACTAAGGTGTTGTCGAGGTCGGTAATAATCCCGCGCACCCCTTTTGCTTTCAATGACTCTGGCGTGATGTCAAAAACTTCTTTCACATACTGCCTTGGAATAAAATATCGATACACACGTAACAACTCCTGTTTCTACGGACTTAAGTTCATTGATTATACCATATATGCAAGCGGTTCTCCCACCTTGATGTGGTGGCCGTCCTTGATTTTCTCATCAAACTGAAGATCGCGGCTTTCAAAAAACAAAGCGACTGTCGAACCAAAGCTAAAGTAGGCGACTTCATGGCCTTTCTGCCATTTAGTGCCGAACTCGGTCAATTCAATGGAGTTGACATACATGGCGCCGACTTTTACAACGAGCAGACGGCCGTTTACGGTCTCTAGCTCTGTGATGAGACGCCGATTGCCGCTGATTGGCGATTTGCCATAAGTCAATCCGAGGCGATTGACCGGATAGGATTTTTCGCCGAGCATGTATTGATTTACGACGTGGCCATCTGCTGGGCTGTGGATCCGGTGGTAATCTGCAGGCGATAAATACAAGATCGCATATTGGCCGTTTGCATAGCGCTGCGCTGATTTCTTGCTGCCTAATAATTCTGCGAGTGAATAGCTGATGCCTTTAACCGCAAAGCGGCTATCGTTTTGAATCGCGCCATGGATCTCAACGCGCCCATCAACAGGAGAGACGAGTTCAGCCTCCGCAACCGGTCTCGCATGTGTTTTCAAACGACGTGTAAAAAAATCATGCAAACTCGTGTATTGCCTACTTGGACGTTCTATTTCATCAAGTTCGATGTTATAGGCCTTGATAAATCCAGGCACAGCCTTCTGGCTAATTGTCGATTGGGAAAAGCGTTTTAACGCTGCGGAGCTAGTTTTGCCATTGCCCAATTCAATCATCGATTGATATAGCCATTTTTTCATACCGGCACCTCCATTGTTAAAATAGTCTACCATTTTTTGTCGATTCGCAGTATAATTGGCGAAAGGATATCGAAAAAAGGAGCGCTTGCATTGATATTGATCGACAAGATGGATCACACCATCAAACGGCTGAAATGCCAGGCGGCCAACACGTTAACGATCGGCAATATGATGTTCGGCGGCGCCTCATTGATGGCAACGTTGAACCAACAATACAGTTATAGTGTGCTGTTTATTTTCATAGCTGCATTTTTAGATCGCTTTGATGGGATGGTCGCCAGAAAATACAATCAGGAATCCGAACTCGGGAAACAATTGGATTCCATGGGGGATATCATTTCATTTGGCGTCGCCCCTGCACTTTTGATCTATCAACTGGCCCTGCAGGATTTCGGGCTATCCGGCATGGTATTTACGGTTATTTATATTTCATGCGGCGCCTTCCGCTTGGCGCGCTTTAATATTTGCGAACCGAATGGCTATTTTACCGGCTTGCCAATTACTGCAGCCGGAACTGTGCTGACTTTGTCATATTTCGGGTTTGGCCATTGGTCGCCCGCTGTTTATATGTTCATCTTATTGATTTCTTCATTATTGATGATCAGCACATTTTCATTGCGGAAAGTATAAAAGCTGATGGCTTGATGCCCTCAGCTTTTTAAGGCTAAAAACCGTATTTTCCTATGCTTACCGCTTGCTTTCCGTGGGGCGGGAATCGAGCCTCCTCAACCGCTTCGCGGCCTGCGGGGTCTCTCAAACCCGCTAGTCCCACAGGAGTCAATCGGACGCATCTCCAAACACTCAGATAAGCCATTGACTATATCATACTAAACAGGAGTTAACTTTAAAAAATCAGATTAGATCATTACCCTATTTAACATTTTGAAAAGCTGAGGGCTTGATGCCCTCAGCTTTTTTGCTTGTTTTGGGATGAAGTTTCTTTTATACGCGCTGGAGCATCTTTTCAATGACACGCAAGACGATTTCAGTCGAATGCTTGGCAGCCACTGGCAGGAATTCATCGAAGGAGACCGAGGATTCCTTACCGGCGATGTCTGACAAAGCGCGAATGACGACAAACGCCGTATCGTATTGGAAACAAACTTGCGCGACGGCAGCCGCTTCCATTTCCGCTGCTTTCATCGCGGGAAATTGCTGTTTCACCGAGGCGACACGTTCAGGATCGCTCATAAATGAATCACCTGTTGCAATAAGCCCGACCGCATGTTGATGTTCACCGATATCATCGACCGCCTGGACGGCAAGTTCAACCAATTCCTTGTTGGCGATATAAGCAGCCGGCATTTGCGGGACTTGGCCAAGCTCATAGCCGAATACGGTTGCGTCGACATCATGATGGCGCACTTCATCTGAAATGACTACTGCGCCGACTTCGAGTTCTTCATCAAAGCCGCCGGCAGACCCGATATTCAAAACCAGGTCTGGTTTGAACTCCTGCATCAGAATCGTCGTAGTCATCGCTGCATTAACTTTGCCAATGCCGCTTTTTAGCAGAATGAGTTCCTGGCCCTTATATGTACCGGTCGTGAATTCGCTGTTGGCGATTTCACGGACAGATGTGTTCGCTAATTGTTTGCGCAATAACTCTACTTCTTCTTCCATTGCACCGATTACACCGATTCTCATTGTATCCGCTCCTTACGCTTAAGATTCCGCCGGAAAAACGGCGCCCTATTAATAGGCGCCGTCCAGCGTTTTGAGTACATCCATTTTTTCTGGTTTCCAACCTTCTCCGTCCACCCATTCAAGATAGACGCGATATTTCTCGGATTGGTCTTTCGACTGGACTGTCGCAATCGATTGTTGAGGGCCGCCGCCATTTTGAACCATCATGATATACATGTCATTTTGAGACAATCCTGTAGCGTAAGTGACCGCTTCAATTTTTTCGTTCCAATCGACAGAGTTTTTCTGGTAAGAAGAGACGTGGTCGCCGCTTTGGCTTGTGCCGACAGGCTCCCAGCTTGTGTTGACGATGGTTTCACTGACGATTGGATCGTTGGACTCTTCACGTGTGATGGTACCGCCTTTTGTTTCTTCTTCTTCTTCTTCTTTTTCTTTTTCTTTTTCTTCAGCTTCTTTTTTAGCTGCTTCTTCTTCAGCCTTGGCTTCCTCTTCCGCTTTTTCTTCCGCTTCGAGGTCATTTTCTTCTGCCGTTACTTGCGGATCATCATCGCCGCTCGTTTGGCTTTCCGTTGCCGGCGTGTTTTCTGTGGATTCAGGATCTGCTGAATCGTCGCCGCCGCCGAAAAGCAATGTCGCCCCGATGATAATCACCAAAGTAAATACTAAGGCGATCATGATATTCAGGATCGAATTCGAACGATTTTTATTGTTCTTATTCTTATTCAAACGAGAGGGATATGATTTTTCTTCGTTAGCCATGCAATGCCCCCCTTTACACATATTTTATCATATTTAGCCCATGACAAATTTGACGTTTCAACTAAAGTTTTGTTTCATTCATCAAAAAAACAGCCACTCCCAAAGGAATGGCTGGGTTCATCAATTGATCGAAACGATCTTGACTTCCATTTCCCCGCCTGGTGTCAAGACTTTGACGCTGTCACCGACAGTGCGTCCAAGCATGCTTTTAGCAATTGGTGAATCGTTTGAAATACGCCCTTCCAATGGGTCTGCTTCCGCAGAGCCCACGATGGTGTAAGCTTCTTCCTCACCGTCTGGAATTTCCATAAACGTAACTGTTTTACCGAGACGCACGACGTCGTTGCCGGCTTCCTCTTCATTTATAATCACCGCATTGCGGATCATGGATTCCAATGTAGAAATACGCCCTTCGACAAAGGCTTGGTCTTCTTTCGCAGAATCGTACTCGGAGTTCTCGGATAAATCTCCGAAACTTCTTGCTACTTTGATGCGTTCAACCACTTCTTTGCGTTTGACCGTTTTCAAATAATCCAGTTCATCTTCCAACTTCTGCTTTCCGGCAGCTGTCATCGGAAATTGTTTATCATTTGCCATACTCTTCCCACTCCTTCAACTGCTGACTATGGATGCGCTAACACCCGTCAGTCTCGTATCATTCTATTATAATTTTCCAATCTATTCAAGAATTGTTTTAATTTTTGTAACCATTAGATCGATTGCGACTTCGTTTTGGCCGCCTTCCGGGATAATCACGTCTGCATAGCGTTTCGTCGGCTCGATAAATTGGTTATGCATCGGGCGCACGACGGTTAAATATTGTTCAATAACCGAGTCGATCGTCCGTCCGCGCTCGTTGATGTCGCGCATTAAGCGGCGAATGATGCGCAGATCCGCATCGGTGTCGACGAAGAGTTTAATGTCCATTAGTTCACGCAAACGTTCGTCTTCTAGGACCAGGATGCCCTCCAAGATGATAACGTCTTTCGGGTCAATTACAACACTTTCTTCTGCACGGGTGTGCAAAGCGTAATTGTAGATTGGCTTTTCAATCGCTCTTCGTTCAATCAATTCGTTGACATGATCGATTAACAGATCCGTATCAAACGCGAGCGGATGGTCGTAGTTGGTTTCAAGACGTTCTTCGAATGCGAGATCGCTTTGATCTTTATAATAATAATCCTGTTCGATGACCACTACAGAATGTTCTTTGAACACTTCGTAAATGGAATTGGTGACACTGGTCTTGCCTGATCCTGAACCGCCAGCGATGCCGATGACGACCGGTCTGTTTTTAGACATATACGTTAACTCCTTGTGTATCGATTTTCATTTTTTCCTGCAGACGAGAAGCCCGTCCCCGACCGGTAATAGTTCACAGTCGAATCCGGGATGCCCATCCATTTTTTCACGAAACGCACGGATATTGCGAATCATTGTCCGTTTGCGTCTTGGCACTTCTTTGATCGGCTGGTCCACCATACCATGCATGGACATATTATCGCAGTAAATGATGCCACCTTTAGCAAGCAAACTTTCGTATTTATTGAAAAAACGTTCATATTGCCCTTTTGCGGCATCGATGAACACGGCATCGTACGAAGGGGTCAATTCTGCAATATCCAATTCAAGCGCATCGGCACAGATGACTTGCACGCGGTCTTGCATTGCCGATTGCTGAATAAATCCAAGTGCTTTGTGGTACCGCTCTTGATCCCGTTCAATCGTGTCAATCCTGACGTCGGGCAAAGCCTGGGCTATCCGAAGCGCCGAATAGCCGATTGCTGTTCCCAATTCGAGCAAGCGGTGCGGGTTCTGTTCTTGCAATAATTCGAGCAGCTCCCCGATGCCCTGCTCTTCCATGATCGGCACATGATGTTCTGCCGCATAGGAGCGCATCGTTTTGAATAATGCTTCTATTGGTGTCTTAGGCATTGTAGATATCCGCCCCTTTCATGCGCTTTTGCCTCATTTGAACAGAAAAGAAGAAGGGAAACGTGCGCTCCCTTCCTTTTTATACAAATTGAACTAATGGTTTTGTAATTAAAATCTTATTAAAACGATATTCCGCAAAACAGCTGAGAAGCTTTGCTCCACTCTCTCTACGATTGAGCATAGCAAACGAATTGACTCAGCTCCGCTTCGCTAATTCGCTTCCTGGGGGCTTGCGCTGAACTAATTCGGGCTAGTCGCCCGAATTAGTTCAGCACTTCGTCGAAACAGAGTTGGAAAGCCCTCTCCGTTTCTGCTCCCCAAGGAGTCTGCGCTGTTTCACTTCATATCTCTCGAATAAAACACACTAAAGAGTGGAAGGCGGCGACTCCTGCGGGAATAGCATGAGCCTTGAGACCCCGCAGGAAGCGTAGCGAACGAGGAGGCTCAAGCCATGCCCACGGAAAGCGTCCGCCTGGAACGATTTATTCACACTTACTCATTCACTAGTTCAAATTATATTTATCAATTTCCGATATATTCATCACGGTATTGAAGATGCTGTTCGTAGCTGGTCGAGAAGTAGTTCTTGCCTTCTGAGTCAGCTAAAAAGTACAGATAATCCGTTTGGTTCGGATCGAGCACCGCTTCAATGGATGATGCGCCGGCAGCGGCGATCGGTCCAGGCGGCAAGCCTTTATTTGTATAGGTGCTATAAGGATCTTCGAACTCGTAATCCGAGTTGAACAAACGGTCCTTATGCTCGCCCATCGCATAAATGACAGTTGGATCTGTTTGCAACGGCATATCTTGATCCATCCGGTTATAAAAGACACTGGCAATAGTTTGGCGATCTGATTTCGCAGTCGCTTCCTCTTCAAGCAACGAAGCAAAAGTCAATAGCCAATGAGGCGATTTTTCTTTTTCCTGCAAGACGCTTTGGTATGGTTCAATTGTCGCTTTGGTGGCATCAAGCATCTGCTCGATTAACACGGTCAATGAAGGATTTTCTTCATAGATTGGATAAGTGGCAGGGAATAAATAACCTTCCAATGCGAATTTAATGTCCTCGCCTTTGATGTCTTCTGTCAGCAAATCAGGATATTTAACCATCAATTCTTCGATATATGTTTCGTCCTGCACTTGTTCCATAAACTGCTCGGCGCTATAATCCGTTTTTTCGGCAATGACGCGTTCAGCAATTTCTTCCAATGTCAGGCCTTCTGGAACATTGATCGTATATAAAGGTTCATGATAGACTTTCCCGGTTTTCAAACTTTCCGTAATTTCTTCCAATGTCATCGATTGTGTCAAACCATAATTGCCGGCCTGGAACTCCGATTCGTTTTGGAATTTGACATAATACTTGTAAATGCGGGCATCTTTGATGACTTCATTTTCTTCAAGCAATGCGGCAATACTATCCAAGTTCGAGCCAATCGGCACCTCGACATCAATCACTTTCTCAGAATCCGGATCCATTGGCTCGAGTGCATCGGTGACATAGCTATAGGCTTGCCAGCCGACTACTGCGACGACCACTAGAAGGACGAGCGCGACAATCAGCACGATACGCCGAACCACTCTCACTTCTTTTTTCTTTTCCTTCATCCTGTCGAACATGACGTCTTTTTTTGACTGCTTTTCCACGGGTGTTCCCCCTCAGCGATTCATCTTCCCAAAACAGAAGGCGATTCAAATGAAAGGGACGGAATCAAGGTTCAATTCCGTCCCCCTTATGGTTATTGCTCTTCGTTTTCTTCTTCTTCCTCGAGGAAAGTGTTAAGCATTTCTTCGATCATGTCCCATTCTTCTTCAGTTTCTACTGGGCGAAGTTCGCCACCGGAAACTTTCTCATCAGAATCCAGGTTTTCAGTGAAAGAAGATGCGTGGATTTCAATCTCGCCTTCTTCGTCTTCATCTGCTCCTACTGGGAAATACAAGACGTATGACTTTCCGAAATCTTCCGATTCAAATGTGAACAACACTTCGAATAATTGCTCGTTTCCGTGCTCGTCCACTACTGTAATATGCTCTTGACCATGTTCCATTTGTGTCACCTCATCATTTTTTTGAATCAAGATAGCCTTGTAAAATCATCACTGCGGCCATCTTGTCGATTACTTTTTTGCGATTTTTTCGGCTGACATCGGCAGAAATCAGCATTTTCTCTGCTGCCATTGTTGTCAGTCTTTCATCCCAAAGCACTACCGGTATATCATATCCTTCTTTTAGCAATGCTGCAAACTTTTCGGAAGCTTCTGCCCGTGGCCCGATAGAGTTATTCATGTTCTTCGGGTAGCCCACGACCGCTTCCGTTACTTTGTACTCCTTGATCAATTCGCCAAGACGTTCAAGGCCAAACTGGCCATTCGCCTCATCGATTTTGACGGTTTCAATGCCCTGGGCTGTCCAGCCAAGCGCATCACTAATCGCCACTCCGATCGTTTTGGAGCCAACATCCAATCCCATTGTTCGCATAATTATTCCTCGTTATTCTTTTTGATATAGAACTTCACCAGTTCTTCCAAAATTTCATCCCGCTCCAGTTTCCGGATCATGTTCCGGGCATCCTGGTGGCGAGGGATATAAGCCGGATCACCTGAAAGCAGATACCCGACGATCTGATTGATCGGGTTATAGCCTTTTTCTTCTAGAGCAGCATGGACCTGCAACATTACTTGCTTTACGTCCTGCTCCATCGACTCATCGGATGAATCAAATTTCATCGTGCGATCAAATGAGCTCACGACAAGCACCTCACTTTCGGAATGTGTATTGGCAATTCGTTCCTCGTGCTGAATCCCATTATAACTGAAAGCGCGGATTTGTTAAACCTATTTGACTAAAGTGTAGACCGATTCAAGAGCGGCCTCTAGTTGCTCTGGATTTTTTGCCCCAGCCATCGCCATGTCCGGGCGTCCGCCGCCTTTGCCGCCGCATTGTTCAGCGACCGCTTTGACGATATTGCCGGCGTGGTAATCCTGGCCCGCAATGTTTTTCGAAACACCCGCTGCTAGCATGACTTTGTCGCCGTCGCTTGCTCCCAGAACAATCACAGCCTGCTCAAATTTCGCTTTCAAATCGTCGACCATTTGGCGTAATTGGTTATTATCTTTTGCTTGAACTTTTGCTGATAATACTGTCACATCTCCGACTTTTCTTGCCGATTCCAGCAATTCACCGGACTGGGCATTAGCGATTTTCTGCAGCAGTGATTCATTTTCGCGCTGCAAAGCTTTGACATCGGCTTGCGTCGCTTCAATTTTTTGAACGACATCACGTGGGTTGGCTTTCAAAAGAGAAGCTGCTTGTTCTAACACTTTCTCCCCTTGTTTAATGCTGGTAAACGCACCCTTGCCGGTCAATGCTTCAATGCGGCGAACTCCAGCTCCGATGCCGCTTTCTGAGACGATTTTAAAGACGCCGATTTCAGAAGTGTTCGCTACATGGATACCGCCGCACAATTCGAGCGAGTAATCGCTGATCGCAACGACGCGGACCACATCACCGTATTTTTCGCCAAATAAAGCCATTGCGCCCATGTCTTTTGCTTCCTGCAAGTTATGATAGCCTGACTCGACTTCAATGCCTTCCCAGATTTTTTCATTCACTGCCTGCTCGATCGTTGCCAGCTCTTCTTTTGTCACTTGCCCAAAATGAGAGAAGTCAAAACGCAGGCGGTCTGGACCAACATAGGACCCCGCTTGGTTAACATGTGTACCAAGAACGTCTTTCAATGCCTGATGCAAAAGATGAGTCGCGGTATGGTTTTTCACCGTGTGGCGTCGTTCAGAAGCATCGACTTTCGCTTTCACAGCCGTTTTCGTCAATTCGCCGGATTCCACTCTGACACGGTGCAAGTTCTGGCCATTCGGTGCTTTTTTGACATCGAGCACAGTAGCCAAAACCAGATCGTTGGTCAGTGTCCCTTTATCGGCAATCTGTCCACCGCTCTCGGCATAAAATGGCGTACGGTCCAGCACGAGCTGCACTTCTTCGCCTTCTTGGACACTGTCGACCAATTCTCCGTCTTTTACGATGGCGACGATTTCAGCGTCTGCCACTGTATGCGTATAGCCGATAAATTCGCTTTCTGCTTTGATATTGCCAAGCACTTCGGATTGCGTCTGCATGGAGTTAACATTCTGGCGAGCATTTCTCGCACGTTCACGCTGAGCGTTCATCGCCAGTTCAAAACCTGCGTGATCGACGGTCATTTCCTCGTCTTCTGCGTATTCTTCCGTTAGCTCTACAGGAAAGCCGTACGTGTCATATAAACGGAAAACATCTTCACCCGGAATTTCGCTGTGGCCTTGTTGTTTTTGCTTTTGGATGACGGTAGACAAAATTTCCAAACCGTCGTGCAAAGTTTCAAGGAAGCGTTCTTCTTCAAGCTTCATGACACGGACAATGAAATCTTCCTTGTCTTTCACTTCAGGATAGAAGCTCTGCATGATTTCCCCCACGACCGGCACCAGTTGGTACATGAACGGTTTTTCGATACCAAGTTTCTTCGAATAGCGAACAGCACGGCGCAGCAAGCGGCGCAGCACGTAACCTCGGCCTTCGTTTGACGGCAATGCGCCGTCTCCAATTGCAAACGCGACGGTGCGAACATGATCGGCAATCACTTTGAAGGCCATATCCTGCTCTTGGCTGTCGCCATAGGATTTCCCTGAAATTTCTGCGGTCTTCTCAATAATTGGTACAAATAAATCTGTATCGTAATTGGTCGGCACGTCCTGAACGACTGAAGCCATGCGCTCGAGACCCATTCCGGTATCAATGTTCTGTTTTGGCAGCGGCGTGTACGTGTGATCTGCATTATGGTTGAATTGAGAGAACACCAAGTTCCAGATTTCCAAATAACGGTCGTTTTCACCACCTGGATACAATTCTGGGTCTTTCAAGTCGTTTCCGTAGAACTCACCGCGGTCGTAAAAAATTTCCGAGTTTGGTCCACTTGGGCCTTCCCCGATATCCCAGAAATTCCCTTCCAGTCGAATAATGCGTTCAGCTGGCACACCGACTTCATTCAGCCAAATAGCATAAGCTTCTTCGTCTTCCGGATGGATGGTCACAGACAATTTCTCTGCATCAAAGCCGATCCATTTATCGTCCGTAAGAAATTCCCACGCCCAGTGAATAGCCTCCGTTTTGAAATATTCCCCAATCGAGAAGTTGCCGAGCATTTCGAAAAATGTATGATGTCGCGCCGTTTTCCCGACATTTTCGATATCGTTTGTGCGGATCGATTTTTGCGCGTTGACGATTCGTGGATTTTCCGGAATCACACGGCCATCGAAATATTTTTTTAACGTCGCCACGCCACTGTTGATCCACAATAAAGACGGGTCTTCAAACGGCACGAGCGGCGCGCTCGGTTCTACGTCATGTCCTTTTTCTTTAAAAAAATCGAGATAGAGCTTACGGATTTCTTCAGCTTTTAAATTCTTCATCAAAATTCCTCCTTTTGCATAATAAAAAGCCTTCATCCCCTAATAAAAAGGGACGAAGGCTTGATTCGCGGTACCACCCTGGTTACACAAGGCCTGGGCCATGTGTCTCTCAAGCGCCTTAACGCGGCGGGACGGCAGTGATTAGCTGCACTCGGGAGTAGCGTTCAATAGATACGGCAGAAGGCCCTTTCAGCCAAGGGAGCCTTTTTCTAAGCAGCCGGATTCTATTTACTGTCTCCGTCTAAGTGTTGTTTTTCTGTTATAAATTGAATTATAGAAAACCCTGATGGCCTTGTCAAGCACACTCACGCTTCTTGAAAGTCGCGCGGCGTGATGCCTTCCATGCCGATCATCGGATGGATGCGGTGGGCATTTTGCTGTGTCAGGCTTTTTGGCTCGTCGGCTTGTGTTTCGGAAACCGTTTGTTCGGTTTTTGCTTGCGCCGGATTCTCTGTTGCTGTTGTCGCTGTTGCTGCTGGGGCCTCTGCGATTCCCAGTCTATCTGCCAGCGTCGTCAAGCGGCTCGAATCGTCTGTACGCTCGACGCCATATCGGAACACGCCCGGGTCGCCGCAAAGAATGAGGAAATCCCGGCTTCTTGTGATGCCGGTGTAGAGCAAATTGCGGCGCAGCATCTTCATATAACCGCGGACGACCGGCATGATGACTGTTGGGAATTCCGAGCCTTGTGCTTTATGAATCGAACAGCAATAAGCGAGCGTCAGCTGGTTTAAATCACTGCGCTGGTACGTTACTTCGATGCCGTCAAATGACACGACAAGCAAATCCTGCTTTTCCACCGTTTCTTTCGCTTTCATGATGGCGACTACTTCGCCCATATCCCCGTTAAAGACATTGCTCTCAGGCTGGTTCACTAACTGCAACACTTTGTCGTTGATACGGTAAGTGATGTCACCAAATGCCAGCTCTTTGCGGGAACCGTCGTCATTCGGGTTGACCATCTGCTGGATCATTTGGTTAAGCGCATCGATGCCTGCTGGCCCTTTATACATTGGCGCAAGCACTTGAATGTCTTTGATCGTATGGCCTTTTGACAAAGCACTCTTGACGACTTTTTCAACAACTGTCGAAATTTGGTCTGCCCCGGCACGGATGAACGAACGGTCGGAGGTTTTTGCTTCGATATTATCCGGCAGTTTCCCGGCTTTCATTTGGTGTGCGAGTTCAATGATGGACGAACCCGAACTTTGGCGGTAAATTTCCGTCAGCTCGACTTTCGGGATGCGGCCGGATGCAAGCATATCGCGCAGCACTTGTCCGGGGCCGACTGGCGGCAATTGATCCTGGTCGCCAACAAAAATCAGCTGGGCGTCAACAGGCACCGCTTTTAATAATTGATGGGCAAGCCAAGTGTCGACCATCGACATTTCATCAATGATGATCAATTTGCCTTCAATTTCTTTTTCGGTTTCTTCATCTTTTTCCTGGCCGTTAAAGCCAAGCAAGCGGTGAATCGTCATCGCCGGCAAATCGGTTGATTCGCTGAGCCGTTTCGCCGCACGCCCTGTCGGAGCTGCCAAAATGATTGGGAATGGCTCTTTTTTCTTGCCATATTCTTTCGGGTCAAGCGACAAGCCATGCAGTTCGGCATAGACTTCGACCAAACCACGAACGACCGTCGTCTTGCCTGTCCCTGGCCCGCCGGTGAGAATCATGACGCTGGAATTCAAACTTTTTTCAATCGCATCGATTTGCGTCTCTGCATAATTGACGCCAAGCCGCTCTTCGGCATCGCCAAGTGCTTTGCGGATTTCAGAAGATGGAAAGCCATCGCGCGTTTCCTGCTCGGCAATCAAGGTCTCGAGCTTGGTTGCGATGCCGACTTCGGAATAATACAATGACGGCAAATAAAGGCGGGTTTCTTCCCCCGCCACTTTGCCTTCCTCATTCAGTTCGATAGCTGCTTGTGTAATCGAGTCGATTGGAATGTCCGCTGATTGGCTCGCTTCAAGCAATTGCTTGACGAGCGGGATTAAATTCTTCGCATCGACAAAGACATGCCCTTCTGATAACGATGCTTGGTTCAGCACGTGTAGAATCGCCGCTTTGATACGATCGGGGTGGCTGCCGGTGATGCCAAGCTTTGAACCGAGTTCGTCCGCACGATGAAAGCCGATGCCTTCGATTTCCTCGATCAGCTGAAACGGGTTTTTCGAAAGAATGTCGATCGTTTCTTCCCGGTAAGCTTGATATATTCTCATACCGATTTGCGGGCCGAATCCCCAATCGTTTAATTGGATCATAACGCGCTCAAGTCCTAAATTCATTTGCAAAGTCGAGCGGATGGTATCTTTTTTTTCATCCGAAAGACGCGGGACCCCGTCAAGTGCATCCGGGTCTTCTAGAATTTTTTTAATGGCGTCGCTGCCGAGTTTCTTGACGATGGTCTCAGCCGTTTTGCGACCGATTCCGTTGAACAAATCGCTCGATAAATAATGGACAACGCCTTGTTCGGTTTCAGGCACTTCTTTCTTGAAGGTTTCTGCCTGGAACTGTACGCCGTATTTCGGATGGTTTTTGACGCTGCCGGTAAACTTGTATTGTTCTTCAAGCGATAGCTTCGGGAAATAACCGGAGACGATAATTTCCTTTTCGGTATAGGGGGTGTTGGTTTGCTGGATTTTCACTTTGATGATGGAGAAGAGGTTTTGGGGATTGTGAAAAATCGAGACGACCGGACGCCCCAGCACAAATTCACTTTCTTTTTGGAATAAATCAATCTGTCCGGACATGCGGCCGTCTCCTCTCTTTCATTTCTTCAATTCAATCGTTCGTTAATCATATCGTAGGCGTAACGCGCCATTTCGTTTTTGTCATCTAATGTATATGCACGCTGCAAATGATACATGGCATCTTCTGTACGATCGCTCGAGACGGCATACAAAACACCTAAGTTGTAATGGACATCTGAGTTATCCACATCAATCTCTAGCGCTTGAACAAACTGTTCTTCAGCCATATCAAAAAATTCAAGCGAGGCCAATGCGATGCCGTAACTGAGACGCGCCTGCAAGTCAGTTGGGTCCAGTTCAACGGCACGCTGCAAATAAGGCAAAGCAAGTTTTGGCTGGTCGATGCGCTCAAAGCATTTGCCGACCATATAATGGGCATCCGAACCTTCGATGCCATGATGAATTGCTTTTTCATAGAGCTTTAACGCTTCTTCAAAACGTTCTGCGTTGTAATAGAGATTCGCCAAGCCGTAATACGCCGTTGCGGAGGTTTCATCAAGCGTCAAGGCTTTCTGAAAAAACCGTTCCGCACGCTCTGTTTCGTTCATTGAAGCTAAGACATGACCGAAATTGATATAGCCGAGTGCGTCTTCTGGCTGTTCTTCAATGGCATTCGTAAATGCTTGAATGGCATCTTCTGCTCTGCCTTCTTGCAAGGCTTTGATGCCGATTTCGTTATAATTCATCGCCGATTCCTCCATCATCCTACATAGTCCAGTTGCGTGCCGTTTTTGAAGACGCGGTCAATCGTGCCGCCGCCTAGGCATTTATCGCCGTCATAAAAGACGACTGCTTGGCCGGGTGTAATGGCGCGGACTGGCTCATCGAATGTGACAACCGCTTCGCCGTCTTTCATATCGACTGTGACGCCAACATCTTGCTGGCGGTAGCGGAATTTTGCTGTGCATTGGAACGATTCAGCAGGCGCGTCGCCTGTTGTGAAGCTCAAGTTGACAGCCGTCAAGCTATCGGAAAACAAAGCATCGTGGTGAATGTTTTGTCCAACGTAGAGGACATTTTTCTCCAAATCTTTTCCGATGACAAACCACGGGTCGCCCGCTCCGCCGATGCCAAGTCCTTGGCGTTGGCCGATTGTGTAATACATCAAACCGTCGTGCGATCCTTTTTTGACGCCATCCAAAGTTTCCATCGAACCGGGTTGAGCCGGAAGATACTGGCTTAAGAATTCTTTGAAATTGCGTTCGCCGATAAAGCAAATACCTGTTGAATCTTTTTTCGTTGCCGTGGCAAGACCAGCTTCAAGTGCGATTTCACGCACTTCTTTTTTCTCAATCGCCCCAAGCGGGAACATGACTTTCGCCAATTGCTCTTGATTGAGCTGATTAAGGAAATACGTTTGGTCTTTATTGTTGTCGATCCCGCGTAACATATGTGTGATACCTTGGTCGTCTGTTTCTACGCGTGCATAATGGCCCGTTGCAAGGTAATCTGCACCCAAGCTTAGCGCATGTTCCAGGAATGCCTTGAATTTGATTTCTTTATTGCACATGACATCTGGGTTTGGCGTGCGTCCTGCTTTGTATTCCTCGAGGAAATACGTGAACACTTTGTCCCAATACTGCTTTTCGAAATTGACCGCGTAATACGGGATGCCGATTTGGTTGCAGACGCGAATGACGTCTTCGTAATCTTCCGTTGCCGTGCAGACGCCATTTTCGTCGGTGTCGTCCCAGTTTTTCATGAAGATGCCAATCACATCATAGCCTTGCTGTTTCAATAAATAAGCGGCAACCGAAGAGTCGACCCCTCCGGACATGCCAACGACTACACGCGTATCTTGTGGAGCTTTTGTTTGCATTTTTATTCACCTTTTCTATTTTTGCGCCAAGCGCTTCGTGATTTGAGCCGTTTTTCCGGCCGCTAGTGTAATATCCTCTGCGGTCAGGCCGATACCGAAACTGAAACGAATCGAATTGCGCAGTTCTTTTGCGTCATGTCCATACATCGCGACCAGTACGTGCGACGGGTCGATTGAACCGGCTGTGCACGCAGAACCACTCGATGCCGAAATACCGGATAGGTCCAAATTGACCAAAAATGATTCAATATCGATGCCTTCCAAGGAGACATTGAAAATATGCGGCAATTGATCGGTGCCATTTTCTTTAAAGTCAATGCCGTGTTCCTGGAACTCAGCCCGAAAAATCTCCTTGAAACCGTTAAATGCCTGCCTTTTCTCTTCCATTGTTTCCTGTGCGATTTTCACCGCACTTGCAAACGCTTGGATTGCCGGAACGTTTTCTGTGCCGGCGCGGCGTTTGCGTTCCTGCTCACCGCCGTGCATCAACGGTTTGAGTGGAGTATTTTTGCGCTGATATAGAAATCCCGTACCTTTTGGGCCGTTTACTTTATGCGCAGAAACCGATAATAAATCGACATTCAACGCATCCACGTCGATCGGCAACAAGCCGTAAGCCTGTACTGCGTCGGTATGGAACGTGATACCAGTGCCTTTTAACAGCTCTCCGATTTCTGCGACTGGCTGAATGGTGCCGATTTCATTATTGGCAAGCATAACGGTCACGAGAATCGTATCATCCCGAAGCGCTTGTTTCACGTCATCTGTCTTGATGCAGCCCATTTTATCGACCGGCAAATACGTCACGTCGTAGCCTTGTCTCTCCAACTCATTGCAAGCATGAAGTACGGCGTGATGTTCGGCCTGTGTGGTGATGATATGGCGCCCTTCTTTGGCGCTTGCTGTTCCAAAAATCGCCAAATTATCCGCCTCTGTGCCGCCGGATGTAAAAATGATTTCGGTGTCGTCTGCTTGAATGCTTTTGGCGAGTGTTCGCCGTGCTTCATCTAAAATGCGCCGCGCATCGCGTCCTGTCTGGTGGATACTTGATGGGTTTCCATAATGCTCACTTAAAGCTTCGGTAAACACTTTCGCCGCTTCAGGATGCATCGGCGATGTCGCCGCATGGTCCAAATAAATTTGTTTCATGATTCATTAACTCCTTATATATAGAACATATAATGTTCGGTGTCGCCTTCTTCAGTTTGCGCCAAGTCTTCGATCGTTGTTGTGTCCAAAACGTTTTTCACGGCGTCGCGGATGCGTACCCATAGTTCACGCTGGGGTTGCTTCTCGTCTTCGATGCCTTCAACCGGTTGAATCGGCCCCTCGAGCACGCGGATGACGTCTCCTGCTGAAATCTCTTTCGGGTGGCGCGTCAACATATAGCCGCCATAAGCACCTCTTACACTTTTTACGAGTCCCGAATTGCGCAGCGGTGCAACGAGCTGTTCGAGGTATGCTTCTGATAATTCATTGTCCGCAGCAATCTTGCGCAACGGTACCGGTCCTGCTCCGTATTGTTTTCCGAGTGCGATCATAATCGTTAAGCCGTAACGGCCTTTTGTTGATATTTTCATCTAAAACTACTCCTCTGGAACCTAATCGTCAATTCTTCAAATAAGTATAGCATATCTTACAGGACATAGGCTTTCAATGACTTTCAGGAGCGAATTCGCTATACTGATGGAATGAATAGACGGAAGGAGTTTTCTTCGTGCACAATGAACCACTTGCTTTTCGCATGCGTCCGCGGACGATCGATGAAGTTGTCGGCCAAAAAGACGTCATCGGTCCCTCCACGGCCCTTTATAAAATGATCAAAAGCGGCCATGTGCCGTCCATGCTCCTATACGGCGACCCGGGAATCGGCAAGACCTCGATCGCCCACGCCATTGCCGGCACGTCCGATTTGCCTTTTATCGCGCTTAACGCGACGACTTCCGGCAAAAAAGATGTCGAATCGGTCGTTCAAGAAGCCCGCATGACCGGCAAAGTGCTGTTGTTTTTAGATGAGATCCACCGCTTTAACAAACTCCAGCAAGATGCTCTGTTGCCGCATGTCGAATCCGGCTCGATCGTGCTGATCGGCGCGACGACAGAAAATCCGTTCCACGATGTCAATCCGGCGATCCGTTCGCGCTGCGGCGAAATTAAGCAGCTCAAGCGGCTGACGCAAGAAGATATCGTCGAGTTGTTGAACAGTGCTTTGTCAGATGAAAAACGCGGGCTCGGCCGCGAGAAGATTCGAATCTCTAGCGAGCAAGTCGCAAGAATCGCTGAAGGGACAAATGGCGATGCGCGAAAAGCGTTGACAATGCTCGAATCGATTGTCATCGCCTCAGATGAGGAAGAGGGCGAATACCTCGTCGATGACGGCATCATCGAGCAGATGATTAAGCGCATCGGTGTGTTCGGCGACAAGAAAGGCTCCCATTTCTTCAACCTGTTGTCGGCGCTGCAGAAATCCGTTCGCGGCAGTGATGTCAACGCCGCCATGTATTATTTGGCCCACTTACTCGAAAATGGCGACCTTACCGCAGTAACAAGACGCCTGCTTGTCATGGCATACGAAGATATCGGGCTTGCCAATCCCGCAGTTGGCGGCCATGTACTTGCGGCTTGCCAGGCAGCGGACCGGCTAGGCTTACCGGAAGCGCGCATCCCACTCGCACAAGCCGTCGCTGAGATGTGCTTGTCCGAGAAATCCAATTCGGCTTACCGCGCGATCGATGCCGCTACTGCCGCCATCAATAAAGGCCAGGTGGGCGATATTCCCCCTCACTTACGCGATACTCATTACGCTGGCAGTGCAGAGCTCGGTCATGGTGGATATAAATACCCCCACGACACGCCAATTGGCTCGTTCGGCGGTTGGGCAGATCAGGATTACTTGCCAAAAGAATTGAAAAAGGCAGAATTCTACAAGCCGGTCGTCGCTGGAGAAGAAAAGAAATTTGCCGGCATCTACGAAAAGCTGAAAGGCTTCCGAAAAAAATAAATAAAAACGGACGGAGAATGATGACATTCTCCGTCCGTTTTTTATTGGCTATTGATTGACGCGCTGGATATGGATCGATTTAGTCATTTGGTTAATGACCCAGCTTGCTGCGATCAAGCCGACTGTCGATGGGGTGAACGCGTTAGAAGATGGCGGCATTTGCGCTTTACGGATCGCCGCGTCTTTTTTACCAACGGTCTCGACAACATCTTCACGTACCACGATTGGGCTTTCATCAGAGAAAATAACCGGTACGCCTTTGCGGATGCCCGCTTGTTTCAGTTTTTTGCGAATCATCTTCGCTAACGGATCGGTATGGGTCTTCGAAATGTCCGCAATCTGGAAACGGGTTGGGTCCGTTTTATTGGCTGCGCCCATACTTGAGATAATTGGAATACGGCGGCTATAGCATTCTTTGATCAAATGTACTTTGTAAATTAATGTATCTGAAGCATCGATGACGTAATCAGGCTTATGGCTGAAAAACTCTTCATAAGTGTCTTCCGTGTAAAACATATGGAGCGTCACCACTTCACACTCCGCATTGACATCCAGAATGCGCTTTTTCATCACTTCGACTTTAGACTGGCCGACCGTAGAAAGATTGGCGACCAATTGACGGTTAATATTGGTGATATCGACATCGTCTTTATCGACGAGGATGATTTTTCCGACGCCGCTTCTAGCACACGCCTCGGCTGCAAACGAGCCCACTCCGCCAACGCCTAGAATGGCGACCGTAGATCCTTTTACGAGATCCATACCATCTTTACCGATGGCGAGTTCATTTCTTGAAAATTGATGTAACATACACACACTGCCTTTCCGATTCAATATGAAATAGGGATACTAGGGATTATACACATAGAAAATCCCTCCGGCAAATGCCGGAGGGACTTGGATTTCTTATGTAAGAAGAATCCCGATCGTGCCGTCCTTTGTGTTGCGCATCGTTTGAACCCGCTTATAGCAGGTGGGTGACCGCATCACCACTTATAACTTCCGGTTAGGGCATGTTAGCCATGATGATATGTAGGTCTCCCGACGACAAAATGTTGGGTCAAAATCGAATTGCTAAAAACGAACACATCAGGATTCTCTATACACGTATAGTAGCATACTTAAAAAAGATGTACAAGTCTTTTACTGTGAATCTTTTTCACTATTCTGAATAGTTACAGCTAGGTTTAATTCCTCTAACTGGGCGTTTGATACGGCACTTGGCGCTTCTGTCAGCATATCGCTGGCAGAGGCTGTCTTAGGAAACGCAATGGTATCACGCAAATTGGTGCGCCCGGCGAGGAGCATCACCAAGCGATCCAGTCCGAATGCAATGCCGCCATGCGGAGGCGTACCGTATTCGAATGCTTCAAGCAAGAAGCCGAATTGCTCCGTCGCTTCTTCTTTTGAGAAGCCGAGCACTTCGAACATTTTTTCCTGGATGTCGCGTTTGTAAATACGCGCAGATCCCCCACCGAGTTCGTAGCCGTTTAATACCAAGTCATATGCTTGTGCACGAACGTTTTGCGGTTCTGTCGACAATTTATTAAGGTCTTCTTCAAAAGGCATCGTAAATGGATGATGCGCAGCGTAGAAGCGGCCATCTTTGTCATCATATTCGAGCAACGGCCAATCCGTGATCCATAGGAATTTGAAGACTGATTGGTCGATCAAGTCCAAATCTTTGCCGAGCTTCATGCGCAAAGCGCCGAGTGCATCCGCAACGACTGTTTTGGCATCAGCCACAAACAGTAGCAAATCTCCTGCTTCCGCTTGTGCGGCCTCAATCAAGCGATCAGCGGCTTCGCCTTCAAAGAATTTGGCGATCGGTCCTTTGACGCCGCCCTCTTCGACTTTCAACCACGCTAAGCCTTTTGCTCCGTAACGTGATGCGAATTCGCCAAGAGCGTCAATGTCTTTGCGTGAGTAATTGGCAGCTTGTCCTTTGGCGTTGATCAGTTTCACTTGCCCACCGGATTCGACTGCACCAGTGAAGACTTTAAAGGCAGAGTCTTTTACCAGTTCCGATACATCCGTCAATTCCATGCCAAAGCGGACATCCGGCTTGTCAGAACCAAAGCGTTCCATTGCATCCCGGTAACTCATGCGCTCGAAGCCTGTGTCGATGTTGATGCCTTTAACGTCTTTCATCACTTGAATCATCAAGCGCTCATTTAATTCGATGATGTCCTCCATTGTTTGGAAGCTCATTTCCATATCGATTTGCGTAAATTCCGGCTGGCGGTCCGCACGCAGATCCTCATCGCGGAAACAGCGGGCGATTTGATAATACTTATCCACCCCTGAAACCATCAGCATTTGCTTGAACAATTGCGGAGATTGCGGAAGCGCATAAAACTCACCGTCATGAACACGGCTTGGCACCAAATAATCGCGCGCGCCTTCTGGTGTGGACTTTGTCAAAATGGGTGTTTCCACATCTAGGAACCCTTCGCTGTCAAGGAAATTGCGGATCGTTTTTGTCACATCCGAACGCATTTTCAAGGTTTCGAACATCGCTGGGCGGCGCAAGTCCAAATAACGGTATTTTAAGCGTAGATCTTCGCTGACATCCGTTTGGTCTTCAATCGCAAACGGCGGGTTTTTCGCAGCGTTGATAATTTCCGCACTATCCACTTGCACTTCAACTTTCCCTGTTTTCATTGCGGCGTTCACTTGGCCTTCTGCTCGTTCCACCACAAGCCCATCAATATGGACGACGAACTCATTGCGTAGTGTTTCACCAATTTTCGATGCCGTTTCAGAAATTTCCGGGTTGAAAACCACTTGGACAATTCCTGAACGGTCGCGGACATCGACGAAAATCAAACCGCCGAGGTCGCGGCGTTTGCGAACCCATCCCTTCAATGATACGCGCTGGCCAATTGACGTTTCGTTCACTTCTCCACAATAATGTGTTCTCGACATATCTATTCCCCCAATGATTTCTTTTTCTGGATGTTTTCAGCTAATTCATCGAATGGCACTTCCTGCTGGTCACGCGTCGCCATTTCTTTGACGGCCGCTTTGCCACTCTCAAGCTCTGATTCACCGATGACGATGACAAAGCGCGCTTGTTTGCGATCGGCAGACTTCATTTGCGCTTTCATCTTGCGGTCAGTGAAATCCATGTCCGCGGAAATGCCATTTGCGCGCAGATCCCGAACAATCGAGACGGCTTTCTTTTTCGACGGCGCATCCATCGCGATCACATAGGCGTTAAGTGATTGGCCCTTGCCAATTTCTACTTTCTCCATTTCCAAAGCGAGCAATAATCGCTCGATGCTCATCGCAAAACCGATTCCTGGAGATTCCGGGCCGCCGAGGTCTTCGACAAGCCCATTATAGCGGCCGCCGCCTGCAAGCGTCGTAATCGCTCCGAAGCCTTCCGCCTCGCTCATGATTTCAAACGCGGTGTGATTATAATAATCGAGCCCTCTCACCAGGTTCGGGTCGACGACATAGCTGATGCCAAGTTCATCTAGATACCCTTTGACCTGTGCAAAATACGCACTCGATTCTTCGTTCAAATAATCCGCAAGGGACGGGGCCGTCGCCATTAACGGATGCTCACGGTCTACCTTGCAATCGAGTATGCGCAGCGGGTTCTTCTCCAGGCGATTTTGGCAATCGCCGCAGAATTCTTCAATTGACGGGGCGAAATGTTCGATCAGCGCTTGCTTGTGTGCCAAGCGGCTTTCCGTATCACCTAGTGAATTCAAGACGAGGCGCAAACTTTTCAAACCACTCGATTTGTAGACGTCCATTGCCAGTGCAATGACTTCTGCGTCGATGGCCGGATCTTTTGAACCGATCGCTTCTACGCCGAACTGAACAAACTGGCGCATGCGCCCGGCTTGTGGCCGCTCATAACGGAACATCGGGCCTGTATAGTAGAGCTTGACGGGCTGGTCAGGTTGTCCGAATAATTTGTTTTCGACATAGGAACGCACGACAGAGGCCGTTCCTTCCGGTCGCAGGGTCAAAGAACGATCCCCACGATCCTGGAATGTATACATTTCCTTTTGGACGATATCCGTCGTGTCGCCAACGCCACGCTGGAAGAGTTCTGTGTGTTCGAAAACCGGCGTGCGGATTTCCTTGTACTGATACAAGTTGCATAATCGATTAATTGTTTGTTCAATTTCCTGCCATTTGGCAGAGTCTTGCGGCAGCACATCATATGTGCCGCGCGGTGCTTGGATATTGCCCATTTTCATCTCTCCTTTTCCATACAAAAAAGCCCCCGCCCCTTGCTTTCGCAAGGGACGAGAGCTAAAAATTAGCTTCCGCGGTTCCACCCTAGTTGACGCAAAGTTCTGCGCCCTCTCTGTCCGGATAACGGCCGGAACCGTCTTAGCCTAATAAGCGCAGTGCGCCGTTCAGTAAAGAACCTCAAGAGTGTTTTTCATTGCAGATCTCTGCAGGAAAGCTTTCAGCCCAGGGCTTTCCCTCTCTTTTCAGTCGACGCCAACAATTACTTTCTCCGTCTTCAGCAAAATTATATAAGTAGAATAAATCAATCTTAATCAGCTGATGAAATCTTGTCAAGCTTTTGCATACATTGCCTGATTTTTTTGATATTATAATGAAGATGAACTTAATTTAGGAGGGCCGCTATGCAACGACGATTATACCTCACTTTACTGATTTTTATTTTAGCTTTATCGGGCACGATCCCGCTGGCTCTATCAAACTCAGCCTTAGCCGATAATGGCGAAATATCTGCAACAGGTTCAACGGTCAATATACGGTCCGGTCCGGGATTGAGTTACGAAGTAATCGGCTCGATGAAACAAGGCGACACAGCGCAGCAACTTTCACGCAGCGGCGATTGGATCGAGATCCGCTACGGCAATTCTGAAGGATGGGTCGCTTCTTGGCTCGTCAGTACAGAACAAGCAGCCGACACATCTTCACAAACCGCAATCTCGTCCGTCGACAGCTTGAACATCCGTGCACAGGCAGATTTGTCTTCCGCAGTGCTGTCGAAAATGAATGCCGGCGAACAAGCGAAAGTTATCGCTAGTCACGGCGACTGGACAGAAGTGCAATTCCGCAACGTCCGCGGCTTCGTGTCTACACAGTACATAAGTTTGACTGACCAACAAAATGCGTCTTCCGAAGACTCAACTTCTGATGTAGAAGCCAATACTGGTCAAGCGCTCGAAAAACTCGCGTCCTTCCGCATTGCGGTCGACGCATTGAATGTTCGTGCCGAACCGAGTTTGAACGCTAAAATTCAAGACTCTGTAAAACAAGGGCAAGTATTTAATGTAAAAGGCATGGAAGGCAATTGGGTCCAATTGGAACTGGCAGACGGCAAAACCGGCTGGGTCTATGCTTTCTACGGTGAATTGTCTGATCAACCCGCACAGCAAGCCAGCTCTTCCGGTGAACAAGTGACTGTCATAACCGATGGCACAAATTTGCGCGCACAAGCAAGCACCTCTTCACAAGTTGTTACACACGCCGATGCCGGCACGCAATTAACGGTGGCAGGCAAAGAAGGCCAGTGGTATTTGGTAGCGCTTGAAGATGGCCGCCAAGCCTATATCGCTGATTGGGTCGTGCGTTCCGGAACATCTACGGAACTGGTTGAAGCTGAAAAGCAACAACCGCTAAGAAAAGCGGGCACCTTGAACGGCTTAACGATCGTTTTGGACCCAGGTCATGGGGGCAATGACGGCGGTACGGTTGGCGTCCGCAAAACGAACGAAAAAGACTTAACGTTGAAAACGGCAGAAATTCTGTCTCATCAATTGCGATCTGCAGGAGCGGAAGTCGTTCTGACGAGGCAATCAGATGTTTATGTCGATCTTCGACAACGGGTATCTGAGAGCCATCAAGTAGCAGCTGACGCATTTATCAGTATCCATTACGATGCTACGGAAGATAGCACGGTTTCCGGCTTTACTTCGTATTACCAACATCCGTACCAGCAAAAATTAGCGGAGCACATCAATGGTGGCTTGGCTGGGAAATTGACGCTTGACGACCGCGGCGCAAGAAAAGGCAATTACCTTGTGTTGCGGGACAATCGCCAGGCTGCGGTACTCGTCGAACTTGGCTTCCTCAGCAATTTCAATGAAGAACGCATCGTCTCAAGCGACCAATTCCGCGAACAAGCTGCACTTGGTCTATACAACGGCATTATCAGTTATTTTGATTCTGAACTAAGCGAATAAATCCAAATGGGCTGTCCCAAAAGGTCATGAAAAGTGACTTTTAGGGGCAGTCTTTTTCTTCTAAAGAAATGGCTGATGTCCATTTCGACGGACGCTTTCCGCGGGCACGGCCTTAGCCGCTTCCCTCGCTTCGCTCAGTCCAGGGTCTTCGGCTCGCGTCGCTCCTTCGCTTAGCTCAGTCACTATTCCCGCTGGAGTCGCCGTCTCCATTCCCATCAGCTGGCTACTCTCAGGTGCCTCACCGATAAATCAAAAACAGACAGAGAAAAAGAATTTTTTCTCCGTCTGTTTTATTTTAGGGACTTATGAGACAGCCCCATTTTTTTGCAAAATGGATGCGATTTTGTTGGCGATGGCCCCAAGAACCCGTCCTTTGTGTTGACCCATTGAAAAAGAGGCGAGCTTAGCCGCTCACCTCTCCAAGGTTATTTTTTAGCACCATCTGAGTCAACGACAATGGTGACAGGCCCATCGTTCGTAAGCTGGACATCCATCATGGCACCGAATACGCCGGTTTCAACCTGAAGACCGTGGCTTGCCAATTCATCGTTGAATTTCAACCATAAGGGTTCCGCTTGTTCCGGGCGCGCCGCTTCGACAAAGCTTGGGCGCCGCCCTTTTTTAACATCTCCGTATAAGGTGAATTGGGAAATCGACAGGACGCTGCCTCCCGCTTCCGCGATTGAATGATTCATCTTGCCGTGTTCGTCCTCGAACAGGCGAAGGCCGGCAATTTTTTTTGCGGCATAGGCCGCATCTGCTTCCGTATCGCTGTGGGTGATGCCAACAAGCAACACATAGCCTGAATCGATCGCACCTGTCATTTGGCCATCCACCGTCACGGACGCTTGTTTTGAACGCTGTAAGACAACTTTCATGGCTCCTCCTTAATTTGTCACACGTTTGACCGAATAAACGTCAGGAATTTGCTTGATGCGCTCGACGACACGGTTCAAATGAGAGAGATGCGGAATCATAATCGATAAGTTGATCGTGGCAATCTTATCTTTGTCAGCACGCCCGCTGACGGCCGTGATTGTTGTCTTTGTCTCACTGACCATATGCATCACTTCATTGATCAAGCCTGTGCGGTCATATGCCTGTACTTCGATATCAATTTGATACGATTTGTTTTCAGGCGACCCTGCATTTTCCCATTCGACCGGGATCAATCGGTCAGATTCGTCCGCTTGGATATTCGGGCAATCTGCACGGTGAACTGAGACGCCGCGGCCTTTGGTGATAAAACCGAGGATGGCATCGCCAGGAACTGGGTTGCAGCATTTCGACAAGCGGATCATCATATTGTCAATGCCGCGCACGATCACACCGGATTCCGTCTGTTTTTTCGGCTGGTTGGATTTCATTTCTACGGTGATTTTCTCAATAGCTTCTTCCTGCTCGCGCTTTTTGCGCTGGCGCTCTGCCAGGCGATTGACGACTTGCTGTGCGGTGATGCCGTTGAAACCGACAGCCGCATACATGTCGTCTTCACTAGCAAAATTGTATTTCTCAATAACGCGTTTGATGTTCTCTCCCGTCAGTACTTCTTTTTGGGTGAACTCCTGTGCTTTGATCTCTTTTTCAACAAGGTCGCGTCCTTTATGGACATTATCATCGCGGACTTGTTTCTTGAAAAATTGCTTGATCTTATTTTTAGCTTGCGTTGATTTGGCGATGTTTAGCCAGTCGCGGCTCGGGCCGACCGATTGCTTGGACGTCAAAATTTCGACGATGTCGCCCGTATGGAGTTCAAAATCAAGCGGCACCATTTTGCCGTTCACTTTCGCGCCGATTGTTTTATTGCCAATTTCGCTATGGACACGGTAGGCAAAATCAATTGGGCAAGAACCATCCGGCATTTCAATTACGTCGCCTTTTGGCGAGAAGACATAGACCATATCCGAGAACAAATCGAATTTCAGCGATTCCATAAATTCTTCGGCGTTGTCGGATTCGTTTTGGAAATCAAGGATTTCTCGGAACCACGACAAACGGGAATCAACCGAACTGAGTGGTTTGTCAGATGTCTTGCCTTCTTTATACGCCCAGTGCGCCGCTACCCCGTATTCGGCGATGCGGTGCATTTCTTCTGTGCGGATTTGCACTTCCAGCGGATCGCCTTGTGGACCGATGACTGTCGTATGCAGCGATTGGTAAAGATTTTGCTTCGGCATAGCGATATAATCCTTGAATCGTCCAGGCATCGGCTTCCAGGTGGAATGGATAATGCCAAGCACCGCATAACAGTCTTTAATGCTGTCGACCGTAATGCGCACAGCAAGCAAATCATAGATTTCGTTGAACTGCTTATTTTGCATGGCCATTTTTTTATAGATGCTGTAAATATGCTTTGGACGCCCAAACAGATCCGCTTCTAAGCCAACTTCATCAAGCTGGACGCGAATTTCACCCATGACATTGTTCAAATAATCTTCCCGCTCTGTGCGTTTTTTCTTCATAAGATTGACAATGCGGTAATATTGCTGCGGATTCAAATAACGAAGAGCTGTATCTTCGAGCTCCCATTTGATCGTATTGATCCCAAGACGATGAGCAATCGGCGCAAAAATTTCCAGCGTCTCGTTTGCCTTAATGCGCTGTTTCTCAACTGATTGGTATTTCAAGGTTCTCAAATTATGCAAACGGTCCGCTAGTTTAATAAGAATGACGCGGATGTCCTGGGCCATCGCAACAAACATTTTGCGGTGGTTTTCCGCCTGCTGTTCTTCTTTTGACATATACTTAATCTTGCTGAGTTTTGTCACGCCATCGACCAATAAAGCGACTTCTTCATCGAAATCGCGGACGATGTCTTCGCGGCTGACATCGGTATCTTCTACGACGTCATGCAAAAAACCCGCTGCGACAGTAGCCGGATCCATCTGCAGTTCTGCCAGGATCCCGGCTACTTGCACCGGATGCACAATATACGGTTCGCCGGATTTCCGGAATTGGCCATCATGGGCTTCATAGGCAAGTTGGTACGCCTTTTTAATCGTTTCAACGTGCTCTGCATTCATATAGGACGCAACCATTTCGAATACATCTTCAACTGTTCTCACTTGATCTTTCGCCATAATTGCCCACCTTGCTTTATTTATTTCCAGAAGAGTATTTCTATATTATAGATAACTTTCCGCTGAAAAGTAAAGCTTTTGCGTATTTTCATCTATCTCCAGGAAATACCCCATAGGCTACAGGCGGTCGCCTCTTTGTTTGCGAATGCCGTCCACCATGATCCATTTGCTGTCATCGCCAACCGCCACGGTCTTATTCGCCGAATCCACACTCATGATATTTTTGACACGGACATTTCGCGCACTTTGCTGGCCGCCCATGATGGAAATGTCTGAACCTGCCGTACGAAAGCCACGCACTACGCCGTTAGACAGCGAAATATGCTCGGCACGATACTGGATAGCCGATGCTGGGCGCCCTTTATAATCGTATAGCGGGTCGCCTTTAAACAAAAAGCGGTTGACCGCAACGTTGCGGTAACCCGAAACGACGAGCGCACGTGGCGATGAATCTTTGTAGAGCCTCGTCTCGACAGGTGCCAAGGAAACGAGGCGCTGCGCTTTGATGTTATAGGCAGACAGCGATTCCGGGTCTTCTCGCAGATGATGCCCGATATGACGAAAATTAAACGAACGGTTGTCGTTAACGGATAAATGACCCGAAATGAAGACGCCAGACGCTGCCGAAGAATTGGCGTGGGCTTTGATTTCCACTCCCCCAAAACAACGCGAAGTGGAATTATTAAATAACCAAACATGTCTCGACCCGTCATCGATTTCAATACCATTGGAATTGGAAAAGCCTTTTTTATGCGCTTTTCCACTCGGGTCAGAGAAATGGCAATTGGAGACAAACACATAATCGCTATGATGAGTCGTCAAACCGTCGTCGCCAAAACCGAAGCCATTGACCTTATCAACCCAAATATATTTGCTGCCGCCCCTGCCGCGCATGCCGTCACCCGCGTAATTATAAAGCGGCGAGGTGATGTCAACGCAATGCAAACCGGGATTGATCGCTTCGACATCTCTCACCCAGCCGTTGGTAACCCCCGCAAAAGTGATGCAGCTCGAGTAATTGCCCCAACTATTCGTGCGGTCTGTATGCCCGAGCCGTTCTACGTTCCAATCGAGGCTCAAGCTTTCGACCGAGATATTGCGATTGCCATTGACATAATTGGAATTCGTCAATAGCCGGGAACGTTTTGGTGCTTTTGGGTGCAGTTTGATAACAGAAGCAGTTTTTCCTGCACCAACGATTCGGCTCCATGAAGGGACACGGATGCCTCTCGCGATATAGATCCCAGGAGGAACTGTCACTTCCACCCGGCCGTTGCCAAGTGCTTTTTTGAACGCTTCGGTGCAATCCGTCATGCCATCGCCAACTGCGCCATAGTCGCGTATATTGACGCGGCGGTTGATCGTCGAATCGAGTTTTTTGTATTCGCGGTCAAGTTTGCCTTTCCACTCTGGAAACAGATCCTGCCCAAAAACAATGGTGCCATAGCCGTTATCATCCGCCACTTCATAGTCATCGGCAAAAACCGACCACAATTTTTCGAAGAAATGGACCGGCCGCTTGATGCGTACGCGGGGAAGATCTTTCTTGATGTCATTGAACAGCGCTTCGGTCTCCCTGGTGACCTGTTCTAGAGGAGTGGCATCGTTCAACAGCTGCCCAATCAGTTCATTATTTTGCACAGGATCATACCGTCTGTCCAATTCGATCATGGAAATCACCTCTCTCCCAAGTTTCTTTCTCTACCATACCCTACCGTCAGAAAAAAAATCACCTTGCCCAAAAGGCAAGGTGATTTTCTTAATATTGCATCAAAGTTGTAACATCGTAGCCGTCGAGGTTCTTACGGCCATCCAAATAAGTCAATTCGATCAAAAATGCACAGCCAACTACAATGCCGCCCAGTTGTTCGACCAAATTGATCGTAGCATTGATTGTGCCGCCCGTTGCCAAAAGATCATCTGTAATCAAGACGCGCTGTCCTGGTTTGATCGCATCTTTGTGCATCGTCAATACGTCCGTGCCGTACTCAAGGCCATATTGTGCGCGAATCACTTCACGCGGCAATTTGCCTTCTTTGCGAACCGGCGCAAAACCGATTTCCAGCGCATAAGCAACAGGGCAGCCAATGATAAAGCCGCGAGCTTCCGGCCCAACGATAATTTCTGCGTCCACTGTTTTCGCGTATGCAACGATTTGGTCCGTTGCGTATTTATAGGCTTCGCCACTGTCCATCAAAGATGTAATATCCTTGAACCTGATTCCTGGCTTTGGCCAATCTTCGACAATCGTAATATACTGCTTTAAATCCATAATTCTTCCTCCTTGGCTGACACTTGGGCGTCAAACCAGTCTTTTAGATCCCGATAGGATGCATACAAGAGCTTCTGTTCTAAAGCAATTTGCCGCTCGCGCTTTTTATAAGCCGGCGCTTCCGTCAAATCACGTTTTCCCGGAGCCTGTGCAATCTCGGTAATTCCATTGTTAAGTGTAACAAAACCGAGTTCAAAAAACACCTGAAGCATGAAAAATAATGTTTCTCGGCTCCAGCCTTTATGTTTGGCGAGTTCGTCGCCGTTCTTTTTGAAGTCGAACGTGCCGCGCTTTTTAACGAAACCGAATAACCATTTAAACTGGTCGCGGTCCGGAATGCGTTCAAAGTATTGGGATTCCTGGGCATAGAAATGCGCATAGACCCGTTTTGGCTTTAATTGCTTCAGCACAGACGATAATTGCTCTTCAGAATCCGGCAAATCCAGCAATACTAGATGATCTTTTGCGGTTCCCTGCTCAGCGAGTGACTGTGCCGAAACGATCGGCCCATCGAGCAATGAGCTGAATACCGCTTCTGTCTCTTGTTGAAAAGCGACGTACACTTGGTTTTGAGCCGGGATAAGCTTAGACCAGCGGCTTACTTGGCGAATGCCGCGGATGTCGAATAGCTGCCATTCGTCCGTGCGGATATCTTCTACCAAGAGTTGTGGCTTTTTACGGCCGTTCCATTCGTTGATCTGCAAGTCGCCGATGACATCGATTTTAACGTCGGGCGTCAGTTGATCGCCGAGTTCACCGATGCCAAAGCCTACTGCATCCAATGTGGAGCTGTTTTGCGCAAGCTCCATTTTGAGATGCGCTTGGCTTGCGCCGATTTTCCGGATGCCCGCCACTTTAACGCCTTCTAGATAGAATTTAGGCTTCGCGAAACCCATGCCAAATGGCGCAAGCCGGCGCATGCCTTCAATCGTTTCCGTATCCACTTCATCTAGAGAAACTGGAATATCGATCGACACAACCGGCACCAAATCTTCAGCCGTCAATGAATTTTTTGCCTGTTCGTTCAAGCGTTCACGTAATTCATCTACATCCGCTGCCGCAAGCGTCATGCCCGCTGCCATCGGGTGGCCGCCAAAATGTGGCAGGATGTCGCGGTTTTTGGCAAGTTCGTTGTATAGATGAAAGCCTTCAATGCTGCGCGCCGAACCTTTTGCTTTGCCATTCGCCAAATCAAGTGACAATACAATTGAAGGACGGTAAAATTTCTCGGTCAATTTCGAGGCCACAATGCCGACAACGCCAGGGTTCCAGCCTTCTTGGGCAACGATAATGACGTGCGGCAACTGCTCGCCGTAACGCGCCTCTACTTGTTCAATCGCTTGCTCAGAGATCGCCTTGACGATGGCTTGGCGTTCCTTGTTCAAAACGTCTAAGCCGTCTGCGAGCGACCGTGCTTCTGACGGGTCATCCGTCATGAACATCCGCACCGCCGGATCAGCCGATTGCAGGCGGCCAATCGCATTGATACGCGGGCCGAACATAAAGCCGATCGTCTCTTCTGTAATATCGCGTTGCTTAACACCCGCAACGTCCGCGAGCGCTGCAATCGCAGGCATCGGCGAATCCTGCAAGGCCCGTAAGCCTTCTTTGACGAGCACGCGGTTTTCACCGTGCAAAGGCACTAAGTCAGCAATGGTGCCGATTGCGACTAACTCCGTCAAATGTTCCGGAATGTCGCCATATAGCGCTTGCGCCATCTTGAACGCCACTCCCACGCCGGCCAACTCGCCGAATGGGTAATTGCCCTGCGGATGCCGAGGGTGGATGATCGCAAGCGCTTCCGGCATCTCGTCGCCGATATCGTGGTGGTCACTGATGATGACGTCCATCCCCAGTTCATTCGCCAAGCGTACCGGCTCGATGCCGGACACGCCGTTGTCTACGGTGACGATCAAGTTGACGCCTTCAGCGTGAGCTTCTTTAAACAGTTCTGCGTTCGGGCCGTAGCCATGATCAAAACGGTTGGGGATTTTAAACGACACATCAGCACCCAAATCTTCGAGCACCGTCATCATGACGGTTGTGCTCGTTACGCCATCGGCATCGTAATCGCCGTAAACCAGAATTTTTTCTTCCGCTTCAATCGCCTGTTGGATACGCGCCACGGCGACGTCCATATCCTTCATCAGAAACGGATTATGTATGCCGGATAATTCGACGGCCAGAAATTCTTCAGCTTTGTCCACCGTGTCGATTCCGCGCGTGACGAGAATCTTCGCCAACACAGAAGACAAGGATAGCGCTTGCTGTAAATTTTGTACCGCTTGTTCATCCGGACTTGTCAATTGCCATCTTTTTTTGGATTCAATCATTGATTCTCACTTCCTCACCCGTCCATTATACAGCATCAGCGAGCAGACAAAAACCTTTCGGCTAAGCGCCGAAAGGTTCATTTTTTACAATCCGTCACGGCTCGAGTCCTGGCGGCGATCTTCTGTATCGTTGACGCCAAAGTCATCGCGTTTAGGCTGCGAGCGAAGTGACTCGTCCTGATCATGTGTCCGTTCTTCACCGGTCACAACCATCGCATCAGGCGAGACACCCGCCTTCTGGTATTCTGCAATTTCGTTTTGCTGTGTCGCGATAAGTGATTCTTTAACCGCCACTTCTTTTTGAAGCGTCTTCACTTTGCGCTTCAATTGGTAATTGCGCGTCATGGCGAGAATGCTCGACAATAGGAAGCCAAGCAAAGCAGAGACAAGAATGACGAGGATCAACGGCCACTCTGATTCACCGAAGACATAATTGACCGGCACATTATCGACATTAAAGACTGCGAAAATCGCGATGATGATAGCAAAAACAAGTCCGAGCAATAGGAGCCATTGCAATTTCATATAAACCATCCTTTCTTCGTTCAAGCTGCGTACACCTTGCCTCATTCTGCACAGAAAAAGGGACAAGGTATCATTATTCTATACCCTGTCCCTTTGTCCTATTAAACTTATACGACTGGTTCGTCAGAGCCCCATTTGGACTCTTGCTCTTTCTTCTCGATATCGATCGGCCCTTTCTTTTTCAATTCGCCTTTTTTCAAGACAAGCCATAGCTGGGCAGCGATGAAAATCGATGAATAGGTTCCTGCGATCAAGCCGATCAAGAGCGCAATCGAGAAATTGGTAATCGATGCAGCCCCGAAGATCAACAGTGCCAGCACGACGAGGAATACCGTCAGTACCGTATTGATCGAACGCGTCAAGGTCTGGCGCAATGAAGTATTGACGATTTTCTCCAATTGCTCCACCGTCTCGACTTTTTTGACACGGCGCATGTTCTCCCGGATCCGGTCAAACGTGACAATCGTATCGTTGATGGAATAACCAATGATCGTCAGTACAGCGGCGATAAAGGTAATATCCACCTCCAGACGCAAAATGCTGAATGCCGCAACAATGAAGAACGCATCATGCAATAGCGCCACGACAGATGCAACCCCCATGCGCCATTCAAAGCGGAACGCCACATAGATGATAATGCCGACTGCAGCGATGGCAAGGGCGTACAAGGCATTCTGTGCCAGTTCAATGCCGACGGTCGGCGATACGGTCGAGACGTTCGGTTCGATGCCGTATTCATCCACAGCCGCCGATTTCAATTCCTCAATTTCTTGCTGGCTAAATTCCTCTGCATAGCGAACAACACCAATGGAAGAACCTTCTCCTGCCATGACAATATCATCGGAAGGGAAGCCAGCGCCGTCAAGGAAACTTGCCACTTCGTCTTGTGATAAGGAAGATTCAGACGTGACTTCCACGCGTGTACCGCTGGAGAAATCAATGCCTAAATTCAATTGGAAAATCGACAGCACGACCATACCTGACAAAATCAGCGCAAGCGAACCAGCGAAGAATTTACGGCGGTTGCCAGCAAAGTCAAAGCGGTCGTAAGGCGTTGTTAAATCGGTGATGTGTAATCCCTCTTCTTTTGTATGGATCTTGTTCTTCGATAAGCCAAACCAACCAGGCTTGTTATCCAAGAACCCGCTCCACACCCACAGCCCAAGTAACAAGCGAGAGCCCCAAACGGCCGTCAAGAAGCTTGCGAGAATCGAAATGATTAGCATCGTCGCAAAGCCTTTAACAGAGCTGGTACCGAAGTAGAACAACACAGCTGCAGCGAGAAGCGTCGTGATGTTCGCATCGATGATTGCAGAGAACGATGACTTGGCACCCGTACGGAATGCATCCCGCACAGACTCGCCGGTCCGCAGCTCTTCACGTATCCGCTCGTAAGTGATGATATTGGCATCGACTGCCATCCCGACACCGAGCATGATGGCCGCAATACCTGGCAACGTCAAGACGCCGCCGATCCATTCGAAGATCACGAGGATCAAATAAACGTAAGCGGAAAGTGTGACAACAGCAATCGCACCTGGAAAACGGTAGAACAATAGCATGAAGATCAACACTGCCGCGATGCCGATACCGGCTGCGAATGTTGTCTGTTCAAGTGCCTGTTCACCAAACTGCGCACCAACTGAAGTCGAATAAATTTCTTCCAATTTCACCGGCAAGGCCCCAGCATTTAAAATACCCGCCAAGTTTTGCGTTTCCTCTACTGTAAATGAACCCGAGATTTCAACGCTTGGTGAATTGATGCGCTGGGAAACGCGCGGGTCAGAAACAAATTTCGGATCAGGTTTTAAACGTTCTTCCTGATAAGAATCAACGCCTTCTTCAAAATCGAGCCAGATGACTAAGACATTATCCGGCGCGGATTTTTGGGCAATTTCGCCAGTCACTTCGGCGAATTTACCGGGTTCATTCAGTTCCAGCGTAACGATCGGCTGGCCTTCCTGATTGAAAGTGGCCGTCGCGCCACCTTGTGCGAGGTCGTTACCGGACAACATGACGTTATCGTCCGCATCACGGAACGATAAATTGGCTTCTGTTGAAAGCAGTTCGCGTGCTGATGATTGATCTTCGATTCCCGCCAACTGAACGCGAATTCGGTTGCCGCTTTCGATTTGGATGTTCGGCTCACTGACGCCGAGCACATCAATTCGGCTTCTCAGCGCATCCGTAGTATCCGATACAACTTCTTCTGTGATTTCCTGGCCTTCTTCGAGCGGTTCGACTTGGTAAAGAACTTCGAATCCGCCCTGCAAATCGAGCCCAAGATTGATGTCTTTGGCGATCGGCAGGCTGGTTGTGCCAAGCAGCCCGATGAGCATGAATACCAGCAGGAAAAAGGCGATGATGCGAGATCTTGCTTTCATATGTATAGTTCCTCCTCAATATAGAACACAGCACTTACATTATCGGTGACGTGCCAAAAGGTGTCAAATCCCACGCGATTTCGGGCGCGCCGGACGAAGAAGCTGCTGCAGGTCCTCCATGCTGTCTTCCGTGAAAAAGTTTGCGGTTTTAAAGCCTTCTACCTGATGATACGCGACATAGTCGGAAGCGGTCAGATCCATGATATCCGACACCATTTCATGCAAGCGCATATCTTCGACTTTTTTCTTTTTCCACGCTTTTTTCAGGCAATACTCCCACAACGCTTCCGGGGTGAATGTATCGTATTGCAAATACGTGAATTCGCTGCATTTGCTCTCTAATGCTGGCAGCACTTGCTCGTATTTTTCCGGATAGCTCATCATGTTGGTTCTCCTTTCTGCAGTTCTGCTTCCATTGTAACTCCCAGATGGAAATTTTAGAACAAATGCATGAAAATTTTTGGAAAATTGTTTAATTTATTTTGGTTTATAATTACCGTTTTCTGAAAAACATTTTCCTCTTGGACGAAAAAAACGCCTCCCGAAAGGAAGACGGTTTTTGCGGTTGCTTATTCTACGATGCGGGCGATTGCCTGGCGCTCGAATTGCATGCGCGTGCCATCTGCTACCGTGATGTAGATGGTTGAATCGTCTACTGCGTCGACTTGGCCATGCAAGCCGCCGATCGTCACGATACGGTCCCCACGCTTTAGTTCCGACTGCATGTTAGCTGTCGTTTTTTGGCGTTTTTGCGCCGGGCGGATGATGAAAAGCCACATCAGCAAGAACATCAATAGTAAAGGTGATAACGCAATTAATGTTTCCATTGTTCAATTTCCCCCTTTCGTGTTCTCTATCGTTTCGAACTCAGAAGTTTTTCGCATTCGGTTTGTTGAATCCGTACGCTTCAAAAAATTCTTCGCGGAAATCTCCCAGGCGGTCTTCACGAATCGCTTGACGCACCTGTTCCATTAAGTTTAACAGAAAATGCAGGTTATGATAACTCGTAAGGCGAATTCCGAAGGTTTCATCGGCACGCAATAAATGGTGCACGTATGCACGCGTGTAATTCGTGCATGTATAGCATGTACATTTCTCATCGATTGGCGTAAAATCACGCTTGAACTTCGCATTTTTCAAGTTCAGACGGCCTTCACTCGTCATGAGCGTACCGTTTCGTGCGATGCGCGTCGGCAACACGCAGTCGAACATATCGATGCCGCGAATGGCACCATCGATCAAGGAATCCGGTGAACCGACGCCCATCAAATAACGCGGCTTATCGAATGGCATGAACGGTGTCGTGAATTCAAGCGCACGGTTCATGACGTCTTTCGGTTCACCGACAGACAATCCACCGATCGCATAGCCCGGGAAATCGAGTGCGACGAGGTCTTCTGCACTTTGTCGGCGAAGGTCTTCGTATTCGCCGCCTTGAATGATGCCGAACAAGCCTTGGTCCTCAGGACGTGCATGTGCTGCTAGGCAGCGTTCCGCCCAGCGAGAGGTCCGTTCCACACTGGATTTCATGTATTCATGCGTCGCCGGGTAAGGCGGGCATTCATCAAACGCCATCATGATGTCAGAACCGAGGTCGTTTTGGATTTGCATCGCTTTTTCCGGGCTCAAGAACAATTTATCGCCGTTCATATGGTTGCGGAAATGAACGCCTTCTTCTTTGATGTTGCGGAACTCGCTGAGCGAGAACACTTGGAAACCGCCGGAATCGGTCAAAATCGGGCGGTCCCAGTTCATGAATTTGTGTAAACCGCCTGCTTCTTTGATGACGTCATTTCCCGGGCGCAGCCACAAATGATAAGTGTTGCTTAAGATAATGCCAGCGTTCATGGCTTTCAATTCTTCCGGGCTCATCGTCTTAACGGTCGCTTGTGTCCCGACTGGCATAAATGCCGGCGTTTCAAAAGAGCCGTGTGGCGTATGGACGATGCCGAGGCGTGCGCCTGTTTGTTTGCATGTTTTAATGTGTTCGTAAGTTACTGCATGGGTCATGATTCGGTCTCCTTTTTCTGTGGTTCAATAAACATCGCGTCGCCAAAGCTGAAAAAGCGGTAGCGCTCTTTGACGGCTTCATTGTATGCATTTAAGATAGCATCCCGGTTCGACATCGCACTGACGAGCATGACGAGCGTCGACTTTGGCAAGTGGAAATTGGTGATCAAGCCGTCCACCGCTTCAAAGCGGTACCCTGGATAGATGAAAATATCTGTCCAGCCATTGTCTTCTTGCAAAGTGCCGCCGAATTTCTTCGCGACCGACTCGAGCGTGCGCGTTGACGTCGTACCGACGGAAATGACGCGACCGCCTCGCTGTTTTGTTGCGTTAATGAGGTCTGCGGTTTGTTGCGTGATGCGGTAAAATTCCGCGTGCATTTCATGGTCTTCGATCGACTCGACCGATACCGGACGGAACGTGCCAAGCCCGACATGCAAAGTGATAAATGCGATGTTGACCCCTTTATTGCGGATGTCACTGAGCAATTCGTCGGTAAAATGCAGTCCGGCTGTCGGCGCTGCGGCACTGCCCCGCTCTTTCGCGAAGACCGTCTGATAGCGGTCCTGGTCTTCCAGCTTTTCGCGGATATAAGGCGGCAGCGGCATTTCACCTAACTGGTCCAGGATCTCATAGAAAATGCCGTCATAAATAAATTTAAAATAGCGGCCTCCGTGGTCCAAGACCCCTGTGCATTCCGCGCGCAATAAGCCGTCGCCAAATGACACGACCGTACCGATTTTCACTTTTTTCGCTGGCTTAACAAGCGTTTCCCACACATCTTCTTCGGTCTGCTTTAATAGCAGCACTTCGATATTGGCGCCTGTCTCTTCTTTAGTCCCCATCAGGCGCGCAGGAAGCACGCGGGTGTCGTTCAAGACGAGCGTATCGCCTTCGTGCAAATGGTCCAGGATATCGCGGAAATGCTTATGCTCTACCGCTCCTGTCTCTTTGCCCATGACCAAAAGCCGGCTCGATGTTCGGTCAAGCAGCGGCGTTTGGGCGATCAATTCCTCTGGCAGTTCAAAATCAAAATCGTTTACATTTAATTGCTGTTCGTTTGTAAGTTTCGTCATTCAGGCATCTCCATTTTAAAGTGTTCGTAAGCAAGAGGCGTTACCATGCGCCCTCTTGGCGTCCGTTGAATAAATCCGATCTGCAATAAATACGGTTCGTAGACATCTTCAATGGTCGTCGATTCTTCCCCGATGCTTGCAGCGATCGTGTCCACGCCAACCGGCCCGCCACGAAAACGGCTAATCATGCCAGTCAGTAGCTTGTGGTCAATGTGATCCAGTCCGAGCGGATCGACTTGAAGCATCTCGAGAGCTTGCTCGGCCATATCGGTCGTGATCGAACCGTTGCCTCGCACCATCGCGTAGTCGCGTACGCGTTTTAATAAACGGTTGGCGATACGCGGGGTTCCACGGGAACGGCGGGCAATTTCAATGGCCGCGAGCGGATCGATATCCGCTTCAAACAGAGTGGCGCTGCGCTCGACGATATTGGTCAAAGCTTCCGTGTCGTAATACTCAAGCCTTGATAACACGCCAAAACGGTCCCGCAAAGGAGCGGACAAGGCCCCTGCGCGTGTCGTCGCACCAATCAAGGTGAACGGCGGCAAGTCGAGCCGAACAGAGCGCGCGGTCGGGCCTTTGCCGACGACGATGTCGAGACAGAAATCCTCCATCGCCGGATACAGCACTTCTTCGATCGAACGGTTCAAACGGTGAATTTCATCGATGAACAAGACATCTCCTGGCTCAAGGGATGAGACAATGGCTGCCAAATCGCCCGGCCGTTCAATCGCAGGACCTGAAGTCATCTTCACCCCGACTTCCATCTCATTAGCAATGACCGTCGCAAGCGTCGTTTTCCCAAGACCCGGCGGCCCGTAAAGCAGCACATGATCAAGCGATTCGTTGCGCATTTTCGCCGCTTCAATAAAGATCTCCAGGTTATGTTTTACTTTTTGCTGGCCGATGTATTGCGACAAACGCTGTGGACGCAAGGATTGCTCAAAGCGCTCATCAAATTCCGAAACTTCGCCGTCAATGATGCGTTCTTCCATGGCGTTCGCCTCCTCGTTAAGTTTGTTTCAATAATAATTGAAGGGCTTTTTTCATGTAGCCTTCTGTGTCGAGCTCGAGGCCCTTGAGTTGTGGTTTCACTTTCGTGATCTCGCGCTCTGAATAGCCAAGTGCGCCAAGTGCAAGCATCGCTTCTTCAAGCTCTGATTCGTCGCCGCCAAACAAATCTGGCTGCCCTTCTTCTGTATACGATTCCCCGAAGAAATCCGTCAGCTTGCCTTTTAGGTCCAAGATCATCTGGCGGGCGGTTTTTTTGCCGACGCCAGGGAATTTCACTAAATACTTCTCGTCTTCCTGCTCGATTGCCTCGATGACAAATTGCGGCTGGCCAGATGCCAAAATCGCAAGCGCACCTTTTGGGCCGATGCCGGATACGCTGATGAGCTTACGGAATAATTCCCGCTGCTCAAGCGTCGGGAAGCCAAACAAGAACTGAGCGTCTTCCCGTACGTGATGATGCACAAAAATCTGCAATTCATCCGAGCCGAAAGAATACGGGTTCGGGGCAAAGATTTGCCAGCCGACCCCTTGCTGTTCCACTACCAAATATTCAGGTGTCACACGGGTGACTTGCCCTTTTATGTAATCGTACATTGCACTCGCCCTTTCATTTTCAACCTATTGATTATACCATATTCCGCCCGCTCCTACGAAGAAAGCTATCCGGTACAGCTGGACATTGTGAAGCGTTAAAGGAACTCCCCGCTGATTGAAGTTTCTCTTTATCCCGCTTTAACGGTCTGTATGGATTTCGCTTTACCAAGCGAAACCCGACAGGCCGTAAAAGTCCGATTGGATCAACTAACAATCATCGGGGAGGAAAGCGTTCCCCGATGATTGAAGTTTCTCTTTATGCTAAAATAAAATTATATGGTGAAGTCAAATTCACTCACTCAACGCATTCCGCAAATCTGCTTCGCTTTCCCGCGGGAGTCTTCGCAGTTTTGCTATATATATTGCTGAACACACCAAGAGTGGCTTGAAATGATTTTTACAGAAAGGCAATTTCAGAGTACAATATGCAATTTGGTTATCAACGGAGGGTTTTCATGAAAAAATTATATGGCGAAGAACGCCGCAATGTTTTATTGGATGAGCTGAAGCAGTCAGGGCGACCGATGACTGGCAGTGAACTCGCAAAACTCGCGCACGTATCGCGGCAAGTCGTGGTCGGCGATATGACCTTATTGAAGGCAAAAGGTGAACCGATTATCGCCACGAGCCAAGGCTATTTATATTTAGACCCGAGCGGCAATAAGCAAGTGAGCCGCCGCATCGCCTGCAATCACTTGCCACAAGAAACAGAAGCGGAATTGCGCTTATTGGTCGATTGTGGCGTCACCGTCAAAGACGTATCTATTGAACATCCTGTATATGGCGAGCTGACTGCAGGAATTCATGTGTCGACGCCACTTGACGTGGACTTGTTCATGCAGCGCGTACGCGAAACCGGCGCAAGCTATTTACTGGAGCTGACCGAAGGCACACACATCCACACCATCACCGCAGATCTCCCCGAAACACTCTCACAAGCGGTTGAAGCGATGAAGCAGCACGGCTATTTGCTTGAAGAAGCGGAATAAACGAAAATCCCCGGATGCCAATGAGGCGTCCGGGGATTTTTTATGCATGCTTCTTATGAATTGTACGTATAGTAGGAACCGAGCGTCTTAACGCCGCAGCCTAGAGCCGTGAGCTCTTCGAACGCCCCACGCATCATCGCGGCATTCTCGTCTTCCAACACATCGGCAATGAAAAAATAATTGCCGAGCCCTGTTTTCAAAGGCCTCGATTCAATCTTCGACAAGTTCAACTGGCGCCATGCAAAAACGGACAGCACTTGGTGCAAAACACCAGAACGGTCATCTTTTGGCGGCGTAATCATCAAGGTCGTCTTGATTTGCGCTTCGTGTCCCGGATCCGTCAATTTGTGATTGCTTCTCGACAAGACGAAAAACCGCGTATGGTTGAAGTGGAAATCGTGAATGTCGCGCTGCACGATGTCCAAACCGTACTTTTCCGCTGCGTAATCATTGGCAATCGCCGCAATATTTCGCTCCGGAAGCTCTGCGACCATTTTCGCAGCCGCTGCCGTCGAACTGTATTGTTCGAGCGGCGTATGCTTATACGTGTAGAACAAATATTTATGGCATTGCGCCAAAGCATGCGGATGCGAATAAATCGCTTCAAACGATTCCGCCCCCCGGTTTTCGGGATGAACGAGTAAATGCTGCTCAATTGGCGACAGCACTTCCGCCGTCACATACAGTTCCGCTTCGTGAAATAAATAATCCACCGTCAGCGGCACCGAACCTTCGAGCGCATTCTCTAGCGGCACCACTGCATAATCGACCGTACCATCCGCTACCGCTTCAATGCATTCGGGAATGGTCGTATAAGGCATCAGCTGTTCTGTTGGAAACACTTTCGAAGCAGCCAAATGTGTAAACGACGCTTCCGGGCCTAAAAACGAAATTCTCTTTTTCTCTCTAGTCATGGACTCATTCCCCCTACATTTATGACGAACCGCTCGATACCACATCGGCCGACTCAACAAAGTCGAGTTTTTTCAATTGCTGCAAGAACATGTCCAAGTCCACGTCCATCGCCGTCACATCCAATGACAAAGTGACGTTCGCACGCCCTTGAATCGGGATGGTCTGGTGGATGGTCAAAATATTGCAGCCCATTTCCGCGACCGCCTGAAGCAAAGTCGCGAGCGTACCCGAACGGTCTTCCAATTGAAGAAAGACCGTCAAGATCCGCTCTTTGACGATGGAATGAAACGGAAAAACCGCGTCTCGGTATTTATAAAATGCCGAGCGCGATAAGCCGGTTTTTGAAACCGCATCTAAAATGGACATGCGGTCGCGCTGAAGGAGTTTTTTCACTTCCAGCGTCTTAACCATCGCTTCCGTCAATACATCTTCCCGCACCAGGTAATAGCGTTGTTCCGAAATATCCTTCATTCAAGTACCCTCCGCATCAATCGGTGAATTCGAACTCAAATTCGAGCAAACGGACCGTGTCGCCATTTTCCGCTCCACGCTCGCGAAGAGCATCGTCAATGCCCATGCCGCGCATTTGGCGGGCGAATCGGCGAATCGAATCTTCACGAGAGAAGTCCGTCATCTTGAACATCCGCTCGATCGCGTAGCCAGAAAGGACAAAAGCGCCATCCGGGTCGCGTGAAATATCGAATCCGTCGCCTTGCATTTCGTGCTTGTATAGCACCGTATCCGCTGCATCCGGATCTGCCTCGTCTTCCATTGGGAATTCAGGCGTCACTTCAAGCAAATCGGCTACTGCGAACATCAGGTTGTTCAAGCCTTTTCTAGACAAGGCAGAAATCGGGAATACTTTTGCGTCTTCCGGCAATTTCTTGCGGAACTCTTCCAATTTCTCTTCTGCATCTGGCATGTCCATCTTGTTCGCCACAATCAATTGCGGGCGTTCCGTTAAACGCATATTGTATTGCTTTAATTCTTCGTTGATGGTCACATAATCCTCATACGGATCGCGGCCTTCCATGCCGGACATATCGATAATGTGGACAATGACGCGCGTCCGTTCGATGTGGCGCAGGAATTGGTGGCCTAGGCCGATGCCTTCATGTGCGCCTTCGATCAATCCTGGCAAATCTGCCATGACAAAGCTGCGCTGGTCTTCTGTTTGGACCATCCCGAGGTTCGGAACAATCGTCGTGAAGTGATAAGCGCCAATCTTCGGCTTAGCTGCAGTAACGACCGACAATAACGTCGATTTACCGACACTTGGGAATCCGACCAAGCCGACATCTGCCAATACTTTCAATTCTAGAATGACATTGCGCTCAAGACCCGGTTCGCCTTTTTCCGATAGTTCAGGAGCCGGGTTTTGAGGCGTTGCAAAACGCGAGTTGCCGCGTCCGCCGCGCCCTCCGCGTGCGATGACTGCAGATTGCCCTTCTTCGACCAAATCAGCGATCGTTTCGCCAGTTTCTGAGTCTTTGACCACAGTGCCCGGTGGAACTTTGATGATCGTATCATGCGCTTTAGCGCCGTGCTGATTTTTGCTCATGCCGTGCGTTCCGCGTTCGGCTTTAAAGATCCGTTTGAAACGGAAATCCATTAATGTACGCAAGCCTTCGTCAACTTGAAAGACGATATCCGCGCCTTTCCCTCCGTCACCGCCGGCTGGCCCGCCGTTCGGTACGTATTTTTCGCGGCGGAATGCTACCATGCCATCCCCGCCGTCGCCACCTTTTACATATACTTTTACGTGATCGACAAACATATTCTTATCCCTCCATCTGTGCGTGGATCTCAACTTTCGAGCGATCCGATCCGCACGCTTTACCAATTGCTAATTGCGGTGAATCCAAAACCAGGGACGACCAGTCGCCGGGACCGGAAAGTTCCAGCGAAAATCGGCCGTCCACTTCTATAATGCGCAGCTCTACCGGATATGGCCAAGCATCGGAAAATGCCTCTTTCACAGCCTTTGCAAAGGACTCAAGCCATTGGCAAAGAATCGTATCCAACTCGCTAGGCGCTTGCGGCGCTTCGCAGGACATCGTGAGGCGCAATTCCGGAAAACGCCAGCCAGCTGTTAGTAGCCACTCTTCCGTTTCGGGCAAAGAGAGAGCCGACAGCCGGCTTTGGTGCATAGCCGCTTCGGCATACGTACGAATAAGCGCTTGGGCTCTATCTGTGCGCCCCAAATCCAGATTCAATTTGATCATCTGCAGCTCATTCAAAAAATCATGGCGCGCATGCCGAAGCGATTGTGCCACCGTTAGCCTATCGTCCATACTGCACTTCCTTTTACACACTTTTACTTAGTATACCAAGATTCCGGCCGGATTTCCCGGCACGGGTTTTGGTTTGTCTTGTTTCAAAAGAAAAAGGACTGCGAAAGCAGCCCTTTTCGTTTTGTATTAAGCTTCCTGAGCAACCGGGTAGACGCTCACTTTTTTCTTATCGCGGCCGTAGCGCTCGAAGCGTACTGTTCCGTCGATTTTCGCGAAAAGTGTGTCATCTCCGCCGCGTCCAACGTTCTCGCCTGGATAGATTTTCGTACCGCGTTGACGGTAGAGAATAGATCCGCCAGTTACGATTTGTCCGTCAGCGCGTTTTGCGCCAAGGCGTTTTGATTCCGAATCACGACCGTTCTTCGTTGAACCAACACCTTTTTTGGATGCAAAAAACTGAAGATTTAATTTCAACATATGTCCCACCTCCTAAGCTGTGAAGGTTATTTTTATAAAGTCTGCATAATCATGTTCAATCGTTTCCAAAGAAATGACCATAGCGCGTACAAGCAGTTGAACCTGCTCATCCGTCTTTTTGTCCATGTTCTTTGGAAAGGCGATTTTCAAAAAACCGCTATCTGCCTGTTCGATTTCCGGCTCAATTCCCGTCAACTCCATAATGGCGTTCACTGCCCCGAAGGAAACAGCTGAAGCCCCGGCACATACCAGATCCTTGCCGTGCTCGGCAAAGTCCGCATGTCCCGACATTTCAAAGCCTTTAATGTAGCTGTCGGTTTGATGAATAGTCACCTGAATCATTCTTACAGGTTGATTGCATCAACAGTCAATTTTGTGAATGGCTGACGATGACCTTGTTTTTTGTGATAGTTCTTTTTCGCTTTGTATTTGAAGACAGTGATCTTCTTGCCGCGGCCCTGTTTTTCAACTTTCGCTGTAACAGTTGCTCCTTCTACGAAAGGAACTCCCACTTTAGTATCGTCTCCACCTACAAATAGAACTTTATCAAATGTTACTGTGTCACCAGCTTCTGCGTTCACTTTCTCAACGTAGATTTCTTGGCCAGCTTCCACTTTGATTTGTTTTCCACCAGTTTCAATAATTGCGTACATATCCTTGCACCTCCTCTTAGACTAAGACTCGCCTCTCCAGGTGATCTTGCGATGCTTAACAACCTGGTTCGAGCGGTTGTAGCACGGGTGCGCTACAAACATAACATTAGAATAATATCATGCGAGAGAGACCCGCGTCAACAGAGAACTGAAAAGAGTTGGGAATGTGTTCTTTTCATTTTTGGGATTGTGCTTGAATGAATGCAATATCCCTTCTTTACTGGCTTGTGAATTATTGAATGAAGGGTGTGGCAATGTTTCTTGTGTTCGATTTCATTTCACTTTTGAATTGCGCCTCCCGGCTTTGGGTTGGCCTCTTGCCATAAGCCAAGAAGAACGCTTGTCTTACGGCATCGGCTCACCCTTGGCGCTGGTCGGCTTAGAGATTTCATTGGTTTATGTTTGTTTAAACAGATCTGCTTTTATCGTTAGTTGCCGGCTAGTGAGGAAATCGCTTCCCTTTCAGGGTTTGTGATTTGCAAGATGAAGTGTGCGACGATAAATCCAGCGTTCGAGTTTGCGTCATTATAGAATTTCGCCTCCCGGCTTTGGGTTGGCCTCTCACAATGAGCCAGAAAGAACGTCTGTCTCATTGCTTCGGCTCACCCTTGGCGCCGGTCGGCTGGAAGATTTCATTGGTTCATGTTTGTTTAAACAGATCTGCTACTGTAGGTAGTTGCCGGCTAGCGGGGGAATCACTTCCTGTTATGCCGATATGAATTGTTAACTACATCTCATAGTTCAAAGCAACAGTGAGCTTGTAAAGATCCCGCTCACAACAGTGGCTGGAGCGCAGGGCAATGACTCCTGAGGGATCAGTGGGTTTGAGAGACCCCGCAGGAGCGGTTCTTTGCGACGAGGAGGCTCGATCCCCCCCTCGGAAAGCATCCGCCCGGAGCGCAAGCCATTCGCTACACTTCTTCTTTATTAAGTTCTTCAAAACAAAAACGCCACCGCAAATGCAGTGGCGTTTCTACTATTGAATATTATTTACTTGAGAAAATAGATTTCAGTTTGCCGAACATGCCGGGTTTTGGCTTGTCCATCGTCATAAGCGGGACCGATTCGCCGAGCAGGCGGCGCGCGATGTTGCGGTAGCCGAGTGCTGCTGGGTTCGATGGATCCATAACGACCGGCTCGCCTTTGTTCGAGCTTGAAATAACGCGTTCGTCATCTGGCACGATGCCGAGCAAGTCGACCGATAAATGCGTCGTGATTTCGTTGACATCAAGCGCATCCCCCGCTTCCATCAAATGTGGACGGATGCGGTTGATGATGAGTTTTGGCGCTTCAAGGTTTTCCTCGAGCTCCAGTAAACCGATGATGCGGTCGGCGTCACGTACGGCAGAGATTTCTGGCGTCGTGATGACGATCGCGCGGTCTGCACCAGCGACAGCATTTTTGTAGCCTTGCTCAATGCCTGCTGGGCAATCGATGATGATGAAATCGTAGTCTACTTTCATCCCTTCGATCAGTTCTTTCATTTGTTCCGGGTTGACGTCGTTTTTATCGGCCGTCTGTGCTGCTGGAAGCAAGAATAATTTGTCTTCAAAACGCTTGTCTTTCACAAGCGCCTGATGAATCTTGCAACGGCCTTCGAGCACATCGATCAAATCGTAGATGATGCGGTTTTCGAGGCCTAAAATGACATCCAGGTTGCGAAGCCCGATGTCGGTATCGATCAAGCACACTTTTTTGCCTTGAAGAGCCAATGCAGTGCCGAGGTTCGCAGTAGACGTCGTTTTGCCGACGCCTCCTTTGCCTGATGTAATTACGATAGCTTCTCCCACACTAGCTTCCTCCTTTAAACGTAGAAATTTGCGGCCGCAGGAATCTCAGTTCTTGCAAACGGTCGATAATGATTTTGCCGCTGGTATGTAAATATGCGCATTCCATTTCTGGCTGCTCCGATAAGCTGTCGAGTTCGTCGGTCATCGTCTCGAGTTCATCGGCAATTTTCAGATGCGTCGCTTCAAGCCAAGAGGCGGCGATGACTGCTTCTTTATTGCCGCTCGCACCGGCGTGGGCAAAGCCTTTAAGCCGCCCAAGCACATAGACGTTGCCGCCCGCTTCGATACGGCCGTTCTGGTTGACGTCGCCAATGACGACAAGGTCGCCTTTCGCTTTCACGACTTGCCCGGAACGGACGATGCCGACATAAGTTTCCGACTGGCGCTCACTGATCATCCGGTTGCATTCTTCGACAGTGACAACATCGCATTTTGTGCTGATCACTTTCATCTTCGAATGGTCGTGGATGACTTTCTTAATTTCTTCCAATTGGCCATCGCTGTAATGGCGCTTCGCCAATTGGATCTGGACTTCTGCGTCCCCTTCGAGCGCAGGGTCGGATACTTTCTTTTTCAGCTCATCGAGGATTTCCGTATAGGAGGCCATATCATTGAGCTGGATGAGAAGCCCTTTGTTCGTTCCTTTGATATTCACGATATTTTTCAAAAAACCTGTCACCTGCGCTTTCATTAATATAACCCGAACTTAGTGCCACGCTGTGGATCTTGCGTGACCATCATCGACCTGAACACCCAGCCAAGCAAGCCTAAGTACAGGGCGTTGGCGATTAAGGTCGGCCACAATCTTGAGGTCAGGAACGTTCCGGCTGGCGCATCGGTCAACCCAATCAATTGGAAGAACAGGTAAAGTGCCACTTCCATCGCGATGAGGAGACCGAGTGCCAAGAGCGTCGCTGACAATAGATTTTGTGGAATCTTTTTGAAAAAGTACGCGGCGATCAGGCAGACGGCCGGATACAGAAAAGAATATAATCCAATAATATCAATGTAAAAGACATCATACAAGAGCCCGAAGAACAAACCGTAAAACAGCGCATGGCGCAGTTCATAAAAAACGGTCAAAAAGATCAGGAATAAGATAAGAAAGCGCGGGACTACATAATAAAATGATCCGCCAATCGATAAAGGCGAAAACAAGCCGAAGATCGGTTCGACGAAAAACAGCACGAGACAGACGATGGGAACGAGAAAGCGGATCATGATTCCTCATCCTCTGTTACGCCATTGTCTTCGCCGTCGACTTCCGGTACGAGGCGGTCTGCGATGACGACGTGATTAAGCATCGAGAAGTCAGCAGCCGGTTTCACATATGCCAGTTTCGTCAAGCCGAATTCATCGATTGTCACTTCCGTGATTTCCCCGATGACAATGCCTTTCGGGAAAATGCCGCCGAGACCGCTTGAGACAACTTGGTCGCCTTCTTCAAGATCGATCGAAAAGTCGATGCGTTTCAGTAATAGTTCACGGCGTTCTGCATCATATCCTTCAATCAAACCGAACACATCGTCTTCACCGAGCACCATTGCCGATACGCGGTAGTTCGGGTTTTGTGTCGTCACCAACTCCACTGTCGATGTTGTCGGCGTGACGATGGTTACCTTGCCGATCAAGCCGCCAGCGGTCATGACAGCCATATTTTCCTTGACGCCGTGGTTGGTGCCACGGTTCAAGATGATTTTTTCTTCCCATTGATCCGGGTTACGCGCAATAACGACTGCCTGGATTGGGTTGTATTCGCGTAAATCTTCTTCTTTGCCGACCAGTTCTTTCAGTTCCTCGTTTTCGGAACGGAGATCGGTCACTTCTGCCTGCACGCCTGCAAATTCCTCAAGGCGCGCTTTTAGCAAGCGGTTTTCTTCAAATGTGTTGATCAGCGAGTCGATATTGTCAAAGACGCCCGTCACGAAATGAGCAGGCCGTGAAAATACCGATTGCCCGGCACCTACAGCTTCTTTGACGATCTCCTCAGGCAGCGACACTTGGCCGCGGTCCCGGAGCGTCAAAGAAATCAAGGCGACGAGCAGGATGACGCCGATCAACAGCAGGATAAGCCGCTTGTTGGATAAAAATTGTGGCATATGAGGCCATCCTCCTTATTGATAGGCTCGAGTCGAGCAATAAAAATCAGCGTCTTTCGATCGCATTGCGGTAACGGTCAAAATCTTCCAGTGCCCGTCCTGTTCCAAGCGCGACACAATCGAGTGGATGGTCTGCAGTGAATACAGGCATGCTGACCGCATCCGCGATTACTTTGTCGAGGTTTTTCAGCAACGCCCCGCCGCCTGTTAACACAATGCCGCGGTCCATGATATCAGACGCCAGTTCAGGCGGCGTTTTCTCAAGAGTGGCGCCCAATCCTTCGACAATGCGCGTCACAGGTTCTTTCAACGCTTGTTGCATTTCTTCTGCGGTGATCGTCAAGGTTTTCGGAAATCCGGTCACGAGGTCACGCCCGCGAATATCCATCTCCGCTTGCGCTTCCTCATCACTCAAGACAGCCGCGGTGCCGATACCCATTTTCAGGTTTTCGGCCGTACGTTCCCCGATGACGACGTTATAGCGCTTGCGCACGTATTGCTTGATCGCTTCGTCCATCTCATCTCCGCCAACGCGAATCGATTCACTCGAGACGATGCCGCCGAGCGAGATAATGGCGACTTCCGCCGTTCCGCCTCCTATATCGACGACCATGCTGCCGACAGGTTCCCATACCGGGAGCCCTGCGCCGATTGCTGCCGCGAACGGCTCTTCGATCGTATAAGCTTCCGCCGCTCCGACCGCTCGTGCTGCATCAAGTACGGCCCGCTGTTCAATGGAAGTCACGCCGTATGGCACGCAAATCATGACTTTTCCGCCGCGCCATTTGCCCGGTGCTTTGCCGGTCGCTTCAGCGATGCAATGCTTGATCATCGCAAGTGTCGTGTCGTAGTCAGAAATGACACCATCTCGCATGGGCCTCAAAGCAACGATATTAGCAGGCGTTCTGCCCATCATGTCGCGCGCGCGTTTTCCGACCGCGACGATTTCATTGGTGCGAGTGTTCTTAATGACAATCGATGGTTCTCGGAGCACGATGCCGCGCCCTTTTAAATAGACGAGCGTATTTGCTGTTCCGAGGTCGATGCCGATATCTTTTGAAGCAAATCCAAACACATGAATCGGTCCTTTCTTATGTAAACCGGGTGATACCGGCAACTGCTTTGCGCAATACCACCCATTATAGAACATCCGGAAAAAAATATACAGTGCTACATGAACCCCTTTTCTTTTAATGAAGTGAATTGATGGTCGCCGATGATGATATGGTCGAGCAGTTCGATGCCGATGATCGAACCGGCTTCCATGAGACGCTTGGTGACATCGATGTCTTCAGGTGACGGGGCGGGATTGCCAGAAGGATGATTGTGTGCGCAAACGATCGATGCTGCCGAGCGTCTGACGGCTTCGCGGAAGATCTCGCGTGGATGAACGATAGAGGCGTTGAGGCTGCCGACAAAGATGGTTTGGCGGTGCATCACTTGGTTTTTGATGTTGAGGAATAAACAGACAAAATGTTCTTGCTTGAGCGAAGTCATATCGTCCATTAAATACGTAGCGGCGTCTTTCGGGGAACGAATCGTAAAGCGTTCATCGGTTTGTTTAGAAGCAAGCCTTCGCCCGAGTTCAATGGCCGCAAGCAGCTGGACGGCTTTTGCTTCACCGATGCCATTGATCGCGGTCATTTCTTCGATGGCGGCGTGTTTTAATTCGTGGAGGTGCTCGAATTGTTTGAGCACGCGGTTCGCGAGGTGCAATACCGATTCCTCGCGGGTTCCGGTACGCAAGAGAATGGCGATGAGCTCTTGGTTAGACAAGCTCACCGCTCCTTGTTTAATGAGGCGTTCTCGCGGCCGGTCGGCAATGTGGACATCTCGTATCATCAGCGCTTGGTCATTGGGCATAATCATGCGCCCCTTCGACTTTTACGTAGCCCGCATGCGTCAAGTGCTGGAGCAGCTTCGCAATAGGCAAGCCGACGACTGCGTTGTAATCGCCTTCGATTTTTTCCACAAACAAGCCCGACACCGTTTGGATGCCGTACGCTCCTGCTTTGTCGTAAGGATCTTCTGTATCGGTATAGGCGTCGATCCAACCCTCTGGCAATTTGTAGAACCGCACTTCTACACGTTCATGGAATGATACTTCTTTCTCGCCTTGGCGTACGCATACGGCAGTGATGACTTCGTGGGTTTTGCCGGATAGCTTGCGTAAATACGCAGATGCTTGCTGTTTGTCTTTAGGCTTCAATAAAATCTCCCCGTCCAACACGACGACTGTATCCGAGCCGATGACGAACGCTTCGGGATGGTTCCCTGCGATATCATTCGCTTTTTGGACAGCACATGCATTGACATAATCGACCGGTGACTTGAAGCCTTTCGGATCGGGTTCCGGGATATCGCTCGGCACGATGTCGAACGGAATTCCGAGCAAGCTGAGCAGCTCTTGGCGGCGCGGCGATTGCGAGGCCAAGATGAGCGGGTGTTTCGATGTGAACTTCATGAAAAAATCCCTCCTTTTTTCAAGCCATCATACCATTATCAAAAAGCCAGGGCAAAATGGTGAAATACTGAATTCCGTTTAAAATTAGACATGAAATCCTCCTTTTCAAGATAGCGCTTTCACGTAAACAGTCAGCCGTTGAATTTTTTTATTCACTACAAAAAGTTATTGCACACTTCTCCATCCCCGTCCTAAGCGCATTCCTGCAACTTGTCAAAAATTATACAAAATTAGCGCAATTGGCACTTCCTCAAATAGCTTTTATTATGTTTACCAAGGTTTTATAATAGATGGAGTCTTTAATTTTTTGAAAATTACTATTACACAATAATTTAATAGTCTTTTTCACACTTATGCTTGAAGGGAGCTTATCTATTTTGAAAAAGCAAAAACGAGGATTGTTTCAAAAATCACTCGACCGCATCGAAACGATCGGTAATAAACTGCCACACCCAGTGACTTTGTTTGCGGCTCTCGCCATCATCGTCCTTGCGCTTTCCGCTTTATTGGCGAACCTCGGCATTTCAGTCGAGCACCCAGGTCAAGAAGGCGAAATCGTGGAAGTGAAGAACTTATTGAACGCTGAAGGCATTCAATACATTTTCGCGAGCATGGTCGATAACTTTATCGGCTTCGCACCGCTCGGCGTTGTGCTTGTCACGATGCTCGGGATCGGGGTCGCAGAACGCACGGGCCTCATTTCCGCAGCACTGCGCGGATTCGTCCTATCGATTCCGAAATTCCTGATCACTGGCGGATTGGTATTCGCCGGGATCATGTCGAGTGTTGCATCCGATGCAGGATATGTCGTCTTGCCTCCACTTGGCGCAGTGATCTTCATCGCACTCGGCCGCCATCCGCTTGCCGGACTTGCCGCAGCGTTTGCAGGTGTTTCTGCCGGATTCTCCGCTAACTTATTGCTATCGGCAACAGACGCGATGCTTGGGGAATTGACGATCGCAGCCGCATCGATCATTGACCCAGGGTACGCTGAAGGCATGAACATCGCGATGAACTATTACTTCATCATCGTGTCGGTCTTCTTATTGACCATCGTCGGCGCAGTCGTAACGGAAAAAGTCGTTGAGCCGCGCCTTGGCGAATACAAAGGCGAGTTCCGCGAAGAAATGACGAGCCTGACAACTCTTGAGAAAAAAGGCTTGCTATGGGCTGGACTAACAACTTTAGTGGGTGTCGTTTTGACAGCGTTACTGATTGTCCCTGAAAACGGCGTCTTGCGCGGTGAAGGCGGCGCAATCGTCCAATCGCCGTTCATGAGCTCGCTCGTTCCGATTATTACCATCTTGTTCTTCCTGCCTGGCCTTGCATACGGCATCGCCACGAAGAGCATCAAGAGCGACAAAGACGTCGCCGCACAAATGTCCGATACGATGGCTTCAATGGGCGTCTTTATCGTCTTGGCGTTTACTGCTGGACAATTCGTCGCTTACTTCGCTGAATCGAACATGGGCATGGTGCTCGGCGTTTACGGTGCTGAAGCACTTGAATCGATGAGCCTGACCGGTATTCCGTTAATCATCGGCTTTGTCATTGTGGTCGGGATCATCAATTTGTTCATCGGTTCCGCATCCGCGAAATGGGCAATGCTTGCACCGGTCTTCGTGCCGATCATGATGCAGCTTGGCTATTCCCCGGAACTGACGCAAATGGCTTACCGCATCGCCGATTCATCGACGAACATCATCACGCCGCTCATGACGTATTTCGCGATCATCATTGCATTCGCGCAAAAATACGACAAGAAAATGGGCATCGGTACATTGATCTCGGTCATGTTCCCGTACTCGATTTTCTTCATGATCTTCTGGACTTTGATGCTCATCGTTTGGATGTTGTTCGGTCTTGATCTTGGGCCGGCTTCACCGATCCGCTATAACGGATAATAGTAAAAAGCGACAGACCCGAATTTGGGTCTGCCGCTTTTTTTCTTTTTAATACACTTTGTATCATTATGTTTTCCGAAGCTTACCGCTCGCTTTCCGTGGGCTCGCGCCCAAGCCTCCTCAGCCGCTTTGCGCCTTGCGGGGTCTCGGTCGTCTCGCTGATACACCGTAGTCGAGCGAACGCTTCTCCAAACATCTAGATATCTCATTGTTTTATAACATTTTAATACCTTTGAATGTCGTAATTAAAATACTAACATCGTCAAACATATTATAAGTTTACATAATTATTTTATAATCTACATAAACAAATTAACATACCAACCGATGAATTGTTCTCCCCATAAATAAACGAGCACGGCGGATAAAGCAATCGATGGGCCGAACGGGATCGGTGTCTTGCGTCCTTGCTTGCGAACTCTAAGTAAGATAATGCCTGCAATAGCTCCTATGAACGACGCCAAAAATAACGTCAGCAAGCTTCCGGCAGTTCCGAGCACGAGCCCAATGACAAAAAACAGTTTAATGTCGCCCCCGCCCATGCCGCCTTTTGACAATGTCGCAATCAATAACAAAACCGAAAATCCGACTGCTGCACCGAGCAGTGAATCCCACCATGGATTGAGCGGAATCACAAAACGCAATACCAACAGCACCGCCGCGAACGGCAATAGCACTTTATCAGGTATGAGCATATAGGCAATGTCTGAGACCGTGATGATCACGAGCATCGACACGAACAACAAACCGACAATCAGTTCTGGCGTAAAGCCGAATTTCAGGAAGACGGCAGTAAACAACACAGCGGTGATCGCTTCCATCAGTGGGTAAACCCAGTGAATTTTCGAACCACACGTCCGGCATTTGCCGCGCAAGAACAGATAGGAAAACACTGGAACCAAATCAAGTGCCGTCAAGCGACGGTCGCAAGTTGTGCAATGCGACGGCGGGTAGGCGATCGATTCGTTTTTCGGCACGCGCAAGCCGACGACGTTATAGAACGAGCCGAACACTAGGCCGAAGATAGAGGCAAATACAGAATATACAGCTATCATCATGTCCCTCTTTTTCTAATTGGATTTTCGACACAAAGTCAGGAAAAGAAGAAAAGGAAATCGCAATGATTTCCTTTACTCCTCCCCTGATGCACTTTCTTCAACAGTTACTTCAACATCCACATCGACGTCAGAGTCTATTTCTTCTTCGTCGTCATCGGCGTATTCCGTGCCGTCGTTCGCTGGCAGCGGATCTTGTTTATCGGCCGGAGACGGCGCGTCAATTTTGGGCACAGTGTCTTCTAATGCGATGAGATCCGGTCGGTAATACGCCGCAAACGACAGCGTCACTTGCAGCCGTTCGGTTTCTTCAACAACTTCACGCACTTCCGGGTTGGCACCGAAATTAATCGCCTCGATGACAAGAATGCGTTCCATTTCTTCAATTTCAGAAATAAAGTCCGTGATTTCGCCATAATTTTCCGCAGAGAACGCAACCGTCGCCTCGACTTCTTTTAAATTCTCTAAGCCTTCGACCGGAATCGGCAACTCTACGTCTGCTTCTGCAAGCTGGATCGCTTCGATTTGAGTGCCGGAAACAAGCTCGGCTTCTTCAATCTGCAGCACCATCAATTCCGACAGAGGATCAATGGAGACTTTTTTCTGCAATTCCAGTGTGCTGACAGTTTCACCTTCTGGCAATTCCTTCACTTGCGTCTGCAGCGCCATCAACACGTCACGTTCCGAACGCAGCGATTGCTGGGCTTGTTCTCGTGCATCTTGTGCGGGTGCATATAATAGGAAATACGAATAGAATCCCAAGGTCAGTAAAAACAGGACAGCGAGTGCGATGAGCCCTTTTTCTTTTTGGCTTTTGGTCATACTGCTCATGCGGCTTCATCTCCCGGTACTGTTTCATCTGTCTCGACGTCTACATCAACTTCGACATCCGTTTCCGTCTCTGTTGTCTCTGCCGGTTGTTCTGACGGCACTTCCGTAGTTGCCGCTTCTTCAGGCACTTCACCTTCTTCGCCGCCTTCTATCGGAATGCGCTCATCTTGGAACAATAAGGTATATGTCGCCAAATAGCGCGGTTCACTCGGGTCGACAATGACTTCCTCTTCTGTAGCTTCGTCGAAAATCTCTGTCGCGACATTATCGAGTGTAGCCGATGCCAGCAACTCAGACGATTTCAGCTGCGCTAAATAATATGCCGCTTCCCGTGATGAATCAAATTGAACAATCAGTTGTGCCTGGTCCAAGCCAGTATAGGAGAAAGTCTGGAAAAAGCCGCGTGCTGGAAGCAGCGACACCAATTCTTCAAGCAATGGAATCGTGTCGAATTGATAACTCTCCGCCCATTCGACGGTCGCTTGCAATTGCTGTTCTTCGTTCATGCCTTGACGTTCTTCAAGTTCGTTGCGGATTTGTTCCTGCTCGGCAATGACACCTTGCGCTTGCGCTTCAAGAGCTTGTTGCTCGTCTGTTTCTGCGCTGGCCATCATGGCGAATACCGCCCAGACAAGGAGCGCCAATAATAAAATCGCGACCGCCGCGATTAAAACAGCTGGCCGGTCGCGCTCTTTTTGTGGAAGTAAATTAATATCGACTAACATAACTACACCTCTTTCAACGCCAGGCCGATTGCCCGGTTAAAGCGTGGCGGCACAATTTTCCCGTCCACTTCGACGCCCTCTTTGACGAGCGGCTCGACATCCAACTGAAAACGGTTGGACAAGCGCAGGCAAAACGCGTCCCACTTCCCGAACTCTCCGTTGCAGATGACCCTCGTGATGCCTTGTTCGCCTTCGTTCATATTGTAACGGTAAAAATTACCGAGCTTTTCAGCTTCTTCTTCAACAGCTTCAAGCAATTGCGCCGGATCTTCCGGGTCCGCAATGAGCACTGTGAGATCAACCGACCGCATGAACATTGGAAAATGCTCATGGAAAATCGACACCGTCATTTTCTTGCCTTGCATATCGATGAGCATGATGTGTTCATGTTCTGGAAAATCGTGTTCAAGATACGCCAAACGATACAGCGCGAGCGGCGTAATATCCGCCACGAGCGGCTTTAATTTGGCGCTATCAAAAACATCTTCGTAATCTTTCATGACCGATTCTTTCGAGGCGATAATAATCGCTTCCGGTTCATCGGAATCCAAGTGATAAGGCACCACGTCGAACACCGGGTCTTCGAATGGCAAATACAAAGTAGAGCCAATCTCGATAAAGAAATGCCCTTTTAATTCGTCGGTTTTGACGTCTTCGGGGTAAGGGACTTTGCGGATAATAACAAATTCGTCAGGGGCGAGGAATCGGACTGACTTTTTGGAGAGACCCCACTGATCGACCGCCTTACCGAGTTCCACAGCAAGCGCTTGTGCGTCTGCGATTTTGCCGCTGTCCATGATGCCTTCGGGAAGCATGAATTCTTCCGCCTGGATCAACGACACCGGCTCCGCAGACTTCAGCTCAACATAGCGGATTGCATCTTCTTCTATTGTAATCGTCGCTACGCGCGCTTTTTTCTGGAAAAACGGTAAGGCCATTTGATCAGCTCCTAAATTTATCGTCCTGAAATGGTAATATTATTAGTTGTTCCATTACCAGTGTTATTTGGTAATGTAGTTATATTTTCTTTTGTAGCACCTGTAGTAGCATTACCAAATACAAGTTGCAAAGCTGAAGATTCCCCTGCTGTACCAGTCATACTTGCTTCAGTTGTTCCTGAAGCTGGTGTATAAGTGAATTCTTTCAAAGTGCCCTCGTCATCTAGATAGCTTGCAATTGTCGCTAAGTCTGGAACTGAGGCTACGGTTGGATTATCAGCAAGATATAATTCTGAAGCTGCCATCGCATTTAGAGCATCGGATTTCATTGCTCCAACACGGCTATTTTCGATCAAATTTCCAATCGCTGGAATAGCAATCGCCGCAATAATCGCAATGATAACAATAACTGCCAAAAGCTCGATCAGCGTCATGCCTTTCTGATCTTTTAATTTTTTCTGTAAAAATTTCTTCATTGTCTTTTCCCCCTTATTGTTTATATAAAGTAAGTACCAGTTACAGTACAGCTTAATTATATCAATGGTCACAGATTAAACAATATCTTTTTAGCATTTTTTTAGAAATTTTTTCTTGTTATTCTCACTAAATTACCTACAAATTATCCACATTATTAAACATTTCGAACATCGGCATCATAATAGCCAAGACGATAGTCCCGACGAGAGTTGCGAGTACGACAATCATTAAAGGCTCGATTAAGGCTTTTAATCGGTCGGTTTCTGCTTCGACTTCTTTCTCGTAAAACTCCGCTACTTTAGCAAGCATATGATCGAGTGAGCCGGTTTGTTCGCCGATCGCGATCATATGCGGAATGAGCGGTGGGAATGCCCAATGCTTTTTCATCGGGGCGGTAAGCGAGCCTCCGCGTTCCAAGGAATCACGGGAAGCCAGCAGCACTTTCGACATGACCGCATTGCCGACGACTTTCTCGGTCATGGTCATTGCTTGAAGGATCGGGACCGAACTGGTGAACAAGGAGCTGAGCGTCCGTGTTAGCCTGGCAAGTGCCGATTTCTGGAGAAGCTTGCCGAAGATCGGGATTTTCAATACGAGCGTATCGAGCACCATGCGCCCTTGCTCACTGCGTTTCATGAGCCAAATGGTGCCGACAAACCCCAACGCAAATAGTACAAGCAAATACCAATACTGGACGGTGAACTCACTCGCCCCCATGACAAGTTGCGTCACAAGCGGCAGTTCGCCGCCAAAGCCCTGGAACATATCGACGAACATGGGGACGATGGTCGACAATAGGAAAATCACAACACCGATTGCGAGAAAGCCGACGACCACTGGATAGCTCATTGCCGAAATAACTTTCTGTCTCGTCTGGTAGGCTTTGTCGTAATGCGTTGCAAGCCGATCGAGAGCATCATCGATATTCCCGGATAACTCGCCTGCCTTAACCAAATTGACTGTTAAGGGCTCGAATATTTTCGGGTATTTGGCGAGTGAATCGGATAAGGCATTGCCTTTTCGCAGCTCTACTTCAATTTCCGCAAGCGTTTTGCGTAATTGCTTGGATTCGACTTGTTGGGACAAGATTTTAACCGCATCCACAATGGTGACACCTGCGCGCATCAAAGTTGAAAACTGACGCAAGAACATGATGAATTGGTCGCGCTTGACCGGGTTGCCGAACGTAATGTCTTTTTGCAAAGCACCAACCGGTACTTCACGGATGTCGATGACACGTATGCCGTCTTCGCGCAGCTTTTGTACCGCTTCCCGCCTATTGCTTGATGTGACATAACCCGTCCGGATTTTTTTCCGGTCGCGTCCTTCGTATTTAAAACGCGCCACTTAGTCTTCCCCTCCGATCAAATAAGGAGCTGCGATTTGCTTAGTGATACGCCCTTTATTGAGAAGTTCCTGCACCGAGGTTTGCATCAAGTGCATGCCGGCTGCCCGGTTCGTTAAAATGACGTTGGGAATCTGGTGGACCTTCTCGGTGCGGATAAGGTTAGCGATCGCTGTGTTGTGAATCATGATTTCGGTCGCGGCGACGCGGCCTTTGCCATCTGCAGTGGGAAGCAACCGCTGGGAAATTACGGCTTTCAAGACACCCCCAAGTTGTGTGCGGATTTGCGCATGCTGCTGGGGCGGGAATACATCGATAATCCGTTCAACGGTCGATGCGGCACTTGATGTATGGAGCGTTCCCATAACCAAGTGACCGGTTTCCGCTGCAGTAATTGCGGTTGTGATGGTCTCGAGATCCCGCATTTCTCCAACCAAAATGACGTCCGGGTCTTGCCGAAGTGCAGCACGCAAGCCATTCGCGAAAGATTTGGTATCAAAGCCGACTTCTCGTTGATCGATGACCGACGAGCCGTGCTTGTGCATATACTCGATCGGGTCTTCAAGCGTGATGATGTGCTTCGTCATGTGCTCGTTCATATGGCGGATCATCGCCGCCAAAGTCGTCGATTTCCCGGAACCGGTCGGGCCCGTCACGAGAATCAATCCTTGGTGCGTATCGGATAATCTTTTTAAGGTATCCGGCATATGCAAATCATCGATTGACGGAATGACCGTCGGAATGGTTCGGAAGGCATGTGAAATGGAACCGCGCTGATGGAAAGAATTGACCCGGTAACGCGCAACGCCAGGAATCGAGTAAGAGTAGTCCATTTCGCCTTTTTGCAGAAACGTCTCCCATAGACTTTCCGGCATTAACGCTTTAGCGATCGCTTCGGTATCTTCCGGCATCAGCCGCTCTTCACCAAATCTCTTTAAGCTGCCGTGCATGCGGAAAACCGGCGGAATGCCTGTCGTCATATGAATATCGGATACTTCAAGTTCCCGCGCCGTCGTTAATACTTTATCGATGAAATCGATTGTGGTCTCGCTCATATTAATCACTCATGGCAACGCGGAGCACTTCTTCCGTCGTTGTCATGCCCTCCTTTACTTTTAATAAACCATCGTCAATGAGAAAAATCGTGTCGTTGGCGATAGCGATTTTCCGGATTTCGGCTGCCGATCCTCCCCGGTTGATGATATCTTTCATCGCATCGTCGACGACCAGCACTTCGTGAATCGCCATTCGCCCTTTATAGCCGCTCATATTGCATTGTGAACAGCCGCTGCCGCGGGCAATCGTATCGATTGATAAGCCCCTTTTGGCGAAAATCTCTTGCTCACGGACCGTCGCCGGCTGAATTTCCTTGCAGTCTCGGCAAACACGACGAATCAATCGCTGGGCGATGACCGCATTTAACGAGGCCGTAACGAGGAACGGTTCAATGCCCATGTCGAGAAGTCTCGTAATCGAAGCGATTGAATCGTTGGTATGAATGGTACTCAGCACCAAATGCCCTGTCAAAGAGGCGCGGATAGAAATGTCCGCCGTTTCCTTATCGCGAATCTCACCTACCATGACGATGTCGGGATCTTGGCGCAGAATCGAGCGCAGCCCTGCCGCAAAGCTTAAACCGACATTCGCATTCACTTGGATTTGGTTAATGCCTTCCAATTGATACTCCACCGGATCTTCAACGGTAATGATATTGACTTCCTCAGAATTCAATTTATTGAGCGCCGCATACAAAGTAGAGGACTTACCGGAACCGGTCGGGCCTGAAATCAGTACGATGCCGTTCGGCTTATCAATTTCTTTCATAAAACGTTCCATATTCGTATCATTAAATCCGAGCTTTGAAATATCGGTCAAGTTTTGGCTCAAGTCCAAGATCCGCATAACGATTTTCTCTCCGAATACTGTCGGCAAGGAAGAGACGCGAAGATCAATGGCACGGAAGTCTACGGTCGTTTTGATGCGTCCGTCTTGCGGGATGCGGTTTTCCGTAATATCCAGGTTGGCGAGAATTTTGATACGTGCTGTCACCATTTGCTGCATCGATTTTGGCAAAATTCGCTCGGTGCGCAAGGTCCCGTCAATTCGGTAACGCACCAATAATTTGCCTTCATGCGGATCTAGGTGGACGTCGGATGCTTTCATGGCAACAGCATTTGATAAGAGTTGATTGACAAGTCGAACAACCGGCGCGTCAAGGTCCGTAAGCGCGTCTTCTTTTTCTTCTGTTGCATCCGGCATTTCTTCCAATAATTCTTCGTACGATTCTTCTTCGTAATACTTGGCGATGGTCTTCAAAATATCTTCTTTCGAGGCAATGGTGGGCTCGATCTGGAAGCCGGTCGCTAAGCGAAGGTCATCGATTGTGATGAAATCAGTCGGATCTGTCATCGCGATAAAAAGCCGATCGCCTTCTCGCTTCAACGGCACGAGCAACTTGCGCTTGGCGAAATCTTTTGGCACGATGTTGAACAATAAGGGATCAAAGGGATAGCGGAACAGCGAGACATGCGGGATGCCGAGCTGTACTTCTAGCGTTTCGATCAATTGTTGTTCGGTGATGAATCCCCGTGACAATAAGGCATCTCCCAGTTTCTGGTCATTTTGTTTGGAATCGAGCGCCCCTTGCAAATCATCTTGCGTCAATAAGCCTTGCTCGACCAAAATGTCACCAATGCGTTTCCGTTTAATTGCCATTCAATTCCCCCCCTTGCACTTTCTTACTTATTGACTCGGTTTCCTGCTTTATCATAGACAGGCTCGTCTGTCGGTGAATCGTTTTCGGTATTTTTATCCTCGTTTGAATCATCAGTTTCAGTTCCCTCATCCTGGGCGGAACCATCTGTCGATTCACCTGTGTCGCTATCTACGGTTTCTTCTTCCCCCACAAGCGTGCCGTCTTCTACAGTTTGTTCTGAGGGGTCGTGAATGCCGTTATTATTTTCATCGATAAAACCTTCATCTCCAGGCTGCGGAATTGGATCTCCATTGGCATCTGTTGCAGGTGTTTCAGGCACCTTGAGCGGATACACTTCAACGCGATGGATGGGCGGATAAAAATCGCTCGATACGGGTTCAACACGCACTTCTTTATCGCCTTCCAAGATGCTTCTCACCACTTCAATGCGCTTGCCACCGTTGCCTTTTTCTTTTACTTTTTTGCCGCTTGAGACGAATGCACTGTATTGTTTGATGAGACGCGGTTCGATTTCTTTATCGCTAGCGGCTGAGATGTAATACGTATGGACAAACGGCTGTCCATGTATAGACGCCTTTAACTCATCATTTTCTAAGTAGATATTTAAAGTGAACGAGCTCGTATTGGGATTGGAAAAAGCGAAATCAACCCCCAATGTACGATTGATGGCTGCTTCTTCACCCATGGGCACATTTTTCGGCAATTGTTCACCGATACTGCGCTGCTCAACGAGAAAGTTCGTTCTCAACACTGCTCCATATATTGCGGAAGCGATTTCCGTCAGTTCTGCATCCGACGCATCAAGCGCAGTCAATTCTTCAAGCTTTGGCAAAAAAACGAATGTTTCACTTGGTCCGATTACCGTGCCATTCAGTACTTCGATCAACTCGTTTGCGCCTTGACTGCTTATACTATGGGAAAAACTCGACTGCGCCGTTTCTTCAAGAGGCATTTCAAGAGAATCGCCGCTAATGTCGACATGTGTCACAGACTGTCCGCCTTCAAGCGCTGTTTCCAGTTGCTGGTGGATATTGGCAATATCTGCTTCCGTAAACGGAATATCAGTGAATTGCTTTTTCAGAAAAGAACGTGTCGTCGATTCCGATAAGTCGAAAACAAAATCATTTTGCGCACCGCTCTCGGCTCTTTCCAAAGTTTCGTCTAAGGAAATCTCGACATCTTTTAATGGATAGTTCGCAGTCGCATCTAAATAGGTCACACGCAGTTCCGACGACTCCCGGACGGCGGAAGCCTGACCTAAAAACAAAGTCCTGGCATCTGCAAGCTCCATATTCGAGACGTCAGTCGTGCCGATATATGTATAATCACCGTATTCGGCCGATGGAAACACCCATTCATCGACCGCATATGCCCCGGCATTCGCGGTGCCAAATACAACAAGGGCGGCTCCAAATACGCCGCCGAATACTTTGCCGAATTGCTTATTGTCCATCTTAATTCCCCTTTCCGACCGGGCCGATGGACTCCATGCCAAATACCTTGTCGGATTTCTCTATTTTGGATTCCTGCTTTTGTACAGATTCTTCATGCACGGTTTTGGATGGCTGGGAGTTTGCAGCCGATTGCTTTTTAAGCTCCTTGCGCTCTTCTTTCAAGCGCATTTTTTTCTGTTGTTCGCGTTCTTCTATTTTCATGAAAAGTAATGCCGTTACAAGCGACAAGCCAAGAATCGCAAGCAAGCTCATGTGCCAGGCAAAACTCCCTTGCATCCATAGCGCTACAGCAGCCGTTAACAAACTGCCAATTGCAATAATATAAGTCTTTTTCTTCTTCTCTGTTTTCTTAAAAAAGACAATTCCCGCCATGACCGCCACAGTGATCATCAGCCAAATGAATAATTTAATCATAGTTCTTCCCCCTACATGTTGCGTATTTCTGCTTTAATATTCGACTTCTAGACCAAAGCCTGACCCAATTGGCTCTGGAACAGATACTTCAATTGGCACAATTTTGCTTTCTTTCATTGAAATCCCGCAATTTTCTAAAAATGTGGAATAATCACTGGATCTTGTCACATATATTTTTGTCATTTCTTGGTTGATACTATTATTATTGTTTCTCAATACAAATTTTTTATCCGCAAAATCTGTATAATAAATCAAATGCCCACTATCAGAAAAAGAAATTTCCTTTTCTAAGCGCGTTAAATCATCAGGATAAATGCGATCTATGTCTATACAAAAATTAGAGTGATTAGAAACTTCGATATGATTTTTCCAATCGATTTGTGCTTTTTTTGTTTTGTCTTGATACCCCAATACAAGAAAATTGGTATTATACATGTTTTTCAAGTTAACGTTTACATCCAGTTCTTTCACCACAATGGTTTGTTTTTCACCTTTTTTTCCAAGGTTTATAATGTTATTTCCTATAGTTAGCTTTCCAGAGATGAATAAATTCGCATTTACTAAATTATTCATATTATTTGGCGCTCCCACATCATTTTCATTTACAACAATATTAATTCCTCGGAAATCAGTTCCATTACAATTATTTTTACAAACAAATTTTGTATAATTATCGGTAAACACACGGAAGTCTTTAGGATCCATATCTTCATCGAGAGAATCTAGAAAATTATCTAAAGTCTCATTTGTTTGGGCTTTGCATTCATAGGGAGCTTTTGCCTGATTATTTTTAACGGCTAATATCAATTCTGAACAAGAAATCGTAGGCGGTGTAAATGAAAATACTTTATCGTAAGTCAAATCCTCGTCTTCTGTAATTAAGACCGTGTTGATTTTCCGAGTTTCTGTGCTATTGAGAAAACTATCCGGAATTTCCACTTGAAAAATTGCAGTTAGTTCTTTTTGACTATCTAATGCTTTGCCCTCAACGTTTAACACAATTTCCACCCATTTGACTGCTTTGTCCATGACTAAAATGTCATTCACATCTTTTTGTGCTGCATTCATCTTCTTAGCTATTGCCGATTTAACGTGGTATTGTACTTGTTCCCCAGTAAAAGGAGTTTCTTCAGCCGCCAATTTCAATGCATCCAACTCGGTACTCTTTTCTATAATCTTTTGGACATACAATTCTTTCATCTCTTTATCGACCTTTTCTTCCCATGTAGAACGTTCTAATTCACTGTCACAAGCGGCTCCTAACGGCAGCTCAATGCAAGCAATGAGTTCATTTAGCTTGAGCTGAGTTTCCTGCTGCATTTCCGCTTTTAATAATTTTAGTTCTCGTTCAAAATCAGAACTGTAGTAGATAGTCCCCATTTCTGCGGCGGCTACTGCCTGATTGCCGGTATCTACGACTTTTTCCTGCTGGGCATGATTTAATGAGCCGGCCATGAATGTAGCTGCCAATCCCATAAACAGGACGATGATGAGCAGGACGATGACAAGCGCATAAGCTTTTTCGTTTTTAATATTTTTCATATAGCTCCTCCTATGGCCGGTCAGTTCGGATGCGCGTCAATGTCGTCTGGATAGTTAAGCTTCGGCCGTTTTTTGATAAATTCAATTGAATATTGGCATGATTTTTCTTTGGTTCAATGTATGACTCTACGGTTAAATCACCTTCCCCGTTTATAGTGGTACCAGTGAAATCGTATTCTTTGTCGAGCACCGGTTCAAAACCCCCACATCCTGTCTCTACACATGCTCTCATCAATAGCTGATTGTTCTGAAACTTAATGGTGTAAGTTTCGCTTTGTCTGTGGGCTGACGAAAGTTTACTAATGATGATGTTGGCGTCCTGTTGAATTTCTGTTTTGCTGGTTTCTGCTGTTGTATGCTTCATGCCAATCGACAGCGCTGTCCATGCAGCTGTTGCAATGATGGATACAAGGAGAAGAGCTGCCAATACTTCAATAAGGCTAATACCTTTTTCATTCAGTCTCTCCATCAGTTTTGTTCCTCTACACGGTATTGAAGATAACCGTATGTTTCACTGCTGATTTGACCGTCTCGGTAGATCTTTAAATGCATTTTGTGCAGTTGTGCAAGTGTTGGGTCATCACATTTTAATAGGCTCGACTCATTTTCAGTTAAGAAAGGTGTACATGCTAATGCAATTTCCACTTCGTACTTATAGTTATCCTGCTTTTCGAATCGCGCATAGCCATTTTGCACAGAAACTTTTGTGTAACTCAAACTAGCCATTGTATCTTCGTACTTCTCGGCAAACTTTTCGTAAATAACTGGGTCTGCTTCACTACGATCTCCTAGCCAACCAGCATTAGCAATCACTGCCATCTCCTGCCTCGCCAAGTTCATCGTATCCAGCTTTGCCTCAGTTTTATTATTGAACAAAGTCATCTGGGGAAATACAGTCATGATGCCGACAAAGACGATTCCAAGGATGACGAGCGCCGCCAAAACTTCAACGAGCGTTAAGCCTTGCTGTAATTTCAGCTTGTTCATTTCCTGTATTCCCCCTAAAATTTCATCGTTTAATGTAATTAAATTCCTTATTGTAAAGCCTTTCTATCTAAATCACTCTACGCCTATATTATTGCATGTTTACTTGTATTTGACACGGTATTTTTGCAGGATAATCTATACTTTTTAATAAAACTTTAGCTTTTATTTCCATATTTCCTGAGATAAAAAGACTACAGAAACGACCGAAGCCGTTCTGTAGCCTTATTTCGAATATGCCGCCACTTTATTGCGCCCCGCCTGCTTTGCCCCGATATACAAGGCTCGGTCAGCGTTGCGGATCATCGCCATGGCGTCATCGCTGTCATCTGGTGCGGATGAGACGCCGATGCTCATGGTGATGTGGATGCTAACGGTCCCGCGATTGTCGTCGAGGTCGCTTTGCACGAGAAATTCGTGACTTTCAATTTCTTTGCGAATGTTCTCTGCGAGCAGCATCGCCACTTCTTTACTGTAGTTTGGCAGCAGGACGACAAATTCCTCGCCACCGTAACGGGCGACTGTTCCTTCTTCGCCGACCATTTCCTTCAGCAAGTTGGCAAGGGCGACGAGAATTTCGTTGCCGCTTTGATGTCCATATTTATCGTTAATGGCTTTGAAATGATCAATGTCCATCATGATGACAGAAAGGTGATTCAAGTCGCCACTGTTAACCTGTTCCATGCATTTTCCGATCGCTTCGTCGAGATAGCGGTAATTGTATAATTTCGTCAGCCCGCAGCGTTCGCTCTTGGCGATTGCGTTTTGGACGAGTACCGCTTTTTCCAGTGACACAGCGAAATAGGTGCTTAAGATATCGAGAATTTGAAGCTGGTGATGGAGAAACGCATGCTTTCTGCGAGCCGCGAGAACCAGAACCCCTTCAATTTTATTATTGCGTGAAATCGGCATCGCCATGAGGCTCTCTGATTCTGGGTGGATATGATCGCTTTGAATGTCTTCCCATTGGGATCTTCTGCTGAACATAAAGGAATCGTTTTCAATAATCGCTTTTCCTGCTATCCCTTGATCGCAATTAACGGCTTCTACGTTAAGTGGCTTGAATTCATCGTCTTCGTATATTCTCAGCATCAATAATTGTTCTTTGTGATAGTCAATGACGTAGGCATAGTCCACTTTGAAAAGCTCTGCGACTTGGATGACGAATTGATCGAGCACTTCATCTGAAGACAGCCGTGCAGCCAATTGATGGCCGATTTCTCCCGCTTTCTTCAAGTCGTTATTAACCTTCTCAGAATTGGTATACATGTGAATGACAGCGGTCATTGTAAAAAATGGGATGCCTAGCAATAACAAGGCCGCCAATCCGAAATAGGCTTCGGACATATAAAGGGCGATTGAAAATGGAAATACTAAGAAGGCAATGGTGAAATCCCAAATCGTATCGAGCGAGAAAAAGTTTTTGTGTTCGCCGAGAATCCGGATATAACTATAAAGAATCAGTTGATTGGCGACAAATGACACCGTCTGGAACAACAAGCCAAATACGATGACATGAGCCAGGCTCAAGGAACCAACCTCACCGCCGGCAAACAGGAACAATAATCCGGCAATCGCCGAGACGGCAAAGAACATAATGGAATTAAAGGGAAATCGTGCCGACAGACTTTCGGAAGTCCGCAGCCTCAAGATCACGATAATCATCGCTACTTGAGACAAAATGACTTCTGTGAAGATTCCGTATTTCAAGAACACCGCCACTGTCAGCCACTGGACGAGATAGGTAGGCACGCCGCTGATATTCATCGGGAATAAACAAGCCAGCACAAAAAAGGCTAAATAAGCTAAAGCATCGGTCAGTTCCATGGCAGGAGGCGGGTAATATTGATAGATAAGGTAAAGACCTGGCGGCACTACGAACAACCAAGCTGTCCATAGGATTCGCGTTCTTTTGGTTATTGGATCCATCGCTTTTCTCCCTCGCTATGCTCACGGATTGACCCGTTTCCCGATCAATGGCTATTTATAAAGCCGGAACATTTCATAATTTTGTTGTTTCAAGAGACTCAGTAGGTACAGAGAACCCGTGACTATTGTCACTTCCACTTCTTCGTGTACAGGTAATATATCATATTCATTTTGAATTGTCTTTATTTTACTTATATTTTCTGAAAATAAAATTTTTGCCGGCATAGCACGCTCATCTTTAAAATTTATAAATGTGAAGCGGGTGGCGATATTTTCCAGAGGTTTTAAAATGGATAAATAGTCCTTTCCTTGAATCAAGCCCATAACAATATGAATTTTTTTATTTGGGTAATTTTCCTCGATGGTTTCAACAAGCGCATGGATGCTCGCTTCGTTGTGCGCACCGTCCAAAATAACGCCTGGAAGTACTTCCTCAAAACGGAAGGGAATGGCTGCTTGCGCCAAACCGGAAATCGCTTTTTCTTCATTAAAGCAATCCCCAAGTATTCGTTTTGCCGCCGTCCACGCCAGTGACGCATTGACTTCCTGATGGGCTCCTTTCAATGTTAACGGGCCTTTATACGGCTGCACGGTAAAGACAGGAGCATTTTTGTCTTCTGCGATTTTTATTACTTGTTCATGCGCTGATTCCGGCAATTCACCGATAACGACCGGTTTGCCTTGTTTGATAATGCCCGCTTTATGCCAAGCGATTTCTTCAATCGTGTCGCCAAGAAATGCTGTGTGTTCTTTGGAAATGCTTGTGATAATACTGACAAGCGGCTCAATGACATTGGTGCTGTCAAACCTGCCTCCCATCCCCGCTTCCATGATGATGTAATCGGGAGATTGTTCTTTCAACATAAGAATTGCCGCCACCGTCAACAATTCAAAATCCGTCAGCGCTGTTTTCACTGTCGCAAGCTGTTCCATCGCCAAATCAAATTCTTTTTCCCCAACTGGCTGTCGGTTGATTTGAATCTGGTCATGAACATCTTCGATCGCAGGCGAGAAGAAATTGCCAACCCGTTTGCCGTGAGCCATCAAGATGGACGAGACGAAAGCAGCCGTCGAGCCTTTGCCATTAGTTCCGGCAATATGGATAAATGGCAACCCGTGGTGGGGATTCCCTAATTCGGCTAAAGCCGCTTCCATTGCTTTGAGTCCAGGTTGAATGGAAGCGTCCGACAGAATGCCCCATTTTTCTTTATAGTGATCGAGCCCTGTAATCATGAATAAAAACCTCTTTCCTTAAGTAAACGTGATACACTTTTTACGTATGAGTATATCATGAAGGTGGAATGGAAATGCTGAGTTGTTGGGTGATCTATAACGGAAGCCTCGTTTCCGATAAATTTCAAGACCAGGCGCAATTGATGGCAGAAGCTGCCAAGCGCCAAGGAATCCAAGTGAACATCAAAAAAAACTACGAAATTCAAATGTCGCTGTCTGAACAGCAAGAGTTCCCGGACTTCGCGGTGTTGCTCGACAAAGACATTCTGCTGGGGTATTTCCTTAAAAGCCGTGGCGTGCCGGTTTATAACGATCCCGCGATCATCGACTTGTGTGACAATAAAGCTACGCAATACTTGCGTCTCTCAGAACGGCAAATCCCGATGCCAAAAACAATCGTCGCACCGAAAGTCTATCCGAATTTCTCCATCCAAGGTTCGGGTTATTATGAAGGCGTCTTAAATCAGCTTGGCTTGCCGATGATCATCAAGGAAGGCCACGGCTCGTTCGGCATGAAAGTGTATTTGATCGAAACCGAAAAGCAGTTTTACGAAAAAGTCGAAAGCCTGTCCGGCATCGATTACGTCTTCCAGGAATTCATCTCAGAAAGCCGTGGGCGCGACATTCGCGTCAATATTGTCGGCGGGAAAATCGTGGCAGCGATGAAGCGCCAATCTGATACCGATTTCCGTGCGAACATTACCAATGGCGGCCGTGCGTTTCCCGTCGAATTAACTCCCGAGCAGCAGCAACTTGCCCTAAATGCGGCTGAAGCCGTCGGGGCAGTATTTGCCGGCGTCGATTTGCTCTACGGTCCGAACGACGAGACGCTGGTCTGCGAGGTCAATGCTGCGGCACATATTCGCAATATCCTTAATGTCACCGGCATCAACGTAGGCGATGCGATGATTCGTTTTATTGTTGAGGATTTGTCATGATCGTTTTGTATGAAACTACGTCTGCTCAACACAATATGGCATGGATTGACGACTTAAAACGCTTTTATCCGACAGAGTTGCTCACGTGGGATGACTGGAGTGAGCCCGGGCTCAAGGAATTGCTCGAACGCGTTCACGGCCAATCGGTCTTCTTTCGCGTTCGGAAGCCTAACGCTGCGCTTTTTTTAGAAGATCACGGGGTCCGGTTGATCAACCGCGCAGAAGTGAACCGTATCGCTAACGACAAATGGCAAAGCTATCAATTGCTGCAGCTGCTCGGTGTGCCGGTGATCCCGACACAGAAAACGCCGCTCACGGTCCCTTATATCACCAAAACCGCAGACGGCCATGGAGGCCAGGAAGTGTGGCTAGTCGAATCGCCACAAGATCAGCCGGACACTAAAGCCTCTCTTCTCTATCAGCCTGTTGTTCCGCACATAGCCGATGTCCGGGCCTATGTGATTGGCAAGGAAATCGTTGGTGCGGTGAAACGCAGTGCTACCGATTCATTCAAAGCGAATTATTCACTAGGCGCTACCATCGAGCGCTTTGAGCTATCGACTGTGCAGCGGCAAGACATCAAAAAAATTGCTGAAGCCTTGAAGAGCGATTATCTCGGCATCGATTTTCTTCTATTAGAAGACGGCCGCCATCTGTTTAACGAACTTGAAGACCCCGTCGGCGCCCGCTCTTTTTATCAGACACACGACGACAACATCGCCGAACTTTTGGCACGTCATTTCACGAACTTGGAACGAAACGATCCGTTCCGCGAACATGACCGGAACTAAAAAAGCGATTCCCCAATCGAGGGGAATCGCTTTTTTGTATTACAAATTCTTCAATTCTTCCATGCGTTTTTCAACCGTTGCGTGTTTCTCGAGGTAATCCGCTTCTTTTTTGCGCTCCTCTGCCACTACCGCTTCCGGTGCTTTCGATACAAAGCGTTCGTTCGACAACTTGCCTTGAACAAGTTTCACTTCTTTTGCCCATTTGTCGAGTTCTTTTTGCAGGCGTTTCAGTTCTTCTTCGATATTGATTAAACCTTCAAGCGGCATGAACAATTCCGCTCCGGATACGACCGCTGACATCGATTTCTCTGGTGCTTCGATGTTGTGCCCAATTGTCAAAGTCTCCGGGTTGCAGAAACGTTCGATGTACGCCGCATTTTCTTCCAGTACCGATAACGTCGTTTCGTCTTTCGCGCTGATCGTCATTGGCACTTTTTTGCTCATCGGTGTCTGGACTTCGGCGCGAATCGTGCGGACCGAACGGATCACGTCCATCAACAGTTTCATGCTGTTAGCTTTATCGTTGTCGCTAAGTTCAGCGTTCACTGTCGGCCAAGCGGCAATCGTGATGGATTCGCCTTCTGTCGGCAAGTTCTGCCAGATTTCTTCTGTGATGAATGGCATGAACGGGTGGAGCAAGCGCATCGTGTTATCGAGCACGTATGCGAGCACCGAACGCGTCATTGCTTTCGCTTGCTCGTCTTCTCCATACAATGGCAATTTCGCCATTTCGATATACCAGTCACAGAAATCATCCCAGATGAAGTTGTACAATAGGCGGCCGACTTCCCCAAATTCGTAACGTTCCGCAAGGCCTGTCACTTGCTCGATCGTTTCGTTGAGGCGTGTCAAGATCCACGTGTCAGCCACGGACTTCTCGCCGGACAAATCGATATCTTTATGCTCCATGCCTTCCATGTTCATCATCGCAAAGCGCGAAGCGTTCCAGATTTTATTGGCAAAGTTCCACACCGACTCGACTTTATCGTTCGAGTAGCGCAGATCTTGTCCTGGAGACGAGGCAGTCGCCAGGAAGTAGCGCAAGGAATCGGCACCGTATTCTGCGATGACATCCATCGGGTCAACGCCATTGCCGAGAGATTTCGACATTTTTCGGCCTTCTGCATCGCGAACAAGTCCGTGGATGAGCACGTCTTTAAATGGCTTTTCACCAGTGAACTCCAGCGCCTGGAAAATCATGCGCGATACCCAGAAGTTGATGATGTCATAGCCCGTTACGAGAGCATCGGTCGGATAATAACGGCTCAACTCGTCGTTTTCTTCCGGCCAGCCGAGTGTCGAGAACGGCCATAGTGCAGATGAGAACCATGTATCCAGAACGTCTTCATCTTGCGTCCAGTTTTCGGCATCCTCTGGTGCAACGTGGCCGACATAGATTTCGCCGGTTTCGTTATGGTACCAAGCCGGAATTTGATGACCCCACCACAATTGACGGGAGATGCACCAGTCGCGGATATTTTCCATCCAGTGCAAATACGTTTTCTCAAAACGGTCCGGCACAAAGTTGACGCCGTCTTCGCTCTTCTGGCTATCCACAGCGGCTTTCGCAAGTGGCTGCATGTCTACGAACCATTGCGTCGATAAATACGGTTCAACCACGGCGCCGCTGCGCTCGGAATGTCCGACTGAATGCAAGTGTTCTTCGATTTTGAATAAAACGTCCATGTCTTGCAAATCTTTGATGATCGCTTTACGGCATTCAAAGCGGTCCATGCCTTCATATTTGCCGGCATTTTCGTTCATGGATCCATCTTCGTGCATGATCAGAACGCGTTCCAGGTTATGGCGATTGCCGATTTCAAAGTCGTTCGGGTCGTGGGCAGGGGTAATCTTGACAGCGCCGCTTCCGAACTCACGGTCTACGTATTCATCGGCAACAATGTCAATTTCACGGCCGACGATCGGCAGTATGACTTTTTTGCCGATTAAATGCTGATAGCGTTCGTCTCTTGGATGAACCGCTACCGCTGTATCGCCGAGCATCGTTTCTGGACGCGTCGTTGCGATTTCAATATGTCCGGACCCATCAGCGAGCGGATAGCGCATATGGTAAAACGCGCCTTGGACATCTTTATAAATTACTTCGATATCGGAAATCGCCGTTTGTGTCGCCGGGTCCCAGTTGATGATGTATTTGCCGCGGTAGATCAATTTTTTCTCGTACAATTTGACGAATACTTCACGCACTGCTTTTGACAAGCCATCGTCGAGTGTAAAGCGCTCGCGGGAATAATCAAGACCGAGCCCAAGCTTCGACCATTGCTGGCGGATATGGCCTGCATATTCTTCTTTCCATTTCCACGACTCTTCAAGGAAGGCTTCGCGGCCCATGTCGTGGCGTGAACGTCCTTCTTCTTTCAATTTGCCTTCTACTTTTGCCTGTGTTGCAATTCCGGCATGGTCCATTCCCGGAAGCCACAATGCATCATAGCCTTGCATACGCTTCATGCGTGTCATGATGTCTTGTAAAGTGGTATCCCATGCATGGCCTAAATGAAGCTTGCCCGTGACGTTTGGCGGCGGAATGACGATTGTGTACGGTGTTTTGCCGCTTTCTGGTTTTGCTTCGAAAAATTTATTGTCCACCCACCAGTCGTAACGTCCTTGTTCGATTGCCTGCGGTTCGTATTTCGTTGATAATTGTTTGCTCATCCAAATTCCTCCTCTTGGCCAATATGCGGCACATATTCTGTCGAACTTAAAAATGAATACAAAAAAACTCCTGTCGTCTCGTAAAGGACGAAGGAGTTTTTCGCGGTACCACCTTTATACACAGGCAGAATTCGCCTGGCTCTCAAGTTCGATAACGGATTCGCATCCGGTTCCCGCTACTCATTTCACGGCAACTGCTCCGAGGTGACATTCAAATGCGGTCCATGAAAGCCTCTCACCACTCGGCTTTCTCTCTGAAATGTTCCCGGCATTTTACTATCCTCATCTACGCATCTATATCCTATTAAGCTTATTGTACTCAATAGCCTGATTTAGCGTCAAGCTTTTTCACGTAGTAAGAGACGAGCGGTGCGGCAACGAGCAAGATGAAGAATAAACGGAACAAATGAAAGCTTGTCACAAGCGGCACATCCGCCCCCGCTTCGAGTGCTGTGATGGTCATCTCCGCCATGCCACCGGGCGCTGCACTCAAAAAGAAATCGAGAAACAAATATTCCGGCAAGAGCAACTCCAACCCGTAAGCGAGACCAGCTGAAAATACGATAAGTAAAACCGTGTTGAGGAAAACGGCTCCCGCAATCCGGCCGTCCATGGAATCGCCAAGCTTTTCCATCGACAAGCCAAGGTGCGTTCCAATAAGTACTTGCGCAACAATGACGACAAGGCTCGGCAAGTCGACCAAATCACTGCCGGTTAAAGTTTGAACGAGTGCCATCGCCAAAACAGGCGCCATTAATTCACGAGCTGGAAAGGAAATGCGTTTCATGATCCAGTACAACACATAACCGACGACCAGGGCGATGCCAAACGCATAAGGCGAGAACCGAAAGCTCGCTTCCGTCATATCACCAGGCGCGCGTCCCGACAAGAATCCTGCGGCAAGCGGAACGCTAAACACGATGAGCAAGATGCGAAAGGTCTGCATGACCGAAACAACGGTGACGTTGGCCGATTTTACTTCTTCAGCGATCAGCACCATTTGCGACAAGCCCCCCGGCATTGAACCGAGCAAGGCTGTCGACATGGTTACGCGCGTCATGCGCCGGAACAATAAGCCAAGCAGTAAGGAAAATGCGACAACCGCAATGGTCATCACGAACATATACGGCAGATCTGCCCCCATCAGCAGCACCGACTCCTGCGTGAACGCTGCCCCGATCTGGACGCCGAGCAGCAATAATCCCAGTGTCCGGAATACTTTTGGCCAGCGGAAGTTCATATCGGTCAGTTGCCGTAAGATAAGAAAAGCTGCCATGGGCCCTAGCAGCCAGGGCAGAAACAAGCCGGTCAAGCTAAACAAAAAGCCAGCTGTAAGCGCGATGGCCAAAGTGAGTAGAAATGATTTCAAAGCGTTACCAACTTTCACTAAATAAAATTCACATTAGTTTTATATTACCAGACTATCAAAAAGAAATAGACCTTCTCAAAAATAATAAAGACTAGTCGATGTAAAGCACTCCTGCTAAACCATGCGCTTGATAAAATAATGATTTTCTAAACACAGGTTAAATTAATTCACAAAAAAACCGCCCCCAAAAGCCATTTCAACTGGCCTGCGAGGACGGAATATTTCACTTATCGCGCCAGTTTTGCAAACACATTGTGGAATGCTTGAACCGTGCGTTCGATATGTTCAGGTGTATGGGCAGTCGATAGGAACATGCCCTCGAACTGGGATGGCGGCAAGTAAATGCCTTCTTCCGCCATCAAGCGGTAATACTCCGCAAACAATTCCAGATCGGAACTCGAAGCCGTTTCAAAGTTCGTCACTTCTTCATTCGTGAAGAAGAAACCAATCATCGAACCAGCACGGTTAACTGTATGCGGGATATTGTATTTTTCAGCCGCTTCACGGAATCCTTTTTCAAGCTCATCACCCCGTTTAACGAATGTTTCGTAGCTTGATTCGTCGAGACGGGACAAAGTCTCAAATCCTGCACGCATCGCGAGCGGGTTACCCGACAACGTACCTGCTTGATAAATAGAACCGCTCGGTGCCACTTGTTCCATGATTTCGCGCTTGCCGCCGAATGCGCCGACTGGCAATCCGCCGCCGATGACTTTGCCTAGGCAAGTCATATCAGGCGTCACGTTATAGTGCCCTTGAGCGCAATTATAGCCAACGCGGAAGCCGGTCATGACTTCATCGAAGATCAAAACAGTGCCATTTTCATGCGTCAAATTGCGCAACTCTTGTAGGAATCCTTCAGTTGGCGGCACAACGCCCATATTTCCGGCAACCGGCTCGACAATTACTGCTGCCAAGTCGTCGCCGAATTCACGGAATGCAAGACGCACGCTTTCCAAATCATTGTAAGGCACCGTGATGGTGTTTTTCGCAACTGATTCCGGAACGCCTGGTGAATCGGGCAAACCGAGTGTCGCGACACCCGATCCTGCTTTGATCAATAGGCTATCGCCATGTCCATGGTAGCAGCCTTCAAATTTCAAGATCTTATTGCGCCCGGTATAGCCACGCGCCACGCGAAGTGCGCTCATAGTTGCTTCAGTACCAGATGATACCATGCGGACCATTTCAATCGATGGCACGCGTTCTTGGACCAATTTCGCCATGTCGTTTTCAAGGATGGTCGGCGCACCGAATGAAGTGCCGAGCGTTGCTTGTTCCTGAATGGCCTCAACCACTTCAGGATGTGCATGGCCAAGAATCAGCGGGCCCCACGACAAAACGTAATCGATATACGTATTGCCATCGATATCCGTAATGGTCGCGCCGCTTCCGGATTGCATGAAGATCGGTTCCATATTGACTGATTTAAATGCGCGGACCGGGCTGTTAACGCCGCCTGGCATCAATGGTTTTGCTGCTGTGAATGCTTGTTTAGAGTTTTCGTATCCCATCTTATTTCCCCTCCAACCAGCGTACCGCATCTTTTGCGTGGTACGACATGAGAATGTCTGCTCCAGCACGTTTCATGCTGAGCAAAGTTTCAAGAACGATTTTCTCTTCATCAACCCAGCCGTTTTGCGCGGCTGCTTTGACCATAGCGTATTCGCCGGAAACATTATAAGCGACAATTGGAATATCAAAATTATCGCGGACTTCACGAATAATATCAAGGTAAGAGAGTGCTGGTTTAACGATCATGAAATCTGCGCCTTCATTGACATCGGATGATGCCTCGCGTAGTGCTTCCATGCGGTTGGCCGGGTCCATCTGGTAAGTTTTGCGGTCGCCGAATTGAGGCGTTGAATGGGCTGCCTCGCGGAACGGCCCGTAATATGCAGAGGCGTATTTCACACCGTACGACATGATTGGAATATGGCTGAATCCAGCTTCATCCAGGCCGTAGCGAATCGCTGCTACAAAGCCGTCCATCATATTCGACGGCGCAATGATGTCTGCCCCAGCTTTCGCTTGAGACACAGCGGTGCGCGCCAATAGATCAAGCGACTCATCGTTCAAAATAACGCCGTCTTCGATCACACCGCAATGGCCATGATCTGTATATTGGCACAGGCACGTATCGGCGATGACAACGAGTTCCGGGTGGCGCTGTTTCGCAAAACGGATCGCTTCTTGTGTGATCGCGTGGTCATGATACGCTTGGGAACCGACGGGGTCTTTATCTTTCGGCACACCGAAAAGAATGACCGACGGAATGCCGAGCTCGACCACTTCGTCCAACTCTTCGCCAAGGCGATCAATCGAGTAGTGGTAGACACCTGGCATAGAGGAAATTTCTTTTTTATAGTCTTCGCCTTCTACGACAAAAATCGGGTAAATGAAATCCTCTTTTTGAATTGAGGTTTCACGGACCATAGCACGAAGATTGGCAGAACCGCGCAAACGGCGATGGCGATCGAATTTCAAGTCTTTCATAAGCTGCAACTTCCTTTCGCTATTGACTGGATGATTTCAAGATAGGTATAGGTTTCCGGGCGGAAATCAACGTCTCCTCCCGCTTCTACTATGGCTCTTTCGGTAATATGGCCAATCGCAGCAGTCCGGATGCCCTTGAAATTTCCGCCAGCTTCCGTATAAGCAGCAACTGCCGACGGGCTGGCGAAAATAATCGTGACATCGGACATTTCAGCGAGCGCTTGTGCATTGCTATGTTTTTTAACCGTGTCGTAGACGGTCCATTCATCGATTTCAAGAGGCATCGACAAGATCGTTTCTTTCGCAAGAGCGCCCCTGACAAACAAACAGCGTTCCTTGCCGGCGATGTCCGGGAATTCCCGGACAAAAACATCGGCACTGAACGTTGTGGGGATGAAGTCGACTGAATAGCCGTTCGCTTCAAGCATTTCAGCGGTCTTGTCGCCGACAGCCGCAATTTTCGCTGAGGTTTTAGGGCGCAGCTTGCAAAATGCCTCCGCGCTGTTGCGGCTCGTGAAAATGAGCCAGCCGTAACGCCCGAAATCAGGTGCTGAAGTATCTCGCAGCACCGTTTCAATCAGCGGAAAATACTCTACTTGCGCCCCTATCTGCTGGGCCAGTTCCACCGCTTCTTTCGGCAGGCGGCTGCCGGTGAAAATGATGACCGGTTTTTTCTTATACATTGCTCTCGGCAATGACGCGTTGAATCAAATCATAACCGCCTTGTGCACTGATTTTTTCAGCCACAATGCGCCCCGCTTCAACCGGGTCTTTGCCTGCTGCGGATTCTTTGTACACTTGGTCAGCTTCTGGAGAAGAAATCAAACCAGTAAAGGAAACTTCATCTCCCTTAACTGTCGCATAACCTGCAATCGGCACTTGGCAGCTGCCGTTCATGTCTTTTAGGAATTTGCGTTCCGCTGTTACGGCTAGAACTGTTTCTTTATCATTTATTTTCGCCAATTCTGCAAGAAGCTCCTCGTCGCCTTCGCGGCATTCAATAGCGAGTGCTCCTTGGCCAATTGCTGGCAGACAATCTTCTGTTTTCATGAATTCGGTAACGATGTCATCGCCCCAGCCCATACGCTTCAAGCCGGCTGCTGCCAGGATAATGGCATCGAAATCACCTGCATGCAATTTCGAAAGGCGTGTATCAATATTGCCACGGATCCACTGGACATCAAGGTCCGGACGCAGCAAGAGAAGTTGTGAACTGCGCCGCAAGCTGCTTGTGCCTACGACAGCGCCAACTGGCAAATCCATCAATTTTACGTGGTCATTTGAGATAAACGCATCGCGTGGGTCTTCCCGTTCCGGGATACAACCGATCGTCAGTCCTTCCGGAAGAACGGCTGGCATGTCTTTCATGCTGTGGACGGCAAAATCAATTTCTTTGGCATAGAGCGCTTCTTCGATTTCTTTAACAAACAGCCCTTTGCCTCCGACTTTTGATAATTGCACATCCAGGATGCGGTCGCCTTTTGTGACGATCTCTTTGATTTCGAACTCGAACGGCGCACCTGCCGCTTTCATTTTGTCGATAAATTGATTGGTTTGCGTCAACGCAAGTTTACTTCTTCTTGACCCTACAATGATTTTTCTCAACTGAATCCTACCTTTCTATTAATACCAAAAATGAAATTCCGATAACCGGCTGCCGAAAAAGAAATTAAGCAGCAATAACAAAAACGCATATAGATGCGCCCAGGCATAATTCATGCCATTCAGGTTCCCTCTGCGATGGCGCCATAAAATGAAGCTATAGACAATCAGCAGAATGAACGACCCCACAATTTTAACATCTAACAAAGAAAACTCTTCCAGCGATACGATAGCCCATTGAAATCCAAGCACTAGCGACACAAACAGCATCGGAATCCCAATTAAAATAGAGATCGTCATGCCTTGCTCGGTCTGCCCGAGTGACGGCAAGCTGCTCCACTGCTTGGTCCATTTCTTTTGCTTCAATAGCCGATACAATAGTAAATGCAATGCGGAAAAGACGAATGACAATGAAAATGCAGCATAAGACAAGATGGCGAAGGTGATGTGGATGAACAACAGCTCAGACACCAATGCCTCCCCGACCGGCGACCGTTCGATTTGCACCGGCGCAAATGTGTGGATAACCATAAAGATGAATCCGATAATATTGATCAAGAATACCGCAAAGTCGAAACGGTAAAAAATCCGCAAGACGAGCGATAGCGTAACCAATAGCCACGCATAAAAATAAATGCCTTCAAACAAAGTCAGTACCGGGAAGCGCTGCGTCTCAACGATATACAGCACTAGAAACACGGTCTGCAATAACCATACGGCCCCAAGAAGTGACATGGCGACCCGGATAGCTTTTTTCGTGGTATATAAATAATCGACAAAATAAAAGACAAGGCTGATAGCATATAGTATAACCATAGCTTCGTGCAGCCTTGCCATTGTTATATCAGCCATCCTATTCCCCTTCATTTCCATAATTAAAGGCGTTTCGCCTCTATATTTTAACATATAGATTCGAAAACGCCTCATTATAAGATAGCCCTGTCCCGCATTCGCGGCCCGATTGGGTCATTTACAGCGATGGAGATGAAAACCCATGCTAGTTGAAGATGTGTTTAGACAGTATAGCCTGGATTTTCCTGTGCTTGGAGCGATTCCTGTTGCTTTTCAAGGCGTGCTCGCTCCGCTTTTTGACGCGTCGCAAGTGCTTGTTTTTCACGCTGTTCTTCGACTTCTTCTTCGATGCCGAAAATCTGCATGAACATCTCAAGCTGCTCGCGTGATTTTTTCGCTGTTCCCATTTCCTTAGCTTGCAAAATCGGCTCTTTCAACAATTGATTGATGATCGATTTCGTGTGCTTGTTGAGAATTTTTTTCTCGCGATCCGTCAAATCCGGCATTTTGTTCTCGATGCTCTCCATCGTTTCTGCCTGGATGCCGAGTGCTTTTTCACGCAATGCGGAAATGACCGGTACCACGCCGAGTGTGCCGAGCCAGTCGTTGAATTGCTCTGCTTCTTGTGTGATCATGACGGCAATTTGCTTCGCCGCCCGTTCGCGTTCTGCAAGATTCGCTTCAACGATGCCTTGCATATCATCGATGTCATAGAGGAAAACATTTTGCAGGTCACCGATGCGTGGATCCATATCACGCGGTACTGCGATATCAACCATGAACAAAGGTTTGCCTTTTCTCAGTTTCTCGACAAACTGCATCAATTCCAAATCAATCACAAAATCCGTCGAACCGGTAGACGAAATGAGGATATCCGCTTCGAGTAATGCGCATTGCAATTGGTTTAATGGTTTTGCCGTTCCGCCGAATTTGTCAGCGAGCACTTCTGCTTTCTCGAAGGTGCGGTTGATGACTGTAATGCGGTCTGCCCCGCTACCTTGCAGGTTCTTGATGGCGAGTTCGCCCATTTTGCCGGCACCGAGAATGACAACATGTTTGTTCTTCAATGAACCGAAGATTTTCTTGCCAAGCTCGACCGCTGCATAAGAAACTGATACGGCATTCTCGCCGATGGCTGTTTCGTTATGCGCACGCTTCGCTAGCGTCACCGCTTGCTTGAACAATTGATTGAAGACAGTTCCAGTCGTGCCGATTTCCTGTCCTGCGAGGAAACTGGATTTCACTTGACCGAGAATTTGCGTCTCGCCAAGGACCATTGAATCGATTCCAGCAGTGACACGGAACAAATGATCAATCGCTTCGTCCTGTTCATGAATGAATAAGTATTGGGAGAACTGCTCCATCGGAATATCGAAATAGGAAGCCAAAAATTGCTTCACGTAAAAACGACCGGTATGCAATTGATCCACAACGGCATAAATCTCCGTCCGGTTGCATGTCGATACGATGACATTCTCCAATATGCTTTTTTGTTGTTGCAGGGCTTGCATCGCTTGCGGAAGCTCGCTTTCGATGAACGACAGCTTCTCACGAATGGATACAGGCGCTGAACGGTAATTGACCCCGACTACGAGTGTATGCATGGGTTTAAAACACCTTTCGCGTTCAATATTTCATTTCCCTAAGTATACCACTTTTTCATTAGATTATGCCTGCGATTTTGTGAACAAGGCATGAACCTACTCGATTTTCACTATATGCTCTATACGTTTCCGCAACAGAAACTCTAGTTTATAATCATTCTAAACTTAATCCAATTACAATTCTAGCAAAGCGATTATCGAGTCACAAGTATAACGCTTGTAGTCGGAATTGACTGTGAACTGCCGCCCAATGAATGGTGAATTTCCTAGTGTTGAATTAGTAAAAGTATGTGAGTTATTAAATTTTAATAGGAAATGTATGTGGGGAGATTGCGCTTCAGGCCCGCAGGATGCGGGTCATGCAGCCGATGCGGACAAGACGCCGCATCGGCTCATCCTATCCCTCCAAAGCCGCCTCTTTCCGCCCTATCTCTAGTTTTAGAGTGGAATTATAAACCATCATACACTGCAGGAAGCGTAAGAGGTTTTTAGTCATTTTTCAAATTCAAATTAAACAGCGCACGGAACTTTTCTACAATTATCAAGTCCAGCTAAATTCCCTCACCAGAGGATGAAAGCAATTAACAGCGATACTTTCTCACACACCACATTCAATGAAATCTAAAAGCCGAACCGCGCACAAACCCGTGCTCCCACATCTGCGAGCAGATGCGTCGCAAATAAATGGGCTCAACTTCCTTTCGCCCATTCATTGGCTAGCCGACGCCATAAGACGAGTGCTCTTCTCGGCTTATGGCAAGAGGCATGCCCCAAGCGGGAGGCGGCTACTTTACGAAGAAATAACCTATACGCCATTCACCTCATTCACTCGTCTAATTATCTTGTTCATCCATCTCAGCTAAAGATCATATTTAAAACAAAAAACAAGACCCGGAAAATCGTTGATTTTCCAGGTCTTGTTTAATTTAAAGCCAGCCATGCAAATAGCTTGCTAGCTTACATGCGTTTTTCGATTTCCGCCCAGGCGGCTTCTTGGCCGAGTCCTGTTTCGGAAGAAAAGACGATTAATGGATCGCCTTTTTCCATATCCAGTCCTTCACGGACGATTTTCTTATGCTTATCCCATTTGCCTTTCGGGATCTTGTCCGCTTTTGTTGCGATGATGATACACGGAATGTCGTAATGCTTCATGAAATCGTACATCATCTGATCATCTTTGCTCGGTGGATGGCGCAAGTCGACGATTTGAATTACTGCGCGCAATTGCTCACGGCTTGTGATATACGTCTCAATCATCTTGCCCCAGGCCTCGCGTTCACTTTTCGATACTTTCGCATAGCCGTATCCTGGAACGTCGACGAAAAATAAGTCCTCTTCGATTTTGTAAAAGTTCAAGGTTTGTGTTTTGCCCGGCTTGGACGAAATACGCGCCATGCTTTTACGCCCGATCAACCTATTGATAAAAGATGATTTCCCGACATTTGAACGTCCTGCGAGTGCAAACTCGGGAAGTTCAGTTTCCGGGTACTGCGCTGGACGAACCGCGCTGATCACCAGTTCTACGTTATGAACCTTCATTGTTTAGCTCCTTCCAGCGCAATTTCGAGCGCTTGTTCCGCTTGGCTGACGAGATGGAATTCCAATTCTTCGCGGATGGTCTCCGGAATATCGTCGAGGTCGCGTTCATTTTCTGCAGGAACGATGATTGTCTTCAATCCTGCACGATGAGCGCTCAATGTTTTCTCTTTCAGGCCGCCAATCGGCAAGACGCGTCCGCGGAGCGTAATTTCCCCTGTCATGCCGACGTCGCGGCGCACTGGCCGCTTCGTCAGCGCCGAAACGAGCGCTGTCGCAATTGTTACACCCGCGGATGGCCCGTCTTTTGGAACGGCTCCTTCCGGCACGTGAATATGGATATCATGCGCTTCTTGGAAATTCGGATCGATGCCAAGCGATTCTGCTTGAGCACGGACAAATGACAATGCCGTTTGTGCGGACTCTTTCATGACATCGCCCAGTTTGCCTGTCAATTGTAGTTTTCCTTTACCGGCAGACAATGACACTTCGATTTGCAGAGTGTCTCCGCCGACAGCGGTGTATGCGAGACCCGTTGCCACGCCAATTTGATTTTGCGTTTCAGCCACGCCGTAACGGAATTTTTTCTTGCCGAGATAACTCTCGACTTCTTCCGCACCGACCGTCACCTGTTCTTTTTCTTTCGAGACGATCTGTTTGGTCACTTTCCGGCATACAGAAGCAATTTGACGTTCCAATCCGCGCACACCGGCTTCACGTGTGTAATAGCGGATCATCGAGACGAACGCGTCTTCTTGGAAATCCAATTGCTCCGGCGTTAAGCCGTGTTCTTTCAATTGTTTGGGCGCCAAATGGTTGTTGGCGATCAATTTCTTCTCCAGTTCCGTATAGCCGGCAATCGAGATGACTTCCATGCGGTCACGCAATGGACCTGGAATCGATCCCAGGTCATTCGCTGTCGCTATGAACAATACATTCGACAAATCATAGCTTTCTTCGATGTAATGGTCGCTGAAGGAATTGTTCTGTTCCGGATCCAGCACCTCAAGCATCGCAGACGACGGGTCGCCGCGGAAGTCGTTAGACATCTTGTCAATTTCATCTAACAAGAAGACCGGGTTAACGGTGCCGGCTTTTTTCATCCCTTGAATGATGCGTCCTGGCATTGCCCCGACGTAGGTGCGGCGATGGCCCCGGATTTCGGATTCATCACGCACACCACCAAGTGAGATACGGACAAAATTACGGTCGAGTGAATCGGCGATTGAGCGGGCAAGTGATGTTTTCCCGACGCCTGGAGGACCTACAAGACAAAGAATCGGCCCGCGCAGCGATTTGGTCATTTGCTGGACAGCTAAATACTCAAGCACGCGTTCTTTTACTGTTTCAAGACCATCGTGATCGCGGTTCAGCACATCTTCAGCGTAATTAATGTCCAAACGATCTTCTGTCGTTTCAGACCATGGAATCGTTACTAGCCATTCAATATAATTGCGGATGATGCCACTTTCCGCTGCAGCTGAAGGCAATTTCTCGTAACGGTCCAATTCCTTGAACGCTGTTTTCTCGGTTGATTCAGGCATACCCGCTTCTTCGATGCGTTTTTTCAAATCAGCCACTTCTGCGCCTTTGCCGTCCTTGTCGCCTAATTCTGTTTGGATCGCTTTCATCTGTTCACGCAAATAAAACTCTTTTTGCGTTTGCTCCATCGCTTTTTTTACACGGTCGTTAATGCGTTTTTCGATATCGGCCACTTCTTGCTCGTTATGCAGTCGGCTGATCAATAACTCAAGGCGTTTCGTGACATCGAAAGTTTCGAGTACTTCCTGCTTGGCAGGCAATTTTAAGGAAAGATGCGAAGCAATCATATCTGCTAAACGGCCCGGCTCTTCGATATCCGCTACCGTATTGAAAGTTTCAGTCGTCACTTTCTTCGAGCCTTTGCCGAAGATTTCAAATTGCTCCAGTAAAATGCGCATCAAAGCATCCTGTTCAGCATCGCGTTCAGGTTCATCAGGGAACGACGTCACTTCCACTTGCGTGAATTTGTCGCCGTCCTCGTATTGGCCCCATTGTCCGCGTTCCAAACCTTCTACTAGCACACGAATTGTACCATTTGGCAATTTCAGCATTTGCTTCACATATGCCAAGGTACCGATTTTATGCAAATCGTCTTTTTCTGGCTGTTCGACAGCCATGTCTTTTTGAGTCGCCAAAAAGACGATTTGGTCATCCATCATCGCTTGCTCAAGCGCTGCTACTGAACGTTCCCGGCCTACATCTATATGCAGAACCATTGTCGGGAAGACAAGCAGTCCGCGGAGCGGCAAGAGCGGGACTTGTTTAGTCACTTTTTTCTTCGCCATAATTTAAGTGCACCTCCGTCAATTCTCTTTCTCTCTGTCAGTTCGCCTCCAAATACAGGAAAACTATTGCATTTTTCGTGAAAAAAGGGCTGACCCCCATACGCGCGGATGTGCACGATTCAGAGTCAGCCCGTATCATCCTATTCTTGTGCATCCACTCAAAATTTAAGCAGATGTTTTTTCGTTATTGCTATCGTACTCAGTGCCATCTTCTAGCATCAGTTTCGGCTGCGAGTTCTCCGTCACTGTTTCTTTCGTGATAATGCACTCGACGATATCTTCACGGGACGGCAAATCATACATGACATCAAGCATGATGTTTTCGATGATTGAGCGCAATCCACGTGCGCCTGTTTTCCGCTCGATTGCGAGACGGGAAATTTCGATCAATGCATCGTGTTCGAATGTCAATGTCACGCCATCAAGTTCCATCATCTTCTGATATTGCTTGATAAGTGCATTTTTCGGCTCGGTCAGAATTTGCACAAGTGCATTTTCATCCAATTGCTCAAGGCTTGCGAGCACTGGCAGACGGCCGATAAATTCAGGGATCAAGCCGAATTTCAACAAGTCCTCTGGAATCAATTGGCTAAGAAGCGATTTCTCATCCATTTCTTCTTTGTTCGGATCTGCGCCGAAGCCAATGATCTTATTGCCGAGACGGCGTTTGATGATTTGATCGACTCCGTCAAACGCGCCGCCTACGATGAACAAGACATTCGTCGTATCGATTTGGATGAATTCCTGATGAGGATGCTTGCGTCCGCCTTGCGGGGGAACACTCGCGGTTGTGCCTTCCAGGATTTTCAGCAAGGCTTGCTGTACGCCTTCGCCGGAAACGTCGCGTGTAATCGACGGGTTCTCGGATTTACGTGCCACTTTATCGATTTCATCGATATAAATGATGCCTTTTTCTGCACGGTCCACGTCATAATCTGCAGCTTGAATCAATTTAAGCAAGATGTTCTCGACATCTTCCCCGACATAGCCAGCTTCAGTCAGTGAAGTTGCATCCGCAATGGCAAATGGTACATTCAGGATGCGTGCGAGTGTTTGCGCAAGCAAAGTTTTCCCGCTACCTGTTGGCCCGATCAACACAATATTCGATTTCGAAAGTTCAACGTCATCGATTTTGCTTTGCGAATTGACCCGTTTGTAATGGTTATAAACTGCTACTGCCAAGGATTTTTTCGCCTTGTCTTGGCCGATCACATAGCCACCAAGGATATCCATGATTTCTTTTGGTTTTGGTACTTCTTTGAACTCAGTTTCTTCTTCCGTGCCGAGTTCTTCTTCTACGATTTCTGTGCAAAGTTCGATACATTCGTCGCAAATATATACACCTGGCCCTGCGACCAGTTTACGAACCTGTTCCTGCGGCTTACCGCAAAATGAACATTTTAAATGCTCTTTTTCATCGTTAAATTTGAACAATGTAGTCACCCCTATTCAAGCCATTATGTTACAAGATTATTTTGATTGTATCAACTAATTAGAACTATGCCAAAGAAACTGCCTTTATATGTAGGAACGTGAATTAGTCAGCAGTGTCCTAACTCTGTTGTTTAGAAAACCAAACCTTTTCATCTGGTAAAATCGCCGTAAGACTACTACGCTTTCCTGCGGGCGAGCGCCAAGCCCCCTCAGAAGCTATACTTCTTGCGGGGTCTCCTGTCTCGCTATCCCGCGGGAGTCTCCGTAGTATTACGGCTGATATAGACTCATCATAAGTATTATTCACTTATGATCTGGCATAAGCCATCCCATTTTTGTTTGCCATTATGTATAGAAAACAAGGTGCGGTTGCCGCACCTTGTTTTATTGGAAATCTTATGTGTTATTCTGCAGCTTTTGCGTCAGAAATTTTAGCGTTCTCTACAAGGAACTCAACCGTGTTTTGCATACGGATGTCGTTCTCAAGCATTTCAGTGCCGCCTAGAGCTGTTTTGATTTGTTCAGCGTCCATGTTGAATTGGCCAGCCATTTTCTCAAGCTCTTTGTCGATGTCTTCAGAAGTGACTTCCATGTTTTCCGCTTTCGCGATCGCTTCAAGCGTCAATGATACGCGTACACGTGTTTCAGCGTCAGCAGTCATTTGCTCGCGAAGTGCATCTTCGTCTTGGCCTGAGAACTGGAAGTACAATTCCTTGTTCATGCCTTGTTGGCTTAGGCGTTGCTCGAAGTCTTGCATCATGCGGTCGATTTCAGAATCGATCATTGCTTGTGGGATTTCGACTGTTGCGTTTTCTGCCGCTTTTTGCACAAGCTGGTCGCGCATTTGCGTCTCAGAAGCGTTTTCTTTCTCCGCTTTCAAGTTTTCTTTCATTTTCGTGCGAAGCGCATCAAGGCCTTCGACTTCTTCGTCAAGCTCTTTTGCGAACTCGTCGTTTAGTTCAGGCAATTCTTTTGCTTTCACTTCGTTTACCGTTACTTTGAACGTTGCTGATTTTCCAGCAAGCTCTTCAGCGTGGTACTCTTCAGGGAAAGTGACTTCAACGTCTTTTTGCTCGCCTGTTTTAGCGCCGACCAATTGCTCTTCGAAGCCTGGGATGAATGAGTTTGAACCGATTTCTAGGGAGTAGTCATTGCCTGCTCCGCCTTCAAACGCTTCGCCGTCTACAAATCCTTCGAAGTCGATAACAGCTGTATCGCCGTTTTCAACTTGTCCGTCTTCTTTAACAGTCAATTCAGCCATACGTTCTTGGCTTTCTTTCAATTGAGCTTCGATTTCTTCATCCGTCACGTTAGTGTCTTCTTTAGAAACTTCAAGCCCTTTGTATTCGCCAAGTTCTACTTCAGGTTTCACGATTACTTTAGCAGTGAAAACCAATGGCTCGTTCTTTTCCAATTTTTCGATGTCGATTTCAGGGCGGTCAACCGGGTTGATGCCTGCTTCTTCGACTGCGTTTGCGTAAGCATCAGGCAGGATGAAATCAAGTGCATCCTGATAAAGAGATTCTACACCGAAACGTTTTTCGAACATTTGGCGTGGCATTTTCCCTTTACGGAATCCTGGTACGTTAATTTCTTTAACGACTTTTTTGAACGCTTTATCAAGCGCGCCGTTTACTTCTTCAGCCGGTACTTCTACTGTAAGAACTCCGACATTACCTTCTTGTTTTTCCCATTTTGCTGACATATATAAGCCCTCCAAACAATTTTTTACAAAGTCATGTACGATATTTGTACGATTTTTGACAACCTCCACATTATATCATACATGTGAGCAGGTTCAACTATTTCTATCCATTGCGCAATTCTATGTATGTTTCGGCCTGCATGAGCCACTCCAACAATTTCGGATCGGCTTTTGCTTCCGCTTCTCCGCTAAACAAACTATCGAGGTAGGCGTGATAGGCTTCAGCGATTTCTGCTTCCTCAAACTCTTCCCAAAAAAACGGATACAACAGATAGATGTGGCGGTCGACCAATTCCATCGCCATCTGTAGTTTGGCTGGTTCTTTCTCCAACGCCTCTTCTAAACGCTTGCGAATCCCAAGAAGCCGTGCGTCTTTTAGAGGCTCAGGCAGCTCTTCAATCGATAGTTCTTTAGCATAATGAAATTTACTAACGCGCACCGTTCCGCTGATTTGCTGTTCTCGGAGCATGAGAAGCAAATAGGATTTCGCCACCCAGTCCACTTCCGGATGACCGATCAGCTTAATTAACTGCTTTTTCATTGCACCGTAAGCTTCTTTTGGCAATTCGGTCACGCGTTGTTCTTGTTCAGATGCGCTGAGCGACAAAAACTGCTCCAGACTGAACTGACCTGTTTCTTTTTGTGCAGTAGCTGCGCTTTCGGCAATCCGTTCGTTCAGGTCGCGGAGTTGATGGAATTGCTCCAAGCGTTCTTTCGGCAAAATATTTTCTTCGATAAGTACCTCGATCATCTTCTCGGCTTCTTCGAATTCTTTCACTTGCATTAAAATACTTATGTATAGCTCCATCGTCTCCAAATAATGGATCGGGCCAATGCGCAGCAATTCCTGCACCACTTCAAGCGCTTCTTCGAATTCAGTTAGCTCATACAAGCTATATGCGTATCCGCCAAGCGCTGCAGCATGTTCCGGCTCGTAAACAAGCACTTGGTGTAATTTATCGCGCGCCTCAGCATATTGCTCATTCTTTAAACTGGTCATCCCTTCCGATAAAAGCCGTGTGACCGTTGTCGGAAAAACAATAACATTGCCCTTACGCTTCAAATCCCCAAATTTCTTCCGCATCCTACCACCTCTTTGTCCATTCATCATACCATAGGGAAATACGCTGTGAAAACGAAAGCCGGCGCTCTGATGCGCCAGCCTCCGTGCGGATCTTCTCCGTTTCTTAAAGCTTTTCAATAGTGTATCACTTAGAGCCTGTGCGTTCATCTGCAAAATTAAAAAAACCGCCCTCTTGTTTGGGCGATTTTTCTAGATGACTGCATGCATTGCAACATAAGCCATGTAACAAACGACTTCACGCGCAAAGAATGGTGCGATATTTGTAACTCCTGTGAACTCAGTCGACGGTGTCGGTGATGTGTGGGCATCAATTCCGGCATGTTCAGCCATAAGCAACGCCCGTTTCATATGCAAGGGGTCACTGACAACCAGAAAACTCGACAAGCCATTGTCTTCCGCTATTTCACCAGCGAAAAGAAAGTTCTCTTCGGTGACGAGCGATCGGGTTTCGATCAAAATATCTTCTTCAGGGACATGGTGGCGGATCGCAAAATCCCGGCTCACTACCGACTCGGCTATCTCCGCTCCGTCCGTCATGCCTCCTGTAAATATAATTTTCTTCACATAACCTGCTTCATACAAGTCGATCGCATGACGTATGCGTTGCTCCAGCACCGGCGAAGGCTCGTTGCCGATGACTTTTGTGCCTAACACGATTGCTGCATCGGCTTCGATCAATTCTGATTCGCTAGCGTACGTCCAAATGCTCGTTGCCGTCGCCGCAATCAATATCGTTTGTATTAGTGATAGCACAAGTAAAATCCGCTTCCAATTGTTTCTGAACACGTATGATTTCCACCTTTAGGTCTGTTTTTTCTCTATCTTTTTCCATTATACGATATGGCGCGCAAATAAACAGTGAAAAATCAAATGTCCATCATTTCTTCACAATCAGTTTCTGACAATAAAAAAACCTTGCTTTCCCGATTGGGGAAAACAAGGTTTTAGGACGTCCCAGGAGGGATTCGAACCCCCGACCGACGCCTTAGAAGGGCGTTGCTCTATCCAGCTGAGCTACTGAGACATGACTTCCTCACGAAAGACAATTTTAATTATAGAAATCATCTGAGGAAAAGTCAATACTATTTCAAAAAAATATTTAATTTCTTATTTCAGCCATTCAGGCATCGCCTGTTTGAGCTTGTTCAAAGCTTGTCCACGGTGGGAGATAGCGGCTTTTTCTGCAGGTTCAAGTTCAGCCATGGCACGCTCTTGTGCAGGAACGTAGAAAATCGGGTCGTAGCCAAAACCGTGTTCGCCTCTGCGCAAACGCAGGATCTCGCCTTCACACGCACCAGCGAATGTTTGTGTTTGTTCTCCGGGCGCCGCAACCGCTAAGACGCAGCGAAAGCGTGCTGTACGCTCGCCATCGGGTACATCAGACAGCTTCTCCAGCACTTTATCAATATTGGCCTCGTCGCTTTTGTCGCCTCCTGCATAGCGTGCAGAATAGACCCCTGGCTCTCCGCCTAATGCATCAATTTCGAGCCCGCTATCATCAGCAATGACCGGAATGCCGAGTTCCTTGGCAACGCCTTCCGCTTTTAAGATAGCGTTGGCTTCAAAGGTCGTGCCGGTTTCCTCAATATCGAGGTCTTTTGCGACGTCTCGCAAGGTCAATACTTCATACCCCAGTGGAGACAGCAAAGTTTCGAAGTCTTTTGCTTTTCCTTTGTTCTGTGTTGCAATGACGATCTTCTTCATAGCGTGGATTCCACCTTTTCGCCGATCCGCGAAGACAATTCACCAATCGCCGATTTCTGGATTTGAATCAATTGCTGGATGCCCGCTTCACCGAGATCAAGCATTTCATTCAATTCTTTGCGGCTGAAGGTCGCTTCTTCACCCGTTCCTTGCATCTCGACAAATTCACCGGACCCTGTCATGACCAAGTTCATGTCGACGTCTGCAGTTGAATCCTCTTCATAGTTCAAGTCCAAGATGGCTTGCTTGTCGCTGTTGATGCCAACGCTTGTCGCTGCCAAATAATCCGTCACCGGGAATACCGGCACATCCAATTTGCCAAGCGCGATGGTCATGGCGATGAAAGCACCGGTTATGGAAGCTGTGCGTGTTCCGCCATCTGCCTGGATGACATCGCAGTCGATCCATAGCGTGCGTTCACCGATCTTTTCTAGATCCACGACAGCGCGTAAAGACCGGCCGATCAGGCGTTGGATTTCCATCGTACGGCCGCCGAGCTTGCCGCGTGTCGCTTCACGCTGATTGCGGCTGTTGGTGGCGCGTGGCAGCATGGAATACTCCGCCGTGACCCATCCTTTGCCTTGCCCTCTCAAAAAGCCCGGAACGCGCGATTCAATGGTCGCCGTGCAAATAACCTTGGTTTGGCCGACTGTAATCAAGACCGAGCCCTCGGGGTGGATCAAATAATCCGTTTCCACTTCTATTGGACGCAGTTCGTTTGCTTGTCTATTATCAATTCTCATCATTAGTGAATCCTCCTCATGTACTCAAAAAATCTTACCATAATTCTTCTTTGACGACAAAAACCCAGAGGCTATGCCGTCAGGGTTTCGGGAACTGGATCGAATGGATGCACGGATTTTCAATGGCGAGCCATTTCTTGATAATCGTGCGGAAAATCGCTGTCGAACCGGATGTATAAAACTGATGGACAGGTGGTTTGCGGCGATCCGCAAATTTGTCCGCGAAACTCAAATGACGAGCTACATCTTTCGCAGTTTCCTGCGCTGATGACAAAACCGTCACCGTACTGCCAAGCTCTTGTTCAATAAAGCCTTGCAATAATGGATAATGGGTGCAGCCAAGGATAGCGGTATCGAACTCCTTTGATTTAATCGCCGATAAAGTCTCCGCTACCATGCGGCGGGCAAACTCCCCTTCATACTCATCACTTTCCACAAGTGGAACAAAACGTGGACATGCCAATTGGATGACGTCAGACGCAGAAACGAGCGACTTGATCGCTTTTTCATATGCCCCACTTTTAACGGTCCCGGAAGTGCCGAGAACCGCAATTTTTTTCGTCGAAGAGGACTTGATCGCTGCACGCGCTCCCGGAAAAATGACGCCGATGACTGGAATCGGCAATTTTTTTTGCAAGGAATTGAGCGCTGCAGCGGTCGCGGTGTTGCACGCGATGACGAGCATTTTAATATTCATTTTCATGAGCGCTTCTGCCATTTGCCACGTATAGCGCCGAACTTCCGCAAGAGGGCGCGGGCCATACGGGCAGCGGGCATTATCGCCGATGTAACAAATTTTCTCATTAGGTAGAAGTTTCATGATTTCTTTGGCGACGGTTAACCCGCCGACGCCTGAATCAATTACTCCGATTGGCGCATTCGATGTCATAGCCCCGCTCCTATTTCATGTTGATATGCATTTTCTCCAACAAACTCGAAAATTGCTCGACTTCTTCTTCACTGAAGTCATCCAGCACTGCTTCTAAATATTCTTGGCGCTTCTTGATTACTTCTTCGATAATCCGTTCGCCTTCTTTTAATAACTTAATACGTACGACGCGGCGATCTTGTTCCTCGCGAATGCGTACGACCAAGTCATTTTTCTCCATTCGATCGACCAAATCAGTCGTGGTGCTGAACGCCAGAAACATTTTGTTCGACAAATCGCCGATGGTCATATCGCCGTGCTCGAATAGCCATTGCAATGCCACAAATTGTGGCGGCGTGATGGTATACGAATTGAGGATTTCACGGCCTTTTTGCTTGATGATTCCTGATATATAACGCAATTCCTTTTCCATAAATGCCACATGCTCTAAATCGTGGCGATGGTTTAAGTTGTCTTCGGTCATTGGCTTGGCTCACTCCCTAGCTACTGGTATTTGTTTCATCGTAAAGTTTTTGAAGCCGTCAGGCACGGTTAGTTTTTATTGCCGGCGGAAGTCAGGCTTCCATTTTGCAACATTGCCTTATCTTGATCGCTCCATGGATGCCCTTTGCCGCTTGCTTTCGAGATTTGGACAATGGCGCCTCTGCCGGTGAAACAAGTTTCATGCTTGTCATTTACTGCCCAATAATGAAGATCGGCGGACGAGTTTCCAATTGACTCTACTTTTACGAACACTTTCAATTGCTCATCGAAAAACACTTGGCGGACAAAATCGACTTGCATATCCGCTACGACGGGTATTAAATCGCTGTTTTTTGAAAGCCACGCTTGCATCAAGCCGACTTCTTTCATGAACTCGATTCGTGCGTACTCAAAATAAGCAATCGGCACTGTGTTATTGACATGCCCGAACATGTCCGTTTCTGAAAAACGAACATGGACCGGTGCATAAAAACTAAACCCTTGCTGCCATTGATCGAAATCTTCTATGTATGCCGCTGTCATTTCAGTTCCCCCTGTAAAACGCTTGTCATCTTGATAGTATAGCAAAAACTAGCGCAAAGGACATCTGTTTCAGCCAAGCTCATTGATTTTCCATTGATACAAAAAAACTCCGCCATAAAGGCGGAGTTAGGATTAGTCGACCATATGATCGCTTCCGAAGAAATTACGGAACATTTGGATGCTGACATCGCGGTTCAAAGCTGCGATTGACGTTGTCAATGGAATGCCTTTCGGGCAAGATTCCACACAGTTTTGTGAGTTACCGCAATCCGCAAGGCCGCCTTCTCCCATGATCGCGTTCAAACGCTCATCACGGTTCATGGAGCCTGTTGGGTGCGCGTTCATCAAGCGTACTTGAGAAAGAGGCGCTGCGCCGATAAAGTCGGATTTATCGTTAACGTTCGGGCAGGCTTCTAAGCATACGCCGCACGTCATGCATTTAGACAATTCATAAGCCCATTGGCGTTTGCGTTCAGGCATACGCGGACCTTCGCCAAGATCATGCGTACCGTCGATCGGCACCCACGCTTTGACTTTCTTCAGTGAGTCGAACATGCGGCTGCGGTCTACGATCAAATCGCGGACGACCGGGAATGTTCTCATCGGCTGAAGACGGATTGGTTGTTCCAATTGGTCGACAAGCGCCGTACAAGACTGGCGTGCTTTGCCATTGATGACCATAGAACAAGCCCCACAAACTTCCTCAAGGCAGTTCATGTCCCAGTTGACTGGAGTTGTTTTCTTCCCGTCCATATTGACCGGGTTGCGTCGAATTTCCATCAACGCAGAAATGACGTTCATGTTGGCACGATATGGCAATTCGAACTTTTCCCAGTACGAACTTTCGTCTGTGGAGTTTTGGCGTTCGATTTCGAAAATAACCGTTTTTGCTGCTTCACCCATAGTGAATTAGCTCCCTTCTATAATGCTATGCTTTCGCGGAATAGTCGCGTTTGCGTGGCGGGATCAAGCCAGTGTCGACTTCTTCATAATGGAAGATCGGCGCATCATAGCCATTGAACTTCGCCATAGTCGTCTTCAGGAATTCCTCATCATTACGTTCCGGGAATTCCGGTTTGTAATGAGCGCCGCGGCTTTCGTTGCGCTTTAATGCACCGATAGTGATGACACGTGCTAAATGTAGCATATTTTTCAGCTGGCGAGTAAACATTGCCCCTTGGTTGCTCCAAAGTTGCGTATCCGTCATGCTGATATGGTTAAAGCGTTCAAGCAGTTCCTGAATTTTACGGTCCGTTTCTTCGAGGCGGTCATTATAGCGCACGACCGTCACGTTGTCCGTCATCCATTCTCCTAGTTCCTTGTGCAGGACGTAAGCATTTTCTGTTCCGTCAAGCGCAAGAATTTCATCCCATTTACGCTGTTCTTCAGCTTCATGCTTTTCGTAAATATCGTTTGGCAAGTCTTCTGCAAGAACTTCCAAGCCTTTGACATATTCAAGAGCATTCGGCCCAGCAACCATGCCGCCGTAAATAGCTGACAGGAGTGAGTTGGCCCCGAGGCGGTTTGCACCATGCTGGGAATAATCACATTCACCTGCTGCCAAAACGCCAGGGATGTTCGTCATCTGATGGTCGTCAACCCATAGTCCGCCCATTGAATAGTGTACAGCCGGGAAGATTTTCATCGGTACTTTGCGTGGATCGTCGCCCGTGAATTTCTCGTAAATTTCGATGATGCCGCCCAATTTGATGTCGAGTTCTTTCGAATCTTTATGAGAAAGGTCCAAGTACACCATGTTCTCGCCGTTGATGCCGAGCTTTTGGTTAACGCACACGTCGAAGATTTCGCGTGTCGCGATGTCACGAGGAACCAAGTTTCCGTAAGCCGGATACTTTTCTTCTAGGAAGTACCAAGGCTTGCCATCTTTATACGTCCAAATCCGTCCGCCTTCACCGCGTGCAGATTCTGACATCAAGCGGAGCTTGTCGTCGCCAGGAATCGCTGTTGGGTGGATTTGAATGAATTCGCCGTTCGCATAATAAGCGCCTTGCTGATAAACGATCGATGCAGCAGAACCTGTGTTGATGACTGAGTTTGTGGATTTCCCGAAGATAATCCCAGGTCCGCCAGTCGCCATGATAACAGCGTCTGAACGGAACGATTTGATCTCCATTGACGTCAAGTTCTGTGCCGTGATTCCTTTTGATGCGCCTTCATCATCGATAACGAGGCCAAGGAATTCCCAACCTTCATACTTCGTGATGAGTCCTGCTACTTCATAGCGGCGGACTTGCTCATCAAGTGCATAAAGCAATTGTTGGCCAGTCGTTGCGCCGGCAAATGCTGTTCTGTGGTGCATCGTCCCGCCGAAACGGCGGAAGTCGAGCAAGCCTTCTGGTGTACGGTTGAACATGACGCCCATGCGGTCAAGCAGGCGGATGATGCCAGGTGCTGCATCGGCCATCGCTTTAACCGGTCTTTGGTTCGCTAGGAAGTCACCGCCGTAAACGGTGTCGTCCAAGTGAATTGCTGGGGAATCCCCTTCACCTTTTGTATTCACCGCTCCGTTAATGCCGCCCTGTGCGCACACAGAGTGAGACCGTTTAACGGGAACGATGGAAAATAGATCGGCAGGTGCTCCTGCTTCGGCAACTTTGATCGCTGCCATTAAGCCAGCTAGTCCCCCACCGACGATAGAAATTTTGCCTTTCGCCATTGTACTGTTCACTCCTCTTTTAATTCACCAATGTTTAGGACATTCTTAAATGAATGCAAACAATGCTCTGATACCAATGATCGATAATACAATAAAGACTAGAAGTGTGAAATAAGTTGAGTAGCGCTGTGCTTTCGCTGAAACCGTGACTCCCCACGTAACCAGGAAAGACCACAATCCGTTCGCAAAGTGGAACGTTGCAGACAAGACACCGACAACATAAAACGCAAACATCAACGGATTCGACAAGATGTTTTCCATCATGTTGAAATCTGCTTCACCTGCGCCAATCGCCACTTGGAACCTTGTCTCAAAAATGTGCCATGCGATAAAGACCACTAGGAAAACCCCGGTGTAGCGCTGTGCAACAAACAACAAGTTGCGCATATAGCTGTAATGTCCCGGGTTGTTTTTCGCCGTGAACGCTATGTATAATCCGTAGAAAGCATGATACATTAGCGGCAAGTAGATGACGAAAATCTCCAGGAAAATGACGAATGGAAGATTTGCCATGAAGTGGGCAGCTTGGTTAAACGCTTCCACGCCTTGCGTAGCGAAATGGTTGACGATCAAATGCTGCGTCAAGAACAATCCGATTGGAATGACCCCGAGTAAAGAGTGCAGCCTGCGCATTAAAAATTCACGATTGTTATCCAAAAATTTTACCCCCCTCAAAAACATTTGTTGGCAACGTAAACATTTCCCTATATCAGGAAAATATCTTCACGTCACTGTAAGCATCATGTACAAGAATATGACATATTTATTGTACTCCCCCCCTCTAGGAGCGTCAAGGCAAGGGAGCGTTTTTAAGCGCTTCCTATCTAGGGTTTAGGGGGCCTTTTCCAGATAATAAATAGGAAAGAATTCATGAAAAGCTATATTTTTATTTCGAAACAGCTGAGATACAGGCATCTGTTTCGAGTATTTATAAGCTCGTCTAGGACTCCTGCGACACGATTTCAAATTTGAACAAAATGTGAATCTTTACACAATCAATCAGCAACAGAAAAAAGCCCAGCTCGGCTGGGCTTTTCGCTTATCTGACAGAAGCTGGCGTTAGTTCATATGCGTCGTGAAGCGCATTCGCTGAGCTCTCCATTTTGCTTGCCGGCACGACGACAGAGACTTTGATTTCTGAAGTGCTGACCATTTTTACTGGCACATCCTGCGTGCGAAGAATGTCGAACATTCTTGCCGCGACACCTGGATTCGATACCATTCCGGAGCCGACGATGGAGACTTTCGCCAAGCCGGTTTCGATATCGATGGCGTTATAGCCGATATGCTCTTGCGCTTCCGACAACACGCGCTGCGCTTCTGCCAGGCTGTCTTCTTTGATGGAGAACGAAACAGATGGCGGAAACTCTTCGCTAATGCTTTGCACAATAATATCGACATCGATGAAATGATCCGCTAAGATCGTGAAAATATTGGCGAGCGACCCGTTAAACGGCTTCGTGTAACTAATAGTAATCCGGGCGATGTCTTTTTCAAACGCCACACCGCGCACGATTAGATTTTTTTCCACAGTGATCACCTCTTGAATGATAGTCCCCGGCTCATCCGAGTAGCTGGCCCGTACAGACAGGGGCACTTGATTGTTCTTAGCAAATTCCACAGCGCGCGGATGAAGTACGCCCGCACCCAGATTCGCCAGTTCAAGCATTTCGTCGTATGAAATTTGTTCGAGCTTGCGGGCGCCTGTGACATAACGGGGATCGGATGTGTAGACTCCGTCAACGTCTGTATAAATCTCACATTTTTCCGCGCCTAGTGCGCCGGCAAGCGCCACAGCCGTTGTATCGGAACCACCGCGGCCGAGTGTTGTGATATTGCCGCTCTTATCGACGCCTTGGAACCCTGCGACCACGCAGAACAAGCCGAGGTCAAGCGCTTCTTCCAAACGCTCGGTATGGATGGTTTCGATGCGCGCATTGCGCGGAACCGATTCCGTCTCGATTCCTGCCTGCCACCCGGTAAAGCTTAATGCATCATGGCCAAGCTGCTTAAAGGCCATCGCTAATAGCGAAATGGTCACTTGTTCGCCAGTTGCAAGCAACATATCCATTTCACGCTTTGGCGGCTCACCAGAAATCTCTTCCGCCAGTCCTAGCAGCGTGTCAGTCGTCTTGCCCATCGCGGAAACGACGATGACGACGCGTTTGCCTTGCTGTTTTTCCCGGATGGCGCGTCTTGCCACGCCTAAGATTTTCTCCGGAGACGCCACAGACGTCCCGCCGAATTTCATTACGATTGTTGTCATTCTCTCCACTCCCACTTAAGTTAAGTGGCCCTCAACAAAAAAGAGGCAACTCGCCGATTGCCCGGCAAGCTACCTCTCTTCTCATGTACGATTTCAAACGTCCATGTGAGATAGCCCTCCAGAGTTTAAACTCTGACAGCCCTGCATTTCTTAAATGCAGAACCAGCATACGCGCAAGCAGTGCGACGTAAACTTCGGCGGGCGTCCCTTTCGGCATCCTTCGCAGATTCTGCAAATCTCGGAATGCTTACTCTTGACGTCCGCTCCTCTATCATCACTTTTTACAAGTGATTCAATTGTGTTCTTACAATACCATGAAGTTATTCTTGTTGCAACGGCTGTTCCTTAAAATGCTGTTCGATTTCTGCGGCCAGCTTCTCGGGAATACCTGCCTGTTGGATTTCCGCAGCATTCGCTTCTTTGATTTTTCGCACCGACCCAAAATGCTTCAACAATTGTTGCTTGCGCTTCGGCCCGACACCTTGCAGACCGTCGAGTGCGGATTGAATCGAATTCTTGCCGCGCAATTGGCGGTGGAACGTGATGACGAATCGGTGCACTTCATCTTGTATGCGCTGCAATAAATAAAATGCTTCGCTTGTGCGTTTAAGTTCCACCATCTCGATTGGGTTGCCGTACAGCAACTGGGAAGTTTGGTGCTTGGCATCTTTAGCGAGACCCGCGATTGGGATGTCGAGGCCAAGTTCGTCTTCGACGATTTCGCGTGCCGATTCGATTTGGCCTTTGCCGCCATCGATAATGATCAAGTCAGGCAAAGGCAAGCCGTCCTTCAGCACGCGGCTATAGCGCCTGCGAACCACTTCACGCATGGCCGCATAATCATCGGGCTTTTGGGCAGAGCGCGTTTTGTATTTCCGGTAATCTTTCTTCGATGGTTTGCCGTCAATGAAGACAACCATCGCCGATACGGCATCCGCTCCTTGGATATGGGAGTTATCGAATGCTTCAATGCGCAAAGGCGTGTGGATATTCATTGCTTCGCCCAGTTCGTTGCAAGCACCGACCGTCCGTTCTTCTTGACGCTCAAGCAGCTGGAATTTTTCCTTGATGGCAATTTCCGCATTTTTTTGCGCGAGTTGCACCAAATCTTTTTTCTTACCGCGCTGCGGGACGAGCACTTTCGCCCCGAGCCACTCTTTAAGGAATTCTGCATCTTCAGTTTCTTGCAGCAAGATTTCATTTGGCTTGATATGATCCGGTTTTTCATAAAACTGTCCAAGGAAAGTCAAAAATTCTTCATCCGGGTCTCGGTATAAAGGAAACATCGAAACTTCGCGTTCGATCAGCTTTCCTTGCCGCACAAAGAAGACCTGTATGCATATCCAGCCTTTATCGACCGCATAAGCGAAAACGTCGCGGTTGGTGAAATCGTTCATCGCCATTTTCTGTTTTTCCATGACCGATTCGATATGGCTGATTTGGTCGCGGTATTCTTTTGCCCGCTCGAACTCCAGGTTCTCTGCCGCTTCACTCATCTTCTCCGTCAGGTCTTGCTTGACATCACGAAATCCGCCGTTGAGAAAACGGCTAATGCCATCGATCATTTCCTTATACGTATCTTTCTCCACCGGCTTAACGCAGGGCGCTAGGCATTGTCCGAGATGGTAGTACAGGCAAACACGGTCCGGCATCGTATGGCATTTGCGGAGCGGATACAACCGGTCCAGCAGCTTTTTCGTTTCGCTCGCTGCGTAGGCATTCGGATAAGGGCCGAAATATTTCCCTTTGTCTTTTTTGACTTGACGGGTAATGACCAGTTTCGGATGCCGCTCGCCCGTAATTTTCAAATACGGATAGGTCTTATTGTCTTTTAACCGGATATTGTATTTCGGATCATGCTTTTTGATCAAGGTCAATTCGAGAATCAAGGCTTCTTTGTCAGAAGACGTAACAATGTATTCAAAATCCTCGATCTCGTTGACAAGGCGCTGCGTTTTTGTATCGTGGCTGCCCGTAAAATAAGAACGCACACGGTTTTTCAGCACTTTCGCCTTGCCCACATAGATGATGGTCCCTTGTCGATCTTTCATCAAATAGCAACCCGGCTGATCCGGCAATACTGCTAATTTATGTTGAATCATCTCATTTTTCATTTTCTCACCCTATTTAAAAAACCGGGTTCCACGAATGGGACCCGGTTTTGGAATTATGCGTGTTTTTCAACCAATTCAGCCAAAGCTTCTTTTGGACGGAAGCCGACAACTTTATCGACCGTTTCGCCATTTTTCATGAAAAGAAGTGTCGGGATGGACATGATGCCGTATTCACTAGCTGTTTGTTGGTTTTCATCAACATCCACTTTTACGATTTTCACTTTGTCGTCCATGTCTGCATCAAGTTCTTCAAGAACTGGAGCGATCATTTTACAAGGTCCGCACCATGCAGCCCAAAAGTCTACCAATACGAGTCCTTCTGAAACTTCTTGTTTGAAATTCTGATCTGTACCTTTAACGATTGCCATGTATAATTCCTCCTTAAGTGATAACCAAACTATATTTCGATTATAGCAGACGTGATTTACGCTAGCTATTTATTTGCCTAGTCCTTCCATACCCGGCTGTCGATGCCGTTAAACGGACTGGGTTTGATGTAGGTAATGTACTTAAAAGTCAGAAAGATTCCGCTACAGGGGCACGCTTTCCGCGGAGTGGGCATCGAGCCTCCTCATTCGCTACGCTCATTCCGGGGTCTCTCAAACCCACTTTTTCCGCAGGAGTCGGCCCCTTTCGCTCCATATCCAGTTGCAAAAAAAACAGCCCGCATTAATGCGGGCTACTGAATTACATAACTTTCTTGAATTCTTCCGTGAGCAACGGGATAACGTCGAATAGGTCTCCGACGATTCCGTAATCTGCCACTTTGAAGATATTCGCTTCAGGGTCTTTGTTGATCGCGACGATGACTTTAGAGTTGGACATTCCCGCCATGTGCTGAATCGCGCCGGAAATCCCTGCTGCAATATACAAATCAGGGGTAACGACTTTCCCCGTCTGTCCGATTTGCAAGGAGTAATCGCAATAATCCGCGTCACACGCACCGCGTGATGCACCGACAGCGCCGCCAAGGAGGTCAGCCAGTTCCTGCAAAGGCTCGAAACCGTCTTTGCTCTTGACGCCACGCCCGCCAGCGATAATGACCTTCGCTTCGGAAAGATCTACGCCTTCTGCGGATTTGCGGACGACGTTTTTGATGATCGTGCGCAAGTTCGTAATATCGACCGACAAGCTCGATACGTCACCAGAACGCTCTTCGCGCTCAAGTGGCGCAATGTTATTCGGACGCACGCTGATGAAGACTACACCGTCTTCTTTCAGCTTCACTTTTTCAAAAGCTTTCCCGGAATAGATCGGGCGGATAAAGACAGCATCTGCGCCTTCGCCTTCAATATCCGTAACGTCTGAGATCAAACCAGTTTGCAATTTCGATGCAATTTTCGGCGATAGGTCTTTTCCGACTGCCGTATGACCGAAGACAATCGCTTCTGGCTGTTCCTGGTCAACGACCGCCATGAATGCTTGGCCATAGCCGTCAGATGTATAGGATTTCAAGTGTGGATGTTCAACAGTGATGACGCGGTCTGCGCCATACGCTATCAATTCGTTTCCAAATTCGCTCACCGCTTCACCGAGCAGGACAGCGACGACTTCTCTGCCGCCTGAAATTTTCTTCGCTGCGGCAATTGCTTCAAATGATACGTTGCGCAAAGCGCCTTCGCGCGTTTCGCCCAATACTAATACTTTTTTCGACATAGTCCGTTAACCCCCTAAGTAGATGTGAAAATAAATGTAGCGTACGTTTATATAACTTTCGCTTCAGAGCGAAGCAAGCTGACAAGTTCAGACACTTGGCTCGGGATTTCGCCTTCCAAAATACGGCCGGCTTGTTTTTTCGGTGGCAAGTAAACCTCGATCGTTTCGGTTTTCGCTTCTACATCCTCTTCATCGATATCCAAATCATCTAGTTCCAGCTCTTCAAGCGGTTTTTTCTTCGCTTTCATGATCCCTGGAAGTGAAGGATAGCGCGGCTCGTTCAAGCCTTGCTGAGCTGTGACCAATAGAGGCAAAGAAGTTTCCAACTCTTCTGCGTCCCCTTCGATATCACGGACGATTTTCACCGTTTCGCCTTCGATTTCCAAGCTCGTGATAGTCGTTACATAGTTGATGTCCAAAAGATCAGCTACGCGTGGTCCGACTTGTCCGGAACCGCCATCGATGGCTACGTTTCCTGCAAGGATCAAGTCCGCTTCTTTATCTTTCAAGTATTCTGCCAGTATGTATGCTGCCGTAAACTGGTCCATTTCTTCTACATCATCTTCGGTGTTGATCAACACCGCTTTATCAGCGCCCATTGCTAGTGCAGTGCGCAATTGCTTTTCAGCTTCCTCGTCGCCGATCGTGACCACTGTCACTTCGCCGCCGTGAGCGTCACGGACCGTAATGGCCTCTTCGATTGCATACTCGTCATATGGGTTGATGATGAATTCAGCGCCATCTTCTTGAATCTGGCCACCGGAAACAACCAGCTTTTCTTCTGTGTCAAACGTACGTTTTACCAATACATAAATGTTCATGAACGTAAACCTCCCAAGTATTATTTCCCTTTAAATTGTGCTTCGCGTTTTTCCAGGAAAGCGCTAATGCCTTCCTTTGCGTCTTCCGATACGAAAACCGTACCGAATGAATCCGCTTCTGCCTTGACCCCTTCTTCAAAAGCGCCGCGCTTCGAATACTGAAGCATGTCAATCGCTGCCTTAACAGATACCGGACTCTTTTTCGCAATTTTCTTCGCAATTGAAAGCGTTTGCGAAAGAAGTTCTTCTTCGCCGTAAAAACGGTTCGCAAGACCGAGCTGCACCGCTTCTGTGCCTGTAATCGGATCACTCGTCAAGAGCATTTCAGCAGCCTTAGCCACTCCGACGTAACGCGGCAAGCGCTGTGTTCCGGCAAATCCTGGAATCAAACCCAGTTGAAGTTCCGGCAATCCCAGTTTAGCATTTTCTGTAACAAAACGCATATGGCAACTCATCGCAAGCTCTAAACCTCCGCCGAGCGCTGCCCCGTGGATAGCTGCGATGACCGGCTTGTGGAAGGTTTCCACGCGTTCAAAAACAGCTTGGCCACTAGCCGACAGTTTTGAAAATTCTTCCCCTGATGTTACTTGCGTGAACTCTTTGATGTCGGCTCCAGCCGAGAAGAAGCGCCCTTCCCCGTGCAAAACGATGGCACGAACATCTGAATCATTTTCCACTTCATCTAGAAGTGCATCGACTTCTAAAATCAGCGCGCGAGACAACGCATTTGCCGGCGGCCGGTTGATTGTTGCAATCGCTACCCCGTCTTCTTTTTTCCAGCTGATAAATTCCACCTGCTCATCCCCTCCCTTTTACGCTTGCATGCCTTTAAGCAATAAGCGCTGCACTTTCGGTGCGAGTTCGACCAAATCATATTTGTGATCGTTCATCACCCATGTAGTAATGGTCTCATCCATTGTACCAAAAACCATCTGGCGAGCTAAACGAATATCCATATTTTGATCAAATTCTCCCGACTCGATGCCGCTGACCAAAATCCGATCCATTAATTTCAAATAGCCTCGCAATACATTATTAATCTTCATGCGGATGTCGTGATTGGATTGCCGCAATTCAAGCTGCGTCACAATCGCTAAGTGAAGATCGCTCGCGAGCAAACTGAAATGGCTATTGATCATCATGCCAAGCTGATCCGCGGCACTTGCGTCTTTCGCGATAATTTTCTCCAACTCACTGACGAATACGCCCATCTTCTCTTCGAAGACAGAAATGAGAATGTCTTCTTTATTCTTGAAATACAAATATATTGTCCCGTCTGCTACACCTGCTTGCTTGGCAATTTTCGAAACTTGCGCTTGGTGGTAACCATTCTCTGCGATGACGATGACCGCAGCGTCGATGATTTGCTTATATTTCGGTTTATCCTTTTTTACCATCCTGTCACCACCCAAAAAAAATATGAAAATATGAATGGCGATTCATTCATATTTTCATATTATCGTTTAGTTTAATTTGTGTCAAGCTTTTGCCTAGGTCAGGAAGGAATTGCTTCGTCGCGTTTAGCGATTTCTTCATCCACTAAGGATCTGCGCAAAATCTTGCCCACTGCCGTCTTCGGAAGTTCATTACGGAACTCGTAGATGCGCGGCACTTTAAAGGCAGCCAGATTTTCGCGACAATGTTTATCCAGTTGTTCCTCTGTTACAGTATACCCTTCTTTTAGCACGATGTATGCCTTAACCGTCTCGCCGCGGTACGGATCCGGGATTCCGGCGACGACACATTCCTGTATCGCTTCGTGTTCATACAGCACTTCTTCGATTTCCCTCGGATAAATATTGAACCCTCCAGCGATGATCATGTCTTTTTTCCGATCGACGATAAAGAATTGCCCTTCGTCATTCATATAGCCAAGGTCTCCAGTCAACAACCAGCCATCGACGATTGTTGCTGCCGTCGCATCCGGCCGGTTCCAATAGCCTTTCATCACTTGAGGGCCCTTGATGGCGATTTCCCCAATCTGGCCGTTCGGCACCGGATCGGTTGTTCCAGGAAGAAAAATTTCGCAGTCTGTATCCGGATAAGGCATGCCGATCGAACCTTTTGTCCGGTCGCCCCATACGAGATTCGAGTGGCTGACAGGCGATGTTTCGGTCAGGCCATAGCCCTCGACAAGCTTGCCTCCTGTGATGCGCTCGAATTTCTCCTGTACTTCCGTTGGCAGCGGCGCGGACCCGCTCAAACACGCTTCAATGGAAGAGAGATCGTATTTCTGGATGTCCGGATGATTCAATAAGCCGATGTATAGCGTCGGTGCTCCTGGGAACAAGGTCGGCTTTTGCTTATTGATCGTTTTCAGCGCCTGTTCCGGGTCGAACTTCGGCAATAGCACCATCTTATTGCCTTGCATGACGGATAAGATCAAGACCGTCGTTAATCCGTAGACGTGAAACAATGGGATGATCCCCATGATGGTCTCTTCTCCGCGCGTCGATTTATACAACCATGCGTCACACATCGTTGCATTGGAGATGAGGTTTCGATGGGTCAGCATAACGCCTTTTGGCGATCCGGTTGTGCCTCCGGTATACTGCAATAGTGCGAGATCTTCATCAAAATCGAATGGCGGCTTGGTAATTTGCGGTGAGGCTGTTTTCATGATTTCCGTAAAGAGGTGATTAATTCCCCGATGTTCGACTTTCACCGTCATCCCGTATTGTTTTTTCTGGATGAACGGATACACTAGATTTTTCGGGAATGTCAGATAATCCTTGATGCCCGTGACGATAACGTTTTCGAGTTCCGTTTCTTTGATCACTTTGTTGATACGCGGGAATAAAATATCTAACGCAATGATGGCCTTAGCACCGGAATCTTTCATTTGATAGGAGATCTCCCGCTCGGTGTAAAGCGGATTGGTCATGACGACGACTCCCCCAGCGTAAAGAATTCCGTAAAAACTGATGACCGCCTGCGGGCAGTTTGGCAACATGATGGAGACCCGATCGCCTTTTTGAATACCGAGCTTTTGAAGGTAATTGGCCATCTTCATAGCAGACTCGTATAACTCTTCGTAGCTCAGTTCCCTGCCTAGGAAATGAATGGCGGTTTTCTGCGGAAAGTCTTCATAAGCTTTCGTCAAATATTCCTGAACCGGCATGCTCGGGTACGTGAGCGTGTGCGGCACTTCCTCCGGATAATGGGCTAACCACGGTTTTTCGGACATACTTTCTACCTCCCCCTCTTTTGTCGGAATCGTGAGAATATTCCTATTTTAATTATAAAGAATTATGATAACGCTTTCAAACATTATTTTCCTTCTTATTTTACTCCATAAAAAAAACGGCACACAGGCCGCTTTTAAAAGATGAATAAGAAGACAATTCCCACAAGTACAAACAAGATACAAAAAACGATTAAAATTTTGATGAGGTTTTCCATTCGCTCCAACTCCTATGAAATACTCGCTCCAATGACATATGACAACCCAACCGAAATGGTCATCGATATCAAACCGACCGAACGGTTGTCGCGGGCGATTTCTTCGTCCACTTTGAATTTTGGTGTCAAAAACTCAAAGAGAAGATACGCAAAGATCAATAGCACGAATCCGAAAAAACCCCAGCCGATCATTTCAAAAAGTGTCGTATGCTGTTCAATGGAAAAGCGGAAAATATTCGTGACGCCGAAAATTTTCCCGCCCGTCGCCATTGCTACTGCTAAATTGCCGCTCTTGATTTCTTCCCAATTTTTATACTTCGTCACGATCTCAAAAATGACCATCGCTACAATCAGGCATAATACTACGACACTGAAATAGCCAGCCGTCTCTACGAGCGGATGTGTCCAGAATCCTTCTTCAAGCATGTCCAAGCTCCCCTTCCGCCCTTACTTCAGTTCAGCGACTGTTACGCCTGAGCCGCCTTCACCCGGCTCCCCAAAGCGATAGCTTTTGACGCGCGGATGTTTTTTCAAGTACTGCTGCACTCCTTGACGAAGTGCACCGGTTCCTTTTCCGTGGATAATGGAGACTTGATGATAATTCGACAGCAACGCATCATCCAAATATTTCTCTACGCGTGACAGCGCGTCCTCGTAACGTTCCCCGCGCAGGTCCAATTCCATCTTCGTATAGCCTTCCCGGCCCTTCAAGCTGGTCATCGTACGCGTTTCTTTTTGCTTCTCCGGTTTGGTGTAGCTCAGATCGGATTCAGGCAACTTCATTTTCAGGATGCCAACTTGAACGATCCATTCCGTATCGGAGACTTTCTCGACCAATGTCCCTTTTTGCCCGTAGGACAGCACTTTCACCTCATCGTTTTGCTTTAAAGCGACTGGTTCGTTTTTCTTTTTCGCTTTTTTCAACACGCGGTTTTCCGGCATGGCCGATTCTAAGCGCTTTTTCGCATCAATTAGTTGATGTTCTTTGACGCCAGTTTGCTGGTTCAACTGCATTTGACGCAGCTCTTTGATGACGGTTTCCGCTTCAGCGCGTGCCTGATCAACAATTTTACGCGCCTTTTCTTTGGCCTTGTCTTCTAACAGCTCTTTGCGGCTCTCGTAGTCCGCCAAGCGTTTTGCCAAGTCCTCTTTCAAGCTCTCGGACTCTTCGAGTACAGATCGCGTTTGGTTTGCATCTTGCTCAGCCTCACGGCGACTCTTCTCTAGCGAGGCGATCATCGAATCGACTTCTTTGCGATCTGTCCCGGTGAAACTTTTTGCATGGGAAATGATATGCTCCGGTAAGCCAAGACGCTTGGAAATTTCAAACGCGTTGCTGCGTCCCGGCACTCCAATCAAAAGACGGTATGTCGGGCTCAAGGTCTCGACATCGAATTCGACACTGGCGTTCGCGACACCTTCCCGGTTGTAGCCATAAGCTTTCAGTTCCGGATAATGAGTCGTTGCGATGACGCGCGCGCCTCTTCCGTGCACTTCGTCCAATAGAGAGATGGCAAGTGCTGCCCCTTCCTGCGGATCCGTACCGGCACCGAGTTCATCAAAAATGACGAGTGAGTTTTCATCAAATTTCTCCAAGATGTCGACAATGTTCACCATGTGAGAGGAAAATGTACTTAAGCTTTGTTCGATTGATTGCTCGTCGCCGATATCGGCAAAAATTTGGTCGAAGACGGCCAGTTCGGAGCCTTCAAGCGCCGGAACAGGAAGCCCTGCCTGCGCCATCAACGTCGACAAACCGACCGTTTTCAAGGTAACAGTCTTACCGCCCGTATTTGGCCCGGTGATGACGATCGCTGTAATATCCCGGCCAAATTCAATATCGTTTGGCACCACTTCATCTAATGGAATAAGCGGATGTCGAGCTTTTTTCAATTTGATATAGCCTTCTGTGTTCATATCAGGCTTTGAGCATTTATGGGCTTGCCCGTATTTGGCTTTCGCCAAGATCAAATCGACTTCCGCCAGTACGCCGACCAAGGTGAACAATTCATGCGCGACTTCCTGCACCTTAGCTGATAGCATCAGCAGGATGCGGTCGATTTCTTCTCGCTCTTTTAGCTTGAGACGGCGCACTTCGTTGTTTGCCTGAACGACAGCGTCCGGTTCAATGAAAAGTGTTTGGCCAGAAGATGATTGGTCATGGACGATGCCGCCATAATGGCTTCTGTATTCTTGCTTGACCGGAATGACGAAACGGTCATTGCGGATCGTAACAATCGAATCCGACAGCATTTTCGATGCATTGCGTCCGCGGATTAAGCTCTCAAGCTTTTCACGCACACGGCTTTCTTGCGCGCGCAAGGACTGACGTATGCTGCGCAGTTCAGAACTGGCACTGTCGACCACTGACCCGTTGTCATCGATGCACGCATTGATGTCGTGTTCGAGCTGCGTCAAAATCGGCATGCTTTCTTTTTTCTCCATGAAATGGGGAATGGCGATATCCTCTTCTGCATCGATGGCTTCAAGGAAGTGGCGTAGAATACGGCTGGCCCGAATGGTTGAAGAAACTTCCATTAATTCCACCGGACTCAAACTCCCGCCGATCTGCGCGCGTTTAGCTTGGGGGCGGATATCTGAGATGCCACCCATTGGCACATTGTTTTTAATGCGCAATAATTGCGCCGCTTCATCCATTTCTTCGAGCAAACGGTTTACTTCCGCAATATCCGTAGACGGCAATAATTCTTTCACTAAGCCTTTACCAAGCGATGATGTGCAAAATGCCGCCACTTCTTCACGGATTTTATAGAATTCGAGAGTTCGTAATGCGCGCTCTGCGATCATATAAACTCCTCCTTTATCGTTTCAAGAAATCTCTTAACTTCTCAAGCGGCCATGTATTGACCACATTGTCTTTTTTCAGCCATGCTTTTTGTGCATGACGAACCCCAGTTGCCATGACATCCAAGCCTTCCGTGGCATGGGCATCAGTATTGATAGCGACCGGAACTCCCTTTTCCTGCGCCATGACGAGCCATTCAACGGCAAGATCAAGGCGGTAAGGACTGGCGTTCAATTCGACGATTTTGCCGTATTCTTTGGCCCAATCGAGGATTTGTTCGACGTCTGGATTATAGCCATCGCGTTTTCCGACGATGCGGCCAGTTGGATGCGCGATCATATGCACGTATGGGTTTTTCATCGCCGTCAGGATGCGTGCCATGATCTGGTTTTGCGGCTGTTGGAAGCTCGAATGGATACTGGCAATGACGAAATCCAATTGCGCAAGCACTTCATCATCAAAATCCAAACTGCCATCCGGCAAAATATCCATTTCGGTACCAGACATTACGTCGATGCTGTCATGACGTCCGTTCGCTTCACGTATTTTCTCATTTTGTTCTAATAGACGCTCGGGCGTCAAGCCGTTCGCGACTTTCAAGTATTGCGAATGATCGGTGATGACCATGTATTCGTAACCACGTTCACGGCAAGCGTCGATCATTTCATCAATTGAATGAGCGCCATCTGACCAAGTGGTGTGCATGTGCAAGTCGCCTCGGATATCATCTAGTGAGACAAGCGATGGCAATTCATCGATCCGATCGATTTCACGGCCGTCTTCGCGGACGGTCGGTGGAATGAAAGGCAAATTAAAATGAGCAAAAAAGGCTTCTTCCGTTTCGAAAGTCAATACGGACCCGTCTTCTTGTTCCACGCCGTATTCGCTGATTTTCTCTTTTTTCGCTTTGGCCAGCTGCCGCATGCGAACGTTATGATCTTTTGAACCCGTAAAATGATGCAGCGCCGTTGCGAATTCTTCCGGTGCCACCAAGCGAAAATCGACATCGATGGGCTCAACCACTTCCACTGCGACCGATACTTTCGTGTCCCCGGAGGCGATCGTTTCTTTTACAGGCAAGCCGGCGAGCAGCTGTTCTTTCACTTTAGCTGGTTCATCGGTCGCCACGATAAAGTCGAGGTCTTTACTCGTCTCTTTCGTCCGGCGGAAGCTGCCGGCCACTGAAAATTTTGCCACATCGGAAATCGTCGTTAGCAAGTTTTCAATAAATGCCACCGTTTCTTCTGTTTTCCAAATAGGATGGCGGCCTGGGTCTGTTTCAAAGTTCTCCAGTTCGAGCAGGATTTTCTCTTCTGATTTCGCCCCAAACCCTGGAAGCGCTTGAACACGTCCGTCAATGCAGGCTTGTTTCAGCGATTCCATTGAATCCACGCCGAGTTCTTTGTACAGCTTGGCAATTTTCTTGCCGCCAAGGCCTTGCAATTTGAGCATCGGCACAAGCCCTTTTGGCACTTCTTCCTGAAGTTCTTCGAGGACCGAAGATTTCCCTTCCGCAATCAGTTCCGTAATGACATCCCCCGTCCCTTTTCCGATGCCTTTCAGCTTTGTGACATCTTCGATTTCATCCAAGCTGCGCTGGTCCAGTTCAAGTGCTTGGGCGGCTTTTCGGAAAGCCGATACTTTGAATGGGTTGTCCCCTTTTAATTCCATATATAACGCAATATTTTCCAAAGTGCGGATAATAATTTTTTTATTCATCGGAAACATGCCTCCCTAATCGGTTCATAAAAAAACTCCCCTCGTAAGAGAGAAGTTCCTACTACATATAAATATACCACCATTCTTTCACTTTCTCAGAGAAATAAGGCGTATGCTCCAGGATGGCGCGTGCGATTCCGGAGTTTTCGATTTGGTTTTGAATCACGTCGATCGGCAATAGCGCAAATACATACAAACCGATGAACAACAGGATGTGTGCTTCGATTAATCCGAGGACAGCACCGAAAATGCGGCTCAAGAACCCGAGCACCGGGATGTATTTGATAAAATCGAACATTGAGGCAATCAGCGTCAGCAAAAACTTCACGACAAAGAAAATGAGTGCGAATGCCAAGAGCTGGTAAAAGGTTTCGTCCAGATTTAATTGTTCGAAAGCCATCGCAAAGCGCGAAGTCTCATCGACTGTCGGGTATGGAACCCATAACACAAAGTTTTCCGATAGCGGTTTATAATACGTGTAAGCGACAATTAGCGCAACAACAAAGCCGACCATGTGCAAAAATTGCAGCACGAGCCCTCGTTTGAAGCCGACTAAAATTCCCGCTAGAAGCAATACCAATAAGATTAAATCAAGCATATCCGTCAGCCCTTCAAGTTATTCAATTCAATTTCCATTTGTTCTAGCTGCTCTTTCAGTTTAAGATATTCATGTGTCGCATTTACCGCAGTCAATACGGCTAGTTTTGCCTGGTCAAGCGATGGATTGGCGGCGTTGATCTCCCGCATCTTGCTATCGACCATGGACGCGACAAGCCTCATATGGCCGGATGTCTCAGTACCAAGCATCTTATATGTATGGCCATATATATCAACGACAGTGCGAATTTTATGCTGCTCTTGCAATGCACGTTCCCCCTTTGGAATTCTATAGACCATCATAACACGAACACGAGCGGATTGTGAATCATAAGAAAGGGGCCTCCCTATGACCAATAGCGTCTTAAAACTACAGGAAGAAGCCTTGAAACGGCTCATCACACATTACCAAGAAAAGGAAATAACAACCAAAAACCCCCACGCCCGCTTCGCTGCCAAATTGCCGGATACGATGATTACCGTCTATACTTCCGGCAAAGTCATGTTCCAAGGCGCTGGCGCCGAACGCGAAACGGCCAAATGGGGGGCTATCGACAGTATTAAAGAGAAAACGGCCAAAGCAAAAGGCGACGAACTGCCGCCCGATTTTGCTACACGCTCGGTACTTGGCTCTGATGAAACCGGAACAGGCGATTTTTTCGGGCCCATCACCGTTGCCGCTTGTTTTGTCCCCGCACAACAAGTAGAGCTCGCCAAGGAACTCGGTGTCAAAGACTCCAAGCAATTGACGGATGATTATATGCGGAAAATCGTGCCCGACTTGAAAACAGCATTTCCTCACAGCGTCTTGACCTTGTCCAATGAAAAATACAATAAAGTACAGGCGCAGGGGTGGTCTCAAGGCAAGATAAAAGCAATGCTCCACAATCAAGCGCTGAAACACGTCTTGCGGAAGATGGCGCCCGAAAAACCGCAAGCGATTTTAATTGACCAATTCGCAGAGCGTGGCATCTACTACCGGCATATCGCTGAGGAAAAAGACATTATACGGGAAAATGTACTGTTCTCCACGAAGGCGGAAAACTTGCACGTATCCGTTGCCTGCGCCTCCATCATTGCACGGGTCGCTTTTCTGGAGGAAATGGACCGACTCAGCACGCTTGCCGGAGTGACCTTGCCAAAAGGCGCCGGGGCGATTGTCGACGAAGCTGCAGCAAAAATCCTGTTATCACGCGGGGAAGAATTTCTAAAAAGTATCACGAAAGCTCATTTTGCCAACACGAAAAAAGCACAAGCCTTGGCATTAAAGAAAAAACGCAACTAAAAAAGCTGTCTTGGGCTCATCGTGAGTCCAAGACAGCTTTTTGGTTTTAGCGGAGTTCCGCTCCTGATTCCGTCAGTGCATGGATGATTTTCTCATGCACCGCATTTACTTCTTCATCAGTCAATGTTTTTTCTGGATCGAAATACTTCAGCGAGAACGCTAAAGACTTCTTGCCTTGTTCCATCCGATCGCCTTCATATAGATCGAAGACGCGGACATCTTTCAATAGCTTGCCGCCCGCTTTGCGGATGATGCCTTCAATCGTCTGCGCTTCTACGATGTTCGACAAGACTAACGCCACATCTCGTGAAATTGTCGGATAGCGGGAAACTTGAGTATAGACAAGTGCCTCTGTTTCACGCGTCAGCAACGTCGCCAAATTCAATTCCACAACAACGGTTTCTTTTAAATCACGCTTTTTCTGCTCGGACGGATGCAATGCGCCAATGACGCCGATGCGCTTGCCATCAAGTAAAATGAAAGCAGTTCTGCCCGGATGCAAGCCATCCATTTCGCCACGTTCGAATGACACTTCAAGACCCAATTTTTCAGCTAAGCCTTCTACGATGCCTTTGGCTACGAAAAAGTCGACCACTTTCTTTTCGCCCTGCCAGCTATGGTCTACCCACAGTCCTGTCATGACAATCGCTAAATGCTCTTGTTCATCGAGCAATTCGTCCTGCCCTTTTAAGAACACCGATCCCGTTTCATACAAAGCGACCGAATCGGTACGGCGTGCTGTATTGTATGAAAGCGACTCAAGCAAATGAGGCAGTAAGCTTTGGCGCAGGGTGCTGCGCTCTTCACTCATCGGCATCAATAGACGCGTCGTTTCTGTCGACTCAAGCGCAAACTGCGTCGCTGCAGATTCTGAGGTCAAAGAATATGTCGTCGCCTGCAATAAGCCAGCGCCTTCTAGAAAATGTCGTGCGATGCGACGTTTCGCCTGGTAAGGACTCAAGCCGCCGGATGTCGCATCAGTACGCGGCAAGGTTGCCGGAATTTCGTCGTATCCGTAAAGACGCGCTATTTCTTCCACGATGTCTTCTTCGATTTGGATATCCTGGCGGCGAGTCGGTACATCGATGATCAATTGGTTATTTGCCGCTTCCGTATTGAATTTCAAACGGCTAAGGATATCGAGCATATCTTCCAAGCGAATTTTCATGCCGAGGCGGCTATTGATAAAGTCAGGAGAGACTCGGACCGTACGCTCTTGTTTGTCCAGTTGGTCAAAGATGAGCGAGCCTGCGAGCACTTCGCCTTCTGCAAGTTGTGCGAGCAATTGCGCAGCACGCTCTGCAGCTGGAATCACGCGGTTCGGATCGACACCTTTTTCAAAACGCGAGCTTGCGTCGCTTCTCAGATTATGGTCTTTCGATGTGCGGCGAACGGAATCGGCAGCGAAATACGCGGATTCGATGACAACCGTTGTCGTCTCTTCGCTCACTTCAGAATTTGCACCGCCCATGACACCCGCAAGCGCAACAGGATCCGTGCCGTTGGTGATAACCAATTGATGCGCGGATAACGTACGTTCCGTGTCATCCAGTGTGGTGATTTTTTCGCCTTCTTTTGCCTGGCGGACAGTAATATTTCCAGAGCCCAATGAATCGTAATCGAAGGCGTGAAGCGGTTGGCCATATTCCATCAACACATAATTCGTCACGTCGACGACATTATTGTGCGGACGGACGCCAGCTGCCATTAAACGTTGCTGCAACCATAGCGGCGATTCTTTCACTTTAATATTGCGTACGACTTTCGCGACATAAAGTGGATTCGCTTCAGGCGCATCCACTTCGAGCGACAGCATGCTTTCCGCACGATCCTCTGCTTCTGGGTAGTCGATTTCAGGCAAACGCACGTCCTCTTCCAAAATCGCGCCCACTTCATAAGCGACGCCAAGCATGCTCATCGCATCTGCCCGGTTCGGTGTGAGGCCAAGTTCAAGGACCGTGTCATCCAAGTCGAGATAGGACAATACATCCGTACCCGGTGCCACTTGTTCTGGCAAGACATAAATGCCTTCTGCATAGTTTTTCGGAACCAATTTCGATTCGATGCCGAGTTCCTGAAGTGAACAGATCATGCCGTTTGACACTTCCCCGCGCAACTTCGCTTTTTTGATCTTCATACCGCCTGGAAGTTTTGCGCCCGGGCGCGCTACGATAACCGACTGGCCTTTAGCGATATTCGGTGCGCCGCAGATGATCTGGTCGATTTCCCCACCTCCGACATCCACTTGGCAAATCGACAATTTGTCCGCTTCCGGATGCTTCACGCAGTCCGTCACGTAACCAACGACTAAATTCGCCAAGCCTTCTGAACGGTCGAGCACTGCGTCGACTTCGATGCCTGCCCGGGTGATTTTCTCTCCGAGTTCTGCCGGCGGCAATTCTTGTGTAATTACATATTCTTTTAACCATTTTGTCGATACTAACATGAAAGTTCCTCCTTAAAGTTCCGTCCGTTGAAATTGCGTTAAGAAACGCACGTCGTTCGTGTAGAAATGGCGGATGTCCTCGATGCCGTATTTCAGCATCGCAATGCGTTCCGGCCCCATGCCGAAAGCGAATCCTGTCAGGCGTTTTGAATCGTAGCCGGCCATTTCCAGAACGTTTGGATGTACCATGCCCGCGCCGAGAATTTCGATCCAGCCGGTTTTTTTGCAGACATTACATCCGTTACCGCCGCATTTAAAGCAGGAAATGTCCATTTCAACGGAAGGTTCCGTGAATGGGAAGAAGCTCGGACGCAGACGGATTTCGCGGTCATCGCCGAACATTTTCTTAGCGAAAACCGATAAAGTCCCTTTCAAATCGCTCATGCGAATATCTTCTCCAACAACGAGCCCTTCGATTTGCGTGAACTGATGAGAATGCGTCGCGTCGTCGTTATCGCGGCGATACACTTTGCCCGGGCAGATGATCTTGATTGGCTCTCCGCCTTTCGCTTCCATCGTGCGTGCTTGTACCGGTGACGTATGCGTACGCAGGAGAATGTCTTCCGTTATATAGAAAGAATCTTGCATGTCTCGCGCTGGATGCCCTTTTGGCAAGTTGAGCGCTTCGAAATTATAATAATCCTTTTCGACTTCCGGGCCTTCCGCGATTTCATAGCCCATCGAAAGAAATAAGTCTTCAATTTCTTCGACAACGCGTGTTAATGGATGTGGATTTCCTGATTTTGCCGGACGGCCTGGCAAAGAAATATCAATCGTTTCGCTCTTCAGCTTTTCATTGATGGCCTGCTCTTCTAAGATAACCATGCGCGCATCGAGAGATTCTGTTACTTCTGCACGCACCTCGTTTGCAAGTGCGCCCATTTTCGGCCGTTCTTCTGCCGGCAATTTGCCCATGCCTTTCAAGACATCGGTAATCGGCCCTTTTTTTCCTAAATATGCGACACGCACATCCGTCAATTCTTTGACCGTTTGTGCTGATTGGATCTTGTCCAACGCTTCATTTTTTAACTCCTGCAATCTTGCTTCCATTTTCTCTCCTCCTTGAACATAAAAAAGCCCCGCCCCCAAAAAGGGACGAGGCATTGATTCGCGGTACCACCCTAGTTATCGCGCATTGGCGATCACTCGATTGAATAACGGCTCATCACCGGCCAGACTTTACGGCACTCGGCCGGTCCCCGTCAGGCAGCTCGCGGGGTGAACTTCCGAAGTTCCTGCATATTCGCGCTTTCAGTCGAGGGCGAACTTCCTTGGATACAGGGGGACTACGTACTTTTCCCGGTCAACGCTTGTTTATTTCTCTTTTATTATAATGAACTTTCACCGGTTAATCAAACACCAGTTTTCGGAACAAGGCTGTACAATAAAATGCCAGTCGCTACGGCCACATTCAACGATTCAGCAGGGCCATAAAGCGGCACCATCAAATTCTGATCGGTCTGTTCCAATAGCTGGGGCTCGACGCCGCTGCCTTCATTGCCAACGATGAGGGCAAAGCGTTCTTTCGACTCCGCTTCGTACATTGGCACTGATTGATAAAGCGCAGTGCCGTAAACCGGAATAGCGCGGTCTTTCAAGCCTTCCACCCAATCGAACAAATCGCCTTTGACGATCGGTACTTGGAAATGTGCGCCTTGTGCCGAGCGAACCGTTTTCGGATTATACGCATCCGCCGAACCTTTTCCAAGAACGACTGCATCGATTCCGGCAGCTGCTGCGGTGCGGACCATCGTCCCGACATTGCCCGGGTCTTGCACAGCGTCGATCAAAAGTAGCGTCTCCCATTGTTCTTGCATGGCCTCATCATATTCTGGCTGTCTGCAATGAGCGAATATGCCTTGCGTATGCTCAGTTTCTGCAATTTCTTTTGCGATTTGCGCCGTTACCACGTACAATTCCAAGCCTTCAATGTCCCAAGCATCCGGAATATCGGTGCCTTCCCGGACGATCAAGCCTTTGATATCGGCTTTCTTATTCAATGCTTCTTCTGTTAAATGAAAGCCTTCAACCAAGAATTCCCCAAATTTATCACGCTCTTTGCGGGTTGTGCTCAGTTTCTTCCAATGTTTGACGAGCGAGTTTTGCAATGATTCAATTCGTTTCATTATATGTCACCACTTTTTCAAAAGAATAGCTACAGTATAGCATAGGCCTGTTTTACACAGTGAAGAAATCAAAGCCCAGTGCCGTTAAAATGCCAAATGCGAGCGTCCAGACTCCAATGCTGATGATCATCCAAATGGTCGTATTGCGTTTGGTCGCACCTAGTGTCATCCCGATAAACGCAGCAATATGCGTACCAATCAAGATCGGCCCCAAAAGCGACAGACCCGGAAGCCCGTATTTATTCCAGATGCGCACTGCGCGTTCGTTTTTCTTCGACGGTTCCTTGCCTTTCGCTTGCTGGCGTTTATCGTACCAAATACGGAATTTATCAAATCCGACAATGAGCATCATGACTGTCAGCATATTGCCAATAAACGCTGTGATCATAACCCAAACAGGTGACAATCCCCAAATAATACCGAGGGGGATGACAAGCGCAATTTCGAACCAAGGAATCGCTGCCCCCAAAAAAATTAAAGCATATTCGTAAATCATTCAGTCGCTCCTTTCAACTGACGGCGCATTTCCAAATAGTAAATCAGGTTCTGCCCGAATGCGACCGCGAGAATTCCCCAGACAATGAAAAGTCTTGGAATCGGGAAAAGCATCACGATTAATGCGAAGAATGGCAATGTCCAGGTGATGAATGTATACACTTTCTGCACCGCTTTTCTTGTGATGAAGGTCATGCCTTCGTCTTGTTCCATGTATTCAGGAGGGCGCATTGAAAATGGAGAAATTTTCTTATCCGGATTTTTCCGGTTATATGAGCTTAAGGCAATCAAATAAATTGTGATCAAAACCAAATATGCAATCAGTGCCGCGAACAATAAAAAGCCTTCCAGCGCTTGTGCTTGGATGCTCAAGCTCGAATCGGTCTTTGTGACATTGACAAAGCTTGAAGTGAACCCGACTGCCATTACTGCCAATATTAAGATAAATGCCATATTCCAAAGCGGGTATGTCATACGAAAATCCTGTTTCATTTTTACTCCTCCTCCAACCAAAATAAGTCTCCCACTTCCACTTTCAAGACCTTTGCAAGTTTCAAGGCCAATGTAATTGACGGTGAAAATTCGCCTTTTTCGATGAACGCGATCGTTTGCCGCGTGACATCCACTTGCTTGCCCAGCTCGCTTTGCGTAAAGCCATAGCGTGCCCGTAGCTCTTTGACACGGTTACTCAGCATCCGCTTCACCCTTCCTTTTGAAATGTTAGGTTTACATTACATAATGTACATTAAACTTAACATTATATCAAGTGAAAATAAGGCTGACGCAATTATTTAATTGGGGAGTTTGGACTTGTTTGCGGAATGTATTAAGTTATTTACGAAATTCGTTAAGTTATTTGTGGAATTCGATTCTTTTTTTGCGGAATACATCGGTTTATTTGCAAAACCCCCAAAAAAAGCTTTCCGCAGTTCGCGAAAAGCTAGTCATTTTTCTTTAAAAAGTATGTCCGGTTGCGCAGAGCACCAGCAGTCTCTAAATCATATGCTCCCAACAGACGGGAAGTCATATATGGCGAATCGAGCTTGCAGAATTTCCGGAGTTGCCTATTGCTAAGCTGTGTATTAATCAGTGAAAAATATTCCCGAACTGTATGTTGAAAAGCGAGTGGATCTACCGCTTGGCAGTCGACACACAACCATCCTTTCTTATGTTTTCGCATCATGTTAAGACTTTTACAGCTTGTGCACAAGATGCCCGTAAACAGCTCGGTTTCTTCTATTGAATATAATTGACACAATGGTTTTCTCTTATAAGGGGTACGAGATTGCTCGAGGAGTTTCTGAATTTCCGATAAATCTTGAGGTTTGCTTTTTAGGGGGAATTCCTGAAGGATGTCGAACAAATAATCGACCAATTGATAGGTTTTACAGATGTGGTGTTGCTTTGGCTTAGACAGAAATTCACAATGTTTCGATGTAAATACGATAATTCCTGAAATGGGCAAATCGATATTCTGCTGTTTGAAAAATAAGGTCAAGAAGCGAATATGTTTGTTCAACTGGACCGTCGGATCTTCCATTATCGTTTTTACGCCTTCTGTAGTGGTTCTTGAAAATTCGCCGGTGCTATCATCAAAATAAAGTTGGCCGCTAATATTTTTTGATTCGATGACGATCGCCCCGCGCTCCGTCAGTAACAATCCGTCCATTTGGACTTTCCATCGCCCTCTCGACAAGCAAATATTTTTTAAAAACCGGTACTGCTCCTCTATCTCAAATTCAATCATCTTCCGGAACAGCCTCTCTTCGCCTCTTTTTCCGGCAATCGCTTTGAAAATTTCAACTTGGATAAATTCCCGGCTCGAATGATTGTCAGGCAATCGATACAACAGTCTCTCCAGCGACTCAATTTCAGATAATAATGCTAGTTCTTTTTTACCCATTGAACACCTCCTAATATGATAGTTGAAGTATAGCACTCCGCGAGGCCTCCTTCACCACCAATTGGCGCTTATGAACTTTTCCAATCATTTTGTTTGCGGAATGGTTCTCGTTGTTTGCAAAAACCTTTGATTTATTTGTGGTATTTCTCTGGCTGTTTGACAACCGGCTTATTTTATTTGCGAAATACAAACGCTTTTTTGCCCATTCCACTTCGGCTTTACCCAATAAAAAACCCCTCCACAAAATTGGAGGGGCTTTAAATTAATCGAATGTAATTTTTGTTACCGTGTCGCGGTCGAGCTTTTTGATTACTTCAATGATCAATTTAACAGCATTTTCATAATCGTCGCGGTGCAGGATGCCTGCGTGTGAATGAATATAACGTGTTGCAACACCGATTGACAAGGCAGGTACGCCGTTTGCCGTTAAGTGGATCGAGCCGGCATCTGTTCCGCCGCCAGCAATTGTTTCAAACTGGTACGGGATACCTGACGCTTCCGCTGTATCGACAACCAACTCACGCAAGCCGCGGTGAGAGACCATCGAGGCATCGAATAACAGAATTTGCGGGCCATCGCCCATTTTGCTGTTGGATTCTTTAGAGGTAACGCCTGGCGTGTCCCCTGCGATGCCGACATCCACTGCAAAACCGATATCCGGTTGGATGAACGATGTCGCCGTTTTCGCGCCGCGTAAGCCGACTTCTTCTTGAACCGTTCCAACGCCGTATACCACGTTCGGGTGGTCCACACCTTTCAAGCCTTTCAAAACATCAATCGCGATGGCGCAGCCAATACGGTTGTCCCAAGCTTTCGCCATTAATAATTTTTCGTTGTTCATAACGGTGAATTCGAAATAAGGAGTCACCATATCGCCTGGTGTCACGCCCCATTCTTTTGCTTCTTCGCGTGAAGAGGCGCCGATATCAATAAACATGTCTTTGATTTCCACCGGTTTTTTGCGCGCTTCTGGGGACAGGATGTGCGGCGGCTTCGAACCGATAACGCCTGTCACATCCTTGCCGCTTCTAGTCGTGATAGTTACGCGTTGTGCCAGCATAACCTGGTTCCACCAACCGCCGACTGTTTGGAATTTCAAGAATCCTTTGTCGTCGATCTGTGAAACCATGAATCCGACTTCGTCCAAGTGTCCCGCGACCATGATCTTCGGCCCATCAGCGAGTCCTTCTTTTTTGGCGATCAAGCTGCCAAGGTTATCCGTTTCAATGCTGTCCGCAAACGGTTCTATGTATTTCTTCATGACCTCGCGGGATTGGCGTTCGTTGCCGGGAATGCCATTCGCATCCGTAAGTTCTTTCAACATTTGTTGAGTATCATCTAATTTCGACATTATTTCGACCTCCTAAATAGTCATTGCTTTTTCAGTATATAGGAAAGCGGTTACGTTATCAAAAGATTCATTCAATACCCTTGTTGTTGGCGTTTATAATTCGTTTCGTTTTTTTCGATATAAGCTGCTAGCACTTCTTCATAACTAAACCCGAGCGCCTTTGCTAACGCGCCAAAAGTCCGCCATAAGTTGCTATAATCTTCATGAGTTGCGTGTTCAGTAAACTCGCTGACCGATTGATGCGCTAATAGGAACAGCTCAGTCAAATCCTGTTCTTCTAACGGAGCTGGCCATTCGCCTAACGAATTGTACCCTTTTTCAATACCGAGCGATAAGAGAAAATGAATGCAATCGACATATTCCTCGAGCAAGGTGCTTTTATCGGACGGTCCTTTTGTGCTCCAAAACTTGAAACATCTTGTTTCATTTGCCAGCTCTGATAATTCCACCTGTAGGGCAAGCACTTTCTTGCGAAAAACCGACTCCTCTACGTTGCGGTTTGACTGGATGTATCGGTCGAGCTCTTGTTGCATGTGAAATAATTTTTGAAGGTTCATAGACTTTCTCCTTTTCCTTGAAATTAGTGAAACTTCCAGGCTTCTGTTACGTATTATACACAAGACTATCTTGATAAGGGGGCAATCCGATGGCATTTTTGATCCGTTTGATCATCATCGCCTTGATCATTTACATGTTTTACCGTCTCCTCAAATTCATTTTTGACCCGAAGCGCAAGCTTGATGCAGCGCTTGAATCCGGCACTTATTATTTCCATGACGACGTAAAGAACGTTCGCAAGAATTTTTTCATTGCTTTGCGAGGTGTTCTTTTCGAAGGGGAGAAATATTTAGGGACCACAAAAGAAGCATTTGACGTCGTCTCGATTTTTGTCTGGACCGAATCGCCTGACAAGCTTATTGGCTTCTCTAAAGAGGATTTTCAATTTTTGGAGAAGGAAATCCGCATGAATTATCCAGATGCAGACATTTCATGGAAAAGCCCAATTGAACAATTGATGAAAAAAGAGGGTGAAGCCTGAGCTTCTCCCTCTTTTCTTATGCTATAGCGAGCCACACGAGCAAGCCAGCCTGTATCAGGGCAAGGATAAAAAACCCCACACGGAAATTCGTGTGCTTGGTCTTGTGGCGGAATAGCATCATCCCTGCGTATGCACCGATGCCGCCGCCAATTAACGCGACCAACCATAATCGTTTTTCAGGAATACGCGGACCACGCGACTGTGCTTGGCGTTTATCCGCCCACATCATGATAAAGGCAAAACTCGACATAGCCGCGAAATAAGCTGCCAAAATAATCATACTTTCCCCTCCTAAGTGCCATCAATAAAAAAAGGCCAGCTAAGAAGCCGGCCTTTTTTCTATCGAACCAGGCGCAAGGCCCAGCGTGAATTAGTTAGAAGCTTTTTTCGCTTGGTCAACCAAAGCTGTGAAAGCAGCTGCATCAGATACAGCGATTTCAGCTAGCATTTTGCGGTTGATGTCGATGCCGGCAAGTTTCAATCCGTGCATCAAGCGGCTGTAAGAAATATCATTCAAACGAGCTGCTGCGTTGATACGTGTGATCCACAATTTGCGGAAATCACGTTTTTTGTTGCGACGGTCACGGTAAGCATAGTTACCTGACTTCATGACTTGTTGGTTCGCTACTTTAAATAGTAAGTGTTTAGAACCGTAATAACCTTTAGCTAATTTTAATACTCTTTTACGACGCTTGCGCGTCACTGTTCCGCCTTTTACGCGTGGCATATTGAATTACCTCCTGCTTGAATATGAAAAATTCGATTTTTGTAGTTGTTGGTGTTGTCTAGACTGCAGCGCCTAGATTCTCGGGGTCATCAGTTAAAGTGGCTGTGCGGCAAAAGCGCCGCTTTGCCCCTTCGTCTGATGCCTGTCGAATCTAACCGGGCGTTTTCGCTTTTCGTTCTTATTTCATGTTGTAGATCAATGATTTGATGCGTTTCAAGTCGCCTGCAGAAACCAATGAGCCCTTACGGAGCTTACGTTTTTGCTTAGTAGACTTGTTTGCGAACAAGTGGCTTGTGTGGGAACGGTTGCGTTTTACTTTACCAGTTCCAGTTTTCTTGAAGCGTTTAGACGCTCCACTGTGGCTTTTCATTTTCGGCATTTCGGGTTCCTCCTAAACAATTATGCTATTATTCCTTCTCGTTGACCGGGTTCAGCATCAAGAACATGCTGCGGCCTTCCATTTTCGGGCGCTGTTCAATCGTTGCGACTTCCTTGCACTCTTCTGCGAAGCGCTCAAGGACGCGTTGTCCGATTTCTTTGTGCGTAATTGCACGGCCTTTGAAACGGATTGAAGCTTTCACTTTGTCGCCTTTTTCAAGGAACTTGATGGCATTGCGGAGCTTCGTGTTAAAGTCGTGATCATCGATGCCTGGGCTCAAGCGAACCTCTTTCACATTGATGATTTTTTGGTTTTTACGAATTTCGCGCTCTTTTTTCTGCTGTTCAAACTTGAACTTGCCGTGGTCCATGATCCGTGCGACCGGTGGCTTAGCTTGAGGAGCCACAAGCACTAGGTCCAGGTTGGCACGGGTTGCAATCTCGAGCGCCTCGTTGCGTGATTTAATACCGAGCTGTTCACCATTTTGGTCAATAACCCGTAATTCACGTGCACGAATGCCTTCGTTTACATTGTTGTCTCTGCTAATAATGATCCACCTCCGGGTAGTGTCGCGAATAGCTTAAATGTGTGAACCGGTCGATCCGGTTTACAGGTGCAAACAAAAAGCGGGCGAACCCCGAGGAGTTCGCCCGCCGTAATATGACAGCACGCTAAGCGTGTAAAAGTCAAAATCGTGTCTACCTGCCAACAATCGGTCGATCAGGTGAGAAGCGGGCGCTCCTGCTTGCACATATAAGTATTCAATAACCTAAATAAGAATAGCACGCAGTCTTTTTACTGTCAAGCCTTTTAGCGAAGTTCGGATTGCACGAGTTTGACGAAGTCCTCAAACGGCATGCTCTCGGAGTTCTGCTCGCCGTACTTACGAACATTGACCGATCCGCTTTCCAGTTCCTTGTCGCCGATAACGAGCATATATGGAACTTTCTGCATTTGTGCTTCGCGGATCTTGTAGCCGAGCTTTTCATCCCGCTCATCGATATCAACGCGAAGTTTATGCTGCTGCATTTTCTCTTGAAGCTCTTTTGCGTATTCGCTGTGGACATCAAGCGACACCGGGATGATCTCCACTTGGACCGGTGCGAGCCATGTCGGGAATGCGCCTTTGTATTCTTCGATCAAGAAAGCGACAAAACGTTCCATTGTAGAAACGACGCCGCGGTGAATGACAACTGGGCGATGCTGTTTGCCGTCCTCGCCGATATACGTCAAATCGAATTTTTCCGGCAATAGGAAATCGAGCTGTACAGTCGATAATGTTTCTTCTTTGCCGAGCGCAGTTTTTACTTGGACATCAAGTTTCGGTCCGTAAAACGCCGCTTCGCCTTCTGCTTCGAAATAATCAAGGCCCAGCTCGTCCATCGCTTCTTTCAACATCGATTGGGCACGGTCCCACATCGCATCATCATCGTAATACTTCTCTTTATCAGCTGGGTCGCGATACGACACGCGGAACGAATAATCCTTCAAGTCGAAATCTTTATAGACTTCGATAACAAGATTGACGACGCGTTTGAATTCTTCTTTGATTTGGTCTGGGCGTACAAACAAGTGAGCGTCATTTAATGTCATGCCGCGCACGCGCTGAAGTCCAGACAAAGCACCTGACATCTCGTAGCGATGCATAAGCCCCAGTTCCGCGATGCGGATCGGCAATTGACGATAAGAATGGATGCCTTGTTTGTAGATCATCATGTGGTGCGGGCAGTTCATTGGGCGCAGGACTAGGTCTTCGTTGTCCATTTGCATGACTGGGAACATATTTTCCTGGTAATGGTCCCAGTGGCCGCTTGTCTTGTACAATTCGACACTGCCCATCACTGGCGTATACACATGGTCATAGCCCATGCGTTCTTCTTTATCGACGATATAGCGTTCGATGATGCGGCGGATCGTCGCGCCTTTTGGCAGCCACATCGGCAAGCCTTGTCCGACTTTTTGGGAGTTCATGAACAAATTAAGTTCTTTGCCGATTTTGCGGTGGTCGCGCTCTTTCGCTTCCTCGAGCATGTCAAGATGCGCTTTCAATTCTTCTTTCTTGAAGAATGCAGTGCCGTAAATGCGCTGCAGCATTTTATTGTCGCTGTTGCCGCGCCAGTAAGCACCGGCAACACTCAATAATTTAAATTCTTTCAGTTTGCCAGTGGACGGTACATGTATGCCGCGGCACAAGTCGAAGAATTCGCCTTGTTCGTAGATCGACACTTGCTCATCTTCAGGAATCGCTTCAAGCAACTCTAATTTATAAGGATCGCTGATTGCTTCAAAACGTTGCTGTGCTTCATTTCTGGACACTTCTACACGGACAATGTCCAAATTTTCGTTGATGATTTTCTTCATTTCTTTTTCGATGACTGGCAAGTCTTCGGCTGTGATGGCTGACTCTGTATCAATATCATAGTAAAAGCCATTTTCAATAACCGGCCCCACACCCAGTTTGGCATCCGGATACAGGCGCTTGACTGCTTGTGCCATCAAATGCGCAGAGCTGTGGCGAAGTACTTCCAACGCTTCCTCGGATTCTGGTGTGATGATGGCAATGTCGCCGTTTTCTTCAAGAGGAGCTTTCAAATCAACCAACTGGCCGGAAAGCTTTCCTGCTACTGCTTTTTTGCGAAGACCCGGGCTGATCGATTGTGCAATTTCTTCAGTAGATGTTCCTTTGGCGAACTCTTTTACTGCGCCGTCTGGGAATGTTAAGTGAATCATGTCTGCCATGTGAATCTCTCCTTTAAATGGTTTGGGTGGATGGGCTAGCCACAGGGTCTGGTTCGCCGCCTCCGCTATTCTTGGTGTCTAGCTTCAGCTGCCTGCTCCTCGGGGTCTTAAGTCACCTTGGCTGTGCGGCATAAAGCGCCGCTCCGCCAATGCGTCTTCAGCCTGTCTGGGGTCCACAGGATGTGGGTCAGCTAAGCGTTGCGACAGGACGTCGCGTTCTTAGCTTAGCTTCCGCTGCTAGGCGCTTCCGCTTTTCTTGATGTCTAGCTCCGGCAACCAGACCCTCGAGGTCACAAGCCAATTTGCTTTTGCGGCAAAGAGCGCCGCTTCAGCAAACCGTCTTGTGCTTGTCGGGTCTTGACGGCTGCCTCCGCTTTTCTTGATGTCTAGCTCCGGCAACCAGACCCTCGAGGTCACAAGCTAATTTGCTTTTGCGGCAAAGAGCGCCGCTTCAGCAAACCGTCTTGTGCTTGTCGGGTCTTGACGGCTGCCTCCGCTTTTCTTTTTTTCCACACAAAAAGCCCCATCCCAAAAGGGACGAAGCTCTGTTCGTGGTTCCACCCTTCTTCTCTTCCGCGTAAGTTTTTCGCGCGCGAAATGAAGCTCTGCATCGGCTAACGGGCCGGTACCGTCACCTGCTACTGGGTTTCGCAGGCGCTGCTCGAAGGGGGTAAACCAAAACGCTGTGCCGGGAAGCTTTCAGCCGTGTCTTCCCTCTCTGTGTGCCGCGCGAAATGGCTCATGTCCTTGTCAATGCATGTAAATCAATATTGATGTTTCTTACTATACGATGAAAAAAATCAAAAGGCAATAGTTTCTATTATTTATTGCGGCGGTTTTCGCCTTCTAGTTTTACCGGGACGGTCAATGTCTCGATACGTTCCATGATGCGCGCTGCTTTCAGGTCTTCTTTTTCGCCGCGCTGGGAATATGTCAAATGGTGAGCCAGTTCAGAGTAGCTGAAATTTGAGCTCATGAAGGTCGGCAATTTCTCTGCCATCCGGTAGTGAAGGATGGTGCCGAGCACTTCGTCGCGCGTCCAGCTCGACATTGCCTCAGCTCCGATGTCGTCAAGCATGAGCACATCGGCTTTTTTAACGTATTCGATTTTTTCCTGCAGCGTATGGTCGCCGATTGCTTGCTTCATTTCGCGCATGAATTCCGGCACGAACACGAGAACGGTTTTCACATTGATTTCGGCCAGTTCGTTCGCGACCGCGCTAAGCAGATACGATTTGCCGGTGCCGAATTTCCCATACAGGTACAAGCCTTTTTCCGGCAGCGAATCCGGGCCTGTCGATTTTTCCAGAAATTCATCGACTGCTCGGAAAGCAGGGAGACGCCGGTCGTCCAGCTCAAAGTTTTCAATTCGCGCCGCCATCACTTCTTTTGGCATATACATGCTGTGGATCAAAGAGGAAGCGTGGCGTTTGTTGTCTTCTGCGGTTTTTAAGCGGCATTTGGTGTACGAGATGCCAATATTGCCGCGTTCCAATACGAGGTTTGGTTCGAATCCTTTTAAATGATTGATGCAGCCGCCAAGATTAGGGCATTTATTGCAGTCATGCGACTGGTCGATGTATTCGTAAAGCTTGCCCATGCCTTTTTCCACTGTCGGGCCGTCAATTTCCTCTTCGTGTTCTTTAAGGAATTTAAGGACACCTGGATGTTCCAGCACTTCTTTTTTCATCGCATCATAGCGCTCGGAAAATGAGGGCGCATTGACCACTCGCTTCATCGTTTCACGAATCGGTTCCATCTAATCACCCTTTCTTTTCTTCAACGCAAGCTTCGCCAGCAATTTTTGTTTTTCCTGTTCGAGTTGTTCGCTTGATGTTCCTTGAGACGGCGGTTCCACTTCGTCTTTCTTATTGAACCATTCAGGCAGCTTTTCTTCGCGGATCGGTTTGCGGCCGGAAGATGCCGATTTCTTAGGCGCGGCGCCTGATTCGTTTTTCCATTTCATGTATTGCGTATGCTCGATGCGTGCAAATTCCATCGCCTGTTTAGCGGTCGTGACATTTTTTCTGAGCCAATGCGAGGCGATTTTTTCTACATACGCTTTTGTCAGTTTCATATCTGTCCGCAACAAGACGTATTGAAGCAATACATTGACGACAGCCGGCTCCATGCCATGCTGTGTCACGAGCTGGTTCGCCAATTGCACATCGGCCGGCAGCGGCTCTTTGCCATTCGCAATATCGCGCAACACTTGGAGCGGCGATGCCGATTCCAAATAAGCTATCAATTCGTCTTCTTTATTGATCGGCGCTTGTTGCGAGTCCGGCTTTTGCTCCTGCACTTTTGGTTCTGCCTTTTTGATTGGCTCAAGTTTCGGTGCAGTCGTCGTTACGGTCATTTTATAATAGTCCGAAGCGGCTTTACGCAGCCCGTCCTCATCAATCCGGTAGTCATCTTCAATCGCCAGCAACACCACTTTTTGCATTTCCAACGGCCCAAAGCCATAAAGGAAAGACAATTTGGCGATAAAATGACGGATGCCCGGCGTTAATACACGCTTTGGCACGAGTTGTTCGGATAAGCCTTGGCGCAGCAGTGCGAAATCGAAATCCTGCTCCATTTCGTATTCCCCATCTGTTCGTGCCTCTAACTCTTTTTGATCTGCAGGATAGCCAGACTTTGCATGCACCGGTTGAAAAATATCCGTGAAGGTCCTAGATACTTCCTCGTATCCTTCGGCAATCGGCGACTGGATGACAAATCGGTCGCGAACACGACGATAAGAAGATTCCCCTATTTTACTGAACAGGAACATCGACAGGAGCGGGTCTGCAAAAAAAGTTTTTGGATCGAGCGGTGGGCATAGCTCATAAATAAAGGAGCGGTCATCTCCGTCTTTTCGGTAAGTCTTCAACAAACCGATGGCTTCAAGTTGAATGCGCGATTCAAAAATTGACTTGGCTGGTTTCCCAAGCGTATTCATCAAATTATAATGCGTGGAATCGGCAGTGTGGATTTCTCCATCCGCCCACAATGTTAAATAAAGTGAGATGGCCTCCGAACCGATCATTGGCTGATAAAGCAGTGTCAACAATTGGCGGTCATAATTGGAAAATGGGTACGGCATGCGGATCCGGTATAAGTCGGCGGCCTGCAGTTCTTTGTATATCGTCATTTCGTCACCGCCTTATTTGCTGTCCTTATCGCCAGGGTTACGGTCAAGCAAATCTTTCAGTTCGTCGATGAAGACGGTGATGTCTTTAAACTGGCGGTAGACCGAAGCGAAGCGGACATAGGCGACTTCGTCGATATCCGCTAAGCGGTTCATGACCAATTCTCCGACTTCTTCCGACTTCACTTCAGGGTTGCCGCTCCGGCGAAGTTCTTTTTCGATATCGAAAACGACACTTTCGAGCATATCAAGTGAGACAGGGCGTTTTTCACAAGCACGGATTAAACCGCGCAATACTTTTTCGCGGCTGAACTCTTCACGGGAGCCATCTTTCTTTACAACGATCAGCGGCATTTCCTCCACTTTCTCAAATGTGGTGAAGCGGTAACCGCACGCTTCGCATTCACGGCGCCTGCGGATTGATTTCATTTCATCTATTGGCCGCGAATCTACAACGCGGGTGCCGTTATGCTGGCAAGCTGGACATTTCATGGTAGACATCTCCCCGATAATTCTCTTTCTAGTAGTAACAGTATAACAAAAATATTCTCTATACATTAGAAAAAGCAGAGGAATTTCTCCTCTGCTTGTGTTTTGCCTTATTAGCGGTCCATTACACCGTCAGTGATACTTTTGTCGCTCCGGCGCCGACTGGTCCCATGCCGCGTGGCACTTCCGTTACTTCGCTCTGTTTTGAGTTCAAAGCTTGCGCGATGTAATCTGCTGCGATTGTCGGATCGAGATCTCCACAAGTATAGACATCTACACTTGCATATCCGTGTTCCGGGAAGCTGTGGATAGTCAGGTGTGATTCCGAAATGATGACTACGCCGCTGACACCCTGTGGTGCAAATTTATGAAAAGCGACTTCGCGGATTTCCGCACCTGATTTGAGTGCTGCATCAACAAAAGTCTTTTCGATATAGTCCATATCGTTTAATTTGTCAAAATCACACTGCCAAAGTTCTGCGATTACGTGACGTCCCATAGTTTCCATGGTTCGTTTCCCCCTTTGATAACATTTTGTTTTTGCGCAAAATATTCAAAGTTGACTACCACGGGGGAAAGTTAGTCCAGAGAGGTCCTAACCCTTTAAGCAGCCATAAGAATAATAATATACGCTCCTAATTCCTTGCTCTTCAAGTAAATAGAAATTGAGAAGTGGCAGCCATTTTTGGCTACGATTCATAGTATATGATGAATGTTTTCGAATTGCAATAAATAAATGCGCCAACGGGCATTTTTTTTCGTAATAATGAAAAAAAGATTCCGCTTTTCTAATAAGAAGAAAAGCAGAATCTTTTTGCATTATTTTGAAGTGACCGCCATAGAATTGGCTACTTTTTTCATCAAGTCGACAACGCGGGCAGAATAACCCCATTCGTTATCGTACCATGCCAGCACTTTCACTTTGCGGTCTCCCATAACAATGGTAGTTAGACCATCAACGATTGCTGAGCTTGGGTTGGTGTTGAAGTCGATCGATACAAGCGGTTCCATCGTCAAATCAAGAATGCCGGAAAGTGCGCCTTCTGACGCTTCCGTGAATGCACGATTGACGTCTTCAACCGTCACATCCTGCTGGACATCAACCACGAGGTCCACAAGGGATACGTTAGGTGTCGGCACACGAAGCGCTAAACCATGTAATTTGCCTTCGAGTTCGGGCAAAACCAAAGATAAGGCTTTGGCAGCCCCCGTTGAGGTCGGGATAATCGATTGTGCACATGCACGGGCGCGACGCAAATCCTTGTGTGGGTTGTCGAGATTTTTTTGATCATTTGTATACGCATGGACGGTTGTCATCAATCCATTTTCAATGCCGAACGCATCATTCAACACTTTAGCGACAGGTGCCAAGCAATTGGTCGTACAGCTGGCATTCGAGATAATGTGATGTTTTTCGACATCCAATTTGTCATCATTGACGCCCATAACAATTGTGATATCCTCATTTTTACCAGGCGCAGTCAAGATGACTTTTTTCGCCCCAGCATCCAAATGAAGCGCAGCTTGATCGCGTGAGTTGAACTTGCCGGTCGCTTCAATGACAATATCGACGCCCATTTCTCCCCATGGAAGTTTCAACGGATCACGTTCGCTGACCAATTGTATGCGCTTACCATTTACAACTAACACATTCCCTTCTGCTCTTACATCACCAGAGAAAGTACCATGGTTTGTGTCATACTTAATCAAATGGGCAAGTGTTTCTGCCGGATAACTGGCATTGACCGCCGAAATTGTCACGTCATCCATTAACACTGCTTGTCTGAAAACCATACGGCCAATACGGCCAAACCCGTTAATTGCAATCGATACTGTCATGTATTTGTCCCCCAATTAAATAAGTCATACTTATATTTTCAATTCGTTATATAGTATAACACATTATTCATTTTAGAGAACCTCGAAACAAAAGAAAGCGCATACTTTTTTATAATTGTGTCTGCCATCTATCCAATATGCGCATTAATTGGCGTTTAGTGTCGTCGATTGATCCGTTGTTGTCGAGCACTTCATCTGCTCCTTCTTCTTTGACACTCATCGGCAATTGGGAAGCGATACGCGCTTTTGCTTCTTGCTCGGTCAAGCCGTTGCGTTCCATTAGTCGTTTTAACTGCTCTTGTTCCGAAACGCTGACGACCAATATTTTATCGACCATATGCTGTAATTTGCTTTCAAATAGCAGCGGAATGTCCATGATAACGGTTTCATTTCCCGCTTCAAGAAAAACCTGCCTTTGTCTGAGCATTTCCCGGCGTATAGCCGGGTGGATAATGTCATTTAATTTTTTTCGGCTAGCCGGATCGTTGAAAATAATCGTCCCCACTCGCTCGCGGTCCATTGAACCATCAGCCCGGATGACTTCCGGACCAAATATTTCTTCAATGCTCTTTAATGTTTGAGTTCCGGGTTCGACAACCTGTCTGGCGACCAGATCTGCGTCTACAACCGGATACCCCAGGTCTTGGAGCATTTGCGAGACGGTGCTTTTACCGCTCGCGATGCTGCCGGTCAATCCAATAATCATTTGCTTTCCTCATTTCTGGCAAGACGGGCAATAAACAGAAGCCCGGCCTGCAATTTTCACTGTCTTTGTTTCTGTTCCGCAAAATGAGCACTCTTTTTTGCCATACATTCCAAAGCGATTCTGCATGCTGCCCGATTCGCCGTTGATGTTGCGGTAATCGGAAATTGTGCTGCCGCCTGCATCGATACTTTCAAGCAAAATCGCGGCTATTGCTTGGAATAGTTCGACTTTCCGCTTACGGCTGATCCGACTCGCTGCTCGTTTCGGATGAATTCTCATCCGAAACAACGCTTCTGTTGCGTAGATATTGCCGCATCCTGAGATGACCGTACCGTCCATGATGACTTCTTTGATTGGCTTATTGCGGAACTTCGGACTTTCCGCCTGCTGCAAAAACCACTCTAGTGCTTCATCGACAAAAGGTTCAGGCGCCATCAACAATAAGGGAGGGAAATCCGCTTCTGTTTCCAGCACACGCATTTCCCCAAATCTCCGGATGTCTGAGAACGCCAGTAAATTGCCATCATCAAGCGTCAGGACTACATGAACGTGTCGCCTGAACTTGTCTTCTGGAATAGACAGCAGGCTGTCGACGAAAAACCATGCCCCCGACATGCCTAGATGATTGACGAGCAAAAATTCCTGCTCACTTTTCAAGGTCATATAAATATATTTGCTGCGTCGTTCGACAGCGAGTATTTGGGCACCAGTCAAGCGCTCTTGAAAGCTATCTGCTCCGATTCGCTTCAAGATCGCCTCTTTGCCCAAATGCTTCGATTTTCGGATCGTCTCGGACACATCAACAGAGACGATGCGTTTGCCGATCGATACGGGGCGGATTTGCCGGACCACCCCTTCTACTTCCGGAAGTTCCGGCATCTTGCATTCCTCCTTATTTCGTATCGTACCAAGTATCTCCTGTGGCAATATCCACTTTCAGAGGCACGTTGAGCTTAACCGCTGACTCCATTACTTCTGGAACCAATGCCATCAACTTTTCCAATTCTTCTGCAGGCGCTTCAAAGATCAACTCATCGTGCACTTGCAGAATCATTTTCGATTGAAGCCCTTCGCGTTCAAGTGCCGTATCCATTTCAATCATCGCCTGTTTGATGACATCGGCTGCACTTCCTTGAATCGGCGTATTCATCGCCGTCCGTTCCGCAAAGCTGCGCAAATTGAAATTCGAGCTATTGATGTCTGGTAAATAACGGCGGCGGTTCATCAAGGTCGTGACGAATCCGTCTTTTTTCGCTTGTTCGACGATTGATGTCATATAGCCTTGGACCCCTGGAAAACTGGCTAAATACTGTTCAATAAATTCGGCTGCTTCTTTTCGCGTGATGTTCAAGTTTTGCGACAAGCCGTAGTCACTAATTCCGTAGACAATGCCAAAGTTGACTGCTTTGGCAGCACGGCGCATATCCGAGGTCACGTCTTCAAGCGCTACATTGAACACATCGCTAGCCGTTTTCGTATGAATATCCAAATCCGACTGGAATGCTTCAATCAAACTTTCATCTTTCGACATATGGGCGAGGACACGCAATTCGATCTGGGAATAATCTGCCGCAACCATGACCCATCCCGGTTGTGATGGGACGAAGGCTTTGCGGATTTTGCGGCCTTCATCAAGGCGTACCGGGATGTTCTGTAAGTTCGGGTTTGTGGAACTGAGCCTGCCAGTCGTCGTTAAGGCTTGCTGGAAACGCGTATGGACTTTGCCATCTTCGTGAATCTCTTTTAGTAACCCTTCAATATACGTTGACAACAATTTTCCAAGCTGGCGATACATAAGAATATGGTGAATGATTTCGTGCTTGCCTTCCAATTTCTCGAGCACATCTGCAGCCGTCGAATAGCCGGTTTTTGTCTTTTTGATCGCTGGTAAGCCAAGCTGCTCGAATAGGATAACTCCTAGTTGCTTCGGTGAATTGATATTAAATGCCCCTCCGGCAAGTGCGTAAATCTCTTGCTCGATCATGCCGAGCTTGCGTTTCAATTCTACGCCCATGTCAGCCAATTGCTCCCGGTCCACTTTGACGCCAAGCGATTCCATTTGGCCGAGCACTTTCGCAAGTGGCAGCTCCAATTTATCGTACAAGTCAAATTGCTCGTTTTCTTCTAATTTGTCAACAACCACAGGCCGCACATTGAAAATGGCTCTCGCTTTTCTAGCCATATGCTCATTCAAGTCGTCAGCTTCAGGAACTTTTTTCTTTGCGCCTTTGCCGTAGACTTGCTCGTTGGTCGACACGTCCGAATAACCGTATTCCCGGACGATATCCGAAAGGTCGGTATACTTTAGTGATGGATTGACGATATATGCCCCCAACATCAAATCGAAGTCCACTCCATCGATTTTTATGCCCTTTCTAAGAAACGCCGCAGTGGCCGCTTTTGAATCCGACATATACTTAGCGGCGGATGGATCTTCTAGCCAAGTTTTGAATTCGTCGGATTGCTCCACCACTTCCATCGGGATGACATATGTTGCTGTCTCAGATGCCAAAGAGACGCCCAGTAAATCGCAGCTGTGATAATGCTCATCATATAGCTCTAAATGGACCGCCATGCCGTCTTCCAGCAAGCTCTTATCAACTGTTTCAAGCACTTCGAAATGCAGTTCTTTCTTCTCGGTTTCCTCTGCCGTATAATCTAGTTTTTCCAATAAAGATTTAAATCCAAGTTCATTCCAGATACGCACCAATTCGTCTTGGTCAGGTCCTGTGTAATCGAGTTCGCCGATTGACACTTCGACCGGCGCTTGCCGTTCGATGGTGGCCAATTTTTTGGACAAATGCGCAAGCTCTTCGTTTTCTACAAGCTTTTCCTTCATCTTGCCCTTTTGTTCCTCTATCGCTTCGTACACGCCTTCTACTGAGCCATGTTTGGCGAGCAGCTTCAAAGCTGTCTTTTCACCGACGCCAGGAACTCCTGGAATGTTATCAGAGGAATCACCCATCAAACCTTTCATATCAATGATTTGCAATGGGGTCAGGCCATATTTTTCCTGAATATGCTCCACAGTGTATTTCTCGATATCGGTAATGCCTTTACGGGTGATGTAGACAACTGTCGATTCCGAGGCAAGCTGAGTCAAATCTTTGTCTCCTGATACGACGACGACTTGATCACCCGCTTGTTCTGCTTGAAGGCTCAATGTGCCAATGATATCGTCCGCCTCATAATTATTGAGCTCGTATTGTTTAATTTGGTATGCAGAAAGCAGCTTACGCAAATACGGGAACTGCTCCGACAGTTCCGGCGGAGTTTTTTGCCGGCCGCCTTTATATTCCGAATAGGCTTCGTTGCGGAAAGTCGTTTTACCGGCATCGAACGCCACCATCATATGCGTCGGCTTTTCTTCCTCCAACAGCTTTTGCAGCATCGTCGTGAATCCGTAAACTGCATTCGTATGTACACCGTTGTCATTTGTCAGTAGTGGCAGCGCGAAAAAAGCGCGGTATGCCAGGCTGTTGCCATCGAGCAATAAGATTTTCTTTGACACAAAATTACCCCTTTCCATAAAAAAAGCCGTCATTCCCTTTATTTTACCACGCAGGCAAATAGAAGAGAAATGACGGCTCACTAGCTATTCAAGATTTCCGGACAACAACCTTGCATACGGCGAATCTGACGGCATAATGATCACCGTATCTTCACCAACCGTTTTCGAATACGATTCGAGTGAACGGTATAACTCATAAAACTCAGGATCTTTCGAGAACGATTCGTTATAAATTTGAGCGGCTTCCGCTTCCCCATCCGCTTGGATCAAGGCGGCTTCTTTCTTAGCTGTCGCAATGACCTCCTGCGCTTCACGGTCGGCTTGAGCTTCGATTTCACGTTTGCGTGCATCACCTTGTGACAGGTAATCCTGTGCAGTTGAATCACGCTCTGAGATCATGCGCGTAAAGACGGCCTGTTCGTTTTCTGCAGGCAAGTCGGTGCGTTTCATGCGGACATCGACAACTTCGATGCCGTATTGGTCTGTTTCTAGTAATTCATTGACTCGCGTCGTTACTGTATCATTCAAGCTGCCACGCGATGAGTTTTCATCGTTGATGATTTCATCGTAATTCAGTTGGCCAAGCTCTGTTCGCACGACAGAATAGATAAACTCTTCCATACGCGATTCCGCGTTAATGATCGTGCCGGCATTCGAAATCATGCTTAAAGGATCGGTCACATGCCAAACCGCGTAATTATCGATGAGAATTCTTTTTTTGTCTCTCGTATTGATTTCTGCTTCCGTCACATCGTAGGTCATCTGGTATTTCGGGATGGTCGTCACGCTCTGAATGAACGGAACTTTCATTTTGATGCCGGGATCTTCTTGGACTTTGACGACTTCACCGAACTGGCGAACGACGCGATATTCATTTTCTTTCACGACATAAATATTGGTCAGGACAATTAATAGGGTAAAAAAGACGATCGCCGAAATGACAATGGTTTTCCAGTGTTTACGGAAATTGATCGGCTCTCTAGGCTCTCTCGGTTTTTTGGCACGGTTTTTATTGCCAAAAATATCTGTTGTGTTGGAGTTTCCAAATGGTTGTTTTGGATCCATCAGTTGCCGCCTCCTTCTTCTGTTTCTTCTTCAGCTGCCGGCGGTACGACGGTCTGCATTTCACCGAGCGGCAAATATTTCATCGTTCCTTCATCGTCATTCATAATATAAAGTTTGGCATCCGGCAGAACCGATTCCAAGGTTTCCATGATCAAGCGTTGTTTTGTCACTTCAGGATTGCCTTCGTACTCGGCATACAACTTGTCGAATACCGCAACATCCCCTGTTGCTTGCTCGACACGTTCCACTTTTTGCGCTTCTGCACGGGAATTGATGGCCGATTTCTCACCTAAAGCTTCATTACGTTTCTGGTTTTCGTATTTATTCGCTTCGTTGATTTTTGTGTTCATCGTCTCACGAGCATCTGTCACATTCGTGAATGCTGCACGGACTTCTTCGTTCGGCAATTCAACATCTTGCAATTTAACTGCCAAGACCGAAATGCCGATATCGTATTCTTCTATAAGTGAAGACAAGAGATCACGCGTTTCCGCTTCGATTTCTGCTTTCCCGGAAGTTAATGCATCGTCAATCAACGAACTGCCGATAATCGACCGGATCGAGGCGGATGTGGCATCATGAAGCATTTCCCGGGGATCTTCTGCATTGAACAGGAATTTTTTCGGGTCAGTGATCTTCCACTGGACGACCAGATCCGTCAAGACGATGTTCTCATCTCCCGTAATCATTTTAGTTTCTTTGTCGTAGGATGTGACTTCCCCTTCTGCGTTTTGGTCATAACCAAATTGAAGGCTGTAAGTTTCTTTTGACATCACTTCCGCTTTTTGGATCGGCCAAGGCATCTTGAAGTGGAGCCCTGATTCAGTTACCGGCTCTCCCGCCTCGCCGAATGTAATGATGACCGCTTGTTCAGACTCATCGACTGTATACCAGGATGTAAAGACCGCAACCAATAAAAGTATGCCGACGACCGACAGCCCGATAATCGATAGCACTCGTTTCGTAGTCATGTTGTTTCCCCCTTTTTCTTTATAATTATGTATACGGAATGATTGTGAAATAGTTTCATGAAAATAGAAAAAGAGCCCGGGGAGGGGCTCTTTTTCAAGTCATGCGGTTGAAGGGGGTTCTATTAAAGAATAGCACCCCATTATGAAGCTAGTGTTAAGCCTTTGTAAACTTACCATTGATTATTTTTATATTTTTTATAATAATTCACTTGGCGCGCAAACAGATACAGTTTGCGTTTCATATGAGTATCTTTTTTATAGAATAGCGGATTGCCGTATTTCTTTTCCTTGATCAAGCGCTTGATATCTTTTTGGACTGCCTGGTTTTGAACGAAATTGCGTAACACGACTTTTGGAACGACCGTAAACAGGAAATCCTCGTTCAAATAAGTGATCGGCTTCTCTGTTTTGTAGATCAAATCATCGACTAGGTATTGTGCCATATTATGGCCAAGCGCAGTTACGTAATAACTAGACCGTCCTTGACGGATATTCACTTCAAAGACTTTGAATTTCTTATCGCGCGAATCGTATTTTAAATCGAAATTAGCGAATCCGGTATAACCGACCGCTTCGAGGAAATGCTGGAGTTTTTCCATCATTTCTTTGTCAAAGCGCGTGATGAGTGCCGTATAATTGCCGATAGCCGTGACGGTGTGCTCCTGCAAGACAACTTGTGCATAAGTCACCAATTGCGTCTGGCCCTTTGCACTGGCGTAAATGACAGAATCCCACATGTATGTATCATCGCCAGGGATGAAATCCTGAATGATCAATTCATCACGGTAGCCGCTCGCTTTAATTTTTTGGATGACTTCGAATAATTCTTTCGGGCTGTCCACTTTATAGACTTTTTCCTGCCCCGCGAATTTGTTGCGGCTGTATTCGATGCCATTGCTCGGTTTAACGACAACCGGATACATCATATCGCTGTCGTCGAATGGCACATCTTTGCTGCAGTCGTAAAAATAAGTAGTCGGCGTATCGATGCCATGCTCTTTGCATAATGCGTAAAAATTCGCCTTCATCTGCAATTGGTTCATCAAATCTTCAGTCGGATAATTAAAGACATAATGTTCACGTAGCACTTTAGCGTTTTCAATAATTAAACGCACGTACAAATCGTTCGTGCCGACCAGCAGCAAAGTTTTGCCGGGCGCTCTGTATTTGTCAGCCATGCCGATCAAAATATCAGCGAAATGCTCCGGCTCAGACAATTTTTTATCAAATTCGATTGTTTCCGTAATCGAGCTCATCTCTGTAAAGGATAAAGGCTCTTTTCCGATCAAGATCGGCTTGATTCCGTATGCTTCATGAAATGAAATCGCCATATTATAAGCATTCATATCAGTGCCGACAATGATCGGCAAAAATGGGTGATTGGTTTCCATATGTTCCTCCTAAAATTCTTCCGCAAGCGGCAAATAAACGGTAAAAGTCGTCCCTATGCCGACTTCGCTTGTTACTTCGACATCGCCATGATGCGCTTCAATGATATGTTTAACAATCGACAGCCCTAATCCCGTACCACCCGAATTTCGGCTGCGGGCGCGGTCAACCCGGTAAAAACGCTCAAACAATCGGCCAATTTCAGAAGCTTCGATCCCGATTCCCTGATCCACCACTTCCACGACGGCCATATTTCCTTCGCTATAGAGCTTTAATGACACCAAGGTATTTTCCTGTGAATAGGTGGCGGCATTGATCAATAAATTGACGATTACTTGAATGAGCCGGTTGCCATCTCCTTTAACTGCGATCGGTTTCAAGTTCAACTCAAGACCGATATCCTTTTCTGCGAGTTTCGGATGCACCGTTTCGATCGCCCTTTCGATGACTGCTTTCATATCTGTCGGTTCGAGTTCAATATGAAAAGCAGAACGTTCCATATTCGACAGGTTCAGCAAATCATTGATCAGCATTTCCAAACGATTGCTTTCTGTCTGGATGATCTCTAAAAATGACAATAAGGTATCCTTATCCTGATAAGCCCCGTCCAATAAGGTTTCAGAAAAACCTTTAATCGATGTAACAGGCGTGCGTAACTCATGGGAGACATTCGCCACAAAATCTTTGCGCACTTGCTCCAATTTTTTCAACTCGGTAATATCGTGAAAGACGATGACCACACCGAGCCATCGCTCATGCTCACCGATAACCGGCGCCCCATATACATCCAGGTTTTTCATTTTCATCCCGTCGGCAAACTCGATTTGATCGCGTGATCGATTTTCCGTCATAAATACGGTTTCGATGAAGGATTTCAACTCCGGTGCAATATTGATTTCTCGGTACAAACTGCCAAGGACCGTTTCACTGCTCAAAGTTGTTTCTTCCAGAAACGCCCGGTTGACCAATGAGATCGTCCCTTGACGGTCAATCATGACCAGTGCACTTCCCATATTCTCAATGAGTGTTTTCAATCGCTCCTGCTCCATTTGGCGAACAGTGGAGACTTCTTGCAAATTACGGGCCAGTACGTTGATCGTTTTGTTTAATTCCAGGCTGCCCTGGGCATCGGATTCATAGGCGCGTGCACGATAATTCCCTTTTACCAATTCCACTGCGGTTGCTGTCGCATTCTCTATCGGTTCCACTTGCAGACGAATGATGCGGTTGCCAATAACCGCTGATGCGCCAAAGCCAATGAGAAAGACCAGTCCCATCGCCACCCACACAGCAGACTTGTTTCCTTCCTCCGCGTACAAAGGAAGGAACTGAAGAACGATCAAATAAAGACCCACAAGCAGCGTACCGATCCATAGTAACAAGGAAAGCAACAAGCGGCGACGGAAGGTCATGTATTTTTCGGCTCCTCGAATTTATAACCCAATCCCCGGATCGTTTTAATAAATATCGGTTTGCGAGTATTGACTTCTATTTTTTCGCGCAGATGGCTGACGTGGACATCGACAATTCGCGTATCTCCAGCAAAATCGTACTTCCAGACCGCACTCAATAATTGATCGCGAGTCAATACTCTATTTTTGTTTTCCACCAAATAGACAAGCAGTTCGAATTCTTTTGGCGTAAACTCCAATTGCTTGTCATCCAAAAACACTTCGAAGCGTTCCGGGAAAATCTGCAATTTGCCAAATTCGTATGTGGCAGCCCCTTCCTGCTGAATGACAGGACTGGTTTCTGCCCTGCGCAGTACCGCCTTGATGCGGGCCACCACTTCACGTGGGCTAAACGGCTTCGTCATGTAATCATCTGCACCAAGCTCTAGGCCGAGAACTTTATCGAATTCATCGCCTTTTGCCGTTAACATGATAATTGGCGTATTCACTTTCTGCTGGCGCAGCGATTTGCATACTTCCACACCATCCATCGATGGCAACATCAAATCGAGAACAATCAGTTCAGGGTTTTCGCTCATCGCAAGCTCATAGCCCTGTTTTCCGTCATTCGCTATGATTGTTTCATACCCAGCTTGCACCAAATTATAAGATAACAGCGTCGCAATCGAATGTTCATCTTCAATAATCAAAAGTTTCTTCGGCATTTTACATCCTCCACACTCAATTTGGAACCCCCATTCCAAATCGCTTTAGAAATTCTCCATCGCCTGCGTCGTCAATTTACTTGATGTCTTCGGCGGCTGTGCCACAATTTTCCCTTCAATGCAAATTGCACCTTCTTCATCCGTGCCTTCTACGCGAATCGTCGCCAGATTAGCTCTTACGTCCACATCCACGACTTCCAAAAGAAAATCGACAGTGGCATAATGGTAGACCGGTTTTTTGAATACCAATTGCTGTTCACAAATATACGAACCTGGTCCTGGCATATACTTGGATACTGCAGATGTGACGATACCCGTCAGCATGATGTTTGGCACTACTGGCTTTTCGAAACTAGTAGTTGAAGCAAAGTCGTGCTGGATATACAACGGATTTCCATCGTTTGTAAGGCCAAGATACAAGAGCAAATCCTTGTCTTCAATCTTTTCCGTCAACTTCAATTTCTCGCCAACTGTAATGTCTTCAATCTTTCTGCCTAATTTACGTTTTTTCCCGAGTAACACGGGCGTTCCCTCCCCTAAGTGGTTCATATCCTTATAGTATCAATTTCATGAGTACAAGTGCAAGCTCGCTTGCTGTGGCAGCAGGTGAATAAAGTTTTCAACAAGCTAATTCTATGTATGAAAAAAGCCAGGCAGCTTATTCTGCCTGGCCCTTAAATTACGCCAATATGTCCATGACTGCTTTTACTGAAGCAGCGGACTTGTCGAGCGCCCGTTTTTCTTCTTCATTCAACTCGATTTCAATAATCTTTTCAATTCCAGATGCACCGAGCACTGCCGGGACGCCCAGATAAATTCCATCCATGCCGTATTCCCCTTGAAGATAGGCGATTGACGGCAAGACGCGTTTTTGGTCCAGGATGATCGCTTCCGCCATTTCCACTAAAGAAGCAGCAGGGGCATAATAAGCCGAGCCGTTGCCTAGCAGGTTGACGATTTCTGCCCCGCCTTTACGAGTTCGCTCGACAATTTCATTAAGACGTTCTTTCGGAATCAAGCTTTCGAGCGGCACACCTCCAGCGGAAGAATAACGAACGAGCGGCACCATATCATCCCCGTGCCCACCCAGTACAAAGCCTGTAATGTCTTTAACAGAAAGATTGAGTTCTTGCGCAACAAAGCTTCGGAAGCGTGCAGAGTCCAGTACACCTGACTGTCCGATAACGCGTTCTTTCGGGAATCCGGATTCCTTGAAAACAGTGTATGTCATTGCATCTACCGGGTTCGTCAGCACAACGATTGTCGCTTCTGGTGAATGCTCGACAATTTCTTTGGTGACGGACTTCATGACTTTTTGATTGGTCTGTACTAAATCATCACGGCTCATGCCTGGCTTTCTTGCCACGCCCGCTGTAATGATGACCAGGTCAGAATCTTTCGTATCCCCATAATCCGAAGTTCCAGTAATGTGCGCATCGAAGTTCAAAACAGGTGCTGCTTCTGCCATATCCAGCGCTTTTCCCTTAGCCGGATTTTCCATGGCGGGAATGTCAACAATGACCACATCCCCTAATTCCTTTTGCGCCAGCAAAAATGCTGTCGTTGCGCCAGTAAATCCAGAACCGATAACTGAAATCTTTTTCCGTTTGAATGTCATGCAAAACTCCCCTTTCCATCGGATGATACAACAAAGAGGAAGCAAAAGCCTCCTCTTTCATCTTACATGTTTTTAATTAGTTCATCAGCGAATGCAGATGTTTTCACTTCTGTCGCTCCGTCCATTAGACGGGCGAAGTCATAAGTGACGACTTTAGACGCAATTGTTTTCTCCATTGAATCGGAGATCAATTTCGCAGCTTCAGTCCATCCAAGGTGCTCAAGCATCAAGACGCCTGAAAGGATAACAGAAGACGGGTTTACTTTATCAAGGCCAGCGTATTTCGGAGCAGTACCGTGAGTCGCTTCGAAGATAGCGTGTCCTGTGTCATAGTTGATATTCGCGCCTGGCGCGATTCCGATGCCGCCGACTTGCGCAGCAAGTGCATCAGAGATGTAGTCGCCGTTCAAGTTCATTGTTGCAACAACGTCGAACTCGCTCGGGCGTGTAAGGATTTGCTGAAGGAAGATGTCAGCGATGGAATCTTTAACAAGGATTTTGCCTGAAGCCAAAGCGTCTTCTTGTGCTTTGTTCGCAGCATCTGTTCCTTTTTCGTCTTTGATTGCATCGTATTCGTTCCAAGTGAAGACTTTATCGCCGAACTCTTGCTCAGCCACTTCATAGCCCCAGTTTTTGAAAGCTCCTTCAGTGAACTTCATGATGTTCCCTTTGTGGACAAGTGTCACAGAGTCGCGGCCTTCAGTCAACGCGTAGTTGATTGCAGCGCGTACTAGACGTTTAGTGCCTTCTTCAGAAATTGGTTTGATACCGATACCTGATGATTCAGGGAAGCGGATGTTTTTAACGCCCATTTCGTCTGTAAGGAATGAGATCAATTTTTTCACTTCGTCGCTGCCGTTAGCGTATTCGATACCCGCATAAATATCTTCAGTGTTTTCACGGAAGATGACCATGTCTGTATCTTCTGGACGTTTAACTGGTGAAGGCACGCCTTCGAAATAACGCACTGGACGCAAGCAAGTGTATAAGTCTAGTTCTTGGCGAAGTGCTACGTTCAATGAACGGATACCGCCGCCGATTGGCGTAGTAAGTGGTCCTTTGATAGCGATCAAGTATTCGCGGATAACGTTAAGCGTTTCTTCTGGAAGCCATTCGCCAGTTTCGTCGAATGCTTTTTGGCCAGCCAAAACTTCTTTCCAAACGATTGATTTTTCGCCGTTATAAGCTTTGTTTACCGACTCTTCAAGTACGCGCGAAGCTGCGTTCCAGATGTCCGGTCCAGTTCCGTCACCGATAATGTATGGAATAACTGCATTGTTAGGGACGTTCAAGACGCCATTTTCTACTGAGATTTTTTCACCGTTCGTCATGTGTAAGTTCCTCCTGATTTCAAAGTCATGGGGCTGCACAATGTGTCAGCCCCATCAAATTTTATTGTATTGCCAAAATTAACGTTCTTCAACCGGCACGTAAGTTTGCATGCCTGGCCCGATGTATTCCGCGCGCGGGCGGATTAGACGGTTGTTTGAGTATTGCTCCAAAATGTGTGCAAGCCAGCCCGATGCACGGGATACTGCAAAGATCGGCGTGAACAAATCATGTTCGATGTTCAAGGAATGGTAAACCGAAGCCGAGTAGAAATCGACGTTTGGTGGAAGCGGTTTAGCGCTTGTCACCAATTCCTCGATTTTCACGGACATGTCATACCATTTCGATTCGCCGCGAAGCTCCGTGAGTTTTTTCGACATTTCGCGCAAATGCTTCGCACGCGGGTCGCCTTGTTGGTAGACACGGTGGCCGAAGCCCATGATTTTTTCTTTGTTCGCCAATTTTTCGTTGATGACTGGCTCGACATTATCGACAGAACCGATTTCTGTCAACATCTTCATCACTTGCTCGTTAGCGCCGCCGTGAAGTGGGCCTTTCAAAGCACCAATCGCTGCTGTCACGCCCGAATAGACGTCAGACAATGTTGCGACTGCAACACGCGCTGTGAACGTTGAAGCGTTCAATTCGTGGTCCGCATGAAGTACAAGCGCTTTATTGAATGCTTCGACTTCGATGTCTTTTGGCTCTTCGCCAGACAACATGTACAGGAAGTTCGCTGCAAAGCTGTAATCCGTTTTCGGCTGGATCGGTTCTTTGCCGGCGCGAATGCGGCCGAATGCCGTCACGAGCGTCGAGATCTTCGCCTGGATTTTGATCGCTTTGCGGTAGTTCGCTGCTTCTTCCATTACTTCCGCTTCTTCGTCGAAGAGGCCAAGCATGGAAACCGCTGTACGGAGTGCCGCCATCGGGTGAACGTTTTTAATGTCGTATGTCTTGAAGTGGTCGAGTACCGCTTGCGGCACCGCCATGTTGTCAGCAAGCTGTTGCTTGAGCTCTGCGAGTTCGTTTGCTTTTGGCAAACGTTGATGCCAAAGCAGGTAGATCACTTCTTCGAAGCTGGCGTTGTCCGCCAGATCGTCGATATTGTAGCCGACGTATGTAAGGGTATCGTCGATGATCGAACTGATCGCCGATTGAGTTGCGACTACACCTTCTAAACCTTTTGATGATGTCATGTAAATCTCTCCTTCTAGAATCTACTTCATCATTCCAAAAAAAAAACAGAATAATGAGCCATCTGCTTTCATGCACTTTTCCGTAAATGGACTTACCTAGTCATTATAATCAACTTTGTAGAATTTGTGAATGAAAACGATTGGTAAAATTTAAAACCTCTTGCTTTTTTGATGAATGAACCCGGTATTATCCAACGATAATCCGGGTATTTTTCATCTTTTTCTGCAGCATCCGATAAACCAACGGCTTGTATAGCTTTTGTGTCGGGGTGAACAATAAACTAAACCCGACTGCATCCGAAATAAATCCAGGCGTCAGCAGCAATGTGCCGCCGACTAGGATAAAGGCTGCACCAATCAAGCGGTCTCCCGGAGGCTGCATTTGGTTCATGCTCGATTGGATGTCGCGGATCGCTTTTAAGCCTTGGCGTTTCGCCAAGAAAGCCCCGAGCAAACCAGTCGCCAAAATTAAGGCCAGTGTCCAGAAGAAACCAATCTGCCCGCCTGCCCAGATTAAAATCGCAAGCTCAAGAGTCGGTACGATTATCAATGCTAAAAAGATCCACTTCATCATAGTCAATCGACCTCCAAATTTTCGTTACAGAACGCTTGCGTGCCCGTGGTAAATGACACCTGCATCTGCATCAATCGTAATTTCCTGTCCAGACTCCACTTTTGTCATCGCCTCTTTAACGCCGACGATAACGGGAATTCCAAGGCTCAAGCCAACAACTGCTGCGTGGCTGGTCAATCCGCCTTCTTCCGTTACAATTCCTGCACAATTATTGATGGCATCCATCATATCGCGATCCGTACCGTAAGTGACAATGATTTTGCCTTCCGTGTCGACCGCTAAAGCTTCTTCAGCGTTGCGAACGACGACCGCTTCTCCAAAACCGACGTTTTTGCCAATGCCTTGACCTTTCGCCAAGATGTCACCAATCACTCGCAACTTCATCAAATTGGTTGTGCCAGCTTCACCGACTGGTACGCCCGCTGTAATGATGACTAGGTCGCCATGTTTGATCAATCCATGCTTAAGCGCTTCTTCCACTGCGACTTCGAGCATTTGATCCGTCGATTCAACGCGTGTTCCGACAATCGGTTGAACGCCCCAGATCAAGGTCAGTTTACGCGCTGTGCGAGTCGTGGATGTCACTGCAATGACTGGAGAACCTGGGCGGTACTTGGAGATCATTTTTGCCGTATGGCCACTTTCAGTCGGCGCCAGAATTGCTTGAACACGCAGGTTAAGAGCTGTGTAAGCGACCGCTTGACCAATCGCTTCTGTCATATTCGATTCTTTTTCCTTACGGCGGTTGGAAACGATTTGTTTGTGGTTTAGCGCAGCTTCTGTCGTTTCAGCGATACGGTGCATCGTCTCAACTGACTCGACCGGGTAAAGCCCTGCTGCGGTTTCGCCTGACAACATGATGGCATCAGTGCCGTCAAAGATGGCATTGGCTACATCACTTGCTTCTGCGCGAGTCGGGCGCGGGTTGCGTTGCATGGAGTCCAGCATCTGTGTCGCTGTAATGACCGGCTTTCCTGCACTATTGCATTTATTGATCATCGATTTTTGGACGATCGGCACTTCTTCCGCAGGAATTTCTACCCCAAGGTCTCCACGCGCCACCATTAGGCCGTCTGAAACGACGAGGATTTCATCCAAGTTATCGACGCCTTCCTGGTTTTCGATTTTCGGAATGATTTGGATATGCGATCCGCCATTTTTTTCCAACAAGCTACGGATTTCCATTACATCTGAACGTCTGCGGACGAAAGATGCAGCGACAAAGTCGACATCCTGCTCGATACCGAACAATAAATCAGCTGCGTCTTTTTCAGTAATTCCCGGTAATTGTACCGAAACTCCTGGAACGTTAACGCCTTTTTTCGTTTTTAACGTGCCGGCATTTTCAACGATTGTATGAATTTGGCCTTGCTCTTTATCGATGCTCGTAACGCGCAATTCGATCAAGCCATCATCCAACAATATTGTAGATCCTTCATGTACGTCTTCAATCAATTTGTCGTATGTGATTGAAAACATTTCTTTTGTGCCCAACACTTCTGTCATGGAAATCGTGATTTCCTGGTCGGTGTCGAGTTCAATGGAATCATTCTCCATTTTATGCGTTCTAATTTCCGGCCCCTTTGTATCGAGGAGAATCCCGACTGTAATACCCGTTTTTTCAGAAGCTTCGCGAATGCGTTTGATGCGCAAGGCATGCTCTTCATGGTCACCGTGCGAGAAGTTCAAGCGCGCAACATTCATGCCCGCCTTCATCAATTGTTCTAATACTTCCGGCGATTCACTTGCCGGCCCGATTGTGCAGACGATTTTCGTTTTTCTCAATAGACTCACTCCATTTAACTATTTAAATTGATAACTCTTTAGAAAGTTCATACAAGCTCATATCGGCATCATGATCTTTTTCGAATGCCGTTGTCATATCATAGTCTACCACCTGATGATTTTTCATGCCAATCGCCAGGCCGCCTTTTCCTTCAAGCAACACTTCTACAGCCCGTGCTCCGAACAAGCTTCCAAGCACACGGTCGCGGGCAGTTGGTGTACCGCCGCGTTGGATATGGCCAAGAACAGAGACGCGCGTTTCCACATTGGTCTTGCCAGCGATTAGCTTGGCCAATTCCCCGCCGCTCATGACGCCTTCAGCAACGATGATAATACTGTGTTTCTTACCGCGCTTACGGCCGCTTTCTAGGCGTTCAAGCGTATCTTCTAGGTCAAATGGCGCTTCCGGGATAAGAATGGTCTCAGCACCGCCCGCAAGCCCTGCCCACACAGCTAAATCGCCGGCATCTCTGCCCATTACTTCGATAATGAATGTCCGCTCGTGGCTGGTCGCCGTGTCGCGGATCTTATCGATCGCTTCAATGACGGTATTTAACGCTGTGTCAAAACCGATTGTATAATCCGTTCCGGGAATATCGTTGTCGATTGTCCCAGGAACCCCGATGCTCGGGAACCCTCTTTTAGTCAAGGCCATCGCCCCGCGGTATGAACCATCTCCGCCAATGACCACAAGACCTTCGATGCCGTTTTTCTTCATCTGTTCGATTGCCTTTAATTGTCCTTCTTCAGTGCGGAACTCATCACAGCGGGCAGAATACAGTTTTGTGCCTCCGCGCTGGATAATATCACCGACGTCCCCTGCTTGCAGGTCTTTGATATCTCCATTAATCAAGCCTTGGTAACCATAATAGACGCCAGCCACTTCAACGCCATGGAAAATACCTTTTCGGACAACTGCGCGAACCGCAGCGTTCATCCCCGGCGAATCGCCGCCACTTGTCAATACACCAATCTTTTTCATCAAAAACGCCTCCTGCACTTCCTTTTTACTTTATTCACCTTACCACGCAGGGCCTGAGCTGTCAGTCCATAACTTCTGTTCTTCTTGCGTTTTTTGTTAAATTGCGAAAAATAAAAAGACCGCATTACGCGGCCTGAGTATTATTCAGAGAAAACTCCGATCGCCCGGAATTTTTCGTAGCGTTGTTCAATCAGTTGCTGAGGACTCAAACCACCCAGTTCCGTTAAGGAATGGCGGATCGCGCCGCTGATTAGCTGTGCTTGTCGAGCCGTATCGTGATGCGCCCCTCCGCGCACTTCGGGAATCATGTGCTCGATGATGCCCATCTCCAATAGATCAGGTGCTGTTATTTTCATCGCTTCTGCAGCCGTTTTCGCAAGTGCCGAATCTTTCCACAAAATCGATGCTGCCCCTTCCGGTGAAATGACCGAGAAAGTCGAATTTTCAAGCATCAAGATCTGGTTGCCAACGCCAAGCGCAAGTGCCCCACCGCTTCCGCCTTCTCCGATAACAATTGACAGCACTGGCACTTCAAGGCCTGCCATTTCGACCAAATTGCGGGCGATGGCTTCACTTTGGCCACGCTCTTCAGCAGCTCTGCCCGGATATGCACCTTTCGTATCGATCAGGCAAATGACTGGGCGTCCAAATTTTTCTGCTTGCTTCATCAAGCGCAGTGCTTTTCGGTAGCCTTCTGGATGAGGCATCCCGAAATTGCGACGGACATTTTCTTTCGTGTCCTTGCCGCGCTGATGGCCGATGATGGTTACAGCTTGCCCTTCAAAACTGCCGATACCGCCGATGATTGCCTCATCGTCTCCGTAGACACGATCTCCGTGCAGCTCAATGAAATCATTGAATACAAGTGGCAAATAATCCAAAGTCGTCGGACGTTCCGGATGGCGCGCCACTTGAACACGATCCCAAGGTTTCATGTTTTCATAGATTTCTTCCTCGAGTTTTGCAAAGCGCTCTTCTAGGGAAGTGATTTCTGAACTGAGATCAACATCTGCTGTTTTCGTGTATTCCTTCAGCTCAGAAATCTTTTTTCTTAATTCAATTAAAGGTTCTTCAAACGCCATTGTCTTCATTTTCTTTTTAGACATTGGATACAGCTCCTTTCACATGCAGTTTCACAATGGTCGATAATGTCTCACGCATTTTCGACCGATGTACGACCGCATCCAGCTGCCCATGAGCCAGTAAAAATTCTGCTGTTTGGAAGTCTTCCGGCAATTTTTCACGGACCGTTTGTTCGATGACGCGGCGTCCTGCAAAGCCGATCAATGCCTTCGGTTCCGCCAAATTGATGTCGCCGACAGATGCAAAACTCGCGGACACGCCGCCAGTTGTCGGATGCGTCAAAATCGACACAAACAACAAGCCCTCGTTCGAATGGCGTTTAAGTGCGACACTTGTTTTTGCCATTTGCATAAGCGACAACACGCCTTCTTGCATACGCGCCCCGCCACTCGCCGTAAAGATTAAAAATGGCACTTTTAATTTGGTGGCCAATTCCACCGCACGGGTGATTTTTTCGCCTACTACCGAGCCCATCGAGCCCATGCGAAAATGTGAATCCATAACAGCCACGACCACTTGCTGTCCTTTAATCGCCCCTGTTCCTGTTAATACAGCTTCGTTCAAACCGGTCTTTTCGCAGTCCGCTTGAACTTTTTCGCTGTATCCCGGGAAATTTAACGGATTTTCAGATTTCAAGTGGTCGTCTACCGATTCAAAGCTCGCTTCGTCCAATAGATGAACAATCCGTTCGCGCGCCGTCATCTTGAAATGATGATCACATTTCGGGCATACTTTCCCCAAATTCTCCAACTCTTTAGTTAAAGTGATGTGTTTGCAGTTCGGACATTTGGTCATCAAGCCTTCAGGCACGTCTTTAGCCGCTTTAGACGGGATAGTAGCCTCTTTTTCATCTCGTTTTCGCTTGAATATATCTCTTATCATTGCCATTACGCATTCTCTCCTTTAATTAAGACGCTGCTCCAAGTTTTGAATTCGCGGATGGCTGTTTGGCCATCCTGTTGTTCAATGGCCAGCAGGATGTTCTTCAATAAGGCTTTTTCTTCAAGGCTTGCTTCGCCGTCGTAAGGATTGCCCCCGTACTGCTTCAATAAGAACCAAATTTTCAGCGATAACCGGTTGCCGGACAATACCATTAACTCGCGAACGAAATCTTCCCTAATGAATTCATGCCCGTCGAGCCGCTCGCGCAAACTCTGCCAGACCGGTAGTTTCCAAGCTTCACTTGAACAAATGGCCTGGATTGCCGCAGTTTCATGAATACACATCGTTTCCCGTATATCTTCTAGGGTTTTTGTATCTTGCAAGATGAATGTGGCCAATAATTCAACGAGCCGATGTTTCCCGGGATCGGTCAAAAATGTCCCTTCCCCGCGACGGGTTTCGATAAGCCCGAGCAATTCCAAGCTTCGGAGCGCCTCGCGGATCGTCGAACGGCCGACTGCCAGCTTTTCAGCTAACTCCCGTTCTGATGGAATCCGATCACCCGGACGAATATTCTGTTCCCGAATCATGTCCCGCATTTCACTTACAATATTTAAATAACGCTTTGGTTGAGTCATGAAAACTCCTTTTGTTTCCATTTTTTTGAAAGTGGTCTGACCACTAATCCTTCTATACCTTACAAAAAAATTCCGCTGCCGTAAAGAAAAAACTGCATTTCTTTTTAAGAAATGCAGTCCAAGCTGTCCAAAAATCAGAAAATCGTATTTTCCGAAGCTTATCGTACGACTCCGTGGGCTCGCGCCCAAGCCTCCTCAGCCGCTTCGCGTCTTGCGGGGTCTCGGTCGTCTCGCTTTACCACTGGAGTCGAGCGAACACTTCTCCAAATACTTAGAGAGTTCGTTGATTTTTTATTGTCGAATAGTCTCCCGCTCTTTTCATTAATTGAGGATAATAGACTTCTTCAACACTCTGAGACTACCTTTCTTTTTAAGAAATGAAGTCCAATGTCGATTATTTTATACGCATGTGATTCATCCTGTACCTTCATACGATGTTTTTGCAGATGATGGTCGTCTTGCCTTGGCGGGTTTCTGCTGTTCCTTGGATTTCTAGCAAGGCATCTTTATCCAACATTTCGTTGTATTGTGCATACTCTTTTGGGAACAGCGTAACCGATGCGACGCCGGTTTCGTCCTGTAAGGTTACAAAAGCCATCGCGTCGCCTTTTTTCGTACGGATGCGCCGCACATCTTCTACCAGACCGAGCACTTCCACGCGCTCACGGTCCTTTTTCTTTGGCATGTCGTTGAGCGCTGTATACGTCTTGTTACGCTGTTCTTTTTCACGTTCAACAGGATGGGTACTCAAATAAAAGCCGAGTGCTTCTTTTTCAAAATCGAGTTTGAGTCCGTCTGGCATCGGTTCTGCTTTCGTGTATTTCGGTTTCATAAAGCTAGACCCCATTTCATCGAACAAACCGGGGTCTTCATTTGGCTTAACCAGTTCCGCATGCTTGATTGCGCTGTCTAGGGATGCCAGCAGCACAGCGCGGTCTTTGCCAAGCTCATCCAATGCGCCTGCTTTGATCAATGGCTCTAACGCTTTGCGAGTGAAATGCACAGCCGATATGCGTTCGGCAATATTGAAAAGACTTTCAAAAGGTCCATTTTTTCTTGCTGCAAGAATCGCTTTCACTGCCGTGCCAGGAACGCCTTTTACGGTGCTCAGCCCCGCACGGACTTGTTGGGCCTCCGATGAAAATCCATATCGGCTGTTTCGTATGCAAGGCGCCGCAAGGGCAATTCCGCGATCTTTCATTTCCCGCATGAACTGAGCTGTTTTCTCATTATTGCCTTGGCTGTTCGATAATAGGGCAGCATAAAACTGCACAGGATAATGGGCTTTCATATACGCCAGTTGATAGGAAATCATGCTATAAGCGACCGCATGGCTTTTCGGGAAGCCGTAATCGGCAAATCGCACGATCAAATCGTAAACATCTCCCGCTTCTTTAGCGGTATAGCCTTTCGCAGTAGCACCGCCAACAAAATGCTCACGCTCTTCGTCAAGAATTTGGCGACTTTTTTTACTGACAGCTCGGCGCAATAGATCGGCTTCGCCTAAACTAAAGCCCGCCATGTCAGCAGCAATTTTCATGATTTGCTCCTGATAGACGATGACGCCATATGTTTCCGATAAAATCGGCTCTAGCACCGGATGAATATAGGTGACCGCTTCTTCTCCATGCTTGCGCCGCGCATAAAGCGGGATAAATTCCATCGGGCCTGGGCGGTACAAGGCATTAACCGCGACAATATCCCCAAATGCGTTCGGTTTAATGAGCATCAATGCACGCCTCATCCCTGGTGATTCCAGCTGGAAAATGCCCGCTGTATCGCCTTTGGCCAATAAGCTAAAGCTTGCTTGATCGTCGAACGGCAAGTTTCGGTAATCCATTGTCATGTTTCGGTCGCGTTTTAGCATATGCGCCATGTTTTCCAAAATGGTTAAATTGCGCAACCCAAGAAAATCCATTTTCAATAAGCCGATCGCTTCAAGTTCCTGCATCGGCCATTGGGTAATGAAAATACCGTCATTGCCTTTTTCAATCGGTACGTAATTCACTAACGGGCCTGGGCTCAAAATGACGCCTGCCGCATGAATAGAAGAGTTGCGGGGAAGGCCTTCCAGCCGAAGCGCAGTTTTGAACCAACGTTCACGGGTTTCATTGCCGATAATCCATTCTTCCAGCGCTTTTGATTCGCGAAGTGCTTCGCGCAAAGTGATGCCTGGACGGCTCGGGATAAGTTTCGAAATTTTCTCAAGTTCTTCAGCCTCGAACCCGAACACCCTCGCTGTATCTCTTGCAACCGCTTTTGCTGACAATGTTCCGAAAGTAATGATTTGCGCCGTTTGCAAGGCGCCATATTTTTTCGCAACATATTCGACGACCTCATGGCGGCGGTGATCTGCGAAATCAATATCGATATCCGGCAAAGTGACACGCTCTGGATTCAAGAACCGTTCGAATAACAAACCGTGTGCAAGCGGGTCGACGTCCGTAATGCGCAGTGCAAAGGCCACGAGTGAACCGGCCGAAGATCCACGGCCCGGCCCGGTCAAGATGCCTTTTTTTCTGGCAAAGGCCATAAAATCGGACACGATGAGAAAGTAATCGATATAGCCCATGGACGAAATGACGCCCAGTTCGTAATCGAGCCTGTCCGAATAAGTTTGTTCCAATTTCCCGACACGTTCCTGTAAGCCCTTCAAGCAAAGCGAACGGATGACCTCATGTGTATCGCTACCTTCTTTCACCGGATATTTTGGCAGCAATTGTCGATTCAAGGAGATGGTGACACGGCAGTTCATGAGCAACGCACGGCTTTGCTCCAGCCATTCCGGATGGTCTGAAAACCATTCCGCCCATTGGCTTTTCGTTGGCACAAAAGCTGATGAATGCTCAGGTTTTGCCCGGTCGGGATCGCTAAGCTTAAAGCCGTCGCCGATTGCACTTGCTACTTCATAAGCGAAAGCATCTTGCTCTTTGACATAGCGGCATTCATGGCTCGCCATGAATTGTAGCCCAAAAGATGAACAGCTGTCGATAAATGCGCTTTCGGTTTCTTTGATCATGCCACCAGGCCGCTCGATACTGGCAATCAAGCGCTCCCCAAATAAACGCGATAGAATGCCGAACGCTTCACTACGATCTGTCAACACCCACATGGCATGATCGGGAATGACACAGAATAAACCTTCCTGATAGGCAGCTAGCCATTTTTGCGGGATTGCTTCCACATCACGCGTTGCTAACGCACTGCTTAGTTTTAACAACATATGGTAGCCAGTGTTGTTCTGTGCATAAAGCACAACAGGCAGCGCGGCACCATCAAAATCAACGGGCACGGAAAGGCCGAGCACCCCGTGGATGCCGGCCTTTTTGCATGCGTCCCAAAAAGGAAGAACGCCGTATAATTTAGAATTGACCAGAGCTGCCGCACCTGCGCCTTGTTCAGTGAGAACTGCGAACAATTCTTCAAGGCGAATCGTGCTTTGGAGCGGATCAGCCGCCGTCACGATATGCGGATAGACCATTTCAACACCTTCTTTCCTTATGCCTTCGCGCAAATTTCCTCCAGGCGCCCGATGACCCGGTCGGCCTCATCCCAAGAATATGCAACGGCTCCAGAGGCCATCGGGTGCCCCCCGCCTCCAAATTCTTTTGCGAGCGTATTGATAACGGGTCCTTTAGAACGCAGCCGAACCCGAATTTCAGTATCTTCTTCTATTAGGATGACCCAAGCTCTAATGCCTTTCACATTGCCGAGAGAGCCGACCAATAATGAGGTGTCGGTTGCCGTTACGTCGAATTTCGCCAAAATATCTCGTGTGATTTTCACAAACGCCGCACCGTTCTCATTCATTTGGAAATTTTGATACATATATCCTTGTAAATGAAGCAATTTACGATCCATTTCGTACATGCCGTTATGGAGCTGATTGCGATCAAAATCAAATTTAATCAACTCGCCGGCCACGTCGAATGTTTTCTGGGTAGTACTCGGAAACAAGAAACGCCCAGTATCGCCAATTATTCCAGCATAGAGCAGTCTTGCCCCTTTATCGGGCATGGTCCAATTTCCTTCCGCTTGCCCACACGCAAACAATTCGTAAATCATTTCAGAAGAAGAGCTGGCTTTGGTATCAACATAACAAATATCCCCATAATTATCATCATTTGGATGATGGTCGATTTTCACCAATTTCGCTCCCTTTAGATAACGCTGATCGTCGATGCGGTCTGTATTGGCCGTGTCTGTAACGATGACCAACGCCCCTTCAAAATCTGCGTCCTCGACTGTATCGGGAAAATCAAGGAAATCCATGGTGTAATCATGCTCTCCCGCCGCAAGAACGCGCTTGTCCGGGAAATTATGGCTGATTATGTATTTCAAGCCGATTTGGGAACCGTATGCATCGGGGTCTGGTCGTACATGGCGGTGAATGATGATGGTATCGAATTGTTTAATTGTGTCGATGATTTGACTATACATTGCTTTAATCCTCCAGTAGGCAGGGAAATCCATTCGCATTTTCAGATCATCCCCATTACAATGGAAATAGATTTGCATAACAGGAGGTTCCCCATGCTTATATTTATATTTTTGATTATCGTTTCAGCTGTATTTTATCTTTACTATAAAACGAAACAAATCCGCACACGTCTGCCGGTGCGTAAAAACTGGTATGCTAGCCGCGCCCAAATTGCACTCGGCAGTTTTATTGCCTTTTTCGGCGTCAACCAGCTGTTTATCTTCCAAACTGCTGTCACTTATATCATCGCAGGAATCTTCATCGTCCTAGGCTTGGTGCTGATTGTTCATAATTACAAGGCCAACCGCCATTACCAGGCATTTCTAGACGAAGAAACCCGCTTGAACCCATAAAACAGCCCCTCCCATGTGGAGAGGTTTTTTTTTGGCGTTTTTCACTTCTTCTGTATGAAGACAGCAATCTTTAACGGTCGAGCAATTGGAATGTCAACATCGATTTGCCGATTACTTGCTGATCGTAAAACACTTCAACATCAACTTTTGCCGACTTTCGGCTAATGTCCAAAATTGTCGGCCGGATGATCAATGCGGCGTCCAACTGCACCGGCTTCAGGAAATAGACTGTCATGTTTTCTAGCACGCTGTCTTTACGGTTTTTCGTCTTAAGTGCTGTCGCCGCCGCTTCTGTCAGCACCATCGTATAAGCCCCATAAGACAAAGAGCCGTACGCATTGGTCATTTGAGGCGTGACACGGAATTCAAGGCTGAGCCGGTCTTCTTGTACCAGGTTTAATTGGCTTTTGATAATATCATCGATCGTTTCGCCTTGCTGCGGCTGGCGCTGGGCTGTTTGAATCGCTTTCAACACATCTTGTCGGCTGATGATGCCCATCAAATTGTGATGGTCGTCTGTAATCGGCAATAAGTCGATGCCTTCCCAAATCATCCGGTGGCCTGCCGCTGCGACACTCGTCTGCAGTGAAACGGTAATCGGATCTTTGGTCATCACTCTGTCAATCGCTTCCGTATCAGATGCACCGATAACGTCGCGTGAAGTGACGATTCCGACCAGCCTGCCGCTGCTGTCGACGACGGGAAATCCACCATGCGTCGTTTCGTTATTCAGTTCATTATAGCGACTGATCGGATCCTTGACGTGCAGAAAATGTGTATTTTCAAGCGGAATCAAAATATCTTCAATGAGCAAAATCTCTTTTTTGATTAATTGATCATAAATCGCCCGGTTAATCATCGTCGCCACAGTAAATGTATCGTAACTCGTGGAGATTACCGGCAGTTCCAGTTCGTCGGCGAGCTTCTTCACTTGGTCCGAGGCGTCAAAGCCTCCGGTGACAAGAACCGCAGCTCCTGCTTGCAGGGCATACTCATGAGCTTTGTAGCGATTGCCGACAATCAGCAAATTGCCCGCTTCTGTATAGCGCATCATGTCTTCAAGCTGCATCGCACCGATGACAAATTTATTGAGCGATTTATGGAGCCCTGCCCGTCCCCCAAGCACTTGGCCATCGACGACTTTGACGATTTCCGCATACGTCAATCGCTCGATGTTCTCTTTTTTCTTGCGCTCGATGCGAATGGTGCCGACCCGTTCGATCGTTGACACCAATCGTTTGTTTTCCGCTTCTTTAATGGCCCGGTAAGCGGTGCCTTCTGAAACTTGAAGCTCTTTGGCAATCCGGCGAACGGAGATTTTCTCCCCTACAGCCAAAGTCTCGATATAGTCCAAAATCTGTTCGTGTTTCGTTGCCATGGTTTCACCATTCTTTCTGCTATCCTCTACTCCCTAGTTTATCATAATCCAAAGGGAAGTCGACAACACTCCAGGAGCAGCGCGAGCGACTCTGGTCTCACCCATCAAAAAAAAAACGGGCAAAAGGAATACTTCTCCCTTTTGCCCGTTTGCATACGGTGTTGTTCCTTATAACTCGATGCTGTCTCCAGGCTCCATAATTTGGACTTCCGCCTGCTTAACTGCTTGCTTGAATTGTTCCGGGTCTTGCTTGATCGGTGGGAAAGTATTGTAATGGATCGGCACCGCCGTCTTCGGATTGATCAGCTCGACTGCATAAGCCGCATCCTCCGGTCCCATCGTGAAGAAATCGCCGATCGGCACAAATGCCAAATCGATTGAATGGCGCTTGCCGATGATTTCCATATCGCCGAAAACTTCTGTATCCCCGGCGTGATAGACGGTCTTGCCTTCCGCTTCAAAAAGAATTCCAGCTGGCATACCGCCGTAAATGACTTCCCCCTCATCTGTTGTATAAGACGAGCTGTGGAACGCTTTTGTGTATTTCACTTTCCCGAATTCGAACTCTTTGGCACCGCCAAGGTTCATGCCGACCGCATCCAAGCCTTGCCCACTTAAATAATTCGCTAGCTCGACGGGTGCAACGACGACAGCCCCGCAGGCTTTAGCGATTTCAACGGTGTCACCGACATGGTCATTATGCGCATGCGTCAACAGGATCGCATCCGGCTTTTCTTCATTTGCAATCAGGTCTGTCAATTCGTTGCCGTTAATGAATGGATCGATGAGAATCGTTTTGCCGCCTGTGTGGATTTTCACCACCGAATGTCCGTGAAATGAAATTTTCATATTATCCCTCCAATAGAGTTTTGACTCTTGGCTTTCTGCTGTTTTATACCCTGAATTTTGATATGCTACACATGAAGGGGAGGAATACATATGACCAAATTAACGAATTTGCAGAGTTTTTTGAAACAGCAACAACTTGATGCGGCGCTCATTACCGATCCGCACAACGTTTTCTATTTGACCGGTTTTAACAGCGACCCAAAAGAGCGACTGCTCGCCGTCATGGTATTTGCCGATGCAGAACCGTTTTTGATTTGCCCGGCGATGGAAGCAAGTGATGCGAAAGCGGCTGGTTGGACAGGTGATATCGCAGGACACACCGATACGCAAGACGCCATGCAAGTGCTTTACGAAACCGCAGCTGCCCGCAACCAGCCATTGAAACGCATCGCCATCGAGAAAGCACATATGATTGTCGAGCGATACGACGCCATCAATCAGTATTTCCAGTCGCCTGAGATTCACTCTATCGACGGACAAATGAACGCGATGCGCGTTATTAAAGACGCCGCCGAACTCGACATCCTGCGCCATGCTGCATCGCTTGCAGATTACGCCATTGAAGTGGCAGCGGATGTTATGCAAGAAGGCATGACAGAAATCGAGTTGATGACGGAGATCGAGACGGCCCTTAAAAAGCGCGGTATCACTCATATGTCATTTGACACGACCGTGCTGACGGGCCCTAAAGCCGCTTCTCCGCATGGCAAAACAGGGCAGCGCAAAATTGAACGCGGCGACCTCGTATTGATGGACCTCGGTGTTATCTATGAGGGCTATTGCTCGGACATCACCCGCACGCTCGCTTTCGGTGAACCGAGTGAGCAAGCAAAAAAAGTATACGATATCGTCAAGCGTTCAGAACAAGCGGCACTTGATGCCGTGCGTCCTGGTGTGACAGCGGCTGAGCTTGACGGCATTGCCCGCAAAACCATTGAAGATGCAGGCTATGGCGACTATTTCACGCATCGCCTCGGACACGGACTTGGCATTTCTGTCCATGAATTCCCATCGATCCACGGCAGCAACGATATGCCGCTTGAAGCGGGCATGGTGTTTACAATCGAACCCGGCATTTATGTCACCGACCAAGTCGGCGTGCGCATCGAAGACGATTTGGTCGTCACTGAAAACGGCTACGAAGTCCTGACCAAATACCCGAAAGAACTAACGATTATTAACCGGCAATAGAAAAAGAGCGGCCCCGAGAATCCATCAGATGGATTTTCGCGGGACCGCTCTTTTTTTGCTTATAGCAGCAATTCGTCAATCGCTTTGTATTCAAGGCCTTGATCGTCAGCTACCGCTTTGTACGTAACATGGCCGTCCATCGTATTGACGCCTTTTTTCAATGCTTCGTTATCAAGAACTGCTTGCTTGAGTCCTTTATTGGCAATTTGCACTGCGTAAGGGACCGTCACATTCGTCAAGCCGATTGTCGATGTGCGCGGAACGGCGCCCGGCATGTTCGCCACCGCATAGTGCACAACATCATGCTTCACATACGTCGGTGCATCGTGTGTCGTGATACGGTCGCTTGTTTCGAAAATACCGCCTTGGTCGATAGCGATATCGACTACGACAGAACCCGGCTTCATCGATTTGATCATGTCTTCCGTGATCAATTTCGGTGCTTTCGCTCCCGGAATCAATACCGCTCCAATGACCAAATCGGATTTTTCGACTGATTGGGCGATGTTCAACGGGTTCGAAATCAATGTTTGCACATCTTTGCCGAATAAGTCATCCAATTGGCGCAAGCGCTCTGGATTCAAATCGAGGATGGTCACATCAGCGCCCATTCCAATCGCCACTTTGGCAGCGTTCGTACCGGCGACGCCTCCGCCAACCACCGTTACTTTCCCGCGGGAAACGCCTGGGATGCCACCGAGCAAGATACCGCCGCCACCATGGATTTTCTCAAGGAACTGCGCACCGATCTGCGTCGACATGCGGCCTGCTACTTCACTCATCGGTGTCAGAAGCGGCAAGGAATTGTTCGGAAGCTGAACCGTTTCATATGCGACACCGGTCACTTTCGATTCGATCAATGCATTCGTCAATTCCACTTCCGGTGCCAAGTGCAAATAAGTGAAGAGGACTTGGCCTTCACGGAAGTGCTTGTACTCGCTCGCTACCGGCTCTTTCACTTTCATGACCATGTCCTGTGCCCAAGCTTGATCAGCGTCGGCAACAATGACAGCGCCTGCCGCTTCGTAATCAGTGTCGGTAAAGCCTGACCCGAGCCCTGCGCCGGATTGAATGAAAACTTCATGGCCGAAAAGTGCCAAGTTCACTACTCCCGCCGGTGTCATTGCTACACGGTTTTCGTTGTTCTTCACTTCAGTAGGTACCCCAATGCGCATTACAAAACCCTCCAATATATTGTGTCTGGAATAATAAAATAAATGAAACTAAAAGCATTTGAAACCACATCCATTCTAACAGATTCCATTTCATATTGCTCCATTAATTTGTCTTTTAAAAAGATAATTTTTTATAGTCCCAAGCACGGAATACAAGCGCTTACAAAAGGAGGAAATGATATACCGGTATATTAAAAGAAAAAGAGTTGTCAAATAATTTAGATAATCTACTTCTCAAAGGAGGAACAATTTGCCTATGTACCGAAAGATATAGTATAGACAAAGGAGGAATGTAGAGATGACATTAAAGTATGATCACATCCTGGTAGCTGTCGATGGATCGAAAGAAGCGGAATGGGCGTTCAAGAAATCCATCGGCATCGCCACCAGAAACCACGCGACCTTGAACCTGGTAAACGTAATCGACACCCGTTCATTCGCTGCCATTGAAGCATATGACCGCTCAATCGCGGACCGTGCCCAAAAATTCGCTGAAGATTTGCTGGGGGATTACAAAAAAGAAGCCGAAGCAGGCGGTGTTGAAAACGTCAATATCGTGGTCGATTACGGCTCGCCTAAAACGATGATCCCACGCGAACTGGCTAAGAGAGTCGAAGCCGATTTGATCATTTGCGGAGCTACCGGCTTGAATGCTGTCGAACGTTTCCTCATCGGCAGTGTTTCAGAACATATCGTTCGCTCCTCTAAATGCGATGTGCTCGTTGTTCGTACAGATGAAGCACAAAGCGATGCACCCGACGATTATTATTCAGAAGAACGTTCCGGCAAATCGGAATAACAGATAAAAGCACGCGGCTTGATGGCCGCGTGCTTTTATCTGTCATCCTTTTACTTTGAGAACAATTTTACCTCTGGCATGATGAGATTCGCTTAACTCATGCGCATCTCGTACACCTTGTTCCGTCAGCGGATAAATATGCCCTACTTCCGGCTTTACTTCCCCGCTAACGAATAAATCGCCCAACTTTTTCAATTGCTGGCCATTCGGCTCAAGCCAATAACTGCTCGCTTCGATCCCGAGCTGTTCCGCTTTTTCTTCATCTGGCTGACCGGCTATGCTGACTAGCTTGCCGCCACGTTTTAAGACGCCATAGCTTTTGTCGAGCGTTTCGCCGCCCATCGTGTCCAACACGAAATCAAAATTCTCCAGCACTTCTGAGAAATCCTCTTCGCGATAATCGATGACGCGGTTTGCGCCAAGTGAAGTAACAAGTTCATCGTTTTTATCGCTCGCTGTTGTTGCTACGTAGCAGCCAATGCTGTTGGCAATTTGAATTGCCATGCTGCCGACGCCACCAGCTCCTGCATGTATGAGCACTTTATCGCCTTTTTTAATCTGGCCGGTCTCTACTAAACATTGCCATGCTGTCAGCCCTGTCAATGGAATTGCTGCGCCTTCTTCAAAACTCATGCTTTCAGGCATGCGTGCCAGCAAATTCTCATCGACAGGGACGAATTCTGCATAGGTTCCTTGACGCGTCGTAGCGGGACGCGCGAAAACCCGGTCGCCCGGATGATAATGCCTCACTTCATCGCCCACTTCTTTTACGACTCCGGCGACATCCCAGCCAAGAATAATCGGGAACTCCCATGGCAGCATTTCTTTTAAATAGCCTTCTCTCAACTTCCAATCAATCGGATTGATTGAAGTCGCGTGGACTTCCACCAAAACTTGATGCGCTGAAATGGCTGGCGTTTCCACTTCCCGTTCTTTCAATTGTTCTTTTCCTCCGTACTGATCAATGACTATTGCTTTCATCTGCAGCCACTCCTCCCTTTTAACCCCTGTATACCCTGACAACATTTTCGCTACACATGAAAAAACACAGGAACTCGCCTAATTATGCTATTATGGTAACTGTTTCATAAAAGAGGTTCGCAAACTCCCTCTCAAAAAAACTAAGGAGCTGTAGTTACATGAAAAATGAAAAAGCCGTCGTCGTGTTCAGCGGCGGACAAGATAGCACCACTTGCCTATTTTGGGCGTTAGAACAATTCAGCGAAGTGCTCGCCGTCACTTTTGATTACGGCCAGCGTCATGTGCAGGAAATTGAACATGCCAAACACATCGCAGAAACGCTTGGCGTCACATTACAAGTACTCGATATGGGGCTTATCAATCAATTATCCGCCAATGCCTTGACGCGCGACTCGATCGAAGTCAAAGAACAAAGTGATGGCCTGCCATCTACATTTGTGCCAGGGCGCAATTTGTTGTTCCTATCTTTTGCCGCAATTTATGCCGACGCATTCGGCGCGCGACATTTGGTCACGGGTGTCAGCGAGACCGATTTCAGCGGCTATCCGGATTGCCGGGATACTTTCATCCGGTCGCTGAATGTCACACTCAATTTATCGATGGATAAGCAGTTTGTTATCCACACGCCGCTTATGTGGCTCGATAAGGCGGGAGTCTGGGAATTGTCCGACCAACTCGGCGCATTCGATTTCGTCCAAAAAGAAACCTTAACTTGCTATCATGGCATTCCGGCAGAAGGCTGCGGCACATGCCCATCCTGTAAGTTGCGAAACGAAGGCTTGCAGACTTACCTTTCTCAAAAGGCAGGTGCAAAGTCATGATGCAGCAATTCTATCCAACGGTTTCGCATTCGTATTGCTTTGAATTAAACAAAGATATGCATTTTTCAGCTGCCCACTATATCCCTGCCGATGAAGCAGGTAAATGCGCTAAGATGCATGGCCATACCTATCACCTGAATCTAACAATTGCCGGCGACCAGTTGAATGATACCGGCTTTCTGATCGACTTTAAACACTTGAAAGACCTGGTGCATAAACGCTATGACCATAGCGTATTGAACGATCACCCGGAGTTCAGCGACACTTTCCCCACGACTGAATTACTCGCCAGACAAATTCATACGTTGATCCAAGAGATGCTTGACCAAACGGATAACCAACCGGAATGCTTGCAAGTCATTGTCCGTGAAACGCCGACAAGCTATGTGATCTACCGGCCGAAGAAGGTGTCGTCATGAAAATCCCGGTAATGGAAATTTTCGGTCCGACCATCCAAGGCGAAGGCATGGTCATGGGACAAAAAACGATGTTCGTCCGAACAGCCGGATGCGACTATTCCTGTTCCTGGTGCGACTCCAAATTCACATGGGATGGCACAGGCAAAAGCACAGCGATGGCAGCCAATGACATCGTTACTCAGTTAAAACAACTCGGGAAAGATGCCTTTTCCCATGTCACTATTTCCGGCGGCAATCCGGCTCTCCACAAAGGAATAGCGGATCTTGTCGCGTTGTGCCGCGAAAACGGCTGGCGCACTGCGGTCGAAACACAAGGCAGCATTTGGCAGGACTGGCTCACAGAAATTGATGACGTCACCGTGTCGCCGAAACCTCCAAGTTCAGGCATGATTTTGGATTACTCCAAACTCGATGCGATGCTTGGCAGGCTATCTGCGGCTCAAGCGAGTTTGAAAGTGGTCGTATTTGACGAAGCTGATTTCTTTTTTGCGGAACAGCTTCACTTGCGCTATCCAGCATTTCCATTCTTTTTGCAAGTCGGAAATGATGACACACAAACGACTGACGATGAGCAACTCGTCCAGCATCTGCTCGGCCGTTACCAATGGCTAATTGACAGACATCTGTCATCCGCTGAACTTAACGATGCCAAAGTGCTGCCTCAGTTGCACACCTTGTTATGGGGAAATAAACGCGGAGTTTAACTCAAGTATAAAACCCGGTCGGTTCGCTATTTCTGGCGAACTGACCGGGTTTTTGCCTGCATCGACCTCAGGCTTTTTTCACAAATTCCGATTTCAATTGCATTGCACCCAAGCCATCGATTTTGCAATCGATATTATGGTCACCGTCTACAAGTCGGATGCTTTTGACTTTCGTTCCGATTTTCAAGGTATTCGAACTGCCTTTTACTTTCAAATTTTTGATCACCGTGACAGCGTCCCCATCCTCTAAAATGTTTCCAACCGCATCGCGCACCGCTTCCTCTTGCAGTTGTTCAATCGGATTCCATTCATGGGCACACTCTGGGCACACCACCATTCCAGCATCTTCATACGTGTACTCACAACCGCATTGTGGGCAATTCGGCAACTCCATCATGTATCTTCATCTCCCTTAATTTACGATGATTTCAGTATACCAAATCGCCACGGCGGTTTTCACCGAACGACAAGAACGGGGCATTCTGCATGGTTGACGACTTTGTGGCTAACGCTGCCTAGCATGACTTCACGGATCGGCGACAATCCACGACTCCCAATGACCACTAAATCGTATTGCTTTTCCTTGGTCATCTTGACGATTGCGGGGCCTGGAATACCATGCAACACTTCGACTTGGTGGAATATTTTTTCCCTATCCAGCAGCTCGGCAACTGGCTGGATCTTTTTCTTTCTGGCCAAATCGAATTCCATCGCTGCGGCGTCATGAATCACTTCATTTGCATCTTCTTTGTAATCGGACACATAGACAACCGTCACTTCCGCTCCATCAACCAAACTAGCAATCTTTACGGCTTCTTTAGCTGCACGAACCGAATTTTCGGAACCGTCGACAGCCAGTAGAATCTTCTGATACATACTCCCACTCCTTTCGAGATGATCATTCTCTTACTTAACGCTATTCGCCGTCCCCTGAAAAGTTCCTGCCTTTTTCCAAGAACGAAAAAACCGGCCCTCTACGAATAGAACCGGTTTATGCCTTTATTTATTTTCTTTGAACCATCCATTGACTTGTGTAAAGAATTTCGCCATCGTTTCAGGCTTCGACATATTCGGGACGCGGGCAAGGAGCACTTCTTTCGGTGCTTTCAAGCCGTCTTGTTTTTTCTGCAAAACCAACACTGCCTTAGCATGCTGAGCGTTTTTAAAGATGTTCTCCGGCAGTTCCATGACCGCCTGGATATGCGCTTGATGTTTCAGGAAGCTGTGCAATTGTCCCGCCATTGGTGATTCGAAAATATTTCTTGGGATGACAAAGAACAGATAGCCGCCTGCTTTTGTATGCTTCAACGATTGCTCGATGAACAAATGATGGGCATAAGACATGCCTTCTTCCGCTTTCAACTCGTAATTTGAGGCAGTTGCTTCATCCGGATAATAACCGACCGGCAAATCAGAAACGACGCAATCGACCGGATCGATCAATAGCGGTTGCAGGGCATCCTGCAAATAAAACGTCACTGGCTGCTCGATCAAATTGCCGATATTCGAAGCCAGGCGGATTAACAGATCATCGAGTTCGACAGCGGTTCCGCTCATGCGGCCATCCAAATAATTCATCACCGTAAACAATAGATTGCCTGTGCCCGCTGCTGGGTCCAGCACAGTCGCTTGCTGTTCTTTGACGAATAGTTCCACCAAATAGCCGATCAATAAACCGAGCGCATCCGGTGTCATTTGGTGATGTGGCTGGACATGCTCTTTCATGCCTTTTAAAATCGACAGCTGCAGCGCTTTTCGCATATCTTCTTTCGTCGCGCTTCCTGCAATAGACAATTGCCCGTCCAGCCAACGCTCTGTCGTCGTGAGTAGACTTTCTAAATAGGAACTGTCTTCCTGTTTTTGGATTGACACCGTTTCATTGTCAATCGCCGTAAAAATACTTTCCATAGATGAATTCATAAATCTCCGTCCTCAATAAGGAAACCCACTCGGCAAGAGTGGGTTTCTTGGTATTAGTTTGTCAGTTTCTTAACTGCTTCAAGTGCTTTGTCGTAATCCGGGTGATCGGTGCCTTCTGACACATATTCCACATATGCCACTTTGCCGTCTTTATCGACCACAAAAATGGAACGTGCCAACAAGCGCAGTTCTTGCATCGTCAAGCCGTACGCTTCACCGAACGAAAGATCGCGGTGATCGGACAATGTCGTGATGGAGTCTACACCGTTAATTTCGGTCCAGCGCTTCTGTGCGAATGGCAAGTCACAAGAAACCGTCAATACTTCTACGTCTTCTCCTAGTGATGCCGCTTCATCGCTGAAGCGTTTTGTCTGATCGGAACATACTCCTGTATCAAGCGATGGGACGACACTAACCAATAGCACTTTGCCTTTAAAGTCTTCTAAAGACTTCGGTTCCAGGCTGTTCGATAACGCCGTGAAGTCCGGTGCCTGATCGCCTACTTTCACTTCATTGCCTGGCAATGTTACAGGGTTTTGCTTGAATGTGATTTGTACCAAATTGCAACGCCTCCCTTTCAGATTACCTTTATCATACTAAATGCTTTCGCTTTCTTGCAACCGAGACCCTTCCAGCCTCTTTCTCGCCATTTGCTGTTTTCGGTAAGCGTCCTCGTGAACAACCGTCGTATCTGCAATGAAATCATGGACACCTTGCTTTAAAGCAGTGAATCCGACAATCCAATACAAAGGCAAAATCGTTGCCGAGATAAAACGGCCGATCCATTCGCGGAACAATAAGGTCGACCAGGATAGTCGCTCCGTTTTCAACGAAACAACGCGCAGGCCAAACACCATCTTCCCGAGTGTCTGTGCAAAAAACTTTGTCATCAACACAAAATATCCATAAAAAACAAACGCGGTCACAATCGCATATGGGGCATACCACACAGTTTCAGCCGTTTCCCATCCAAATAGCGCAAACAGCGGCCGTACTAGAATAGAGGATACTGCCGAAATGGCCAGGAGATCGATTAAATACGCCCAAAAGCGCATCCAAAATCCTGCGGGCTTACGCTCGTAAAATAGGATGGTATCGTTTTCCGGCCGGGCCGGCGGAGTTGCAGCCGCCCGTTCTGCCGACTCGTTATTGACGTAATCAGTCATGCTTCTCCACCTCCTTAGTTTTCACCGTATAGATACATCATGCGCGGTCCGCTATTTTGGGATAGCATATCCGAGATGAACTTGGTTTCCATATCCATGCCGAAGAATGAACCGGCTTTCATTGCAAATAGTGAAGACCAGTTCTCGCTAGCACCGTATTCGAACACTTCGCCGCCCGCTAAATCAAAGTCATCCTGCATCGCCTGGATGACATCTTCTTCAAAGCCGAAATCATCTGCGAGGTTGGCTTCGACCGCTTGGCGGCCATTCATGATGCGGCCGTCTGCGTATTCTTTTACTTCCGATTCGGTCATATCGCGGCCTTCTTCGATTACGTCGACGAACTCTTCATATGAACTATCGAGCATTTCCTGTAAAAGGGCACGCTCATCATCTGTCATTTCACGCGTCGGGCTCATGATGTCTTTGTATGGACCCGATTTGATGGTGACAAAGTTTACGCCATAGCGTTCTGCCAATTCACCGTAATTGACGCTTTGCATAATAACGCCGATTGAGCCTGTCAAAGTCTCTTCGCTAACGAAAATCTTTTCAGCAGGCGCCGCAATGTAGTAACCTCCAGAAGCAGCGATTGCCCCCATCGATACGTAAAGCGGTTTTCCGGTCTCATCCTGGATCTCTTTGATCTTGTCATGGATCTGTGCCGATTCAACGACTCCTCCACCCGGAGAATTGACTTTCAAGACAACGCCTTTGACGCTACTGTCCTCTTTGATAGCCTGTAGTTGCTCCATGAACAGATCATGGTTGTAACCGGCAGCGGAAAATAGGGACGCTTCCCCAGTATCTTGAATCGCCCCGTCCACATTCAATACAGCAATGCGGTTGGATCCGTTGCCTGGTTCCACTACGTGTTCGCTCAAGGCTGTCTGTTCTGTTCCTGTCCAATCATCAAATCCCGAAGTGAAATCTGACTGCAGTATTGTGAATGCCGAGTTAATGACGAGTGATATCGCAAGCAAAATGGCAGCGGCAAGCAAGGCAATCCATCGTTTTTTGTTCATCATGTTTCTATTCCCTCCTTAAGTATTTCAGTTAACTATACGGTATAGACCCTAAAATGTTTCACTTTCCGCTAAATTCAGCACCAACTAAGCGGCGATTTCTTTTCGTTCGCCTCGCCTCCATGATTTTCGAGCCTGTGAACAAGATCAAAGCACTCCAGATAAAGGAGAAGGAAATGATCGACACTAAGCCAAACGCTTCCCCATAGAGAAAGACGCCGATCAATAGCATCAAGCTTGGGGCGATGTATTGAAGAAAGCCAATCATGTACAACGGAATTAACGGCGCGCCCATGGCGAATAATAGCAGCGGCACAGCCGTCAGAAATCCACTGAGAATGACGAGCAGGTCGGTCGAGACACCGCTGTGCAGGAATGCCGCGCGGTCGATCGAAAACAAATAGACGTAATAAGCGGTCGCAAACGGCAAGACGAACATCGTCTCGATTGCGAGTCCCCTCAGTGCATTTAAACGGATGGTCTTTTTGATCAATCCGTAAAAGGCAAAACTGAACGCCATGCCAAGTGCTAGCCACGGCAACGTGCCGTACGAAATCGTAATGACCGATACGCCAATTGCCGCAAGTCCAAAGGCGATTTTAACAGCAGGCGATAGTTTCTCCTTTAAAAAGAACGAACCGAGCAAAACAGAAATCAATGGATTGATGTAATAACCAAGGCTGGTTTCAACGATTCGATCGTTGGTCACCGCGTAAATATAGAAAAACCAATTTGCCGAAATGAGGAACGAAGCCAGCATTAGTAGAAAAAAAGTTTTCTTCGATTTCCACAATGACTTAACGTCATCCATAAACTGCCTGCCGCCCCCTGTCAGAACGATAAAGCCGAGCGTCAGCCAAAACGCCCAAAAAATACGCCCGGCCAACAACTCATCGGCGGGCACATGGTCGACTTGTTTCCAAAATATCGGGAGAAATCCCCAAATCGTATAAGTTAGTATCGTCAGCAAGGTTCCTTTTTTCTCTTCAGTCATTTTCGCATCGCGCACCATTCTTCAAGTATTTTTATTCACGAAATAATAGACCCATTATATGCCTGCCATATTGGAAAGTAAATACAGCAAAAGCCCCCGGTATAAGCGGGAGCTTTTGAATAAATTATTATTTTTTTGCGATTTCCGCTTGTCGCAGTTCGACACGGCGAATCTTCCCTGATGCGGTTTTTGGTAACTCTGAGCGAAACTCAATAGCTCGTGGATATTTATATGGCGCTGTCAATTCTTTGACGTGTTGCTGGAGTTCTTTTATCAGCTCATCACCGATGTCATGGCCTTCAGTTAAAACCACAAAAGCTTTGACGATGGTTCCGCGAATTTCATCCGGTGAACCAATGACGGCGCATTCCTGCACGGCGGGATGTTTGACGAGCGCATCTTCCACTTCGAATGGCCCGATCGTATAGCCAGAGGAAATGATGATATCGTCGCCACGCCCTTCAAACCAGAAGAACCCATCTTCGTCTTTTGAAGCCTTATCGCCTGTGACATAGTAATCGCCACGGAATTGCATTTGAGTGCGTTCTGCATCCTTGAAATATTCCTTGAACAGCGCCGGCGTTTCAACGTGTACGGCAATGTCGCCAACTTCTCCCACTTTACAAGGCTCTCCGTTATCATTGATGATTTCCACCCGGTTGCCCGGTGTTGGTTTGCCCATTGAGCCCGTGCGGCCCTCCATTCCCTTCATGGTACCGACAAGCAATGTATTTTCGGTCTGCCCATAGCCGTCGCGAACATCCAATTCAAAATGTCTTTTGAAAACATCGATCACTTCCGCATTTAAAGGCTCACCTGCTGATACCGCACTGTGAAGCGAACTGAGGTCGTATTTCGCTAAATCTTTCTGTTTTGCCATCAACCGGTATTCAGTCGGCGTGCAGCACAATACATTGACCTTACGCTGTTCAAGCAGTTCCAGGTAAACGGCCGGATCGAACTTGCCATTATAGACAAACGCCGTCGCGCCGCTTCCGAGCGTTGCAAGAAACGGGCTCCAAATCCATTTTTGCCAACCTGGACTTGCTGTTGCCCAAACCAAATCGCCTTTTTGCGCACCGAGCCAATGCTCTGCAGAAGTTCGTAGATGCGCATATGCCCAGCCATGGCTGTGGACGACGCCTTTTGGATTACCAGTTGTCCCAGAGGTGTACGAGAGAAATGCCATATCATCATTTTTGGTTTGCGCCGCATCGTAATGATCGGAAGCGACTGCCATTTCATCCGTCAACGAAAGCCACGAATCCGTTCCTTGGCCGATGACGAAATTCGTCAACGCAGCCATTTCATCCACGCCTTCAAATTGACTTAAAAACGGCTCATAAGCGATGACCGCTTTTGCTTCGCTATGATTCAGACGGTAAGAAATGTCTTTCGCTCGCAACATCTCCGAACTCGGAATCACCACCAACCCTGCTTTTAATGCCCCGACATAAACAATATAGGCTTCGATGAGCCGTGGAACCATGACTAGCACAACATCACCTTTTTGAAGTCCTGCCGCTTCGAAGCTATTCGCCGCCCGGTTCGCTTGTTTGACCAATTCATCGTATGTAAGATTTTTCTTTTCCCCTTTGTCATTTTCCCAAATAATTGCCTTGCGTCCATCTCCGTCGGCAAATCGTTCGAATTCTTCTACCAAGTTATAGTTTTCAGGTGCTAATAATTGCTCGCGTTTCATTCCAATCTCCCCTTTGCCCATGAACTATTATTATTCTTGTATCATTATACAGCAACTATTTAATTATTCAAAATAATTGTAAAAGAGAATTTTATTGAATCCCATCAGTTTCATTGAATCGTAAGTTGCATATTATTGTTCTCATGCAATAGCGAATAACGCCATCAATAAAGCCCAGCCAGAAACTTGGTTTGAGTTCCTGACTGGGCTAGTCATTTTAAACTTATAGCAAATCTTCAAATCGTTGTTCTTTCTTTCTTGGAAATTCAATAATCTCGCGCTGTGCTACTGCTTGGTCGATCATATCATCGAATGATACAAAGCTTTCGTAATGCTCCACTTTGTCTGTTTTCGGTTTCGTTTTCGGATTGGCCGGCGTGAAGATCGTGCAACAATCCTCATATGGCCGGATGGAAATATCGTAAGTGCCGATCGCTTGTGCCGTTTCGATGATTTCGAGTTTGTCTTGCGCGATCAACGGGCGCAAAATCGGCGTATTGGTCACAGCGTTGATTGCCTGCAGACTTTCTAATGTTTGGCTGGCAACTTGGCCGAGGCTTTCGCCGGTAATAATCGCTTTCGCATCGGTCTTCGCTCGCACAGCATCCGCTATGCGCATCATCATCCGGCGTGTCGACGTCATCGTCATATTATCCGGCACTTGCTTATGGACTTCCTGCTGGATTTCAGTGAATGGAATAATGTGCAAGGTGACAGGCGAGCCAAAGCCGCTCAATTTCTCCGCCAAGTCGAGCACTTTTTCTTTTGCGCGCTCGGTTGTGAAGGGTGGACTGAAGAAATGAATCAATTCAAGTCTCACGCCCCGTTTTAACATATGATATCCAGCAACCGGGCTGTCGATACCGCCGGACAGCATCAATAATCCTCTGCCGCCTGCGCCAATCGGCAAGCCTGCTGCGCCTTTAATTGTTTCGGCCATCATATAGGCGGCATCTTGGCGGATTTCGACCTGCAAATCGATGTCGGGTTTTTTCATCGCGACGGTCAATTCCGGCGTGTTGCCGAGCACATAGCCGCCGATGGTCCGCATGATTTCTGGCTTTTCATAAGGAAATTCTTTAAAGGGCCGTTTAACAGACACTTTAAAGCTTTTGTTTTGAGTGTCCATTTTGCTGACAATCGATAACGCGGTACGCTTCATCTCATCCAGTTCTAGGCTAGTCTGCGTGACTGGGCTAAATGACTGGATGCCAAACACATAAGGAAGCCGTTTTAAGATGTCCTCCATGCCTTGTTCATCATCACAGAATAAGAACATGCGGTCACGCTCAGCTTTAATGCGCAATGTCGGAATACCGGCAAATAATGTTTGAATGTTGTTCCGGAGCCGCGAAATAAAAGCTTGCCGGTTGCGCCCCTTTGTAGACAGCTCACCATAGCGGATGAGAATTTGATTGGTTTTCATGATGATTCGACTCCTTTGATCAATTGATGCGCTTTATGGAAACGTTTTTTCAGTTCGGTAATGTCTTCCTGTGTCGTATTGGCACCGAAGCTGATGCGAATTGTACCGTCGCGATATTCGCGCGGCAACCCGATCGCTTCGATCACATGGCTTGCTTGTTTATTCTTAGAAGAACAGGCACTCGAAGTCGAGACGATGACGCCTTCTTGCCCCAAAGCGCCGACCAAGGTCTCACCTCGTACATGCTTTATGGCCAAAGCCAAAATATGCGGTGCCGCGTTATCCGGGCTGACAATGTAGATATCCTGGTATCCGGCGAAAAAAGAGCGCAATGCCGCATTCCATTCTAGATGATCCGCCATTGGTCTGGCAAGGCGCAATGCTTTTGCCATCGCAGCGGCGTTTGGAACCGACACGGTGCCGCTGCGAAGCCCATTTTCTTGCCCACCTCCAAAGAGGATGGGTTCGATTGCCGCTTTATTTATAGCCAATAGACCGCTGTTTTTCAAACCATGCAATTTATGGGCAGAGATCGTCAGTAAATCTGGCTGCTCCTCTTTACCGAGAGGCAGTTTGCCGGCACCTTGTACAGCATCGACGTGAAATAAGGCCCGGTGATGTTCTAGCATGCTGCGGACTTCAGCTAGTGGATGAATCGTGCCGATCTCGTTATTGACTTGCATAAGGCTCACGAGAATCGTTTCGTCGCGAAGTGCCTCCCGCAGCTCTTCTAGATCAATCGCTCCCGACCGATCCACAGACAACAAAGTGATGTCAAAGCCTTCTTGTGCCAGTTGCTTCAACGGTTCCAAAACCGATGGATGCTCGGTTTTACAGGAGATGATGTGGCGTCCTTTTTCCTGATTGGCGTAAGCCACTCCGCGGATCGCCAAATTATTCGCTTCGGTCCCGCCTGATGTAAAAATGATTTGCTCATAGCCAAGCAAGGCTTTTATCTGGTTGCGTGCCGATTCCAGTAAATCTTCCGCTTCATTTCCTAAGCGGTGCAGCGATGCCGGATTCGCGAAATAACGGCTGCTTGCCTTTACATACGTTTCGAGCACCTGTGGGTCCGGTTCGGTCGTTGCACTATTATCTAAATATATCATTGCTATCCCTCCGAAAAGAAAACCACCAGCTCGTCTGCTGGTGGTTTCGTTATTATCTTAGTCTTGATCTTTTACGAGAACTTCAATGCGTTTCATCGAGCCAGGTTCAAAATTTTCCACAGCTGTCGCCGCTTCTTCCAAAGCCTTCGTATAGCGCATTTGGCGGAATGATTCTTCGGCTTCCAATAGATGGGCGTGAAGCTGGGGATTCGTCTTCCGGTAACGGTTTCCGTATTGAATGATGCGTTCTACAAGCAAGACATTTTCAACCATTTCTTTTGCTTTGATCTCTACGTCCGTAATGCTTGTTTCTGCCTGTTCCATATAATTATCGACTAGCTTCATATTAAGGGGCACTTCGCGAAGCGCACGCATCGCGACAAACAAATGCTCTTCCGCTTCTTCGAGACGGACATCCATATCTTCTGGAATTCCCGGGATATTCGCCTTATGAAGCATGCGATCGGTTTCCTGGAGACGGCGTCTCAACTCTTCCACATGGATGCGGGCTTTGTTTTCCTCGACTCTCAGGTTTTTCAACGCATCAGTAAAGTCCATTTGCGTCGAATCTACGATCGATAAATCTTCACGGATATGCATCAATTCATCCTGTAAGCTTGAATATGCAGACTGGTCTTCTTCTAAGCGCGCCGATAATAGTTCGAAGCGCTTTGCCAATTGTTGAACTTTTTCTAGGCAAGTTTTTGGAATTGCCGCTTCTTGGTCGGTAATTTTGTAGCTATGTTGCACATAACGGCTTTCTTCTTCCAGTTCCTGAGTGTCGCGGGCTACTACTTGAAGGTGGCGCTCCGTATCCATGAGATGCTGGTCGATATAATGCTTAGCAGCCACTTCTTTTTCCAATAGCTCGTACATCGCATCAATCCGGTCCTTAATTTTATCGACCTGGTTTTTGCTATCGGAAACTTCCAAGGAATCCAATTGTTTTTTCAATACAATTAGTTCTTGTTCAATTTCTTCGATTTTTTCGGTCAAGCCGAGATGGTTTAAGTAATAAGACTGCTCTTCCATTTCTTGTTTACCTAAGCGCAACTGTGCTAAGTCCTGTGGAATCTTACCATCGATTTCTGTTAGCATCATTGGGATATCGTCTACGAGCATGAATGCCTGTGCACTGTCTGATGATAAATTGATGACCATTTCACGAGCTCTTAAGTAATTGCCTTCGTCCGTTAGCTGGTCGTATTCCTCGAAACGCTGAACAAATGATTCCAGGCGTTTTTCAAGAGGTTCAGCGGCCGCGCCATATGAAGATTTATGGGCCAATAGATTCTTGCGAGCCCTCACGTATTTGTCTTGGATCAAGTCCATTTCGCTGCGGTTTTTTTCTTCGCTGCCGATCAATTCGTCCAATTCCGCGAAAATGACCGCGATTTGCTGGTCGGCGTCATCTATTTTTACTTCCGCTTGTTTTTCAAGCTTGGAAGCTTTTGGGAAGTTAAAGCGCTTAATCGATTCTTCTGCGTCATAGAGTGTTGCGTCTATTTTGGGGATATCGACATCCATGATTTCGTCCCATTTATTGCGCCAGCGCTCGAACATTTCTTCTGTCTGGCCATTCAAGTTCAATTGTTTCACTTTAGTAAGTTCTTCCATAATTGGTTTCTTTTTTAGTTGCAGTTTCAGTTGTTCCAGACGCTCGATTTCCGCATTGTGTTGTTTTCGAAACACCATGCCGACAATAAGCAGCGCCAATAGAATGATGACCGCAATGATGATATACTCCATCATAAGTCATTTAGCCCCCTGTTCCAAATACATTACCGGTTACATAAGTATGTTTAATGATTCTTTTATTTTAACATGTATTCTACTCTTTTGTTTGCCAAATTAGAAGAAAACAGGGAATAATTTTATCAAATTGAAAAGATGGTGAACTTTATGAATAAACGAGATGGCCACATTCACACCCCGTTTTGCCCTCATGGTACAAGCGACCCGCTTCACGCTTATGTGGATAAGGCAGAAAAATCCGGATTTACCGACATCAGTTTCACGGAACACGCCCCGTTACCTGCAGGTTTTATGGATACGACCCCTGCACAAGACAGCGGCATGAATAACAGTGAAATGCCAGCCTACTTCAACGCGCTCAATGAAGTAAAGCCAAACTACCCCAATATGCGTATTCGCAGCGGACTAGAAGTGGATTTTATCCAAGGCTTTGAAAAACAAACGTCCCACATATTGGAACAAGTCGGTTCTTATCTGGAAGACGCCATTCTTTCGGTCCACTTCTTGCGTTACCAGAATCGCTTTATTTGCTGCGATTTCAGTGCAGAGGTGTTTATGCAACTTGCGAATGACATGGGTTCTGTCCAGGCAGTCTACGACCTGTATTACGATACAGTCGAAGCCTCCATTATAGCTGACCTCGGCCCCTATAAACCGAAGCGCATCGGCCACCCGACGCTGTGCCATAAATTTCAGCATGTCCACGGGGAGCAAATAGATGATGATGCACGCATCCGAAATATTTTGCAGCTGATCAAAAAACATGGCTATGAGCTTGACGTCAATTCGGCAGGGCTATCCAAACCCGGCTGCCAGGAATTCTACCCGCCCGCGCCTTATATCGCTTATGCGCGTGAACTCGGCATCCCACTTGTTTTCGGTTCGGATGCCCATAGTACAGAAGGCTTGCACAAATACGCAGAACACTTTTATACTGAACACTATTAAATAGAAACTATTAGAAATGAGATGATTCCATGTTTGCTACAACTTCTTACAGCGGCACACGCGAAGAGCAATACAATCTGCTCAATAAGCAACTTGACGCCTTGCTTGCAGGTGAACCGAACCGCATCGCTAATTTGTCGAACGCTTCTGCCCTCCTTGGCCAATTCCTCGATCGTATCAACTGGGTCGGCTTTTATTTAATGGAAGAGGGCGAGCTCGTCCTCGGCCCATTCCAAGGAATGCCTGCATGCGTCCGAATTCCGGTCGGCAAAGGCGTATGTGGTACGGCCATCGACAAAAATGAAACCATGCTTATCGATGATGTTCATGCCTTCCCTGGCCATATTGCCTGCGATGCCGCTTCTCGTTCAGAGATCGTCATTCCACTCGTCAAAGACGGCGAAGCCATTGGCGTACTCGATATCGACAGCCCGGAGCTTGCGCGATTCACCGAAGAAGACCGCAACGGGCTTGAAAAATTTGCAGACACTCTATTGAAGCATATCTAAATGCAAGAAAGATCCCGGCAGACTGCCGGGATCTTTTTTTAGATTTCCTGCAAATTGGACTTAATCTTGACAAAAGCCTGTGCAAGGTCCGCCATTAAATCTTCGACGTTCTCAAGCCCGACCGATAAACGGACGAGTGAGTCACTGATGCCCATCTTTTCGCGCTCTTCCGGTGGCACGACGGCATGCGTCATAGTCGCCGGATGCTGTATCAAAGTTTCAGCATCCCCTAGGCTAACGGCAATTTTAATCAGCGACAAAGCATTCAGAAATTCCTGCGCTTGCTTTTTGCCGCCTTCAAGTTCGAATGAAATCAGCCCGCCTCCTCGGCGCATCTGTTCTTTGGCCAGCGCCATTTGAGGATGTCCTGCATCAAATGGATACAAAATACGGGTCACTGCTTGTTCCTCTTGGAGAAACTCGACAATTTTTTCTGCGTTATCGATATGGCGGTCCATGCGCACATGCAATGTTTTCAAGCCGCGAATCAATAGCCAAGCATCAAACGGCGACATAATGCCACCGAAATCCTTTTGGACAGTCATACGGATTAACTGCATTTCTTCCGCGTCTGCTCCGACTAATACCCCGCCGACAATATCGCCATGGCCGTTCAAATACTTGGTGGCACTATGGAGTACAAAATCAGCACCATACTCAATCGGATTCTGTAGATATGGCGAGCTGAACGTATTGTCGACCACCACGCGCAAGCCGTGTTTCTTGGCCACGGCTTCGACCGCCCGCAAATTAACGAGCTCCATTGTCGGATTGATTGGTGTCTCCACATAGATGACTTTCGTCTCAGGACGTAGCGCCTGCTCGATCTCCTGTTCATCACTCATGCCAATAAGCGAATGCGTAATGCCATACTTTTCTTCCATAATTGACAATAAACCGAATGTACACCCATAGATGCCTCGCGAGCACAGCACATGATCGCCCGCTTTCGTCAAATGTACCAGAATCGTACTGACTGCAGCCATCCCTGATCCGAATGCCAGTGCACCGGATCCACCTTCGACCTCCGCCAACCGCTCTTCTAATACGCGCACCGTCGGATTGCCGAGGCGCGAGTAGATGTTTCCGTCCTGCTCCCCAGCAAAACGGGCTTCTCCTTGTTCGGCATTTGCAAATGAAAAAGTAGACGTCTGATAAAGTGGCGTCGACAAGCTGTCGTGATGCACTTTACTGTCATAGCCCTTGTGAATTATCGCTGTCTCAAACTTGTGTTTTTGTTTCATCATTCATACACCCCTCACCAATTATAGAAAGCGCTTACATTTATAACTATCTCCATTTTACTCTGAGATAGGCGAAAAAGAAAGCTTCATTTCTTCGTATATTGCTGTATATCGATTGACTGATACATCTCCAATCGGTTATACTAGCCTTTGTGTAAAATAATCGCAGCAGTTGTATGTGCGGGTTTGTCCATTTTGTTCCTCTGCGGAGGTGTATCGCGTAACTCTTGGCTGCTGAGCGAAGGTACATGAAAACAAAATGGCTTACAGCATGAATGCATCTGGTTTTTATTTTACTCTAAAAACCAAATTAGAGGAGGAGACTCATTATGTCTCGTTATACAGGTCCAGCATGGAAACTGTCACGTCGCCTTGGAATTTCTTTGAGCGGCACAGGTAAAGAACTCGAAAAACGCCCTTACGCACCAGGTCAACACGGTGCTAACCAACGCCGTAAAGTTTCTGAATACGGTTTGCAATTGCAAGAAAAGCAAAAACTACGCTTCATGTACGGAGTAAACGAACGTCAGTTCAAAACTTTGTTCAACAAAGCTGGTAAAATGGAAGGCAAACACGGCGAGAACTTCATGATCTTGCTTGAAACACGCCTTGACAACGTTGTTTACCGCCTCGGCCTTGCGCGCACTCGCCGCCAAGCTCGTCAATTGGTAAACCACGGCCACATCCTTGTTGATGGCAAACGTGTAGACATCCCGTCTTACAGCGTGAAACCAGGACAAACAATCGCTTTCCGCGAAAAGTCTAACAACCTTGATGTTGTCAACGAAGCGATCGAAGTAAACAGCTTCGTTCCAGAATACGTTTCAATCGACGCTGACAAAAAAGAAGGCACATTCGTCCGTCTCCCAGAGCGCAGCGAATTGTCTGCTGAAATCAACGAACAATTGATCGTTGAGTTCTACTCACGTTAATCGATTGACCAAAACCCTTCAGGTTTACCTGGAGGGTTTTTTCTATGCCATCATTTTCAGGCTGTTTTTCAAACTGCCGCGAGAAATATGCCTCCTCTCTTGGTTTCGTCGATTCCTTACCCTGACTGTGCTAAACTGGTTCCATAAAGGAGGCGTTTTAATGCGAATCGTATCCATTTGCCCAAGCAATACTGAATTGCTCGCTTTTTTAAATGCCGATCACTTGCTCGTCGGTGTCGATGATTATTCCGACTGGCCAAAGAGCATTGATGGCCTTCCGCGTCTCGGACCGGATTTATCCATCCGCATGGACGAAGTAGAAGCTCTTGCACCGGACCTTGTACTGGCGTCACTCAGCGTACCTGGCATGGAAAAAAACATTGAAGAACTCAAACAGCGCAAGATCCCCCACCTTATCCTCGATCCACAATCGCTCACTGACATCCGAAGCGATTTGAAGACAGTGGCTGATGCCATAAACTTTGACAGCTCAGCAGTGCTCGAGGAATACGACGAGGCGATCCACGAACTGAAAAAACGCGGCGACAGTACAAGCTCCTCCCCTTCCCTGTACTGGGAATGGTGGCCAAAGCCTGTGTTCACTCCCGGAGGCGTCAACTGGCTCAGCGAAATTAGCCGGTTAATCGGTGCCCGCAATTGTTTCGAAGATGAAGAGACCGCGAACATCCAAACCGATTGGGATGCAGTTAGGCAACGAGAGCCAGACTTTATTTTACTTGCTTGGGTCGGCATCATGACTTCAAAGGTCAAACCAGAATTGGTATTAAAACGGCCTGACTGGCAATCCATGAAAGCGATCGACCATATCCACGTCATGGAAGAGGCTTTATTTTGCCGGCCATCCCCTAGATTAATCGAAGGCGCCATTAAGCTCGGCAAACTTGTTCACCCACTGGCGTTCGAAGATTTTCCGCTTCCTTCTTTTATTAAGGAAAAGCAATCGAATAGATAGGATCGACACGCAAAAAATCCAGCGGCGCATTGAAAGCGCCGCTGGATTTTTTTCTTTTAAAGTTGGTTGCGTCCCGGTTCAGTATCCCCGCGAATATTCGTCGAGCCTTGTGTTCCGATCAATGGATCTTCGCCTTCTTTCAAGCGGTTCACGTCGCTTGGCTCAGATTGCTTCGTTTTATCTTCTTCCACTAACACAAGAATGCGTCCTTCTTTGAATTGCTCTTCGTAACTTTTCGCTTCATCTTCCGGCACGCCTAGGCCGATTAAAGCACCCGCAATCCCGCCAACGCCCGCGCCAGCTACTGCGCCAGTCAGGCCAGCCGCAATTGGACCCGCTGCGACAATTGGCCCAATCCCAGGGATCGCTAGCGCCCCAAGGCCTGCCAACACACCTCCAAGGCCGCCAAGCGCACCTCCAGTAGCCGCGCCAGCTGCCGCGCCTTCACTGGCCTGGGTTCCGGTTTCTTCGGTTACACGCTCCACGTCTTTTTTATCTTTACTAAGAACCGAAATGTCTTCATCTCGGTAGCCTTGCCGCTGAAGATCCTCGATTACTTCCACTGCTTCCATTTCCGTTCCGTATGACCCGACTACTCGTGACATCTCTTTCGTCCTCCCTTGTATGAGTTCCTATATTGGTTTATGTATCTAAGATTGTCTTTCCCTGTCAAAAGGGTATTAAACCTGTGCGGGCACTTGAAAAGCCGCCTGCGTCAGCAAGCGGCTTTTGTGTTTAAACAAAATGAATCATATGATATTTTTTCTTGCCGCGGCGGACAACGGCAAACTCATCGTCCAAGCGGTCTTTTTCATCGACTACGTATTCAAGGTCTCGAATTTTTTCACCATTGATGGAAATGGCACCGTTCGTGATATCTTCACGCGCTTGTCGTTTCGAAGGGGATACTTTGCCATCCACAATCAAATCCACAATCGGTTTTGCTAGTTTTGGCATCTCAACAGAAGGAACATCTTTGAACGCCGCCTTCATTTCGTCCGCGCTCAAACTTTTCAAATCACCGCTGAACAAAGCCTTCGTAATACGTTGTGCGTCAAGAAGTGCTTCTTCGCCGTGAATGAGCTTGGTCATTTCTTCTGCTAGTACCGTTTGTGCTTTTCTAAGATGTGCTTCCGTCTCTACACTTTCAGCGAGTGCTTCAATTTGTTCCTTTTCAAGGAAAGTGAAAATCTTCAAGTATTTAACAACGTCCGCATCCGCTGTATTAATCCAGAACTGGTAAAACTCATAAGGAGAAGTTTTTTTCGCGTCGAGCCAAACAGCACCGCCAGCCGTTTTGCCGAATTTCGTGCCGTCCGCTTTAGTCACAAGCGGAATCGTGATGCCGAACGCTTTCGCTTCTTCTTCATGTGTCTTGCGGATTACTTCAAGACCGGATGTGATATTGCCCCATTGGTCCGAACCGCCAATCTGCACGCGGCAATTATATTCATTGTACAAATGATTAAAGTCAATGGCTTGGATCAAGGTGTAGGAGAACTCTGTAAATGAAATCCCGCCTTCAAGACGCGATGCCACCGAATCTTTTGCCAGCATGTAATTGACGGAAATCAATTTACCGAAATCACGTAGGAATTCGATAACGCTCATGCCGCCGATCCAGTCACGGTTATTGACCATCTTCGCTCCATTTTCTGTTTGGAAATCAAAAATCTGTTCCATTTGCTTTTTGATGGAATCGACATTGCGATCGATCTGTTCTGTCGACTGCAATTGACGTTCTTCGTTGCGACCAGACGGATCTCCAATCATACCGGTGGCCCCGCCCACCAATAGGATCGGCCGATGTCCATGCAGTTGGAAGCGGCGCAATGTTAATAGCGGGACAATGTGTCCAATGTGCATGCTGTCAGCTGTCGGGTCGACGCCGCAGTATAATGAGATTTTTTCCTGGTCCAGTACACTTGCCATTCCTTCTTCATCCGTTTGTTGATATAGAAGCCCGCGCCAGTTCAAGTCTTCGATTAATGCATTCGTCATCTAATTTTCCTCCTCTATTTTTGATTCACCTGATTGCCGGGACACAAAAAAGCCCCTGCATGAAATTCATGCAGGGACGCATATGCGCGGTACCACCCAGCTTGGAGGACGTAGCCTCCCACTCGAATGTGCCAGACGGGGCACTTCCGCAAACTCCAGGCCTGTAATTCGTGGCATGCGTTTTGGCCGGTTCGCACCTCCCACCGGCTCTCTGATTTCAAAACTGCATGCCCTACTGCGGACCTTTCTTCGCTTGATTATAAAGATTCTATACTGTAGTGTACTCGAATCCTAAAGATTGTCAATATCTTTCGTTTCAATTATCGGATTATGCTATAATAGAAAAGATTTTTAGGAGGGGGATAATGTGCAAGATAAACTCAGAAGATGGTTATTGAAGGCAGAAGAAACAACCGATAAATGGACGTCCCACAAATGGTTTAAACGATTCAAAATCACCACGGGAGTCATTTGGAATTTGGCAATCATTGTAGCGATTATTTTGGTAGCAGGTGGCGTATTCGCTGCATCGGCAGGAGCTGGCTATTTCGCTTCCCTCGTGGACGAAGAACAGCTGCGGACCGAGGATGAAATGCTGTCAGACATTTACAGCTATGAGGAAACTTCTCAATTGTATTTTGCCGACAATACCTACCTTGGCAAATTGCAGACCGACCTTGACCGTGAAGAAACGACATTAGAAGATGTTTCTGATGTTGCTATTGATGCGGTACTAGCTACCGAAGACGAATATTTCTTCGAACATGATGGCATTGTCCCGAAAGCGATCATGCGCGGATTGTTCCAGGATGTCTCTAACTCAGACAGCCAATCAGGAGGATCCACGTTAACTCAGCAATTGATTAAAAACCAAATTCTGACGAACGAAGTCTCCTACGAACGAAAAGCAAAAGAAATTCTCTTGGCTATGCGCCTCGAAAAATTCATGACCAAAGAAGAAATCATGGAAGCCTATTTGAACATCATTCCTTATGGCCGAAATTCAGCTGGCATGAACATCGCTGGGATTGAGACTGCGGCAAAAGGCATATTTAATGTGCCAGCGAGCGACTTGAACTTGCCGCAAGCGGCATTCATCGCCGGCATCCCGAAAGCGCCTTTCAGCTATACGCCTTATGCGGCCGGTGGGGTCCCTAAAAAAGGGGAGGCTTTGGAACCTGGCCTCAACCGTATGAAAACGGTACTTTATCGCATGCTTGAAACAGGCTACATCACAGAAGCTGAATACCAAGAAGCGCTGGAGTACGATATCGCTGCAGACTTTAGAACGGGCGAAACCCGTTCATACGAAGACCATCCTTTCGTGACGACTGAGTTGGAAAAACGTGCAACTCGTATCATTATGGATGTGTTGGCAGAACAAAATGGCGTCGATCCTGAAACACTTGACCAAGACCAAAACTTATACGAAGAATATGCGATTTTAGCTGACCGTGCAGTGCGTTCGAATGGCTACCGTATCCATTCAAGTATCAATAAAGACCTGTACATCGCACAAGATAAAGCACAAAAAGCGTACCAAGGATACGGCACGACCTTGTCCGAGGATTATATTGACGAAAACGGCGAAACCAAAACCCGCCAATTGCCTGTCCAAGTCGGCAGTGTCACTTTGGAAAACGACACCGGCCGCATCTTGAGCTTTGTCGGCGGGCGTGATCACGAAATTGAAAAACTGAACCACGCAACCCAAGCCTACCGATCGATCGGATCGACGGTTAAGCCTTTACTTGTTTATGGCCCAGCCTTGGAAAATGGCTTGATCGGCGCTGGCAGCCCAGTAGTCGATGTGAAGTTCACATTAAACGACAACGGTAAACCATATGAACCAGCTAACTTTGTTCCAACAAGCGAGCAAGGCATCATGCCAGCGCGTGACGCACTGGCCCAATCGCAAAACCTTCCTGCATTGCGTTTGTTTGCGCAAATGCGTGACGATATGCCGATCCAATACTTGATCGACAATGGCTTCTCGCGCGTAGAGGAAAATGATGGCGTCGTTTCTGCAGCACTCGGCGGCGGTATCGAAGGTTCTGTTGAAGAAGTTGCGAACGCTTATGCCGCACTCGCCAATGGCGGCAAGCATATGGAAACGACCATGATCGATAAGATCGAAGATGCAGACGGCAATGTCATTTATGAACACGAAGTCGAAGCAAAAGATGTCTTCACGCCACAAGCGTCGTATGTATTGACCGATATGCTGCGCGATGTTTTCAAAACGGACCGCGGAACGGCTAGCCGTGCGAATGGCATGCTGAAATTCAATGCCGATTTTGCTGGTAAGACCGGAACGACACAAGACACTAAAGATGTCTGGCTTGTCGGCTATAACCCGAACATCACGATGGGTGTTTGGCTTGGCTATGATCAAGAAAAATTCACCCTGGATAATTTCCGGAACCAGAATTTACAGCCATCCGTCCGCGTCAATCAATTGTGGGCAAACTTAATGAATACAACTTATGATGTGGCACCTGACGCAATTGGCTCTGGCGATACATTTAAAGAACCTGAAGGTGTCGTCTCCCGTTCATTCTGCGGCATTTCTGGATTTGCGCCAAACGATGCTTGTAAAAAAGCGGGCTTGGTCCGTTCCGATTTGTTCATCGCGGATATCATGACGCCAAAAGCTGGCGATGATAGCTTGAGCAGTGGATCGTATACGACCATCAATGGCAAGCGCTATGCTGCCTTATCAACTACACCAAGTGAATTTGTATCTGGCGGTGGCCTCGGCGTGTCTGAGGAATATGTTGACCGCATGCTCGCACCATTCGGCGGAGATGCAGGGAAATTATTCCCTGGCAGTTCACGATTCAGCAACGTCGTTTCAAGTGCTACATTTGATGCAGACAGTGCAGCCCCTGCCCCGGTCGGAACTTCGATCAACGGACGCACCATCACGTGGAGCGATTCCGCTTCGAATGATGTCGTCGGTTACCGCGTATTCCGAAACGGCAGCAGAGTTTCTTCTGTATCAGAATCGAGCAGCAACTCCTATAGTGCGCCTGGCCCTGGAACGTATACAGTTGTCGCAGTGGACATTACAGGCCGTCAATCGGCTGCTTCCAACGGCGTAACGATCGAAGCGCCAAAACCGGAACCGAAGCCGGAACCAGCTCCTGAACCGGAACCGGAAAAAGAACAAGCTCCGGAACCACCGCAAGAAACTGAAAAACCGGAACCGGAAGAAAAACCGGCCGAGGAAAAACCGGCTCCTGAAGAACCAGAGGAACCGGAGGAACCCGAAGAAGAAGAACCTGAAGAGGAAGAACCTGAAGAGGAAGAAGAAGAGGAAGAACCCGAAGAGCCTTCAGAACCAGACACTGAAGCTCCTGAAAGTGAAGAAGACGCAGCATAACGAAAGCCCCTCTGCATTAGCAGAGGGGCTTTTACTAGTCTTCCATTGTGGACAAATCGCCAGTCGGCAAATCCAATTCCCACGCTTTCAAGACGCGGCGCATGATTTTGCCGCTTCGTGTTTTCGGAAGCTTGTCTTTAAATTCGATTTCACGCGGTGCTGCGTGTGCAGCCAATTCTTTTTTAACGAACTGACGGATTTCTTCAATCAATTCATCGGACGGCTCATAACCTTCTACGAGCGCAACGAAGGCTTTAATGATTTCTCCGCGTACCGGATCGGGTTTTCCGATGACACCTGCCTCGGCTACCGCTGGATGCTCCAGCAGTTTGCTTTCTACTTCAAACGGGCCGACCCGTTCGCCAGAAGTCATGATGACATCATCGACTCTGCCCTGGAACCAGAAATACCCGTCTTCATCCATATAGGCTGAGTCGCCGGACACATACCACTCATCATTCAAGAAATAGGAATCGTATTTTTGCGGATTGTTCCAGATTTGCCGCATCATGGATGGCCATCCTTTTTTGATCGCCAGATTGCCCATTTGGTTGGCTGGCAATTCCGTGCCTTGATCGTCAACGATCGCTGCTTGAACCCCCGGGATCGGTTTGCCCATTGAACCTGGCTTGATCGCCATCGACGGGTAATTGCAAATGACTTGTCCACCTGTTTCCGTCATCCACCACGTATCGTGGATGCGTTTATCGAAAACTTGCGCTCCCCATTTGACGACTTCTGGATTTAGCGGTTCCCCAACAGACAAGACGTGGCGCAAAGTTGAAAGATTGTATTCTTTCACTAAAGCGTCTCCTGCTCCCATCAGCATGCGGAATGCTGTAGGTGCGCTATACCAGACCGTAACGCCGTAATCTTCAATAGCTTGATACCAAGCATCAGGAGAAAAGCGTCCGCCCAGAATAACGGTTGTGACACCATTGAGCCACGGAGAGAACACGCCATATGCTGTGCCTGTAACCCATCCGGGGTCAGCTGTGCACCAGTAAATATCTTGCTCTTGAAAATCCAGTACCCATTTACCGGTTTGATACTGTTGCACCATTGCATATTGCGCATGCAAGACACCCTTAGGTTTGCCGGTAGAGCCGGAAGTATAATGAAGCACCAAGCCATCTTCTTTTTCCAGCCACTCCACATCGAATTCGTCCGAGCAGGAATTCAGATGCTTCAAGACGTCGACATGGCCATCTGTTTCTTCTGCCCCTTCTTCCCCGACCAGGAAGATGGTTTTCAAATTTGGAAGGCGGTCTTTCGGGATACGCGGAAGCAATTCTGGCGTCGTAATGATTGCTTTGGCATTACTATCCTCGAGACGGTCATAAATGGCCCCTTCCATAAATGCTTCGAATAACGGTCCAACGATCAAGCCCATCTTCAACGCTCCGAACATAAGGAAATATAATTCAGGAGAACGGGGCATAAAGATGAAGATACGGTCCCCTTTTTCCAAGTCGGAATGTGATTTCAATAGATTTGCCGCACGGTTCGTCATGCGTTTCATTTCGTAAAATGTATAAGTTTCATTCCGATGTTGATCTATATAATAGAGAGCAACTTTGTTTTTACGATCCGATTCAGCATGGCGATCAATCGCCTCATGGGCCATATTGATTTTCCCGGTTTTCGCCCAGCTGAACTCTTTTTCAACTTCGGACCAGTCAAAATTCGCTGACTGCTCTTCGTAATTATGTAAATGATGCTTTCCTGGTTTTGCTGGTAACGCTTCCACTCTCACATAAATCATCCTTTCCTATTGTTTCTCTATATTCTACATCAAGCTGGAAGGGAAATGCTAATAATTTTAATTCTTTAGAAAATACGGTGTATTTATCCAAGCAACTTTCTTTTCCTTTCCCCCTTCATGTATAATAAAACTAATTGCAACCACAGGCGGTGAAATGATGGAACATAAGAAGACGTACAATGCGATGGAGTTAAAAACGAAACACGGACGTATCATCATCGAGGGACCAGTCCCTTCTAGAGAGTTAAAAGAGCTCGATTTCCATGAAGACTTGACGGCTTTCCGGCCTCCAGAACAGCAGCACAAAGCCATTACAGATATTGCTGATTTGCCAGAAGGGCGCATCTTGATTGCGCGTGACCAGAACATGATTGTTGGGTATGTCACATACCTCTACCCCGATCCGCTCGAGCGTTGGTCTGAAGGAAAAATGGAAAATTTGATTGAGCTCGGGGCAATCGAAGTCATCCCGAAGTATCGGGGCGCCGGCGTCGGCAAAGCGCTGTTACAAGTGTCGATGATGGACGATGCTTTCAACGATTTTATCGTCATCACGACAGAATATTATTGGCATTGGGATTTAAAAGGTACTGGACTGAATGTTTGGGAGTACCGTAAAATCATGGAAAAAATGATGCAAGCGGGTGGACTTGAATATTTCGCTACCGACGATCCGGAAATTAGCTCACATCCAGCCAATACGCTAATGGCACGCATCGGTTCGCGTGTCGATACAGACTCGATCCAACAGTTCGACCAGCTGCGTTTCATGAACCGCTATATGTACTGATTACTAAAGGGGTGTTTGTATGCTGATAGAAGAAATTATGAAGAAAGACGTATTCACGCTGCGTTCAGACCAGACCGTCCAAGACGTGTTGGATTTGTTTGAAGAAAAACGAATTCGCCACGCCCCCATCGTTGACGATGGAAAAGTTGTCGGCATCGTCACCGATCGTGATTTAAAAGACGCGATGCCTTCCATGTTTACCGTATCTCCAAAAGGTGAACCGTATAAAAAGAAAGTATCGGAAATCATGACCAAGGATCCGATGATCGCTCACCCGTTAGACTTCGTAGAGGAGATTGCTTTATTGTTCTATGAGCAAAAAATCGGCTGCTTGCCGGTCGTCAGCCAAAATGAACTTGTGGGCTTTCTAACAGAGACCGACTTGTTGTATACGTATATCGAGTTGACTGGTGCGCATCAGCCCGGGTCTCAAATCGAAATTAAAGTGCCCAACCGCTCTGGTGCTCTATACGAAGTGAGCAAAGTGTTTTATGAGCATAAAGTTAATGTATTAAGCGTCCTCGTCTATCCGGACCGGGAAGACAATGCCAATAAGATATTGGCTTTCCGTATCAAAACGATGAACCCCATTTCCATTATTGAAGATTTGCGCAAAGAAGGTTTCGATGTCCTATGGCCGAATCTCTTACAGGAATGAAAAAACACGCTGTCTTCATCTATTCAGAAGATCAATTGGGGTATAAATTTTCTGAAACGCATCCGTTCAACCAAAAACGGCTCATTTTAACGATTGACTTGCTGAAGGAAATGAAAGCCCTTCCAGAGGATTTGATTGTGCCTGCACGGACTGCAACAGATGAAGAATTATTGCTTGCGCACGACCAGCGCTATATCGACATCGTCAAAAAAGCGAGCCGCGGCGAAGTCACACCGGAAGCTGGCGAAGGCTATGGCATCGGGACAGAAGATACGCCGATTTTCGAGAATATGCACGAAGCGAGCGCCCGCTTAGTCGGCGGCACTTTGACTGCGGTTGACCAAGTAATGGAGGGCAAAGCGGAACATGCATTAAACCTTGGTGGCGGTCTTCATCATGGCTTTCGCGGAAAGGCATCGGGTTTTTGCATCTATAATGACAGCTCAGTCGCCATCCATTATTTGAAACAGAAGTATGGCGCACGCGTCTTGTATATCGATACGGATGCACATCACGGGGATGGCGTCCAATGGTGTTTTTACGACGACCCCGACGTCTGTACGGTATCTATTCATGAAACTGGCCGCTATCTGTTCCCTGGCACTGGCAATATCAATGAGCGCGGAAGCGGCCAAGGCTATGGCACTTCATTCAACTTCCCGATCGACGCGTTCACAGAGGACGAGTCGTTTCTGGACATTTACCGGACCGCTATGCGCGAAATCATCGAGCATTTCAAGCCCGATGTCATTTTAAGCCAGAACGGCGCCGATGCACATTATCTAGATCCCTTGACTCACTTGAGCAGTACAATGGAAATCTACCGCGAAATCCCCAAAATCGCCCATGAACTGGCACATGAATTCTGCGATGGCAAATGGATAGCGGTCGGTGGCGGCGGGTATGACATCTGGCGGGTCGTACCACGCGCCTGGTCAATGCTATGGATGGAAATGAACAGTCAGCCTTTGCCGCACGGGAAACTGCCTGAAGCATGGCTCAAGCGATGGCAAACAGAATCTCCTGTCCCTTTAATCGAGACCTGGTCAGATCCAGAAAACATGTACAAGCCCATTCCAAGGAAAATGGAAATCACAGAGAAAAACCAACAAATGCTCGACAAAGCTCTCTACATGATTCGTAATCAGTGAATTCCACTTGATTCATTCGGAATATTCCGCAGCTAAAAAAAAAACGCCCTTGCGACGGGATTAAATTCAATCCTAATGCAAGGGCGTTTTTTATTGTATTCGCCGATTACTCGTTTTTTGTTGACTGCCGTTCTTCCAATCGATAAGGCAGCACGACTTGATTTTCTTCAATTTCTTCATCATTCATATACTTTGTCAACAAGCGCATCGCAACAGCACCGATATCGTATAACGGCAAAGCCACAGCTGTCAGCATCGGGCGTGCCATGCGGGCAAGTTTCGAGTTTTCGTAAGTGATGACTTCCACATCTTCAGGAATCTTTTTGCCGAGTGCTTCCACTGCATGGATAACACCGATCGACATTTCGTCATTGCTGACAAAATACGCCGTCGGTTCAACCGTTTCCAGTGTCTGCACAGCCGCTAAACCTTCCTCGTATGTGTTATTGCATTCAACGACCAACCGCTCATCATAGCCAAGGCCCGCTGCTTTCAAAGCATCCTGATAGGCTTTCAACTTGTGTTCACGATTAATCTCAGAGGACAAGGGTCCCGAAATATAAGCGATTTTCTTATGGCCGCTGTCGATGAATTTTTGCACCGCTTCATATGCCGCCGCATAATAATCAATGTTTACAGAAGCAATCGTTGCCGTATCATCAAGCGACCCTGCTAAAACGATCGGTGTAGGCGATCGCTCCATTTCCTTGCGCAATTCATCAGAAATCACATCGCTCATGAAGACGATGCCATCAACTTGCTTGCCAAGCATTGTTTCAAGTAATTGCAATTCTTTGTTTGGATTTTGATCGGAGTTGGACAAGATGATATTGTAGCGATACATCGTCGCAATATCTTCGATGCCCCGTGCCAGTTCAGAATACGAACTGTTTGAGATATCTGGTAAAATGACGCCGACCGTTGTGGTTTTTTTGCTCGCCAATCCGCGAGCTACGGCATTCGGACGATAGCCGAGTTCTTCAATCACTTTCAGTACTTTTTTTCTTGTGGCCGGTTTTACATTTTGGTTGCCATTCACTACACGGGATACGGTAGCCATGGAAACGTTTGCCTCACGTGCCACATCATAAATCGTAACGGTCATTTTGCGCCCTCCTGTTCCATTCTTTCATTCAATGATACGATAACCGCTTTATGAATATCAACTCTTATTATGTATTGAAGCAGCGCTTACAAGGAAAGTTCATGAAACTGTCCATCTTTCTGGCGTTTTCATGCCCTTTATCGCTTACTGCTTATGAAAAATAAAAAAAGCCGGAACGCGTCCGGCTTTTTCTTATATTTTCAATTCATACTGCTTCATGAATTTCATCAATGAATCGTAGTATTCATCGAATTGCGGCAAACTCATTTGTTGCTGAGCATCAGACAGTGCGACTGCTGGATCCGGGTGGACCTCCGCCATCACGCCGTCAGCTCCAATTGCGATTGCTGCTTTAGCAGCAGGCAAAAGCAAATCGCGGCGTCCTGTAGAATGCGTAACATCTACGAATACCGGCAAATGCGTTTCTTGTTTCAAGATTGGCACGGCAGAAATATCAAGCGTGTTGCGTGTCGCTTTTTCATATGTGCGGATGCCGCGCTCGCACAGGATGATCTGGTCGTTTCCGTTCGCGATAATATATTCAGCTGCTTTGATGAACTCATCAACAGTCGCAGACATGCCGCGCTTCAAGAGCACCGGTTTATTGATCTGTCCAACTGCTTTCAATAGTTCGAAGTTTTGCATATTACGTGCGCCGACTTGAACAACGTCTACGTAATCAAGTGCTTCTTCCAAATGATGAGGTGTAACAATTTCAGAAACAACGCCAAGCTTGTATTGGTCAGCTGCTTTTTTGAGCATCTTCAATCCTTCTAAGCCTAGCCCTTGGAAGTCATATGGCGATGTGCGCGGCTTGTATGCGCCGCCGCGGATCAATTTCAAGCCTTTGTCGCTAATAGCCTGTGCTACTTGGTCGACTTGCTCTTGGGACTCTACTGCACACGGACCGAAGATGAATGATGGTGCGCCTTCGCCGATCTTTTCACCGTTAACGGAAACGATCGTGTCTTCTGCCTTTTTCTTGCGTGAAACGAGAAGTGCTTTGCGGCTATCTTCTTCCTGCATATCAAGTGCAGATTTGAAAATTTCCTTGAAAATATGATCAACGGTCTTTTGATCGAGTGGGCCTTTGTTGTTTTCTTTTAATAGATTCAACATGTGGCGCTCGCGCAATGGATCGTATTTCGTTGCACCTTGTTTTTCCTTAATCTTTCCGATCTCTTGGATCACGGAAGCTCTCTCATTGATAAGAGATAGAATTTGCAGGTTCACTGCATCCACTTGTTCTCTAAGCTGTTCTAATTCTGTCTGACTCATTCTCAACTTCCCCTTTCAAGAGTGACGCTATAATAGCTGTCATATTAACACGATATGACCATTATAAGCAAACTATTCAGCAAAGTCACGAAATATGTTTAGCGATTCAACGCACTAAAGCGTTTTCACTAGCAAAATCAGGCCAGAAATGTACACGTGGCGGGGCATAGAACATTTCCATAAAATATTTTTTGCATAGTAAAAGCGGATGGAATCACTCCATCCGCTTTTCTTAAACACTCGTTACCTTAAGCAATGAATTCCTTCATCGCTGCGTTTTTGATTTTATTATGGCTTGCATGCCAATCAACTTGCTCGCTGGCAAAATGGAAAAGTTGGGGAGACTCATGGCGAATTCCCGTTATCTCTTCCATAGCCGTCGAAAGTTGCTTGTCTTCCTGGACGACCAAGTAAAGAAATACTTGCTGGGGGTGCAATGATGCATACTCAGCGTATTCTTTCCAGGCGCCTGCTGAGATTGGGCAAGTGTTACTGTGCTTGAGCAACCAATAATGCTGCTCGTTGCCTACCGCTTGCTTAAGCTCATCCAAGTTTCTCACATGTACAAAGTTTTCCATTTTAACCGCTCCCAAAATTAATTCTTTTTGTTTTGATTGCCTTGTGAACTTGAAGATCCCTTAGCCGCTGAAGAGCTTTTAGCGTTTGATGAAGAAGTCGAATCGGCCGAACCTTGAGAGCTTGCGGCGGCATTTGTCGCTGCAGATGTTTTCGAATCGTTATGGCTCGATTTGTTTTCTTCTTTCACTTCTTCAACCGCTTCTTTCAATGCATTGGCTGTAGATGTAAACGCATCGTTACCGGCTTTGTCACCGCTATCGACTTTGTTTTGAACAGTTTCCAGCAATTCTACACTTTCTTCGCCCTCAGACGAAGCCGTGCCGTCATCCATCGGCGAATTGCTTGCTTTCAGGTTTTTTACTTTGTCGACTACTTTTGTCGATTGCTCTTTCAATTGTTGCGTAAAGCCTTGGCCATCGTTTGAATCGCTTGATTCTCTCGACTGCTGTGCTTTTTCTTTGAAGGTATTAGCTTGTGTCTTCAAATCTGCTTGCAGCTCTTTTCCAGCTTTAGGAGCGAAAAATAACGCTGCTGCCGCACCTACTAAGCCGCCTACGATCATGCCCGTTAGGAAACCAGATCCGCCAGTTGACTCCTCGTAATCATATAGGTCGTCATAACGGCTTGATGAACCGTATGATTGAGGCACATATTGGCTTTGTTCGTATTGTCCGCCTTGGTCGCTGTATTTGCCGCCTTGCGTGTAATATTCGCCATTGTATTGGGATTCGTTATAATCAGGTTTAGAATACGTGTTTTTGTTTTTTCCCATTGTCCATTCCTCCATTATGTTCATGATTTGATTGTTTTAATATTGATCGCTGCTGCCTGGCAATTTCTTCTGGCCAGGAACCGGCGCGTACTGTTCTGTGCTGCGTGATTGATAGGCTTTGCGTTCTTTCCATTTGTCTGCAATGCCCATGGCAACATTGCTCCACTGAACTACTTGGGCAATTTTGTCTTCGTTTTCTTCGACTTGCACGCCAACGCGTGAAGTGATGCTGCGGACTGTAGAGTTCAAGTCCGTCACGGAGTTTCCGACGCCTTTAACTGCATCGACGACACCATTCAGTTTCTCTGATTTGACTGAAATGTCTTCTGCCAATTCATTTGTCTTATGCAAAAGGTTTGTTGTCTCTAATGTAACTCCCTGCAATTGGTTCTCCAGCCCTGAAACAGTTCCGGAAACCTCTTTTAATGTATTCTTGAGTGAGTTCAAGGTCATTGCCAGCGCTATACATAGTACTAAAAATCCAACAGCGGCTACAATCGCGGCAATGTAAAGCAAAATTGACCAATCCATTCTGTTTCCTCCTTCGGTTTTGTTAAGTATCGTATACCTGTTTCTACCCTGCCCTATATGGGTTTAAACACGCCTCTAATATTATTCGGCAAAAGCTTTGAAAGCCCTTCTCCATCTATAAATTTTTTCGTATTTCTTGTCGTATCCAATAAAAAAACCTAACCATACGTGATGGTTAGGCTTTTTTAGGCATTGTTAAAACTTCTTCATAAGCTTGCTGAAATTTCGTTACATCTCCAGCTCCCATGAAAAGATATACTGCATTATTGTGTTTCGCTAGCTTCTCAACATCTTCTAATGGCAATAGCTGGCTGCCGTCGATTTTCTCTTGAAGGTCCCGAATCGTCAACGTACCCGCTTCTTCCCTCGCAGAACCAAAAATATCGCATAAATAGACATGGTCTGCCTCTTGCAGACAATCAGCAAATTCCTGAAGGAAGGTCTGGGTGCGGCTGAAAGTATGCGGTTGGAAAATCGCGATCAGTTCGCGCTCCGGATATTTCTGGCTTGCCGATTGCAAAGTCGCGCGAATTTCTGTTGGATGATGTGCGTAGTCGTCAATTAGCACGCGATCATCGATGACTGTTTCCGTAAAGCGGCGTTTAACTCCTTCGTAGCTGAGAAATTGGCTTTGGATAATATCCGCAGGAATGCTTTCGTATTGGCAGAGTGAAATAACTGCCAAAGCATTTTGCACAGCATGATCCCCATACATCGGAATAGTGAAAGTATGGAAAAACTCATTGCGGATGACAACATCAAACGTTGTTCCTTCTGTCGATTTGACGATATTGCGTGCTTGGAAATCATTTTCTTCGCCGAAGCCATAGTAGACAACGGGCACTGGCGCTTGAATTTGCTGAAGGTACTCATCATCTCCACAAGCGATAATGCATTTTTTCACTTGCTGCGCCATTTCTTGGAACGCTTTGAAGACATCATCAATGCTCCCGAAATAATCAGGGTGGTCAAAATCGATATTGGTCATGATGGCATAGTCCGGGTGATACGCCAGGAAATGGCGACGGTATTCACACGCCTCGGCCACGAAGAAATGGGATTCTTCCTGCCCTGAGCCCGTACCGTCTCCAATCAGATATGACACGGGTTTATAGCCGTTTAGTACATGTGCCATCAGTCCGGTCGTCGAAGTTTTACCATGTGCGCCTGTGATGGCAACTGAGACGTATTGCTTCATCAAGTCGCCAAGAAATTGATGATATCTAATGATAGTCGCTCCGCTTTCACGGGCTTTTACCAGCTCTGGATGCTCGTCGTTAAACGCATTCCCCGCAATAATTGTCATCTCTTTCGAAATATTTTCGGGATCGAAAGGCAAAATCGTAATGCCTCTTTCGCGCAGCCGTTCTTCTGTGAAGAAATGTTGCGCGATATCAGAGCCTTGCACCGATTCGCCCATATCGTGCATGATTTGGGCGAGCGCGCTCATGCCTGAGCCTTTAATGCCCGTAAAATGTAATACTGTCATAAATGAACCTCCTGTGGGAGTGGAAAATTAGTCTAGTCAAACCGCCTGTGCGGAATCAATAGCCGAGTGGTTTTTCACAATGCTCCGATTATATCACAAAGTGGGGAGGCACTGAAATAATCAATAATTCCTGTAATTTCAGAGACAGCTAGGTTTAACGGAACACTTCTTCAATATCGCTTTCCGTAATTAGCACCGTTCTTGCTTTACTGCCGTTCTGTTCTGAAATGAAACCATATTCTTCGATCAGGTCCATCAAGCGCGCTGCTCGGTTATAACCAATATGGAATTTCCGCTGCAGCAAGGAAGTCGAGGCGCTTCCTTGTGACATGATGAAACGGCAGGCTTCTTCAAACAAATCATCTTGCTCAGAAGGAGACTGGCTGCGCTGCATTAATTCCTCTTCTTTGAAGATATACTCCGGTTGACCTTGTGCACGGACATGATTGATGACTTTTTCGATTTCATCATCTGTTACAAACGTTCCTTGCAAGCGGCTAGGTGCAGCCATGCCATTTCCTAAGTAAAGCATATCTCCGCGTCCAAGAAGTCGTTCTGCCCCTTGAGTATCCAGGATTGTCCGGCTGTCGACTTGAGACGATACCGAGAAAGCAATACGCGTTGGAATATTGGACTTGATCAATCCAGTAATAACATCCACCGACGGACGCTGGGTAGCGATAACTAAATGGATTCCGCAAGCACGTGCTTTTTGTGCAATGCGGCAAATAGAATCTTCTACATCCGATGGTGACATCATCATCAAGTCAGCCAGTTCGTCTATGACGATCAGGATATATGGTAGATGCTGTGCCGGCTGTCCCTTTTCATGGACCAGTTTATTGTAACGATCCAAATCACGGACCCCTGTGTGCGCAAACAGCTGGTAACGGCGTTCCATTTCTTCCACTGCCCACTTCAATGAAGCTGTAGCAGCCTTAACGTCAGTGATGACTGGACTGACCAAGTGTGGAATATGGTTATAAGGAGCTAGTTCGACCATTTTCGGATCAATCAGCAGCATTTTCAAGTCGCGCGGTGATGATTGGTAAAGTAGGCTGACGAGCAGCGAATTGATGCAAACACTTTTGCCTGAGCCTGTAGCTCCTGCGATCAAGCCGTGCGGCATCTTCCGCAAATCAAGCGTCACCGGATTTCCCGCAAGGTCGAGCCCAAGTGCAGCTTCTAGCGGTGAGTCTGAGGCCTTAAAATTGGGGCTTCCGATTACTTCCGATAAGCGTACAGCACGGCTTTGGCGGTTCGGGATCTCGATGCCGATCGAGCTTTTCCCCGGAATCGGTGCTTGTATGCGGATATCCCGCGCAGCGAGCGCCAGCTTCAAGTCGTCGGCCAAATTACGGATTTTGCTAACTTTGATTCCTTGGGCGACACGCAACTCGAAACGAGTAACAGCCGGCCCTTGAACAGTATCGACAATTTCCGCCTTGATCTGAAAATGGGACAAAGCTTCGATTAGGCGTTGGCCCTGTTCTTCCATCCAAGTTTCATCTTTCAAATCGTTTTCAGGCTTCAGAAGATACTCCTGGCCTGGCAATTGATAGCGCGAATGGCTTCTCTCGTCAGGATTTGCCGTTTCTGTTGCCGTTTTCTCTATTAATGCCGTTTTTTTTTCCGTTGTCGTAGCTAGCGATTGCTTTGGCAACCGTTCTTTATCAGACTTCAGCATTAACACATTAAATGGCACTGTCCGTTCTTTTTTGCCTTTGCTTGGCGATTTCGCCTGCGGCAATACCGTTTTCGGCTCCGGGCTATGTACCAGTTCTTTCTCGCTTGCTTCCAGCTCGGCCATCTCTGTTTCTGTTTCTAATTCTGCTTTTGTATCCGTTTCCACTGTTGTTTCTGACAGCGCTTCGGCTTCAGGCAGCCCAGAAGTTACCGGTACGTTGCTTTGTTTGACCTCTTGGTCGAACGTATCATCCGTTTTCTCGACATTGCCGACCGTTAAATTTTCCGGTGATTCAGGTTTTGAGTCTGCTGCTTCGTAAACTGTCTCATCTGTTTTTTCCGGCTGGCTTGCGGATTTTTGATTTTTCGGCAACAAGTCCTGTAAGCTGCGGTCCGCCCACTCATAATGAGGTTCAGGCTTTTTTTCCGTTGCCTGGCTATCTCCCGCTTCTGTGTTTACATTTGTTTTTTCATCGGCAACTGAAGTTTCTAGCGTATGCTCTTTATGTTCTTTTGGCTTATTAACCGTCGTTTTCGTACCAGTTTCAGATTTATTCACTTGCGGTAAGCGGTCATCGCTTTTTTTGTACAGTTCCTGCAAGCTGCGTTGGGACCAGTCATTTTTGCGTTCTAGTTCTGCCCTCTTTTTCGCTTCCTGTTCCAATAATTCATCAATTGGTGTCGGGCGGTCTGTGAAGCCGTGGACAGGCGATGCTACACGCGTTGGCTGGAAACGTCTTGTCGTGTTGCCCGGAAGGTCAAGGCCTTGCGGTTCAGCTGTTTTCGGCACATGAGGACGTTTTTTCTTATTGCGTCCTGCGTTGGGTTTTGGCAATTTGCCACTTGGTTCTAAGGCATCCAGCTCATATGTTTTTTCTTCTGCCTCTTTTGGTGTTCCGTCAAAACGTGGCTTTTCTTCCCGACGTTCGGGTTTACGGTTGTCCATAGGCAAGCCTTTTGCTTCATCGTCAGAAATAAGCGGAAATCGGAATGGGGCAGGTTTGCTTTCCTGCTTTTCCGGTTCAGCATTTGGCGCTTGGTCGTTACGGGCCAATGGCTTTTCTTCAGTTTCCGTTTCTTCTGTGAACATTTTATTCCACATATTTTTCATCCAGCTCATCGTTACACCTTCATTTCAAATGGAGATCCTGTTTGTACATCTTCCGACAATACCAAAATTCCCTTTTCAGCCGGTGCATCCGGCAAAGCCAATTCTTTCGCTGAGCAAATCATGCCACTAGAAGCGATGCCGCGCAGTTCCGCATCGCGGATGACCATACCTGAAGGCATGACTGCACCCACTTTGGCAACGACTACTTTTTGGCCAGCCTCGACATTTGGCGCGCCACAAACAATTTGCAAGGTTTCTTCACCAACCGCTACTTGGCACACATTCAATTTGTCAGCATTCGGATGCTTGTCTTTCGACTCAACATAGCCGACCACAAATTTAGGTGTCAAATCGACTTCTAGCGTATGGGAGACACCGTTTTTCTCCAATGCATTTTGAAGTGCAGTCACTAAGGACTCAGTCACTTCTACAGGCTGTCCTTCTGGAAGATCCACATAATCGCTTGCTTGGAACAAATTGAACCCGGCAATCTCTTGCTGTTCATTTTTGATCAAAGTCACATCTCCAAATTGTTCCGTATGGATTTTTTCTGGTTTTTCCAACATTAATTGGACGAGCAGCACATCGCCGACGCCTTGTTTATTATAAAATGCATTCATTTTTTATCGTTCTCCTTCTCGGGTCTGTTTTTCGCTAAGATGAATATCGGTTCAAGCGCCTCGTTTTCATAGACGAACGACAAGGACGTAATCGGTACTTTGCCATTCGTGAAGAAATGCATCGCCATCTGGGCTAGCACATCATATCCGGCTTCGTTGCGGATATCCCCGATGATCAAGACGTCTTGATGGGGGACCGATACAGTCATATCCCCTTGGACTTTCTTTTTCATGTCTTTCAGAAATGATTCGTTCAAAATGCGCGTGGCATCATAGCCATCGTTTTCATTTAGGAAGTAGAAGACATTTCCTGCGACGTGGTCTTCTTTGACCGCCGTCTTCAACTTCTTCACTTGGAATTTAGCGATTTCCTGGACTTGTTCGCTTGTCATCCCCAGGGTCTCCAAAACCTTTTCATCAATCAGGCGGTAAGTCGTTCCTGCATCGAGCGCATAATAAACCCGTGTTTCCGCGGTGTGCGGAGATGTCAGAAAACGATGGCCTTCACGGGATTCCTCAGGAAAGGAAGTCGAGCGGATGACTGGGTAAATATGCTGTTCGTCCGGCAATTCCCCGACTGACTCACGTTCCATCGCATTGAAAGTTTCGGAAATGGTATAGGTGATTTCTTCGATCGCTGCGTCACCTTTCGTTTCAAAACGGTTGATCACTTGCGGCAAGGAAATGGTCATGCCTTTCCCTAGCTTTTTATGTCTAACATTCGCGATATCTTTTTGGCGGTCCAATGTCCAGTTCAACTGGTCATTTGCAACCCGCTCTTTCAGTATAGTAAATAACTCGGCGGATTTCATTCCTATTTTCCTCCTTTTCACAAACAAACGGTTCATCCTGCACACAGGAGAACCGTTTTCCCTTTTATTTCGACAGGTTGGAGATAAACGATTCAATTTCCCCCTGTGTTTTACGGTCACGGCTGACAAAGCGCCCTTGCTCCTCGCCGCCACGGAATCCAAGAAAACTTGGAATTCCATAAATATCTTTTTCGATGCATAGATCGATGAACTCATCCCGGTCGACCGAGATAAACGTATAGTCAGAGAATTTCTTTTCGATTTCAGGCATGATGGGATCGATCACCCGGCAATCCGGGCACCATCCTGCAGTAAACATGAAGATGACGTCTTCCGTATTCGCCAAGTTCGTGAATTGTTCGGCAGATTGTAATTTTTCCATGTGGTTCACTCCTCTTGAGCGGCTTCGATGGAACGGGTCGTTTTCATCATCCATTCCATTTGGCTTCGAAGCGCTGCTTGCTCTGTAATCGTTGATAGTTTGGCGCCTCCAGAACTGACGACCAATTCGTAGCGGTCTTCTGCAATGGCCCGGACCGTGACGAAACCAAAACGGCCATGCTGGCTGAATTTCTCATCTGTAAGCCAGGTCTCTTCCGGATTCGCTTTTTGCAGATCATAAAAGAACGTGCTGTCTGGTGCTTCGTTTGGATTGAGAGACAACGCAAACGCTTGGCTGCCGCGGGTGATCAAGACATTGTGATCATCTGAAGGCTGTTCCACTTCATAGCCACCAGGAACATACAACTCCGTGTCGCCGGCTGCCTCATTCGGTTCCGGCGCCTCCTGTTCGAATACCGCTCTGGCAGTTGAGATGCCTTCTGCCAGGTCGTCCTCAGGGCTGACGCAGCCAGCGAGGATCAAAACTGATGAACACAATATTGTTTGCAAACCCAATCGACGCACAGCATTTCCCCCACTTTTTTCTCCATTTGCTTCCCGTTGTCAAAATAATGCCGGGAAATAGACAAACTTGTTTAAGCATTTCTTTTCTAGCTATATTTTAAAGATGTTTAGTAGCACATGCAACTTAATCGCTGTTTGCTTGCCATTGCCCAAACAATAAGACGACGATTTGAGAAAATAACTCGACGCGGTTGAGATTGCCAGCCGTCAAAATGCCAATAGCGCCTTTGTGTTGGCGAATGCCGGTTTCTTGCGCGTAGCGATCCATCACGGGACCTAGCTCTTCCCCAGCACGCAACGGCTTTTCAATTTCCATAGGTAAAGGCACTTGCGCACCGCCCGCTACATATACCGTACCATCTGACGTGACGAGTGCTCCCCAATTGCATAAATACAATTGCCCATCAAGTTCAAAAACTCCACCTTCCAACCCGATGGCTGCGTCAAAATCTGCAAGAACGTGATGCGCTCGGTTGATTGCACCAGTTCTTGTTTCTTCAATCGAAAAAGGTTGTGCCGAAACGCCTGATTCTGCTGCTTGTTCGATAAGCTCGGCTTGAATGCCTAATTGCTCAAGAGCTGATGAGACAGCCCCAGTTTTCGCCGGATTGGTCGAGGCGACGCCTATTTTCATGTTTTTCTCTCCTTTTCATCGTGTTGAATGTTTATTTCTAGCCAGATAAAAAGCGGCCCGGGGGCCGCTTTTTATTAGACGTTTTGTTTGATCGTGTCCATTGTTGATTGGTCTGTCGCTTTCACCAGTTTGACGAGCAGCTCTTTCGCTGCTGCATAATCATCGGTGTGGATGACCGATGCCGAGGTGTGGATATAGCGAGAGCAAATGCCGATAACAGAACTCGGGATCCCTTCGTTAGCGATGTGGACCTTCCCTGCATCTGTACCGCCTTGAGAGACAAAATACTGGTATGGGATGTTGTGCGTTTCGGCTGTATCCAAAATGAATTCGCGCATGCCGCGATGCGTAACCATTGTGCGGTCGAGAATTCGCAAAAGCGCTCCTTGGCCGAGCTGGCCGAATTCATTTTTATCGCCTGTCGCATCGTTTGCCGGGCTTGCATCAAGTGCATAGAAAATGTCTGGCTGGATTAGGTTCGCTGCTGTTTGTGCACCGCGCAGTCCGACTTCTTCCATAACCGTCGCACCGGAGAACAATTGGTTCGGCAAAGACTCGCCTTGCAGTTCTTTCAATAATTCAATCGATAAGCCGCAGCCATAGCGATTGTCCCAGGCTTTTGCCATGATCTTTTTGTCATTGGCCATTGGCGTGAACGGGCTGAACGGGATGATTTGCTGTCCAGGACGGATCCCCATCGACAGCGCATCATCTTTATCGTCTGCACCGATATCAATCAGCATGTTTTTGATGTCCATCGGCTTTTGGCGCGTCGCCTCATCCAACAAATGTGGAGGGATCGACCCGACGACACCTGGAATGGTGCGCTCGCTCGTAATGACATCGACGCGCATAGCCAACATGACTTGATTCCACCAACCGCCAAGTGGCTGGAAGCGCAGCATGCCGTTGTCGGTGATTTGCGTGACCATAAAGCCGACTTCGTCCATATGGCCTGCCACCATAACACGTGGGCTGCCTTCTGGGCCTTTTTTGACGCCAAAAATGCTGCCGAGATTATCCTGGATCAGTTCGTCTGAATATTTTTCGAGCTCGCTTCGCATGAATTTTCGTACTGCATATTCATTGCCTGGCGCTCCCGGAAGTTCCGTTAAAGTTTTAAACATTGCTCTTGTATCCTGGTTCATTTTGGTTCCCCCTTAATCTAATAAGTACATGCATCCTTTACCAGTTTAGAGGTTTTGCCCACTGAATGCCAGTTCAGCTAGTTCGATTGACGAAATATTTAGAGTCCTTATCGTTCTTCACGTGCATTTTTCTTCTTTATGGTACAATTTAGCCAGAATGCAAAGGAGGGGTTTTCATGAAAAATCGTGATTTGCTCATTGGATTTGCTGCCGGCGCAGCCGCAGCTTATATCGCTAAGGAAGTTTACGAAAACAAACAAACGCTTTATCCGGCTGACGATGTGTTGAAAAAAGTTAAACAGTCTTTTAAAGAGGAAGGCCCGATCGACGGTTCATGGATCTTTATGAAAACCGAACCTTACAACCAACATGCGGTCAAGACTGATGTCTATAAAGGCGGCATCACACGTCATCGGGACGATGAACTTGAGCAATATGAGTTCTTGGCCGACGCTTATACAGGCGCTGTCCTAGAAGTCACCAAATCATAAAAAATGCCCTGCGATATAGCCGCAGGGCATTTTTTATTCAAACACTTTTTCTTTACGTTCCAAAGCATCAACGACTTCTTTTCCATCCTCAGTCCATTTGATGAGGCGGTAAAAGGCATCGTGATAGAAGCTAAAATAGAAATTGCCCGGCAAGGCCTCTTTCATCAGCTTGTCTTTTGCATAGATAGAGTCCATCGGATAATCGTCAAACGCCAATACCCAAAGCGGGTTTTGGTGCGCATGGGTCGGCATAATGTCGCCCATATGGAGAACCGTCTCTCCGTTTTGCTCAAATTTAATGACGCTATGGCCGTTTGAATGCCCACCTGTATGGATCATGGTGATCGCATCGAAAATGGTCATTTCGTCAGTAAAGGTTTCGACCTGGCTGATAATCGGCTCCCAGTTTTCTTTCCAATACGTATTGCGTGAGCGGATATTCGGGTTTTGCATTTCCTCCCATTCCACTGCCGATACGTAAATTTTCGCATTCGGGAACGCCGAGACATACGCTTCGCCTTGTTTTTTCGTCAAGCCAGCCGCATGATCGCCGTGAAGGTGTGTCATCAATACCGTGTCAATATCGCCTGAAGACAGACCCAGTTCTTCTAGCTCTTCTTCTACACGCGATTCCGAGGAAACGCCCAAATTGCGCTTTTGGCGCTCGGTCAATTTACCATTGCCAAGGCCGCTGTCGACCAAAATATTATGGCCTTTAAATTGCACCAAAATCGGATGCGTCGGCAATTCGATTTGATTGTGCTCATTTACAGGATAGCGTTTTGACCATACTACTTTGGGAACAACGCCGAACATCGTGCCCCCGTCGAGCCACGTCGTTCCCCCATCAAGCCAAGTTAACTCCATATCGTGAAATTGAAATTTCTGCATACAAACTCCCCCTTATGAGTTGATGTTACGCTTGGAATTTCGCCTCCAGCCGGTAGATCGGCTGCCCTTTTTTCAAAAATTTCTCTTCATATTCCGTCATAATATTCCATTCCGGTTCGTTGGCATGAAGGTCCAATGATACATCCTTCAATAACATACCATATTCGGAAATACTTGTGAGCGAATATTCAAAAAGCCCTCGATTATCGGTTTTGAAATGAATTTCGCCGCCTTCTGGTAACACGCGTTCATATAGTTTCAGGAAACTTTCGTGCGTCAATCGGCGTTTCGCGTGGCGAGTTTTTGGCCAAGGATCCGAAAAATTCAAGTAAACACGACCGATTTCGCTCGCTTCAAAAAAAGTTTCAAGCTCTTGCGCATTCACTTGCAACAGGCGCAAGTTTGGGATGCCGTCTTCTGGCTCGAGCGCCCCTTGAAGAGCTGTCACAATCACGCTTTCGAACAACTCAATACCAATATAATTGATATCCGGATTGGCTTGTGCCATTCCCGTAATGAAACGGCCTTTTCCGCTTCCGGCTTCGATGTGGATCGGATGGTCATTGCCGAACTCCTCGTGCCACTTGCCTTTCAGTGTTTCCGGATTCGGAATGACGATTTCCGGATGGGCTTCGATCAATTCTGCAGCCCATGGCTTGTATCTTGCTCTCATGTATAGACATCCTCTTTCTGGTTATAATTTTGCTTGTTGCCATTGTTTGGCGGATACGCGAAATTCAAGTTCTTCTTTTACAGACGCCATTTCTGCCTCATCGCCGTCCATATGGCGCGGCACTGGGCGGTCCACGGCGAGTACAAAACACTTTCCGCTGAACTGCACGACTTCCGAAAAATTCGTATGGCTTCCGCTAAATACCGTACCAAAAACAGCCAGCAGTTTCAATCTCGGCAAGCCGTGGACGACCGTCAATTCTAGCAGGCCGTCATGAACTGACGAGTAAGGTGAAATTTTCATCCCTCCACCGAAATACGGCTGGTTGCTGACGGTGGCGAGCCATACATCATCAAAATGGTGAACCGCTTCATTCGCTTCGACCGTCAGTTGAAATTTCTGGAATGTAAACAAGGTCTTTATGACAAAAATCAAATAGGCCAGTTTGCCAAGCCGGATTTTATTCAGCCATCGTTTCATGCGTGAGTGATTGACGGCTTGAGCAACAGCCGCATCAAAGCCGATTCCTGAACTGCTGGCAAATAGCTGCTCCGTTGTGCCCGTCACTTGGCCGATGTCGGTCGCTAATGCAGCTGGGCTTTCTATGTATCGCTGAATTTCCTGCGCATTGGAGAAGCAGCCGAACGTCCTGGCGAAATCATTGCCCGATCCTGCAGGTACCGAAGCGATAATTAATTGCCCTGCACCGGATGCCGCCGCGGCAATTTCTCGCATCGTGCCGTCTCCACCAAAACCTATCACTAGGCTTTTGTCCGGCTGTGCTGCCAACTGGCTGACCAATTGAAAGGCATGCCCAGAGAACTGTGTGATAAATGCTTCGTGTGGAAAGTCGATCGTTTTGACAAACTTGTGCCATTTCAAGAGTGCCGCGCCGTTTCCAGCTTGTGGGTTGATGATAAAGATAATTTTCATATGGATGTGCCGGACGCTCAAGCGTCGCCTTTCAACGAATAAGTTTGAATTTCCCTGTAACGAGGGGTTTTCTGCGGATGAATTTCGAATAAAGAAAATGAGTCGACCGGAAATTCCAGGTCTTCAAGCATCCAATTTTCCGGCAAGCTTCCGCCTCTCCAACGGCTGGCTAGCGTGATATGCGGGACAAATGGTTTCGGGTCTGTAGCAAGCGCCAATGGCTCTAGTTGCTGCTCCACAGCACGTTGAAGTCCCATCAACTTTGGGCAGTCCGCAAGCGCTGCATAGACGATGCGTGGGGTTTCCGGGTTGCCGAATGTCTTTACGCCAGCAAGTTTCAAGCGAAATGACGCTTGGTCAATTTTTCCGAGCCGCTCGGCAATCTCCTGTAGTTCATCGAAACGGTCTTCGCCGATAAACACCAAGGTAATATGCATATCGCCCGGCGGTGTCAGGCGCTTATGTGTGGACAAATTCCAGGAATCTCTCGCTTGCCCGATTTGCTGTGCAATTTGCTGGGGAATTCGGATACCGATAAAATAATGCGTACTCATGGTCATCACCTCACTTCATTATAACTGACAAGCGCAAAAAAAGGACCGGCTGTTTGCCGGTCCCGGGATTGAATAATAAGTGCAGGAATCAGGAAATGACACCCAATTTGATCCGCGCTTCAAAAGCTTGTTGCAGTTTGCGCGTCAACTCGCCAGGTGTACCGTCCGCTATTTTCTGTCCAGAAATCTCGATGACCGGCATAACTTCCGAGGTCGTAGATGACATGAAGAATTCATCCATCTCAAGTGCCTGCTGTTTAGTGAACGCCGTTTCCACTACATCAATGTCAAGCTCTTCGCAAAGTTCGAAAATGACGCGTCTTGTGATGCCGTTCAGGATCAAGTTCGTCGCTGGATGAGTGTAGAGTACCCCGTCTTTAATGCCGTACATATTCGAAGACGAGCCTTCTGTTACGGTATCGCCACGGTGAAGAATCGCTTCGAAATAGCCTTCTTCAGAAGCCTGCTGTTTCGCGAGCACATTACCAAGCAAGTTTAAGCTCTTGATATCACAGCGCAACCAGCGCATGTCTTCGAGCAGCAACGCTTTCACTCCGTTTTCCATAGCTTCCACCGGGCGTTCGACCGATTTCGTGTAACCGACAACAACCGGCTCTGCACTTTCCGGGAATTGATGATTGCGCGGAGCCGCTCCCCGGGTGATTTGAACATACACTTGGCCATTGTCGATTTGGTTCAATTCGACCAAGTCGTGCAGCATCTTATGAAATACGTCTTTCGTGTAAGGAACCGTAATGCGAATTTTCTCTGCACTGGCATAAAAGCGGTCGATGTGTTCGGTTGCGGTAAACAAATCTCCTTCGTACACGCGGATTACTTCATAAATGCCGTCTCCGAACTGATAGCCGCGATCTTCTTTTGAAATTTCTACATCCTGTTCTTTTACCGTTTCCCCATTGAACAAAATCCATTCCATTGCCATTCCTTCTTTCCTGTCGTTATTTGCAAGCCAATTGATAGATGGCTTCTGCATAGATGGCTGTAGCTTTTACTAAATTGTCGATATCAACGAATTCATCCGCTTGATGCGCAACATCCGGTTCTCCAGGAAACAACATGCCAAAAGCAACTCCTTTATCGAGCACGCGGGCATATGTGCCGCCACCGATCGCCAATAAGTCTGCGTGTTCACCGGTTTGTTTTTCGTATGACTGCTGTAATGTTTTGATAAATGGATCATTTGCATCTACATAGTGCGGCCTCGAATTTGATACTATATCTACCTTAACGCCTTCTAATTCATGGCCAGCCATCCATTCATCGAATGGGCAACTGACCGAATAACGCATGCTGACGCGTACATCCGCTCGCTCTCCTGCCTTGTAGCGCATGATGCTGGCATTGAAAGTCGTATCACCTGAGGCCTCATCTGTATAGTCAAGCCCAAGCTTTCTTCCCCTGGAATCACCGCTGAAATATTGGGCGATAAAGCGGGTAAATACCGCTCCGTCTTGCGTCACTTTATCCTGCAAAAACTTCGCGAGCAAAATACCCGCATTGACGCCGGCATCTGGCTCCATCGCGTGTGCCGATTTGCCGTAAAGAGTCAAAACGGTTTCATCAGCTATGTGTTCGCAATCGCCCGAGACCTGTTCCGCTTCACAAAATTCCCGGAATGCTGAATCGATTTCATCGGATGCCAGCCCCACTCTTGCCACTGCTCGGTCCGGCACCATATTGGTTCGTTCCCCTGAAGTGAACTCCAACAACTCACCTGCATCCCCTGAAGCCAATGAATACTTGATGTCGGCAATGCCTTTTTCCGCATTGATGATCGGAAAATCCGCATCGGGAGCAAAACCGATATCCGGCATTTCTTCCGTCTGAAAATACCGCTCCACACAGCGGAATCCGCTTTCCTCATCTGTACCAATAATCAAACGGACACGGCGCTTGAAATCGTATCCTGCATCTTTGACCATTTTCAGCGCCATCCATGCAGCGATTGTCGGCCCTTTGTCATCAATAGCTCCGCGGCCGAATAGTTTGCCGTCTGCGATTTCACCGGCGAACGGATCTTTTGTCCAGCCGTCTCCAGCCGGAACGACATCTACATGGCCAAGGATCCCGAGAAGTCCTGTCCCTTCGCCAGTTTCCAAATGCCCCGCCACATTATCGACGTTTTTCACTTGGAACCCTGCACGGTCTCCTTTTTCCAAAAACCAATCCAGCGCTTTTCTCACTTCTTTTCCGTAAGGAGCGTCAGGATTTCCAACTTCGCTTAATACGCTCGGAATTGCGATCAACTCCTGCAATTCACTGAGCAATTCTTCTTTACGCCGCTCTGCTTCCTGCTGCCAATCCATGCCTCACACTCCTTTTTGTTATGGCTATTGTACACCTTTTTCAAATAATTTAAAGAACAGCCGGTTATTTTCTGCAAAAACTTTCTATTTCACGCATATTAAGTTCCAGTAAAGAAAACTCGAAATCATGGAATTCGAAACGTTTTTCCGCTATAATCAAATTGTCAGACAAGTCAAATTGACGGATTTTCTAAAAAAAGGAGCTGTCTACCGCTATTATTCCTTAATTGCTGTATACACCACACTCACGCGTCCGCTAGTCTTTGCCATTGGTATTAAAGATGAAGGAGTGGTTCTTAACTTATGAAACCCACAACTGACCGCATGCTCATTCGAATCAAAGACATGTACAAGTACATTCTCGAGAACGGGACTGTGACCACACAGGATCTGGTCGATGAATTCGGCATCACTCCTCGCACCATTCAAAGAGATTTGAATGTGTTGGCCTTTAACGAACTGATCAAAAGTCCGGTTCGGGGCAAATGGACAACGACGGAGAAAAAAGTCAAGATGACATCCTGAAAACAAAGAAAATGACCGCCTAGGCGGTCATTTTCTTTGTTTTAATGTGGCCAATTCTTCTTCGCTCAATTCGCGGTATTCTCCGCTAGCGAGCGATTCATCCAGCGATAGCGGACCCATCGACAAACGCTTTAAAAACACCACTTGTTTGCCGACGCTTTCGAACATGCGCTTGACTTGGTGAAACTTGCCTTCAGTGATGGTCAATTCGATTTCGGATTCTTCTCCGCTGCGTAAAATACGCAGCTTTGCAGGCTTCGTCTCATAGCCATCATCGAGCACGACACCTCGCTCGAATGCCACTGCATCTTCCTCTGTCACCGGGCTATCGATTTTCGCATAATAAGTTTTGTCGACATGCTTTTTCGGCGACAACAGCTCGTGCGACAATTTGCCATCGTTAGTGATTAGCAATAGCCCTTCCGTATCTTTATCGAGTCGCCCAACCGGAAACGGCTCAAAGCGCTTTTCCTCAGGTGTCAGAAGGTCGATAACGGTTTCATCAAAACGGTCTTCTGTCGCGGAAATGACGCCTGGCGGTTTGTTCATCATCAAATAGATGAATTCCCGGTAGACGACCGATTCGCCCCCGACAGACACTTGGTCTAGTTTTTCGTCTACGTGGAATTTAGGGTCACGCACCGTTTCACCGTTGACTTCCACATCTTTCGATTTCAGCAAGATTTTCACTTCTTTTCGTGAGCCAAATCCTGAATTCGATAATAATTTATCGATTCTCATATTGTTTCCTCCTAGAAGCCGAAGCGTCTTGTAATGCGTGTAATTCTCGCTCCGAGCAGCTTCTGGGCAAGGCCTGTCTTCAAGCTGAGGTATCCGTAAACAATCGCGCCTACCCCACCGATCAAGATGATGCGGATCATCGACAAGAATTTATTGTCCATGCCGATCAAGTAATCCAGACCATTCATCGCAAAATATACAGCTAGCGCCATGATGGCATTCAAAATGAGGATCAGTAAAATTCGGCGGAATACCATTTTCGAGCGATAATTCATTGTTCTTGAAATAATGATCATGTTCATCGTAATGGCAACGACATAACCAATGATCGTCGCAGCGATTGCGCCATCCGTTTCAAACCACATGACTAGAGGTGTATTCAGTAACGCCTTCAAGGCTAGGCCGATCACTAAGTTAATGACAATCCATTTTTGCTTATTGATGCCTTGCAAGATGGAAGCAGTCACAGGAAATGCAGCGAACAGAATCGCGACTGGTAAATAATGCGATAAGATCTCCGAACCGATGTCGCTTACTTGGTAAAAGACATGATATAGTTCATCCGATAGCATCGTCATGCCAATGACTGCAGGCAAGGTCAAGAATAAGATTAACTGGAACGATTGGTCCAATGTTTTCGTTACTTGTAGGTGCTCGTTGCGCGTAAAGTGCTTCGTGATGAGCGGGATGAGCGCCATTGAGAAGCCTGTCGCGAGCATGACCGGAATCATGACCAGTTTGTGTGCGGTCAAGTTCAAGATTCCAAGCAAATCCGTTTCCATGATGTTATTGCCAGCTGCCATCGCCCGGTTAAAGGTCATCAAATCGACAAACTGGAATAATGGGTTGGCGATGCCGAGGAAAATGACCGGTACGGCATATAACAGGATCTCACGGTACATATCGCGCAAGCGGACGTCATAGGATTCCACCGACGTCGACAGCAAATGATTATATTCCGGTTTCTTTTTGCGCCAGAAATAATACAAAGTGACAAGTCCGCCAAGTGCACCGATAGCAGCGGACAATACCGCAAACTGAATGGCGGTTTTTGGCGTGCCGTTGAATATGTAAATGACGGCGAATGCCCCGCCGAGCAAGAAGATGATGCGGACGATCTGCTCAATCAATTGCGACACGGCGGTCGGCATCATGTAATTATAGCCTTGGAAAAAGCCGCGCCATAAACTCATGAACGGCACGACGATCAACGCGAAGCTGACCCAGCGGATGGCATCTGCGATATCGCCTACCGAGTAGATAAGCTCATCGTCTGAGATGGTAATACGAGCAAGCGGTTCTGCCAATAGATACAGTGCCAAGAACGACACGAATCCTGTAACCATCATCGTCAATAAGCCTGAACGCAATAATCTCCTCCCGGTTTCATAATCACCGAGTGAATTGTATTTGGCCGTGAACTTGGAAAACGCGATCGGCGCACCGGAAATCGCCAGTGCCAGCATCAAGTTGTACGGGATGTAAGCATACTGGTAAAGCCCGATATTATCTTCTCCCACCATGCTGTAAAACGGGATGATATAGATGACGCCGAGCACTTTCGACAGAAATAAACCCAATGTTAATATAGCTGTTCCTTTAATTAATGAGGACATTTTGCACTCCCTGACTTGTTCAAAATAAAAAGCAATCTACACGATAGTTTACACCTATAGACAAAATTACTCAACGTGTTTTGACTCATCGTGTATACTGAAAAGAAAACGAAAGTGAGTTTTTACTATATGTATGACATCATCATCATCGGCGGCGGCCCTTCCGGCTTAATGGCTTCTATCGCTGCCGCATCAAACGGCAAGCGCGTATTGCTCGTCGAAAAAGGCAAAAAGCTAGGAAAAAAATTAATCATCTCCGGCGGCGGCCGCTGCAATGTGACGAACCGCTTGCCTTTAGAAGAAATCGTCCGCCACATTCCCGGCAACGGACGCTTTATGTACAGCCCGTTCTCCGTCTTTAATAATGAAGACATCATCGAATTTTTCGAGAGCCTCGGTGTGGCGTTAAAAGAAGAAGACCACGGCCGCATGTTTCCGGTGTCCAACCGTGCACAAGACGTCGCTGATGCGATGTTTGGCGAAATGGATAGGCTCGGCGTTGAACGCAAACTGGATTCTCCTGTCAAAAGCCTATTGATGAATGACGATAAAGTGACTGGCATCCGCCTGCACTCCGGGGAGGAATTCGAATCGCTCGCAGTCGTCGTGGCAGTCGGCGGAAAAGCCGTCCCGCAAACTGGATCGACCGGAGATGGCTATCCGTGGGCGGAAAAAGCAGGACACACCGTCACCGACCTCTATCCGACAGAAGTTCCGTTATTGTCGAACGAAGCGTTCATCAAATCACGCGACCTGCAAGGGCTTGCCCTGCGCGACGTTGCCGTTACGGTTTTGAACAAGAAAAACAAAGCACTCGTGACCCACCAAATGGATATGCTATTTACCCATTTCGGCTTGAGCGGCCCAGCTATCTTGCGCTGCAGCCAGTACGTTGTCAAGGAACTGAAGAAAAATGGCGGCCAAGAGGTAACGGTCCGCATCAATTCCATGCCGGATGACAATGCGGAATCAGCTTTCCAGCTATTGAATAAGCTGATGAAAGAAGAACCGAAAAAAGCTTTGAAGAATGTCTGGAAAAGCTTGGCGCAGGAACGCTGGCTGCTGTTCTTGTTGGATCGTGCAGGTATCGATCCGCAATTGACCGGTGCTGAATTGCCGGCGGATAAAGTTCGTTCACTCGCTAGTGAGATGACGGCATTCACGATGACCGTTTCCGGTACGCAGCCGATTGAGAAAGCCTTTGTTACGGGCGGCGGCGTGTCGATTAAGGAAATCGAGCCGAAGACGATGCATTCAAAGAAAAAGCCCGGCTTGTTCTTCTGTGGCGAAATCCTCGACATCCACGGCTATACCGGCGGCTATAATATCACTTCCGCGCTTGTCACTGGTCATGTCGCAGGGAAAAACGCGGCTGAGTTTGCTGCTTCTTATCAAACCGAAAGCCCTATTGCTTAAGCAATGGGCTTTTTTCTTTGGAATGAAGCGAAAAATAATGGGACTTTACTTCTTGACGTATATGGAATCGAAGATAGTGAGTGTTTTCTTGTAGCAATGTTGCTGAACATTGAAGTGAGTTTCTTGTTGGTATTCGCCGCCGTGCTTTGGGTTGGCCTTTGGCAATAAGCCAGAAAGAACGTCTGTCTTATTGCGTCGGCACACCCCTTTACGCTCGGCGGCAAAGAGATTTCATTGTGTGAAGACTGTTTAAGCAGATCAGCTTCTTTAGTCAGTTGCCGCCTAGTGGGGGAATCGCTTCCCTAGTCCAGCTTCGAATAGGATAGCGAGCGCTTTCCTGTATAAATATTATTGAGCATTGGAGTGAATTTCATCTGGATCGTCGCCGCCGTGCTTTGGGTTGGCCTCCTGCAAGAAGCCGAGAAGGACACTCGTCTTCTTGCGTCGGCTCTCCCCTTTACGCTCGGCGGCTAAGAGATTTCATTGAATGAAGACTGTTTAAGCAGATTTGCTTCTTTATTCAGTTGCCGGCTAGCGGGGGAATCGCTTCCTGGGACGCGGCGTCTGGTCATATGATGTTTTATTCGGTCCGCTTTTTATTGTATTCAATAGACGATGACCAGCGATACTTCATTCTTTGACCTGGTTGAAGCAGACTACAGAACATGAATGCACCTCCACTTCTTCTGCTGAGTGAGCTAAAGAAATTAACTTCCACTCTAAACTAGGAGACGGAGCAGAAATGGCTGACTCCTGGGGGACCGAGCGGGCTGGCGAGACAAATGTGCCGCGTTCTTCGGCACATTGGCCGGGCACCCGCCCCATACCCGGGCAGCTGAAAACGCGACGTCCTGTCGCATCAGCTGCATGACTCGCATTCTGCGAGCCCCAAGCAGCCCCCTGCAACGCAGTCGACAAGCGGAAGCTATTCTATATTACTTCGTCAGTTTTATCCCTATTCACTAGTTGCAAAGTGCGATGCATCTCTCTACCTTCTGCCGAGTGAGCTAAAGAAATTAACTTCCACTCTAAACTAGGAGACGGAGCAGAAATGGCTGACTCCTGAGGGACCGAGCGGGCTGGCGAGACAAATGTGCCGCGTTCTTCGGCACATTGGCTCAACCCCCGCCCCCCGGAAAGCAGCCATTGGAGCGCAGTCTACAAGAAGTAGCTTCTACACTCATTTCTCTAATATGTCCTGTCACATTCACACTCAAATCACCATAAAAACCGCCAGGGAAATCTCCCTGGCGGTTTTCATTATTTATCCTATAACAATATTGACCAATTTTCCTGGAATGGCGATGACTTTGCGTACTTGCTTACCTTCTGCCGCCTTTTGGACGTGCTCGTCGGCGAGTGCCGCTTCTTCCAGTTGTTCTTTCGTGATGTCTTTTGCGACAGTCAGCTTACTTCTTACTTTGCCATTCACTTGGACGACGATTTCGATTTCATCGTCTACTAACTTCGACTCGTCGAATGTCGGCCATGCTTCATACGTTACCGTTTCGCTATGCCCGAGTTTATTCCAAAGCTCTTCAGCCAAATGCGGCGCGATCGGCGACAGCATCTTCACGAAGCCTTCGATATACTCTTTCGGCAAGTTGTCGGCCTTATACGCTTCATTGATAAAGACCATCATTTGCGAAATTGCCGTATTGAAGCGCAGTCCGTCGAAGTCTTCGGTCACTTTCTTGACGGTCTGGTTATAGATTTTCTCCAGCTTGCCGTCATTTTGTTCAACGACTTTACTTGAGATTGTTCCTTCTTCAACCAGCAAACGCCACACGCGGTCAAGGAAACGGCGAGATCCGTCTAGACCGTTCGTCGACCAGGCGATGGACGCTTCGAGCGGCCCCATGAACATTTCGTACATGCGCAGCGTATCCGCCCCGTGGCTTTCGATGATTTGGTCCGGGTTGACGACATTGCCTTTGGATTTCGACATTTTCTCATTGCCTTCACCGAGGATCATTCCTTGGTTGAATAATTTCTGGAACGGCTCTTTTGTCGGCACGACGCCAAGGTCATAAAGCACTTTATGCCAAAAACGCGCATACAATAAGTGAAGGACGGCGTGTTCCGCACCACCGATATAGACATCAACCGGAAGCCAGCGTTTCAATAATTCCGGATCTGCGATGGCTTCGTCGTTGGTCGGATCGATAAAGCGCAAATAATACCAGCAGCTACCTGCCCATTGCGGCATCGTGTTCGTTTCGCGGCGGCCTTTCATGCCGGTTTCAGGATGCGTCACGTTGACCCATTCTTCGATATTGGCAAGCGGCGATTCGCCAGTTCCGCTCGGTTTGATGTCTGTCGTGACCGGAAGTTCGAGTGGCAGATCCGCATCGTCGACCGGTGACATTGTACCGTCTTCCCAGTGGATGATCGGAATTGGTTCTCCCCAATAACGCTGGCGGCTGAACAGCCAATCGCGCAGGCGGTACGTGATTTTCTTCTCGCCGACGCCTTCCGTCTCGAGCCAGTCGATCGCTTTTCCGATCGCTTCGGTTTTGTTCAAGCCGTTAAGGAATCCGGAATTGACGAGTTCGCCGTCACCAGCGTAAGCTTCTTCAGCGATATTGCCGCCTGAAACGACTTCAACGATCGGCAATTCGAATTGTTTGGCGAATTCGTAATCGCGCTCATCATGTGCCGGAACCGCCATGATGGCACCAGTTCCATAAGTTGCGAGGACGTAATCGGCGATCCAGATCGGCATTTTCTCGCCGCTTGCCGGATTGATCGCATAAGCACCTGTGAAGACGCCCGTCTTGTCTTTAGCCAGATCGGTACGTTCCAAATCGCTTTTCGTTTTCACTTTGTCGATATAGGCAGCGACCGCTTCACTTTGTTCGGATGTCGTGATTTCCCCGACCAATTTATGTTCCGGGGCAAGTACTGCATACGTCGCGCCGAAAATTGTATCCGGGCGAGTCGTAAAGGCGCGGAAAGAAAGCCCTGTGCCGTCGATGTTGAATTCGAGCTCAGCCCCTTCGGATTTGCCGATCCAGTTGCGCTGCATGTCCTTCAAGCTTTCCGGCCAATCGAGTTCGTTCAAATCTTCGAGCAAACGGTCTGCGTATTCTGTAATGCGCAATACCCATTGGCGCATCGGGCGGCGTTCAACGGGATGGCCTCCGCGTTCAGAAACGCCGTCGACCACTTCTTCATTAGCAAGCACTGTACCGAGTGCCGGGCACCAGTTGACCGCTACTTCATCAACATACGCCAAGCCTTTATTGTAAAGCTGGATAAAAATCCATTGCGTCCATTTGTAATAATTCGGGTCGGTCGTATTGATTTCACGGTCCCAATCATACGAGAAGCCAAGCTCCTGAATTTGGCGCTTGAAAGTCTCGATGTTTTTAGCCGTAAATTCTGCCGGGTCATTGCCGGTATCAAGCGCGTATTGTTCAGCCGGCAAACCGAAGGCATCCCAGCCCATCGGATGAAGTACATCAAAGCCTTGCATACGTTTTTGGCGGCTCAAAATATCGGTCGCCGTGTAACCTTCCGGGTGCCCTACGTGGAGACCGGCACCTGATGGATACGGGAACATATCCAGCGCGTAGAATTTTTCCTTGCCTGGCGTATTTTCGGTTTTAAAGGTTTTGTTTTCCTGCCAGTGACGCTGCCATTTCTTTTCAATTTCTTTGTGATTAAACGACATTTCTTATTTTCCTCCTCTAATTACAAGCGGATGTCCGCATGCCTTACAGATTTTCAGCAAAATAAAAAATCCCGCCCCTTAAACTAAGGGACGGGATTTTTCCCGCGGTACCACCCAAATTAGCGCTATAGCGCTCAACTTGATTCCTTAACGCGGAAAACGGCGCAATGATTGCGCAGACTCCAAGGCGAGTTCGGATATGTTGCAGGCCGGCTCACACCATCCGCCGGCTCTCTGTGCTGCAAAAACATCCTACTATTCCTCTTCACGGCCATTTGCTATTGATTTCATTTTAGCTGAGCGCTCATTTTTATGCAATAGCTCAGTGTACTTTGACGCCTTCTGTATTCAGCTCGGCATCAGTTGCAGCGACGACGTCGTCGACCGAGAAGCCTTCGAACACTTCTTTTAGGACGAGCCCAGCATCCGTCACTTCGATCACCGCGCGTTCCGTGATGATCAAATTGACGACGGCTTTGCCGGTCAGCGGCAATTCGCAAGCCTTCTTGATTTTAGCCGATCCGTCTTTTGAAACATGATCCATGATAACAATGACTTTTTTCGCGCCGTGCACGAGGTCCATCGCACCGCCCATGCCTTTAATCATTTTTCCGGGAATCATCCAGTTGGCCAGGTCGCCATTCTCTGCGACTTCCATGCCCCCAAGAATGGCCACGTCGATATGACCACCGCGAATCATCGCGAATGACTCAGCGCTCGTGAAAAAGGCGGAGCCTGGGATGGTAGTAACCGTTTCCTTGCCGGCGTTGATCAAATCGGGGTCAACTTGATCTTCGGTCGGATAAGGCCCAATGCCAAGCAAACCGTTTTCAGATTGCAAGACGACTTGCTTGTTGTCGGAAATGAAGTTTGCGACCAAAGTCGGCATGCCGATGCCGAGATTGACGTAATCTCCGTTGTTGATTTCTTTTTCTGCCCGTTTTGCGATTCGTTCTCTGATAGCTTGTTTGTCCACTTCTGTCCCCACCCTTTCTTAACGCGTCGTCAAACGCTCGATTCGTTTTTCCTGATCTGCCTGGAACAAGCCTTGCACATAAATGCTCGGTGTTTGCACCTGATTCGGGTCGATATCGCCGATTTCCACTAAATGCTCAACTTCTGCAATAGTCACTTTTCCAGCTGCCGCTGCGAGCGGGTTGAAATTCTGTGCCGTTTTGTTGTAAACAAGATTGCCCATTTTATCAGCCTTATGTGCACGGACGAGTGAAAAATCTGCTTTCAAAGCCATTTCCAGCACATGTTCCTTGCCATCAAATTCGCGGATTTCCTTGCCTTCCGCAACAGTCGTGCCGACGCCAGCCGGTGTAAAGAAAGCCGGGATGCCCGCGCCGCCTGCACGCATTTTTTCAGCGAGCGTGCCTTGTGGCGTAAGTTCCACTTCGATTTCGCCAGATAACACTTGGCGTTCAAATTCTTTGTTTTCACCGACATAGGAGCCGATCATTTTTTTGATTTGTTTGTTTTTCAGCAATAAGCCGAGTCCCCATTCATCTACTCCGCAGTTATTGGAAATAACAGTCAAGTCTTTAACCCCTTTATCGACTAGCGCCAGGATTAGCTGTTCTGGAATTCCTACCAGTCCAAATCCTCCAACCATGATGGTGGCGCCGTCTTGTATCGGTTCGACTGCCTCTTTGGCAGAATTGTAAATCGGTTTCATTGCGCGTTTCCCCCTCTGCAACATTAACTGAATTTTAATTCAATAAAACGCTTCCATTACCAATTTAACCAAAAGTCCTTTGTAAACGCAACAAGGATCGTGACGCACAAGCTTTCCGGCTAGCAGCCGCGTGTTATAATAGCGAGCAAGGAGTGGTTTTAATATGAACAAGGAATTCCCTTTCCCAAGTGACGGGAAGCGCTACTATACATGGAATCGCCATTTGCGCGGCAAGTTCGGCGAAAAAATCATGAAAATTTCGCTCGATGCAGGATTTGATTGCCCAAACCGCGACGGTACGGTCGCTTTTGGCGGCTGTACCTTTTGCTCGGTTGCAGGATCCGGCGATTTCGCCGGCGATCGCGTCGATCCGATTCCCGTTCAATTCGAGCAAGTCAAAGCCAATATGCACCGCAAATGGAAAGACGCCAAATACATCGCCTATTTCCAGGCTTATACGAATACTCATGCGCCGATCGACGTCATCAAAAAGCAATTCGAAGCGGCCCTCGCGCAGGACAATGTCGTCGGCATCAGCATCGGCACACGTCCTGATTGTTTGCCTGATGAAGTCGTTGAATACTTGGCCGAACTCAATGAACGCACGTATTTATGGGTAGAACTTGGCTTGCAAACGGTTCACGAGCGCACCGCCCGCCTCATCAACCGCGCACATGATTTCGATACGTACAAAATAGGAGTCGACAAACTGAGGGCACACGGCATCAATATTTGCAGCCATATCATCAACGGCCTACCGCTTGAAGACCAAGACATGATGATGGAAACAGCTCGTGCCGTCGCACAGCTCGACGTTCAAGGGATCAAGATCCACCTATTGCATTTACTGAATGGCACCCCCATGGTCAAACAATACGAAAAAGGCATGCTCGAATTTATGGAAAAAGATGCCTATATCCAATTGGTCGCCGATCAATTGGAAATCATCCCGCCTGACATGGTCGTCCAGCGCATCACAGGAGACGGGCCAATCGATTTGATGATTGGACCGATGTGGAGCACCAATAAATGGGAAGTGTTGAATGGTATTGACAAAGAACTTGAAACACGCGGCAGCTGGCAAGGAAAGCATTTTGCCGGGAGTGTGGCTTTATGACTTTGCAACGTGTCTTGCCGTTCACTAAATCTTTGCTCGAACAAGCTGTTCAACCTGGGGACATTGCGGTAGATGCCACCGCCGGAAACGGGCACGATACCCATTTCCTCGCAGGACTTACCGGTAATAGCGGAAAAGTGTACGCCTTCGATATTCAAACACAAGCCATCGAAGCGACCAAACAGCGTGTCGAAAATTTTTCCCATGTCGAATTGATCTGCGATAGCCACGCGAAAATCGAACAATATGTATCAGAGCCGATTGCCGCCGCCGTCTTCAATCTCGGCTATTTGCCAAAAGGCGACCACTCTATCATCACAAAAGCTGCTAGTACTTTGCAGGCAATCGGCCAATGCCTAGAGCGGTTAAAAGTTAATGGCTTGGTGCTGGTGGTCATTTATTCAGGACATGATGGCGGCAGCGAAGAGCGCGACGCTGTCATGGATTACGTCAAGCAATTGCCGCAAACTCGCTACGATGTCATGAAATATGAATTCATCAATCAACAGCATTCTCCGCCCTTTTTGGTCGCCATCGAAAAAAAACAACCGCGCAAACAAAAGTGAGTCCTAAATTAAAAGAGCAGCGTGCATTTGCACGCTGCTCTTTTACTCATTTCTCTACCGGGCCTTCTAGGACGATTTTTCCGATTGTCTTGCCGGACATCAATTTTCCGTAAGCTTCTTTCAAATTTGCAGCATTGATTGGTGTCATCGTGTCATTAAGTGTCGACCGGATCTTGCCCATATCCGCCCAATCCGACAATTCATTCAACAAATGGTGCTGATCGATCATATCCTTCGTTTGATACATTGAGCGCGTGTACATTAATTCATACACAAAAGTTACGCTTTTTCCGAACAGGGACGGAGCAAGTGGTTCAAACGCTGGCAGGATGGAACAAATCTTACCTTGAGGCTTGATTGCCTCAGCCATTCCTGCCATGTGGTCATCGGTATTGGTCAGACAGAAAATATAGTCCACACCTGCAATACCTACTTTCTCTAATTGAGGCAACAATTCCTCATGATGGTCAATTATAAAATGTGATCCAAGTTTTTCTGTCCACTCCATCGTTTCCTGCCGTGACGCCGTTCCAATAACCGTCAGTCCAACTAAGTTTGCAATTTGCGTCGCAATCGAACCGACACCGCCTGCAGCCCCGATGATGAGAATATTTTTGCCTTCGTTGTCTTGAGGGTTTTTGGAGATGCCCAAGCGGACAAATAAAGCTTCCATCGCCGTGACGCCTGTTAAAGGCAAGGCTGCCGCATGCGCAAAATCCAACTTTTTCGGTTTATGGCCAACGATGCGCTCATCAACTATATGAAATTCGCTATGACCGCCTGCTCTAACGTTGGTGCCTGCGTAGAATACTTCATCACCTACTGCGAACAATGAACACTCATTGCCAACGGCCACCACCACTCCAGCAACGTCTCGCCCGACGATCGTCAAGGAATCATCGTCCTGCTTTTTTGCATCGCGTGTTTTATAATCGGTCGGGTTCACTGACACGGCCTTTACCTCGACAAGCAAATCATGCTCTTTTGGCTCAGGCTTATCCAATTCTACCGCTTCAAATTCCGGTGGCTGTTCCGTATTTCCAGGTTTGTAAAATCCAAGTGCTGTCATTTTTGAACTCAATTCACTTCGCCTCTCTTTCCTTTATTCATATATTCATTGCCATTCGTTCTATTGCACAGCCGAAATATCTTCAACGTAAGCATCAACAACCACTGGCCGTTTGCTTGTTTTCGCTTTCGATAAGGCATCTTGTAATTCTTCGCGCGTTTTTACGGTATACCCCTCTCCGCCGCACGCGATGGCGAATGCCGCAAAATCGATATTGGCAAGTTCGACATTTGTCGGCTTATTGCCCGTCATTTTTTGTTCATCTTCGATCAATTGAAGCTTTTGGTTGTTAAAGACAACGACGAGCATCGGCAACTCGTATTTCACTGCGGTGACAAAATCTTGCATGCCCATAGAAAATCCGCCGTCTCCGACGATCGCGATCGCTTGTCTATCGGGATAGGCCAGTTTTGCCGCCAAAGCCCCAGGCAGACCGCAGCCCATCGTGCCGAGCCACGACGACAAGACAAGTTTTTGTCCAGTCAGCTGCAAGTATTTAGCCGTCCAGATGGTGATGCTCCCGACATCGAGTGAAACGACGGCATCCCGCTCCATGATGTGCTGGATTTCGCCAAGCACTTGCTGGGGCTGCAGTTTATCGGTCTGTTTATCGATATCTGCCTGCAGCTTGTCATGCCAATCGTTCCTTTTTTCCTTGAATTCCTCCAAAAAAGCAGAATCTTTTTCACCTAGCTTGTCTGTCAGCCAAGAAAGTGCCGGCCCAAGATCGCCCACGACCCCGACAGTCGCCGGATAATATTTGCCAATCACGCGCGGGTCGACATCAATCTGGATCGCCGGTGCTTTATTTGGCAAATACTCGCGGTATGGATAGGCAGTGCCTGCCAAGATGACGAGGTCCGTCTGCTTCATCGCCTGTTCAGCCGGTTCTGTCCCCAACTGCCCGAGCTGTCCCAGATTGTTCGGGTGGTCATCGGGGATTAAGCCTTTAGCCGGCAGGGAAGCAATCAGCGGTGCTTGTAATTTTTCAGCGAATGCCAGTACTTCACCCGAGGCGTGTTGTGCGCCTTTGCCAGCCAGGATCACCGGCTTTTTAGCGGCCTGCAATTGCTTTAATGCCTCGTTCAAATCTTCTTCTGCCGCCCGGATGTTCGGGGCTGAATATTCCGGAGAGGTCATCTGTTGTTCCCGCTTGATTTTCGTGCTGAATAAATCATCCGAGACGACGAGGACAGCCGGCCCTTTTTCGGCATATGCTGCACGCACTGCCTGATTGAGCATATCCGGCAATTGCTCGGCATTTTGCACGCGGCGGTTATAGACCGACACGTCATCGAACATCGATTCCAATTTCAATTCCTGGAAAGTGTCGGTGCCAACAGAACTGCTGGCCACTTGGCCCACAATCGCAAGTAGCGGCGTTTTGTCTTTCTTCGCATCATACAAGCCATTTTGCAAATGAATCGCCCCAGGCCCTGCGATCGATAGGCACACGCCGATGCGGCCGGTCAATTTCGAGTATGCCGAAGCGGCAAGGGCTCCGGTTTCTTCGTGCCGGATCTGGATAAAGCGGATGTCCACCTTACGCAATTCCTCCATCAATTCATTGATGGAATCTCCCGGCATGCCGTATATATGGTCTACATTCCATTGCTTTAATAATTCTACTGTGTGGCTGCCTGCGGTACGCTCGAACATATTCATTCCTTCTTTCCTGATTTCTGTTGTTTCAACTCTTTATCCTTCCAGCGCATCTCTAAACCTTTTTCTATCCATATAAAAAAGCAGCAAGCTGTTTATCAGCCTACTGCTTTTCAGAGATTCTTTTTTTCATTTCTTCAGCGATCAATCGAAACGTCGTTAATTTATCATTGAAATCATAGGCGACGGAAACGATCATCACTTCATCGGCGCCATATTCCTCGCCGAGAGCTTCCAATTGATCCACCACTTGTACAGGATCGCCGACGACCATGCGCCGGCGATTTTCTGCAACGAGCAGCTTTTCGAATTTTGAATACTCGTAAACAATCGCTCGATCCGGCGGGGGCGTCCCGTCAGAAGGCATTGCTTGCGCCCCCATCGCAAGAGACAGATCCAAGGAAGACGCGACGTATTCCGCCTGTTCTTGTGTATCCTGACATACGGCAAAAATCGCTAGGCCCACATACGGCTTGTTGCCTTTATGAGGGACGAATGTTTTTCTATAGCTTTGCGCAAATGGCTGTCCGCCTTCGCCATTAATGAAATGAGCGAACATATATGGCAAGCCCTTTTCGGCAGCCAAGCGCGCAGATCCTTCGCCAGAGCCGAGCATCCAGATCGGCGGTGCATGAGGCGGCAGGGGGGTCGCTTTCATGCCGTAGTAATCATGACTTTCTGGAATGCTGTTTTCCAAATACATGCGCAGCTCATCCAGCTGCGCCGGGAAACGCCCCGCATCCCGCAAGCGACCGTTCGATAAAGCAAACGACGCCCTAGGCATGCCACCAGGTGCACGGCCGACGCCGGCATCGATGCGGCCAGGATATAGACTCTCCAGCAAATTGAAATTCTCGGCCACTTTGAAAGCCGAGTAATGCGGCAGCATGACACCGCCGGAACCAAGGCGGATTGACCTCGTTTTCGCGCCGATATGGCTGATCAAGATCTCCGGCGAAGAACCGGCTAAAGTTTTGGCGTCGTGATGTTCCGATACCCAAAAACGGGTATAGCCCCAGTCTTCTGCGTGCTGCGCCAGCCGTACCGTATCAGCTAGCGCTTGTTGGGCTGTCTGTCCCTCGGAGACCGGGGATTGGTCCAATATACTAAAACGAAGCGGCATCTCCATCTCTCCTTTTTATTAACTATAGTTGTGAATAGATTAAAGGATTATTGGCTGCGGCGCATTCTTTCCGCTTCGGCTGCCGATTCGGCAAAGTACAGCATGGCCTTGAATATTTCATCCCGCTCCGGTTCCTGCAGCAAATCGTGGTAACAGAACGGCCATTCCTTGAAATGAAATTCATTCACAAGCTGTCTCGATAGCCATTTCCGCCCCGCTGCCGTCTGTGTCATCAAATCCCGCTGGCCCGCCTGGAGCATGACCGGGATATCCACGAGCTGCATTTGTGCGGCTCTCTCCATATAGCCTTGCAATTCCTTCCACCAGGTCGGCGAACTGAGCGACTGAATCGCTTGAGGCGAATTCGACGAGTCATCCTGGAACTTGCGTCTCGTCAAATGGCGCAATTCGACTCCGTGGTCGATTTTCCCTTTGCCGGTCAATTTGCTGAGGCCGGACAAGGCAAGTGCCGGCTTGCTTGGGGCTTTTTGCAGCTCGAACCAAGGAGAAGTCAGTATGGCGCCAGCCACGGGATAGCGCTGTTCTGACAGGGCATGGATGGCGATCGAAGCGCCAAGTCCGTGTCCAGAAAGGATGATCGGCAAACCCGTTCCCGCTGACAAGCGCAATAGTTCGGCAGCTGTCTTATCATATTCAAAAAAAGGTTCCCGGTGCACTGAATCAGGAGATGCCAGTGTGCCGTGGCCCGGCAAGTCTCCCATATAGACATGAAAGCCGTTCCTGCGCCATTTTTCGATTTGCCATGCATAGCGCTGATGTTCCTCATAGGCACTATGTATCAATACGACGACGCCTTTTGCCTCGCCTTCTGCTTGCCATTTCCACATAACCTGCGCCTCCCTTATCCAGCTTGATCGATTGACCTTTTCCAATGTTTTGATACGATTAGAACTAATTACATCTTATCAAGCTTAAAGGAGCTTTGCCATGATCTATCCATATAAAGACAAATCACCAAAGATTGACAAATCGGCATTTATCGCTGATTACGCGACCGTTACAGGCGACGTTACAATCGGCGCCCATTCATCGGTCTGGTTCAATACCGTCATCCGTGGAGACGTTGCCCCGACCATTATCGGAAACAACACCAATATCCAGGATCTATCAATGTTACACCAAAGTCCGAACACCCCTCTTATACTTGAAGACAATGTAACGATTGGCCACCAAGTGACCTTGCATAGCTGCACCGTGAGAAAAGGTGCGCTCGTAGGCATGGGCTCGGTCATTCTAGACGGTGCCGAGATTGGTGAAGGTGCTTTTATCGGCGCCGGAAGCCTTGTGCCGCAAGGAAAAACCATTCCAGCCGGCACGCTCGCATTCGGACGCCCCGCAAAAGTAGTGCGCGAATTAAACGAAGCGGACAAAACAGATATGGAACGCATCGTCCGGGAGTATGCTGAAAAAGCCGCCTACTATAAATCTCTTCAATAGAAAAAGCAGACGGAATTTTTCCGCCTGCTTTTTTCTTATGCGTTCGCTTGTTGTTTCAAAGCATCCGCTTTGTCTGTGCGTTCCCACGGAAGGTCGACATCCGTGCGTCCGAAATGGCCATAAGCCGCTGTCTGTTTGTAGATCGGGCGGCGCAGATCCAACATTTTGATGATGCCGGCTGGGCGCAAATCAAAGTTCGCGCGTACTAGTTCGATAAATTTGTCTTCGCTGACTTTCCCTGTACCGAACGTATCGACCGCAATCGATACCGGATGTGCAACGCCGATTGCATAGGCAAGCTGCACTTCACATTTATCAGCAAGTCCAGAAGCGACGATGTTTTTCGCTACATAACGGGCTGCATAGGCACCGGAACGGTCAACTTTCGTTGCGTCTTTACCGGAGAATGCACCTCCGCCGTGTCTTGCGTAGCCACCGTAGGTATCAACAATGATTTTACGGCCAGTAAGACCGGCATCGCCTTGTGGCCCGCCGATTACGAAGCGGCCAGTCGGGTTGATGAAGTATTTTGTCTCGGCATCAAGCAATTCAGCCGGTACGACTTCATTGATGACATATTCCTTCAAGTTGCGTTGGATTTGCTCCAAAGAAACTTCCGGATGGTGCTGCGTTGAAATGACAATCGTATCGACACGCACCGGTTGATTGTTTTCATCGTATTCAATCGTTACTTGCGTTTTGCCATCTGGGCGCAAATACGGCAAGATTTCTTCTTTGCGCACTTCCGCCAGGCGGCGTGCGAGTTTATGAGCCAAGCTGATCGGCAATGGCATCAATTCTTCTGTTTCGTTTGAAGCATAACCGAACATCAAGCCTTGGTCGCCTGCCCCGATTTCATCCAATTCCTTATCGGTCATCTGGCCTTCACGTGCTTCAAGTGCCACGTTGACGCCAGCAGCGATATCCGCCGACTGCTCATCGATTGCCGTCAACACAGCGCTCGTCTCGGAGTCGAATCCGTATTTCGCACGCGTATAGCCGATTTCCTTAACGGTTTGGCGGACGACTTTCGGGATGTCTACGTATGTAGATGTCGTGATCTCGCCTGCGACAAGGACAAGTCCTGTCGTCACGGTTGTTTCGCATGCGACACGCGCATTTGGGTCTTCTGTTAGGATGGCATCCAGGATCGCGTCTGAAATTTGGTCGCAAATCTTATCCGGATGGCCCTCTGTTACTGATTCTGATGTGAATAATCGACGGTTTGTCAAAAAAAGTTCCTCCTTATATCCTGCGAGATTGCTCTCGAAATTGATACGGTACTCGTTTTCCCATGTCAAGTCCGTTTCCGGTGATCGGAATTGAACTTCCAGCTTTTTCAGCCTGCACACGAGGATTAAGGGCATTCCATAAAAAAATCCCTTCTCTCATCTTCAAGCAATGAGGAAAGGAATAATCATCATAAGCACCTTTCACTCTTATCGTCCAAGGCATTCGCCTTGCTTCAGGTTGGGCACCATCGCTGCAATTGCAGCAGGTTGCCGGGTTTCATTGGGCCTGCACCCTCCACCAGCTCGGAATAAGAGTATCCGTTCAATTTCCCATCATACGGAATGAGTCAAGCGCTGTCAACGTTTTTAGGGGAAACGGTTGTCAGACTTTTAAGCATGCATCTTTTTCTACTATTGAATAAACACAAATCCTCAACATTGACAGATTTCTAGTTATTAGTATAGACTAATCGCGGCAATGTGTTATACTAATGTTCGAATATACATCTTCCCCATTCATTTGGGAATAAACGAAAAGGAAGGTACATATATATGACTTCAGTGAACCTATCAAATGATTTGAAAGAGCTATTGAACGGCTCAAATATCAATACGCAATTGTCCGTTCCCCAATTGGTGGAAGCGGCTACATCCCGCGGGGAGGCTGTATTGACGCGTGAAGGCGCTGTCAAAGCGGAAACCGGCAAATACACAGGCCGTTCGCCTAAAGACAAGTATATGGTAGAAGAAGCGATTTCGAAAGATAAAATTGACTGGGGCAACGTCAACCGCCCGATTTCCTCTGAAATCTTTGAAAACCTATATGCTAAAGTCATCAATCATTTGAAAGAGAAAGACGCTTTGTACGTCTTCAAAGGCTTTGCCGGCGCAGATCCTGAATCGCGCCTTGCGATTCAGACGATCAATGAATATGCATGGCATAACCTATTCGCCCATCAATTGTTCATCCGCCCGACAGCGGAAGAACTGAAGACGCACGAAGCTGAATTCTCTGTCGTTTATGCCCCGACTTTCCACGCAGACCCAGCGGTGGACGGAACGGATTCTGAGACCTTTATCATCGTATCGATGGAAAAGAAAATCATCTTGATCGGCGGTACGGAATACGCTGGCGAAATGAAGAAATCCATCTTCTCAATCATGAACTATATCCTTCCTGAAAAAGACATCCTCCCGATGCACTGCTCGGCAAACGTCGGCAAAAACGATGATGTTGCTTTGTTCTTTGGCCTTTCCGGTACAGGAAAAACAACCTTGTCGGCTGATGAAGACCGTAAATTAATTGGCGACGATGAGCATGGTTGGTCCGATAACGGCGTCTTCAACATCGAAGGCGGCTGCTATGCCAAAACGATCAACCTATCACGTGAAAACGAACCACAAATTTTTGACGCGATTCGTTTTGGTTCGGTGCTAGAAAACGTCGTGGTCGATGAAGATACCCGCATCCCGGATTACGATGACGGTTCGCTGACTGAAAATACGCGTGCAGCCTATCCAATCGATGCCATCGACAATATCGTCGTCCCTTCTGTTGCAGGACACCCGAAAACGATCGTCTTCCTGACGGCCGATGCATTCGGCGTATTGCCTCCAATCAGCAAATTAACGAAAGAACAAGCGATGTATCATTTCCTTAGCGGTTACACATCGAAATTAGCTGGCACAGAACGCGGTGTCACGTCACCTGAAGCAACGTTTTCGACTTGCTTCGGATCTCCATTCCTTCCCCTTCACGCGACTGTTTACGCTGAAATGCTTGGCGACAAGATCGATGAGCACGGTGCAGACGTCTACCTCGTGAACACGGGCTGGACTGGCGGCGAATACGGCGTTGGGAGCCGCATGAAATTGTCATACACCCGCACAATGGTCCGCGCAGCAATCCGTGGCGACTTGAACGGTGTCGACATGGAACACGAATCAGTCTTCGGCTTGAATATGCCTAAAGAAATCCCTGGCGTGCCGACTGAAGTCTTGAATCCGCGCAACGCATGGGCCGATAAAGAAGCTTATGACCAAAAAGCACAGGAACTGGCGAAGAAATTCAAGGACAACTTTGAAAAATTCGGTACTGTGGATGCTGGCATCAGCCAAAAAGGCGGCCCTACCCATAATTAAACAAGTAAAAGACGAAGAGAAATGATTCATTTCTCTTCGTCTTTTTTATATTCTTTATTCACAGTCAGTGAAGCTTCTTGATGTCATGGCCATTTCAAGCTAGGTTCTTCGCTGTTCCTGTTCTTTCATCCACACCGTCAACGCTTTCGCAGTCTTGCGATTCGCCAATGGCGGGAAAAAATGCGTATATTCTGGGAAATACCAGGTTTCACACGGCTGCTGATTGAGCTGCAATGCTTGTTCCAACAGAAATGCTTGCTGGGGAGAAACATTATCATCTTTCATGCCATGGATAATCAGGTAAGCAGCATCGCTTTCACCAATGCGCATCAAGGGATTACGTTCTTCAAATGCCGGAAGCGCGGTGTTCGGCGTGCCGCCAAATAGCCGTTTCATCATGCGGCGCATATCCAGCCGCTCTTTATACGTCAGCACCGTATCCGTGACGCCAGCCCAGGTTACGACAGAACAAATATCATTTCTCAAAATAGCTGTCCACAAGGCCATAATGCCGCCCCGTGAAAAGGCCAATAAATGTACCGGGCCAGTGCTGAATTTTTTTAGCACATCCACGGCATGAACAGCATCATAGCGATCTGCACCGGCAAATTCGTCTTTCCCTTCACCGCCCCGATTCCCCCTGTAATAAGGCGCGAACACAGTAAATCCCATGCCTGCAAATTGCGCGATCCGTGCCGGTCTTACCATTCCAATTGATTGGATGCCACCACGCAAATATAAGATTCCGCTGCCGCTTAAAGCGGTTTTCGGTTCTGCCAGCAAGCCTTTAATGCGCAAGCCCTCAGACCAATACGTTACTTCGCGCAAGCGCACATTCGGATTCGGTGAAGGATACCACCTCATCGATTCAATGTCTCCATTTTTCAACAGTCTTCACCTTCTCTATAATCGCTTCCATCCCCGCATCGCGCATAAGGAAGCTGTAATTTTCATTGACCACTAGATTCGGGACCAGTACCGGGCCTTCCGTTTCCAGCCATTCCACTTTTTCCATACTATCGATCGTAGCCATGAATACCGTTTTGCTAAAAGGTTTATCTGTACACACTGTATATTCCGCAATCCAGTTTAATTCATTTACAATGGCTCCGGTTTCTTCAAACACTTCTCGTTTCGCCGCTTGCACCAATGATTCCATTGGTTCCGCTTTGCCCCCCGGAAACTCAAGCCCGCGCACAGAATGCTTTGTCAAAAGCCAATTCCCTTTAAATTTCCCAATGACCAGCACATGCCGGCTATCGATCTGCGACTGTCCTTGTTTAAAAAACAAATGGCAAACACATCCATTCAAATCTCTATACTCCATCGAACATCCTCCCGGCTTCAGAAAAAGCGTACAACCGGCTATCGGTCGTACGCCCATTTCTTCTATTCTACTTCTTTTCGCCGAGAAATGCAGACAGCATCCATGAATGCTTTTCCAAGTTTTGATGAATGGCATTGAACATGTCTTCTGTCATGTCATCACCGTCTTGAGAAGCGAGTTCCATTCCCTTTTTCAAAGATTTCATGATTTTATCATAATCGGAAACGATGTTATCAACCATTTGCTCCGCGCTTTCGCTGCTTGTCGCTTCATCGACAACCGACAGTTCAAGTTGTTCTTTCATCGTCGCAACAGGCTTCCCGCCTAGTGCCAGCAAGCGCTCCGCAATTTCATCCATATGAAGTGTCGCCTCGTTATATAGTTCTTCAAATTTCACGTGCAAAGTAAAGAAAGAAGGTCCTTTAACATACCAGTGGAAATTATGTAATTTCGTATAAATTACTGACCACGAAGCGACTTGAACGTTTAATTCTTCATTTAAAGCTGTTGACACAAGACATCACTCTCCATTTTTTAATAAGTTCCTATGCTTTATAATTACCTCTGAAAGCTCTACAATAAACATCAACGAATCTCAATCAAACGTGAAAGAAGTGTTCCCACCATGAAAACCGCATTGATCAAATTGTTTCGTTTTTATCAACGCTTCATCTCTCCCTTGTCCCCGCCGAGCTGCAGGTTCTATCCAACTTGTTCTCATTACGGCATTGAAGCTGTAGAAAAACACGGAGCTTTAAAAGGCGGCTATCTCGCAACCCGTCGCATATTGAGCTGCCATCCGTTCCATAAAGGCGGAGTAGATTTTGTCCCCGAAGAATGGCCCCCTAAAAAATAGGCGGGTTTTTCTTGTGTTCAAGAGCGTTCTATTGTATGATTCTAAGAGTCAATAAAACGTAACGATTACATTTTATCATTCACCAAAAACTCGGAGGGACATTTAATATGAAGAAATTAGCAGCATTATCGGGAATCGCACTTATTTCATTGCTAGCCGCGTGTGGCAATACCACAGAACCCGGCAACGGAGCGGAAGATGAAGCAGCGGAAGGAAAGCTCGATGTTTATGCGACCGTTTACCCGCTCGTCTATTTTGCAGAACGCATAGGCGGCGATCGCGTCAATGTAAAATCGGTTTATCCAGCTGGTGCGAACGAACACAGTTTTGAACCGACTCAAAAAGACATGATCAATATGGCAGACGCCGATTTGCTCTTTTATGTCGGATTAAACCTTGAAGGCTTTATCGACAGCGCACAGGAAACGCTGCAAAACGAAGACCTTGAATTTGTCGCTACGGCTGATGGCATCACCGATGAACAGCTAGAAGCGGCAGCAGGTACACATTCAGAAGACGAACACGGCCATGAAGAGGAAGATGCACATGAACACGAAGAAGATGGCCATGATGGAGAAGGCGAAAGCCAAGAGGAAGAAAGCGGCCATGAAGGTCATGATCATGGCTCCACCGACCCACACGTGTGGATCTCCCCAGTATTAAGCCAAGAACTCGCCGCTTCTGTCCGTGACTCCTTATCTGAACAAGATCCACAAGGCGCGGAACAATTTGAAGAAAATTACGAGGAACTCGTTGCAGAACTTGAAACACTTGATGAATCCTTCCAAAACTTGCACGAAAAAGTCGAGCGCGACACCTTTTTCGTGTCACACGCGGCTTTTGGCTATCTTTCCGAACCCTATGGATTTGAACAAGTTGCCGTTGCGGGATTGAACAGCCAAGATGAACCATCCCAGAAAGAATTGACGGAAATCGTCGATATGGCTCGCGAGAAAGACATTCAATACATCGTCTTTGAGCAAAACGTCTCGTCGAATTTGACGGAAGTCATCCAAAAAGAAGTCGGCGCTGAAGCGATCGAAATGCATAATCTTGGGGTATTAACTCAAGAAAACATCGATAACGATGAAACGTATTTCACTTTGATGGAAAAAAATCTTCAAGCACTCGAAACTGTATTGAAATAGCAAAAACTCGCCGGATAGCCGGCGAGTTTTTTTATATATTCAGCTGATACCCGATTCCTGGGTGTTCGCTAAGTTTGATTTCCCCATGCTCCACGCGGATTTCTGGATCCACGATATCTACCTGCCAAAAATGGCCGGAGTCTGAAAAATCACCTGTCAGTTTGATTTCCGGCAACGAAGCCAACGCCAGATTATGTGCTTTTGATATACCGAATTCAATCATGCCGCCGACCCACATTTCAATCTGCGAATGTTTGCAGAACTCGACAATTTTCAAAGTTTCCGCCCAGCCGCCAAGACGCCCCATTTTCAAGACAACGATATCGCCAGCCTGCTGCTCTGCCATACGCTGCACATCCTCCAAACTATGAATGCTTTCATCCAGACAAATCGGCGTTTTCATGTTCGCCCGTGCCATTCGGTGGGCTGCCCATTCCTGTTCACCGTATGGCTGCTCGATTAATGCAAAGCCAGCCTCATCAAATGGCAGTAACTCCTCTAATGCCAATCCTGAAAAACTGCCATTGGCATCAGCGTAGAAAGATATTTCGGCATGCGCCGCTACTATCTCTTTGAGCATTGCGGCATCGGTTGCAGGTGAAACTTTCAATTTGATGCGACGGTATCCGCTTTCGATAGCTGCTTTTACATTCCCGAGTAATTGATCACTGCTTCCAGCGACCACCACACCCGCAGGCACTGGGCTCTGAACTCCTCCGACATACTCATAGAGCGGCATGCCTTTTTGTTTGGCGAATAAATCCCAGACAGCCATCTCTATCGCCGCTTTCGCCATCTGATTGCCTTTCACTTTTGAAAATAGCCGCGCTGCGTCAGTAGGATGATCCAATAACTGTCCCTTGAGCAATGGCGTCAATACGGTATCCATAACAAAACGGCTACCCACTACTGTCTCTGCGGTATACCAAGGCGTATCAAACGCCACACATTCCCCGTAGCCCTCTTGCCCATCCTCATCCTGGACGATCACCACTGTAGCTTCCCGCTCCTCCACTTTCTGCAAGACGGTCACAAAAGGCTGATTCAACGGCTTTTTCACTTGATGGAATTGGATGTCTGCGATTCTTACAGCCATTGCTTTAATTCCCTTCTGAGCAATTTATTCGACGCATTTCGCGGCAGTTCATCTACTAGCTTGAACAGTTTCGGCACTTTATAGCCAGCCATCTTGCCGCGGCAAAAATCCGAGAGTTCCTCTAGCATCTGCGGGTCTTCTAGGACGACAAACGCTGCCGGCACCTCGCCCCATTTGCTATCTGCCATCGCACAAACTCCGGCTTCGCGTACAGATGGATGCGCCATTAAAACGTTTTCGATTTCAGCCGGATAGACATTCTCACCGCCAGAAACCAGCATGTCCGAACGCCTGTCGACTACGTATAAAAATCCTTCTGCGTCCAAATAACCGATATCGCCCGTCGCGAGCCAGCCGTCTTGTTGGACAGTACGTTCTTTAAAACGTCCGATGTATCCCGGGGTCACTTGTGGCCCTTTAATCAAAATTTCTCCCGCTTCCCCCGGATTCGCCCCATCGATTTTCACTTGATACAAAAACAAAGGTTTTCCAGCGGAACCGATTTTTGTTTTCGCATCAGCCGGCTGCAAGGTCGTCGTCTGTGACGATGTTTCCGTCATGCCGTAAGTTTGGAGCACTTGAATACCATGCGCTTCCGCCCGTTGCAAATAAGACACCGGCACTGGGCCACCACCCGCCAGAATTTGCTTGAAACGCGAAGATACCCGTAATTCGCGTTGCTCGATTTCCCGCAACACTTGGTCAAGCGTCACACCGACCATCGAACTATGCGTCACATGCCCCTTGCACAATTCCTCCGCACACGACGAAGCGTCGAACTTGTCGTAAAGCCGAACCCCCATGCCGTAGACGAGCGAGCGCATCAAAATCGAAAAGCCGCTAATGTGAAACAAGGGCACCGTACATAACCAAACGTCGTCAGGAGCAATGCCTAAATTCAGTGCAGAAGACACCGCGCTCGAAAAATGGTTTTCAGCGGTTTGCCTAACCCCTTTTGGCTGCCCCGTCGTTCCTGATGTATACATGATCGAAATGGTTCTGTCTTTCGCCCATTCCGCTATTAAGTTAAACTCAGCAGGTTGTGTTTGTTTTAATTGCTCGAAAGAAACCGGCTTTGCCGCCGACACTTTTTCGATTAATTTTGCATCCACAAATACTCGGTCCACGCCCGCATCTTCGATTTGATAAGCCAGTTCCGCTGCGGCGAGCCGTTCATTGAGCATGACCATTTCACAGCCAAGGTGTAAGCAGCCATACATGACAAAAACCGCTTCAGCATTCGATTTCGCCAACAAAGCCACTCGTGATTGTTCCGTGATGCCAAAATGCGCCAGTTTTCCGGCATAGTCAAGTGCGATAGCGTTTATTTCTGCGAATGTCCAGTTATCCTCACCAAATGATAAAGCCAGTTTATTGCCCGTCACATAAGCACGTTGAGTCAACCAATTCGGATAAGTCATCTTCAAAATCCTTTCTTTTATAGCCGATTGATTGAAAAAAAGCTGCCTCCGAAGAAGACAGCTCAATTCATTCATATAATCAAGGGAAACGTGGGAATTGACCAAAGTCCGGTTTGCGTTTTTCTTTGAACGCATCGCGGCCTTCTTTTGCTTCATCCGTAGTGTAGTAAAGCAATGTTGCATCGCCAGCCATTTGCTGAAGACCAGCAAGGCCATCCGTGTCCGCATTCATCGCTGCTTTGACGAAGCGCAATGCAGTCGGGCTCATTTCGAGCATTTCCTCACACCATTTCACTGTCTCGTCTTCCAATTGCTCGTAAGGTACGACTGTGTTGACAAGGCCCATATCAAGCGCTTCCTGTGCATCGTACTGACGGCACAAATACCAGATTTCGCGTGCTTTCTTGTGGCCGATGATGCGTGCCAAATAGCCGGAACCATAGCCTGCATCAAATGAACCGACACGCGGCCCTGTTTGGCCGAAGCGTGCGTTATCCGCTGCAATCGTCAAATCGCAAACGACGTGAAGTACGTGTCCGCCGCCGATTGCAAATCCAGCGACCATCGCGACAACTGGTTTTGGAATGACGCGGATTAAGCGCTGCAAGTCCAGGACGTTAAGGCGCGGAATTTCATCTTCCCCAACGTAGCCGCCATGTCCGCGGACAGATTGGTCTCCGCCTGAACAGAATGCTTTTTCGCCTTCACCTGTCAAGACGATGACGCCGACGTCCGAATTGTCGCGCGCGCGTGAAAACGCATCGATCAATTCGTGAACCGTTTTCGGACGAAAAGCATTGCGCACTTCCGGACGGTTAATGGTGATTTTCGCAATCCCATTATATGTTTCGTATTTAATGTCTTCATATGTAAGTTCTGTAACCCATTGACGTGTTGACATTCTAGTCCTCCTCAGTAATTCTGATTTAATCGTTCCATAACCATTGTAGCAAATTCAGCCGGTTTTTCCACATGAATCGCATGTCCCGCTGAAATGATACGGTGTTCCGCATTCGGTAATAATTGCTGCATCCTCTGGGCAATGGCGCAAAACTTCGAATCCAGTTCCCCGGTCAACAGCAACACCGGTACGTTTAGATCTTGCAAGCAATCCCAGTAAGAACGCTGTGAACCTGTGCCCATGCCAAGCAAACTATTCGCCAACCCTTGTGCAGATTGCGCCAGCCGCTCTTGCCTTATTTGTTGTTGCACGCTTTTGGGCAAGGATGTCTGGCTATCAAACAATGGAATATTTTCCCATTTGGCAACGAAAGGCTCAATACCAAATCTCAAAATTTCTTGTGCCGATCGGGCATCCACTTCTTGTCGCTGTAGTCTGTCGGCTTCTAGCATCAATCCGGGTGACGCACTTTCTAAAATAAGCTTATTGACCCTATCTGGATATTCATAAGCATACGCAAGTGCCGTGCGCCCGCCCATCGAATAGCCGAGCAAGCTGAATTGACTTAACTTTAATTCCCGGAAAATGCTCTCCAGATCCTCTAACTGTCGTTCCATCGCGTATCGCTTTGCATCTCTCGGGCTGTCCGTCTTGCCATGGCCAATCAGGTCGATTGCCACTACCCGGAAATCCTGCCAATATTCGATTACAGGATGCCACGTAGCTGTGCTGCCTGTAAAGCCATGGAGTAAGACGAGAACAGGGCGTTTCTCGTCCCCGGTTACCTCAATATGATAGCGAACTCCATTTGCCATCAATTCCATGCGTCTAGACCCTCACCCAGCCGGCTCCAGAATTTTCGGTGAATCGTTACATTATTGGCACGGTCCGTCGCCACTTCTATAATGCGCACCGGTTTTTCTTTCGGTGTTCGAAGGGCCGCTTGCAATTGTGCGACCGTCTCCGCAGAGAAATACTCCGCACCGTACATGTCAGCGGCCGCTTTGAATTGAATCCCGGTCGGGGTACCGAAAAGTTCCTCATAATAACGCTTTTCTTTCGACTGCGGCAAATAAGAGAAGATCCCACCGCCGTCATTATTCATCACAACAATCGTCATATCCGCATGCTGCAGTTTCGAAGCGATCAAGCCGTTTAAATCATGCAGCAAGGCCAAATCCCCGATCAATAGATACCCAGGCCGTTTGTTTGCTGCCTGGATCCCGAAAGCTGTCGATACCACCCCATCAATGCCATTAGCGCCGCGGTTGGCAAAAATTCGCACGTCCCGCTGCGTCGTTTGGAAATACGTATCGGCATCCCGGATTGGCATACTGCTGCTGACGGTCAAATCGCAATCGTTCAGCTCATCGAAAAAGGCTTTTGCTAACACCCCTTCGTCCAATTCTTCCTGACAATGAGTCTCCATTGTCTCCTGCACCAATTTTTGTGCTGTTATCCAAAGATTCAAGTACGGATGAGAAGATTTCGCGTTCAATTTCAACTGCCACAAGGCAGAAAAATGCTGCTGGATATGATGCGTAGCTGCTGATTGTGGATCTCTCAGCATCGGACTTTCATCCAACACGACATAACGCGCTGGCTTGGCTTTCCTCAAGAATAAGCTGAGCGGCTTAGACACAGGCTGAGGCCCGATTCTTACTACGGCATCCGGCGCTACACGATCAGCGAATTCAGCATTTTTCAGCAACGCATCATAGGAATCGATAATGAGCTCATGAAGATCCGCTGGCACATTTGCCCGTAAATTCGACAACGGATCGGCAAGCACCGGCCAGCCGAGACGGCGGATAAATTCCCATTGCTCAACTGGTATCTCACCGGTGTTCTCTCCTGCAATTAGCAGACCGCGAGACTGCGTGAACACTTCTGTTAAGAAATCAGCTGCTTTATCAGTTAACCGCTCGCCGCTTTCGAAACGATATAATTCAGTGCCACTTACATAAGCTTGATCGAAATCAATGCTAAGCGGTTCCCGGAATGGCACATTCAGATGGACCGGGCCCTTAGGCGCTGTTTTAGCTAAGGTGGCGGCACGCCCCAAATGGCGTTTCAACGAATCCAGATGATTGCCTTGCTCTGGCAGTGCCAGATCGACTGACCACTTAACATGAGATCCGAATAAGTTGATTTGATTAATTGCTTGCGGGGCCCCAACTTCGCGCAGTTCATGCGGACGGTCTGCCGTGACGACAATAAGAGGCACACGCGCATAATAGGCTTCTACGATGGCCGGAAAATAATTGGCTGCTGCAGTGCCTGATGTACAAAGCAAAACGACCGGGGCGTTTGACGCTTTCGCCAAACCGAGCGCGTAAAAGCCGGCTGAGCGTTCATCTATTTGGCGATAGGTCTCTATCCCTTCCTGCTTCATGAATGCATAAGCAAGAGGGGTTGAACGCGAACCCGGGCTGATAACCGCTTTTTTCACCCCCGCATGGAGCAAGGAATGTGTAAAAGCCGATACGTATTCAGTTAAAAACTCACGATTCGTCATGTAGATTTCCTCCCAGTACACGAAGCATCGGGCGGAACTTCACCCATGTCTCATCGTATTCTGCTTGTGGCGTAGAATCTGCCACAATGCCGCCGCCTGCGAATAAATAAGCTTTATCCCCATCCAGTAACGCCGAGCGAATCGCTACAGCAAATTCACCGTCGCCTTTCGCATCGATCCAACCGATCGGTGCAGCATAATAGCCTCTATTCAAAGGTTCATAAGAACGGATCAAACTGAGCGCCTGCTGTTTCGGTTCGCCGCCTAGTGCTGGCGTTGGATGGAGTGCTTCGACAAGGTCCAGTAGCGAGCTGCCATTTTTGAGTTCCCCTTCCACTGGGGTATATAAATGTTGAATATCTCGGATTTTCATCAGTTTCGGATGCTGCGGAATCCGTGGATCTATACAATGTTCCTTAAATACATCTCCAATCATTTGAACCACATATTGGTGTTCAGAACGATTTTTGGAATCACCGAGCAAAGCTTTTCCTAATGCTTCGTCTTGTTCTACGGATTGGCCACGAGGTGTAGAGCCTGCCAAGCACGTAGACAATGCTTTTTGCTGCTCTACTTTAACAAGGCGCTCTGGCGTTGCGCCAAAGAAAAATTGCTCTCCTGCTTCCAAGCCGAACAAAAAGCTTTCAGGCTGCTCATTCGCCGCCTGATATAGAGCCGATGCCGGGGATAGAGCTTCATCAAAACGAAGACCCAGCGCCCTTGCAATCACAACTTTATCCACTTCGCCTGAACGAATCACTTGAGTGACCTGTTCAATAGAACGCATATACTCCTCTTTTTTTAATTCTTTCTTTTCGGCGACACGGGGCTTTTGATACGCTTTGGGCTCGGATACTTGCGCTGCGTGAATCAGCCGGTCACGTTCTTTCCGAAGTGCTTCAAAATCTGCAAAACTATTTGGTGCCTTCGTGATCAGGTGGACACTAACATAAGCCTGCTCGCCTTTAATAATCAGCTGAAAAGTCGGGACGGCAAAATAAGCCTGAGGGAAATTTCTCCACTCGCTCGGCTGGTCATTTAAAGGATCAAATGAAAAGCCACCAAATAACACTGGCTGAACGGCTGTCTCTTCATTCACCAATTGGGCACTCAATGCTTTCCAATCTTTTTGTATGTTGTTAAACCGCCCCTTATAATCATCTGCTGTGAGAACATAGGCATGCCCTAGGCCAACTAGCGTAAAGGACTTCTCCCGATTCTGCCAGAACATCCGCTTGCCTTTATATTCCTCTTGCCCTGCCTCGAAAAATGCCAAGGCAGACATCGTTGATACTTCAATGGTTTCTGTATAAAAGCGATACTCGCTAAAGCGGTTCGCTTCCATCTGTTCAGTTGATGAATACGATTGTGAATTCACCGGATTACCTCCGTTTACTGCAGCATTAACTGACTGCGATACATTTTAATCTCTACTTTCTATCATACCCCTTTCTCTGGAATTCAGCACAACATATGCTGTAAATCTCTGCGTTTTGCAGTACAATATAGGTTGGAAAGAAATGAATAGGAGAGATAGAAATGACACATTCGATACAAGCTGATAGCGGCTGGCGTGTCTGGTGGCAACTTACCCGCCCCCATACCTTGACCGCATCATTTGCCCCTGTATTCCTGGGAACAATGATCGCCATCCACTACACCGCTTTAAATTGGGCGCTATTCGCAGCCATGTTAATAGCAAGCCTGCTGATTCAAGCAGCAACCAATATGTTCAATGAATACTACGATTTTGCACGCGGTCTCGACAATGAAGAATCCATCGGCATAGGTGGAGCCATTGTGCGTAACGGCGTTTCACCGAAAACCGTTTTAGCATTGGCATTCCTACTCTATGCGATCTCTGCGATACTCGGGCTTTATATTGCAGCTTCTACTAGCTGGTGGTTATTGGCAGTCGGTGGCATCGGCATGCTAGTCGGCTACTTTTACACAGGAGGTCCTTATCCAATCGCTTACACGCCACTTGGCGAATTGTTCTCAGGACTGTTTATGGGCTTCCTGATTGTCATCGTTGCTTTTTATATCCAGACAGAAACAATCACCTCGACTGCTGTGATGCTCGCGATCCCTAGCACATTGCTTGTAGCGGCCATTATGATGTCCAATAATATTCGAGACATAGTTGGGGATGAAAAAAGCGGCCGGCGTACTTTAGCCATTCTGGCCGGCAGACCAGCTGCCGTCACCATCTTCATGTGGTTCTTTATTTTGTCCTATGCCTGGATTATTTTATTAGTAGTGCTCGGCATTATCACTCCATGGGCATTATTAGTACTGCTTAGTGTAGTTAAGCCCGTAAAGGTAATCAAAACATTCAAACGCCACACTGAACCTTTGAAAGTAATGCCAGCTATGAAAGATACAGGAATCACGAATACTTTATTTGACTTCCTACTAGCAATTGGTTTACTAGTAGATTACTTTTTGTCTTAATATCCTAGAGCTGATGGCAATTTGCCACCAGCTTTTTGTTATTGAGTTAGATAACGAAAGCCCTCTTAACTAAATAAGAATGGTGAAAATTCATTAACTGCGATATATTGAATATAACATATAGAAAAGGTGGAGTTTTATGAAACCGATTATATTTGGTCTTGCCGGCGCAATGTTTTTTGCAGTCACTTTTATCGTCAATTCCTTAATGGAAGTGCAAGGAGGCCATTGGATATGGAGCGCTTCACTCCGCTACCTGTTTATGATCCCATTCCTTTTGTTGATCGTAATAATCAGGGGGAACTTATATCCGCTCTTCAAAGAAATGAAGAAGCACAAAATTAAATGGATAGTGTGGAGTTTTGTAGGCTTTGGTCTTTTTTATGCCCCTTTATGCTTTGCAGCAGCCCATTCACCAGGTTGGTTAATTGCTGGAACGTGGCAATTTACTATCATTGCTGGAACCTTAATGGCTCCACTTTTTTTCGTTAGAGTTCCTATAGCTGGTCAAATTTTAATGCACAGACAACGTATACCTATTAAAGGATTACTCTTCTCTACAATTATCTTAGCTGGCATAGCTCTCATTCAACTTGACCACCTAGCCAATGTTTCGATTTCAAGCTTATTGTTGGGATTGATACCTGTTTTAATCGCAGCTTTTGCTTATCCACTTGGAAATCGAAAAATGATGGAGGTATGCGAAGGTAAACTCGACGCATATCAACGTGTACTTGGAATGACGATAGCCAGTTTACCTCTATGGTTAGTTCTTTCTATTTATGGGGTCTTGACAACTGGATTACCCTCTAATTCTCAGACTTATCAATCGTTGATAGTTGCGATTAGTTCAGGAGTCATTGCGACTGTACTCTTTTTTATGGCGACCGACATGGTTAGAACTAGCATGCCGAAGCTTGCAGCAGTAGAAGCTACACAATCAATGGAAGTCATATTTGCACTGATAGGTGAATTTTTACTTTTAGGCATTGCTTTCCCTTCCCCAATCGCATTTGCGGGGCTAATTTTGGTAATACTAGGAATGGTCATTCACAGTTTCGCTTCAAGCCAGGAACAAAAATTAGAAAAAGAAAAAAGCGCCATGCATATAAATGCATGACGCTTTTTATAATGACCCCTACGGGATTCGAACCCGTGTTACCGCCGTGAAAGGGCGGTGTCTTAACCGCTTGACCAAGGGGCCTTACTGGCGGAGAAGGAGGGATTTGAACCCTCGCGCCGGTGTTACCGACCTACACCCTTAGCAGGGGCGCCTCTTCAGCCACTTGAGTACTTCCCCAGTATGGCTCCGAAGGTAGGACTCGAACCTACGACCATCGCATTAACAGTGCGGTGCTCTACCACTGAGCTACTTCGGAACAATGGTGGGCCTAAGTGGACTCGAACCACCGACCTCACGCTTATCAGGCGTGCGCTCTAACCAGCTGAGCTATAGGCCCATTGTTGGAGCGGGTGAAGGGAATCGAACCCTCATCATCAGCTTGGAAGGCTGAGGTTTTACCACTAAACTACACCCGCAATATGGTGGGTCAGGACGGAATCGAACCGCCGACACTTAGAGCTTCAATCTAATGCTCTACCGACTGAGCTACTGACCCACATATTTATTGATAAAAATGGCGGTCCCGACCGGGATCGAACCGGCGATCTCCTGCGTGACAGGCAGGCATGTTAACCGCTACACCACGGGACCATTTGGTTGCGGGGGCAGGATTTGAACCTGCGACCTTTGGGTTATGAGCCCAACGAGCTACCGAACTGCTCCACCCCGCGATAATAATATTAATTGAAAATTGTCCACTCATTTTTTTAAAAGATGGAGGAGGAAGAGGGATTCGAACCCCCGCGGGATTTGACTCCCCTGTCGGTTTTCAAGACCGATCCCTTCAGCCAAACTTGGGTATTCCTCCGTGATAAATATTGAATGGTGGACCTTGCAGGACTCGAACCTGCGACCGGACGGTTATGAGCCGTCTGCTCTAACCAACTGAGCTAAAGGTCCTAAAAAAGTGGCGGCAGAGGGGATCGAACCCCCGACCTTACGGGTATGAACCGTACGCTCTAGCCAGCTGAGCTACGCCGCCAGGATCTTTAAATTGTATAGTTGGTGGAGCCTAGCGGGATCGAACCGCTGACCTCCTGCGTGCAAGGCAGGCGCTCTCCCAGCTGAGCTAAGGCCCCATAAAGTGGTCGGGAAGACAGGATTCGAACCTGCGACCCCTTGGTCCCAAACCAAGTGCTCTACCAAGCTGAGCTACTTCCCGACTGAATAGGATGATGACAAAAATATGGCGCGCCCGAGAGGACTCGAACCTCTAACCGCTTGATTCGTAGTCAAGTACTCTATCCAATTGAGCTACGGGCGCTTAATATAAAATTTGATAAAATAGTTGGTGCCGAGGACCGGAATCGAACCGGTACGGTAGTCACCTACCGCAGGATTTTAAGTCCTGTGCGTCTGCCAGTTCCGCCACCCCGGCGGGGCATTGGACAGATAATAAAATTGGAGCGGAAGACGGGGGTCGAACCCGCGACCTCCACCTTGGCAAGGTGGCGTTCTACCACTGAACTACTTCCGCTTGGTGCGGGTGAAGGGAGTCGAACCCCCACGCCCGAAGGCGCTAGATCCTAAGTCTAGTGCGTCTGCCAGTTCCGCCACACCCGCGTGGCAATTATAAAATTAAAATGGTGAGCCATGAAGGATTCGAACCTTCGACCCTCTGATTAAAAGTCAGATGCTCTACCAACTGAGCTAATGGCTCAAACATGAGTGGTGCCGGAGAAAGGACTTGAACCCTCAACCTACTGATTACAAGTCAGTTGCTCTACCAGTTGAGCTACTCCGGCATGGAGTAAAAAATGGTGGAGGATGACGGGATCGAACCGCCGACCCTCTGCTTGTAAGGCAGATGCTCTCCCAGCTGAGCTAATCCTCCGTATGTATGCCCAGCGACGTCCTACTCTCACAGGGGGAA
>NZ_LTZG01000022.1 GCF_001592825.1 Planococcus maritimus
AAAATGGCTGGCTTTGATCCGAAGGAATATCAGGGCTTCGCATTCGGAATGGGTGTTGAGCGCATCGCGATGCTGAAATACGGCATTGATGATATCCGCCACTTCTATACAAACGATGTCAGATTTATTTCGCAGTTTAAACAGGCGTAAGAGGAGGATGCAAGGATGTTTGTTTCTTATAAATGGTTAGAGGATTATGTTGATTTAAAAGGCATGGACCCGGCTGTTCTTGCTGAAAAAATTACAAGAGCCGGTATTGAGGTTGAAGGAATTGAATACAAAGGAGAAGGCATCAAAGGCGTTGTCATCGGCCATGTGCTGGAGCGCGAGCAGCACCCGAATGCTGATAAGCTGAATTAGTGCCTTGTGGATATCGGAGCTGAAGCCCCTGTACAAATCATTTGC
>NZ_LTZG01000023.1 GCF_001592825.1 Planococcus maritimus
CAGACCGCTTCAAGGCCCGCTTCGTCCCGTCCCGGTCGATCGGGGCTGCGCCCGTGCTATAAGGCTCCCATATCGCGATCGGAGAGAGACGTTGGAGCGCCTGTTCCCGCGCGCCTTGATAGCGTGCATTCGTGAGGCTCGGCCGCCGACGCCGCAGGAGCTTGCATCGATGGCCGAGAAGATCTGGCACGAGGCTTTTCCAGAGCGTCCATTTCGACGCGAGCGCGCCATGACCATCGCCGCCGTAGCGCTCACAGGCGAACGCCAGACGTGCAAGGGACCGCCGGCATCCTGTCCCGCTGAACCATTGCCGGCTAGAATGCGGAGCGCTACGGTCGGCCGATGGTCGCCAGGGCTGTCGTCCAGGAGAGGATGCGCCGCTTGAGCCGGCAACATGCTGGCT
>NZ_LTZG01000024.1 GCF_001592825.1 Planococcus maritimus
CGCAGCGATAATTCACAAGGGCTATGACAGTAAAGTGCATCACGACAGCTGGTCGACGCCCCTTTATCAGACGTCGACTGTTTCATTTGCAAATGCCGCACAAGGAGAAGCCCGTTTTGCTGGCGAGCAGGACGGAAACCTCTACTCGCGCCTCGGCAATCCGCCGGTGCGCGTATTAGAAGAGCGGTTGGCGGAGGTCGAAGGTGGATCCGGTGCACTGGCATTCGGATCAGGGCTGGCTGCAGTCAGTACGATTCTGGTACATTTGACGAAAGCGGGCGATCATGTGCGGTGCTCGCGAGGCATCTCTGGGTGTACACTCGGCTTATTGTCAATTATGGAAGAAAAGTATCGCATTGCTCATTCGCTTATTTGCATGAACGATGAACAGGAGATCTA
>NZ_LTZG01000025.1 GCF_001592825.1 Planococcus maritimus
ATCATCCCCAACCTGCTCCTGCTTGACCGCTCCGTGGTCTGCATCGACCCCAAAGGCGAGAATGCCCGCGTCACGGCCCGTGCGAGGGCGAGGAAGGGCCTGGTGTGGTGCCTGGACCCCTTCGGCGTCTCCGGGCGTCCTGCGGCCCGCTACAACCCTCTGGCGCAGCTCGACCCGGCGAGCCCGGACCTGGCGGAAGATGCCCAGACGATCGCCGATGCGCTGGTTCACGATGCGCCGGGACAATCGGGCGGGGCGCACTGGAACGAGGAAGCCAAGGCGCGGATCGCCGGCGTGATCCTGCACACCGTCATCCACGAGGCTCCGGCCCGCGCCACGCTTGCCACAGTGCGCGACAAGCTTACCCGCGATCCCGCCGCCTTCGCCGCGCTGCTGGC
>NZ_LTZG01000026.1 GCF_001592825.1 Planococcus maritimus
ATTTCCGACTGGCGCGTCGGCATGCGCTTGCCGGTGCGCAGGTAGAAGGGCACGCCCTGCCAGCGCCAGTTGTCGATATGGGCCTTCAGCGCCACGAAGGTCTCGGTGTCGGACGGCCTGCCCAGTTCGTCGGCATAGCCGGTGACGATCTGCCCGCCGACCGCGCCGGGCGTATATTGCCCGCGCACGCTATGCGTCTTCACCGTCTCGGCCGTCATCGGGCGCAGCGAACGGAGCGCCTTCACCTTCTCGTCGCGCACGGCGGTCGGGTCCATCCGCGCGGGCGGCTCCATGGCGATGATCGACAGGATCTGGAGGACGTGGTTCTGCACCATGTCGCGCAGCGCGCCGACGCCGTCATAATAGGAAACCCGGCCTTCCAGGCCCACCGTCTCG
>NZ_LTZG01000027.1 GCF_001592825.1 Planococcus maritimus
CCTCAGTTTTATCGAGTGTACTCGATCTGGCCGTCAGAAACAGAATCGGGACGTTAGAGGATTTCCTGATGTGCTGACATGTTTCAATTCACGAAATGCCTGGCATCATAATATCCAAAATAACCAAATCAAGAGAGTCATTCACAAGTTTCAATGCTCGCTGTCCATCCTTGGCTCTTAGCACCTCGTAACCTGCACGTGTAAGGGATTCCTCCAAAAGATCACCAATATCCTCATCATCCTCTACGACTAATATTCGATAGGCCATGTCTCTCTCACCTCATGATTCTTGTTGTTATTTCTCGTGTGTCCTTACTATATATCGTTCATAGTAATAAGTACGTTATAAGATACTACGTAAATCTTAACAATTTATGAAAGCTGATGCTCGCCA
>NZ_LTZG01000028.1 GCF_001592825.1 Planococcus maritimus
CGGTCTGTGAAGCCGGGGACAGGGTATGGTACACGCGGTGGCTGGAAACGTCTTGGCGTGTTGCCCGGAAGGTGAAGGCCTTGCGGTTCAGCTGTTGTCGGCACATGAGGACGTTTTTTCTTATTGCGTCCTGCGTTTGGTTTTGGCAATTTGCCACTTGGTTCTAAGGCATCCAGCTCATATGTTTTTTCTTCTGCCGCTTTTGGTGTTCCGTCAAAACGTGGCTTTTCTTCCCGACGTTAGGGTTTACGGTTGTCCATAGGCAAGCCTGTTGCTTCATCGGCAGAAATAAGCGGAAATCGGAAGAGAGCAGGTTTGCTTTCCTGCTTTTCCGGTTCAGCATTTTGCGCTTGGTCGTTACGGGCCATTGGCTTTTCTTTAGTTTCCGTTTC
>NZ_LTZG01000029.1 GCF_001592825.1 Planococcus maritimus
CAGTCATCGGTGAAGGCACAATGATTGATATGAACGTTGTGCTTGGCGGACGAGCTACTGTCGGAAAAAACTGCCATATCGGCGCGGGTTCTGTACTTGCGGGCGTTATTGAGCCGCCATCCGCTAAACCGGTTGTGATTGAAGACGACGTCGTAATCGGCGCAAATGCTGTTGTGCTTGAAGGTGTAACAGTAGGTAAAGGAGCTGTTGTTGCTGCGGGAGCGATCGTGGTAAACGACGTTGAGACATACACTGTCGTTGCAGGCACACCAGCTAAAAAAATCAAAGACATTGATGAAAAAACAAAAGGCAAAACTGAAATCAAGCAGGAATTACGCCAGCTGTAAGGAAAAGGTTGATAAAAAAGGCGTGGATAATATATCCAC
>NZ_LTZG01000030.1 GCF_001592825.1 Planococcus maritimus
GGATTTCCTTTTCCCCGAACCAAAAAGAGGTCACGAAGGCGGGTGGCCCTTGGAAGGTAACCAATATTTCACCCGGGTTTTCAATCGTAGGCCATTGCGGATTGCCGGGTGAAAAATGGCCACGAAAGACAAAGCCGTCGTGTTCTTTTTTAACTGGAGGGGGAGGTGGGTCGCAAGCGGGCGGCCTGTTCCTGAGGTGATGATGGTCCCGAATGAATGAGCTTCGATAAATTCACGAAACTCTTCCGGGTCAGTCACTTGATAGTATTTTGGGATATACATAGCGCACCACCTTATATAATTAATACTCTCTTCGATACAAAATAATGAGGAGTAAATTAATATAACTTCTAATAAAGTATGGAGTAAAACTGCGTAGACTCCA
>NZ_LTZG01000031.1 GCF_001592825.1 Planococcus maritimus
ATGAAAGGCTTCGCAAGGCTGTCGAAGCATAAAAAAAGAGAGGTATCTCTCTTTTTTGTTCTTTCCCAAGGGTTATACTTCACAATTTGAGTCCATCAATCATAAAACGTAACAGTTTTAGATTTACCAGAGTAATCGGTAACAAAGAACTCGGCCTTGTTATTGCTCCCATCTACAAATTTTCCAATACTGCCAAAGGTGTGGCATTCTCCGGGTGAAAAATAGTTTGCCCCTACATAATCATCAGGATTGTCACCGGGATCATCCTCATATAAGTGCAGTGAAACAGAAAAAGGAGTGCTTCCTGAAAGGCACACTCTAAAATCTCCTCCGGTCGAGTATACCGTCGGACTTGAGTAAGTATATGTGTAAGTCCCCAACTT
>NZ_LTZG01000032.1 GCF_001592825.1 Planococcus maritimus
AATCCACCATCTGTTGCTTGAATTCACGCGAAAAAGCGCGACGTTCTTGAGACATGATAAGGACTCCTTTTCGGGGGTTGATGTGGTACTAGCTTACGCGCCCTTAATTTTTCTGTCCAACAAAGTGTAGACTATCTAGAGATTTCATTGCGGGAAGTGTGTTTAGCCAGATCTGCTTCTTTAGGCGTTTCCGGCTAGTTGGGGAATTGCTTCCTGGGTTGGGGATTTGATAGCGCAAACTGTTAACTTGGTCGGACGTCGCTTGTATAGTCGCCGCTCTGCTTTGGGTTGGCCTCTTGCATCAAGCCAGGAAGAACGCCTGTCTTGTTGCATCGGCTCACCCCTTTGCGCTGGGCGGCTGAGACATTTTATTGAGTGAAGTGTGTTTAGCCGGATCTGCTTCTTTATATAGTTTCCGGCTAGCGGGGGAATCGCTTCCTGGGTTGGGGACAGAGTGTGACTAGGGAGTTAAAGTCGCTGCTTTACACAGGATCGTTTCCATATAAAAAAGCAGAGGGAACTTCCCTCTGCTTGCCGTTCTCATTATTAAAATTCGATTTCCTGTGCTTGTTCCAATACTTCCGGCGGGATTTCGATCGGATCGATGGCGTTGTAATCGCTGTAGTCCACTTGCATCTGCGATTCGATCGCCATCATTTCACCGCGCACATCGACATCAAGTTCCATATCGACTTCCATACGGTCCGCTAAATAGGTTTCCTTATCCAGCGTGATGACGTAGTTCACAGCATGCACTTCCAGATCTTCCGGAGCTAGAGGGGCTTCGATCTCCATTTGTCCCAGCGTTTTCTCCAATTGTTCATCCGTTAGTTCCTGGAATTCTTCTCCTGAAGCATCAAGTGTCAGTATATAGGCTTCATCTGTTTCTTCCAGCGTGAAATTCTCTTCGAAATTACCAAGTTCATTCAATTGGCGCGCTGGGTCAGCCGATTGCTGTCCGGCAATCGACTGCATGTTTTCTTGCATTTCTTCCGGCATCTTCAGCCACATGTCGACAGACGTTTCATGCATATATAACCCTTCTTCGGTCATATACATTTCCGTCAGCATTGGATTGGCGTTGTCGATATCCTCCGATACAATGCTGGTCTCGCCTGTTTGATGAAAAGCCAGGGGTTCATAGGTCATTTCCATTTCAGAATCCACTGTCATGTCGATTTCCATGCCATCCGGCTGCATCTTCATCTGTTGTTCAGTGTGCGACTTTGCGCGCACGCTTTCCACTTGCTGAGAAGCCTCTAGTGCTTGTGTGTAAACCTCCGAAGCGCCCTGTGTTTCTTCCGGGGTTTCTTGTGCAGGGTTCTCGCTTTCTTCTTCAGTCGTCGGCGCTTCCGCATTGCTGCATGCGCCAAGGCCGACAACAGCAGCGCTCGTTCCGATGACTGCCATCCATTTTCTCATGGCGTTCACTCTCCTTATAAAGACTTGTCGTCCATTATACAGCATTCTGCCTTTACTCACAGTTTACCCAATTTACAGCCGCTTAATTATCCCTCACTAAGAATAAAGATTTTCAAAGAAAAAAAGAAGCCGGAGATATTCCCAGCTTCTTCTCAGGCTGTCGAGAAACCCTTGAAAAGCGTATTTTCCGAAGCTTAGCGCTCGCTTTCCATGGGGCGGGAATCGAGCCTCCTCGTCACTTCGTTCCTGCGGGGTCTCTCAAACCCGCTATTCCCATAGGAGTCGAGCGAACGCTTCTCCAAATACTGAGATAATTCGTTGTTTTTTAATTGTGGAATAATACCACACTCTTTTCATTTATAAGAGTTTATAGACTTCTTCAACACTCTGAAAAGAAGCCGGAGATATTCCCCGGCTTCTTTCCTTATCCTTCAGACGCTTAATTATTTGCCTACGACGAATTGCTCGTAACGGTCGTAATCTGCACGGCTTAATTCCACGGTGATCAAGGTGCCAGCTTCACCGTATTCGGTTTCTTTGATGCTGGCGTGATCACTTAAATATGCGACGACGTCTCCGCGCCCGAATGGAATTTCCATCCGGCACATGACATGGTCCGCAAAGAGACGGTCACGGATGCTCTCAATCAGTTCATCGAGCCCCTCACCTTCTTTTGCGGAGATCCAGACCGCATCAGCACTCTTTCTCGGGTAAGCGACACCGGCGAGATCCGATTTATTATAGACATATAAAGTCGGAACATTTTCGACGCCCACGTCCTGCAGCGTCGCGTCGGTCACTTCCATCATATAATCGCGCTCATCGTTCGATACGTCGACCACATGAAGCAGTAAGTCAGCATTGCGGGCTTCTTCCAGCGTCGAGCGGAATGCTTTGACCAGATGGTGCGGCAAGCGGCTGACAAATCCGACCGTATCGGACAGTAAAAAGGTTTTATTGTCTTCCAACCGGATTTGGCGGATCGATGTGTCCAAAGTTGCGAACAGCATGTCTTTTTCAAAAACCTGTTTGTCGGCGTCTTGTCCCGTCTTCGTCAGCAAGCTGTTGAGGACCGTCGACTTGCCTGCGTTGGTATACCCGACTAGCGAGACAACCGGCATGCCTTTTTTCAGGCGCTGCTTGCGCTGTGTGGTGCGCTGCTCTTTTACTTGGTCGAGTTCCCGTCTAAGCTTAGTGATCTGGTCCTCGATTTTGCGCCGGTCGAGTTCCAGTTTGGTCTCCCCGGCACCACGGTTGGCGAGCCCTCCGCTGCTGGCGCCGCCTTGGCGTCCGAGCGAGGCGCGCAAACCGACTAAACGCGGCAGCATGTATTGCAATTGCGCCAGTTCGACTTGTACTTGCGCTTCACGCGTGCGGGCACGTCTCGAGAAGATGTCCAAAATGAGCATCGTCCGGTCGATGACTTTGCATTCCAACTCTTCTTCAAGGTTGCGAATCTGTGACGGTGACAGTTCATCATTAAAGATGATCAAATTGGCATCCGCTTCCTCATATAGCATTTTGGCTTCCTCGACTTTGCCCGTACCGACGTAATGGGCCGGATTTATGCGGTCTAGGTTTTGATGCAATTCGCCGACCACTTCAACGCCGAGTGCCCCCGCTAAATTTCGCAATTCTTCCATGCTGTATTCAAAATGGGTATCTTTTTGCAATTGGACACCCACGATAATCGCTTTTTCCAGTAATTGTTCCATCTCTTGCTGCCTCCTTCGGCAGAATTTCCATTCCACCGGTTCCTATATGTCTATCCGTTTGAAGTTTCTTTCTATCCTATCACACTACCACTGCCACCCCTATCCGAAACGCGGCGCTTGGTAAACCCCTTGCTCGAAAACGATTTCCCGCTCAGCCGATTCGAAGCGCACTTCACGCAAACGCTCTTGCCCTTCCCCCTGCTCAAACAGCAGCCGGCAATTTTCAAGAGCGAGGGCGCCCCCGAACAAGCTGCTCCACTCCGCTTCACTGCGTAGCGGATCTGCCACTGAAAAGACAAGTGTATCCAGATGCAGATGTTCATTAAGCTCGGTGATGGCCCCTTTGCGTTTCAGACCGGCAATGCGTGCTTCATCCGGTTCTTCCCATTCAATGAAGAACGGCAAAGGTAAATCAGAGGAAATCGGCTGGTCGATGAAAAGCAGACGCCAGCGGATGGTTTCGCCTGTATCCGTCAGCCTTTCAGCGTTCGTCGGCCCGATTGTCCGGAATCCCCGAGCTTCAATCTGCGAGGCCAATTGGTTCAGGTCATCAGAACGCAGGCAAACCGTGCCGAAGCCTTCCTCATCATGGCGCAGTTGCTCGACTAGGGGATGGTTAGATTGATCTGCTACACGTTCATCTTCGATCGCCAGCCATTCAATATAATAATCCGCTCCGTACATGAGGGCGTTGTGAGTGCCCCAGCTTTTGTGGCTGCCCCCTGTAACGGCATGAAACCCCTCGCCGTCCCAAAATTCGCTGCTGGCCTTCGGGCTCATGCGGGTAAAATGAACGATATGGTCTAATTTCATTTGGCGAACACTCCTTTTCGTCTTGGTGGATGGTTTCTTCTATATTAGGTATCATACCCTCTAACCTTGTCGGTTTGCTGTGTATATGGTCACTTTTCCCCGTCAATTCTGATTTTTCCGGAAAATGGGTAGTTTTTAGGCATCATTTTCGATACGCTAGGGTATAGGAAAAGATAATCACCACATCTTAAAGGAGGTCATCATGGATAAAAAATTATTGACAAACCCCGTGTTTCTCATATCGACAGCCGTGATCCTGCTGTTGGTCGTGGCTGGGGCATTTATGCCGGTCCGTTTCGGCGAAGTCGCCGGCACTTTATTTAACTTCACTACTTTGAACTTCGGTTGGTTCTACTTACTTGCTGTCTTCATCATCACCCTTTTCCTGATCATTATCGCTATTACGAAATATGGCAGCATTCGGCTTGGCGCCGACTCTGACCGACCTGAATTCCCTTTCTTCACTTGGATCGGCATGCTATTTTCAGCCGGTTTCGGTGCAGGGCTCGTATTCTGGGGCGTTGCAGAACCGATGAGCCACTTCTTCACTACGCCATTCGGCACTGAAGGGCAAACAGAAGAAGCCGCGCGCATTGCGATGGGCTATTCATTCTTCCACTGGGGCATTAGCCAATGGTCCGTTTTCGCGATTGTCGGTTTGGTTATCGGCTTCCTGCAGTTCAGACGCAAAAAGCCAGGACTTGTCTCGACGGCACTTGAACCGGTCCTCGGTGCAAAACCAGTGGTCAAACATACGATTGATTCACTCGCCGTCATTGCGACTGTCATGGGGATCGCGACTTCACTCGGTCTAGGCGTCTTGCAGATGAACGGTGGATTGAACGCCGTCTTTGGCATCGACAATGCCTTTCCAATCCAATTGGCGATTATCGGTGTCATGTTCGCCGCCTATACTTTGTCTTCTTCTACAGGCCTGCACAAAGGAATTGCTTATTTAAGTAATTTGAACTTAGGCTTGGCACTTGTGTTAATGGTCTTCGTTTTCATTGCAGGCCCGACAGTCTTCATTATGGATACATTCACGCTCGCAATCGGCGATTACATTACCAATTTCGTCCAGTATAGCTTGCGCATGGAGCCCTATACTGAAGGAGAATGGGTGCTTGGCTGGACCATTTTCTACTGGGCTTGGGCAACTGCCTGGTCTCCATTTGTCGGAGCATTCGTTGCACGGGTTTCACGCGGGCGCACCATCCGCGAATTCGTCTTCGGTGTGCTGGTCATTCCGCCAGCCATCGCTTGCGTGTGGATCGCCGTCTTCGGCGGTACGGCCTTATGGTATGACCTGAACCAGCAATCAGGCATTGCGGAAGCGGTCAATGTGGATTTGACTTCTGCACTGTTCCAAACCTTTGACGTGCTCCCGTTGTCGACCATTATGTCCGTCTTAGCGATTTTGCTGATCTTCACTTTCCTAGTAACATCAGCTGACTCCGCTACCTATATCTTGGCGACAATGACTAGTTTTGGCAGCTTGAACCCGCCAACTTTGTTCAAAGTCATTTGGGGCGTTTTGATGTCTGCGATTGCAGCTGTCCTCCTTTACGCTGGCGGGCTTAGCGCCTTGCAAACCGCCTCGCTCATATCGGCCCTGCCGTTTACGGTGCTGCTGCTGCTGATGCTTTGGTCATTCACCAAAATCATCCGCGGCGAAGCACCGCCAATCCGCAAATCTGAATTACGCCGCTTCAGACGATTGGAACGCGAAGCACGGAAACAACAAAATAAGTAATGCAAAACGACACTGCCTTAACAGCCTATGATCCATCGCTGTTAAGGCAGTTTTTCTATTGGATTGCACTTACAGGCTCTCTTTACAAAAAAACTGATTATTCAAACAAAAAACCTTTACCTTCGGCGTAAGGGGTATATAATAAAAAAGAGAATGTTTGTTCGCTTTTTACATAATCATAGAAAGGAGTTTTCCCCATGTCTATTAATGTCTATATGATTTTCAATGGTAATTGCGAAGAAGCAGTAGGCTATTACGCAACTGTATTCGGTACGGAACCACCTGAGTTTTCACGCTTTGGGGACATGCCTTCTGAGCCAGGCCAGGAGATGCCCGAAGAGATGAAATCACGGATCATGCACGCGAATTTGAATATCCATGGCAGCCCTGTCATGTTTTCGGACGCCATGTCAGATGATCCTATTTCGGTCGGCAAGAATATCAACGTCACGGTGCTATCGAATGACCTGAAGAAAATGGCGAACGAATTCAAACGGTTGGGAGAAGAGGGAAACGTTCAAATGGAATTGCAGGAGACATTTTGGAGCCCAGCGTACGGCATCGTAGAAGATAAATACGGCATCGTCTGGATGTTCAACCATGATGATGCTCAAACAAACTAAACACAAAAAACAGGCAATCCTCACAAATGAGGATTGCCTGTTTCGTTTTTTAGTTTTTGTCTTCTTCGATCAAGCGAACGGTTTCATCGAATTCTGCATCGATTTCAGCATTCGGTTTGTATGTCATCAAGCTGACACCCCATGTAGCCAACCAGCTAAGGAAGAAGCCAGGAATGATTTCATAGACGCTGCCCATGAACATGGTTAGATCATTAGCAGAAGCGCCTTCCATATTTCCCACTAGATCCCAGATGATAACCGTGACGGCACCAACGAGCATACCAGCGAGCGCACCTTTAGCAGTAAGCTTGCGCCAGAAGAGCGATAGCAGAATGATCGGGCCAAAGGCAGCACCGAATCCTGCCCACGCATAAGCGACCAATCCAAGGATGGTATTGTTCTGCTCCCATGCAAGCGTGGCGGCGATAACAGCGATGGCTGCTACGGCGATACGACCAAGCATGACATACCCTTTCGCGCTAGACTCTTTTTTGAAAGCGATTTTGTACAAATCTTCGATCAAAGCAGACGAGCTGACCAGCAATTGAGACGAAATCGTACTCATGATTGCTGCTAGAACTGCTGCCAGGACAAAGCCTGCCACTAGCGGATGGAACAGCACTTGGCTCATGTCCAAGAAGACCGCTTCCGGGTCCACCAATGTAGATCCAGGATTTTGCTGGAAATACGCAATCCCGATCAAAGCCGTACCCGTTGCCCCGATAAGGCTTAAGATCATCCAGCCCATACCGATGCGGCGGGCTGTACGAACTTCTTTCAAAGTTTTAATGGCCATAAAACGAACGATGATGTGCGGCTGGCCAAAGTAACCAAGACCCCAGGCAGCGGCTGAAATGACGCCGATCGTGGAGGCCCCTGAAACAAGGCTCAACATGTTCGGATCGACTTCCCGGATGCTTGCTGCCGTTTCCCCGAATCCGCCGGTAACGAAAATCCCGACGACCGGTACTGCAATAAGCGACAAGAACATCATGACCCCTTGAACAAAGTCCGTGTAACTGACGGCAAGAAATCCGCCGAATAAGGTATAGGCAACAACTACCACGGAACCAATAACGAGGCCAAGATGGTAATCCATTCCGAATGAGCTCTGGAAGAATAAGCCAGAAGCTACCATTCCGGATGAAACGTAGAATGTGAAGAAAATCAAAATGATGATACCAGCGACAATCCGCAATAGGCGCGAACTATCTTTTAAACGATTTTCTAAGAAGCTAGGAATGGTGATGGAATCACTGGTGACGAATGAGTAGATCCGTAGACGAGGCGCAACAAAGAACCAGTTCAGAAATGCACCGATGGTTAACCCGATGGCGATCCAGACTTCCACGAGCCCGCCAACGTAAATGGCGCCAGGCAGTCCTAGCAATAGCCATCCAGACATATCGGATGCGCCGGCACTGAGAGCTGCAACGGATGGGCCGAGTCCCCTTCCCCCGAGCATGTAATCGGATAAGTCGGCTGTCTTCTTATACGCATACCAGCCAATGAATAGCATAGCCGCAAGGTACACGAGTAAGGCTATGATTTGATAGGTTGTATCTGTCATGACATCTCCTCCTTATTAAACACTTTAACATAATGAGCTTAGATGAAAAGGGGGCTTTGCGTTTTATTTCCTATTTAAATGGGCATAGAGAGGCAAGGAGGCGATAAATATGCCGTGGAATAAGAACGATTACCCGGATTCTTTCAAAAATTTGGATGAGGCTGTTCGTAACAAAGCGATTGAGATTGCCAATGCCCTTTTACGTGATGGGTACGAAGAAGGACGCGCCATACCGATTGCGCTCGATCAGGCACGGGATACCGTAGAAGGCGATAGCGACGCCCCGGTCTACGAAATCCGCAAGCATTCGGAAGGATGGCAGTTGAAGAAGAAAGACAGCAAAAAAGCCATCCTCATTGAAGATACAAAGGATGACTTGATGGGCGAAGCGAAGCGTTACGTCAACCGCAACAACGGCGAACTTCACATTTATGCGGAAGACGATTCACTGCAGGAAAAATTATACGAGTGAAGCCAATAGCAGGACGGGAAACACGATCGTTTTCCTGCCCTGCTATTTTAGGCATTCAGCTTTTCTCCCGGTAGCGTGCAATGGCTTCGATGCGATTGCTCGCTTCAAGTTTATCAAGAATCGTGGAAATGTAATTGCGTACGGTCCCTGTCGTAATAAACAACTCTTTCGCAATTTCCTTCGTGCTTCGCCCTTCTGTGATCAATTCCATGACTTGGCGCTCGCGTTCGGTCAGCGGATTGCTTCCGGCATACGCCAAATCGACGAGTTCCGGCGCATAAATCCGGCGGCCATCCATGATGGTGCGGATCGAAGTGCCGAGTTCCTCGCTCGGGCTGTCTTTCAATAGATAGCCGCTGACGCCAGCTTTCCGTGCCCGTTCGAAATAACCTGAACGGGCGAACGTCGTCAGGATGATGGTCTTGCATGGGTGGTCTTTTAAGGCTTCTGCCGCATCCAGCCCGCTCTTGACCGGCATTTCGATATCCATGATGCAGACATCAGGGTTCAGCTCCTCCACTAAGCGAATCGCTTCTTCCCCATTCGGTGCCATGCCCACTACTTCCAAATCGTCTTCTAGATCCAATAATGACCCAAGCGCCCCAAGCATCATGCGCTGGTCTTCCGCCAATACGATTCGAATCATGAATTTCTCCCCTCCAAATCTTGGTAAAGAATGACGTTGGGCACTCGAATGTTCAAAGTCGTGCCATCCATCACTTCGACATCAACTTGCCCATTAACGAAATCTAGCCGCTCCCGCATGCCCGTCAGCCCATTTCCTTGAATGAGCGGATTGCCTTCAGGAAAGCCCACGCCATCGTCTTGCACTTGCACCAGAATGTCGTTCGGTGTCTGCTTGATCAGCACCGTACAACGAGACGCTGCGCTATGTTTCACGACATTAGTCACCGCTTCTTTCAAACACATGCTCAGCACATGCTCCATCAACAATGGTGTGTTGTTGAGCTTGGCGCTGCCATAAAAGACGAAATCCATATCCGCGGCCCGCAAGATTTGCTGAATGCGCACTAGCTCGTCTTCGAGTTTGGTGCCGCGCATATCTGTCACCAATTCCCGCACTTCTTTCAGCGCTGTGCGCGCCGTCTGGCGAACGTCTTGGATCTCAGCCGCTGCGCGTTCAGGGTCTTTACTAAGTAGTTTCCCCGCTAAGTCGCTTTTCAAGCCGATCAACGATAATTTTTGGCCAAGCGTATCGTGCAGGTCACGTGCGATCCGTTCGCGCTCTTCAATCAATACCAACTGGGAAATCCGTCTATTGGCGTCTTCGAGCGCCCCTTCGAGCTTCTCGCGTTTATGCCGGTTATAAGTATTAAACGGCAGTAAGATGACACCGAGAACACTCAAGATGATGAAGGGTAATTGTGTCATATACAATTCAAAATCCATGATCATCCCGTAAATAATAGCCGCGATCGTCGTTCCGATATGCAGGCCATAAATGATGAAAAATCCGACTTTGCTACGGATATTGCCGATAAAGAATGCTAGAAAAATTGCCAGGTAAACATAGCCGAATAAAAAAATCATTGCGACGTTGATGATCATCTCAACACTCACCCACAAGTACACGAAGAAAGAATGTGAACTAAACGACAGGCGATAAGCAATAAAAAACGCCGCTAGCAAGATAATACCTGCTGCGATTTCCGTCAGAGAAGACGAACGGAAAATGAAAAAGAATGGCAAAATGCAAAAGATTGTCCAGGCATAGATGCTTAGCCACGTATTACGGGGGAAAATTTGATACCAGTTCTGCATAATTGCCTCCTCATGTTTCTTTCTTCTATCATATCAAAGCTCGAAGCTAAAAAGAAAACCCCTATTGCCATTGAAACGCATTTAAAGAAAAACTGCCCTTGCCTCTAATGAGGGGCAAGGGCAGTTCCGCTTTATTGCTGTGCTGTCCGGGACTCACCAAGCAAATGCTTGATCGCGCCGAATGTCACAAATCTTTTGTTCTCTTCGTCGTATACTTTGTACTTCAACGATTGGAAGCTTGTTTTTAAGTTGACCGTCGTCGCTTTTTGAAGCGGCGGTGTCGATACGTGCGCCTTTTCCAAATTATAGTTCGGCACACGCGGGCTCAAGTGATGAACATGGTGGAAGCCGATGTTGCCAGTCACCCATTGCAGAACTTTCGGCAATTCATAATACGAGCTGCCTTCGATTGCTGCTTTCACGTAATCCCATTCGCTTTCGTCCTCAAAATACGAATCCTCGAATGTATGCTGGATGTAGAACAACCAAATGCCCAGTGCCCCAGCAGTAAACATGATCGTACCTTGGATCAAAACGAATGCCTGCCAGCCGATCGCTAAGATCATGATCGTGTAAAGAACTACAAGTGAAGCATTAATTAAATACGTATTGTTACGCTCTTTCTTACGTGCATCTTTGCGATTGAAACGGCTTGAGATTAAGACTAGGAATAACGGCCCTAAGCCAAACATAACGAGAGGGTTGCGGTACATGCGGTATTTGAAACGTTCCCATTTAGAAGCTTCTACATACTCGTCAATTGTCATGACCCAGATGTCACCGACTCCGCGCTTGTCAAGGTTACCACTCGACGCGTGATGGATTGCGTGCTCGCGTTTCCATTTTTCATAAGCGAAAAGGGTTAAGATTCCGGTAATCGTTCCGACGACTGCGTTCGCTTTTTTGTTTTTGAAGAACGAGCCATGTGTGCAATCATGGAAAATGATGAACATGCGAACGACAAATCCAGCTGCGACAATGGAAATCCCGACTGTCAACCAAACGGAAACATCCAATGCGAGATATGCTAAAAACCAAAGAACGAGAAATGGTGGTATGGTGTTGATCATTTGTTGAACGCTTGCTTTAACATCTGCTTTTTCGAAAGGGGCGACAAACTTACGTAATTGCGCTGTCTTTTCTTTGCTCATCTCTTGTCTTCCTCCTAAAATGGGCGTGCCCACCTGTTTACTTGTTAATCCACATATTACGCCCCTACCGCCTTCTTCATAAGACATAAACGTCTGTTTCCACACATGACACCTGTCATGGTTTTTGTTTTTCCATAACTTTCTAAAATCAAGAAAAACGTGTATACTACTTGATATACAGAATAATCTGAATAGAGGTGAACACTATGACAGGACTGGTAGCCGTCATTATGGTCTTTTCCATACCCCTCGTCGCCATTTGGACAGACTATTTAACTCGAAAGAAAAAAATGCACCAGCAGGCACTCGAGACGGAAGTGGAACTCGAAAAACTCAAGCACGACAATTACGTTATCGAAACACAGAAGCTGCGTCTCGAACTTGAGCAAATGAAGCTCGACGACGCCTTGAAAAATCAACCACTCATAGCCGAACGACAAAAAGACGCGTCTGCATAGACGCGTCTTTTTACATAGCTTTCAGCCAATGTGAACACTCAGGCGAAAACTTCTTCTTCTATTTTTTTCAGCCCGTAGAAATAGCCGCGGCGTTCCATCAATTCCTGGTAAGTGCCTTGTTCGATCAAACGGCCATTTTCCAATACCAAGATATGATCCATATCTTCCAATCTCGATAAGTCGTGGCTGATGATGACAAACGTGTCTTCGGGGTGACGGGCGAACAATTCGCTGTAAATGGACTGAGCGGTCACACCGTCCACCGATGAAAACGGTTCGTCCAGCAACCACAACCGTTCGCCTTTTAAGAAAGCCCTTGCCATCGCAAGGCGTTGTTTTTCGCCACCCGATAAATTTCGGCCTTTTTCATAAACCGGCGCAGCCAGTTCCAGATGGCCCAACCGTACAAGTTCAAGCGCTTCGTTTAGTTGTCCGGCATCTGCCTGCCCGTTGGCAATGCGCAAATTGCTTTCAATCGTCCCTGAAAAGAAATGATTTTCCTGCAGTACGACATTCATGCGCTGCCATACGTTTTCAGGGGCCATCTGGCTAAGCGCTTCGCCTCCTAAACGGATACTGCCGTTCTCAGGCTCTGCAGTTTTTAGCAATAGCTGCAATAAAGTCGATTTCCCGGAACCGCTCGGGCCGACAATGGCCGTTTTGGACCCTTGCGGCAACCGAAAATTGATTTCATCGAGCGCCAAGCGCCCATCGTTCGGATAGCGGTAGCTGAGGTGCTCTGCCTCAATGTTCACCGCCCCCTCCGGCATGCTCCCTGTGCTCTGGTCAGCTTCTTCAGCCACTACTTCGTCGAGCCTGCGCGCAGCAATTCGACTTTCTTCGTAATACGCCGGAAGTGCAGCAAGCGGGCCGACATTCTCAAATGCACCGAGCGACACCATCACCAGCATCGCTAAATACAAACCGGATAACTCTCCAATCGACACGAAATACGCCCCCGTTGCCAAGACGACAAATGAAGTCAAAAAAGCCACGAACGCATTCAATGACTGAACTCGATTTTCCTCGAGCCCTTCGTTTTGCTGCGCCTGTTCGTAGCGCTGTGCGCTTTCTTGCAATTCTGCGCTTTTTTGATCGAGCGCTAAATGGATTTTCAAATCTTTGAAGCCGTAAAGGAATTCAGCCGATTGTGCCGAAAACGCGCCACGGGTTTGTCCCGTCGCATGCGTCTTTTTTCGTCTCCGCAGCGCGAAGAACGTTGGCAAAACAACGACGACAAGAATTGCACCCACAAAAATGGCCAAGGCCATCGGCAGCGAGTAAAACGATGTAAAGAACACCGTCGCCACCAAAACCATTCCGACCACAATTGGCGGATACAATACGCGCAATAAGAAATTCTGCAAACTTTCTACGTCGCCGACAATACGTGACAGCAAATCACCGCTTTGGTGGCGCTGGAAAATACCCGGCGCGAGCGGAGCCAATCGCTCAAAGAAATTGCTCCGCAAATGGCCGAGCATCGTAAACGTCGCGCGGTGTGAAAACAGCCTTTCCGCGTAACGTGTAATCGCTGCTGCAAAACCGAATAGTTTCAGCGACGCCGCCATGACAACCAAGGTGGTCATCTGTGCTGTTAATGCGGCCTTTGAAATCAAATAGCCGCTCGCCCCTAAAAGCGCAACGCCTGCGAGCCCTGCTAGAAAGCCGAACACTACGGCAAGAGCAACATCACGTTTTTCTTTCAGTGTCAGCCAAAAAACCGTCTTTAATTCACCCATGCCTGTGTGCCTCCTTGCTGCGCCTCAATCATGGACCGGTAAGGGCTGAAGCTATTCATCAGCTCTGCGTGTGTGCCGATGGCTTTCACTCTTCCTTCGTCCAAGACAATAATGCGCGATGCATTACGGATCGTGTGCAAGCGGTGCGCAATCGTGATGACCGTTGCTTTTTTTGACAGCTCTTCGATGGCTTGTTGCAGTACTTGTTCTGTCTGAAGATCGAGGCCTGCTGTTGGTTCATCGAAAAACAGCAGTGCCGGCTTTTTGATAAACGCCCGCGCTAGCACGAGACGCTGCTTTTCACCGCCTGATAGCCCGCGTCCCGCCTCCCCGATTATCGTGTCGAATCCTTCAGGGAACGCTTCGATCAATTCCAGGATGCCTGCTTTCTGTGCTGCCGCCATCAGTTCTTGCGGCGCGACGACCCGGTCTGTGCCAAGGATGATGTTTTCCTTGATAGTTCCTGCAAATAAATACGGGTCTTGCGTAATATAGCTTAATTGTCCAAACCATTCATCCTCGCTCATTTGTTCCTGCGGGATGCCATTGATCAGCAAGCGGCCGCTCGTTGCGGGCAATAATCCTGCCATGATATTCAACAATGTGCTTTTACCGGAACCACTTAGCCCAACTAGCGCTGTGGACGTTCCTGCTTCCAGTGTGAAACTAGCCGGCTCCAGCTGAAATCCTTCCCCGTACTGGAAACTTACCTGCTCTAACGCCAACTCAATCGGTCCGTGTACGGGCGTCGCCCCCCACACAACCGGTTGGTGGCTTTTCGCCAATTCTTCTGCCAATAATTCAGCCGAGGCTGCACTTCCTCTTGCCGTATGAAAAGCGCTGCCGAACTCTTTCAATAGATTAAAGAAATCCGGAACGAGCAGCATCACAAGAAAGGCCGGGAAAAATGTAATGCTGTCGAAGACTACAAGACGCAAACCGATTTCGAGCGCGATAATTCCGATGCTCAACATGGAGATGTATTCGAGTGTCAATGAAGACAGGAAAGCTGACTTCAAAACGTCCATCGTCGAATCACGGAATTTCAAACTATTATCACGGATGGTGTCACTTTGACGCTTCGCCTGTCCGAACAAACGTAAAGTCGTCAATCCTTGTAACACGTCGAGGAAAGCGCCGGAAAAACTGGCCAATTGCTCGACTTTTTCATCTGCCTTCTGTTTCGTCCGTTTGCCGACAATCGCCATGAACAATGGAATGAATGGTGCCGTGATCAAAATGATCAGCCCCGTCGTCCAGTTCAAGTAAAAAATCACCCCGAGCAATAGCAACGGAATGGTATAGCTTTGGATCATTTGTGGGATATATTTGCTGAAATAGCCATCTGTGCCATCGACCGCTTCAAGCAGCAAGCCGACCTTGCGCCCCGACTGCCCCGCTATCGACCCTTGGAGCGGATTTTCCTTGTACGCAGCGATCAATTCCCGACGCAACCGGCGTCTCGCCTCAACAGAAAGCGTCACACCGAGCCGGCCGATCGCATAACTTGCGCCCGCCCGCAACAGAATGACCGCCAATAAAGCGGCCAATAGCGGCATCACCTCTTCAAAAGCCGCATCTTTCAAAAAGACTTCGTCTGCCACCCAGACGAAAAACAAAGCTTGCCCAATCATGGCGAGCCCTTTGGCTAAGGATGCTAGAAACAATAACCGTATGCGATTGTTTTGGCTGTAAGCCCTTTGCTTCAAACTGCCCATTGCTATCGCCCTTTCTTTCACATACCCCCATTATAAAGGAGCACGCGACGGATTCCTTTAGGGACGCACACTGTGAGCGTCATTTCCCGGGAAATTGTTACAAAACGGTTCACATTTCACAAAGAAAAACCGCACAGCAAAGCTGTGCGGCTTGAATATCGTCTATTTGTTCCTATTACGGTTTGTGTTCCCAGATGGCGGAAAAATGATGTCCTGTAACCACAAGGCATCGTCTTGGATCTTCCTCTTCAAGGAAGTATCCAGGCATTCCCGGCACTCTGTCGTTAATTTCTGCAGTTCGTATTCAAAGACTGCTTCTTCCTCTTTCGTGATCATGGCATATACATCACCTTTCGACACCAACGCGAGGAGTGCGCACGTGACCCATTATCTAACACTTTACCCGTTTTTTGAAACCTTATTCCTCTTTTTAAAAAATCGCCTCTTTTTTATTTACAAAAATAATAACAAAATCGAATAGACCGACAGCCCGGCGACAAAAGCGCCCAAACTGCTTTCCCGCTCTTCCGGCAATTCTTCTTTCAACACGTTCAGGATAATACCGCCCGCAATCAAAGCCATGAGAAACGCAATGATCAATTCGTGAACTTCCGTCAACCAGCCGATTGCCCAACCGGCTGCGATGGCTGCAGCAAGAAGCCATCTGCCATATCGGTCATATTCGCCTTTATGCGCCGCCCTTAGGCCTTTATCATTCGTGATGAAATGAACGCCGAGCGCAATGAAGAACAGGGACATCCCGACCATCCCTTCGAACTCCTCACGAATCATCAAATAGCCGATGACCCCGTTGTAAATGGCGAAAGAAGCGATGTGGATCCAGAAAACGCCTGCTGTAGATTGACCTTCTGCTGTCTTGCGTTTCGAATTCTTCACCATTTGCTCCAACCCGTAAAACAGCACAAGCCCAACCATGGCAGCAAGGTAAATATGATTGCTCAAGAACCCTTCACCGGGCGCGCCAAATTCTTTATGGACCGCTTCCTGGAATTCACCCAGCTCAGGCAGCAAGTGCAAAAATACATAGGCAACGGAAACGCCGCCTGCTATGGACAGGAAGCGACTGCGCGGTACAGCTCTCAAAAATTTCATGTTTTTTGAGAATAGATGGATCAGAATAAATCCTATGACAAACAAGAAGCTAAGCCACTCCAAGATACCCCTCCTCCACTAAAAAAGCAGACAGGCGCATTCATTCGCCCATCTGCCAGCTTGCTTTTGGCATGTAGTTGTCAATTACCCGTTCAAGCCATCTTTAACCCATCCAGCAACTTTCACCGTCCGCTTCGCTTGGTAGGCGACGGCGTCTTCCACATCTTCGACCATATTGCCGTCTTGGTCAACGCTGACGCTTGTGCCGTAAGGGTTTCCTCCCGCTTTAAATAGTGATTCGTCCGTATAACCCGGAGCCGCGATAATCGCTCCCCAATGATGCATCGTCGTGTAAACCGCGAGTACGGTCGCTTCCTGGCCACCGTGAGGGTTTTGTGCAGAAGACATCGCGCTTACCACTTTGTTTGCGAGCTTTCCTTGCGCCCATAGACCGCCTGTTGTATCCAGGAATTGCTGCACTTGGGAAGAGACGTGGCCAAAGCGGGTCGGCACACTGAAGATAATGGCATCTGCCCATTCGAGCAAATCAGTATCAGCTTCCGGCACGTCCTGTGTCGCCTCATAATGCGCTTTCCAGGCTGGATTCGATTCAATCGCTTCCATCGGCGCATTTTCTTTCACTTTCGCCACTTTGACTTCTGCACCCGCTTCTTTGGCAGACGTTTCTGCCCATTGTGCCATCTGGTAATTGGTACCGGTCGAGCTATAATAGATGATTGCTAATTTTACATTGCTCATGTCATAACCTCTCCTTTATCAATATGCTCCGTGGCTTGGATAAAATATCCTACTTTCAAGATAACTTCTATCACTTGTGTGCCCTATTTGCGGAAAAGCTAAACTTTTTTCGGAATTTCAAAATAATAACCGGGCTGTTTCACTCCAACAAAAAACCAGATGACAAGTGCGGTCATCTGGTTTTTTGCTTATTAAATTTTCTCTGCGATTTCTTCCGACATTTCCCGAAGCTTGAACTTCTGGATTTTCCCTGAAGCGGTCATTGGGTACTCTTCAATAAATTCTACATAGCGCGGAATTTTATGATGGGCGATTTTGCCTTTGCAATAAGCACGCAATTCTTCCGGCACAAGTGTTTCGCCTTCTTTTAAGATGACCCAAGCCATCAGCTCTTCCCCGTACTTCGGATCTGGCACTCCAACAACTTGAACGTCTTGGACCGACGGATGCTGATACAAAAATTCCTCAATTTCCCGCGGGTAGATATTCTCCCCTCCACGTATCACCATGTCTTTAATGCGCCCGGTAATCGAGATATAGCCATCTTCATCTTCTACCGCGATGTCTCCGGTATGAAGCCAGCCGTCAGGGTCGATTGCCTCTTTCGTCGCGTCTTCGTTTTTATAATAGCCTTTCATGATCAAGTAGCCGCGTGTGCACAATTCGCCTGGCATGCCTTTGACGACTTGTTCGCCTGTCACGGGGTCGATGATTTTCACTTCCACATCGTCGTGCGGTTTGCCAACTGTCGCAACGCGTTTTTCGATGGCATCGTCCTTGCCGGTTTGCGTGATGACTGGCGATGATTCCGTTTGGCCGTAAGCGATGGTGATTTCATTCGCCCCCATATCACTGATGACTTTCTTCATCACTTCGATCGGGCACGTTGACCCTGCCATAATGCCGGTGCGCAAAGTGGACGTATCGAACGAGTCGAATTCCGGGTGATTGAGTTCTGCGATGAACATGGTCGGCACGCCATGAAGCGCGGTACATTTTTCATCTTGTACCATTTGCAAAATGCGCTTCGGCTCGAACTGCTCAGCGATGACCATCGTAGTGCCATGCGTGACCGCCGCCAGCGTTCCAAGCACGCAGCCAAAACAATGGAAAAACGGCACTGGGATGCACAAGCGGTCGGTTTCATCCAAATTCATCATATCGCCGACCAAGCGCCCGTTATTGACAACATTGCGATGCGTCAGCATGACACCCTTTGGAAAGCCAGTCGTCCCGGACGTGTACTGGATATTGATGACTTCATCCGGTTCCATTGAATGAAAGCGCTGTTCTAGCTGTGCGTCCTGTACTTCTTCCGCGAACGCTTCGAACTCACTCCATGTGTAAATTCCTGGATAGCTGTTTTCGCTCATGACGATGATGCGCTTTAAATGCGGCAGCTTTGGCGAATCGAGTTGCCCTTTTTCGGAGTCGGCCAATTCTGGGCATACTTGGTTCAATACATCAATATAATTGGTTCCTTTGAATTCTTCCCCTAAAATCAAGGTCGTGGAATCTGATTGCTTCAGCAAGTATTCCAGTTCATTCGCCTGGTAGCTCGTATTGACGGTGACGAGCACTCCCCCCATCTTGCCGGTCGCATACTGGCTAAGCAGCCATTCGCGTTTATTGTCAGACCAAATGGCGATGTGCTCGCCTTTTTCAATCCCGAGGCCCATGAACGCTTTGGCCAATCGATCCGTCTCTTGGTCAAATTCGGCATAGGTTTTACGAATGCCGCGTTCCGGATAGACATATGCTTCCGTTTCCGGAAATTTCTTCGCCTGCTCCCTTACAATTTCCCCTACTGTTTGATTGATGATCATTTTTCCTGCCCCCTAGTTGAAAACGTTTTCATCCCATTTTTTATTATCGCAAAATTCCAAATAAAAGGAAAGCGCCTTTTCCAGCCTATGAAGTCGCAGCGGACTGCCAGCCGTGCTAAAATGAGGCTATCATAAAGACGGAAGGGATTTTCCATGGAACTCCAAACTATGCACGCACAGCTTGCCGAAAAACTGCAAAATCGCGCCCTTGTCAATGCGACCATCAGCCAGCCGCGCCAGAAATCGAATGAATTGAAGCGCATCAAACTGAAACCTGTCGAACTGAAAGAAGGCTACCGCATCCAGTTCGAATACCAATATGAACAGATCTTGAAACATCAAAACCTGACAATCGAACAGGCAGCCGAAGTGCTTAAACAATTGTTCACCGAATTTCGCCAAGGTTTGTTTCAATTCACTGACGAAAAAGTCCAGGTCCAGTTGACCAAGAAGTTCAAAGTGAGCTATAAATCTGAAGCCGATGCCCGTGCTGCCGCCGATTTGTCCCATAACCGCAAGAAGTCCTACTTGCTTGAGGACGGTATTTCTTACCCATTCCTCGTGCGCCTCGGCGTCCAGTCGCCAGACGGCAAAGTCAAAAAACAAAAATACGATAAATTCCGCCAGATCAACCGCTTTATCGAATTTATCGATGATGCCCTCGAGCATTTGCCAAAAGACCGCCCGATTCGCATACTCGATTTTGGCTCCGGCAAATCCTACCTGACCTTCGCGCTGTACCATTATCTGCGCATTGAAAAAGGCTTGGACCTTCGCGTCACCGGTTTGGACTTGAAAAAAAGCGTTATCGAGGACTGCCAAAACATTGCCCGCGACCTTGACTATCAACAACTGGAATTCCTAGTCGGCGACATCAATGATTATGACCAAGATACCGCAGTCGATATGGTCGTGACGTTGCATGCCTGTGACGTCGCAACCGATATGGCACTCGCCCGCGCCGTCAAATGGAACGCCGGTGTCATCTTGAGCGTGCCTTGCTGCCAGCATGAGCTCAATAGCCAGATCCAAGCATCGCCACTCGATGTCATGCTCCAGCACGGATTGGTCAAAGAACGCTTTAGCGCACTTGCGACCGATTCGATTCGCGCAGAACTTTTGTCTTTGGTCGGCTATGAAACCCAATTGATGGAATTTATCGATATGGAGCATACGCCGAAAAACATCCTGATCCGCGCTTACCGGACAAATAAAAAACCGGCAGTGGGGCAATTGGAACGTTACCGGGAATTCACTAAATTGTTGAACGCTAAGCCGTTTCTTGAAAACGAATTGAAGGAGCTCCTATGAAACGAAAAAATTTAGTCAATGGCATGATCCTGGCTTTCTCGGTCATTTTCATCCGCTTTATCGATGTGCGTGTTTACGATATGCCGCTCGTGGTGACATTGGTCTTGTTGATGGTGCTGATTTATGGAGGCATCCGCCTAGTCGAGCGCTTCCCTGCACTTGATGAACCTGTCAGCAAGCGGACTTCTCTGATTACTAATACTTTGGTGATTGTCACCATTTTCCTGGCATTCTTCGTGCTGGGGCTCTGACTTCAGATACGTATGGAAGGAATCAATGCTCAGCATTGGTTTCTTTTTTTCGTTCTTATAATGGGAGTTTGTTTGTGGAGATATTGTTGCGTTCCAACTGGCCTTCATCTTGCTAGTCGCCGCCCGGCTTTGGGTTGGCCTTTTGCAATAAGCCAAGAAAGACGCTTGTCTTATTGCGTCGGCTCACCCTTGGCGCTGGGCAGCTTAGAGATTTCTTTGATGCAGGTTTGTTTAATTGGGTCGACTTCTGTCTAAAGTTGCCGGCTAGCAGGGGAATCGCTTCCTAGTTTGAGCGTGTATGAGGATAGCGAGGGTTTGCGTGTCGAAATGTTTCTGCATTCGATTCGGGCTTCACCTTGCTAGTCGCCGCCCGGCTTTGGGTTGGCCTTTTGCAATAAGCCAAGAAGGACGCTTGTCTTATTGCGTCGGCTCACCCTTGGCGCTGGTCGGCTAGAACATTTCGTTGATTTGGGTGTTTAATCCGCTCTGCTTCTGCATAAAGTTGCCGGCTAGTGGGGGAATCGCTTCTTGGGAGACGTGTGGAACAGCTAGTGAGAGTTTGCCTGCTAAACTGTTTCGGGATTCGATTTGGGTTATGTGTTGATAGTCACTGCCTTGCGATAAACGACAAGCGAGATCCTGAGTTTTTTCTAAAGATATATTTGGTGAAAAATGTGAACACATACTATGAGTATTTACTGTGTTGCCTAAAATTCATCCTGGAAGCCGAACTCACTTTTCCGTTGTTTTTGTACCTTTTTCTTAAACAATCGTTAAGCCTGCCGGATTTCCAGAAAACTGAAACTTTCCGGGAAATGAATCGTTAGTACTGAAGGAAGCAAAATGGAAAGAAGGTGGCTCACATGAGCAATGAAAAAATTGTCGAGATACGCAAGCTCTCCAAAACAATCGGCAAAAAGCAAATCATCAAGGACTTGAACTTGGATCTCCATAAAGGAGAAATTACCGGGTTTTTGGGGCCGAACGGGGCCGGCAAGACGACAACGATTCGGATGATGGTCGGATTGATGAAACCCTCGCAAGGCGACATCGTGATTGGCGGCAAGTCGATACGTACTGATTTTGAGGAAAGTATCGAGAAAGTCGGCGTTATTGTCGAAAATCCGGAAATGTATAAATTCATGTCCGGCTACAAAAATCTCCTGCATTTCGCACGCATGCATAAAGGCGTGACCAAAGCCCGCATCGACGAAGTAATTCAGCAAGTCGGCATGCAAAACCGCATCAAGGAAAAAGTGGGATCTTATTCACTCGGCATGCGCCAACGCCTTGGCCTGGCACAGGCACTCCTCAACAATCCGGAGTTCTTGATTTTGGATGAGCCGACAAACGGCCTGGATCCTGCAGGCATTCGCGAATTCCGCATGTATTTGCGCAAAGTGGCTCGTGAAAACGATGTGGCTATTTTCGTCTCCAGCCATCTCTTGTCGGAGATTGAATTATTGTGCGACCGTATCGCCATTATTCAAAATGGTGAATTGATCGACATCAAAAATGTCAACGAACACCAGCAATCCCGTTATTACATAGAAGCGAAGCCTGCCGAACAAGCCAAACAAGTGCTTGAGGAAATCGGTTTTACCGTACATCCTCATGAAAATGGCTATTTAATCGATACCGAAGCGGAACATATCCCGGGCGCCATCAAGCTGCTCACTGCTGCGGGCGTCGATTTGTACGCTGTCCAGCCTCACCGCACAACCTTAGAAGATCAATTCCTTGAAATGACTGGAGGCGGCGAAATTGCTCAAGCTCATACAAAATGAATGGATGAAATTATGGAGTAAAAAAGCGACATGGATTATGGCTGTCTTGCTTATTGTGATTTTATTGGCAAATGCCGGCATTACGAAATGGATCGAATCGACCTCCCCTGCACCGGAAAGCGATTGGCAGGAAATGGCGACGATGGACATGATGATGTACCAGGATCAATTACAGAATTCGGACATGGCCCCAGCCCAACAAGAGTATTATGAAGGGCAAGCTGCTATTGCAGAATACCGCTTGGCAAATGATGCCGCGCCTTTTAAAATCGAAAGCTTGCAGCAGCAAGTGCTTGACGGCCATATGATGCTGTCGCTTGTTACTTTGTTTACGGTCATTGTCGGCGCCGGAATCGTCGCTGCGGAATTTTCACAAGGGACGATCAAGATGCTACTGACTCGCCCTGTCAATAGATGGAAAATACTTACATCTAAATATATTACGACCATGTTGTTCGGATTGGTGTTTGCCATCCTTACTTTCGTATCGATCGCGTTATTCAGCTGGATTTTCTTTGGAACCGGCGACGGCGTATTCCTCGTGTGGAACGGATCGGAAGTTGTCGAAGGCTCTTATTGGGCCGAGGCATTGAAACTATCCGCACTCAGCTTGGCCAGCACTTGGATGATCGGAACTTTTGCGTTTATGCTCGGGACAGTTTTCCGCTCCAGCTCGCTTGCGATCGGCGTGTCGATTTTCCTGATGTTTGTCGGCGTGCAACTCGTCTTCTTGTTGCAGGACTTTGAAATCGTCAAATACTATTTGTTCACGCATACCGATTTGACGCAATTTTATACAGGCTTCATGCCTATCTCGGACATCACGATGACCATGTCGCTTATTGTTTTAGCTGTCTATTTCCTAATCTTCATGCTGATCAGTTATTGGACATTCTCTAAACGCGACGTCACTGCCTGATACGTACAAAACCCCTTGAACTCTTCACAGTTCAAGGGGTTTTGTTATTCAATATGCAATGCCGACACGGCTTTTCAAGAAATCATCCGAGTCTAATTGCTCGTAAGCGAATAATGCCGTATCGCCAGCCGTTATTTCCTTGCCGTCTTCTGGCAAATAATTTTCTTCAAAACGGAAATAGCCTTTTGGTTCGCCGTCGGGCAAATAAGTCGGGCACACAATCGTCCAGTCCAGATCACTTTGTTCTAAAGAGAGATAAGCTTTTTCATGCTCTTCTGCCGCAAAGGTCAATTGGCGCTTCGAATCGCCACCCTGATAACGGAGCAGCCCGGGGCTTAAGCGGCTGTTCAAAATGCCAGCAGTCCCGATGGTGATGATGCGCCGTATGCCTTGTGCTTCCATCGCTTTGACGATGAGCGGCGTGGCTTCGGACAAAGTGGTTGTGCGGTCGGTACCAATTGCACTGATGACCGCATCCGCCCCTTCTAAAGTCCGCTGAATATCATCTTCATTGCGGACATTGCCGACAATTACGTCCAAATTCGAGTGCGGTTCAAGGTCCGCTCTTCGGACCAAAGCCTTTACTTCGTGGCCATCACGAAGTGCCATGTTCAAAACGTATCTGCCAACTCTTCCAGTTGCTCCAAATAACGCGATTTTCATTGCTCTTCAACCTCCTCCAACATTCCAGTTGTTCGTTTATCTAAGCTTACTTAAATAGGTAGCCACGCTTGGCCAATACGTCTTTCAAGTCCGGACGATGTGGCTTGTTTAAAAATGTCGCCATCTGTTCGCTCCATTTAGCGGTTTTTTGATTGTTTGAACGAGCAGCGTAATAAGCCATGATCGTTTCATCGTAAGCTGGTAAAATGTCTGCATACTTTGCTTCATCGTATTCATTTTCATGAAGCACGGCTTCTACAGGAAGGCGCGGTTTGACTTCATTGGCTTCGTTCGGCACGCCCACGGTCAGTCCGTAAACGGGGAAAACGCCCTCAGGCAAACCGACCAGTTCACTGATTTCTTCCATATTGTTGCGCACCCCGCCGATATAGCAGATGCCATAGCCTTTGGATTCAGCAGCCAGTGCCAAGTTCTGCGCGAGCAAACCGACATCCGTCACTGCAACCAGCAAGTTCTCGGCCTGGTCGAAGACAATGTCTTCCCCTTGCAATTTTGCCGCATGCCCCAACCGGTTGTAATCGGCGCACATTAGGAAAACGGCTCCTGCCCCTTCCATCTGTTTCGGATTTTTCGACAGCTCGCCGAGGCGTTTGCGTTTGTCTTCATCTGTCACCCAAACGATTGAATAGGCTTGAACAAAATGGGACGTCGCTGCATATTGTGCCGCTTCGACCAATTCGTGAACTTGTGCACGCGTCAATGGCTGGTCTTTGTAATCGCGGACCGACGCATGGGATTTCATTAATTCAATGACCATTATGTATCCCTCCAAAAAATCTGTTTCCCCTATCGTACCAAAAACTTCTGTCGGATACTTGCTTCAGGATTTTTGCTACAATCAAGCTATGAGGTGAACTGACTTGAAAACATTGCGCACCGTCTTTTCCTTGCTATTCCTTTTCATCGTCGGTGTCTTTTTGTTCATTTGGATCGAACGCGAAATCGATGAGCGTAGCGAGCGTGCTGCTCGGCCACTGCCAGACGGGCTGCACCCCATCGTCGCATCCAAGCGAGATCAACTGATCGCACTTGCAGATGATGCCGGCATCGAAATTCTTATTACCGATGGCTTTCGTTCCGTTGAAGAACAAAATCAGATCCACGCACAAGGCCGGACACGGGCCGGACAAGTCGTCACTTATGCCGAAGGTGGCCAATCCTATCACAATTATGGGCTCGCCATCGACTTTGCGCTGCGCCTGCCGGATGGCTCGGTCGTCTGGGATATTCAGCGCGACGGCAACGCAAATGGCCGTCCCGATTGGTTTGAAGTAGCGGATATCGCTAAAGAGCTCGGCTTTGAATGGGGCGGCGATTGGATGGGCTTTAAAGATTATCCCCATCTTCAAATGGATTTCGGCTTGTCGATCCGCCAGTTACAGGATGGCTATCGCCCGGAAGATGTTGTTGCCGATTAGCCTACTTGTGGACCCAGAAAGCGATTCTTGCTAAAAGCAGACAGGAATTCTTGAAAGGCACGACTAACGGACCGTAATTGGGGTAATGTTGTTATATAAAGATAGAAACTTATGCCAGTATCTTATTTCTGGATGCCAGAAATGGAAAGAGGTTGCCTGTGAAACCATATGCCATTGTCATTCCGGCCTATAAACCGGAAGAGCCTTGTAAACGTACAATCGAAGAAGCAATTTCAGCCGGCTTTTCCCGGATCATCGTCGTGAATGACGGCAGCGGTCCCGCCTATGAAGGTTTTTTCGAGGAAATCGAAAAGCTGCCTCAAGTGACTTTATTGACTCATGCGGTTAATCAAGGAAAAGGGCGCGCGCTTAAAACCGTGTTCCACTACATCCTCAACCATCAATTGCCGATTGAAGCCATCATCACCGCCGATGCGGATGGGCAGCACCTGGTATCGGATATGGTCAAAATCGCCAATGAACTGGAAGCTTCGCCAAACCATGTCGTTCTCGGTGCCCGGGATTTCAAGCAGCCGGGCATTCCGTTTCGCAGCCGCTTTGGCAACCGGTTCACGCGGCTTTTGTTCCGCTTATCGACTGGCGCTGACTTGACGGATACGCAAACCGGCCTGCGCGGCATTCCCGTAAAATTCTTGCCCAGGCTTCTCGATGTGCTCGGGGAACGTTTTGAATATGAAATGAATATGCTCGCGGCGTTAAAGAAAAATTACATCCCCGTGTCGGAAGTGACGATCGAAACGGTTTATCTGGATGATAATAAATCGTCCCATTTTCACCCCTTGCGTGACTCTTACCACATTTACAAGATCTTTATCTTTTATGGGATATCAGGCGCCGCTTCTTTCGGGCTCGATATCGCCCTGTTCTGGCTGTTCGTCCAGCTATTACGCGACGAGTCTCCGGAAGCGTTCATCATTATTGCAACGATAGCAGCACGCGTTTTGTCTTCCCTGTTCAATTATTACGTCAACCGCAACAAGGTCTTTAAACAAGGCTCCAAACGATCCTTGCTGCGCTACTATATATTGGCCGCCTTCATCATGGGCGTTTCCGCCGCCTCCGTCCACTTCCTGTACGCGGAATGGCTCGGCCGTGGAGAAGTCATTTTGAAAGTGATGGTCGATACGGTGCTATTCATCTTTGGCTTTATCGCCCAGCGCGCTTGGGTGTTCCGGAAAGAATAATCCCCCAATAAAAAAGAGCGGAAGCCTGGGCTTCCGCTCTTTTTTCAATGATCCGGGCGTTTTTTCTCAGCCGGATCGGTGCGCCAAACTTCACCGTCTTTATACGTCATGCCTTCCGGATAACGCAAGTCCATCACTTCTTCCTGAATTTCCTTTGATGGTGCTTTAGTGGCTAACGACACCACGATAATGGCGATGATCGCAGCGGCAGCGCCAAACACTCCAGCCCCTGTATCGATAATGCCGAGAATCGTGAAGCCTCCATATTTCGCGGCAAAAATATACGTCAAGGTCACGCTTAAGCCAATCAGCATGCCAGCTATGACGCCTGGCCCGTTTGCCCGTTTCCACCATACCCCGAGGATGAGTGCCGGGAAAAACGTTCCCGATGCAAGAGCGAACGCCCACGCCACAATTTGCGTAATTGCACCAGGCGGATTCAATGCCACAAGCCCTGCCGCTACAGTCGCGATGATGATCGAGGCTCGGCCGACTAGCAGGCGTTGGCTTTCCGTTGCTTCAGGATTGATGGAACGATAATAAATGTCTTGCGATAAAGCGGCGGAAATGGCGATCATCAATCCGCCTGCAGTCGAAAGCGCAGCTGCCATGGCACCGGCTGCCATCAATCCAATCACGAAAATCCCCAAATTGGCGATTTCGGGCGTCGCCATGACGACGATATCGTTGCTGATGACGATTTCTTCCCATTGCAGAATTCCATCCGCATTGGTATCTGCCACCGATAAAGACCCGGTGTTCACCCAAGATGCTGTCCATGCCGGCAAATCGGCAATCGATGAACCCGCCACTTGGGTCATTAAGATGAATCGTGAAAATGCTGCGTAGGCTGGAGCGGACAAGTAAAGCAAGCCAATGAACAACAGCGCCCAGGCCCCGCTCCAACGAGCCGCTTTCATCGTAGAAACCGTATAGAAACGGACGATTACGTGTGGCAGCCCCGCTGTTCCAGCCATCAAGGTGAACATCAACGCGAGAAATTGCCATTTGGTCGCTTCCGTAAACGGCACTACGTATTCAGAAATGCCCAACTGTGCATCGAGCTGCTGTAACTCGCCTACAATTTGTCCGTAAGACATCCACGGAATGGGGTTATTTGTCAGTTGCAAGGACATGAAAATAACTGGGATCAAATAAGCAATAATCAGCACCAAGTACTGTGCTACTTGCGTCCAAGTGATCCCTTTCATGCCGCCAAGCGCTGAGTAAAATGCGATCAAGACTACACCGATGATCGTCCCTACAGCTGTATGTACTTCAAGCAGCCTTCCGATAACCACGCCAGAACCTGAGAGCTGGCCGATGGAATAAGTAAAGCTGATAATGATGGTGGCGACAGCGGCAATCAACCGTGCCGTGCTGCTGCTGTAACGGTCACCGATAAACTCTGGGACCGTGTAACGGCCGGATTTACGGAGTTGCGGCGCCAATAGAAAGGTCAGCAGCAAATAGCCGCCTGTCCACCCCATGATATAGGCAAGCCCGTCATAACCGAGCAGCATGACCGTTCCGGCGAGCCCAATAAACGAAGCGGCACTCATCCAGTCGGCTCCGATGGCCATTCCGTTAAAGACCGCCGGCACATTGCGGCCAGCTACATAGAAATCAGAAGTTTGTCTGGCCATATTATAGACGGCAATGCCGATATATAGCCCAAAAGTAACGAGGATCATTAAAAGCGATACGAGAAATTGTGAATCCACTGCTTCTCCCCCTTTATCAATACAGGAACTTATTGTGGTCGTTTATCCATAAATCCGTCGTTTTATTCCTTCTCGTCCTGGTCCAGCCCGAACTTCTTATCGATACGGTCGTTAATGATAGCGTTCGTAAACAGTAAGATAATGAAAATCAAGATAGCTCCTTGTGCCCCCATAAAATAATGAAACGGCATGCCATTAAAGCTGAATTCCGACAGTTGTTCTGCGAAAAACACCACGACGAAAGATGCCGTAAAGCCAATCAGCAAATAAATGGTGATTAGTATGGTACGAATCCGGAAATAAGAATCCGCCTCCCGTTTATCGATCTTCCTCAATATTCCCACCCCTTTTATCGGTATTGAAGACAGCTAATTTTCACTTATCCCCTAAGCTGAAAAATAAAGCGGACTGTATCCGTGAACGGCAAAGGCACCATAATGATTTTAATGAGCATGAATGCAAAAATTGACACTAACGGGACCAAAAAATAGACTATCCTCTTCTTTCTTAACCCTGCGACCACTGATAATATCGTGATAAGGCTTAGCGACAGGACCCAGATCATCTCTTCACTCCTTTTTTTGTAACCGTTCTCAAGTATGACGATATTTGATCGTCTCTTATGACAGAATAGCGCCACCTCTCTTTCCAATTTAAGGGTAATACCTCAATCTTTTTTCATTATTCTAAAACTTCTGTTAATTGTCAATGCTCTATTGCCTTTAACTTCAAATAAAACTTGCCATGAACTCAACACTATCCTAAATGGCACGGCAAGGTTATCTAATTGCTAGCACTAAAAAGAGCCTGCATTCAATAAAGAATGCAAGCTCTTTCCCTACTTTAATTGACTCGATTTGGAACCGGCCTTACTTTTCTTCATCAGTCGAACGCTTTCATCAAATTGCCCATTTCGACAGCGGAGACCGCCGCTTCATAGCCTTTGTTGCCCGCTTTCGTGCCAGCTCGTTCAATCGCCTGCTCGATCGTCTCTGTCGTCAAGACGCCGAAGATGACTGGGACGCCTGTCGACATGCCCGCTTGCGCGATGCCTTTCGCTGCTTCATTACAGACATAATCGTAATGTGTCGTAGAACCGCGGATGACCGTGCCGAGTGCGATGATGGCATCGTATTTTTTCGTTTCTGCCATTTTTTTTGCCACAAGCGGCAATTCAAATGCCCCTGGTACCCAAGCGGTATCGATATTATCTTTATTAACGCCGTGGCGCACCAAACCGTCAACGGCGCCGTCCAACAGGCGGGAGGTGATGAAATCATTGAACCTGCCTGTAACGATCCCTATTTTTAAATCCGACCCGATCAAATTCGCTTCGTAAACTGTTTCCATTATAAACACTCCTTAGTCGATTAGATGATGCATGCGTTGTTTTTTCGTTTTCATGTACTGCGTATTGTCTTCCGTCGGCGGGATGATGAGCGCAAGCCGCTCTTCCACTTCAATGCCGTATTCAATCAATGCGTCTGTTTTAGCCGGATTATTCGTCAACAGCCGGACCCGAGACACCCCGAGATCCTTCAGCATCAATGCACATAAAGTATAGTCGCGCATCTCTGCAGGGAAGCCGAGCTGTTCATTTGCTTCGACAGTGTCCAAGCCTTGTTCCTGCAATTCATAGGCTTTCAGCTTGTTCAACAAGCCGATGCCGCGCCCTTCCTGTCTCATATAAAGGACGACGCCGGCTCCTGCCTGTTCGATCAATTCGAGTGACTTGGCCAATTGTGCCCCGCAATCGCAACGGCGCGAGTGGAAAATATCGCCCGTCAAACATTCGGAATGAATGCGCACAATCGGTGCTTCTACTGATTCCGGATTGCCTTTTACAATTGCAACGTGCTCTTCTGTATCAAGCCGGTTTGAATAGCCGACCATCCGGAATTCGCCAAAATCTGTCGGCATGTGTACGCTCGATTCCCTTGTGAGAATCGGGTCTTTCTCCGCGCGATACGCATAGAGGTCCTCGATCGTGATGATTTTCAACTCCAGCGCATCCGCTAATTTTTCTAAATCAGGCATGCGCGACATCGTGCCATCCGCATTCATGATCTCGCAAATGACCGCTGCCGGCTCACTGCCGGATAGACGTGCCAAATCAACGGATGCTTCTGTATGACCTTGGCGCTGGAACACGCCGCCTGACTTCGCGACGAGTGGGAAAACATGTCCCGGCCGTTTGAAATCTTGCGGCACGGCTTTCGTATCAAGCATCTTCAAAATGGTGTCCGACCGTTCAAATGCACTGATTCCTGTCTTGGCATCTTTATGGTCAATACTGACAGTAAACGCCGTTTCATGATGATCGGTATTGTGGCTGACCATTTGATCGAGTTTCAATCGTAAGGCGATATCCGGTGAGACCGGCGTGCAGATGAGCCCCCGGCCGTGCGTTGCCATAAAGTTGATGTTTTCAGGCGTCGCATGCTCCGCGAGACAAACAAAATCGCCTTCATTTTCCCTGGACTCGTCATCTACTAGAATCACAACTTTTCCTGCCTGCAAATCCTTTACTGCTTCTTCGATTGTATTTCGCATCGGTTTGCTCCTTTAAAATCCGTGGCGCCGCAAATACTCGGCGTTCATCGGTTGTTTTGGCGCCTGCTCCATAAAACGCTGCACGTATTTCCCGAACATATCGGTTTCGAGATTGACCGAATCGCCTACTTTTTTGCTACCTAAAGTCGTTTCCCCTGCTGTATGGGGGATGAGCGAAACGGTCAAATGGTTTTCGCTGAGCTCGAAAATCGTCAAACTGACGCCATCGATCGCGATAGACCCTTTGACAATAGACTGTGCAAGCAATTCAGCGGGTGCTGCTATATCGATATACAATGCATTTTCCTGAGGGCGCTTGCGCAAGATTTTGCCGACCCCGTCGATATGGCCAGCGACAAGATGCCCACCAAAACGGCCGTTCGCCGCCATCGCCCGCTCGAGATTGACGGGGCTAGAGGTACTTAATGACGAAAGGGTCGTGCCGTGAAAGGTTTCCGGCATGACATCCACCGTAAATCGGCCATTCGACATTGAAGTCACGGTTAAGCACACGCCTTCTACTGAAATGCTGTCGCCGATTTTTGTTTCTTCTAAGACGACATGCGCACGTATCGTCATTTCCATACTGGACGCGCCGCGTTTAATGCCCGCGAGCTGTCCCTTTTCTTCGATAATGCCTGTAAACATGTGTGTCACTCCTTTAAGGTGGAGATGATCTTCAGATCCGTTCCGATTCGTTCAACTTTCTGCGTCTCCAAGCGGACGCCGTTCGACGCTGAACTGGCGTGCAGATCACCGAATACGGAAACCGTTCCTTCGTCGCCGAGAATGATTGGCGCGATATACGTTGCGATTTCATCTACTTGACCGCTTTGCAAGAAAGCGGTGTTGATTTTTTGGCCGCCTTCCACCAGTACCGATAAAACTTTGCGCGCAGCAAGCACTTCCAACGCTGAGGCAATGTCTACATCGGGCGTATCCAGCTGCAGGATTTCGACGTGCTCTGGAAAAGCTCCGCGGCTATCGATATCCACCCCTGATCCAACAATAATCCAAGTAGGGGCATCAGGTACTTGAATCACGTGGCTCTCTATCGGGATGCGCAACTGGCGATCCAATACGACACGGATCGGCTGCTTCGGGGAGTCGGCAAACCGATTGGTCAAGCGGGGGTTGTCGAGTGCGACAGTCTGTGCACCGACCAAAATGGCGTCGTGCAGCAAGCGCAGTTTATGAACGTCTTGCTGAACATCCGGCCCTGTAATTTTTTCCGAACGGCCACCGGTTACCGTGATTTTGCCGTCTAAGGTAATGGCGTGTTTCAATGTCACAAAAGGCCGATTCTTGCGGATATAGGTAAAGAACATTCGGTTCAACTCCGCCGCTTGCTGTTCGCAGACACCGGTCTCTACAATCACCCCGGCAGCTTCAAGCTTTTGAATGCCTTGGCCTGAGACGAGGGGGTTCGGGTCCAGCACCGCGACGACGACACGGCGGATGCCGGCACGAATAATCGCATCCGCGCAAGGGCCTGTCCGGCCATGATGGCTGCAGGGCTCCAATGTCACATACAAATCTGCGCCTTGCGCTTCACCGCCTGCCATATTCAGCGCATGGATTTCTGCATGGGGCTGCCCCGCTTTCAGATGCGCGCCCATGCCGATAATCCGGCCCTCTTTGACAATGACCGACCCGACAAGCGGATTGGGCGAAGTCTGTCCGGCGGCTGATTGCGCCAAATCCAAAGCTTGCTTCATGATTTGCTGATCATCCACTTGATCACGCCTTTCACACCATAATAAAAACCCATTGATAAACCAATGGGTTAGAAGACAATAGGAAATAGAACTATAGATTGCTCTATAATTTCCGTGTTCTTCCTTCTCCCATCCAGACTTTAACTGTCGGCTTTGGACTCTCACCAAATCCTGCCCCGAAAGGCTCACGGGCTTCGGATTGCTCCGTTACCGTCGATTGGGAATTTCACCCGACCCCGAAGGAATACTATTCAGTTGATCATCCACAGTATGCAAAAAAGGCCCCTTTCATAAAAGAAAGGGGCCTTGAAAGTGCATATCAAAGAAACCTAAGCGATTGCTAGTAGGCTGTTTGACGGTTCTTCTCCCATCCAGACTTTAACTGTCGGCTTTGGACTTGCACCAAATCCTGCCCCGAAAGGCTCACGGGCTTCGGATTGCTCCGTTACCGTCGATTGGGAATTTCACCCGACCCCGAAGAACGCTATAGATGATTATCTGTAAGTTTAGCGCAAGCTTCATGAGCTGTCCAGAAAAGAATCCCTATCTGAGGGGCTTTGGTTCATTTCCCGGTTAAACACTAGACAAAGGACTATTCACCACATCGGCCCGCGTTCGTCTGTCAATTCGATCAAAAACGGAAAGATGCCCAGAACCACTAGGAAAGTTGCGAGGAATAAGGCAAGGGAAGCGAACGGCTCAATGCCAAAAGCGACGGAAATGAACATGAGAAGAGGCGCAATAAAGACAAACAAACTTGTCTTTTTACGTGCTTTTACCGTTAAGAATTGATCTTGCATGCAAGATGGGCAAGTCAAGCTATCCCCGAGTGTGACCAGTCGGCAAACACACTGCACCCAAGTCCATGTCGTTCCGCAATTTTGGCATTTCGGCATCGTTCTTCTCCCCTTTTCGCGTGTTATTTATACATACGAAGAGAAGTGGGATAAGTTCCCAAAATTGTCCCATTATTTCAGATTTTTGGCCACTCGCCTTTTTTTCACATAAAAAAGCACTGCCCCGTATGAGCAGCGCCGAATATTTCTTATAGGTATTCTTTTTCAATAGCTTGTGTACTGCGCACCGTATCGATCGGGCGCACGGTGGATTCAATCTGTTCTCGTTTCGGCTCCAAAAATGGCGGCAGCGACAGTTTCTCGCCCAGTGTTTCGTATGGCTCGTCGCCCATAAAGCCGGGGCCATCCGTTGCCCATTCGAATAATAGGCCAGGAGCGACTCGTGCATACAGCGACTCAAAGAAGAAACGGTCGACATAGCCGGACGTTGAGAATCCGATTTTCTGCATATGGCTGATCCATTCATCCAGTGCTTTCCGGTCCGCTACGCGGAAGGCAGCATGGTGGACCGTACCGAAGCCTTGTTGGCCGGCTGGTAAATCGGCGTTATGTTCGACAATCACTTGCGCTCCATTGCCGCCTTCGCCCATTTCGAACAAATGTAGCGGCCCTTCTTCAGCGATTTCACGCATATGCATCGCCTTCTCCAATACCTCTTTCAAATAATCGAAGCGCTCAATGCGAATATGAATTGGGCCGAGGCCAGTGATGGCAAATTCGAGCGGGACCGGGCCATCTTGCCACGGTGTGCCAGACTCTATCCCTGTATTGTGTTCGTCTGATACGAGCATATACTGTTGGTCATCAAAGTCGGTGAATGACAAAGTTTGGATGCCAAATTGCTCGGTGATTGCACTGTGCTGCACTTCGTATTTGTCAAAACGCTTTTCCCAATAGCTAAGCGCTTCGTCTGTCGGCACACGAAAAGCCGTTTTGTAAATTTCGTTCGTGCCGTGAGTGCCTTTCGGAATGCCCGGAAAATCAAAGAAGGTCATATCCGTCCCGGCTGAGCCTTTATCATCAGCGAAAAACAAGTGATACGTTTGGATATCATCCTGGTTTACAGTTTTCTTAACCAATCTCATGCCTAATACATAAGTGAAAAATTCATAATTCTTTTCTGCGCTGCTCGTAATCGCTGTAACGTGGTGAATCCCTTTCAATTCGTTCATGCATACCGCTCCTTATCATTTCCCATTTTCTCTTCATTGCTTTCTTGTGCTTCATAACCGACTTTCTTCAACTTCTCAATCAATGCCGTTACCTCTTCCGTCTCAAGCCCCGCAAATAATGTATCCATCTGTCGTTCATGTTCCGGGAAGATTCGCTTCATCAATTCTTGCCCGCCGTCTGTCAACAATGCATAGGTCACGCGCCGATCTTCCTTACACGCTTCCCGTTCGACATAGCCTTTTTGTTCCAATTTATCGACTACATAGGTGATGCTGCTGCTCGCAATCAGCACCCTTTTGCCGATTGCCTGTATCGGCTGGCGTCCTTGGTGATAGAGCAGTTCGAGTACCGAGAATTCCGTCGCATTCAAGCCGTACCCTGCCACGTCACATTTGATGGCATCGTGGATAGCATCTGCGGCGCGAATTAACACAGTTACAGCTTTTAAATTCTGGTTGGAGAACTCCATATGTTCCACCTCTTTACTTTGAATTAAAATATCTTTAATTAAAAGTAATTATAACAAGCGCCAGCTAGTGGGTCAAGAAAACGGTTTCCAATTACCCCCATTGAAAACTCCCTTCCGCTATCTGCGAAAAGGAGTTAGGCAGTTATAATTTGAATGTGCCGGTACTATGAGCCAATAATTCATCCCGATCGCTCACAACCCGTCCTGTCAGGATCGCCGTGCTGTTTGTCTGATGCAGCAGTTCCGCTTGGAAAATGGCGGTTCCTTCAGCTAAGCTTTTGATAAAGCGCACTTCCATTTGAATCGTTGAAACTGCGTCACTGCCAAGCGACCGGGAAGCGAGTCCCATGACAATGTCCAAGCCGGACATGATTGCACCGCCGTGCAACATGTTTTGCATATTATCGTTTGCGGTTATTTTCTCTAAGCGCAGCGACGCTTTGCCGTACTCTACCCCATCAATTTGAAATCCAAGCAACCGGAAATAAGGGCCATTCTCAAATTGCTCAATCAATTGTCTATAGTTCTGTACATTGCGCACAAAATCCCCTCCAGTTCGGTACATTCCCATTATTATAGCATTGCTTTTCAGGCAATCGAGGGGGCAGGATTTTTCCATATGGCAACGAATAGTTAAGGATACCTAAAAGGAGGTTTTTGAATGGCACATGAGTTTGACATACTCCCTGGAGCTGAACCGTTCATATTTGAAGGCGGCAACACCGGCATTCTCATCTCGCACGGTTTTACCGGAACAACACAAAGCATGCGTCCGCTGGCGGAGGCTTTTTCACAACAAGGCTATAGTATCTATGCCCCGCGCCTGAAAGGGCATGGCACACATTACGAAGACATGGAGACGAGCACCTATCAGGATTGGATCGCTTCTGTCGAAGAAGCTTATGCGTGGCTGATGGAACGCTGCGACAAGATATTTGTTGCAGGCTTGTCGATGGGCGGGACACTGGCGCTTTATATGGCGGAGAACCATCCGGAAATCCGTGGCATTGCCTTGATCAACGCCGCTATCGAAGTGCCGGATATGGAAGGCGTCATGGAATTGCAGGATGTGCGTTTTTTGGACGCTATCGGATCCGATATTAAAAAGCCGGGAGTTACCGAGCTTGCCTATGACAAAACCCCAGTCGCTTCCGTCAAAGAGATTTTGCCTTTCATGGACCTGGTCAAAAAGAATCTGTCGGCCATTCATTGCCCGACATTGCTATTCGTCTCACCGGAAGACCATGTGGTACCACCCGGAAATTCCAAATTTATTTACGAGCATATTGCATCTGAGGAAAAAGATATCGTCGAAATGCCGGACAGCTATCATGTGGCGACACTGGACCACGACCAACAACGGATTATTGACGGGACGCTGGACTTTTTCCGTACGTATGAATAAACGATGATTCGCCTACAAAAACAAAAGGACCGAAGGCATTTGCGCCTTCCGTCCTTTTGTTTTTTTCTCATTGCCGATGCGAACAAGCTGTTGTCCACCGGCAATAGCTTCCATACCCGTTTCTCCTTTAACAAACAAAAAGCCCTGGCAGCGCCAGGGCTTTGAGATTAAAATGCAGATTCGATGGCATTGACCATTTCGCTGACAGACTGCAGCCCGCCACCGGATAGGTACCAATAATCTGGATCCAAGTAGATGATGTTATCGTTTTGGTAAGCATTCGTTTTCTGTACCAATTCATTTTCCAATGAATCTTTCGCGCTTGCCTCATTGCCGACTGCTGCATTGCGGTCGACAACAAACATCACATCCGGATTCGTATCGAGAATGTATTCATACGTGATGCTTTGGCCATGTGTAGAAGCTTCAATGCCTTCGTCTGCTTGCTTCACGCCGAATACATCATGAATGATGCCGAAGCGTGACGCGGCGCCATAGGCACTGACTTTTCCTTCGTTCGCTAAAACAATCAAGCCTTTCTCATCAGAAGTCGAAGTTTTTTCTTTTACGCCTTCGATTTGCTCATTGATAGCCGTAAGTTCTTCTTCAACCTCTGCTTCCTTGCCAAAAATTTCTCCAACCGTTTCCATATTGGTCGTGAAGGAACTCATATAATCCGTTGTGTCTACGCCCAAGTGGATTGTCGGGGCGATTTCGCTGAATTCGCTATACATCTCTGCTTGGCGCCCGGAGATGATAATCAAGTCTGGATCCATTGCATGAATCGCTTCAAAATCCGCTTCTTTCAATGTGCCGATATTTTCGTATTTCTCCGTATCTTCATATTTCTCCAAATATGTAGGGATATTACCTTGTGCAACGCCTGCTACAGACTCTACACTCAATTGATCCAGTGTATCCAAAATTCCGAAGTCAAAAACAACCACTTTCTCTGGATTTTTCGGCACTTCCGTCTCACCAAGTTCGTGCGTCACTGTCATCGTTTCCGCTTCTGTCGTTTGTGCATCCGCCGTTTGGCTATCGGTTGCCTCTTCTTCTGCCCCACAAGCTGCGAGTACCGCCAACATCGCTAGCACCAAAATTGCCATTGCCCATTTCTTCATTTTATACCGTCTCCTCTTCTGTTGAAATTGGTGGATGATAGACATCCCTTGCATTATGTAATCTTGCTTCTCCCACTTTCGAAAACTTGCAGCAAAATGATTCGTTGATACTGATAATCATTATCACTTAACTACATTCATTAGTATAGCAGAATAAAAACCATTTTCAATAACTAAATGAGAATTATTTTCATTTGATTGTGGAATGAACTAATGAAAGACTTTTATTTTCTTGAATTACTCAATTGAAAAAGACCCAAACTGAACTGAGCCAGTTTCGGCGCAGCCCAGTAATGGGTCTTTTTATCATTCAGTATCTTTAAAAGTTTCTTGCAGGATGTAATAGGATTCTTTCAATCGTTCTTGTGTCTCCGGTAATTCCCAGGCTTCCCAAGAATAAACCTTGCTGTCCTTAAGTCCCATTGACTCTAATTGGTTCCCACTTGCATCCTCCAACACGGCTGCGGCTTTAATGCCTTTTACTGTCATGCTTGCTTCAATGCCATCCTTTTGCAAATCGCCCGTGAACTCTTTTTTCGCAGGGTCTTTTGCATTCAATAGCATCCAAGGAATTCTTATTTCCAAAATCCCTTCTTCTTCTGAATAATAATAATCGTTCAGAGAATCGTATTGCTCGTCTTCAGGGTCGGCGATGCCAAAGCGCAGTTCGCCGGTTTCATAGTATTCAAAAGGATAGACTTCCCCAGTGTCTGGCCGCGTGAATTCCTTGTTCAACGCTAACCGCATCGGGTGGAAGTTGTTTTCAATATCCGGCTCTTTTGGAATCATCTCCAACCGATTGTAATAGTCATAATAGAAGGTATCGTAATCGCCTGCCACTTTGAGTGCCGCTTCCTTTCCTTTGATGGAAAGCTCAAAATCAGCCAAGAACTCTTCTGCCACTTCGATCCCTTCGTTTTCCCTTACGCTAAAGTAAAGGCGAAGGCTGTCTTCATTCCACCATTCCTGCTTTGGATCGAACTCTGCTTTAACGTACACATAGCGTTCATCTGAATCCATCGACAGCGAGCGCAAAGCACCTTGTTCTTTTTCGTCCAGCAAGGTCCCCTCCTGCCAATCGTCTTCCCCATCCACTTTCACTTTGTGGCGGTCGAAGCTAAGCAAGCCGAATTGCTGCTCATTCGTCTGGGCATTCGACCAGAACGGCCGCTCATTCGGATTGTCGTATTCCATCGTGTTCCACGTCCGTTTAAACCATTCGTCTTGCCACGTGAAGACTAAGCCACCCAGCATGCCTTCTTCGAGGATATCTTCGTACAGTCGGCTAGCGATTTCCCCTTGCTCACTCTCGGAAATGAAGCCTTGGTTCCAACCGAACGGGTTTTTGTGGGTCATGCCTCTCGATGCCGGCACGCCAAATTCGGCAATCAGCAATGGCATATCGTGCGATTCATTCAGATCACGTAAATATCCTGCGTAATTATTTCGTTCGCCACGGTGGTCGATAAATTCGGTATATTTTTCCTCAAGATTAAGAAAATCCGGGTAATATGGATACACGTGATAAGAAGCGAACATGCCCACTTCCGTTAATTCACCCTTCGTGCGGATGTGGTTCGGATCGACCGTAGCCATATCTTCCTGTTCGCTTGGCTCTGCCGGTTGATCGATATTGTCTGTCGTTACCCAGTTCGTAAAGCTAAGTGGGCGCATGCTTTCGTATGCTTCATATTCATAGACAGCCAATTCATCCAGCTGTTGCGCAATCCAATGCTCCATCGGGTTGGCGTCTTCAGTCTCGATGAAGGTTCCTGAAAAATCACCGAGATCCGGATATTTCTTATCCATTTCATCTACCGTAAAAGGATACCACTCGATGCCGATCATCCAGCCGATCACATAGTCAGAAATGTCAGCCGTATAGTTTCCGGATGCATGGCCCGGTTCTTCCTCCACTTGAGCGTCTCCATGGACTGCATCGGCCACTTTTTTCATTTCCTGCTGGAAACGCTCTGTAATTTCAGGCGTGAAGGCATCTAAAGTTTCTTCGAGCGGCTCTTCGTCAATCCATACGCCGTGATACAAATACAGTGGCGTTTCCGCTGTTTTATTGTATTGGGTCAATGCTTTATAAAAAGCAGGCGGATGAAGCGTATAGACACGGATAGCGTTGGCGTTCATTTCGCCGATCTCTTTGAACCAGCGGTCGTATTCTTCGCGGGAAATCGCGGCTTCGCCCGGGAAAGTGCCGGGTTTGGCCATGCCCATATTGACGCCTTTGACCGTAAAGTCCTTCCATTCGCCATCTTCGAACACTTCAAATTGTTCACCATTCACACGGGATGGATAAGAAATGCCGTCTTTTTCAGCAGCAACCGATACGCGTTCTTCCGTGTCTCGTTGCTTTTCTGCACTGTCAGCAAGAATCGTCTCCATCATCGGAACATAGGTTTTCCAATAGAAGCTGTCAGAGCCGCCAAATGACAACCAATCTTTCATTTTCGACAGCCCGCCGTATTGGTAGAAAGACGGCACATCCTCGATATCGACAAAGTCGCCGGCGAAGTAATAAACATTCGATTCATTCACAGGCGCGTTCAGAACCGCCGGGAAATTATCAGGAATCCCGCGTTCAGAAAGCGCCTCTTGGCCTTGTTCGTTAAGTGACCATTCGTACTCAGCAAGCACTTCCGTCTCACCTTGGGCTTCGTTGATATCAAACCAATAATCGAATGTTGGGCTTTCTTCAAGATCAAATGCCGTTTGCCCAAGCTCCGTGAATTTCACTTGAAGGCCTGCATTTTCGATATCTCCCCGCTCTTCAGACAGCACCACGACTTCGCCACTGGCGTCTTCGACGAGCACGAAGCCTCCGCCTGTGAATCGCCATTCCTCATCGCCTTGCTCATAGTTCTGGACAATCCATTCCGGCACTTCCGCTCCTTCCGCTAAGTCAGGGAAATAACGACCGCTCCAGCCGCTCCATTTAAGCCCCAGGAATTCTCCCATATCTGCGCTGACCGCAGCATCTGTCGGAGAAGCAAACGTATTGAACTCGACAACTAAATCACTGCCCTCGTCCAGCACTCGCTGCTTAATCATCTGCCATTCAGCCATTTCCAAGCCGCCATAGATGAGCTCGGAACGTTCTCCTTCTGCTTCTTGCCAAGGGAGATCGTCTTCATATACACCGTAAGTGTCGGCTAAATAAATCAAATCATAGCCGGACCCCATTTCTTCAACGCCGCGAATCTCATAATCCTTTTCGGCTTCATCCGGCATAAAACCAAAATAATCCGTATCTGCGAGATAGTCCGATTCATCCTCTTTGGCGTAACGTTGATGGTTCAACACCCACGTCAGCCCCTTATGTTCGCGGTACTCCTCAGAAGGGACCGTTTTGTCGATAATTGCCACGTTCAAAGGCTCTTTCCCCTGCAACAGCCAAAAGATGAATGGCGAAAGGAACAACAGCACGATAAGAGCTATGCTGATGGTTGTTTTTTTCATGTTGATTCCTCCTACTCCTATAAACTCCATTTACAGTTATTATATAGTATAAAGATTTTGTTTAAATAGAAAATATTGCTAAACTGTGAAAGCTTCCACATCTTTTTGCTATTCTTCAGCTTCAGGAACGATCTGAAACACAAAAACGCCCACCCCTGATAGCGAGGGTGGGCGTTTTCAATCTGTTATTAATGTGTCGGCAATTTCGCACTCGAACTTTGGAAAATCGCCAATTGATCAATCAGCTTCTGGCTTCCGGCATCTAAGCCCGTCACTTCCACTTCATTGGCGTTTTCCCGGAACTTCAATACGACCCGGTCGACGGCACCGACTCCGGAATCGTCCCAAATATGGGCATCCGTAAAATCGATGATCACTTTCTCGCGTTCGACATCAAAATCGAATTTTTCCAGAAAATCCTCAACCGAAGCGAAGAACAATTGCCCTTCCACACGGTATTGCGTGGCATCGAGCAGACGCTTTTCCACTTTGATCTTGGAAATTTTCGAAACGAAGAAGACGGCACTGAGCAAGACGCCAGCCAATACACCGATTGATAAATCATGTGTATAGACGACGATGGCGACAGTGGCGACCATGACGATCGAATCGGTTTTCGGCGCTTTTTTCAAATAAGTGAAAGAAGCCCAGTCAAACGTTCCGATCGATACCATAATCATGATGCCGACAAGGACCGGCATCGGAATCTGTACGACTACATTGCCAAGGACGATGATCAAAAACATCAGGAATGTCCCGGCAACAAGTGCCGACAAACGTCCTCGCCCGCCAGATTTGACGTTAATGACCGATTGCCCGATCATCGCGCAGCCTGCCATCCCGCCAAAGAAGCCGGTAACGAAATTGGCGATGCCTTGCCCTCTGGCTTCTTTGTTTTTGTCGCTTGTTGTGTCGGTCATGTCATCGACGATATTCGCCGTCAGCAGCGATTCAAGCAATCCGACAATCGCCAGTGCTAGCGAATAAGGGAAAATAATCGATAAGGTTTCTAAGTTAAACGGTACATCCGGCAACAGGAAACTCGGCAGCGTCTGGCTGATTGTCCCCAGATCACCGACGGTACGCAAATCGAAACCGGAGTAGATCGTTACGGCAGTCAAGACGACCAGCGCAATAAGCGGTGCCGGGATAGCTTTGAAAAAACGCGGTACGATGTAAATAATCGCAAGTGTAATGGCGACAAAAACGTAAGTCATCGTATTGATGCCGATAAAATGCGGCACTTGTGCCATGAAGATCAAGATGGCCAATGCGTTGACAAAGCCAATCATGACAGCGCGCGGGATAAATTTCATCACTTTCGCGACTTTAAAGACACCAAACAACAATTGGATAACTCCTGTCAAAATCGTGGCGGCAAGCAAATATTCCAGGCCGTAGTCACGGACGAGCGGCACCATCAATAACGCCATCGCCCCAGTCGCGGCCGAGATCATGCCTGGGCGGCCACCGACAAAGGCAATGATAACGGCGATGCTGAAGGAAGCATACAAACCGACCATGGGATCAACCCCCGCAATGATCGAGAAGGCAATGGCTTCTGGGATAAGCGCGATGGCTACGAGGATCCCCGATAGGATGTCCCCGCGGATATTCCCAAACCATTGGGTTTTAAGACTTTGTTTCACTTGGTCGTGCTCCTCTATTGGTTATTTGCAAACTTCCTCTTAACCGGAAATCTTATTTTTTCACAATGAAAACAGTTTAGCACCGACGCTCCATTAATGGAACCTTTTTGGGCCGTTTTTATTAAAAATTAATATGTTATAATGTATTCACTTTGTACAGCGAGGGGTTTTTTTACGTGCGAATCGGTTACGCAAGAGCCATTGAAGAAGATTTAGACTGCCACAAGCAGCAGGCCCTTTTTGAAGAGTTCGGCTGCGAGGCAATTTATATAGAGTCCCACAGTTCCCCAAAGCTCCGGGATGAACTCGATAGAATGTTAACAGCCACGAAGCCTGGCGACCACATCATCGTCATGAAACTTCACGTGTTGGCGGATTCGACAAGGCATTTAGTCGATCTGGTGGAAGCGTTGGAAGACAAGGCTGCCTTTCTTTATGCCGTTGAAGAACAGATCGATACTACGAGAGGAACTTCGTTTTCTTTTTTGGAAATCACAAAAGCGATTGCCGACTTCCAAAGCGACTCCATCAGCGCCAAGACTAAAGCCGGCTTAACGGAAGCCAAACAAAAAGGCATGCACGCTGGGCGTCCGCGCAAACCCGATGCCAATGTCAAAAAAGCAATCGAGATGTATAAAAGCAAATCACATAGCCTAGCGGAAATCAAAGAACAGACCGGCATTAGCAAGTCTACTTTGTATCGTTATTTGGAGAACTGAAAAAAGAGCGCTGAGGCGCTCTTTTTTATTGCTCTGTTTTCAACTCTTCTTTTACAGGCGGTTTTGCTAGGATGGATGCGACGATTGCCATGGCCGGGATAATGAGGAGAAAGCTCAAGGCTTCGTCATACCCGCCGAGAAAATCGTAAAACAAGCCAAACGGCAATGGGCCTAGAGCCGAACCGATGACCATGACCGCCATAGCGATGCCGCTGATGCTGCCGATATACTGCCGGCCGTAGTAATTGGGCCAGACAATGCTTAAGGTAACCCGCTCAATTCCAGACACGACTCCCCATACAACGCCAAACAGGATCGCTAACGACAGAACGGTCGCTTGCTGGAGCAGCAAGATGAACAGGATCTCCCCAGCAAATAATGCGACCAGCATCCAGCGCACTTCGATTTTATCTAATAAATAGCCGGCCAAGAACGTGATCGGAAACCCAACGACCGCCATCAAGCTGAGCACGGTCGCTGCCGCTTCGGGTGTCAATGATTGCTGCGAGAAAATCGACACCAAATGGAACGTGATGCCTGTGTTCACCAGGGCTGGTGTTGCGACACAAAACAGCAGCAACCAGAAAGCGCGTGTTTTTTGCGCTTCTTTCACGGTCCAACTGATATCGGCTGACAAGCTTTTTTCTGCCGTTTCCCCTTCAGGAATCACTTCCCCGTCTGGACGCAAGCCGATGTCTTCCGGCTTGTTGCGGATCAGCAAAAGCGCGAGTGGCGTGAAAATGACCACTACAAACGCACCAAGCAACATCCACGCCATGCGCCAACCAACCGTTTCAATCAACCATACATTGAACAGCGGAAAAACCGCAGAACCGACCATCGCTCCAAGTGCAGCCAAGCTGAGTGCACGCCCTCTTTTGACGATAAACCATTGAGGGACCAATGACTTTGGCGTAAGTGACATGGATCCTTGTCCGAGCAAACGGATGAAAAAGAAACCAACAAACAGCATGAAGGTATTGGCGATCAAGCCATTAAACAAACAAGCAAGCCCCAGCAAGCTGGAGATGATCACCGCCATCTTCCGCGCTCCCTGACTATCGAACAGCCTGCCGACCATGAAGATCAGGAAACCAGCGAGCAAGGTAGCCGCAGAATAAATTCCCGACACCGTCGAACGGCTCCATCCGAACTCCTCGATATAATAATCAATGAAAATAGCATTGGAAAAAGTTTGGCCAGGTCCCGAAAAGAAATACGATAACGCCGAAATCGCGACGATGACCCAGCCATAATAAAATGGCGTATGTATTGGCGCATTTTGTTTCACTTTGTTCTCCTCCCTGCCTGCTACAGCAAAAAGGGCTCCACCCGGGAGCCCTTTTTCTTATTTGACGATCAATACCGGGCAGTTCGCGCGCTTGACTACTTTGTGGCTAACGCTGCCAAGCACCATTTCCTGCAGGGAATTCAAGCCCCGGCTGCCAATTACGAGCATGTCGAACGCTTCTTCGTTAGCGAATTCGACAATCGCCGGGCCCGGCGTCCCATGTAAGATTTCGATGCGGTATTTGATTTTCTCCGATGCGATCGCTTCTTCGACCGGTTGCAATTTCTTGCGTCGCTGGAAATCGAGCTCCGCGGAACTGCCGCTGTGAAGTACTTCGTTTTTTGCGTTGTCGTGATCTGCTACAAAAACGATGGTGACCTGTGAATCATCAGACCCTTTTGCAATTTTCACGGCTTCTTTAGCCGCGCGGACTGAATGGTCAGAACCGTCCACAGCAAGTAGAATTTTCTTGTACATTTTTCAACACTCCTTTTAATGAGTCGGTCATTTACACTTTTGAAAATCGCCAATTAGCCGATCGGTTTCTCACTTTCAGCATTCGAACCGATGACGTTATCTTTATCTTCCACGCTACAACCAAATTTGTCCAGAATTTCCTTGTTAGAAGGAGTGATTGATGGTTTTCGCTACATAAAAGCGCCCGGCTTTCGTTCGACACGATAAAAGCCGGACGCCCAGGTAAGCTGAACACTTATTCGCTTTTCGTTTTCTGCTTTGACCGTTTCAATGGCGTTTCTTTGTCCCGCACATTCGTAAGCCAGGCACGGTCTTGGTCCATCATTTTTTTCGCTGAATAAATCATCAGGAAGGTGATAAAAATGATTGGCAAGCCCATCAAGCCAGAAACGACTTCTAGTGGTGCCAAGCCGCCGATTCTCATGAGCACCAGCGAAATGACGGTGATGATGCCAGCCACGAGAATGCGCAAAATTTTCGGCGGTTCATTTTTACTCATATCGAGTGTGCTCGTATAGGCCGCAATCGTATAAGTCGTTGAATCGAGTGTCGTCGTCAGGAAAATCAGCGCGACGATGATGAAGACGACGATCGCGAGTCCGCCAAGCGGCAAGGTCCCAAGTATCTCAGGGATCGCCCCCATCCGGTTGTCCTTCACCATATCCAAAATCGGCAATTCCCCTGTCAAGTAGCGATGAACGCCGAGGCCACCGAGAACGCCTGTTGCAATCCAAGATAGCAAGGTCGGTGCTAGTAGATAGGTCATGATCATCTCGCGGATGGTACGGCCTCTCGAGATGCGGGCCGCAAAGACTGAATGCAGCATCGCCCATGTGGCGCTATAAGCAAACCAGAATACCGTATTGCTTTGCACATGCGACGCCGCTCCTTCGTAGACCGAGTCGGTATTGAGTGAAAAACTCAAGTAATTGGTGAACAGCGATGCGATACTGTCCGAGAAGTAATTCAAGATAAAGACGCCTGGCCCTGCCAATAAAATAAAGACGGTAAAGGCGCCTGCTAAATAGATATTGAAGGTACTGAGCCGCTTGATGCCTTTTTCCACACCCAGATAGGCACTGACGGAAAACAACGCTACCCAGACAAGCGTGACGATGAGCGTCAACACGAACGTTACGTCAATGTTCAGTAAAGCGGACAGGTTGTATGTGATGATCGGCGCACCCAGGCCAAGCGTGACCGCCGCGCCTGTCAGGATGCTGAGCAAGAACAAGACATCGAGCAATCGCCCTGCCCAGCCATCGGTCAATTTGTCGCCAAATACCGGACGTGCCGCTTCGGACATGCGCATCATCGGTTTTTTCTTGACGTGTAATGTATAAGCCATCGCCGGGGCGATCATGACGAAAATCGCAAATACTTGAAAGCCCCACAAGAACATGCTGTAAGCGTTGCCCATTAGGATCGATTCCGGCGAACCTGCCTCCATGCCGGCGGGTGGGTTGTTCGCAACCGATGTCCATTGCAGCATACCGGTGCGCATAATCGTCGAACCGAGTCCCATCGCGATTAAAATAGAAGCATACTCAAACAAAGTCAAACGTGGTTTTTCTGCCGGGTCGCCGAGAACGATATCGCCGTATTTGGAATACGAAAAATACAACGCAGCCCCAACTAATATAATGCCGTACCAGAGATAGCCCCAGCTAAACACTTCCACAATTGTCGTAAAAATCCCATTCAGCAATTCCAGTGAACGGCTTTCATAAAGCGCGAGTGGAACGCTGATTGCGATGATAATGATCAAAGCCGGAAGAAAAATCCGGTAATCGATCAAGCCTTTCTTTTTCATCGAATCCCCCTCAATTATATAATTCCCTTCTTCCCTTCCCTTTGGATTACTTGTTATAACCCAAAAAAAGAAAAAACTACAGAGAGTTGTAGTTTTTTCAGGGAAAGCCCGGGAAATAGCGTAGTTTCCAACACGCCTCCGAGTATAACGAAGCTAAATTTCATGAGCAAGCAAAGCGATGCTTGCTCTTAGTCCTGTCCATGCGCCCATGAAATGCGCGGATCGATTTGACGCGACATTCTTACCATGACAGGCTGAAAACCCATCCGCGGCCAGAAATAAGAAGCCATTTGGTTGGGCGTATGCCAATCCGCAAAAATATAATCATAACCTTCTTTCTTCAACTCACTGAAGCAGTGGTTTGCCAGCGCGCGGCCGATGCCGCGGCCGCGCATATCCGGGTTGGTGGAAGCCGCGGGCAATTCTACGCAATTTTCGGGTGTCACCAAACTGAACGGGTCTTCTTTACGAAAATATACATGGAAGCCGGCCGCTTGTGCACCTTGTTCCACAAGCCATAGATAAGCTTCTTCATCTTCTGTCAGCGCCATATAACTCTCCTGGACGTTTTCCATCGCCTCTCTTGTGATGGGATGCCAGGACGGAGCAGCGGCCTGGTGAATGCTATTCCATACTGCCATCTTTTTCAATAGAGGCGCATCCGCTTTCGTGCCGCGGCGGAACTCGAGTTCAGGCAAGGTCCCGTCTTTAGGTTCGTAATCATCCAGCGACAGGATGGCGTATTTCTGCTCGAAGGCGAATCCTTGATCAATCCATTGCTCGAATACCATTTCGTCTCCGAGTGACGCCATCAGCACATGATGGAAATAGCCATGCTTGATCCACTCTGTTCCGGCATCTGCATACAATAAGCGCAACAGACGCGGATGTTCATGCTCACTGATAGCCATCGATTCATAATCCATCCAAACGTACCGCCCACGATGCGCTTCCTCCTTAAACTCATAAATCAAGTATCCGATGACATCGATGCCCCGGACGGCAACCACGCCGCCGACATAAGGCCGCTCGAGCAATTTACGAATAACCACTTCCGCCTCGTCAATTTCCTCAAATTTATCCGGCAAGTATGGGAAAATCTTTCGCTCCCGCGCCTGGCGTTTTGACAGCAATGCCGACATTTGGCGGATATGCTTTTCTTCAACACTGATGATCTGGATCATATTCCATCACTCCTCTGTTTGAAGTTTCACCTCAAGCATCGCGTACTGGCCGTTATGCACAATGGTTCCGAGCTCTACTGGCAACGGTTCGACAAAAATCGGGCCATCTACCAATGTCGTATGGAATTCCCCTTCTTCTCCGCAGGCATCAATGCCAAGCGCTTCCAATTCTTCGATCAATTCCCGGGTGAAGACGCGTCCGAGAAATTCCTCTCCGACACGCGCAGTATCAACCACCGTAATCACGGCTTTAAACTCTTCTTCGATCAGCTCTTCCAATAGTGACCGGCGGGCTTCTTGCCAGAGTGGATGCAAAACTTCAAGTCCTGCCTTGTCACTGACTTTTTCCACCCACTCCAAATGTTCCTGCAAGTCAATATCGCCATAGACACCCAGTTCGATGCCTTGTTCTTTAAAATTCTGCAAGTGATGGACAAATTCCTCTTCGTAACCGGACCAGTCGGCTTTACCGATCACCAAAGGCAAGCCCATCCGCTCCACTTGTGCTTCTAAAATCTGCTGTTTCAGCCCGTGGGATTTCGACCGTTCCCCGTCTTCTTCAAACATGGTAAACAACGCGATCGGCACATGTCCTTGCTGCACCGCCCGGTAATAGGCCAAAGCGGAGTCCTTGCCGCCGCTCCATGATGTGATAAATGGTTTTTGCATACTGCACCTCTTCTGTAATTTCTTTTATCTTGCTATTAATAGTCTTGATGAAAGAGTAGAAGGCGCCGACTCCTGCGGGAATAGCATGAGTCTTGAGAGACCCCACAGGGAGCATAGCGACCGAGGAGGCTCAAGCCATGCCCGCAGAAAGCGTCCGCCTGGAGCGATTTCATCACTCTCGTTCCCTCTACTTCTATTTCCTACCGCCAAACTCCTTGTCGCATAAAAAAACAGCCGGAACATCCCCGGCTGTCTGCATTATTTTCCTACCATATTCTCCGGGCGCACCCATTCGTCGAATTGCTCCGCCGTTAAATGACCGCTCTTGACTGCTGACTCTTTTAATGTCGTGCCTTCGTTATGTGCTTGCTTGGCAATGGCTGCCGCTTTTTCGTAGCCGATATGCGGGTTTAGGGAGGTCACGAGCATCAACGAGTTTTTCACGTGATTTTCGATGACATCCAAATTCGCTTCAATACCAATCGCACAATTGTCGTTGAAGGAAATGAGTGAATCCGTCAGCAAGCGAACCGATTGCAAGAAGTTATAGGCAATGACTGGTTTGAAGACATTGAGTTCAAAATTCCCTTGGCTTGCCGCAAAGCCGATCGCTGCATCGTTGCCCATGACCTGGGCTGATACCATCGTCAAGGCTTCACTTTGCGTCGGGTTAACTTTCCCTGGCATGATCGAGCTGCCTGGCTCATTCGCTGGAATCGTGATCTCGCCGATGCCGCTGCGCGGGCCGCTTGCAAGCCAGCGTACGTCGTTTGCGATCTTCATTGCATCCGCAGCAAGTGCTTTCACCGCACCGTGCACATACACCATTTCATCGTGGCTTGTCAGTGCATGGAATTTGTTTTCCGCTGAAGTGAATTCCGTGCCCACTGCTTCTGCGATGAATTCCGCCACATAGCCACCGAATTTCGGGTCTGCGTTGATACCCGTGCCGACAGCTGTTCCGCCGATTGCCAGTTCGCGCATATGCTCAACGCTTTCTTTGATCATGCGCTCACTTTTCACCAACATATGGCGCCAGCCGCTGATTTCCTGGCCTAATGTGAGCGGTGTAGCGTCCTGCAAATGCGTACGGCCGATTTTGATGACCTCGTCGAATTTCTTCGCTTTTTCATCCAATGTCGCTTTCAACTTCTGGACCGCTGGGATCAATTGCTCTGTAACTGCTAGAACGCCCGCAACGTGCATTGCCGTCGGGTATGTATCGTTCGAGCTTTGAGACATATTGACGTCATCGTTCGGGTGAAGTTTTTCATCCGATCCCTGTTCCGCCAAAATTTCGTTTCCGCGACGCGCCAATACTTCGTTCATGTTCATATTGGACTGTGTGCCGCTCCCTGTTTGCCAGACGACGAGCGGGAAATGCTCGTTCCATTTGCCCGCAATAACTTCGTTGGCAGCCGTTTCGATCGCTTGCATCTTCGCGTCGGACATCTTGCCGAGCTTATGGTTCGCTTTCGCTGTCGCTTTTTTCAATTGAGCAAATGCCATGACCACTTCATGGGGCATACGTTCTGTTCCGATGGCAAAGTTTTGGACGCTGCGCTGTGTTTGCGCGCCCCACATTTTGTCAGCTTCAACTTGAATTTCACCGATCGTGTCTTTTTCTGTACGATACTGCATTCCATTCACTCCAATTCTTATTCTTGATCTAGCTTCTCTTCTATTAAACACATTCCACGCGAAAAAAGCGACCCTCGCCGCTAAAATTCCCCGGTTTTGCTCGAGAAGAACGCTTCGATTATCGCTTCATCAGAATGCGGGATATATTCCCCTTTAATGATTTGGGCTCCGTTGATGCAGCCACTTGAAAGCAAGACGATATCTTGTGGCCCGCTTTCTTCCAATGCTTTTTCCACTGCCTGCTTGCGTGTAGGGGCTCTCAACACTTTTTGCAGATACGGCACGCTAAAGCCTTTGATCACTTCAGAGACCACATCTTCCGGATCGTTAAAGCCTGGGTGGTCGACCGTTACGACCAAGACATCCGCTTTTCCTTCAGACGCTTTAGCCATTTTTGGCATCTTCGCGAAATCTCGAATACCGATGCCGGCAATGAGAGCGATCAACCGGCGATGGGGCAATTTACGGGCTTCGGTCAAGACCGCATCGATGGCCACTGGCGTATGGGCATAATCAAGGATAATTGTTCGTTCCTCAGGCCCACGGATGACTTGAAAGCGCCCTTCCACTTGGGGCATGTTCGGCAAGACGGCAATGATTTGGTCGATCGAATGCCCTGCATGCAAGGCCGTTCCGATTGCTGCCGTCAAATTCGCGGCATTGTAATCGCCATATAATGGCGCTTCGACTATTCGGTTGTCGCCTTTATAATTCAGCTCAAAACGCATGCCTTCCGCAGAGGCACTGTAATTCCCCCATACGAGGTCTGCACCGCTAGCCGCATTGTGGCTATAGCTCAGCACCGGATAATCCGCCATCGCCAAAATACCTTCACTAAGGCCCGGATCATCGAGATTAACGACTGCCGCTTTCGCACGTTCGAATAATTTCAACTTCGACTCGCGGTAATGTTCAAAAGTTTTATGGTATTCGAGGTGCTCCTCGGATAAATTGGTATGAATCGCCACATCGAACGTAATGCCTTCCACGCGTTGCTGATCGAGCGCAGTCGAAGACACTTCCATGGCGACCGCCTCGGTGTCCGCCTCCACTAGCATCGAGAAAATCTGGTGGATGTCCGAGGCGATTGGCGTTGTTGGCGTGCTCTTTTCAAATGGCACTTTGCCTTGAGCCGTTTCGACACCTGTCGTGCCGATAAACCCACAAGGCGTGCCCAGCAAGTTGAACAAATTGCGGGCATACGTAGCCGTAGTAGTCTTGCCGTTCGTTCCCGTTACGCCGATTTTAAACAAATCGTTCTGCGGCGAGCTGAAAAAGAAATCTGCCGTGTGTGCAAGTGCGTTCCGAACATCCGCCACCAGCAAAAAACTGATCGTTGGATGGCGCTTAGCTTGCTGGGCCAAGATTTCTTCATTGGAGCCGATGATCGCCTGCGCCCCATTTTCGATCGCAGGCTCTATGTATAGATGTCCGTCTGTATTCTCTCCAATGACGCAGAAAAATGCAGAACCATTCCGTGCCGAAGAAGAGTTGTAGACAATCGCCTGAATGTCCGCTGACTCTGGCCCGAATGATTTTAATATGTGTACCCCGGGAATTCGTGCAAATTGCAACTTCATATCGTAACTCCTCTTAAAGATAAATTTATGTGAATTTCTGATAATTTTACAGGAAAGCGCCGGTGTCTTCCACAATTCGAGCCGCTTTTTTTAAAAAATTACCGATCAACTAAGAGGTTTGGCAAATTGCAGCGCGTGAAAGCCCTTGACCATTTGGAAACCGATTCCAACATATCCTTCATTTAGTAATTCTTTCTGTTTTTTCAGATCGTCAATCGATACCGCAATTGAATTGCCGTAAGCAGCATTGGGCTGTTCAAGATCTTTCACCAGAATGTAACGTTCCAATCCATCGTACTTTTGTTTCAAAGCCGCAATGTACATTTTCTGAGTGAATTTGTCCTTCAAACTTGGAATATTCATCGGCGCGACCGTACAGGCCACGTAGCGGTATTTCTTCTCCAACTTATGCAATTCTTTCATGACCACTTCGGCCAACTTCTGCTGAAGCCGATTTCCGCGATAATCAGGAACCACTGCTGAAATCTCTTGATAGATCACGTTGCCAAGATCATCTTCTTCGAGCCCGATGTCACGCCCCAAATGTTCCGCATCGATTTCTGGAACGAGCAAGGCACGAAAAGCTACCAGCTCCGATTCCACATATGCGCCAACAAGTAGCCCATTGTGATTCAAGATAAACAAAAATTCTTCGGTCGACAATGGCTGCAATGTATTTTTCTCTGACAGCGAGTCGATGACCAATTGCTGAACCCGTTCGATTTCAGCCAAATCTTCCAGGTACAGGCGCTTCATATACATGGGCACCTGCTTGTGCAAACGCACATTGGTCAGTGTCCCTTCATATAGATGGTCTTTCAAAGCCCATTCCCCCTCATCTCTTTCGTACTATCAGAATATCATGTTCGATATCCGTCGTCTTTAAACTTTTTCAATTGACTGTAAAATTAAAACTATTTACTAGCTAAGGCTATAAAAGAGTCGACTTCTTTTTGGCCGCGAAGAACATACACTTGTTTTTCAGGAAATGCGGTACTGAATTCTTCTATTAAATGCCGCTGGGATTTTTGCCGGCTGTGATAAGTCGTCACGATGAACTTTAAAAATTCACGATCGATTTTTTCAGGACATCCTGGTGCCATATCCGGCCGTACCTGTTTGCGGTATTGAATGCGCCTTTTGAGTACACGCCATAAACAATGCCACAATGGAAGCTGCAATTGGATAAGTGTATCGCAAGAAGTTAAACGGATATGAGCCGTGCTGTTATAATTTCCTTCGATCATCCACTGGCTACCATCAGTCAGTTCCTGCTGCTTACGCTGAAATTCTTTTTCTTCTGCCTCGATCCATCCCGGCTTCCAGAAATATGCATCCAAATGATGCACCGGCAAATCCGCCGCTTCCCCTAAACGTCTAGCAAACCTTGATTTGCCAACTCCTGCCGACACTCCGATCACCATAATTCGCTGCATCGCTGCCCCTCCATTCCCTTTTCATTTAACTATAACGAATGGCGGGAAAAAGAACCAACCGAACTTAACCCTTGCATTCTGGAGAGTACCGTGCTATTCTAAGGAAGAATTATTTTTGTTCGATGGCTTTTCATTAAGTATCAGATTTTATCTGAAGGATTTGAGCAAGGATAGTAATACAATGTATGCATTAGCATACGAGGAGGAAACACACATGGAACAAGGTAAAGTAAAATGGTTTAACTCAGAAAAAGGATTCGGCTTCATCGAGCGCGAAGGCGGAGACGACGTATTCGTACACTTCTCAGCTATCCAAAGCGAAGGATTCAAAACTCTTGACGAAGGTCAAGAAGTTACTTTTGACATCGAGCAAGGCCAACGCGGTCTTCAAGCTACTAACGTATCAAAAGCTTAATTAACCCTTAACCTTTCAATGGACTCTTCTTCGGAAGAGTCCATTTTTTATTGTCTAAAAATACTTGCATGCCACGGAGCGAGTTCTGTAAATCGAGCTAGCGAGAGCTTGCTTGCGGAAATGTTTTGGGGTATTGATGTGATCATCGCCTTAGTAGTCGCCGCCGTGCTTTGGGTTGGCCTTTTGCCATAAGCCAGAAAGAACACCTGTCTTATGGCGTCGGCTCACCCCTTTACGCTTGGCGGCTTTGAGATTTCATTGGGGAATGCCAGTTTAACTAGCTCTGCTTTTTTAGGTAGTTGCCGGCTAGTGGGGGAATCGCTTCTTGGGTAATAGTTGAAATGAGATAGCGAGAACTTGCTTGCGAAAATGATTTGATTAATGGTGAGATCGTCGCCTTAGCCGTCGCCGCCGTGCTTTGGGTTGGCCTTTTGCCATAAGCCAGAAAGAACACCTGTCTTATGGCGTCGGCTCATCCCTTTGCGCTCGGCGGCTAAGAAATTCCGCTGATAACTTCAAGTTTAATGAAATTTGCTTCTTTACTGAGTTGCCAGCTAGCGGGGGAATCGCTTCCTGAGATAAGGCATCTAATCATGAAGTGTTTGAGCAAAGAATTATTGTTGGCAGATTAGAAGAGACATGAGCTATCCAGACTGGAGCTCCTTCACATTTTATATTGTATGGTCGGAGAAATTATCCGCCACTCTAAAACTAGAGACGGAGTGTAAAAGAAAAAAACTGCCCAATGGCAGTTTTTTTTTCAGAGTGGTGAAGAAGTCCATAGTTGGTTATCAAGTACGAAAGAGGCTACTTTTTTTCACAGATAACAATCAATGTGCTCTCTAAGTATTTGGAGAAGCGTTTGCTCGACTCCAGTGGATCAGCGAGACGACCGAGACCCCGCAAGACGCAAAGCGGCTGAGGAGGCTTGGGCGCGAGCCCACGGAAAGCGAGCGATAAGCTTCGGAAAATACGATTTCCTGAGTTTTTTACAGCCTGAAAAAAAGCTGCCATTGGGCAGCTTTTTTTAATTCAGGATAAAATATAATTGGAAGACCAGGAAAATGATCGCGACCAACAGGAGCGTTCCGACCACTACGCTCATGGCCAGTTTTTTTCCGTCCATCGACTCACCCTCTCAGTTTTTTCTCGCGTTCAATGACTTTCACTATATCATACGCGCCCTCTGCGGCATTTGACAATACCGTAACGATAGATTTGTGCTTAGGATAATAACCCGAATGGATATTAACACCAGGGTCATATCCCATGATGTGATACTTCACGATTCCCTCTTCTTGCTGATCAATCCACACACCATAACCATAAGCCGCTTCGCCTTGTTGTGCCTGAACCGCCAGGAGTTGGTTTGTTGTTTCTTCAGTTAGTAAAGTGCCGTCCATTAACCGGTTCCAAAACTTCGCCATATCCCCCGCTGTAACGAATGCGCCCCCGTCCGCGCCCCCGCGAATAGGAATGGCGTATTGGTTCGTACGCCACGAATCTCCTTCATCGATATAGCCATAGGCTGTGTTTTTCGGCAAGCGGTCGAGGCGGAAATAGCCCGATTCCGACATGCCCGCTTTCGCCAGTACTTCCCGCTCGACATAATCGGCGAACTCTTCGCCAGTCACTTGCTCGATGACCAATCCTAGCGCAATATAGCCGGCATTGTTGTAGTGAAAACGCGCACCGGGTTCTTCTACAGGCGGCAAGTCGCGGAACAATGGTACAAAGTCAGCTGGCGTCTGCATCCGGTACATCGGAATGTCTTGCCATAATTGTTCAAAATCATCCTGTGCTTCTTCGTCAAAGTAATCGGGAAGCCCGGATGTATGGCACAATAGCTGGTGAACTGTGGCATGAAAATTCGGAAAGGTTTTCGGCAATAGCGCTGATAAACTGGCCGATAGCTCGAGTTTTCCCTGTTCCACTAATTGCAAGACGGCAATAGCGGTAAATATTTTACTGCCGGATGCCATTCCAAAGCGGCTGTCGACAGCAATTGGCCGTTCGTCCACTCGGTTGGCGAAGCCTTTGGCAAGCGACCAATTTTCATCACCGGCCATCTGGGCAGTTCCCGAAAATGCGCTGGATTCCATTAAGTCAGACACCGGATTATTGGCTTGCTTTTGAACCATATGCCCTTCTTCGTCGATCTCAACCGTTCGTCCATCTGCCAGTTCAATCGCCAGTGGATGTGTTTCGCTTTTTCGCTTAGAAAAGTACCATACCCGTTTCGGCGGTACCAGCACGAAAAAATGCGGGTCTTTGCCTAGGAAATTCAAAGTTTCTGGCTCAATTCCTTTATTGCCGCGAACAGGAATTTCCATTGCCTCCATTGCTTCACCTACCTGCTGAACATGCGGTGTCGTGATGCCGACTTCACTGATATCGAGCAGCGAATCGACTGTAAAGTCATCCATGATATCGACGTGGCGTCGGCCGATAAACTCAATGATATTCCCAGCAGGGTCTTCGAAATAAAAGGCGTCGGAATTGAAATTCGCATAATAAATTTCGTCCATCCCTTCCTGGCGATTTAACTCGACTCGAGCACGCGCCCAAAACTTCGCCAGGCTAAACTGGTTGCCAGGAATGTTGATTGCGTAATGATAGAATGCCGCCCGCTCTGAAGCACGGAACTCCAAAACCGACGAACCAATCGATAGCGCAAAGCTTTCTTCGTTTTCTTCCACGATCCGGAACCCCAGTTGGTATTCGTAAAACCCCTTCATTTCATCCAAACGATTTGTGTACAGTATGACTTTCTTGAACATGTCCTCACCTCTCTTTTCAGCATACCGAAAATGGTCAGAATTTTCCTCTTTTTCGCTGCATTGCGGGCTAGCCTTGGCTCTTCGAAAACAAAAAAGCGAATGCATTTGCATTCGCTCGTTCACAACCGATAATCGAGACGAACCATGTCCCGGCATTCAAGACCGTTTTCAAAAATCGGTTCTGTGTAATGGCGGGTGAAAAAATCACGATCAATCGTTTTCATGCGGAACCCGCATTTTTGATACAGTGCCAATTGCGCCAAACTGGAATTCCCAGTGCCGATCTCGACAGCCGTAAATCCAAGTTTTCTCGCTTCCTCAAGCGCCACTAGCACCAGACGTTTGCCATGGCCTTTACCACGCTCCGGCTCAGCAAGGGCAATGTTTTTGATTTCAGCAGTGGCCGAATCGAGCGCAATCAAGACAAACACGCCGATGACAGCTTCCTGTTTTTCGGCGACAAAGCAATAGCCGTCCGCACAATAACTACGGACTAGTTGCTCAGACGGATCCGCTTCTAGCAACAGGTCAAGCGGCAATTCCTCACGCGCTTCCAGTTGTCGGATGTTCATTATTTTCGCTCGCTGAATCCTTGGTCAAGGAGGTAATCTTCTGCATCGTCAAATGTGCCGAAGCTTTCTTCCAAGTTTTTGCCCGTGTAAATATTCCAGAAAGGCTCTTCGTACACCAAATCGAGTTTTTCGCCTTCTCTATTGGTCCAACGTTTGTCATACGGCGGTTCCGGTTCTTGTCCTAGATAATCGATCGAGTCGGCGATGATGCTGCGCAACTGGCTTTCTGAGAAATCACGAATATTGACCAATCCGCGGCTATCCGCTTCGTAATGCGGCAAATCCCCGACGAAGACAAAACCGTTGCCGTTCGGGTGAAGATGATAGACGACGTTTTTCTTATCATATAGGCTTTCTTCAAATTGAAAGTTAACGCGTTTCATCGACACTTCTTTTCGTGTCAGTTCCGGAAACGCTTCGATCACTTCTAGTTTTTGTTCAAATGTCAGCACTGGACATCCCCATTTCTTCTTTGGATTTCTGCTTTCAGTATAACACGCATAGGCAGGCTTCGCCGTTTGCGAAATAATAGAAAAAGGGCCGCCATAAGAAATGAGTGATGTCCATTTCGACGGACGCGCTCTAGCTCATAGGATGTGGGTCATGTAGCTGGCATTGCTCAACTTTCGCTATGCTCAAGCATCGCAAATAAATGAACTCAGTTCCACTTCATTCATTCATTCGCCGTCTCCATCCCATGTTCTGAATTTAAGAGAGTGAACGAACACGAACAGACAAATAAAATATCCGAAGAAAAAGGACTTCTTTTTCTCCGGACATTTCAAGATAATTATAAAGCAGTGCTTCAGACTTATTTTTTCTTTTTCAATCCGAATGGCCACCAAGCACCGCCTGCAAACGAAACGGTAATCGCTGGGACCAGCAGCGGCAAGACAATTAAGCCGTAAAGCAGCAAGCCCGTGATGACGATGGTTGCGATCTGCATCAGGCTCAATACGCCCGATGGCAGCATAGCGCCGAATGTTCCGGCGAGCAAAATGGCGGCTGTGATGATGACCGTCCCCATTTTCGCCATCGACCGGTGCATGGCTTTCGAGAAGTCTGCAGCCGTCAAGGCTTCTTCCCGGTAGCGGTCGAGCAGGAAGATCGAGTAATCGATGCCGAGTGAGACGAGCATGACAAAGCCGAAGAACGGAACGGCCCATGTGATGCCGTCATAGCCAAGCCATCCGACGAAGATCAACTCAGTGATCGCAATTGAACTGTAGTAAGTCAATAATAATGAGCCGATCATAAACAGCGGCATGATGAACGAACGCAGCAGCACTGCCAAGACTACAAATAAGCTGGCAAGCATGATGCTGACCGTCCGCGTAAAGTCACTCTCTGAGATATCCTTTAAATCGCTATTAATGCTTGGCACTCCGCCGTAAGCGATGTCTACGTCTTCAAGAGGCGTGCCGTTGATGCTTCTCTCGGCTGCTTCTTTCAAACTCGCGACAATGTCGATCGCTTCCGGAGAATACGGGTCTTCTTCAAGTACGACTTCCATTACCATGCCCTCGCCGTCCGCAAAGGCATACTGATCGAGCAGCGGTTCGAATTCTTCTTGTTCCAAAGTGCCTTCAGGCAGATAGATGCCTGTGCCACGCACCGCTTCGCTATCGCTGATGCCCGTGAGCGTATCGGCAATTTCCGTCAGGCCTTCAGTGATTTCCGAAAGGCCATCCGCTGAAGCACCCACACCTTGAGCAAGCTCACCGAGACCACTTGCCAATTCATCATACTGGCCGGCAGCGCCGTTCAGTCCTTGTTCGATTTCTGATAGCCCGGCGTTCACTTGGGTAAGTGCCCCAACGGTTTGCTCGATATTGCCACTTTGCTGGAGCCCGCCTGAGATTTGTTCTAGCTGGCCATTCACTTGCGAAAGACCTGCAGCTGCCTCCCGGAGACCGTCGCCTCCCGCCTGGCCGCTGATTGTTTCCAGGTTGGTCTCGATTTCACCAAGCCCTGACTGGACTTCGCCGATGCCTGTGTTCGCTTCTACAAGCCCTTCTGCGATGAGGCCCAGCTGATGGTCGACGAAAAATTCATCGATGACTGAACCAGTAGGGCGCGTGATGGCGCGGACCATGTCGACGCCTTCTACTTTTTCCATATCTTGCGCCAAAGCATCGAGATACGGAAGGGTTTCTTCTGCCGTCAAGCTCTCTTCGCCTTTGATGACGACTTGTACCGGCATCGTATTGCCTGCTCCGAATGCGTCTTCAATGGCGTCAAGGCCTTTTACTGATTCGTAATCCGAACTGATTTCATCCACTGTATTGAACGACAGGTCGTTATTATAGGAGAACAGCAAAGGAATTGTGATCACTGCCACCAATAGCATCGACCAAAGCGGACGGTTGACGGACAATTTACCGATCCAAATCCACAATTTGCTATCTTTATGGGAAGCCGAACCTTTGCTTGGCCAGAACAATTTATCTTTCAACACCGCCATAAAGAATGGCATGACGGTAAACAACACGACCAGTAATATCGCGATGCCGACCGCGACGGCGACGGCCGATTTGAAAATCGGGAATTCCGCAAAGCCGATGGCCGCAAATGCTATAAAGCCGGAGAACCCGCTAATGAATAAGGTCTTCCCTGCTGTCCGGTACGTGTTCAAAATCGCTTCTTGTACTTCTTTACCTTCTGTCAGCTCTTCTTTGTAACGGCTGAGCAGCAAGATACAATAATCGGTCCCGAGGCCGAACAGAATCGCTACTAAGAAAATCTGTGTATAATTCGACACCGGAAAGCCGAACCAATCGATGAAAAAGGCCACGAGCGATTGGCTTAATAGATAGCTGAGCCCTACGGCCACAAGCGGGATAATCGGCGTGATAAACGAACGGAATACCGCCAGCAATAAGCCGAAAATCAAAATCACCGTGATGATTTCCGTTTTCTTCAGGCCTTCCTGGGCACTGGTGTTGACGTCTTGATTGATAATCGCCTCGCCCGTCAAGTAGACCGTTAAATCTTCTGGCACGATCGTTTCCCGAATGTCATCGGCGAGTGCTGCCGCTTCTTCGTCCGTTCCTTCGATCGATACCGGAAGCAAGACCGTCTGGCGATCTTCTGCGACCAATTGGGCTTCCAGTTCTTCATTTTCAAACGGATCCAATACCGTCGAAACCGGATCACCGAGCGCTTCAATCTCCTCTCTCATATCTGCGATTTGCTGTTCGCTGGCTTCGTTTAGTTCCGATTCCAGCTCAATCACCAAGGAAATCGTCTGCCCCGAGACATCAGCTGACTCCAAAATCGTTGCTGCACGCTGTGAATCCGCTTGTTCAGATAACTGGAATGAGCCTGCTTCTTCCGCTTGTTCCGTTAAGTTCGGCGCCACCAAAAACAAGGCTGCCGTCAATACAATCAGCCCGATCATGATCGGCCATTTCCATTTCAATATCGTCTGCATTCCTTACACTCCATCCGTTTTCATGATTGCGCTCAGTTTCCTGAAAATCTTCAGGAATTGTTCAATTTCCTGATCATCCACTTGTTCGGACATCAAGTTTTCTACATATTCTGCGAGTATCTTATCCGACTCTTCTAATACCGCCCTTCCGGCAGCAGTCAATTCCAGCAACTTTTCCCGCCGGTCTGCGGTCTGAACCACTTGGATCAACTCTTTTTGCAATAATTTTTTCGTGCGGTTCGAGACGGCGCTTTTATGGACGCCTTGCAAGACCGCTAGTCTGGCTGATGTGATTTGGCCTTCTTTGCCGATCAATTTCAGCGACTGCATCTGCTCAGGGGAAAACTCCTCCCATAACGGATTGTCTACCGAACGGATGACCCGCTCCGTCCCGTAAAATAAGACTTCCTGAAACAATTCAACCGCTTCTTTAATGCGCATATCCATAAATAGTTTACCCCCTCAACTACTGATAGTTTAGGGGGTAAACTATTGACCGTCAAGTAATTGCCCATATTAAAACCCCGCAGCCTCGACTGCAGGGTTTCTCTTATACTTCTCTTGTGGCGGTCGAACGAATCTCTTGCCGCCTTGCATAAATGTTTTTGATGATCGTCTTCACGACCGCATAGAACGGAATCGCCAAGATGATTCCCCAAATGCCCGCGATGTTCCCAGCTGCGAGAATCAGGGTAATGACGGTCAACGGGTGGACATCGAGTGCATTACCCATGACGTTCGGAGTGATGAAATTGCTCTCAATCTGTTGGGCAACCAGCATGATGATGGCGACATACACTGCCATGATCGGATCTTGCACCAATGCGATCAATATCGCCGGAATGACGGCGATATATGGCCCGAGGAACGGGATGACGTTTGTCGCCATGCCGATCAAAGCCAGTAACAGCGCGTAATCCAAACCGATGATTAAATAGCCGATCAACAGCATTACTCCGACCAAAAAGCTGACGAATAGCTGCCCTTGGATATACGAACGCAAGGTGTGGTCGATGTCTTTCAATGTCTTAATCACCCAAAGCTTGCGCTGCCCGCTGAAGAAGCCGGAAATGAACGGCACGAATTTGCGGTGGTCGATCAATAAGTAAATCAGGAAGAACGGCACAAGTACAAGCGTGATGACGCCCGAGATAAAGCCTGTAAGGAATGACACGATCCAGCCGCCGATATCACCGATGCGGTCGCCGATCTGGCCGCTCATATCATTGATTTGCTCTTCTAATGAATCCGGCAAGCGGTCGCGCTGGGCGAGTAAATATTGCGAGTACTCTTCCACATCATTGATAATTTCTGGGGCGTTGTCGACAAGTGAATTGACTTGATCTGTCACCTTCGGCCCAACCATTGCAAATAATAGATAAAAGACCAAAATAATCAAAAACACGATAGTTAAGATGGCGGCCCATTTCGGGAATTTGCGGTTCTCCAAAAAATACAGCAGCGGACGCGTTAAATAGAACAAGACCCCCCCAAGGAGCAAGGGCACAAAAATCGTTCCTGCAATGATGAACAAGGGATCAAAAATCCCCTGAACTTCGATGAACAGGCGAATGATGACCAGTGTCAGGATAATGCCGACTCCCGCCTGGAACCATAATTTATTTGTCACCTATTACACTTCCTTTCTTCGATATCTATACCCAGTTTATCACGTTTATATGGTATTATATGTTTTTGTGTAGCGTGAACTTTTTTAACTCGTACACGTCTTATGACTGTGGATATGACAATGAATAGAATTTGGAGGATACATACAGATGGAACAATTATGGCTTACAATCAAATTTTTGCTGCTCGGTCTATTCCAAGGGCTCACCGAACCCATACCGATTTCGTCAAGCGGCCATTTGCTGATTGCGCAGTATTTTCTCGATGTGGAAATCGAAGGCAGCAACTCGACGTTTGCGTTGCTCGTCAATAGCGCGTCCTTGCTCGCTGTCTTGATCATTTACCGGGAAGATATTAAACGGCTGGTCATCAATGGCTTGAAATTCTTCAAAGAAAAAACGCCGGAAACCCGGCGCGATTTCATGTTCGTCGTTTATTTGGTCGTTGCGACCATCCCGGCAGGCATCATCGGTGTCTTATTCCAGGACACAATCGATTCCTATTTGTCGACCGTCGTCACCGTCGGCATCACGCTCGTAGTCACCGGCCTTGCCTTGTGGCTGATCCGCAATATGCGCGGACAGCGCAAAGACGGCAATATGACGATGAAAGATGCCTTTATCATCGGTGGGGCACAAGCTGTTGCGTTGATCCCTGGCATTAGCCGCAGTGGCGCCACGATAGTTGCCGCTATGGCACGTGGCATTAACCAAGAAACGGCGTTGCGCTTTTCTTTTCTATTGTTCATCCCAATCAGCTTGGGCGGGGCGGTACTGAGCATCACGGATATCATCAATGATGACAACTTGTCTACGATGGCTGTGCCATATATCATGGCGTTTGTCGGCTCACTCGTTGCTTCGTACTTCTCGCTGAAATGGTTCATGAACATCATGGCAAAAGGCCAGCTAAAGTATTTTGCGATCTACTGCTTTATCGTCGGGCCGCTCGTCGTGCTCGCTTGGTTCTTATTGAACTAATCAAAAATGGGGCTGTCCCATAAGTCTCTAAAATAAAACAGACGGAGAAAAAGAAATTCTTTTTCTCCGTCTGTTTTTCATTTATCGGTGAGGAACCTAAAAGTAGCCGGCTGATGGGAATGGAGACGGCGACTCCAGCGGGAGCAGCGCGAGCCGAAGACCCTGGACTGAGCGAAGCGAGGGAAGCGGCTAAGGCCGTGCCCGCGGAAAGCGTCCGTCGAAATGGACATCAGCCCGTTCTTTAGAAGACGCAAAGGGGCTGCCCCTAAAAGTCACTTTTCGTGACCTTTTGGGACAGCCCCTTTTTTTATCGATTAAAAAAGTTTGCCGTAAAATATGGCTGTTTGTCCGAGTTGAATGCGACCCCAACACCGAGGTAACCAAAGTCCGGCTTGACGATGTTTTCCCGGTGCCCCATGGAATTCATGAGCCCTTCATGGGCAAAGATAGCGCTATACTGCCCGTAGGCCAAGTTTTCACCGGCGATAAAGAACGTGATGCCGTCTTCTTTCATGCGGTCAAAAGGAGATTGGCCAGCCGGGTTCGTATGGCTGAAATAACGCTCTTCCGCCATTTCCTGGCTGTGGTCGCGCGCCGTCTCCATTGTCTCAGCATCCCATTTCAAAAGCGGCAATTCACGCTGAATTCTCGCTGAGTTGGTCAATTCAAACAATAGAAATTCATAGCCTTCTTTCACTTCCGGGGAAGGCTCCGCATAAATTTCACTGCGCTGCTCTTCTAAATCCTTATCGATGACCTGGACTGCCGTCACCGTATCCCCTTCGTGAATATCATAAAAAACCGTTGTATAGGAATCCGCCGTTTCAAATAAGTCATACTCATCGCGCGAGTCGAGAATATACTGCACACGCCCTTTTTGCAGGCTCGTCAGCGGTGTCCCGAACAGCTCGCGCACTTGCGCTTTGGTCGAATCCATCGAAAAGCCTTCCGTAGAAGAGATGAGATCCTGATTGGTGAACATGCCATTGACTTCCCCGTTTCCATCGTAGGACAGCAACACATAGTTCTGATAATCCTGATGATAGCTATGCCAATCGGTTCCGTATTCATTTTCCATCAATCGCATCGGCAAGCCGAGTTTTTGCTGTGCTTGATCCTTGCTCATCCCAAGCGTGACATTGTGCACCGCCACCATGGAATCCGTATCAGAAAGCTCTGGCTTCGCGACCACTTCGGGCAGGGTGGCCGAAGATTCCGTCACCATGGTCTGCAGCTGATGGCTGATGCGCGTCGTGAAATATTTGGCTTCATCGAGCGCTTTGGAAACATCTGCGTCAGCTGTTACATTTTCGATCATTTCATCCACCGCGTCCAAAAAGCTCAGGTCGACATATTTCTCGGCAGGCCCTTCCCATACCGGGCGGGTGAAAAATAACAATAGCAGGAGCAACAGGAGGCCAAACAATTTCCGCACATGCATCACCTCTTTCTCTTCATTTTAGTTTAATCGCAAACGTGAATTCCGCAAAGCAAAAAGCCTTTTTTACTTTTTTCCTTAAATAAATACTAAAAGCGGACAGGAAAAGAAGTTCTTTTCGCTGTCCGCTTTGTCATTTCTTCGATTATGCTTCTACATTTTGTTCGCTGGTAATATCGGTTTTCTTAGGCGAACTAAACCATAAGGTAAACACGAGACCCACTACGAACGTGATCAGGCTGGTCACCAAAGTCGCCGTATCGGCCGCAAACCCAGGGAATACAACGAACAGCGATCCAAGGATCAAGCCGATGATCGCCGCATATGTCACATACGTAAAATGTTCCAGCAAATAGCTGATCACTTTACTGGAGACGACAAACCCGACCATGACACCTGCCCCGATGGTCAAGACAATCGGCAAGTTCAGTGTCGACAAGGCATTGATAGCCGTTGAATAAACACCGATCAATAACAGGATGAACGAACCGCTGATGCCCGGCAATAGCATTGCCATGCTCGCGAGCCAACCCGAGAAAAACAGCAGGAAGAACGTCGGCAAGCTCAAATCCGTAATCGGTGCGATGTTTTCATCCGTCTGGATAAATGCCATAGAAGCGAGCGCTGCCCCGATCACCAATAAGATGACCAAATGGCGTGCCGTGAAATTCTTTTTGACTTCGGCTTGCTTCATAATATATGGCAAGACCCCAAGTATTAGCCCCATGAAGAAAAATTGCGTCGCTTCGTAATGATTTTCCAATAAAAATTCGATAAAGCGGCTGAACAATAATAGTGTGATGATAATCCCGATGCCAAGCGGCACAAGAAAGCCTAGCTGTTTTTTCCATTCCCGGCTGAAAAAGCCGCTAATCGATTCAAGCAAACGGTCGTAAATGCCTAAGATAAAGGCAATCGTTCCTCCGCTGACCCCCGGGATTAAATCACTGATGCCCATTAAAATACCGCGGTATATATTTTTCCATTCCATCCGTTCAATCTCCTCATTTCAAAATCACTTTCATCAGTATAGCACGCAGAAACAGGAAACTCGAGCCGAATCACCGGAGGAAGGCACGTGCTTGTTCCATGATAGAAGAGACGATTTCCGCTGCACTTTCTTCCTGCGTCAGCCCCCTCGTTGCCTGCCCCGCCCACAACGACATAAATTGCGGATTTCCGGCTTTTGCCGCAGCTCCACGGATTTCTTTCGTTACTGTATTGTGGGACGGAAATGGCAGCGGTTTGGTTCCCGATGCTTCGAATTGTTCGATAAAACGATTATTGATGCCGCGTGCCGGCCGACCTGAAAAACTTTTGGTCACGACGGTGCTTTCCTCGTCGCTGTCAAAAATCGCTTGTTTGTAAGCTTTGTGCGCACCCGACTCTTTTGATCCGACAAAGCGTGTCCCGATTTGTACGGCTTGTGCGCCGAGTGCAAGCGATGCCACAAGCCCTCGGCCATCAGTGATTCCGCCAGCTGCAATGACCGGCACATTCACGGCATCCGCGACTTGCGGAAGCAATGCCATCAAGCCGACCTGCGCCCCCAACGGATGGCGATCAAATGAAAAGCTGCCGCGGTGGCCTCCTGCTTCACTGCCCTGAGCGACGATGGCGTCAGCCCCAGCTTCCTCAGCTGCCAACGCTTCACTAACAGTCGTCACCATCGTTATGATTTTGATGCCTCGCCTCTTGGCACAAGCCAGATGACTAGGCGGTAATGAACCGAATGCTGTGCTGATGATCGGAACGTTCAGTTCGAGGCAAATGCGGAACAGTTCCTCTCCGTAATCAGGAGAGCGATATTCAGCAGATGGCTGATCAATGGCAAGCTCCTGATAGATTGGCTGCAACGCTTGTGTCACTTCATCAAGGCGTGAAAAGTCATCTTGCGGGACGGGTGCAAATAAATTAACGGCAAAGGGCTTATCCGTTTTCTGGCGTATGTCCTCAAGGTCCTGCCTCAGCTTGTCGGGAGTCAGATAAGCTGCGCCGAGCGTTCCCAAACCACCCGCTGCGGAAACTTCTGCGACCAATTCGGCAGTAGTTGGGCCGCCTGCCATTCCTGCCTGGATAATCGGGTAGTCGATTCCGAGCAATCCACAAATATCGGTTTTCAATGAAATCATCTTCTCCCTCCTCTTGATGCTCTTACTTATCAGTATCCCAGTCTTTCATATTTCTTCAACCGGGAACCTTTTCGGACGGTTCACGTTCTTAATATCAGCATCTATGAGAAGGCGGGATTCGATCATGAAAGGCTTCCTTTCGTTACTTGGCGTCACCTTGATTGCCGTATTGTGCGGAACAATCCTGTTGGGTATTTACAATGAACCTTTTGAAGACTGGCAAAACCAGGAGCGACTCCAGGCTTATACAGAAACAAGAGATCATCTAATGCCCGAACAAACAAGTACTGTCCAGCAAGCTATCGCGCCTGGGCGCTCTAGACAAAACTTATTATATGCGGATGCATCCGCTTCGTGCCCAGCACCCTAATGCAAAAATCCCCGAGACACAAGTCCCGGGGATTTTCTTATGCAGTTAAAATGCGGATACGGTTGCCGGATGGGTCAACCGTTTTCAATACTTCGTCATCCATTTGAACCTCAGCGCCGTAGGTTTCTAAACGTTCACGCATAGCTTGTTGCGCTGCTTCATCTGCGACACGGATAACATAATGCGCAAGCCCGGCCGTTTGATCCGGCAAAGCAGGAATGCCTATGCCGTTCCAAATATTCAAGCCAATATGGTGATGGTAGTCACCGTCCGAGACGAATAATGCTTGATTGCCGAGCTTCGCGACTGCATCGAAGCCGATCGCGCCGGTATAAAAGTCGTGCGCAGCTTGCAGGTCTGAGACATGAAGATGGATATGCCCCAGCACCGTACCCGCCGGCATGCCGCTCCACTTCTCGTCATTTGAAGCTTGTACAACTTCCTGTACATCGAGTGGATCGACCGTCATATGCACTTGGTCTCCGCGCCATTGCCATTCATCAGGTTCGCGGTCGCGGTAAATTTCGATGCCATTGCCTTCAGGATCCGACAGATACAAAGCTTCGCTCACTTGATGATCCGAAGAACCGACTGGAATTTTCTGCTCATGGAGATGCAGCAATATTTTGCCGAGTTCTTTTCGGTTAGGCAGTAGCACCGCAAAATGATACAGTCCCGAAAAGCGCCTTGCTTTTGCCTTGAACTCCGGTGCATATTGGAGAGTCAAGATCGCTTCCCCGTTTACGCCAAGAATGGTTTCACAACCTGTTTCTTCAATCGTTTCAAACCCTAACACCTCTGCGTAAAAACGGCTCATTCCCGGTAAATCTATTACTTTCAAAGTCAAACTCTCTACATAACTTACAGGCTTTTGATGAAAATTCATTACAATCCCCCCAACTACTTACTATTTGTAACCTATTTTATTTTAATAACAAAGTTACGTCAAGTCATCTGTTTTTTCATTCCCATACAGATATGCTATTATGAAGAAAAAGGAGCGGTGAACATGAAAAGCTCGGAAATTTGCCCACGGTTTGAAGCAGCTATCTCCTTATTAGGACAACGCTGGACAGGGTTAATCATCCACCAATTGATGGATGAGCCTAAGCGCTTCGGCCAATTAACTGAAGAAATCGGAATCAGTGGTCGCCTCCTTTCTGAACGGCTGAAAAATTTGGAAAATGACGGTTTGGTCGAACGTACCGTCTATCCCGAGACTCCTGTTCGGATCGAATATTCCCTGACTGAAAAAGGCGCCTCGCTGCAGCCGGTCATGAAGGAAATCGAGCGCTGGTCCCAAAATTGGATAGAGCCTGCAAAGACGGCGGAAAGCCCTTCGTGAACCATTGCGAAGAAAGGCTTGCGCCATCTTTTTTGCCCCTTATTATAGACAGAATATTCTAATATCTGTTAATCTAAAAGCACAAACGGCAGAGGAGGGCTTGCATATGTCGATCTATTCCAATATGACTTACGAGAATGATACGCGGAAAATTGACAAGGCATTGAAGAAGTACGAAGAAAAAAAGAATGCCGCATTGGTACTGCTCGCAGAAATCGATATGCTCAATAAAATGGAAGACGTGGAAGATACCATCCTGTGGAAACAGCAGTCGATGAAAGAAAAACTCATCGCAGCTGAGCGGCAACGGCGGGATGTGGAGGAGATGTTGATCAATTATATCGGCAAATACGATGACCGCGACTTGCATCGCTACACCGAACTGCTCGAAGAATTGAAAAAAGATAAACCTAAATGAGAAAAAATCTATTATCCTCTATTAATGAAAAGAGCGTGAGACTATTCCACAATGAAAAATTAACGAACTCTCTAAGTATTTGTAGAAGCGTTCGCTCTTAAAACCTTCTGCTCGATAATGCTGCGCATTACTTTCGCAAAGATAATGTCTCCCGTAGGTCGACCTTATCTTTCCTGTGGGACCTAGCGGGTTTGAGAGACCCCACAGGAACGAAGTGACGAGGAGGCTCGATACCCGCCCCACGGAAAGCGAGCGATAAGCTTCGGAAAATACGACTTTTCACTTTCCCGAAAACCTGACAAAGGCAGGACTGGCATCAGTCCTGCCTTTGTTTTCGTTTATCCTTGCTAACGGCAGACCGAAGAATATCGCCTGTCCAACCTTTTTGCTTGAAATACAAATACAATAAGAACGTAGAGGCGACAATAACCAATATAGCTGCCACATACCCAAAACTCCAATCGAGCTCTGGCATGACCTGGAAATTCATCCCCCATAAAGCGCCCCACGCCATGACCGGTGTAAACAAAGTGGTCAAAACGGTGAGTGTCTTGACGATTTCATTGCCCCGGTAATTAGCGACGACATTTTCCATATCGACCATATTGTTAATTTCGTCTTCGTAGGATTCCACAAGCATGACACAGCGATCGATGCGTTTGGACGTCCGCTTGTATTCTCTTCGGTCACAGACGTTTTCACCAAAGGTTTCCTCTACTGCCATGATAATTTCACGAAACCCCATGATCAAATGCTTCCATAATAAAATTTCATGGCGAACTTCTTCGATGCTTTCCAAGGTTTTGCGGTTGTTATGTTCTTTGATATTCCATAGCAAGTGATGGAGCCGCTCCTCAAAACGGTCGATTTTATGCAATACCGAACCCACCATGCCTCCAAGTAAAATCATCATCACTTCGATTGGCGATTCTGCAGTGTCCATCTGTTGGATCATCAAATGCCTTGGCATATCTGAGTCTTCTTCGAAATCCAGCGTGCTCGTCACCAATAGCTCTGCCGATACATAAAAGTGAAAGACGTCCTGGGCATCCCGGGCCAGGCGGCTTTGCTTGTAAATCAATGAACCCCATAAAATTTCCTTGCCGAGCTGAGAAGTGTCGGCATGAAGTAGATTGACGGTCAATTTATTCGATTGATCGATCCATTGCTGCAGCCGCGGATTTTCTGTAAGCAATTGGCGGAAATCCGCTGCTTCCAGCACGTTTTCTTCTTGCCATACTGCATTTTTAAATTGATGTCTCGTCATATGCCTCCCCCTATCTTCCTGACGAATCGCCTTCAAACGATATTCCATTCACCGGCCACACAAAAAATGCCGCTCTATTGCAAGCGGCCATTGGCACTAGTCATCGTTATGATTGTCGGGGGTCCGGTCGCGGTACTTTTCATTGGAGTTTTCTTCATATTCCAACTCCCTGTCCGGCATCGGGTTCATTTCTTTCTCTCGCGGCTGATGACGGCCCGGTTCCATATCCGGCAGCAGTTTCTCGCCTTCTTGCCCTTTCCGTTCTTTGTCCATGCCATCGCCCTCCCAAAAGCTTCGTTTTCTCTACTTTACCCCAGGCCTAATTTTTGAATCCTGCTAAGGCCGTGCGCCTACTAGTTTTTTGAAAAGCTCCAAATCATCTGGATAAGCCAGTTCCAATCTTTCGATGTCTTCCAATGATTTCCAAGCAATGTCCTCAATCCAAAAATCATCTTTTGGAATCACCAATTCACCGCCTGTTACAACGACCTGGAAATAATGCAAATCAAAAGACACGGCAGCCTCTTCGTAATTGCCATCGCGCGTTTTCAAGAGTTCTCCTACTTTGACCGTCAGTCCCGTTACGTCCCCGAATTCCCGTTCACAACATTGTTCGAGTGTTTCGCCAGCTTCTATGCCGCTTGCCGGAACCGACCATTTGCTGTCTTCTTCCGGCGCTTTCATTAGCACCAATAAAATTTCGTCACGCTCATTTACACAGACGCCAGCTGCGCCTTTCCAATTTGCCATTTCCATCAAATCGCTCCCATCGCTTTTTTCTCAATTTCCTCGACCATCATTTGTTTTCCTTTTATGTATCGTTCAATGTCCAACGGGTATTGTGTCGCTAACTCCATCTTCAACTGCCCATAAGCTGCAGCAGTTTGCGGGTTGACCTTCAAGAAATCCCGAAAAGCGAGATGGCGAGCGATTTCCGGATTGTCTTGTTCGTAGCAATGAACGTGATGCGTGCGTTCATCGCCGCCACGTTCAAAATACCGTCTGCCCGGCAGCCCATTCTCCCCTTTTGCGTGGTATCCAAGCTTTCGGAAACTCTCTTCAAAGCGGTCTATAGTTTCAATATCCGCAATGGCCACGAGCACATCAATCACTGGCTTAGCGGCAAGTCCCGGCACTGCGGTGCTGCCGATGTGCTGTATATCTAGGCAACCGGATCCGAGTATCTTCCGGATTTCCGCAGCGGCTTCTTCAAACGCTGCTGACCATCTTTTATCATAAGCCGTGACAATTACTTTACGCATCGCCTTCCTCCTCTTGTCCAATTAAAAAAATCACCTTCTCTGACATGGCAGCCCCTTGACTCCCATTGTACAAGAAAAGATGATTCAGCAAACGGACTTTTCACCCATCAATGACTGAAGAATGCTGTCAAAACCTAAAAATTGCAAGCTCTGCCTATTTGTTTGTCGCGTGTTGCTCCAATACGAGCCGGTGCGTAACGTCCGGCAAACCGACATCCGCCGAAAAGCCATTTTTCCGGTAAAAAGCATCTGCTGAAGCGGAATCCGTCCGTACCACCAGCTCACTGAATTGCCCTTTGGCAAAGTCGATGATCGCTTGCAATAACTTTGTCCCGAGTCCTTCTCTTCTTGCGGCGTCCGCGATATAAAGACGTCTCAGCCTGCCAATCCCTTCTTTTGTGGAGTAAGGATCCCGATTTAATCCACCGATGGCGACTAATTTCCCATGGGGATCAAACACGCCATACAATACTTCCCCTTGCTCGTCAAAGCGATTGCTGCCGTCTTCGTATTGGTCGACGAGTCTCCTCAGGAAACGATATCCTTCCGCTTCACTTTCTTCCACAAGGCCCATCGCATCCACTTCACGCAAGTCTTCGATTTCTCTGATCTCCATTGGCATATCCGCTTCCTCCTTTAAAAGTAAGCATTACAGGAAAAGGGCTGGACCAAATCGTATCATAACGTTTTGGGCAGCCCTTTTTCTTTCCATTAGACAGTCGTATCTTCCATGCGCTCGTTACGTGCTTCCATTTTCTTCACAATATAGATGCTGGCTTCGTAAAGCCCGGCCATCGGAACCAATACCAGTAACTGGCTGAGAAAATCCGGCGGCGTGATCAAGGCAGAAACAATCGCCAAGCCAAGATAGGACCATTTTCGGACTTTTTTCATCGAAATAGACGTCAAAACGCCAATCGATGATAAAAACAAAGCCAAGATAGGCATTTCAAACAATAGCCCTAGTGGAATCGTGGTCATGATCAAGAAATGGACATATTCGTTTGCCGAAATCATCACATCAAAATTCGCAGCCCCTAGGCCAATCAGGAATTGATAGCTTAACGGGTTGACGACGAAGTAGCCGAAAGCGACGCCGAATAAAAACAAGAGCAGCATAACCGGCGAATACACGCCAAGAAATTTAGCTTCAGTTTCTTCTAGCCCTGGTTTAACAAACTGCCAGATAAAATGGACCAAAAACGGCAGTGACAAACCAAGCGCCATGGTGGCCGAAATCGATGTATAGAATTTCACGACTTCAAGAGGCCCAAGAATCACCAACTCGTTGCCTTTTACCACATATGGGAACCAGAAATTCAATGTGGAAAAGACGAGCAGCAGGAAAAATAAGAAAACAATAGCGCTTTTGATCAATTGTTTTCGCAAATCCCCTAAATGATCGACCAGGGTCTCTATCCGGTCTTCGGGTTCTTCAGGAGGTTTCTGCCCTCCTCCGCTTGAATTCGGCTTTTTCGACACCTCGACGGTTTCATGTTCCGTTTCGGAGTCGGCTTTCTGCTGCTCCTGTCCCGCCGGATCTTTGCTCGCCTTTTTTTTGTGCAAGGGACTAATCAGCTTGTTTTCTCCGTACGGATCCATTTAACCACCTTCACAAACTTTCGGTTTTATTCGTTTCAGTTGTTTCTTTTTTGTCTTTCTTATCTTTGTCGTCTTCCTCATCGTCGTCCATTAGCCCTTTCGTCGAACGCTTGAACTCCGCGAAAGTTTTGCCAACGGCTCCACCGATTTCCGGCAATTTTTTAGGCCCGAAAATGATCAGCACGATGACCAAAATGATGATCAAGCCGGGTACACCGATTGAAGCTATTCCACCCATATCTTTTCCTCCTCACGAATTAGACTAAAGAACCGCCATCTTTGCTATATTTAATGACGCCTTCTGCACAGCGATAGGCCAATGCCCCTACAGTACCGGTCGGGTTATAGCCGCCATTGTGCGCAAAGTTCCCTGCGCCTACGACAAACAGGTTTTCCATGTCCCAATGCTGCAGATAATTGTTCACGACGCTCGTGGCCGGATCTCCGCCCATAATCGTACCGCCCGTATTGTGGGTGGTCTGGTAAGGAACGATGTCGTAATCGGAAATCGGCGATCTGCCGACAACCGTTTTCGCTCCCATTTCCTGCATGATTTCCGTAGTTCTTTCCGTAATGTATTTGTGCAATGCACGGTCTTGGTCAGTAAAATTATACGTCAATTGCAATAGAGGCATTCCATAAATATCCTTATAGGTGCCATCAAGCGTTAGATAATTGTCACGATGCGGGATCGATGCTCCTTGTGATCCGACCGACAAAGTACGGGTATAGTTCTCGATGGATGCTTTCTTGAACTCTGCACCCCATGCCGGTGTATCCGGTGGCAGCGGGTTGGTTGCAATCGGGCGAGCCCCGGTCTGCGTCATGGAAATACTGCCGCCGTGAATGAAGTCAAGGTCGCTATGGTCGAAAGCGTCGCCATTGAAATCATCAATAGTCATACCGAGTGCGCCAGCTCCCATAAAGACATTCATCTGGTCCTCGAAGAAGCCAGAAGCTCCCGGGAGAATCTGGTAGGCGTAGTTTTTCCCGAGTGACCCTTGACCGGTTTCAGGATCGTACATTTGGCCGATTTCCGAAACCATTAGGAGCTTGGCGTTATTCATGACGTAGCTTGTCAGTACAACCACTTCAGCCGGTTGGATAAATTCCTCGAAGGTTACCGTGTCAATAAAGCGGACGCCCGTTACACGATCGCCTTCTTTCATCACTTCCACTACGTTTGAGTTGAAGCGGATGTCGTAATTCCCCGTTTCACGCGCAGCGGGTACAACGGTGATTTCAGGTGACGTCTTCGCCCCGTATTCACAGCCGAAACGCTCACAGAATCCGCAATATTGGCAAGCACCAATTTGTTGGCCATCCGGATTTTCATAAGCTTCCGACAAGTTAGCGGAAGGCATCATGAACGGTGTATAGCCGAGATTGCTGGTCGCTGTTTCGAATTTGGAGAGCAATGGTGTTTTTTTCATGGCTGGCGTCGGGTAATCCGAAGAACGCTTGCCCCAGAATGGGTTTTTGTCTTCACCCGAAATGCCGGCTGTTTTTTCGAATTTGTCGAAGTATGGCTCCAGTTCGTCATAAGTGATGCCCCAGTCTTGCAAAGTATACTCTGAAGACAATTTATTCGCGCCATATTTGGCATCCGTCATGGATTTGATTTCAAAATCGTATGGCAAAAAGCGCCAAGTTTGCCCATTCCAGTGCGTCCCTGCGCCACCCAGGCCTTCTCCTAGAAGGAAAGAGCCCAATTGCCGCATCGGCAAGGCCTTCTGGTTTCTAGAGTTGCGGAATGTAATCGTTTCTTTTGATAAATCCTGCATCAATTCATAACGAATTGCGTAGCGGTATTCATCGTGGACCATTGAATAATCTTCGGTCGACCGCTCTTTCCCGCGTTCAAGCCCCATGACTTTTAGTCCTTCTTTCGCACATTCCGCAGCGATAATGCCGCCAGTCCAGCCGACGCCGACCGTCACTACATCCACTTTATCCAGTGTTGTTGCCATACGTACTCCCCCTTTTTATGTTAGCTCAGCATATCTCCTACTGAGTGCGGCTCGATTTCCGCAAATTCTTCACTTTCGATGTCGTTGATGTAAGCTGCCTGGTGTCCAGGGAATCCTTTCATGCGCCAAGCCTCCATGTTTTGGTTTCCTCCGTAGATTGGATCGGCATACGCGCCATTCAATGTTGCCTGTCGAAGCAGGCGGAAAAAGAATTGAGCGTTGGCCCCTTGCATGTCCACTTCATCATCTTGGAAAGCGGTCAGGATTTCGTCCATCTGTTCGCCTTCAAGGTCGACAAAATTTGCTTCAAAACGGCTTTGCGCTTCTTGCTGCATTTTTTGCAAGCCTTGCCTGAACAATTCATTGCGTTTTAAACGGCTTTGATAGCCTTGAGTGGCTTCGCCTTCTTCAAACGGAGCCTGCATGTATTCTTTTGAGTTCTCGCCATAACTTCCGGCAAGTTGATGGTCGATAAAGAATGGCACTCCAAGACCGATTGCGCCTGGCCCTAGATCATCCTCTGGGAAAATTCGCTCAGTTGCTTGTTGCAATACGGCAAACTCCTGTTGATTTTTGAAAAATTGCAAGCCGCGCACCGCTTCGGTTGTTCCACCGCCGCCACTGTGTCCAGCTTCTCCACCGCTTGTGGATGCCGTATCCTGACGTGTATTTGCACCGATTACTCCACCAATGATTCCTCCACCGACGAGAGCGCCTGCCGCAATCCCCGACGTTTTCAGGAAATCGCGTCTCGAAACATTTTTCTTCTCTGCCATCTCATGCGCCTCCTTTTAATAAGTATAAAAATTATAAATACTCAATAACTATACCCACATTATAGGCCTCTTAACTCTCTTTTCAACACTTTTCCGATTATTCACTAAAAAAATGCGAATTTAATACAAAAAAACCCTTTACCTAGGAGCAAAGGATGACATAAAAAAAGGCCGAGGGAATGGTCACCTCGGCTTTGTAGCTTATGAAGATATTAGTCTAGAATTTTGATTGTGATGTTTTTGCGTCCCCATTTCAAAGCTTCGCTTTGTGTTGGGATGAAGACATCGATTTTGTTTCCTTTGATTGCTCCGCCAGTATCGCCAGCGATAGCTGTTCCGTAGCCTTCAACCCAAACTTTTGAACCGAGTGGGATGACGGATGGATCAACGGCTATGACTTTTTGGTTCGGGTTCGAACGCAAGTCAATGCCAGTACGCGTGATACCTGAACATCCTGCACAGTAAGCAGTGTATGCTGTTGCAGATACTGTCATTTCTTTACCTGATTGTGTAGAAGCTGCTGCTGGTGTAGCCGCTGCTGGTGCACTTGCAGGTGTTGGTGCTGCTTGAGTTGATTTTGGTGCTTCTTGTTTAGCTGGAGCAGTTGCTTTAGCTGCTGCACCTTTTACTGCGAATTCTTGTCCAGGGTAGATCAAGTGGCCAGAAATGTTATTCCAGCTCATCAATTGATCCAATGAAATTCCGTGAGCGGAAGCGATTTTGAACAATGTGTCACCGCTTTTAACTGTATAGGTTGATGATGAGTTCGTTGATTTCGTAGATGCCTGTTCTTTACCTTCGACAGAAAGCGTGTCGTTCGGGAAGATCAAGTCAGATGACAAGTCATTCCAGTTTTTAAGGTTTTGTACTGAAACATTTTTTTCTTGTGAGATGCCCCAAAGAGTATCACCTGATTGGACTGTATACGATGAATTAGCGCTTGCTGTTGTCGCCGCGCCTACACTTAATGCCGCAATTGCCGTTAGTGTAACGATTTGCTTTTTCATAATTGAAATTCCTCCTTTTCACTAACACAAGACACAGCTTAACATGTACGCATTGCAGGAAGATGACAGAACGACAGATGAAATTTAACAATTACATTACGTCAATCTTTTAAATATGACAGACTGTAATAAATCAGAATATTCTCTTTTAAAAGCTTAAATGAGATGATTTTTCGCCTTTTTTCTTTTATTAATAGCGATAGGATGGATTAATCGGCTTTTGTTGGGGGAATAAATAATTACAGCATTACATATCCACTGCAGCACAGTTTTATTTTAGGAGGAACTTATTTGAAAAATGTCACAATGGTCTTTTGGATTTCGCTCGCTATCTGCCTAGCCATGGTTACTTGGGGAGTTGTCGGCCCTGAAAACTTTCAAGCGCAGACCGGCTCGCTCACTTCGTGGATCTCGTCCACATTTGGTTGGTATTACTTGGCATCAGTCTTCATTATTCTTGTTTTTTGCCTTTATTTGATTTTTTCCAGGTTTGCCGACATCAAGCTCGGCAAAGCTGGCGATGATCCGGAATTCAGCCTTATTTCTTGGTTCGCGATGTTATTTTCCGCTGGAATGGGCATGGGGCTCGTGTTTTGGACAACTGCCGAGCCAATTTCACATGCTTTTATCAGCGCACCGCGGTCTGAACTCGGTTCTAACGAAGCCGTGAGGGAAGCGATGCAATTCTCGTTTTTCCATTGGGGCATCCATGCTTGGGCGATTTACGGCCTAGTAGCATTGTCGCTTGCCTACGCGAAATTCCATAACGGTTCCCCGGGACTGATCAGTGCGACACTCATTCCACTGTTTGGCCAAAAACGCATGAGCGGCTGGCTCGGCAAGCTGATTGATACGCTCGCCGTCTTTGCAACGGTTATCGGTGTCGCTTCTACACTCGGCTTTGGCTCTGCGCAAATCAATGAAGGATTGTCTTTCCTGTTCGGTACACCGAATACGTTCGCCTTTCAATTATTGATCCTTGCCGTCGCTACCTTGTTATTTATCATTTCTGCTTGGTCTGGAATCGGCCGGGGCATCAAGTATTTAAGTAATATCAATATGGTGCTGGCCTTCATTCTTCTTGGCATGCTGCTTATTGTCGGCCCAACTCTCTACATCATGAACATGTTTACCGATTCACTTGGCGGCTATTTTTCCAACTTTTTATCAATGAGTTTTAATGTAGAGCCATTGAATAGTGACCGCCGCGCCTGGGTAGATGGCTGGACTGTCTTTTACTGGGCTTGGTGGATATCTTGGGCGCCATTTGTCGGCATTTTCATTGCCCGTATTTCACGAGGGCGCACAGTTCGGGAATTCATGCTCGGTGTCCTCGTTGTCCCGTCTCTCGTCTGCTTTATTTTCTTTGCCGTATTTGGGGTCTCAGCTTTGGACCTCCAGCAAAAAGGCATCGATGCGATTTCCGATTATAGTTTGGAAACAGCCACATTTGGCGTGCTGCAACATTATCCACTTGGCACCGTCATGTCTATCCTGACGCTATTCGTCGTCGCGATTTTCTTCATCACTTCTGCCGACTCCGCCACATTCGTTCTCGGCATGCAGACCACCGGCGGGTTATTGAATCCCCCAAATTTGGTGAAAATCACTTGGGGCTTGATCCAGTCAGCCGTTGCGGCCATCGTCGTCTACAGCGGCGGTACACAAGGTTTGCAAAACTCATTGATTATCGCCGCCTTGCCGTTCTCGGTTGTGGTTTTGCTGATGGGAGCCGCGTTCTTAAAAGCGGCTAGCCAAGACCCGGTAGCTGTAAAGCGCCAAAAAAATTCAATGTGACAATAAAAAAATGCCCGGCAAGCTGCATCGCTTGCCGGGCATTTCTCATTTATTATTTGAATACGCTTGTGCTATGCAAAGGCTGCACTCTGGATTTCGGATCCAAGTAAGATTTTGCATTGTTGATGGCGGTTGGTGCTTCGCCGAAGCCGACCGCGATCAATTTCACTTTTCCTTCATAGGTGGCAATGTCACCTGCTGCGTAGATACCCGGTATATTCGTTTCCATTTTGGAATTGACGATAACCGAGTTCTTCTCCATCTCGAGGCCCCACTCTTTGATCGGTCCAAGGGATGTGATGTTGCCGTAGTTGACGACAACATGGTCGACTTCAAGGCGTTCTTCGTTTCCTTCTTTGTCTTCCAGCACAAGCTCACGGATTTCACCGTTCTCGCCAACCAGTTCCTTGACGTTGAAAGGCTTCTTCACTTCCACGGTCGACTGCATCATCGTATCGATATTTGCTTCATGCGCCGTCATTTTCTCACGGCGATGGCTCAAAGTTACTTGCGACGCCACATTCTCAAGCATCATCGCCCAGTCAACTGCAGAGTCGCCTCCGCCGAGAACTACGACTTTTTTATCGCTAAACAAGGTTAAGTCTCTTACACCGTAATGCAAAGTTTTGCCTTCGAATTGTTCAGCACCATCTACTGCCAATTTACGCGGGTGGAAAGCCCCGACGCCAGCCGTCAACAGGATCGCTTTCGAGTAATGCGTCCCTTTATCTGTTGTAATGGCAAAATGTTCGTCTTCGCGTTCAACTGACGCGACCGTTTCTTCTAGGCAAATTTCAGGGTCGCCGTATTTCGCTTGCTCGACAAGGTTATCCACCAAATCTTTCGCCAGCACTTTCGGGAAACCCCCGATATCATAAATGAATTTGTCCGGGTATAATTCCATCAATTGCCCACCAAGCTGCGGAAGGCTATCCAACACTTTCACTTTCATTTTGCGCATGCCACCGTAAAACGAAGCGAACAAGCCGGTCGGGCCGCCGCCGATGATTGTAATATCGAAGATTTCACGTTCTTCCATTTCCAACACTCCTAATCTAATCAATATATCCATCCTACCACATCTATATAGGGTCTCCGCCATTGGACTTATGGCGGAAATCCGAAACCAGCATTTCCATCCCTTTTATTCTATCGTAAACTGAAACAAGGAACCAAATGGAAAGGATGATAAATGTGGATCTTGGATTAAAAGAAAAAGTAGTAGTCGTCATGGCTTCCAGTAAAGGACTCGGCAAAGCATGCGCTTTAGAGTTCGCCAAAGAAGGGGCAATCGTCGTCCTCTCAAGCCGACGCCAAGAATCGGCCAATGCAGCTGCTAAAGAAATTCGCACAGAAAGCAGTAACGAACAGGTTCACGCATTTACATGCGATATGTCGCAAGCTGACGACATCCAGCAATTATTCCACAAAGTTGCTGAACAATTCGGGCGCATCGATGTGCTGGTCAATAACACAGGTGGCCCAAAAGCTGGCGGATTCAACGATATGAGTGATAACGACTGGTATTCCGCATTCGATCAAAATTTATTGAGTTATATCCGCACGTGCCGCGAAGTGCTTCCTTATATGAAAGAGCAACAATTCGGGCGCATCATCAACATCTCCTCTTCTTCCACAAAGGAAGTGATTGACGGCTTGATTTTATCAAATACGATGCGCGCCGGCATGGTCGGCTTTGCAAAAACACTTTCTCGGGAAGTGGCAGGAGATAATATTTTGGTCAACACCGTGGGCCCCGGAAAAATTTCAACCGATCGTGTTGCCGAATTGACTCAAGCAACCGCGGCCAGACAAGGCCTTTCTCCAGAAGAAGTGCTGAAACATACCGAAGCGCAAATTCCTCGAGGCCGTCTAGGCGAGCCCGCTGAATTCGCCCGCACCGTCGTCTTTTTGGCTTCCGCTGCCAATTCCTATGTCACCGGGCAATCAATCGTTGTCGATGGTGGATTCCTGAAGGCGCTATAATCCCCTTTTCAGTAGGCAGTGGCACCAAAAGCCGATATACTAAGGAATGAACCAAATGAAAAGGAGATGTTAGATATGGCGAAAAAAGGCCACATGCACATGGAAAACGGCGAAGTAATCGAATTCGACCTTTTCCCGAATGAAGCACCGAACACAGTTGCAAACTTCGAGGAGCTTGCAAACTCTGGATTCTATAACGGCGTTGTTTTCCACCGCGTTATTCCGGGTTTCGTTTCCCAAGGCGGAGACCCGACCGGAACTGGCATGGGCGGCAGCGGCAAGACCATCAAATGCGAAACAGAAGGCAACCCGCATAAACACCAACCAGGCAGCCTTTCTATGGCTCACGCCGGCAAAGACACTGGATCAAGCCAGTTCTTTATCGTTCACGATTCACAGCCGCATCTTGATGGCGTCCACACAGTTTTCGGTCAAGTAACAAAAGGCCTTGAAACTGCAAAAGCTATGAAAAACGGCGACAAAATGGAGAAAGTCCACGTCTTTGACGCTGAATAATCCCTCGTAAAAAAACGTGCCCCTGCGGCACGTTTTTTTGTTTTGCTGGAATTTAAGGGGTTCGATAATTAAAGATTAAAGATTAAAGATTAGAAAATCTTCCGCTTTTCGACTTCGTTTCAGGGGGGCTGCTTGCCGTGGGGCGGGTGTTGAGCCAACGTGCCGCAAAGAGCGCGCCACGTTTGTCTCGCCAGCCCGCGCGGTCCCACAGGCGTCAGCCCCCCTTCCACTTCGTCTCTAGTTTTAGAAGGGAAGCGCACTTCCTCTATCCACTTGATAGAAAGTGTTAGGATGCGTCATATTTTGTAGCTCGTCTCATTCGGAACAAAGAAAACACGATTTTCAGTCTTCCTCTTCCAACAAGATATTCGGTTCAAACATTTATTAGTCAGAGGCCGCATCCTGAGAAGCGATTCCCCCACTAGCCAGCAACTATCTATAGAAGCAGACCAATTAAAACAGTTAATATCCAACGAAATCTCCAAGCCGCCAAGCGCCAAGGGTGAGCCGACGCCATAAGACAAGTGCTCTTCTTGGCTTATGGCAAAAGGCCATCCCAAAGCACGGCGGCGACTATTCAGATCAAACTCAAAGAAAACGCTGGAACGATTCCACACACAAACCCTCACTATCTTATTACAACTATCACCCGGGAAGTGATTCCCCCACTAGCCGGCAACTGGGTACAGAAGCAGTTCCGTCTAAACACACCCTAATCAACGGGATCTCCAAGCCACCAAGCGTCAAGGGTGAGCCGATGCCATAAGACAGATGCTCTTCCTGGCTTATGGCTAGAGGCCATCCCAAAGCACGGTGGCGACTGCCAAAAGGAAGCTCGATCCAACCCTCAGGAATAATTCCGCCCGAAAACCCTCGCTATCTAATTCCAACTTTCGAACAAATTAAAAAAGCGCGCCCAAAAGGCACGCTCTCCCATCTATCATCACAACACTTTACTCAAGAACGCTTTCGTCCGCTCGTGCTGCGGATTCCCGAACAATTCCTTCGGCACATTCTCTTCCACAATATAGCCGCCATCGATGAACAGCACGCGATCGCCCATCTCTGCCGCAAAGCCCATTTCGTGGGTTACCACAACCATGGTCATACCTTCTCTCGCCAATTGCTTCATGACATCCAGCACATCCCCGACCATTTCCGGGTCGAGCGCCGAAGTCGGCTCATCGAACAACATGATTTTCGGATCCATCGCGAGCGCGCGCGCAATCGCCACACGCTGTTTCTGGCCACCGGATAATTCGCCTGGATAAGCTTTCGCTTTTTCGCCCAATCCGACTTTCTCCAGCAACTCATAAGCTTTCTTCTCGGCTGCTTTCTGATCGCCTTTTTTCAATTTGATCGGTGCTAGCGTCACGTTCTGAAGAACCGTTTTATGCGGGAACAAGTTAAATTGCTGGAACACCATACCCACGTCTTGGCGCACTTTGTTAATGTCCACTTTCGGATTGGTGATGTCTGTCCCTTCAATATAAACATGGCCTCCACTAATGTCTTCCAAACGGTTTAAGCAACGAAGAAACGTACTTTTGCCGGATCCGGAAGGGCCGATGACGCAAATGACCTCTTTCTCTTCGACCACGGTACTTATGTCTTTGATTACTTCCAAATCTCCGAATGATTTTTTGAGGTTTTCGACTCTGATCATACTCATCGCAATACAAACTTCCTTTCCACAAAGCTCGCGAGCATCGAGAGCAAGTAAATGACGATAAAGTAAATGATGCCGAGGATCAAATACACGTTAAACGCATCGAATGTGGCACTTGCCTGGATGCGCCCTTCCTGCGTCAGATCCGCTACCCCGATAACCGATAAAAGCGAAGTATCCTTCAAGGAAATGATCGCCTGGTTGGTAATGGTCGGGAGCATGCGGCGGAACGCCTGAGGCAAAATGATGTAGCGCATCGTTTGCGTCGAGCCTAGCCCAAGCGAACGGGCCGCTTCGGTTTGCCCTTTGTCGATCGACTGAATCCCCGCCCGGATAATTTCCGAGAAGTACGCACCGGCATTGATCGCGACGGTCACGATCCCCGCTGTCGTATTGTCGAGCGAAAAGAACCCAAGTGAGTTCAAACCGAAGTAAATGAAGAACAACTGGACGATAAACGGCGTCCCCCGGATTGCATCCACAAAGATTTTGGCGATCCAGTTCAAGATTTTGAACGGTGCCAAGCGCAGCAAAGCGACAACTAGGCCGATCAAGAAGCCCAGAACGATGGCAATGCTGAAAATGTATAGTGTGACTTGCAGGCCTTCCATTAAATACGGAAAAGCATTGATGATTGTCTGCACCCTCAGTTCCCCCTTGCATAAAAAAATGCAGCGCGCGAATGCGCGCTACATGATGTTATTCTGCGATGTATTTGTTTAAGATTTCGTCATATTCGCCGCTGTCGCGCAACTCCTGCAAACCTGCATTGATTTTCTCAAGCAGTTCCGCATTTTCGCCTTTTAGAACAGCGATGCCGTATTGGTCGCCCGTCAAGCGTTCGCCAACCGTTTTCAAAGCAAGTTCGCTTTCTGCGATGGCATAAGCGATAACAGGGTAATCTTCAAGAAGCACGTCGGCATTGCCGTTTGATACTTCCTGGAACATCGATGGGCTGTCTTCGAACTGGGAAATTTCGTAGCCATATTCCGCTTCGTTGTCACGCGCGAATTGAGCGCCAGTGGTTCCACTCTTGACAGCAACCGTCTTGCCTTCTAAGTCTTCGAGTGAAGTAATGTCGCTATTGTCTTCCGCTACAACCAGAGAAAGGCCAGCATCGAAATACGGATCCGAGAAATCCACAATTTCTTTGCGCTCATCCGTAATACTCATGCCCGCAATTGCTACATCCAATTGATCGGCTTGCAGCGCTGGAATGATGCCCCCGAAATCCATTGGGTTGAAGTCAATTTCAAAACCTTGGTTTTCCGCAATCGCATTGATCAAATCAATATCGATTCCTGTGTATTCTCCCGCCTCTTCAAATTCAAATGGTGGATAAGTCGTATCGATGCCAACGCGGTAGGATTCCCCTTCACCGGATTCGCCACCGCCAGCTTCTTCTTCCGAATCGCCGCACGCGGCAAGTACCATGAGAACTGCCGATAATAATGCTAATAAAGTCCATTTTTTCATTAATACACATCCCCCTCTGTTCTATATTGGTCATTCTACTGACTAATATATCACATTATTCTCAAATTCAGAACCTTTCGAATGAAATTTACTAGGAAGGAGGATGTGTACTTGCGCCTTAATGACTAGCCTTAATGGCTGATGGCGCGTTTTTTATGGAGCCGGTAAAACAAGCGGAAATTATGCGTGAGCGTCTTTAAGACTGCGTAGGTCGGAATCGCAATCAAGATTCCGATAAATCCGTATAAGGAACCTGCCACCATCAATAACAAAATAATCGTCAAGGGATGTACGTGGAGACGATTGCCCATAACATTTGGCGTGACGAGATTGCCTTCGAGCTGCTGGACTACTAACAGCACAAGCACGACTTTAAATGCCATAAACAAGCCTTCGTTCAACAGCGCCACTAATATCGCTGGGATAATCCCGATGATTGGCCCGAGAAACGGGACGACTACCAAAAACATTGCGAACACAGCCAAGGTAAACGCGTATTCAAGTCCGATGATCAAATAGCCAATGTACATCAAGACGCCGATTACCGCCGCAACGATGGCCTGCCCTACTACGAAGGTGGATAAAGTTTCATCCAAATCTTTCAGCAATTTCCTCCCTTCCGGCTTATGATCCTCCGGAAGCCGTTTCACGGAATAAGGGATGAATTTTTCATCATCTTTCAATAGGAAAAACAAAATAAATGGCACCACGACCAAGACGATGGCTGCGCTCACCAACATACTGAGAATACCCATGACATTCTCAAACAAATTACTCGAAAGGTTTTGGACATAGCCGTAAATCCGGTCGCTGATCTCCTGCCCGGAAATGCCGCCAAACTCAAATCCTTCCAGCAAATTGGTTGATTCCGAACTGACCTCCTCCACTTTTTCAGGAGCTAAATCCATCAAGCTTTTGCCTTGTTCAATCAAGGTCGGCCCGAAAAAATAGATAAGGCTTCCTAAGGCCAGCGCAATAGCTGCAAAAACAATTCCGATCCCTGCGATTTTCGGCATGTGGCGGGCAAGCACCCGCACTAAGGGGCGAAGCAGGTAGTATAAAATCCCGGCAATAACAATCGGCGCAAATAGCGTCGCAATGACGATGCGGATCGGTTCCCAAATATAATCCAATTTGCTAAGTACGTATAAAGTAAGGGCAAGCAATAAGATGCCGGCGGTGTATTCAAAAAATGGCTTTCGGATCCACATGTACTGACACTCCTTTCAAATTTAGTTCCACACTCAAATCATACACGAAGAAAAAGCGAAAGCAGATGACTTTCTGCCTTCGCTCGTTCAGTAATTTATTTGTCTTCTTCGAGTTCGCGTAATTCTTTCTGGGTTTGCGGAAATCCGTTCGCTTGCCACTCTTCACGGTAAGCTGAATCCAATTGCGAGAGTCCTTGTTCACTTGAATCTTCGATCGCGTAGACACTTTCGCGTTCATCGATTTCCTTGCTGTTGTGCATATCGATGTCTTCTTGTACCTGGACTGTATTTTTTTCTTGATAAGCTTTATAGACGAAAATTCCTGCAGCCGCTGCAAGCGCACTGCCTACTACTGTATTCATCGTTGATTTTTTCATCAGAATCCCTCCAAAATAATGCGTCTTTCTATTGCTCTTCCTCTGTATACCCCGAATTTCGACTATTAAGCAGCCTGAAATTTTTTCGCCCTAAATTTTCTTATACTGTTTTTAGCGGCGAGTTACGCATAACGCTCTATATCGTTTAGCTGTTCCCGCATCTTCTCACCGACACCAGCTGCAGAAGCCGGATTTTGTCCAGTAATCAAACGCCCTGATTCAATGACGCAAGACTCGAGCGGAAGCTGAGCGATTTGAACATGTGCCCCCCGCTCTTTCATTTCATGCTGCAAAGAAAACGGAATGTCCTTATAGAGGCCAAGGAGCTTTTCTTCCAAATCCGAAAAGCCGGTAGCCAAATGTCCGGCTAATAACGGGCTGCCATCGGACAGGCGAACGTTCAATAAGCCGCTGGGTCCGTGGCAAACGGCTCCCACTACGCCGCCTTTTTCGTAAATATTCGCCGTCATCCGCTGCAATTCCTTATTGTCCGGGAAATCCCACATCGTCCCGTGTCCGCCGGTAAAGTAAATGGCGGCATAGTCGGCCGCTTTTACCTGATCCGGCGTCAGCGGTTGATCCAGTTGGCGCTGAATCTTTTTGTCTAAATAATAATGCCGCGTCCGGCTATTGATCACAGCCGCTGGCAGGCTTCTCGGGGCGATCGGTACTTTTTCGGCTTTCGGGCTGATGATGTCCACTTCAAATTCGTCTTTCACTTCGTGGTAGAAATCTGTCAGTTCCCGCAGCCACAAGCCGGTTTTTTTGCCGCGATTTCCCAGTGCCTGGTGATTTGTCACGATAATGGCTATTTTATTCATGGCGTATTCCTCCCCATCCAGTCATATCCTTTTATATTCCCTATCATCTAAAAATTACTCGCGGCAATGGGCTCGATGTGCAGAATATAAAAAAAGACCCGCATCATAGCGGATCTTTCCCGGTTTGCAAGAGGCCGATCAAACTGGCGCGAAATTGATCGCTATCCGCCTGCTGGCGCTTTTTCGGACCTTTCACACGCCTGCCACTTTGACGGATTTTCTTAGCAACATGGCGCCCGTGAAGCAATTGCTCAATATTATTTTCATCATAGATGCGCCCATTCTGATCGATCGGCACTCCGCGTTTTGCAAGCACCATCGCAGCAAGCCCATAATCCTGCGTGACGACAATATCGTCAGGTTTTACACGGTTCACCAAAACAAAATCGACTGCGTCCGCTCCCTTCGATACCGTCAGCGTCTCCGCCCCGTCACGATGCATTTCATGAGACGTGTCGCATATCAGTAGTACCGACCACTCGAAACGCTTGGCCAGTGCAATCGTCAGATCGACTACCGGACAGCCATCTGCATCAATAAGAATTTTTGCCATCGGCTTCCTCCCTCACCAGTTCATCAGATAATTTTTCGGCCGCTCTCCGGTACAGATTGCTCTTGTGGACAAGCGATGCGATGAACAGCACTTTTGACAGCTCGCCGCCTTCATCGCTTTGGGTGTTCGCGACGGCTTCTGCCTGCCGCTCCAGTTCTTCTTTAAAGACAGCGTGATTGCCCTGCTGAAGCCCAAGGTACGTTTCGTAAAATGCGGATAGATCCAGTTCCCGCGCTTGTGCTTGTTCATTCACTTTTTCCAGCACTTTTTTCACGTCGTTAATGGACAATGTGCTTTTCATCTGATAAATCAAGCTGATGAGCATGATGTGGTCGGGTGTGTATTTTTTTTGCTGCACCGGATAAAACAGCTTGCCTTTGGCATAATTATTGATCATCGTTTTCGTCAATATTTTGTCGTCCGGATATCTTTTCGTCTCGTGGAAGGCCGTTTCGAATAATTGAATGACTTGATCCACGTATAGATCGATTTTCGGAATATCGCTTGGACGGATTTGGCTGTCGAGAGCCAATTGGCTAATGAGCCGATCGATGCTTTCCATTCGCTTCACCTCAACTTCTGTTACTTCATTTTACCCTATGATGGAAAAGCCGACAAACTTGACCGGGAAAATTAATCTGTATATGATTATATGTAGTTTCAATAACTACGTATCAGGAGGTATGTATACATGACCGCATTTATCCGAGAACCTTTCAACGCTTTATCCCATTTGGTCGGAGCTCTTTTGTCGTTTTCCGCTTTGCTCGCGATGGCCATCAAAGCCGCCTATTCACAGGCACCTGCGGCACATGTGACAGCGGTGGTCATATTCGGCATCAGCTTGATTCTGCTGTATACTGCTTCGACAGTCTACCATTCCGTCAAAGCACGCCCTGAGGTTATCGCCTTTTTCCGCAAATTGGATCATTCCATGATTTTCTTACTGATTGCCGGTTCCTACGCACCGTTTTGCTTGATTGCGCTTGAAGGTACACTTGGCTGGTCAATTTTCGCTATTGTGGCCTTGCTCGGTATTAGCGGCATCCTCTTCAAGATGATCTGGTTCCATTCGCCTCGCTGGCTGTCGACCGCCATCTATATTCTCATGGGATGGATCATCGTCTTTGCAGCGGCTCCGCTAGCCGCAAGCATGTCCGCTGCTGGATTGTGGTTGCTCATTGCCGGAGGTCTTTTGTACACAATCGGCGGCGTCATCTATTGGCTCAAGCCTGATTTCCTTTCTTCCCGTTATCTAGGCTTCCACGAAATTTTCCATATTTTCATCTTGCTCGGAAGCACTTGCCATTTCCTAGCTGTTTACTTATATGTGTTGTAATGCAAAAAGAGCCGCTCTCTAATGAGAACGGCTCTTCAGTTTGCCGAGAAAGTTAAATATCCGTATTTTCCGAAGCTTATCGCTCGCTTTCCGTGGGCTCGCGCCCAAGCCTCCTCAGTCGCTTTGCGCCTTGCGGGGTCTCGGTCGTCTCGCTGATCCACCGGAGTCGAGCGACCGCTTCTCCAAATACTTAGTGAGTTCATTGATTTTTCATTGTTGAATAGTGTTACACTTTTTTCATTAATAGAGGATTACAGCCTTCTTCAACACTCTGAAAAAGAGCCGTTCTCCGTGGAGAACGGCTCTTTTTTTATTCAAGCGCGTCGAGCGCCTGCATGAGGTTAGCATAGACCTTAATATTTTTGAAATCGATACCGAGCGTGACCGCGGTCTGTGCAATTTCAGGGCGAATTCCCGATAACACAGATTCCACGCCGATGATTCTCAGTGAGTCCATCAGCTGGAACAATTGATGGGCTACCATCGTGTCGACGATCGGAACTGCAGACAAGTCGATGTATAAGATCGTCAGTTTTTGCTTAGCGCTTTCTTCTAACGCCGTCTCCAAAATCACTTTGGCACGATAAGTATCGATGCCGCCGACCAGTGGCAAAATCCCAACCCCGTTGCGGATCGGAATGACCGGGCTGCTCAACTCATCGATGACTTCCTGCTGGCTCGCCAACAAGCGCTGATGGGCCTCATGATGATGGCGCGCGAAACTTTCAACAATGAAGTCGAACACATCATTCAACATCTCACTCCAGCGCAGGGCATCCCGGCTGCCCGCTTTTTCGACTTTCTCGAAAAACTTACGGACATAATTCCAATAGATTTTGCGCAATTGGCCAAGGTGCTCCATCACTTCGTACAGAGGTACGGATTGCTGGGCACGTTCTTTTGCGATGGTTGAGGACCAATCTTCTACATAAGCAAGGGATTCTTCTTTATCGTGGATAAAAATCGCCGTTACCGCTTCAATAAAGCCGAGTGATTCTTTTTTCAGCTTCTCGATCGTTTCTTCAGATGCACTGGCGGAGTAAACGGTATTCGCATGATTGCCGCGAGTAGCTAGCCACTCTTCCACCATGGAGGTTTTATTTTTCAGAATGAAATCATGTAGTTCTCTGCTAATTTCTCCCATAAGATATGCCGCTCCTTTTTCTAGCTTGTCCTTCTCATCTTATAAGATGCAACAATCGAAAAGCAAATTTACCTTCTCCAGATGCACAAATATGCACCAGAAAAAGAAAGAAATAGACATCCCCAAATAATAGAAGCCGCAGAATCCATACCCATTCTGCGGCTTCTATGTTATTGATTGCTGCGTTTTCTGATAGCGAAGCTCGCGATAATGCCGCCAATGCCAAATGCGGCCATCACTCCCCATAAAATAAGAAGGATGATTGAGCCGAGGCCGGTGCCGCCGTCCATGACGGATGACAGCTGAAGGAAAAAGAACCCAAGGCTGAACAATGTAATCGCTCCGAAATAAATCAATCTGGCATTGAAACTGAAGTTCTTCATGGTCAAACCCCCTTTTCCAAAACAAGCTTTGCTCTTATGATTCACGTTCCGCTTATATTGTAAACGCTGCTGGTCATTTCAATTGGAAACGGGTCCGGCTAATGCCTTCTTTCGTCTTTTCCACTTCCAAAATTGCCGGTATCGCTGCTTTCAATTCTTGCACGTGGGAAATGACGCCGATCATCCGACCCGACTTTTGCAAGTCCACCAAGGTCTCAATGGCTTTATTCAGCGACTCTTCATCCAGTGAACCGAAGCCTTCGTCGATAAACATCGTCTCGATCGACACATTGCCTTCAAAGCTCTGGATGACATCGGCCATTCCGAGCGCGAGACATAGGGAGGCGTTGAACTTCTCGCCTCCGGACATCGTTTTGACGTCGCGCGCCTGGCCGGTATAGGCATCATACACATCAAGGCCGAGCCCGCTTTGTTTCCCGCGCGCTTCCTGCCGGTCGCTTCTCGTCAAATGGAATTGCCCGTTTGATAAATGCTTGAGCCGTTCATTGGCCGCTTCTAGGATTTGTTCCAAATACTCAATCTGTAAATAACGCTCAAAAGACAGCTTCAAATCGTTCTGTCCACGAATCGTATCGTAAAGGTCGACGATGCGGACGAATTCCGCCTCTGCTGCCGCTTCTTTTGCGGACGCTTCGGACACTTCCTCAAAGAACGCTTGCGCTTTTTTGCTGTATTCTTTGGACGTATTGAATTCGGAAAGCGCCCGTTCGTAATCAGCCTTCAACTCATCAAGTGCCTGTTCCGCATTCGATACGTCGATGCGTTCACGGCCATTGAGTAGATTTTCAAGCTCTGCCATTTGACGTTCGGTCGTGTGGCGGTCTTGTTTGTACTGCTCAATTTTCTTTTTCAATTCCTCGTAGCGAGCGGCGTCAAGCTTGGCTTGCTCATAAGCGAATTTTGAGACAAAGGCGGATTTCGCCAACGCTTCCTCGAAACGGCTTTCGGCATGCTTACTCTTTTCCTGTACTTCTTGTACGGATTGCTTGCTATGGCGAAGTGACACGACCGCTTCTGATACTTGCCGCTCGGCTATTTGCAAGGCTTCCTGCGCTTGTTGCCAAGCAGTTTCTAAGCGGTCTTTTGTTTGCTGTGCTTTGGCGATTTCCACTTGAAGAGAGCCGGGTTCACGGAGCGATTCTGGAATCGCCTCAAGCTTGCTGCGAAATACCGCATCGCTCGATTCGTAAGCCGAACGTTTCTCTTGTGCGCTCTGCTGCACTTCTATCTGCTGTTTCTTTAATGTCGAAAGCTTCTCTTCTAGTTCCTGGCTGTGCATTTTCTGCTGGCGCAGCTGTTCTTTATCAGACTGCAGGCGGGCAAGCTCTTCATTGAGCAATTGTTGCTGCGCCTGTATCGCCTCTAGTTGCGCCCCCGCTTGTTCTGCAGCGATTGACAGTGCCCCCAGTTCTTCACGTTTTGTCGCCGCCTGTTCTAAAGCTGCGGCCTCTTCCGCTTCCGTTTTACGGAATTTCTGCTCTTGTTGCGACAATTCTTGTTTGGCCTGCTCCATCGCTTCCTGGTTGACGGCGGCAGAACCATCTTGCTGTTTCGCCGGATGGTCAAAGCTTCCACAAACCGGGCACGCTTGCCCGTCATGCAGAGTCGATGCCAGTAGGGCCGCCTGATTGGCGAACCAATCATGCTCCATCGATTGGTAAGCTTGTTGCGCTTGTTCAAACTTGGCTTTGTCTACAAGCGCTTGTTGTGACAAACTTTCGAGTTTTTGCTCCAAGCGAAGATACTCTGACACGACGCGTTGCTGCTCCGCCAAGCGATCTTTTTGGTCACGTTTGCTATCGGCATGCTCAAGTTTTTCTTCCAATTGCTGAATCAGTGACCTTGTTTTCGATACTTGTGCTTCAAGCGTTGCTGCTTGTTCATCTGTTTGCTGTAGAACGGTCTTTGCCTGAATCGCTGCCCGCTCAAATTGTTGGACCGTTAAGCGTTGCTGTTCGAGTTCCGCTACACCAGACTCCATATCTTGCAATCGGATCAGTGCTTGCTGCGCAGCTTGCCGTTCTTCTTGGCGGCTCTCTTCTGTATCTTTTACTTGTTGTGCCTGCCGCTTTTTTTCCTGCGCTCGCTGTTCAACTGTTTCAGCACGAAGCAGTTCTTCGCGTTTTTGGTGCTCATTGGCCGCAAGTTCCATTACCTGCTCTTCCAAGCCAGTGATCATGCCCGCCTGGTCAGCTGCTGTGATTTTCAATTCCCATTCTTTGACCGCAGGAGCTTGTTGGTCCAACTCCTGCAAATGGCGCTGTTTTAATTCCAATTCATCGAAGCGCTCGTTCCAGCCTTTTGCTTCATGGAACTCGGCCATTTTTCGATTGTGAAAATCGTAGGATTGCCGGTAGCGCTCTTGCAAGTTTGCGCTCTCTGACCGGTAATGGCTGATTTCCCCTTCCAGCCCTGTGAGCAATTGGCTACGCTGGAAGTCAGCTTGCGCGAACACCTCGAACAGCGCTGAATCACGTTGGGGCAAAGAACCCGCAATGGCCTGCACTTGCTCTTTGTAACGCATTTGCTGCGCTTTAAAGCGTTCCTGCGCTTCGTCCTTTTTCTGCTTAAGACGCTCGGCAACCAAGCGGTATGGCTCGGTGCGGAAAATTTTCCGTAAGATTGCTTCTTTATTGTCCGTTTCAGACGTCAAGAGCTTACGGAACTCCCCTTGCGGCAGCATGACGATTTGGTTGAACTGTGAAAAAGTCAGTCCCAGAATCTCTTCAATGCGGCGATTGAGCTCCGAGACGATTTGCCGCTCGACACACGGCTTTTCGCCTGTGGGGGTAATCTCGAAAAATTCATAGCGCTCACCGGTCGCACTTTTATTGCCTTGTTTCACGTGGCTCATTTGGCGCAAGATACGGTAAGTGGTGCCGTGAACTTCAAAGGTCAACTCAGCTGAAGTATGGACTGAATCCTTGGCGAAATCGCTGCGCAGGTTTTTCGGTTCGCTTCTATCGGTCCCGCTTGCCGAGCCGTAAAGCGCAAAGCAAATGCCATCAAAAATGCTGGTCTTGCCAGAACCCGTGCTGCCGGAAATGACGAAGAGGCGGTTGCCTGCTAAATCTTCGAAATTGATTTCTTCGCTATCACGGTACGGGCCGAATGCTGTCAGTTTTAATTTGACCGGTCTCATGATTTCACCTCTTCCCGCTCAGAGTCGGCGTGCAAAAACTCCTGCAACACTTCGCCGAATAGTTCTGCAGTCTCCTCAGAAGGCGCATCCCCTTTTACTTCTTCATAGAAAGCATTGAATAATTGCATCGGGTCCATTTTCCGGCGCTTGCCAATGGTCGACTCACTCGCTTCTTTTGCAAAGGTTTTGCGCTGTACGTGCATCGCATTCGGATACACCGACCGCACTTTTTCCATCGGGTATAAAACAGGCGTTTCGTCGAGCAAAGTAACGAAAACATAATCTTCGCTTCTTTCATGCGCTGTGATTTCTGAGATGGTCCCTTCGACAGAACGCATATCGCGCTTGGCATCGAACAAGCGCTTTTCCACACTGGCGGAACCGTCTGCCGCTAATTCGACGATAAGGAATCCTTTTTGATGATGCTCTTCCGATATCGAATATTTCATCGGCGACCCCGAATAGCGGATCGTCTCGTTCAATACATAATGCGCTTTGTGCAAATGGCCAAGCGCCGTGTAATGAAACGGCTTGAAATGCTGCGCGCTGACGTGTTCAGCACCGCCGATGGCAAGCGGCCGTTCGGAATCACTTGTATTGTCTTCCTGTTCCCCGCGCGGCGTCACGAATGCATGGCCGACGAAAACATGGCGCGCCAATGGATCTAGCCCTTCGGAGATGCGCCCCGTGATCGCTTTCATCGCATCGTCATGCGTCTTGATGTCTGGATCTTCCAACACATGGCGCACTCTGGATGGATCGGTGTATGGAACCAGGTGGAAATGGACTTCTCCCGCGCTATCGTTCAGAACGACCGGCTCGAATTCGCGGCGGATGGGCCCTGCGATATGGAGGCCGTTGCTCTTCAATGCACGGCTTCCAAAATCCAAGCGGCTGGGGCTGTCATGGTTTCCTGCAACAGCGATGACCGGCACTCCCATGTCCAAAACAATAGTTGCCAGCGTGTCATCAAGCAAACGGACCGCTTCTGTCGGCGGCACGGCACGGTCGTATAAATCACCGGCGATCACAAGCGCATCGGGGCGCTCTTGTTCGATGGCTTCGATCAATTGTGCCAGCACAAATCGCTGGTCTTCTGTCATATGTACGCCCTGCACCAGTTTCCCGAGATGCCAGTCAGCGGTGTGGATGAATTTCATGAAAAAATCCCCTTTCTTCTATATAAAAGAATATACGTTCGTTCCATTATACACGATTCATTTCACTTGTTTCACTCACTCGTTCGGTATATAATGAGAACAAACGTTCTTATCCGAGGAGGGTTATCATGAAAGCACAGCTATTAAAGGCATTCAAATACCAGCAATTGATCGACATGATGTACATCGCAAACGATGGCACCATCAGCAAGCGGCGCGTCAAGATCCTGAAAGTCAGCGGCGATTCATTCCAAGCTTATTGTTTTTTGCGCCGCGAAAAACGCCATTTTAAAATCAGCCATGTGCTTTCGTGCATGCCTGTCCGTACGAAAGAACGCCAAATTGTCTGAACCTTTTTCCGGCTTTCCTTTCTTTGTGCTACACTAAAAGGAAATGGAAAATGGAGGATGAGACTCATGAGATTAACCGTTTACCTTGCAGGGGAAATCCACAGTTCATGGCGTGAAGAAATCAAAAAGAAATCCTTGGCGCTGAATTTGCCAGTCGATTTCGTCGGGCCGATGGAAGACCACGACCGCTCCGACAATATTGGCGAAGAAATCCTCGGCGAACAGCCAAGCGCCATTTTCAAAGACGCCGCCGCGTCCAGCTTCAATAATTTGCGCACAAGCGTGTTGATGGAAAAATCAGACCTCGTCATCGCCCTCTTCGGCGAGCAATACAAGCAATGGAACACCGCGATGGATGCAAGTGCTGCTTTGGCAAGCCATAAGCCGCTCATCGTCATCCGCCCTGAGAAATTACACCATCCATTAAAAGAGCTGTCCCAAAAAGCCAACGCCACGGTTGAAACTTGCGACCAGGCGATCAAGGCTTTGTCTTATATTTTCGAATAGCGAAAAGTGCAGCGGCCGAGCCGTTGCATTTTTTTGTTGGTGAATTTGAATATTGGAATGATGGAAAACCTAAATCGCTTGGCAGTCTCGTTTAGTTGGACTTGATAGCGTCGGATGTGTTTAGGTGAGTTCACTTCTGTACCCAGTTGCCGGCTAGTGGGGAATCGCTTCCCGGGTGATAGTGAAATGAGATAGCGAGGGTTTGCTTGCGGAAGAGTTTTGGCATTTTGGTTGAGCTTCGGCGTGTTAGTCGCCGCCGGGCTTTGGGTTGGCCTCTTGCCTTAAGCCAAGAAGAACACTTGTCTTAAGGCGTCGGCTCACCCTTGGCGCTCGGCGACTTTGAGATTTCGTTATATGTGGACTGTTTAAATCGCTCAGCTTCTGTACCCAGTTGCCGGCTAGTGGGGAAATCGCTTCCCGGGTGATGGTTGAAATAAGATAGCGAGGGTTTGCTTACGTAAGAGTTTTGGCATTTCGGTTGAGCTTCGGTGTGTTAGTCGCCGCCGCGCTTTGGGTTGGCCTCTTGCCGTAAGCCAGGAAGAATGCCTGTCTTACGGCGTCGGCTCACCCTTGGCGCTCGGCGGCTTTGAGATTTCGTTGTATGTGGACTGTTTAAATCGCTCAGCTTCTGTACCCAGTTGCCGGCTTGTGGGGGATCGCTTCCTAAAATGTAATATCGGGCACACTGGTGTTTAAGTTAAAAGCGGAACCAATTAGCCTCTCCTTAGTAAAAGTGATTTGAGTTACAAAACATGATGCATTTCCAAACTTCATTTCGAGTAAACTGAAGAAACTCTTCCCTACTTTAAAACTAGAGACGGAGTGAAAGGGGCCGACTCCGGGAGGATTAGCGAGACAATTGAGACCCTGCAGGAGCGTAGCGACGAAGCGGCTCAATGCGAGCCCTCCGGAAAGCGTGCCCCTGAAGCGCAGTCGAAAAGCAGAAGCTTTTCTACCCACCTCTGTATACATCAATCTTCATATATGATTCCATACAAAAACCCGCCGAGAAAAATTCTCGGCGGGTTTTGTGATGCTGGCTTATTCCATTATTGGTACCATGAACCGACGATTGGGTAATCGTATGGCTCGTTTTGCAAAGCTTTGATGATCGCCATGATCGGCACGATGATCCCGATAGCGCCGAACAATAGCAAGAGCGGGAAACCGATCAATACTGCTGTTAGCAAGGTCGAGGCGAATATCAAGGCGCCCATGACCAATTGGAACAGCAAGGCTTGGATCGACAATTTCTTCAGCTCTTGATCGTCTGTGACCAACATAGCGACGAAAAAGACAAGGACAGGGACAAGAAACGGGGCAAAAAACGCACTGGCGTGGACGAGTACTTTTAACCCGATTTTCTCCATTTACATGACCTCCCAAATTACTTTCTTACTCTAGTATACGCCTGAACTTGTGGAAGGTTTCATTATTTTACTCGGAAACCCGCAAAATCACTTTGCCGAATTGCTTGCCTTGCGCCAAATAGTCGAACGCCTCGTGTGCTTCGTCCAGTGAGAACACGCGGTCGACAACAGGATGGGTATCGTATTGTTCGATATGCTGGACCATGTCGCGCAATTCCTCGCGGCTGCCCATCGTTGAGCCGAATAATTGATATTGACCGTAGAAAAAGCTACGCAGATTAAAATCGACCGTGTCGGCTGTCGTGGCGCCGAAAATAACGATGCACCCGCCTTTTTTCAATACCTCGAGTGAGCGGTTGAACGTGGCCCCGCCGACGCTATCGATCACGAGGTCTACTGTTTGTCCTTCTAGTTCTTTCACCCAATCGCTGTCGGTCGGGATGGCGATGTCGGCCCCGATTTCTTTTGCATGCGCGAGTTTGTCTTCACTTCTCGAAGTGACGATGACCGTAGCGCCGATATTTTTCGCAAATTGGATCAAGAAAGTCGCCACTCCGCTTCCTGCACCGGGAATGAATAAGGTATCGCCTTTTTTTAATTGGCCTTTCGTGAACAATGCGCGGTAGCCGGTCAAAGCGGGCAAGGCAAGCCCTCCTGCTTCCGGCCATGACAAGTGCTTTGGTTTTTTCTCCAGCTGTTCGGCGGAAATCGCGATTTTTTCCGCGAAGGTCCCGTGGTCCGGCATGCCCAGAATATCGAACCCTTCCGGCGGTGCATCGCTATTGTGTTCCCAGCGCAGTCCTGGATTGATGATGACTTCATCTCCTACTTCAAAACCCCTCACGCTTTCGCCAATCGACTCGACCACGCCTGCCCCGTCGGACCCGATGATCAATGCTTCCGGGTTGTCTCCGTACCGTTTCAACAAACCAAGGTCGCGGCGGTTGATGCCGGCGTCACGAATTTTTACGACGACTTCTCCTTGCCGCGCCGTTGGTTCCGGCATATCTTTTAGTTTATAGTGTCCTGCTTCCATCACAAATGCTTTCAAATTGAGTCACCCTCCTGAAAATGTTGGCTGAATTGTTCAAGCTGCCGCTTGCTGATGATGTCCTGCGAAAACAGCGGGATGTACAATAGCTGCTGTTTCGGGAATGTTTCTTTGATCATGTCCATATACTTCGTTTCGTGCTTTTTGCGCTCCTGGAAAAACGCCCCTTCCACTTGTTCCGGAAGCACTTTGTTGATGATCAAGGTTTTTACATGAAGATGGTATTTATCCAATAGCTCCAAGGCTTTTTTCGTCTCTAAAATCGGCAACCGCTCCGGATTCAAGACGAACACAAAACCGGTTTGCTTAGCATCAAGTAAAATCTCACGCGCTTTTGAAAAGCGCTCCTGGCGTTCACGCAAGACCTCATAAATTGGGTCTTCTCTCGGTTCGCCGTCATTTAATAACGCCGTGTAGTTTTCATTGGTCTTGCGGCGTTTATCAAGCAAGCCCTCGATCCACACCCCCATCAATTCCGGCAGCGACAATAATCGAATCGTATGGCCGGTGGGTGCCGTGTCGAACACCAACTTATCGAAATGCTGGCGCTCCTCGAGGATGATGTGGATCAATTTGTCAAACAGTGCCGCCTCATCTGCACCAGGAGAAGCTTTTGCCGTGTCGAGCTGGCGGTTCACTTCTTCCATCATACTGGTGTGGACCGTACCGCGGATGTTGTTTTTGACGCCTTTGATGTACTTGTCCGTCTCGATTTCAGGGTCGATTTCCAATGCGTATAGATTGTCGGCGATTTCTTTTGTACGGCCGCCGATTTGTTCGTTGAAGATGTCCCCGACATTGTGCGCCGGATCTGTGGAGACAAGAAGCGTCTTGTATCCCGCTTGGGCGGATTGCCACGCAATGGCGGCAGCCGATGTCGATTTGCCAACGCCGCCTTTGCCCCCGACGAAAATGATGCTTTTCGATAAGACGTCCATGAGGTTCCCTCGTTTCCTTGAAAATTAACAGCAGCGAATTCCAGACAGCGGCGATTTTTCCATGCCCATGCGTAAATGCCAATCGTGAAATTCTTCAATCATATACGGATAAAGCTCGAGCGTGTAATAATAGGCGGGATTCGGGATGCCAAGCATTTCCGAGTACAACATTAACAAGAAGAGATCGTCTTCACTGCGAAGCTCACGGGCAATTTCCGTTCGGTGCGGATGTTCTAAGACAGCCTCGTACCAGTCGATTAGTTTTTTCAGTTTGTCGCCGATCGGCATAGTGACACCTCTTCCTGAAAAAAGTACAAGGGATCATCGAGATGATCCCTTGGCATTTCCTACTATGAGCAATAAACGTTGCATTAGCAGTAAATTTCATAAAACTTTCTGTTAATTCATTATTTCAAATCTTCATCCGGAAATCCAGGATTTGATTTGCTCATGAGCGCCTGTGCAGCGGTCAAGATGATCCACAAGGTAAAGACGAAAATAATGGCGCCGAAGACGAACAGCAAGGTATTCGATCCTTCGTTGTACCAAGCCCATTGCAAGAACACTTGCTGGAACATCGCCCATAATGTCATGAACATCAAGAACACCATTGGAATAATGGTAATCATGTAATTTCTTCCGAGCTTGCGCAGCCAGATCGAAATCAACAGCAAGCTGATGCCGGCTAGCAACTGGTTGGATGTTCCGAACAGCGGCCATAGCAAGTAACCGCCTGAACCGAACCCGTTCGGCCCTTCCGGCAAAATAACGAGCGCCATGCTTGAAAGCACCGCAATCGAAGTCGCAACATGCTTTTTCTCGAGCTGTGGCACGTTGTATTCGACACCGAGTTCCGAAATGATGTAACGCATGAGGCGCACCGATGTATCAAGTGTCGTAGCAGCGAAAGAAACGACGATGATCGACACGATGGTCGAAGCGACCGATCCCGGAATCATCAATCCGGAAGCAAGAGCTGTCGCCCCTTCGATAAAGTTTCCGAGACCGGCGCCGCTTGCGTCGGCAAAGCTGCTGTAAGAAGCACTGAATGCCGCACGGTCTGGGAACAGCGTGATGACGGCGATGATCGAGATCAATGCGAGCACGCCTTCACCGACCGCTCCCAAGTATCCGACAAAGCGGGCGTCGGTTTCTTTATCCAGCTGCTTCGATGAAGTCCCTGATGAAACAAGGCCGTGAAAACCGGAAATCGCGCCACACGCTATGGTGATGAAGAGCAGCGGGAACCAGGAAACGTCAGCCCCCGGGTTCGTCACTGGCGCTGTAATGTCAGGCTGGGTGAACAATAAGCCTAGATACAAAATCGCCAAGCCGACAATCAATTGGTGGGAGTTGATGAAATCACGTGGCTGGAGAAGTTTCCATACCGGCAAAGTCGAAGCGATATAGACATAAATCATCAATACGACAATCCAGATGAAAAATGCGCTGGAAATCGCCCCAAGACCGAACAGCCCAGCGCCTTCTTCCCCGCCCATATAGCGGACAAGGTCGATTTGCAAAAAGTCCACTTGGCTGGAAACGATTGCGGTCCCATACATGATTGCAAGCGCTATCAAAGAAGGGATCAACATTTTCATATTGCGTTTGTAAGCCGCATAGCCGATCCAAACAGCGAGTGGGATCTGGATGAATACCGGGATGACGCTTGCCGGGTACGAGATGAACAAATTCGCAATGACCCAGGCGAATACCGCATTGACCATAAGCACGAGGATCAAGATGATGAATAAGAACAAAATCTTTCCGCGCTGGCCGATTAAACGGTGAGCAAGCGTTCCAACAGACTGTCCTTTGTTGCGGACTGACAGTGCCAATGTCCCGAAATCATGAACACCTGCTGCAAAAACCGTACCGAAAACGACCCACAGGACGGCCGGAAGCCAGCCCCAATAAACAGCGATGGCCGGGCCTAGAATCGGCGCAGCTCCTGCAACGGATGTAAAATGATGCCCCCATAGGACGAACTTATTGGTCGGGACAAAGTCGACACCATCTTTGTAACGGTGAGCCGGCGTGACATAATTCGGGTCCAGCTTGAAAATCTTTTCTGCTATGTACTTGGAATAAAAGCGGTATCCGAGAACGAATATAAATAACCCGATAGCAGCTAAAGCAATTGCATTCACATTCCCCAACTCCCTTTGGTTTTTGAAAATCCCGTATATCTTGTTTAACAATAGGTTATTGACCTAATAATGTAAATATTCTTTTTTTATCTATTCGCCTCATACAATTTCAGTTTCGTATACACCGTCTCCAGCACAGGTACTGGGATTTCGACTTGCTGTGCTTTGTCGATGAGATGCCCTTGCAGATGATCCGCTTCGATGCCTTGGCCTTTTTCCATATCTCGCTGCATCGACGATTTCATGCTATCGTCCATGCTGTTCATTTTGTCGAACTGAATGGAAGAGATGCCTGTTTTGATGGGCGCATCGATCGCAGTCATCACCGCTTCGAGTTCGTCGAGTAGCGACCGGATCGCCGATTGCCCTGATGAAAGCTTACGGATTGGGCCGATTGGCGATTCCATCAGCGAAGTGATGCCAGACATTGCCGTGATGAACATGTATTTATGCCACATATCCTGGTCGATATTGTCGCTCAATACAAATTCCGCTTGCGTGCCATCAAAATGCGTTTTGAGCTGCTCGATGCGCTGTGTCCGCTTGCCGCCCCGTTCCCCGTAGACCAATTGGTGAATCGGGCTCGTCTGGACAATCGACCCGTCTTCCCCGATGGTCGTTTCGATAAAGCATAAGCCGCCGAGCACCGCTTCTTCCCCGAATGCAGAGACGAGTTGTTCAATATGCGCGATGCCATTCAACAGCGGCAAAATCATCGTCTGCTCCCCGACAAATGGCCGGATGTCTTCGATCGCTTGTTCAAGCTGGTACGCTTTGGTCGATAGAAGAACAAGGTCGAACGGCTCGGCTTGCATCGTTTTCGTTAATAGAGCCGGCTGGAGGTGGAGATCTCCGTGTCGGCTATTGACGCGCAAGCCTTCTGCTTCGATTTTTTGCTTGCGTCCCTCCCTGACTAAAAACGTGACGTCTTCTCCTTTTTCCAGTAAACGCGCACCGAAATAACCCCCGATGCCGCCTGCTCCTACCATTAACATTCTCATTGTGACACGTCCTTTTTAAGTTTGTTGATAGACCCAGCGATCCGCTGCCATCGTTCGTTCGCATCTGCCATCTGCCCGTAAATATTCAAGATGGGCCAAGGTTTCCCCAACCGCAAAGCGCATTTCGTGAACCGTCAGCGCCCGGTCGAATAGGCGCTCGCGCACTTCAAAGATGGTCAATGGCCGCTCCAGCATTTGCCAAGTCGCATCCAGGCGCTCTTCATGATGGGCCAGCAATTCATCGATGCGTTTGTTGGCGCCTTGAAACGGCTCGCCATGCGATGGGATCACCCAGTCCACATCGAGCTTGCGGATTTTCTCTAATGAATTCATATAGGTTTGAAGCGGATTGGGATCTCCGTGGAACCAATAGGAAATATTCGGCGAAATGCGCGACAAGATATGATCCGCTGACAATAGCACATTGTGCTCGCGTTGATAAAAAGACACCATGCCATCCGAATGTCCTGGCACAAACAATACTTCATATTCCAGGCGCCCGATATGGACTTTTTCCCCTTCTTCGAAATAATGGCCTACTTTGGGAAACGGGGTAACAAGCGGTTGAAAAGCCCGTGTATTGTCGACCATTTCCTGTGCTGCTTCCTGCGGGATCCCCGCTGCCTTGTAATAGCCTGGCAACGTTTCCAAAAACGCTTCCTTCCAAGACCTCATTCCAGCATCGGCATCAATCTTGCTCATCGATAACTGCGCACCGGTCTTTTGCTGCAAGCCGCCCGCATAGCCGAAATGATCGGGATGATAATGCGTCAAAAACATCTGTCCTACTGGTTTATCGCCGATCACCTTGTCCCATAACGCTCTCGACACTTCATTGTTCAATCCAGCATCGATGATCGTCCAAGTTTCCTCGCCTTTTGCCATAAAGCAATTGACGTGATTTAACCTGAACGGCAAGGGATGTCTTACGACGATCAATCCGAGTTTGTCCAGCACCGCTTGGGATTCGGTTTGTTCGACTTCATTCATGGCTTCAGCACCAGCTTGCCGATTGTTTTGCGGCTTTGCAGCAATTTATGCACATCCGCCGCTTGTTCGAGCGGATAAGCCCCGCCGATCGTCAATTTTAATTGGCCATTGTTCATGTATTCGAGCAGTTCCTGGAAGCTTTTTTGGAATAGTTCCTGATTGCGCATAATCTGGGGCAGGAAAAAACCGATAACCGACTGATTTCGCTTCATCAATTGGCCGGGAGCGAAAACGGCTTGCTCCCCACTTGCCGCGCCAAAAATAACCAAGCGTCCGAATGGCGCCAAGGTTTTCAGGGTTTCATTGAAGACACTGCCGCCAACCATCTCAAGTGCGACATCAACGCCCTTGCCTTCGGTGATTTCTTTAACGCGCTGTATCCAGCCTTCTTCACTGTAATTCACCAAATGAGTCGCGCCCATTTTCTCGGCATGGAATAATTTTTCTTCCGTGCTCGCTGTCGCAATGATTTTGCCGGCCCCGAATAGTTTTGCGAGCTGCACGGCAATTGTGCCGACGCCTCCTGCAGCAGCGTGGATCAACACTGTTTCTCCCGGCTCCAAACGCCCCATTGTTTTTAAAATATGGTAAGCGCTCAATCCTTGCAGCGGCAAGGCGACGGCTTCTTCAAAGCTGACACCTTCTGGCACCGGCGTCAGCACCTGTTCAGGAATGGCGGCATATTCGGCATATGCAGCTGATTCGATCAAGGCAACGACGCGGTCGCCTGCTTTGAAACGCGTGACCTCAGATCCTGTTTCCACGACTATCCCCGCTGCTTCAGAACCCGGGATATAAGGCAATTCGGTCGGGACGACATATTTCCCTTCACGCCTTGCCGTATCCGCATAATTGACGCCTACTGCCTTCACTTCGATCAACACTTCATGGGCTTTTGGTTTTGGTTGCTCTGATTCTGTATACTGAAGCACTTCCGGTCCGCCGTACTCTTCAAATTTCACTACTTTCATATCTTTTCCCCCTTAACTGATGTACTGCCCTGCCTGATAAATCGTTTCGGCTACTTGGCGTTTCGCTGCCGTCGTGCCGCCGCGCTGCAGGCGGCTAAGTTCTGCGGTCACCATTTGGGTAAAGCGTGCCAACTCTTCTCCTTCTGTAAGACCTTGAATGAGCTTACGTGCGATCATTTCGACCTCGAGCAACGCATCGTCAATGAATACTTGCGCCATTTCCACTTTGTGCTGCGCTTTGGCCTCGTCTTCTTCAAGCATTTGTTGTGCTCGTGCGACCGCCGATTCAGCGGCGTATAAAGCAATGGCTAGATCCGCAAGTTTCAAAAGTGCTTCTTGCTGCTCTCCAATTGCAGCACCATAGGAGTTAGCGGCAAGACCAAGCGTACTGAGGAAGACGCGGCGTATCGCCCGCACCGCTTCCGTTTCGCGCGCAAGCGTCCCGATATAGGGCACTTCTGGCGTCTGCATTTCATCAACGGCTTGAGTGGCTGCAGCTTCCAAATCAAAGGCGCCTTTTGCCGCAGCTTTTAATGCATTTCCAGGGATGAGCAGGCGATTCACTTCGTTTGTTCCTTCAAAAATACGGTTGATGCGTGAATCCCTATATATTTGCTCGATTTTGTATTCCTGGATATAGCCGTAGCCGCCGAACAACTGCAAGCTTTCATCCGCAACAACATCCAATGTCTCGGAACCATATACTTTGCAGATGGCACATTCGGTGGCATATTCCATCATTCGTTTGGCAATCAATCCGTGATCCTGTGAATCATACAATCCCCCGAGCGCATCTTCTAAGTAACCGGCAGTCCGGTATTGCAGCGATTCCAACGCAAAAATGCGTACAGCCATCGATGTAACTTTTTCTTTCGTCGCCGCAAACGCGGAGATGGCGCGCCCAAATTGCTGGCGCTCCTGTGTGTAGCCAAGCGCCAGCGATAAGCTAAATTTAGCAGCGCCCATGCAGGCAGATCCCAAGTTAAAACGGCCGAGATTCAAAACATTCAACGCTACAAGATGGCCTTTTCCTACTTCGCCGAGCACATTTTCAATTGGCACTTCACAATCTTCGAATATGACGGGGCGTGTCGATGAGCCTTTGATGCCCATTTTCTTTTCTTCCGGCCCAAGCGATAAGCCGGGATGGTTTTTTTCAACGATAAATGCCGTGAACGCTTTGCCATCGACTTTTGCATATGTAATGAAGGTATCGGAAAAAGCGGCATTGGTGATGTACATTTTGGTCCCATTCAACTTATAATGCGTTCCTTGCTCATTCAGCACCGCTGTCGTTTGGGCAGCCAAGGCATCCGACCCCGCTCCTGGTTCTGTCAGGCAATACGCCCCGATAAATTCGCCGCTTGCGAGTTTCGGCAAATAATACGCCTTTTGTTCCGGCGTGCCGAAATACGTAATCGGCAAAGTGGCGATACACGTATGGTTAGAATGTGCCACGCCGTATCCGCCGGCTGGGCCGAGCGATTCACCGACCAATCCTTTGCTGATTTTATCGAGGCCGAGCCCGCCGTATGCTTCCGGGATGCTATGTGCAAGCAGTCCAAGTTCTCCCGCTTTGCGGAAAAGCTCCTGGACGAGTTCGAAATCCTGGCTTTCCAAGCGCTCGTTGTTCGGATGCACTTCTTTCTCCAGAAATTGCTTTGCTGTTTTCGCGATCATTTTGTGTTCATCGGTAAACTGTTCAGGTGTAAAGATTGGACCCGCGGCTTTCTTTAAAAAATCAGCGCCCCGGTATGCATTCGTTCCAGCTTTCATCGTCTCCGTCCCCTTTATTGTTCAAATGTGAACCGCGCTCTGCTTCGTTTACATGGCGTGCATGCCACCGTCGATCATGATGACGTCGCCCGTGACATAATCCGATGCTTTTGCTGCCAGGAATAACGCAGCGCCTTTCAAGTCTTCGTCTGTCCCAAAACGATTTAACGGCGTTCTCGCCAGCAAGCCTTCCTCGCCGTGTTTCATGACGTCTTTCGACATTTTCGTCGGGAAAAATCCAGGTGCGATGGCGTTGACGTTGATATGATGACTCCCCCATTTCGCCGCCAAATCTTTTGTGAATGTGATAACTGCTCCTTTGCTCGTGTTGTAGCCGATGGCATCCATCAGCTTCGGATCGATTCCTCCGAGTCCTGCGACGGATGCGATATTAATAATCTTGCCGCTGTTTTTTTGAATCATCACTTCTCCCACCGCCTGGCTCATGAGGAACGTGCCAGTAACATTGACCGCCATCACCTTATTCCATGCTTCCAGCGGCATCTCGGACACTGAGGCTCCCCACGAAGCTCCGGAATTATTCACGAGAATATCGATCGTTCCGAAAGCCTCCAGCGTTTTTTCAACGACGTTTTTGACATCTTGCGGATTGGTGACGTCACATGCCAGCGCCAAGGTTTTCACGCCCTTCGCCTTAAGTTTATCTGCCACTTCCTCGCACGCTTCCACTTTGCGCGAACACAGAACCACGTTCGCGCCCGCTTCTGCGAAACCTTCCGCAATTTGCGCTCCAAGACCTCGACCGCCTCCCGTTACGATAGCCGTCTTGCCTGTTAAATCGAATAAATCCATCACTGACATATCAGTTCCCCCTCCGCTTATATGCACGCTAGTCTGTATGTTCAGAATACTTGAACTTCATGTTACCGTTTTCATCCATAATTTGCAATTGCCTTCCTATCCAAAAACCCCGGACCGATTGACTCAGGTCCCGGGTCAAATTGACTCACGTTGATTAGGTTTCATTAGCATTCAGCAATCAGGAAATACGCGGGTCATCGTCCGTTTCGCTGGAGAATTCCCGGTTCATGACAACGACAAGAAAAAACGCGTTTTCTCCATAATGGAAGAAAATGCGTTAAACTGATAACACCGATTTATCTAAAGGAGGAGACAATATGCTCAAACGCTTAGTTATCACCGGCTATAAACCGCATGAGCTTGGCATATTTGACGACAAGCACGAAGGCGTCCGCTTTATCAAGAAAGCGCTCGAAAACCGCTTGCGCACACTAGTCGACGAAGGTCTCGAATGGGTGATTTTAAGCGGTCAGCTTGGCGTCGAAACTTGGGCCGCCGAAGTGGTCATCGATTTACAGGAAGAATTTCCACAGCTGCATTTCGCCATTCTCACCCCATTTGAAGACCAGGAGAAAAATTGGAATGAAGCGAAACAGGAAAAATACGAATTCCTATTATCCCAAGCCGACTTCCACCGCAGCTTGACGAATAAGCCTTATGAAGCGCCCTGGCAGTTTATCGAGAAAAACAAGTTCTTCCTTAGGAATTCCGACGGCATCCTGCTAATTTACGACGAGGAAACAGAAGGCTCGCCCAAATTCATCAAGCAAGAAGCCGAGCGCTATGCCGACAAGCAGGAGTATGAAATCTTGCTCATCTCCGCCGACGATTTGCGTATTGTGGCCGAAGAAGAACAGCAAAACGAATGGAACGGCTGGTGAATAGATGCTCCGCGCAGAATAGGCGGAGCATTTTTCTATGATCCTGATATTTTTTATCTTAAGCAGCAGCTTTTTAATATCAGCTAAGCATTTGACTATTCTGCGGCATTCGTATACCTTTAATAGTTATGCTAAAAAAACATCATAGGAGGAATCATGAATAAAGCAACCAAAGTTTTCTATATCGCATTCGCACTCGTCATTTTAACTGTCAGTTTCGGGGTTATCGCACCGGAAGCTTTCGAACAAGCAACCGGCACGATCCGCACTTACATCAATGCAGCTTTCGGCTGGTATTACTTGATGATCATGGCGCTTCTCTTAATCTTCGTCATCGTCATCGTGGTGAGCCCTTACGGCAAAATCCGTCTCGGCCGCGACTCGGACCGTCCGGAATTTTCCACGTTCACCTGGCTCGCTATGCTGTTTTCAGCCGGCATGGGCATCGGTCTCGTCTTCTACGGCGCTTCCGAACCACTATCGCATTTCGCCATCCAGCCAGCAACAGCTGAACCTGGCACTGATGAAGCGTTCAAGGAATCTTTGCAGCGCACTTATTACCATTGGGGCATTCACGTCTGGGCCATGTACGGCATGGTCGCCCTGTCCCTGGCATTTTTCCAATTCCGTAAAGGACAGCCGGCTTTGATTTCGACGACTTTGAGACCTTTGTTCGGCGACCGCATGAATGGCCCGCTTGGCACATTGGTCGACGTACTGGCTGTATTTGCCACTGTTTTCGGCGTCGCCACCTCGCTCGGCTTCGGTGCTGCTCAAATTAACGGTGGACTTGCTTACCTCTTCGGCGCTCCTCAGGAATATTGGGTGCAGATGGTCATCATCGGTGTCGTCACGCTATTGTTCATCATTTCGGCATGGTCGGGCTTGAACAAAGGAATTAAGTATTTGTCCAATACCAATATGGTTCTGGCCATCGCCTTGCTGATATTGATCCTCATTCTGGGGCCAACCATCTTGATTTTGAACTTGTTTACAGAAACCTTCGGAGCTTATGTTCAAAACCTGATCAGCCTAAGTTTCCAATCTGCGCCGCTTGATGCAGAAAACCGCAGCTGGCTCGACGGCTGGACAATCTTTTACTGGGCATGGTGGATTTCCTGGGCACCATTTGTCAGCATGTTCATCGCCCGTGTCTCTAAAGGCCGGACGATCCGCGAATTTCTAATTGGTGTCGTCCTGGCTCCGACGATCTTCGGTTCTTTATGGTTCGGTGCGTTCGGTACCACTGCCATCGATATCCAAAAAAGCGGCATCGACTTGACCGCTTTCCCAACCGAACAAACTTTGTTTGCGACCTTCAGCCAATTGCCGCTTGGCATCGTTATGTCGATTATCGCCATTTTGCTTGTCAGCACGTTCTTCATCACATCCGCTGACTCGGCGACATTCGTCCTCGGCATGCAATCGACCAAAGGCTCGCTGCTTCCAAGCAACCAGATCAAAATTCTTTGGGGTATCGCCCAGTCACTCGTCGCCGCGATCTTGCTTTCTGTCGGTGGCTTGACGGCTGTCCAAAACACCATCATTATCGCGGCTTTGCCGTTCTCGTTTGTCATGATCCTGATGGTCATTGCACTGTTCAAAGCCTTGAATACGGAACATCAATTGATGCAGCGCAAAAAATAATCTTCTCCCCGCCATATTAGGCGGGTTTTTTTACGCTTTTGGCTGTCTAGAAGAACCATAAAAAAGGCGGCCCTCAAGTTGATGGGCCGCTTTTTTGCTGTTCTGTTGTGCGTCTCTCGTAGGAAGTGCGGTAAGCTTCTCGGCGAAACCTCAGGATCGGGTCTTCCGAACAAATTACCCCTTTTGTCATGACGGTTGGATCGTATAGAGCCTGTTCGGCTTCAGCAGCAGGCGCGTCGATGATCAATCGTCCAAGAAAAACGCGTTCACGCTCTTTTGGCCAATCGCGCGTCGGGTCATCTGTCGGGTCGCCCGCTTCACCGATGACGGCATACAACCGAAAAGACACAGGGCTGCGCGAGGTACGTTCAGCCAATTCCCCTTCATAATAGCCAAAAGGCAAATCCTTCATATCCTTCAAGGCTCGCCGGTCTTCCCCTGCATCCGGCTCGAATACATATTTGACGGCTTGTTTGTTGCCTGCCTTTTCAAAATAAAAGGCATGGATGGAATGATAAACGCCCGTCGCGAAACTTTCAGGCACCGTCATTTTTTTCATGCTTGAGAACATCGCCCTCACTTCCGGAAAATCCGTCAGCAACTCTGCCAGCTCTGCCAACTTCGGTCGCCCTTTTTGAAATGAGCGAGATACCCTAAGCATCTCGACGAAGCGTTCCGGCGAACGGGTAAAGAACACTGGGGATGTCACCGACACAATATTCGTTACGTCTTCCGGCCCTAGCTGGAATTGAACCGCCAGGCCTTTGACCGGCGACATGGCATCCGCCCACGTGGGATCTGGCGAGAAATGGGAAAAGCGCACAAGCACGGGCACCTTGGCATTTTGAAAATGCGCAGCATCGGTCAATGCCGCCGCTTCCCCGCTTCCTTCGAATAACCCTCTATATCCGGCGCCTCTGGCATGTGCACGCCGATAGCCTTCATGCTCGCCAAAGATTTCTTCTATTTGATTGACCGCCTGTTGTTCTTTTGAACTGGTCTCCATGCCATCCCTCCTTTTTTCTTTTATACCCGCTGTGCATATTATTGAACAGAACGGGAATACCTTTTGAGTAAAATGCTTTTTCAAAAAGGAGGAAATTGGAATGGACTTTCAACATCAAGACAACCGGATTGCCATGTTCGACGGCTCTGAAGAAGCCGGGTTTATCAGCTATGTCGAAAACGGCGATGTGCTGACCGTTGACCATACTGAAGTATCCCCAGAAATTAGTGGGCAAGGCATGGGCAAAGAATTGGTCGGTAAAATGGTAGAACATGCACGAAACGAAGGCAAATCAATAGATCCTCAATGTCCATACGCCAAAAAAGTCATCGACGACACCGAAGAATTTCAGGATGTGCTGGTGAAATAAAAGAATAGGCAAAATAAAAAAGACAACTATGAAGTTGTCTTTTTTCGAGAAGCGGGTTTTATTAACGGAAATCGCCGTCTGCTACGTTGTAGAGATAGCTCCAGTTGTCCGCTTTATGCAAGTCGTGGAATGTGAGCTTATCGCCTGTGCCAAGCGTCACTTCTTCTCCCATAATTGCGACAACCATTGCCGTTCCTGTGTTGTCCAGGTTCAAGTAAACGTCACCGATCGATGGACGGATCGAGCTTCTGTCGCGCAAGTCTTCCGCCAGCTGGGCGTCTTGCTGAAGCTGCTCTTCCGATACTTTCCCTTTATCGTAATAAGCGATATCGTTGCTGCCTTGCTCTTCGCCTGGCACCATCACGAAAAACTCTCTTGATTTGACCGTATTTTGTCTGCTCGTGATAACGTTCTTGCCTTCAACTGATTCGATTTTCTCGAACTCGTTCAAGGAATAATGGTCCATATAATCTGGGTCCGGCTTAGCGATCAGGATGTAGCCGCCTTCTTCAGCGGATACGTCTTCACGCAAAGTATAACGCTCTCCGAAAAACATGAACGAATCCATATGTTTCGGCTTGTAAAGCGACACTTCATCAGCGCGGCTTGCCACTTGTTCCATGTCCTTGACGCGGAACATCAAAACCGATTTTTTAGCGAGTGGCTTGACGGAATAAACTTTATGCAATTCGTTGTTGTAGTAGACAAATTGTCCTTTTCTAACTTGAAGTAATTTCATTGTTTCCCCTCCGATACTATCAGTGCTATGGACCATTTTAGAGCAAACCATGCAGGAAGTCCATGCAACCGATTGATTTATCTGCTATTGTGAAAACATCCCAAGATTCTGTAAAAGGAGTGACTCGCATGGAATACGAAAGCCGTGAAGATTTCATCATCAAGAAATACCAGCAAGACGAAGAAACGATGGTCCGTGTATTTGTGCAATGGTGCGTCAATCACAAAGTCGATCCGCTTGCGCTTTATACAGCGGCCTATCCGGCACAGGCTGAAAACCAGTTGCTGAAAACCGCAATGGAAGAAACCGAAGCCTTCGAATACGACATCGGCGGCGACGTCTTGCTTGAAGTACTTCAATCATTCGGCAATGACGATTTGGCCTTTGAAGTCGCAAGCGCCATGGAGAAATTGCCGCGCGAGGAGTAGCTTAGTGGCGTCCTTTGCGCGCCAGTTCTTTGGCCCTGTTTTCGATATGGGTCGTGCGCAAGTTTTCAATACGGTTTGAAGAGACGCGGCTGTAGATGCCATCGAATTTCGACGCCGTTTTTAATTCCTTGCTGTCCACGTCCGCCACATCTTCTACTTCCGAAGGCGTCCGCTCTTCCACGTCCTGAGTTTCCTTATCCATCGCGAGTTCCCCCCCTTCCGCAAATAAAACCCTTTTTTCAACCGTTCCCTTGAATGGCGGGAGGTAAACGTCTAGCCCATAAGACCGACAAAAAGAACGGCCGGATATTTGGCCGTTCTTTTATACTGTTCTTCTTTTATTTTGTGACAGTGGTAACGGCTTGCCGTTGCCGTTCTAGATACTTTGCCAGTTCCAGCATGCCATAAGTGCCCATTTCGGCTTCTGCATCGGCATTGTAGTTCGTATTGGTGTTGACGTCGTAAGTAAACAGCTCGCCCTCGGCATTTCGGATAAATTCAATGCCTGCCACTTCGATGCCGTTGTCCTTAAGAAAGCGTTCGTATTTGGCGATGATCGGATCATCGAAGCCTTCGACGACTTGAAATTTTGGGCGTGTCTCTGTTGCCCCGTCTGCCGGGCATGAAATGTCTTCAAGACGGCACGCATCGGCTGGGCATAATTCGAAGCCTTCCGATGTATCCACACGGACTGCGTAGACGAACTTTCCGCCGACAAATTCACAGCGCGTGATAAATGGTTCAGGCGCTTGGATGTATTGTTGCAATAAAGTGATGCCGTCCACCGATTCATCGAACTCATCACCATGCACATATTCCTCCAATGCTTCTAGCGAATGAAACAAGCCGACGCCTAGTCCCTTGCCGGCACGGTTATGCTTTGTGATGAACGACTCGCCATCGAAAGCGGATGCCGCAGCCAAAAGCTGCTCTTTTCCACTGACAGCTATCGTTTTCGGCGTCTGGATGCCGGCTGCCTCAAGCGCCATATACTGGTTCACTTTGCTGACTTCGAGCCGTAATGCACGGCTGCCATTGACGACACGCCGGCCGTGGCGTTCGAGCCAGGCGATGGTCGCTTCAGCCATTTCAGGCGCAAAGCGGTGCCCTCTCGTATGAGAAGATGCGCTCATGCGATTATAGAACACACCATGAGGCGGTTCTTTCGTCAAATCGACCGATCCGGTATTGGTAAACCAGTTTTCATACGGCACCTCGAGCTCTTCTAAGCGCCGCAATAAATGCACCGTCCATTCTTCATTTTCATGAATCACATACACTTTCTCCGTCATTCGGGTTCCTCCTCAGGAATAGAGCTTTGAATACATTGAGCATACCGCATCCCCCTAATCCCTACAAGCCTTATAGGTTTTAAAGACCCACAGCCACAAAAAAGCGCCGGATTGCTCCGGCGCCCAGTCTACGAAGTGAAAGTCGACGGCATCAGCACCGCCACTACTTCGCCATTTGCGACTTTTACTTCTCCTGCAAATACTTCCACATTCACTTTAAATTTTTTAGGATGGATTTCTTCAACTTTCCCTATCGCCTTCAAGGTTTTCCCTTGAGGCGTCGGCTTCAAGTAATCGACATGCAAAGACCCTGTTACAAAGCGCGGCGGCTCTTCCCCGCTGCCAGGCTCATGGCCATTTTTTCGGTGAAGGGCGAGCGACGCCGAACCCGTTCCGTGGCAATCTACCAGCGATGCCAATAAGCCGCCGTAGACAAAACCTGGTATTGCCGTATGCTCTTTTCGCGGTTCATAGAAAGTGATAGTTTCTTCTCCGTTCCATCCCGTCCGGAGATGCAGCCCATGTTCATTCAAACGACCACATCCGTAACACCAGGCGAACTCTTTTCCGTATTCATCTTGAATTGCATGTACAACTGTTTGACTCAATCTCTCCCACTCCCTTTGCAAAAGTCTTCCTCTGCTCTATTCCACATCGGTTTGGGAGATGCCTGCCAATTGAATGCCAGAAAAAGTGCAGACATAGAAAAAGCATGACCCGATAAACTCGGATCATGCTTTTCCTTACCTTATCCTCCGTTTCGTCCCTGGAGGATTTTCGCACGCGGAAAATTCTATTCAATTCGATTCTTCTACAAACGTACATGTTGGCGATGTAAACAAAACTCCCGCCTATGCAGTTTAATGGCGCTGGCCGTCTTTGGATTTTTCACATATACTTCTCAGTGATCAATAGACTTTGCAGCCAGGCGTTCAGTTGCACTTACACAAAAAACCTACCTGTTACTGTTAAAACGAAACTTCTTTAGGCTGAACCATTTTCATCTGGTTCCCGACAAGAGCTATATCGCCAGTAAAGCAAATCTTCCGCCAAGGCTGTGCATATTCTCATCAAAAGGCGATTCCGGTAAAAACCGCTCGTGTCTTCTGATGGTGATTCCGCCTTGTACTAAGTGAATACCCCGTCATTTCAGGCTTAAACCTATTTTTCGTAATTTTCTCATTAATTTTAAAACTTTTTTACTTTTCTAGGTTTGGACCTTATACTTAGAATTAGTTCGACATCCGGAATACAAAGGGAGAGAAAATCATTGGTTAAAAGTTTACCGACACGTTCAGAAGTATTAATAGAAGAAACATGGAATTTAGAGAGTCTTATGGCCAGCCCCGAAGCATTCGACAGCGCCTTAGAGGATCTTGACCAAGAAACGGCCGCCTATGCCGAGAAATTCCAAAACCGTATCACTGACGCCGAGTCAGCCCTCCAAGCCCTTGAAGCGTATCTTGAGATTGCTGAGAAATTGGTAGCACCGGGCACTTATGCCAGCCTCTCCTACAGCACCGACCAAACCGATGCGGCAGCCCAGATGCGCGCCGGGAAATTCAGCGCATTTTCAGCTAAAATTAGCAGCCGGCTCGCTTTTGTCACGAGTGAATTATTGGAACTACCCGAACAAGCCTTGAAACAAGCCATGTCAGAATCGCAGGAATTCGAAGGCTACCTGAAGAAATTGCTGCGCAAAAAACCGCATCAACTGCATCCGGCAGCCGAGAAAGCATTGGCTTCCTACTCCTCGGTTTTCCAGGCGCCGTACGAACTGTACAATACAACCAAAATGGTCGACATGGACTTTCCTGATTTCGAAGCTGGCGGCAAATCCCATCCCCTTAGCTATGTGTCATTCGAAGGCGATTGGGAAGCGGAAACCGATACCGAACTGCGGCGCGCCGCATTCAAGGCGTTTTCCGATAAGCTGCGCGATTATCAGCACACGACCGCGAAAACATATGACATGCAATTGCAGACTGAAAAAACGACAGCCGATTTGCGCGGTTATAGCGATATCTTCGAATATCTGCTATCTAATCAAGAAGTCGACCGGACGCTTTACGACCGTCAAATCGATTTGATTCAAACGGAACTCGCGCCGCATATGCGCAAATACGCACGTTTGCTGCAAAAAACGCATGGCTTGGATAAAATGACCTTTGCCGATTTGAAGATTTCCCTGGACCCGGAATACGATCCGGAAATTACGGTCGAGGAATCCAAACAATACATTAACGAAGCGCTCGGCATTATGGGAACCGATTATTTGGATATGGTGGAACGCTCGTACAATGAACGCTGGATCGATTTTGCCCAAAATAAAGGCAAATCGACAGGCGCATTTTGTGCAAGCCCTTACGGCGACCATCCATATATCCTTATTTCCTGGACCGGCCGCATGAACGAAGTGTTTGTGCTAGCGCACGAACTGGGCCACGCGGGGCATTTCTATCACGCCAACCGTGAACGAAATCTCTTTAACGCCCGCCCGTCTCTGTACTTTATCGAGGCGCCTTCGACAATGAACGAAATGCTGGTAGCCAATCATTTGCTGAAGAATTCCGAAGACCCGAAATTCAAACGCTGGGTCATTTCATCGATCGTCGCCAGAACTTATTACCATAACTTTGTCACTCATTTGCTCGAAGCAGCTTATCAGCGCGAAGTGTATAAAAAAGTTGATGCAGGAGAAAACGTCAATGCCGGCGTGCTCAATGCGCTGAAACGCGGCGTGCTCGAAGAATTCTGGGGCGACGATGTGGAAGTCACAGAAGGTGCGGAATTGACGTGGATGCGCCAGCCGCATTATTACATGGGGCTTTATCCATATACTTATAGCGCTGGGCTGACGATCTCCACGCAAGTATCAAAGCGGATCTTGTCAGAAGGCCAGCCCGCCGTCGACGAATGGATCGATGTCTTGAACGCAGGCGGCACAAAAACCCCTGTGGAATTATCCAAAATGGCAGGGGTCGACATCACGACCGAACAGCCACTGCGCGACACCATCGCTTATATCGGTGAATTGATCGACGAAATGGAACGTTTAACTGAAGAAATCGAACAACAAAAAGTATAAAAAATAGGCGGCATAAAGGAAACTCCTTTATGCCGCCTGTTTTTATTTTACCCGTACGACGCGCATCATTAATTGTTCGAGAATAATGGCGATAATGGTCCCTGAAATCAAGCCATTCGATAAAATGGCAGCAACAGCGGATGGCAAGCCAGCCATACTTTCTGTCGGGATGAACATTAAGCCCACACCTGTCATAAGTCCAAATGCGGCCACTTTATAAGATCGCTTGCGGTTAGGCTCTTCTTCCAATTCGTTAAACGCCATCTCGACCATTTTAGAGAAAATCGCAAAAATGACAGCATACGCGACCGGTGCCGGCAAAGAGGCGAGCACGGCCATTAATTGTGGAAACAAACTGATGCCGGCCACAATAACCCCACCGAAGATGAACGGGCGGATGCCTGGTGTTCTGGTCGCACTAACGAATCCGGCAGCGCCAGAAATCGGCACAGGGCCAACAGAAGAAAACAGCCCCGCGAGCAAATGGTTCAATCCTGAAGCGACCGATGCCTGTTTCATGCGGTCTTCTGCTTGGATGGAAAAGGCGTTTTTCAGCAAGCTTTCCATAACGCGGACCGAAGCCATCATATTGGCGATGAGCAAGACAGTCAGGAATAAGGTCGTGACAAGCATCCCACCGTCAAAGACGAGCGGGCCAAAGACCAACATTTCCGGGAACGTCAACAATGCCCCCTCAGCCTTTGGAATACTTGGCGCTTTGCCGATTGCCCAAAACAATAGCCAACCAAAAGCGATGGACAAGAGCACGGAATAACGGCTGATGAACGCGGAGCGATGGAACATGAAATAGAACGTAATCAAAATGACGGCAACTGCTGCCAGCAGTACCTTAACGTCCATTAACTCCCCTTCCGATGAAATGCCGAACAAGCCTTTCATGATCGATTCACTGATTTGCAATACCAGCAACAGCAAATAGATAAAGGTGACGGTTGGAGTGAAAAACTGTTTTAGCTTGTCCACTATGCCTGTCACGGCAAAAACAATAAATAAAATACCGCTATAGAACAAGCCGCTTTGCAGCACTTGCAAGGATTCCTCAGCGGTTGAATACAACACGCCGACAAGGCCAGCATAGACGATAAACACGCCCCACCACAATCCGGCTGGCCCTTCATTGATGGGTAAGCGGTGACCGACGAAGGCCTGGATCAGGCAGGCGATGCCGAGGACGAAAATGGTGCGCTGTAAGAATAGCGCAGTATCGGCTGTGTCCATGCCGAAAATGTTTGCGATGGCGATGGGGGCTGCAATGGAGGATGCGATCAGGAAAATCGCCCATTGAAAGCCGCCCGCTAAATTTTTTGTCATGAGGCAACTCTTTTCATTTAAAGTATTGTTCCAGTATACACGTCCTACAAAATAGAAAAAGGCCCTGAAACGTCAGGGCTTTTTCGTTGGCGAGCCATTTGTATGTTGTGGCTCCTCCGATGCATCCGGATTTGCTTGTTGTTTTGTCGGTGCTGATTCATCGGAATCTTTCTGCATCTCGCCGCGGTCATAAATCACCGGGTATCCTTGCTCATTCAACTTCTTGACTTGCTTGCGCGACGCTTTCGTCAACAAACGGACGATCAGGATCGACAAGATGAAAATGATGACGACCGAGATGATTCCCGGAATATATTCTGATTTATCTTCAGGAAAATAGAGAAAATCCATAAATGACTACCACCTTTAAACTTCAAGTTTCCATTGTATTATACATGAAGTGAAGCGGTTATTGACGCTTGTAAGGTGAACATTTCATGGCAATCGGACAGCGTGCGATACCGCATCTTTCAGGATTTCGTATGAACGCACTCGCTTGTCTTGGTCGTAGATATAGGAGACAGCCATCAATTCATCAATCGCCAGTGAGCCGGCAAAGCGGCCGATTTGTTCGCCCAATTGCTCAGCATTCCCTTTGAAGGTATAGCGTCCCATCGATCTGACCATCGCTTCTTCTGCATAGCTCCAACGGCCATCCATCGTCTCGACAGGCGGCATCAATGGATTTTTCGTGCCGCGGACAACGTTCAAGTAAAACTGGTCACTCGATGTCGAAAGCCGCTCCGCTTCTTCTGCACTGTCGGCGCCGACCACATTGACGCAAGCAATAACATACGGCTCGGCCAATGATTCAGAAGGCTCGAAGCGACTGCGGTAGATGGCCACTGCCGACTCCAGCTGTTGAGGTGCGAAATGTGCCGCAAACGCATATGGCAAGCCAAGTTTTGCCGCGAGCACCGCACTTGAGGTACTCGAGCCAAGGATGAATAACGGAACTTCCGTGTCGACGCCCGGATAAGCTTTCACGGATTCCTGCGCTTCAAGCGGACCTAAATAGCGCTGCAATTCTTCGACATCTTCAGGAAATTGAAACGCAGTTTCCTGTGTCGTCCGGCGAAGAGCACGAGCGGTTTGCATATCGGTGCCCGGCGCGCGGCCAAGTCCTAAGTTGACGCGTCCCGGATGCATCGTTTCGAGTGTGCCGAATTGTTCGGCGACGACGAGCGGCGTATGGTTCGGCAGCATGATGCCACCGGAACCGACTTCGATTGTTTGTGTCGCTTCAAGCACTTTGGCAATGAGAATTGACGTCGCAGAACTTGCGAGCGTTGGTGTATTGTGATGCTCGGACAACCAGAACCGTTTATAGCCGAACTGCTCGGCATGGCGTGCGAGGTTTTTCATATCTTCGAATGCTTGCCCCATCGGATAGCCTTGGCGTACTGGTACAAGGTCCAGGATGGAAACCGCAAGCTCTTGTGTTTGTTGTGTCATCTGTCAACTTCCTTTCATCCAATCGGATGATATAAGGATAGGAGGAAATTCCTTCAAACTCAAACTATCTGCCTTAGCTATAATTGATAGCTTTTGCCGATTTCAGCGAATGCGACATTGCCGCTATAGGTTTTTTTCGCTTCCTCGAGAATTTCGGATAACTCCCCGTACTGCGGCAAATGAGTCAACAAGAGCTGCTTGGCTGAAGATTGTGCTGCGAGTTTTCCAGCTTGGCTGCCACTCATATGCCCTTGGATGATGCCGAGGTATTTTTCGTACAGGTTCGACTCTGCAACAAGCAGATCCGCTGATTCAGCGAATGGCACGAGTTCGTCTTTCCACGCCGTATCCGCCGTAAAGACTGCTGATTGTTCTCCATTTGTAAAACGCATTGCCAGGCAGTAAACCGGATGATCCGTTTCACAGAATGTCACTTGAAACGGACCCAACGCTAAGCTGTCATCTACATGAATCGCCCGCCCTTCCGTCACGCCTTTATACGACAACTGAGCGAAGCCTTGCGCGTCTCGGTCATGCGCATAGATCGGCAAGGGCACGTTCCATTCTTTCAATTGCATGCCGACCATCGCAGCATGCTGCAAGACGCCAATATCCGCCACATGGTCCGGATGATAATGACTGATAATGACGGCATCGATATCTTTCAACTCTGTGTAATTCTGGACCGCCGCGACCACCCCACTGCCGCAGTCAAGAAGGCAACGATAGCCGTTTTGTTCGATCAGATAAGCGCAAGTGGCTTCGTTTTTATTTGGGTAGCCGCCCCAAATCCCAATTGGTGTAATCTTCATGCTCCTCACCCTTCCAGTTTTTCTCCAGTATATCATTTCAGCGCATTTCACATAGTTTAAGAGTTTTTCCATGTGGTATATAGGAAGTAAGAAGAAAATACTGGAGGGATTCGTTTTGGTAATTAAATTATCAGTTGAAAACGCAGTACAGGCAAAAGCAGAAATCGAAAAACTTGAGTCGCAAGGGTTCACCCATGACGATATCTACATTTTCGCCCATGACCCAAAACGGACAAAAGACATCACAAAAGCACTCGACACAGAAGCAGTCGGCATGAAAGAACAAGGTTTCCTCGACAGCATGAAAAACATGACTTCTTCACGAGGCGATGAACTGCGCGCGAAACTGCATGCAGCCGGCCTCACTAAGGAAGAAGCGGATGAGTACGAAGAAGTGCTCGATACCGGGAAATTGGTCATTGTCGCCAATAAAGATCATTGATCATCAACCCCTCGCAGCGGGTAGCTGCGAGGGGTTTTTTGTGCCAATTTTAAATAGAGATTTCTGACTAATATTATGTTATGAATACTATTTAGGTATATAAACCTTCTATAAATACTAGTAAAATACTCTTGTTTTTTAAGTGTGATTTGTGAAAACGCTTTAATTTTGCTATATTTGAAAAAGGTTAATTTTCAAATAAGTAAATTTGCACGCTTAATGAGGGGGAGAAAGATGTTTAAAAGTATCAAAATGGGGAGCGCCTTTATCGGGATCATTGTCGGTGCCGGTTTCGCTTCCGGCCAGGAAATTCTCCAATATTTCACTAGTTTTGGCATCATGGGTACTGTAGCAGCCTTAATCGCTACCGTCCTGTTTGCCTATCTCGGCATGAGCTTAACGCGTCTCGGCAGCCGCATGCGCACCACTTCCCATAAAGAAGCGATTTTCGGCATTAGCGGCCGGTTGATTGGTACCATTGTCGATTGGATCATCATCTTGACCTTATTTGGTGTCGGAGTCGTTATGATCGCCGGGGCCGGTTCGATTTTCTCCCAGCAATTCGGCTGGTCGGCTACTCTTGGCAGCACCGTCATGGCAGTCTTGATCATTTTGACGATCATGCTGAACGTTCAAAAAGTCATCAACATCATCGGCAGCATCACGCCATTCTTAATTCTTTCGGTAATCGCATTAGCTGCCTATAGTTTGATCACTATGGACAGTTCGTTTTCAGCGCTTGAATCCATCGCCAAGGAGCAAGAGTCTGCAGTCGCCAATTGGTGGCTGTCGGCTATCAACTACGTATCCTTCAACATCGCGGTCGGCGCGTCGATGGCGATCGTCATGGGCGGAACCGAAAAAAATGAAAAAATTGCCGCACGCGGTGGATTAATCGGCGGACTGGGGCTTGGTGTCTTGATTATCTTAAGCCATTTGGCTATTTTCTCCAAAGTCGATGTGGTCGGCACCGCCGAAATGCCGATGCTGCAAATTGCAGACGACTTATCGCCTGTACTCGGCGTGTTCATGTCCGTCATCTTATTCGGCATGATCTACAACACGGGCGTTAGCATGTTGTTTTCGTTTTCCGCACGGTTTGTCGAAATGGGAACCGCGAAATTCCGCCTGTTCGTCATTATCGTCGGAGTCGTCGCTTACATCCTCAGCTTTGTCGGGTTCACAGAACTTGTCAGCTGGTTCTACCCGGTTGTCGGGTACCTTGGATTGTTCTTAGTCGGCGCATTGATTTACAATAATCTCCGGAAAGCAAAAAAAGAAGTGGTCCGTACTGAAAACATCCCACACCAAAGCACATAAATGTGCTTTGGTGTTTTTTCGTGGTAACGTTGCGGTATTGTTAAAATAGGCGCATCAGGATGCCCGTAAACTTGCTACAAACGAAACGGAGGAATAGACCATGAGTGAAATTATTCAATTGAATGGACGCCAAATTGAAACAGAGCGGCTTGAACTGCAACACCTGAAGGATGGCCGTAGACAGATTTCCTGCGACTTCAAAGTGACAAGCGACGCTTATCACGACATTGCCGTCTTGCTTTATGAGATGAATTTCCGTGTGAACTTACCGGCGAACGGCCAGGAATTCGACGCTGCTATCTCCAATTACTTTACCGACACCACCAATCTTTATGAAGGCAATAAAGTCGCAGACTATCACCTAGAACTGACCGAAATCGCTTCAGCATAAACTGACCAAAAAAGCGTAGGGAGAGCAATCTCCCTACGCTTTTCATTTGCGCTTAAACCGGCTTCCTGTGCTTTTCCTGCGCAATCGCGCCATCAGCTGTTCGGCTTTATCGGTACGTTCAGCTGTCTGCCTAAGATCCGCTTCGATGTCTACAACTTGTCCCGCTTCGATACTCAGCGTAAACCACATGCCCTGCCTGCTGCCTTCCGGCAAATAGCGAAGCGGCACACGGAATTCGCGTCCGGCTTGTTCTGCGATAATGACGGCCACACCGCCATCTTCAAAACGATCCAATACCCCTCTCATCTGCTCACTCCCCTATACAAGCTAATCCTTGTTCTTTCAATCCAGCGAGCTTTCCTGCCCCGATGCCATTAACGCGCGTGAGTTCATCCAGCGTGTCAAAAGGCCGCTCATCGACAATTTCTTTCGCTAGCGTTTCCCCGATACCACGCAGCTCCGAGAGTTCTGCAGTAGACGCCCCGTTGATGTCTATACACCGATTGCCGCCTTCTTTAGCGACGCCTTCCCGTTCTGTCTCGACGCTGTATTCGTGGCCGTCCGTTTCAACGATGATGGTGCCATTGACGTCGGTACCATAGACGTCCGCTCCTTCATTTTCTACAGTTGCCAGCACTTCTGCATACGGATGGCCATAAGGATTATCAAGTCCGGCACTGTAAATGGCCACATCAGGTGCGACAGCCTGCAAAAATTCACGGCTTGTCGATGTATTCGAGCCGTGATGGCCCATCAACAAGACATCTGCTTCAAGCGGCAAGCCGCTCTCGACCATTTCCCGTTCTGCCTGGATATCCGCATCCCCTGTAAAAATGAACGCGGTCTCTCCGTAACGGATATGAAACGATAGTGAATCACCATTCGTGTCGCCGCTCAGTTGTTCTGGATGAAGCACGATGATGTTCAACGAACCGATCTCGTATTCATCGCCACGACGCGGCTCTTCATATGGAATTTCCGCTTCTTCTACTGCTTCTAGTGTTCGAATAAACGTATTGGAAGAACTCGGATTTCCTGACATCCACACTTCCCCAACTTCGTAATTCTCGATAACTCGCGCCAATTGGCCAATATGGTCAGCGTCTGGGTGGGTTCCAACAACGATATCGATCGTTTCCACTTCCAGCTGATCCAAATACGCCAGCGTGTCACTCGCATTCCAATCTCCAGCATCGATCAGCATGGAATAGCCGTCCCATTCCAAATATGCAGCAGAACCTTGACCGACATCGATGTAATGGACGGTAAGCCCGCTCATTGCATCGATATCGGCGCCCTGTTCCGGCTGCACTGGATCTTGTGGTTTCGGGTTAGCCGGTTCACCGAGCGGCACACAGCCCGTCAGCCCCATCAACAAAACAGTGAGCCACAATATCTTTTTCATGTTTTCCACCTCTTACCCGAATTTTACCACAGCCTCAAAAAACGCGGAAATTCCACACAAAAAAGCACGGGGGGACCCGTGCTTTCAAGTCGACATATAGTCGCCGCCGTTCATATGCAGAAATTGCCCGGTCATATAGGAATTCTGGGGATCCGCCAAGAACACGTAAGCTTTTACGAGTTCGTATGGCTGCCCCGGCCGCCCTGCCGGCACATCTTCTCCAAAATCACTGCCAACGTCCGGGTTTAAATCGCCGAAAGTTTTTGGGATGAGCGGCGTCCAAATCGGGCCTGGCGCAATGCCATTAACCGCAATTTCTTCCCGGACGAGACGTCTGGCCAAAGAACGGGTCATCGCCACCATCGCCCCGTTAGCTCCGGAATAATCAATCAAATCGGAATGGCCCCGGTAAGCATTGATGGAAGCGGTATTGATGATACGTGATCCCTTTTTCAAATGCGGCAAAGCCGCACGTACCAAGTAAAACATGGCGAAAGCTTTGATCTCGAAAGTTTTCAGCATTTGTTCATCACTGATATCGAGCGGCGAAGTTTGCGGGTATTGAAATCCTGCATTGTTGACGACAATATCCACCGCACCAAACTCCTCAAGCGCATACTTCACGAGCGCATCGCAATTCTCGGACTGGCCAAGGTCGCCAGCAAGAGCCCGTGCCTCGCCGCCGTAAGATTGGATGATACTCAAGGTTTTGTCTGCGCCTTCTTCGTCATCGAGATAACCAATGACGACACACGCGCCTTCTTTTGCATAGGCAATTGCGACCGCTTGGCCGATCCCGCTGCTCGCACCAGTGACGATCGCCACTTTGCCTTCTAGAGCACCGCTCGCTTTATAATCAATCAAATCAGTATTGTCAAAACTTGCTTGTCCCATGACTATGCCTCCCGCCTGTTTCAGTTAGTCGGAACTTTTGATAGCCCCCATACATCCTCCGAATATTGCTGGATGGTCCGGTCGCTTGAGAAAATGCCGGAAGCGGCGATATTCCTCACGCACATGCCCGCCCATTCAACGGGGTGCTCATATGCTGCCAGTACACGCTCATGCGTTCGTGCGTAATCGGCCAAGTCTTTCAAGACAAAAAACGGGTCTCCCCCTTCTGTCAATTGGCGCACGATAAAATCGGCATGATGCGGGCCGTCTGACCATTCTCCGCTCGACAGCTCTTCAATTGCTTCACGGATTAGCGGATCCCGGTCGATAATGTCTTTCGGGTCATAGCTGCCATCATGCTCAAAGCGCATAACTTCCTCTGAACTCATGCCAAAGACAAAAGCATTTTCTTCCCCTACAGCATCGAAAATCTCGACATTTGCCCCGTCATACGTGCCGAGTGTCAGTGCCCCGTTCATCATGAATTTCATGTTGCCGGTTCCTGATGCTTCTTTTGAGGCAGTGGAGATCTGTTCGCTGATATCTGCTGCTGGAATCATGTACTGCGCATGGCCGACATTATAGTCTTCGACGAAAACGACGTGGATGTGGCGCCTTGCAATTGGATCGTTATTGACGCGTTCGGCAACCGTGTTGATCAGCTTAATGACTTGTTTAGCGAAATGATAGCTAGGCGCGGATTTCCCGCCGAACAAGAAAGTCCGTGGATACGGCCGGTAGTTCGAATCGCTTTTGATGCGCTTGTATAATTGCTGGACATGCAGGATGTTCATCAGCTGGCGTTTATAACCGTGGATTCGTTTGATGTGGATATCAAAAATCGAATCGGGGTCAACGATGGTATTATGCGCTCTTTCGAGGTGATGGATCAGCTGCTCTTTTTTCAGCTTTTTAATGGCTTGAAAAGATTCCAGAAACGGCCGGCTGTCCGCCAAATAACCGAGTTCACTCAATTGGGCAGGCTGCTGAATCCATTCCGGCCCAATGTTTTCCGTAATGAGTGTACTCAATTCCGGATTGGCCCCCAGCAACCAGCGGCGATGGGTAATGCCATTGGTCTTGTTGTGGAATTTATGCGGGAAGTATTCATTCAGTTCTTTCATTTCCCGTTTTTTGAGAATTTCAGTATGGAGTTTTGCCACTCCGTTCACTTTATAGCTGCCCACGACCGCCAAGACGGCCATCTTCACGACGCCTTCATCGATGATTGACAGTTTGTGGACGGCCTGTTCGTCCAGTTCTTTCGATTCCCATTCCATTCTGAAGCGCCGGTCGATTTCTTCGATGATTTGGTAGACGCGCGGCAAGAGCTGTCGCAGCAGCCGGCTCTCCCATTTTTCCATCGCTTCTTCCAAAATCGTATGGTTCGTGTAAGAAATGGTTCGCGTTGTCAGCGACCATGCCTTATCCCACTCCAGCTCATAGTCGTCCATCAATATCCGCATCAACTCTGGCACCGATAAAGCCGGATGCGTATCGTTGATCTGGATGGCTACTTTTTCAGGCAATTCCTCAATATCAAAATTACGTGTCGCCAGGATGGTGCGAATGGAGGCGCTGCATAAAAAGTATTGTTGTTTCAAACGCAGTAATTTGCCGCTATCGAGCGCATCATCTGGGTACAGCCGGTCAGAAATTTTCGCTGTCTCGAGTTCGTTCATCAAATGCCCCAGTTCAGCAGGCTGCGGCTGTTCGGACATTTCCGCCTGCCATAGCCTGAGCGTATTAATCGTGCCGCCCTGTGCCCCCACAATCGGCATATCGTACGGCACAGCCTTGACCCATACTGCGTTTTTCAGTTCGGTGCGGACGCCTTCTTCCTCGACAGTCATATGAGTTTCCCCAAAAAACGGGATGTCGAGCGCCAGGTCATCACGACGCACTTCGAGGCTTTGTCCTTCCTTAATCCAATCCGTCGGCGTCTCCACTTGGAAGCCTTTGACAAAATGCTGGGTGAACAACCCCCCGCGGTAACGGATTCCGCAGCCATGGCCAGGCAAGCCGAGTGAAGCGAGTGAATCCAAGAAACACGCCGCCAAACGGCCTAGCCCGCCGTTTCCTAGTCCCGGTTCTTGCTCGAGCTCTTCGATTTCAGCCAGTTTATAGCCGAGTTCCCCAAGCGCTTCTTCTACCAGATTATAGGCGCCTAGATTGTGCAGGTTCTGTCCAAGCAAACGGCCCAGCAGGAACTCAATCGATAGATAATACAATTGCTTATCGCCGCTGTTCTGATTGGCAATCTGTTGTTTATCCCATTCCATCATGACTTCTTCACAAACCATTTTTCCTAACACATGATAGGCTGTGCTTTCTGTTTTATCCCCATTTTCCACTGCCAATCGCCTGTTGAATTCTTCTTTGAATTGTTCTTTGGAGTAAAACATTTTCAACACACCCTTCAGTTTAAGCTCGCATATAACTGTTCGTAGTCTTTTGCCGAACGCGACCAGGACGAATCTCTTTTCATGCCGTTATGGATCAACGCCTTCCAATGTTCCGGCTGATGATAAAACGACAATGCGCGCGACAAGGCTTCATCATAATGAACGCCGGCTTTAAAATCGCTCAAGAACCCTGTTCCCGTAGTTTGTACTTCGTCATACTCTTCCACCGTATCGCGCAAACCGCCCGTCCGGTTCGCTACAGGGATCGTCCCATAGCGCATGGAAATCAATTGGCTCAAGCCGCACGGTTCAAAATGCGAAGGCATCAGGAAAATATCCGCGCCTGCATATAATTGATGGGCAAAAGACTCGTCAAACCCGAGATGGACTGAGACCTTTCCGGCATAGTCCACTTCCAGGCGCTGGAAAAACTCTTCAAAACGCGCTTCTCCTGAACCGAGCAACACAAATTGTACGTCGCCTTCTAGAAATTCAAGGAGGGTTTGTTCGAGCACATCGATCCCTTTTTGTCCCGACAAACGCGATATCATTGTCAACAAAGGAACATCCGGCTGTTCCGGCAGTCCGCAGCGTTTTTGGATGGCGCGCTTATTCGCCTGTTTCCCCTGCAAATCTTCTGCACTGAAAGTCTGCGCGATGTGTTCATCACCTTGCGGGTCGTAGGCGTCGGTGTCGATGCCGTTCAATATGCCTTGTAAATCGGTTTCTCTTTCGCCAAGCAAGTGTTGCAAGCCTTCCCCATAAGCCTCCGTCAAAATCTCATCTCGGTAATTCGGGCTGACAGTTGTTAATTTATCGGCATACAAGATACCGGTTTTCAGAGAATTGAAGTTTCCGTGCCATTCGACTTGCCCGTTGTCATAAAAACTTTCATCCATTCGGTATTGCTCCAAGAATACGGATTTCGAAAAATTCCCTTGGAACTGGATATTGTGAATCGTCAGCATCGTTTTCACACGGCTGGATAATTGCTGATATTGCGGATCTTCTTTCAAGAGGAACGGCAATACTGCCGTATGCCAATCATGGACGTGGACCACATCCGGTGCCGTCTCGGAACGCGCCAGGAAATCCAGTACCGCTCTGGTGAAAAAAGCATAGCGCTCGGCATCGTCTGGCCCGTAGATGCTATCGCGTTCAAAATAAGAATCGTTTTCCAAGAATAAGAACTGGACACCGTGTTTAACAAGCTCATGCATGGTGTAAGTTGCCGTTTTTTCTTTAAATTCAAAAGAATGCACTTCCATTTTACGAAACTGCTCCTGGTAGCGTTCGTGAATCAAACTGTATTTCGGGATAATGACTTGTACCTCGTGTCCAAGCTTGACCAATTCCAGCGGCAGCGCGCCGATGACATCGGCCAACCCCCCCGCTTTCGCAAAAGGCGCGCATTCCGCAGCGGCCATGACAATCTTCATTGGGCATCCTCCTTTGTGACCCGCTCGCCTTTTCGAAGGACAATTGGCCGGTCAGCTGTGCCGGTCAGCTTGACACCTTTTTCAATATAGACGTCTTTATCGGCAACTACATAAGCAAGTTCGCAATTTTCTTCGATGGTGCATTTTTGCATGATGATGCAGCTGTCAAGATTTGCGTTGCGGCCGATTGTGACTGCACGGCTGATGATGCTATTCTTGACATTGCCCATAATGGTGCTGCCATTGGCCATCATCGAATTCGATACGTCTGATCCATCCAAGTAACGCGTCGGCGGCTCGTCTTTCACTTTTGTATAGATGGGAGCTTGAGGCAAAAATAGCAATCGGCGGTTGTTCTCGTCCAATAGCCCAAGCGATTCTTTAAAATACTGCTGAATCGAATCAATGATGGCGAAATATCCTTTGTATTCATATACTCCGTATGTATACGGAGCTTTTTTCAAATTTACTAAGTCTTCGACACTGAGAATGCGCTTTTCCCGATAAGAGTGAATCAATTCAAGAATCAACCTGCGCGATAGAATGTATGATTTTAAGGAGCCGCTTGCGCCGATGGCTTCCGTAATGTCATTGCCAGACGCTAAATGACTGGCGAGCATTTCTTTATAATCCAATTGCCCCGCAACAAAACTGCTTGTTACCACGACATGCGTTTGGCGGCTTTTTTCAAAAAACTGAAGATTTTCTTCAAAGTCGCGGAAGGATCCAACTGTAGCGATGCCTCCGTTTTGATGGGTGGTCGGGAGAAAGAACAAGCCTTCTTTGCGCCGATCCAAATCCCAGCTTTTTCCAACCCCAATGTGATCAATGAGCGAACCAAAGGGTTGCGAAGCGAAAATGCCGACTGAATTGATATCTGCATTCACTAAATTCGATAAAGCGAAATCGATTAGGCGGTATCTCCCCGCGAACGGAATCGAAGAAACCGATCGATGAATGGTCAGGTCTTGAAGTCCTGCTACTTTTACAGAAGCGTCCACTGCAGCCATCAAAGTCATTGCTGTCCACTCTCCTTCCATGAATCGATTAAGTCTTGCGTCAATAGCGTGATGCCTGCTGCCGGTTCAAGCAATTGATAATTTTCCGGAACCGTGACATCTGGCGGAACGATGACGCGGCTCAACTGGGCTCCACGCCCGATTTTTGTTCCGCTCATGATGACACTGTCTTCTACGACCGCTTCCTGCTCAACCAGGACATTTTGGAAAATGACCGAATGATTGACTGTTCCGCTAATGACGCAGCCTTCGTTGACCATAGAACCTTGCACGCGACCAGTATCGGTAATCACTTGTGGCGGCAATTGGGGGTTCGATGAGTAAATCCGCCACGCAGGATCGTGCAAAACGAGCCCTTCTGACGGGTCGAGCAAATCCATATTCGCTTCCCATAAGCTGTCGACCGTTCCAACATCTTTCCAGTATCCTTTGAACGGGTAGGCCACCATTTTCTTTTGCTCTGCCAGCATTTTCGGCAAAATGTCTTTCCCGAAATCATGGCTGGATTGTTCATTGCTATTATCTTCTTCCAAGTAATGCTCTAACTTTTTCCAATCGAATACATAAACTCCCATAGAAGCGAGATTACTTTTCGGTTTTTCCGGTTTTTCATCAAATTCTACAATGTGCATATCGTCGTCAGTGTTGACGATACCGAAGCGGCTTGCCTCTTCCCACGGCACTTCCAAAACAGAAACCGTGACATCGGCTTGTTTTTCTTTATGGTATTCTACGAGTTTTTCATAATCCATTTTGTAAATATGGTCTCCTGATAAAATCAAGACATAATCCGGGTCACAGCTGGTCAGGTAATTGATGTTCTGATAAATGGCGCTTGCTGTGCCTGCATACCATTTGATGCCATCGATTTCAGCATACGGCGGCAGCATGGTCACCCCGCCTTTATGGCGATCCAAATCCCAAGGCGTACCAAGCCCGATGTATCGGTGAAGCGCATGCGGCTGATACTGCGTCAAGACGCCGACCGTCGTGATGCCGGAATTGGTACAATTGGATAGAGGAAAATCAATGATCCGGTATTTCCCGCCATAAGGAATGGCTGGTTTCGCAATATCATATGTTAATGATTTCAAGCGGCTCCCTTGGCCGCCCGCGAGAAGCATCGCAACTACTTTTTCATTCACAATAAACCACTCCCATCCTGTCTTTTTTTCCAAATACTCACCGTGAACGCCGGCAAATCAAGCTGTAACGAAAAAGGCTGATCATCGCACATGGTATCAAGTGTTTCTATCGCCTGCTGCAACTCTGCTGCAGAACCGCCGAACTGTGCTGCATTGGTGGAAAATATCTCTTCGTACATTCCTTTTTGCGGTGCGCCGACTTGAAACTCTTCGTAACGGTGTTCAGAGAAATTGCATAGCACAAGGCATTCGTCTTCCGGCAAAAACCCTCTGCGGATAAAGCTCGCTACGCTTTGTTCATGGTTATCGGCATCGAGCCACAAAAAGCCATCGCGCTCATCATCGAGTTCAAAAAACGCTTTTTCGCTTCGGTAGAACGCCAGCAATTCTTTCATGAATTCATGAATTCTCTTATGCTGTGGATCTTCGAGCGACGCCCAATCGAGTTCCGGTTGGAATTCCCATTCCTCGAAATGGCCGAACTCCTGTCCCATGAACAATAGTTTCTTACCCGGATGCGCCATCCAAAACCCAAACAGCAAACGCAACTGAAGGAAGCGTTCTTCCCTCGTGCCCGGCAGTTTGTTGAGCAAGGATTTCCGGCCATCCGCTACAGTGTCGTGGGAGAAAATCACCTGGTAACGCTCTTCGTATTGATACACCATTGAGAAGTTCATTTTTCCATGGGCTTTTGAGCGCTCTGCCGGCGGCGTTTTCATATACTCAAGCGTGTCGTGCATCCAGCCGAAATTCCATTTGTAATCAAAGCCAACACCGCCGAATTCGACCGGATGCGTCACTTTCGGATAATGCCAGGCATCTTCGGCAATCAGCAATTTTTCCGGGTAATGGCGTTTCAAGCTAGCGGTCAATTTCCTGAGAAACTCCGCCCCTTCTTCGTTATGCGGTCGTTCCTTTATGTTCGGGATGAACAAGAGATTGACGAGCGCATCCATCCGGTAACCGTCAAACTTAAATTCTTCGAGCCAATAATGGGCACTCGACAAGATAAAGCTCACCACTTCGCCTTTATTGATATCAAAGTTCAAGGTTCCCCAATCCGGGTTCATGCGGCGTTCTTCCCGCTCTTCTTCGTAAAGCAATTGGCCATTGAAGTTCGCCAACCCGTGCTGGTCCACGCAAAAATGGCCCGGGACCCAGTCCAAAATCAAACCCAGTCCATGTTCTGCGCAAGCTGTAACGAAATACTTCAATTCATCTGCCGTGCCATAGCGGCCAGTCGGTGAAAAATACCCAGTTGTCTGGTAGCCCCAAGATTCATCGAGCGGATGCTCGGTGATCGGCAAGATCTCGATATGCGTGAAGCCCATATCGATGACATATGGGATCAGCTGGTCGGCGATTTCGCGATACGTGTAAAACTCGCCGTCTTCCTTGCGCCGCCAAGTGCCGATATGCACTTCGTAAATAGCCATCGGGCGTTCTAGATGCCGGTCGTTGATCGTTTGCTTATGCTTGAGTACATCCAATGGCCACGTGTATTCGTTGGAACCGGAAACAATCGATTTGGTGAACGGGCGCTTCTCGCTTTGCCTAGCATACGGATCTGATTTCCACAACACTTCGCCATTCGGTGTCCGAAGCGCATATTCATAGAGCTGGCCTTCCAGGTTTTCCGGGATGCTTGCCCCCCATATGCTTGAATCGTGCGGATGCCGCTTTAGCGCATAAGTGGAGACGCGTTCTGTCTCGGGATCGACACAGACGACATCAGCGCCGTCAATTTCAGGAGCCCAAAGCGAAAAGGTGGTTTCTTTCCCGAGTGCATGTGCCCCAAAATACAGATAGCCATCAACCATTTGCCCTTCATGAAAAGCTTGCAGCCGTTCTGTCGTCCATGTATTCAACAAAAATTCCATGTAGCGCCTCCTTTTGGCCGAAACCAAGTTTAGTTTCTATTCTACAGTTGGAATGTAAAGCCCTTGTTAAGTTGCTGATAGTTCCCAAAAAATCCCACAATTAATCAGAATGTCGCAATGTCTTCATATTTTTACGTGATAAACGGCTTGTCGTCAGGTCTGGTTTGGAATAGGCTAAAGAAAGACTAGCTTCAACATAGAAAGGACGCGAAATAATTGCGAGCCCAAACCTATTTACTGAGCTTTATGCTGATTGGCATGTTGTTTTTGACTGCCTGCGGCCAAGGCATTGATAACCCATTGAATTGGGAAACAGAAGAATTCACATTCACCGACCATAATGATGAAGACTTCGGATCCAGCGACCTCGAAGGAAAGGTCTGGCTGGCCGATTTTGTCTTCACTAGTTGCACAACGGTCTGCCTACCGATGATGGCGAATATGAAAGGCGTCCAGGAAGAACTTCAGGCGCAAGGACTTGATGTCGAGATCGTGTCATTCAGCGTAGACCCGACTGTCGACACACCGGAAATCTTGAAATCATATGCGGAAAACTACGATGTCGATTTGACCAGCTGGCATTTACTGACCGGCTATTCCCAAGAGGAAATTGCTGACTTTGCACTCGAGAACTTCAAAGCCATTGCCCAGAAGCCTCAAGATGATACGCAAGTAATCCACGGCACTTCTTTTTACTTGGTGAATCACGAAGGCGTCATTATGAAAGACTATGATGGACTGAACCCGCCGGTTGAAGACATCGTGCGCGATGCGGAGATCCTCGTCGAGGAGGCGGAAGGATGAAACGCAAGCCGCTGGTCATAGCTGCCGTACTTGTGCTCTTGGCTGCTGCGGCTGTCTGGTTTTTCATGCCTCAGGAAAATGAGCCTTCCGCACAAAGCCGTATTGTGCTTGAACATACGCATCGTACGTTTATTGCGCCGTCTTGTTTTGAACAATCCGACCCAACGAATTTCCTGGAAGAATCGACGCTCGGCCAAGCACAGGAATTGAATTACCCCCCGCATTCTGAATGTACAGAAAAAGCATTCCAAAGCAATCAGGACAGCCCGGCCATCCGGCTATTGAAAGAGCTAGGGCTGATGGAAAAAACACAAACCGATTGGTGACACGGCAGGGCTGCGGCTCTGCCTTTTGCTATTTCAGCAAGCGCACGCAGACAGGCGTAACCGTCTCGACCCTATCGACTGTTTCGCCTGGCATGCCGTCTTCGCCGATGCGCTTGACGGCGATCGTCCCCGAGCCTTCATGGGCGATGACGATCCATGGGCTATTTGGCACCAGCGTAAAATGCCTTGGCCCCGCTCCGCCGGCATCCGCATGGCCTACCGCTTCGAGTAAGCCTTGTGCGACCCGGAACACCGCTATGCTGTCTTGGCCCCGGTTAGACACATAGACGAATCGTCCGTCTGTCGATACAGCGATTTCAGCAGCCGTATTGTCTCCTGTGAACTGTTTTGGCAACGCCGAGATATTCTGCCTTTCTTTCAAGTCACGGCCTTCGAGTGCATATACCGAAACCGTCGAATTGAGTTCATTGACCCCGTATACATAGGCTTCGGACGGATGAACCGCTAGATGCCTCGGCCCTGCACCGGGTGCTGTCTTGGTCACTGCTTCTTGTTCCAGTTTTCCGGAATGCAAATCGAGACGGTAGCGGACAATTGCATCCGTTCCGAGATCGGAAACAAAAAAGCGATTCGTCCCTGGCAGTTGAAGCGCCGAATGCGGATGGGCGGCATCTTGCCGGTCTGCATCTGCCCCGCTCCCTTCATGGTGTTTCGAATCGGCCATTTCACCGATCGAGCCATCTGACCGTAAGGGATGAACGGTGACATTCGCTCCGGAATACGTGACGGAAACCACCCATTGCCCATCTTCATCGATCGTAATGTGGGCAGGATGGTCGCCCCCAGCAGGCTGGCGATTCAGCTCTTGGATCAGGCCTTTTTGAGGGTTTAGCCAATAGGCTACGACCTCCCCGTCTCCAGTTTCGCTGACGGCTGTAAAACTCGTGCCGTTCGGATGAACCGCGAGAAATGAAGGGCGTTCCACTCCAGGAATTTCAGCTTTTTTCGCCAACTTCCCCGTAACAGGCTCTAATTCCCAAAGCGTGATGCCTGCCTGTTCGGCAGATGCATAAGACCCACTAACTATGTATGTACTGCTCATCCTATCCCTCCTTTTGGTTTTGCCGTCGCTCTCGCACCAATCATTCATCTGCCTGCAATGTAAAGTTTCGCTAGATTTTTCACTTTCCTCTTCAATTCATCCATTCAGTGCGGTAAAGTGGTGGAATGAATGAGATATTTTAATTAGAAAGAGAGTGGTTGCGTTGAATTTTCCTTTGTCCGTCCGCGAGAAAAGCATCGTCTGCACAGGGTTTATGGGAGCTGGAAAAACGACAGTCGGCAAGCTTTTGGCCCGCCGCCTTTACCGCGATTTCATCGACATCGATGAAGAAATTGAAAAGGCATTCGGCATGCCGATCCCGGAAATTTTTAACGTTTACGGTGAACAGGCATTTCGCGACAAAGAACGGGAATTGATCAAAGCTTTTGGCAGCCAACCTCTGCTTGTGATTTCTGTTGGGGGAGGCGCGTTTCTTCAAGAAGAAAACCGCCGTAATTGCCTAGCTAATTGCACCGTCTTGTACTTCGATATTTCCTGGGATTCCTGGAAAGAACGTATTCACATCCTGACTGAAACACGGCCGCTGTTGAAAGATAAGACCCTTCAGGAGATGGAACAGCTTTTCCGTGAGCGTCAATCGATTTATGCAGCCAACCACTCCGAATTCCGAGTCGATAATTTTGAAGCGATGGACGCTGCTGATTATTTGGCTGACTCATTAAAAATGTCATGGGATATTCACGCGCCCCAGCCGTGATAGGTGTGCAAAAACCCGCCATTCAACAGTTGAATGGCGGGTTTTTTATTATCCATATTGCGCTTTCGCAAGGTCGAATAATCCCGCTTCTTTCAAATAACTTTCCGGTGCCAAAAACGTCACGGTGACGACGCCTGGATGGCGGCCGATTTCGATTGATCCTGTTACCGTGGCGCGGTTCATGATTTCTGGCACCGTAACGCCAAATAAATCTGCAGCGCGTTGCAGGCCATTTTCTGTCGCATCGTTTAAAGTCGGCCCCGAACCGACAAAGGAAATCGGCCATGAATCTTCCAGTTTTTCCACGCCAAAACGTTCAGCCAGTTCTTGGGCGGAGGCTTTTTCAGCTTCCGTGAATGGTTTTGCGGTATAAGGCAAATCCTCGACATTCGGGAACAGAATCGGCCCAGCATTTCCGAGTCCTTTCAACACATGCACTTGCAAATGGCTGATACCCGATACATCGGAAGTATGCCCCGCAATTTCGCCGTCGCCTTGCATAGCGTGCATATCCCCCAAATAGACACCCCCACCTTTCACTTTGACGGGGCATACAAGTACTGCCCCAGCCCGCACGCGACTGATATCCATATGGCCATCTGTCCGGTGCGTTTCAAGTTCTTCTTGCGTGCTCGTGTATTCATGGGGTGCCCCAACAAGAAACGAGCCGAAATCGCCCGCATTATGTGAATCGGGTGTTGGTCGGGAAGGCGTCGTACCTAGCTGGCCAAGAAACGGGCGCATGCGTGCGATCGTGCCGACCAAATCATGCGGCGCAAAGGTGACCACGGGATTTTGCACCGAATGCTCGGGCGTTTTCATATATTCCTTGCCGTCTTGTGCAATGGTTTCGGCCGCTTGTTTCGACACCGTAATGCCCACATCGCCTTTGTCGCTGAACGTCATGGTGTAACCGTGCGTAAATTCGAACGGGCTGACATCTTCTCCGCAATTGGCACAGCGAATTGCCCCGCTGCCGACGCCTTGGATAATCGTTTCGGGATACAAGGTTCCACATCCCGGGCACTTCACAGCTACAAACGGATCGCCTAGGAAGCGTCCTTCGATTGGCTTGTCATTGCCAGAAGCCGTCGCAAGCGATGTCACTTCCACCGACTTGATGCGGATGACGATCGCATCTCCCGGTTCTGCCCCTTCAACTTGAACCGGCTGCGTCACTTCATGGCCGCCCCGGATGCACGGCGTGATCATCGGGCCCCAGCATCCCGGTGCCGTATGGGCAATAATATGCCCGCCGTCTTTCACCGGGCCAAGCATTTCTTTATCAGGGTCGAGCACCCCGTTGACATAACGGTTGACCAATAAAGTATCGACAGCATTCTCAGACATTCGACAGCCTCCCTTTTCTATATTTTCTAAATTATATGACAAAAGGACTTTATATTCAATGAAGATTCAAAAATGCCCGAAGAACAAATAAGTTCTTCGGGCATTTCTTCAACTCCAGAAATACAATAAGGCCTGTACGAACACTTGCATCATCACATAGAAAGCAATCGCGAATTTTAAATTAAAGCGCAAGCCATTGCGGATGCCGCTCAAGCCGTTCACGCTGCTCAAGATGATCACGGGCATAACAAAGGGTGACAAGATGATCGAAATAACACTGCCCGAGGTCACTGCCAGTACGACCAATTCAGGCGGAAACGGCAGCACGGCCGATTCCAATACCCCTGTTACGAGAACGATGACCGGCAACGGCCCAAGCCCGATGAATCCCAAGAAGATGACGATAAACGGAATCAGAAATAGCAAGTTCAAAAATGGCACATGGCCAGTCAAATAATTCATCGCACCGATGACATAGTCACCGACTGCAGATTGATTGAGCGCATAGATAAGCAAGCCGGCAGCAAGCAAGATACTGAACTGCTGGGCTTGCCTCGAGACGCCTTCCCGATAATAAATCGCTGCTTCACGTGCATAATTCCCTGGTCGTTTTTTGATCAGGAAGTACAGGAAAGTCCAGACAAGAATAACTAGCGGAATGACGACGAGAAAATCAGCACCTGTCCATTCGTGAATGATGAAAATCGTGCCGAACAACGAGATGAATAGAAAACAAAATTCGGCGACGTCTTTGTTCCACTTGCCAGCGTTGCGAGAGTTCGCCACCGCCTTATCGATTTCATTCGTCAGCACGGCCGAGAAGTCTTTGCCGTAGCGTTTCTCATCGGCCGTTGCAAAGGCAACCGACAGCAAAGTGCCGGCAATGGCTGCGCCGAGCCCGAGCAGCATCGACTTCCACAACACCGCATCCATCGCGCCGACCGCGAAGATAAAACTTGGAATGCTGATGACCCACATCGTCGACAACGCGAAGCCGCGAAGGATGGCCGTGCCTTTATAATTTTCCCACGCTTCGTCTTTATGGTCTTTTAGGAAAGAATCGATGAACTTGTACATCATCGGCACAACCCCGAACAATAGGAAATGCGAGATAATTTGCGTCATGCCCATCAACCCGCCATAAAAGGTCTGGCTTTTGTTCAGCCATTTATTGCCGAAGCTCATAATCTCCTCGATATATGGCTCTTCCCGGAGCACCCAGCTGATCATCGGAACGATCAACAAAAGCGCAATGAGACTTTCCATCTGGACAAGCGCCAACTGGAAATTTCGCCAAAAATCATCGCTCGTCGACCACAACACCGCGAGCGCTGTAATGGTCAGAAACGTTTGAAGCTGCAGTTTGCGAAGCGGAAGTACGCCGAAAGCAAACGCCAAACTGAAAAATCCAGCAATCGGCAACAAGATCTCCGTCCACGGATCAGCAAGAAAATAATGAAGAAAATGAAGAACGGCGTATATCAGTACAGATAAAGTAAATCCTTGTTTCGCTAATGCCTTCATCTGCAAGCCCTCCTTCCGTAGTTGGTAAATTGTTTAAAACACATACCGACCATTTTACACGTTTTGCTTTGTCGCTGCGGGAATAGAGGCTTGCTTTTTCCGAGAAAGGCCACATTTTCATTGTTCTGAAATTTTTCTCAACTAATTTGTTTACAATAGCCAATAAGTGGAAGACAAAGAATAAGAAAAAATAATTTTAAAAGTTGTTTTTATTTTCAGTCATTTGTATGATATGCTCTAGCCACACGAAGAACACCCCCTTTTACAAAGACTCAGCATTCGCTGATTTTCCGGGGTATTTGACGCTTAGATCCGCTGTTTCCACCAGGCTGGATTGCCATTGATATTTTATTTTACTGGAGGGCTAGTAATGGGAATCACAAGGAGTTTTTTTATCGCATTGTCCAATAATCGGCTATTGAATAGCGGAGCCAAAAAATGGGGATTTCAGCTGGGTGCCGCAAAGGTCGTTGCTGGAACCGATATTCCGAATATGATGGCGTCCGTCCGCGCATTGAACGAGGATGGGATCTCTGCCACGATTGACCGGCTCGGGGAATTTGTCACCAGCCGCAAAGAAGCCACGCAGGCTAAAGAGGAAATTATTCAAACAGCTGAAGCGATCACAGCAGCTGGAGTGGATGCACATTTGTCCGTTAAATTGACCCAGATTGGGCTCGATATCGACAACCAGTTCTGTTTAGAAAACATCCGTGAAATAGCGGCCGAAGCAGAGAAGCGCGGAATTTACGTGAACTTGGATATGGAAAACTACGAACATCTTCAACCCACACTCGATATATTGCATACTTTAAAAAAGGAGTTCGACAGCGTAGGAACGGTTATACAAGCCTATCTATTCCGTTCCGAGCAAGACTTGGACGCACTCCAAAACACCAGACTGCGACTGGTCAAAGGCGCTTATCAGGAAAGTGAACAAGTGGCGTTCCAATCTGCAGAGGAAGTCGACGCCAATTTTCTCAAGCTGATCAAACTGCGGCTCGACCAACCGGTGTTCACATCGATCGCCACACATGATCATCACATTATTAACGCAGCAATTGACTATATTAACGAACAAGACATTCCAAAAGACCGCTTCGAATTCCAGATGCTCTACGGCTTCCGGACGGATTTATTAAAAGAGCTGTCGGAAGATTACCAAGTAACATCTTACGTGCCGTTCGGCCAAGACTGGTATGGCTATTTCATGAGACGCCTTGCTGAAAGGCCACAGAACATTCAATTGGTTTTAAAAGGCGCCCTTCCCAAAACATCTTGAAACCGAAAAGCAGCCCGGGGGCTATGCCCGGGCTGCTTTTATTATTTAAGCGGGCGCGCGTAAACTGGCGGCAATTCCGCCAACAAGCGCTTCCGGTACTGTTCGTATTGCTCAGGCAATTTTAACTCAGTGCCGAGTGCATCCGGGCTTTCGTCAATCGTAAAGCCGGGTGGGTCAGTGGCCATTTCAAATAACAGGTCGCCATATTCACGGAAATAAATGGAACGGAAGTAATTACGGTCCTGTACTGGCGTGACACCAAGTCCATATGCTTCGATGCGGTTTTTCCATTCCAATTGATCCACGTCATCATCCGCCCGGAAGGCGATGTGATGGACCGTGCCGACACCCATTTGACCCGCACCAACTCGCGTCTGCTTGATGTCCAATGTATTGCCAAGCGTCCCCTCCGATACTAAGCGAACGTAATCGCCTTGCTCTTCTTGACGGGAAAAGCCAATTACGTTGTCTAATAGCTCTTCGGTTTTGGCTGCATTGGCGGTGAATAAGACAGCTCCGGCCACCCCTTTGATCGCATTGTCTTTGGTAATCCCGCCGCCGGTCCATCCACTTGTTTGGCCCATTTCACGTTCAACCAACTCCAGCTGAAGGCCATGGGGATCTGCAAATTTCAAATAAGTCTCACCAAAGCGGACATGTTCTTCAAAGCTTACACGATGACTTTCAAGCCGATTGCGCCAGAAAGACAATGCGCCTTCTGGGACTGCAAAAGCCGTGACACCGACTTGGCCATCACCGACTTTCCCCTGATAAGCTTTGCCCCACGGGAAAAAGGTCATGATGGTGCCAGGTGCTCCCTGATCGTTTCCGAAATACAAATGGTAAGTACCCGGGTCGTCGAAATTCACCGTCTTCTTGACGAGACGCATGCCGAGCACTCCCGCGTAAAAATCGGTGTTCTCCTGCGCTTCTCCAACAATCGCTGTAATATGATGAATGCCTTTTGTTCTTTCGCCCATTTGTCTTCTCTCCTTTTTGATACCCTTATCCTATCAAGCGGATGCTATGCGTTCAAGTTCAATCCGGCATCTGGTTTTTTCGTTCTCGCTGTTGTTTTTTGGTGAGCTTCTCAGCCTCTTTCAAATCTTCTATATCCTGTTCCTTACTTTCTTCAATGTCTGCTTTCTCGCGGCGTTCTTTTTCTTGCTGCTCTGCTGAGAAATCTTCGTCATCTTCCACGATGTCTTTTTGGTTCTCCTTCAGCTCTTCTACTTTCTCCATCTCTTCCTCGTACTGCTCTTCCACTTCCGAGGTGGATGGCAAGAACGGCTCGTCGTTGAAATCCGTCCGTTTGCCGTAGCGCAGCATTTCGTAGATGATCATGCCGTTGTTTGGCATGCCATTTGCCGTTTTCATCGGAACGGCATCAAACAGCACAAAATAGAAACCGTAGAACACAAACCGGTTCCAGAATGTCTCGTATTGATCCAAAACGCCGTTAGCGACCAGTGCATTGACAACAATCGCCACAATGACATTCGCCAAAATTGGGCCAGCGTAGAGGATTATATATGCGAATTTACTTTGCCTTTTTAAATCATCATAGGCAAACCAACTATATAAGTGATAATACTTCCTCACGTCAAACATACCAATTTTGAAGGCACGAGGACCTGAACCGATTGTTAAACGCGGATTCTTTGCGCCAAGCAAGGCACTGACGATTAAATATCCTGCTTCCCGGATAAAAACAACGACCGGTAAGATGATGAATGCAGATATGACCAATGCGATCAAATCGCTCAATCCGAACATGAAATCCCCTCCTTCAATTCCAAAATGACCTATCGGCCTCTCACTTAGATACCCGATTTGACTACCACTGAACCCCCAAAACCTTACAGAACCATTTCAATTTCATGACAGTGAATCTTTTGAGGAGCCACCCGGCACATGGTAGGATGGCAATAAGCTTGATTGAAATTTCGGTGTATTCTACCGTGCAGAGGATGAACGCCATGAAACGCAAACAGCCAGTTCCCAAGAAACTAATCGCCCTTCTTACAGTGGCCTTTCTTGCCTGCGCGGGGTTTGTCCTCGCCAGCCATTTAAAAGAAGATGAGACAGCGGCGCCGGTCATCGGGTCGGCTATTTACAGTCCGCCCCCAAACATTGCGGAAATCGCTGCCCACGTGGAAGTGGTTAAAGACGTTCGTTACCACGCATCCGATAATGCTTTTTTGGATTTCTATTATCCAAAAGACGCCACTGGCCCCTTACCTGTTATCCTATGGATTCACGGCGGCGGTTTTATCGGCGGATCGAAAGACAGCCGGCAAGATTATGGCATGACGCTCGCGAACGCCGGCTATTTGGTCGCCAATATCGACTACGCCTTGGCACCAACCCAATTGTATCCAGGCCCCGTTATCCAAGCGAATGAAGCTTTGAGTTTCTTGAACGGGACTGCCGCACAATATGGCGGGGATATGGAAAGGATCTTTATCGGCGGGGATTCTGCTGGCGCACAAATTGCCAGTCAGCTGGCAGCCCTGCAATCCAATCCAGCTCTTGCAGAGACAATGGATTTGGCGCCGGCTGTCACTGCCGAGCAATTGCGCGGGGCCTTATTGTTCTGTGGATTATACGATATGGCCACCGTCCGCGAGTCGGGCTTCCCGAATATCGACTTTTTCTTGAACGCCTATACGGGAGCCGAAAGTTTCGAGACTTTTGGCAGCATCCACGAGCTGTCTACCATTCAGCACGTGACATCTGCTTATCCGGACGTTTTCATATCAGCCGGTGACGCCGATCCGCTTGAGCCACAATCGGTAGCACTGGCCGGCAGTCTGCGCCTCAAAGGTGTCGATGTCACTGAGGTCTTTTTCCGTGGCACTGATAAAAACCTGAAGCACGAATATCAATACGCCTTGGATACGAACGATGGCCAGGAAACTCTCCAGAAAACCTTAGAGTTCCTGCTTGAAGAAAGCCAAGTGCAAAAATAAAAGCTGTCCTACCGCATAAAGCAGTGGGACAGCTTTTCTATTGCTTAATGGGGCGTGACCGTTTGGCTGGATTGGACAGCTTGCGCCTCGCGCTTTCTTTTGCGTGACGGCAGCATATGGAAGACCACATTCAATCCGATCGCCGTCAAACTTCCGGCAACGATGCCGTTGCTGGTCAGGATCTGAACACCGGCCGGCAATAACGCGAACAATTCCGGAACGACGGTTACGCCCAGGCCGAGGCCAACAGAACAAGCGACGATCATGGAATTTTCCTGCGACTCCGAGATGACGCCGCTCAGCATTTTGATGCCTTGCGCGATGACCATGCCGAACATCGCGATCATCGCACCACCAAGGACGGGCGTCGGAATGATTGTAGTCATAGCGCCGATTTTCGGAACGAATCCGAGCACAATTAACATGATCGCCGCGATAAAGATAATTTTGCGCGATTTCACACCAGACATTTGAATCAAGCCGACATTTTGCGAGTAAGCCGTGTAGGGAAAGGCATTGAATATCCCACCAAGGAAAATGGCCAAACCTTCTGACCGGTAGCCCTTCGCCAAGTCTTTCTCTTTGATTTCTTTTTTCGTAATATCGCTTAGTGCGAAATAGACTCCCGTCGATTCCACCAGCGACACGAGCGCTACGAGAATCATCGTAAGAATCGCAGACCATTCAAAGGTCGGCATGCCGAAATAAAAAGGTTGCACCATATGGAAGTAAGATGCTTCTGCAATTGGGCTGAAATCAACTTTCCCCATGAACCAAGCTGCTACTGTTCCGCCAATCAAGCCAAGAAGAATCGATACGGCACGCATAAAGCCGCGCGAAAACTTATAAATGAAAATGATGAAGGCCAAAGTGCCGAAGGACAAAGCAATATTCGAGAGTGAACCAAAATCCTCAGCGCCTTGCCCGCCACCCATATTATTGATAGCGACTGGGATGAGCGTTATGCCGATAATGGTGACCACTGAACCCGTGACGACTGGCGGGAAAAAGCGTACGAGGCTGCCGAAAAAGCCGGAAACGGCAATGACAAACAAGCCCGAAACGAGGATCGACCCGTAAATTGCCGAGATGCCATATTGGCCGCCAATGGCAATCATTGGACCCACTGCCGTAAAGGTACAACCGAGCACTACCGGCAAGCCGATGCCGAAATAACGCGAGTTGAATACTTGCAGCAGCGTTGCGACCCCGCATAATAAAATATCGATCGACACTAGATAAGTCAATTGTTCAGACGTCAATCCAAGTGCTGCCCCGACAATCAACGGCACGAGAATCGCTCCCGCGTACATCGCCAACACGTGTTGCAGCCCGAGTGCCGCTTCCCCGAAAGCTTTTTTCATCAGTTCGGCACCTCCCCGTAAAATTCTACGTGGCCCGGTTCCATCCATTTGATGTTCGCCAAGGTCTCAACCCGTATGCCTTTGTCACGCAGTAATTTCCCCCCTGGCTGGAAGCCTTTTTCGATGACGATGCCGATGCCTGCACATTCAGCGCCAGCCTGTTCGACGATATCGAGCAAGCCCAGTGCTGCTTGTCCATTCGCTAGGAAATCGTCAATGATCATCACGACATCGTCTTTCCCTAGAAAATCACGAGACACAGAGATATCGTTCGTTTCATTTTTGGTAAAAGAGTGGACGGGGGCTGTATATAATCCATCTATCAAGGTCAGCGATTTGCGCTTTCTCGCAAATACTACCGGCACGCCGAGCGAAAGTCCCGCCATGACCGCCGGCGCGATGCCAGACGATTCGATCGTCAAAATTTTTGTAATGCCCGCCGCCTTAAAGCGGGAAGCAAATTCTTCCCCAATCGCCTTCATCAAGGCCGGGTCAATCTGATGGTTTAAAAATGAATCGACTTTCAGGACCGCTTCGGATAATACCCGGCCGTCCGTTAAAATTTTCTCTTCTAATTGCTTCATGTTTTCCGCTCCTTTTCCCGCATCCCCCGAAAAAAAGCCCGGAGGACGCGCATCCAATCATAACCATGAGTGGAGCAAGGTCCTCCGGGCTTTCCCGAAAGGAAACGCAAAAGGAAGCCGCGCTAAAAATAGGCGGTTTCTTTTCGTTCCATTGCTTCCCATAGTCAGTCCGTTTACGGCGGACCGGTAGAAACTTGCGGGCCATATTCCCGCTATTATATGAGTGAATATTCTTTTGAATGCATTTATTATAGCATGCCCATATGGCCATTCAAGAGTCGCATCAATTAAAAAACTATTCAGAATCAGTTGTCGCTTTTGCCCACCTCACGCATATGCTTGTTCAGTTCGGCGCGGATCCGGTCCGGAATCGGTTCGCTTTGCTGCTGCGACAAATTAAAGTTTACATAGACGGCACGGTTCCTAGCGCACAGGCGGCCTTCTTGATACAATTCTTCATACAACTCGAGGCTGCTATTGCCCATACGTTCGACCCAAGTATGGACTTCGGCGTCTTTGCCGAAAAACGCTTGGCCCGTGAATTCGAGTGTTGTTTTGACGATGACCATTTTCCACTTGGCGAAATCATGGTCCGGCGTGAACAGTTCAAATAGCGGATTGCGCCCCGCCTCGAACCAGACCGGTAAAGTTGTATTATTGATATGGCCGACCGCATCTGTTTCCGATACACGAGGGGTAATGATGGTTTTGTACATGCCTACACTCCTTCAGGTTTGAGGGATTGAAAAAAAGCGTCTCCTAAAGAGACGCTTTTTTCTTACTTGCGTTTTTTGGTCGCGCGGCCGAGGATAAATGCCCCTGCCAAAGCTCCAATAGCGATATTGTTCTTTTTGGTGAAAACTTGTTTGACTACCAAATTCAAGTTTTGCGGGCGCTCTGCTAGGCGTCTCATGAAATAGGCATACCAGTCATCGCCGAATGGCACGTATGTGCAGAAGTTATAGCCTTTATTGGCAAGTTCCCGCTGCAGTTCTTTGCGGAATCCGTAAAGCATCTGGAATTCAAATTTATCGTATGAAATATCATGTTCTTTGATGAAAGCCTCGACATGATTGATGATGTGATGGTCATGTGTTGCGATCGACGTGAATTTGCCGTTCAGCAAATGATATTCAATCAGCTTGATGAAGTTCTCATCGATTTCCTCACGTGTCTGGTAAGCTACATCCGCGGGCTCTTTGTAAGCGCCTTTGACGATGCGCAGACGGAAGTCTTTATGTTCCTGTAAATCGTCCATGGCACGGAAAAAATAGGCTTGGATGACGGTCCCAACATTATCGTAGTCTTTCGAAAGCGTATTCAAAAGATCGTAGGAAGGCTGGACATGACCGAAATCTTCCATATCGATATTGATGTGCATATGATAATTATGGGCAAGTGCGACAATGTCTTTTAAGTTTTCCAGGCAGAAATCATAATCGATATCCAAGCCGAGCTGTGTCGGTTTTAAGGAAATATGGGCATCGACTTTATTCTTATGGATCGCTTCGATCATATCCATGATGTTCTCTTTCGCTTCGAGCGCGGCTTCTTTCTCGAATACGAATTCACCCAAATTGTCGACTGTCGCGCTAATGCCTTGCGCGTTCAAACTACGGATACTTTTAATGGTCTCTTCGATATTGGTTCCTGCCACTACGGTTTGGGCACCCAATTTCAAGCCGTACTTTTTGGCCGCAGCCGTAAGGAGACGGTTTTGAGACAAGCCGATAAACACATCTTTTAACATTGATTTCCCTCCTGATACCATTCAACTGCGTTGATTTCAACAGTCCCAAAAAGGCCATGCCTCGAACGTTGTCAACTTCCTTCATTGTAGTCGTTTTTCTACCACTATGCATCATAATTTTTTAACAGTTTGCAGTGTTTGAAATACTTTTTTAAAACCAAGTCAAAATATAGACAAAAGTGCCGGAATCGCTGGGGATTTCGGCACTCACAACTTCATTTATTCAATTGCCAAAAAGAATAATTCAAGCCGAGTGCAAACGCCACCCATACGATATAAGGCACCATCAAACGACCAGCCAATTTGTCGATTTGGTAAAATTCATAAGCTGTCCAGATGATCGTGCCGAGAAGCGCCGCCATTTCAATGAGCGCAGTGCCGCGCAGCCCCCACTTGAAGAACAAAAACGACCACAGGAAATTCAAGCCGAGTTGAAGTTCGTAGGGGTTCATCACTTGTCGCTCCCGGCCCTGTGGTTTGGCTATTTCCTGGGCACGGTATTTCGCGAGGCCCATCATTTTGTAAAGCGCCGTCCAGACGACCGGAAACACCCACCCCGGCGGCGCGAATGAAGGCCTTTTTAGCCGATCGTATTGTTCGCGGGTACTTCTATTGGCAAGCGCCCCGACAATTGAGCCGCCAACGACCGGCACGAGTATGCTTGCCGAAAGATTCCTTATCTTTATGCGCTCATTGACTGATACAACTTCCATGAGGTCTCCTCCTTTTTCTAATAGCCTCGCTCTTCTCGCCTTTTGTCGACTTTGTATGTGAACTCCAATTCAACCGTGGTCTCGGGCTGGAGTCGGATGACAAATTCCACTTTTGAACTGTTTTTCCGTTCATAATCGTGGCTGGACGATTCCATTTCCCAAATAGGCTCGAAAATAACGTGTTCGACCAGTAAACGGATGCTTTCCTTCTTTTCATTTTCGATTCTGTAAACATAAGTGATGTACTCATGAACACCCTGTTTTTCGCGCAATTTTTCATAACTATTGCTCGTGATGTCCACTGCTTTTCCAATATGGATGCAGAAGTTTTTCCCAGGGGCCGTATGCGCGATTCGGTCTTCTCCTGCAAAAAGCGCTTCTTCCGACTCTCCGGTTTCATATACTTTAACGAGTCCTGCAGGAAGAGGAATGCCTAACCCGTTTTCAACGGTATTGGAAAATTCCAGTTTGATGTCGGCATGCGTATCGCCTGAACACACTTGATACATTCTTTTAAACTCCGCTCCATGCGCCGAGAACAGCGACAATTGCTTAAGTTGTTCATTCATGACGGTGACTGGGCGACTCACGGCATAAACGAAGCGATCGGTTAAAGCTTGCGCCGGCTTATTCGGTTCATGCATGCGCGAATAGACGATCATTGAATCGCCGTTATTCACCTCTTCTTCCCGTTGGACCTCCCCCGCCACTAACGTGAGTTTCGCTTTTTCATAATGTGCACCGCTGCGATTCAGGATTTTCACCCAGCCATCAAACCGAAATTCATGCTCTTTGATTTCCATCGTGTAGTGGGCATGCCATTCCAGGCTCTTCGTTAAATACGACACTTGAATTTCTTGATCCAGGACGACTGGCGCTATTTTCCAGACGAGCGCCGGCTTCAACAACAAGCCTTCAGAGAGAGCAGGAAGGATTAGCTCACCGACTGGGTCGATGACAATTTCTTTCGTATCGGTCCGCTCGCCGATGATGCATTCCGACACGCTGAGCAGCCGCATCTCCAGTTCTTCCCCGGTCTCGCTGTTTCGCACATGGACGTTGCGATCGATATAACGTTCCAACAACTTGCCTTTACTGACTAAATCATAGTCATAATTCTGCTCAAGGATTTCAAGCCCTTTTACGACGATGGAGTCCGTCTCTACACGTTCCGCAACATCCAGAAATTGAACTTCCTCTGTCAGGCCATCTGATGTTACAAGACGGCTCTCTCGCACAAGCGCAAACCCTCCGTTATATGCCGCAACCGATAAACTTTTTCGTCCATTTCGTGTAGACTGCAGTTTCATGGCACACGCTCCTTGTTGAATCGATTATTCACCCTGGCCAGGCCTTTCTCTCACCTTAGCACATCTGAGTGGCAACCGACTATAATTTAACTGAATAATCAGTCATTATTTCACAAGAAAAACCCACTCCGGAATTCATCTTCCGAAATGGGTTTTTAAATACGCAATGGTTTGCAAGCGCGCCGCGTCTGTTAGCGGCGATTTCTTTTCGTGGACCAATTCTCCGTAGAGCAACTCCCCCAGAAAGCGGACCTCACCTTCCACTGCCGTTCCAGTTTCCGCATCGGCCACTTTCAATTGGATGTAGAGTGATTGGCCTTGCTCTACGTAATCAATAATTTGCACTCTGACTGTCATTAGAACAAACCAAGCGCTTGGCCGTCTTCCGCCACATCCATATTGAGTGCAGCAGGCGATTTTGGCAGGCCTGGCATGGTCATGATATCTCCAGTCAGGCAGACGATGAATCCTGCCCCGAGCTTCGGGATCAGTTCGCGGATCGTCACCGTGAAGCCTTCAGGGCGCCCGAGCAGTTTCGGCTGGTCAGATAAGGAATACTGTGTTTTCGCCATGCAGATCGGCAACGCATCCCAGCCGTATTTCTTCAGTTCGGCCAATTGCTTCTGTGCTTTATCCGTCAACTGGACATCCGCGCCGCCGTATACTTTTTGCACGATTGTCCGCAGTTTTTCTTCGACGGCATCTTCTTCTGTGTACAGGTATTTGAAATCAGCGCCTGTATCGAGTTGTCGTTTAACGAGTTGTGCAAGTTCGAGCCCACCGGCACCGCCATTCGCCCATACTTCCGTCAGCGCAATCGCGACTTGTTCCGCTTTTGCCCAGTCCATCACTTGCGCGAGTTCCGTATCGCTATCGCCATTGAAACGGTTGAGCGCTACGACCGGCTCTATGCCAAATTGACGGATCGTCTCTACATGCTTCGCTAAATTGACGATGCCGCGGCGCACCGCATCCGCATCTTCTGCGCCAAGCTCTTTTTTGTCGACGCCGCCGTGCATTTTCAACGCCCGCACTGTCGCAACGATAACGACCGCATCCGGATGAAAGCCGCCTTTGCGTGATTTGATGTGCATGAATTTCTCAGCGCCGAGGTCTGCTCCGAATCCTGCTTCCGTGACGACAACATCCGCCAGATTCCTAGCCGTATTCGTCGCCATCAAGGAATTGCAGCCATGGGCAATGTTCGCAAACGGGCCGCCGTGAATGATCGCTGGCGTCCCTTCAATTGTCTGTACAAGATTCGGTTTGAATGCTTCTTTCAATAATAAGGCAAGCGCGCCTTGTGCTTCCAGATCCCTGACCGTTACCGGCTCGCGGTCATAGGTATAGCCGATGACCATGCGCGCCAAGCGTTCCTTTAAATCTTCTCGTGACGTAGCGAGGCATAGCACCGCCATGATTTCTGATGCGACTGTGATATCAAAGCCGTCTTCTCGCGGCACGCCTTGCGCCGGGCCGCCGAGGCCGATCGTCACGTGGCGCAGCGCCCGGTCGTTCATGTCCAACGCACGCTTCCAAGTGATGCGCCGCGGATCGATTTTGAGCGTGTTGCCCTGATGCAAATGGTTGTCGATCAATGCGGCGAGCGCGTTGTTCGCTGTCGTAATGGCGTGAATATCGCCTGTGAAATGAAGATTGATGTCTTCCATCGGCAACACTTGTGCAAAGCCGCCGCCTGTCGCGCCGCCTTTGACACCCATGACCGGCCCGAGAGAAGGTTCGCGAAGCGCCACCATGACCGACTCGCCGCTTTGTTTCAATGCATCCGCCAAGCCGACGGTAACCGTTGATTTCCCTTCGCCTGCCGGTGTCGGGCTAATCGCTGTTACCAGCACCACTTTCCCGTCAGCATTGGTTTTCGGCAGTTTATCCACATCGATTTTCGCCTTGTATTTCCCGTATAATTCCAAAGCGTCTTCCGCAATCCCAGCGCGCTGTGCAATTTCTTGGATCGGCCGGATAGCCGCTTGTTTTGCAATCGTCAAATCGGTCATCGCCATGCATAGTCCCAACTTTCAATTTTTCTTCCCATTATAAACGGGATGCCGGAAAACACAAGCCAGCCCTCCGCAAGAGAATTGCGCCGCCAACTAAAAAAACGCACCCAAAATCAGGTGCGTTTTCATCAAAAGCGCATTTCTTCAATGACCAAGAGTTCTGGAAAATCTGCTTCGATGCGGTCTTGCAGTTCATACTCTTCCAACAAATCATAAAGTCCTTCATCTTCCAGCTTTAAAAACCGCGGGGTCTCCGGTTCGTCGTAATGGAAAAACTCCACAATGTATTTTTTCCGGCTGTTTCGGGCAATGCTGTAGACTTTAAAGCTTTCGTATTCCACCGCTTGGCCAATCTCTTGGCACGCCAATACTGTTTCCGGATCCATCTTATCGAGATGCATATAAAGAAAAGCTTCCGAACGCGTTTGTTCCGCTGAAATGGCCGCCATCTTATCGCTATGCCGGTTGATAAACCGCTCCGATAGGTCTTGGTGGAACGTTAGCGTCTCCCACTCCACTTGGCCTCGATGCTTTTCAATAAACCGTTCTGTTAGCTTTTGTCCGCGAGTCACTGCAAGCCAATCAACTTTATCCGCATGGCGGTCAATCAAGCTCATTGGCAACTTCTGACGATCGCTGAGCAGTTGCCAATCCAACCGGTCCTGATGCTTCTCAATGAACATCGGCGATAGGCGTTTCGTAGAGACAAGCCGCCAATATTCCCGCTCATCAAAAGGACGGCCATGCGTTTTCAAAGCTTTCAGCTGTTTAGCGGACAACTGATTTTCTTGAACCTGCCATTTTTCCGAAGTAGAAAACTCTTCCAAAAAGCGCTCCGATAATTGCTGATGAATAAGGACTTCATCCCAGTAAAGAAAGCCGCTATATTGACGGATAAACCCTTCGGACAATTGCTGGTGCTTGGAGACTTCCTGCCAATAGACATTGCGTGCCTGGTCAGCCAGAAATTGTTCCGCTAAGGGTTCTGCTTCACTGATTTTTTTCCATGCGATTGAACGTTTGCTCTCTATCCCTTTTTCTTCCATCAATTGCTCTAGGCTATCAAACATGAAAACCACTCTTTTCTGAAAAAGTATTATGTACCATATTAACACGCCTGGCCGTATAGTGAAAAAAGCCTGCCCACCGGTTTTATCGGTGCGCAGGCTATGATTGGCGTATGGCTTATTTTTGTTGATTCTGTTCGTCGAGGTTTCTGGCATTATCTGCAAAAGCCTGTTGTTCTTCACGCAACTCTTGCTCGCGGCGCTCTTCTTCCAGTCTTTCTTTGTTTTTGTCTCTTGCCATGTAGATCCCTCCTTATGTCTTATCCCTCGTATTCCCGTTCTTTGAGAACTCAAACAAGTAATCTCCTCCACGTCATTCGCTTGGTTTTTTAACAATCGCCACCGTGCAGCGCGACACGCAAATCAGGCGTTCTTCTTCGTCGACGATTTTAATATCCCAAATCATCGTCGTGCGCCCTTTGTGGAGCGGCGTGCCAATCGCTGTTACAACGCCGTCTTGTTTTCCGCGAATGTGGTTGGCATTGATCTCCAATCCGACCGCGATTTCGCGGGCCTGGTCAATCGCGTGCCAGGTGCCAAAACTGGCCACTGTTTCCGCGAGTACGACCGATGCCCCGCCATGCAGTAAACCGAACGGCTGGTGCGTCGCCGCATGCACAGGCATCGTCGCGACGATCCGTTCCCCGGATTGCTCGGTCAGTTCGATCCCGAGCACTCCCATGATGGTCTCTTCCACCGGCTTCATCTTTACCATGTTTGCCCTCTTTTCTTGCCGCCTTGTTAAGACGACAATTGTTTGTATTGTTCGCGCAATAAAAATTTCTGGATCTTGCCGCTTGCGTTACGTGGCAATTCGTCGACGAAACGGTACGAACGCGGCCGTTTGTAGCGCGCGAGATTTTCGTGATTGACGCAGTATGCTTCCAGTTCCTGCTCCGTGAGCGAGTGATCTTTTGAGACGACAAAAGCAAGTACAGATTCGCCCCATTTCTCATCCGGTATGCCAAGCACTGCCACATCCTGGACTTTGTCGTGCCCATGGAGCGCATCTTCCACTTCGCGCGGGTAAATATTTTCCCCGCCACTGATAATCATATCATCGACGCGGTCGGCCACGTACAGATAGCCTTGTTCATCTAAATAGCCAAGGTCACTCGAGTGATACCAGCCTTTATAAAGCGCTTTTTCTGTCGCATCTTCCCGCTGGAAATACCCCGCCATCATGCTCGGGCCGCGTACGATGATTTCACCGACTTCAAACGGCGCAAGCACTTCATCAGGTTCCGACGGTCCGTCTTCATTCGGCCGGACGACTCGGATTTCATGATTATAGGCAGGCTGCCCAGCAGATCCTGCTTTTTTCAATTGGTCTTCTTCCGCCAAAAAGGTGATGGCCGGGCCCATTTCTGTCTGCCCATAAGCTTGAATCAACTCTATGCCAAGAACTGCCTTGACGCGTTTAACGAGCACCGGTGCCATTGGAGCAGCGCCGTACAAACCACGCGTTAGTGTCTTCACTTTTTGCTGGGCACCATCGATTTCAGCGATCATGCTCCACATCGTTGGCACTGCAAACATCACCGTAACCTGTTCTTGTTCAATGGTATCCAGTGCCAGGAACGGATCGAATTGGTGCATGATGATACTCGATGCCCCCGCCTGGACACGCGGGATGATATTGCAATGCAATTCCGCACAATGAAACATCGGCGCCGCGACCAAACCAATATCGTTCTTTGTCGTCTTAAGCATCGCAATGCACGTCATACTCTGTTCGGCCATGCTCCGGTGCCGGTGAATAACGCCTTTTGGCCGCCCTGTCGTTCCGCTCGTATACATAATGGCGTAGGTATCCGATTCATCTACTTCAACACTTGGGTCTTCTGCCGGGGCCTCCGCGACTTGTTCATGATAATTCTTGGCAAAGGATGGCGTGTTGCCATCGATCGTCCAGAACTGGACGGCTGGAAACTGCGGCGCAATCGTTTCTACAACCCCCTCAAGCACTTCTTCGAACAACACCACTTCAGGCTTGGCGTCTTCTAGGATAAAGGCCAGTTCTTCGGCCTTAAGCCGGAAATTAATCGGGTTGAAAATCGCGCCGATTTTGGCGCAGGCAAATAATGTAGTCGCCAACTCTTGGTTATTGAAAAGATACGTAGAAACACGATCTCCTTTAGCAACGCCAGCTGCCGTCAGCGCATTCGCCAAGCGATAGACATCCTCTTGCCACTGAGCATAAGTCCAGCGCCGATTTCTTCTTAAGTCGACAAACGCTTCACGTTCCGGGTGCAAGGAAACCGTATGATCAAATATACTGCCGAGTGTCGCATACATTATTTTTTCCTCCCTCTACTGAATAGTGATTCACAAACAAACTACTTTCATAATGTCAGATTTGCATAAATATTTCAACAATTGTTTTAGGTACAATTTTGTTTTGAGCCACATCTAATAGACTAAAAGAAATTTTTACCATTATTATTTTTATAGTCAAAATAAAACTCTAAATTAAGACTTTAGAGTTTTGTAACACAAATGTAATATAAAACTTATTGCCTATACTTATGAAACTGAATACACTTAAAGAAAATTGCGTACGCAAATTACGTTGCGAACATTAAAAGGGGAATGAGCATGAAGAAGCTGATCGGCATGGCAATCACGGCAGGAGTCCTATCCTTGGCACTAGGGGCTGCTGATACAGAAGCAAGTTCATACACAATCAAACCGGGTGATACTTTGTGGAAAGTGGCTTCAAGCAACCACGTTTCTGTAAGCAACTTAAAAACTTGGAATCGCCTAAGCACAGATTCTATCTATCCAAATCAGGTCCTGCGCTTGACTTCACCATCCACAGCCAGCACTCCGGCGCCAGCTGCACCAGCCGCCACCTCGACGAGCACTTACACCGTCAAAGCTGGTGATACTCTTTATAAAGTTGCCAATGCGCATTCCACATCCGTGTCAAAGATCCAGCAATTGAACAATTTGAGTACCACGACGATCCATATCGGCCAGAAGCTCAAAGTCAGCGGCACAGCATCCGTTGTTGTCGCATCGCCTACACCTGCTCCGGCCGCACCACCCGCACAAACTAACACGACTACATACCGGGTTGTCTCAGGCGACACGCTCAGCAAAATTTCCAGAAACTATAACGTCTCCGTAACCCAATTGATGAGCTGGAATAATTTGAGTAACTCGACGATTCATGTCGGCCAAACATTGAAAATCCAAGGAGGCACGACTACTGCTCCTTCACCTGTGCAAGTTTCCAATCCGGCTTCTTCGAAAGTAGACCAAGTCCTTTCTATCGCACGTACACAACTTGGCGTGCCTTATGCATGGGGCGGCGCAACCTCGAGCGGCTTCGATTGCAGCGGGTATTTATACTATGTCTACAACCGTGCAGGAGTCACGATCCCGCGGACGAACACAATCGGCTATTACGCAAGTTCCTTTACGGTCAGCTCTCCTCAGCCAGGAGATCTGGTATTCTTTAAAAATACGTACCGTCCAGGAATTTCCCATGTCGGCATTTATGTCGGCAACAATAGCTTTATCCATGCCGGCGGAGATCGCGTCCAAATCACGAGCCTCAACGACAGCTATTGGGGCAAGCATTTCGACAGCTACAAACGCCTAAACGCCATGAAATAATAATGAATATGAAAAAAGCTCCGGAATTTTTTCCGGAGCTTTTTTGGCGTTTCGGGAAGAAAAATCCCTATTTGTCTATTTCTCTTCGATCGCTGTTACGATTTGCTGGGCCAAGTCTTTGCCGTTTTGGATGCATGCGCCGATGCCGACCCCGTAATAGGAGGAGCCTGCCAGATAGACGCCAGGGTAAGCGCCGGAAAGTCGCGCTTCAAGCGACATGACTGCCGTTTTATGGCCCATATGGTAATTTGGCATAAGCTCGTTCCACGGCGTTACTTCAACGACCGAAGGCGTTTGTTCGATGCCCAGACTTTTCTGGATATCTGCCTTGGCTTTTTCGGCAATTTGTTCATCCGTCGCGTTTTGCAATTCAGCGAATACCGGATTGATGCTCTTATAAAACAAGCGTACCAATAATTTATGCTGTGCCGAGGTATGCGGCCATTTACGGCTCGTCCATGTGCAGGCATTACACGCTAAATCACTGCCTTCTGACACGATAAAGCCGGTACCATCTGCCGGCAATTGATCATCTGGCAAATCATAACCCAAATAAACGCTGATCAAAGACGAATTAAACAATTGATCAAATTCCTCATCAAGCGTCTCATCTTTCACCAAGGCTTGGGCGTGCTGGTGGGGAATCGCCAAAATAACAAAATCCGCCTCGCTCGATGTCCCGTCTGAAAAGCCTATTTTGTAACGGCCATCTTGTTTGTCCAGCGAATTTGTCGCGACTCCTTTGCGAATCACCGCTGTTTCCATTTGCTGTTCGAGACGGTCGATCAAAGCTACCATGCCGCCATCGAAGGAAATGAATTTTTTATTCGCCGCCCCTTGGAACGTCTCTTTATGCGCTTCGAATCCTTTGATGATACTGCCGTAGTCATTTTTGTAATCAATCAAATAAGGCAAAGTCGATGCTAAGGTGAGATCGCGCAATGAACCTGAGTAAACGCCGGATAAGACAGGCGCAATTTGTTGGTCCAACAATTCTTTTCCGAGGAATGTCTCTAGGAATTCCCCAATTGAACTGTCTTTGGTAAAACGGTCGTTGACAGTTTCAAAGTCTTGCATCGCCCGTTCTTTCCCTTGTTGCGACACGAGTGTGGAGCTAAATAATGCTTCGCGGTCCATCGGGATGCCGAATACGGTGTTTTTGGGAATGGCGTGCAATTGGTTATCGGTATACAGATAAGAAATGCCGGTGCCGTTGTAAACCATCTGTTCTTCGAGACCGAGCTCTTCAATAAGCGGCAGTACACTGGCGTGGCGTGCGACGATCGAATCCGCCCCCACTTCCATCGCAAAGCCGTCTTTTTTCACCGTGCGGATCTTCCCGCCCAGTTGTTCTTCCTTTTCAATCAATTCGAGTTCCAATTCGAGCCCGTGCTGCTGTTTCATCCGCTCCAAATAATGCATGGCGGAAAGGCCTGTAATTCCTCCACCGATGACCACGGCTTTCTTCATCCGAATCACTCCTTGCTTGTATATATAATTCCACATTTCCTCGATAGGAAAATGTTCAAATTAATTTATCCAGCTTATCGTCTATATATATTTTATCAAGAAGCCGCACTATCCCCCACCCATCAATATGTCATTTTCAACACGATTTTAGCCATTCATGGTAGGATTTAACCGAAGGCATTTAAAGGATAGGAGAGGTTCAATTTGCTGAATCCAATTGACCAATTGATCATGGAAAGAAGATCGATAAAAAAATTCAAACCCGACGCTGTCGATGTCGAAGAAATCATCGAACTGCTCAATGTCGCCAAATGGGCACCTAATCATAAAGTAAACGAGCCTTGGCGCTTTCAGCTGTACGCCGGTGCCGGAAAAGAAAAATTCGTCCAGGCATTTCTCGAGTCGATGAAAACACCGGACGGCGATATCCCGCAAAAAGCGCTCACGAAAGCTCAATACTTCCGTGACATCCCGCTTCACCTCGTCGCCATTATGCCAGTCGACCCTCGCCAACGACGTTTCGACGAAGACTACGGAGCACTGAGTTCCATGCTCCAGAACTTCCAATTGGCTGCTTGGCAGCGCGGTATCGGCATGATTTGGCGCTCAAATGACTGGATTTACAACCCCGTCTTCCGTGAGGCAATCGGAGTCGAACCCGGCGAGAAAATCGTTGCGACCATGATGATGGGCTATCCTGCACACGTACCGGAAAAACAAGCACGTACCGATGTTCGCGAAAAGCTCGAAATCATCGATCAATAATCAAGAAAAAGAGCATCAGCTTTGATGCTCTTTTTTCTGTTCTAAGACTGATAAAGCCCCGACAGCACCGGAATATTCGCCATTGTCCGGGAATAGCGGCGTTGAGCCGCGCAGTATGGTGTAGCTAGTAACGACTTCTTTCAACAAAACATTGTCGCTGAAGGAAGAGCCAATATAGACAATCGTCGAACTGCGGCATTGGCGCGCTGCATGAACACTGACCGTACTGACTGTTTCGCCGACCAGGCCAATGACTGTCGCTAGCAACTCCTCTTTCGACAATTCATGGGAAATGGCAAACAAGTCCTGGCCAAAATTACTGGCCGTCAACTCACCTGAAATGGGCGGCTCTTTGCCTTCATAGATATGCTTCACTTTCAAATCGATGCGTTCGCGCGATCCACGCTTGGCGTGTTCAACGATTTCATCAAAGCTGGTGATGCCTGTCAACAAATGGCTAAGGCCAATCAATGTTCCGCCTCCAATGCCTGTGCCGCCTAGACGTTCCTGTGAATTGTCCTGCACGCAATGAATCGACGTGCCCGTTCCGACATTGGTGACTAAATAAGCTTCATGGGGAAGTCCCATGCGTTCGAGCAAGACTTGAACACCTAAGTGAGTCGCTTCAAATTCCACCATTTCTTGGACCGGATGTTCCAGCAAAGACGCTAGCACACCTGACTTTCCGCCAGTCACACACACTTCACTAACCGGCAGCCCATTGATCCACTCTGCTACTAAACCGATGTCAGCAATTGGATGTTTCGCAAACTGGACCTCGCCCTCATTGGTATAGGCCACTTTGATCAGTGTCCCGCCCGCATCTATTCCGACCTTCATCTATTTGCACCTTCTCTTCTTAAAAGCACTTTTACTGCCTTACAATAGTTTTTAACATATGGGGAAATTCTAACATATTCGCGCTATAAGCGGGAGGAGTTTGCCCAGTTCCACTTCGCCCGTCTGTGAATTTTCGCTTTTTAGGATTGAACACTCAAAATACGGGAATAGTATTTTCAGCAGCCTATTTAATAACTCGGACTGAATTTTCTTTGCTTTTGCAAGGAAGATTTTGTGGGAGGTGATTAAATGGGGAAAATCCAGGGAATACCGAAATTGCTTGAATACTTAGAGCAGCGAAGTTACCCCATGACAGAGGAGCAGATTCAGCAACTCCTGTCGGAACGAACCATTCCGCATGCGCGGCCTTATGGCGACATGATCCTGTTCGATACAAACCATATTGAATGGTGGATTGAAGAGCAGCGGAAAACGGATAAATTAGTGACGGATTAAATGCAAGAAACCCTCAGACTTTGTGTCTGAGGGTTTTTGAATATTTGCTGTTAACGGCCAGAGCCATTGCCATAGGAATTGCTGAGAATCTTGAACAATTGCTCGAATTTATTCAGAATATCGAGCGCCAGCAGGCCATTGCCTTCCGCCGTCTTCGGGTAGCCAAGAGGAATCGTGCGCCGAACAAGCTGGGCATACAATTCTGCCTCGGTCAGCTCCCGGTCAAACTCACGCTCGGAAATATTGCGGATCAATGCCAAAGCTCCCGACACATGCGGCGTCGCCATCGAAGTACCGGATAAGCTGGCGTATTTCCCTTCCAGATACGTCGAATAGATGTTGATGCCCGGCGCCACCAGATCGATTTCGTTATTGGTATTGCTGAACGGGGCGATGCGGCGGTCGAAATCGACAGCGCCCACTTGAATGACCTCGCCGTAAGCCCCTGGATAAGCGAATTCATCCGTATCGTATGCATCGTCGCCTTCATTGCCGGCTGCGCAAATAACCGGGATCCCGGCATCCACTGCCCGCTTGACCGCTTCGTATAACTCCGGATGGTCTTCCGGGCCACCAAGTGACATCGAAATAATCGTGGTCTTTTCCCCGTTCGGGCCGCGCCAATCGATGGCGTAATGAATGCCCGCAATAATGCCTTCATAACTGCCGCTACCTTGTTTATCGAGCACTTTGACGACGAGTAAATTGGCGAGCGGTGCGACACCGACCACTCCCACTTGGTCTTCAAGCGAAGCGGCGATCGTCCCGGCTACATGGGTGCCATGTCCGTTGTAATCCTCGAACTGTTCAGGGTCTCCAGCGTCATCGTGCGTGAAATTACGGCCGCCCACAATCCGCGTTGACAGATCGGGGTGGTCGCTCTGGCAACCGGTATCCAAGACGGCCACCACATTGCCTTCCCCATATTCGGCACTTTCCCACGCCTCAGGGGCTTGGATCATCTGTACGCCTTCCGGAATGCGCGGCGGCGCAGCCGTCACTTGTTCAACACGGTATGGAATCAAATGAATATTTTTCATTGAAAATTCCTCCTTCAGCTCGTTTTTTTCATTCTACCTGATAATCACAGCCAAAATCAAACGTATGTTCTTATTTTTATTTGGTAAGTTGTTCTTATTAATTTCAAGAAAGAGACAGGAATTTCCTGCTTATTGAAGAACACAAGAAAGACGCCAAATGACAAGGAGACCTAAAATGATGACAACTTGGCTATTGTACGGAGCGACAGGCTATACAGGAAAATTAATTGCACAAGAGGCTGTTGGGCGTGGAATGCGGCCCGTATTGGCTGGGCGCAGTAAGGAGAAAGTACAGCCGCTCGCCGAAGAACTCGACTTGGAATTCCGGATTTTTGAATTAAATGACCAAACAGCCGAGCAGTTGTCAGGGATCGACCTTGTGCTTCATTGCGCAGGGCCTTTTGAGAAGACCAGCAAACCGATGATTCGCGCTTGCCTAAAAGCCGGCGCTCATTACCTCGATATCACGGGGGAAATTAGCGTGTTCGAACATACCCATTCCTTGCACGAAGAAGCGCTGCAAAAGAATATTATTTTATGCTCCGGCGTAGGCTTCGACGTTATTCCGACCGACTGCACCGCTTTAAAGCTAAAGCAGGCTTTGCCTGACGCCACCGAGCTTGCACTTGGCTTTGATTCGGATTCTGGCATCTCCCCCGGCACCATGAAAACGATGGTCGAAGGGCTGGGCGGCGGCAATACCGTCCGTAAAGATGGCCAATTGACGGATACTGCGATTGGTAAACATCAGCGACTGATCGATTTCGGGCGCGGAAAGAAATCCGCCATGGCGATTCCTTGGGGAGACGTAGCCACCGCTTATTACACAACAGGGATCCCAAATATCTCAGCATGGATTCCCACACCCAGACCAGCTATTTATGCAGCACGTCTCATGAACGTGGCGAGTCCTTTGCTGTCTTCCGAAAAAGTGAAGCAGCCTTTATTGAGATGGGTCGAACAAGGTGTAGAAGGTCCAAACAAAGAAGAACGCGCCGGCAGTGCCGCGTATATTTGGGGGCAAGCCAAAAATGCAGATGGCGTTGTGAAAACGTGCCGGATCCGCACTGCGAATGTTTATGACCTGACCGTATATGGAGCGCTCGAAGTGACACAGCGCTTATTATCAGGTGATTATGCAAGTGGCAGCTGGACGCCTGCTGCCTTGTTTGGTCCGGACCTGCTCGAAAGCCTGCCAGGATCCGGCCGCTTTGAAATCGACAGCTTCTACCCTGGCAACGCCAACTAAATTGAGGCAAAATTAAAAGGCTGACTATGCGTCAGCCTTTTAATAATTGCATGCGTTTGTTGAATAAGGTTGGGTAAGACAAATATCCGAGGAATACACTCGTTACAGATGCTGTCGTCAACAATAGGAACATGATCAGCAACTGGAACTGCACCGCTTGAATCGGGTCAGCTCCCGCGATGATCTGCCCGCTCATCATGCCGGGCAGCTGGACGAGGCCAACAGTTTTTTGGCTTTCGATCGTTGGGATCATGCTTGCCTTGATTGAATTGATCAACTGGCGGTGAATGGCTTGTTTCGGCGTTCCGCCAAGCGATAGGATCAATTCGGTCTGGTCTTGGTGGTCTTCGACTTCCGCTGTGAAACGGTTCAAGAACAGAATCGACAGCACCATCGAGTTACCGATCACCATACCGCTGATTGGAATAATGTATTGGGCCGTAGCTGGTGTAATATTGAAGCCGATCAAAATGCCTTGCGTCAATACTTCCACAAAAATCAGCGTGACCGCAATTTTCCAGATGATTCCTTGGATGGCCGCCCCTTTTTTCTGCGCGTTATGGGTTGCCGCCACAATCATCAGCGCGACCATCAGGAAGATGTAGAGCAAGCTCTCAGAGTCGAAGACGAACTTCAGGACATATCCAACAGCGAGTAACTGGACGATGGAACGTAGTGTCGCAACGGTCATATCGCGACCTAGTCCTAAATTCAAGGTTTTTGATAAAAGCAGCGGAATCAGGACGAAAATGAGTGTTAGTGATAAAGTCCAATAACTCATGACACCACTCCTTTCACGAACTCTTCAACACGGTCATTTTTAGGGTCTTCAAGCAGTGAGCTCTCGCCCGTTTCCACTACCTGGCCATCCATCATGACCCATGTATAGTCGCCGATTTCAAGCGCTTGCTGAAGGTTGTGGGTGATCCAAATGATCGTCGTGCCGTATTTACGGTTGATTTTGCTGATTAGCTCTTCCACTTCAAGCTTAGAAGCGCGGTCGAGCGACGATGTGATTTCATCCATCAACAAAATCTCCGGCTTATTGACAAGCGTTCTTGCGATGGATACTTTCTGGCGCTGCCCGCCTGACAATTCTTTTACTTTACGGTCCAGCAAGTCACCTTTTAAGCCCACGTCTTCAAGCAACTCGAGGGCATCTTCTTTCGCTAATTGCTGCCCTTGCAAGTCCAAAGGCAAATTCAAGTTTTCATAGACCGTTCCGTTGATCATCGGCGCGCTCTGCAGTGCCATGCCCACCATTCGGCGCAATTCCACGGGATCGTAATCGCCAATTGCTTTGTCTTTGACAAAAATTTCGCCATTTTCCGGGGAAATCAGGCTATTGCACAATTTAAGTAAAGTCGACTTCCCGGCCCCTGAAGGACCTACCAAAGTCGTGATGCGGCCTTGCGGAAATGAACCGGTAATATCGCTTAAAATTTCTGTGTCTCCGATGCGGTAATCCACATGCTGAAAATGGAGCGCTGGTTTGTACTGGGTGCTCATGCCCACACCTCCTAAATCTTCATTATCTTATTTATAATTATTATAATGTAGCTATCATAGCACAACTTTTTAGCCGAACCAAGTAATTGAGAATAACTATTTTTAAATGAGAATACATATCAATTAAGGCGTTTTCAGGCGATTTTCAAACGATAATTATTATCATTAAAGACACAAACCTTTCCCGCAAATTCCATACGGGGCTTCCACGGCATCTCTCTCAAACTATGTGTTCAGGCTACATTAGTCAGCGGATTCGTTTCCCGTATCCATTTCCCCTTCCCTGCCATTCTACTCAAAAAAAAGAAGCCCGAACTTCCGGCTTCTCAATAATCAGCGTTTTTGAGTTTTTTGAAAGTCCTCACAAAACGATCAGGGTCTCTTGGTACTTTGTAGGTCAAGACGCCGCGATGCGTATGCAAATACAATAGATTGGCATTATCAGAAAACGTTTTATAAGAAATGTCCCAAACGTGCATCAAATTGAATTCTTTCGTCGAGGCAATCAATTTATCTTCGTATAAATGAATTTCGTATTCGGTGTGGATGATTTTCATCTGGCCGGCTACAATCGAGCGTTCCGTGTCAACGTACGTAATGGAAGACAGCGAGCTTTTCGGATCCATTCGGTTCGCCTCCCGGCTGTTTTTCTAAAGTCTACTGCACCCGCGCCGGACTATGCAACTGATACGCCGCCTACATTTCATCGAAATATTCGTTTATCAAATCCCCGCATACCCCAATGGCTGCGGCGCTGCCTTCACCCGCAGCAATAACGAGTTGTGACGGGACGATCAGCGAAGCGTCCCCTGCCGCATAGACATTCCAGACATTGGTGCGCCCGTAATCATCGGTCAAAATGCCGCCATGCTCGGTTTGCTTGCAGCCGAGCTCTTTGGCAAAATTCGTGGCGTGGCTCCATAAAGGTGTCACGAACCCGGCACTGCGGTCGATCAAGGTGCCGTCTTCGAGCCGGACGCTTTGCAGCTGGCCGTTCTCTCCTTCAAGACCAGAAATCGGATCTTCGTAAACTTTGATGCCTTTGGCGAGCAGCTTTTGCTTCTGCTCTTCTTCCAGACGTCCTTCCCCGTTCGTGAAAACCGCCAAATCACGGCTCCACGTATACACTTCCTTCGCCAGCGTGAAGACTTTTTTATCGGCGATAACGGCGAGCGGCTGGTCGCGCATTTCCCAGCCATCGCAATAAGGGCAGCTGAATAGGCTCGTGCCATAGAACTTCTCAATATCCGGCACGTTCGGCAGCTCTTCTTTCAAACCGGCCGCAATGATGATTTTAATGCTATGAAAAACCTTTCCACTAGCGGTCGTTAATTCATAATGCGTTTCCGAAATTCGGTTAATTTGGACGACACGCTCGTTTTCTGTTTGGACGCTTCCGTATTTGCGGATTTCTTCGCGTCCAAGCCGCTTGAGTTCCTCCGGACAAACCCCGTCCCTCGTAATAAAGCCATGCGCTTCACGGGTTACCAAATTGCGCCCATTATCGTCATCAAATAACACGGTTTTCTTTCTCGAACGGCCGAGCACCAACGCGGCATTCAAGCCTGCAGGTCCTCCGCCAATAATGGCACAATCGTATCGCATAGCGTTCATCCTTTTCTACTGTCGTTTCCTCCCTCTTCCCGCTTCACTTTTTTGCTAAACAAGATATCTGCTAAAAAAAACCGATTGCCAGGGACTCTCCCAGACAACCAGTTTCTGATTTCATTCTTTCTGACGCTCGATTTATTTTTGAATTAATTCACGTAAAGCCTGTACGAAAAATTCGTTTTCTTCCTGTGTGCCGATTGAGACTCTCACGTATTCCGGAAGGCCCCAACCCTTGCCGTGGCGGACGATCACGCCTTTTTTCATTAAGTCTTGGTATAGTGTTTCGCCTTCATCGCCTAATTTGACCAATACGAAGTTCGCCATGCTCTTCGTGTACGGGAGGCCCAGTTCTTCAAAGGCTCCATAAAGATACTCGAGCCCGCGGGTATTAGTTTCACGCGATTGCGCCACGTGCTCATGGTCTGACACTGCGGCTGTCGCAGCGAGCTGCGCTAAGGTATTAACGTTAAATGGCTCTTTCACTTTCAGAATCGACGTGATGATTGAATCAGCCGCGATTCCGAACCCAACGCGCACCCCGGCAATGCCGTAGATTTTCGAGAAGGTTTTCAAGGTCAATAGCGGGTAGCCTTGGCGGATGAATTCGGTACCATCTGTGTAATCTTCCGCGTCTGCATAATGGCTATATGCAGCATCAAAGACTACCAATGTATCGCCTACAGCATCCAATAATTTTTGGACATCCTGTTTCTTCATATAAGTCCCAGTTGGGTTGTTGGGCGAGCAAATGTAGATGATTTTCGTTTTGTCGGTCACTGCTGCGATCATGGCGTCGACATCAAATGCGAAGCCTTGTGCAAATGGCACTTTCACGACCTTGGCACCCATAATATGCGCACCAAAATCATATTCGCTGAAAGATGGATCCGGCACGATGATTTCATCGCCTGGTTCTAGGAAGGCTTCCGAGATGAGCGTGATCAGTTCATCCGCGCCATTTGTCGGAATCACTTGCGTTTTTTCAACACCATGCTCTTTGGCGATCGCCGCTTTTAGGTCACTGGCATCAGCATCCGGGTAGCGGTTCAAGCCGAGTACGCCTTGTTCGATGGCTTTGACAGCCTGTTTCGACGGGCCAAGCGGATTTTCATTCGATGCCAATTTAATGACGCGCTCCAAACCTAATTCTTGCTGTACTTCCCAAATCGGCTTCCCTGGTGAGTAAGGCTGGATGTGATCCAAGGTTTTACGTGCTTTGATGTTCTCCAAATTCGCCATTATGTACGCCTCCGTCATCTAATTTTAATCATGCTGAATGAATATGTACTGCCACCGATAATGATACCATTAAAGCTCGATTTGCTGCATATCCACTCTAGTGAAAGAAAAATAATAGTCTCTATTATTACAGAAAAATCTCTTTCCTGAAAGGCGCACGGCCTACAATTTGAAACCCTTACCTAAATGTGGTTTACTTTAACGAGACTGACGAAAGAGGAGTTTTCACATGATTAAAAAAATGACATTTGTTTTTGCCCCATTCGCCCTCGCCATAGTGCTCGGCGCATGTTCTGATAATGAAGAACCTGCCGCTAACGAAGAAGCAGCGGCTCCAGAAACCGAACAGACTGAAGAAACTGAAGAAGGCACCGAAGACGCAGCACCGGCTGAATCGGCACTTGAACTTCCTGAAGAAGATGCCGTCGTAGCCGTTGTCAACGGCGAAGAAATTCAAGGAAAAGTTTACAATAGCGTGGCTCGTCAGTTTGAATCCACCTTGCTTTCCCAAGGACAGGACCCATCAACTGAAGAGAACCTTCAATTGATCGAAGATGAAGCAATGTCTGTCGTCATCGGCAACGCGGTTCTCTTGCAAGATGCCAAAGAAAAAGGCCATGAAGCAGATGAAGCTGTCGTCGAGGAGCGCATGGAAGAATTGAAAGCCAATTTTGAAGACGAAGACGCCATGAACGAAGCGCTTGCTGAGACCGGCTTCACTCTTGAAGAAATGGAAGAACAATTGCGTGAACAGCTCGTCTACGAAAGCTATATGGAAAACGAAATCGATGCACCTGAAGTGACCGATGAAGAAGTCCAGGCAGCTTACGACCAATTCGCTGAAAGCTCAGAAGAAGAGGCTCCGGCTTTTGAGGAGATGGAACCGACCATCCGACAGTCGTTGCAAGAACAAAACGATCAGGAAGCTACATTTGCACGCGTCGAGGAACTGCGTGAAGATGCTGAAATTGAAGTGAAACTGTAAACTCAAAACCCCTCGCCTTAATGGGCGAGGGGTTTTTTCGGGCTCTTATACTTAGAACTTATTCAGCGAGACGCTCTTTACAAAACGCCAACACTTCCTGTTCTTCTTCTTCGTCTAACGCAAAATCCAGCGGTTTTTCACTTTCGCTGTCGATAAAATGATAATCGGCAATTCGCGCGATGCCATCTTCCACAGCCAAGATCAAGCGCAGGTCAAGACCGCCCGAACGGTACAGCTCGTCTTCTTCGTCTACCTTGATCGCCATCGTATACTCAAAGCGCTCCCCTGTCAGGATGCCGGTTGGGTCTTGCAATTTTTCGACTTCGTAATTAATGATTTCCATTATTGCACCTCCATTGCTCTATTTTAGCTTTCATCCGGCCATTTGAATAGCATAGCGGAAAGCTTGGGCGTTTAAATGCAGTCGATACGGGAAAACAACAAGCAGACATAAAAAATTAGGAGTGGATTTTGATGAAAGTATTAGTTCTAGGAGCAAATGGCCAAGTAGGCCGCAATCTTGTAGAAGAATTAACCGAAAAAGGCCATGACGCGGTAGCGATGATCCGCAAAGAAGAGCAGCGCGAAGAGATGGAAAAACGCGGCGCGAAAAAAATTGTCCTTGGTGACTTGGAAAAAGATTTCAGCCATGCATTCGACGATGTCGACGCAGTCATTTTCGCAGCAGGATCAGGCCCGAACACAGGCGCTGACAAAACCTTGACGATCGACCTATGGGGTTCTGTCAAAGCAGCGGATTACGCGAAGCAAAAAGGCGTCAAACGCTTTGTCCAGCTCGGGTCGGTCGGTTCCGACAATCCGGAAGCAGGCGGCGAGGAAATGAAGCCTTACCTCGTGGCGAAGCGCACAGCGGATGATCTTCTTTTACAAAGCGGCCTCGATTATACAATCGTACGCCCAGGGCCATTATCGGACGATGAAAAAACTGGCCAAATCGAAGCAGTCGCACACTTTGAGTCTTTCGAAAACCGTTCGATTCCACGTGCAGATGTAGCACGCACACTCGCTGAAGTGGTCGATCGTAAAAATACTTATGGAAAAGTCTTCGAAATCCTACAGGGCGAAGCTGAGATCGCTCAGGAACTCGACCGCCTGTAAGCTTTGGGCAGATGGCGTTCATGGCATTTCTATGGTAGACTAGCTTTACGATAATAGAGGACGTGATAACATGATTAATATTCAAGCACCGAAAGCTGACATTACGATTACTCAGCGCAAACAAGAAATCCAAGGCGATGAAGCAGTCATCAAACCACTTTTTGGGTTTATTGATTTGCATGAAATCCCGCGCGATAAAGGCGGCATCATCCAGTTCTTCAATCACAGCGGCGAGTTGTTGTTTGTCGGCAAAGCCCGTAAACTGCGCCAGCGCGTGAAAAAGCATTTCGAAGACAATGTCTCGCCATTGAAAAACCATCGCGATGAAGTTCATCGCATTGCGGTTTCCATTGTGGAAGACCCAATGGAACGTGAAATTTATGAGACTTACCTGATCAATACAGGAAAAGCGAAATACAACGTCGATAAAGTATTTTATCGCGACTAAGACAAACGGGCGCTCCGAATAGAGCGTCCGTTTTTTTATTTCTGGCTTCCCCTCCCCTATACTGGCGCTCAGATTTTCGACTAACCGGACTCAAATAAATCTTTTCCCAGGTTTTATGAGACCGTGAAAAAGGAATAGTAGTGTAAAATCACGTTCTTTGGAGGAACTTATTATGTCTACACACGCCAAGCCAGTCCCAGCGGCCGATTGCCGCAGCGAATACGATACATTGCGCCACGTGCTCCTATGCCCGCCGCGTTTCATGGAAATTAGAGATGTTATTAATGATGTGCAAAAGCAATATAAAGATGAAAACATTGACGTTACGAAAGCCCTTCGCCAACACGATAATTTTGTGGAGGCGCTGGCTGAAGAAGGTGTTGAGACGACTTTTCTAGAGGCTTCCGAAGAATACCCGGAGCAAGTGTTCACCCGGGACATTGGCTTTACGATTGGCGACACGGTCTTCATCAGTGAAATGGCAGCCGATGTCCGACAAGGTGAAGAACAGGTGCTGCAACAATGGCTTGAGGAACAAGGCATTCGCTTTAAGCATATGCCCGGACACCGCATCGAAGGCGGTGATGTGCTTGTCGACCGCGATACGGTGTATATCGGCATTAGCAGCCGGACCTCTGAAAAAGCGATCGAGGAATTCCAGCGGCAGATGCCCGGCTTCCGTGTCGTCCCTCTCCAGCTCAACGAGAAATATTTGCACTTGGATTGTGTCTTCAATATTTTGTCGCCGACCGAAGCGCTCATTTTCCCGGAAGCCTTGGAACAAGCATCCATCGACATGCTGAGTGAGCGCTATACGCTGATCTCTGTCGAATCTGACGAGCAATTCAAGCTCGGCACAAATGTGTTGTCAATCGGAGACCGCCGCATCGTTAGCCAGCCGCAAAACACCAAGGTCAATCAACAGCTGCGCGATCGTGGTTTCCGTGTCATTGAAACCGACTTTTCGGAAATCATCAAATCCGGCGGCGCTTTCCGCTGCTGCACGATGCCCATAGCTCGGGGATAAATGAAAAGAAGCTGTCCGCATCAGCGGGCAGCTTCTTTTTTTATGGTATTGATCGTCTCACTCATGGTCGGCTTGCTGCGTATGCAAGCGGCTCGCACGTGCCAATTCGACGAACCTCGCCATCATATTGGTGCCTTCTGGCGTGCCGATGGATTCCGGGTGGAACTGCAGGCCGTAGACCGGATAGTCTTTATGTTTAATCGCCATCATCGTGCCATCATCCAACGCTTCCGCCTGTATGGTAAAACATTCAGGCAAGGATGCCTTTTCGATCGCCAGCGAATGATAGCGCATGACAAGCACCCGTTCATCCATGCCAGTGAACAAGTCCGTTGCGCTATGTGAAACGTCCGAGACTTTGCCGTGGCGAATAGCAGGCGCTTCTGTCACGCGGCCGCCAAATGCTTCCCCGAGCAATTGCTGACCCAGGCAAATTCCAAGGATTGGCACATCGTGGTAAAGCTCACGGATCAACTCGAGCGATTCAGGCACGTCTCTCGGATGACCTGGGCCAGGAGACAAAATAATTGCTTCAGGCTGTTTACTGCGGATGTCATCCAAGCTCAATTGGCCATAACGCACAACTTCCACCTCTTCGCCGAGAGCCGCCACCGCTTGATAGATATTGTAAGTGAAGGAATCGTAGTGATCGATTAAGAGAATCATCCGAACACCTCCGTCAACGAACGTGCTTTATGGAGCGTTTCCTCATATTCTGCCTGCGGTACCGAATCAAAGACGATGCCCGCTCCCGCTTGGACGTGGACTGTGTCATCTTTGACAACGAACGTCCGGATAGCGAGCGCCACGTCCAAATTGCCATTAAAGCCAAGGTAACCGACGGCGCCTCCGTAAACACCGCGGCGCTCTTCTTCAAACTGCTGGATCAGCTGCAAGGCACGCACTTTAGGGGCGCCGGACACTGTCCCTGCTGGCAGGCAAGAAACGAGCGCATCAAGCGGATGCATCGCCCCTTCTAGCTCACCTGTCACTTCTGAAACGATGTGCATAACGTGCTGGTATTTCTCAATAACCATGTATTTGGGAATCGCGACCGTGCCGACTTTTGCGACACGGCCAACATCGTTGCGGCTCAGGTCAACGAGCATCTGGTGCTCTGCCCGCTCTTTTTCATCTCCAAGCAACTCATTCTCAAGCGCCAAATCTTCCGCTTCGGTCTTGCCACGCTTTCTCGTGCCGGCGATCGGGTTGGTCACCATTTCCCCGCCACGGATCGTCAATAGGCTCTCCGGCGAGGCTCCGACAACAGCATAGTCTCCGAAATCGATGAAAAATTGATAAGGCGATGGGTTTTGTTTACGGAGTTTGCGATATAAAATGAACGCATCCCCCCGGTAATCGGCAGACAAGCGCTGCGACAACACCAGTTGGAACACTTCGCCTTTGCGGATTTCCTGTTTGGCCAGCTCTACTTGCTCACGGAACCGTTCAGCTGTCGTGCCGGAATGAAAATCCAAAGTTTGCGGCTGATCAACCGGCTCTATGTTTACTGCCCGCTCTAGCTGATCCACAACAGCGTCTGCACGGCCTTCAAATGAAATCACCGTGACCTCATGGCGCACGTGATCAAACACGACAATCGTTTCGTACAGCTGCAAGTGGATATCCGGCATGTTCAAGCTGTCTTTCCGGGCACTCTCGACCGGCTCATAAGCGGCAATCGCATCGTAGCCGATATAGCCAATCGCACCGCCAGTAAACGGCAAGCCTTCAATATCCCGGTCGTCTTTGGGCATCAACTCTTTAATGCGTTCGAGCGGGCGACCTTGTTCCACCGAACGCTCACCACTCCGATAATCGATCACTTCCAATTGATCTTGCAGCCCGATAAATGCTTTCGACGGATCTGCCGCAATAAATGAATAACGGCCGCTTGCGCTTGTTTTCAACGAGCTTTCCAATAAGCATTTATAAGGGCCTTCTAAACGATTGAACACCATGATTGGCGTCAAGCTATCGCCTTCTACTTTCTTGATCTGTACATCTTTTCTCATCTCGGCTCAACTCCTCTTCTTTCTAGGCACCGCCGATTCAATACAAAAAGCCCCCTGCACGAAATAAGACCATTTCGTACAGAGGACGGATCGACCGCGGTGCCACCTCATCTTGAAGCTCTCAGCTTCCACTTAGACCCCAGTAACGCGGGGCGAACGAGCCTGGTTATGACAGGCCACTCATAAGTCCATTCATGCACGTGCCACACCGGTTCTCAGCTACCACCGGCTCTCTTCAGAAGCGATCCATGCACTACTTTTCTTATTCAACGATTTTTTATGTGGCGCTTTGTTGCCGCAGTCTTGTATGGTCCCGCGCAATTAAAAGCTTGTGACCATCTTATGGAATTCAAGCCCATCTGTCAACTGAAAGCAAACGCTCAATTTAGATAATTCTGTATTTATTTGGAGATTTGGGTTATAAATAATAGTAGTAGGATGTTTCTAAAATCGAAGGGGGTATCAGAACATGAAAAACAAACTTTGGCTGGCAACAGGAACAATAGGGCTCGGCTTCGTACTTGGCGCATGTGCAGGCGAAAGCGGCAGCGACTCTTCTTCTGACAGCGGCGATGCGACGCAAATCAGCTTTATGCACTGGCGCGGTGAAGACAAAGCCGTGCTCGATGACATCATTGCGGATTTTGAAGAAGCGAATCCTGATATTCGCGTAGAACAGAACATCTATCCATCCGACCAGTACCAAGCGACAGCACAACGCATGCTGCAGGAAGGATCGACGGGAGATGTCTTCACGTCATTCCCGGGTGCGCAATTTGAATCCATCGAAAGCGCCGGCTTTTTTGAAGACTTGAGCGGAGAAGAATTCGTCTCAAATTTTGACGAAAGCCTGATCTCTGTCGGCCAAAAAGACGGTACGCAGTTCGCGCTTCCGTATCAATTGGTCTTCAATATGCCCGTCTATAACAAAGGCATGTTCGATGAACTGGGGCTTGAAGTGCCGAAGAGCTGGACTGAGTTCCAGGAAATGGCCGATACTTTGCTTGAAAATGACATCACGCCGATCGCCTTCCCCGGCGCTGACATCGGGCCAAACCAATTCATGAACAGCATGATGATGAACAATGCACCGGATGAAGAGGTTTTTGCGAAACTCCAAAACGGCGAGGAATCCCTGACCAATGAATGGTGGGTCAAAACACTCGAAGACTTTAAGCTTTTGGCGGACAAAGGCTATATCCAAGACGATGCGCTCGGCACCAATCAGGACTCCGCCATGGCGATGGTCGCGAATGAAGAAGCCGCCATGCTTGCGACCGGTTCTTACCATATGAATTCCTTGCTCAGCCTAAACCCGGATCTTGAACTCGATTTGCTTGCGCCGATTACAGTGGAAGAAAGCGAAGCCACTTACGAAGGCATCAATACGGCTACGTTCATGTTGGCCGTCAACAGCAATTCCGAGAAAAAAGACCAAGCAAAAGCATTCATTGACTATTTGAGCCAGCCGGAAGTGGCTTCTAAATACGCTAATGAAACCGGGCAGCACTTGACTGTCAACGATGTCGAATACGAATCTGAAGCCCTGCAGAACACATCGTATTGGATCGACGAACGCAATACGCGCTTCCAGCCGCGCTTTTTGATCACCAACGCCCAAATTGAAGATGCGGTCCTCAGTTCCATTGAAAACGTTCTCGGTGGCGAAGATCCAATGGCAGCGGCTGAAGCAGCCCAACAAATCGTAGAAGAAAACAGGGAATAACCAGTTTATGAAAATCTCCAAATCCATTTACTGGTTCTTTCTTCCGGGGCTTGTCCTTTACAGCTTGTTCTTTTTGTATCCAACCTTCAGTGCCCTGTTTTATTCATTTACTGACTGGGATGGCCTCAGCACGGCCTTTCAATTTGTCGGCATCGATAACTACACCCGCGCGTTTACGGGCGATTCGATTTTCCAAAAAACGATCGGCAATAACTTGAAGTTCATGCTGACAGTCGTTGTATTCCAGACACTCGTGGCGCTTGCATTTGCGCTGATCGTCATCAAGAACACGAAAACGAATGTGTTTCTCCGTGCGCTTTATTTTTTCCCAACCATTTTGTCTTCGGTATCGGTGGCGTTTATCTGGGCGTTCATCTACGATCCGTCGATGGGCATCTTGAATCAAGTGCTCCAACTCGTTGGTCTTGATTTCCTGGCACAGAACTGGCTCGGCAATGCCAATATCGCGATTTACTCGCTCGCCATTACGCAAATCTGGTTCCACGCAGGCCAAATGCTGATTATCTTCGTTGCGGGGCTTCAAGCCATACCCGAAGAATTATACGAAGTGGCAAAAATTGAAGGCGCCAGCAAATGGCAGGCGTTTAGAAGCGTTACGTGGCCGTTGCTTGCACCCTCTGCGACCATCGTCGTCGCCTATACGACCATCCAATCATTTAAAGCATTCGACTTGGTGTTTGCGATGACCGGCGGCGGGCCGAACAACTCTACTGAAATCATCGCGACTTATATTTACGATGTCGCGTTCAAGAGCTATCAATTCGGTTACGCTTCGTCAATTTCCGTCATTTTCATGGTCATTATCGCCTTGATTACCTATCTGCAATTCAAGGCCTTGCGTTCAGACCGCGTATCTTATTAAAAAGGGGGCGGCAACTTTGCTGTTCAGGAAATTTTCACTGCTCATTTATGCGCTGCTGATCCTGATTCCGTTAGTGGTCGTCTTGTTGACGTCCGTAAAAACACTTCAGGAAACGTTCCGCGACCCGCTCGGCTTACCGGACGGCGGCTTTAAATTTGATAATTACGTTGCGATCTTTCAGGAACAAACCATGGCAGGCTATTTCCTCAATAGCACCATCGTCACTTTGTTTTCGGTTTCGCTGACCTTATTGCTCGCCGCCATGGTCGCATTCGGCATTACACGCATGAACAATTGGGTTGGCAATGTCTTGTTCGGCGTGTTTACGCTTGGCATGATGGTGCCAGCACAAGTCATTATGGTGCCGCTGTATTCGCTCATGCTGGATTTGGGGCTGACAAATAGCCTGCTCGGGCTTATTCTCGTCAACATCTCCTCGACTTTGCCGATTGCGGTCTTCATCTTGACCGGTTTCATGAAAACTTTGCCGAAGGAATTGTTTGAAGCGTCCACGATTGATGGCGCTGGCAATTGGAAGATGTTCACGAAAGTGGCCATTCCATTATCTTTACCATCTCTATCAGCTACAGCGATTTTTTTATTCGTCATGCACTGGAACGATTTATTGTATCCACTGCTGTTCATCACGGACAATGCTTACAAAACCTTGCCACTCGCGCTTCTTGAGTTTCAAGGGCAATATTCCACCAATTATCCAATGCTGTTCACAGGCGTTATCATCGCCTCAGCGCCAATGGTCATCGCCTACGTTTTCCTGCAACGTTATTTTGTCGCAGGCATCACGGCTGGTGCAGTCAAAGGATAATAAAAAGCCTCCGGAATCTTTCCGGAGGCTTTTCTTATTATCTGGCAAATACATGCTTGCCGATTTTTTTGATTGTCGGGCGTGTGAAAATCCACTGATTAGTGGCGGTTACCGGGTTATAATAATAAGTTGCACCGGCTGATGGATCCCAGCCTTTCGCCGCTTCCCGGACAGCGAGATAAGCAGAAGCGTTTGGCGTCAACCAATATTGTCCATCGTTCACTGCCGTAAAGGCATTACGCTGAAAAATAACTCCATATGTACTGTTTGGAAACGCGCTCGATTGCACACGATTCATGATGACGGCCGCTACCGCGACTTTCCCTTCGAATAGTTCACCGCGGGCTTCGCCGTGAACGGTCCGCGCCATCATGTCGACTTGCTTCATCTTTTCCCGTGTCATGGGTCCAGTAAAACCAGTCGCGCTAACACCGAAATCGCGTTGGAACTGAATGACTGCGTTTTTAGTAATAGAACCATAGTAACCGGTCGGGGCTACGTGGAAATAGCCAAGTTTTTGAAGCTTCACTTGAAGCTCTGATACTTCGCTGCCGGAGACACCTACGTGTAGATCGGGCGCATGAGCGGAAGCCGCCGAGTGGGAAAATGTGAGAAAGAAAATCGTAGCTAAACTGAATAAGAGCACTTTAATTGTTTTCATGCGTTCTCTCCTTTTGTTTTACTGACAAGAATCGACAATTGATTCCTTTTTAAAGTATATCTTTGGCAAATCTTAAACACAACATGACGGAGTTACTTTGTTTTCAAATATTTCCATCAACTCGATAGGCCTTTCTATTCCCATTGGATCCTTTAGGCCCAGAAGATCCCTCAGATGTACGCAAAACAAGAAAAAGACGGGCAAGTCGTCCGTCTTTTTGCCAGAGTGTTGAAGAAGTCTATGGTTCGCTCTCAACTATGAAAAAGAGAGTCTTTTCTATTTTCCACAATCAATGACCTCTCTAAGTATTTGGAGAAGCGTTCGCTCGACTCCAGTGGATCAGCGAGACGACCGAGACCCCGCAAGGAGCAGAGCGACTGAGGAGGCTTGGGCGCGAGCCCATGGAAAGCGAGCGATAAGCTTCGGAAAATACTACTTTATCACTTTCTCGACAACCTAAAAAAAAGACGGGCAAATCGCCCGTCTTTTCGCTACCTTTTGGATTCAATTTCTTTTCCTTTTGTAAGACAATTGCGCGATTTGACCGTCTTTTTCAACTTTCTCCAAAGTGAAATCGAGACGGCGCTGGGCTTCTTGAAATAAAGGGATGCCTTTTCCAAGCGTCACAGGAGCGATTGAAATAATAAATTCGTCAACTAGGTCTTCGTTTAGCAGGCTCTCGATTAACAAGCTGCCCCCGACAGGCCAAATCGTGCCTCCTTCTTGCTGCTGGAGTGTTTTCACGACGTCTGCCGGATCTTCCGAAGTGAATGTAATGTTGCTTTCGTTCTCTTTCGGATGGGAAGTAAACACATAAGAATGCTGATCGGCATAGGGAAATTCCTCACTCACACGATCAACTACCCAATCATAGGTGCGTCTGCCGAGCAAAATTGTATCGACCGTGTTGATGAATTCCCCATAGCCAGCGTCTCCGTCCATTTCCACATCCAATAACCAGTCCAAGGTCTCTTCTGTGTCGGCGATATAGCCGTCCAAGCTTTGTGCAATATAGCACACGACTTTCCTTTCAGCCATCCAAACTGCCTCCTTGAGCGGGCCAGCCCGCTTGTTTCTAAATTCAGGAAAAACTTACGATTCCAGTTCTTCCAATTGTTTTTTTGTCTGCGGAAACGCATTCGCTTGCCATTCCGAACGATAGGCGGAATCCAATTGGGTCAACCCTTCTTCTGCAGAATCATATGGCGCATTCACGCTTTCCTCATGGTCAATTTCATAACTATTATGCATATCGCTATCCTCATATACCCAAATGCTGCGTTTCTTGTCTTTGTACGCTTTTAGCAAAATCACTCCTGCGCCCAGTGCCGCGCCCGATGCGATGAACTTTTTCATGTTGATGCTCATACTAATCCCTCCAAATTGTTCTTTACTACCTTACCTTCCCCTTTTACAATCATCTTAACCGCTACAGCTTTTAGACGCACAGGCGAGAGTTTGGTAAAGTGGAACAAACTGACCTTGGAGGCGATTTGATGAAAAAGATAGTCATTGTATCTGATACGCATATCCCCAACCGCGGCAAAAAGCTCCCGCAACCGCTTGTCGACGCCTGTGACGGCGCTGACTTCATTATTCATGCCGGCGACTGGCAAATCCTCGACGTTTACCACGAATTATCGGCTTACGCCGAGACGGACGGTGTAGCTGGTAATGTCGATCCTTGGGAAATTGTTGACCGTTTCGGACGCAAAAAAATCCTGACATTCGGCGATTTGAAAATCGGTGTCGTTCATGGAGATGGCATACGGAAAACGACCGAACAACGAGCGTTCGATAGCTTTGAAGGCGAAGACGTCGACATCATCGTTTTTGGCCATTCCCATCAGCCGCTTATGCGCGAAACAGGCGGCCTGACCTTATTCAATCCGGGATCGCCAACCGATAAGCGCCGCGAACCGCAATACTCATTCGGGTTGCTAGAAATCGGCGACACTTGGGAGCTTAAGCACGTATTTTTCGATAAAGAAGAGTGAAAAAAAGCCATTTCCTGATGTTCAGGAAATGGCTTTTTCGACCCATGGCATCCTCAATTTTGTTGGAAGCTGAATCCGAGGCGCTTGAGTGCGGTCTCGAGATTCGCTTCAATCATCGTCCCTTTTAACGCTTGGGCAAAATGTGGAACTTTCAATGCCATATAGGGTTGGATACCGGTCACGGCAGTCTTGACGCCGATCAACTCCAATACTTTCACGAGCTTCAATAAATGCTCGCCAACTTCTGAGTTGATCTGCGACACTCCCGATACATCGACAATTAGCACTTCAATGCCTTTTTCGGCACAATCATGCATCACTTGGTCAATGATGGTTTTCGCCCTCAAAGCCCTGACTTCGCCGATGATCGGCAAGATCGCCACTTTTCCGACGATAGGGACTAGCGGGGCTGCGAGCGATTCAATTTCTTCGTATGCTTGTTCAAGTTCCAACACATACGTCAATAAGGTGGCGAGCGTCTCGAAAATAAACGGTAAATCTGCCGGCAGCTCGCACGGGCCGTCGTCGATTCCACAGATCGTGCCATAAACCGACCCATCTTCATAAAAAATAGGCGCCCCGATAAAACAGCCGGTTTCGACTCCATCCGCGATGCCCAAAGCACGCGTCAATGCATGTTCGCCAATGTGTTTAATGACTAAAGCCTGCGCCCCATGCTCAACACACAAAGCCGATAACGTACATGGCAGCACAGACACTTGCCCTTCCTCAATTAAATGATGCTTCAAATTATGCACTTTCACGACATGTTGGGCTTCGCCTTCTTGCTTTGCCACGTAAAAGCTATTCATGCCCGCCTGCTTGCTGAGAATCTGGAGAGCATATGAAGCCGCTTCGTCGAAATCACTAAAATTCTGTGCATTTTCGAGATTTCCCCTGACCATTTCCCCATCTCCCCCTTCTCAACTCGTCATTCATCTACGGATGCAACTCACTTCTCTCTCTTTTTTTATTATAACGCTCTTTACTATCTGAAATGTTTAAATTGTGTAACAAAATCAGTTAGATTGTCACGTTCATCATTTCCAAATATCGGGTATACCTTATCACGAGCGAAAGGAGGATCCTTAATGAACGAAGAATGGGACATTGAATTATTGGAACAAACCGATAGCATGATTTCTTTCAACTGGACCCCAACAGATGAAATATCACGAGTCAAAAAAAACGGTGAAGTGGTCTATATGGGGACACAGGCGACATTTCAAGATGATGGACTAAGCCCTGGCGAAGTGATTCGTTATACCATCGAACGCCAATCGCCTCAAGGCAACTGGATCCCCGCCTTAAAATTATTAACCGGTACCGAAAAGCGCGACCCTGATTGCATCAATCAGCTCGAACAGATTGTCTTATCGACCATCGTATCTCACAAGCGGGTTTCACTTGCTTGGGGGGCCATCGACGGCATCGACGCATACGATATCTACCGCGATGGGGAGCCCGTAACGAAGACTCACCGCACACAATTCACTGACCGGGACGTACCGGAAGACCGCGAAGTGACCTATTGGGTACGTGCAAGACGCCCTGTTAACCGGACCGAAAGCCCGTTGCGCAAAATCAAATCAATCGTGGCCACTGTATTCGGAGTTTTGAATTTGGGCTCTTCACAAGAGCAAGCAGCCGTAGAAAAATTCTGGCTATCGAAAAAGATTGCTCCGCTCAATCAATTGCTGGCAGAAGGCCCAGACAAGGCAGCAGAACTGAAATGGCATCTGCGATATTTGACCTTTTTGCCTGACAATATTCTAAAAAATCCTAATCTGACATCGCCAAACCCTTATTTCCAAGGGGACAACCGATCGTTTGATCCGGAAGCGAAACAGTACCGCTCACTCAGCAATTGCATCGTCAACTTGACAGCCCCACAAAGCACGTTTGATTTTGATAAAGACATCGGTACCAGCATCGCGTACAACTGGCGGCAAAAATTCCGCAAAGCGGATGTCGCCTCAAGTGAAGGGGTCTCGGCGAAGATCATTGAAGACACGGATCAAAAGACCGAATTCCGGCTATATCACAGTGTCGGGAATCCGTTGACGACATCACCCAATATCGATTACGAAGTATCCGCTACCTTCTACCGAAATGGTGTTTACAATTTAATCGGTGTCCATGACCAATCGCCGAATCACGAAATTTACTTAAAGCTCGGGGACCAAGGAAGCTGGCAGACACTCCATCAGACAGAAAGCGAAGGGCTCGCCTGGATGGCCGATCCGATTGCAGCTCATTATTGGCGCTTTTCGAATTTCCTGTAAGAAACATCCTGAAAATCGATCCATACGAAAAGGGCGGTTCCAGAAAAATCTGGAACCGCCCTTTTGTCTATTTAAAATTGATCCAAAAAACGCTTGCGGATATGCGGAGGCGGCAGCATGCAGCTGTCGAGCTTGCCGAATACTTTGTAGCGGTTTTTTGCGATGACGTCGTATGCCCCGTCGCGTAGTATGCGTGGGAATGGTTGAAGGTGATAAGCAAGCTTCCAAAGGCCCGTCAGGTGATGCGAAATCATGAGTGCACCCTGTGACTTCACGTACGCTTCGCCGCCTTCAATGAGCACCAAGCTATCCACATCTTCCGGAATTTTGTGCTTTTGTGAAAGCTCCTGCCCGATCTCGCTTTGCAGGGAAGCGAATTGAAAATAACCTGCCGGGTCATGATTGATGATGAATTGCACACTGGAATCGCAGAAATTGCAATCTCCATCAAATAAAACAATTGCATGCTCCATAGATGATCCTCCTTTGAACTAATACCTGCCTTTTACTTTCCCTATTCCCATTTCTTGAAACCATCTGTCTTTGTGCCTTGGTGAAAAAGCAGCTTCCATCCATTTTCTCGCTTTTTCCATACCGAACTTCGGTGGCTCCAGATGCCTGTCGTCCGGTTCTCCAATAAATACATTGTTAAAACCGCCTCAGGACCAAGTGGTTTTACTTCAAAGCGAGAAACGCGGTAGTCGTCTTCAGGTAAATCATAACTCCCATCAAAATCAGCGCGCTGGCAAATACCGCCGGAAATGCCAAATTCAAAAAAATCATTATCCAGTATTTCTGCCATATTCTGGTTCGATTCTCTGGCAACTGGTGCTAAATGGCTGTTTTCCAAGGCCAAAAACTGTTTATGTAAGTCTTCCATCCAGACACTCCTTTCGCAAATACGCAACGAAGAAAAAAAGCCCCGGCAAGCGCCGGGACCGAATTATTTAAATTGCTCGTCTTCTTCTGCCTCATCGTCTTTATAAAAATCTTCCTGATCTTCACCCGGTTGATCTTGAGGGCCGTCTGACGAACCAAAATTCTCCACATCGTCAAAGCTGTTTTCGTAATCACGAATTCGGCCATCTTCCGTTTTTGCAGGGTGGTCGGTCGACGATCCGATAACATCCTCTTCTGATGGCCGGCTTTCCAAGTCCAGGCTATGATCCGCGTGATCGATGCAGGTCAGCGCGGTCGGTATCGCTTCGAGTCGTTCGTACGGAATGTCTTTTCCGCATACCGCGCATTTGCCATACGTTCCTTCTTCAATGGCTTTCAAAGCAGCCACGACATCCGCATGCTCTTCTTCCTTGAATTGCTCCATCGCCATTCCGCGTTCCTGGTCATACAAATCAGTGGCATTATCGCCAGGGTGATTATCGTAAGTGGATAGTTCGCTAGTTTCAAATTCCTCTGCATGTTCCATTCGTTCCTCGAGCGATTTTAATTGCGCTTCGAGTTGCTCCTTTAATCCTGTTAGCTGTTCGTCTGTCATGTTGACTCCTCCTCTAAATACAAGCTTGTGCTATATATATTGCCTGTATGGGAGAAATCAAACCTCAGGGGCACAGCTCAGAAATCATCGAAGCGATCCATCAAGCTCATCAAGTACTCATCCAAGCGATAACGGACCAATTCATCTGACAAGCCGGACAAGCCGAATGCTTTCCAACCCGGATAGACTGCCGGGCTGCCGTCTAATGTGTCAATCAAAGACAATAAATCCCAATACGGATCATAAGTAAATGATGGGCCGGCATGGCGTTCATAAGCGGCCAAAAATTCGTTGGCGACCCGTGTGCCGTAAAGTTGCGCCAAATTGACGCGGCAATGCCCGACATCGACTCCAGCCGGACCCAAGCACGTATTCACCCAATCAACGACCCCGCTAACGCGCCCAGCTTCCCATAAAATATTTCCCGGGTGATAATCGCGGTGGATCAAGCCATACTCAACCGGCGGACCACCCGCAGCGACGATATAAAACGCGCGCATCCAATCGCCTTCTACACGCGACCACTTTGGCCGCTCGAGACGCCTTGCATCGTTGTAGGCAAAGTATTCATAAGGAAACCCTTCCGCTTTATGGCGGTGAATCTCTGCGAGCGTCTCAGCAAGGCCTTCAAGCCACGCCGCATCATACGAAGGCGGCAAAACAACCTTACCTGGTACTTTTGTCATCAAGACGGCCGGCATGCCGCATGCTTCTCCACTCTCTTCAAACGCTAGAACGCGCGGGGCGGAAATACCTGCTTTTTCGGCGAGTTCCAGACTCATTGCCTCATGCTTGGCCAAATCCGGTTCCTGATCAAGCCACTCACCTTTATGATGCAGCCGCAACACAAGGCTTTGCCGCTCTCCGTCTTTGTTTGCGCGAATTTCATAAAGCAGTGAAGAAGTCCCGCCTTCTAAAGGGACAGCTTCTTCTAGCGCAGCTCCTGGCCATTTCAACTCGACCCAGTCGAGTGTCTGACGGGACAAGCCGCCGAATCCATTTGTCATTCTTGCCGCTCCTTTCAGCCTATCTAGTGCTTTCAGTGTACCATGAAAAAACGCCTACTCCAGCTTTTTGATATGCGCTATCCCAAAATTCCGGAAGCGTTTACGGGGAGGCCAGAAGGGTATGGTTTCCTACAATGATTTTTCAACTTAACAGGTGAATTTCCTGCATTGAATAGACTGAAGGAGCTGACGTTACATGAAAGTGAAGCACCCGATCCCGAAAGCAAAAGAATTGGACAATACTCTATCCCTTCTCGGTGAAGGATTTGATTTCCTGCCTGGCCGCCGCAAAGAGCTGGGCTCGGATATTTTTGAAACCCGCCTGATGGGGAAAAAGGTCGTGTGCATGGCCGGCGAGGAAGCCGCTGAACTGTTCCACAATAACGATTACTTCAAACGCAGCGGTGCAGCGCCGCTTCCACTTGAACAAACGCTATTCGGGCGCGGTGCGGTCCATGGACGCGACGGCGAAGACCATCATCAGCAAAAGCGCATGTTCCTGTCGATGATGACACCTGAGCGATTAGAAGACTCCAAGCGCATGATGATCCAAGAACTCGACGCCAAAGCTGAACAATGGCAGCACATGGACGAAGTCGTCTTATTGGATGAAATCGAAGAAATCTTCACGCGCTCGATGATTCATTGGGCTGGCCTGCCAATGAAAGAAAGCGAAGTCAAGCAGCGCACATGGGAACTTGTTACGATGGTCGATTCGTTTGGCCTCACCGAAGGCCGCTACCTCGAAGGCATGAAAGCGCGTAATGCGCACGAAGATTGGCTGAAGAAAATCATCAAGCAAATTCGTAAAGGCGAATACAATCCGCCAGCGTACACAGCAGCGTATATCGTCGCCCATCACCGCACGCCAAACGGCAAACTGCTCGACCTCGAGACAGCAGCTGTCGATTTGAACAACGCTTACCGCCCGATGATCGCGACGGCTTACTTTATCGTCTTCGGTGTCATGGCAATGAACGAAAATCCGGCCACACGCGAAAAACTGCAGGCTGACGAAAACCATTACAGCCACAATTTCGCCCAAGAAGTGCGGCGCTATTATCCATTCGCCCCCGTCATGGCAGCGATTGCCAAAAAAGATTTCGACTGGAACGGCGTCCAGTTCAAAAAAGATATGCGCGTCATCCTGGATCTTTACGGCACGAACCATCATCCCGATTCCTGGGACAATGCCGACGAATTCATCCCAGAACGTTTCAGCACATGGGACGGCAGCCCGTTTTCTTTCATTCCGCAAGGCGGCGGCGACCATCATACCGGACACCGCTGTGCGGGTGAATGGATGACGGTCATGTATATGCAGTCGATTTTTAAGTATTTTGCAGAGAACCTGGAATACAACGTGCCTGAACAGGACTTGTCCTACGATATGTCCCGCATGCCGACGATGCCAAAAAGCCGCTTGATCCTGAAAGACGTGCAAAAACTGAAAAACCGCCCAGATAATGTGTTCTATCACGAACAAAAGAACACGACGGTGCAATCAGGTTGCCCATTTCATTGATCATGAAAGGCTAGAGATTCTGTCTCTAGCTTTTTTTATTTGCTGGAAAAGAAGAGAGCGAGGGTTTGCTTGTGGAATCATTCCAGTTCATTAGTTGAGCTTCATTTTGGGAGCCGCCACCGGGCTTTGGGGTAGTTCGGCTTCCGTACCCAGTTGCCGGCTAGCGGGGGAATCGCTTCCAGGCACAAGTTTGAAGCAGCTAGTGAGTGTTTGCGTGACCACCTATTTCGCTATTCGATTCGGGTTTCATTTTTAATATTCGCCGTCGAACTTTGGGTTGGCCTCTCGCAGTAAGCCAAGAAGGACACTTGTCTTACCGCTTCGGCTCACCCCTTTACGCTCGGCGGCTAAGGGATTTCGTTGAGTGAAGCGTGTTTAGGCAGTTCTGCTTTTGTAGTCCGTTGCCGGCTAGCGGGGGAATCGCTTCCCGGGATGCAGCGTCTGGCACATTGGTGCTTCAGCAAAAACTTTGTTGGTGGATCAGAACTAACTAGCCTCTCTAGACCAAAGATAACTTGAGCTACAAAACATGAAGCATTTCTTCATTTTCTATCGAGTGGACAGAAGAAGTTTTCTTCCCCTTTAAAACTAGAGACGGAGTGGAAGGGGGCGACTCCGGGAGGAATAGCGAGACAATTGAGACCCTGCAGGAGCGCAGCGACGAAGCGGCTCAATGCGAGCCCTCCGGAAAGCGTCCTCCTGAAACGCAGTCGAAAAGCGGAAGCTTTTCTACTTACTCCTTCACATAGTTAAATGTATGACCCGCAACTTGAAGATGCTATTCCCTAACAAACCAACAATTGACAGAACCGCCCCCATCTTATACGATAAAGCAGGAAATTAAATAACCCGGCAACGGGAGAGGTTCATAGCATTCCACCCTCTATAAAAAACTATGGATTTTGAAATCAAGCCGAATCCACATGCGATTCGGCTTTTCGTTTGTCCGCATTTTTTATAGCTCTCCCCCAGCCGGCCCACTTAAAAGGAGGCCAACACCATGGCAGGAAGAAACGAAGAGACACTCGAGCATCTGTCTTTGCTCGGCAACCAGAACACACGCTACAAATTCGAATACGACCCAGGCATTCTAGAAGCGATCGACAATCTCCACCCGCGCGATTACTTCGTCAAATTCAATTGCCCGGAATTCACTTCGCTGTGCCCGCAAACCGGCCAGCCGGATTTTGCGACGATTTACTTGAGCTTCATTCCCGATAAGAAACTCGTTGAAAGCAAAGCGCTGAAGCTCTATTTGTTCAGCTTCCGCAACCACGGCGATTTCCATGAAGACGTCGTCAATATCATCATGAACGACTTGATCGAACTGCTCGACCCCCGCTATATCGAAGTATGGGGCAAGTTCACTCCGCGCGGCGGCTTGTCGATCGATCCGTATACGAACTACGGCAAGCCCGGCACAAAATACGAAGAAATGGCGACGTACCGGATGATGAACCACGACATGAACCCGGAAACGATCACCAACCGATAAGGGGAAGCGGCCATGTTACTTTATTTAAACGGCGCTTTTGTCGGCCTGCTCATCCTGTCGAATATCCTAGCGGTCAAACTATTCTCGATCAGTGAATGGGCCGTGCTGCCGGCCGCGGTCATCGTCTACGTTTTTACGTTTCCCATCACTGACACGATTGCGGAAGTATATGGCAAAGAAGCCGCGCGCCAAACGGTCATGGCTGGGTTTATCACGCAACTCGCCGCCCTGGCGTTCATCTTTGCGGCGATCCACTTGCCGTCTGCGCCATTTTTTGCGGACCAGCAAGCGTTCGAGTCGATTTTCTCGGCCGGCTTCCGGGTGACGCTCGCAAGTTTGGTATCGTATTTCATCAGCCAAAACCTGGACGTCTCGATTTTCCATAAATTAAAAGCACGCAATGGTGAATCGAAATTATGGCTGCGCAATAATGCATCGACGATGATCAGCCAATTGGCCGATACGTCCATTTTTATCACGATCGCTTTTTATGGGACGATGCCGCTATCGGCGCTAACCGCGATGATTGTAACCCAGTATCTATTTAAATGGGCAGTCGCTGCAGCGGATACCCCACTTGTTTACTTGCTCGTCAAACTCGCGCGCCGCTCCAAAACAAGCACCCAAAAAAGCTTTGCTTAATGAATAAAATCCACGCGCAGAAAAGCCGCCGGCCCTCAACATGGCCGGCGGCTTTTCGTATTTATATTTTTTGTTTAGCTGGCAGGACTGCAGGCACGAGGATGGCAGTTGAGACCTTTTTCTGTGTCCAGACCAGTTCTGCGGTGATCGGCAAATGGTCCGACACCGCCGTTTCCATTGTTTCGACCTCCCGCACGTCAAAACCATGGTCAGCAAAAAGATAATCGATGCGCGTCATCGGCTTGAACGATTCACCTGTTTCAGGATTTTCAAAAGGAGACGGATACGTATAGGCGTCGCCCCGTTTGGTTTTCAAGAAGACATCCGTCATGAGGTGATGAAGATGGCTCAAGTGGCGGTGTGTCGGCGGCGCATTGAAATCCCCCGCAAGGATTTTCGGGAAATGGCTTTTGCCGGCAATCTCCAATATTTCTGCAACGCTCATTTCAAGCTCTTCGTCTTTCAACGCTAGATGGGTATTCAATACTTTGAGGTACGTGCTCCCGACTTCAATCACAGTTTCAAGAACGCCTCGCTGCTCATTATTGTAGTCGTCGGTGATGACTTGCGTCAAAAAATGGTTTTCTGCATATTTGATAGGATAAATGCTTAACGTCGCATTGCCGTATTGGCGATTCGGGCGTTCCGGATCATCTGGCGCTTGATTCAAGTTGGCGCCATACGCCGCGTACATTCCAAGCCTTTCGGCAAGCCATTCGACTTGGTCCATGTAAAAACTGCGAGCTGAAAAATAACGGTCGACTTCCTGGAGGGCTACAATGGTAGCGCCTGATGCTTCGATCACTTGTGCCGTTCTTTCTAAATCTACTTGGCCATCCATTCCCATTCCGTGGGCAATATTGAACGACATTACTTTCACTGTTGGTGTCCTGCTGGCGTCGCCGTGCATGAGACCATCTCCTTTTCAGGTTGAAACGAATCAGTGGCAGCTGCAATTGTCCTCTTAATTATAGCAGGCACGGCGCTTTTCTAAGTTAAAAACAGGTTAAAAAATGTTATAGTTTTGTAAATTTCTGATTTTTGCCACAATTGGTACGTGATCTGATGCCTCGCTTTGGATCGTCCAGGCTTCTAACGACTCAAAATGGTTACTGTGGAAAATATAATCGATTTTTTTGCCGTGATCCCCCTGCTTTTTATACGTGTCTGGATAAGGGCCAGCGCCAAATGCATTGTGAAAATGCTTTGAGAATCGCTGAATATGCTTCGTCGATGGCGACGCATTAAAATCCCCCACCAGTAGTTGAGGCAGCGGGTTGCTGGTTGTAATCGCAAGAATTTCTGTCAAATTACGATCCACTTCTTCGTCAATCAGCGATAGATGCGTATTGTAAAAAGAAAATCGCCGCCCTGCCACTTCAATGACCGCTTCAAGCATCCCGCGCGGCTCGAAATCTTCCGGGTGTGTTTCGACAGCGCTTAAATCATGGTTTTTAGAGGCAATAATCGGATGACAGCTCAAGATAGCGTTGCCGTATTCACGCTTCGGCCGAGCGCCCCCGGCTCCCCTGTCGATCAAATTCGGCCCATACGCCATTTCCATGCCAAGCCGGTTGGACAGCCATTTGGCCTGGTCCAAAAATTTGCTGCGCGAGGAAAAGTTACGGTCCACTTCTTGTAAACCGGCAATATCCGCTCTCCCCTGTTCAATGGCCTGTGCTGTCAATTCAAGGTCCAGTTCGCCGTCAATTCGTTTTCCTGAGGCAATATTAAAGCTCATCACGGTCAGCATCTTCCTCACCCCACCATCCTCATTGTATTTAACTTCTATTCCCTTGCTTTTCCAAACGAAACGAAAAAAGACCCGCTAAGGCGGGCCTGCTGTTATTCATTGTGCTGATCGGTGTACGCAATAATCGCATTGCGCAAATACTGCGCTGCCCCTTCACCAGCTCTTTCATAATAAGCTGCAAAGCGCTCATCTGCCACATACATCTCCGCTAGGCCGGCATGTGCTTTGGGATCGTAACTGCCCCATGTAAACCCGAGCCATTGCCGGTGCAAATCGGCTACTTCCTGACCCGCAGCCCCCGCCGGTTCGCCTTCTGGTAGCGCGTGTTCCAGCTTGTCGAGGATTTCTTGCTCGAGGCGCTTGAACGCTTCATATTGTTCTTGGCCCATCCCGAGCATCTTGGCGTTGGAGCGGTCGACTTCCGCGTCGCCGTATTTCTCGCGGATTTCTGTTCCGTATGCCGCTTCATTGTCCTTGATCAGCTGCCGTTTGAATCCTTCGAACTTTTCATGATCTGCCATATGGCTCTCTCCTTTTTTTGTGGAAATGGTCTTTTCCACATTAATGATCAAAAGGTCCAGGCGGCTGCGTTCTTCAAGCAATTGTTCCCGCTGCCTGATCAATGCTTCCGTTTCATCAAAATCCGGGTCGTCCAGAAGCTTTGCGATCTCTTGCAGCCCAAACCCAAGCTCCCGGTAAAATAAGATGAGCTGCAGGCGATCGATTTCTGCACTTCCATATACCCGGTAGCCCGATTCGTTTTTCTGCGGTATCAGCAAGCCGATTGAATCGTAATAACGTAAAGTACGTGCGCTGACGCCGGCAAGCGAAGCCAGTTTTTGCACTGTATACATGCCGCCACCTCCTGATGACTCCATCTTAAACCTTGACGCAACGTCAAGGTCAAGAAGAAACATTAAGTTAATTGCTGCTCGGCAAATTCGCGGTATAAAGCATGTTTCCCAGTTAACTCGCGGTGACTGCCGGTGCCTGTAACACGGCCGCCTTCAATAAAAACAATCTGATCCGCATCAACGATGGTCGACAAGCGATGGGCAATGACCAATGTTGTGCGCCCTTCCATCAAACGGCCAAGTGCTTGCCCAACGATGCCCTCGGATTGGCTGTCGAGACTTGCGGTCGCTTCGTCCATCATCAATAATTTCGGATCACGTAAAAATGCACGAGCGATCGCAATGCGCTGTCTTTGCCCGCCGGACAATTTCACGCCGCGCTCTCCGACTTGTGTGTCTAATCCATCGGGAAACGAAGCGATGAATTCTTCAGCATACGCCATGCGGGAAACACGCCACAATTCTTCATCCTGATAGCTATCGGCATCCGGCAAACCATACGTCAAATTGGCGCGGATCGTGCCGCCCATCATGGCACTTTCTTGTGACACATAACCGATTTGGTCGCGCCAGGAAGAAATGGCCACTTCACCGATCGGCACGTCTCCGATCGTGATCTTTCCTGCGGTCGGTTCGTAAAAGCGTTCAATTAGCCCGAAAATGGTCGTCTTGCCGCCACCGCTCGGCCCGGCAAAGGCAATCTTCTGGCCAGGATGCGCTTCGAATGACACGCCTTGCAAGACCGGTTCGCCGGTTTCGTAGGAAAAGCTGACGTCTTCAAGGCGCAGCGTTTTGCCGCTGATGTCTATTTCTTTGCCCCGCTCTTGTTCTTCAAGCGGCAATTCCAGAATGTCGATGATGCGCTCTGTCGCGCCTCTCGCTTTTTGCAACTCCGTAAAAAAGCGCGCAAACGTAGCGAGCGGCACGACAATTTGGAAGAGATACAGCAAAAAGGCAACTAGCGAGCCGGTCGACATCGATCCTTCCGATACTCGGATACCGCCGTAGCCGATGATCATCACGATGACGACCATAACGACCAAATACATGAGCGGGCCGATCAAGGCATAAACTTTCGCTTCTCTCATGCCAAGGCCATAAAGTTTCTGAACGCCAGACAACCCGCGCTGTTCTTCCACTTGTTCGGCAGTCGATGATTTCATCAAGCGAATTTCCCCGAGTGTCTGTTGGACATCGCCTGTGAACACAGCGGTTTCATCTTGCAAACTGCGGGAAATCTTCGCCATTTTGCGTCCCAAAGGAATCATGATGGCGATCGTCAACGGTACGGCAAGCATCATGATCAAGGTCATTTTCCAGTCCAGCACAAGAAGAATAGCAACCGCCCCGATAATGGTAATGATGCCAGTGACGAAATTCGGGAAATGATCAGTGATCAGATTCCGGACGATGCCGGTATCGTTAACGACACGGCTCACTGTCTGGCCACTCGCATGCTGGTCGAAATAGCCAACACGTAAACGCAGCAAATGAAGCCACATGCGTTCGCGCAGACCCGCCACGATGCGCTGGCCGACCATACTCAGTAAATAAATCGATACGCCGTTAATGACAGCTTGTACGATAAACGCAGCCGCAAGCGCCGCAATCAACCCCGCGCTTAATGCTTCTACTGAAAAGCCGTCCACCAATTCTCTCGTGAGCAATGGCACAAGCAATCCGACAATTGTCGTCACCAGGCTCGTCGCCAGTCCAAAAACCAGCGCCCATTTCGGGATCTTAATCGACCTCAAAAGCGTGAAAAATGGCTTGATGCTTTGTTTTTTCTCTATAGATTCCATCTCTACATCCCCTATCTATCCGTTTGCAACTGTTTATGCGGCGGTAATTTTCCGGTCTTTTGGCAATGCCAAACCGACCAAACCAAGAACCGGCAAGATCGAAATAATGACCATCGTTTCATAAACGCCAATCGAATCCATCAACACACCTATTGCGACTGCACCAATCGCCCCCATGCCGAACGCCAAACCGACTGTCAGCCCAGACATTGTGCCAATCCTGCTTGGCACAAGCTCTTGGGCGTAGACGACCATGACGGAAAAACTCAACATGAGGAAAAAGCCAAGCACGGCAAGAATGACGGCGACTACCGGCAACGCTACATATGGCAGCACAAGTGCCAGTGGAATCGGCACGATCAGCGATAGCACAATGACGCGCTTGCGGCCGATGCGGTCTGCGAGCGGGCCGCCGAAAAAGGTCCCGAATGCCCCGATTCCAAGGAACAAGAAAATGAACATTTGTCCTTGTTGGATCGTCACGCCATAGTTCTCCATCAAATGGAATATATAAAAACTCGTTATCGTCGTTATGTAGAAAGTACGCGCGAATATGATTAACAACAGCAAGGCCAACGCCGTGCCGACTTGTTTTTTTGTCAAAGGCGGAAGTGAAGACAGCACCGCTTTTTTCACTTTCGCGAGCTTATCACGCTCTAACTGCTCTTTGTACCAAGCCGAAATTTTGGATAATACAAAAATGCCGAGTGCTGCGACAAACAAAAACAGCGCTGCGCCCCGTTGCCCGAGCGGCACCAGGATGAACGCACTGATTAATGGCGCCAGCGCTTGACCAGAGTTGCCGCCAACTTGGTAAATCGATTGCGACAGGCCGCGCCTTGAGCCAGCTGCCATATACGATACGCGCGAGCCTTCCGGATGAAAGACCGCAGAACCAAAACCAAGGAAAATGACCGACAACAAAATAAGCCAGTATTCCGGCGCAAATGCCAAGCCGGCAATGCCGATAAACGAGAACACCATACCGAGCGGCAAGGCGTAAGGCATCGGTTTTTTATCGCTCGCAAATCCGATGACTGGCTGCAAGACAGATGCCACCATATTGAGCGCAAAAGCGATCAGCCCGAGCTGCGTGAAGCTGAGTCCCAAATCCTTCTCCAAAATCGGGAACATCGCCGGAATCACTGCCTGCAAGGAATCATTCAGTAAATGGACACCGCCGATCGCAAACATCACCGGATACACCGGATTGCCCGCGAGCGAAGATGAGGAAATTGCTTTTGCCATAGTGCCGCCTCCAAATTAAGTAATTGCGTTTTTTCCATTATAACCCACTTTTCGTGTGCAAGAGCCTGCACAAAGAGCGCAGTTGCACATTCGTTGTTGAATGCCCATCTGCGCTCTTGTTTTTTGCCTACGAGCCCACTCTACAGCAAGCGGAGGAATAACACTTTCAAGTAATCGCCTTCCGGGAATCTCCGGTCGACATGGAAATCTGCCGGCAGGCTGTAGGTCTCCATCACTTTGTATTTCTGGTCTCTATCTTTGAATGCTTTATCGATCATTTGAGTGAATCTCTTCATATTAAATGAAGCGCTATTGGTCGAGGCGACAATCAAGCCACCCGGCGCCGTAATATCAATCGACTCTTTCATGAGATTGGTGTAATCTTTCGCCGCACTGAAGACGTGCTTTTTCGAACGCGCAAAGCTTGGGGGATCTAAGACGACCACATCAAAACTTAAGTTTTTGCGCTTGGCGTATTTGAAATAATTGAAAACGTCCATGACCAAAATGTCTTGTTCGTCAAAATCGATGCCGTTGATGCTGAACTGTTCGATCGTTTTTGCCGAACTGCGCTTCGCAAGGTCCACGCTTGTTGTCTTGTCTGCACCGCCAAGCGCCGCTGCGACAGAAAACGCACCTGTGTAAGAGAAAGTATTCAAGACGCTCTTGCCGTCCGCATATTTCGTGCGGATCGCTTGGCGCACATCGCGCTGGTCAAGGAAAATGCCGGTCATTGCGCCATCATTCAAATAAACCGCGTAATTCACTCCGTTTTCCTGAACAATCAACGGGAATTCCCCGCGCTCGCCCGATACGAAATCATCGTCTTCGATATATTGACCTTTCGTGTCGAAGCGTTTCTTTTCATAAATGCCGATGCATTCTACTACGTTTTCCAAAGCGGCTACGACGTCTTCGCGGAACGAATAGACCCCTTCGCTATACCAGGACAGCAAGTAGAAGCCGGCGTAATAATCGATCGTCAATCCACCAAAACCGTCCCCTTCGCCGTTGAATACACGGAAGGCCGTCGTCTCTGGGTTGTTGAAGAATTTCTCGCGGCGGCTGAAGGCGAGTTCTAGCTTGCGTTCGATAAAGGCTTGGCCGACTGCTTCGTCCTGGTTTCTCGTCAAGACCCAACCGGCGCCTTTGTTTTGCTCGCCGTAATAGCCTGTACCGAGGTATTCCCTGTCTTTGTCAACGAGGCGCAGCAAGCTGCCTTCGGGTGCGTCGATGTCGTTCATCAAGCCGTCTTTAGTAATGAGCGGCGACCCTTTCGCCAATTCATTTCTTAATGTGTCTTTCACTGTTACGGTCAATTCGTTTCTCACAATTCCTCATCCTATCTATGCCGTTGCGTTTTGCATTATAATCAGTGTAAAGGAAATCTGTCGCCCTGCCCACTTTCAAATGTCCTTTTCGGTGAAATGGGCATGGAAACGAGAAGGCTTGTGAAAACGCAATGGCTATTCTTTTCCGACTCACTTCGGAATCGCTTTCTGGAAAATGCTTGGAAAAGATAGCGGGAGTTTCGGTGTTGAATTGTTTTGCTTTTGTTTTTACTTCGCCTGAGTAGTCGCCGTCGGGCTTTGGGTTGGCCTCTTGCCGGCTAGCGGGGGAATCGCTTTCTGGGACGTGCTTGGAGAAGATAGCGGGAGTTTGGGTGTTGAATTGTTTTTGCTTTTGTTTTTACTTCGCCTGAGTAGTCGCCGCCGGGCTTTGGGTTGGCCTCTTGCCGTAAGCCAGAAAGAACGCCTGTCTTATGGCATCGGCTCACCCCTTTACGCTTGGCGGCTGAGAGATTTCATTGAGTGAAGCGTGTTTAGATAGTTCTGCTTCCGTACCCAGTTGCCGGCTTGTGGGGGAATCGCTTCCTGGGACGTGCTTGGAGAAGATAGCGGGAGTTTGGGTGTTGAATTGTTTTTGCTTTTGTTTTTATTTCGCCTGAGTAGTCGCCGTCGGGCTTTGGGTTGGCCTCTTGCCGTAAGCCAGAAAGAACGCCTGTCTTACGGCATCGGCTCACCCCCTTTACGCTCGGCGGCTGAGGGATTTCGTTGAGTGAAGCGTGTTTAGGCAGTTCTGCTTCCGTACCCAGTTGCCGGCTTGTGGGGGAATCGCTTCCTGGGACAAGTTTGAAGCAGCTCGTGAGTGTTTGCGTGACCACCTATTTCGCTATTCGATTCGGGTTTCATTTTTGGTATTCGCCGCCGGGCTTTGGGTTGGCCTCTCGCAGTAAGCCAAGAAGGACACTTGTCTTACCGCTTCGGCTCACCCCTTTACGCTCGGCGGCTGAGTGATTTCATTGAGTGAAGCATGTTTAGGCAGTTCAGCTTCCGTACCCAGTTGCCGGCTTGTGGGGGAATCGCTTCCCGAGAGAATTGTTGGTGAATCGCGAAGTTTGCTTGTGGATTTGTTTCGGTTGCTGGATTGGGCTTCTGCTTGAGAATCGCCGGCCGGCTTTGGGTTGGCCTCTTGCCATAAGACAGGAAGAACACCTGTCTTACGGCGTCGGCTCACCCTTGGCGCTCGCCGGCTGAGTGATTTTGTTGATCACTGTGTGTTTAAGTAGATCTACTTTTTTACCCAGTTGCCGGCTATTGGGGAAATCGCTTCCCGGGATGCAGCGTCTGACACGTTGGTGCTTCAGCAAAAAACTTTGGTGGTGGGTCAGAACTAACTAGCCTCTCTAGACCAAAGATAACTTGAGCTACAAAACATGAAGCATTTCTTCATTTTCTATCGAGTGGACAGAAGAAGTTTTCTTCCCCTTTAAAACTAGAGACGGAGTGGAAGAGGGCTGACGCCTGTGGGACCGCGCGGGCTGGCGAGACAAACGTGGCGCGCTCTTTGCGGCACGTTGGCTCAACACCCGCCCAATTCTCGGGCAGCTGAAAGCGCGACGTTCTGTCGCATCAGCTGCATGACTTGCATTCTGCGAGCCCCAAGCAGCCTCCCGCAACGCAGTCGACAAGCGGAAGCTTTTCCAGTCACTTCTTTTCATTCCAAGTCTTCTAATTTCTAGTTTCAATGATTTTCTCAACAAAAAAGCGCTCCGCAACCATGCGGAACGCTTTGTGTCCATAACTTATTCTTGCACCCATCCCCAGGCATCGTTCATTTCGTCGAGACTGAAATGGCGTGTTTCCAGGCCATCTGCGAACCCTTTCCAGCCGCTCGTGGCCTGTGTCCAGTCTTTTTCGCTGATGATCGCGAACTTGCGCGCTTGGCTCCAGCTATTGCGGTCGATGTCCGCACTGTCTGCTGCATCGAACAATGTGGAATCTTCCACTTTGTAGATGATTGCGTATATATTGAAATGGCCTTTTTCGTTCACTTTCTCACGGATGACGTGATCCAACTTCTCAAAATCGGCTTTGCTGGCACGTCCTTCTACTTCAATTGCGATTGTTTCGATATCTTTACTCGGCACAATGGACAGCATGTCCCTTCACCTCTCCTTAATCCAATCCCAGGCCTGCTCCATCTGGTCGATCGGGAAATATTCTGCTTGAACGCCTGGAAGTTTGTCGAGAGCACCAGATGCTTTGTCGAGCCAATTTTGTTCACTGATAATGGCCAGTTTATTATACTGGGTCCAGCGCTTGGCATCGATGGCCAGTTCCTCGAATATCGCGCCTGCTGTTGGGACGTCGATATCGCCGATAACGGCATAGACATTGAATTTTTCATCGTTGCGGAATTTCTCGAATACGACATTATCGAATTTTTTCAAATCGTCTTTGGTCACTTTGCCTTCGACTTCGATAGCAAAAGTTTGTTCGTCCTTACTGGTAACGAATGATAACATGGCGGCTCCTCCTTAAAGTTTCCTGATAGAGCTGTTATTCCCTTTAGGGAGGGCCTCAAACTGCCATTCGCAAATCCGCGTTTCAGATATATTGCATTCTGCATTTTACTGATGTGTAAATTAGTGTATAATGGAGTCAGATAATTTCGAAAGGAGATTTACTATGCCGATTCCTGTAGATCATACAAGGCCGGTACGCGTTTCCGCTAAAGAAAGCGCCCACTTGCAACTGCAGCAATGGATCATCGATGGCACGTTGCAGCCTGGTGAAAAACTGGTCGACACCGAACTCGCCGAAGCACTCAATCTGAGCCGCACGCCGATTCGCGAAGCCCTGCAGCTTTTAGAAGTACAAGGATTCATTGAAATGTTTCCTGGCAAAGCGACACGCGTGACGGATATCCATATCGAAGACATCAAACACCTCTTGCCTCCTCTAGCTGTGCTGCAAGCACTTGCCGGTGAACTGGCCATCCCGAACTTGACTCCTGAAATTTTCGGGCTTTTGGAAGAAACCAACCGGAAGTTTGCGCGCGCAATCCGCAGCAGCGATTCCTTCTCTGCCTTAAAGATCGATGAAGAGTTTCATCAAATCATCGTCGATGCGGCCGGAAATCCATATATTGATTCCATTCTCGGCCAGCTTCAATCACACGTCCGCAGACAGTTTTTCCATCACTCCCTTGTCCTGACGATGCGTTCTCACGATGAGCATATTGAAATCATCGAAACACTCAAAGCAGGAGATAGCGACAAGATCTCACATTTAATGAAATCCAACTGGGTCCGCACCATCGAAGAATTGACCGCCTCCAAAGGTATTTAAAAAAGCTGTTCCACAACGTGTCAGACACGTTGGGAACAGCTTTTTTTAGCGATTGGTGAATGCAGGCGATTCCGCTCCGTTGCGGTTTCTCATTCGGGCGACAATGCCGGAAATGAGAATGGCAGCTAATGCCGGGACAAACCAACCCAGCCCATCGCTGTACAGCGGCAGAACTTCTGCATAGAAGTTGATGATGCTTTGGAGCCAAGCAGGATTCTCCGTACCCAGCGACCCGGTCAAGGTTTTCAACCCGTCGATGATGGCGATAAGGAATGTCACGCCAATGGCCGATACATAAACGATACGGCTGTGATTGAAAAGCGGTGACATGAACGCCAGCATGATCAAGACGATCGCCAATGGGTATAAGAACATCAATACCGGAATCGAATACGTGATGATGTTCGACAATCCAGCATTCGTCACAACCAATGAAAACACCGTAAAGATAAAGACGTAGGTGCGGTAGCTGATGCCAGGCGTCAGCTTATGGAAAAATTCCGAAGTCGCTACCGTCAAGCCGACTGCAGTTGTCAGACAGGCCAAGATGATGATGACGGCCAATAGCATGGCGCCGAACGTGCCGAAATAATGTTCAGAGGCACCGCTCAAAACGGGTCCGCCCGTTTCCAATAGACCGAGTTGAGCCGTGCTCGTCGCGCCAAGAAACGCAATGCCTGTGTAAACGATCGCCAATAAAGCCGCAGCGACAGCCCCACTGCGAAGTGTTGCTTTGAGCAAGCCTTTAGAAGAAGATACGCCCATTTTTTGAACGGCTGAAATGACGATAATTCCGAATACGAGTGAAGCGAGCGCATCCATCGTGTTATATCCTTCCGTAAAGCCAGTCAGAAATGCACCAGTTGCGTATCCTCCTTGCGCAGGTCCTGCCTCCCCCATCGGAGAAACAAACGCCGCAACCAGCAAAATGCCGAGGACAACCAAAATGGCCGGAGCGAGGAATTTGCCGATGCTGTCGACCATCTGCGTCGGATTCAACGATAGCAATAAAGAAATAACGTAAAAAATAACCGAGAAGACGATCAAGCCGATGGCAACTGACCCGTCACCGATAAACGGCACGATGCCGACTTCATAAGAAACGGCAGCCGTCCGCGGCAAGGCGAAGAACGGCCCAATCGTCAAATAAAGAGCGGCAGTGAACAATAGACCATACACTGGATGTACACGGCTTGAAAGGTCCTGCAAGTCTTTGCTTTTGGAAAAGCCGATTGCCAAGATGCCAAGAAGCGGCAGCCCGACACCTGTTGTCAAGAAACCGGCCATCGCCACCCAAACGTGTTCACCTGCATACTGGCCGAGCTGTGCCGGGAAAATCAAATTCCCTGCTCCAAAAAATAATGCGAAAAGCATTGTCCCAATAATAAGATATGCTTTCATCGATAATTTGCTGTCCATACTTAACTAACTCCCTTACTTGTTTGAATATTCATTTTCTTTTATCCCTAAATACTATCAGCGAATAATTGTATGCGATATATTGCACAATGTAATACTACAACATCTTTTATAAATTGCAAGGATTAAATTTTTGTTTTCGGAAAATTTCATTATACGCTGAAAATGCTGCGATATAGAGCTTTTTCGCTATAACATTTTCTTCCTTGACTGGCAGTTTTTCCGTGTTCATTACCGAACATATTGGCTCGCATTTTGTGCCTATTGCTGTAAAATATCTACGTAGATGAAGACGTCCATCGTTTTCCAAAATTGTCCGGAAGGCGGAGGTGCTACATGAAAATCATACGCATTATTGTGCAATTGCTTGTGCTTTATGGCTTTTTGCTGATCGGCGAAGCCATACAAGCTTTGCTCCAATTGCCGATGCCCGGCAGCATCATCGGCTTTTTATTACTGTTTGGCGCATTATTGCTGAAAATTTATCCTCTTGAATGGATCGATGCCGGCGCGACATTCTTATTGAGTTTTCTTTCCTTATATTTCATTCCGGCTACGGTCGGCGTCGTCGATTATGGTCCGCTTTTTTCCGGTAAAGGCGTATGGCTGCTGCCGATCGTGTCCATCAGCACCTTGATCACGATGGCCGCGGCCGGATTCGTAAGCCAATACATGGCGAATCGACAGGCAGCGAAAAAGGAGGTGTCGTGATTATGGTCCTTACTCCTGCAGCCCTTATTTTTTCCACGCTGACCGTCACGGCCTATGTCATTGCCAATTTCATCTATTTGAGATTTCGCAAAACGCCCTTGAACCCGGTCATTACCACAACCGTCGCACTCGTGGCGATCTTGGTCCTGTTCGATATTCCTTACGAAACTTATATGGAAGGTGGCGACTGGATCGCATTTCTCCTCGGACCGGCTGTTGTGGCACTTGCCGTCCCGCTCTATAAGCATCGTCAATTGCTCCAGAAAAACTTGGTCCCGATCGCAGCCGGAATCACTGCCGGGGTCCTTGCTGGCCTCGTCAGCGGTACCTTATTTACGCGCTGGCTCGGTTTTGCGGATGAATTGATTTTGACGGTCTTGCCGAAATCGTTGACGACGCCTGTTGCCATGCAGATCGCCTCGACCATTGGCGGCATCCCGTCGCTCGCTGCCGTCTTCGTCATGGTCGCGGGGTTCACAGGCATTCTGCTCGGCCCGTATATGCTGCACGCATTGCATATCGATTCCCCGATTGGGCGCGGTATCGGTCTCGGCGCATCAGCCCATGGCCTGGGCACAGCGAAAGCGTTCGAATACGGCCCTGAATCAGCTTCGATGAGTTCTGTCGCGATGACTTTGGCTGCTGTTCTTGGCGCATTGCTCAGCCCCCTCGTCGCCTGGCTGCTGTTATGAACGCGAAAATCCCCAGCGCTTTATCGCGCCGGGGATTTTTTCATTTCTCCTTCTATTCTATGCTGCCATTCAGTCAGCTATCAATTTTGCAAATCGCGCCGGCGGAAGCCATAGGCACCGGCTAGCGCCAAGACTGCTGCAATGACAACCATCAATACGAGCACGCCGTAATTGACCTCATCCAATGGAATTGCCGGGATGTGTCCATAAGGCGTCAGCTTTTCCACCCACTCCGGTAGTTGCAGTAACTCTCCCAAGTAGACGACGAAAAATGACACTCCCAAGTAAAGCCAGAGGAAACTCGCAATATTAGGCCAGAAGCCGATAAATGCCAGGGCCAGCCCAATCATGACCAGCACCGCAGGCAAATACGCTAGCGGCGCGCCGAGATAGGTATTAAACGACAAGCTGTCTTCTAATACGCTATTGCCCGCAATGCCGAGGCCAAGCCCTGTCATTGCGAGCATCGTGACGGCTGTCAATGAAGCTAAGAGCCAATAGCTGAAAACAAGGCGCACGCGGGAAACCGAGCGGCTCACCAGGTGTTCCATGCGCTCGTTCTTTTCTTCTGTCTTGATCTTCAATACCACCATAATCGCTGGAATTGAAGCCAGAATGGCCATGACCGATGACAACACGGGGATGAACAATTCGATCAGGCTGAATCCTGCCTGCTGGACAATCAACTGCTGGAAAAGCTCGATATCATCGAAGAAACTTTCGATTTCCCCGAGCACCGATCCATAAGAAGCGCCCAGAATGAACATAGCTACTGCCCAAGCAATCAGGCTCGTGCGTTGAAGACGAAATGCTAAACCGAACGTGCCCTGCAACATACTAGAAGCGGTGGTTCGTCCAGCTCGCGTCGGTAAAAAGCCCGAATCGTGGTCACGGATGCTATTCAAATACAAGGCAAGGGCAGAGAGGGCAAGAGCCAAGCCAATCGACAGCCCAACCGGCCACCATTCGTTTTCGATATAGGGCTTGGCACGCAGGATCCATCCAAGCGGAGAGGTGAGTGCCAATGGTTCGCTCATAACATCGCCTATTGCGCGGATCATGTAGAATGCGAGCAGCGCGGCAATGGACAATCCAGTCGTCGCCCGGGCGTTCTGTGTCAATTGTGCAAGGACAATCGTCAATGCCGCGAAGAAGAATCCTGTGGCTCCTAATGCTGCACCGAACAAGAGAGAACCGTGGAGGTCCACACTGTCGACTCCAAGGGCAGCCATCGAAATGCCGGTTACCAAAGCGAGGAAGGCATTGACACCCGCTAGCACGCCTAAAACTGCGGCCGCACTCGACAACCGGCCGACAGGGAGCGCGCGGACCAATTCTAGCCGCCCTTCCTCTTCATCGCCTCGTGTATGGCGACTGACCAATAAAATGTTCATTAGCGCCACAACAGCGGCCGTCATTAACAGCATTTCATGTGCCGTCATAGCGCCTGTCGTATAATCCGCCCCGCCGTAATTCGGGCCGACCATGGCGATCATCGCCGGATTTTCCATCGTTTCGCTTAACGCTTGGCGTTCGACATCGTCGCCGTATAAATTTTCGAAGACGAGGACGACACCTGCTGATACAAAAGCGAACGACAAAATCCAAATGGGCAGGCGGATGCGGTCCCGCCGCAAAATAAAACGCATCAAACTCCACGTATGGTCAAAAAGCTGGCTCATCACACGCCACCCCCTGCTCCTGTCTCCGTTTCTTCGTAATGGCGGATAAACAAATCTTCCAAGGTCGGCGGGCGGCTTTCCATCCGCTTCAGGCCGAACGCGCTTACATGGCGGACGACTACATCAAGTTCATCGCTGTCCACTTGGAATGACCAGCCACCATCAAAGGGCTCAACACGATGCACGCCTCGCAGTTCGGCCAAGTCCGGTATCGGTTGAGCGGTTTCAATGAACATCAAGGATCCGGTCAAATGGCGCATCTCTTTAAGCGTCCCGGTTTCAATGATGCGCCCTTTGCGGATGATTGCCACCCGGTCGCACAGTTTTTCTACTTCCGAGAGGATATGGCTCGATAGCAGGATGCTCTTGCCTTGCGATTTCGCTTCCTGTACGTATTCGGCAAATACGCGCTCCATGAGCGGATCGAGACCAGACGTCGGCTCATCGAAAATATAAAGATCTGCATCTGCAGAAAAAGCAGCGATGAGCGCCACTTTCTGCCGATTGCCTTTTGAATAGGTCCGGCATTTTTTGCTTGGATCGAGCCCGAACCGGCTGATCAGCTCATCGCGTCGTTTTTTATCGTAGCCGCCACGCAATCTGCCGAACAAATCAATCACTTCGCCACCGGTCAAATTAGGCCATAGATTGACATCTCCCGGCACATACGCCACTCGTTTATGGATATCGACGGCATCTTTCCAGACATCTTTGCCAAAAATCTCGGCACTGCCTTCCGATGCTTTCAAAATACCAAGCAACACACGTAAAGTCGTTGATTTCCCTGCCCCGTTCGGCCCGATAAACCCGAAGACTTCCCCTTCTTTCACTTCGATATCGACGCCATCCAGCGCTTTAAACCCTCCGAATGCTTTACTGAGCCCTTGTGTTTTGACGACCGTCATGACGATTCCCCCTCCGTTTCGTAAAAACTCCTTTTCAAAATAGCCAAATAGCCATAAAACTCGTCCCAATACGGCGCAAAGTCAATTTCAGCAAGGTTCTGGCCAGACAGCTTCGCAAGCAATTCCTGTTGGAAGCCATCGATCGACCAACGGATCAAATGAAATACTTTATCGGGATCTGCATCTTTCCGGAAACGGCTTTTGTCGATGCCTTCATACATGAGCCGGTAGCCGGTCTGTTTCAGTTCGCCTATTTTCACCGCCAGCCCGTCAGGCAAAGGCGCATCGTTTTCTTGCATAAATACTGATGAGAAATTGAATACTTCCTCGTTTTCGATTTGGGCTTCCATTTTCAGGCGGGCAAGCTGTGTGAGTCGTTCAATCATATCCGGTTCTTTCCCGTCCACCCGGTCCAGAAAACGGCTCTGGATGGTTTCAAGGCTATACTTCACCAAATACGCGTACAGCTCCTGCTTGCTCGTGAAATAATAAAACAACATCCCCTTGCCGATACCTGCCGCTTTGACGATGCGATTGGTCGAGGCTTTCGCATAGCCATGCGCCGCAAATTCAGCAAGCGCGGCCTGGCGAATGGTGCGTTGCTTGCGCTCTTCTAAATTTTCAAATCGTTCAACGATGGCGATCACCTCCATTTCCACACACAACTTGACCACCCTGGTCGACTCTAATATACAATATTCGACCACTCTGGTCAATTTAAATATCAGATAATTATAACTTTATTCAAATGAGTATTTCAGCTTTCCTGAAAGCGCTTATCATGCTATGTTTGACGTACATATGACAAGACAGGAGGAACTTCTTTTGAACAAAATTTTATCATCTAAGTTTTCCATCGCCGCAATTTCTGCCGCTGCTGCACTTACCTTGTCCGCATGCGGAAGCGACAGCGAAGAAACCGCTGAAGAAACACCAAGCGCATGGGACGAAATACAAGAACAAGGCACCTTGACCGTCGCAACATCCGGTACGCTTTATCCGACTTCCTACCGCGAAGAAGGCACTGATGAATTGACCGGCTTTGAAGTCGAAGTCGTCCGCGAAATGGCGGAACGCCTCGAACTTGAAGTGGAATTTTCTGAAATGGGCTTTGACGAGATGATGACGTCCGTCCAAACGGGCCAAGTCGACATCGCTGCGAATGATATCGAGATCAACGAAGACCGCAAAGAGAAATTCGTCTTCTCCACGCCGTTCAAATATTCGTACGGCACAGCCATCGTTCGCGAAGGCGATCTTTCCGGCATCGAAACGCTAGAAGACCTTGAAGGCAAAAAAGCAGCCGGCGCTTCGACGTCGGTCTACATGGAAACTGCCCGTTCATACGGCGCTGAAGAAGTAACTTACGACAACGCAACAAATGAAACGTATTTGCGCGATGTGGCGATCGGCCGCACCGATGTCATTCTCAACGACTATTACTTGCAGACGCTCGCCATCGAAGCGTTCCCAGAACTCGAGATCGTCATCCACCCAACGATCAAATACCGCCCGTCTGAAGGCGGCATGGTCATGAACAAAGGCAACGACGAACTGGTCGAAAACGTCAACAATGCAATCGATGAAATGCTTGAAGATGGCACAATCGCTGAACTTTCCGCTGAGTTTTTTGACGGAGCCGATGTGACACAGCCGATTGAAATTGAAGAATAAGTTTTACTGCCCCGATGCCGGCTTTTGCTGGCATCGGTTTTTTGTGGAATGCTATTCTTTCAATAACATTTTTTGAACCTAATGCGAAAGCTTTTTTGCGATTTTTTCCATAATCCTCCTGTTCATTGGGTCAAATTATTGATTCGTGCTAATAGATGAAGCGATTTATCGATAAGTGCGCTCTTCAAACTCCAACTTTCTTCCACTTTCATTCACTAATGAGAAGCATTATACTGTTAAAGTATTTAGAATAATCTGCAGATGAGGTGAACTTTTTGGCATTCACATTTTCCCCGCTCAGTGAACAGGCACTGGTCATCGAAACCGGCGCCATCATCAATAAAGAGTCGGAACAGGCCGTCCGCAAGCTGTCGGCGCTCTTAGAAAAAGAAGCGCCAGAGTGGCTGATTGAATTCATCCCAGCGTTCACGACGGTCACCGTATTTTATGATCCGTGCCAGCTCAAACAAGCGGAAGTCGAGCAGGAATTAAAATCGCTAATGGCCCAAATGGACGAGGTTGAAGCACCCGCTCCACGCCAAATCGAAATCCCGGTTTGTTATGGCGGCGATTTTGGTCCCGACCTCTGCTTTGTCGCAGAGCATAATGGCCTGACCGAAGAAGAAGTCATAGCCATCCATACGTCCGGCATCTACAGCGTGCACATGATTGGGTTTGCCCCGGGCTTTCCGTTCATTGGCGGCATGTCCGAAAAAATTGCCGCACCTAGAAGGAAATCGCCGCGTTTGCGCATTCCTGAACGCACTGTCGGGATTGCCGGCATGCAAACCGGTGTCTATCCGATTGAAACACCGGGTGGCTGGCAGTTGATCGGCCGCACGCCTTTGCGCCTATTTGTGCCAGACCAAGACATCCCGAGTTTGCTTCGGGCCGGAGACGAAATCCGCTTCACGCAAATCGATGAAGCCGAATACCGGGAACAGGAGGCGAAGCAAGATGCTGACCATTCGTAAAAGCGGGCTGCAAACAGCTGTACAGGATCTCGGCCGCACCGGATTCCAGCGCTATGGCGTCATCGCAAGCGGCGTTATGGACCCGTTTGCCCACCGCATCGCCAATTTGCTCGCAGGCAATGCCGAAACGGCAGCAACCCTGGAAATCGCCTTGTCCGGCCCAGTCATCGAGTTCGAAGCCGACCATTTCATCGCCATTTGCGGAGGCGACTTGTCCCCTTCGCTCGACGGCGAGCCCCTCACGATGTGGCGCGGCCATTTCGTCCGAAAAGGCAGCGTCCTGTCATTCGGTGAACCAAAGCGCGGCGCACGCAGTTACGTGGCCGTTGCGGGCAGTTTTGATATTCCGGTTGTCATGGACAGCCAATCGACGTATTTACGGGCAGGCATCGGCGGATTCAAAGGACGTGCCTTGAAAAACGGCGATAGCTTACAGACGCGCCCTCTTCCAGCAGGTCGCCTGGAAGCCTTAAAAAATCAGAACGCTCAGGCGCCTGACTGGCTCATCCCACCTGCACGCTACCACGAACAGCCGATCGTCCGGATGATGCCGGGACGGCAATTCACTCTCTTTAATGAAGAGAGCCGTACACGTATATTCGAAGAAACCTTCACCATTTCGGCCAGTTCGGACCGCATGGGCTATCGCTTGGAAGGTGCTGAATTGGCGCTTGAAAAGCAGGAAGAATTGATTTCAGAAGCGGTCGCGTTCGGTTCTGTGCAGGTCCCGGCAGATGGCAACCCCATCGTTTTGCTCGCCGACCGCCAAACGACCGGCGGCTATCCGAAAATCGGCCAAATCGCATCAGTCGATTTGCCGCTGATCAGTCAGTTAAAACCCGGCGAATCACTGAAATTCCGCCACATCTCTGTGCATGACGCACAACAGCTTTACATCGAACAAGAACAGCAAATCCGTCAATTGAAAATCGCAATCCAAATGAAACGGGAGGAATGGACATGAACCACCAAGTAGACTTGAACTGTGACATGGGCGAAAGCTTCGGCACGTACTCACTCGGCAATGACCGGGTGATTCTCGATTACGTCACGTCCGCCAATATCGCGTGCGGCTTTCACGCAGGCGACCCGGCGACGATGCGCCAAACCGTCAAACTGGCACTCGACAAAAACGTCGGCATCGGCGCGCACCCCGGCCTTCAGGACCTTGCCGGTTTCGGGCGGCGCCATATGGCTGTCACGCCACAGGAAATATACGATCTTATCATTTACCAGATTGGTGCACTTTACGGCTTTGTCAAAGCAGAAGGCGGCAAGCTTCAACACGTGAAAGCCCACGGCGCCATGTACAATATGGCCGCAGGTGATGCCAAACTGTCGGAAGCGATCGCAGAAGCGGTCTATAAAATCGACCCGGAACTTGTCTTGTTCGGCTTGTCTGGCAGTGAAATTATCAAAGCCGGCAATAAGATCGGCTTGCGCACAGCGAATGAAGTGTTCTCCGACCGCACTTATCAGCCAGATGGCACGCTCACGCCGCGCAACCAAGACAACGCGCTCATCACCGATCCAGATGCTGCGATCCAGCAAGTCATTCACATGGTCAAAGAAAACAAAGTCATCAATACAGAAGGCACCGAGACGGCCTTGAAGGCAGAAACGATCTGCATTCACGGCGATGGCAAGACTGCAAAAGAATTTGCAATGCAGATCTCCGGTTCCTTGAAAGAGGCGGGAATCGCTATCCAACATATCCGCAAAATTGTTTAACACCGCCTAAGGAGGAACTTATATGGACAATGTCAAAAAGATGAAAAATACCAACCGCAGCGTCCTGCTCGGCGCTGCCTTCCTAATGGCGACTTCCGCTATCGGACCCGGGTTCTTGACCCAAACAACCGTTTTTACTGAGACTTTATTGGCGTCATTCGGCTTTGTCATCTTAATCTCCATCATCATCGATATCGGTGCGCAGACGAACATTTGGCGCATCATCGCCATTTCAGGAAAGCGCGCGCAAGATATCGCAAATGATGTGCTGCCAGGGCTCGGTTATGTGCTGGCGTTTCTCGTCGTCATCGGCGGCCTTGCTTTTAATATCGGGAACATTGCTGGTGCCGGGCTCGGTACGAATGTGTTGTTCGGCATTTCCCCGGAACTCGGCGCCGGACTGAGCGGCTTGCTGGCAGTCGGGATCTTCATGGTGAAAGAAGCGGGACGCGCGATGGACCGCTTCGCCCAAATTCTCGGCTTTGTCATGATCGCCTTGACGATTTATGTCATGATCACCGCACAACCGCCTGTCGGTGAAGCGGTTGCGAAAACTTTTGCTCCTGATACAATCGATATTTTTGCGATCGTCACGCTCGTCGGCGGAACGGTCGGCGGCTATATCACATTCGCCGGCGGCCACCGCTTGATCGATGCCGGTATGACCGGCCAAAGGCATCTGCCGCAAGTGACGCGCAGCTCCATTTATGCGATTGGTGTCGCGTCCATCATGCGCGTCATCTTATTTCTTGCCGTACTCGGTGTTGTCTCGCAAGGGCTTGCACTCGACCCGGACAATCCACCGGCTTCGGTGTTCCAGCTCGCTGCTGGCAATATCGGCTATAAAATTTTCGGTGTCGTTATGTGGGCAGCCGCAGTCACTTCAGTCGTCGGCGCCGCTTATACCTCCGTTTCGTTTATCCGTTCGTTCAGCCCGGTGCTTGAGAAATACCACCGCTACCTGACCATTGGCTTTATCGTCATCTCGACCATCGTCTTTATCTCCATAGGGCGCCCGGTCTTAATTCTCGTGCTTGTCGGTTCACTCAACGGCTTGATCTTGCCGATCGCGCTCGGCGTCATGCTGATCGCGGCCCACAAAAAGAAAATCGTCGGCGATTACAAACATCCGCTGTGGATGACAATCTTCGGTGTCGTCATCGTGATCGCCATGTCCTGGATGGGCGGTTACACATTATTGAATGGCATCCCGCAATTATTTAAATAAGGAGTGAATGGACATGCAATTCACATCTCCAGAAGAGCTGCGCAACGCCATCCGGCAAGGCGATTTCCAAGCCCCGACTTCGGGATTCGCCCCCGGATTCATCCAAACGAACCTGGCGATTTTGCCAAAAGACATGGCGTTTGAATTTCTGCTGTTCTGTCAGCGCAATCCAAAAGCCTGTCCGGTCATCGACGTCACAGAACCCGGTTCATTTGTTCCGGCATTGTCCGCGCCGCATGCAGATTTGCGCACCGACATTCCGAAATACCGCATCTACCGTGATGGCGTGTTGACGGAAGAAACAACAGACATCCGCCCGTTATGGACAGATGACATGGTCGCTTTCCTGCTTGGCTGCAGCTTTACATTCGAAGAAGCGCTGACGCAAAACGGCATCCCGATGCGCCATCAACAACAGGGCTGCAACGTGCCGATGTATAAGACATCAATTCCCGCTGTCCCGGCCGGCCGTTTCCAAGGCCCGACTGTCGTTAGCATGCGCCCGGTCAAGGAACAAGACATTGTCCGCGCGGTGCAAGTGACGAGCCGCTTCCCGAACGTCCACGGCGCTCCCGTCCATATCGGCAACCCCGAATCGATTGGCATCCAAGACATCAACAAGCCCGATTTCGGCGATGCCGTTGAAATTAAAGAAGGCGAAGTGCCGGTCTTCTGGGCATGCGGCGTCACGCCACAAGCTGTCGCGATGGAAAGCAAGCCTCCCTTGATGATCACCCATGCACCTGGCCATATGTTCGTCACTGACTTGAAATCAGAAAACTTTAGCGTGTTTTAACCCATTCAAAAAGCGCCTGTATGAAAAAGTTGCCAATTCGGCTCTTTTCCATACAGGCGCTTTTTTAGTCATCCATTAACTTGCGGCGGATACGGATCGCCACTTGCTGCCAGTAAGTGAGTTGATGCGGCACGAAATCGGCCAAGCCGATTTTCTGATGAAACGGCTGCCTTCCCTCTGTCGTTTCAATAAACCCACGGACATCGATTGCTTCTGTCTGCTTCATGCACAGTTCAAAGAAAGCCAGAAACTCGACAGCGACCATGCCTGAGACTTCCCCTGGTTGCAGGCGGTAATCCTCCAGGTCAACCTGCATGCCTTCGTACAAATGAAGAAAAGCGCGCTCGCGGTCGGTAAATCCAGGCAAGACGATCTCGTCATGCACGACACCTAGCTGCGCCAATTGTTCAAATGACAGCGCCAAGCCAAGCTCTTCTTCAATTTCCCGAACGCCGTCTCGCATCGATTCGTGCGCTGCGATATGGCCAGCTGCCGTAATGTCGAAAAGCCCGGGAAAGTCTGCTTTATCTTGGCTCCTTAGCTGCAAATGAATCAAGGTGCGCCCTTGTTCACGCGAAACGATCCAGCAATGAAAGGTCTCGTGCCACAAACCTTGGCGATGGACTTCTTCCCGAGTCGCTACCCCGGACAGAGCGCCTTGCTCGGTTACGCAGGCAATTTTCTCAATAGCCATCGCGCAATCTCCAAAACACCAGCTCTTTTGATTGGGCGGTGCGTTCAAACCCGAGCTTCTCGAGCACACGGATCGAAGGCTCGTTGTCTTCATAGCATTCCGCCGTCACTTCACGCACTTCCGGAAACGCAAAAGCCCAGTCGATTAAGCCTTGCACGCCTTCTGTCGCGTAGCCGTTCCCTTGATACGGTTCTTTTATGCCATAGCCGATCTCCACTTTTCCGGCTTTGTCTGGACATCCCTTGAACCCCATATCGCCAATCGGTGCGCCGGATTGGTCAAAAGCGATCCATGCCCCCCAGCCGTGGAGACGCTGATCTTGTTTTAAATCGTCCAGATGTAGGGTAATGTGTGCATCCATCGCATAACTGCCATACAAATTCCGATACAGTTCTTCAGTGATGGGGATTAACTTTAGCCGCTCCGTCTGAATTTCTTTCGGTAATGAATTGGTGTTCATATTTTTGCCTCCTTGCCTTGCTCAGTCCATGCTTTTGTAAAATGACAGTGCTTCTTTGATGATCTCGCGCGCGTACCCTGATCGCCCCTGGATGCGCTCCACCCATGCGTCAAAGCTTGCGGCAGCTTCCTCCTGAACCAAGCCCTTGCTTGTGCTGAGCTCGCTTTGCCAATCATTGAATTCCCAATGCGCCACTTCTCCTGCGTAAGGCACACGGACTTCGATGAGCGGCGTTGTGCCGAGCTGATGCTGTGAATATTCCGCTGCCTGCCAAAATGCTTCTTCGCTAACCGGAGCGAGTGAATACTTCTGTACCGACAACTTCCCGCCCGGCCGCTGATAAACGATCGTTATGCCATCCGGCTCAGCCGATAATTGCACATCTGCTCCCGGGAAAAATCCTGTTTGCGGGGCATCCGAAAAAGAGGCATCTTGCGTGTCTACTAAAATCGGCTGAATCCACTGGTCTCCTAAATCACACAGAAAGCGCCTGCCCTGCCCGTCGATTGCCACAACCGCTGCATGCGCTTCTGCCGTGCTGAGTTCCGACCCAACCGGATAGGCCTCGATTCCCGCTTCGCGAAATTCCGCCAGCAGCCAAAGCGCCAGGTCAAAGCAATTCCCGCCAAGCCCGTAAGCCTCACGATGCTCCCGCATTTGGTCGACGCTGCGCTGCTTTTTCAATCCAGCCCGTTCGTAATTCCAGGCCTTCACCAAATTATCCATCGGCAGCCCGTCAAAGCGCTGCCAGACATTCAGAAGATGTTCACCTGCCCGCATTGCCCAATCCCCTCTCCTCGTCCATCTTCCCTTACTTTCGATTCGGGGCATCTATATTCCTGCATGAAAAAAAGAAGGCCTGAGCCTTCTTTTTCGATCTTATCGAGAAAGTTAAAAAGTCGTATTTTCCGAAGCTTATCGCTCGCTTTCCGTGGGCTCGCGCCCAAGCCTCCTCAGCCGCTCTGCGTCTTGCGGGGTCTCGGTCGTCTCGCTGATCCACCGGAGTCGAGCGAACGCTTCTCCAAATACTTAGAGAGATCATTGATTTCTAATAGTAGAAAAGAAGATTCTTTTGATTATTAATGAATTGTAGAATTCTTCAATACTATTAAAAAAAGAAGGCCGAGGCCTTCTTTTTAGTCATTCAACAAACTTCTGCGTTTGCGGATCTGGTATGTATTCAATTGCTGAAACAACTTAGGCACTGCCCGCTGGCCCGCCAAAAATTCCACAGCGTATTCGAAACTATAGTCTTTCGCTACCTTGCGGATAATGTGCCCTTCTAATTCAAAAGGTTCATCCAACAACGCAAAGCGACACAGCACTTTTTCGCGAAGCGCGATGTCAAAATAGCCGTCGAAAACCACTCCGCCCGCACTTAAATTGGAAATGTCTATAAGCACTTCCCCACCTTCTGGAACCACCAATTTCCCATCAATGGTCCGAACAAACGATACACGAAAGAATTCCCTTCGATTATCCTCCATTGCGGCGTATCTCCCTTCCCCCATACTGCTTACATATAAAGATTCAGCAGCAAACCTTTTATTTCCCCTATTGTATCCAGCACCCCAATATATTCCACTTCATTATCCAGTAATTGATCTTGCAGCGCAATTACTTTTTCATCAATGACTTTCACGAGCTGATGAGGCGGGGTCCCTTCCCCAAAATTTCCGGCAGCTTGGTCAGTCAGTTGCATCCCGTGGCGAAGCGATTCCTTGAGAAATTGTTTGATGGATTGTTTATACGCCACCACATTCTCCAGGGTCCTATGTTCCGCGAGCCGTTTGCCGGTTTGCTCCACATTGGTGAACAACGGCGTCAGCGCATCGCGGCGAAGTTCTGTGCGGGATTGCTTCATCACCTGTGCAAATCCGCCGCCTGATGGTTTTAAAGCGGCCGTATTGGGTTGTTCCGAAGGCCGCGGCCTTGCAGCATCAATGCGCATCTTTCTCCCCCACCTACTGAATCTGTCTTTTCTTCTCTAATTGCACGGCGACTTCCACTTCGCCGATCGGCAGTTCCAAAAGTTTCGCGATATGGGCAGCTGAAAAGCCCTGCCTCATCAATTGCCTCACTTGGTCCCGGCGGCTGCTTTCAACTGCAGGCACAACCACGTCATCAAGCGCACTTTCCGGTTGGACTGCTGGCACTGTCGGGAGATCCGCTTTTCCCCCTCCGGCCATTTTCGCTTCCGCCTGTTCCAAGCGCTCCATCAGTTTATCGTACAAGGCATCGTTTTCCTGTTCGACAGCTGCGACGAACTCCGCCATCGCCGCCTCAAGCCGTTCGGACTCCTGCTCGACCATGAGTTTCCTCGATAATATCAATTTGACGTTCAGCAATACCAATAAAGTGCTGACCACTATCAATAGCGTTACCATCTGCTCCCTGCTTTCCTTCACTTAATAATGTTCATGGACCGATAACATCGCTGCATGCAGCCGGAGCATCGCTTTGGAATGCAATTGCGACACTCTCGAAACGCTGAGCCCGAGAATTTCAGCGATTTCGGTCAGCTTCATCTCTTCAAAATAGCATAAGGAAACCGTCAATTTTTCTTTTTCCGGAAGCTTGGCGATGGCTTTCGACAAAGCGTCTTTCGTCAATTGCCCAGACAGCTCTCGTTCCGGAGAACCGGCGACAGCTCGCGGCAAGCGATCTTCCATGTTCGCCTGATCATCGTCCATCGACAGCATCGCCGATAAAGCAGCTTCTGACACTGCACGATTCAACTCTGCTGGAGTCATCCCCAAATGCTCGCTCACTTCCTGGTCGCTGACGCTCTCGCCTTTACGCTGTTCGAGTTCGGCGTATGCTTTTTCGATTTTCTTGACCTTATCCCGCAGCGAGCGCGGCAGCCAGTCGCTTTTTCGCAAGCCATCGATGATCGCCCCTTTGATGCGCCAGGCGGCATAGGTTTCGAACTTCCAGTCTTTCTCGGGCTTGAATTTATCGAGGGCATCCAGCAAGCCTTCGTAGGCGTAGCTTCGGACTTCATCTTTATCGACGGTTTTCGGCAAGCTGATGAGAAAGCGTTGAATCACATAATCCACCAAGGGCAAGTATTTCGCGACTAAATAATCGCCGGCGTCCTGGTCCCTATGCTGCTGCCAGTTGTCCCATTGCGCCAGTTCTGCATTCGACAATTTCTGATTTACCAAGCTGTCCACCCCTCTTCCGCTATGCCTTTATTTAAAGAATAATTTCATGACGAATCCTCGAAGCCCAATCTTGAACGGCGACGGCATCTCCAGATACTCTGCGGTGAGCATACGCAACGCCTTGCTCGCCGCACTGTTCGGATGGGCTAGCAAGAACGGTTGCTGCATTTTCACCGCTTGCGGTACGTGAAAGTCCGATGGCAAGATGCCGAGCGTCCGGATGTCTTTGTCCAGGAAATTCCTGGCGACTTTCGTGAAATTCATGGCTGTCTGCTGTCCTTCTTTGCCATCGGTGCATTGATTGACGACGAGCCGGATTGCCAAGTCTGAATCTTTGGCGTGCATCACCTTGACGACCGAATAGGCATCCGTGACCGAGGTCGGTTCAGGCGTCGTGACGAGCAATACTTCATCGGCTGCGAGCAGAAAGCGCATATTGTTTTCCGACAAGCCCGCTCCTGTATCGAGCAGCACGAAATCCACTTGTCCTTGAAGGCTTCCGAGCTGTTCCATGAAGTGTTTCATTTTATCCGCACTGATTTCAAGCAAGCCTGAAAACCCTTGCCCCCCGGCGATCAACTGCAAGCCGAGCGGTCCTTTTTCGATAAGCTCTTGGATCGATAATTGCTTGTCGAGCATGCCAGCAATGGTTTGTTTGGGAACGTGGCCGAACAGAATGTCGATATTGGCAAAGCCCAAATCAACATCGATGATCAGCACCGATTTCCCTTGTTCGATCAACGCGAGCGCGAAATTCAAAGTGAAATTCGATTTGCCGACGCCGCCTTTTCCGCTCGTCACAGCCAAGACACGTGTGTTGCGCGTGATTGGCTTGGCATTTTTGCGTGTCATCTTTTCCCTTAACTGAATGGCTTGGTCACGCATGGCGCAGCTCCCCCGCAATATAATCGGCAATCAGGCTTGGCGTTGCCGCAACCAAATCATCCGGCACGTTTTGGCCGGTCGCGATGCGGCGAAGCGGAATCCGGTAGCGATACAATAAATTCAGGATGACGCCGGCAGAAGCCGTTTCGTCTTTTTTCGTCAGCAATAGTTCGTCAATTGACAGCGCATCGAAGTTTCCAATAATTTGAACCATATCTTCGTATTTCGCTGTTAAGCTGAGCACCAATGTTGTATGGATGTGTTGCGTATCCGGCAGCAGTTTCTGCAGATCTTGGACATATTCAGCTTGCTGGTAATTGCGCCCCGCCGTGTCGATCAAGATGACGTCGCATGCCTTTAAGGCTTCAAGCGCGCCGGCCAATTGTTCGCGGGATTCGACCACTTCCACCGGCACATCGAGAATCTCGCCGTAAGTTTTCAATTGCGCTACGGCGGCAATGCGGTATGTATCGGCGGTGATCAATCCGACCGTTCGCTTGTGTTCAAGCAATTGTTCAGCGGCGACTTTCGCAATGGTTGTCGTCTTGCCGACACCTGTTGGTCCGATAAAACAAGCGATCGAAGGCGAGTCGTTCTGGACAGCCTGCTGATGCTGTTCGATAAAACGGACCAACTCTGCATGGAACGCCTCTTGCACCGATTCAGCGGTGTCGGCAGTTTGCAATAGCTCAGACAGCAACTCCGTCTGTACCGCCTCATCAACGCCTTGCTTTTCGAGCAGGCGGCGCATCGGGCGTAACGGCTCAGGCAACCGGTCTTCCGGGCCTTCGTGCATCATAAGCCGTTTCAAGCTTTTCAACTCTTCCATTACTACATCGGTGTCCGGTCTTTTGGGTTCGGTTGTTTTTGGGACTTCGACAGGCTGTGATTTGGCAGCTTGAGGTTGAGGGGCTGTTTCTTCTGCTGTCTGGACCGCCGCCGTGACTTCCAGGCGCTCTTTTCGAAACAAGCCGAACAAGCCGCCCGTTTTCACTTTTTTCGTATTCAAGATGAGGGCATCGTCGCCCAAATCTCTTTTGATGAGCACCATGGCTTCAGGCATTGTAGCGACGCGATAAGTTTTTAATCTCATGGGATATTCACGACTCCAACACTTTGAATTTCGATTTCAGGTTCCAATTCGTTATAAGACAAGACCGGCAGATCCGGGGCGAACCGTTCTACGAATTGGCGCATATAAATGCGGATGGCAGGGGACGTAAGCAAGATCGGCTGAACGCCGTTTTGCTGAAGTTGGCCCGCCTGCTCTGTGATTTTCTGGAATATCGTCTGGGACGATTCCGGATCGATCGATAGGTAATTGCCTTGCTCGGAGCGGTGGACCGATTCGGCGAATTTCTTCTCCAAGCTCGCTCCTGCGGTAATGACTTTCAAGGCTTCATTATCCGGCGCATATTGGCGCGTGATTTGTCTAGCTAGTGCCTGGCGCACGTATTCCGTCAGCAAATCGGTGTCTTTTGTTTGCGTCGCGTAATCGGCCAAGGTTTCCAAAACGACCAGTAAATTACGAATCGATACTTTTTCCTTCAATAATTTCATCAGCACTTTTTGGACTTCGCCGATGCTCATCAAATTGGGAATCAATTCTTCGACGACAGCCGGAGCAGAATCCCGGATGTTTTCAATCAGTGACTTCACTTCCTGGCGGCCGACGAGTTCGTGCGCATGGCGTTTAATGATTTCCGTCAAATGCGTCGACACGACAGACGGCGGATCGACGATGGCGTAACCGGCCATCTCCGCTTCTTCTTTCATGTCTTCATCGACCCATAGCGCCGGCATGCCAAACGCAGGCTCGATCGTTTCAATGCCGTAAACATTCTCATCATCGACCCCAGGGCTCATCGCGAGATAATGATCGAGCATAATATCACCGCGTGCGACCCGGTTGCCTTTGATTTTGATAACGTATTCGTTCGGCTGCAATTGGATATTGTCGCGAATGCGGATGACCGGGACGACAATGCCCAGTTCCATCGCGCATTGGCGGCGAATCATGATGACCCTGTCCAATAAATCGCCGCCTTGGTTCTTATCAGCGATGGGAATCAAGCCATAGCCGAATTCAAACTCAATGGCATCGACATGAAGCAAGTCCGTGACGCTTTCCGGGCTTTTCAACTCAGCTGCTTCTTTTTCGTTCGGGTCGCTGTCTTTCTCGACCGCTTCCTCAGCTTTAAGCGTCCTTCCCATTCGGAAAGCGCTGAAGGCAATGACGCCGGCGACCGGCATAATAAGCAGCGGATTGATCGGCGTGAAAATCGCGAGCATCATCAAGGTACCGGCAACTACATAAAGCATTTTCGGGTAAGCGAACAATTGGCGTGTGACATCGGAGCCCAGGTTGCCGTCAGAGACCGCACGGGTGACGACAATCCCCATCGCCGTTGAAATCAACAGCGCAGGGATTTGGCTGACCAGCCCGTCACCGATCGATAGCAAGGTGAACAATTGCGCCGCTTCCGCGATCGGCAAACCGTGGACGATGACACCGATCATCAAGCCGCCAATGATATTGATGATGGTGATAATGATGCCCGCGATGGCATCGCCTTTAACGAATTTACTGGCCCCGTCCATCGCGCCGTAAAAGTCCGCTTCCTGGCCGACTTTTTCGCGGCGTGTTTTCGCTTCGCGGTCCGAAATCATCCCGGCACCTAGATCCGCATCGATGCTCATTTGTTTACCGGGCATCGAATCGAGCGTGAAACGGGCGGCAACTTCTGCTACCCGCTCCGAGCCCTTCGTGATGACGAGAAATTGGATGATAACCAAAATCAAGAACACCAAAATCCCGATAATGGCACTGCCCCCGACCACGAACGAACCGAATGTTTCGATCACTTGCCCGCCGGTTTGATTGGTCAAGATCGAACGCGTTGTGGAGACGTTCAAGCCGAGACGGAACAAGGTTGTCAGCAAGAGAAGCGTCGGAAAAATCGAGAATTGCAATGGCTCTTGCGTGTTCATGGCCACTAAGATGATAGTCAGCGCCAAGCTGATATTGATCATGATTAAGATATCCAATAACAGCGGCGGCAGCGGGATAACCATCATGATGACAATCATGATCACCGATACCAATATCGCATAATCTCTAAATTTCAAACTGCTTCCTCCTCTTTCGTGTTGCTGTTTAGCTATGTATGTTGAAGTTAAGTCGGGAGATTCCGCAAAACAGCTGGCTTTCCGGGGGGCTCGCGCTGAACTAATTCGGGCTAGCCGCCCGAATGGATTTCAGCACTTCACTGACCCCCCAGGAGTCTGCGCTGTTTTGCTCCATATCCTTTTATTGTAATGATTAAAAAGTGGAAAGCGTCCGCCTGCAGCGATCTCACATTGGTAAAACTTATGAAAGCTTCCCTTTTAAAGCATAGATATAAGCCAGGACTTCGGCGACGGCTAGGAATAGTTCTTCCGGTACGGTGTCGCCGATTGATACTTGCGCATAGAGCGAGCGGGCGAGCGGCTTGTTCTCCATTGTCACGATGCCGAGCTCTTTCGCTTTTTCTTTGATCTTGAGCGCCGTGAAATCTTTCCCCATGGCGATGATTTTCGGAGCTTCCATCGTTTCGGCGTCGTACTGGATCGCGATGGCGTAATGCGTCGGGTTGGTAATGACGACATCAGCGTTCGGCAAGTCCTGAATCATGCGGTTCATGCTCATTTGGCGCTGCTTTTCCTTGATCTTTTGCTTGATCAAGGGGTCGCCTTCTGCCTTTTTGTATTCATCTTTGATGTCTTGTTTCGACATCCGGATGCCTTTTTCGAACTCGTATTTTTGGTACATATAATCGAGTGTTGATAGCGACAGCAAGATCAACGCCGCGATCATGCCCATCTGGACGACGAGTCCGCCGACGAGGCTCAGCGAATCGCGCAGGTTTTGCCGCGATAGCGAGAAGATTTGTTCTTGCCCGGCCCATAGCACCCCGAATGCGGCACCCCCGATGATGGCAATTTTTAACAAAGACTTGGCGAGTTCCACTAAAGCGCGGACTGAAAAGATTCGTTTCGCGCCTTTGATCGGGTCGAGCCGTTCGAGCTTTGCTTTTAAAGGTTCCGCCGTAAACAGCGGTCCGACTTGCACATAATTGCCAAGAAACCCGAACACGACGCCGATGACCATGATCGGCACAATCACCAAGAACGCATCCATCGCCAATTGCTCGAACATGAGGCGGATGGTGTCTGGCGTGATTTCCCAGCTAATGTATTGGATGTAATTGATGCGGTAAATAGCGAGCAGCTGGTCTAGCATCCAATCTCCTAAAAAGCTCAGCAACAGGATACCGCCGAGCATGATGAGTGCTGCCGCGACTTCCTGGCTTTTGGCGACTTGGCCTTTCTTGCGCGATTCCTGGCGCTTTTGCGGTGTCGCTTTTTCGGTTTTTTCACCAGCAAAAAATTGCAGGTCCAATGGATAGCGTGTCATCCTATCCGCCTCCCAATAAGCTGATTAATTCGCCCATGCTGACCATCATTTTGTCGAAAAGAATTTGCAGCAAGTAGAAGAATACCGTCATCGTCAGCAGCAACAGCACAAAGCCGACAAAAATCTTTAAGGGCAGCCCCACCGCAAAAATGTTCAATTGCGGAACGGTTTTCGCTAAGATCCCGAGCGCCACATCGATCAAAAACAAAGACGCGACGATCGGCAGGGAAATCTGGAAGGCAATAATGAACATTTCGATAAACAAGTCGGTCATAAAACGCGCAACGGCTTCAGGAGCGACCGACAGAAACTCTTCTGGCGGCAAGGAACGCAAGCTTTGCATCACGCCGTCGAGCATCATATGGTGGCCGTTTACGGTCAATAGGAATAATAAGGCAAGTGTGTATTTGAATTGGCCGATAATTGGTACCTGTGCGCCTGTTTGCGGATCCAGTACATTGGCAATCGCAAAGCCCATTTGAAAATCAATGAACGAACCGGCGATCTGCACCGCATACAGCAAAAGCGCAGCCGTAAAACCGAGCGCAAGCCCAACCGCAAGTTCCTTGAAGATCAATAAGGCATAGCCCCCGTCGAGCACCAGCGCGGTTTCCGGTGACCAGGCCGCAGTCGCAATGAGTGCGAGAAAAGCGGCGATGCCGATTTTGAATTGAGTGGGCACGCCCTTCATCGCAAACAATGGCGCAATGAGGAAAAAAGAAGTCAGGCGGATAAGCACGAGCAGGAAAAACGGCAGCAGAGTGAGAGCCTCATTCAACATCGCCGCTTATCCGACGAACCGCGGCAACTGCTCGAACAAATCGCGCGTATAATCCAGGAGCATCGTCAGCATCCAGGGGCCGAAAATGACCAGAGACAAAAACACGGCCAGTATTTTTGGGATGAATGCTAGAGTTTGCTCCTGGATTTGGGTCATGGCCTGAAACACGCTGACCAATAAGCCCACTCCCAAGGCGATAAGCAAAAGCGGAGCTGAAATGAGTATGATGAGATAAATGGATTGTTCTGCTAGTTTGATGACCATATCCGGCGTCAAATAAATTCTTCCTCTCGCTAAAAGCTGACAAGCAGCGATTCGATGATTAAATACCATCCATCCACCAGGACGAACAATAAAATTTTAAAAGGCAGGGAAATCATGACCGGCGGCAACATCATCATCCCCATCGCCATCAAAGTCGATGCGACGACCATATCGATGATCAAAAACGGGATGAAGATGACGAAGCCGATCTGGAACGCCGTCTTCAATTCGCTAAGTGCAAATGCCGGGACCAAGGACGTCAACGGAATGCCTTCAATGCCCTCCGGCTTTTCGAGTTCGGCGTATTTGAAGAACAACGCCAAATCTTTTTCACGCGTATGCTGGGCCATGAATTCCTTGATCGGTAAGATAGCCGCATCAAGCGCTTCTTCTTGTTCCAACTCTTCATCCAAATATGGCTGCAAGGCCGTGTCGTTAATTTCTGTCGCAACTGGCGCCATGATGAAAAATGTTAAAAATAACGCTAAGCCGACCAATACTTGGTTAGGCGGCATCGACTGCGTGCCGAGCCCCGTCCGCACGAAGCTCAAGACGATGATGATTCGCGTAAAGCTCGTCATCATGATCAAGATGCCCGGGGCGAGTGACAATACCGTGAGCATCAATAATAATTGCAAAGTCGTCGAAACATCACCAGGGTCGTTATTATCGAGTGAGATGCCGGGGATGGCCAATAACAAGTCAGGAATCATCGTTGGTCCTCCCCGTCATCTGCGCGTTTCTCGCCAAAAGACAAGCGCCGCTCTTTTTGCTTCTCCAAACTGCGGTTGAAATACTGCTCGAAATTTCCAAAAGGCGCTTTTGCTTTGCCGTTATTGCCGAACAAAGCAGAGGCTGGACGTTGTTGTTCTAGATCTTGCTCTAACGCCGCAATCTCTTCAGGCTCTAAAAACTCTTTAATGAGTGTCACTTCATTGCCGACACCAATCAAATAGAATTGGCCGCCGACTTTGACCAGTTGCAGCGATTTGTTCTGGCCGAGTGGCGAACCGCCCATCAGTTGAATCGCCCGCTGCGACTGCCCGCCTTTTTGGCGCATCGCCAAAAACTTGATGAGGCCATAGATCAAGCCCACAATCAGCAGCGTATAGAAAATCAATTGGCCGATAATCAAGCCGAAACTTTTTTCTTCGATCTCCGGCACCGCTTCCGCCTCAGCCGGCTCACTTTCGCTTGCCGGGTCTTCTTTTAACCAATCGGCTACGTTTCCCGTCTCTGCAGACGCTACCGGTGCAGCAAGCCAAAGGGCAGCGAGCGTTATGAGTAATAAAATCCAATGTCTGTAATTCACACTTGCCATACTCCTTCGCCTTGCATCAACGCAGTTTGGAAATGCGCTCTGCCGTACTTAATATATCTGTCACACGCACGCCGAAATTTTCGTCGATGACGACGACTTCGCCAACCGCGATCAATTTATTGTTGATGAGAATATCCACTGGCTCTCCTGCCAGTTTATCGAGTTCGATAATCGAACCTTGTGACATTTCAAGGATGTCTTTGACCATTCGCTTCGTGCGGCCAAGTTCTACCGTCACTTGCAATGGGATGTCTAACAGCATGTCAAGGTTGTTCGGCGCCGATTGTTCAGAGGTAATATCGTCAAAGCTCGAAAATTGAACCGACTGGACACTCGGCCCATTTGTTCCTTCTGGCTGTTGCGTTTTTTCCGGTGGTTGTTGATCGTTTGATGGCATATCCTGTCCCTCCTTTACTTCTTCTGCATGTTCATCGCAGCCTGCCAGTTTTTCGACAAGCTCTCGACAAGGCCCCGCCGGCAAATACATGCGGAATGCGACATTTTGGCGGTCGCCGACAGACAGCGTGAACAGCGCCTCCGCAAACCATTGTTCTTTCGTGAAATGGGTGAACGGAAACGTTTGCCCGGCTTCGAGAATGTCCATGCCCGATAAGGAATAACCCGCCTCTTGGCCAGTCACCATCGATAAAGCAGACGCTGAAGCAGTAAACAAGCGCGACAGCATGTCTTGAACCGCAGCGAACAAGGCTTCTTCTTCTGTTTCTCCAGTCAACTGAGATGCCACCGCGTGAGCATCTGTTTGGTCCAACGTCACAATCTGGGGCATTTTGACAAAGCCCGTATACTCTCCAAGTGCTATATAGACCGGCGTCTCCATTTCTGAAAACAAGGCTTCTTTGCTTTTTACTGTCCAAACGGGTCCTTCGATGGCGGACGTTTCCGGAAACAGCGAATCTTGCAGCACCGCTTTGCCGCCGAACGCCGTGCAGAATAATTCTTTTAACACATCGAGTTCATGGCTGCTCAAAGCTTCAGCTGATTCGGTATGCTCCGGCTTGTTTAACAAGCCTTCCATTTCTTCTGGCGATAAACGCTCATCCTTCATCGTAAAATTCCCCTTCCCCGCACAAGCCGGTAATTTGGACCGCTAACCGGCCTTTCGAAGTCCCAGGCTGTGCCAGGAATTTCTGCTTTTGGTCCACATACAGTTTGACCGGCGCATCCACCGATTCATTCAATCGAAGAACATCCCCTGTTTTCAAATCCAGAAAATCCTTAATGTCGACCGTCACTTCTCCGAGAACCGCAGCGATGTCCATCTTCGTTCCGTGGAGGCGTTTTTCTAAGGCTTCCACTTCCTCGTGTTCAATCGCTTTTTTCTGGCTGGCGAGCCAATGGCGGGCCGATAGTTTCGGCAAGACATGCTCAAGCACCAAATGTGGCAAGCACAATTGGATTATTCCTTCCGTGTCGCCGATCTTAGCCACCAAATTGACGATGATGACGGTTTCGTTCGGCGAAGCCATCGGTAAAAATTGCGGATTTACTTCAACTTCTTTTAATTCTGCCGATAATTCTATTACAGAGGTCCAAGCTTCCTGAAAGCAGCTCAATGACTGGTTGAAGATCCGGTTGATGACACTGATCTCGATTTCAGTCAAATCGCTCGACCGCTGAAGCACATTCCCTTGCCCGCCAAGCAGGCGGTCGAACATGACATAGGCCACTTCCGGCGAAAACTTCATCACCATGCTGCCTGTCAATGGTTGGGCTTCAAAGACCCCGAGAATCGACTTTTTTTCGATTTGCTGAAGAAAATCCGTATACGCGACTTGTTCCACTTTTTCCGTTGTGATTTGCACGTAGGTGCGCAGCTGCGCCGAAAAGTAAGAGGTCAATAATCGCGCGAAATTTTCATGGATACGGGACAATGTCCGGATCTGATCTTGTGAAAACCGCAAAGCTTTCTTGAAATCGTAGGTATGAATATTCTTGTTGCTCAAATCCTCCGCATCCTTTTCTGAAAAATTAGGTTCCATGCTGACTCTCCTTACTCTTCCATAGGTGCGTCGTGCAATTTCGGAAGGATGTTGATGTCCCGGTAGTAGGCCGTCACTTGGCCGATCACCGTTTGCACCGGCTCCAGTACATGGACTTTCCTTCCGGTCGTCAATGTAATGACCGTATCCGGCATCGCTTCAATCCGTTCGATATAGACCGCATTCAAGACGATTTCAGAACGGTTCAGCCTCGTTAAGCGAATCATAAAGCTTCACCCCGCCCAGCCAGTATTATCATCGTTTCAAGTTCACGACTTCTTGTAGCAATTCATCTGAAGTGGTGATGGTCCGTGAATTTGCTTGGAAGCCGCGCTGGGCGATGATCATTTCCGTAAACTCTTCCGTAAGGTCAACGTTGGACATTTCGAGTAAGCCGGAGCCGATTTGGGAATTGATTGTTCCTGCATCTGAAATATCGCCGTTTGCGATCGCTTCTTGGTTTCCTAGTTTATACATCGAACCGCCGACCTTTTCGAGGCTTGCCGGGTTGTCGATATCAAACATGCCGATTTGTATTGTCGGGCCGTTTTCTTGCTGGATATTGCCGAGGCGGTCGATGCTGAAATTGCTGCCTTGGTCGATTTGGATCGGGTTTCCTGCTGTATCAAGTACGTTATAGCCTTGCGCGGTTATCAATAAGCCAGTTTCGTCCAAAGTGAAACTCCCAGCCCGCGTCAGGTATCGTTCGTTGGCATCTTCCGGCGATTGTACAACGAAAAATCCATCGCCCATAATCGTCAAATCTGTTGCTACCCCAGTCGAAATCGCAGATCCTGGGCTGTGGTTGATATTGAGAGAAGCGGCGCTAGAGCCAAGACCGACCTGCATCGGGTTTGCCCCGCTTGTTGAGACCGTTTGGCTGAGTAAATCCTGAAACTGGATCGAGCTTTTCTTGAATCCGATCGTGTTGACGTTGGAAATATTGTTCCCGATTACATCCAATTTCACCTGGAAGTTTTTCATGCCGGCTACCCCTGAGTACATAGAACGCAACATTTGTCATTTCCCCTTTCAGCTGGCTGCAAGTTTAAGCTTGCTCGGCCGCCTGTTCGTTTTGATTGTCGTTTTGTTGTTCGATCCGTTCAATGGCCGATAGCGGGATTTTGGTTTCCCCGTCTTTCAGCTCGACCATGACTTCACCATTTTTCATCGTCACGGCTTGGACAATGCCGGTGCCGCTTTCGCCATTCGCCGACCAGCTGATTTCCGTCCCGAGTAAATGGGCGGAACCTGCAAGTGATGCGTTACCGCCTTCTCCGGCGTATCCTCTCATCGTCTTATTCAATTGCGTCAATTGCTCGAGGCTGCTGAACTGCGCCATCTGCCCGATAAACTCTGCATCTTTCTGTGGTTCCATCGGATCCTGGTATTTCAACTGCGCGATGAGGATTTTCAGGAAAGCGTCTTGCCCGAGAGCATCCGGCTTTGTTTTTTCTGTTGTTGCCGCCGGTTGATTTGCCGCCGTCGTTGTCCCTGTTGCTGCGATATTCATTCAAGCACTCCCTTTTGTTTAAACGCTATAATCCACTTGGCCATTGGCTGATGCGGTTTCACGCTCGCGCTGTTGCGGTATATCGGCATCGTCCGACACAGCTTCACCGCCGTTTCCGCTGCCTTGGCTAGCAGTGTGTTTAGGTGCATTGGAGAAAGGCGGTTGCTGCTGTTCGCGCTGTTGGAATTCCGGTGAACCGCTGTCTTCCCGCACTTCCAAGCGATCGATGTCCACGCCTTGTTGAGACAGCGATAGGCGCAATTGATTTAATTGAAGCTCGACCGCTTCTTTTGCTGCCCCGTGGCTTGCAATGATTTGCGCACTGACTTTTCCGCTTGCTGTACTGACCAAAATCTCTAAATGGCCGAGATGCTCAGGGAAAATATTGATGCGTAAGCGCGTTTCATTTCCGCCAGCGGCAAGGCGAGCAGGAGAGCTGATCCATTCCGCGAGTGTTTCCGAAAGTTTTTGCACCGGCACTTGCCGCACTTGGACATCCGCCGGTTTTTGTTCAGCGAATGCGGCCGGAAGCACCGCGGCTTGTACTTGTCCTTCTGTTTTCACGGGAGCTGCGGGTTGAACGGCCTCAGCTTCTGGAACCAATTCTTCCGCAGGCATCGCTTGCACATCAGGCGCTTGCTGCTCCACCGCGCGATCAACTGGAGCGCTTTCTTGTGTTAAGGCACGAAGCAAGAAAGCGGGCGTTTGCGCAAATGGCAGGCGCGTTTCTGGTTTAACAGGCATGAGCTCTTTTACTATTTGCACTTTTTCTGAAGAAGGCGTTTCTTCTGTCAACTGCGCAGCCAGTTCGATGAGCGGGCGCAAGGTTTCTTCCGGTGCCGCATCAGTTAGGTCCATTTCTTTTAGCGCGACCCCCGAAAATCCATCGGGCTGTGCGAATTCTTTAGCAGCTGTCATAAACGATTTCAATTGTTTGACCAGTGCAGTCAATTCCGCCTGCATTTCTTCACCGGCACTGTAAGCTTCAATGGCCAGTTGTAGCTGTTCTCCGTTTGCATCGCCGAGCAATTGGAAGACTGCGTATTGCAAGGCTTGCTGTTCTTCGGTCAATTGCTCTGTCGGTGTAACCATCAATTGCCCGAACAGCGCCATCAGTTCTTCTTCAGGTAATTGTTCTGCGGCCGCTTCAAGTTCCAGCTGTTCTGTTGATCCCGCTGACAAGCCCATCAGCAATTGTTCAAATTGCCGTGCCGGATCGGCGGCCTTCGCCGCTTTCGCAGCAGTAGGAGCAGCGGTGCTTCCCATCAAGATAGAAGATAGGGCGTTCACTGGGCATCACCGGTTCTGCCGAGGCGATGGTAGCGGCTCCCTGCCAGGTCATCGAAAAAGCTCTGCTCTGCCGCTTGGTTCTCTTTTTGGTGGGCGGCATAATTTTGTTCTTTCAAATTGCCCCAGGTTTTCTCTTCGCGCGCTTTTGCTTTTAAGGCATCCTGGCTTTGAGAGACGTGTCGCTCGTGCGCCGCGACTTCACGGTTTGCCGCAGACGACTGCTCATACAACTGATAGATATAGCCTTCGAGCATGCGCAGCTCAGAAATCGGAATGCCTTTTTGTTCTTTTGCTTTTTTCATTTCTTCAGCTTCCATGATCTTCGTTTGCAAGGCTTCGCTTTGCTCGCGGACGGCCTGCTCTTTTTTCAGCGCTTCCGCCATCTCGACTTGGGCTAGCTGCGTTTCGTTTTCTTTCAGTTCGAGAATTTTCTGGAATCGGAAATTGAATCGTGTCACGTTTCAGCACCTCCAAATTGTCGTGCGAGCCGGTCGACGCTTTCCGTCAATTCGGCCTTCTCGTAAATATCCTGTTGCAAATATTCCCGGATTAACGGGTACGCGCGGATCGCTTCGTCAATTTCCTTATTGGCCCCACTCTTATAGGCCCCGATATTGATTAGGTCTTCCGCCGAATCATGCGCTGCGAGCAGGCGCTTGAGTTCGGTCGCTGCCTGCTGGTGGTCGCGCGTCGTCACTTCATTCATGATTCGGCTGACGCTGGCCATGATATTGATCGCCGGAAATTGGCCTTTTTGTGCCAATTTGCGGTCCAGCACGATATGGCCGTCCAAAATCCCGCGCACTGCATCGGCAATCGGTTCGTTCATATCGTCGCCATCGACCAGCACTGTGTAGAAGGCGGTGATCGACCCTTTCGCCGAAGTGCCGGAACGTTCGAGCAAGCGCGGCAGCAAGGCAAAAACACTTGGCGTATAGCCTTTACTGGTCGGCGGTTCTCCGACTGCAAGTCCGACTTCGCGCTGCGCCATGGCAAAACGAGTGACCGAGTCCATCATCAGCATGACGTTTTTGCCCTGGTCGCGGAAATACTCCGCAATCGCCGTCGCCGTCAGCGCTCCTTTAATGCGCTGCATCGGTGTCTGGTCGGAAGTTGCGGCGACGACGACCGAGTTTTTCAAGCCCTCTGGCCCGAGATCGCGCTCGATGAAATCTCGCACTTCCCGGCCCCGCTCGCCGATCAAGGCGATGACGTTAACGTCGGCTTCGGTGTTGCGGGCGATCATGCCCATGAGCGTACTTTTGCCGACGCCGCTTCCTGCGAATACGCCGATGCGCTGGCCTTGCCCGACTGTCAGCAAGCCGTCAATCGCGCGGACGCCGACTTCTAGAGGCTTATCGATGCGCGGCCGCTTGAGCGGGTTCGGCGGCGTATTGGTCGTGGAATATTTCTTCAAGCCTTTTGGCAATTTATTGTCATCGAGCGGTTTTCCGGTGCCGTCCAGGATTTTTCCGAGGATCGCCGGGCCGACGCGAATTTGCAACGGCACACCTGTCGCAACGACGAGACAGCCTGGTCCCACTTGCGCGAGGTCGCTTAGCGGCATGAGCATGATTTTATTTTCCTTAAAACCGACCACTTCCGCTTCAATCGGCGGGTCAAAACGGCTTGGGTACAATAAGCACAACTCGCCAAGCTTGGCGTTCGGCCCTTGCGCTTCTATGGTCAAGCCGATGACTTGGACGACTTTGCCGTGTTTTTTCACCGGTTCGATTTCTTCTAGAAGCGTTAAGTATTCGCTATCTTCCAGCTTCGTCATTGGCCTTCTCCTCACAATAAAGAAGCAATTGTTTTTTGATCTCGCTCAATTGGCTATCCAACGTCGCATCGTACGATCCGCTTTTCGTGTAGATCGTACAGCCTGAAGGCGCTTGGTTCGCCACCGGCATCAATTTTAGCTCGGCGCCTGCCCGGATATAGCTTTTCAGCTCATCTTCAAATGGCAAAACAGCCGGATAATCTTCGAGTGCCACATGGATTACCACTTCTTCTGAATCGTCCGCTTGCCGGAGAGCATGTTGGATGATCGACAAAAGCTGGGCATCGTCTTGTTTGAGTTCATTGCGGATGATTTTGCGCGCAATTTCTGTGCTGAGCGACAGCAAGAATGGCTCTGCTTCGCGGATGATGCGTTTTTGCTCTTCGTACGCTCCCGCAATCAAGCTTTCCATCAATTCGCGCTGTTCGCGAAAATCCGCTTCGGCTTGTGCGAGTCCTTGCGTGAAGCCTTCTTGAAACCCTTCTGTTGCTGCGGCTTGTGCTTGTTCCTGGGCTTCTGCCGCCGCTAGTAGCTGCTGTTCTTCCCGCCAAGCGGCCATTTCTGCATGCGCTTGCTGTTGCTCTTCGGCCAATTGCTGCCGTAAAGTGTCGAGCTGCTGTTCAAGCGTCGCAACCTCATCTTTCAAGCGAACGCCGTATTGCTCGATGTCTCCATCCGCTTGGCTGGTGAATTGCCTGCGCGTCTCCACTTTGCGCAATTGGATGATTTTCGTGCCGCTTTGTTCCGTGCTGCGGATGATGTTAGACAATCAGTTCATCTCCCTCTTCACGTGAGACGGTGATTTCCCCTTCTTCTTCCAGTTTGCGGATCAAGGCCACGATTTCGGTCTGGGCATTTTCTACGTCTTTTAATTTGACAGGCCCCATGACGTCGATTTCTTCACGGATCATTTCCGAACGCCTTGTCGACATATTTCGGAAAATGCTTTCTTTTACTTCATCACTGGCCGCTTTTAACGCAAAACTCAAGTCCAAGTCGCTCACCTCGCGAATGACTCGTTGAATCGAACGGACGTCCAATTTGACGATGTCTTCGAAAACAAACATAAGCTTCTTGATTTCAGCGACAAGGTCCGGACTGCCGGTTTCAAGTTCAGACAAGATGGCTTTTTCGGTGCTTCGGTCCACTTGGTTAAGCACGCGGACAATCGCTTCCACGCCGCCGGTTGCCGCATAATCCTGTGCGCCGTTTACAGAAGAAAGCTTGCGTTCTAGCACTTGCTCGACTTGCTGGATGACATCAGGCGATGTGCTTTCCATCAAGGCGATGCGCTTCGCCACTTCCGCCCGCTGCTCGACAGGCAGCTGCGACAGGATCGCAGAAGATTGCTTCGGATCCAAATACGACAACACCAACGCGATCGTCTGGGGCTGTTCGCTTTGCAGCACCGTCACAATGCGTGCTGGGTCGAGGCGCCTTGCAAAATTGAACGGCTTGACTTGAAGGCGATTCGACAGCCGGCCAATTGTATCGATGGCCTTTTCTTTGCCGAGCGCTTTTTCAAGCACTTCCCGCGCATAGCTGAGCCCGCCTTCGTTCATATAATCCTGAGCCAGCACCATTTCATAAAATTCGTTGATGACCCGTTCCGATTGGCTGTTTTTCAATTGGCGCACATTGGAAATTTCCATCGTCAATTGATCGATTTCCTTTTCAGACAGGCGCTTGAACACTTCCACTGACACATCCGGCCCCATGCCCACAAGCAATACGGCCACTTTTTGGATGCCCGTCAATTCTTTTATCCGTTCTACCATTCAGTTCTCTCCTAATCATCCGCCATCCACGAGCGCAGTAAATTCGTAAAGTCGTCCGGGCGTCCCTTGGCAAGCTTCTCGATCGTTTTGCGTTTCGGATTCGTTCGATTATTAAACTCGGACAAATCCACTTCACCTTCTTGCGTGCTTGCTGCTGGTTGCATTTTCGCTGCCGCTCGCTCGAAATAATCCATCTCCAGTTCCGCTTCCAATTCTGCTTGTTGCTTTTTGCGTCTTTTCACGACGAATAAGATAATGCCCGTCAACAATAGGATGCCAACACCTGCTGCCACATACCATAGAAGCGGGATGCCTGTCCAAAGGGTCACGACCGGCTCTTCTTCCGCCAGTTCGGGACGTCCTTGGAATTCCGTCGCAAAGATCGAAATTCGGTCATCGAGTTCTGCTGGAGTCGGCTGGAATTCGTTCATGCTGAGCGACGCGCTAACAGTATTTGCTAATAAGGTACGGATATCCGTCATATTCTGTTCGGTTAATGTTGCCGGATTATCCGGCACGGGCGGTTCGACGCCGACATTGATCGTAATGTCATCAATGACATAAGGGCTCATTTCGATCTGTCGGCTGATGCGATTGACTTCGCGGTTGATGCGCTCTTCGGTACGTTCAGATTCACTTGTGCCGCTGCCATCCGCTGATGGATAGTTGGCAATATCCGTCTCTCCGGTACCGGCATCGTCTGCCAAGGCTTGGCCTTCGCTTGCGTAAGTCTCGACGATCCGCTCAACGCTGATGTCGATGCCTTCTCCGGTTTCGAGATCGACCGGTTCCACCAATTGCTCTTCGCGTTTTTCTTTCGTGAAATCAATATTCGCCATAACGGACACGACGACTTTGTCTTGCCCGAGCAATAACCCAAGCATTTGTTGCAATTCGCGCTGAATATCCTGTTCGATGCCTTGCTGGATTTCGCGGTTTTGCTGATACATTGTCAAATTGGTATCCGGTGCTCCGGTATCCTGCAATTCAAACACTTGGCCGTTTTGGTCCATGATGACGATTTGCTCCATCGGTAAATTCGGCACCGATTTGCTGACCAAATGATACAAGCCATTGATTTGCTTCTGGTCTAGATTTAAGGTGCCGTCGCCTTTGACGACAATCGAGGCTGTCGACACTTGCTCTTCATCGGTCAACCAGACGTTTTCTTTCGGCAAGGTAATCATGACGTTGGCATCTGTCACACCCGCAATTTGCTTGACCAAATACGCTAATTCATTTTGCATGGCATCGCGTTCGACGACATCAAAATGGCGGTCGGTCATGCCGAGGCCCATGTTTTCACTGAAGATGCCGTACGTGACATTGCCGTTTTTCGGCAAGCCTTCAGCCGCTAAGCTGACTTTCAGCCCGGCGACTTGTTCATCCGGCACGGAAATCGTGGACCCGTCTGTCGACACTTCGACCGGGATGCCTTGGCTCTCGATGGCTGCTTTGATTTCGCCCGCTTCTGCCGGATCCAAATTGGCATAAAGCGGCGACATATTCGATTGGCTATTGAAGAAAACAAAAAGCCCTAGAGCAAGTAAAGTGATGAAAAAGGACGCGGCCATTAGCCATTTGGTCGCTTTCGATAAACTGCCCCAGGAGTCTTTTGTTTTGGTTTTATACGTTTCGAACTTTTCTTTCATTGACCGCACACCTTAGTCTTTTTCATACTTGCATTCTCATGACTTCTTGATACGCTTCTACCACTTTATTGCGCACTTGCATCGTCATCTGCAGGGACAAACTTGCTTTTTGCGAAGCGATCATCACTTCGTGGACATCTTGTACTTCGCCCGTCAGCAATTGATCGGTCTTTTTATCGGATACGTTTTGCGCATTGCTCACTTCTTTTAATGCATTTTTAAAGACATCGCCGAAGCCTGTCGCTTGCGATTCTGGCTGTAATTTTTCCATGAATTGATTTTGCAGAAACGGCGTCTGCAGCTGTCCAATTTTCTCCATGCTGCCCCTCCTAAACTAAACTTCGTTATTTCCCGATTTCGAGTGCTTTCATGAACATGCTTTTCGACGCGTTCATCGCTGTCACGTTCGCTTCATACGAACGGGTGGCAGACATCAAATCGACCATTTCTTGAATGGGATCGACGTTCGATGTCCGGACATACCCTTCAGCATCCGCATCCGGGTGCTCCGGGTTGTAAGTCACTGGAAAAGGTGTCTGGTCTTCACGAATCGCGCTCGCTTTAACTCCGCCGCCCGCGTTTTGCCCCATGGCAGAGCTCAACTGTTTGGCAAAAGGCGAAGCATCAGCCGTCGACAACTCAACTGTTTTGCGACGATAAGGCACCCATTCCCCATCCACTAACTCGGCACGGTTCGTATTGGCATTTGCGATATTTGAAGAAACGACATCCATCCGCAAGCGGTTAGCCGTAAGCCCCGTTGCGCTAATATTCAGACCGCTAAATAAAGACATTCCCCTTATCTCCCTCCGTTGATGACCGAACTCAGGCTACTGAATTTGCCGTTGATCCGCTCGGTAACGGCGTTGTACCATAATTGGTTTTTCGCCAGTTCCGCCATTTCAAAATCCATATCTACGTTATTGCCATTAGGCGTCATTACCGTATTGTGATTGACCGTCACCGGCGAAGCTCCTTGCCCGCTCTGGAATTCCAGATGGCGTGCATCAGTGCGGTAACTCTTCACTCTTGAAGCGCTTGCCTGTTCCATCACTTGCTGAAAGTTCACTTGCTTGCTTTTGTAATTGGCCGTATCGACATTGGCGATATTATCGGCATGGACACGCTGTTTTAATGTCGCTGTCGACAAAGCCTGCTCCATTCTTTGAATGCTGGATGGAAATAAATTCATCGCGTAACCCCCTGTTTATGAATTTGCCCAAATAAAAAATCCACTGAAAAACAGGCGGATTTGAGTCAAATCTACCATCTTTCGGCAGCCCGGCGGTCCTGTGTCTGGGACAGTTAGATCCGTAGCTTTGCGTCCTCAACTTTCGTATAAGTTTGCTATTTTCGTCATGATATGGGTATATTTTTCTGTAAACTCGTCTTTTAGAATCATTTTGAACGACTATTACTCCGGTATAGTATCATGCTTTATTTATTTTGGCTATTTTATTTTGTAAAAAAATTCTACTATTTTTTCCATTTAATCTGCAGTTTTCTGTTAAAATGAAAATACCAAATTAGGCTAATAGTTCTTTAGACTAGAAAAGGAAGGGTGACTAGGTAATATGTTCCGTGGATTGTATACGGCGACTTCAGGGATGATGTCGCAAAACAGATACCAGCAAGTCTTAACCAATAATTTGGCGAATGCCAGCACTCCCGGCTTTAAAACGGACGATTCGGCAGTCCGATCATTTCCAGATCAATTGATCAAAGCGCAAAATGCCAACCAGCCAGCACCAATCGGCCACCTTTCCACCGGTGTTTATTTGCAAGAAGCGATCCCTTCGTTTCTTCAAGGCCCTATCCGGGAAACCGGCAATGCCACGGACTTCGCTTTGCTTGATGAAAAATTAGCAGCAGATCCGGAAACCGGCGAGCGCGGCCATTTATTGTTTGCCGTCGAAACGGCAGACGGCGATGTGCGCTATACGCGCAATGGCCAATTCACGGTAGACGCAGAAGGTTTTCTTGCGACCAGCTTTGGCCAGCGCGTGCTCGGCGACGATCTTCAGCCACTGCAAGTCGGCGGTAGTGAATTTTCCGCAGACGATAGCGGCGCGATTACCCGTGAAGACGGGAGCGTTGCTGGGAACTTGTGGATCGGTATGACAGAAGATGCAGGCCAACTCGTCAAGCAAGGCCATAACTTGCTCGCTTGGGAAGGCGACCCTGATGATGCACCGACACTCGCCGCTGATGGTGAGCGATACACCCAGCAAGGTTTTATCGAACAGTCCAATGTTGACTTGACCCGCACCATGACCGACATGATGACCGCTTATCGCGGATTCGAATCCAATCAAAAAGTAATCCAGGCCTATGACCGCAGCATGGAAAAAGCGGTCAACGAAATCGGCCGGGTCTGATAAGGAGCAGCGTCCATGAACATTCAAATGAACACAGCAAGCAGCACGATGCGCGAACTGCAGAAAAAAATCGATTCCATCGCCAATAACGTCGCCAACGTCAACACGCACGGCTATAAAAAACAAGAAGCCAATTTTTCCGACGCTTTGCTGTATAGCGTGACAAAGCAAGCGGGCACTGCCAACGAAATCGGCCGCAGCACGCCGAACGGACTGCGGATCGGCGGCGGTGCCTTGGTATCCGAAGGCATTACCCGCCACTCGCAAGGCTCCTTGCAGGAAACCGGCCGCGAACTGGATTTCGCCCTCCAGTCGCCAAACGCTTACTTCCGGATTGCCAATGGCGAAGAAGACTATTACACACGAAACGGTTCTTTCCAAGCCGAAGCGATTCCAGGAAGTGACCGGCTTGCACTCACCACCGCTTCCGGCGATTCCGTGCTCGGTGCAGATGGCCTGCCGATTACGATCGGCGCCGGTTATAGCGAAATGTCCCTTGGCAACGACGGGCTCGTGACCGTTTCTTATGACAACCAGCCGCCGGAAACCTTTCAGCTCGGCACGGCAAAAATCAATCGCCCCGCCCTTCTTGAAAAAGCTGGCGACAACCGCTATCGCCTGCCTGGCACACAAGCCGAACAAGCAGCTGCCGGCGTGTTGGAATTAATCGACATGCCGATGTCCCACCGGTTTTTAGAAACCTCGAATGTGGACATGGCCGCCGAAATGACCGAATTGATCGCCACCCAGCGATTGTTTCAATCACAAGGACGCGCCATTTCCTACGCTGACGATATGATGGGCCTCGTGAATACGATGAAATCCTAATATTGCCAAATTATTTTTTAGCAAGATAATATTAAAAAGCCGCGCACCGAGAGAAACTCCTCTTGGCGCGCGGCTTTTTTTCATATGGGCTAATGCAGAAAACGGCAATAAAAAAACAGCCAATCACTTTTGATTAACTGTTTTACCGGAGAAAGTCCATCAAGTTTGTCTGCATGATCTTGGCCGAAGATGACAGGCTTGCTTGGTAAACACTTTCTTCACTTTTCAATTTGATTAGTATTTCAGCATAATCTACATCTTCTATAGAAGATAAGGCTGTTCCAAGGGATAGCTTGGCATCCAACAGCCGGCTTTCGGTCGCTTCGACGCGGTTTTGGCGTGCGCCGTTTTCAGCAGCCGAAGTCAATAGGCGCTCCATGGCCTTATCGATTTCATCGAGATTAACCGTTTCGCCAGCTTGTATATTTTCAGCGAGTTTTCCAACAGCCCGGAATATATTCGTCGGATCGTCCCCGCTGCCGACAAGTGTTTGAGGCAAGATGCCGATTTCGAGCTGCAGTCCGACACCGATCTTCGCTGTCTTCAGCGAGCCGTTCGGTTGAGCCGCTTCAAAAGAATCGGCATCCGGAAACGGCTTGACTGTGCCGTCGCCGCCACCGAACAAATACCGGCCGTCGACTTCGGCGTTCGCGAATTCGCGCAATTGATCGTTCAATACTCCGACTTCCTTGAAGATCAATTCGCGGTCTTCCGGAGACAGGGTCCCGCTGCCGCCTTGCACGCCGAGTTCGCGGATGCGCTGTGTGACGTCAACCATCGCTTGAATCGAGCGGTCATTTTCATCGAGCCATAAATTGGCATCGCCGATATTGCGCTCGTATTGTTCGTTTGCCGACATGACGCTGTTCAAACTCATCGCTTTCGCTACCGCTTGCGGATTGTCGGACGGCTTATGCAGCAATTTGCCGCTAGATGCCTGCATACTGGTGTTTTCAAAACGCCCAAGATTTTGCTGCATATGGCGCAGGGAATTTTGGTGCATCATTTGCTGGGTTACTCTCATTGGGCCGTCCTCCGTTTTTAGGTTTAGCGTGCAGCCATCCGGTTGATGATCGTGTCGAGCATTTCATCGGTCGTTGATACTAAGCGGGCTGCGGCATTATAAGCGTGTTGGAATTTCACCAAGTTCGACATTTCTTCATCCAGCGAAACGCCCGTAACCGCTTGGCGGCGGTTGTCTGTCGAGACGATCAATTGCTCTTGTGCTGAAACTGCGTAGCCGGCGGTCTGCCCTTCCGCCCCGAGGCCGCTGACGATGGCACGAAAATCGGCTTGCACGTTTTTCACGTCTTCATCTAATCCTTTTGGCAATTCGAGTGGGGCATCTGTTGCAACGCTCAACTCGCCTGCTGGTGAAGTCGTTTCAAAAACATTGCCATTCGCTTGAGCGAATTCCGTCACTGCCGTGTTGATTTTTTGCTGATAGTTTTCGACCGTCGTCAACGATTGTCCGAGACCACCGAGCTTGCCGCCTGCTGCTTGAAGTTCAACCGGTTCTCCGGATTTTACCGGCTGGTTGTTCGAAGCCAAGGCAAGCGCATAGCTGCCGTCCGCTTTTTCCGTCACTTTGATGTCCATCAGCTGCGACAGTTCATCGACCGCCGCATCGCGTGCATCGCGCAAATCGTTCGCCTGCGCCCCGTTCTGGGAAATGTGTTTGTTCAGTTCTTCAATGCGTGAAATCAATGTTTGCGCTTCTGTCTGTGCCGCTGCCGTGCGATCCGTCAATTCCACTTTCAAGTCGCCCATCGAGCGGTCAATCGTTTTTGCCACGTCCGCAAAAGCTTGCGCCCGTTCTTTGACGACCGCTTGGACCGCCGCGTTCGACGGGTCGCTTTCCAAGTCTTGCCAAGCGCTCCATAAACGGCCCATCGACGCGTTCAATCCATTTTCTCCCGGCTCGCCGAGAATCGTTTCCACATTTCCGAGCGCTTCACTTTTCGTTTGCCACTCGGCCAGTTCTGCTGTGTGCCCGCGGTATTGCTGGTCGAGAAAGCGGTCGCGCACGCGCATGACCGAATCGACCGAAACACCGGTGCCCAGCTGTCCTTTGCCTTGGCTCGTCCAAACTTCCAAAGAAGCAGCGGAACTCGTGTTCACTTGTTGGCGCGAATAGCCTTTCGTATTGGCGTTTGCGATATTATGGCCTGTGGTCGAAAGGCTCGCCTGGCCGGCGGATAAGCCGCGGCGGCCGGTTTCCAAAGTGTGAAAAGTTGACACGTGATCCCCTGCTTTCCCTGAAGGGCTTTATGCTTTCGTATCGAAAAAGCCCCGATTGGTTGACTGTTTAGGTGCTGCGCCGGATTTCGGCGGGTAATTATATGGCTGTTTTACGGGTGTTGTAATATGGCCAATCATGCCTTGGATAAAATCCACGGAATCTTGTACCAGTTTCTCGTTTTGGCGGTTCTTCGCTTGCAACTCCAAAAGCAATTGCTTTAAAGTCGTCAATTGTTCCTGCAATGCACGCCTCGCCGCTTCGTCCGGCACCTGCTCGGTAAACTCGCTGAAGCTGAGTCCCGGGTGTTCTTCCAGCACTTCCGTCACTAAGCGTTCACGTTCGTCTTCGAGCTGCCCGAGCCTGCGGATGAGCCGTGTTTCTTCTTTGACCAATTCGGTCAGTTCGTCGATTTTATGTTCGATCAGCACCGTTTGCTTGCGCTCCGCATAGCGGATCAATTGCTGCTGTATTACGATCAGCTCATCAAGTGTGGCGGTCATCATTTTCAACACCGGAGTTCCCTCTTTTCCGACCCGCTCAACTGTCATTTATCGAACCAGTACTGATGGATTTTTTCGGCTACCTTATCAGAATCGACTTGGTATTCACCGGAAGCCACCTGTGCTTTGAGCAGCTGTATTTTTTCTTGACGGGCGATATCCGCTTCCGTATTCTTCTCGAACATCGCCTTCGCCTCACTTGAGATCTGCAATTGGTCTTCTTGTTGAAGCGGGCGCGCTTTTTGGGCCGGCGTCACCTGCATTTGCTTTTGGTAAGATTGAATAAAGGAAGAACTATTCGTTTTATCAATATTCATTCCTTCACCACCTCTTAAAGTTATTTCTTCATTTTCCAGCGTGCTTGTGTGCTGTTTGCCCACTCGTCATCATCCGCCAGTATCTCATTAGCGCTCCGGAGGAAATCCAGGCGGCAATCCTCGCACAGCATATGCCGGTGAATCAACGTTTTGCAATGAGAGCACGGATAACCGAGATTCGGGTAGTCGCCCGTCAAAATCCGGCCTTCCCGAAGGAATTCGGAAATCTTATGGACCGAGACGCCCGTGAACAAATGAACGTCTTCAAGCGACGCATTGCGGTGCTCGTGTTCTTGTAAAAACAGGTAAACTCTTTTGAATGCCTTTTCGTTTTCCTGGTGGCATTTCAAGCAGCAAGCGATTTGATCACGCAAAAACAGCGTTCCGCAGCTGGGGCAATTGTCCAGTTTCGGGGTTGTCAAATAGATCACCTAGTTTCTTCTATCAGTCAGTTCTATGTTGTCCAGGGCTCTTCGAATTACTATCTATACTACTAGTATCGGCTGTTTTTGAAAAATGTTTAGCGTTTCTTTAAAAAATATTATTGCACTTTGAATTGTGTGACGAGAACGCGTTCAACTTTGCCTTCGCCAACCAGGCTTTCAAGCTGCGCCACCATCTCATCTTGCAATAAAGTGATGCCCTCTGTTCCGACGAGTTGTTCTTTTTCCATGCCCGCCACAGTCGCAATAGCCGCCGCACGCACTTCCGCGTGGCGTTTTTCCATTTCTTCTTTTACTTTTTTATCGCCTAATAAAATATTGAACTGCACGACCGCATAAGACGCCGGCGTGGCGAGATTGGTCGTAATTTCTTCCGTGTCGATGCTCAGTTCCACCATTTCATCGGCAGTGAGCGGCGCATCGGCGTCCACTTCTTTATCCATTTGGAGGAAATAAAAGGCTCCGCCTGCTCCAAGCAAGGCTGCAATTACTAACACCATTACTACTTTTTTCATCATCCACCTCTTACTCTTCGGTTTCAGTCTGATAAGGAGATATCAGCACTTCGACGCGTCGGTTTTGCGCGCGTCCGTCTTTTGTATCGTTCGTGGCGATCGGCTGGTATTCGCTATAGCCGGTCGCGCTGAATTTTCTCGGGTCCAAGTCGCCGTTTTCCAGCAAAATCTTCATGAAATTGATGGCGCGCGCCGAACTGAGTTCCCAGTTTGATGTAAACTCGCCGCCCGCTGCCGGTACATTGTCGGTATGGCCTTCAATATAAATCATGCGCGGCGGGTCGCTGACGAGCAAATCCGATAATTCGCTCGCAATGGTGCGCGCCTGTTCATCGATATCGGCGCTTCCCGATTCATACAACACGCCTTCATTGATCGTCAGCATCAAGCCTTTATCGGTCAATTCGGTTTGCAGTTTTGGCGACAAGCCTTTTTCATCAATATACGACTCGATTTTCTCCTGGAATTCTCCCAGTTCCTGTCGGTCGCGTACCGCTTCCACTTCTTCCATCATCTTCTCGGTTACGCCTTCTTCCGGAATGATCGCAAAAGGCGACGTATCGGTCTCGAGTTCTACCGGTGCGGACTGGTCAAGCAGGCCGGTGCCTCCCTGCAGTTCCACATTGAACGATTCGGAAATGGCCTTGAATTTCTTGGCGTCGACATTGCTCGCCGCAAACAAGACGATAAACAAGGCCAATAATAGCGTTAGAATATCGGCATACGGGATGAGCCAGGATTCGTCGACATGTTCTTCATGCTTTTTTTTACGCTTCAACTTCAACACCACTCTTAGTTTCGTCTTCTAGTACACGGTCCTTGGCCGGCAGATACGTCAAGAGTTTTTCTTCTACGGTTCGTGCAGGCAAGCCTTCTTGAACCGCAAGCAAGCCTTCAAGCATGATTTGCTTCACGCGCGCTTCCTTTTCAGATTTGCGCTTTAATTTATTGGCGAACGGGTGCCACAGGACATATCCGGTGAAAATCCCGAACAGCGTGGCAATGAATGCCGCAGAAATCGATTTTCCGAGCAATGCCACATCATCCAAATGGCCGAGTGCGGCGACGAGCCCGATAACCGCTCCGAGTACGCCGAGCGTCGGCGCATATGTACCGGCTTGCGTGAAAATTTTCGCGCCGAGTTCGTGGCGGTCTTCCATTGCCGCGATGTCTTCTTCCATCAAGTCACGAATGTGCTCGAGCGATTGGCCATCGACGACCATTTTCAAGCCGCGCTGCAAAAATGGGTCTTCCACTTCTTCGGCACGCTCTTCTAGTGCGAGCAAGCCTTCTTTACGGGCAACCATCGCCCATCCCGTGAACATCGGGATCATTTCTTTGATTGATAATGTTTTTTGTTCCCCGAAGAGGACTTTGAATAGTCCGGGGATGCGTTTCACTTCGTCCATCGGAAAGGCGATCAAGATACAGGCAAGCGTGCCCATGAAAATGATGACCAATGCGGCTGGATTATATAGTGCGGCCGGACTGGAGCCTTTTAGGGCCATACCGCCGACGAGCACAAGTACGCCTAAGATGATGCCTAACCAAGATGTCTTATCCACGTCCATACCTCATTTCACTTTGGATATTTGTTGAGTTGAATAATGTGCCGGGAGATTACATTGTTTGCGATATTCCGCAAAACAGCTGGCTTTCCGGGGGGCTTGCGCTGAACTAATTCGGGCTTAGCGCCCGAATGGATTTCAGCACTTCGCTGCTCCCCCAGGAGTCTGCGCTGTTTTGCTCCATCTCTTTGATCGTTAAACTCAGCAAAAGTTATTGCTAGTGAGCGTTTTCGTCAGCGTTCAGTTATTCAATCCAACCTATCCCTTATTGTTTTGCTAGTGCCATGGCTTGCTTCCAGGTATTGCGCAGTTCGGTTACGTCTGCGAGTACGGCGTCGAGTGCGGCTTCGTCATTTTTCATGTTCGCTTCCATGAGTGCGTTGTTTTGGTATTCATAGAGTTGTTCGAGTTCTTTCGACAATGCGATGTCGGGGTTTAAGGTGCTGCGCAGTTCCTGGATGATCGCTTGTGCCTTCAGCAAGTTTTTATTTTTTTCTTCGAACTGTTTATCCTGCATCGCTTTTTTTGCGAGTTTGGTGAATTTCAAGCAGCCGTTATACAGCATCAATGTCAATTCCTCAGGTGATGCAGTCATGACGGAGTTTTGCTGGTAGGTCTGGTATGGGTTGATTGTAGCCAATGTCAGTTCCCCTTTCTTATTTGCGCTGGTCGATAAATGAGCCGCCGCTCGTCGGTTGGCGGTAAGCGCCGGCGTACTGGCCGGAGACTTTGCGCGCCTGGCCGAGTCGGGCCATCTGGACGGTAAATTGTTCGTGCACGCGCTTTAGGAGCGGCTGCAGCTGAATTTCGAGTTGTTGAATGTCATCGATAATCGCTTTTTCGTCATCTGACCAATCATCTGTGCCTGCTGCCGAGAGCGCTTCGATCGTCTCCTGGCGGCTGTCGAATAAGTCTTGAAGCCGTTCGAGTTGCCCGGCTTCGTTTTTGTCCATATCTGAATCAATCGATTGTGCTTGTGCGTAAATGTCTTGTGTTTTCGTTAAAAAATCGGTGAGCCCGTCGGTTCTCGTATCCATTACATGCCTCCGAACATATTCTGCTGCATCCAAGCGCTTTGCGAGTTCATCTTGCTGAGCGCTTTTTCCATCGCCGTGAACTGGCTCCAGTAGCGGTCTTCGATGCTCGTCAAACGGTCCTGCCAGCGCGTAATTTCCGTTTCCATGCGGCGCAGTTTTTGGCTCATCGTGCTATTGTCCACCGAACTCGCCGGACTGCCGGCTTGTGCGCTTAACTTTTTGACCACGTTATTGAGTGTGTCGTACACGCGCGCGCCAATTCCGTCGCCAGCTGCACTGCGGACCGTAAACAAGTTCATCACTTCTTCTGGTTTTTCAGTAAGCGCGGCTTTTAATTTATCTTCGTCGATGAAGAGCTTGCCGCCTTCTTGGTAATTGCCTGTATTAATACCGATTTGCGACAGCATAGTGAGGTTTCCGGCGCCAGCGCCCCCGACGCTATCCATGAACGCGCGACGCAAATCTTGCAGCGCAGATTTCATGATGGGATCATTGCGCAGTAAACCACTACGCGCTTTTTCTTCCCATAATTCGATTTCTTTGTCGCTCATTTCTTCTTTTTGCTCATCGGAGAGCGGTTGGAAATCCGAGTAGCGTTTTTCGACCAGTTGCTTTTGCAAGTCTTCGATCGCTTTGTTATACGATTCTACAAAGTCTTTGATCATCTGCACTGGTTTTTCTGGATCTGATTTAACGGTAATAGCAGATGAACTGCCGTCCGTATCAACTTTGAGCATTTCAATCGTCAATCCGTTAACCGTTGTTTTATTGCTAGTCAGCCCGTTCACTTCAACGCCATCAATAATGATAGAACCGTTTGCTCCATTGGTAGTCGCAACAGACAAGTTAGTCGTCCCGGTAATTTGCTTGCTGAGATCTGGATTATCTGCAGTCCCATCAGCGGTCTTGAAAGATAAGCTAAAGTTTTGCGCCTGGCCTAATTCTTTCGAAGAAATGAAAAACCGTGAAGTAGTGTTATCAAAATTGGCTCGTAGGGCAGGCACGCTACCTGCTGTTTTCGACTGCAATAAATCTGCGACCGCTTTATACGTCATGTCTGCTGTAATATCTACCTCAACGTCGGTTTCCCCTCCAACGTCCACAAGGATTTTCCCAGCAACACCGATGGCATCAGTCGATTTCGCTGCTCCGTCGGTTACTTTTTGAATCGCAGATGCCGAAGTATATTTAGCAGGAGCCGCCAGTGCAGTGACTTGTACATTGTATTTCCCGTTCATCGCTGTAGCACCCGGTGTCACTTTCGCACTGCCGGACCCTGTCGCTTCTGCACCGTACGCATTGAAGCTCGATTGCAGGCGTAGGTTACTCGCGCTTGTACGCAGGTTCGAAAACGTCAAGTTTTGTTCACGTACCGCTGCTTGCTGCCATTCGGTCCAGGTTTTTTGCTGAACCAATTTATCCATCGGCATTTTCTGTATTTGCATCATTTGTTTGACGATGGAGTCGGTGTCCATCCCGGAAGCTAATCCGCCGATTCGCATTGCGCTCATAGCTCATTCACTCCTATCTTATCGCTTTTCATCAATCATGATCCCCGCGAGTTCGGTCATCGAAGCGTACATGTCCAGAAACTTGCGATTTGGGATTTCTCTTAATATTTCCTCGGTTTTTGTGTCGATCACTTGCACGTAATACACTTCCAATTGCTCGTGCAGCTGGAATTTGATATTGGTCGCAGCGGGCTCTAAAAATTCATTCATGACGGCGATCTTATCGTCGAGCATGTCTTTGGTTATCGGTTTAGCAGGCTCTTGATGTTGCTGCTCCTTGGAGACATTCACGTCTTTTGGAACGATTGGATCTATTTTGGCGATTTCCTTAAACTGCGGCGCTGATTGATTCGTGACTTCCATGACGACACTCCCCTAATCTTTTAAGTTCAACCTAAAAAGCTCTCTATTGTTATTATCGGCACGGTTTGCTTTTTTTTTAGCAATCCAATCAAAAAAATAAGACAAGCCCATAAAGAGCCTGCCTTATCTTATGTGAGTTGCGTATAAAATTTACTGACGCCTTGTGTCCAGTGGTTGTTGAGGCCGGTCGGATCGTTCGCCGCGCCAACCGGAGCATACTTCGCGCCGATTTGCGCAATGCTTTCCTTGCCTTGGTTCAAATAATTTTGCCGCAAATTGCGCGCCATATCGTAAATGCTGTCGGCTACCGAATCGTAGCTGCGTAGGCCGTTCTTGCCCATCATGCCAGCGATATTGTTTTTCTCATTCGCCGCGCGTGATGAGCCGTTTCCGGTTTCATGTACCGCAATCGCAGACAAAAGATTCGGGTCAATATCGTATTTCTTGCCAGCTTCAATGAAATGCACCGCCGTGCCGCTCAGTTTTCCTTCGAGTTGCCCGTCGAGCTTCAGAAACTGGACTGGCCGGAACTTCAAATCGCTTTGGTCTGCGCTGCTCGTCGCCACGTCTTTATGCTCCATCGTCAGGTTTGCGACAGCCGGATTATACGAAGCACTTGCCGGCGTCATAAAAGCCAAACTGTTTGTAGTGGATGCTTGTTGCATGGGCGCTTGCATCTGCTGGACATTTTCCAGCATCGCCGCCATCAACAGCATCATAAACGACCCCGACATCCCGGTCGATTGGCTATTCGCCGCACCGCTCCCGTTCATCGAGGACGTCTGCTGAAGCGAACTCATCGCCGTTTGAAACAGCCAATTTGAATTGATCGGCCCCATCATAGTTCTTCCACACCTTCCGTTTCCATTTATTCGTTTAGTTTACAAGATTATTTATCATAAAAGAATAGGATAATTGTGGGAGAAACCATGTGTTTTGAAGAATAATTTCTAGTGCTCCTAGGTATCAGGTTCAATAGTCTATCAAGTTGATTAAGACACTAAGACGAGGAGGCGATTAGAGATAGTATAGCTTATTGAAAGATTCTACACTTTTTTAAAAGAACATTTTCTTTAAAGACGTGGTTTGTAGATATAAGATCAACTCAAATAGTAGTAAGCTAATCTTCTAGATTTTTTCAATATATCTTGTAGATTCTTTAATACTTATTCACAAGTTGAATTAGCGATTTAGCAAACTCTATTTTAGTCCATTATAAATATGTTTGTATTGAACCAGTGCCATTTGTTTCTTCTATACGAGAGAACGTTCCGTTAAAAACTTTTATTAATTTGGTTAAGGAATGTCCGTAGTTATTAATTCCCCATGAGCAAATTACCGTTTCTGTAGAGAGACTTGCCCAATCTCTTGGGATGAACTTCCCTGCTAAACCACCATGGTGCGGTACCACCATAATTAGTTTATTAATTGTTCTAGGAGCTAAAATAAATTCATATACTTTATTATAATAATTATCACCTGTAAGCACTATACTCTTATCATTACCTTCATAATAAAGAACTATACTATCTAGGTTTTTGTTTTTTGCCCCTGTAGTTCTATATAGCGAAATATAGGAATTAATCACACACGAGAAATGTATCTCCACCTTTTGAGTTGAGTTATCTAATTTTCTACTTTTAGGTATAAATTCAATGCAAATATTTTCATCCTCCAATAACTCAATTACTCTAGCTATCGTTTTTGGAGTTTCTCCTTTTATATTTGCCGGTGGTGTTGGAGCGATTACTTTTTCTATTTTTCTTAATTCTGATTTTTCCATTTTAAATAAGACATGATAGTGATCGACATCCCAATGACTAATAACAATGCTGAAACGCTCTGTCTCTTCTAAACCAGACTTCTGAATCAAGGCTCTAATATCTTCTTTTCCATAGTACTTGTCTGCGCCGATATCAAAGAAAACAGTATATTCATCGCTTTTTATTTGATTCCAATTACCATGTCCTACATCATGTACAATTAATACATCACTCATAATTTTTCACCTCATTTACTTCTCAAATGAATTTAAAGTGTATTTATAAAAATCTAATTTTTCATCCTTGCTTTTATAAGTTATTTTTAGACGGAATAATAATGATGCATTCTCATGCTCTAAAGAATAATATTCAAAATCGATGTTGAAATTGCGCCAAAACGAATAAGGCACTTCGTACCAATGGCCTTCCCTTGGGCCGGTACGGAAAGTATTTTAAATCAGTAACTTCAATTAATGAACGTTGATCTTCTTCATTCCACTTCTTATCAACGAATTCATCTTCCCACAATTGTTTCAACCCTTGTAAATCAACCGTGTCAAAAATGATAGTCCCATTATGATTGTTAGATTCACAATATAGTTTTACTTTATGCATCCTTGTACTTCCCTCCCACACTTAGATACAAATAGAGAAAACTTTTATACTAAAGGTAATTGGTATACACTAGGGTTTCTTTAACTTCAAACAAATACAACACGCTATTTCTTATAAATTTATTTTAGTTAATTCCTTATTAAATTTGTTAACCTTTCAAATCCACCGATCTGCCAATATGCGGCTGAACCGATTGCTCAAGCATCTTCACAACACTCGCGCTATTGTTCTCGGCCTGGTCCATCGCTTTCTTGGTCACTAAGACGCTTGCTTCTTGCCGGACATTCATCTGGCTGAGCGACATCGATAAAGCGGCGATATCCATCTGAACTCCCCCTTAATAGAACTTAGTTATAAAAAAAAGGAGCCTAAAATCAGGCTCCTTTTGGTGTTTAAAATTAACGTAGCAACTGAAGCACTTGCTGCGGCGCTTGATTCGCCTGTGCCAACATTGCTTGTGACGCTTGTGCAAGAATCGAGTTCTTAGTTTGTTCCATCATTTCTTTCGCCATCGTGCGAACATTTACTTTCATAAATGACTAGACTATATCTTCACCCTCTAGTATTAGTAGGGGCCGGGCACTTCGGATCAATCAGTGCTGATGGACACTGTGTCACCTACGGATTTCATCACCATAGCTTTCGCCTTAGATGGTCTATCCTAGTCGTTGAACCTTCTCCACTCTTTCGAGACAGGAGCTTGGCTGCTGATTGCCCAATCTTTTATTTTCTCGAGCCGTCACGCTTGTCGTTTCCAACTACGTTGTGGCAATAAAAGCTTAAGGGCTTTCCAGCAATTCACCCGGTCGTAATCTCTGATCGTTACCAATCAGGACGACTGTACCTCCACTCGCTTACGCGGCTTCGGCATAATCAACGTCGCGGATACGTGATTCCGCAGCTGTTAGGTTTTCAGAAGATGTGTTTAAGTTGTTGATTGTGTGCTCTAAACGGTTTTGGCTAGCGCCTAATTTAGAACGTTCAGACGAAACACTTTCAATTGCATCGTTGATTACTGAAATGGAAGCTTGTGCACTTTGAGCACTAGTGACGTCCAAACCAGCTACTTTTAAAGCACCCGCTCTCATATCTCCGACACCTACATTAATAGTTTGAGAAGAGTTTGCACCAACTTGTAGAGCTAAAGAAGTGTCTGCATCGTCAAAAGACGCTTCTGTTCCAGTAAATGTCAACTCGTCGCCAACTTTCATTGAACCAGCCGCTCCAAGAGTAACAGTGAAATCTCCGATAACTTGCGTACCAGCTGCTGCAACATCGCTTGCAGTTCCTGTTACACCAGCTTTATCTTCCCAGCTTAAATCGTATCCAGTGATTGCGCCTGTACCATCTCTAGTTATACCAGTAACTTTTACGTTATAAGTGTTATCTTCGCTAGTTCCAACCGCAGTTAGAGCTACAGAAGCAAATGAAGCATCCGTATTATTCACTTTGACTCCTTCTGCAGTTGAACTTGTACCACTTAATTCTCCATTAAGTATTTTTTTTGAATTAAATTCAGTTGTGTTGCCAATACGATCAATCTCTTCTATTAATTGATCCATTTCTTTTTGAATTTCGCCGCGATCAGTATCCGTGTTTGTATCATTGGCAGACTGTACAGACAATTCTCGCATACGTTGTAGAATATCTTGTGTCACGGACATAGCGCCTTCTGCGGTTTGAATTAAAGAAATACCATCCTGAGCATTCGTCGAAGCTTGCTCAAGTCCGCGAATTTGTCCGCGCATTTTTTCAGAAATTGTGAGTCCAGCTGCATCATCTTTTGCGCTGTTGATGCGAAGACCAGAAGACAATTTCTCCATGCTGTTCATTTGCGCGCTTTGAGCTGAGCCCATTTGTCTGTGTGTGTTAAGTGCTGCGATGTTGTGATTGATAATCATTGTGTATTACCTCCGTGTAATGTTTTTTTGTTTTTGCAAGCGCCCAAATCCGTTTGGACTGCCTTACACTCTATTTATCGGTAGGCATTTTAAAATGTTTAGCTTTTTTGAAAAAAATTCTAAAAACTTTTTGAAGTCACTTTATCCTATATATATATTTAAATTTTATGAAACAAGAAAAAACCTGAAGTAGGCTAGTTGCCCGCTCCAGGTTTTATTTTTTCATCTTCAAAAAGTCACTAATATCAATCACATTCGACACCGCGTTCTTGTTCTCTTCCTGAATCTCCAAATAAATCTCTTTCCGGTGGATCGGAATTTCTTTCGGTGCGGAAATTCCCAGTTTGATGAGGTCGCCTTCGATGGAAGTGACCGTGATTTCGATGTTGTTGTCGATGACGATCGATTCGCCGACTTTGCGTCCGAGTACGAGCATCCCTTACACCTGCCTTGCCGCTTGTTGGAATAGCGGATGTTTCACTTGGTAGTTTGCGTTGCTCAGGACGATTTGTTTGCCGAGTTGTTGTTTGTTGTTGATGACGACTGGCGCTTTTAAGTTAGCTGTCGCGTCGCCAATTTGTTTATTTGGCGTGACCGTCACCAAGACAATCGCATCGGACGGCTCGTCCAGTTTCAATTGCCCGGTTAACGCATCATCGAGCTTTACTTCATAGTCTGGCAAAAACACAAACGGGTCTGCCATGAAGAAGCTGATTGCTGCGTGTTCTGTGGACTGGAGGAAAAAGAACGGCGAGTCGCCTGATGGATCTGCCGGAAGTAAGACGAATGTCGTCTCCTCTTCAAATCCCGGAATGCCGCGCTCGAATGTTAAGAGGCGATCATCTGCGAGTTCGAGTTCGCCGAATTGTTCGGTTTGGATTTTCATAGCTGACTTCCTTTCTATATGAACCTGATTTAGCCTGCTTCTATATGAGCCATCTCGTGCATGCGCAAACGCACCAAAGCTTGTTCGCCTTCGATGCCTTTTAGTTCCGCGGTAAACGACTCGATTGATAAGCCTTGACCTTCCAACAGCTTCGCCACGTCCGGCTGCTCAAACAGCGCTCGGCTGATGATCACTTCGCCCGCATCTCCTTGGCCTTGCACGCGCGCGGCTAGATTGACGGTACGGCCGAAATAATCGAGCCGGTCGTTGGAGTTGACGGCGATGGCCGGTCCGCTGAATAAGCCGACTCTTAATAGCAGTGTATCATGTGTTTGTGCGTTAAACGCATCCAGTTTTTCTTGAATCGCAAGCGCTGCCCTCACACCGTCTGCGGGTTTTGAGAACACCGCCATGACCGCGTCGCCAATCGTCTTGACGACGCTACCCGAATTTTGCTTGATGTGTTCGGTCAAAAAGTCGAAATGGCGCCGCACACGTCCGTAGGCATTGGCATCTCCTGACTCCTCGTAAAGCGCGGTCGAGCCTTTGAGATCCGTGAACAAGATCGTCACGTGTCCGATGGCGATTTTCTGGCCTGGCGCCAGCACTTCTGATGAAAACAAATCGCGGAATTCCTGCATGGCCGTCACTTTCGCCGCCGTCACCGTTTCCTTGCTCCAGTCGGCGTATTCGAGCGCTACGACGATGTCTTTTTCGCTGTCATTGACGATGGCAATATCCGCAGTTTCCTGAGAAGATTCCACCCAGCCGGATGCTGTGTAACAAAACGCACCGGTCTGGCCGATCCGGATTTGGTCATTCAATTGCAGCACGCGCAAGCGCATCGGCGTGTGTCCTGCGACCGGCTTGAAACTGACCGCTTGCCCTGCCCGGACGATGCGTTGTGCGATGACGTGCGGCGTGATGAGTGGGCTGCCGACGCAATACACTTCTGCGTAAGCGGTGCGCACGGTCGGATGTACCGAGAAATGCAATTCGACGGACTGGTCGAAATTCGCGTCGTAAGCAACGCCGCACAAGTCGCAATGAAAGCTTTGCTCGAGTTCCGATAAGCTGCGGTGATTGTCCTTGGACACGCGGCAGTTCGGGCAAATGACGTGCCAACTTAGTTCCAATAAGCCGGTTTTCGTGGCATAGAGCATGCCCCGCAACACTTCATCCATTGGCATATTCCACAGTTTCGCTAGATTTTTCGGCACGATCTCTGCCGCGTCTTGTTCAGTGCTGTTGTTGAGGTAATGCTTCAAACGTGCCGCGAATTCTGGGGCGACCGGGTACTTGGTCAATTGCTTGCTTAAGCTTTCGAGTTGTTCGGTATTCACTTTCGGTGCGCGTTGGTTTGTCCTTGGTGCTTGTTCAATCTGTTGCGGCTGGTAATCGTCCAAAAACGCCATGATTTTCTTCAGCGCCGGCACTCCCGTTGCCTGGATGCCCACATAGCCGAGCACGTTTTTCGGAGAAAATTCCGCCGTTAGCCGGACTTTCGTGCGCGGCTTTTCGCCTTCGCTTACCTCAAAAAATTCCAGCGTTAATATGTAATAATTGAGCGGCCCGTCCAGATATTGCCGTTCGGTCGTGTAATACTCCAGCTCCTGCCATTCAAACGGCAGTGATTTCCACGTCATCGGGACGACGCGCATCACTTTCGCCGCCGCTTCCCTGTAAATCAAGCCGGTCGCTTCGGTTTTATTCGGCTGAAACTTCACGGGGAACAAACCGATCGCATCGTTCAAGCGGTTATTGTCCGCAAGCTGCTCCCACGCCGTCTGTCGGTCGACCGGATATTCTTTTTCAATAGTGTAATGCTTTGATTTCAATGTCATCTTCACTCACTCCTATGTCAACGCAATCGCCAAGGCCAGAAACAAGAGATGGAAAATCTGGTCTGCCACAATTGATAGCCATTTGCTTTCCACCCCTGTCGCCATTTGAATGCGCCTGACCCAAAATGCGACAAAGCGCCGCCGGTCGAGCACCACATGACTCACAAAGACGAGCGCAAGCGCCGACAGCGATAAGCCGCCGGCAAATAATCCGAACAAAGCGATGACGGCTGTGTACACCGTGACGTGTGCCAGCAGCGGCAGCCATTTGGTCGCTTTGTATTGCGCCATCCACGAAGTCTGCAGCAAAAAGTCGCCGACTAAATGGCCCAGCAGTAAATAATCGAACATGCTCATATTTGGTATCTCCGCTCTGTTTTATACGTGCTTAAATCGTAATCGCATTCTTCCAAGATGGCGATCATCGCATCGACCGCCGCTTCATCAAACAAGCCTCCTCGGCAGCGCACGAGTTCTGCGGCGCCTTGTTGCGGAGTGAAGCCATTGCTATAAGAACGCACCGTCGTCATCGCATCAAAGGTATCGGCGACGCTGACAATGCGCGCAAACAAGGGAATCTCATCGCCCACAAGCCCTTCTGGATAGCCGCTGCCATCTAAGCGTTCGTGATGGGATTTTGCTGTCGCCACCGCTTGCTCCATCGCGCGCCTCGGCTCCATGTTCCCGAGAATGCCCGCGCCGATTAAGGTATGCTGCTGGATGGTGCTGTATTCTTCTTGCGTCAAACGCCCGGGCTTTTGCAGCAAATCGTCGCGAATGCCAATTTTCCCGATATCGTGCAGCAGCGCCGCTTTATACAATTCTTCGCATTCATTTAAAGGCAGCCCCATTTTCTGGGCGATCCATAAGGAATAATTCGCGACGCGCCCCGAATGCCCGGATGTGTAAGGATCGCGTGCATCAAGCACGGTCGCGAGGGTGCGGATCATGCTGAGGAGCATGCGGTTGAGCTCATCGTACATTTGGCTATTGTGGAGCGCGAGCGCGGATTGATGCGCCAGCGCTTCCGCCAAGCGCAGATCCTGTTCGGTGAACCACTCGCCCCCTCGCTTATTGAGCAATTGCAGCGAGCCGAGCTGGTTGTTTTTGATAATCAATGGCACTGTCATTAAGGAACTTGTGTGGAATCCGCTCTCCTGATCGATGCGTTCGTTCCAGTCGGCATGCGTCGAGACATCCCCGATTCGTTCCGCCTGGCCGGTCTCCAATACTTTCCAGACGATGCCTTGCCCTTTTGGCATGGTCACATCAAGAATCTCCGCGGCGGCTGGGCCGAATGCAGAAACGGCCTGCAATTCCTGCCCCTCTGCATCCACGACCCACAAAGTGCCCGCTTCCGCGCCAATCACGTGCATCATCTGCTGGAGGATATGGTCGAATACTTTATCCAGTTCGAGATGGGAATTGAGGTCTTTCGCAGCATCCCATAATGCCATCAGCTCCTGGATACGTTGTTCCAATTGTTGTATGTCGTTCATGAATGGCCTCCGCTATTTTTACTTTGAAGTCGAGATGAATTGCTTACTTTTAAGATAGCTGATGATGACACAAGAGACAATGCGTCTCCGCGTTTGCAGCAACATCATGGTGCCCAGAAGATGCAGTAACATGTGCGTTCATTCAGCCTTCTCTTTTATTATCGGCCATTTTGCCAAAAAATTTACTAAAATTGCGTAAAAAAACCGGACCTGTAAGAGGCCCGGCCGTTCGTATTGTTATGCTTCGATTTTTTCCAAGCTTTCCAGCGCTTGTTTGACGGTGGCATAAGCATCCGCCGTGGCCAATTGAATGCCTGAGCGGACGATGGTCTGCACCAAGTCCGGACGCAAGCCTGCCACGACGACGTGAATGCCCATTAAGCTGAATGTGCTGCCGATATGGTGGATCGCTTCTGCGGTTTGGTCGTCGATCGTCAAGACGCCCGAGAAATCGGTGATGACGTGATAGACGTCCATCTCTGCAATGCGCGGGATGACGTTCGTCAAAATGTGATTGACGCGGTAGCTGTCGAGATAGCCGATGAGCGGCAAAACGACGACATCGTCAGCGACCGGGACGATCGGTGCCGACAAAGAGATCATCTCGCTTTGCATTTCCGCTTCGAATTTTTCCTGCAGCCGCTCAAACGCAAAGAAGGTCTCGTTCAAGCTGACATCGAGCAAGGTATTGATGCGTTTGATGACCCGTGCATTTTCTTCCAGGCCAAGCCCAAACTTCACGCTCAACTCCGTGAACAACTCTGCCATGACGACGCGCGTCGGCGGATAACGCACGACGATCTCAGAAATCTTGCCGCCGGATGTAATTTGCATTTCGGCATTTTTCTTGCTCCACTCGATTAACGCATCCGGCACGTCCAGGTCGGCTTCGTTGCCAAGGGTTGCCCCGAGATGGCCCAGCAATTCTTCGTACATTTCAACCGCCCGTAAGCTTTCCGCTTCCGGGATGTCCTGGTCGATTTTCGCAAGCACCCGGTCGACTACTTGTTCAGCGAGCGTCCGAGGGCTCGCTGTGATATATCCGCAAAACTCCGTAAATGAAGACATTCCGCCTGCCACCTTTTCCAATGAATTGCCCTCAGTATACCATTTTGTATAAGGCTAGGCACGCCGATATGACTATGGAAACGACAATGACATACTCCTGTAACAAAGCCCCGCCTTATATTTCAGGCGGGGCTTTCATCTACTTATTGAATCTTGGTCGTTCTGCGGATCGCGCTCATCGTCCCGAGGTGGAGCGCATCGTGTGAAATCATGAATGCCAGCACTTCACCGAGCGTCTCCATGCCGATAAACGGCTCGAGCAATTTGCTGTCGAGCTTACCGGCTGTGATGTGTTCAATCTGGTCGGGCTGGTCGCGCAGCACTTGCTTGAGCTCTTCTAGTGAAGGCACCTCGCCTTCCCAGTTTTGCGGCGATGTGCCGCTTGCGAATAGTTCTTTATAGCGTTCCGGCAAAAACGGTGTTGTGTCGAGCGATTTCGAAACGAAGCTGTCGATTCCCGTAACCAAATGGCCGGCATTCCAACGGATGGAATTGCGGAACGGTGCCGGCATTTGGTCCGCCTCTTCTTCACTCGTCTTGTCCAGCAGCTTGATAATCATGCTGCGCCAAGTTTTCCATTGGCGAAACATTATCTCTTCATTCATCCTATCGCCTCCTGAAATGTGAATAGGCTCATTTTAGCGTTTTCATGGCGGGCTAAGCAACGCTTTCGATTCAGGTTTTCCGGCTACATCAGAAAGCTAACCATTTTTTGGTAGATACTTTGCTTTTTCCACCTAAAATACCGTTCTTGCACAAATTACTTGTGAATTAAGTCACATCGGATATACTTTAATTACCACATCAAAAAAGGGGGAGTATGATTGAACTGTAATAATTGTTCAGTCTCCACATTGTCATTTGATATTCGCCTCAGCGGTGAATTGAACCAATCCATTATCCCAATTGCCATAGATCACTTAGAGCGCCAGGGGCTTGAGGTGTCTTTGAAAGATTATCGGCTGCGCCTGGATGAGTTCGGGGCCCGTGAATTTTTGAGTTTTTGCGAAGATTTGCTGGAAACTGAGTCCGCGGAATTCCGCATCAACCAGGAAAGCTATCAGCCAATCACGAATATGCGCCACGTGTTCGACATGGAATGGATCGATGAAGTCATTCAAAACGAGCGCATCGTATCCCATTACCAGCCGATTGTCGACGCAGAACGCAATGTTTTCGCCTATGAGATGCTCGCTCGCTTCCACGATGCCGACGGGCAAGTTATTTATCCGGACACGATCTTTCCCGCTGCGAAAAGCCGCGGCCGCCTGTACGCGCTCGACCGCGTCTGCCGCATGACCGCTGTCCGGGCAGCCGGCCAATTGTCCGACGAAAAAGCATTCATCAATTTCATCCCGACCTCGATTTATTCGCCGGAATTTTGCCTGCGTTCGACCATTGAACTGGCCCAGCAAACTGGCGTCGACCCGAACCAATTGGTATTTGAAGTCGTGGAATCCGAGAAAGTCGACGATTTGGAGCATTTGAAGCGCATTCTCGGCTATTACAAGTCAAGAGGTTTCCAATACGCGCTTGACGATGTCGGCGAAGGCTATAGCACCGCCGAAGTGCTCGATGAACTAAAGCCGCATTTCATGAAACTCGATATGCAATACGTGTTCGGCGTCGCTCAAGACGCTGACAAACAGCTGGTTGCAAAAAGCTTCTTGGATAAAGCCCGCGCTGCCGGCTCTACGCCGCTTGCAGAGGGCATCGAAACCGAAGAAGATTTCCAATGGCTAAAAGCACAAGGCTACGAATTGTTCCAAGGCTATTATTTTGGCAAACCCGCCGCAGCCCCGCTTACCGCTAAAGCTGTATCATAAATTAGAAAGAGGAAGAGACCTATGCGTCTCTTCCTCTTTTTTAGGATGAAAATTCATCCGCATATTGGATCACACCGCTCACATTCGCCAAGGCGCCCGGCACCAATTCGATCGCCATAAACGCTTCTTCGGGAACCTCAAACGGCGCACGGATATTCCAGCGGCTCGCTCGTTCGAAGCCAAATTTCGGATAGTACGCTGGGTGGCCCAGCACGATCACGGAAGAAAAGCCCAGCTGTTTAGCACGCTTGAGTGAAGCGTTGATCAATGCGCTTCCGATACCCTTTCCTTGGTGTTCCGGCAACACTGAAACAGGCGCAAGCGCCAAGGTATCGAACGCCTTTTGTCCACCTAGAATTTGTGCTTTTGTCAACATAATATGGCCAAGTAATTCGCCATTTGAGCGTTTGGCGGTCAATGACAATTCCCTTACGTAAGCCTTGCTGGTTCTTAGACGTTTTACTAGCTGATGCTCCGTCTGATCGCTAAGCTCCTCACCAGCAAAGGCTTGCCGGATAAGTGCTTCTACTGCTTCAAATTCCGATGCTTGCTCTTGATCGATGATTAGTTCCATTCTACTTCACCTACTCTAAACTTATTGTTGGTTGGCAATGGCCCTTTGTCTTGTAGCAGTTAGAAGAGCACAAAGAGCCGTACGCTTTATTCCTGCTTGTCCACAGGCATGGTTTTAATATGCAAATCACGCTGAGGGAACGGGATTTCGATTCCCTGTTCGGCAAACAGCTGGTTAATGCGGAAGTTCAAGGCGCTTTTCGTGACGATCACTTGGTTTGAGTTGTCGATCCACACCATCAGCTCAAAATCGAGCGACGACTCGCCGAATGCCGCAAAATTAACAAACGGCTCCGGGTCTAATAAGACGACACCGCCCGCTTGCTGTTCTTCTTGCGCCGCCTGCAGCAGCACTCGCTTCACTTTTTCAGCATCCGTTCCGTAAGCAACCCCAACCGGTACCACCAGCCGCATGCGCGGGTCGCCATACGACCGGTTGACGACTTGCTCCTCGAGGAAATACGAGTTCGGGACGATGACGTGTTCATTGTGAATCGTCTTGATGACGGTCGAACGCATTGAAATCTTGTCGACATCGCCGATCAAGTCGTCGATGATGACCCGGTCACCGACTTTAATCGGCCGCTCGAACAGCAAGATAATCCCGGAAATAAAGTTCGAGGCGATGTTTTGTAAACCAAAGCCGATCCCGACCCCTACGACTCCCGCAAACACCGTCAAGGCACTCAAATCCAAACCGACCGTCGTTAAGCTGATCAGAATCGCAATCGCCATGACCGTATAATGGAACATTCGGTCAAAAGTATAGCTCATGCCCCGGTCCAAATGATAACGCTGATAGACGTTCGGCAAAATATAACGCGTGATGATTTTTGACGCCCGGTTAGCAAGCGACACGATCAAGACGACCAGAATCAGCAAAAATGCCGTGATTTCAACATTGCCGATTTCAAACAACCGGTCGAACATCCATCCCGAATTGGAAAAGTAAAAGATCATGAACAATAAAATCCCGTAAGTCGTCGCCCAGTTCAATAAGCTTGTGAGGATCGGGTCAACATAGCGGAACAAGCGATTTTTGCTCAAGCGCTTGGAAATCGCCAGCACTACAGCCCTCACCAAGAAAATACAGGCCACGTAAAATAAAAACACCAACACTTCGGTCCACTCGATTTGCTCGAACACATCATACCAGCGCTCCGTCAGCTCTTCTGGTTGTATCGACAATAGCATATCGCCACCTCCTTTCTGCTTTCAGTCGTACAGTCAATCCTCTTCGTCCCCGACAAAATACTGGTCTTTGCGGTAAGACACCCCGTCGACCGTTGCAATGATGTCTTCTCCGCGCAGCACATCGACGCGGTAAAAGCCGACGCGGAAATTGCGCTTCGTCTCAACGGCACGTGCCGTCAACACATCTCCTGGCCTTGCCGCCTGGATAAATTGCGCAGTCGTCGACAAGCCGACCGACGCTTTACCGTGGGCATTGCTTGCGACCGATAACACATGGTCCGCGAGCGCATAAATGACTGCGCCGTGCGCCGTTCCGTAAGCATTGACCATATGTTCCTGCACGATGAGCTCCGCTTCAGCCACCGTTTCTTCAAACTTTGTTAAACGGATGCCGAGCGACTGGGCATACGGATCGTTTGCCACTTTATCGCGGATTTCTGCGTAATGCTGTTGGTGAAGCGCTTGTTCATCGATTCGCTTCGACATAAGAGCCTCCTGTTGGTGATGTCGTTAGCTGCGCTGCAACGGCCTCCGCCAAGTTCGTGCGCGTGTCAGCCAATCGTTCTTTCAGCGCTTCATTGTCCCAGTCCTCTTCTGTATAAAAACTCGCGAACGGCTGATGTTTTTCTCTCGGCACGATGTGCAAATGAAAATGCGTCAACTCATCAGGCCCTCCGCCGTTTTGCGTTTGCGTGATGCCAAATGGCGCGTACAGTTCACGGATGGTCCGGCTCATCAATTGCGAAGCTTGCAAAATGGCCATCGCCGTTTCGTCATCCATGTCATCGATGAAACGGGAATGCTTTTTGGGCAAAACGAGTACATGCCCTTCGTTGAATGGATCATGGTCTAAAAAACACGCCACCTGGTCGTTTTCATAAACCATGTGCACCGGCAGCTCGCCATTTGCCAGGCGGCAGCCCAAACAATTTGTTTCTCCACTCATATTTCCCACCCTTTCGAAACGGCCATGCCGCTATTGTTTTCTCCATTATACAAGCAAGATGTATCCTTGAAAGGAAAATCTAACGTCTTTTCATGCTATGTCCTATACTAGTAGGCAAGGAGGGTTAATATGATTCGCATTCTCGCAGTAGACGACGATTTACCTATGCTCCAGTTTGTCGCCGGAGAGCTCCGGCAACATGGCTTTGAAGTGATATCCGCTGAAAATGGTGAGCAGGCGCTCGCACGTTTGGAACAGCAGACAGTAGATCTCGCGATTGTCGATGTCATGATGCCAGGAATCGACGGTTTCGAATTAACCGGACGCCTACGCACAGACTACGGTATCCCGGTCATCCTCTTGACAGCGCGCCACCATATCGAAGACAAAGAACGTGGATTTCTCGCAGGATCCGACGATTATTTGGTCAAACCGTTCGAGTCTAAGGAATTGCTGTTCCGTGTCAAAGCTATTTTGCGCCGTTACGACCATCCCGAAAACAATACCCTTACGGCGGGGTCTTTAGCGATTGACTTGAAAAGCTATGAACTGCGCTCGCCGAACGGCTTGTCGTTCATTCCATTGAAGGAATTCGAGTTACTTGCCTTGCTCGCCTCCAAACCGCGCCACGTCTTTACAAGAGACACCATTATCGAAAGTGTGTGGGGGCTCGATTTTCAAGGAGATGAGCAGACCATCAATGTCCACATCAAGCGGTTGCGCACAAGGCTCGAACAATTCGCGCCGGATGTCAAGATTGTCACGGTGCGCGGCGTCGGCTATAAACTGGAGGCCGAGTCATGAGCTTGTACGTCAAATTCATCTGGTTCACATTCCTGACGATGCTCATCAGCAGCGCTATCTCATTTTTCGCGATGAACACGTTGTATCACCAATTTTTGAAAGAAGATAATAACGATAAAAACTTGGCGATTGCCGAATCATTTGCCGGCCATTTGAACAGCCTGCCGCCTAACCAAGTGGAAAGCACACTCGAAGTGCTCGGCGACGCCGGCTATCAATTGTATTTGACCGATGGCAACGATGTTTCGCGCTTCGGCGGTGAATTTCGCGACGAAACGATCGCCCAACAGGACGTCCAGCACGTGCTCGGCGGTGACACCTTTAACGGTATCCGTGATTTTCCGCGTCAAACTTTCGTCACTGGCTTTTTCGCTAATGAACTAACAAATTCCATCGGCGTCCCGGTGACGCTCGGCGGCGAATCCTATGCTTTATTTCTGCGTCCCGACATCGAGCTATTGTTCCAGGAACTCCATCTGTTGTTTGGCGGTTTGGCTGTAGGGATCGTGCTGTTAAGCTTTCTCGGCATGTTGCTCGTCGCTCGTTTATTGATCCAACCGATCACGAAACTGACCGAAGCGACCGAGAAAATGGCGACGGAAACCTTCGACGTGCCGCTGGCAATCGACCGGCGGGATGAAATCGGCCGCCTCGCCGACCAGTTCCTGTTGATGCGTTCGCGCATTGAACAGTCGACCGTCAAGCGCAAGGAATTCGTCCATAACGTCTCCCACGATATCCAGTCACCGCTCCATACGATCCAAAGCTATCTCGGCTTGCTGGAGAAACCGGGCATCAGCGATTCTGACAAGCAGCACTACGCGGACATTATCCGCGAAGAGACGGCGCGCCTGTCTCTATTGACGACGCAACTCTTGACCTTGGCATCGGTCGACAAGGAAACGCCAGAAGCGCTCGAAACCGTAGCACTCCACGAACAATTACACGCGACGCTCAGCCATTTGCGCTATGCGTTCGACAACAAAGAACTGGCGCTGTCTGCACAGCTCACCCCAGCTTATACGCCAGGCAACGCGGTGCTGCTTCAAACCGTCTGGGAAAACCTGTTGACCAATGCGGTGAAGTACAGCGAACAGGGCGGCTCGGTCGACGTAACCCTTACGCAGAGCGAGAACCATATCCGTGTCACGGTACGCGATCACGGCATCGGCATGACAGAGGACGAAACGAAACATGCTTTCGAACGCTTTTACCGCGCCGACCAAGCCCGCACCCGCGGCCAAAAAGGCTCTGGCCTTGGCCTATCGATCGCTAAGGAAATCATCGAGCTCCATGGCGGAAGGATTGACCTCGACAGCACATTAGGTACCGGCACCACCGTCACTGTTATTCTTCCAGCCTCATCATCTGTATAGACTCAAAGCCCTCCAAAACTGGAGGGCTTTATTTATTCCAAACTGTCAACGCCCGTTCACCTTCCATTCATCTTGCCTCTGTAAACTGAAGCTATACCAAAACGGAGGCGAACAACGTGAACTTAGCATGGAAAGAAATGAAGAAAAGCAAAACAAAATTCGTGATTCTTGGATCGATCGTCTTTTTGATCAGCTTATTGACCTTCATCATCTCAGGGCTCGCGAATGGTTTATCTCAAGACAATGCCGCCTTGATCAAAAACTTGCCGGACGGCGCGATCTATATGGAAACGGCAGCGGAAGAAACCCACGCCTTGTCCGCGATCGACATGGAAACACAGCAAGCAGTTCTATTGGAAAAAGATGGCGCATTTGCATTCTCTATCCAGATGGGCTTTTTATTGAATGAACAAGACGAACAACAAAGCGTCGCATTCGTCACATCGACCAGTTCAGCTGAATTTCCCGACGTATCAAAAGATGAAATCATCCTCGACCGCTCTCTCGAAGAACAAGGCATCAAGCAAGGCGATACTTTCACCAACAGCCAGTTTAATGGCGAATTTACCGTAGCGGGCTTTTCAGACGGCGTGAAATACAGCCATGCACCTGTCGCTTTTGTTCACCCGAATAATTACGCGGAAATGTACCGCACAGAAGACCTGCAAATGCTGTTCGTCCCAGAAGCGGCAGGACTCGAGGCAATCGCCGGCTTGCAAAGCTTCTCTGTGGATGAATTCCTCAACACCTTACCCAGCTATAGCGCAGAGCAATTATCGCTGTCCATGATCGTTTGGTTTTTAGTGGTCATCAGTGGCATGCTATTCGCGATTTTCTTTTATATGATGAACATCCAAAAGTTCGGGCTCTACGGCATCTTAAAAGCGATTGGCGTGAAGACTGGCGCCTTGTTCCGGATGATCTGGGTGCAGATGCTCGTCATTACTGCGATCGCGCTCACTTTGGCCATCGTCCTCAGCCAAGTATTCGAAATTCTGGCACCAAGCGGCATGCCATTTTACTTGCCGATTAGCACCACGCTTCAATTATCCGCGGTGTTCTTTGCCATTGGGTTTGCCGGAGCGACACTGTCAGGCTTTCAAATCCGCAAGGCCCAACCGCTTCAAGCCATTCAACAAGGAGAGGGATAAGCATGATTTTTTCAACGAGCAACATCAAAAAGAACTTCACGACTGGTGAAGTCTCGGAGGAAATTTTAAAAGGCATCGACTTGACGCTGGCGGAAGGTGAAATTACGGCCCTTGTCGGGTCATCCGGCTCCGGCAAAAGCACGCTGCTGACAATCGCGGCGGGGCTTCAAACTCCGTCATCTGGCGAAATTCATTTTGATGGCCAAGACCTTGGCGCGCTGAGTCCAGAAAAAACCCGCCAAATCCGCGCGGAATCGTTCGGCTTTGTCTTTCAATCCTCTCACCTCGTGCCATTTCTCACGGCCGAAGAGCAATTGCTGCTCATGCTCGAGACGGCCGGCTCCCCGCTTTCGACAAAACAACAACGACAAGAGGTCGAAAAAATACTGGATGAGGTAGGCATGGGCCACCGTAAGAGTGCCTATCCCGCTTCGATGTCTGGCGGGGAAAAGCAGCGCATCGCCATTGCACGCGCGATTGTCCACCAACCGAAGATTTTGTTCGCGGACGAACCGACGGCAAGTTTGGACTCCACCAAGTCGCGCGAAGTAATGGAATTGCTTCAGAAACTGACGAAAACACTGAATATCGCCACTTTGATGGTCACTCACGAAGAAGACCTGCTCACCTATGCAGACCGCGTCCTCACTATGAAAGACGGCCGCTTGGCGTAAAAAAGAGACGGCTGCGGCCGTCTCTTTTCTGTCGTCTACTCTTCTGTTCCCTCTACTCCATTTCCTTTAATTGTCTAGTCAATTCCACAAAGCGCCGATCGAGTTCGCTATAGCCTTTGTCTTTCGGCTGCAGGAAGCTCAGTTTCCCGAGTACGGCCTGGCGCTCGGTTTCGAGTTTCAGCCGAAGTTCACCGCTGCTTCCGAGTGATGCTTGCGGAGCCGCTTTCCCGAGCTGTTTGCGGATGGCCCTGTCTTCAAACACCAGCTGGCCATCCGTCACCTTGTCTAGCAAATAACGGTCATGCGACACGACGAGGAGCGTGCCGCGATAATCCGCCAAGGTGGCTTCCAATTGTTCGCGCGATGGCAAATCCAAATGATTGGTCGGCTCATCGAGCAATAAGGCGTCTTTATCCTCCAAGATGAACTTCATCAATTTGCATTTGACCCGCTCGCCCATGCTCATCTCTCGGATCGGCTCCAGCCATTGCTCTGTGCGGAAACCGAGATGCTTCAAGAGATTCTGCACGCGCCCACGGTCTTTGTACGTGATCTGTTCAAATAACTCGGCTGGTGTCTGATCGAGCGGCAAATCAAAGACGTCTTGCGTCAAATAGCCGATCGATGCAGAAGGCGATAGCCACAGCTCCCCATCGCTTACCGGCTCTTCGCCCGCAAGCATTTTCAAAAATGTCGTTTTGCCGCTGCCGTTCACGCCGGTCACGGCCAGTTTTTCTCCATGCTGAACCGTAAAGGAAGCGTTGGCGAATAACGGCATCTTCCCAAACGACTTCCCGGCATTTTTGACTTCCAAAAAGCGTTTGCCTACTTTGGAACTGGGACGAAAAGCGAACTCTACCGTATCGTCAGCTTCAACTCTGTCGACCGTCGCTTCTTCCAATTCCTTCTCTAGCCGCTTTTGTTTGGATTTCACTTGAGCGTCCATGCGTTTCGCTTTGGCCCGGTAATATTCCTTATAGCCCTCTTGTTTGGTCGATTGGGCATGCGCCGATTCGGACCAGGAAGACAGCTGTTTCATTTGGTTTTCGATCCGCGTAATATGCTTTTGCTGGGTCTCATAGGCGTGTTGCTGGCTTTTTCGCTGCTGTTCGCGGAATTCCATATAGTCGCCATAATTGCCATCATGACTATAAACCTTGCCGTTTTCAATGGACCAGATTTTCGTCGCCACGCGGTCAAGAAAATAGCGGTCGTGCGAGACGATGGCGATGGCCCCTGGGTAAGTCTTTAATTCGCGCAGCAAATGCGCCGTGCTTTGTGCGTCCAAATGATTGCTTGGCTCATCCAGCAGCAAGAGATCTGCAGGTGCTGCGAAGCCTTTCGCAAGCCTCGCCTTGAGCTTTTCGCCTCCACTCAAGTGGGCAAAATCGCGCAGTGGCACTTGCCATTTTTTCAAGAGCGCCTCTTCCGCTGCCGTCACGTCTTGAAACGCGTAATCGGCCAGTTCCTGTTCGACTGTCCGTATGCTCATCCCCCGTGAACCGTGAATAATTTGCCCACTTGCTGGAGTGAGGTCTCCGGCAAGCAAGCGCAAAAGCGTTGTTTTCCCCGCGCCGTTTTTTCCGATAATGCCGATGCGGTCGCCATGCTGGACGTTCGCACTCAACTTCTCAAATAAAGCTTGTTGTTCAATTTCCACGGATATATCTAGCAATTTCATCAGTTCTGTCATGCAGAACCACCCCTTCATCTATCGACAGGGAGAATTAAAAAATCCTCCCAAATCTAAATTTGGAAGGATTAGCCGGTACATTTACGTGCGCTGAATAAACAGCCTCACCGTATGGTAGAAATGGGCAGACTAATCCTATGTTTTTGCCTTCGAAATTTACTATTTCAAATGACTAAAATATAGGTTAGTTGCGCATTGTCCACCCATCAACTCGTTTCATTTCAGAATTGAATAGATTTTATCACGCAAGGGCCTCGCTTGCAACTTGGCCTCTTACGCCGCGCTTTGTTCGCGCTTTTTCTTGACGCTGATGAGTGCGCCGATGGCTACGATCGTCAACAACACGCCCCAGAAGATCAATTTCCATTCTGTCGAGTGAACAAATTCGTACGGCAATATGCCCACGCCTTCGTGTCCGAGTGTCAGAACGGTCAATTTCACACCGACCCAGCCGACGACGACGAACGCGGTTGTTTCGAGCTGAGGGTAATTCGTCAGCAACTTAACGAATTTATGCGCTGCGAATCGCATGATGACAAGGCCGATCAAACCACCAGCAAGCATCACCGCGAACTGTCCGCCGTTGATGCCGCCAATTTCCATTGTTCCGAGATGCGGCAAAGTGATGGCGAGCGCCACCGCTGCGAGCATCGAGTCAACCGCGAACGCGATATCTGCCAATTCCACTTTTAATACCGTCATCCAAAAGCCAGAACCCTTCGTTTTTTCGGGTTCAATGGAATGCTCTTCGCCTTTTCGCTGATCGTAAATATGCTTGAATGCAATGAACAAGAGATACGCTGCACCGAGTGCCTGGATCTGCCAGACGTCGACCAGCAAAGTGATCATGAATAGTGCTGCGAAACGGAACACGAACGCCCCGAGTAATCCGTAAAACAATGCTTTTTTCTGTTGTGCTTTCGGCAAGTGCTTGACCATGACCGCCATAACGACCGCATTATCCGCCGCAAGCAAGCCTTCTAATGCCACGAGTACGAGCAGTACCCATGCATACTCCAATAATATTGCTTCCACTAAAAAAACCTCCTTGATTTTGACAACAAAAAAGACCCCTGCCTATAGAAGGCAAAGGTCTTGCTAAGCAAAATGATTTTGCTATCACAACCGATGGAACGGGTCCATGTAATGACGACTGTGAAATAGGTTTCCCCATAGCTACTCCCCTTTGACGTGATGTCAAGGTCTATTGAGTTGTTAAAAAAAGTATAGCATAAAAAATGAAAAAAGCTACTGAAAATAAATGCACACGGACTTCTGCCGGTAGTAGCGGATGAGCACTCACACCTCAGCTGATGGAAACCGTATTTGGAATATGGATGTTACCAAGTACTCTTCATTGCTTTCTTACTCAGGCCGTTTTATGCCTTTTGCTCATCAAGAACCAAACAATCGCAATCCCGATTAAGACGAAACCCCCGATGGCTAAAGCGATATATGCCGGGTCTTCATTAACCTCCTGCGGGATCCAATTTTCCGCAAGCGGCCCCGCACTCATCAAGGCCGCGACGATAATCGTAATCCACGATTTCGTATACAGCGCATAAGCAATAAAAATGGCCAGGCAGATGGCGAGAATCACATAATTCTGTCCAGTAGTGGCCGTGAAATAAGCCGATGCCGTCTCTGGCACCATCCACAAATAAAACGCCACCCAAAAACCGATGACTCCAGTGGATACCGCCACCGCAATTATTCCTTGTTTCACCGGTTTAGCATGAAGCTTAGGCAATACCTTGAAGATTAAGGAACTATAGACGGCAAGGCTCAAGATGACAGGAATGATGCCCCATAGCACTGTTTGCGAGAGCTTGAAGGCCCCCGATAAGGCCGGGATATACGCCAAGTAGGCGAGAATGACCAGCAACGTCGCCGGGATGAGAACCATCAATTCTTTCGTCGCAACCGGCAGCGACGCCCCGATGCTTTTCATATACTGTTTCGGGTCTTTCCCGACGATGCTCTCGACACTCTTGCCGTTTTTCTCTGATTCGATCAAATGGCTTTCCAGTTCGTCGACGATTCCCTGGATGTCTTCATCGCTTCTCCCTCGCTGCACTAAATACATGCGCAGTTCGATGAGGAATTGTTCCGATTTTGCAGATAGCATGTCATTGTCCCCCTTTTGTAATGACCGCATCGACCGATTGCTTCAACTCAGCCCAGCGCCCGAGAAACTGTTCCAGTTCCACTTGTCCCGCTTCCGTTAATGAATAATATTTACGCTTGGGTCCGGCAGTCGATTTCCGCTGCACACTCGACACGAGCCCTTCTTTTTGCATCCTCAACAGCAGCGGATAAATGCTGCCTTCGCTGAACGATTGAAACCCATAGCTCTGCAGCTTTTCGGCCAGTTCATAGCCATAAATCTCGCCTTCTTCAATGATCGACAAGATGCAGCCGTCTAAAATCCCTTTGAGCATTTGTGTAGAATCTGCCACTATGTGCATCCGCCTTTCGCTTTCCGTGTCACTTCACTAACTTGCAATGCAAGTGTTATAAAATCACTATAACCAATAAACCCTTGCAATGCAAGATAGTAAATGAAATTATTTCCATAGAAAAAGCCAGCCTATAATCAGGCCAGCTTCCTTTAAATATCTAATCGTTTCTGCAAGAAATACTGGCTAAAGCCTTTCGGATGGTCCTCTAGCACCCCGAACACTTCATAGCCGTTGCGTTTGTAAAAATCGGGAGCCTGGAAGCTGAATGTATCGAGCGTGATCAGCCGGCAGCTCTTTTCACGGGCAGCCTGCTCCATTTGTTCGATCAAAGCGCTTCCCTGTCCTTGCCCTCTCAAGCTTTCATCGACCCACAAAAAGTCGACGTGCAAATGCCCCCAGAACACCGTCGCAGTCAAGCCGCCTTGGATCGTTCCCGCTTCGTTTCTCAGAACAAAGTTCATGTGTTCAACCGGCGTCTTGACCTCTTCCGGCAGCATGTTCATATTGTGCTCGATGACTTTTTGTCGGATCAATTCGCTGTCTTGCCGGTCTTTCCCCATCGTAATTTTCATTGCGCATCGTCTCCTTGCAACAGTTGAATCAATTCCACACGGTTGCCGAACGGAGCGCGAAATTCAAAACGCGCAAATCCCGGGATCGTCACCGCCTCCAGAATCTCCACACCGTTTTCTTCCAGCCGCTCGCGCCAATAGTGGATGTCTTCGACTCGGTACGCTAGATGCGCTTTTGTCGCAAGCCGGTCAACCCCGTCTTCCGTCCCGACGTGCACTTCCTGATGGCCTACTTCGAGCCAAAAGCCGCCGCGCCCTTTCAAGGCGTCTGGCTTATCGATTTCCTGCAAGCCGAGTAGCTCACCATAAAACGCTTTTCCTTGTGCTTCCGCCCCTGTTGGGATAGTGATTTGTGCGTGATGCAATCCGGTGATCATCTCGCATCCCCCTTAATTTTTAATGGATATCGCGTTTCTTGAAATTGCCGCCTTTGACTTCGGCCACATCATATACCGCAACAAAGGCTTGCGGGTCGATTTCGTAAATGATTTCCTTCATCTTGCTGTCTTCTAGGCGGTTGATGATGCAGGTGATTTCTTTATAGTCTTCCTGGCTGTATGCACCTTTGACCAGATTATATGTAGCGCTGCGTCCCAAGCGGTCCCGAATCGTCTCGACCATATTCTCGGGTTCACTCGTGATGATCTTGTACGTTTTCGAACCACTCAAGCCTTCTTCCACCATATGAATCACTTTAGAAGCGATAAAATAAGCGATCCCCGACAAGAACGCGCCTTGTAAGCCAAATACCGTCGACACGACGATAAAGACGAATAAGTTCAGGAATAAAATCAAATCACTCGTGCCAAACGGCAATTTCCGCGACAGCAACACCGCGAGCATATCGATGCCGTCGAGTGCGCCGCCGTTACGGAGCGCAAGTCCCATGCCAAAACCGATGATGATGCCACCGACGACCGTCACGAGCAGCGAATCGCCTTCGACAATCGCCGGCACGTGGTGCATCACGGTCGTCCCGTACGCCAACGCCGCGATGCCGATGACCGAATAAATGGCGAAGCTTTTGCCGATCTGCTTGTAGCCGAGATAAACGAACGGCATATTCAATAAGCCAATCAAGATCCCGAGCTGCACACCCGTCAATTGCGAACCGACGATGCTCAGCCCAGTAACGCCGCCATCCGAGACATTATTCGGAATCAGCACAGCTTCTAGTCCATAAGCGGTAATAAAGCCGCCAAGTATCACCGCGAGTGCACGCAGGATTTTTTTAGCGCGTTTACTGTTTGTTTGTTGTCTGTTGATGCCCACTTTATTTCCCCTTTTCATGCGTCATTCTATGTTGTCCGTTTCAATCATACACTTTCTTTTACTGCCCTTGAAAGAATAACCCGTACCCAAACAGGACAAAACAAACCCCCGGATGATGGAATGGTTCATCCGGGGGAATCGCTTATGCATTCGTTTACTTACGCAGCGGCTCGAACGCTGATGTCCAGGCAATTACTTGACCGAGCATCGCATTGACCGTTTTCTCATGGAAGTCGGCGGGTTTGAATTCGCTGCCTTTGACAAAATCGGTGAACAAGGACAAGGCCGGATGCGTCCGCACCGTCGCGACTTGCAGTTCCGCCATGATGATCCGCAACGCTTCCGCTGCCCGTATGCCGCCTGCCGACCCGTAGCTGACAATGCCTGCTGCTTTGTTGTTCCATTCCGGATACAAATAATCGATGGCATTTTTCAGCGCCGAGGTCACTCCGTGGTTGTATTCCGGGCAAATAAACACATAACCGTCCAACTCCGCGATTTTTTTCGACCACGGAATGGCTTCCGGCGTTTGATAGTCCTGGCTCATTCCCGCTGACACCGGTTCAGCGTACATCGGCAACTTGTATTCAACCAAATCTACCACTTCGTATTCCGCATCGCCGCGCTTGTCTGCGATGCCTTTTACCCATTCTGCCACTTGCAGGCTATTGCGATTGGGGCGTGTGCTGCCGGTAATAATACCAATCTTCGTCATAACTTCGCCTCCTAAGAATCGTCGTTCCGTGTCACTGATGCGCACAACGTGATGTTCTTTCATCATAGGAGAAAGCACAAGCAATTTCAAATAATAGATAGAAAATTCAAAATTTAATACAAAGATATATTCCCTGGGAAATAAAAAAATCCCGCACGGATGCGGGATTTTGAGCATTCATTATTCAACTGTTACGGATTTCGCCAAGTTACGCGGCTTATCAACGTCACAATCGCGGTGAAGAGCAGCATAATAGCTGATCAACTGTAGCGGAATGACCGAAACAAGCGGTGTCAGCAATTCATGGACTTTCGGAAGAACGTGGCTGTCGCCTTCTTCGTTCAAACCTTCCATAGAAATGATGCACGTGTTCGCGCCGCGTGCCGCCACTTCTTTGACGTTTCCGCGGATGTTCAAGTTAACGGACTCCTGAGTCGCAAGTGCGATAACCGGTGTGCCTTCTTCGATCAACGCGATCGTGCCGTGCTTGAGTTCTCCGCCAGCAAAACCTTCTGCCTGGATGTACGAGATTTCTTTTAGTTTCAATGCGCCTTCAAGACCGACGAAATAATCCATCAAACGGCCGATAAAGAAGCAGTTGCGTGTCGTTGAAAGGTAATCCGCTGCGATTTTCTCGAGCTCTTCTTTCATGTCGACTTGCGCTTGCACGGCGTTTGCCACGATGCCCATTTCTTGAACTAGATCAAAATCAAGGCTGCGTCCGCGGCGTTCAGCTGTTACAGCTGACAAAATCGATAACACGGCGATTTGTGCAGTGTAGGCTTTCGTCGATGCGACCGCAATTTCAGGGCCCGCATGCAATAACAAAGTATGGTCCGCTTCGCGAGACAATGTAGAGCCTGCCACGTTCGTTACCGTTAATGATGGGTGGCCCATTTCTTTGATGCGCACCAATACTTGGCGGCTGTCCGCTGTTTCGCCGGACTGGGAAATGAAGACGAACATTGGGTTTTCAGAAAGAAGCGGCATATTGTAGCCGAATTCGCTCGCTACGTGCACTTCTACTGGGATGCCCGCCATTTTCTCCAAGTATTCCTTGCCGATCAATCCAGCATGGTAGCTTGTACCCGCTGCAATGATGTACAAACGGTCCGCTTTTTCCAACGCATCCAAAATGTTCGAGTCGATCGTCAATTGATCGTTCTCGTCTTGGTAAGCTTGGATGATTTTACGCATAACTGCTGGCTGCTCATCGATTTCTTTCAACATATAGTGAGGATATGTGCCTTTATCGATATCGCTCATGTCGATTTCAGCTGTGAACGGATCGCGTGTCACTTCTTCGCCGTCTAGCGTCAAGATCTGCACGCTTTCTTTTTTGACGATGACGACTTCTTTGTCCATCAATTCAACAAACTGGTCCGTCACTTGCAACATTGCCATTGCATCAGATGCCACTACGTTAAAGTTTTCGCCAAGGCCGACCAAAAGCGGGCTCTTGTTTTTCGCAACATAAATCGTCTGCTCTTCTTCTGCATCAAGCAACGCGATCGCGTATGAGCCTTTCATCAATTTCAAGGCTTTGCTGAATGCTTCTTGCGTTGTCATGCCTTCTTCGACAAATTTGCCGATCAATTGCACGATGATTTCTGTGTCTGTATCAGACTCCATTTCCACGCCTTCCAAATGATCGCGCTGGATGTGGTGATAGTTCTCGATAACGCCGTTGTGAACAATCGTGAAACGGTCTGAAGTGTTTTGGTGCGGGTGAGCGTTAACTTTGCTCGGTTTGCCGTGTGTCGCCCAACGTGTGTGGCCGATGCCCGTGTTCCCCGTTACATCGTCTTCTACGACTCCGCGTAGATCCGCAATGCGGCCTTTTTCTTTAAATACTTTGATGCCTTCGCCGTTGCGCACAGCAATTCCCGCTGAATCGTATCCGCGGTATTCCAAACGCTCCAAGCCTTTCAATAAAATCTCTTTTGAATCCTGTTCTCCGATATATCCAACAATTCCACACATAATGTATATTCCTCCAATTAGTTAAATGTCAAAATAAGCGTTCGCAAACGCTTGTTGTGAGCCCGTGCAAGCTGGTTGTCCAATCGATCACTCGACTGTTTTAAGCATGCACATAACGACCGGGCTTCGCGGCCGGGAGGTATCCGCCGAAATCTCGATACTCCTCCTCCTCGTCTACTGAAGATTGACTGGTCCGTCCCATTTCTTCAGTACAGGCGCTATAATTGGTTTCCTTGGCACTTACCTCTATCCCCCTTTTGCATCGGCCTTAAACCGACCCCTCTATCATAACCGCTGCATAAACTTCCGTCAATCAACGCAGAATCATTTTTAGGACATTCCGCATAGTTGTCTTCCAGCAGTTGGTTTAATATTCCTCACGTTTTCTAATTATTTTCACCTTCGCCCCGCTCCAAGCAGGCATTAAAGGCGATGGGAATAAGCACGATTGCTTTTACGGTAGCTTATCCATTAAAATCCAGCAACCTATCTTTTTGAACTCCTTGATAAACTTTTGACGGCGCAGCCTCTTGAAAGGACGAGAAAATCCCGGAAAGGTTTCTGCGAATGAAAATCTTGTGCGACTAGCTGAGCTAATGAGCTAGAAGAGCCTTTCTTGATTTTTTTCATCGCGAAGCCACCGCCTCCCGCTTTGGGCATGCCTCCCGCAATAAGCCAAGAAGAACGCTTGTCTCATTGCTCCGGCTCGCCCGTGTGCGCGGTTCGGCTATTAGATGTCATTAAATAATACTGCATGCGAGGATGTGTCGCTGTTAACCGGAGGCATCCGCTGGTGAAGACGCTTAGTTAGGCATTTAAGCGAGGTGCATACTGCATTGATCTTTTCATCGTGAAGCAGACGCCTCCCGCTTTGGGCATGCCTCCCGCAATGAGCCAAGAAGAACGCTTGTCTCATTGCTACGGCTCGCCCGTGTGCGCGGTTCGGCTTTGAAATTTCATTGAATATTGCATACGGGTTCGTGTCCCTGTTAACCGGAGGCATCTGCTGGTGAAGACGCTTAGTTAGGCATTTAAGCGAGGTGCATACTGCATTGATCTTTTCATCGTGAAGCAGACGCCTCCCGCTTTGGGCATGCCTCCCGCAATAAGCCAAGAAGAACGCTTGTCTCATTGCTCCGGCTCGCCCGTGTGCGCGGTTCGGCTATTAGATGTCATTAAATAATACTGCATGCGAGGATGTGTCGCTGTTAACCGGAGGCATCCGCTGGTGAAGACGCTTAGTTAGGCATTTAAGCGAGGTGCATACTGCATTGATCTTTTCATCGTGAAGCAGACGCCTC
>NZ_LTZG01000033.1 GCF_001592825.1 Planococcus maritimus
CATTCATCGTGACGCCAAGCGCTTTCGTCAGCTTTCCTGGTCCGTTTGTCCATTCCCTCGGACTCCTGCCCGGCCTTCTCTCCTCCATTAACAGCTGGCCTTCATGCGGCTCAATCGCCCTGATTAATACCGCTTGCGGGACATCCTCTTCCGCGGCAACGACATTCAGCAATGTATGGGTGTGCATCACGTATGTATATACCCGCCCAGCTTCTGCAAACATGATCTCAGTCCGCTTCGTCCGGCGGTTGTTAAAGCTGTGTGCCGCTCTGTCTCCAGCACCCATATAGGCCTCTGTTTCCACAATATAGCCTGACGCTGTGCCTTCGTCTGTTTCTTTTACAAGAAGGCAGCCCAGAAGCGATGGGGCAAGCTCAAG
>NZ_LTZG01000034.1 GCF_001592825.1 Planococcus maritimus
GGGATGGCTTTCCACGGACAGTCCCTCAGGCTGGGGCGCTGGAATCTCTTCTGGCTGATCTTGGCAAACGAATCGAGCATGTCGGAAACATCCAAGTTGAACAAGACGAATTGATTGCACGGTTAACAGGCCGTTGGATTTGCAAAGATTGTGGAACTGCTTACCATACTGTCTTCAATCCGCCAGCTACAGCTGGTGTGTGCGATAAAGATGGCGGAGAGCTCTACCAACGCGAAGACGACAAGCCTGAAACCGTCACGAAGCGTTTAGAAGTTAACATGCAACAAACTCAGCCGCTTCTCTACTTCTATGAAGACAAGAACGTGCTGACCAATATAGATGGACAGCAGGACATTGATAAAGTATTTGCTGACATT
>NZ_LTZG01000035.1 GCF_001592825.1 Planococcus maritimus
CATAGTGACAGTATGGCGCACGATCGGAAACTCTATCTGGGGCCGAAGCTGCGGGTTTTGCGGCGGGAGCTGGGGCTGAACCAGACGCGGATGGCGGGGGAACTGGGGGTGTCGCCCAGCTATCTCAACCCTCTGGAGCGCAACCCGCGGCCGTTGACGGCGCCGATGCTGCTGCGGCTGGCCAATGTCTATGACATTGACATTCGCGATTTCGTCGCCAGCACGCAGGAAGGGGCCGCCAGCGCGCTGGGGGAGATATTGTCCGACGCGCTGGTGCGCGACATCGGCATCGCCCGCGACGAAGTGCTGGAGGTCGCGGAAAATTATCCGGGGGTGAGCGAGGCGATCGGACGATTTTACCGGGCGCTCAGCGATT
>NZ_LTZG01000036.1 GCF_001592825.1 Planococcus maritimus
CCGCTGAGGATCGGGGAAAAGACGGTATTCGCGATGTCGGGCACGAGCATGCCTACAAGATGCGAGCGGCCGGTGCGCAGGCCCGCGGCGAGCAGGTTGCGCCGGTAGCCAAGGCGCTGCGCCGCCGCGAGCCCGCGTTCAGCCACTTCCTCCCCGACCAGCTAGCGGGTCGCTGGGTTGAGCGCGCGGGAGACGGTCGACGGGTGAACTGCAGCGGCCTCCGCGACCTGCTTGATCGTCACGGTCCGGGATTTGGTGCTACTGCGCGGCAAAATAGTCTCCTTTGACAGGCCTTTCTCTTCCCGCGCGCAAATCTTGGCAACATGATTTCGCATTCCGGCCGGTCGCGGGCCTTTTGCAGGCGGCTGCGGCAGG
>NZ_LTZG01000037.1 GCF_001592825.1 Planococcus maritimus
CAGGCAGCGGCTGAAATGACGCCGATCGGGGAGGCCCCTGAAACAAGGCGCAACATGTGCGGATCGACTACCCGGATGCTTGCTGCCGTTTCCCCGAATCCGCCGGTAACGAAAATCCCGACGACCGATACTGCAATAAGCGACAAGAACATCATGACCCCTGGAACAAAGTCCGTGTAACTGACGGCAAGAAATCCGCCGAATAAGGTATAGGCAACACCTACCACGGAACCAATAACGAGGCCAAGATGGTAATACATGCCGAATGAGCTCTGGAAGAATAAGCCAGAAGCTACCATTCCGGATGAAACGGAGAATGTGAAGAAAATCAAAATGATGATACTAGCGACAATCCGCCATAGGCGCGAACTA
>NZ_LTZG01000038.1 GCF_001592825.1 Planococcus maritimus
TGAACTGGCGGTCAGGCGTCCCATGGCAAAGGAGGGTAGAACGTGGCCGAACGAAGCGAATGGTCAAAGACATCCTTGAAATGTCACAAGGTTCGAGTATCGAAATCGATAAACTGGCAGGAGAGCCAGTGGATATTCTCATCAACAATAGATTGATCGCGGTTGGCGAAGTCGTCGTCATCGACGAAAAGTTCGGCGTGCGTGTGACAGATATATTAAGTACGGCAGAGCGCATTTCCAAACTGCGTTTATTCAAGGCGCAGGAGTATGGCAAGTGTGAATTACAGACATTGGATTTTATTACTCATAACGCTCGCTGCCCTGTGGCTTGCTGCACCGGTAGCGTCTGCAGAGACGGGAAACGTAGCCG
>NZ_LTZG01000039.1 GCF_001592825.1 Planococcus maritimus
CAGGGTGATCACGTCTTTGTCGACCACGGCCGCGATGCCGTCGACGAACTGCTCCCCGGCGGGCGCCGGTGCGCTTTTCTGCGTGGCGGCGGGCGCGTTCCTGGCCCCCTTGCCATTCGGCTCCGCCGCATGCGCGGCGGAAAAGGCGGCGCAAACAGCCAGCAACAGCGCATTGCCGGAGAAGCGGCGCAAAGAGTGCAACCTACGCATCATTCATACCTTTCAAATGTGGTCCCGGTCGGCGCGGGCGGGGTGATGCGCGAGTAACCGGGGATACTTCTGTTCAGCAGGTTCATCGGATCGGTTCCCAGGGAACCCAGGCCGGTCAACTCGAGCTGGAAGAACAGTGCCGTATTGGCGTCGG
>NZ_LTZG01000040.1 GCF_001592825.1 Planococcus maritimus
ATGCTGCTCGCCCTTCCTTTACCGCTCGTTCCGATTCAGATTTTGTGGGTCAACTTGGTGACGGACGGATTGCCGGCAATGGCGCTCGGCATGGATCAGCCGGAAGGAGACGTCATGAAGCGCAAGCCCCGTCATCCGAAAGAAGGGGTATTTGCCCGCAAGCTAGGATGGAAGGTCGTTTCCAGAGGATTTTTAATCGGAGTTGCCACTATTTTAGCGTTTATCATTGTGTACCACCGCAATCCGGAAAACTTAGCTTATGCCCAGACGATCGCGTTTGCCACATTGGTGCTCGCTCAGCTTATTCACGTGTTTGACTGCCGCAGCGAAACTTCTGTTTTCTCTAGAAATCCGTTTCAAAA
>NZ_LTZG01000041.1 GCF_001592825.1 Planococcus maritimus
GGTGGAAGCGTGGCGACACGTGCAGCTGACGAATACTAATCGATCGAGGACTTAACCAATAACTGAAATGCGTTTCCATAATCCAATGTCGATTTATCTAGTTTTGAAAGAATAAGAATTTTTGCCTAAAGGCAAAAAAATGCTTGAAATAATCGGTATTATTGATATAATAAATCTTGTCTTTCAAAAACTTTACAGTCTAGTGATGATGGCAAAGAGGCCACACCCGTTCCCATCCCGAACACGGAAGTTAAGCTCTTTTGCGCCGATGGTAGTTGGGGGGTTCCCCCTGTGAGAGTAGGACGTCGCTAGGCTGGATATTATTCCGAAGTAGCTCAGTGGTAGAGCACCGCACTGTTAATGCGATGGTCGTAGGTTCGAGTCCTACCTTCGGAGCCAATTTTGGAGAGCTGTCCGAGTGGCCGAAGGAGCATGATTGGAAATCATGTAGGCGGGCAACCGTCTCAAGGGTTCGAATCCCTTGCTCTCCGCCAGTATCTTAAGCTCAAAATTAAAGGCCCCTTGGTCAAGCGGTTAAGACACCGCCCTTTCACGGCGGTAACACGGGTTCGAATCCCGTAGGGGTCACCATTTAATTTCCATGGAGGATTAGCTCAGCTGGGAGAGCATCTGCCTTACAAGCAGAGGGTCGGCGGTTCGATCCCGTCATCCTCCACCATTTCTTTCAAGTTTATAAAAAGAGAGTGAAATATTATTGTCGCGGGGTGGAGCAGTTCGGTAGCTCGTTGGGCTCATAACCCAAAGGTCGCAGGTTCAAATCCTGCCCCCGCAACCAAATGGTCCCGTGGTGTAGCGGTTAACATGCCTGCCTGTCACGCAGGAGATCGCCGGTTCGATCCCGGTCGGGACCGCCATTTTTATTACTAATATGGGTCAGTAGCTCAGTCGGTAGAGCATTAGATTGAAGCTCTAAGTGTCGGCGGTTCGATTCCGTCCTGACCCACCATATTTTTTCTCCATGCCGGAGTAGCTCAACTGGTAGAGCAACTGACTTGTAATCAGTAGGTTGAGGGTTCAAGTCCTTTCTCCGGCACCATTAGGTGGGGTAGCGAAGTGGCTAAACGCGGCGGACTGTAAATCCGCTCCTTCGGGTTCGGCAGTTCGAATCTGCCCCCCACCACCAGTTTTTAGGGGCATAGTTTAACGGTAGAACAGAGGTCTCCAAAACCTCCGATGTGGGTTCGATTCCTACTGCCCCTGCCATTTTTAAAATTATATTTTGGCGGTCGTGGCGAAGTGGTTAACGCACCGGATTGTGATTCCGGCACTCGGGGGTTCAATTCCCCTCGTCCGCCCCATGATTTTCTTGAAAATTTCATACCATACATAATAATAACGTGGCGGTCGTGGCGAAGTGGTTAACGCACCGGATTGTGATTCCGGCACTCGGGGGTTCAATTCCCCTCGTCCGCCCCATGATTTTCTTGAAAATTTCATACCATACATAATAATAACGTGGCGGTCGTGGCGAAGTGGTTAACGCACCGGATTGTGATTCCGGCACTCGGGGGTTCAATTCCCCTCGTCCGCCCCAGTATTATTGGGGTATAGCCAAGCGGTAAGGCAACGGGTTTTGATCCCGTCATGCCCTGGTTCGAATCCAGGTACCCCAGCTTTGCGGAAGTAGTTCAGTGGTAGAACGCCACCTTGCCAAGGTGGAGGTCGCGGGTTCGACCCCCGTCTTCCGCTCCATTATTTAGGCGGCATAGCCAAGCGGTAAGGCATGGGTCTGCAACACCCTTACCACCGGTTCGAGTCCGGTTGCCGCCTCCAAACTATTTTGCCGGCGTGGCGGAATTGGCAGACGCGCGGGACTCAAAATCCCGTTCCTTCACGGGAGTGTCGGTTCGACCCCGACCGCCGGTATCATGATCATCACTCTGCCAAGTGATGAAAGTTAAAACCTTCGACTTCAATAGTCGAGGGTTTTTCTTTTGGGTAATTAATGAAGAAAGCGGCCAGTGTATTAAAGAAAAGAAGTTTTTTAAAAAAATAACGTATACCCCTTGCAAAACAAACGATTTACTAATATAATAATAAATGTTCCTGAAAGCCATATACAATTGCTTCTGGAGTTAATTTTGCCGGCGTGGCGGAATTGGCAGACGCGCGGGACTCAAAATCCCGTTCCTTCACGGGAGTGTCGGTTCGACCCCGACCGCCGGTATCATAATCATTGCTCTGCCAAGCAATGAAAATAAAAAGCCCTGACATTTGTCGGGGCTTTTTGTTTTGTATTATTGCTTATTTTATCTAATGCAGCTTATTGAAAATAGAAAGATTCTGCTTCTTAAGGGCAGGGGGAATCTGTGAGGAATTGACAGACGTGCTAAATCCAGAGACTTGTGATGAAAACACTGTGCTGGGCGAGTCCGCTCATATGCATTCTAAAAATCTAGCAAAGGGCAGCTTCTATTGGGAGGTGCCTTTTTTGTGTATATTGAAATACTTAAGGGATCATATGGGATGAAGTTTTAAAGTAACTCAAGCCCAAAATTTTTGAAAATGGTGGCTGGACTGAGGGAAGAGGCAGCTTTTTTTGAAGTAGAATGGAAAGAGGCTGAAGCGTCATAAAGCCCGAGAACATTTGGGCTTAAGAGGTTGCCCTAACGAAAGAAATTGTAAAATTTTTAAAGTATTTTCATGATGTGTTAATATACGTGTTATTAATAGTTGGCATCATAGAGTCAGGTGGAGGTTGGTTATTTACGAGAAGGAATGTAAACGTTGCTTCGATGGGGAATTAGAGGAGTAAATGGACATGCGTAAGGGAGACCTGCGGAAAAGCTATTGTAGCTAATTTCAAGCGAAGGAAACTAAATCATGACTAAAGAGGGCCGCCTAAGCAGTTACAAGGCCTGGAATGCCTTCTAGTGCCTGCTATTAAGCATACGGATTACAATGATAGAGTTCCCTCGCGAAAAAGCTTGTGAGTGCTGGGCATCAGGATGTATTTGACTGAAGTGTGAATTCTTCCTCTGGGACGGGGGCTTATATCGTACTGAAATTATTAAGGCAGCGAGTAGATCTGGAAAAATACAATGATTTTTAATAGGAAGACTTGTGTTGATAATGGAGGAGGAATTATGAGACAGATACATAGTGAAGTCGTCGAATTTAGAGGGAGCCATTATGATTATGGAGTGATGCAGGGCAGTGCGCTCAAAGAGTCAATTACGCTGCAGAACCGCAGGGGTCAATGGAAGAGCAAAAGGCCGCGTTTTGTCATCGACCCGGCTGAAGCGCAAGCTGCATTTAACGAATATGCCCCGAAATTGTGGGAGGAGCTGAAAGGCCTTGAAGATAGCCTCAAGCTTCCGATTGATGAAGTGCTTCGTGATTTTGGTGGTTACCGGATTGATGCACCACCATCGGGCTGCTCGATTGTCAGCGGTGAAGATTTTCTTGTGCGCAATTATGACTTTCATCCGCAGACGTATGAAGGCAGGTTCTGCTTATTTCAGCCTGATAAGGGAAATGCTATCATCGGGCCGAGTCAGCGCATACTGGGCCGCATGGATGGCATGAATGAGCAAGGTCTCGCGATGGGCTATAACTTTATGCACCGAAAAAATCCGGGGGATGGCTTTGTCTGTTATATGATCGGGCGTATTATTCTAGAGAGCTGCTCGACTGTCAATGAAGCTGTCGCTTTAGTGAAAGATATCCCGCATCGTGGGTCGTTCAGCTATGTCGTGACAGATAAGAGCGGCGCGACAAAAGTTATTGAGGCGACACCGCGCAAAGTTGTGGTGCGCGATGCAACGGCCTGCACGAATCATTTTGAAATTCAGAAACAAGAAAACCGTAATTATTTGAAAGACTCCTATGAACGATTGTCGGTCATTGAGCGAAATGCGGGAGAAGTGGCGGAAGCCTATCGTGCCTACCGGCTATTTAATGACACTGGTCGCGGATTGTTTTCGGATCTCTACAAGAGTTGGGCTGGAACCATCCATACATCTGTCTATTTACCAAAAGAAGGGGAAGTGTGGTTCGCCTTGGGTGGTGACCAGGAGCCTGAAGTGTTCAATTTTCAGAAATGGCTTGCCGGAAATCCTGTCGGTACTGAATCCATTCATGGACAAATCGATACCGGCATCGGGTTTGCCCATACCGATGCTTTGTTCAAATGAAAAACGGCTAGAGCACTCGCACGCTCTAGCCGTTTTTTTGCTGTAATGAAGACAGGTCGTCAAGATATGGAAACGGAAAATGGGTATCGATTTTCCCGTTAATGCGTTTTGCTAGCAAGCGTTCGCCATGAAGCCATTTTTGAAAATCGAACATGAGCGGCAAACGATCAGGACCGATGGCAAAGCCGACTTCTAGGCTGTTTGGGAAATAGGAAGCAGTATGCAAGGTGCCGGATGCGGTGCTGTATTTGGTAGAAAATACGCCTTGGTCCGAGTCGTTCAATAACCGGAATGCCGAATACGCATCGTTTGAAGTAGTAGTGTGAGAAAGCAGCGCGTCTTCACGGCGTTTGGAGTCGTCGATCTGGTAGCGGTTTTCTTCTGATAATACTTCAAAATGGTTTGTCGATACGGCTGCTTCCCGAACGATTACATTTCGCGGAGAAGTTTCAGCTACGATCGAACGCCCGCTTTTATCCAGCAATACATAGCTAAACGAGCGGCGGTGGGGCAGCTCTTTCAATAAATCAACGGCTTCCTCGATAGTTGCGCAGTGCTCGAGAATCAAGCGGCCGATCATATTGCAGATAAACCCATCCGCTGAATTGCGGCGGTTGATGAAATTATAGCCCATGGCGAGCCCTTTCTCGTTAAGTCCATCCGTCCGCCCGGTAATTTGCATGGACGGCCCGATGGATGCATAGCCCCCGTCAGTTGGTTCATATAAGGCGAACCTGCCTTCGTAGCCTTGTGGAGAACTATCGTAATTTCTGACTAGAAAATCGGAGCGGCTCAGGATCGAACAGCCACTTCGTGTATATTCGATATAATAGCCGCCGAATTCACGCAAGGCGTCGTAAAACGGCCATTTCAACGCATCGGCCAAGCCTTCGATTTCTTCCCAGATGCGCGGAGCAAAACGTTCGAGCATGTCGATGGCTTTGGTTTCATCTACCAACAGCTGCTTGCTGTTCTGGCCGCGCTGTATTTTTCGGTTCGGCAATAGCAGTGAATCTCTTAATAATTCTCCTTGATGGTAGCCGAAATCATAATGGCTGCCACGGAATTGAATAACGTCGCTATGAACTTTTTTCATGTTTCATCCCTCTTTTTTATCTCAGTATCAAAAGAATACTAGAGTTTTCAGGAGAATAAAAAGAATCTGCCTGAAGCATCTGCTTCAGGCAGTTAAAGGACGAATAATTGTGCTTCGCCGCCATTGATGCCCGTAAACATATTGCCCGCAGCAGTCAATAGCTGGATGGCATTGTCACGGTTCATCGATGGACGGAGGTAAAATACATGTATGGCATCTGTTGTGTGAGGTGTCACGGCAGTCCGCTTGGAATCGACGTAAGGGCTGCCGAATGCGCCTTTAGCGTCGCGTGTGACGATGATTTTATCGAGTGTATTGTCGCGGTTGTTCAATCCTTCGTATCGGTCCTCTATGGTTCCGATCCCAATTTCGACGTCACCCTCGATTTGTGAGGCGTCATATAGGCCAAGTGGGATTTCGTATTGAAGCGACAAAAAGCTGTTCATGTCGATGGCTGAATTGACGGGATCTAAATAGTTTTGCTTGCGCACCCTGCGGTACAAGGCTTCTGCAGACGGACGGTAGCGGCTCGGGTCGCCTCCAAGCGCTTTCCAGGCAAGTCTCCATTCAAGAAGACCAGGAAAATCAGTCAATTCCTTGTCAACCATGTCAAAGAATAATTGCTCTTGGAACAGTTGGAGACGGCCTTTTAACATTTGAGGTGAATCCGAAACGGTGATATTGTTATAATGAATAATACCGATTTTGAAATCAGGCAGGATCTCTGTCATTTCAGGGTTTACGTGGAAGTCCACAGCGACCATCCTTTCCGTGAATAATAGAATCATCTTACCATAAATTGGGGCAAGGAGTTATCAACATGAACTTGGATCAATTCCAACAACAACTAGTAGCGTATGCCTCGGAAATCGGAATTGACAAAATCGGCTTTGCTTCAGCCGAACCTTTTTTTAATTTAAAGCATAGGTTGATCCGTCAACAGCAATTGAATTTCCAGTCAGGTTTTGAGGAATCGGATGTGGAAAAACGGACGCGACCGGAATTGTTGATGGAAGAACCGGTTAGCATCATTGCGATTGCGATTGCCTATCCATCTAAAATGGAAGGGGCGACACCAGGCGTCAAAGGGGCGAGGCGTGGAATTTTCTCGCGTTCTTCCTGGGGCAAAGATTATCATGCGGCGCTGCGCGATCGTTTGGCGTTGCTCGAATCGTTCATCGCCGCGCATTATCCGGAAGCGCGTATGAAATCGATGGTTGATACCGGCGAATTGTCTGACCGTGCCGTAGCAGAGCGTGCGGGTATTGGATGGAGTGCGAAAAACACCAATATCATTACGCCGGAATTTGGCTCATACGTCTATTTGGGCGAAATGATCACTAATATCCCATTTGCCTACGATGAACCGTTGGAAGATCAGTGTGGTGACTGCCGTTTGTGCATCGACACCTGCCCGACCGGCGCGATTGTCGAGGGCGGGCAGCTCAATGCCCAGCGCTGCATTTCGTTTTTGACACAGACGAAAGGCTTTCTGCCAGATGAGTTCCGGTCGAAAATCGGCAACCGGATTTACGGCTGCGACACGTGTCAGACGGTTTGTCCGAAAAATAAGCGCAAAGCCAATCGCATCCATCCGGAATTCGATCCGGACCCGGACATTGCCAAACCCTTACTTGAGCCGCTGCTGACGATTTCCAATAGGGAATTCAAAGAGAAATTCGGCCATGTGTCAGGTTCGTGGCGGGGCAAAAAACCAATCCAGCGCAATGCTATTTTGGCGCTTGCCCATTTCAAGGAACAATCGGCCGTGCCGACATTGATCGACTTGATGAAGGCAGATCCGCGACCGGTCATTCGGGGGACGGCGGCTTGGGCACTCGGCCGCATCGGAATAGATGAGGGCAGACAAGCGTTAGAACGCGCACGACAGCAAGAGACAGATGAAGAGGTGCTGGCGGAAATTGAAAAAGGCCTGGCATTCTTTTCTGCAGAAACGAAAGGATAAGTGAAGAAATTTGGGAATACACATTGTTCTATATCAACCATTAATTCCGGCGAATACCGGGAACATTGCACGCTCTTGTGCGGGAACGGGCGTCAGCCTTCATCTAATCAAGCCACTCGGGTTTTCAACAGATGACAAGATGCTCAAACGGGCGGGGCTCGATTATTGGGAGCATGTCGATATCCATTATCATGATGGCCTCGATGAGTTGTTTGCAGCTTACCCTGAAGGCAAATACCACTACATTACGAAATTTGGTACAAAGACGTATAGCACGTTTGATTTTTCCGATACGGAAGAGGATTATTTCTTCGTCTTCGGGCAGGAGACGAAAGGCTTGCCGAGAGAATTGATTGATGCCAATTTAGAGCGTTGTTTGCGCATTCCGATGAATGAGCATATCCGTTCGCTCAATTTGTCGAACACGGCAGCGATCTTGATGTATGAAGCACTGCGCCAACAGGATTTCCCGAATTTGAAATGAACGACAAAAAAGGACAGCGCGTGGGCGCTGTCCTTTTGCATTACAGATTATTGTCTTTTGTCTGTGCCTGGTTTGTCATCGTATCCAGCAGTGAAGATAGCTACCAAAAACGATACACAAATCCCCAAGATTAAGATCAAGTTCATGAATGACGACCTCCTTGAAATTTGCATCTGTGTTTAGTATAGCGTACAGCAGGGAAAAATGAAATATGGAACCCGCTCGAAAATATGGACATTTTCCGTCCATCCGACAAACTTGAAACTTTTTTGGATGTGATGCGTATAAAGGGGTAGGAAGAAAAGGAAGGGATGAACTGATATGAAAATGAAGACATCCGTTGCATTGCTTTGGATTACAGGTCTTGCGGAGGCATTTCTGGCCATTCCGTTCATCGGGGGCGGATTTGTGATTTCCGCAGGCTACGCACCACTCGGCATCATGTTCGTGCTGCATGCGATTACGTTGTTCTTTTGCTTTAAAGAATATTCGCCGAAGTTCGGCTCGATTATGGGGATCATTACGAGTGCACTCGCTTGGATTCCAGTAGTGGGCTGGGCGCTGCACTTATTGACAGCGATCGTGCTATTGCTGTCAGCGGCTATGTCCGGACGTTCAGCTAGAGCATAACAGCAAAAGCACCGAGCAATCGGTGCTTTTTAGGTAGGCAATTTTCCTAAGCTATTAAAAAATCCTCCGCACAGAAGTGTACGGAGGATTTTTTAATGTGGTGCGATAAGGATTTGGATCGTGAACAGCACAGCGAAAATATACAAGATCGGGTGAACGGATTTCCACTTGCCTTTGAAAATTTTCATCAGTGGGTAAGAGATGAATCCAAGTGCGATACCGGTTGCGATGCTTGATGTGAGCGGCATCGCAAGAACGATCAGGAACGCCGGGAACGCTTCGTCGAATTGATCCCAATCGATTTCTTTGACGGCACCGATCATCAGGCTGCCGACGATGATGAGCGCGGGAGCGGTGATCGCGGCGACTCCCGAAAGCGAGCCGACGAGCGGACCGAAAAAGGCAGCTGCGATGAACAGAATCGCGACGGTCAAAGTCGTCAGCCCTGTGCGTCCGCCAGCAGCGACGCCGGCAGAGGATTCGACATAAGCGCTGGTCGGGCTTGTGCCAACCATGGCGCCTGCACTGGCGGCGACCGAATCAGCGAGAAGCGCTTGGCGTACGCGCGGTATTTTATTGTCTTTCATGAGGCCCGCTTGTTTTGCGACACCGATCATCGTTCCGGTGGTATCGAAAAGCGTAACGAGCAGGAAGGAGAAGACGACGCCGTACAGCCCAAATTCGGCAACCAATAGGAACGCTTCGATCGGGTTCCAGACGATGATGCCTTCTGGAAGCGACGGCAATTTCATGAATCCTTCGGTAAAGCTTAGTTGCCCAGTGAAAAAGGCGATAATACCAGTTGCGATCATGCCGAAGAAAATTCCTCCATGGATGTTCAAAGACATGAAAATGAGTGTGATGGCGAGTCCTGCGAGTGTTAGTGCAACAGGTGGAGAAGTCAGATCGCCAAGACCGACGAGATTGGCTTCATTGGCGACGATAAAGCCGCTGAGGCGCATGCCGATAAAAGCGATGAACAAGCCGATGCCTGCCGTGATGGCGTGTTTCAGGTTTTCCGGAATGGCCTCGATCAAGATTTTGCGCATCGACGTCAAAGACAAGGCAACGAATAGCAAGCCGGAAACGAACACCGCGGCAAAAGCGGTCGTATAGTCAATAGCGCCGCCAGAAGCGAGCACCATGGAAGTGAAGTATGCGTTAAGCCCCATGCCAGGTGCAATGGCAATTGGGTAGTTGGCGAGCAATGCCATCCACAAGGTACCGATAACCGCGGCAATGATGGTGGCGAGAAATACCTGGTCGAACGGAACACCGGCAGCTCCGAGAATTACCGGGTTGACGATGACGATATAAGCCATTGTCAGGAACGTTGTCATGCCGGCTGTGATCTCGGTTCTGACATCAGTTCCGTGTTCTTTTAACTGAAACATGGAAAATCCTCCCTCTAAACACGAACGTTTTAAAACAACATGTTTAATAATATTCGTTTTTAATAATGGGTGCAAGAGTTTTTTTAATCTAGTGGCGATTAGTCGAAATTCCTTGCCACTATTTGTACAATGAATAGGAATAGGAGGAGGATTTTGATGGATTTGACGATTGGCTCGATGAAGACTTTACATAATGGAGTGGAAATGCCGCGTTTTGGCCTTGGGGTCTACAAGATGACCGACAAGGAAGCAGCGGTCGAAGCGATGGTAAAAGCCATTCATACAGGTTATAAAGCGATTGATACAGCTACGGTCTATGACAACGAAGCGGAAGTCGGGGAAGCCATACGGGCTGGCGGCGTGCCACGCGAAGAACTGTTCATCACGTCGAAAGTGTGGAACACCGATCAAGGCTATGACCAGACTTTGCGTGCGTTTGAAGCTTCCCTGAAACGCCTTGATATGGACTATCTGGATCTGTATTTGACGCATTGGGCGATTCCGGAAACATTTGAGGAAACCTACCGGGCGATCGAGCGGCTGTACGATGAAAAATTGATCCGTGCGGCCGGCGTGTCGAATCACCAGCAGCATCATCTGGAGAAAATTCTGGCCAAGGCCAATACAAAGCCGATGGTCAATCAAATCGAATTGCACCCTCAATTAACACAAGAGCCGCTGAGAGAATTTTGCGCAGCCGAGGACATTGCGGTTACGTCTTGGTCGCCGCTTGCGAGAGGCCGCCTGCTTGAAGATCCAGTGCTGTCGGAAATCGGCGAAACACACGGGAAATCGATTGCGCAGACGATTATCCGCTGGCATCTCCAGAATGACTTGATTGTCATTCCAAAATCCGTAACGCCGTCGCGCATTGCTGAAAATGCTGACGTGTTCGATTTTGAATTAAGCCAAGAAGAAATGAAACAGATTTCAGCGCTGAACCAGGAATGGCGCAGCGGAACCCATCCGGACGAAATCAAGCTCTAATAAAAAAAGGCCAGCGAATGGGTTCGCTGGCCTTTTGTTAATTATTTGGCTTCGAGTTCGATTTGCTGACCGGTGAAAGGGTGCTTAAATGCGACGCGGAAAGCGTGCAGGAAGTATTCGCCATTGTCAGTCGGCGGGCCTCCGTATACTTCGTCACCGATGATCGGATGCTTGACGTGCGACAGGTGGGCACGGATCTGGTGTGTACGCCCAGTTTCCAAAGTTAGATGAAGCAGGGAGCGGCCGTCTGCCCGGTTAATGACCTGGTAATGCGTCACAGCACTTTGCCCGTTTGGCGAAACGCGGCGGCGCGTGGCGTGGTGGCGGTCTCGGCCGAGCGGGAAGTCGAGCGTTCCGGATTGCCCGCGGACTAATCCTTTGACAAGTGCTTCGTATTCACGCTGCACGAGTTTTTGTTCCACCATCCGGTCCATGACGTTTTTGGCGACCGGGTGTTTAGCTAATAGCAATAAACCAGAAGTGCCTTGGTCAAGGCGGTGGATGTGTTCAATGTATGAGCCGCCAGATTTTTGGACGTAAGCGATCAAGCCATTGATGAACGTATCGTCTTGAGAGTTGTCGTTCGGATGCGTGGCGAGCCCTTTTGGTTTATTCGCAATAATGAAATGCTCGTCTTCAAATAAAATGTCCGGTTCGATTGACGGGTTCGGCCGGTACGGCGACTCGGCTTGTGGAATCGTAACGGTCAGTTTCGTCCCTTTATCAAGCGGTTCCTGCCAGCGGGGTTCTGTGCCGTCCTCAAGACGGACACCTTTAGCCATGCGCAGTTCGTGCACCGTCTTTTTGCCGAGGCCCCATTCGTTTTTTAATAAGTCCGTAACGGTCATGCCTTGTTCTGGGATTTGGTAAGTCCAATTCATTGTTTCGTCCTCCATAAAAACGGGATCATGCGCACCGCACATGATCCCGTTTTAGTTTATTGTTTCACGACTTCCTGGAAAAATTGTTCGATATTCTCTTTCGGTTGTGCGCCAGTCCAGCGGGCGACTTCCTTGCCGTCTTCATAATGAACAAGTGTCGGGGTTGCTTCTATCGCATAATCCGACCAGCCTTGCTCGAATTCAAGCAAGTTGTATTGCAGCACATCGACTTCCATATCATCTGCGACAGGCATCAAGATCGGTGTGGTCTGTTGGCAGAACTGGCAAGTTGGGCTAAAGAAATAGACAGTTGTCGGCTCGCCGTTTTGGATTTGTTCGTTGACATCTTCAGGCAACGCGATGTTTTGGTAGTTTTCATCGTCGAGTTGATCGATAGTAGATGGTTCCAAATCATCTGTGCCGTACGGGTTGTTTGCCAGTTTCTCATCTTGCGATTGATTGGTCAAGAAGACGATCAAGGCAAAAATGGCAAGCACGGCTCCGGCGATAATGAGCAATTTTTTCATCTTATTGTTCCTCCTTCAATGATTTCCACAGATAAACACTCGTTCCGGCAATCAAAGCGAAGGCGATGAGTGCGAGAAACGGGATGGTGATAAATCCGAGGTAATTGATATATTCCCCTGTGCACGGCACTTGTCCGCATGAGGGTGCCGAATCCGACAAGAACCGGAGTTTTTGGATGCCGTAATGATACAGCGAAACCGACCCTCCGATAACGGATAGCACGAGCGAAGTCATAGCGATGCGCGGGTTTTTCTGCACGTAAGCCACGCCAAGCACAAAGACGAGAGGATACATGAAGATACGCTGTACCCAGCATAATTCACACGGGACGTACCCGCGCACCTGGGAAAAATACAGCGAGCCCAGCGTCGCAACGAGCGACACCGCCCACATGAACAGCAAACTGTTTTCTTGACGCTTCGTCATTTTTCGTCCCTCTTTTCCACAAAGCTTTCCTTTTGAAGTATAATTCTTAACATCATACAAGTAAAATAATATCAACAACTCGGCGTATGGGCTATAATGAACTTTGACACTTTTGTGAAGGAGCGCGGTAACGTGGCAGAACAATTCGATTTATCCCATTTTGAAAAAAGCATGATCATCCGCGAGATGAGCTATGCTGATATACCTGCCATTCTGGAAATGCAGCAGCTTTGCTTTCCGGGCATGGAACCTTGGAAAGAAGAGCAGCTGAGAAGCCATTTAGGCGTTTTCGCACAAGGACAGATGGTTGCAGAACTTGACGGCAAAGTCATCGGCTCCTGCTCGAGCCTTTTGATCAACTTTGATGAATACGATGATCGCCATACATGGGACGATGTCACTGATGGCGGCTATATCACCAACCATAACCAAGACGGCTATAATATGTACGGCATCGAAGTGATGGTGCATCCCGAGTACCGCCGCATGCAAGTCGGACAGCGTTTGTACGAAGCGCGCAAAGAACTCGCGCGTGAATTGAATTTAAAATCGATCATTATTGGCGGGCGTATCCCGAACTACCATAAATACGCAGACGAAATGTCGCCGCGTGAATACGTGGATGCGGTGTCGCGCCATAAAATTTATGATCCTGTGTTGACGTTCCAATTGATGAACGGTTTCCAGCTGATGCGTATCAATCCGGGCTATTTGCAGGACGATAAAGCTTCGGGCAAATACGCAACGCTTATGGAATGGAACAATGTCGATTACAAACCGATCTCGAAGCGCCATTTCAAGACGAGTTTGCCGGTACGGATCTGCGTCGTCCAATACTTGATGCGTGCCATCAATTCATTCGACGATTTGGCGAACCAGGTCGAGTATTTTGTCGATGTGGCGTCTGATGCCCATTCGGATTTCGTCGTGTTCCCGGAAATTTTCACGACGCAATTGATGTCGTTCTTGAATGAACCATCACCAAGCCAAGCGGTCCGCAAATTGACGGAATTTACGCCGCAGTATATCGAACTGTTCACCGATCTTGCGGTGCGCTACAATGTCAACATCATTGGCGGGTCGCATTTTGTTAAAGAAGAAAATGACGAAATTTACAACATCGCGTATTTATTCCGCCGCGACGGATCGATCGACAAGCAGTACAAGATTCACATTACGCCGAACGAACGCAAATGGTGGGGCATTTCAGCAGGCGACTCCGTGCGCGTATTTGATACGGATTGCGGAAAAATTGCGATCCAAATCTGCTACGACATCGAGTTCCCTGAACTGGCCCGCATTGCGACGGACATGGGCGCGAACATCATCTTCTCGCCGTTCTGTACAGAAGACCGCCAAGGCTATTTGCGCGTCCGTTATTGCGCACAAGCCCGCGCAGTCGAGAACCAGATTTACACGGTCATTTCCGGAACGGTCGGAAACTTGCCGCAAACAGAAAACATGGATATCCAATACGCGCAATCTGGAATCTTTGCGCCATCTGATTTCGAGTTCGCCCGTGATGGCATCGTCGGGGAGACCAACCCGAACCTCGAGATGGTCTTGATTGGGGATGTCGACTTGGAAATTCTTAGACGCCAGCGCCAAGACGGCACGGTCAAGCAACTGAAAGACCGCCGCCATGACGTGTACCGTGTGGAATACAAACAAGATTAACTGCAGCCGCTCCGAATAGGGGCGGTTTTTTTGTGGGAAATTTGGTAAACTGATAAGTAATTGGAGGGATGAACCATGGAATGGAAACAGCGAATGCAAAAATGGCTCGGACACGAGGGGCTAGATGTCGATACAAAACAACAGCTGCAAGTCCTATCGGAAGATGCGCAGGTGGCAGAAGATGCATTTTATCAAGATTTGGTGTTTGGTACAGGGGGCATGCGCGGAGAGATCGGGCCGGGTACGAACCGTATGAACGTCTATACTGTCAAGAAAGCGTCAAAAGGCATCGCCGATTACATTGAAAGCTTTGGGGCTGAAGCGATGAGCCGAGGCGTAGCGATCGCGTTCGACAGCCGCCGCATGTCGCCGGAATTTGCAGAAGAATCAGCGCGCACATTCGCAGCAGCCGGCATTCGTGCGTATGTTTACGAAGCCCCACGGACCACACCTCAATTATCGTTTACAGTCCGTGAGTTGAATGCCTTCATGGGCATCGTCATCACCGCAAGCCACAACCCGCCTGAGTACAACGGATATAAAGTATACGGCGAAGACGGCGCGCAATTGGATCTAGAGGCAGCGGACCAGGTCATTGGTTTTGTCAGCCGTGTCGAAGATGAGTTGGCCATCGAAAATGAGCAATACGATTCCTCCTTATTGGAAATCCTCGGGGAAGAGCTCGACCGTGCCTATATCGACCAGGTGTTGACCGTGCAAGAAACTAGTGTCGAACCGATCAGCGTCGTCTTTACGCCGCTGCACGGGGCATCAGGTGCGACTGTTCGCCGGGTTTTTGAGGAAGCGGGCTACACGGGCGTCACTTACGTCGAAGAACAAATGGCGCCGGACGGTGAATTTCCGACGGTGGAATCGCCGAACCCGGAAGAATCCTCAGCGTTTGACCTCGCCCGGAAATACGGCGAAGAGCAGACCGCAGACTTATTGATTGCCATCGACCCGGACGGCGACCGTGTCGGGGCGGCAGTTTGGACCGGTACGCAATATGAATTATTGACAGGCAACCAAACCGGCGGCATCTTGCTGGAATATTTATTGGACCAGAAACAAGCCAAAGGCGAATTGCCGGAAGATGGGCGCATTTTCAAGACCATTGTTACTTCCGGATTTGGTGAAGCGGTAGCTAGAAGCTACGGCGTAGCGAGTGAAGATGTGTTGACGGGCTTTAAATTTATCGGCGAGAAATTGCGCGAAAACGACGAAAACCATGCCTTTACGTTCTTGTTTGGGTATGAGGAAAGCTACGGCTACTTGATTCGTGATTTTGCCCGCGATAAAGACGCCGTGCAAGCGACGTTGCTATTGGTTGAAGCAGCTGCATACTATAAGAAGCAAGGCAAAAACCTCTACGGCGTATTGACCGAGTTGTATGAGCGCCACGGTTTTTACCGCGAATCGCTCGTTTCGGTGACGAAAAAAGGCATTGAAGGCGCGCGCGAAATTACCCAGTTGCTCAGTGGCTTACGGGAATTGCCGCCCGAGTCGATTGCTGGCATTAAGGTAGTGAAAATCGAAGACTACGACAGCCGCAAGCGAACGCTTGTCGATATGGGGACAAGCGAAGAGATCGTCTTGCCGCAATCGAATGTCTTGAAGTATTTCCTAGAAGACGGGTCGTGGGTTTGTGTTCGCCCAAGCGGCACTGAACCGAAAGTGAAATACTACCTTGGCGTCAAAGCGGACAGTCAGCAGGAAAGCGACGAAAAACTGGAATTATTGAAAGAATCATTTCTCGACATCGTTGCGAATCGGTGAAAAAAGCTCCCCATAGAGGGAGCTTTTTCATTCAAAAGAATGAGGCAAGCGTGCGGTTCTTATGGTTACAATAGCAACTAGGAGGGGTCAGCCCATGGTGCCAGAACAGCATTCGGATGTTGTGTTATTAAAAGAAATCGCCGAGCTGTTGAATGAAGAAACGAATATGGAACGCATGCTGAATGGTGCGATCAACAAATTGTTGCAGAACTCCAATTTTGAGACGGCATGGATCTTTTTCATCGATCAAAAAGGCAAACACAGGCTTGTGGCACAAGCCAATTTGCCGGATGCGCTCGAGGAGAGAGACTGCCGTCATTTAACGAAAGGCGGCTGTTGGTGCGTCAAACGCTACCACGACGGCGATTTAGAAAAGGCATCGAATATCATCGCCTGCCAGCGCATCGAAAACGCCAAGGCAGCACATGGCAAAATCGGTAATATTACGCATCATGCGACCGTGCCGCTGCAGTCCGGCAAGGAAAAATTCGGCTTGCTGAATATCGCAGCAGCGGATACGGTGCGCTTTTCAAAAGATGAACTGGCTTTACTGGAATCGGTTGCGTTCCAAATCGGTTCCGCCATCAAGCGCATCGTCTTGACCAAACAAGAGCAAGAGCTGGCACTCGTCAAAGAGCGCAACCGGCTTGCGCGTGATTTGCACGATTCCGTCAATCAACTGCTGTTCTCGGTCACGTTGACGGCAAGGGGCGGCATTGAAATGGCGGAAGACGAAGCGCTAAAAAACACATTCGGCGACATTCAGCATCTCAGCCAGGAAGCGCTTAACGAAATGAGGGCATTGATCTGGCAATTGAGGCCGAAAGGATTAGAGAGCGGATTGATCGATGCCATCAAAGCATATGGAGAGATGCTCGGGCTGTCCATGGAAACGAAAGTCACAGGCGTCATCCAATTGCCATCGCGAACAGAAGAGACTTTGTTCCGCATCGCCCAGGAAGCGCTCAATAATGTACGCAAGCATGCGGGCACAAGCGCAGCCCAAATTTACGTCACGATGACTCCGACAGATGTCTTGTTGGTCATCAGGGATGAAGGACTCGGCTTTTCCCCGGCACACGGAGCGATCCCGTCGATCGGCATACAGAGCATACGCGACCGGGCGAAAGCTGAAGGCGGGACGGCTGACTGGTCGAGTGAACTAAGCAAAGGAACGGAAATCCTTGTACGGATTCCGTATTGAAGGAGTGGCAAGATGAGAGTACTGATTGCGGATGATCATCATGTAGTAAGAAGAGGGCTGCTGTTTTTCTTGAAAACGCAGAAAGACATTGAAGTAGTGGGGGAAGCGGCGAATGGTGTCGAAGCTGTCAAAATGGCGGGTGAGCTGCAGCCGGACATCGTCTTGATGGATCTGGTCATGCCGGAAATGGACGGCATCGAAGCGACACGGAATATCAAAGCGTCTTATCCGGAGATTATTGTTTTGATGCTGACAAGCTTTTCCGACCGTGACCATATCTTGCCGGCAATTGAGGCAGGGGCAGCTGGTTATCAGCTAAAAGACATCGAACCGGATGAACTCGTCGAATCGCTGCGCAGTTTGATGCGCGGGGAGAATACGCTGCATCCGAAAGCGTCCTCGGAACTGGCAAAAGCTCCGGAAGCCCCGCCGCCGCATATTTTGCATCCGTTGACGCCAAGGGAAGCAGAAGTGCTTGCGGAGTTAACGAAGGGGAAAAGCAACCGAGAAGTGGCGTCTGCTTTGTTCGTGACGGAGAAGACAGTGAAGACGCATATTTCCAATATTTTTAATAAACTCGAAGTCCAAGATCGGACGCAAGCAGCACTTTATGCGGTAAAGCACGGATTGACAAAATATGTTAATTGAAGGAAGCAAAAAAGACTGCCGGATTTTTCATCCGGCAGTCTTTTATCTCTTCTTGATGGGGCGGCTGCGGTATTCTTTTGTGCGCTGTTTCCATACTGCACGTTCTGCCTGTTGCTTGGCAGCATCGCTTTTTCGCTCGATATAGTCGAGTTCACGCAGTAATTTCAAATAGCTCGCATAGCGGTCTTCCGGCAATTCGCCGGAAGCGAGTGCCGATTGAATGCGACAGCCGGGTTCTTGCTGGTGGCTGCAATCGCGAAAACGGCATTCGTCAGCAAGGCTCGTGATGTCTTGAAAGCTTGCCTCAAGCCCGTCAGCGGAATCGCCTAGCTGAAATTCGCGCATGCCTGGTGTATCGATCAGTAAGCCGCCGCCTGGCAGCAACACCAGTTCGCGATGCGTTGTCGTGTGCCGCCCTTTGCTGTCGTCTTCCCGGATCTCCTGCACGGCCATTTTATCGCTATGAGTCAAAGCGTTGATCAGCGAAGATTTGCCGACCCCTGATGAGCCGAGCAATGCGCCGGTTTTGCCATTCGTCAAATAGCGGTCAAAAGCTTCCATGCCCGCCCCCGTTACAGCCGACACGGCAAACGCATCGACGCCAAAAGCGGTATCAGCGACTTCTTTCAAGTAAACCAAAGGGTCCTCGCATTGGTCGCTTTTGGTCAGCACGACGACCGGCATGGCGCCTGAATCCCAGGCAGCGACCATATAGCGCTCCAAACGGCGGACGTTAAAATCATGATTGAGGGACATGACCAAAAACACATAGTCGAGATTGACGGCAATGGTCTGCATCTCCGACGTTTCCCCGGCCGCTTTTCGCGTGAAGTGTGAACTTCTTGGCATGAGGTGGTGGATGATGCCTTTGTCTTCTCCAGGCATTTGTTCGAGTGCCACCCAGTCACCGACACAAGGGAATTCATCGCGGTTATGGCTATGGCGGTAAGTTCCGGATAAAGTTGCTGGCCATTCACCGAAATCGGTCATAACGCGGTAACTGCTTTTGTGTTCGAGAATGATGCGGCCCGGTATTTTCTGTTCAGGCAATGTTTGTGCGAATGATTCGTTCCATCCGTATTGGGTAATAATTGACAATGTAACTTCCTCCTATAAAAACGCATAATAAAAAACCATGGCTGCAATAATGCTTGCCATGGTTTCCGCGCGTTAGGAAAAAAGCGTATCGTCAGCGATACACAGAGGGAGGCACCATAGCAAACACTATTAAGTTACGGATTGCACGAACTGAAATAGCCACCATAATACCTCACCTCTTTCCATTAGTTACACCCATCATACCGGTAATTAAATGGCAGGTCAACGTTTTTTTAGAGTATTACGACAATGGAGTGACAAGCGAGCGCTTTCCACCAGCAAGATTATGTGGACAGGCAGAGCTGATGGGCTGCGATGGCGCGTGGCCAGCGTTTGTACCAATTAGAATAAGGGAACAGGGGAATAGGACATTATCTTATCAAGGGGGGAAGTCATGAAAAAAATTTTCTATAATTGGCGGGAAAAACTATGGGTGACGCCTGCTATCTATAGCTTCCTTGCCATCTTATTATCCATCGCCTTTTTTTACGTAGATTTATTGCTTGTCCAGCAATACCAAGAATTCATTCCGGATATTTTGTTAACGAATGTGCAATTGGCCCAGACAATCATGGGAGCGCTCGCAGGTGCGTTATTAACGATGACAACCTTTACGTTCTCTACCATACTCGTCGTCTTGACGATGTATTCCTCTCAGTTCTCACCGCGAACCTTGAAAAATTTCGTCCATGACCGGCTGACTTGGCGCGTATTGGGTGTGTTTTTGGGCGGGTTCATCTACAATACGCTGTCATTGATGTTCATGCGAGACGCGCTCTATACACATGATGTCATCTCGACTTTCGTCGGCATTGTCATTGCGTTTTTCTGTCTGTCGACGTTCGCTTATTTTATTCACCATATTGCGACGAATGTGCAAGTCGAGAAGTTGATTCAAGAGCTCGAGGAAGATGCTGAACGAATTATCGACAGTTATGGTGAAAAGCAGAAGCAAGAAATGGAAATTGAATCAGAATGGAATCCAGACGGTTTTGTCGAGACAATCACGGCTGAAAATGACGGCTATATTCAATTTCTGTATTTTGACAAGCTGACAGACTATGCCGTAGAACACAATCTGGAAGTAGAAATTTTTCATGGCATCGGTTCCTATGTTCATGAACAGACGGCTTTATTCCGTGTTTATCAACGTGAGCAGGACGAAATTGATCTGCACCGATTTATCACGATCGGCACCGAACGGACGACCGATCAGGACCTGGACTTTGCCATTCAAAAAATGGTGGAAGTTGCGCTCAGGGCCATTTCGCCAGGCATCAATGACCCGAACACAGCGAACGGCATCATCATCCGTATCGGGCGGTTGCTGGGGAAAGTCAGCCATCTGGAAACAGGGACCATTACCATCACGGACGATCAGCAAAAAGATCGCATACGGTATCCCTTCTTTACTTTCGATCAGTTTCTGTATCTGACCTTCCATCAGCTGATCCATTACGGCAAAGAAGATGTTTCGGTGGTGGCAGCTATCTTCGAAGCGTTGACAAACACGGCACAAATATCGAAATCAGCGCGCCATGAAGCCATTTGGGAAACGCAACTGCATGTCCTGGAACATTTAGAGGGCTCACCATTTAAACGTTTGGATCGGCGTTTTATCCAAGGGAAATTGGACATACTGGCACAAGTGATGGACCGTCGTCCTGTTCTGCTAAGTGATTACCTGCTCGATCAGGAAGCATAAACAGAACTCATGCCTTTTGAATGCTACAGGAAAAGGAGGGAATTATGAAAGATTGGCGATGGCTTGAAGGGATTGACGTGTTGAAAGACTTGTCTGTAGCCGAAATTTTTCTGTTTTTTTTGTATTTAGTGTGTATAGTAATCGGGAAATGGCTAGCCCAATTTGTTTTAAAACGAGTGATCAGCCATAAGAGCTACCAAGAGAGAGTTTATCCTATTGTTGAAGATGTATTAAATTGGTTGGCCTTTTACGCTGGCATTTTATTGTTCTTGTTCTATTTTTTGGAAGAAGAGTGGCTGAAGACGCCTTTTTATGAAACGGAAGGGGTAGACGTCTCTATTCTCTTAATTGTAGTCGCGATCATGATCGTTACTTTTTCTAGCCGTGTCGTCAAAGCATTCAATCGGTTTGTCATGCCTTATGTTTACGGGCAGTTCGATGTAGAGCTTGGCACGAGCTATACGATTAATCGGCTCATTTACTACACCGTCATGTTCTTAGCGATTGCCATCAGTTTTACACTTGTCGGCCTGGATTTACGGGCGGTCGGCGTGGTCTTCAGTGTGCTCGGCATCGGTATCGGTTTTGGTGTCCGCAATATTGCCGCGAACTTCGTGTCGGGCATTATCATTTTATTCGAACGGCCAATGGAAGTCGGCGAAATGGTCGAGATCGACAAAAAAATTGGGCGCATCACTAAAATCAAATTGCGTTCGACTGTCGTCGAAACGCTAAAAGACGGCACGCTTGTCGTACCAAATCAGTATTTCATCGAGCAGATTGTTAAGAACCGTTCGGGAGCGAAACTGTTCGCCCGTGTCACCGTCAGCGTCGAGTATGGCTTTGATACGGAATTGATCGAAGAGTTGCTGCTGCGAGCGGCGGAACGCGGGATTATCAAAGTCGACGGTGTGCCAGATGAAAAACCTGAGGCCCAGTTTATCGACTTCCACAATTCCTCGATGGATTTTCAAGTGGAAGCCCGTGTACTGGATGTGGAAATGAAAGACCTGTTGGAAAGCCGAATTCGCCACGCCATCGCTGCCTTATTTGTGGAACATGGCATCCGCCTCGCATCACTGCCTAGTGAGCGGACGGAATAGAAGTACGAAAAAACGCCTGATCGCAAAAGATCAGGCGTTTTTTCTCTGTATCAAGGGGATTGGATTCGTGTGTATCCCCCGCCAGCTGTTTCCACGCGACGGGCCAAGGAGCTGTGCATTTCAAAAATCCGTCCGCCGGAGAATTCGAGCACGCTGCCGTCGTGGAAATAATAAGCGACAGACTCAATGGCACTGGCCCCATCTTGTTGGTGAAGGCGCTCTTCAACGCGTTCGAATTCATCCCATGTGTAAGTGGAGGAGACTAAAGACAGAGGCGGGTTGTACGTGAAACGCTCGCTCGTCATATAATAATAATCCCCGAGCGACAAAGCGATCGCCACAAATCCAATTGCTGCCGCAGCCCCAGCTAACAGCCAGGCAGTCAAAGGTTTTTCGATTAACGCTGCGATGAATAACGCAGCAGCCAGCAAGACCATGCCGCCTCCGCCAAGCACGAGCGACCAAAAGGAAGTGCCGACAAGTTCCGCCTCCGGTGTAATGAAAGCGACTTTTGCAGGGTAAAACACGGCTGCTGGGACAAATACAGCAGATAGCAGCAGAATGATGCCAAGCGTAATCAAAACAATTTTTTGCTGATCGTAAAAATCACCCATCGTCTTCGTCCTCCTCCATAGAGTAATCCGGTTCTATATGTACGAGGACGACACAATTAGGTTTCACTTTCTGGATTTTCCGCTCGATTTCTTCGGTGATCCAGTGGCTTTCAATGACATTCAAATAGGGAGCGACGCTGACAGTCAAATCGATGAACATGACATTGCCATGAGTGCGCCCTTTAAAGTCACGCAAGTCCAACACGCCAGGCACACGCCGAATGACGACGGAGAGTGATTCAACGGCCTCTTCGTCAAATGCATCAGTCAAAGTCAAAACCGATTCACGGAAAATGTCCAAAGCTGTTTTGATAATGATCAGCCCGACAAGAAAGGCTGTGATAGAATCGATCAGTGGCGCGCCAAAAATGGCCGCGATGATGCCGATTCCGGCCCCGATGCTGACAAGTGCATCGGAACGATTGTCGTAAGCAGCTGCCCGGACTGCAGCACTTTTGATTTCGTTGCTCAACTTCAAATTATAGCGGTAGACGCCATACATGATGGCTGCCGACAAAAACGCGACGACAGCGGTCAGTGGAGACGGCGGGATGAGAGAGGGATTGAACACCGTTTTCACTGAATTTAACAGCACTTGCAGCCCGATAACTGCCATGATGAACGAAGCCAAGAGAGAAGCGATGGTTTCGGCCTTTAAATGGCCATAATGGTGATTATCGTCGGGTGGTTTTTGGGAAATTCGCAAGCCGATTAGCACAGCGACAGAAGCGACGATGTCAGTGACATTGTTTAGTCCGTCCGCTTTCAGCGCTTCGGATCCGCCCCAAAATCCGGCGCCAAGTTTGATGGCGCTTAAAAACAAATAAGCCCCGATGCTGAGCCAAGCGCCTTTTTCTCCTTTGCGAAGGTTATCGTATAATTCCATTGCCATTCATCTCCAGATTGGATTGTGGGGAAACGGAAACGACCCTCCAAAAGAGGGCCGTATCGCATAAACTATTATACAGGAAGATCTTCATCAGGTGCTTTTTGAGCTTCTAAATAAAGAATATGGTGGCCATCGACTTCCCGGATGCGGAATTCGTATCCTTGTTCAATGATTTTCTGGCCTTCAACTGCGTCGAAATCCATATCCATAAACCAGCCACCGATTGTATCGATGTCTTCTTCGTCGATATTGATTCCAAGGATGGCGTTTACGGTGTTGAGCAATAGTTTGGCATTGAAAATATAATGGTTGTCGCCAAGCTTTTGGACATCGGGGGCTTCGTCGACGTCAAACTCATCCTGGATGTCGCCGACGATTTCTTCGAGTATGTCTTCGATGGTGACAAGACCGGAAGTGCCGCCGTATTCATCACGCAAGATAGCCATGTGGATGCGCTCGCGCTGAATTTTCAATAATAATTCATTGACCGGCACCGTTTCAATGACTTGAATCACTGGCTGAATAAAAGCGGAAACGGGCAAATTCCCGGTATCGGGGTTTTTCACGTAAGCGCTCAGCAAATGCTTCATGTTAACGACACCGAGGACATGGTCTTTGTCGCCGTCCGTAATCGGGTAGCGGGTAAATTGCTCGATGCCTTCTAATGTAAACACTTCGCGTAAACTCACATCGTGGGCGATGGTGCTCATCTCCATCCGCGGCACCATGATTTCTTTGGCGATGCGTTCATCGAATTCAAAGATGCGATTGACGTAGTCGTATTCAGACGCATTGATCTCTCCGCTCTTCAAGCTTTCAGACAGTAACAATTTCAATTCTTCTTCGGTATGGCCCATTTCGCTGCGTGATAATTTTTGAATGCCGAACAATCCCGAAATCAGGCGGGCTATGGCACTGAAGAGAAAAATAAAAGGGAACAATAGCCAGTAGGTAGCAGCGAGCGGTGCAGCGAACATTAAAATAGCACGCTCCGGGTTGCGAATGGCAAAGGTCTTCGGAAACAGCTCTCCGAACACAACCAATAGCAAAGCCACAGCTAGAAATGCCGTCAAAAAGCTAATCCATCCAGCGCTTGTTGAAGCACCGGGGAAGTTGGCGGCAACGGGCACGAACATTTCCTGTATAAGCGCATGGCCGAGCCAGCCAAGCCCGAGTACCGATAAAGCCATGCCGACTTGACAGGTAAACAGATAGGTATCGGCATGTGTGGCAATTTTTATGGCGGCTTGCGCTTGTTTTTTGTGTTCAGCAATCGTTTCATCGAGACGGGATTTGCGAACATTGACAATGGCGTATTCACAAGCGGAAAAGAAAGCGGCAGAACTGATCAAAGCGGCGATTGCCGCTATTCGTATGGGAATGTCCAAATGGCTCCTTTACGCCGTTCCGCCTAGGGAAGGGCGCAAAGTTTGCACCTCCTGAAAATGAAAGATGAAATAATTGTGGCAATTTTGAATAGAAATTGCCTATTGGATTTACGGCTTGGTTCTACGTCTTGAATTTGCAGTTCTAACTTCACCTAAGTATATCATTAAAAAGACTAATTATTCAGTGAAAAAGAAATTGAATATGAAGTGATCACAAGCGATAGTCAACGAGCTGCTCGTGCATACTCGTGAAACGGGATATTTACATATTGCCTATGCACCGCTAAAAGAAAGTCCGGTTATTTTGTGAGGGAAGGTGGATGTCATTTTTCCGTTAGGATATCCTTAGCCCGCCCGGCTTCTCCATTGCGACTGGTACCTTCGGAATGGTAATCTAGTTGAAACAAGCTCTGGTAAAAAGCACCTTGATTGGGTGCTGGCTATGTTCTATAGAAATGGAGAGATGCGATTTGGATACGGCAATTCGAAAAGACCAACAAGATCCATTGGTTAAATTCAAGGAACAATTTTTTGTAGAACCAGGAACGATTTATATGGATGGGAACTCACTCGGCCTGATGTCAAAACGAGCTGAAGCGAAGCTGGTGGAGCTGATGGAAAGCTGGAAACAGTTTGGAATTGAAGGCTGGACAGAAGGCGAGAACCCGTGGTTCACGCTTGCGGAATCGATGAGTGAACAAGCGGCGCCATTATTCGGCGCGAAAGCACATGAAGTCATGGTGACCGGATCGATCACGTCAAATATCCATCAGATGTTGTCAACGGTCTATGCACCAACAGATGAGCGTTTCGTCATTTTGGTCGACGAGTTGAATTTTCCGTCTGATATTTATGCCGTAGAAAGCCACCTGCGCCTCCGTGGACAAGATCCTGCAGTGGCAATGCGCAAAGTAAAAAGCCGCAATGGCTATACGCTCGAAATGGAAGATATCGTGGCGGAGCTACAAGACGATGTCGCCGTGTCGTTATTGCCATCTGTCCTGTACCGAAGCGGGCAATTGCTGCCGCTCCGCGAAATCACCCAAGCGGCGCATCAAAAAGGCATTATCGCCGGATTCGACTTGGCCCACTCGGCGGGTGCGATGCCGCATGAGCTGCACGCGGACGGCGTGGATTTTGCTGTCTGGTGCCATTACAAATACATGAATTCCGGCCCGGGCGGTACTGGAGGCTTGTATTTACACGAACGTCATCACGATTTGAATCCTGGCATTGCCGGATGGTTTGGTTCCGACAAGGCCAAGCAATTCGATATGGATCATAGCTTCACGAAAGCGCAAGGTGCGGGTGCTTACCAAGTTGGCACGCCGAATATTTTCAGCATGGCCCCATTGATCGGCAGCTTGGAACTATTCGAGGAAGCAGGAATCGATCAAATCCGGACTAAATCATTAGAATTGACGGCGATGCTGCGTGAAAGGCTTGCGGAGTTAGTACCTTCTTTGATAGACGTCACGCCTCAAGCAGATGATGACAGAGGCGGCCACATAGCGCTTGCACACAAAGAAGCGGCACGCATTTGCAAAGCTTTGAAAAAAGCAGGGATCGTTCCGGATTTCCGCGCGCCGGATATCATCCGCCTGGCACCGGTCGCTTTTTACACGAGCTTTGAGGATGTGGAAAAAGTGGCGCTTGCCTTGCAGGAAATTATTGATCATGAACTTTATAAAGAGTTCAGCAACGAACGAAATGTGGTGGCGTGAATGAAGTCCATCATTGATATTTCCATGACGCTTGACGCCGCCACTCCGGAATGGCCAGGAGATACACCATTTGCTTATCGCTTATCGGTAACAAAAGAACAGAGCGGTTCGGTAAATATTGGGGAACTCCAATCGAGCACACATATCGGTACGCACATCGATGCGCCATTTCATTACGATGAACAGGGCTTGAAAACCGACGAACTGCCGCTCGATGTCTACTTGACGACAGCGCAAGTGATGGAAGTGACAGGGCATGAGCACGTGAAGCTGAGTGATTTGGATGAGCTTAGACAAGGCGTCAGCGCCGTTCTGTTAAAAACGGCCTCCTGGCAAAATCGCAGCAAATTCCCTGGCGCTTGGCCAACTTTTGACCCGGAAATCGCGGAATGGATGAAAGACCACAATATCCGACTGCTCGGCGTCGATGTGCCATCAGTCGATCCAGAGACGAGCAAAGAACTGCCGATGCACCACGCCATGAATCGTAATGAGCGATTCATTTTGGAAGGCATCGTTTTAGATGGTGTCGCAGCTGGAGTTTACAAGTTGGCGGCATTGCCCCTGAAGATCCGCGGCGGGGAAGGCAGCCCGGTTCGCGCAGTGCTTTATACAGAATAGAAAAAGACGCCATTCAATTTGAATGGCGTCTTTTTTTCGTATCTTGTTCATTGTGTAGGCTGTGACCTGAGAATTGGTTCCATTTGTTTAATATTCATCGCGATGGCATCGCAGACTTCTTGGTATAAAGCCCATTTTTCGTCTTTGTCTGTACTGCGGATTTCCGGATTCGGGATATCCCAACGGACCAATTTTTGCATGGGCAAATCACCTGGGATATCAGCCTGCTCGAATTCTGCATCGTGCAAAGCGATAATTAAATCCGCTTGTTGGACTTCTTCTGCATTGTATAGACGTTGTTCGACTGGCGGAATTTCCATGATGATTTCTTTCAGCACTTCAATCGGAATGTCATTGAAAGATGGTTGATTCCATGCCGCACTTCTGATGTCCCAGTCCTGCAACATTAAACGGCTCGCCCAAATTTCAGCCATCAGCCCGCGATGTTGATGTGATGATAGAAAATATACAGTATGTCTCGGCATGGCTGATCCCTTCTTTCTTGGTTATTTCCCAGCTGGTTCATTTAGTATTCTTTACCCATATGGGAAAGCGGACAAACAGATAAAAATATGATATTCATTTAATTATGTCAAAAATATGTCATAAAAATAAACATCCCCCTTAGAGAGGGGGATGTCCGCGCTTAAGGAGGATTATTTCACTACAAGAACGGTGCAATTGGAATCTTTGATCAGCTTACTGCTAATGGAACCGACGAAAAATTTCTGCAACCCGGATTTTCCGCTATTGCCAACAATCAATAAATCAATATTCTGTTCGTCGATAAATCCAGTAATTGTTTTGATGACCGGACCTTCAAGTGCGAGTACCGATGCTTCTGCATTTTTAGCGTCGAGCTGCTGCTGGATGGAGTTGTGCATATGCTTCGAGTATTCCGACGCACGGGCTGTGTCGACTTCTCGCGGGGGCCGGTAGCCATCGTCGCCAATTCCCTGCGGCATGAACTGTGCATAGGAACTGTCGACATTTGCAGAAGTGACCGGCGCGGAAGCATGTCCAACGTCCATATAGCCCGTGCGTTCCTGCGCTTCTTCGTTGACATAAAGAGCTGTCAATTTAGATTCCGGAAGAATCTTGGAAAGTTCTATGCCTTTCTCTAGCGCTAGCCGGCTGCCTTCCGATCCATCGTATGCGATTGCAATGTTCTTATACATTTCTTTCACCGCCTCAATTTGCTGTTATTCTCTTGTTCCCCCAAATATGAACATTGCAAACCTTTCAGTCACAGGTGCGAACGCCAGTCAAGAGGTACGACTTTTGACTGAATTGGCCTTTTAGTTCAAAATAGCTTGACAATTCAAAAAAACGAGTGGTACTCTTGAACTAACAAATATATGGAAAAGGAGGTTTGGGCAATGAAAAAATCACAAAAGGCGTTAAACACCAATTGCATAGCATTGCCAGGCTCTCCAACGATTTTTCATTGATATTTACTTCGTGACTAGAAATATTCGGGTTGGGTCTGTGCACCCAGTCCTATTTTCAAGAGCGCATGCCTGAAAACGGGTATGCGCTCTTTTTGTGTGGTTTAACCAGCTAGGCTGCTTAAATAAATAAGTAAAACCGAGGGAGAGAAGCATTATGGGAAATTCTCATGTTAAAAAAGCACTAATCAAGGAATCGCTTGAAGGCGATTAGCCAAATTGAAAATGGAAAGAAGGCGTAATGAATGTTTGATGTTTTATGGAAATTAAAATGGTTTTTTAAAGAAAATTGGCTGCGCTATACACTAGCAGTCGTGCTATTATTCGTAGCAAATATTCTCGAAATTGTCCCCCCGTGGCTCATCGGGGTAGCGATCGACGCCATTGCTCAGCAAGAACTGACCAGTGAATTGCTGTGGCAGTATGTCATTGTGTTACTTGTGGCGATGGTGTTGGCGTATGTCATCAATTTCGTCTGGCAATATCAATTATTCGGAGGAGCTTATGTCATTGAGCGGCAATTGCGATCGAGCTTGATGGGACAATTTCTCAAGATGACTCCGACATTTTATGAAAAGAACCGGACGGGGGATTTAATGGCCCGTTCGACCAATGATTTAAAGGCGATTTCCGAGACAGCAGGATTCGGCATTTTAACGCTTGTCGATTCGACTTTATACATGGCAACGATCGTAATGGCAATGGGCGTACTGGTTTCTTGGGAGCTGACTTTCCTGGCGATTTTGCCACTACCGGTGCTTGCGATTGTCGTTCAATTGCTCGGCAAGAAAATCCACGAGCGCTATACGTTAGCACAAGACGCGTTCGGTGATATGAACGATAGTGTCCTGGAATCGGTCGGAGGTGTCCGTGTCGTTAGAGCGTATGTACAGGAACGTTCGTCTGAAAAGGAATTTCAGGACATGACGCAAGATGTCTACGACAAAAATATGGCAGTCGAGCGCATCGATGCCTTGTTCGCGCCGGTTACGAAAGTGCTGACGGGCATCAGTTATGTTATCGGCCTCGGCTATGGTGCCTTTCTGGTTTCTGAAGGAACGATGACGTTGGGCGATTTGGTCGCATTCAATGTCTATCTCGGCATGATCGTCTGGCCAATGTTTGCCATCGGGGAATTGATCAACATCCTGCAGCGCGGCAATGCATCGATTGACCGTGTCAATGAAACCTTGGATTACAAAGAAGATGTCGTCGACCCGAAAACGACAAGAAACATGGGGCACCCGGAACGCATCGGATTCCGCGACTTCGGCTTTACGTATCCACAATCGACAGCGATTAATTTGCAAGGCATCAACTTGTCGATGAACAGCGGGCAGACACTCGGCATCGTTGGCAAGACCGGAAGCGGCAAGACGACTTTTGTTAAGCAATTGCTGAAGGAATACCCGACAGGAGAAGGCTCTTTGACGATGAACGGCATCGAAATCAATGAGTTGAGCAAAGCGCAACTGCGCGATTGGGTCGGCTATGTGCCTCAAGACCATGTGTTGTTTTCACGCACCATCTTAGAGAACATCTTGTTTGGCAAAGCAGATGCGACACAAGAGGAAGTTGCCGAAGCCATCAAGCTGTCTTATTTTGAAAAAGATTTGGCGATGCTGCCGAATGGCTTGGAAACCTTGGTTGGTGAAAAAGGTGTCGCATTGTCTGGCGGCCAAAAGCAGCGCATTTCAATTGCCCGGGCAATTATCAAGAATCCGGAAATCCTTATTTTGGACGATTCCTTATCAGCAGTCGATGCCAAAACGGAAGCCAAAATTATCGAGAATATCCAACGCGAGCGTTCGGGCAAGACAACGATTATTACTACGCACCGCTTGTCTGCAGTTAAACACGCGGATTGGATTGTCGTGCTCGATGACGGACGTATCATTGAAGAAGGCACGCACGAGAAGTTAATCGCAAAACAAGGCTGGTATCACGAGCAATTCCTCCGCCAGCAAATCGGGGAGGTGCAATGATGGGAACAGGAAAACGTTTAACGAACTATGCATGGCAATTTAAGAGCGTTATCATCTGGGGCTTGGTGTTTCTGGCGATTGCGGTAGCCGCCGATCTGGCAGCGCCTTTAATCGCCATGGAAATTATCGATGAACACATCTCAGGTGCTGGAGCCATTGAATTTGGCCCGATTGCACAGCTATTGGCCTTGTTCTTCGGCTTATCGATCGTTACGGCCGTGTTTCGCTACTTGCAGTATATTCTATTGCAAAAAGGTGCGAACCGCGTTATCCGTAAAATGAGAACCGATGTTTTCGAACACGTCCAACGCTTGCCAATCAGCTATTTCGATAACCTGCCGGCAGGAAAAGTGGTCGCACGCATCACCAATGACACCGAAGCGATCCGCGAGTTGTTCGTTACGGTGCTTGCACAATTTGCGACCAGCTTCATGTATATGGCCGGCATCTATGCTGCTCTTTTCTATCTGGACTGGCGAATGGCAGCAATCGCCTTCATATTGGTGCCGCTGTTGTATGGCTGGATGCTTATTTACCGTAAATACGCATCGAATTTTAACCATATCGTCCGTGAAAAGGTCAGTGAGATGAATGCCATGATCAATGAATCGATCCAAGGCATGAGCATCATTCAGGCGTTTCGCCGCGAGAAACAGATGAAAGGCGAATTTGAGGAGCTGAACCAAAAGCATTTCAAATTCCAGCAGAAATTATTGGTGCTAGAAGCAGCTGCGTCACATAATATGGTCGGCGTCTTGCGTTCGATAATCTTTGTCTTGTTCATCTGGTACTTCGGCGGTGCATCGATGACCGGCAATACAGTGGTTACAGTCGGGGTGCTGTACGCATTTGTCGATTACATTATCCGCTTGTTCAATCCGATCAGCGGCATCGTCAACCAATTCAGCCGTCTGGAACAATCACTCGTGGCAGCGGAACGCGTCTTTCGCTTGCTCGATCGCCCGGGTGAAGCGGTCAGCGACGAGCGGGTGGAGCGCTACGAAGGCAATGTCCGTTTTGAACATGTCTGGTTTGCTTATAAAGATGATGAGTATGTGTTGAAGGATTTGTCTTTCGAAGCAAAACAGGGGGAGACGGTTGCGCTTGTCGGCCATACGGGATCCGGGAAAAGTTCGATCATGAACTTGCTATTCCGTTTTTACGATGCGACGAAAGGACAGATTTTAATCGATGGCCAGAACGTCAAGAATCTGCCAAGGCAGGCAGTTCGTGAACATATGGGCATTGTTTTGCAAGATCCGTATTTGTTTACCGGAACAATCGAATCCAATATTACGCTTGGGGACGAACGTGTCAGCCGCGAAAAAGCAGAAGCGGCACTCGCAGCGGTCGGCGGCGAACGTGTCACGAAACATTTGCCGAACGGCATCGATGAACCGGTCGTGGAAAAAGGCAGCACGCTTTCTTCTGGACAGCGCCAGCTTGTGTCATTTGCTCGGGCACTGGCATTCGATCCGGCGATTTTAATCTTGGACGAAGCGACATCGAACATCGACACTGAAACAGAAGAAATCATTCAGCATGCGATGGATGTCTTGAAAAAAGGGCGGACGACCTTCATCATCGCCCACCGCTTGTCGACCATTAAGAATGCAGACCGCATCTTAGTGCTCGACCACGGGGAAATCGCGGAATCCGGCACGCATGATGAATTGATGGAACACGGCGGCATTTACCGCCAAATGTATCGCATCCAATCAGGGATGGCCACTACCCAGAACATCGGGTAAGGGGCCGCCCCTTTTTTTGTTTGGATGAAGCAATTCGCTATGGTTGTGAAACCGGCGGCTCTATCTTTATAATATAGCTACAGCTCATGACAAAAATAAAAAAGCGCCGGAATTTTGCCGGCGCTTCAATCGTACACGTGATAGAGCATTAGCTCATGGACCATTTTTTTAATGGCTTCTTCATCCTGTGGCGGTGCAGATTGCCAGACAATCGAGCCGTCCGGATGATACTCGCCGCGAATGCGTTCATTGCGGTAAAAGAATGAGATGTTCCAGCCGGGCAGCCGGCTGTCTTCGAACATCGGCTTGAATTTAAAATGCTGCAGCATCAGAATCCCCCTTTGATCGTCTCTTCCCATTATAGGGGAAGCGGCGCAATAGACAAAGAAGAAATGAGTGACCTTAGTTGAATATTCTACTGACATTAACATTAATGGCCTTTATCGGCGCTTTGATCGGTGGCATGACGAACCATTTGGCAATCAAAATGCTGTTTTGGCCTTACGAAGCGAAATACATCGGCAAGTTTAGGCTGCCGTTCACCCCGGGGCTGATCCCGAAGCGGAGAGATGAATTGTCGCGCCAGCTCGGCCGTACGGTTGTTGAACACTTGTTGACACCGGAAACCTTCAAAAAACGCTTTTTCAATGAAGCGATGCACAAGAAAACCGAAGCTTGGCTCAACCGCCAATTGGACTTGCACCTGTTTTCTTCAACGCGCACATTCAATGACTGGCTAGATCTCGCCAATCAACAAGGCGTGGAACGCAAGCTTGAAGCACAGCTCGACGGCTTGGTCGATCGCAACCGGGAGGCAGTTGAAACTTATGTAGCAGGGAAATCCGTTCGTGAATTGCTGCCGGATGCCTGGAAGCCAGGAATCGAAGAAAAGATTTTCAGCGGTGTCAAATACGCCATTAACAGGGGTTCGGATTATTTTGAATCGCCTGCGGGGCGACAGACCGTTAAAAGTTTATTGGATGAATTTTTGGTATCGCGCGGACGCTTCGGTACAGTGCTTCATAATTTATTCGGCGATTCGCAGTCCATCACGAACAAGACCCAATCAGAAATCATCAAATTCCTCAACTCGCCAAAAACTTTCGAGCTGCTGGGCACATTGGCATTCCGCGAGTGGGAAAAGCTCCAGGACAAGCAGGCAGATGAGCTCTTGAAGGAATTTGATGCAGAACCGGCAATTGCAGCCATCAAGCAATATGTCCGTGACCAGGCCGGCATTTCCGCAAGGCTAGACGCATCACTTGCAGAGACATGGCCTCGGGGGTTAGAATGGACAAGTGTCAATATAACGCCTCTCATCACGGACTTCGCGTTCGAGATGGGAGAGCAGAAGTTAGAAGAGACCATATTGAAAATCGACATGGAAAATATGGTTAGGCAGCAAGTCGATTCTCTGCCGCTCAGCCGATTGGAAGAATTGGTGCTTGGGATTTCACGGAGAGAATTCAAGATGATCACGGTACTGGGCGCATTTCTGGGGGGCTTTATCGGCATACTCCAGGGTTTGCTCGTCACGGTACTGAATTTAGGATAGAGGAGAGATTTACATGGCAGTAAATATTTATGACGACATCAACAAATTAGAATCATCGTTCCGCACAACAGAGGAATTCCAAAAACTTCAAGAAGCGGTTGCACAAGTAACGGCAGATAGCGAAGCGAACGAATTGTTCAAGAAATTCCGCGACCTGCAAGTTACATTGCAGCAAAAACAACAGCAAGGCGAAGAGATCACAGAAGAAGAAATGATGGGTGCTCAAGCGACAGCGCAAGCAGCTCAAGAAAACCCGAAAATCTTGTCTATGCTCGAAGCTGAAATGGCACTTAGCCAAATGATCGAAGAAGTAAATCGTGTTTTGATCAAGCCTGTACAAGAACTTTATGAAAGCATGTAATTCCTAACAAAAAAGGATTTTCGAAAAAGACACCGAATACGTAAAGATGAATGCTAATTCATTTTTACGAAGGGGTGTCTTTTTCTTATGTATCAAACGATTATGTTGAAAAAAGATGGGCGTCTGGCTTATTTGGTGTTAAACCGTCCAGATTCGATGAATGCGATGAACGCGAAAATGATGGGGGAACTTGCGGACTGTTTTGAAACTCTGAAGAACGACTCATCGATACAGGCGTTGATCATTTACGGAGCGGGGCGGGCGTTTTCTGCCGGAGGCGATATTAAGGAAATGGTCGACCCGAAAAATCCGATGAATATTGATGTGGTCATGAAAGACGTCAGCCGTTTGGCAAAAGCGCTGTATACGCTGCCGCAAGTCACCATTTCGGCTATTCACGGGGCATCGGCTGGGCTTGCTTTTAGCATGGCGCTTGCCTGTGACCACGTGGTGGCGGAAGAAAGCAGCAAGCTGGCGATGAATTTTATCGGCATCGGGCTGATTCCGGACGGCGGCGGTCATTTTTTCTTGAAAGAGCGCGTCGGGGTGCCGCGGGCGAAGCAATTGATCTGGGCAGGGCAAGTGTTAAAAGCGCATGATGCGCTCGCCAAAGGCTTGATCGAAGAAGTAACGGCTGAAGGCAGGGGCTTGGAGCAGGCGGAGAAATACGCCTATGAAGTGCTCGCTTCTCCGGTAGCGTCGATGTTGAAATCGAAAGAAATCCTGCACGGCCTGAAGCTTGCGGAATTGGATGAAGTGCTTGCTGGCGAAGCGTCAGGCCAATCGGCTATGCGCAAAACGGCTGACCATATCGAAGGCATTCAAGCATTTGTCGAAAAGCGCAAGCCCACTTTTAATGGGGAATGAAAAAGACTGGCGGGCTTCCGCCAGTCTTTTTCAGCTTGTCAAGAAAGGTGAAAAGTCGTATTTTCCGAAGCTTATCGCACGACTCCGTGGGCTCGCGCCCAAGCCTCCTCAGCCGCTTCGCGTCTTGCGGGGTCTCGGTCGTCTCGCTTTACCACTGGAGTCGAGCGAACACTTCTCCAAATACTTAGAGAGTTCGTTGATTTATCATTGTAGAGTAGTCTCCCACTCTTTTCATCAATGGAGGATAATGAACTTCTTCAACACTCTGGAAAAGACTGGCGGGCTTCCGCCAGTCTTTTTTTGCCGAAAAATAGGCATAAGAAAAACACGGCCGCGGCCGTGTTTTTTTAAATATGGAACAAAAGCAGTTTGCCTGCTGGAGATGCAAGCCGGTGGGTTTTTTCGGTCAGCGATTTTTCTTCGAGCAATGCGAGACCTTTTTCTTTCGCTTCGTCGTCCGTCTCGGCGGTGAACGTTTCTTCCTCGATCAATTTGCCGGTTTTTTCGTAAGCCGTCAGTTTGTATGTTCTCATATTCGGCACCCCTTTCTGAACGGTTATTCAGTTTCAGTATAAAGGGTTTAGGCAAAAATGTCCTGCCATTTTGAAACATTTCCAATTGGCTTCCGTATAGTAAACAGGAAAGGGGACGTGAATAATGACTTTATCGATTAAAAACGCAACAAAACAATTCGGCGATTTCACGGCAGTCGATGATATTTCCCTCGATGTCGCCGAAGGGCAGATGCATGGCTTTCTCGGGGCAAACGGTGCGGGCAAGACGACGACTTTTCGGATGGCATTAGGTCTTCTTACACCGACACAAGGCGAGGTGCTGTGGCAAGGGCGCCGCATCAGTTACGCGGACAGCCCGGATATCGGTTATTTGCCGGAAGAGCGCGGCTTGTATCCAAAGATGAAAGTGCAAGATCAGCTCGTCTATTTGGCGCAGCTTCGGCGCATGGGCAAAAAGCAAGCGGAACAAGGCGCAACTGAATGGCTTGAGCGCTTTGAAGTGCCTCATTATGCCAATAAGAAAGTCGAAGAATTATCGAAAGGCAATCAGCAAAAAATCCAGCTGATCGCATCTCTCCTACATAACCCGAAATTACTGATTCTGGACGAACCGTTTTCCGGTTTGGATCCAGTCAATGTGGAAATGCTGAAAAAAGCCATCCTGGATTTTCAAAAGCAAGGGGCGACCATCGTATTTTCCAGCCACCGTATGGACCATGTCGAGGAATTATGCGATGACATGAGCATCTTGGACAAAGGAAAACTGATCGTCCACGGATCGATTCGTGAAGTGAAACGCACATTCGGCAAGCAAAATGTGCGCATCCATAGCGATTTCGATATCACCGCGCTGAGCGCAGTGCCGGGGGTTGAGAAATTCACGGCGCAACGAGGCGGCGGCGTGTTCCGCGTGACCGATGAAGCGGTCGGGCAAACTCTTCTCGCCCGCGCTTTGGAGATCGGGCCGGTGCGCCAGTTTGCGTTAGAAGAGCCGAGCCTGGAAGAAATCTTCATCGAAAAGGTGGGGCGTGCCCATGTATAGTTTCTGGATCATTTTCAAACAGGCATTTAAGACGAAAGCGATGACGAAATCGTTCATGATTACAACACTCGTCGTGGTCGCTTCCTTTTTCCTTTTGGCCAATTTGCCGTCGATCATCGAGTCGTTCAGCGGCGACGGTGACGCACAGCAAACACTGCAAGTGCTCGACGGCACAGGACAGTCTACAGAAGCTTTGCAAGCGCAGCTCAGCCAGCAAGACAGCACCATTCAATTAGAAGCAAGCGAGCTTTCAGAAGAACAATTAAAGGCGGATGTGGAAGAAGGCAACATCGATGCATATCTTGTGCTGGAAGGTGAAGGCCAACTGTCTGCTCGTTACGTAGCTGAGTCCGCTACTGACTCAGCTGAAGCCGCAGAACTCGAAAACGCGCTTCAAAATTTGCAGACGGCAAGCGTCGCCGAGCAACTGGAGCTTGAGGAAACCGAATTGACCAGGTTGTTCGCGCCCGTTGCAATGGAGCGGGAAGCACTTGCCGAGTCGTCTAAATCGCAAGAGGAACTAAGCCAGGCTAGAGGCCTCGTCTATATTCTGATCATGGTCATTTACATCGCGGTCATTTATTATCCGAACATGATCGCCATGGAAGTGGCGAACGAAAAATCCTCCCGTGTCATGGAAATTTTGATTTCGAGTGTATCGCCGGTCAAGCATATGTTTGCGAAGATCGCCGGCATCGGCTCGCTCGGCATTTTACAGATGATGATATTTGCACTGGCTGGGTATTTGGCGATCCAAAGTTCAGGCTCGGATTTGACTGAAGGCATCTTTAGCGTCATGGGCTTTTCCGAAGTGAAGTTTAGCACGTTCTTCTATGCCATCCTGTTCTTTTTGCTGGGCTATTTCCTCTATGCGGTGCTCGCGGCATTGCTCGGCTCGCTCGTCAGCCGGACAGAGGATGTCCAGCAATTGATGCTGCCGATGATGATTTTGATCATTATCGCATCGTTTATCGCGTTCTCGGGCATTTCCATGCCGGAAGCGACTTATGTGACAGTCGCTTCCTATATTCCGTTTTTCGCGCCGCTCGTCATGTTCTTGCGTGTCGGCTTGCTCGATATCCCATTATGGGAGCCATTATTGTCAATTGCGATTATGCTGCTGACTATCGGCCTACTCGGTTGGTTCGGCGCTCGTGTTTACCGCGGGGGCGTCTTAATGTATGGATCTTCGCAATCCTTAAAAGACATCCGCCGGGCAATCAAACTGGGCAACGAGAAATAACGAAAAACTGCTTGTGGGAAGTTTCCGCAGGCAGTTTTTTTTCGTTTGTGAAAATGGTAAGATAAGAACAAATATTCGCTTTCGAAAAGGGGATTACGATGGCAAGCATTCGATTTATCCACAGCGCTGACCTGCATCTAGGCAGTCCGTTCAGCGGCATGAAAGGGCTCGGCGCCGAGCAATGGAAAAGGCTTCAAAACAGTACATTAGAAGCGTTTGAACGGTTGATTTCCTATGCGCTTGAAACGCGCCCGGATTTTCTATTGATCGTCGGGGATGTCTACGACGGGGAAGACCGCAATTTACGCGCGCAGCATAGGTTTCAGCAAGGCATGGAACAATTGCAAGAAGCGGGCATTCCGGTTTTTTTAAGCCACGGCAACCACGATCATTTAGGCGGAAACGCCGCGAGTTTCAAGTTGCCATCAAATGTCCACGTCTTTCGTGACAGTGTCGAAAATGTGGAATTGCCAGTAGGCAGCGCCATAGTGAATATTGCCGGATTTAGCTACGGCCGCCGCCATGTAACCGAACCGATGATCGATCACTTTCCACAGAAACAAGCAGGCGTCCTCCAAATCGGCATGCTTCACGGATCGGAAGAAAGCGATACAGAACACGCGGTATACGCCCCGTTTCGAAAAGAGCAATTATTGGCCAAGAACTACGATTATTGGGCGCTCGGCCACATCCATAAGCGCCAACAGTTATCGATAGACCCTCCGATTGTTTACCCTGGAAACCTGCAAGGGCGTCATCGGAAAGAGTCAGGCCCAAAAGGCTTCTATGAGGTCTCGTTAAGAGATGGCCATGCCGAATTGGAATTCATCCCGGTGGAAGCGGTACGTTTTGAGCGAATCGTGCTTGATTGCAGCGGCGTCCAGCATATGAATGAGTTGTTCAGTAAGGCCAAACAACAGCTCGAGGCGCACGAATCGGGAGCGCTCGTCGCAGAATTGGAGCTGCATCATTTAAGCGAGTCGGCAATCCACATGCTTCGGGACATCTCATCCGTTGAACTTTTAAACGCTTTACGCGAAGCGCTTAGTGAATTGGATGACTTTGTCCATGTTTCAAGCGTACAGCTCGTTACGGATGGACTATCTGCGGAGACATCGCCTTTTGGCAAACAGCTCGCGAGCAGATTGGCAAGCTGGGAGACGGATGACTGGAAGCAGGTATTGAAGGAGCTTTATAACCATCCAAGAAGCGGGCGTTTCCTGCCACAATTTGACGAAGGGCTGCAAGAAGAATTGCAGGCAGAAGCACAATCGAAAATCCGTAAAATGATGGCATTGGAGGACCAGCGATGAAAGTAGAAAAACTGATTATATACGGGTTTGGCCGACACGAAAACAGAACTATCGAATTGAACAAACCCATCGCTGTTTTTTACGGAATGAACGAAGCGGGAAAAACGACGATTCAGCAATTTATCCTGCAAATGCTGTTTGGATTTTCAGCACGCAGCCAGCCGCATAAACGCTATGAACCCAAAGCTGGCGGCAAATACGGAGGCCAACTACATGTAAGCGATCCTGTCTACGGACAGGTTGTGATCGAACGGATAGCCGGCAAATCAGCAGGCGATGTAAGGGTTTGGTTTGAAGATGGACACCGCGGGGGCGAGGTGGAGCTTACTGAGTTATTAAGAGGATACGACAAAGCTTCTTACCAAGCAATTTTTTCTTTTTCCGTTCACGAATTGCAGAATCTGGATCAAATGACCGAACAAGAGCTAACGCGCACTCTTTTGTCATCCGGCACGGCCGGCGTTGATCATGCTGGGAAAATGGAAAGCCAGCTCGAGCGCGAAATGGCGGAATTATTCAAGAAGGCGGGGAAACTGCCACTGATTAACCGCTTAACTGAGGAAGTGCGAGAACTCGAAAAAGCCTTACGCGAATACAAACAGCGGGCAGAAACCTTTCGCCCGACGACCGAGCGGCTAGAACTTATCAAGCAGCGCTTGGCTGAAGTGGACCATGCCGAGAGGGCAGTTATCCAAGACATCAACGAAGCCGAGAAATGGCAGCAGTCAGCTCCATTGATTTTAAAACAACACCAACTTGAACATATACTGGAAAAGGGGCCGGTCGACTTTCCGGAATCTGGCATCCGGCAGTACGAGCGCCTGCTCGATCAGCACAATGAGTTGCTGGCCGAATCTGCCTTTTTGGAAAATGAACTTGGGCGTTTAGAGCCGGTGGGTGAACAGCCTGAAACAGCAGCTTTGTCCGATTTGCTCAGCCGCGAAGCCGAGTGGCACCAAATCAATTCGTCCCTGAATGCAAAACAAGAAGAGCATCGCCGATTGCAAGACGAAGTTGGGCGTTTGTTGAAACTATGTGGCATGACACAAGAGCAGGCACTGCTAGCGGATGCCTCGCTTGCACAAGAAGAGCGGCTGAAGAGGGTTCTGGAGAAGCTCCAGATCGCTGAACAGGAGCAAGCTTTCCAACAGCGCCGATTGTCTGAAGAGCGGGAGCGGCTGGTAGAAGCGGAACATGCTTTTAAGAAATATCTCGAAGCGGAGCCGCCGGAAGAAGAGCGGAAGCGCGCAGAACAATGGGCTGAGATTAAGCCGCAACTAGCGATGGAAAAGCAGCAAAAACGGCAAATGGGAATGGCTGCCAATAACCGGACGGCCCAATTCCTGCTCGGGGCCATCGGAATTATTGGCCTGGCCTTCGCAGTGATTTCTCTAGATGCTTTTACCGGGCTGCTTTCTGTCCTGGCGCTTGGCGCAGCATTGTGGCTCTGGCTACGTGACAAAAAGTCGCCAAACGACACCACGAATGACCTGGTGGAGCGATACGGCGGTCAGGAAGCAGAATACGAAGCCTTGCTCATGAAGCTAGCGGAATACGATAAAGGCCTGGATGAACGATTTGATGCGATCGAAGCGAGCAAGCGAAAAATTGCTTCATTGCCACAGACAGATAGCCATAAGGAGTTGCGGGAATACCGGGAATTGCTGGAATCGCTCGGTTTTCCGGAAGAAAGCTCACGCGCAACCATCCTGACACTTTTCGATAAATTGCGTGATGTGCATGCAACTACGGGGCGTCTTGAACGCCTATTTGAAGACATTGAAAAACTACAAGGCGAACAACAGGAGTGGCTCACTCAAGCGCAGCTTGCATGCGGCAAAGCTGTTTCTACAAGTACGGTCATCAGCCTGTTACGAGCAGAGTGGGAACGACGAAACCAGAAGCTCGAACATGCCGGAAAAACAATCGAAAAAACCGAGCAACTAGAGCAGCAAGCGCGAAAATGCGAAGAAAGCTTAGCCAAGATTTCCTCAGCAAAAAATGAGCTATTTGAACGGGCAGCGGTGGCGGATGAAGATTCTTTTTACCGAGCAGCCGATTTGGCGCAACAGGTGCGCTCTGCTCAAGAGCAATTGGCCATGGTTCAATCGCAGCTAGCTGCCATTGGAAAAGTGAACAAACCAGAGGCGCTCGTCGATGAAGAAAGCGCACAATCATTTCTCGACGATTCTCGGCAAAAGCTTGTTGAATTGCAGGAGGAGCGACACTCTTTATGGGAAGAACAAGCAGAAAAGCTTCAGTTGACGAAGCATTTGTTGACAGATGAAGGCCATTCGATGAAACTTCAAGAGTTAGAAGTGAAAAAGACGGAGTTTCAAGAAGCGGCTAAAGAATGGGCGGTCAACCGAGCGATTGTTGAAGTGTTCAAGCAAACGATGGATGAATTGAAAGAAACGAAGCTGCCGGCAGTGCTCGAGCGTTCAGAAGCGTACTTTAGCCAATTAACTGGCGGTGAGTACATGCGCTTATTGCTTAGCCAGGAAGGTCATTTTGAAGCGCTGCGGCGAGACGGCTTGCGTTTCCGCGTGATCGAGCTAAGCCAGGCAACAAAAGAACAGGCCTATTTGGCACTGCGTTTTGCGCTCGCCTCTTCTTTGAAGGAATCCCATCCGTTTCCAATCATCATGGATGACCCATTTGTCCATTTTGATCGCCTGAGAAGCCAGCAAGTGATAAAATTAGTGGAAGAGCTGCAGCGAGACCATCAGTTCATTTATTTCACCTGTCACGAAACGATGCGGCAAGCTTGGCTTGATGCCCAGCAAATCGACGTGGCGAATCCTGAAAGGAGCATCCAAGCATGACAAAAGGAATTACAACCCGTGCTGTCGGGGAGACAGTCGATGATTTTCTACTGATCAAGCAATCGGTCAAAGGCGTCACGACGACCGGCAATCCATTTATGTCACTCGTCCTGCAAGATAAGAGCGGGGACATCGAAGCAAAGTTATGGGACACGAAAGACGAACATGAACGGATGTATGCGGCAGAAACGATTGTTAAAGTCGGCGGAGAAATCCATAATTATCGCGGTAAAAATCAATTGCGCATCAAAAGCATTCGCCCGGCGAAGCCGGAAGAAAACTTGACGATCGCTGAATTTTTGCCTTCAGCCGCTCAAAGTGCGGATGAATTGCACGAAGAAGTAACCAAGTTTTTATTCGAGATGGAAAATCCGCAAATCCAGCGCATCACACGCCATCTCCTCAAAAAATACCAACAGCAATTCCTGACCTTCCCGGCCGCAACGCGCAATCACCATGATTATGTATCGGGCCTTGCGGATCATGTCGTGTCGATGCTCAAGCTCGGGAAAGCGATTTGCGAAGTGTATCCGAGCCTGGACAAGGATTTATTGTATTCGGGAATCATTCTTCATGATATTGGCAAAGTGTTTGAATTGTCTGGCCCGATTGCAACGACTTATACAATAGAAGGCAATCTGCTTGGCCATATCTCCATCATGGTAACCGAAATTGCCAAAGCCGCTGAAGAACTCGGCATTGAAGGGGAAGAAGTAATGCTCCTTCAACATATGGTCTTGTCGCATCACGGCAAGGAAGAATGGGGCAGCCCGAAAAAGCCGATGGTGAAAGAGGCGGAAATCCTCCACTATATCGACAATATCGACGCGAAAATGATGATGCTTGACCGCGTGCTTGGAAAAACAAAAGAAGGCGAGTTTTCAGAACGCGTCTTCGCGCTCGACAACCGCTCTTTCTACAAGCCGAAACTATAAGCAAAGAAAACCCCCGACAAAGATGTCGGGGGTTTTGCTTATTCAGCTGGAGTTTCTTCTGTTTCTTCCGTTGGTGCTCCTTCTTCCGGAGCCGGTTCTGTGTTGAGAATTTCATCAAGTGCGCCTTCAAGTTCTTCGTCTTTGATGTCAATATTTGCTTCTTCCATCAAAGCTGCGACTTTCGGAAGCAACGTGGATTGGTCTGCTTTTGCCATAGCGATTTCAGAACGCAAAGCGTCTTGCTGTTCTTCTAGCGGCTTTTGTCCTTCTACTTCACGGGTTTCGGTTACTTGGATAATGTGGAAGCCATGTTGTGATTGAACCGGTTCGCTGATTTCGTCGACTTCTAGGGAGTAGGCAGCATCTTCGAATTCAGGCACCATCATGCCTGTGCCAAACCAGTCAAGCGAGCCGCCGTTAGCAGCAGAACCCGGATCAGTGGAATGTTCTTCCGCTACTTCCGCAAAATCTGCGCCTTCGTCAAGTTCCGCTTTCAATTCATTAGCGGTTTCTTCATCCGCAACCAGGATATGGCGGGCATTCAGTTCCGTTCCTTGACGTTTGTATTGCTCTTCGATTTCCTCATCCGTTACTTCAACATCTTCCGTCAAAGCTTTTTCCTGAAGCAAGTTCAGGCGGATGACTTTTTTGTAGCTTTCTTCTGTATGGTTGTTCTGAGTGAGGAATTCATCGAAATTTTCACCCATCTCTTCTTTATTGCTCTCAAGTTCTGCCTCGACTTCTTCGTCAGACACCTCGTAATTTGCTCCCAATACTTTCTCAATCATCAAGATTTGGATAGCTTGGTCGCCGACAGACGTTTTCATTTCTTGGTATAGCTCTTCTTTGGTTACGTCTCCGGCATCAGAAGTGACAAGCACTTCGCTATCGGAACCGTTGTCGCTGCATGCGGAAAGGGCAAGAACCGCTGCCGCGATGGAAAGGGTAAAGGCTGATTTCTTCATTGATGTTCGCTCCTAACTTTCTTTCAATCTAAGTTGAATGTAATAGGTGTAGGCTGTTGATTTTTCGCAAAGAAATGAGAGCCACAAGCATATCGCAGCAGACGGTCTTTGCGTTTGTTTTCAATAGATGCCGTAGTTACTATATCATAAACGAATGAAAAAATAAAAAGTTCCAAAAAATTGTGAATTCGTTAGAAAGTGGGGCTATTCTAAACGATGCCATAGAAAAAGCACTTGCTCGGGCAAGTGCTTACGGAGTGAATTCCACACCAACGTATAAGGTGAGAAGTAAAATAAGAATTAATATATTAATCGTACGAAAAATCTTTTCGTGGTTTTCTTCAGGAATTTCCCGGGATGTGACTAGTGCTAACGTCATCCGGTTAATCTGGAACACGTAAAACACTGAAAAAATGACAACTAACGCGACTATCATGAGTTTCCTCCCCTCTGACCTTAACTTCCATTATAGCAAAATGGACAGAAAAAAGCAGGTCAGGCAATTGGCTGCGGCACCAAGATCTCAAATCCTGTATCCGTTTCTTCGATAAGGGCGTGCCGCGGCGAGCGCGCCAAATTACGGATATAGATTAAATCAGTTACAGATAAAGCGCTATGGTACGCAAGCAAAATGGCGAAATAATGGCTATAGGCCGGCCAAATGATGCTCAGCGCGACAATGGCCGTGTTAATGACCGCAAACGGTGCGACAAGCGCGAGCATGAAACGTGATTTCCGGACCGGTTCTTTAATATATAAAGAAATCGTCGGGCACAGCTTCAATTGCTTGCGCATGCTGATCTTCAAACATTTGCGGCTTCCCAGTAAGGGCATCAGGTGCAAAAGTTTATGGATCGGGTAGATCGCCAGCATGCCGATCATGAACAGCAGAAAGTTTTGGTCGGATAGCGGGTCTGCGTACATAATAGCCAGCAGCATGTAATAGCTGGTGAAAACTCCGGCGCCGATCAGCGCGGAGATGAAGAACAGGCGGTCAGAGCCGTATTGTTTTTTGACGTTGATTGTTTTCCAGCAATGCATATGCGTATCTCCCATTGATGTATAGTGTTGATGAGCCGATACATACAATACAACGTTTCCTGGGGGAATGCAAGCTTCTTCAGCGATATTTTTTTTGGAGTTTTTTAAGGGTTTTTGTTCTCCGTCAAAACATGGTTTTCTTCATTGAAGCGATTCTCAATGTTCTTGAAAGAGGCTTCAAAAATCTCCATGAAATCATCGCCGTAAATGTTTCGGATAATCGCCATGACATCCATGAATTCGGGGAATTTTCCGTACAGATTACGAAGAGGAAGAGAGCCGTCCACGACTGAATGGGGTGTGTCGTGATACCGTTCGATCATCTCCTGCATCAATTCTTCGCCTTTTTGGGTCAACTCTACATATGTATTGCGTTTGTCGGTATCACGTTTCGAGAACGACAGCAATTCGCGTTCTTCAAGTTTTTTTGAAAAGTTGAAAGCTGTAGAAACGTGCATGACCCCGAACTTGGCCACATCAGAGATGGAAGCTCCTTTCAAATGGTAGGAAATCCATAAAATGTGATGTTCATTAATATTCAAGTCATAAGGTTTTATCCACATCTGCCAATCTTTCTCGACCGCTTTCCATAATGCTTTTGATAATTGCCCAATTCTTTGGCTGTATAGCATTGCTTCTTTCATCGTATATTCTTTATCATTCACGCGAGCACCAACTTTCACCGGAAATATTTTCTTTATTATAGCAATAAAGCAAAGTGAATTAAAGTGAGAATAGTAAAATAATTTAGTCAAAAAAAAACAACCTGACCAGTAGTGGTCAAGCTGTCTCGGAATCATCTTTGTTTTTCGCTAATTTCGGGTCGATCTTTGTCGGCCTGTCATTCTTTTTTTCTTCTTCATCTTTGTTTTTGCTGATGCTTGCCTGCAGCTGCTCGATGGAGTTTTGAATCGCTTTGATCTCGAGCTGCAAATGCTCTTTGGCTGGAGCTGTGTCTTCCTGCCACGATTGGAGTGAGGCTTTCAAGCCATCCACCGCTTCTGGCACTTGAGTTTTCGATTCTTCTGTCAGGTGGTTGATGGAGTCTTTTAATTCATTAATGCGGGCTTTCAGCTCGTTCATCGACTCTTTCCATTCCGAGCCGCTTGATTTGATGGACGTTCGCAGTTCCTCACCGGATTTCGGAGCGGAGAGGATGGCCGTCACGGCACCGGCAATGAGACCGGCACCGAGGCCGGCAAAAAAATTCGAAACTTTCATAAGTGTAAGCGCTCCTTTCGTATCTATCTTTCTTTTCCTTTATTTCACTTAATTAAAACATGGAATGAATGGCTATTCAATAAAAAATGCCTTTCCCTGCAAAAGGGAAAGGCATTTTAGGTATTAGCGAGTCTGTGCGGCTGTAGAACTTTGGAAGTTCGAGCGCTTCATGAGCCCTGTGACAATCGGGAACATGACCGCAAAAGCAACGCCGTTCATGATCGTGGCCGGCACGACTACCGTTGCAAGCAAAAGCGTGAACGGAATATCGGCCCCCAGGATGAAGATCGCTGCCGACAGGAAAATGGTTCCTGACAACACCGTTCCGATTGCAGTAAGCGCAATGCCAACCGGCAACTTAGCTGCATGTTTTCTCAGTAACGACACAAACGCGAAAAAGACGAATGCGGTGATGAACTTATCAATGATGTTCGGGAAAAAGCCTCCCGGGAAACTTGAAAACAATCCCGAAATGATTCCGGTGGTAACAGCAAGCAAAAAGACACTTTTTACATCGCGGAATAGCAAGATGCCGATAAACATCATCGTTAGCATAAAGTCGGGTTTCATCCCGCCGTTGATGCCTGGAATCACCACATACAAGGTTGCGCCGACACTGACAAGCAGCGCCATTAATACAAGATTTTTCGTTTTCATTTCTCATCTCTCCTCAGCTCAAGCTAGTTTCTTTTTCCCGGACGTGCCCTCATGGCCGCCGGCGAAAAACGTAATTCGATCTTATCTTGTGCCGTGCAGAAAATCAAGCCTCAGAGGTTAGTTTCATCTTGACCTGTTCGGCAAGCTCCTGGATTTTCTCGGTAGTGTATTCTTTTTCCTTGGTCATCCACTTGGCGCCAAATCCGTCGCTCGCATCGTAGCGCGGGATGAAGTGCAAGTGGAAGTGGAAGACGCTTTGCCCAGCTTTTGGGCCGTTGTTGTTCAATAAATTCATGCCTTCCGGTTCGAAGGTTTCCTTAAGGGCACTGGCGATTTTCGGCGCAACACTGAACAATTGGCCAGCTTCATCCGGTGTCATATCGTAAACAGACGCACGGTGGGTTTTCGGGATTAGCAGCGTATGGCCTTTCGATAAAGGCATGATGTCCATAAAGGCATAGACATGCTCATCCTCATACACCTTGACGCTCGGGATGTCTCCATTAATGATTTTACAAAAAATGCACTCGCTCATAAACTCATCCTTCCTGTAATGGGGTGGCCGTTCTAGTTTCAGTTTACCATATTCCTAGCGTGCATCATCCTTAGCAGGGAACGAGTTGTTGAAAGAATTCCCCGCGCAGTTTTGATACAATAGAAAACGAAGAAAGAGGTGTTGACAGTGGCAATATTGGAAGTTGAAAATTTGACGGGTGGCTATACGAGAAAGCCCGTATTGCAAGATGTGAGTTTTTCGATTGAAAAAGGTGAATTGATTGGTTTGATCGGCTTGAACGGTGCAGGGAAGAGTACGACCATCAAACACATCATCGGCATCATGCAGCCAAAATCGGGTGCGATCCGACTCAATGGCCAGACCTTCTCGGAAGATATCGACGCTTACCGTTCCGCTTTTTCCTATATCCCAGAAACGCCGGTACTATACGAGGAGTTAACCTTGCGCGAACACTTAGAGCTGACGGCAATGGCTTATGGGTTAGAACAAGAAGTATTCGAACAACGCTCCGCAGCTCTATTGAAGGAATTTCGCATGGAAAAGCGACTGAAATGGTTTCCTTCCCATTTCTCGAAAGGGATGCGCCAAAAAGTCATGATCATGAGCGCGTTTCTCGTTGATCCGGACCTCTATATTATCGATGAGCCGTTCGTCGGGCTGGACCCGCTTGGCATCAAATCGCTTCTTGACCAAATGGAACAGCAAAAACGCAATGGGGCATCGGTTTTGATGTCTACACATATCTTGTCAACTGCAGAACGCTATTGCGACCGCATTATTCTGCTCCACAACGGGCGCGTGCGGGCAATCGGTACGATGACTGAGCTGCGACAGGCTTTTGGCATGCCAGATGCCTCACTCGATGACCTATATATTGCGATGACCGAGGATGACGACAATGAAGAACCTGCGTGAAGTGTGGGACAAGCGGCTCCGGCGTTATACGGCCGAAGTCCAGAACTATTTAAAATTCATCGTCACAGGCCATATTGCAGTGGTCATGCTGTTCGCGATCGGAGCCGCCGGGTACGCCTATAGCGAATGGGTACAAGATGTGCCGCCGGAGTTTCCAGCAGCGCTGTTGATGGCGGTCTTGTTTGGTGCGCTTTTGTCTTATAGTCCACCCGTGACTTTATTAAAGCAGGCGGATGGGGTTTATCTATTGCCTCTTGAAAGCCACCTCGACAGCTATTTAAAGCCAGCGCTGCGTTGGACTTACGCCTCGCAACTGTATTTGCCTGTCGTGGTCTTTGTCGTGTCCTTGCCGCTCATCAACGCTTTATATGGCCTGCCTTCTTCTTATTTGATTGGCTTTCCGATTCTTTTGCTGCTAGTGAAATGGTGGAATGTCAGGAGCGAGTTCTACTGGCGAAAAGCAAGCGAAGGCCATCGGGTTTGGCTTGAGCGTGCCGTGCGTTTTATATTCGTCGCGGGATTTGCTTGGTCGTATGTCGACGGTATGCTTCTTGTGGCAGCGGTGTTTTTGTTCGCGATGATTTTTTATGGCAAATGGCTCGAACGCCGCGCCGCGGGAAAAGCATTTCCTTACGGGCATTTTATCGAATTGGAAGAAAATCGCATGCTGCGTTTTTACCAATTCGCCAATTATTTCACCGATGTGCCGCATTTGAAAGGGAAAGTAAGAGAGCGCAGATGGCTCAATCCGGTTTACCGGTTGATTCAGAGCAAAGCTTCGAATGCCCATCTGTATTTGGTGAGCCGGACGTTCATCCGTTCTGACGAGTTGTTCTTTCTATGGCTGCGGTTAACGCTGATTATCCTCGTGGGAGCTTGGCTTATCCCGTTTCAAATTGCCATCACTTTGTTTGCAGGGGCTTTGGCCTTCGCTTCAACCATCCAGTTATGGCAAGGCTTGAACCAGTCCCAGCATTTCCGCATGGATCAATTATTCCCGCTAAGTACGCATAGCCGCGAAAAAGCGGTATGGAATTGGGTGCTTGCGGTTCAATTGATCCAGGCAGTATCGGCATTGATCCTGCTACTGGCACTCGGCCAGTTTGCGACAGCGCTAATTGTCACAGCCGTCATTGCTATTGTTTCGGTTGTCACACTTGCAGGCGCCAGAAGAAAGTCAGCACAGCTTAATAACCGATAATAAACATAAAAAGGGGCTGGAGAAAAAATCTCCAGCCCCTTTTTATGTTATTTATTCGTGGCAAGTGACCGCAGCTTTGCCAAGCGTTTTCGCAGCGATTAGCATCGCTTCTTCTTTGAAATCAAATTTCGGATGGTGGTGAGGATAAACTTCCCCGTCCGGCATGGCACCCGTGAAGAAGAACGTGCCCGGGACCTCTTCTAGGTAATAGGCAAAATCCTCTCCGCCCATTTGCGGCGGGCAATTGAATACTTCCGTCACGCCTGGTACATCTACAGCGAGGTCTCTCAGAAATTCGGTTTCTTTTTCATGAGTAACGACCGGTGGATAGCCCCGGTGGAATTTGAAGTCGATGGCGCTATTGGTGGCAATCGCCGTTCCCTTGGCGACGCGTTCCATTTCCTGTTCCATAAGTGTACGCGTTTCTTCCGTAAACGACCGGACCGTCCCGTTGAGTTTCGATTGGTCGGCAATGATATTGAATGGATTCTCCGCCATAAACGAAGCGATCGTAAGTACCGCAGATTCAAGCGGATCTACGCGGCGAGCGACAAGTTGCTGCAGATTGGTCACTAGTTGTGCGCCTGTGACGACGGCATCAACAGTTTCGTGCGGCATCGCCCCGTGGCCGCCGCGCCCTTGGACGGTGATTTCAAAACGGTCTGCCGCTGCCATGATCGGTCCCGTGCGGTAATCGATGCGGCCGAATGGCGTCGTCGACCAAAGATGGGTGCCGAAGATGACGTCGACGCCTTCTAGCGCTCCGTCTTCGATCATCGGTTTGGCGCCGCCTGGGGCCAGTTCTTCAGCATGCTGGTGAATGAGTACGTACGTGCCGGGCAGTTCGTCTCGCAAGCTGTGGAGGATCTTGCCGAGCACTAGCAATGTCGCGGTATGGCCGTCGTGGCCGCAAGCATGGACCACGTTCGGGACAGTCGATTTATAGCTCGTTTCTTTCTGGTCCTGGATTGGAAGAGCGTCAAAGTCAGCGCGTAAGGCGACCGTTTTGCCAGGCTTGCCTCCACGGACGGTGGCGATGACGCCGTTGCCTCCGACGCCAAAGCGGATGTCTACACCGAGGTCTTCGTAAAAGTCACGTATGTATTTCGCCGTTTTGGTTTCATGGAATGATGGTTCTGGGTTCATGTGCAGATGGCGGCGTATTTCCACCATGTCCGGATAGGCGTTGTCGAGTTCAGCAAATATTTTTTCAATCATGGGCTCATATCCTTTCTAATTTTCTGTATTTTCCTTAGTCTAACATAGCAAAAAACAGAACGGGAGAAGTCCCGTTCTGTCAGTAGGTGAAATTCAAATAGGATGCAATGAAGTATAACAGCACGACCAAAATGGATGGCACGCTATATGCCCATGTAGAAGCGGTCTTCGGTCTATAAAGCGAGAACATGACGAGCACGCTCATGACGAGCACGGCGCTGGCAATGATGACATTAGCGCCTGATACGCCGCTGATGATCGAGCCTTCCACATAGATAGGGTCTGACAAAGCCAAAATGACCATATTGAAAATATTGCTTCCGAGAACAGCACCGACCGCCATATTGACGTTGGACAGGCGCAGCGCAACAAAAACCGAAATGGCTTCTGGCAAGGACGTGGCAGCGGCTACTAGGAAACTGCCGACAAAGCTAGAGCCGATTCCTGTCACTACCGCAATTTCATCCCCTGTGATCGACAAGGCCGTTCCTGCTGCCATAATGATTACAGCGACGATTGCGAAACGGATGCCCGCGTGCTTCGGTGTTAAATGGGCGCTCGGGTTTTTCGGCGCCTCGGCATCGACCGGCTCATCGTCCATATCGATTGTATCCAAGTTCGGTAATTTATTGATGATCAGCATGCCCACTATATAGCTTATGCCGATCGCCAAAGAGTCAAGGCCGATCCCGAGGAAGGTGACGTCTGTGCGGAGCCATAAGGCCAGCAACAACAGCACCGTCAAAAAGATGCCTAGCAAAGAAGAGTAGGAATGGTCTTTAGATGCCCGCTCGAGCATGCGCCTGCGGTTCAGCAGCAAATCGAAACCGGCCAATATAAATAGATTGAACAAATTCGAGCCGATCATATTGCCGACTGCGATATCGGCATTGCCGATTGCAGCAGCCGAAAAGCTGGTGGAAATTTCAGGAAGGCTGGTAGCTCCTGCAAGCAGCAGCGTGCCGACCATCATGCCGCCCATCGCTGATTTTTCACTGATGACATCGGCGTACTGAGACAGTTTAATGGCAGCAAACACCGTGACGGCTGCAGCCAGCAAAAAGTAAATGAATACCACTAGTGGTTCCTCCTAAACAGATTTCTTCCATATACACATCAAACAGCCGGACCGAGCCGGCTGTTTTTCATTCGTCTTCAGGTTTCGCTTTGTACATGGTGACGTAAGACGAACCAGAGAAGATATTGGCGCGAGGTGCCGTCGACTCTTCTTGTGGTTTCTCGGAATGCGCATTGGCGAAAGCCTGTGATTCTTTCCATTTTTCATAGAATGCTGGCGATTCCCATTCGGTCAACACGACATAGGTGTCGGAATCGAGCGGCCGCAAAACACGGAAAGCGACATAGCCGGGCTCGTTTTCGATTGCGCCGGCGCGGTTCTTGAATCGGTGCTCAAATACGGGGCGCCCTTCATCGGCAACTGGGATATTGTTCATGACAAAAAATCCTTTTTCACGGAATTCGCCGGTGCCATCGACCACTTCGTAGCGCCGTGGCGTTTGGAAAGTGGATTTTCCATCAGTTTCGTGCAACAACAAGGTGGTGTTTTCGCCTTGCATCAAAACCATCGTTTCGTCTGCGTGCTTGTCACGCATTTTTTTCATAAATTCGTAAGTTCCAGTCGTCATGTAAATATTCATTAAAAGGCCTCCTAATGATCGGGTATAGGTTTCAAGTAACTACCTTACTTTTCCCTAAAAGCAAGTGCTTGAAACGGAAGGTGTCAAATCCGTGAAGGCATTCGGGTCTATTTTATGACAATTGCGCTGGGATTCTATACAATAGGGGGCGGAGCGTCTATAGTATAGACGGATAATGAGGATACACTATAGCCGCAAAGACTGAAGGGATGAGTAATTCATGACTTTTAATGATACGTACCTGCGCGCAGCGCGAGGGGAAAAGACCGACCATGTACCAGTATGGTATATGCGTCAGGCTGGGCGTTCCCAGCCGGAATACCGCAAGATCAAGGAAAAATATTCTCTAGAAGAAATCACACACCAGCCGGAATTGTGCGCTTATGTCACAAAATTGCCAGTTGACCAATACGATGTCGATGCAGCGATTTTGTATAAAGACATCGTAACACCGCTTCCGGCAATTGGCGTCGACGTTAAGATCAAAGGCGGCGTTGGACCGGTCATCAGCAATCCGATTCGTACGAAAGCGGATATCGATCGACTCGGGGAAATCAATCCCGAACAGGATGTCGATTATGTCTTGAAAACGATCAAATTGCTAACAGAAGAGCAATTGAATGTACCGCTCATCGGCTTTTCCGGTGCACCGTTTACGTTGGCAAGCTATATGATCGAAGGGGGCCCTTCGAAAAGTTATAACAAAACAAAAGCAATGATGGTCTCAGAACCAGAGATGTGGTTTGCATTGATGGACAAACTGGCAGATACGATCATTCCTTATGTGAAAGCACAAATTCATGCTGGAGCTAAAGCCATTCAGATTTTCGACTCATGGGTTGGTGCATTAAATGTTGAAGATTACCGCATCTTCATCAAGCCGGTCATGGACCGCATCTTCAAGGAAATCGGTGAAGAGGGCGTACCGATGACGATTTTCGGTGTCGGCGCTAGCCACTTGGCGAATGAATGGCACGAGCTGCCAGTGGATGTCGTCGGTTTGGATTGGCGTTTGCCGATCACAGAAGCGCGGGACCGCGGACTGACGAAAGCCTTGATGGGCAACTTCGATCCATCTTATTTATTGGCGGATTGGTCTGTCATTGAAGAACGCACGAAAAAGATATTGGATATGGGCATGCAGGATGATGGCTATATTTTCAATCTTGGACACGGGGTCTTCCCGGAAGTACAGCCCGATACCTTGAAGCGTTTGACGGCATTTGTCCACGAATACAGCGCAGCATACAAAAAACAGAACTAACAAATTTTTGACGAGGTGATTGTGATGAAAAAGACTATGGGATTATTGGTGATGGCGTATGGCACGCCTTATTCAGAAGATGATATCGAGCGCTACTACACGCATATCCGCCGCGGCCGCAAACCGAGCGAAGAAGCCTTGCAGGATTTAAAAGACCGTTATAAAGCAATCGGCGGCATTTCCCCGCTAGCTAAAATTACGGAAGACCAGGCGAATGGTTTGTGCAAACGCCTGAACGAATTGCAGGACGATATCGAGTTTAAAATGTATCTTGGGTTGAAACATATCGAACCATTCGTCGAAGATGGCGTAGAAGAAATGAAGAAAGATGGCATTGAAGAAGCGATTTCAATCGTGCTGGCGCCGCATTTCTCTACTTTCTCCGTGAAATCCTATAACGGCCGCGCGAAAGAAACCGCCGATAAGCTTGGCATCAAATTGACGTCAGTGGAAAGCTGGTACACCGAGCCGAAATTCATCCAATTCTGGAGCGAAAAAGTGAGCGCAACATTTGCTGAAATGTCAGAACAAGAACGTGCCAAATCGTGCTTGATCGTTTCTGCGCACTCATTGCCGGAGAAAATTATCGCAAACGGCGACCCGTATCCAGACCAATTGAAAGAAACAGCTGACTTGATCGCCCAAGCGGCAGGCGTTGAAAACTATGAAATCGGCTGGCAAAGCGCTGGACAGACACCAGAACCTTGGATCGGGCCGGATGTTCAAGATTTGACGCGCGATTTGCATGAAGAAAAGGGCTATAATTCTTTCGTTTATACACCGGTTGGCTTCATTACGGACCATTTAGAAGTATTGTATGACAACGACTACGAATGCAAAGTGGTTTGCGACGAAATTGGGGCCAATTACCACCGTCCGGAAATGCCGAACGTGGATCCATTGTTTATCGACGGAATGGCTAATGTTGTGTTGAATAAATTAAACGAAAACTAAGTGTCCAATTAGTCTTTTAATGACACTGCACAAATGAAACGCCGTTCAGCAGCTAACTGCGGCGGCGTTTTTTCAATAATGTGGAAGTGACCGGTGAGTGGTTCTTCGCAAGGAGGAAATGAGATGAAAAAATGGATCGCTGTGCTGTTGGTATTGCTATTGGCGGCGTGCGGCGAAGAGGATTCATCGGCTGGGACCGGCGAGATGCTGCAAGAAGTGACCGTCGAATTCAATACACCACAAACCGTTGAGCCAGGACAATCGGTTCTCTTGTCTGCCACCGTTACACAAGGCGAAGAAGCCGTCGAAGATGCAGATGAAGTGGTCTTTGAAGTATGGCAATCGGGTCATCGGGAAAACAGTGAAATGTTAGAAGGCGCCCATACAGAAGACGGGGTGTATGAACATAGCTGGACCGTCGATGAAGAAGGGCTGTATTTTATCCAAGCCCACACGACGGCTCGCCGTATGCACGTCATGCCGAAAATGGAATTGACGGCCGGTAACCCGGATCCTGAATCAATTGTGCCTGACGACGGGGAAGATGGAGACGCCATGGAAAAAATGGGGCATTGAGGCTGGTGTCCAGTTCTTTGTTGTATGTGTTGTACAACAGTTGAAAAAGGCATAAAAAAACGGCCGGGGAAATTCTCCGGCCGTTTCGTCTTGTTTTAAAGTTCGTTACAGGTCTGGCAGTGATTGCCGTAGCACTCGTGCTGCTCTTCGATTTTCTCTCCGCAAGTGGCACATTGTTTCGGGGGCAAGTTCTTGAAGAATTCGACTACGTTCTCAATCATTTCTACCAGCTCCTTTTTGTTATAGTACTGTAAGTGATAAACACAGTGTATTATAACAGTTTAGGTCCGTCAACCCTAAACCGTGATTATTTTGAAAATTTCCGTTAAAATAAAGAGAGTCAATTCAAAAGGAGAGAGATCATGTATTTCGTAGACAATAAAGGCATTACCGATCCACGTATCAACTTGGCCATAGAGGAATATTTATTGAAAACGATGGATGTCGATCAAAACCCATTTTTGCTGTTTTATATCAATGAACCGTCCATCATCATTGGGAAAAACCAAAATACGGCAGAGGAAATCAATACGGATTACGTCGATTCAAACGGCATCCACGTCGTACGCCGGCTGTCAGGCGGAGGCGCGGTCTATCATGACCACGGCAATTTGAACTTCAGTTTCATCACCAAAGACGATGGCAATAGCTTCCGGGATTTCCGCAAGTTCACCGAACCGGTCGTCAAAGCTTTGCAAGACATGGGCGTTAATGCCGAATTATCGGGGCGCAACGATTTGCTTGCTGAGGGGCGCAAGATTTCTGGCAACGCGCAGTTTGCGACAAGAGGCCGCATGTTTAGCCACGGTACGCTATTATTCGATACAAAAATGGATGAAGTCGTCTCAGCATTGAAAGTAAACAAAGAAAAAATCGAATCCAAAGGCATCAAATCGATTCGCAGCCGTGTGGCGAATATTTCGGAATTTCTGGACCAGGAAATGTCGGTCGAGCAATTCCGTGAAGCTGTGCTGCATTCAATTTTTGCTGGTGAGGAAAATGTCCGATTCTGGGAACTCACTGAGGAAGATTGGGACAATATTCACGAATTGTCGAAAGAACGCTACGCCAATTGGGACTGGAATTACGGCAAATCGCCTAAATTCAACATCAAGCATTCCCATCGCTTCCCAGTCGGAGGAATCGATGTCCGTCTGCAAGTGGAAAAAGGGCTTGTGCAGGAAGCGCATATTTATGGCGATTTCTTCGGCGTCGGCGATGTCTCAGAAATTGAACAAGCAATTACGGGTGTGAAGTACGAACGCGCAACATTGGCTGAAGCGATTGAAGGCATCGACATCCCCAAATTGCTCGGCGGCATCACGACAGAAGATTTCCTGAAGTTGATTTATTAAGATTTTTTGTGGAGCCTGCTTTCGAGCAGGCTCTTTTGTTAGAATAGAAAGAAACGAAAGGGGGAGGGAATATGAGTGAACAGCGGATATTCATCGTAGAAGATGACACGAAAATCGCGTCGCTGTTATCGGATACTTTGCGTAAATATCATTATCATGTCGAAACCGCGAAAGACTTCGACCGTATCTTGGAGGAATTCGCTGCCTTCGACCCCCATTTAATTCTTCTGGATATCAATTTGCCTTCTTATGATGGTTATTACTGGTGCCGACAGCTAAGGCAGCAGACCACTTGCCCGATCTTGTTTATTTCGGCACGTTCTGGCGAGATGGATCAAGTGTTTGCTTTGGAAAACGGAGGCGACGATTTCATTACGAAACCTTTCCATTACGAAATCGTCCTTGCCAAAATAAGAAGCCATTTAAGAAGGGCTTACGGGGAATATGCACCGAAACAAGAAGAGCGTACCGTACGGGCAGGACGACTTGTCTTATATATGGAGCGGCTTGAATTGCATTGCCGGGAAACGGAAATTCCGCTCCAGAAAAAAGAAAGTACGATTTTGGAATTATTAATGGCCGCTTACCCAAAAGTGGTCACTCGCGAGCAATTGCTCGAAGAATTATGGGATGACCAGGCCTTTGTCGATGAGAACACCTTAAATGTCAATATGGCCCGTGTGCGCAAAAAATTGATAGATTATGGCATCCAAAGCTTTGTTGAAACGGTCCGTGGCGCTGGCTACCGGTTAATCCTTGGCAGGGAGGAGCAATGATGCTGCGTTTGTTTCTGCGTGAACATGCCGCTTTTATCGTCTTTCAACTGCTGCTTGTCGGATTCATTCTCATGCTCTACTGGCTCGACGGCTTCCGCAATACGGATACTGCCGTCTATTCATTCATCATCAGTTTATTGCTGCTCGCGAGCTTTCTCGGTGTGCGCTTTGCGATGCGCTACCGTTATTACGAACGTTTGCTCAGCGACCCACCGAATATGGAGCATGCCCTGCAGCGTGAAGGCCGCTCTGCTGAAACCGTGCAGTCGGAATTGTACATGCAAAAATTGTATCGTCTTTACCAATACGAAGTGCAGTCGCTTTATGCGGGACAAGCGCGCCACCTGCAGTTCATCAATCAATGGGTGCATCAGATGAAGACGCCACTGTCGGTCATGCACTTATTATTGCAAGAGCCCGAAGAATTGGATAAGGCCAGCATCCGCGAAGAAGTGGACCGTTTGCGCGCAGGGCTCGATACGGTTTTGATGAACGCGCGTCTTGACACATTTGAACAGGACATGCAAATCGAACAAGCATCGCTGCGCGGCATGGTGTCAGAAATGGTGACAGAAAACAAGCGCTTGTTTATTTCGCGACGCGTTTATCCTGATATTGACATCGACGAACGCTTTCAAGTAGCGACTGACCGTAAATGGATGAAATTCATCATCGGGCAATTGCTGACAAATGCGGTGAAATATACATTTGAAGAAAACAAGAAGCTGTATATCCAGGCCAGTTGCTCGGAAGGCACCATTACGCTGTCGGTCCGTGATGAAGGCATCGGGATTCCGCCATCGGATTTGCCGCGAGTCACCAAAGCTTTTTTCACCGGGGAGAACGGGCGCCTGAGCGGCGAATCGACGGGAATGGGGCTGTATTTGGCTCAGGAAGTGTGCAACCGGCTCGGCCATGAATTGGAAATTACTTCATCGAAAGGCCAAGGGACAACCGTCTCAATCGTCTTTCCTTATCAGGAACAGAATGTAGGGGGATCAACATGACAGTAGTGAAAATCGATGAAGTGACCAAAGTCTATGAAGGAAAAGTGACGCATCGCGCGCTGAACCAATTGAGTTTCGAAGTAGAAAAAGGAGAATTTCTTGCCGTGATGGGTCCTTCCGGAAGCGGCAAGACAACGCTTTTGAACTTGATTTCAACAATCGATTCTTTGACTTCCGGCAGGGTCCTCATTAATGGCATCAATCCGCATTCTTTGGATAAAGACGAGCTGCCCTTATTCCGGCGTCGCCAACTCGGCTTTGTGTTCCAGGATTTCAATTTGCTGCAAATGCTGACGGTGGAGGAGAATTTGGTGCTGCCATTGACACTCGACGGCATGCCGATCAAAGAAATGGAGAAGCGCGTCCAGGAATTGGCAGGCAGGCTTCATTTACAGCCGTTTCTCCATAAGAAGCCAAATGAAATTTCCGGAGGGGAAGCGCAGCGTACGGCAATCGGCCGCGCGCTCATCCACCGCCCGACGCTCATTCTCGCAGATGAGCCGACTGGCAACCTCGATTCAAAAACTTCTAAAGATGTGCTCGAACTATTGAGCGGTTTGAGCCGCGAGGAAGGGACAACCATCATCATGGTGACGCATGACCCGATTGCTGCAAGTTATTGCGACCGTGTGCTGTTCATTAAAGACGGCGAATTCTTTAACGAAATTTACGGAGATGACCGCCGACAAACTTTCTATCAAAAAATTCTCAACGTGTTATCTCTATTGGGAGGCTCCGTCAATGACCTTTCGCCAACTCGCCTTCCGTAATGTTTTCAGGAATTTGAGAAGCTATGCGGCCTTCTTATTGGCTAGCGTGTTTTCGGTTATGGTGTTTTTCATTTACTCGATGTTCATCTTCCATCCGTTATTCGAAGAAGAAGGATTCCGCGTATTGGCTGTTCGCGGCATGTTCATCGCGGAAATCGTGCTGTATATTTTTACGCTGTTTTTCCTATTCTATTCGTTGAGCGCATTTTTACAGGCACGAACCAAAGAATTCGGCGTCTTGATGCATCTCGGGATGAGTAAGAAGCAGCTCAATAAATTGGTGTTTTTCGAGACGATGATCCTTGGCGGCTTGTCGACCGCTGCCGGGATTGTCTTTGGCTTTGCGTTTACGAAATTCTTTTTCATGATCGGCCGCGAAATCATGCAATTGGAACAATTGCCGCTGTATTTCTCCTGGAAGCCGTTCGTGTTAACCATTGGCGCTTTCGCCAGTTTATTCATCATCATTTCAATCATCAGTGTGTCTTTTATCCGCACAAAACGTGTCGTCGATTTGTTGGTGGGCTTTTGGAAAACGGAAGAGGAAGCGGCGTATTCACCAGCTTTATCGGCATTCGGGCTCGTGCTGCTCGGAGTTGCCTATTTTCTCGCGGCGACTGTGTCTGATCGCACCGTCTACATCATGGTCTTTATCGTTCCTCCGCTTGCAACGATCGGCACGTATTTGTTTTTCACCCATTCGATTCATACGTTTCTTCAATTGTATAAAAAGCGCCGCAGTATTTATTGGCATAAAACACGTCTCGTATCGCTAGCGGAAGCGGCAGTCAAATTAAAAGACAGTGCGCAAATGTTCTTTATCGTGACCATCGTCTCGACCGTAGCCTTCCTGACAGTCGGCACGCTTGCTTCGTTCACGTCCTATACCGCAGAATTTCGCCAAAGCAACCCGCTTGGCTTAATCTATGTGTCATTCGAGGGCAATACACTCGAACAGCAGCAAGTAAATCAATTAAAGCGTGAGCTCGAACAACAGCAGCTGGCTTATACCTTGGTGCCTTTGGAAGTAAAGCGGCAGACGTCGAGCGCAAGCGGCAATGACGTCGACATCATGTCTTTGTCAGAGTTCAACCGCCTTGCCATGGCACTAGGCTATGAAGCGGCAGATCTCCAGGACGGGGAAGCGATGTTCGTGCCGTTTTCACAAGAATCGCTCCGTGAATTGCAAAAAAGCTATGCAGAGACGGAATTGCTCGAAAGTGGGGTGGAGTTGAAGATCGACCGGACTTACCCGCAAGTGCTGTTTCCGGCGCATACTTTGAATGCCAATACGATTATCCTGAACAACGAAGATTTTAGTGAAATTGATGAACCGTTAATGGGCTATCCACAAGATGCATCAGATTTCCGCTATTATGCTTTCCATGTCCCGAAGTGGACGGAGACCGTATCAATCGGCGAAAATGTCCGCTTTCCGATCAGTGAAGCGATGGTCAGCGGCAATTTTGCCGGCATTAATTATTATTTTGAGAATCCGGGATACGAATACCGTTGGTTCAAATCATCTTTCGCGCTATTGTTATTCATCGGTTTAATGGTGGCGGCAGTGTTCTTGCTCGCGGCAGGGAGCTTTATTTACTTCAAATTGTATACAGGGCTCGACCGCGACCGCAGGCAATATCAATTGATGGTGCGTCTTGGCATGACGGAACGGGAACTTGGCAAAATCGTCAACCGCCAGCTTGTTCCGCTATTTTTCCTGCCATGGGCGCTTGCACTGATTCACAGTGCGTTTGCGTTTATCTCGCTTCAGGTTGTCTGGGATGAGTTTGCTGAGCTGTCGATATTATCGGAGATGGCAATCGTTCTCGGTGGTTTCACGCTTATGCAGATCCTTTATTTCTTCTTGATCCGTTGGCGTTATGTTGCTCATTTAAAAGCTTCTTGATCTTTAAAGCCGCCAGGGGAGAATCTGGCGGCTTTTTACTGGGGATTTTTGGTGGGCAGTTGTATTGTCTGAAGATTTATTTTATAATGAAAAAAGTAAATATGAATGAGTATTCATTCAACAGAAAGAGGGATATTCAATGAATTTGGGAGAACGTGTTCACGAAATTGCACAACAGGAAGCTGGCCGAATTGCTTATACGTTCATGGGCAAAGATACAAGTTACGGCGAATTTGACCAATCGGTATCGAAATTCGCCGGGGCCTTGCAGGAACTCGGCGTGGAAAAAGGGGACCACGTCGCATTTCTTTTAAGCAATACCCCACATTTTCTCATTTCTCTATACGCCACTTTGCGTCTCGGGGCGACAGCTGTTCCGGTTAATCCAATCTATACTCCGGATGAAATCGCTTACATCATCAACAATAGTGATGCCAAAGTGGTCGTAGCACTCGATGCCCTATTACCGCTAGTGCAAAAAGCGCATCAGGCCTTGCCAGCAGTGGAAACGTACGTTATTTGCGAGACCGACCCATCGACTGTCGAAAAAATGGCGCAATTGCCTGAAGCAGTCAAAGGAAAAGTCTGTTCATTTACACAGCTCCTGGCAACTTCCAATGCATTCAATAAAACCGCTGAAATTGTCGAGGATGATAATGCGGTCATTCTCTATACATCCGGGACAACCGGCAAACCGAAGGGCGCGATGCTAACCCATGGCAATCTTTACTCTAATGCGCGAGACGTCGCGGAGTATCTCCAAATCACACCGGATGACCGTGTCGTGGCGACGCTGCCGGTGTTTCACGTATTTGCCTTGACGGTCGTCGTTAATGCACCACTTATGCAGGGTGCCACGATTGTTCTCGTGCCACGCTTTACGCCGCAAGAAGTATTCGCCGCGACAAAAGCATCCCAAGCGACCGTTTTTGCGGGAGTTCCGACGATGTTCAATTTTATGTACCAATTGCCGGATGTCGACCCGGCGGACTTTGCTTCTGTTCGCTTGGCCATTTCCGGCGGTTCCGCGATGCCTGTCGCTTTGCTGCATAATTTCGAAGACAAATTCAATGTCCGCATTTCCGAAGGCTACGGTTTATCAGAAGCTTCGCCCGTTACTTGCTTTAATCCGATCGACCGTGAGCGAAAAGCGGGATCGATTGGCACCTCGATTATCAACGTTGAGAACAAGGTCGTTAATGAACTTGGCGATGAAGTACCTGTCGGGGAAGTGGGCGAGCTGATTGTGAGAGGCCCGAACGTCATGAAAGGCTATTACAAAATGCCAGAAGAGACGCAAGCCGCGATCAAAGACGGCTGGCTGTATACAGGGGATTTGGCAAAAATCGACGAAGAAGGCTATTTCTTTATTGTCGATCGTAAAAAAGACATGATCATTGTCGGCGGCTATAATGTCTACCCGCGCGAAGTGGAAGAAGTGCTATTCGCTCACCCGTCAATTGTTGAGGCAGCGGTCGTTGGCTTGCCGGATGCGGACTTTGGCGAGTCGGTCAATGCCTATGTGGTGTTGAAAGATGATGCCGTATCCATCGAAGAGCTGCAGAAATATTGCGCGGAGCATTTAGCGAAATACAAAGTGCCGCGCCATATCGAAGTTCTCGACGAATTGCCGAAAAACACAACTGGCAAGATCTTGCGTCGTTCGCTGAAAGACCAAGCTGTGAAAAAATAATTTTACACCGCTTTCCATTTTTCGGAAAGCGGTTTTTGTATGCAGAAATTTGGCATCCATGTTTTAGGAGAATTTTAATTGAAAAGACAGACAATTATCGATATAGTGAAAAGGCAACTGTTCCGATAATCGAAATAGATATCCAGGAGGCTGAGCATGTGTCAAAACAAGCTGTGAAAATAGAAGATTTACTCGAACTCGTATCCGTGACAGATCCAAAGATTTCACCGGACGGAAAACGGGCTGTATTTGTTCAGACAAAGATGGATGAAAAAGACAATACATACTATTCGCATGTCCACCATATTTCGCTAGAAACCGGAGAGACCACTCCATGGACTTACGGAACAAGCCGTAATAGTCAACCCGCCTGGTCAGCAGATGGCCGTCATATCGCCTTTTTATCTGACCGCAGTGGCAAGAATCAATTGCATGTCTTGCCAGCAAGTGGCGGGGAAGCACGCGCTTTGACGGATTTTGAAAAAAGCGTGAGCAGTTTCCGTTGGTCGCCTTGCAATAAGAAAATCTGGGTCAATGCGCTTGTGCAGGATGGCAAAACATTGATGGATGCAGAATCAAAGGACGAAGGTGAAGAGAAAAAGCCTGAACCGTATCGCACGACGCTCATGAAATACAAAATGGACGGCAATGGATTAGTCAAGCAGGACTATCACCGCCAAATCGGCTCTGTGGATTTGGAAACCGAGAAAGTAGAGCAACTAACGGAAGGCTCTTATCATTTTGGCTTGGAAGCCATTTCCCATGACGGAACGAAATTGGTCTATGGGTCGGCTAAAGAAGAAAACCAAGATTGCGTTTTCCGCCAGTCGCTTTATATGCGCCATTTGGAAACGGGGGAAGACACGGCCATCATCGAACAAGACGGTTATTACGGGGACGCCATATTCTCTTTCGATGATGCACACTTGGCATTTGTCGGCCACTCACGCACTTACGAAAATGCCACGCACACGGAATTGTATGTCTACGAGGCAGCAACTCAAACGACGCAATGCCTGACAGAAGGCATCGATGCCCCGATCGGTGATTATGTGGTGGCGGACCATCAACAAGGCGCGCAGGCGCCCGGCGTCGTCTGGACGCAAGATGACCATTTATATTTCCAGGTGTCGACGGAAGGCGATGTACGCCTGTATTTCGCCTCGCTTGATGGCGCGGTATATCCGGCTTCTCCTGAAGATGAGCATGTCTACGGCTATGATATCGCTAGAGACGGCAGTTTCGCGCTGGCCGCGATCAGTGACCCGGTGTCTCCTGGAGAACTTTACAAACTCGCCATCTCGACAGGAGAGCGCAAAGCACTGACTGCCTGCAATGCAAATTATCTCGAGCAAACGGAAATGATTGCACCGTCTTCCGTCTCGCATACAACGGAAGACGGCTTTAGTGTACATGGCTGGCTCATGAAGCCACGCGGATTCGAAGCAGATAAAAAATATCCGCTCGTCGTCAATATCCACGGCGGGCCGCACGCGATGTATGCAAATACGTTCGTCCATGAAATGCAGCTGCTTGCTGCAAGCGGCTATGGTGTCCTATATGTCAATCCGCGCGGCAGCCACGGCTATGGCCAAAGCTTTGTCGACGCGGTACGCGGCGATTACGGCGGCGGAGATTACCGGGATATCTTGGGGGCGCTTGATAGCGTTATCGAAGGCAATGACTGGGTGGATACAGAGCGGCTCGGCGTAACCGGCGGCAGCTACGGCGGTTTCATGACCAACTGGATCGTCTCGCATACCGACCGTTTTAAAGCGGCTGTCACGCAGCGTTCGATCTGTAACTGGATTTCCTTTTTCGGGGTTTCGGACATCGGCTATTATTTCAGCGAATGGCAGCACGGCGCTGCCATGGACAATGTAGACAAATTGTGGGAGCATTCCCCGCTGAAATATGCGAAAGATATCCAAACGCCACTGCTTATTTTGCATTCGGAAAACGACCACCGCTGCCCGATCGAGCAAGCGGAGCAACTGTTCATCACCTTGAAGAGCATGCATAAGGAAACCGAATTCGTCCGTTTCCCGGAAGCCGACCATAATCTGTCGCGCACCGGCAAACCGAATTTGCGTTTTGCACGCTTGCAGGAAATTACCGGCTGGATGGAGCGGCTCTAATTATAGAAGAAAAGCCAGGCAGAGAGTTTTCTCCGCCTGGCCTTTTTGGGTTAGCGCCCCTTGAATTCCGGTTTGCGTTTCTCGCCGAATGCGAGTAACGCCTCGACACGGTCTTCTGTCGGGATCGTGATTTCGTATGCTTTGCGTTCGATTTGAAGCCCTGTCTGCATATCGGCATTCATGCCGTTTTTGATGGCAAATTTGGCCTGTTGCAATGCAATCGGCCCGTTGGCAAGGATCGAATCCGCAAATTCACCCGTCACTTGCGCCAAGTCCTCACTTTTTGCCATGCGGGTGATGAGCCCATAGTCGAGCGCTTCTGCAGACTTCAAGCGGCGTGCCGTCAAGATTAGCTCCATTGCTTTCGCTTCCCCGATCAATCTTGGCAAACGTTGCGTGCCGCCGGCGCCTGGAATGATTGCAAGACTCGTTTCGGTCAAGCCAAGAAGTGTATCGTCTGTGGCAATGCGGAAATCACAGGCCAAGGCGAGTTCCATCCCACCGCCAAAGGCATAGCCATTGATCATAGCGATGGTCGGCTGCGGCAAGTTCTCGATGGTCGTGAACACTTCGCCAATTTTGTAAATATTACGCTTGACCTGGTCTTGCGTTAAGGTCTTGCGTTCTTTCAAATCAGCCCCGACACTGAACGCCTTGCGGCCAGCGCCAGTGAAGACGACGACACGGATATCCGGATTGATGCGGATTGCTTCTGCCACTTGCCCAAGTTCCGCAAGCATATCGTAATTGAATGCATTCATTGCATCGGGCCGGTTCAACGTAATGAAGGCCAAATTTCCTTTTTGTTCATAATGAATCGTTTCCATATCCATCCCCCTTTGATAATCCATCCGTTAAAAACATACCACTTTTTGGACTAATCTGTCACCAAACTCTATAATGGGAACAACAGGGGGGAGCTCATTCATGAACCAGGTTACATATCTGCGTATTTACCGCATCGTTTCCATGGCGATCCAATTTTATTTGCAAGTGGACTCCAGTTGTCGAACAGCGCTGGAATGAGCTCGTCACCCGCCAGGCCAAACAATACAAGGAATTAGCGCTCAAGCTGGGCGGCTTAATGATTAAATTGGGTCAATTCCTGTCGACCCGGGCAGATATCATGCCGCCGAGCTTTTTGGCGGAGCTCGAGGGATTGACGGACCGTGTGCCATCCGTGCCACGAAAAGATATTATCGACGTGCTCGAGCAGGAATGGAATGTCGAGCATGGTAACTACTTGGACGAATTATCGGACCAGGCCATCGCTTCTGCCTCCATCGGCGAAGTGTTCAAAGGGCGCTTGAAAAATGGGACCGAAGTTGCTGTCAAAGTCCAGCGCCCGGGAACGGATCGCATTATCCGTGCGGATTTCCAAGCGATGCGCATTGTCATCTGGCTCGCCAAGAAATTCACTCCGTTCACGAAGCAAGTTGATTTTGATCAATTATATGTCGAGATGACGGAAACGATTGGCGCTGAATTGAACTTTGTCCGGGAGCTGCAGAATGGTCGCGCTTTTGCCGACCGCTTTGCGGAAATGTCCGGCGTCCACATCCCAGTGTATTACGATGAATACACGACGCGCCGCGTGCTGGTGATGGAATGGATTGAAGGGGCAAGAATTACCGATGTCAGTTTTATCGAAGAGCATGGCCTTGACCGCCATGAAATTTCGGAACGGCTGTTTATCCTGTTTTTAGAGCAAGTGCTTTATGGCGGACAGTTCCATGCCGACCCACACGGCGGCAATATTCTATTGAAGCCAGATGGCACCATCGTGTTGATTGATTTTGGCATGATCGGCACGATCTCTGAGCGCGATTCACAGGCGATTCTGCTGATTGCGGAAGGCATCCTGTTCAAAAACTATGAACAAGTGCTCGATGGTTTGGAAGACTTGCGCTTCCTGCTGCCGAATGCAGACCGCGACTTACTGGCAGATGCGGTCGAGCGGCTAGTCGCTGCATACGAATCAAACGAATTAATGCAGATGGACAGCTTTGTTGTTGAGCGCTTATTGCAAGACATGCAGGATATTGTTCGTACACAGCCAGTGCAACTGCCGGCGGAATTTGCCTTTTTTGGCCGGGCAACCTCGATTTTCGTGGGTGTCTTGCATGTGCTGGATCCTAAAGTTGACCTCTTCGCACTTGCGCGTCCGCGTGTATTGGAGTGGGCGTCGACCAAGAGGGAAGGAAAAGGGATTTTCGGCAAGGAAGACGTCTTTCGCTGGATCCTCAATTCGACAGGGCCAGCACGGGCATTCCCAAAAAAACTCATCAACTTTCTTGATGAGCCGGAACGCATCCGTCATTACTTAGAAAATAAGGAAGGCAGAGAACGGGAACATCAGCGAAATTTACAAAGTCGGATGTTCGCCGGCATCTTCTCGCTGCTATCATTTTCCGGCATTTCACTATCCGTATGGTTCTGGCACGAACCGTTCCTATGGGTTTCGTCAGTCTTTTTCGTCGGGTCGCTATGGGCGTTCCGCGCTATCAGATAAAAAACGCCTTATCGGCATGCAGGTTTCGAACCCGTATGCCGAAAAGGCGTTTTTTAATATGGACATAACAGGCGGCCGGTCCTTCTGACATAGCAAAAAAGCAAATAAAATCGTTCTTTTTTAACTAGCGCCTCTTGCAATTTGAAGATTCCCGAGTAAAATGAAAATAAGAACACTTGTTCCTAATGGTTAGGGGGGTGAGGATATGCCCCTGATTTCAAGGGCGGAAATAGCCGTTTTTGAGAAGCGGGTGCAATTGCCGATGGTACTCCTCATTTTAGAGCGGGATCGCGAATGGGTAAAAAAAAGTCCGTTCAAACTGAAAGCCCCCTATGTGGAATTGCTGGACCGGGCGATCGAGCAGGTTAGGGGGGATCTGGCTGAGATCATCGAATTGATGAGGGCCAATGGCATGAAGGTTAGGCGGGGAAGTAAAGACGACAATTTCTCGGAATATGTGTTTTGCCACGGCGGTTATGAAGACCATCGACGCTATTTAAATATCCGTTTGAAAAATGCCGTTGAAGATCAATTGAGGCTTTATCTGACAACAGCCGCTCAAGCATTTTAATCGAGTGGCTGTTGGCTGCGAGGTGGAAATGCCCGTTTTGTCACATAGTTCATTCGGTGGTTGTGGACGCGCTGTGCTTTTTTGAAATAGCGGCGCAAAGAGCCGGTAAATGAATGCTGGTTTCGAAGCGCAATGGGAGAGATATCAGCAGGAACGACGACGCCATTGCTAAGCGATACCAAACTGCCCCGACCGCTGTCATCCGCGGCAATCAAATCGATGGCATCGAAATTGAACCAGATGGAATCCTTGTTTTTCGGAGAGTGAGTAGGAAAGAAAATCAGCGGGTTGCCGTAATACTCGCCAACGATGATCGGCGGTTTGTGTTTCACGCCAATGGCTTTTTGTGCGTAGAGTGTAGCGCTAGCGAGAGAGCCTCGATAGAAAGAGCATGACTTTGCCACGATTTTATAGACCGATTCCTCCACCAGAAATTCACTGCGGTCTTCAATGACTCGAGTTAAGAGCCGCTGGCCATCCATATACGGGAGCAGCGCATATGTGTTGCTGCAAATTGTATAAGAGATAGGATATTGATTCTTCTTACCCATGAATATTTACCCCCTAAATTTACTTTACATAAATCATTATAATAAAAAATGGAAAATACACAATAAATATTTTTAAAAATAATTATTTTTTCAATCTCGTTGTAATTTTCAAAAAACTCTTGCTTCTTTCTTGTTTCTTCGTGTATACTAATGAAAAGCATTCGGGGTGAAGAAGAATGGAAAACTATTATTCTTATGCTGACTTCATGAAAGCGATGGCTCAAACAAAAAAGATCACGGAAGCGGAAAAGCTATTGAATGAGATTTATTTGGATCTGTTCTTGAAGCATGTACACCGCGAACAACAGGAAACGCAATTGCTTGCACTTATCGATGAAGCCCTGGATCATAATGACCGCAAATCTTTCGACACATATACTGCTCAGCTGCAAGAGCTGAAGCGGGAAGAAGAATAACAAAACCGCCCGGAGATGATTCCGGGCGGTTTTTCTATGCCTTCATCAAGTAAATGGCTACTTGAAAGAACGGAAAATCCGCCAATTCAGCAGGAACCAAACCGAAAATCCTTAGAAAAAACATACGTTCGCTTTTTGTTAGGGGAATTTTAGGGCATATGTTAAAGTAGAAGTAGCGAAAAACACAGGAGGACCTATCCATGAAAAAGGAATTTAACCTGCAAGCTCCTTATGAACCGGCTGGCGACCAACCGGAAGCCATCTCCCAATTGACTCAAGGCATTATTGATGGCAAACGGTTTCAGACTCTCCTTGGTGCGACCGGTACAGGGAAAACGTATACGATGTCGAATGTCATCCAAGAAGTGAAAAAACCGACCTTGGTCATGGCACACAACAAGACCTTGGCTGGACAGCTTTATAGCGAATTCAAGGAATTTTTCCCCGATAATGCTGTGGAATACTTTGTCAGTTATTACGACTATTATCAACCTGAGGCTTATGTGCCGCAGTCGGATACTTTTATAGAAAAAGATGCCAGCATTAATGACGAAATCGACAAATTGCGCCACTCGGCGACCAGTTCTTTATTTGAGCGAGACGATGTCATCGTTATTGCCTCAGTGTCTTGCATTTACGGTCTAGGCTCTCCAAAAGAATACCGGGAACTGGTCGTTTCACTGCGCAAGGGGATGGAAATCGAGCGCAATCAATTGCTGAGAAAATTAGTCGATGTGCAGTATGAACGCAACGACATCAACTTTATCCGCGGAACATTCCGCGTACGTGGCGATGTGGTCGAAATATTCCCGGCTTCACGCGATGAGCGCTGTTTGCGTGTGGAATTTTTCGGTGACGAAATCGACCGCATACGGGAAGTCGATGCTTTGACTGGGGAAATCATTGGCGACCGCGAACACGTTGCGATTTTCCCGGCTTCTCACTTTGTGACGCGGGAAGACAAGATGGTCAGAGCAATCGAAAATATCGAAGCAGAGCTCGAAGAACGCCTGAAAGAAATGAGAGCGGAAGATAAATTACTCGAAGCGCAGCGCCTCGAACAGCGCACGCGTTATGATTTGGAAATGATGCGTGAGATGGGCTTCTGCTCCGGTATCGAAAATTACTCACGCCATTTGACCTTGCGTCCAGCAGGCGCCCAACCCTACACCTTGATTGACTATTTCCCGGATGATTTCTTGTTAGTGGTCGATGAAAGCCATGTTACGTTACCGCAAGTCCGCGGCATGTTCAATGGTGACCAAGCGCGTAAAAAAGTGCTAGTCGACCATGGTTTCCGCCTGCCGTCGGCTATGGATAATCGTCCATTGACATTCGATGAATTCGAGGAACATATTGACCAGGCGGTATTCGTTTCTGCAACGCCCGGCCCTTATGAACTCGAACATACTCCGGAAATGGTAGAGCAGATCATCCGGCCGACAGGCTTGCTGGACCCAGAAATCGAAATTCGACCTATTGAAGGACAAATTGATGATCTCATGGATGAAATTCAGCAGCGCAAAGAACGTGGTGAACGCGTCTTGGTCACGACTTTGACGAAAAAAATGTCGGAAGACTTAACGAATTACCTGAAGGAAGCAGGCGTCAAAGTCAATTACCTGCATTCGGAGATCAAGACACTCGAGCGGATTGAAATCATTCGCGAATTGCGGATGGGTGTCTACGATGTGCTGGTCGGCATTAACTTGCTTCGTGAAGGGCTTGATATTCCTGAAGTGTCATTGGTGACTATACTCGATGCAGATAAAGAAGGATTCCTGCGTTCAGAACGTTCCTTGATTCAAACGATGGGGCGCGCTGCCAGGAACGAAAACGGCCATGTCATCATGTATGCGGACCGCGTGACGGATTCCATGCAAAAAGCAATGGATGAGACGACACGCCGCCGGACCATCCAAGCAGCCTATAATGAAGAACATGGCATCACGCCAGTAACGATAAAGAAAAAAATCCGCGACGTCATTCGTGCAACAGAAGCAGCGGAAGAAGCGGAAGAGTACGTCAGCAAAGCGGTCGAAGGAAAGAAACTCAAAAAAGAAGATCGCGTGAAGCTCATCACTTTGCTCGAGAAAGAGATGAAAGAAGCGGCAAAAGCGCTCGATTTCGAACGGGCTGCAGAGCTTCGTGATACAGTGTTGGAATTGAAAGCGGAAGGATGATAGGACTTGAAAAACCAAGAGATACGCATACAAGGCGCGCGTGCCCATAATTTAAAAAACATCGACGTGAAGATTCCCCGTGACAAACTCGTCGTCATGACCGGTTTATCCGGTTCCGGAAAATCATCACTGGCGTTTGATACGATCTATGCAGAAGGCCAGCGCCGCTACGTCGAGTCCTTGTCGTCTTATGCACGGCAATTTCTCGGTCAAATGGACAAACCGGACGTCGATTTGATTGAAGGTTTGTCTCCAGCGATTTCGATCGACCAGAAGACGACCAGCAAAAACCCGCGGTCAACCGTAGCGACGGTTACAGAAATTTACGATTATATCCGGCTTATGTATGCGCGGATTGGCAAGCCAATCTGTCCAAACCACGGCATTGAAATTTCGTCGCAAACAGTCGAGCAAATGGTCGACCGTTTAGTCGAATACCCGGAGCGGACACGTATGCAAGTGCTGGCACCACTCGTATCAGGGCGCAAGGGCACACATGTGAAACTGCTAGAAGACATCAAAAAGCAAGGCTATGTAAGGGTTCGTGTCAATGGCGAACTGATCGATTTAGATGACAACATATCGCTTGATAAAAATAAAAAACATTCCATTGAAGTGGTCATTGACCGCGTCATCATGAAAGAGGGAATCGCCCCGCGCTTGAGCGATTCGTTAGAGTCAGCCTTGCGCCTCGGTGAAGGACGCGTACTAGTAGATGTCATGGATGAAGAAGAGTTGCTGTTTAGCGAACATCATGCTTGCCCCATTTGCGGATTTTCCATCGGTGAATTAGAGCCGCGCATGTTTTCTTTCAACTCGCCATTTGGGGCTTGTCCGGAATGTGACGGGCTCGGGATGAAACTGGAAGTTGATCCGGAACTGGTCATTCCCGATTGGGACGTTAGCCTCGCGGATCATGCCATCGCTCCGTGGCGCCCGACCAGTTCCCAATACTACCCTCAACTGCTTCAAGCGGTATGCAGCCATTTCGGAATTGAAATGGACGTGCCGATGAAAGAATTGCCCGAAGACCAGGTCAACATCATTTTGCACGGGTCCGATCGTGAAAAAATCCGCTTCCGTTATGAAAACGACTACGGCAAAATCCGCGACAGCCATATTTTCTTTGAAGGCGTGCTCGCGAATGTCGACCGCCGCTACCGGGAAACCAGTTCAGATTATATCCGTGACATGATGGAGAAATTTATGGGCCAGCAGCCGTGTCCGACATGCTCAGGTTACCGGTTGAAGCCAGAGTCGCTTGCCGTTAAAGTGAATGACCTGCACATCGGTCAAGTGGTGGAGTATTCGATCACGGAAGCGCAAGCGTTTTTCGATAGCTTGACCTTATCCGAAAAAGACCGCCAAATCGCTAATATGATCCTCCGGGAAATTCAAGAACGTGTCGGTTTCCTCATCAATGTGGGGCTCGATTACCTGACACTGAACCGCGCATCCGGTACTTTGTCAGGTGGGGAAGCCCAGCGGATCCGTCTTGCTACGCAAATCGGATCACGGCTGACAGGCGTCCTCTATATTCTTGACGAACCTTCCATTGGCCTTCATCAGCGTGATAATGACCGATTGATTAACACATTGAAAAACATGCGTGATATCGGCAATACGCTAATTGTCGTAGAACACGATGAAGACACCATGATGGCAGCGGATTATTTGATCGACGTTGGGCCTGGAGCGGGCGTGCACGGAGGCGAAATCATCGCTGCCGGAACTCCGGAAAAAGTGATGAAAAACAAGAAGTCGTTAACCGGACAGTATTTGAGCGGCAAGAAATTCATTCCGTTGCCAGTCGAACGCAGACAGCCGAACGACCGCAAGATTTCCATCCGGGGAGCATCCGAAAACAATTTGAAAAATGTCGATGTCGATATTCCAATCGGTTTGTTTACAGCGGTCACAGGAGTCTCCGGTTCTGGAAAAAGTACATTGATCAATGAGATCCTTTACAAATCGTTAGCTCATAAATTGAACCGTGCACGCGCCAAACCGGGCCGTCATAAATCGGTAGAAGGCATTGGCGAATTGGAAAAAGTCATTGATATTGACCAGTCACCGATTGGGCGCACGCCTCGTTCCAACCCCGCCACCTACACAGGCGTGTTCGATGATATCCGCGATGTTTACGCGACAACCAACGAAGCGAAAGTGCGTGGCTATAAAAAAGGGCGCTTTAGTTTCAACGTGAAAGGCGGTCGCTGTGAAGCCTGCCGCGGCGATGGCATCATCAAAATCGAAATGCATTTCTTGCCGGATGTTTACGTGCCGTGTGAAATTTGCCACGGCAAACGCTATAACCGGGAGACATTGGAAGTGAAATATAAAGATAAAAACATTGCAGACGTATTGGAAATGACGGTGGAAGACGCTTATGGATTCTTCGAGAATATTCCAAAGATCAACCGCAAACTGAAAACCATTGTCGATGTCGGACTTGGTTATGTGACGCTCGGACAACCGGCGACCACGTTATCGGGCGGTGAAGCACAGCGTGTTAAACTGGCTTCGGAGCTTCATAAACGTTCTAATGGGAAATCGTTTTATATTCTGGACGAACCGACGACAGGTCTTCATGCCGATGATATTTCACGTTTGTTGAAAGTGCTTCAACGGCTAGTGGACAATGGCGATACGGTATTGACGATTGAGCACAATCTCGATGTCATCAAAACGGCCGATTACTTAATTGATCTTGGTCCAGAGGGCGGAGACAAAGGCGGTACAATCTTAGCGACTGGTACACCTGAAGACATCGCCAAAGTTGAGGGATCTTATACAGGGATGTACTTGAAGCCGATTCTCGAGCGAGACCGCGCACGCATGGAAGAATTGGTCGGAAAGGCAAGCGCCAAGAAAAGAAAGGCAAAGTGAAACTTTCCGCATGGCCAAACGTATCATTAAAGTAGACAGGAATTTCTGCTGAGGCAGGAATCCGAAGAGGAGGCCAAACGATATGCAAAGTGAAAAAGAACGCATTTTGGACATGGTTGAAAATGGCACGATCTCGGCACGTGAAGCAGTTGAGTTATTGAAAGCGGTCGACAGCGGGGAATCAGCCAATACATCGAAAGATTACAGTCGCGAAACCTACCGCAATCCGCGTGGCAAACGTGGATTCTTCCGTCCTGAGGACATGTTCAAGAAGTTTTCCAAAGACTTTTCAAAGGATTTCTCCAAGAACTTTTCCAAAAACATGTCCAAGGATTTCAACGAACTTGGCGACCGAATGATGCATTTCATGCAGACGTCCGCTGATAAGCTGAAAACGATGGAATTTGATTCGCCATTCGGTGAAGCAAGCCGTTTTGAACATACCTTTACGGAAGAAAGTGCAGATTTGCATACCATTATTGCGGATATTGCGAATGGGCAACTAGAAGTATTTCCTTCACAGGACGGGTCAATCCGTGCAGAATGCAGCATTAAGGCATTCCGTTCAGAATCACCAGAGCAAGCTAAACAGGACTTTCTGGAGAAATTCGTTTTCATTGCCGATGAACGCAAATTGCGCATCATCAGCGATATGAAAACAACGCAAGTAAATATTGTCTTGTACGTACCAGCAGCGACATTCGAGCAAATTGTCGTTCGTTTATTCAATGGTGGTTTCACTATGAAACGCATCGACTCCGCATTGATCAAAGTCAAAACCGCCAATGGGAAAATTGACTTGAAAACGATGCAATTTGAAGAAGCTGAGCTTGAAACGGCCAATGGCCCGATTCAGATGATGGAAGTGAAGGGCCGTGAAGTTGAAGCGGAAACTTTGAATGGACGCATTTATATCGATGGAGACATCGAAGACATTGACGCGAAGTCCTTAAACGGCAATGTTGTCGCGACGACGCGCAGCAAAGAAGCGAAGAAACTCGAAGCGAAGACTTTGGCCGGCAATGTGGAAATCTACATTCCGCAGCATTTGGCACTGAGAGGGGAAGTCTCTTCTAATCTTGGTCGTATGGACGTTATGCTGTCGGACATCAATAGCAGCCATGAACAAGGCCAGTTTATGCAGAAAAAAATGCATTTCACGAAAAACGGGGATGTTGAGTCTGCTGCCGGGCCATTGCTCGTTTACGGTGAAACGAAAACCGGATCGATTCTGGTACGTTATTTGACGATCGACTAAACAAAGAAAAAAGCCCAGTGGAGAATTTTCTCCACTGGGCTTTTTAGCGTTCTAGTTCCATGCAAGTGATTGCAAAACTGATGGCGCGTGCACAACGCATGCGGTAATCGGCAGATTGCAGTAGAGCTGCTTCATGACGGTGGGTCATAAACCCGCACTCGACTAAAACAGCCGGCATAACAGTATCTCGCAGCATGGCGAAATCTGCAGTTTTCAGTCCGCGGTCTTTCCGTTGCGTCGAAGCAATTAGCGAGTTTTGGAGTAGCCGACCGAACTTCTGCGTGCGCTGTGGTGCAGTCGGATAAATGAAAGTTTCAATGCCTTGCGCTGGACTATAGTTATTTCCTGAGGCATTTGCATGAATCGATACTAACAGCTCTGCGCCAGAGCTGTTAGCAAAGCGGGTCCGTTCTTTTAACGGGACATCGCGGTCTAATTGGTGGCTAAATAACACGATGTATCCTTCTGCTATCAGCCGCTTTTTGACTTCTTCCGCAACCGCGCTGTTAAAATGAAACTCACGCATCCTGCCATCTGGTGTCCGTTTGCCGAATGTCCCTGGCCCGTGTCCTGCATCAATGATAATCTTCATCACATATCTCCCCTTTCATTCTTTATATAGAAGGAAAGGGTGAGAAAGGGGACGAAATTCTTCAATTTCTTTTTTTCCATGTTAAAATGAAAACAAACCGACCGCAAAACAGAAGGGCTAATTGGAAGACCGAATTTTGCGCAGCAGGGGGAATGAGGGAAAACTATGGGACAAGTAACAGTGAAACAAGTGATGGAGATGTTCGGCTTGAAACTCATCAGCGGCGAAGAAGGTATTGGGCGGCATATTGCCATCAGCGATATTTCGAGACCGGGATTAGAGATGGCAGGCTATTTTACTCATTATCCAGCAAATCGTATGCAATTGCTTGGGAAAACAGAACTATCATTTTTTGCGATGCTCAAACCTGAGGAACGTCTTGACCGGATGATGAAATTGTGTGCAGAAGATACACCTGCTATCATCGTATCCCACGGCGTCGACGTGCCGGAAGAGTTGGTCATTGCCTCTTCTGAAAAACATGTGCCGGTACTCGGGACGAACATGACCACTACCCGCTTTTCCAGCTTATTAACAAACTTCCTGGAAAGCCAGCTCGCTCCGACGACAGCTGTGCACGGGGTATTGGTCGATATTTACGGAATCGGTGTGCTCATTACCGGAAAAAGTGGCGTCGGTAAGAGTGAAACGGCTTTGGAACTAGTTAAGAAAGGCCATCGCCTTGTAGCGGATGATTGTGTGGAAATTCGTCAAGAGGGCGAAAGCACGCTCGTTGGGCATCCACCAAAGCTAATTGAATATCTGCTGGAGATCCGCGGTGTCGGCATCATTGACATCATGACTTTATTTGGAGCGAGTGCCGTACGTAACTTCAAGCGTATTTCACTTGTCATTGATCTCGAGATTTGGGATCAAGACAAAACTTACGATCGTCTCGGCCTTGAGGAAGAGACCATGAAAATTATTGATACGGATGTGACGAAGTTGACGATTCCTGTACGTCCAGGACGTAACCTTTCTGTCATTATCGAAGTAGCGGCGATGAACTACCGCCTGAAACGGATGGGGGTCAACGCTGCGGAGGAATTCTCCAAGCGACTTGATGATGTCATCTCGCAAGATACAAATTAAGCGAATGGGAAGGTGCACTATATGTATTCAGTTTTAGCAGCGATCGATCCGACTGCATTTTCACTCGGGCCGATCGATGTCCGTTGGTATGGCGTCATTATTGCCACGGGCATCGTCATTGCCTTTCTTGTCGGGCAAAAAGAAATGGTCAAACGTGGGCTTCACCCAGATTACCTCACCGACTTATTGATTTGGGCGGTACCGCTCGCTATTGTCGGCGCCCGTATTTATTATGTTCTGTTCGAATGGGAGAATTACCGGGATCAGCCCGCTCAAATCATCGCCATTTGGAACGGCGGAATCGCGATACACGGCGCGTTGATTGCTTCGGTCATTGTCGCATATGTGTTCACAAAACGACGCAATACGCCATTTTTAAAAGTAGCTGATATACTCGCACCGAGTATTTTAATCGGTCAGGCGATCGGGCGTTGGGGCAATTTTATCAACCAGGAAGCACACGGCGGGGAAGTGTCGCGCCAATTCCTGGAGAATTTATTCCTTCCTGACTGGATCATCAATCATATGTACATAGATGGCGCTTATTACCATCCGACCTTCCTTTATGAATCATTATGGAGCTTGGTTGGAATCATTATTTTGCTGCTGCTGCGAAAAGTCAATTTGGTGCGTGGGGAAATGTTCTTCTTCTATATGATTTGGTATTCGGTTGGGCGTTTCTTCATCGAAGGCATGCGTACCGATAGCTTATACGTCATCGGCGAATTGCGCGCTGCACAGCTTGTGTCGGTCATGGCAATCGTCATCGGGCTCGCGTTCATCATTTACCGGCGAGTGGCCATCAAAAACCCGCCGCGCTATTTGGATAAATAACGAGGAAAGAAGAGATCGAATGTCGACAATGAAAAATGGCTTGAAAGCCGGATTAAAGACTACGTGGTCACTCGGGAAAATCATTTTTCCGATCACTTTGCTTGTCACCATGCTGCAATTCACGCCAGTGCTGCCGTTTATCATCGACTTGGTGGCGCCGGTCATGGGGATTTTTGGACTCAGTGGCGAGGCGGCTGTACCGCTTGTGCTCGGCAATGCACTCAATCTGTATGCAGGAATTGCCGGGATTCTATCGCTCGAACTGACCGTCAAAGAAGTATTCATCCTGGCGGTTATGTTATCGTTCTCGCATAACATCTTTATCGAAACCGGCGTTGCCTTGAAAGTTGGTGTCCGGTTATGGATTGTTCTGGTGGTTCGTTTTGGTTTGGCTGCTTTGTCCGCCTTCTTGATCAATTTATTCTGGTCCGGTGGCGGGGAAGTTGCGCAATACGGATTTACGCCTGAAGCCGCTGCCGCTCCCGAAACCTGGCTAGGTATTTTCTTGCTTGGCTTGGAAAAAGCGAGTTTTGGCGTGCTTCAACTGGCGATGATCGTCATCCCGCTTATGCTGATGATTCAAATACTAAAAGATCGCCAGTATTTACAGAAAATCTCGAATATGATGGGGCCGCTCACCCGGCTGATTGGCGTCGAGAAGAATACTTCTTTGACGCTCGCTTCCGGATTGATTTTCGGTTTAGCGATGGGAGCCGGGGTCATGATCCAGGCGGTCCAGGAAGATGGCGTCAGCCGCAAAGACGCGACGCTCGCTTTTATTTTCCTGGTGGCGTGCCATGCAGTAGTTGAAGATACATTGATCTTCATCCCGCTCGGCATCCCGATCTGGCCATTATTATTAATTCGGGTCATTACCGCTCTCGCCTTAACGATATTCATTTCTTATTTATGGCGGCGGGCTGAAGACAATCGGAAGGAAGTGCTCTCTACATGAACAAAGAAATAAACACATTATTATTTGATTTTGACGGAACGTTGCTGGATACGAATGAATTAATCGTCCAGACCTTCCTAACGGTGCTCGGCGAACATTTTCCTGGTGAATATGGCCGGGAGGATGTTTTGCATTTTATCGGGCCATCACTCGAACAAACTTTTACAAATATTGCCCCGGACAAGGTCAGTGAACTGAGCGATCAATACCGCCGGTTGAACCGGACACTCCATGACGATCTGGTGTCGGAGTATGACGGGGTCACAGAAACTTTGCGTATGCTGAAGTCGAGAGGCTTGAAGATGGCGATCGTTTCCACCAAGCGGGAAGAAACCATTTTACATGGCTTGCGTTTGATGGGCGTTGATGATGTGTTTGATGTGTTGGTAGCATTAGATCATGTGCAAAATCCGAAACCGCATCCAGAACCGCTTGAGTTGGCCTTACGCTTACTGGAAGCGGATCGAGAGGATGCTTTAATGATCGGTGACAATTCACATGATATCGAAGGTGGGAAAAATGCCGGAGTTCGTACAGCTGGCGTTTCTTGGACTGCCAAAGGAGAAGAGTTTTTAGCGAGCTTTGAACCGGACTTCATGCTGCAACATATTTCCGATTTATTGGAACTGACAAAAGAAGGCGTTAAATGAGACGCACCGAGCGTTATCCGGTCGAAGGAGCGAATTCGCTTTGGCACATCTATAAAACAGTGCCGTTCTGGAAAGTAGCAAAGAACTTCCTAGTCATCCAGACCGCTCGCTACACGCCATTTTTGCCATTGAAAAACTGGCTGTATCGGAAGTTTCTTGGCATGACGGTCGGCAAAGAAACTTCGTTTGCGCTCATGGTCATGCCGGATTTGATGTTTCCGGAACGCATACAAGTCGGCGCTAATACCGTAATCGGCTATAATACGACTATACTCGCACATGAATACTTGATCGAAGAATATCGGCTCGGCGACGTCTTGATCGGCGACCGTGTCATGATCGGAGCAAACAGTACGATTTTGCCCGGCATCAAGATTGGAGACGGTGCTATTGTCTCCGCTGCCACGCTCGTCCATAAAGATGTACCGGCTGGAGCTTTTGTCGGCGGCAATCCGATGAAAATCATCTATACAGCCGAAGAAATGGCCGATCGATAAGCAAAATCCTGAAAGCTCAGCGCTTTCAGGATTTTTTCTGTTCTCCTTGCTTGACGGGCCAAAGCGGCTTGCGCTAAAATAAGAATCACTTTAACGATTCATCACTCTAGCGAACTAAAGTGAAATAACCGATAATAGGAAGTGTTCAACGATGACCATCGAAATGTTTGAGAAACCATTAGGTATGCGTGACGATTTTCCTGTAATTGCAAAACAAAAAGCGAATCTGAGAAAACAAGGCACTGAGCTGATTGAGCAAGCAGGCTATGAATTATTGCAGACACCAACTTTGGAATATTACGAAACAATTGGAAGAATTTCTGCTATCTCAGACGATGCTTTGTTCAAACTGCTCGATAGCCAAGGAAAAACGCTCGTCTTGCGACCAGATATGACGTCCCCGATCGCGCGAGTTGCAGCGTCGAAACTATTGCGCGAGAAAATGCCGATTCGTCTCGGCTACTATTCTAATGTATTCCGGGCTCAAAAACGCGAAGGCGGCCGCCCTGCGGAATTCGAGCAAATGGGTGTCGAGTTGATTGGCGACGATTCCTTATACGCGGATGCGGAAGTGATCAGTTTGGCTTGGGATATTCTGAAGCAAGTAGGTGTTGGTTCCGCCCGCATTGTCGTCGGTCACACGAGACTACTTGAACTGATCTTGGCTGATTTCGGGCTGGACAGTGAACAAAGCAGCAAAGTGCGCGAACTTTTTGTCGCCAAAAACGGGGTAGGGGTGGAACAACTTTCGAGAGAACTGCCCATTTCCTCAAACAAATTAGCATCGTTCTTGGCATTGATGCAGGCGACAACAGTAGCCGATTGGAAACAATGGATCAACAATGGAAACGAAGAGCAAATTAAGCTCTATCACGATATGGAGCGTCTCGAAGAGTTATTCAAGCGCAATGGGCTCGGGGATGCAATCACTTTTGATATCTCCTTCAGCAGCCATATGACGTATTATACAGGCTTAGTATTTGAATGTTACGGAGCAGGCAGCGGCTTTCCGCTCGGCAGTGGCGGGCGTTACGACGGCTTGATGGAGCAATTTGGTTTGCAGGTCGGTGCGACCGGGTTTGGTTTGCGGGTTGACCGTCTGCTCGAATCGGTATCACCTGAAAAAATCGAAGAACCACAAACGCTGATTTTATTCGACGAACAAAGCGAGCAGCGTGCATTTGAGAAAGCTCAGCAAATGAGGGCATCAGGAAAACGAGTGACTTTGCAGTATGCACCAGCAGTACAAGCACTCGAGCCGTTTACGGACTTGTTCACCGAAGTCATCAGAGGGGAGGCGCTGGATAATGGATGAATTAACGATTGCCATGCCAAAAGGCAGAATTTTTGAGGAAGCCTATGAACTGTTGGTCGGAGCTGGTTATGATTTGCCAAAAGAGCTCGACGACTCGCGCAAACTGATTGTCGAAGCACCGAATGAGAAATTCCGCTTTATCCTCGCGAAGCCGATGGATGTGCCGACTTATGTCGAGCATGGGGTTGCGGATATCGGAATTGCAGGAAAAGACGTCTTGTTAGAGCATGACCGAGACGTCCACGAATTATTGGACCTCGGCATCAGTGCTTGTTATATCGCGACAGCCGGTTTGCCGAATACCGAAATGGATGAAGTCACGCCGCGTATTGCGACGAAATATCCAGCCGTCGCTTCCCATTATTACCGCAGCAAAGGCGAGCAAGTCGAAATCATTGAACTGAATGGCTCCATCGAATTGGCACCGCTGATCGGTTTGTCCGACCGCATCGTCGATATCGTGTCGACTGGGCGGACTTTAAAAGATAATGGCCTTGTGGAATATGAAAAAATTGCAGACATCACCTCTCGCCTTATCGCAAACCCGGTAAGCTATCGCTTGAAGCAGCAACGCATCACAGAACTAGTCGATAAATTGCGGGAGCAGGTGGAGAAATGAACATCCAAAACCTGACAGGCGAATTGTCGATCCGGCGAAAATTAGCCGACGGCACCCAGCAGCAATTGCAGGCAGTAAAAGAAATCATTGAAGCGGTACGGACCGAAGGCGATAGCGCGTTATTGCGCTTTGCAAAAAAATGGGACCAGGCAGACTTGTCTGCCTTAAAAGTGACCGAAGATGAAATCAAAGAAGCGGTTGAACGCTTCGATCCCCAATTACTTGCTGACCTGACAGAAGCTGCGGACAATATCCGCAACTACCACCTCGGGCAAAAGCAACAGGGCTACCGGCATGACCGTGCGGATGGATCGTATGTTGCACAGCGCGTCACGGCCATCGAATCAGCTGGATTGTATGTTCCAGGGGGCACAGCGGCCTATCCATCATCTGTTTTGATGAATGTTATTCCAGCGCAAGTTGCTGGTGTGGGACGCATTGTTGTGACATCCCCCCCAAATAGCGAAGGTAAACTATCGGACGGTGTGCTCGCAGCCGCCCACATCCTCGGGATTACTGAATTGTACAAAGTCGGTGGGGCGCAGGCGATTGCCGCACTCGCTTACGGCACTGAGTCGATTCAGCCGGTCGATAAAATTACAGGTCCTGGCAATATCTTCGTAGCGCTTGCTAAACGCGAAGTAAACGGGGACGTGGCGATCGATATGATCGCAGGCCCAAGCGAAATTGCGATCATCGCCGATGATAGCGCGTATGCGGATGAAGTGGCGGCAGATCTTTTGTCTCAGGCAGAACACGATCCGTTGGCCAGTGCTGTATTATTGACAGAGAGCCGTGAGCTTGCTGAACAAGTCGCGGCGCAAGTGGCCAGCCAATTAGCCACTTTGCCGCGCGAGGCAATTGCGGTCGCGTCGATTCGTGACCACGGCGCGATTTACGTGGCAAACAACCGGACCGACCTGATCAACGCAGCCAATCAATTGGCTCCGGAACATTTGGAAATCATGACGGAAGATGCGGAAGCGATGGCACAAGAAATCGATCACGCCGGAGCAATTTTTATCGGCCGTTATTCATCGGAACCGGTCGGCGATTATTTTGCCGGCACGAATCATGTCTTGCCAACCAACAGCACAGCGCGCTTTTCCAGTGCCTTGTCTGTCTATGATTTTGTCAAACGGACAAGCATCGTACATTATAGCGAACAGGCATGGCACGAAAATCAAGAGAAAATTGCTAGGCTCGCAAGGCTAGAAGGCCTCGAAGCACATGCTCGTGCAGTCGAATCGCGCGCTTGGAAAAAGGAGAGTCAATCATGAGGAAATCGGACATTACACGTAAAACCAATGAAACGGAAATTGACGTTAGCTTTTCACTCGATGGCAAAGGGCAAGCGGATATCGATACAGGGGTACCGTTTATGGACCATATGCTGGATCTTTTCATCAAGCACGGGCAATTTGACGGGCGGATCCATGCAAATGGCGACACTCACATCGACGACCACCACACGACCGAAGATATCGGCATCGTTCTCGGGCAGGCAGTGCTCGAAGCACTTGGCGATAAAAAAGGGCTGCGCCGTTACGGCAATGCATTTGTGCCAATGGATGATGCACTCGCGCAAGTCGTCATCGATTGCTCAAATAGACCTCATCTTGAATTCCGTGGAGACATCCCGAACGCTAAGGTCGGCTCATTTGATACGGAACTGGTTCATGAATTCTTGTGGAAATTCGCATTGGAATCACGTATGAACGTTCACGTCATTGTCCACTACGGCCGCAATACGCATCACATTATCGAAGCCGTATTCAAGGCACTTGCCCGCGCACTAGACGACGCAACGATGATCGATCCGCGTGTAGAAGGCGTTCCGTCGACAAAGGGGCTGTTGACATGATTGTCGGCATCATCGATTACGGCATGGGCAATTTGTTCAGCGTGGAACAGGCATTGAAAAAACTGGAATGCACCGTCATCACTTCGGACGATGTGGAAGTTTTGGCTGAAGCGGATGCGATTTTGCTTCCAGGCGTCGGGGCATTTCCGGATGCGATGAGACGATTAGACGAAAAGGGTTTAGCCGGATTTATCCGCTCGCTCCCAGAACAAGGCATTCCGCTGCTCGGCATTTGCCTCGGCATGCAATTATTGTATGAAGACAGTGAAGAAGGACGCGCGGTTAAAGGACTTGGCTTACTGAAAGGCCATATCCGGCGTTTTCCATCCGGTACATACCGCATCCCGCATATGGGATGGAACCGGCTGAATTTCATGCAGCAGCCGTATTGGCTAGAAGATATCCATGAGGACACACATGTCTACTTTGTTCACTCATTTTTGGCGACAGAGACAACTGGCGAACAAGTGTTTGCTTCGGCTGAATATGGCGGACTTGAAGTGCCGGGCGTTGTCGGCGGAGGATCGATCACAGGAATGCAGTTCCACCCAGAAAAGTCTGGGGAGTTCGGACATTATTTATTAGCGCAATGGATTGCAAATGTCAGGGGGGATTTACATGAATGAGTTTCAAATTTATCCGGCCATCGATTTAAGAGGCGGAAAATGTGTTCGGTTGTTTCAAGGAGATTATGGCCAGGAGACTGTTTATGCGGATTCGCCTGTTGAAATGGCGAAAAGTTTTGTAGACGCTGGAGCCAAATGGATTCATATGGTCGATTTGGATGGCGCGAAAGACGGCAGCCGCATTAATGATCAAGTGGTTATTGAAGCCGCTAAACTGAATGCCAATATTCAAGTAGGCGGCGGTATCCGCAGTCGTGAAGACATCAGCCATTACTTGTCGAACGGCGTTTCGCGGGTCATTATCGGCAGCTTGGCGGTTCGGGAACCGGAACTTGTCGCGACCTTCATTGAAGAATTCGGCGCAGAACGCATCGTTATCGGCATCGATGCCAAAGATGGCATGGCCGCGACAGAAGGATGGATTGAAACTTCGCATAAGCCAGCAGCTGAAGTAGCCGCTTATTTTGCTTCAAAAGGCGCGAAACATTTCATCTATACCGATATTTCGACAGACGGCACGCTTGCCGGGCCGAATATCGACGCCAACCGGCAATTAGTGGCAGATGATGTCTCGCAAGTCATCGTCTCCGGCGGCATCGGCACACTCGATGACGTGAAGAAAGTCAAACAAGTGGCAGCCGATAGCCCGATAGCCGGATTGATCATCGGCAAAGCTCTGTATGAAAACCGCTTCACGCTCAAGGAGGCGCTATCATGCTGACGAAACGCATCATTCCTTGCCTGGACGTCAAAGAAGGCCGCGTTGTTAAAGGCGTAAGTTTTGTAGAACTTCGGGATGCAGGAGACCCTGTGGAACTGGCTAAGTTCTACGATGAACAAGGCGCGGACGAATTGGTCTTTCTGGACATTTCCGCATCACACGAAGGCAAAGAGACGATGGTGGAAGTGGTGCGCATTGTGGCGACTGAATTATCGATTCCCTTTACTGTAGGCGGAGGGATCCGCACCTTGGACGATATGAAACGCATGCTGCGTGCGGGGGCGGATAAAGTCTCTCTGAATACGGCGGCGCTTGATCGTCCGGAATTGATCAAAGAAGGTGCGGATTTCTTCGGGTCGCAGTGCATCGTCGTTGCTATCGATGCCAAAAGAAATGGCGATAGCTGGGACGTCTACACGCACGGAGGCCGCAACCAAACTGAATGGGATGCGGTCGAATGGGCGAAACATGCGGTCGCTTTAGGTGCTGGGGAATTATTATTGACCAGCATGGATAGCGATGGCCAAAAAGACGGATTTGACGTCGCGCTGACGAAAGCGGTACGTGACGCTGTAGAAGTGCCGGTCATTGCAAGTGGCGGAGCGGGGAACCGCGAACATTTCAATGAAGTATTCGAACAGGCGGATGCGGATGCGGCGCTTGCGGCATCGATTTTCCACTACAAAGAAACGAGCATCAAAGAAGTGAAACAGTATCTGCATCAAGAAGGAGTGAATGTCCGGTGACCAATGTGAAATATGATGAAAATGGATTAGTGCCTGTTATCTTGCAAGATGCATCCACTAAACAAGTATTGACTTTGGCTTATGCCAATGAGGAAGCGGTCAAGCGCACGATCGATACGAAAGAAACCTGGTTATACTCAAGAAGCCGCAAAGAATTGTGGAACAAAGGGGCAACCAGCGGCAACACGCAGCGCGTCCAATCGGTCCAAATCGATTGCGATGGCGATTCTTTAATCTATGAAGTGATTCCAAACGGTCCAGCTTGCCATACGGGAGAGACAAGTTGTTTCCATGAAACCTTGGCTGGTGAACGTTCGTCTTCTGCTTCGGATATGATTACAGAACTGAGCGCTTTGATCAAACAACGCGAAATCGATATGCCAGAAGGTGCGTATACGACGTATCTATTTGAAGAAGGCGTCGATAAAATCTGCAAGAAAGTCGGAGAAGAAGCGGCGGAAGTCATCATTGCAGCGAAAAATCGCGATGCGCGTGAACTGGCAACAGAAAGTGCAGACTTGCTATACCACTTGCTTGTTTTGTTACAAGAGCAAAAAGTGGATTTCAAAAAAGTGACCGGTGTGCTCGAAGAACGCCATGCGGCGAAAAAGGACAAGTAAATAATAGGGAAATATGCTATAATAACAGCACATTTAGGGAAAGGAGCGATTCGGGTCGCTCCTTTTCCTGTTACGGAGGCATATTTTGGAGAAAAACAAAAGAAACAATTTTGACAATGTCGTATCATTCATTCCGACTGGGGAATTTTATTATCAGAAAGCCCTTAAGGAGCTGCAGCGCGAACATTATGATAAAGCGCATAAGTATTTGCAGCGGGCAAAAGAACTAACTCCGGATGACCCGCTCATCCTGATGCATTACGGAGTGGTGCTGATGGAGCGGCAGGAGTTTGAACTGGCGATGGATGAGTTGCGTACTGCCCATGAGCTCGATCCGGAAGAACCGAATATTTTATTTTTTTTAGCGGAAGTCCATGCACATTTGGGCTCGTTTTTTGATGCCCGGAAATATGCTAAGGATTATCTCGAAAAGGATGCCAGTGGAAGCTACGCGGCAGAAGCGATGGAAATCATCGATTTTGCCGAGCAGGAGGACTGGCAGTTGTTTGACAACGATGGGGAGGCTCATAATAGCGAGCATTATTATTTGCAGGAAAAAGCGCGTCGCTTGATGGAGCAAGGGGAATTCCTGGAAGCGATCAAGTTACTAGAAGAAGTTATCGAAGAAAAGTCCGATTTTTGGGGAGCTTATAATAACCTCGCGCTGGCGTATTTCTATATTGGAGAAACGGAAATGGCGAAATCGCTGCTACACGAAGTGCTTCGTAAAAACACCGGCAACCTGCACGCCTTATGCAATTTGGCAGTGTTCCATTACTATGAGAAAAACGATGAATTGGATGACATCTTAGGTTTGCTGAAAAAGATTCAGCCTTATGTTTTCGAGCACCGTTACAAATTGGGTGCGACCTTCGCGTTGGTCGGAAAATACAAAGAAGCCTATCGCTGGCTGAAAAGCCTGCAAAAACGAGGATTTGATGGGGATCCGGCATTTTATTTCTGGTTATCGCATGCTGCGTACCATTCAGGGCATGAGGAAACAGCTAAGCATGCGTGGGAGCAATTAAAACGGATGGACCCCGCGAAAGAAGGCTATGAGCCCTGGGGAGAGCAGGCGGTGATGCCGCATGCAGATGCATTAGAACACGATCGCGATTTTCTGATCGGCAAACTCGACCATACCCATTTAAGCGAGCGGATCTATGGGTTGTTCCTGCTCGGAAAGTCTTCTCATAAACAGGAAATTATTTCGCACCCGAACTGGCTAAAATCCGAGCAGCCTTCAGTCTTGGAAACGTATATGCTTGGCTATGCGCTTGGCCATCCTTTTCGCGAATCCGTCAAAGAGGAAAAAGCCTTCTTGCGCGCGATGGAAACAGCAGAGCGCTTGTATTACCAAAAAGGAATGGTCGACCGTGAAAATGATACGGTCTTTCAATTATGGTTCCTATTGGCGGAACGAGCTTTCGACGCCGGTTATGCGTTCCGCAATCCTGCTGCGCTTGCTGCTGCCGTCAGCTATATGGTGGAATCGGCGGAAAAACAGGAAACCACCAAAAAAGCCGTTGCAGCGAAATTCGGCACGTCTGTTGCGACGATGTCCAAATATATTGACGAGTTAAGCGGATATTTGCCGAATTTTGAAGCCTAGGCATAAAAGTTGAAGCCGGCCGTTTATTGCTTTACGATTTAGCTAGTGATTAAGAGGAGGGCCTACAATGACAGAAACAACGAATATTTATGATGTGTTAATAATCGGTGCGGGGCCTGCCGGCATGACAGCCGCGGTCTATACATCGCGAGCCAATCTTTCGACGCTCATGCTCGAGCGCGGAATTCCAGGCGGCCAGATGGCCAATACCGAAGAAATTGAAAACTACCCAGGGTTCGACCATATCCTTGGTCCTGACCTATCTACAAAAATGTTTGAACATGCGAAAAAATTTGGGGCCGAATATGCTTACGGCGATGTGACTGAAATCATCGATGGCGATGAATTCAAAACCGTCAAAGCTGGCTCGAAAGAATACAAAGCCCGTGCTATTATTTTGACAACCGGAGCCGAGTACAAAAAAATGGGTATCCCGGGTGAAACCGAACTTGGCGGACGCGGTGTCAGCTATTGCGCAGTATGCGATGGCGCATTTTTCAAAGGCAAAGAATTGGTCGTCGTTGGCGGCGGGGATTCGGCAGTTGAAGAAGGGGTTTACTTGACTCGTTTCGCGGATAAAGTAACCATCGTTCACCGCAGAGACGAATTGCGTGCACAGAAAATCCTTCAAGACCGCGCCTTCGCAAATGACAAGATCGACTTTATTTGGAGCCATACTGTAAAAGAAATTCACGATAAAGAAGGCAAAGTCGGAAGCGTTACTTTGGTATCGACCAAAGACGATTCAGAACGGGAATTCGAAGCAGACGGCGTGTTTATTTATATTGGCATGCTGCCACTAACGAAACCATTTGAATCACTGGGCATCTTGAATGACCTTGGTTATATTGAAACGAATGAAGAAATGCAAACGGCAGTGCCGGGAATCTTCGCAGCTGGGGATGTACGGGACAAAACTTTGCGCCAAGTCGTCACGGCGACTGGCGACGGCAGCATCGCCGCGCAAAGCGTCCAGCATTATGTAGAAGAACTGGCAGAAAAAATTGCTTCCAAAGCGCAAGCTTAACGCGTTCTTAATCGCTTTGTAACAGCATTGTCATGCAAAAGAGGTATAGTAAGTAATGTATAACAACCCCCTTTTTATATAGTTATTTTTGACAGGCTGCTTTCCGGATTGTCCGGGGAGTGGCCTCTTTTTTTGTATTTTTTTGCATGACACGCCAGGATAGATGTATAATGAACATAGTTTATATTAGATGCGGAGTGGCAAATGTGCAGCGAATCGCGAATTTATTGCTAGTAGAAAATGGCAAAGTACTATTGATGAAAAAGCCGCGCAGGGATTGGTATGTGGCTCCCGGCGGAAAAATGGAAAGCGGCGAGTCAATTTATGACGCGGCTATCCGAGAGTTCATAGAAGAAACAGGTGCAGAGCCATTCGGCGTTCACTTGAAAGGCGTTTACACCATGATGATTCAGGAAAACAAGGAGACGGTAGATGAATGGATGCTATTTACGTTCCGGGCTACACAGCTCCGGGGAGTGCCTTTTGAAGATACGCGCGAAGGCATTTTGGAGTGGCATCCTGTGGAAAGTTTACGTACCTTGCCAATGGCAGAAGGAGACCGGACAAACTTATTGTTTGCGGCCTATCAGGAAGGCGTTCAATACGGGACCTTTTACTATACGCCGGAATTCGAATTGCTAGAAGAGAACATCCAATCATCGACCGAAGAGGTGAATCGCCAACATGGATAAGCATACAGAAGAAACCGAATTAATCATCATCACCGGCATGTCCGGTGCTGGGAAAACAGTGGCCATCCAAAGCTTTGAAGACCTCGGTTTTTTCACCATCGACAATCTTCCGCCGGCGCTGCTTCCAACATTTATCAAATTGATGAGGGATTCTGGCAAATCAATGAAGCGTGTTGCAGCGGTCATGGACCTTCGTGGAGGCGATTTTTTCGACAGCCTCGTTGATGCCATTGACGATTTATCGAAAGAGCCAGAAGTGGCGATCACCATTCTGTTTCTCGATGCAGAGAACCAAACGCTCGTGAGCCGTTACAAAGAAACTCGCCGTTCGCATCCTTTGTCTCCAGGCGGGCTAGTACTTGGCGGGATTAAAAAAGAACGGGACATGCTGAAAGACTTGCAAGGGCGTGCGCATTATATGTACAATACCTCGGAAATGAGCCCACGCCAGTTAAAGGAGAAAATCACCTCGGATTTTGCTTCAAAAACGAGCAATGTCTTCACGGTCAATTTGATGTCATTCGGCTTTAAGCACGGCATGCCGATTGATGCTGACCTTGTGTTCGATGTTCGCTTTTTGCCGAACCCTTATTATATAGAAGAATTGAACCCACAATCAGGCTTAGACCAGCCGGTGTCCGATTACGTATTAAAATGGCAGGAAACGCAGACACTGGTGCAAAAACTGGAGGAATTATTCGATTTCATGATTCCCCAGTACAAGCAAGAAGGCAAAGCGCAATTGGTCATCGCTTTTGGCTGCACAGGCGGCCAGCATCGATCCGTGACGCTTGCTGAGTATTTCGGGAAATACCTCTCCAAAAACAATAAAGTCAGCATTACACATAGAGATGTAAAAATCAGAAAGGGTTGAGCATATGGAAAAAAGTCTCCAGCAAAAACGAGTCGTAATCATCGGGGGCGGGACCGGTCTGTCCACTTTGCTGAGGGGCTTAAAAACTTTTCCGCTCGATTTGACGGCGATTGTCACGGTAGCAGACGACGGCGGAAGCTCGGGGCGTTTGCGCGATGATTTGGATATTCCGCCGCCTGGTGACATTCGCAACGTCATGGCCGCATTGTCGGATGCCGAACCATTAGTAGCTGAAATGTTCCAATACCGCTTTAAGCATTCGCTTGATTTGGAAGGGCATTCATTGGGGAACTTGATGCTTGCAGCGTTGACCGATTTAACGGGTGATTTCTCGCACGCTGTTCGGGAGATGAGCCGCGTCTTGAACGTCAATGGCACCGTGTTGCCCGCTGCCAATCAATTGGTGACCTTGAATGCCGAACTAGAAGACGGTACCATCATCAAGGGCGAATCCAAGATCCCTGCCTATATGCAGCCTATCAAGCGCGTATTTTTGGAGCCGGCTGGTGTCAAGACATTGCCGGATACGATACAAGCCATCCAATCAGCCGATGTCATCGTAATCGGGCCGGGTTCTTTGTATACAAGCATCTTGCCGAATTTGCTCGTGAAAGATATTAAGAAAGCGCTGCTTGAAGCGAAGGCAAGAAAAATTTATATTTGTAATTTGATGACCCAGGCGGGCGAAACATACGGCTATACCGCCTCGGATCACGTGAAAGCTCTTTACGACCACGTAGGCGTGAACTTCCTCGATGCCATTTTGATCGATAAAGTCCAAATGCCGCAAGGAGTGGCAGAACGTTACAAGAAAGAAAAAGCATGGCCGGTGGAATACGATGAAGAACGCCTGAAGAAAATGGGGCTCGAAGTATACCGCCACGACATCGCGAACATTTTCGGGGAGGCCGTCCGGCACGAACCAATGAAAGTGGCGAATTGGCTTTTTGAATACACCAGCAGCGAAGTGGAAACATCGCAACGCCGGTATTCCTGAAGCTTGAAAGGGGGGGCGTAATTGTCTTTTGCATCAGAAACAAAAAAAGAAATGACACAAATCGAAGTGGATGATTGTTGCGGAAAAGCAGAGCTGTCGGCGATGATTCGCATGAACGGTACTTTGTCCTTTTCGAACCGCCAGCTGAGCCTGGATATCCAAACAGAAAACGCAGCCATTGCGAGAAGAATCTATACATTGCTGAAACGCTTTTACAAAGCGTACCCGGTGGAATTATTGGTCCGCAAAAAGATGAGGCTGAAAAAGAATAATGTTTATATTTGCCGCTTGCGTGATGGCGCGAAACTAGTACTCGAGGATTTACTGATCTTGTCAGAAGGTTTTCAGTTTCAACAAGACATATCTCCCGAACTGATTTCCACTACTTGCTGCAAGCGCTCTTATTTGCGCGGTGCCTTTTTGGCTGGAGGATCGGTAAACAATCCCGAAACCTCCTCTTACCATTTGGAGGTTTACTCTTCCTACAAAGACCATGCGGAAGCGTTGGTCATCCTGATGAACCATTTCCAATTGAACGGAAAAATGATCGAACGGAAAAAAGGCTTTGTTACGTATCTAAAAGAAGCGGAGAAAATTTCCGATTTCCTTAGCCTGACAGGTGCCCACTCAGCATTGTTGAAATTCGAAGATGTCCGGATCCTTCGTGATATGCGCAATAGCGTCAATCGTTTGGTCAATTGCGAAACGGCTAATTTGAATAAAACAATTGATGCAGCTCTTCGGCAAATCGAAAATATCCGTTTTATCGATCAAGTGATCGGAATCGACCAATTGCCCGACCGCCTGAAAGAAATCGCCCGCTTGCGGGTAGAATATCAGGACGTCACATTGAAAGAGCTGGGTGAGATGGTATCGACAGGAAAAGTCAGTAAGTCAGGTGTCAACCACAGGCTCCGGAAAATCGATGAGATTGCCGAGTCATTGAGAAAAGGCGAAACGATCAGCCGGTAACAAGGTTGCTCTTTCCTATAGATTGCGTGAGAGTCGAGTTTTCGGAGGAGGATATACATGGTAGAAAAACAAGTAGAAGTGCAATTGAAATCAGGATTGCAAGCGAGGCAGGCGGCATTATTCGTACAAGAAGCCAACCGCTACAGTTCGGATGTTTATTTGGAAAAAGGCAATAAGAAAGTAAACGCTAAAAGCATCATGGGAATCATGAGTCTCGCTGTCAGCAAAGGCACGAACGTCACGATTTCAGCCGATGGTGCAGACGAAGAGGCAGCAGTTGGCGCGCTGGCCCAATTGATCGATACAGAAGCTTAAAGAATGTAAAAAAAGCTGACCTCCGTGCACATGCGCGGAGGTCAGCTTTTTTGAGCTTATTGTTCTTTTTCGTGATTTTCAGGCAATTTATTGCGTGAGATGATTTGGTCGACTAGGCCGTATTCGAGTGCACGTTCAGCCGTCATGAAATTATCGCGGTCTGTGTCACGTGAAATGACTTCAAGCGGCTGGCCAGTCCGGTCAGATAGAATCTGGTTGAGTTTTTCGCGCAAGAACAAGATGCGTTTTGCGGCGATTTCAATTTCCGTTGCTTGCCCTTGTGCTCCGCCAAGTGGCTGGTGGATCATGACTTCAGCATTTGGCAATGCGTAGCGTTTGCCTTTTGTACCAGCTGCCAAGAGGAATGCTCCCATGGATGCAGCCATGCCGATGCACACGGTTTGGACATCAGGTTTGATGAATTGCATCACATCATAAATCGCCATACCGGCCGTGATGCTTCCGCCTGGGCTGTTGATGTAGATGGAAATATCCTTTTCTGGATCTTCAGCTTCAAGGAATAGCAATTGTGCGACGATGGAGTTGGCGACATTGTCGTCGATTCCGCTGCCGAGCATGATGACACGGTCTTTCAAAAGACGAGAATAGATATCGTATGCGCGTTCGCCTCTGCTTGTTTGTTCGATTACTGTAGGGATTAAATTCATGGATCATTTCCTCCTTCAGGTAAATGTAAGTGTTGCTGAACACTGTTCAGCCGTACATTCATCATACACATCTTGGTCAATGAAGGTCAAATCTAACGAATTGAAAATCGGCGCTTGAAATAACAGGAAAGCTTTTGTATAATAGAAAAGTCGTCAACAATATTTGCCCTCGTAGTGTAAAGGATAACACGTAAGATTCCGGTTCTTGAGATGGGGGTTCGATTCCCTCCGAGGGTGTAAAAATGATAAAACCGCACAGTCTAACAAAGACTGTGCGGTTTTTTTGTTGAATCTTTTCGGCATTTGAAACGTAGAATCCGGTAGAGCGGGTTTCAAGACAAGCTTGGTCAGGGAAGACAGGAAATATTATTGTAAAAGAAAAGGGGAGTGAAAAATGAAAAAAATACTTATACCGTTGCTATTGGTGGTAGGGCTTATTGTCATTGCTGCAGTCGTATTCGGTTCTAGCTACAATAATTTCGTTCAATTGGAAGAGGATGTCAATGAATCTTACGCGCAACTAGATAGCCAGCTTCAGCGCAGGTTAGACTTGATTCCAAACTTAGTCGAGACCGTAAAAGGTTTTGCCGATCAAGAACAAGAAGTTATCGATAGTGTAACAGAAGCCCGCTCAAGCATGGCGGGTGCTGGGTCGGTTGAAGAACAGGCAGCAGCTGACGCTGAATTGAGCGGAGCACTCAGCCGCTTGCTCGTCGTCGTTGAGAACTATCCGGAAGTTCGATCGAGCGAAAATTTCCAGCAATTGTCCGATGAACTGGCTGGAACCGAAAATCGCATCGCCGTCGCCCGCCAGGATTACAATGGCGCGGTAACTGAATTCAATCGCAAAGTCCGTAGTTTTCCTGGCAATATGACAGCGGGCATGTTCGGCTTTGATGAGAAAGAGTATTTCGAAGCAGACGCTGGAGCGGAAGATGCACCGGATGTGGACTTTGGGACTGACGAAGAATGACCCGCAAAATTTTTACTCTGTTAATACTGCTATTGCTGATTCCCGCTATGGTACAAGCGGCGGAATTTCCGGAGTTGGCGGATGATATTTATATCCAGGATATCGCCGGCATTCTGAGCGAGGAACAAGAAACTGAGATCAAGAATCTTGGAGCCGGTTTGGAGGATGCTACTACCGCTCAGATTGCCGTTATGGTGATCGATTCCTTGGATGGTGAGCCGATTGAAAGCTATGCCAATGAAGCGTTGCGTCATTACGGCGTGGGTTCAGCGGAAGAGAATAACGGCGTTTTGGTTGTCTTGTCCATGACGGACCGCGAGATATACATTGAAATCGGCTACGGCCTTGAAGGGGCGCTTCCGGACGGCAAAGTCGGACGCATCCTTGATGATTATGCCGTCCCGTATTTGAGTGAAGACCAACCCGACCAGGCGATCCTCAATACGTATCAAGCACTTTATAACGAGGTCGCTGCGGAATACGATTGGGATGGTGAAGCGGTCAGTCCGCAGCCGCTTAATAAGGTGAACGCTGGCGACGAGGGCGAAGGCGGCATCATGCAGCCGATCGTAACTTTTCTAATTGTTCTGGCTGTCTTGTTCTTCTTTACAGGAGGAGGCGGCGGACGTGGACGTCGCGGTCGCGGGAATACCATGAGGCGCGGCGGGTTTTTCGGCCCGGGTAGTTTTGGCGGCGGCTTCGGGGGCAGTTCCGGAGGAGGCGGTTTCCGCGGAGGCGGAGGCGGTTCTTCAGGAGGCGGCGGAGCAGGAAGAGGCTTCTGATAAGGAGGAATGGCATGTATACACTTTATACAAGGCCCAATTGCGGCCTTTGCGAAGAAGCGAAGGCTGCACTGCGGCTGATGCAGGAAGATTACCCGATACACTTTCGAGAAGTTAATATTGAGGAAGATGAACAATTGCACGAACAATATATGCTGATGATCCCTGTGCTCGCACAACAACAAGATGTGCTGCTCTACGGAAAGTTCGGCTATGGGGAACTACTGGAAGCGTTAATTCTTTAACGCTTCTTTTTATTTGCATAAATCTAATAGCTCGGCTACAATGAATCTAGTGGGACGTAATTATATGTAGTGGGACAAAAAACGTCCAACAAAGGGGTGGGGCGATGGATCCAGTTCTGCAAGCGCAAGTGCATTTATTGCCTGAACTGCCAAGCTTGCTGAAAAAGCGCTATAGTATCCTCGAGCTGATTCAAACCGAACAGCCCGTAGGAAGGCGCACGCTCAGCGAGATGACAGGCGCAGCTGAAAGGGAAATCCGCAAAGAAACCGACTTATTGAGAGACCAAGCATTGATCGAGATAAGCAAGAGCGGCATGAGCCTGACGACACTCGGGAACGATGTCCTCGACCAACTCCGTGATTTGGTGAAGGAACTATCAGGAACAGCTGAACTTGAAGCCGGGCTGAAAGCTAAACTCGGCATCAAGCAAGCAGTCGTCCTCCCGGGTGACAGTGACAGGCTATCATCGGCCAAAGCTGCTATCGGCAGGCAAGCCGCTCGCATCGCGGAAGAAATGTTCGAAAACTGCCGAACGATCGCTGTTACTGGCGGCAGTACGATGGCCGCTGTGGCAGCAGAGATTCGGACGGCGAGAAAAAATCAAGCCATGCAGTTTATCGCTGCACGCGGCGGGCTTGGTGAAGAAATGCTTCACCAGGCGAACACCATCGCTTCATCCTTTGCCGAAAAAACAGGCGGAGCTGTCCGCACGCTTTATCTGCCTGAGCATTTGAGTGCGGAAGCGCTGGAAATGATGATGAGAGAACCCGTCATCAAAGAAATGATGGAGCTGTATGACAGGACGGATTTAGTCATCCATGGAATCGGCGATGCAGAAGAGATGGCCATCAGGCGCCGCTCTTCTGTGAGGGAAGTCGAACAGATCAAAACAGGCGGAGCTATTAGTGAAGCCTTCGGTTATTATTTCGATAAAACCGGAAAAATAGTTTATCGTATCCCAACAGCGGGCATTCAATTAGAGCAGGTCCAAAAAGCACCGCGCATCATGGCGGTTGCTGGAGGACGTACGAAAGCGCGTGCCATTGAATCTTATTTCCAGGCCGCGCCTGAACGCACCATCCTCGTTACAGATGAAGGTGCAGCCAGAGCAATTCTAAAACCAACAACAAAATTGGAGGAATTATAAATGACAATCAAATTAGCAATCAATGGTTTTGGCCGTATCGGCCGTGTAGTTTTCCGCCAAGCACTTTTAAACGACGAAGTGGAAGTAGTAGCAGTTAACGACCTAACGGATGCATCTATGCTTGCGCATCTATTGAAATACGATTCTGTGCACGGCACTTTGGATGCAGACGTTTCAGCTAAAGACGGTTCAATCTTTGTCGATGGCAAAGAAGTAAAAGTATTTGCTGAAAAAGATCCTGCTCAATTGCCATGGAAAGAAAACAACATCGATATCGTAATCGAATCAACAGGAATCTTCACTACAGAAGAAGCTGCTTCAAAACATATCGAAGCTGGCGCTAAAAAAGTCATCGTTTCTGCACCTGGCAAAAGCGGCATGAAGATGCTTGTTATGGGCGTAAACGAAGAAACGTATAACCCTGAAGAGCACCACGTCGTTTCGAACGCATCTTGCACAACAAACGGCTTGGCTGGAATTTCTAAAGTGTTGAACGAAAAATTCGGCATTAAGAAAGCTATGATGACAACGATCCACTCTTACACGAACGACCAAGCTTTGCTTGATGCACCGCACTCTGACTACCGCCGTGCACGTTCAGCAGCAGAGTCAATGATCCCGACAACAACTGGCGCAGCGAAATCCGTATCACAAGTATTGCCTGAACTTGAAGGCAAAATCGATGGGATGGCTATCCGCGTTCCAACGCCAAACGTTTCTTTGATCGACCTTGTCGCTGAACTTGATACAGATGCATCTGTTGAAGAAGTAAACCAAGCGCTTAAAGAAGCGAGCGAAAACGAATTGAAAGGTTACTTGCAATACAGCGAGTTGCCACTCGTATCACGCGACTATAACGGCAACACTGCTTCTGCTACTGTGGATGCACAATCCACAATGGCTCTAGCTGGCAACATGGTAAAAGTTCTTGCTTGGTACGATAACGAATCCGGCTACTCAGGACGTTGCATTGACTTGGCTGTACACATGTCTAAAAAAGGCTTGTAAGCTGAAAATCATAGCTTAATTACCAATGAACCTCTATAATAAAGAGGGTAAAAGGGGTGGGGAATTTACCCCACCCCTTATTTTTTTGAATATAAATAGGAGGTATTTTCATGCTGCAGAAGATGACCATGAAAGACTTGGATTTGAAAGGAAAACGCGTATTTTGCCGTGTAGATTTCAACGTACCGATGGAAGACGGAAAAGTAACCGATGACACGCGCATCCGTGCGGCAATACCGACAATTGAGTATTTGGTCGAACAAGGCGCAAAAGTGATCTTGGCAAGCCATCTCGGGCGTCCAAAAGGCCAAGTTAACGAAGACATGAGACTTGCTGCTGCAGGTGCACGCTTGTCCGAATTACTCGGCAGTGACGTGAAATGCCTAGAGGAATCTGTAGGGGAAACGGTAGAGCAAGAAATCGCTTCTCTGGACCCAGGCAGCATTCTATTGCTAGAAAATGTCCGTTTCCACGCAGGCGAAGAACAGAACGACCCAGAACTTGCCAAACAATTTGCGGCGCTTGCGGATGTGTTCGTCAATGATGCCTTTGGCGCAGCACACAGAGCCCACGCTTCAACGGCCGGAATTGCCGAACACCTTCCTGCAGTCTCAGGCCTATTGCTCGAAAAAGAGCTGGATGTGCTTGGCAAAGCCTTGTCAGAGCCGGACCGCCCGTTTACTGCTATCATCGGCGGCGCGAAAGTGAAAGACAAAATCGGCGTCATCGACCATTTGCTCGATGTGGTTGATAACTTGATCATTGGCGGCGGATTGTCGTATACCTTCCTCAAAGCGCTTGGCCACGAAATTGGCAATTCGCTCGTTGAAGAAGACAAGCTGGATCTTGCCAAATCGTTCATCGACAAAGCGAAAGAAAAAGGCGTGAAGTTTTATTTGCCTATCGATGTGACAATTGCCAACGAGTTTTCGAAAGACGCCGAGACCAATACGGCGAAAGTTGAAGAAATTCCGTCTGATTGGATGGGGCTCGACATCGGGCCAGAAACAGTGAAGCTGTATGCCGATGTTATTAACGAGTCGAAGCTGATTATCTGGAACGGGCCAATGGGTGTATTTGAAATGGAAGCATTCGCAAACGGCACGAAATCGGTTGCCCAAGCAATGGCAGAAACAGCTGGCTACACGGTCATCGGTGGCGGCGATTCCGCAGCGGCTGTTGAGAAATTCCATGTGGCAGATAAGATGGACCATATTTCAACAGGCGGTGGAGCGTCGTTGGAATTCATGGAAGGCAAAGAGTTGCCAGGCGTTACCGCTTTAAGTAATAAATAAAGGGAGTGTTTTTGTGAGAAAACCGATCATTGCAGGAAACTGGAAAATGTATAAAACAGCATCACAAGCAAAAGAATTTGTGGAACAAGTAAACGGCTTGGTCCCAGATGCAGACAAGCTGGATTCTGTTATTTGTGCTCCAGCGCTATACTTGACTCAATTAATCGAAGCTGCTGAAAACAGCGCATTGAAAATTGGTGCACAGACGATGCACGAAAAAGGCGAAGGTGCCTTTACTGGTGAAATCAGCCCTGTGCAGTTAGCTGATATCGGCGCAGATTACGTCATTATCGGACATTCCGAGCGTCGCCAGTATTTCAATGAAACCGATGAAACGGTCAATGCCAAAGTGAAATCAGCATTCTCACATCAATTGACACCAATTCTTTGTGTCGGTGAAACCGACGAACAGCGTGAAGCGGGCCAAATGGAAAGCATCGTGGAAGCGCAAGTCGAAAAAGCGGTAGAAGGCTTGACGGATGCACAAATCGCAGAACTGGTCGTTGCCTATGAGCCAATCTGGGCAATCGGAACTGGCAAAACAGCAACAGCTGAAGATGCCAACGAAGCTTGCGGCATTGTCCGCAAGAAAATCGCTTCTCTTTACAGCGAAGACACGGCTGAAAAAGTGCGCGTCCAGTACGGCGGAAGCGTAAAGCCTGCCAATATCCAGGAATTGCTTTCCATGGAGCATATCGACGGCGCGTTAGTCGGCGGCGCAAGCTTGGAAACGGAATCGTTCGTCAAGCTGTTGGAGGCGGGTTCACATGCGTAAAACGGCCAATCCGGCTGCCTTGATCATCCTTGATGGTTTTGGCTGCCGCGAAGAAACCGCTGGAAATGCAGTTGCCCAAGCAAATAAACCGAATTTCGACAGACTTTGGAACGACTATCCGCATGAATTATTGACGGCTTCAGGCGAAGCGGTCGGTTTACCAGACGGGCAAATGGGCAATTCCGAAGTCGGTCATTTGAACATCGGTGCAGGACGTATCGTTTACCAAAACTTGACGCGTATCCATAAGTCGATTAAAGACGGCGATTTCTTTGAAAATGCCGCGTTTTTGGATGCAGTTATGAACGTGAAAGACAATGGCAAAGCTTTGCATGTTATGGGCTTGTTAAGCGACGGAGGCGTTCATAGTCATTATGAGCACCTCTTCGCGTTACTGCGCCTTGCGAAACAGCAAGGATTGAGCGAAGTGTATGTACACGGATTTTTGGACGGCCGCGATGTGGGTCCGAAAACCGCACTTCGTTATATAGAAGAAACGGAAAAGCATATGCAAGAAATCGGCATCGGGCGTTTTGCTTCGATCAGCGGTCGCTATTATGCGATGGACCGCGATAAGCGCTGGGAACGCGTAGAGCTCGCTTACCGTGCGATGGTTGATGGAACTGGGCCAAGTGCCCGTTCAGCCGCAGCTGGCGTAGAGGCATCGTATGCAGAAGATGTTGTGGATGAATTTGTCGTGCCATTTACGGTGACAAAAGAAGGGGAAGCGCCTGCTGTCATTGAGTCAGGTGACTCTGTCATCTTCTTCAACTTCCGTCCGGACCGTGCCATCCAATTGACTAGCGTATTGACAGGTTCTGATTTCGATCAGTTCCAGCCGAGTTCGAAGCATCCGACAGACTTAGTGTTTATCAGCTTCACGACGTACAGTGAAGAACTAGAGACCCGTATTGCTTATGGCAACGTCAATCTAGTCAATACTATCGGCGAAGTATTATCGGCGAATGGCCTTACGCAATTGCGCATTGCCGAAACCGAAAAATACCCGCATGTGACCTTCTTCATGAGCGGGGGCCGAGAAGAAGTGTTCCCAGGAGAAGACCGTATTCTCGTGTCATCACCAAAAGTCGCGACTTATGATTTGCAGCCTGAAATGAGCGCTTATGAAGTGACGGACCGCCTCGTTGAACAAATCGACGCAGGCGCACACGATGCGATCATTCTAAACTTCGCCAATCCGGATATGGTCGGCCATAGTGGCATGCTGGAGCCGACGATCAAAGCCGTCGAAGTCGTCGACGAATGTCTCGGGCGCATTGTGGAAGCTTTGCACCGTCAAGGCGGTTCGGCGCTGATTACAGCCGACCACGGCAATGCAGACGAAGTGTTGACAGAGGACGGTTCACCAATGACGGCACATACGACCAATCGTGTGCCGGTCATCTTGACGAAACAAGGCGAAACCTTGCGAAGCGGCGGAATTCTAGCGGACCTCGCACCGACCATCCTCAAGTTGCTAGATGTCGAGCAGCCGGAAGAGATGACTGGAAAGCCGTTGTATTAAAAAGTATAAATAGTTAAAGAATGTTTGTAAAAGAGAGTGATGAACTCGTTTCAGGCGGACGCTTTCCGCGGGCACGGCCTCAGCCGCTTCCCTCGCTTACGCTCAGTCCAGGGTCTTCAGCTCGTGCTGTTCCCGCAGGAAACGAATCGTGCCAAGCACGATTCGTTTGCGACGCAGAAGCGCAGCGATGCAGGAGCATATCCTTGCCCTTTGCCGCCTTACACTCTTTCATCTGTCCTATTCAATACAACTGTTTTGTGGAATATCATTTGCATTGAAATAATATGGATAAAACTTTTCATTAACTCATAAAGTTTAAAATCTGCACATTTCGAATAACTTATAAACGAAATTGAACAAACCATTTGAAAAGGGAGCTGTTGACATTGCCAATTATTACACACATCCAAGCACGCGAAGTACTCGATTCCAGAGGGAACCCAACTGTAGAAGTTGAGGTATTCACGGAAAGCGGCGCATTCGGCCGTGCCATCGTGCCATCTGGCGCATCTACTGGCGAACACGAAGCGGTTGAACTTCGCGATGGCGATAAGAGCCGTTACCTTGGGAAAGGCGTCTTAAAAGCGGTTGATCACGTCAACAATGAAATCGCTGACGAGTTGGAAGAAAACTATTCAGTACTTGACCAAGTATCTATCGACCAAGCGTTGATCGAGCTTGACGGAACTGAAAACAAAGGCCGCCTCGGCGCTAACGCGATTCTGGGTGTTTCTATGGCAGTTGCCCATGCAGCCGCAAACTATTTGGACTTGCCATTGTACCAATACCTTGGTGGATTCAATGCCAAGCAATTGCCAGTGCCGATGATGAACATCCTAAATGGCGGTGAGCATGCAGATAACAATGTCGACATTCAGGAATTCATGGTTATGCCAGTCGGCGCTGAGTCGTTCCGTCATGCGCTTCGCATGGGAGCAGAAATCTTCCATAACTTGAAGTCTGTACTGAAAGACAAAGGCTATAACACTTCTGTCGGCGACGAAGGCGGATTTGCACCGAACCTTGGTTCAAACGAAGAAGCACTTGAAACAATCATGATCGCTATTGAAAAAGCCGGCTTCAAGCCAGGCGAAGATGTCTTGTTGGCGATGGACGTTGCCGCATCTGAAATCTACGACAAAGAAAAAGGCGTCTACACATTGGCTGGCGACAACACAGTGAAAACTTCAGCTGAAATGGTTGACTGGTACGAAGAGTTGGCGAACAAATATCCAATCGTCTCTATTGAAGACGGATTGGACGAGAACGACTGGGATGGCTTTAAGCTATTGACAGACCGCATCGGCGAAAAAGTACAATTGGTCGGCGATGACTTGTTCGTTACCAACACGAAGAAATTGGCACAAGGCATTGAGCAAGGAATCGGCAACTCGATCCTGATCAAAGTGAACCAAATCGGTACATTGACTGAAACATTCGATGCAATCGAAATGGCAAAACGTGCAGGCTACACAGCCGTCATCTCCCACCGTTCAGGCGAGTCGGAAGATGTCACAATCGCAGACATCGCAGTCGCGACAAATGCTGGACAAATCAAAACAGGCGCACCGTCACGTACGGACCGCGTAGCGAAATACAACCAACTGCTTCGCATCGAAGATCAATTGCACGATACAGCGAAATACTTGGGCGTTAAAACGTTCTATAACTTGAAGAAATAATAGCGAATAGGTGAGGGGAAGCTGCTGGAGATTTTTTCCGGCAGCTTTTCTGTTAGAATGTGTGAGGAAGAAGAGCTTGCTTGGTGTAAGTTGTCTGAAGCTGATTTATGAATCATTGTAAAAAGCTTACGCTTCAGGGGCATGCTTGGGGCTCGCAGGATGAGAGTCATGCAGCTGAAGCAACAGGACATCGTGTTATCAGCTGCCCGATAGCCGGGGCGGGCGTCGAGCCCTTACGGCTGCGCCATATAAGGTCTCGCCTGTCCCGCGCAATCCCTCCGGCGTCAGCTCTTGCGCTTCAGCTTGGAGAAATTTTTATAAAAACTGAGCTTTGCTCATAGACTTTCTAATAAATATAGTGTGTTAATCAGAACGGAGCAAAATAGCGCAGAACCCCTCACTGCTCCTGCAGCGCTTCGCACTGCATCGCAAAGAATTAGCCTCGTTCACGTCGGCTAGTTCTTGCCTGCGGGAAAGCGAGACAGATGAGACCCTGGACTGAGCGAAGCGAGGGAAGCGGCTCAGCGCTCGCCCGCGGCAAGCGCAGCTATTTTGCGGAGTGAAGTTTAAATGGAATCTTACTTTCCGCTCTACTAGATAAAGCGAATGCTCCTCATCAACCGTTTCCAAAAAGAATGAACAGAAAAAGATGAAATGGTCTAAACTATTTGTATTTTTTAGGGGCTCTATTGCTTGAGGTTTCAATTTTTGGTAAACTAGAGTTTGTTGTGAAGGTTCTTTTCAGGAGGTGGTATTTATGCATACATTGTTAATGACATTACTTCTTATCGTTTCGATCGCTTTGATTGTTGTCGTTCTATTGCAATCAGGGAAAAGTGCAGGCCTTTCAGGAGCCATCTCCGGTGGAGCAGAGCAACTTTTCGGCAAGCAAAAAGCCCGTGGGTTGGATCTTGTCCTTCATCGGGTGACGATCGTTCTTGCTGCCTTATTCTTTATTCTGGCTATCGCCGTAACGAAAGTATAATGTAGAGTACACCGCCTGACCATTTAGTGGTTGGGCGTTTTCTTTTAGGGAAAAATGGGCACAAGCCTATATAATAGTAAGCAAATGTAGTTGGAGGGAAAGTTTATGCGTATTTCACAACCAAAACCATTCTTCTTTGAGCAAGGGCCGCGTGCCGTTCTGCTATTGCACGGCTTTACCGGCAATTCTGCAGACGTCCGGATGCTGGGACGCTTCTTGGAAACGAAAGGTTATACGAGCATCGCGCCTCATTATGCAGGGCATGGCGTGGCGCCTGAGGAATTAGTGGGCACGGGCCCTGAGGATTGGTGGCAAGACGTCGAAGAGGCGTATCAAACATTGATCGATAAGGGCTACCAGGAGATTGCCGTGGCCGGTTTGTCACTGGGCGGCGTATTCAGCTTGAAACTGGGGTATACAAAGCCTATAAAGGGTATCGTGACGATGTGTGCGCCGATGCACATGAAATCGACGGACCTAATGTATCAAGGGGTTTTGGACTATGCCCGGGAATACAAGAAATATGAAGGAAAAGATGATAAGCTTATCGAAGAAGAGATGAAGAAGTTCCAGGAAAAGCCGATGGAAACACTTGCTGCACTGCGTGAATTAATCGGTGAAGTACGGAATAATGTCGATCATGTCTATTCGCCACTTTTCGTCGTCCAAGGCTCACTTGACAAAGTCATTAACCCTGAGTCTGCCAACATCATTCACGACGAAGCGGAATCGACTGATAAGCGCATCAAATGGTACGAAAAATCGGGCCATGTTATTACGCTGGATCAGGAGAAAAAGCAATTGCATGAAGATATATACGAGTTTCTCGAATCGCTCGACTGGAGCGTGTGAGACGGTCTCAAAAGGAGGAGTTAGGATTGGGCAAGAATGAACAGTCATTGGATCAGCGTTTATTGGCCTTTATGCGCGAAGATGCATACAAGCCGTTAACCGTTACAGAAATAGAAGAACAGTTCGGCTTTGAAGACGCCGATGAATTTAAAGAATTGGTAAAAACGCTCGTCAAACTTGAAGAAAAAGGCGAATTGGTGCGTTCACGCTCGAATCGCTACGGTGTGCCGGATCGCATGAACTTGATGCGCGGCAAATTTATCGGCCACGCCAAAGGCTTCGGCTTTTTTGCGCCTGAAGAAGCAGGGCTCGACGATGTCTTTATCCCGCCAAATGAAGTGAACAGTGCGGTAAACGGCGATACGGTCATGATCCGTGTTTCTGAAGGATCATCAGGCGATCGCCGTGAAGGTTCCGTTATCCGCATCCTAGAACGCGGCACAACGAAAGTGGTCGGCACGTTCCAGGCGAATAAAGGCTTCGGCTTTGTCGTCACAGATGATAAAAAAATGAATATGGATATCTTTATCGCAAAAGACGACACACTCGGTGCAGTAGACGGCCATAAAGTCGTCGTCGAAATCACCGGCTGGCCGGAAGGGCGTTTGTCCGCAACGGGCATGGTCACGCAAGTGCTCGGGCATAAAAACGATCCGGGCGTCGATATCTTGTCGATTATCCATAAATACGGCATCGAAGTGGAATTCCCGCAAGATGTGCTGGACCAGGCAAATGCAGTGCCGGATCAAATCGATCCTGAAGATTTGAACGACCGCCGCGATTTGCGCGATGAGCAGATTGTGACGATCGACGGGGCGGATGCGAAAGATTTGGATGATGCCATACAAGTCAAGAAGTTTGAAGATGGCACATATAAACTCGGGGTCCATATTGCAGACGTTAGCCATTATGTGACGGAAGGTTCTGCTATCGACCGTGAGGCTTACGACCGAGCGACTAGTATTTACTTGACGGACCGCGTCATTCCGATGATTCCGCACCGCTTGTCAAACGGCATCTGCTCACTCAATCCGCAAGTCGATCGCTTGACCTTGTCCTGTGAAATGATTTTCAACGACAAAGGGGAAGTGCTGTCGCACGATATTTTCCAGAGTGTCATCAATACGTCGGCACGCATGACCTATACCGACGTCTATGAAATTCTTGAAAAAGACAATCAGGAACTAAAAGAACAATACGCTGAACTGGTTCCGATGTTCGAATTGATGAAAGAACTGTCAGCTGTTTTGCATCAGCGCCGCATGACACGCGGAGCGATCGATTTTGACTTTAAAGAGTCCAAAGTAATCGTCGATGACGAAGGGTACCCGATTGATATCGTGGTTCGTGAGCGCACAGTTGCTGAGCGTTTGATCGAAGAATTTATGCTTGCAGCGAACGAAACCGTCGCGGAACATTTCCATCGCATGGATGTACCGGCCCTATACCGTATTCACGAAGAGCCGAAAGCGGAAAAATTGCAGCGCTTTTTTGAATTCATTACGAATTTTGGTATTACCGTAAAAGGTTCTGGAGATGAAGTTTCTCCGAAAGCTTTGCAGGAAATCATCGAATCCATCGCAGGCAAGCCTGAAGAGCCGGTTGTGTCGACGATGATGTTGCGCTCGATGCAACAGGCGAAATACTCTTCGAATAGCCTTGGCCATTTTGGCTTGTCGACGGAATTCTATACGCATTTCACGTCACCGATCCGCCGCTATCCGGATTTGATCATCCATCGTCTGATTCGCACATATTTGATCGAAAAAGACTTGTCGAAAAAGACCATTCGCCATTGGGAAGCGGAAATGGATGATATCGCCACTCACACATCTGACCGGGAAAGACGGGCAGTGGAAGCGGAGCGCGATACGGATGCACTGAAGAAAACACAGTATATGGCAGATAAAGTCGGGGAAGAATTCGACGGCATCGTGTCATCTGTCACGAACTTCGGCATGTTTATCGAACTGCCGAATACCATCGAAGGATTGGTCCACGTGTCCAATTTAACAGATGATTATTATCAGTTTGATGACCGTCAGATGATCATGATGGGCGAACGTACGAAGCGCCAATTCCGCATCGGCGATGAAGTCAAAGTGCGCGTCATTGGTGTTAAACCGGAAGAATCGTCAATCGATTTCGAAATCGTCGGCATGACCCAAAATACGCGACGCAGCTCGCGCAAGGAAACTCCGAAAGTGATTCGCAGCGGCCGTGGCGGCGACAAGCCGAAAGACGGCAAGAAGCGCGGGCAGGGCAGCGACAAACGCAAGCCGAAGAATGACAAGAAAAAGTTTTATGAAGGGGCTGCAAAGCAACAGCAGCGCCGCAAGAAGAAATAAAAAAAGCGGCCCCGTGCCGCTTTTTCCAACAGTTTGAGGTGAATTAGATATGGCCAAAGGAGAAGGCAAAGTAATTGCCCAGAATAAAAAAGCAGGATTTGATTTCGCGATCGAAGAAACGATCGAAGCGGGGATTGTGCTACTTGGCACAGAGATTAAATCCGCCCGTAACGGCAAAGTGCAGATCAAAGATGCATTTGTCCGCATCAGAGGCGGGGAAGCGTGGATTTCCAATATGCACATTTCGCCGTACGAGCAAGGCAACCAGTTTAACCACGAGCCGCTGCGCTCGCGCAAGCTTTTGCTCCACAAAAAGCAGATCAACGAACTGGTCGGCAAATCGAAAGTCGAAGGCGCGGCGATCGTCCCGCTCAAGATGTACTTGAAGGACGGTTACGCCAAAGTGCTGCTCGGCGTCGGTAAAGGGAAGAAAAAATACGACAAGCGCGAAGACTTGAAGAAGAAAGATGCGAAGCGGGCAATCGACCGGGCGCTTAAAGAGAGAAGCCGTTAAGCTTGAACTCTGACCTGTTTTGTCCTATACTGGTAACAGTACACTGAAGCTCAACCACTTCCGTGTTCTCTTTTAATGAGGGGACGTTACGGATTCGACAGGGATGGTTCGAGCTTGGGTTGCGCGTCGGAGGATCGGCTCCGTCATCAACGTATCTTATAACAACTGGCAAAACTAACAACAACCTAGCATTCGCAGCGTAAGCTCGGATCTGCTTTATGTAACCATCGCCCATGTGGCTGCATAGAGCTCACTATTAGTGGGATACGGCAGTCAGTGCCGTTTGAGCTGACTGCAAGAGATTCTCGAACTAGCCCTCATGACGCCTGCTTGTCGGCAGATTGAGCGGCGAAAATCCAATAGATAAGCTACACGCGTAGATGCTCAAGTAACGGAGTCTCTGGACGCGGGTTCGACTCCCGCCGTCTCCATAGAATTTTATGGAGTTGAAGAAACGCCAAAATCCTTTGATAAGGGTTTTGGCGTTTTTTGTTGTCTTTAAAACGCTGAGTTCCGTTTCGGCGGACGCTTTCCGCGGGCACGGCCTCAGTCGCTTTGTCGCTGCACTCTTGAAGGATCTTCGGCTCATGTCGCTCCGTCACTGATCTCGTATGAGTCGCTGCCTACACTTCACGCAGCTGTTATTGGAAGAGCACAATCTGTATTAAGATTTTCTATCCCCATCTAAAAAAAACCGGCAGCCCCCATTACAGGAGCTGCCGGTTTCGCATATTATTTCTTCGTGTTATCCACAAATGCCCCGTACTGTCTACGCTGATGTTGCACGGACAGCCATTTCAAGGTCGTGAATTCCTCGAGCACCCATTCGCCGTTAAAGCGGCCGAGGCCGGAGTCTTTTTCGCCGCCAAATGGCATATGCGCTTCGTCGTTGACCGATTGGTCGTTGACATGGATCATGCCGGTCTCGATTTGGTGGGCGATGTTCGTGCCGTGTTCGATATTCTCTGAATGCACAGCACCGCTCAAACCGAACGGGTATTTATTGGCCTGTTCGATAACTTCCTCGTCGCTTTCGAACGGAATGAGAATCGCGACAGGTCCGAAGATCTCGTTTTCTGCAAGCGGCATGTCGTTTGTAACGCCGGTCAAGACGGTCGGCTGGAGGACATTGCCGTCTGCTTTGCCGCCGAGGCGGATTTTCGCACCTTGCTCGACGGTCGCATCGATGTCTTTTAGGATGCGGTCGACTTGGTCACGGTTGATGAGCGGCCCGACTTGCGTATCGTCTTCCGCAGGATTACCGTATTTCAAGTTGCCAGCGCGTTCAATGAACTGCTCGGCAAATTCGTCGTAAATATCTTTATGGACAAAGATGCGGTTGATCGACATGCAAATCTGTCCTTGATGATAGAATTTGCCGAATAGGGCAGAGTCGACGGCCTGGTCGATGTCGGCATCTTCAAGGACGATGAAATTATTATTGCCCCCAAGTTCCAAAGCGGTTTTCTTCAATGCGCCACCAGCGAGTTCGCCGATGTGTTTGCCGACAGGCGTCGAGCCTGTGAACGAAATCAAACGCGGTGTTGGATGAGTGACGATGTCATCACCGATTTCAGAACCGCGGCCGACGACAACATTGAGCAATCCTTTAGGCAGACCAGCTGCTTCGAATAGGCTCGCGAACAGGAGCCCGCCAGTGACAGGCGTATCGGTTGCCGGCTTGATGACGACAGCATTGCCAGTGGCAAGTGCCGGTGCAATCGAGCGGATCGCCAGATGGAACGGGAAGTTCCACGGGCTGATGATGCCGATGACGCCAAGCGGGTTGCGGTAGACGCGGTTTTCTTTACCCGGTTGCTGAGAAGGCATGATTTTGCCTTCCATGCGGAATGGGAAAGTTGCCGCTTCTTTCAAGATGTTCGTGGAAGCGCCGAATTCGACGGTCGCTTTGATCTTCGTGCTGCCGGCTTCTTTGATAAGCCATTCGATGATCAATTCTTTGTTTTCTTTCATCACTTCGATGGCTTTTTCCATGACCGCTTGTTTTGCTTGCGGCAATTCCTTCGCCCATTCGAGTTGTGCGGTTTCTGCTGCTTTGTAAGCAGCATCCAAATCGTTCTTATCGGCAGCTTGGGTCGTAACCAGTTCTTCACCGGTGAACGGGTTGGTATTTTTCATTTGGCTGTCGCTGGACCCCGTTGTCCATTCGCCGTCTATATAAATCTTAGAAAAATCGGTGTTCATTTAAATCGTCTCCATTCTTTTTAAGGCTGTTGTCTTGGGCGGATCAGGATTTCGTTGACATCAACATGTGACGGCTGTTCTACAGCATAGCCGATAGCATTTGCGATATCTTCTGCTTGCAGTGGCTCCATGGAATCGGACATGCTCTTGAAGCTGTCGAGTACGTCATCATCCGTGATGGTATTCGTCAATTCGGTTGCGACCGCACCCGGCGATACGATGGTCACGCGGATTTCATGTGATGGGTCGATCTCCTGGCGCAATCCATCTGAGATGGCACGGACTGCGTATTTCGTTCCGCTGTATACTGCGCTGCCTTTCATGACTTGATGGCCTGCAACAGAAGAAACGTTCAGGATATGCCCTGATTTTTGTTCTTCCATGATTGGGAGGACGGCGGCGATTCCGTAAAGAACGCCTTTGATGTTGACGTCGACCATTTGGTCCCATTCATCGAGTTTCAATTTATTCATATACGATAAAGGCATCAATCCGGCATTGTTGACGAGGATGTCAATCTTCCCAGTCTGCTCAATCGCGGCTTGGGCCAAAGCTTTCATTTCTTCCGCTGAAGTCACGTCGGTTACCCGGTAATCCGCTTTCCCGCCTTCAGCTTCTATTTCTTTCTTCAGTTCTACTAGGCGTTCTTCGCGCCGAGCAGCGAGCAGGACGGGGTAGCCTTTTGCTGCCAGTTCCTTTGCAGTAGCCTGACCGATACCACTGCTTGCTCCGGTAATAATTGCGGTATTCTTCTGTGTCATATCTATTCAGCTCCAGTTCTGATTTAGTGTTGGCTAAAATGTCCTGAAATAAAGACATCTTGTTTCTTTACCCCCATTGAGGGGTCATTTAAACAACTGAGAATCATTTAACGAAAAAAGAATGTCACGCAATATGGTGAATAGGGTAGGCACAGTCATCAGAAAATGACAATAAATTGTTTTCAAAAAGCCTAGTAAACTTTTTTTGCTGAAAATCAGCTAGTTTTGTTTGGGCAATTGGTCTTAATTTCCATTGTTTCAGAGCATACATTAGCGGGTATTTGATATTGAACCTAAGCGCTTGATTTGATACATAATTCAGACAGTTGACAAGCGCACCAATGTTCCGTAGCGTTATATCTTGTGAACAAATTAAAAGGAGGAGACTATATGAAGAAAGTAACAAACGTGTTTTGGATCGCGATTGTGCTAATTGCCTTGGCAGTCGGTTACGGTGCGCTTGCTCCAGAACATTTCGCGGAAGTTACCGGCAATATGGAATCATTCCTGACGACTTCGTTCGGTTGGTATTACTTATTAATCGTCTCAGTAATGGTTATCTTTTGCTTGTATTTCCTTGTCAGTCCAATGGGACAAATTAAATTAGGGAAAGACACAGACAAGCCGGAATACTCATTTGCAACATGGATTGCGATGCTGTTCTCAGCGGGCATGGGTATCGGGCTCGTATTCTGGGGTGCGGCAGAGCCGCTATCGCATTTCGCGATCGACCCGGCGACAGCTGAGCCGGGATCTCAGGAAGCGTTCCGGGAATCCATGCGGTTTACATTTTTCCACTGGGGCATCCATGCCTGGTCGATTTATGCAGTAGTTGCGTTATCACTGGCATATTTCCAATTCCGCAAAGGAGAACCTGGACTTATTTCTTCTACACTTCGCCCATTGTTTGGCGATCGCATGAGAGGCCCATGGGGTGTTCTCGTCGACGTTATTGCCGTGTTCGCGACAGCAGTCGGTGTAGCAACAACGCTTGGCTTCGGTGCCATCCAAATTAATGGCGGACTCGCTTATTTGTTTGATGGCATTCCAGGAGACAGCTTGATCACGCAAATTATCATCATCGCGGTCGTTACCGTACTGTTTATGATTTCGTCTTGGTCAGGCATTAGTAAAGGGATCAAATACCTGTCGAATACAAACATGATATTGGCGGTCGCGTTATTGATCTTGGTCATTATTCTTGGACCGACTTTATTGATCTTCAACATGTTTACCGATTCACTCGGAAGCTATTTCCAAAACTTGATCAACATGAGCTTCCGTGCCGCTCCGATCAATGGAGAAAACCGGTCATGGATTGATGGCTGGACCATTTTCTATTGGGCTTGGTGGATTTCATGGTCACCGTTTGTTGGTATTTTCATCGCCCGTGTATCCAAAGGCCGCACAATCCGTGAATTCCTGTTTGGCGTCTTGCTCATCCCGACGTTCATCAGCTTTATCTGGTTCGCAGCCTTTGGTACAACAGCGATCGATGTCCAAAGCAGCGGCGTCGATTTAACTGGATTGTTAACAGAAGAAACCTTGTTTGCTGTATTCAATGAATTGCCGCTTGGCATGTTGTTGTCGATTGTCGCAGTGTTACTCATCTCGACTTTCTTTATCACTTCTGCCGACTCGGCAACATTCGTTCTTGGTATGCAAACGTCCAACGGCTCGCTAGACCCAGCGAACGCTGTCAAGTTGACATGGGGGATTGCGCAATCGACCATTGCAGTCATCTTGCTCTTCGCAGGCGGGCTCGGGTCCTTGCAGACGGCATTAATCATCGCCGCCTTCCCGTTCTCGTTCATCATGCTATTGATGATGGCGTCGTTCTACAAAGCCTTGACTCTTGAATACAAAGCGATCAAACGCAAACGATAAGCAATCTAAAAGGGTGCCGGAAATCCGGCACCCTTTTTCTATGGCGAGTCGCGTATAATGAAGAATGGAAATCGTGTTGAATGGGGGAGTACTTTTTGGAAAAACCACATATTATGCTAATCGACGGAATGGCCGTGTTGTTCCGTTCCTATTTTGCCACAGCAGGTGTCGGGCAATTTTTCCGCACGGAGAGCGGGCTTGCAACAAATGGGGTACAAGGCTTTGCGCGTCACGTGTTGACTGCTAAATCTTTAATGAAACCGACACATATCGCCGTGTGCTGGGATATGGGTGCACATACGTTCCGAACAGAAATGTTCGACGGCTACAAGGCAAACCGGCCCGCGCCGCCTGAAGATATGCTGCATCAATTCGACCAGGCACGCGAAGTATCCGAGTTGCTTGGCTGGAAAAACTACGGTGAAAAAGGCATCGAAGCGGATGATTTTATCGGTTCGTTTACAAAAAAATGGCCGGATGAGGTAGATTATACCATCATTACCGGAGATAAGGACATGCTTCAACTACTGAATCCATCGGTCAAGATCGCCTTCATGAAAAAAGGCTTCCATATCTACGATCTCTATACCGATGCGCGATTCGGCGAAGAATACGGCATCTCACCAGAGCAGTTCGCCGATGTGAAAGCATTTATGGGCGACCCAAGCGATGGATACCCAGGAGTCAAAGGCATCGGGCCGAAGACGGCACTTCAATTGATCCAGCAATACGGCTCGGTTGAGGGTGTGTTGGCTCATCTCGAAGAATTAAAACCAGCACAGAAAAAGAAAATCGAAGAACATCAGGATATGCTCGCATTATCAAAAAAACTGGCGGTCATCAAAGATGACCTCCAGCTAGATGTGGCACTCGAGGAAATTGCAGTGCCGGAATACTCTTCTGATTTGGTGAGGATTTGCGACGAGCGGGAATTCCGCTTGCTCGCAAGGCTCCTGGAAAAATCATTCATTTGATCGTTGCACCGGAGAAATCCGAATAAAACTCAAAACACTTCGGTTCTTCCGGAACGACACCGCCCGTAAATTGCTCGGGCGGTTTTTTTGTCCATTGTCGTGGACATACAGCAGCAAATCGTCCTCGGTTTCTTCATAGCCAATCAACGGCACCCAGTGATAGGCGAAAGTCGTTTGTTGTCGCCAGCGCAATGAGAAATAACGATCGAATTTCACTGCGAGCGGATTGCCGGCATCAAGCTCTTGCTTGACTTGTCCGATGGAGCGCACCCGTTTGATTTCATACCGCGGGCCTAGCCATTTTTTCAGCCGCCGAATAAAGCAAAATGCACTCAAGCCAAGCGAAGTCGTCCCGAGAAATCGATAAAGCTGTCCGATTCCTGGTGTAAGCTCTTTGTGATAGCGGAGGATGGAAGCTGCAGTGATCGGCCCGCAAGCAGAAGCGCGGTAAGAAGCCGGTACCTGGTCAGCATATTGGTTCATGGCTTGAAAAGGAAGCAGCACTTTCATCATCCATCCTCCTTTAACTTATATTAGCGCAGTTTGGCTTCGCGTTCATCGAGCAAAGCTTGCAAGGCGCTGCGGAATGTCGTATACACTTCCAAGTCGACTTGGATGCCAGCATGGACGATTTCACGGACGAAGCGGGGATTGAAGCCCACGTAAATGCCACGCAGCCCCATCAATTTCAATGCGCTATTCAATTGCGTCAATTCCAAAGCGAGCTCATTGAAATCAAACGATTGCACATCTTGCATCGTAACGCCGGTGAAATCGAAAATGACTTGCTCGGTGTCGCGGTTATCTGCTGCGTATTCAAGCACTTTGGTCCGGATTGTTTCGAAACGGTCACGGAAAATATAGCCGGCAATCGGCGCAAGAATAGTATTCGGTACAATCGATGGAATGATTGGTGCTGACATATTGTGAATGACATCTTGGTAATGCGCGACAAGCTCTTTCAATTCTTTGATTTCCTGTTGTGGATCCATTTGTGCACCTCTACTTCATTTACTAGACATAATTTGGGTGGTGGTATTAGGCTTTTTGTTCTTCAAGGAAGTGGATGACAGAAGCCGGAGTTTTGGCGTTGGCGCTATGCAGATGCGCTTGTTTTTCGCCATTTTTGAAAATTAGCAAGCTCGGGATGCCCATGACATCGTATTGCTCAGCAATTTCCGGCAGCTCGTCGCGATTGACGTCAAACCATTGGTAATTATCGTATTGTTCCATGATCGGGTCGATAAACATATCCATACGCGTGCAGTCTGGGCACCAGCCAGCTTGGAATTTTACGATGACTGGAGCATCGTTGTTAATTGTATCGTTAAACTGTTCAGTAGTTTTTAATGATTTCATAAAATTGCCTCCTTAAATATAATCTTTATCAGTTTACCCTTTTTTACCTGTCTCTCCAAGCACTTGATTTGAAGTGCTTGAAAAATCTTCCGATTAAATATTGCGAAAATAAGAAATATAATTTACACTAAGAACAAGAAGGACAGCATTTCTTTTTTTTATCCAGAAAATGAATGAGTGTTCATTCAAAAACAGGAGGGTTTGCTCGTGTCATATAAAATTAAAAAAGCAGCCGTGCTCGGATCAGGCGTCATGGGATCTGGAATCGCAGCGCATCTAGCCAATATTGGAATTCCGGTCATGCTGCTTGACATCGTCCCGAAAGAAACCACACAAGAAGAACAAGCGAAAGGGCTGACGCTAGAAGACAAAGCAGTCCGCAATCGCATGGCCCAAACGGCTACTCAAAAATTATTGAAACAAAAACCTGCTCCACTGACACAAAAGAAAAATCTGCAATTGATTACACCTGGTAATTTCGAAGACGACCTCGACAAATTATCTGATGTGGATTGGGTCATCGAAGTCATCGTGGAAAACTTGGAGATCAAAAAATCGCTTTATGAAAAAATAGATGCCGTCAGAAAACCCGGCACCATCATCTCGTCCAATACATCGGGCATCAGCATCAATGCGATGGCAGAAGGGCGCTCAGAAGATTTCCAGAAACATTTCCTCGGCACTCATTTCTTCAATCCGCCGCGTTATCTGAAACTGCTTGAAATCATTCCGGCGCATAAGACGGCTCCAGAAGTGGTCGGGTTCATGCAGCAATTCGGGGAGGACCAGCTCGGAAAAGGCGTCGTCTTAGCGAAAGACACACCGAATTTTATCGCTAACCGCATCGGAACGTATGGCTTGCTTGTCACAGTACGTGAAATGCAAAACCGAGGCTATTCTATCGGTGAAGTGGATTCGGTCACCGGACCTTTGATCGGCCGCCCGAAATCGGCGACATTCCGCACTCTCGATGTTGTCGGACTTGATACGTTTATGCATGTTTCGAAAAACGTCTATGATCAAACAGAAGGCGAAGAACAGCAAGTTTTCAAAACGCCTGACTTTATGAAGCAGATGGTCAAAAACGGCTGGATCGGCGCCAAAGCGAAGCAAGGCTTCTTCCAGAAAAAAGACAAAGAAATCCTAGAGCTCGATCCAGAGACGATGGAATATCGTCCAGCGCAAAAATTGAAAACGCCTTCACAGGAAATGGCCAAGCAGCAAAAAGGCTTATCCGCCAAAATGAAGACGCTCGTTTATGCAGATGACCGCACAGGTGAATTGCTGTGGAGCATTCTCGCTCCGACACTTGCCTATTCTGCACAATTACACGGTGAGATCGCAGACGACATCGTTGCCATCGATAATGCCATGAAATGGGGCTTTGGATGGGAGCAAGGGCCGTTTGAAGTATGGGACGCAATCGGCGTCAAGCAATCCACTGAAAAAATGACCGCGCAAGGTTTGGAAGTACCAACATTTGCACAAAGCTTATTGGATAAAGAATTCGATTCTTTCTATAAAGAAGAAAACGGCGACTTGTATTATTTCGATGGTTCGGATTATCAGCCGGTCCCGGTCAATGAAAAAGTGATTGATTTGAAACGCTATAAGAAAAAGCATGGCGTCATCAAATCGAATTCTGGCGCAAGCTTGATCGATCTTGGAGACGGCATCGCATTGCTCGAATTCCATTCGCGTTCGAATGCGATCGGGCTCGATATTATGCAAATGATCAATTTTGCAGTGGATGAAGTCGAGAAAAACTACAAAGGGCTTGTCATCGGCAACCAAGGCAAGAATTTCTGTGTCGGCGCCAACCTCGGCATGATTTTGATGGAAGCGCAAGACGACAATATCTTTGAACTCGATTTGACGATCCGCACGTTCCAGAATGCCATGCTGAAATTGAAATACAGCTCGAAGCCGGTCGTTGCGGCACCATTCGGCATGACGCTTGGCGGCGGGGCAGAAGTCATCTTGCCAGCGGCACGCGTCCAAGCTTCGATGGAAACGTATATGGGCTTAGTTGAAGCAGGCGTCGGGCTTATTCCTGGCGGCGGGGGAAATAAAGAACTTTATATGAAGCAATTAAAAGGCTTGCCAAATCATGTGACAGCCGATTATGTCAATGTGGCAGCGGGTGTATTCGAATCAATCGCGACCGCTAAAGTGTCCACTTCAGCAGATGAGGCACGTCAAAACAACTTTCTGAACTTTGTCGATCACATCAGCGTCAATAGCGACCATTTGATCTACGATGCGAAGCAATTGGCGTTAGCGCTCCATGATAGCGGCTATCAGGCACCGAGAAGAGAAAAAGTGCCGGTCGCAGGGGAAGCGGGCTACGCAGCTATGCTACTCGGCGCGGAAGGCATGCTATTGTCCGGCTATATTAGCGAACACGATATGAAAATCGCCAAAAAACTGGCTTACGTTTTGTCCGGAGGCAAATTGCCATACGGCACAAAAGTAGATGAACAGTATTTGCTCGATTTAGAACGCGAAGCATTCTTGAGCCTCGTTGCGGAACCGAAATCACAGCAACGCATGCAGCATATGCTCATTAAAGGAAAACCATTACGCAATTGATCGCCGATTAGATAGAGGAGGAAATGAAATGCGCGAAGCAGTTATTGTGGCCGGTGCGAGAACACCGGTCGGAAAAGCGAAGAAAGGTTCTCTTGCCTCGGTGCGCCCGGATGATTTCGGGGCACTGGTCGTGCGGGAAACATTGAAGCGGGCAGGATATGACGGCCCGATAGACGATTTGATCATGGGTTGTGCAATGCCAGAAGCAGAACAGGGCATGAACATCGCCCGCAATATCGGGGCGCTTGCGGGATTGCCGGATACAACGCCGGCTGTTACCGTTAACCGTTTTTGTTCATCAGGCTTGCAATCCATTGCGTATGCCGCGGAACGGATCATGGTCGGCCATGCAGAAGCAATTATTGCCGGAGGCGTCGAATCGATGAGCATGGTGCCAATGATGGGCAATGTGCTGCGGCCAAACGCCAAAATCGCTGAAATTGTCCCGCAATATTATATGAGCATGGGCCATACAGCAGAACAAGTCGCCACGCAATACGGTGTCAGCCGGGAAGACCAGGATGCGTTTGCGGTCCGTTCCCATGACAATGCAGCTCGGGCGATTGAAAAAGGCCATTTCGTCGATGAAATCGTGCCGGTCGAAGTGATCCAGCGCTATGTCGATAGCCAGAACAAATATCAGGAAAAATCATTCATGTTCGAAATGGATGAAGGAGTGCGCCACGGCACTTCTATCCAGACACTCAATAAATTACGCGCTGCGTTCTCTGCGCGCGGCACGGTGACTGCAGGGAACTCTTCCCAAACTTCTGACGGTGCAGGTTCAGTGCTCGTCATGGACCGGGAAAAAGCGGAAGCGCTGGGGCTTAAGCCAATCGCAAAATTCCGTTCATTCGCGACAGGCGGTGTCCCACCAGAAATCATGGGAATCGGTCCGGTCGTCGCAATTCCAAAAGCGTTAAAACTTGCGGGTCTGACAAAAGACGATATCGATGTTTGGGAACTGAACGAAGCATTTGCGTCTCAATCGCTCGGCGTCATCCGCGAGCTCGGCTTGGATATGGACAAGATCAATTTGAATGGCGGCGCCATCGCACTTGGCCATCCGCTCGGTGCGACAGGCTCGATTTTGACTTTGCGCATGCTCAGTGAATTAAAGCGTCAAAACAAACAATTCGGCGTCGTCACAATGTGCATCGGCGGCGGCATGGGCGCAGCCGGCGTCTTCGAAATGTTGTAAAGAGAACTTTAGGGGATACGGCTAACAGGGGATTCAAGATAAACGATAAATTGGGAGGAATGGAAAATGGAACAAGAAAAAACATTGATCAAAGGCGGAAGCTTCTTGATCGAAGATGCAGACTTATCGCGTGTATTCACGCCGGAAGATTTCACAGAAGAGCATAAAATGATCGCCAAGACGACAGAGGATTACGTCAACACAGAAGTTATGCCTTTGGTTGAAAAGCTGGAGAACCATGAATTCGAGCATTCCGTTAAGCTATTGAAAAAAGCGGGCGAACTTGGGCTACTCGGGGCAGACGTTCCGGAACAATACGACGGGCTTGGGCTCGACAAAGTTGCCTCTGCCTTGATTGCGGAGAAAATGTCGAAAGCGGGCGGCTTCTCGATCACGCACGGCGCACACGTCGGCATCGGGTCGCTTCCAATTGTCTTGTTCGGCAATGACGAACAGAAAAAGAAATACTTGCCAGTCCTTGCAACAGGCGAGAAAATCGCAGCGTATGCTCTGACTGAGCCAAGCTCTGGTTCAGATGCTTTGGGCGCGAAAACAGTCGCGAAACTAAATGAAGCAGGCACACATTACGTTTTGAATGGTGAAAAGCAGTGGATCACAAACGCAGGATTTGCGGATGTTTTCGTTGTCTATGCAAAAATTGACGGCGAACAGTTCTCGGCCTTTATCGTCGAGCGCGATTTCGGCGGCGTATCGGTCGGCCCGGAAGAAAAGAAAATGGGCATCAAATCATCTTCTACGCGTACATTGATTTTGGAAGACGCAGAAGTGCCGGTCGAAAACCTCCTCGGCGAAGCAGGACGCGGGCATATCATTGCCTTTAACATTTTGAACATCGGGCGCTATAAACTGGGTGTCGGCACAATCGGCGCATCCAAGCGTGCTATGGAATTGACGATTCCTTACACGAACCAGCGCCAGCAATTCAAGACGCCAATTTCTTCTTTTAACCTGACAAAAGAGAAACTAGCGACAATGGCTTCCAAATTGTATGCAGTTGAAAGTTCCGTTTACCGCACAGTCGGCTTGTTCGAAGACCGCATGAGCGGCTTCACGGATGAGCAGCAAGCGGACGGCAAACTGGTTGCGGATTCTATCGCGGAATTTGCTATCGAGTGTTCATTGAATAAATTCTTCGGAACGGAAACTTTGGATTATATTGTGGACGAAGGCGTTCAATTGCACGGCGGTTACGGTTTTATGCAGGAATATGAAATCGAGCGCATCTACCGCGATTCCCGCATCAACCGGATCTTCGAAGGAACGAACGAAATCAACCGCCTGCTCGTACCGGGCACATTGCTCCGCAAAGCGATGAAGGGCGAATTGCCGCTATTGCAACATGCACAAGCTTTGCAGGAAGAATTGTTGATGATGATGCCTGAAGAAGTCGGCACAGAAGCTTTGGCGCAGGAAAAAGCATTGGTGAAAAACGCTAAGAAAATTGCCATTCTTGCAGCCGGACTTGCCGCGCAAACTTACGGCAAGAAATTAGAAGCCGAGCAAGAAGTATTGGTTAACATCGCCGATATCGTCAGCAATGTATTCGCAATGGAATCCGTTGTTCTTCGTACAGAAAAAGCGATTGCAGCAAGCGGAGAAGAAAAAGCGAAGCAGAAGCTTCTCTATACGCAAATCTTCTGCCAAGAAGCATTGGAAGCTATCGAAAAGGATGCGAAAGAAACGCTCATCGCAGCAATCGATGGCGACAACCAGCGCATGATGCTGTCCGCGCTCCGCAAGTTGACGCGCTCTACACCTTATAACTTGATCGCGAAAAAACGCGAAGCATCCGAAAAATTGATCGATGTGGAAAAATACGTCGTGTAATAGATTGGACAAAACAGGAAGGGGAAACCCTTCCTGTTTTCAGGCTGTCGAGAAAGGTAATAAATCGTATTTTCCGAAGCTTATCGCACGACTCCGTGGGCTCGCGCCCAAGCCTCCTCAGTCGCTATGCGCCTTGCGGGGTCTCGGTCGTCTCGCTGATCCACAGGAGTCGAGCGGACGCTTCTCCAAATACTTAAATAGGTCTTTGATTTTTAAATGTCGAAAAGATGGTCCGATTTTAATTCGTAACTGTTTATTAAACTTCTTCAAAAGTCTGAGAAAGGGAAGGAAAAAACCTTTCCTTTTTTTGTTTAAGACATGCAAGAAGAGGAAATTTTATAATTTTTGTATAAAGTACTTTTTCTGAGCAACAGAAACGGTGAGGTTTCTTTAGTATTTAAGATCTTTCCTTCGTTCGATACACAATAACGGATGGGAATGGAGACGGCGACTCCTGCGGAAACAGCACGAGTTGAAGACCCTGGACTGAGCGTAGCGAAGGAAGCGGCTGAAGCCGTGTCCACGGAAAGCGTCCGTCGAAATGGACATCCGCTTTTTAATACAGGACAACCTTATTTGTAATTTAATTTGCATAAACTCCCTTCCAGTCGACTGCTTCGGGGCATTTTGATATGCTTGATTGACAAGATAGGAGGAGATTGAATGATCCAGTATTACGCATATCCCAAATGCTCGACTTGCCAAAAAGGCAAGAAATGGCTGGAGGCGAATGGCGCGGAGTTCGACTATATCGATATCTCGCAAACCCCGCCTTCCGCAACGCAGCTGAAAGAAATCCACGAGGTGAGCGGCATCGAGCTGAAAAAGTTTTTCAATACGAGCGGCAAAAAATACCGTGAACTGGAATTGAAGGAAAAGCTGCCGGAAATGTCTGCAGCTGAGCAATACGAATTGCTCGCATCAGACGGCATGCTGATCAAACGCCCACTTGCTTGGGACGGGTCCAAAGTGACACTCGGCTTCAAAGAAGAAACCTACACAAATACCTGGGGCTGACAAGCCTACCATCTTGTTTTTCAGCCTTCGTTGTGGCAAACTGAAATTGAGTCAATTACATATTTGGAGGGGTTTGGATGAGCACACCACAAGAGCTTCGCTATTCAAAAGAACACGAATGGGTCAAAGTCGAAGACGGCAAAGCAACAATCGGCATCACTCATTTCGCGCAAGATGAACTTGGAGACATCGTATTTGTCGAGCTTCCGCAAGTCGGCGACGAGCTGAAAAAAGACGAGCCATTCGGCAGCGTCGAATCCGTTAAAACGGTATCGGAATTGTATGCGCCGATCAGCGGGAAAATCGTCGAAGTCAATTCTGAGCTTGAAGACAGCCCGGAATTCGTCAACGAATCACCTTATGAACAAGCGTGGATGGTCGTTGTGGAAGCCCCTTCCGAAGATGAGGTCAATGCCTTGATGTCAGCTGACGAATATAAAGAAATGACAAACGAGTAAGTTCCGAAAGCGCCTTTTTTTGGCGCTTTTTTTCATCTATCGTTTTCTTGGGGGGATACCTATGCAGAAAGTAATAGTGGTTGAAGGGATTAGCGACAAAACCCGCATCGCGCCATTGATTGCAGAACCCGTGACGATTCTTTGCACAAATGGTACAGTAAGTGCTACAAGACTCGAAGAAATGCTTTTGCCTTTTGAAGGGCAGGACATTATCATCCTGGTTGATGCGGACGCATCCGGCGACAAACTGCGCAAGCTTATCAAGCGCGAGTTTCCGGAAGCCCGCCATTTCCATATCGACCGAAGTTATAAAGAGGTGGCGACGACGCCGCTGCGGAAGTTGATCGATGTGCTCATCGCAGCAGATGTACGGGTCTTAAATCCAGTAGCAGGGAATGACTAGTATGAACGAATGGACACATAAAGAATGGCTGAAGGAAAAAAACACGCAGCCGGTTTCAGCTTATTATTTGTATACGCCGATGTGCGGCACATGCCAAGTGGCGAGCAAGATGCTCGGTGTGGTGGCGGAACTATTGCCGGATCTTCCGATGGGCAAAGCCAATTTGAATTATGTACAGGAAGTGGCGGAGCTCTATGAAGTGGAAAGCGTGCCGTGCCTATTGATTTCACAGGATGGCCAAGTGACGGATAAGGTCTATGCGTTCCAATCAGTGCCGTATTTGTATGAAAAATTAAAAACGGTTGACGAATACAGCCAGCCATGATAGATTTAATTTCTGAAATTAACTAAATAGCGTAGCTCTTATAAAGAGAGGTGGAGGGAAGTGCCCGATGAAGCCCGGCAACCGTCATGAAAATGAAATGGTGCCAAGTCACTCAAAGTGAAGACTTTGAAAGATGAGAGAACGGTTTATTGTGTTTACACATGTGCCTTTCTGCTCATCTGAGCAGAAAGGCTTTTTTATTAGCCAAAGATTTAGGAGAGTGCCCAAACATGATTGAGTTAAAAGGATTAACAAAAGTGTTCGATACGGGGAAGGCGCGTTTAACAGCTGTCGACCATGTCGATTTAACGGTGCCATCAGGTGAGATTTTTGGCATTATCGGCTATAGCGGAGCAGGAAAAAGTACGTTGATCCGTCTGCTAAATGGCCTAGAACAGCCGAGCGAAGGATCCGTAGAAATCAATGGCCAGAACATCACGGCGATTTCAGGCCCGAAGCTCAGAAAAGCCCGCCAAAAAGTCAGCATGATCTTCCAGCATTTCAACTTGCTCTGGTCACGCACCGTTCGTGAAAATATCGAATTCCCGCTGGAAATTGCCGGTGTAGGGAAAGATGAGCGGCGCAAGCGTTCTGCAGAGTTGATCGAATTGGTCGGCTTAGAAGGACGCGATAATGCATATCCGTCACAACTTTCCGGTGGGCAAAAGCAGCGCGTCGGCATCGCACGCGCATTGGCCAACGATCCAGAAGTTTTGCTTTGCGATGAAGCGACTTCAGCACTGGATCCACAGACGACCGATGCCATTTTGGATTTATTGGTCGACATCAACAAGCGCCTCGGCTTGACGATTGTGTTGATCACTCACGAAATGCACGTCATCCGGAAGATCTGCCACCGGGTGGCGGTCATGGAAGGCGGGCGCGTCGTCGAATTAGGCGAAGTGCTGCATGTCTTCCAGCATCCGAAAGAGAACATCACCAAAACGTTCGTCGCTCAAGTGACCGAGACGGAAGACTCAGCAGAAACCGTCCGCCATTTGCGTGAGCAATATCCGGAAGGCCAACTGGTCAAACTGATTTTCGTCGGAGACCAAGCAGAACAGCCAATCTTGACGCAGCTCATCCGGGAATATGCAGTGGAAGTCAATATCGTCCACGGCAATATTTCTCACACCCAGCGCGGGGCGTATGGTACGCTGATTCTTCAATTGAAAGGCACTGCAGACGAAATAAGCAAAGCGATCGCTTTCCTCGGTGCACATGATGTACAGACGGAGGTGATGGGCAATGCTTGAGACTTTATTCCCGAACGTGGATTGGGCAGATATGTGGGAAGCGACACTTGAAACCATCTACATGACAGCGATGTCCACATTCTTCACTTTTGTCATAGGCTTGGTTCTAGGAATCGTTTTATTCCTGACCGCACCTAATCAATTATGGGCCAATAAAATCGTCAACTGGTTGACTGGCGCATTCGTCAATATCTTCCGGTCGATCCCTTTTATCATTTTGATCATCTTATTGATCCCGTTCACGAAATTCTTGATCGGCAGCATCCGCGGGCCGAATGCGGCACTTCCAGCTTTGATCATCGGGGCCGCTCCTTTTTACGCTCGAATGGTGCTCATCGCCTTGAAAGAAATTGATAAAGGCGTTATTGAGGCAGCCCGTTCAATGGGAGCGACGACGTGGACTATCATCCGCAAAGTCTTGCTTCCTGAATCCAAACCGGCACTCATTTCCGGCATCACGGTAACGGCCATTGCTTTAGTCGGCTATACCGCAATGGCAGGCATCATTGGCGCTGGTGGCTTAGGAACGCTCGCTTTCTTGGATGGTTTCCAAAGAAGCCGCGAAGACGTTACATTGATGGCAACTATCGCGATTCTCGTCATTGTATTTATCGTCCAATTCATCGGCGATTATTTGACCGGAAAAGCAGACAAGCGCTAAAACCCGGATGGTCTTTAGATCATGAAAAAGATTGGGCTTTACAGTCCATGAAATAAAAATACATTCAATAGTAGAAAAGGGGAAAATTGTAATGAAAAAACTAGTATTTGGTTCATTTGCAGCAGTATTGGCACTATCCGCTTGTGGCGCAGAAGAAAGCGGCAGCGGTTCATCAGAAGGAGAAACAAGCACGCTAAAAGTTGGCGCTTCTAACATTCCACACGCTGAAATTCTGGAACAGGCCAAACCGATTTTGGAAGAACAGGGCATCGAGCTTGAAATCGAAACGTACCAGGACTACATCTTGCCAAACCAAGATTTGGAATCGGGCGATTTGGATGCGAACTATTTCCAGCACACACCTTATCTTGAATCACAAATTGCTGATCATGGTTACGATTTTGTCAGTGCTGGAGGCATTCACATCGAGCCGATCGGTGTCTACTCACAAGACTATGCGTCTTTAGAAGAGTTGCCACAAGATGCAACGATTCTCATGAGCAATTCAGTAGCTGACCATGGCCGCATCCTGGCTATGCTTGAAGCAGAAGGCTTGATCACATTAGAAGAAGGCATTGACAAAACAACAGCTGAAACGAGCGATATCGTCGAAAACGAGAAAAACCTTCAGTTCGATACTGAGTACGAAGCAGCTTTGCTCGTACAAATGTACGAGTCAGGTGAAGGCGATGCGGTCTTGATCAACTCAAACTATGCCATCGATGCTGGATTGAGCCCGATGGAAGATGCCATTGCGCTTGAAAGTTCGGATTCGCCATACGCCAATATCATCGCAGTGCAAGCTGGGGATGAAGAAAACGAAGATATCCAAGCTTTGGTGGACGTATTGACCTCGCAAGAGATTCAAGATTTCATTTTGGAAGAGTGGAATGGATCGATCGTTCCAGTTGAACAGTAAAATTTTTAGCCAGCCTATTCCATGAGAATAGGCTGGTTTTTGTATTGCACAAAGCAGGGGCTTGGGTAAATAGCTTAAAGGAATAGAACTAAATGAGTAGCTATCTTTCTTCTTTTATTTTATCGGAATAATAAAAATATTACGTGATTTCGTAAAAAGCTATTAGCTTTTCGAAAACTGTGGTAATTTCACATAATACACAATAAACATCTGTTTACACAGGGAGGACAAGATCATGAAAATTCAATTCGGTTTATTGCCGCGGATTGTGCTGGCCATTGTGCTTGGCGTACTCATCGGTTCGTTTGCTCCAGAAGCGCTCGTTCGCGTATTTGCAACATTTACAGGAGTTTTTGGCGGGTTCTTGAATTTTATCGTGCCATTAATCATCCTTGGCTTTATCGCACCAGGTATCGCAAAGCTTGGGAAAGGCTCAGGGAAATTGCTAGGCCTGGCAACTGCAATCGCTTATTTATCAACGGTAGTGGCAGGGGTTCTAGCGTTTGCCGCGGCATCATCGATTTTGCCTAGTTTGATGGAAGGCGGTTCACTGAGTAATCTGGATGATCCTGAAAACGCACTTGCTGAAAGTTTTATCGCTTTAGAAATCCCTCAATTGTTTGGGGTCATGAGCGCCTTGATCTTGGCATTCCTGCTTGGTATTGGAATGGCTTCTACAGGAAGCAAGACGATGGCATCGTTTTTTGAAGAGTTCCAACAGATTATTGAAAAAGTTATTTCATACATCATAATCCCGTTATTGCCTTTTCACATTTTCGGTATTTTCGCGAATATGGCCTACGGCGGTGCCGTGTTTGAAATCCTTTCGCTCTTTGCGGTTGTCTTTATCCTCATCATCATCATGCATTGGGTGATGCTGACAGGGCAATACACAACGGCGGGACTATTACAAAAGAAAAACCCGTTTGCTTTAATCCGTACCATGCTGCCGGCATACTTCACAGCACTTGGTACACAGTCTTCCGCAGCGACAATTCCAGTGACGTTGCGCCAGGCACGTAAAACGGGTGTGAAAGAACGCGTAGCTGACTTTACAGTTCCGTTGTTTGCCACTATCCATTTGTCAGGCAGCACGATCACGCTTGTCACATGCGCAATAGGTGTCATCTTGTTGACAGGCCAGGCGCCGTCGTTCGGCAACTTCTTCCCGTTCATTTTGATGTTGGGCGTAACAATGATCGCAGCACCAGGTGTTCCGGGCGGTGCTGTCATGGCAGCTATCGGCTTGCTTGAAGTGATGCTCGGCTTTGACGAGACGATGGTCGCGTTAATGATCGCCTTGTATCTCGCACAGGACAGCTTCGGAACGGCAGCTAACGTCACAGGAGACGGAGCGCTCGCGAATATCGTCGACCGTTTCACTCCAAGCCAAAAAGTATGAATTGTGCCGGAATTCAATGAATTCCGGCTTTTTTACGCTCTCTATACGGGTAAATCTGGCTATGCTATCATATGCTGGATATGAAAATCAGGAGGCACGAACATGAAAAAAATCACAATTATCGGCTTATCTGCGGCGCTATTGCTAGCGGCATGCGGAAACGAACAATCTACTGACACAACTGAAACGACATCGGGGTCTGCCACGATGGAATCTGGTAAAGAGAGCATCAAGAGCCAATTGATGCAATTCTACCTATCCGTTTCCAAAGAAATAAATTCAGAAGATGCACCATTAAACGACTTTGAAATTGCGCAAGCTGAAGAGGCCTTGCCTAGTGGCGAAGAGCTTTCAGAGATGAAAGAAGCGGCTGCTGCAGCTGCAGAACAAGCCAAACAAGCGGTGGAAGCGATTGAAGTACCCGAATCATTAAGCGACTATCAAGAAGAGATCGACGGAGCGCTTACTTCGATTGCCACATCTTACGAGATGAAAATCGAAGAACTTGGAAAAGAGACAGTTGACTTCCAAGCGGCTGCTGAAAAATTTGCGGAAGCTGACGAAGTACTCAATGAATTATTGGAAGAAAACGGCTTAGTTGCTTCTAACTTATACAACGAAGTAAGCCAATAAATTATGAAAACTGTCCGTCTAGCGGGCAGTTTTTTCTATATATTCCCAATAACTATGACGATAGGTCTATTTTCAGATAAATTAGATTATTTTTGTTGTTTAACTTTCAATCAGTCGGGTATACTAATAAAAGTAAAATAAGAAAACTCGAAAGGGATGGTTTATTATCGATTCTCAAGGTATTGAAAAGACGGAAAAAATGGAACAGGCATTCAGAGACGTACACGGGTACGGACTGAACGAATACCAAAACGACCCGCAAAAAATCCTTGAAGTTGAACAGCGCCGTGAGCAAGACTACCGACAAGGCCAATCGGTCGCGACACAGATCGAGCGCCAAGCGCACCGCGAATAGTAAAATCCCTACACATGAATTTGACATGAAGCTGCCGGACAGAGTGATTTCTCTGTCCGGTTTTTTCTATGTCCAAACTAGTAGAATAAGCTGATTTTGCAAGGCTTCATTGAAATGCATTCTCATTTAGACTGACTTTATTGAAAATGCAGGCAATCGCCGCGATTTGTCAGAAATGGCTTCCTGACTGCAGAGAACACGGATTTCGAAATGGTTTTAATCCAAGGTTTCTAGCCGATTTTAACATTTGCTACTGAAGTGAATATAAGTTAAGATTAGAATGATACTAATTAAGAGTGCGCGGCATTCTTCAATAACATTATGGAGGTATTTACATGTCAACTTTGGTCATTAAAGATCTGCACGTTGAAATCGAAGGAAAACAGATTTTAAAGGGTGTAAACTTAAGCATTAACACAAGCGAAATTCATGCCATCATGGGGCCGAACGGAACAGGGAAATCAACCTTGGCGTCTGCTATCATGGGGCATCCTAAATATGAAGTAACACAAGGTACGATTGAATTGGACGGGGAAGATGTATTGGCGATGGAAGTCGACGAACGTGCCCGTGCAGGCCTATTCTTGGCTATGCAATACCCAAGCGAAATCTCAGGTGTTACAAACGCTGACTTCATGCGCTCTGCAATGAACGCACGCCGCGAAGAAGGCAACGAAGTTTCTTTGATGAAGTTCATCCGTGAACTCGACAGCAAAATGGAAACTCTTGCGATGGACCAAGATATGGCACAGCGTTACTTGAACGAAGGGTTCTCAGGCGGCGAGAAGAAACGCAACGAAATCCTTCAAATGATGATGATCAAACCGACATTTGCTGTACTTGATGAAATTGACTCCGGACTTGATATCGATGCATTGAAAGTTGTTTCAGAAGGCATCAACCAAATGAAGGGCGAAAACTTCGGTTGCTTGATCATCACTCACTACCAGCGTCTCTTGAACTACATCACTCCAGATCACGTCCATGTCATGATGCAAGGCCGCGTCGTAAAATCCGGCGGACCTGAACTTGCTCATAAACTGGAAGCAGAAGGCTATGACTGGATCAAGGCAGAGCTCGGCATCGAAGACGAGACTGTTGGACAAGAAGCATAATTGGAAGGAGAGACTAACGTGACGGTTGAAACAAAACTAACGATGACCGAGCAGGATGTACGCTCCTTCTCGGCTTTGCATTCAGAACCAGAAGCATTTACAGATTTGCGCGTACAAGCATTGGCAGCTGCTGAAGCGTTGCCGCTCCCAAAACCTGATAAAACGAAAATTATCAACTGGAACTTCACGGATTTCCCGGCGCATACAGTAGATAGCTCTACGTATGAATCGCTTAACGAACTGCCAGAACAAGTGAAATCTATTGTCGATCTAGAACAGAAAAACTTATATATCCAGCATAATAATACGCCGGCTTATATTTCCTTGGATAAAAACTTGGAGCAGCAAGGCGTCATTTTGACGGATATCCAAACAGCGATCCGCGAGCACAGCGATTTGGTCGCTAAATACTTTATGACAGAAGCTGTTAAAGCGGAAGAGCATAAATTGACAGCCCTTCATGCGGCATTATTGAACGGCGGGGTTTTCCTCTACGTGCCAAAAAATGTGGTCATCGAAAAACCGGTACAAGCAGTTTTCCTTCATGACAACGAGGAAGCATCCTTGTTCAACCATGCGTTGATCGTAGCGGATAAGAGCAGCTCAGTCACATACGTTGAAAACTATATTTCTACAGTGCCGCAAGCAAAAGGCCAAGCGAATATCGTGTCGGAAGTATTTGCTGAAGACAACGCGTCTGTCACTTATGGTGCAGTCGATGTACTCGCTGAAGGATTTACAACTTATGTGAACCGCCGTGGTGTCGCACAGCGCGATGCACGCATTGAATGGGCGCTCGGCATGATGAACGATAGCAACACCATTTCTGACAACACAACGTTCTTGATCGGCGACAATTCAGTTGGCGATACTAAAACAGTCGTTGTTGGCAGAGGAACGCAAAAGCAGAACTTCACGACACAAGTTATTCATTGGGGTAAAAACTCCGACGGTCAGATCTTGAAGCATGGCGTCATGAAAGATTCCGCTTCTTCGATCTTTAACGGTATCGGAAAAATCGAACACGGCGCAACGAAAGCCAATGCAGAACAAGAATCACGCGTTCTGATGTTGAGCCCGAAAGCACGCGGCGATGCAAACCCGATCCTTTTGATCGACGAAGACGATGTAACGGCAGGACACGCAGCATCAGTCGGCCGTGTTGATCCGGTTCAATTGTATTATTTGATGAGCCGCGGTATTACAAAACAAGAAGCTGAACGTCTTGTTATTCACGGCTTCCTGGCACCGGTTGTAAACGTGTTGCCAATCGAAGGCGTTAAAAAGCAATTGACGGAGGTTATCGAAAGGAAAGTCCGCTAATGAATCCAGAGATCAAGAGCTATTTCCCGATACTCAACCAGGAAATCAATGGACATCCCTTAGTATATTTGGACAGCGCAGCTACTTCACAAAAACCGACTCCGGTCATCGAGGCGCTGAAAGAATATTACGAGTTTGATAATTCCAATGTCCACCGTGGCGTTCATACGCTAGGAAACCGGGCAACAGAGAAGTATGAAGGCGCACGCGAAAAAGTGCAGCAGTTCATCAAGGCGAATTCGACGCAGGAAATTGTCTTCCTTCGCGGCACGACCACAGCGATCAACTTAGTCGCACAAAGTTATGGCCGTGCAAACGTAGAAGAAGGCGACGAAATCGTCATTACGTATATGGAACATCACTCGAACATCATTCCTTGGCAGCAGTTGGCAAAAGAACGCGGCGCTGTCTTGAAATACATCGAGCTTGAAGAAGACGGCACCATTTCGCTCGAGAACGTCCGTGCAGCCATTACCGACCGGACTAAAATTGTTTCAATGGTTTACGTTTCCAACGTACTTGGTACAATGAATCCGGTGAAAGAAGTCGCGAAGATTGCCCACGAACATGGCGCTGTCATGATGGTGGACGGAGCCCAGGCTGCCCCTCATTTGAAAATTGATGTCCAGGACTTGGATTGCGATTTCTTCGCATTTTCTGGCCATAAGATGGTCGGACCGACAGGCATTGGCGTACTCTACGGCAAAAAGCATTTGCTTGAAGCGATGGAGCCAGTTGAATTTGGCGGCGAGATGATTGATTTTGTTGGATTGTATGATTCAACATGGAAAGAACTGCCGTGGAAATTTGAAGGCGGCACGCCAATTATTGCAGGGGCAGTTGGGCTCGCAGCAGCGATCGACTTCCTGCAAAACATTGGATTGGACGAAATCGAAAAACACGAACACCATATGGCTGCTATGGCCATGGACAAGATGTCAAAAATTGAAGGGCTCGATATTTACGGCCCGACCGACCCTGCGAAACGCGCAGGCATCGTCACCTTCAATTTGAAGGAAGTCCATCCCCATGACGTGGCAACCGTGCTCGATATGAGCGGCATCGCTGTCCGCGCAGGACACCACTGCGCACAGCCATTGATGAAATGGCTTGACGTGACAGCGACAGCACGCGCAAGCTTTTACCTTTATAATGATGAATCGGATATCGATCGTCTAGTGGAAGGCTTGCGTTCTGCAAAGGAGTATTTTAGCGATGTCTTTTAATAACTTAGACCAGTTGTATCGACAAGTGATCATGGATCATTACAAGACGCCCCGCAACAAAGGGACGCTTGAAGAAGATAGTGTTAATATTGAGATGAACAACCCGACTTGCGGAGACCGGATTCAATTGACCCTGCAAGTAGAAGACGGCATTGTCAAAGATGCTAAATTCGACGGGGAAGGCTGCTCAATTTCTATGGCTTCTGCTTCCATGATGACGCAAGCTGTCAAAGGCAAAGACGTAGACTCGGCATTGAAAATGTCTGAGATCTTTTCAGACATGATGCTTGGAAAAGAGTACGACGATTCTGTGGACCTTGGGGATATTGAAGCCTTGCAAGGTGTATCCAAATTCCCAGCGCGTATCAAATGCGCGACCTTAGCGTGGAAAGCCATGGAAAAAGGTGTGCACGAGGAAGAAAAATCGTAACAGAGAACGGAGGAACGACGATGGCGAAAAAAATGCCGGATATCGGAGATTATAAATATGGGTTCCATGACAAGGACGTTTCCATCTTCAGATCCAAACGCGGTCTGACGGAAGACATTGTCAGAGAAATTTCGAAGATTAAAGAAGAACCGGAATGGATGCTTGAATCACGCTTGAAAGCGTTGAAACTATTTTACTCCATGCCGATGCCGCAATGGGGCGGAGATTTGAACTCGCTGGATTTTGACGAAATCACGTATTACGTCAAACCATCTGAAGCGAGCCAGACTTCTTGGGATGAAGTTCCTGAAGAAATCAAGCGTACGTTTGATAAATTGGGAATTCCTGAAGCCGAGCAAAAATACCTTGCGGGTGTTTCTGCACAGTATGAATCTGAAGTGGTTTACCACAACATGAAAGAAGACTTAGAAGAGATGGGCATCATCTTTAAAGATACGGATGCAGCGCTTCGTGAAAACGAAGACCTCTTCAGAGAAAACTTCCAGACAGTCATTCCAGCAGCAGACAATAAATTTGCTGCCTTGAACACGGCTGTATGGTCAGGTGGTTCGTTCATCTACGTACCAAAAGGCATTAAAGTGGAATCGCCGCTGCAAGCCTATTTCCGCATCAACTCGGAAAATATGGGCCAATTCGAGCGTACATTGATCATTGTCGACGAAGGCGCAAGCGTTCACTATGTAGAAGGCTGTACAGCACCGGTTTACACGACCAATTCATTGCACTCTGCAGTTGTTGAGATCATCGTGAAAAAAGATGCGTATTGCCGTTATACAACGATCCAGAACTGGGCGAATAACGTTTATAACCTAGTAACCAAACGTGCTTTCGTGGACGCGAACGGCACAATGGAATGGATCGATGGCAACATCGGTTCGAAATTGACAATGAAATACCCTGCTGTCTTCCTTAAAGGCGAAGGCGCGCGCGGCATGACCTTGTCGATTGCGATTGCCGGTAAAGGCCAGCACCAGGATGCAGGCGCGAAAATGGTCCACTTGGCACCAAATACGTCTTCATCGATCGTATCTAAATCGATTTCGAAACAAGGTGGGAAAGTTTCCTACCGCGGAATCGTGCATTTTGGCCGCAAAGCGGACGGCGCACGTTCGAACATCGAATGCGATACATTGATTATGGACAACCAGTCCACATCCGATACAATTCCTTATAACGAGATCATGAACGACAACGTTTCGCTTGAACACGAAGCGAAAGTGTCTAAAGTCTCTGAAGAGCAATTGTTCTACTTGATGAGCCGCGGCGTTTCTGAACAAGAAGCGACAGAAATGATCGTCATGGGCTTCATCGAGCCATTCACTAAAGAATTGCCGATGGAATACGCAGTCGAAATGAACCGTCTCATCAAGTTCGAGATGGAAGGCTCAATCGGTTAATAGATTTATCCCCGGCATTTTCGTGCCGGGGATTTTTTATGCCGATTGTGATTTTGCCTAGCTCTTGTTTTATGGATTTCCCATCGGGTATAGAGAAGGGGAAGCTAAAAATTGAGGAGGGATTTTTTCAATGAGCCAAACTTTTGACGCATTAAAAGAGAAAATCAGCAATGCTGATATGGGGGAAGCGAAAGAAATCATCACCCAAGTTAAGCAGGCATACGAAGACGGCAAAATCGATGAAAACGAAAAAAACGAATTAATGGACCTCGCCAAATCCAAAATTGGCGGCGGGCTTGGCGGTTTGTTCTAATAGCCTGAAGCCTAGTGAAAATAAGCTTTAGCTTCCATGCGGAGGCCAAAGCTTATTTTTTGTCTTTTAATGCTTCTCGCACTAGAAGAGTATAGCGTTAGAACCGTGTGTTAAATCGGTCTTCTCAAGAAGAGCAAGTAATTCGATGGCTGGGCCGTTATCAAGACGACGCGCATATCTGGATAAGGACGCCTGTTTTGTTCTATGCTATCATAAAATAATAACGAAAATGGAGGCAGGACGATGATTTATGTTGGATTGACGGGCTGGGGCGATCATCCGGATGTGTATAGCCCCGGGTCGAAACAAAAAGATAAATTGGCCGACTACAGTGCCCACTTCCCGATTGTTGAGCTGGATTCTTCATTTTACGCAGTCCAGCCTGAACGCAATATCAGCAAATGGATCCGCGAGACGCCGGACAATTTCCAATTCGTCGTAAAAGCCTATCAAGGCATGACGGGGCACCAGCGCGGCGAGAACCCATTTGATAGCCGGGAAGAGATGTTTGAAGCTTACCGGTTATCCGTCCGGCCCTTGAAAGAAGCAGGCAAGCTCGCGATGGTATTATTGCAATTTCCGCCATGGTTCGACTGCCAGAAAGAGCATGTCGATGAAATCCGCGCGATCATCGGCGAACTGCAGGAATTCGACTTGGCGGTCGAATTCCGCCACCAGTCCTGGTATGCAGACGGCATGAAAGACAAGACCTTGGAGTTTCTCCGCGAACATGGATTGATTCATTCCGTGTGCGATGAGCCACAGGCAGGGGAAGGGTCAATTCCACTGGTACCGGAATCGAGCCGCAATGACAAAGTGCTGCTGCGTTTGCACGGGCGCAATGTCCATGGCTGGCTGAATCCCGGAAACGCCGAAAAGTGGCGGGAAGTGCGCTATCTATACGATTATAACCAGCAAGAGCTAGAGCAGATCAGCCAGGCTGTGAAACGTCTCGAGCAGCAAGCAGAGCAAGTGTATGTGATCTTCAATAATAATTCAGGCGGGCATGCCGCGGGAGACGCCAAAGAATTCCAGGAATTGAACAGTTTGCAGTTTGAAGGGCTGTCGCCGAAACAGCTGGACTTGTTCGAAGGCGATTTTTGATGGTCTTCCTTATCCTTCTAGCGGCCGGTCTGGCTTCCGGCATTGTCGGCGCGCTGATCGGCCTGGGTGGAGGCGTCATCTTAGTGCCGGCGCTTTTGTTCCTCAGCTCGTCGGTCAGCCTGTTCCCGGATTTATCTCCGCAACAGATTGTCGGCTTGTCGGTCGTCATGATGATTTTTACTGGCTTGTCTTCGACGATCGCCTATATGAAAGTGGGGACTGTCGATTATAGGAGCGGCTTCATTTTCTTTCTCGGCAGTGCGCCGGGGACGGTTGTGGGCGCCTACGTTAACCGCAGTCTCGATGTGCCGTCTTTCCAATTATATTTCGGTTTGCTCTTGGTGTTCTTGTCGCTTCTGCTATTATTGAGAGACCGCTTGAAGGCGGTCAGCTGGTTTGTCGACAAGGGCAAGAAAAGAAGCTTTTATGACCGCAAAACAGATCAGGAATACGTTTACGGTTATCCGGTGTGGTTTGCGCTTGCGTTAACTTTTTTCATCGGCTTTGCATCCGGCTTGTTCGGTATTGGCGGCGGCTCGATTCTTGTGCCGGCCATGATCCTGCTGTTTTTATTTCCTCCCCATGTCGCTGTTGGAACGTCGATGCTCATGGTTTTCTTATCGGCCATTGTCAACTCTTTTACACATGTCTCGCTTGGGAACGTGCCATGGATTTATACTTTAGCCATTATCCCTTCTGCTTATATCGGAGCAAAGTTAGGAGCAATGCTGAACCGCAACATCCACTCTGAGACACTAGTTGTCGTGCTGCGGATTGCGTTATTATTATTCGGGCTCCGATCGATTTACGAAGGAATCTTCAGTTCATAAGAGGTGTTTGACATGAGTGAAATCATTCATATTTATCATACAAACGATTTGCATAGCCATTTTACGCATTGGCCGCGTATTCAATCCTTGCTGAAGGGGCGCAGGCAGTGGCATGAGGAAGCTGGTGATATGTGTTTGGTGCTCGACATCGGGGACCACGTAGACCGCTCACATCCGTTTACCGAAGGTTCTGCTGGAAAAGGCAATATCGAGCTGCTCAATGAAGCAGGATACGATGCCGTAACGATTGGCAATAACGAAGGAATCACATTATCGAAATCAGAACTCGACGTGTTGTACGATCAAGCTGATTTTTCCGTAGTGGTTGCCAATTTAATGGATATGGATGGCAAGCAGCCACCATGGGCCAGTCCGAACAAAATCATTGAAACAAAAAATGGCACGAAGATTGGACTCGTCGCTGCTACCGCTGAATTTACGCCCTTTTACCGACGTCTCGGCTGGCAAGTGACGAGCGGCAGGGAAGCGGTCAAACAAGAAGCGGCGGCTATCCGCCAATCAGTCGATCTTTTGGTCTGCATGTCTCATCTTGGCATCCGTGAAGATGAGCTTTTGGCTGTCGAATGTCCGGAAATCGATATCATTTTAGGGGCGCATACCCACCATCTATTCCATCAAGGAAAAGAAATCGGCAATACATTGCTTGGGGCCGCCGGTAAATTCGGCTATTATGTCGGCCATATCGAAATTAACCTCGAAACGCGCAAGATGACTGCAGAAGTGATCGAGACCGACCAATTGCCAGAAGCCGATGAAGGGTTCAATGAATATTTGGTCGGTGTTGGTAAACAGCAGATGGCTGAGACCGTCTTCTATAACGAACGCGCCATGAAAGCCGAGTGGTTCAAGCCCTCCGTGATGGCAGAGCTGTTCGGCGATGCCTTGGTTTCTTTTGCATCAGCGGATTGTGGCCTCTTTAACGCGGGGATTTTCATGGAAGATATGCCGGAAGGCGAAATGACGCGCTACGATTTTCATCGCATGTTGCCGCATCCAATCAATCCGTGCGTCATTGACCTGAGCGGCGCAGAACTGAAGGAAATTTATTTGCAGTCTTTGAACAAAGACTGGCCACAGCTTGAGCTGAAAGGGATGGGCTTTCGAGGAGCGGTATTTGGCCGCATGATCCATAGCGGGATGAACATGCATAACCATCAATTGATGGTGGGCGGCGAACCGGCAGACCCGGATCGCATTTACCGGCTTGCGACTCTCGACCTCTTCACATTCGGTTATTTTTTCCCTGCACTTAAGCGTGCACCGAAGAGTTATTTCATGCCGGAGTTTTTGCGCGATGTATTCGGTGACTATTTCCGCATGAAAACCGTGAAATAGAACAAACATTCAAAATGGACTGTTAGTTGATTTTCTGTGCATTTTGGGCTATGCTTTTTATGAATTAGATATCGATGGGTAGAGGCTGCAGCCTCCATCAGTAGGATGTGCGAGTTGACCGCGTTGACCACATTTGAAAGGGGAGCTTGCCGAAATTTCCGTCTCCGGGTCAAGGAGGCGGCGATTGGGGGCATTTCGAAGAGGAATGCCACTGTCATTTGCAGGTTGCTGCAGATGGAGAGCTACAGGGTTGTTTGATGCTTGTGCACACAGACGAATTGTAGGAAGCCGGTTTATCCATTGGATGAGCCGGCTTTTTTTAGTCTAGGCCTTACCATCAAAATGAATAGGAGGAATCTAATTATGGAAAACACGATTTTTTCGATACTGCCGCCAATCATCGCGATTGCGATGGTGTTGTTGACGCGACGTGTATTGCTGTCACTCGGTGTGGGTATTGTCGCGGCTGCGCTGATCCTGACTTCGTTTGCGCCAGTAGAGGCCCTGAACGAATTGTTCACTTCATTCGCAGTCATTTTTTGGAACGAGGGCTTTAATGCTTATAATGTCTTCATTATTTTGTTCTTATTATTGCTAGGAGTCATCACCGCGTTCGTCAGCTTATCCGGTGGTAGCCATGCCTTTGCCGACTGGGCATCAGCGCGCGTGAAAACACGCCGCGGGGCGAAATTGGTTACGGTATTTCTTGGTATCTTGATCTTCATCGACGATTATTTCAACGCGTTGGCGGTCGGGCAAGTTGCACGGCCGATTACAGATCGCTATAAAGTATCACGGGCAAAACTTGCCTATTTCATCGATTCTACAGCGGCTCCAATTTGTGTTGTGTCTCCGGTATCAAGCTGGGGCGCAGCGATAATCGGCATTATCGGCACGATTCTGGCAGGCCAGAATTTCTTGGAATATTCAGCCTTGGAAGCCTTTCTCTGGATGGCCCCGATGAACTTTTATGTCATCGCAGCATTGGCCATTGTTCTTTTCGTCGCTATCCGTGATGTCGATTTTGGGGAAATGAAAAAGCATGAACGTTTGGCAATTACAGAAGGCCAACTGTTCAATCCGGACAAAGTGATTCCGGGTGAGATGAAAGAAGATTTCCCAAGCCATTCACACGGGCGAGTCCGTGACTTGCTGTTGCCGATCTTGCTATTAATCGCCGGGACGGTTGCCGCGATGATCTGGACAGGTTATGTAAACGCTGGAGAAGTATTCGATATCTGGCTCATTTTCGAAAATACCGATGTTCCTTTATCCTTGATCACAGGCGGAATCATCGGCGCGCTTGCAGCGATCATCCTGTACGCCCTCCAAATCAAACGCAACGAAGTGGCAAAAGTGCAGTGGATCGGCAGAGGCATCTGGGCTGGCATTCAATCGATGGCCGGTGCAGTGTTTATCTTGATCTTTGCCTGGTCGCTGACGTATTTGATCGACGCGCTGCAAACTGGTACGTTCCTTGCCGATGCAGTGGCACGCGGCAATGTACCGACTAGTGTACTGCCAGTTCTATTGTTTGTGCTGGCGGGCGTCATGGCCTTTTCGACAGGCACTTCTTGGGGCTCGTTCGGGATCTTGCTGCCGATCGCTGGAACGATCATGATCCAGGCAGAACCTGAGTTATTGCTCGCTTCGTTATCGGCCGTTTTGGCAGGGGCTGTATTCGGAGATCATTGCTCGCCGATCTCGGATACGACCATCTTGTCATCGACAGGTGCAGGGAGTAACCATATGGACCATGTCGTGACACAGCTTCCTTATGCATTGACCTCGGCTGCCATTGCAGCGATAGGGTATATCGTCATAGGCTTCACTGGCTCGCTGCCTTTGGCTCTAGGAGCGGTAGCTATTGTATTGGCAATACTATTCGTTTTCTGGTCTAAGCGTACAACCTTAATGGAAAAACATGAACAGAACTAAGATTTGGAAGGTGGAGATAGTTTATCTCCACCTTTTTATTATTGTTATAATAGTTTTTTTGAAAAATTTTCAGAAATTATCTTTACTTTGTACAAGGCCCTAGTTATACTAAATTTAGATTCCAAAATAATCTGAATATAAACAAACTTCCTATTTTTCTGTTAAAAAATTGGAAGTTACAAACAAAAGGGGGAAGAGAAATGGAACGTTCTACATGGGGAACGAGAGCCGGTTTTATCATGGCGGCTGTCGGTTCAGCAGTAGGGTTAGGGAATATTTGGCGATTCCCGTATGTAGCATATGAAAATGGTGGGGGCGCATTTTTTATACCGTATTTGTTTGCTCTTTTAACTGCCGGAATTCCGATTCTCATATTGGAGTTCACCATCGGGCATCGTTATCGCGGATCCGCACCACTTTCATTTTTTAGAATGAGCGGCAAGAAAGCAGAATGGCTTGGTTGGTGGGCGATGTTCGTATCGTTCGTTATATCCGTCTATTATGCCGTCATCATCGCTTGGGCGATGCGTTACACGTTGTTCTCATTCAATCAGGCATGGGGCGAAGATACAGAAGGCTTCCTATTCAGTGATTTTCTTCAACTGACCGTATCGCCAGGCGAAACCGGGGGAATCGTTTGGGGCATCTTCATTCCATTAGTAATTGTTTGGGTCATCACGCTCGGCATATTGCTTGCAGGAGTCAAAAAAGGAATCGAATTGGCCAACCGAATTTTCATTCCAACTTTGGTGCTTATCTTCATTGTCATTGTTATTCGCGCAGTGACGCTTGACGGGGCAGCAATGGGCTTAGAAGCATTCTTCAAGCCGAATTTTAATGCCATCATGGATCCGACCGTTTGGGTTGCGGCCTATGGGCATATCTTCTTCAGTTTATCGGTCGCTTTTGCGATCATGATCACTTACTCCAGTTACCTTCCGAAAAAATCGGATATCACGAATAATGCATTCATTACTGGATTTGCGAACTCAAGTTTTGAGTTACTTGCCGGTATCGGGGTATTTGCAGTACTTGGGTTCATGGCAGCGCAATCAGGCGTAGAAGTGGCGGATGTAGCATCTGCCGGCGTTGGTCTTGCCTTCGTTGTATTCCCGGCGATCATCAATGAATTCCCAGGATTTAACGGACTCTTCGGATTCCTATTCTTCTTGTCATTGACGCTTGCGGGACTCACATCGCTTATGTCGATCACTGAAACCTATGTCGCTGGATTCACCGAGAAATTCGGGATTTCACGCCGTAAAGCAGTCGCAATCGGCGGGGGCCTTGCAGCTTTGATTTCCATCCTTTTCGCTACTCAAGGCGGTTTGTTCTTCTTGGATATCGCCGATTACTACATCAACCAATTCGGTGTCGCGGCTGTCGGTCTTGTGGAAGTTGTCATGGTCGTTTGGATCTTGCGAAAAGCAGGTGCTTTGCAAGACCATGCAAACGAAATCTCGGACATCCGTCTCGGCGGCTGGTGGAAGTTCAGCCTTGGGGTCATCACACCGATCGTTCTTGGTTATATGATGTTCGGCTTGTTGCGCTTGAACATTTTCCAGCAATTCGAAACGGATACGGGTAACTATGAAGGCTATTCCAATATGTTCACCTTGTTCGGTGGCGTAGCCGTCGCAGCAGGAGCCTTGATCTTCGGCATCTTGTTCTCGCTTGGCAAATGGCATAAAAACTATCGCTATTACGACGAGCATTCTGAACATCCAGCAAAAGAAAAAGAATAAGGGGGAATCGGCATGTCAGTTAGCGCGATTGTAGTCATGATCATCGGGATGGTCCTCCTCTGGGGTGGCCTTGCAGCGAGTATTTTCCACGCTGTAAAATCCAGTAAAGCAAATAAAGCAGAAGACTTAGGATAGAAACAAAACCTCTGGCAGAAGAGTCGCCAGAGGTTTTTGTTTGTACCTAGGCCAATAGCACAGCTTGTCCACAAAGCCCTGTTGTGATACATTTGAAGCAGGATTCAAGCACGTAAAGCAGAATGATGCGGGCCCAGGCTTTTGTCATTACTAGGTATGGATGGTGAGGATATTGATCACAATTGAGAAATGGAATTACGAGGTGATCGAGGATCATCGCGAAGGGTTCCAGCAAGAAGCGTTCGAGAACAGGTATAGCGATATTCTGGCCAAATACGATTACATCCTGGGCGACTGGGGATACGGGCAGCTTCGTTTAAAAGGATTTTTTGACGATACCAATAATAAAGCAAGCTACGATACAAAGATTAGCACGCTTCAAGATTATTTATACGAATACTGCAATTTTGGATGCTCTTATTTTGTTTTGAAAAAGGCAGGAAAAGCGCCTGAACCGGAAGTGCAGGAACACCTGGAAACCCCCGAGGCGGATTGAGCCGCTGGGGGTTTTTTTGTGTCTGTATGATATGATAGAGAAGAAAAGACACAGCGAGAAACAGCTAAATGGAGGGACTTATTATGTACTTTATCGACCGTGGAAACATCAAGCAAGCCATCACCTATATGGATGCACTCATCGCATTATATGAAGAGAACGGCAGCTGGGAAACTTTAAAAGACGAATTGGCTTTGGAGCGTCTCGCACTCGGGGCGATTGAAGCGGTGATCGACGTCGGAAATTCCATGATCGATGGTTTTATTATGCGCGATCCGGGTAGTTACGAAGATATCATCGATATACTCGTGGATGAAAAAGTGATCACTGAAGAAATGGACCAACCGTTAAAAGAGCTTGTTGGACTGCGCAAGATGCTGGTGCGTGAATTTATTGCGGTCGACCATGCCGAAATCAAGCGGGTGCTGGACGCCCACTTGGACAGCCTGAAGCAATTCGGCCCTAAAGTGGCCCATTACCTTGAGCATGAACTCGGCCCGGTTTCTGCGTTTATCCCGGAGAACGAAAATGGAAAAAATTAAACGCTACAAAGCTTATTGTTTGGATTTGGACGGCACTGTGTACCGGGGCGAGGCACCGGTACAAGAAGCTGCCCGATTCGTCAGCCGCTTGCAAGAAGATGGCATTGAAGCTTTTTATGTGACGAACAACGCTTCTAAAACACAGGACCAATTATACGAAAAACTGAAACGAGTTGGGGTCCAGGCCGATAAATCGCGTATTATGTCTTCAGCGGTAGCGGCAGCGAAATACATCAAGCGCTGGTATCCTGGACGCACAGTTTACTTGATCGGTTCAGATGGCTTGAAAGAGGCACTTGATGCAGAAGGAATTGAGCGCGTCGAACAGCAGGCAGATATCGTTTTGATGGGCCTTGATCTGCAGATTTCGTATGACAAGCTATCCCGTGCTTGTCTTGAAGTGCAAAAGGGAGCCGTCTTCTTGTCGACCAATAAGGATTTGGCATTCCCTTCAGAACAAGGGTTTCTGCCGGGCAACGGGTCCTTTACAGCCGTAGTATCCAAAGCGACAGATGTTGACCCCGTATTTATCGGCAAGCCGGAAATCCATATGCTCGAAGCAATCCAGCAGGAATGGGGATTCGAAAAAGAGGATATGGTGATGATCGGGGATAACTACGATACTGATATACAAGCGGGTATCCGTTTTGGCATCGATACGGTCCATGTCAACACGGGCGTGACCTCGATGGATGCCGTCATGCAAAAAGATTATCCTCCGACACATCTGCTTGAAAATCTTGGTTTTTGGAAACATTAAAAAAGCCGCTCAACAGGCGGCTTAAAACAAAGGATTTTCCTCTATGAATGTATAGATTTTCTGGGTTAGCTCTTCAGGGGTGTCCGCTTCCACAATTTCACCATTAACGAGTGCAAATAAGGATTCAGCGCATTGGCTACAATAGCTTAAACAACCATATTCGAGTACATCCAGATTCGGGTCTTGCTCTAATTTTGCAAAAGACTCTTCTGAACCATTGGCAAGATTGCTCATGCAAAATTCAATAATCGGATTCATTCAGCTCACCTCACTACTAGAAAATCCTACCGTGTTTCCGTTCAACCGTCAATTAATTGATTTTGCCGAGAAATGATTGTGAAAGTTATCACAATCAGCTATACTCATATTTGGAATCTACAGCAGAATGACGGGCTAAAGGAGAATTATATGAAGAAACTAGTCTTATTAGGCGGCGGCTATGGCAATATGAGGGTCTTGCTTCGGCTTTTGCCGAATAATTTCCCGCAAGACATGGAAATTATCCTCATCGACCGTACGCCTTTTCACAGTATGAAAACGGAATTTTACGCACTCGCGGCAGGCACCGAATCTGACCATGAGGTACGTGTCCCGTTTCCGGAACACGAACGCCTGAAAATCGTCAATGGGGAAATACGCGAAATCGGCCTGGAGGAAAAGTGCATCTTCTTGGAAGATGGCCAGCGCATCGCATACGATGACTTGGTCATTGGGCTTGGCTGCATCGACAAATACCACGGCGTGCCGGGGGCGGATGAGTTCACATACAGCATCCAGACCATCGGCAATTCCCGGAAAACTTACGAAGCCTTACTTGGCTTGAAATCAGGAGCTACTGTCGGTGTCGTCGGTGCAGGACTTAGCGGCATTGAACTTGCGAGTGAATTACGTGAAAGCCGTAAAGATCTGCAGATCAAGTTATTTGACCGCAGTCCGCGGATTTTGCGCGACTTCCCGGAACGGCTCAGCAATTTCGTTAAAAAATGGTTCGATAACAATAACGTCGATGTCGTCTCTAATTCAAATATCACGAAAGTAGAGCCAAACCTGCTGCACAATCACGAAGAAACGATTCCGGTCGATGCAGTGGTCTGGACGGCAGGCATCCAGCCGGTTAAACCAGTGCGCGATTTGAATTTGGAAAGCGATAGCAGCGGCCGCGTCGTCATCAACCAATACCACCAATTGCCAAACGACGAGAATGTTTACGTAGTTGGGGATTGTGCGGCACTTCCAATGGCGCCTTCTGCACAATTGGCGGAAGAACAAGCAGAACAGATTGTCAAAGTGCTACGCATGAAGTGGAAAGGCGAAGCGTTGCCTGAGACGATGCCAGAGATTAAGCTCAAAGGTTTCCTCGGCTCACTCGGGAAAAAACAAGGCTTTGCTTACCTCGCAGACCGTACCGTCACCGGGCGCATAGCGCGTTTGATGAAATCAGGCGTCTTATGGATGTACAAATGGCATAATGGGTGAATAAAAAAGCGCTCTGAGGAGCGCTTTTTTATTTATTCAGCAGCGGAAAAGCCGTGTTTCTCAAGTTCTTGGTAGACGGGTTTCAATTGGATATAGCCTTCGCCAACCACTTCGCCTTCGATCAGTACGAGTGGATAGAAAAATTCATCTTCCAAAATGCGTTCCGCATACTCTTGTTGCTTGGCATCTTGCAGCGGTTTCTCAATATCGATATAGCTTATTGAAAATGGCTGGTCTTTGTATTTTCGCGAGATGGCCGCCTCGAGCCATTCGTAGGTATCTTTAGACGACGGGGCATTTACACAGCTGGCGCAGATCTGGTCGGTTCCGTAAACTTCGATGTTCGGTTTTTTTGTCATGGATAATGGCCTCCTGAAAATTCATTATTGGCTTTTTGTGCTTATTCACATTATAATGATTGTAATGAAAGGAGTCGATAGAAATGACTGAAGCTATGATGGAAGATCAAGTAATGGAAGTCTTAGATAAATTACGGCCATTCCTTTTGCGCGACGGGGGAGACTGTGAATTGGTAGATGTAGAGGACGGCATTGTGAAATTGCGCCTACTCGGAGCTTGTGGCAGCTGCCCAAGTTCGACGATCACATTGAAAGCGGGCATCGAACGCGCGCTCGTTGAAGAAGTTCCTGGCGTTGTTGAAGTGGAACAAGTCTTTTAATGTCCAGGGGCCTGCTACAGGTCCCTTTTTATGTCTGCCCCATGCGGGTAGCAAAATGGAAAAGAAAGGGTGAACGTAGATGACACAAGTTGTAGAAATTACAGAAGCCGCTTCTTTCCAAGTGAAGGAAATGATGCGCCATAACGAAGAGGAAGGGTCCTTCCTGCGCGTCGCTGTTAAAGGCGGCGGATGCAGCGGTTTGACTTATGGCATGGGTTTCGAGCCGGAAGCTTCTGATGCGGACGATCAATACGAACAACACGGTATCCGTATTTTGATCAATAAAGAAGATGCCCCGATTTTGCAAGGAACGATCGTGGATTACAAACAGTCCTTGATGGGCGGAGGCTTCACGATCGACAATCCGAACGCCATTGCCTCATGTGGTTGCGGAACGAGTTTCCGTACTGCGAAAAAAGCAGGGACTCCTGAAAACTGCTGATGCAAGAACCCGCTTTGTGACAAAAGCGGGTTTTTTTATTTTCGTTTCGATTACGCATCTTGTGCTGAGGCATTCAACTGTTGAAAAGCATTTGCAAAAGGGCTAATATAGAGGATAGGTGTTTACTGGATTCGGTTTTATTATTTCCGGTACATAAAATGACTTGAAGGTGGTTGCGATTGTGTTGAAAAGACCGTCAATATTAGTATTAGGTGCAGGCTATGGTGGCTTGACTACTGTAGTGAACTTGCAAAAAGAATTTGGGACAGACGCTGCGGACATTACGCTGATCAACAAAAATGAATATCATTACGAAAGCACGTGGCTTCACGAAGCGGCAGCAGGAACATTGCTTCCGGAACAAGTGCGCTACGATATCGCAGACGTCATCGATACGGGCAAAGTCAATTTTGTCCAAGCTACTGTTGAAGGCATCGACGTTGACAGCAAAAAAGTTTCGACTGACAACGGGGAATTCACTTATGATTACCTCGTGATCGGACTTGGCTTTGAAGGGGAAACATTCGGGATCGAAGGCCTGGACACATATGCGTTGTCGATTGCCAACGTAAAAGCTGCGCGTTATATCCGCGAGCACATTGAATTCCAATTTGCGACTTGGTCCACTGAAGATGTGAAAAACGACAGCCGTTTGACGATCGTTGTCGGAGGAGCTGGCTTTACGGGAATCGAATTCCTTGGGGAACTTGCGAACCGTGTGCCTGAACTATGTAAAGAATATGATGTGCCACGTGAAAAAGTGCGCGTTATCTGCGTAGAGGCTGCACCGATGGTCTTGCCAGGATTCGATCCTGAATTGGTAGACTATGCTGTTGGCCATCTTCAAGCGAAAGGCATTGAGTTCTCTATCGGAACGCCTGTCGTAGAAGCGACTCCAGAAGGCGTGAAGATCAAGAAGAATGATGATGAGTTTGAATTCATCTATGCTGGCACAGTTGTTTGGGCAGCTGGTGTCCGCGGAAACCGCTTGATTGAAGAAACATCGATCGAGAGCATGCGCGCACGCATTAAAGTCGAAAAAGACATGCGTGCACCGGGCTACTCCGATGTGTTCATCGTCGGTGACTGCGCATTGATGATCAACGAAGAAACGAACCGTCCATATCCGCCAACTGCACAGATTGCGATGCAGCAAGGCGAACGCATTGCGAAAAACATTAAAGCACTTGCGGGAGAAGGCTCGACTGAAGAGTTCGTACCGGACTTGAAAGGAACTGTTTGCTCACTAGGCGATGAAGATGCAATCGGCGTCGTATTCGGCAAAAAGGTAACAGGAAAACGCGCGTCATTCATGAAGAAAATGATCGACAACCGTGCCTTGTATATGATTGGTGGACCTGGACTTGTCTTGAAAAAAGGTAAATTCAAGGTACTATAAGAATGAAAGCCTCCCAGTGCGGGAGGCTTTTTTTCACATGGCAAGAAGGAGGGGCATCTATGTCAAAAAGCAAAAGAGGAGACGTCTGGCTCGGTGCTGCCGGGCTAGTCGTAAATCAAAAGAATGAATGGCTCGTTGTCAAAAAGCGTTACGGCGGGCTACATGGCAAGTGGTCATTGCCAGCGGGATTCGTCGAAAAAGACGAAACCGTGGATCAAGCAGCGTTGAGGGAAGTCAAGGAAGAAACCGGTATTGATTGTCGCTTGCTTGGTATGATCGGCTTTCGCTCAGGCGTTATCAAAGGGAGAATTAGCGATAACATGGCAGTTTTTTTGTTGAGTCCAATTGAGGATGGTCAGGCCATCCAGGCACAGCAAGAAGAGCTGTACGAAGCTGCCTGGCGTACACCTGCAGAGTTATCAATTGATGAAGACGCTTCAGTCATGCTGCACGAGATGGCTTCCTATATCGTTGAAGAGGGCTTCGAGCCGATAGAAGATGTCGACCCTGGACATATCTTTGGTTATACCGACTACAAATTATTTTTCCGGCATAAATAGCCTTAAACTAATTAACAGATTATTTTGAAATAATAAGAAAAAAGAAGTATAGAAGAGAAAAAATGAGAAAAAGGCGTTTGTATCCGTTTACAAACAGCCTTTTTTATTTGCGGCGAGTTGCGATACGTGATATATTACCAATTATCAGAATATTAAAAACAACAGAGGAGGTGTTTCGAATGACAGTCTTCAAGAAAAGAGCAACTGGCAACCATTGCCCTTACTGCGCGGGCCAAGGATATTTCCAATTACGGTTGGGCGGCTCCGAAACGTGCTCCTGCTGTTCAGGATCTGGAAAAAACAAATAAACTATGAACACACAAAAGAGCAGCTATGCAGCTGCTCTTTTTTTTTAGAGTGTTGAAGAAGTCTATGATCCGCTAACAAATAAGAGAGAAAATCGCTATTTCTACATTTAATATACAATGATCTTCCTAAGTATTTGGAGAAGCGTTCGCTCGACCCCAGTGGATCAGCGAGACGACCGAGACCCCGCAAGACGCGAAGCGGCTGAGGAGGCTTGGGCGCGAGCCCACGGAGTCGTGCGATAAGCTTCGGAAAATACAACTTCCTATCTTTCTCGAGAGCCTGCAAAAGAGCAGCTATGCAGCTGCTCTTTTTTCATGGACTGCGCCCTTCTGTGACAAAGTCATGAATACTGTTCCTCCACATTGAAAGGGCCTTAGGTTTCGGGTAAACTGAGGAAAGGAATAACGGAGGTTAGAGTCCATGAACAGTTCATTTACCATTGTCCAATTGATCATTTCCATCTTGCTTTTTTATGTAATGTTTTTCGGCATCGGCTTTCTGTTGAACATGCTGCTGCGTATGACGTGGCTCATGGCAGTTGTCTACCCGGTTGTCATTTTGCTTGTCATTGACGATGTCGGCGTGTTTGATTATTTTACGGCTCCAGGTGAATCCTTTGCCATGCTCGGAGATACAATCCGTTCGTTGACGGGCAGCGATATTGCCGTCCTGACAGCCGGTTTTCTCGGGGCAGTTACTTCGGGATTTGTCATGAAAATATTGCGCAAGATGGGGTATCAAATGTTTTGATCCCAATTATCGAAAAAGCCGGTCCGCAAATTTGCGGGCCGGCTTTTTTTTAGAGCATGCTATAGAAGACGACGGACAGCGCAATTCCCGTCAGTGCCCCCATGAACACTTCACTCGGTTTGTGGCCGAGCAGCGTTTTGAGTTCCTCTATTTTCTCTTCCTCTTTTTTGGATGGCCATTTACGGGTTTCTTCCATAAAGTTATTCAAATCTTGGCGCAAGCGATTGATGGTCAATGCCTGTTGCCCAGCCTGAAAACGCACCCCTGTCGCGTCATACATCGTGATGACTGCAAAAAGGGCAGAGACAGCGAAGACAGTCGACGAAATGCCTGCCTCATAAGCGACTGCTGTTGTCAGTGAGGTCACGGCTGCAGAATGAGAACTCGGCATTCCGCCGGTCGAAGTGAAAAGACCCCAGTTCAATTCTCGTGTAACTGCATATTGAATGGGGATTTTAACGAATTGGGCGAAAAAAATCGCAAACAACGCAATCATTAATGGCGTATTTGATAAGAGTTCCATTTGGCCAACAGCCCCTTCCACATAAATTCCGTACAGAAAGTATATCATATGCCTGTCCTGGCACGCGCTTCATGCCACTATTCCGGAAGCCGAAGGAATGATACACTGAAGATGCAGCTAAAAGGAGGATACCTATGGAAATCAATGTATTGAAATCAACTGAACACAACGAAGCCGAAATTTTGATTGTCGGCTTAAGCCGTCACCCTGAAAATGCGGAGGGCTGGAAAGAATTAGAGAAGCGCTTTGATGGCCGATTGGCACAATGGATCAAAGCCGGCTTGTCATTCGATTCGAACTCGCTGAGCATTTACCCAACCTTAACAGGCAACATCCCGCGAGTGTTATTTGTGGGCATCGGTGATCGAAAAAAATTAACCGCAGATGAGTTGCGCCGCTCTTTCGGTATCGCAGGAAAGCAACTGGTAAAGGAAAAAATTCGCCATGCTGCCATCTACACCGCTTCTTTTGAAAACGAGAAAGTCACTGGTGAACAAGTCGCGCATGCTGCGGCTGAAGGTATTCAAATGGGCGCATACCGATTTGCCGATTACAAAACCAATTCCAATGAAGTAGATCATCGTCTTGAATCGCTGAGCTTTTTGACGAATCAGTCGGCAGATGCGATCCGCCAGGCAGCATTTGTCGGTACAGTCCATGCAGAGGCCGTCAACGAAGCGAGAACGCTCGTCAACATGCCAGCTAATATTCTGACGGCAACGGCAATGGCTGATTACGCACAAGATCTCGGTGAGACTTACGGTTTTGAAACAGAGATCCTTGGCCGCAGCGAGATCGAAGAGCTTGGCATGGGCGCGCTTTTGGCCGTCAACCAAGGTTCTGTCGAAGAGCCTCGACTGATCGTCATGAAATACAAAGCGACAGACAATTTTGACGCACCGCTTGCTTTGGTCGGAAAAGGCATCACTTTTGATACGGGCGGCTATTCGCTCAAGCCGAAAGACGGCATTGTCGGTATGAAAGGGGATATGGGTGGAGCGGCTGCTGTGCTCGGCGCGATGCGCATCATCGGTGAACTAAAGCCAGCTAAAGATGTGGTAGCGGTTATTGCTTCTACCGACAATATGGTATCAGGCGATGCCTTCAAACCAGATGACGTCATCACATCGATGAGCGGCAAGACGATCGAAATCCTCAATACTGATGCAGAAGGGCGCCTCGTGTTGGCAGATGCTGTCACATATGCTAAACAGCTCGGCGCAAGCCAAGTGGTGGATGTGGCGACGCTGACAGGCGGTGTTATTGTCGCGCTCGGTAAAGATAAAACAGGCGCATTGACGAATGATGACGCGTTCTACAGCAAACTAGTCGATGTTTCGAAACAGACCGGGGAGTTTGTCTGGCAATTGCCGCTTACTGAAAACGACAAAAAGCGGTTGCGCAAAAGCGACGTCGCAGATTTAAACAATTCGCCCGGACGCGATGGGCATATGATTTTCGGTGGTGGTTTTGTCGGTGAATTCGTTGGGGATACACCGTGGATCCATCTTGATATTGCCGGAACATCCCATGCCGATGGCGCGCATGATTTGGGCCCTCAGGGAGGCACCGGCGCGATGGTACGGACACTCGCACTATTCGCTGAAAAACTTGGAGAAGACAAATAAAAAAACTGCAGCCAAATCGGCTGCAGTTTTTTATTCGTTTTCTAGTTCTTCTTGCTGGTTGTTTTTACGTTTTTCAATTGCAGTGCCCATATCGTCGCGGACGGTTTCTTCTGCGACTTTAATGCCTGTCATATAAGCAGCTCGGCCGATTAAATGGCCGGCCACGGGCTGTGTGATGAACAAGAAGGCGATGGCGATGACCATCTGCGTATTGAAAATATCTTCTTTAAACCAAAAATGGACGAAGGTTCCGAGCAGGATGGACAATACACCGAGTGTCGAGCTCTTAGAGGCGGCATGTGTCCGCGTATAGACATCCGGTAGCCTGATAAGCCCGAGAGCAGTAACGGCGCTAAATAGGACACCAGTGCCGATTAGAATGATAATTAGGATATCAACGAGAATCTCGATCGAAAATCTCCCCTCTCTCCAGGAATTTCGCAAAGGCGGCAGTTCCGATAAAGGATAGAATACTCATCAGCAGAATGACCTCGAGGAAAAATTCTGTCTCAATGATCATCGACAATAAAGCCACAATCGATACGAGCGTCACGCCAATTGCATCGAGTGCAACCACGCGGTCTGCAACTGTCGGACCTTTTACGAGGCGGAACAATAAGCCAGCAAACGAAATGCTGACGATGAACAGGGAAACCCAATAAAACATCATCATGTCCGGCTCACCTCCTGTATTGCGCGCTCAAACGTTTTCTTGATCGATGACACTGCGGAATCGATGTCCTCAAAATCCAAGGCATGGATGTACAAGCGTTTTTGGTCTTCGGAAATTCCGATGACCAAGGTCCCTGGTGTCAAAGTGATTAATGCTGACAGCAAAGTCACTTGCCAATCGTTATTGAGTTCGGTTTCCATTTCAAAAATGGCCGGTTTGATGTTCATGTTCGGGCTTATGACGATGGATAGCACCTGAATACTTGATTTGAACAGTTCGCGTAAAAATAACAAGAACAGTGAAATCACTGCCCAGATACGCAGAACGTATAGCCGTTTTGAAAAGAAGCGGCGCATCAGGATAATGATGCCAAGGCCGACCAAAAAGCCGATGACGAAGCCGGAAGGAGTGAACGACACGGTCATAAACATCCAGACGAGCGCCAGGAAAAAATTCAGTAGTACTTGTAAAGACATATTGACCTACTCCTTTAATACCGCGTCAATATAGAGCGATGGATTCAGCAGCACTTCACCTGCGTCCGAAACGAACGGCATGAAGAGTTCCGCACCGGCGCCGAGCACAACAGTCAAGGCGACGAGTATAGCTGTCGGGACAAATATGGATAGATAATGTTTACGATCGATCGTAACAATCTTCGCTGGCTCGCCCCAGAATGCATAGATGAAAATGCGCACGACACTGAGCAAGACCAATAAGCTAGTCGCCAGAATCACCAGGCTGCCCCAGAAATGAGTGCCTTCAAAGCCACCTTGGACAATCAATAGTTTGCCCGGAAATCCGCTAAGCGGGGGAATGCCGGCGAGGCCGAATGCCGCAATGAGGAAGGTCCAGCCAAAGAGCGGATAGCTCTTGATCAAACCACCCATCTTGCGTAAATCGCTAGTACCGAAAATGACTGTCAAGATGCCCACTAACAAGAATAGAGCCGCTTTGATCAGCATGTCGTGCACCAAATAGAAAATGGACCCTTCGACACCTGCCGCGTTCATTTGCGAGATGCCGAATAAGATGACGCCGACTGCGATAATGATGTTGTAGATAATAATCTTTTTGACATCAAAATACGCAAGGGCGCCGATGCAGCCAGCAAGGATTGTCAAAATGGCGATGATCGCCAGCAACTCATGGGTAAATCCAATATTCATCGTGAAGAACAGTGTATAAGTTCTCATGATGGCATAGACGCCGACTTTCGTCAGCAATGCGCCGAACAAGGCAAGAATCGCCATAGGCGGAGCAAAGTAAGATCCAGGCAACCAGAAGTATAATGGGAAAATCGCCGCTTTAAAGCCGAAAACGACCAAGAACAAAACAGCAATTACCGTCAGGATGCCGACAGCTTCAATTTCTGGAATCTTGACGGCCAAATCGGCCATATTGAGTGTGCCGGTGACTGAGTACAGATAAGCGACAGCGGAAACGAACAATGCAGATGAAATAATGTTCACGAGCAAGTATTTGATGGATTCGCGCAGCTGTGGCTTTTCACCGCCATGAACGATCAAGGCATAAGAAGCCATCAACAGCACTTCGATAAAGACGAATAAGTTGAAGATATCGCCTGTCGTGAACGCACCATTGACGCCGGTCATCAAGAACAAGACAGCTGGATAATAGTACGATTGCTCCCGCTTTACACCAATCGTTGGAATGCTGTAGAACAGCACGAACAGCGTGACGAGTGTAGAACTGAGCACCAATAGCACCGACAACATATCGGATACCATGGAAATGCCGAACGGGGCAGGCCAGCTGCCGAGTGTCACGGCTTGAATGCCATCAGTAGAAACTTTTGAAAACAAGAACAGTGCCGAAACGAGTGTCGCGCTGACACCAGCAATCGCCACAATGCGTTGCATAGATACATTTTTCGGGAATAACATCAAAACAGCGGCAAAAATCAACGGAATCACTATTGGGAACAAGGCTAAATTACTCATAATCTTCTGTACCTCTCAATAGCTCCATATTGTCAGTGCCAAGTTCCTGGTATGCGCGGTAGGCGAGCACCAGGAAAAATGACGTGACGGCGAACGAAATAACAATCGCTGTCAGGATAAGTGCCTGTGGCAGGGGATCGGCATAATCACTTACCGAAACCCCATCCGCCACAACAGGCGGCGCCGTGCCGCCAAGGCCACCCATCGTTAGCAATAATAAATGCGCCCCGTGGCTCAAGAGGCCAGTGCCGATAATGATGCGGATTAAACTTTTCGATAGCATTAAATATACAGCCGCCATAAACAATAAGCCGATGGCAACCGACATGACTATTTCCATTATTCATCCTCTCCAATCGTTTGAATAATGGTCATCGTTACTCCTACAACAACCAAATAGACACCTAAATCAAATAACATTGCCGAGTGCAGAGACGTTTTCCCAAACAGCGGCAAATCGAAATAATCGTAGGCATGTGTGAAGAATGGGACATCAAAAACGATCGATGCACTGGCAGTTGCGATGGCAATCAATAAGCCGACCGCAGTCAGCACGACGTAATTGATCGGCACAATCTTCTTGACGGTCGGGAGGTCAAACGCCAGCATCAACAAGACGATGGCGCTTGCGGTTAACAACCCTCCGACAAACCCTCCACCAGGCGTGTAATGCCCGGCGAAGAAAATATGGACAGCAAACATCAAGATGATGAAGGTCACCACTTTTGTGGCGGTTTGAAGCATGACATCATTTGTTCTCATGCTGACCCTCCTTTTTCGTGAGGCGAAGGCGGATCATGGTAATAATCCCAATGCCCGCAATGCCAAGTACGGCAATCTCGAACAAAGTATCAAACCCGCGGTAATCGACAAGGATGACGTTGACGATATTGCCGCCACCTGCTTCTTTGTACACGGTTTCTTTGTAGAATTCAGAAATGGATGGCAAAGCTTTCTGCGAATGCGCCGACAAGGCAACTAAGGTCATCGTGACCCCGACGCCAAGTGCGACAAGTGCATTGCCGAAACGGAACTTCATGCGTTCTTCTTTGCGGCTGATTTGCGGCAAATGATAGAACGCCAGCAAGAACAAAGCAACTGAGATGGTTTCGATGACAAGCTGCGTCAGAGCCAAGTCAGGTGCGCGGAAGATAACAAATAATAAGGCAACAGAATAGCCGACAGCCCCAAGTGCGATAATCGCAGTCAACCGGGACTTAGCGCCAAGAATTGTTAAAGTGGCACCGACCATCGCCAGTAAGATGACGATTTCATAGACGCCAATTGGCGCTAAATTACTAAAATCGACTTGGAACGCTTCGGTCAAGAACAGTGTCAGCAAAACGATAAATGTCATAAAGCTGAACATATATACGAGATAGGACCGGATAAATCCTGTCATGTAAATGCGGGAGAAGCGGTTGGCCCCTCCGCCGCTGAGCAGCATCATTTCATCGTAAAGACGATTCAGTGACACAGCGTCGGGATACAAATCGTATAGGTGCTGCCATTTGCGCAAGGTCCAGAACATTAAGCCACCGATCGAGAAAATGCCGAGTGCCATGAACAGCTCGGTATTGAATCCGTGCCAAGCTGCAACGTGGATGTCGACGTTTTGCGGCGAGTCATAAAGGAAGGGCTGGATCGCCGCAACGGCTGGCTTCACGAGCCAATCGCCAATCAAGTTCGGAATAAAGAAAATCAAGACGACAAGCGCGGCCAAGAACACTGGCGAAATGAGCATGCCGATTGGCGCTTCGTGCGCTTGTTTTGGCAATTCTTCCGGCTGATGTTTGCCGGCAAATGTATGGAATACGAAATACAAGCTATAGATGAACGTGAAGACCGACCCAATCCAAGCGATGATCGGGAACAACACCCACCAGACGTCCATCGAGAACATCTCGAATTCCTGAAGCGACAGCATCGCCGTCAAGAACATTTCTTTACTGAGGAAGCCATTAAAAGGCGGCAGGCCGGCCATCGACAAGGAACCGATCAAGGCGACCGTGAAACTAACTGGCATCAAACTCATCAAACCGCCAAGTTTTCGGATGTCGCGCGTTCCTGTTTCATGGTCGACAATGCCTGCAATCATAAACAGGCTGCCTTTGAACGTTGCGTGGTTGATTAAATGGAAAATCGCCGCGAACGCTGCGTATTTTAAGTAGGTTTCAGCCGCATCTTCGACATGGTAAGCCGCTGCAGCGACACCGAGCAAGGACATGATTAGCCCGAGCTGGGAAACAGTCGAGAATGCCAAAATCCCTTTCAGGTCTTTCTGCTTTAAGGCGAAGAATGATGCCCACAACATCGTGAACAATCCAACACCAGCGACAAGCCACATCCAAATTTCAGATAAAGCGAAGATCGGGGTCAAGCGGGCGACCAAGTAAATACCCGCTTTAACCATCGTCGCCGAGTGGAGATAGGCGCTGACAGGCGTCGGCGCTTCCATTGCATCCGGCAACCAGATGTAGAATGGGAATTGCGCTGATTTCGTAAATGCGCCGAGCAGCACAAGGACTAAAGCCCATATGAAAAAATCATGCTGTGCCAGCTCTGGTGCCTGAGCAATCAATTCGCGAATGGAATACGTGCCCCCCATGACGCTAAGCAACACAAATCCCCCAAGCATCATCAAGCCGCCGAAGACGGTAATCATCATCGACTTTAATGCACCGAAACGAGAACGGTCGCGCGTATACCAATAGGCGATCAATAGGAATGAGGAAATCGAAGTCAATTCCCAGAACAAGTACAAAGTAATCAAATGATCTGACTGCACGACACCAAGCATGGCGCTCATGAAGATCAAGAGATACACATAGAAGTTATGTAATTGTTCGCGGTGCTTGTCCAAATAGAAAATCGAGTAAAGTACGACAAGCGCGCCAATTCCAGTAATCAGCAAAGTGAACAATAAACTCAACCCATCGAGATATGCAACAAAGGCGATATCGAGGGAAGGGATCCAGGAAAATTCAGATACATATGTGCCGCCTTCCATAACTGAAGGGAGGCGGGTGGCGTAGTATGAGAACAGCGCTGCCGGAACCATCAAAACGAACCAGCCTGTATGAATCTGGCCGAGTCGTTTAAATAGCAGCGGGATAAAAAGCGCTGCAAGGATCGGGATGAAAATCAGAAATACAAGAGACAAATGAATCCTCCTTCCAAAGTGGTACGTGATGAGTTTCTAATTAAAAAGTATAACGCATTCAGAGCGGATTTGCACCGCACACCCTTGCGATGATTGAAAGGGGGACTTTTGATTTTGGTGTTTTGTAATAGGAAGAAACTCTTCAATCTGAATATTGCGAATATAAAAAGAGGCTAAAAAACCCGGTAAAAGGCAGCTGCCTTTAACCGGGTTTTTCCAGTTGGTTTATGAATGTTTCAATTCCTGCTCCAATAGCACATCCTCAAAATCCTGGTCAGGTTGTTTTTTCGTATACCATAAAAAGACGAAAGCCAAGACGAATAAGGTACCTGTCACGATAAAGACAGAAGAAATGCCGATAAAGCCACTGACGATTCCGCCGAACATCGGCCCGACGATATTGCCGAGGAAGCGGAAGCTGGTATTATAGCCCATGACTTCGCCTTGAATGTCGATTGGCGCTTCTCGGCGCATCAAGGCGGTGGTGGTCGGAATCATGCCGCCAACTGCGATGCCGAAGAACAAGCGCAGAACAATGAGCTGCCACAATTCGGTGTCAAAAGCTTGCGGAATGATGAAGACAAACGCGAGCAGCAACAGCAAGCCGAGAATTTTCTCATAGCCGACTGAGTCTCCAAGCCGTCCCCAAAGTCTTGCGAACAGTAAATTGCCGACACCTGTCGCACTAAAGGTGACACCTGCGAGAAAAGCGACTTGTGCCGTGCCTTCCGTCAATTCCGCCACATACAAAGACAATAAGGGCTGAATACTGAAATTGCCGATTTGAATCAACGCAGTAATGATCATGACATTGAGCAGCAAGCGGTGATGCAAAATGCCATGGATAACGGTGCTGCGTGCATAGACGTGCGCACCTTTTCGTTTCGGTTTGCGGATTTCCTTTAGGCCGAAGACAACGAACAAGGCGGCGATGCCGATGATGGTGGCGGTGATGAGAAAGGTATAGGTAAAGCCGAATGCATCGGCCATCAAACCGCCGATGACCGGCCCGAACAAGGTACCTGACACACTGCCCATCTGGAGCGTGCCAAGTGTTTTGCCGGCCGTTTCTTTTGTTGTCTGGGAACTGACAAATGCAAGCGAAGTCGGGATGAATCCCGTCACGACGCCCATGAACAACCGAATCATAAACAAACCTAAGACGGAGTCGGCCGTCCCCATCAAGAAAATACTAGTGGCAATCCCGAAGCCGTTAATGATTAAAATGGGCTTGAAACCGTATTTGTCTGCAATACGCCCCCAAACCGGCGACATGAACAAAGCAGCCACAAAGGTCACGCCGAACACCAGCCCCGACCAGCGCTGCACGTATTCATCCGAAAAGTTACCGAGCGATTCGATATATAAGGATAAAAACGGCATGATCATTGTGGTGCTTCCAGCGACTAGGAAATTGGTGAACATAATGATGTAGAAATTTCTTTTTTGAGTATCCAGTTGGAACCCCTTCTTTCTAAAAACGAAACTCTTCCTATATTATATAATAGTTCGTTACCCGAAAAAAGCAGAATTAATTACCGCTGTATTCTGAAAAATTCTATGCTAGAATAAAGCGGGGTGAAACGAAATGAAAAAGAGTATATGGTCAGGACTACTTCTAGTTTGTGCAGTTGCGTTAGCGGCTTGCGGGAATTCTGAAGAAGAGCCACAAGGCTATCCACAGCTTGAAAAAGGTATTACAGAAGAAACTGTAGTAGAGATGACAACATCGGAAGGCACGATGCGCATCCGGCTATTCCCGGAAATCGCACCGAAAGCGGTAGAGAATTTCCTCGGGCATGCCGAATCGGGATATTATGAGGGTATCATTTTCCACCGTGTCATCGAGGACTTCATGTTGCAGACCGGTGACCCGACTGGCACAGGGGGCGGCGGCGAAAGCATTTACGGCGAGCCGTTTGAAGACGAGTTCAGCGATCGACTGTTCAATTTCCGCGGCGCCTTGTCCATGGCGAATGCCGGTCCAGGAACGAACGGGAGCCAGTTCTTTATCGTCCAGGCTAGTGAAATTGAAGCAGGCAGCGCCTCCGATTATCCAGAGGAAATCACGGCCGCTTACGAAGAAATGGGCGGGACGCCTTGGCTAGACGGGATGCATACCGTCTTTGGACAAGTCGACGAAGGCATGGATGTCGTCGATAAAATTGCAGCTGTCGAAAAAGGTGCAAATGACAAACCACTTGAAGATATCGTCATCGAATCGATCGAGATCATTGAGTAATAAGAAAAAGCTATCGCCTGAAGCGATAGCTTTTTTGTGTGTTCAAGTGAACGCGCGGACGATCCGGTTGACGCCATCTTCCAGGGTTTTTGTGGGGCAGGCAATATTCATGCGCAAGAAACCACGTCCGGCCTCACCGTATTTCGATCCCGGCTCAAGCGCTACTTTCCCTTGTTCAAGCAGGCGCTTCATGGCTTCATCTTCCGTGAGGCCAAGTGAACGGTAATCAATCCATAATAAATACGTCGACTGAGGCTTGCGGATTTTCAAACCAGGCACTTCCCGTTCGAGCCGACTAACCGCATATTCGATATGATGAGTTAACACTTCAAGCAATTCATTCAGCCACGGTTCGCCGTGTTCATACGCCGCTTTCCAGGCAACAGGCGCAAACGCATTCAAAGACCCGGTGCCATGGGCTTGCATATGTTGCTCTAAACGTTTGCGTTTTTCCGGATCAGGAGTGACAATCATGGCGGCTTGAATGCCAGCTAAGTTAAAGGTCTTCGTCGGGGCAATGCATGTGAAGACGCGATTCCGTTCGTTCCCAGCAAGTGATAAGAGCGGTAGGTGGGTTTCGCCCGTATGGATCAAGTCGCTATGGATCTCGTCTGACAAAATCAAGACTTCGTGGCGTGCACATAATTCGATGATGTGCTGCAAATCTTCTGCGGTCCAAAGTTTGCCGCCAGGGTTATGCGGGTTGCATAAAATGAACAAACGGGATTGCTGGAGCTTAGCTTCAAAATCAGCCCAGTCGATCGAATAATCGCCGCCTCGTTCGATGAGTTCGGAATACAAGACTTCACGCCCCAGGTTTTTCGGAATGGAGAAAAACGGCGGGTAGACAGGCGGAGTCACTAATACGGAATCGCCTATTTCTGTAAAGACATCGATGATGCTGGCCATGGCCGGGATAACGCCCTGATGGAACAGCATCCAGTCGGTTTCAAGTGTTAACCCGTGGCGTTTATTAAACCAATCCAAAGCCGCCGTCTTGCACTCCTCGCATATATATGAGTAACCGAAAATCGGATGTTCTAATCGCTCTCGCAAAGCGGCAGTCACTGGAGGGGGAGCCGGAAAGTCCATATCTGCCACCCACATAGGCAAGATATCGGATGCATCTTCGATTCCATAAACACTCTCCATACGCCCCCATTTCACCGAACGGGTTTTTTTGCGTTCATGCACTTGTTCGAACAAATTCAAAACAATCTCCTCATTTCTTTTTGGTTTCTATGATATTATAGCTGGTAATGATACAGGAATGATAGGTGAAGGCGATTGAATACGGTAGAGATGGATAAAAGAGCGCTAAGGATTATCGAGGGGTGGGATCCTTTTTCGCTCAAGACAATCGAATACCAGGCAGAAGCGGCCCAAGTCATTAGCAAGCTGCACGATATTGACCACCCGTCAGATTTAGGGAAAGCGATTCAAGGGATATACGAAACATCTTTTAAATTGTGGATCCCGCTGGAAAAATGCGTGGAAGTCTCATATAAGTTACTCGCTGTAAAATACGAAGCGAAGCACATTATTTGAAAAGGCCAAAATAAAAAAAGCTCCGGCACATTGCCGAAGCTTTTTTATTTGGTGGTTTCCAGTCCGTCAAGCAAGTTGGAAGCAGGTACTTCGAGTGCATTCGATAGCACGAGGATCGTTTGGACGGATGGAACTTCTTCGCCGCTTTCATAGGACTCAAGGCGTGCTGTTCCGATACGTGTCTTCAAGGACAAGTCATCGAGTGACAGGTTGCGTTCTTCCCGCAGCATTTTCAATTGGGTGTGCAAATCTTTTTTCAAAGTCATACACTCCTTTTCTTAGAGACTTCCTTCTAGCTCCATCATACCACGGGGAAGTCAAATGTTGCATAAAGAGTTGTGGCATTTTTCGAACAAAGGGCTCACGAAAAGATATTAATGATGCCATTGATGAATACGACGATAATGGCAACTGGCGCTACATAGCGCACAAGCACACGCCATACTTCCACCCACGATTGTTGCTGGGTCAATTCGTTGTGCGCATCTTGATTGCTCAGGACATATCCCGCAAACAGGGAGGTGAATAATGCGCCGAGCGGTAAACCGATACGGCTCGTTAAGATGTCGACAAAGTCGAAGAAGGTATATCCGAAGAATACAGGCTCGCTCATAACACCGAACGATAGGGCACTCGGGATGCCGACCACGAAAATGGCCAAGCCAATGATGAATGCCAAACGGCGGCGGCGGTCGTATTTGTTTTTAACAGCGATCGATACCGTGATCTCAAGCATCGAAATGGATGACGTCAAGGTGGCGAACAATAATAGGATAAAGAAAATAATAATCAGGAATTGTCCCATGAACAATTGGTCGAAAATGGCCGGCAAGATGATAAAGACTAGCCCCGGCCCTTGATCAGGCAAATAGTCAAGTGCGAATACCGCCGGGAAGATGATCAATCCGGCCATGATAGAAATGACGATATTCAAAGTGACGACACTGACGGCTGAGCGCGTCAAATTCTCGGATTTCTTTAAGTACGAAGCGTAAGTGATCATACCGGCAACACCGACACTAAGAGAGAAGAACGCTTGACCAAGTGCCACGAGCGCCGTTTCAAAATTGAAAAACGACCAGTCAGGCACGAACATGAAACGGACGCCTTCCATCGCCCCGTCTAATGTCAATGAACGGATCATCAAGATGACAAAAAACACGAGCAATGCCGGCATCATAATTTTGCTGGCACGTTCGATGCCGCCTTTAATGCCGCCTTGGACAATCCAAATGGTTAAGGCCATGAACGCTGCCTGTGCAATCAGAACTTCCAATGGACTGCTGATGATGCTGCCGAACAGCTCGGCGAAATCAGCATCGCCAAGCCCAGACAATTGCAAAGTGACGGCGCGTACCAGATACGATAGCACCCAACCTCCGACGACGCTGTAGAAAGAAAGGATCAAGAAAGAAAAAATAAATCCGGACCAGCCAATCAAATACCACGGCTTTCCGGGTGCTTGTTTTTTGAGTCCGCTGACGGCGTCTGCCTGCCCGCGGCGCCCGATGACGAATTCAGCAAGCAGGATCGGCAAGCCGATCAAGACGGTGCTCAGGATGAACAGTAAAATAAAAACGCTGCCTCCGTTTGCGCCGGTTTCATATGGGAACTTCCAGATCGCCCCGAGGCCGATAGCGCTGCCGGCTGCTGCGAGAATGAAACCGATCTTGGATGTCCATTGTTCACGTGCTTTCATAATTGGTTCCTCCTAAATCGATTGGATTTCACTATTTTACACGAGCCCCCCAGAAAAAAATAGAATTATTTAAAAAGGGATTGATTTTCTTCTGTATAATAGAAATAAAAGGAAATTCATGAGAAAGAGAGCTGATGGGGAGATGGACGAAAACAACAATCTGGTAAGCGGAATGAACGAACCAATGACACAGCTAGCAGAAGAGCTTAGGCGGTTCGCTTACCAAAATGGCATGTCTGCGGACCGCACGAATGCCTTTATTCAGAATGTCTGGGAATCTGTGGGAAACCTGGATACAGCGGACGATACGGAGTTGTATTTCTACCGGGCTGCTGCAGAACAACTGGCACAATTTCCCGATTTGCAAAACGATGGCAGCTTGATTGGCTTCCAAGAAGACCGGGAAAGTCATTTTGCGCTGCAATCATTGCCGCTCAATCAGCGCATAGCGACCGTTCTTTATTTGGTGAATGGGAGAAATCTATCTTTTGCCGCACAGGTACTACAACTAAATGAACCCGAAATGCTCAGTTACATAGACATCGCAAAAAGCGAATTAGCAATGAAGTTGGCTGTCGCAGATCAACAAGAACTTCTCCAACGGCTCGAATTCCTGGAAAAATCCATCAAACGGCTCAAGCTGCCGGAGAGGGAAGTGCTAGTGGAAGATCATATCAGCCCGGCCGAAGCTCCGCAATCGCAAGTGCCGACAGCGAAAAAGCCGGCTATTTGGATAGTGGCAGCTGCGATTGCCATGCTCGCCGGTATTGTCGGCGCGTCTTTTTTCTTCGACAGCTTCCGGCTGCCATCCGCCTCTGAAGCAACAGCAGGGCAATTGACGCAGGAAATGGCGGAGGAGATGGAACAACAGTATGAGGAAACGCGGGAAAATGCCAAACAACGTCTCGGCTTGGAAGAAGAGGAATTTGTCGAGTTTGCTTACGTCGCTGACGCGGACGAAGAAAAAGACCGGTTGTTCAGCCGTAGCGAGCTAAAGCAGCACGAAGATGATGCGGAACTTTTTGCTCAACAGGTAGAAGAACTGCTGTGGAGAGTTGAAACACCGAAAGGAATGACCGAATCCTTGGTGAACTCTGGTCATATGCAGACCGATGAAATAGACCGATTTATGCAATTGTATTTGGAGAAAACAAATGAACTGCAGGACTTTGCGGAGGGCATTTTAAAAAACAATGAAGGTCAATTGCCCGCTGCATCTGAGCATTACGGAGAACCCCAGTTATTAATAGAAGATATTCCGGATGCATCAGCTGAATTGCAGCAATTGCTCACTGCCTGGAGTGAATATGGGCTGCGCTTTCGTCTGACAGAGCCTGATAGAATGTACTTATTGATCAAGGATACCGAATCATTGCAGTGGCTACCGCAATTCCAGACGCATCCATTTGCGCATATGTATCTAGAAATCTTTGCCGTCTATCCCTATTTTGATGAGCAGGGCTGGCTAGTGGAACCGTTCCAGCTCTCCAATGAATTTTACAAAATGCTTTACCTATTGGTTGAAGAACCGACCGATAGCAAGCTAAAAGCTGAAATCGAAGTCATATATGAACAAACCGTTTGGCAAATCTTGAAAGGCGCAGAACAAGATATTTATACGGATGGTGTCGTTAAACCTGAAATCCGCGAGTTTTGGAAAACGCTGACTTACCATGACGCATTGGCGGCTATCTTGCTGCCGGTGATTGACGAAATGGAAGACAGCGGCTGGCAACATTCTGCTTTCTTGGACAACTTGGAATACGGCGACAGCCTGCGGATGCTTGAACTGGCAAAGCAAGGAGAATTGAGTGAAACTTTGCCAAATGGCGATTTTCAAGTGGAATCGGAAATGGTGGACTTGGCAGATTTTGATTACAGTCGTGTGAAAGAGCTGTATACGCGTTTCAAAAAATCGCATGATACGAATTTACTAGCCGGTGTTCAGCCCTTAGACGTTTACTTTCTTTATTTCTACGCCAATCATGAGAAGGACCCAGAAACGATGTACCATCTTTTAGCTGACAGTGAACTCAAGCCAAGCCTAGAAGAGTATATGGTTGATTGGGAGCCGATTCCTGAATTGACGGAAACTGCATTATGGGTGGAGATTCGGGAAGAAATGACACAGCGCATCTACGAGAAAGTGATGATCCACCCATCGGTGATGTACGAAGAGCAGGATATTGGATTTCACCAATCCAATCCGCTTCAGCCAGCATTGGTGACTGAACGTGACCAGATTTGGATGATCCAATACGAACTGCAAGAATTTTCACAAGGATCGAACCCTGAACTGCAAAAACGTGGCTTAGAAGCCTATGAATTATTGGCAAACAACAAAAAGCTGCCGGATGACACACGTCCATTTATTATCGCTTACGCTTTATTGCACGCGATTGATAACGAGAACATAGCGGTTGCCAATAAATTGCTCCAACCAGGAGTGGAAGGAAGGGAAGCAGAGTTTTGGCGTAATTTTGCCAGTAGCCATGTGGTCGCCGGATTCGAAAATATGACAAGTATGTCGTTTGCTGCGACGGATTTAAATGTTCTCGACCAAGTGGATGCGAATTTGCAAATTAGCTACGAAACGGAGGAATCCGAAGTCTGGCGCGAACAACTGATGATGGTCTTGACGCCTGAAGGCTGGCGCTTCGAGCTATTTCCTAACTACTGATTTTACTCTTACAAGGAACCTGTGCTATAATATACAGATGCCAATAGGTGTACAGTAATTTAGATAAAGACTAGGAGCGGTTAACTATGACAAACACGTATCAAACAGGAGATAAAGTCTCCGGTAAAGTAACAGGAATCCAGCCATACGGTGCATTCGTTGCACTTGACGACCAAACACAAGGACTTGTCCACATTTCAGAAATCACGCACGGTTATGTGAAAGAAGTCAGCGAATACTTGTCTGTTGGACAGGAAGTAGACGTGAAAGTATTGGACGTCGATAGCAAATCGAAAAAAATCAGCTTGTCGATCCGCGCATTGCAAGAACAGCCGCCGGCAGCTCAAAAAAGTGAAAAGCCACGCCAATCACTTCAGTCTCACGTGAACGAGAGCGATTCTGAAGGCTTTAACACATTGAAAGACAAAATGCAGGAATGGATCAAACGTTCTGGCCAATAAGTCTATAGCAAAACGCCCAATCGACCTTACGTCGATTGGGCGTTTTTTTTGATTTTCCGCAGGCGGTATTGAAGATTCTGGCGGCTCATGCCGAGTGCCTGGGCGGCTTTTGTTACATTGCCCCCGAACAGGTCCATCGCTTTTTCCAAGTAATACATTTCCGCCTCTTGCAAGTATTCCTCTAAAGGCAGCAAATCCTTGTCAGAACGGACTAGGAAATCTTCCGGCTGCAGCGATCCGCTTTGTGTTTTCAGTTTGAAATGGTGGGGCAGCATCGAAGCAGTCACCGTTTCCTGTGTCGTCACAAGCGAGGTAATCTCATCGAGCAGCAATTCGAGCTCTTTCAAATTGCCTGGCCAATCATACCCAAGGAATAATTTCTTCACTTCATCCGACAGGGAACGAATAACCGATCCGACTTTCATCCGATGCCGCGAGAAATAATCATCGACAAAAGGAAGGATATCTTCTTTTCTATGGCGTAACGGTTCCACTTGAATGGTCATCGCCGAGAAGAAATAATACAAATCTTTCACCAAAGTATTGGAAGAAACCAATTCGACAGGATCATCCCCGACACTTGCCACAAAGTAACACTCACCCGCCATGTGCCGCTCGACCACTTCAAGCAATTGCAGTTGCAATGCGCGGGGCAACAAATCGATGCGCTCACAATAAATGGTGCCGTGCTGCATGCGTTCGATTTCCTCGCCCAATTCATCGATCAATCGGCCATCGGTGCCATGGCAATACAAAACATGCATCGGAAGTTCAGAGTCGTGTGCAGAATGGATAGCTTCTGCGAGCAGTTCTTTCCCGGTGCCGGATTCGCCTACCAATAGTACAGGGAGTTTAGCTGCAGCCGCTTTTTCAGCGCGGGCGATAATGTTTTTCATACTGGCAGATACGGCAGTCAGGCTAGCAAACGTGATCGGCTCTTCGTATTTTTTCAAGGGTTGATAAATGACCCGCTCGAGTGTCGTCACATCACGCGCCAACTCAACTGCCCCGATTAGTACATCATGATCGAACACGGGATAACTATCGTTAATCGTAGTAATTTCTTGTCCTTTACGGTTCCAATAGGTTTGCTTAATGTTCAAAATCGGCGTTCCGCTCGTCAGCGCTTTTAGCAGTGTGCTCTGCGTTTGATCAAAGCGGAACATCTCCAAAAGTGAACGGTCGGTTAATTCCTGAAAATCGAAACCTTCAATCTCTCTCATCTTGCGATTATATAAAATGGTTTTCCCTTTGCTGTCGATAGCGTGTATCCCTACAGCCACATGGTCTCCAGCGAATTTATAAAAAGGGGCCAAGTCTATTTGATGTTCGTTCATAGCCTTCACTCCAAAATTTTTTTGACTTTTTAGATTAAAACACTTGAAAAACGCAATAATCTTTTGCATTATTATAAGTGGAAACAGATTAAGAGTGCAAATTTTTTTTGCACTCGCTCAACTACAAGGAGGATTCCCAATGATTCCCTACAAACATGAACCATTCACAGACTTCTCGATCGAAGAGAATCGCAATGCATACTTGGAAGGCCTGAAAACGGTAGAAGGATACCTCGGCCAGGATTACCCGTTGATCATCGGCGGAGAACGCGTAACGACTGAAGACAAAATCGTTTCATTCAATCCGGCGGATAAAGAAGAAATCGTTGGGCGCGTCTCCAAATCAAATAAAGAACTAGCAGAAAAAGCAATGCAAGAAGCAGACGCTGCATTCAAGACATGGAAAAAAGTGAAACCAGAAGTACGTGCTGACGTGTTGTTCAGAGCAGCAGCGATCATTCGCCGCCGCAAACACGAATTCTCAGCCCTTTTAACTAAAGAAGCAGGCAAACCATGGAACGAAGCGGACGCAGATACTGCAGAAGCGATCGATTTCCTTGAATACTACGGCCGCCAAATGCTGCGCCTGAAAGACGGCATGCCAATGGAAAGCCGCCCGGGCGAATACAACCGTTACGACTACATTCCACTTGGTGTCGGCGTTGTCATCTCCCCGTGGAACTTTGCGTTCGCAATCATGGCAGGTACAACTGTCGCGGCAATGGTCACAGGAAACACAGTATTATTGAAACCAGCATCTACAACTCCGGTTGTCGCTTATAAATTTATCGAAGTGTTGGAAGAAGCAGGCATGCCGAAAGGCGTCGTCAATTATATTCCAGGACCGGGCTCAGAAGTCGGCGACTACTTGGTCGACCACCCGAACACTCGCTTCATCTCATTCACTGGTTCAAAAGAAGTCGGCCTGCGCATCGCAGAGCGTTCTTCTAAAGTGAACGAAGGCCAAATCTGGATGAAACGCTTGATCGCTGAAATGGGCGGCAAGAACACAATGGTCGTTGACAACAACGCTGACCTCGAACTTGCTGCACAATCCATCGTCAAATCCGCTTTCGGTTTCAGCGGCCAGAAATGTTCTGCCGGCTCACGCGCAGTGATCGTAGAAGATGTCTACGATGAAGTACTTGAGCGCGTCGTGGAATTGACGAACGAACTCACAATCGGCAACACAGTCGAGCAATCTAACTTCATGGGCCCTGTCATCGATGGAAATTCATACAAAAAAATCATGGACTACATTGAAATCGGTAAAAACGAAGGACGTCTTGTCGCAGGTGGCGACGGCGACGATTCAACTGGATTCTTCGTCAACCCAACTGTCTTTGCTGACTTGGACCCACAAGCCCGCATCATGCAAGAAGAAATTTTCGGGCCAGTTGTCGGTTTGATGAAAGCAAAAGACTTTAAAGAAGCAATCGACATCGCCAACAACACAGAATACGGCTTAACTGGCGGCGTCATCACCAACAACCGCGAACACCTTGAGTACGCGCGTGAAGAATTCCATGTCGGTAACTTGTACTTTAACCGTGGTTGCACAGGAGCAATCGTAGGTTATCAGTCATTCGGTGGATTCAACATGTCCGGTACTGACTCGAAAGCCGGCGGTCCAGACTACTTGGTTCTTCATATGCAAGCACAAACAACTTCTGAGATGTTTTAATTATTCACTTAATGGTATAATGATGCGCAAAAGGCAGACTCCGTGTCTGCCTTTTTTAAAAAGGGCACCGTTAAGCGCTTCCAACAGGGTTAATGGATAGGGTCTAAATTTAAGGAGGAATTTGGAATGACACAAACACAGTCAATCATTGAAAAAACAGAACAGTACGGGGCGAAGAACTACCATCCACTGCCGATCGTCATCTCAAAAGCGGAAGGCGTTTGGGTAACAGATCCGGAAGGTAATAAATTCATGGATATGCTTTCTGCCTATTCTGCAGTAAACCAAGGCCATCGCCACCCGAAAATCATCCAGGCATTAAAAGATCAAGCGGACCGTGTCACATTGACGTCTCGTGCTTTCCACAATGATCAACTGGCACCATGGTATGAAATGATTTGTGAAATTTCAGGAAAAGAAATGGCTTTGCCGATGAACACCGGAGCGGAAGCTGTAGAAACCGCCATCAAAGCTGCACGCCGCTGGGCATATGACGTTAAAGGCGTTGAAGAGAACAAGGCAGAAATCATTGCATGTGAAGGCAACTTCCATGGCCGTACCATGACAGCAGTTTCCCTTTCGTCTGACCCAGAATACCGCAGAGGCTTCGGTCCGATGCTGCCAGGTATCAACATCGTTCCATTCGGTGATTTAGATGCGTTGAAAAATGCCATTACACCAAACACAGCAGCGTTCCTAATCGAGCCGATCCAAGGAGAAGCAGGAATCATTATGCCACCTGAAGGCTTCTTGAAAGCTGCACGTGAGTTGTGCCGCGAGCATAATGTTTTGTTCATCGCTGATGAGATCCAATGTGGGCTTGCGCGTACAGGAAAAATGTTCGCTTGTGAATGGGAAGATGTAGACCCAGATATGTACATTCTCGGAAAAGCCCTTGGTGGCGGAGTATTCCCAATCTCTTGTGTTGTCGCAAACAATGAAGTGCTTGGCGTCTTTAACCCAGGCTCGCATGGTTCGACATTTGGCGGAAATCCGCTTGCTTGTGCTGTATCCATCGCTTCTATGCAAGTGCTTCAAGAAGAGAGCCTACCGGAACGTTCATTAGAGCTTGGCACATACTTTATGGAAGAGTTGAATAAGCTCGACCATCCAGTCATTAAAGAAGTCCGCGGCCGTGGCTTGTTCATTGGGATGGAATTGACAGAAGCAGCACGTCCATACTGCGAACAACTAAAAGAACTTGGGCTATTGTGCAAAGAAACGCATGACACAGTCATTCGTTTTGCACCGCCATTGATCATCACAAAAGAAGAATTGGACTGGGCGCTTGAGCGAATTCACCAAGTGTTCACAAAATAACAATCGTTATGGCAAATGGAAGTTTGCCATGTTACACTAGATGCGAGTAATTACTAAAACACAAAGAGGCGAAATTAAACAATGGCTGAAAACTTGAACTTGTTGACGTCAACGCAGGATGTCATTAAAATTGCATTGGATAAACTTGGATACGAAGATTCGATGTACGAACTTCTGAAGGAACCGATGCGGATCTTGGAAGTGCGTATCCCGATCCGGATGGACGATGGGAAAACGAAAGTGTTCACGGGATTCCGTGCACAGCACAATGATGCTGTCGGTCCAACTAAGGGGGGAGTCCGCTTCCACCCTGATGTGAACCGCGACGAGGTTATCGCACTATCCATGTGGATGACATTGAAATGCGGAATCGTGGACTTGCCATACGGCGGCGGTAAAGGCGGCATCATTTGCGATCCGCGCGAAATGTCCATGCACGAAATCGAAAAGCTGAGCCGTGGCTATGTACGTGCCATCAGCCAGATTGTCGGGCCGAACAAGGACATCCCGGCGCCGGATGTATTCACAAACTCGCAAATCATGGCCTGGATGTTCGACGAATACAGCAAGATTGACGAATTCAACTCACCAGGATTCATTACAGGTAAGCCGATTGTGCTCGGTGGCTCGCAGGGGCGTGACAAAGCAACTGCACAAGGTGTCACAATCGTGATCAACGAAGCGGCGAAAAAACGCGGTCTTGATATGAAAGGCGCACGTGTTGTCATTCAAGGCTTCGGTAACGCGGGGAGTTTCCTAGCCAAATTCTTGCACGATGCAGGCGCTAAAGTTGTCGGCATTTCCGATGCATACGGTGCACTTCATGATCCGGAAGGTCTGGATATCGATTATCTTCTAGACCGTCGCGACAGCTTCGGAACCGTCACAACACTTTTCGATAACACTATTACTAATAAACAATTGTTCGAAATCGATTGTGACATTTTGGTTCCTGCAGCAATTGCCAACCAGATCACAGAAGAAAACGCGCACGACATCAAAGCTTCTATCGTAGTGGAAGCGGCGAATGGGCCGACAACGGCAGAAGCGACGAAAATTTTGACTGACCGCGGCATTCTGCTAGTGCCCGATGTACTTGCAAGTTCTGGTGGTGTAACAGTGTCGTACTTTGAATGGGTTCAGAATAACCAAGGCTATTATTGGACGCAGGAAGAAGTCGATGAGAAACTTGAGAAGAAATTGGTGGAAGCTTTTGAGAACGTATACAATGTAGCCACCAACCGCAATATCGATATGCGTCTTGCAGCTTACATGGTCGGTGCAAGAAGAACTGCAGAAGCCTCACGCTTCCGTGGATGGGTATAAAAAACAACCGCTCGGCTGATGCCGAGCGGTTTTCTTATGCTCAATGTTTTGCTTTTTCAGGATTGAAAATTCATAATGAAAAATGAACGTATTTAGAGGAGGAGATTAGATGAACGCATTTTCATTTTATAACCCGGTTAAATTGATTTTTGGCAAAGGGCAACTAGAAGCATTAAAAACAGAAGTTCCAAATTATGGTAAAAAAGTATTGGTCGTATACGGTGGAGGCAGCATCAAGAAAAATGGCCTTTACGACGAAGTGATGGCGACGCTAAATGAAATGGGTGTAGAAATCCATGAATTATCCGGTGTAGAGCCGAACCCGCGCTTGTCAACAGCGAAACGTGGAATCGAGATCTGCAAGCAAGAAAACATCGATATGCTCCTAGCAGTAGGCGGCGGCTCTGTCATCGACTGCACAAAACTCATCGCAGCTGGAGCGAAATACGACGGCGACGCATGGGATTTCGTTACCCGTAAAGCGACACCGGAAGAAGTATTGCCATTTGGCACAGTTTTGACTTTGGCAGCAACAGGTTCAGAAATGAATGCCGGTTCTGTTATCACGAACGAAGAAACAGAAGAAAAATACGGCTGGGGCAGCCCGTTGACTTTCCCGAAATTTTCTATTTTGGACCCAAGCTACACGATATCCGTACCGCGCAACCATACAATCTATGGGGTAGTGGACATGATGTCGCACATGTTCGAGCAATATTATCACAACGCAACGAACACACCGGTCCAGGATCAGATGATCGAAGGGGTATTGCGCGCTGTGATCGATACAGCTCCAAAACTTATGGAAGACCTCGAAAGCTACGAACACCGTGAAACCATCCTATTCGCCGGCACAATGGGGCTTAACAACTTCCTACAGATGGGCTATAACGGAGACTGGGCATCGCATAATATTGAACATGCCGTATCAGCAATCTACGACATTCCACACGCAGGCGGCTTGGCGATCCTGTTCCCGCAATGGATGCGCCACAACGTTCCGGTCAACCCATCACGTTTTGCACAAATGGCCACTCGCGTATTCGGAGTCGATCCGGATAACAAATCTGAAGAACAAATCGCGAACGAAGGAATCGATCGTCTCGTTGAGTTCTGGACATCAATCGGAGCTCCGAGCAGCCTGAAAGATTACGACATCGATAATTCCCGTTTCTCAGACATCGTCGACAAGACTCTCGTCTACGGCGAATTCGGCAACTTCAATAAATTGAACGGTGAAGACGTAGAGAAAATCTTGCAAGCTTCGCTCTAATATAGAAAAAATCCCGATGCATGATGCATCGGGATTTTTTTATTCTGGTTTTTTTAAGGAATCTGGGCGCTTGCTTACGTGCACCCAATGTTTTTCACCATCATCCGCATCAAGTGAAACGATCACATCGTCAACGCTCGGCTGGCTCAAGATAAGTTCAGCCAAACGGTTCTGAAGTTCATCTGCTTCCCTGACGGTGAGATTAGGATCGACTTCCACTAAAGTTTCAACGTGCAAGAATTCACCTTCCTTCACTACTTCAAGTTCCCGGATATCTTTGACGGAAGGACGGTCGGTAAGGAGGTGCGCGATGTGATTGACCATCTGTTCGTCCGTTTCTCCAATAACCCCACGCGCATTATCGAGGAAAACTTTCATGACAACATAGAACATCATTAGTCCAATGGCAATAGACGCTACGCCTTCAATTTGAAGGAATCCGCTATAGTGAGCAATCAAGACAGCGGCGAGAGCCAGCACCCCACCAGAAGTCGCGACCAAATCTTCGAGGAAGACCAATTTAGTAGCTGGTTTCGCACGGTTTAAATGAGTGAAACTTGTCGTCAGTGGTGCAAGGGCGCCGCCTTTGACGCCAGCTTCATGCAATACTTCTTTGCCGGCTTTATATAAAACGAAAAACTCTAATATGATGGCGATCGATAGAACGATGACACTAATGATAAAACCTTCCGCTTCAGTTGGATGCAGCATTTGGTGCCATCCTTCACGAATGGTTTCATAGGCCATGATGCCAACGACTAGTACCGCTGCTAGTAAAACTAAATTCAGAAGACGTCCAAAACCATTAGGAAACTGCTTAGTCGGTGCTTTTTTCGATAATGCTGATCCGATAAAAACAAAATACTGATTCGCAGCGTCGCCGATGGAGTGCATCGTTTCAGCGAACATGGCGACATTTCCGGTAAAAGTAAAGGCGACGCCTTTCATGATGGCAATAAACGTATTGATGAGTGCTGCGTAGAGTGAAGGTTTATTTCCGCCCTTTAACAATCCAAAAAATTCTTTCAAAAAAATTCCCCCTTAAGTAATCATTTCGACATCCACTTGTTTTACGCCATTAATAGAAGAGACCTCCCTGTACAATTCAATAGTCTCCTTTCCTTGTGCGTAAGTTACACGGATCGAAAGTTTGTAGTACCACGTGCCATTATTGTGCTCTGGATGAAGAATCGACAAGTTTTCAATGATTATGCCGCCTTGTTTCAGCTCTTCCATTACTTCACTGATCGCTAGCTCCTCTGTAACATACACGGTAAGCTTTGCCTCAACCTGCCTCAGTCGTTTCGGACCGAAGTGGAATAAGAGAGGGGGGATCACTTCAATCCCTACGAGAACTAGCAAAACGGCAGTCACTGCTTCAATATAAAAGCCAGCGGCAACAGCAATACCAATTCCGCCAGATCCCCAAATCATAGCTGCCGTTGTCAGTCCAGAAATAGAATCGTTCCCTCGTTTCAAAATAACCCCTGCACCTAAAAAGCCAATCCCTGAAACAATTTGGGCGGCAAGCCGAAGTGGATCCATTGTGATATTGACACCTTCATTGCTACTGGGTTCTGCAATATAAGCAGATTCAATTGAAATGATAGTCAATAAACAACTGAATGTGGCAATGACCATGCTTGTTTTCAAACCTACTGGCTTTCTTTTTAATTCCCTTTCCAACCCAATAACTAAACTCAAAACGGCGGCAATCGCTAATTTTATAAATGTCTCGAATGAAGAAACTTCGAATGAGCTGAAAAATTCCAAGGTCATAACCTCCATTTCACTTTGCGGTTGAATGTGAAGCCGGCAAATGGCAAACTGGAAAGTGATGTTAAAACTAATGCAGCAAGAGGTGCAAAATGGAAAAACCTGCGATTCATCCTTACATACCTATTCTAGTAGGAGTTATTTCTGTTGCGATGTCTGCGATCTTCGTAAAGATGACAACTGCTGATGCTGGAGTCACGGCTTTTTACCGGATGTTATTTTCTATTCTATTAATGTCCCCGGTATTCCTTTATAGCTATCTTCCTGAAATAAAGAAACTAAATAGAAGAGACTGGGCATTTTCTGCAGTTGCCGGCATTTTCTTAGCCTTCCACTTTATTCTCTGGTTTGAATCACTTAATTTCACTTCGGTAGCTAGTTCCACTGTTTTGGTAACATTGCAGCCTCTATTTGCATTTGCCGGCACATACTTTTTTTTCAAAGAGCGACTTTCTTTAAAGACCTTGATTTCTGGAATAGTAGCAATCACGGGAAGTATCATAATTGCATATGGAGATTTTCAAGTAAGTGGAAGTGCTTTGTTTGGTGACGTGCTAGCGTTGATTGCTTGTGCTTTGATTACGGCATATCTGTTATTCGGTCAGGATGTAAGGAAGCGCCTATCCTTAGTAACATATACATTCATCGTTTATGGATTTAGTACGATAACGCTATTTTTCTATATTATTGTTAAAGGAGAGTCGTTTGGACCTTATCCGATGGGAGAGTGGATGTGGTTTCTTCTATTAGCTCTTATTCCAAACCTTCTTGGCCACACTTTGTTTAACTGGGCAGTGAAGTGGGTGAGTACCAATGTGATTTCCATCGCGATTCTGTTTGAACCAGTGGGAGCAGCAGTCTTAGCGTATTTCATACTCGGAGAACTGGTTAGCGCGTCGCAAATTATAGGTGGAAGCATTGTAATAGCAGGGCTGTTATTCTTTATTGTGGACTACAAAAGAATTAGAAAAATCTTTTTTCGGAAAAGTGCTTGATTTTTTTAGGCATGCGGTTTATAGTAATAAATGTCCTCGAAACAGCCGATAAAAAATATTTTGAAATAGTATTGACATCGAGTTTCAAAAAGGATATAGTAATCAAGTCGCCAAAACAAGGCGCACAACATGAACCTTGAAAACTGAACAGCAAAACGTCAATAATACAGTCGCGAGCGATCGCGACACAACTTACTGATCAGCTACGGCAGATCAAGCGAATCGCGCGTCTTTCAAGACGGCGATACGCCAGCAGTATTGAGCAATCAACTACTCTATAATGGAGAGTTTGATCCTGGCTCAGGACGAACGCT
>NZ_LTZG01000042.1 GCF_001592825.1 Planococcus maritimus
TGATGAAGCCAGCTTTTGGAACCGCAATACTTTCTATGAACAGATCGGATTTTCCCCTTTTTTTAGCAAAAAGGACTATCCTGATACAGAAAAGATTGGCATGGCGATCAATGATGAAGATTTTTTCACCACTTAGATTGAGCATATGGAAAAACTCAAAGATCCGTATTTTTCGTTCATGGTCGCTTTGAGCAGCCATATTCCATTTGAGATTCCCGCAGATAAAAAACAATTGGCTCTGCCTGGCTATGAACTCGAATTGGTCCGGAACTATTACCATACCGTCCATTATGTCGATGGCGCCGTTGAAGTGCTCGTCGAGGCACTAAAACACCGGGATATGTTGGACGACTCGATCGTCA
>NZ_LTZG01000043.1 GCF_001592825.1 Planococcus maritimus
GACAGTGATCGCGCTTGGAAAAAACATAACCCACGACCTGCGGGGGGATTCGCTGTCCGTCGGCGACAGGATCACGTGGAGTGAGTATTTTGTAGAATCTGGTCAGTACATGGCAGAAGTTCTAAACCTGCCTCAAAAGGCGCCTGTGCTTGAAAAGTATGGGCACATGAGTGCAGACCAGTCGCCTCATCACCATGGTGGGTTTGCACAGTACTGCTATGTGTTAGCGAAATCGTGGATTCTTAAGATCCCTGATGTGCTCAGCGATGAGGAGGCCACACCGATCAACTGTGGCGTGGCAACCATGATGGCTGTTGTTGAGGCCGGTCATATTGAGTTTGGTGATGTGGTGTTGATTCA
>NZ_LTZG01000044.1 GCF_001592825.1 Planococcus maritimus
GCCGATGATTTTGGTCTTCACCCTGGCGACGTGGATCTTCCGAGTGTGGGCGGGGTGGACTTTTATTTTTGCCAGTTCTGGAATGATTGTCGATACCAAAGATGGCGGCCCACTATCATGGCTCGAATATGCCTATTTTGCAGGGTATTTAATTTTCACACTTGGTAATGGCGCATTTGCCCCGGAAGATGGCATCTGGCAAATCGTGACGATTTTCGCGACGCGGACCGGCATGCTTTTTATCACTTTTGGCGTGACGTATTTATTACAAGTACTGAGCGCCGTTTCGGAAAAGCGTTTGCTCGCTTCTAGCATCAGCGGCATTTCCAAAGCTCCCGCCTCATTCGTTAACGCATCATG
>NZ_LTZG01000045.1 GCF_001592825.1 Planococcus maritimus
CTTTTTTCTTGACCTTCTGCCCCGCGCTCGCAGCCGGACGGTAATCTGCGACAGCTGCTGTCTTAACAACCAAGTCCGCGTTGTCATATTCACCAAGACCTGCTTCTAGCATCTGCTGTGCGCTCTCGACTTGAATGCGCTTGACGCCGCTTGGCACAGCTAAAGAAACCGGACCGCTGATCAAGGTCGTGTCAGCCCCGAGTTCTCCTGCGGCTTGAGCCATGGCATAGCCCATCTTGCCGCCCGAAAAGTTTGTTAAGAACCTCACCGGATCAATCCGTTCGCGTGTCGGCCCTGCCGTAACGCCGACTTGTTTGCCTTTTAGCGGCCTGTTTGTCGTGGACTGTGCGGCCACCAGTT
>NZ_LTZG01000046.1 GCF_001592825.1 Planococcus maritimus
CTTGATTAATTTCACACGTGATTTGCTTCGTCGTTTTGACCTTAAACCATACGATGAAAAAGAACAAACTGGTTTAATTCGTAACTTGGTGGTTCGTCGTTGACATTATTCTGGTGAAATGATGCTTGTCTTTGTGACAACACGTCCGAAAATTTTCCGTATCGAGCAAATCATCGAACAAATTGTTGCAGAATTTCCAGCGGTGAAATCAGTTGTTCAAAACATTAACGATAAAAATACCAATGCTATTTTTGGTAATGACTTTAGAACACTTTATGGAAAAGATACGATTGTTGACAGCATGCTTGGAAATCAATATGAAATTTCAGCGCGTTCATTCTACCAAGTGAACACTGAAAT
>NZ_LTZG01000047.1 GCF_001592825.1 Planococcus maritimus
CTCGTTTATATCGTGATGGCCGCACAATTCGAGTCATTCAAATATCCATTGGTAATTATGTTCACGGTGACATGGATGGTCATCGGGGTGTCGATTGCGCTATTCGTCACACAGACGCCAATCAGCATCACCGCCGTCATCGGAGTACTGTTCCTTGTCGGTATAGTCGTCAACAACGGGATTGTGCTCGTTGATTACATCAATCAACGAAACGAAGCTGGACTCGCTTCCTTTGAGGCGATTGTGACGGCGGTCCATGACCGGAGAAGACCGATATTAATGACGGCCCTGACCACAATTTTAGGCCACTTGCCATTAGCGATCGGCATTGGGGAAGGCACTGAAATTAACCAGCCGAT
>NZ_LTZG01000048.1 GCF_001592825.1 Planococcus maritimus
CACTGCGTTGCGACCCTCCGGGTGCACGACCCCGCTATGACGCCGCCCTTTGGGGCGCCTGTCGGAAGGCCCCGATGGGCGGGGCTGATCCAGACCGGAGTCACAGCCATGTCGCAGCCTTCTCAACAATTGGCAGACCGCGTCGATCCGATCGACCGCATCGCCGCACTGAATGACAGCCTGCGGAGATCTATTTGCAGCCCTGGCCGAATCCAGATCGTCATGACCGCGGGCGTTGCCGCGCTGGTCGGGGATGTGTCCCTCTTCCGCGGATTTCGCAGACGCGCTGGGATCCTGCGCACGGTGCGAAATTATGACAGCTTCAATTCCGACAACGATCCATTGGGCGAGCATGATTT
>NZ_LTZG01000049.1 GCF_001592825.1 Planococcus maritimus
GCCGATCGCGATAGCCGCGGCAAAGGTGTCGGAAAGGTTTTAGTTTCCCATGTGAACGCTTGGGTAAAATCCTTCGATCTACACCGTTTGGAACTGACAGTGATAGCAGAAAACGCATCAGCAGTTGCTTTGTATCAGTAGATGGGATTCGAAATTGAAGGCGTGAAGCGGGATTCGTTGCTCATCAACGGTAGCTACATGGATGAGTATTATATTGCGAAGCTACTTTAAAACTATCGCAGTAGGACAACAAGGATGGCAAAACCCAAAAGCATTGCATTGATCACCGGTGTCCGCAACGATACGGGAATCGGAGCGGCTGTGTGCCGGAAACGCGGGCAACAAGAAATAAATAGTT
>NZ_LTZG01000050.1 GCF_001592825.1 Planococcus maritimus
ACGTGGTACTTGGCGAGCAGGGCCCGCTGCACCTTGAACAGGTCCTCGGGGTAACGCAGGTGCGCCTGCAGTTCCGGGGTGATGTCGGCTTTGGGCTTCACCGTTCCGGGGAACACGTCCATCCACGCCTTGAGCACTGGATCGTTCTCGTCCTGCGCGTACAGCGTGACCGTGCCGTCGTAGGCGTCGACGGTGGCCTTCACCGAGTTGCGGATGTAGGACACCTGCTTGTCCGGCGCCAACCGGTTGACGGCCACCTCGTTGGAGTCGGCGGTCGCGCTCGACAGCGTCGTCAACTCCGAGTACGGGTAGTTGTCCAGCGTGGTGTAGCCGTCGACGATCCACACCATTCGCTTG
>NZ_LTZG01000051.1 GCF_001592825.1 Planococcus maritimus
ATCAGACGAAACCGTCAAAAGCAGCAACACAAAAAGCAAGACAGCAAGCGGAAGCGAGGCAGAAACAGCCTGCGGAAAAAACAACGCAGCAGCCTAAAGCGAATGCGAATAAACAGCAAAACAATACACCAGCAAAAGCAAGAAAACAGGATGCGGTAGCAGCGAACATGCCTGGTGGATTTTCCAACAACGATATCAGGCTGCTTGCTCAAGCGGTTTATGGCGAAGCCCGGGGCGAGCCGTACGAGGGGCAGGTTGCTATTGCAGCAGTCATTTTAAACCGTTTGAACAGCCCGTTATTTCCAAATTCAGTAGCGGGGGTTATTTTTGAGCCGCTTGCCTTCACAGCAGTAGCC
>NZ_LTZG01000052.1 GCF_001592825.1 Planococcus maritimus
AGCGTTCGTCCTGAGCCAGGATCAAACTCTCCATTATAGAGTAGTTGATTGCTCAATACTGCTGGCGTATCGCCGTCTCGAAAGACGCGCGATTCGCTTGATCTGCCGAAGCTGATCAGTAAGTTGTGCCGCGATCGCTCGCGACTGTATTATTGACGTTTTGCTGTTCAGTTTTCAAGGTTCAAAATAATGATGGAGCGGGTGAAGGGAATCGAACCCTCATCATCAGCTTGGAAGGCTGAGGTTTTACCACTAAACTACACCCGCATATTATATAGAAGATAAATGGCGCGCCCGAGAGGACTCGAACCTCTAACCGCTTGATTCGTAGTCAAGTACTCTATCCAATTGAGCTACGGGCGCAAATAATTGAATATGTATGGTGCGGCCGAGAAGAGTCGAACTTCCACGGGATTTCTCCCACTAGGCCCTCAACCTAGCGCGTCTGCCATTCCGCCACGACCGCAAATATTTTTCGAGACAAGTTATATCGTACAACTTCTCTCTGTATTTGTCAATGAAAACTTAAAAGTTCGTTTCGGCCACCCTGAAATTGGCTGGGGTACCTGGATTCGAACCAGGGCATGACGGGATCAAAACCCGTTGCCTTACCGCTTGGCTATACCCCATTAAAAAATGGCGGTCCCGACCGGGATCGAACCGGCGATCTCCTGCGTGACAGGCAGGCATGTTAACCGCTACACCACGGGACCATTTGGTTGCGGGGGCAGGATTTGAACCTGCGACCTTTGGGTTATGAGCCCAACGAGCTACCGAACTGCTCCACCCCGCGACAATAATAAAATTTTCAATTGTACAGCACACAAGTATTATACAGAAAAAGTAATTCAATATATGTATGGTGACCCCTACGGGATTCGAACCCGTGTTACCGCCGTGAAAGGGCGGTGTCTTAACCGCTTGACCAAGGGGCCAAATAAATGGCTCCGAAGGTAGGATTCGAACCTACGACCATCGCATTAACAGTGCGGTGCTCTACCACTGAGCTACTTCGGAATAATGTTTAAGTACTTGTCGACTTTTTCTATTATAAAGAGCCTAACAGGAATCGTCAACACTTTTCTTCATCATTTTATATTTTAGTTTTTACTCAGGCTTTTATCTAGAAATCCATGCGTTAAAAAGCTTTGCTTTTGAAGTGTTTAGCGAAGACCCAGCTCGCTTCCCTCAACGAATTTCACCTGTCGAAAATTCATGCGCATTCGCTTTTAATCGGGCTGCCGCTCGATCTTGTTCGCTGCGCTCCCGTTCTACTAAACGTCTCCCTCATCTTTGTTTGCCCTCGCCAGGAACTTCGCTCTCTTTCTGCAAGTCATCAAAAATTAAAACAAGAGCCGCTTTAAAAGCGGCTCTTGTTTATAGATTCTTTTCTCTTTTCATCCGCAACTTTCCGCTGCAGCGTCCGCAACTTTCCGCTGCAGCGTCCGCACCTATACTTGGCAGTGTTCATCCGAATCTTTCTCGGGAATTGTGATTTACAGGAAATGCATTCATATAGATAGAAGCCATTTGTCTGTCGGCGCTTTTCTGTCAGGAGAGAACAAAACCGCGGAGATCCTGTCTCTTGCAACAACTTGCGAAAATCTTTATCCCGATGCTTGTAGCCTTTTCCTTCAAGATGAAGATGGTAATGGCAAAGTTCATGCTTAATAATTCCAATGAGTTCATCGTAGCCAAACTTGTTGTAGGAAGCCGGGTTGATTTCAATATTGTGCGAACTCAATAGGTAACGTCCGCCAGTTGTGCGCAGACGGCTATTGAATATACCTTGATGGCGAAATGCTTTACCAAAGACGTCACGCGAAATTTTTGCAATTAGCTTGGTCAGCTCTTCGTTTGTCATTTTATTTCTCCTGGAGATCCGGCTGTTGCTCTTTTGGCGGCAACATCGTCAACGCAATCCGCCCTTTTTGTTTTTCAACTTGATCAACCCACACGGTAACAATGTCTCCAACCGCTACGACATCAAGCGGATGTTTCACAAATCCTTTTCTCAATTTCGAAATATGAACGAGGCCATCTTGTTTCACGCCGATGTCAACGAAAGCTCCGAAATCGACGACGTTGCGTACGGTCCCTTGCACTTCCATTCCTGGAGCCAAGTCCTCCATCTTTAAGACATCGCTTTTCAGGAGCGGCTGAGGGAACTCATCCCGGGGATCGCGGAATGGTTTTTTCAGTGCGTCGACAATATCCTTAAGTGTCACTATGCCAATTCCCCACTCTGTGCTCATCGACTCTATAGCTAAACTGTCGAGCTTGGCGATTATTTCTGGACGGCCGATCATTTTTTTATCGGCATCGATCCGCTGAAGAATTCTTTCAGCTGTTTCATAACTTTCTGGATGAATGCCGGTAGCGTCCAGTGGATTCTTCCCTTCTGTTATGCGCAGAAATCCAATGGCTTGTTCGTACGTTTTGGCGCCGAGACGCGGAATTTTTTTCAACTGAACACGGGAGACAAAGCGCCCGTTGTCATCTCTCGCTTTGATTATGTTTTCTGCAACTGTCTTGCTGAGGCCGGCGACGTATTGCAGCAACGAAGCTGAAGCCGAGTTAACGTTCACGCCGACTTGGTTGACCGCCGTCTCAACAACGAAGGTCAATTGGTCAGCCAATTTTTTTTGCGAGACGTCGTGTTGGTATTGACCGACGCCTACTGCTTTCGGGTCGATCTTCACGAGTTCTGAAAGCGGGTCTTGGAGGCGGCGCGCGATGGACGCTGCACTGCGCTCTTCGACTTGTAAGTCCGGAAACTCTGCACGGGCAATTTCTGAAGCCGAATACACACTCGCACCCGCTTCGTTGACAATGACGTATGAAGCTTTGTTCGCCGTTTCCCCAATGAAATCCGCCACAAACTGTTCGGTTTCACGGGAGGCGGTGCCATTTCCTATCGCCATAATTTCAATTGGATATGCATCGACAAGACGTTTCAAGGTTTTTTTCGCGCCTTGTTGGTCGGATTTAGGAGGATGCGGATAAATAACCGCCACTTCCAATAATTTCCCTGTTTCGTCGATCACTGCGAGCTTACAGCCTGTACGGTACGCTGGGTCAACGCCGAGTACCATTTTGTCTTTCATTGGAGGTTGCAGTAAAAGATTACGCAGGTTTTCCGAAAAAATGTGGATGGCCTGTGTTTCACCTTTTTCACTTAGTTCGGTACGGATTTCACGTTCAATCGATGGCTGAATCAGGCGTTTATAGCTGTCTTCAATGGCTGCTTCCACTTCTTTCGCGGCAGAATTCCCGGTTTTCAACCATTTATCTTTCATCAAGCGGATGATCCGGTCGATAGGAGGCGCAACAGCTACTTTCAATACCCCTTCTTTTTCGCCACGATTGATGGCTAAAATGCGGTGTGGAACGATTTTTTTGATGGCTTCACTGTATTCATAATACATTTGGAAAACTTGCTTTTCGTCTTCATGCCCTTTTTTGGCTGCAGTCTCCAGCATGCCGGTGTCACGAGTCATGCACCGTGCTTTTTCTCGGATATCGGCGTCGTCTGCAAATAGCTCAGCCAAGATATCTTGCGCTCCCGCGATGGCTTCTTCTGCTGTTTCCACGCCTTTTTCATGGTCGAGGTACTGTTGCACAACACTGGACAGCTGTTCTTTTCCTGGTGTTAAAAGCCAATCTGCTAGTTCCTGCAAACCCTTTTCTTTTGCGATAATCGCTTTTGTGCGACGTTTTTGCTTATAAGGACGGTACAGGTCTTCTACTCTTTGCAGCACAGTGGCCCCTTTGATGGCTTTTTCGAGTTCTGGCGTCAATTGTTCCTGTTCTTCGATCGAACGAAGCACATCAGTTTTTCTTTGTTCCAAATTCTGGATGTATGTATATCGATCTTCTACTGCTTTTATTTGAACTTCATCCAACGAACCGGTTGCTTCTTTTCGATAACGGGCGATAAAAGGCACCGTGTTGCCACCTTCAAGCAGCTCAATAACCTGTTTTGCTTGGTTGGGTTTCACGCCGGCCTCCTTGGCGATTAATGCGTGTAATTGCTGAGTGTCCATTTCATGCACTTCCTTTCTGCTTCTTTATTTTAACACGGCGGTGGTTGGCGGGAGAAATAAGCTCCCTCTCTATTTCCCCATAAAAAAGAAGCCTCTCCTTAATGGAGAAGGCTTCCTGAAATTAATGTTGCATCGTCGCCAGTTTGAATGGACGCCAAAATATCTTCGTACAAGCGCTTAGGCGCACCCGCTCGTCTCATCATGGCTTTCGGATTACGCAAATCCACACCATCTGAGTGAATGAGAAACAAGTCGTTCTCCAAATACGTGTATAGCTGAGTTTTCAGCTTTTGCGGCCTGCCAGATAGGTAGCCCATGACAGGTAATGGATAAATCACTTCATCGGTCCCTCTTCTATATAGATAGAAACGGATATTGCCAACGCAACTGTATTCCAATGTGCGTTTTTTGAAATCCACTTTAAAAATAGCGACGGCTGCTCCACGTTTTTGCATCATCAAACCATTAAAGCGATTCATCAATTGATCAATTGTCTCATGATGATACTCTTTCAAGATTTGCGGGATGACCTGTGACGATTCGCGCGCAACAGGCCCACTTCCCAAACCATCGGCTACGGAGCAAATAAAGTATTCATCCGTTAATACAGTGTAATAACTGTCACCGGATTCATAATTTCCTTTTTTTGCTGCGTTGTAGGCATAGGCTTCCACATTTTCATGGCGAATTTCTTCCACTAGGAAACCCCGCCAGCAGCCAAAATGGCTTCTTGAAGCTTTTTAATCGCTTTTCGTTGAAGGCGCGACACATGCATCTGGGAAATTCCCAAACGGTCGCCTGCTTCTTTTTGGCTCAGCTGCTCTATGTAGGTGTATTGGATGATCTGCTTTTCCCGATCAGAAAGGACATTCATCGCTTCCGCCACGAGCATACGCTGATCCGCTTTTTCGTATCCATCATCGTCTTGGCCGACTACGTCAAACAAGGTAACTGTACTGCCGTCCGAATCCGCCTCGAGTGAATGGTCCATGGAAAGTGCTTGATAGCTTTTACCCATCTCCATCGCTTCTAAAATGTCGTCTTCTTCAACATCCAGGTATTCAGCGATTTCCCATACTTGCGGCGATCGCTGGAGCTCTGTTGTCAGCACTTCCACAGTCGCTTTAATGCGCGGCCCCAACTCTTTAATGCGGCGCGGCACATGGATAGCCCATGTTTTATCACGCAAAAAGCGCTTGATTTCGCCAATAATGGTCGGCACTGCGAAAGCTTCAAAGCTGCGGCCATAAGATGGGTCATAACGCCGAATCGCGCCGAGCAAGCCGAGCATCCCGACTTGTGCGATGTCTTCATGATAGGATTTCCCGTTAGAATACTTGCGGGCAATCGATTCTACCAAGCGGCGATAATTGAGGACCAGGTTCGTTTGCGCTTCCTCGTCCTCGGTTTTTTGGTAAGCTTCAATCCATTCCAGTACCTGTTCTTTCGTTGGCTGATTAGGATGAGATTGTTTCGACATCCTCTTCCACCCGCTCCCCTTCAACATGCTTGGTCATAAAGACAGTAACGCCTTCCTGGTGATGCACTTTCACTTCATCCATAAGCGTTTCGATCAAATACAGGCCGAGACCTCCTTCGCGCAGGAACGCTCCTTCTTCCTGGTCGTGATATGGTCCCACTTTTGCCTTGGTTTCTTCAAAATCGAAGCTTTGGCCGTGGTCGGCTACCATAATTTCAATTTTATCTTCATACAGCGCACAACCAATGACCACTTCGCCTTCTTCACCTTCAGAATAAGCGTGCTGGACAGCGTTAGTTACTGCTTCACTTGAGGCAATTTTTAAATCCTCGATATCGTCAAATGAAAACCCGATACGGCTTGCGAGACCCGAAATCGTCAGACGGGCAACACCTACGTATTGAGATTTGGCCGGAACACGCATTTCTACATAATCGAAAGGACGCATGATTAATTACCACCCTTCCCGACTGCAGCTTCAATATCCATGATATCGCCCAAACCTGTGATATCAAAGAGGCGCTTCAAGCGGCTGGATAGGCCAGTCAGTTTCAAATGCCCGCCTTTTGCATTAATGGATTTATAGAAAGCGACAAAAACGCCTAATCCTGTACTATCCATATAATCCACTCCTGATAAATCCAGTTCGGCATTCAAGCCTTCTTTTGCTTGATATGCTTCTAATTTTTCACGTAGCACCGGTGCTGTATGTGCATCGATTTCCCCGTGAATATCGCCTTTTAATTTATTGTCATTTTCTGTCAAATTAACTTGAATATTCATCTCTATATGACACCCCGTTTTGTATGATTCAATTCAGCCGAAAAAAAGCCATTCTAAGCTTTCTTACCCGCCATTTGATGCTTTTAAACCTCGAATTACCCCTTCTTATAAACCACTAAAGTGAAGTCATCCTGAAGTTCTGCATTTTGCATCCGCTCCAGTTCATCGTAAACGTGTTGAACGATCGCCTGTGCTGGCTCCGTTTTCTTTTGTTCGATCAATTTATAGATGACATCCCGTTCGATAAATCCTTCTTCTGTCCGGCCTTCTGTCACTCCATCTGTCATCATGATGACCATATCGCCTTTTTCCAGAATAACGGAATGCTCTTCGTATACCGCTGCCGGTGAAACGCCGAGCAGCAAACCTTTTGCTTCTAGCTCGCTAAATTCCCCAGAACCCGCGCGGTAGAGGATTGCGGGCTCGTGTCCTGCCGACCCATATGTAAGTCTCGCTGCTCCCGCATCGTAATTCGCATAAAACATTGACACAAACATCGAGTCATCGACGCTTTTTTCCACGATCCGGTTGATGACGCCAAGCACGTCTTTTGGCAAGGCGTGTGAGCTGTTCAAGCTATCCATGCCGAATTTAATCATGGACATGCAAAGAGCCGCCGGAAGGCCTTTTCCGATGACATCGGCAACAGCTACCCCAGCGTATCCATCGTAATCGCTGACGAAATAAATATAATCCCCGTTCATCTTCTTGGCTGGGATCGACAATAAACCGATATCCAAGCCATCCAAAGACGGCAATTTTGTCTTGAGCAAAGTTTCCTGCACATTGGCTGCCAAGTCCATCTCCACTTTCAATTCTTCCTGGCGTTTCAATAGACTTTGGCGTTCCTGCAATGCCAATCCATAATTGATCATCATTTCGATCAGGAAATCAAATGAATGCCAAACAACATCCGGGAGATCGCTATAGAGCTCCCCGATGGCTGCTTTGTGCATGCTGATCACTTCTTCCGGGGAAATATTCTCCAGAATTAGTTGTCTGCTGAAATTTTGGCCGACGTACAAATTTTGCTCCGTCTGCTTTTTTACATATTCGTTCAGAATCTCTTGATATTGCGCTTCAATGTGTTGAGGCATTTAGCGTTCCCCCTAGCGGAGCCACTTCGTAGCCCGTATATCTGTCCCTTCACCTTGGATTGTTTCAATTTTGAAATCATCCATCAACCGCTTGACACCCGGTAAGCCTGCACCCAGTCCTCCTGATGTCGTAAAGCCGTCTTCCATTACTTTTCTGACATCCGGGATCCCCGGGCCGCTATCAGCAGCGATGATCAGGATTCCTTTCATGCCGTTTTCGGCCAGTTGCTGGATTTCGATCCTGCCCTGACCGGCGTATAAATAAATATTGCGGGCGAGCTCGCTGATGGCCGTCGTGATTCGCGCTTGGTCCACGGTGCCGAATCCGAGCTCCTTGGCGACATTACGCCCGAGTTGGCGTGCCGCTACAATATCCCATTCTGTTAAGATTTCCACTGAGGATTGGTCGCTCATCTTCAAGCCTCCAATTCCAATTGAAGTTTCTCCAAGCCGTTCTCTAGGTCAAGTGCCGTCATAACATCTTCAAGTCGAATTCCGAGCTCGATCAAAGTGATGGCAACTGCCGGCTGGATACCGGTAATAACCACTCTTGCCCCCATCAGGCTGGACATGCTAATGACATCCCCCAGTACTTTGGCAATGAATGAATCAATAAAGTCGATCGACGTCAAATCGATGACCACCCCACGGGCGCTAGTTTCGTGCAATTTAGTCAAAAGATCTTCCTGGAATTGCAATGCCGTTTGGTCATCTAACTCCCATTGGATCGAAACGATTAATGTATCTCTTAGTTTTAGAATTGGGATTCTCACATTCATACTTCTTCAACCTCCACAATTTTTCGGTTTGTCCAAGCCAATGCTTGTTCTACGCCTCGCTGAAGCGTGCTCGTTGTCGTAAAGTCGTTCAAATTGATACCGAGCGTGACGATCGTCTGGGCAATTTCCGGCCGTATCCCGACGAGCATGCATTTCGCCCCAACCAGGCGGACTGCATCTGCCGCTTGGATAATATGATGAGCGACCATGGTATCGACGACCGGTACGCCTGTGATATCCAGCAAAACCACTTCTGCCCGGTGTTTGACGACGCCGTCGAGTAAGTTTTCCATAATCAATTTCGCCCGTTCAGTGTCAATCGTCCCGACGAGCGGCATGACAGATACTTTGTCGAAGACCGGGATCAAGGAAGCGGACAGCTCCTGCAATGCTATCTTCTGCAAGCTCACCGTACGCTCCCAGGCTTTGGAATATGTGTGAATCATGCTATTGCGAATCGGTTGGGCCCAATTTGCGAATTCATGAATGAATCCGTCCATATTATCCGGGTGGATTGTACCCACTTTACGCATTCCTTCGTAGACGATTTCAGCGAAATGATCGATCGCTTTCGTCATGAAGGTAATGGACCAGCCAAGACGAACTACTTTCTCAGCGAAATCCCGCAAGCGGTTTTCGTAAATCTGGTAGCTTTCCAGAAGACTCGATGTCATCAACCCCGCAAATTCGCGGCTTGTCTGGTTCACCATCTCCTCTGACATTACCTGAAAAGAGGGCTCGTCTTTCTCATCTCTCATCTTCTGTTGCCAATCAGCAATGATATCAGTCATGTTTTCTTGTATATATGTAGCCATTTGTTTGTTCATCTTGTCGTAAAACCCTCCCGGTGACCCTCGTAGCCACAATTTCATACTTGTCTATTCATTGTATCGGAAAACGGCGCATTTCACATCTTTTTTGATGAAGTGCCAACGTAATGGTGATTTTCTATACGAAAATACCCCGAGACAGACCATCTCGGGGCATTCCATGGAGTATGTATGCTAGAACTTTACAAGTCCGACACTGATTTCTAAGGCTTCGTCCACCTTTTCCATTAACGCATCGTCCAGCTGTGTGATTTTATCAGTCAAACGCGATTTATCAATGGTCCGCAATTGTTCAAGCAAAATAACAGAATCACGCTCAAAGCCGTATTTCTTGGCGTTGATTTCTACGTGTGTCGGCAATTTGGCTTTTTGGATCTGGGCGGTGATCGCCGCAATGATCACTGTCGGACTAAATCGGTTCCCGATATCGTTTTGTATCACCAAAACCGGACGGGTCCCGCCTTGCTCAGACCCGACGACCGGTGATAATTCTGCGAAAAAAACATCCCCGCGTTTTACAATCAAGTTGTCACCCTCCGCTTACGAGTTGCACTGTCGTGTGCTCCGCTTCGTACTCAGCGTGCGAACATTCGCAGGCAATTGACAGGTTGATCTGCGACATTTCCACATAGCCCTTGATCATCGCTTCCCGAATATGATATGAATCGTAGACATTTTTTGTTACTCGTTGAGTCGATACATAGATGAATTCACCGTTCTCCTCAATGCATTCACCTGAGTGCGCAGTAAGCTCCGACATGAATTGCTTCGGCAACTTAACTACCACTTCTTTCGTCTTTGACTTCTCGTACACAGCCGACACCTCCGAAAATCCCGATCTCTGTCTAGTTACCTTTTCATCTTACCATTGTATCGTTCGGCTGAAAAGGTGATCCGGCATTTTTGGTGCCATTCACATAGATACGCGGTACCCGCTTCGTCAAAATACAAGGGATCTCATAGGGGATTGTGCCCAGCTTTTCGGCCCATTCATCCATTAAGACTTCTCCGTCTCCTTGACGGCCAATTAATTGGACCGGTTCGCCAACAGGAACATGCTCGTTCAAGCGAATCATGCATTGATCCATGCAAATGCGCCCAACAATCGGCACTCGCTCGCCGCGCACAAGGACTTCTTGCCCTTGCAATCCGCGCAGCATGCCGTCTGCATAGCCGACAGGGAGCGTCGCGATCCATTCTGATTGTTCGCTGCGGTAAGTCGCCCCGTAGCTAATTGTTGTACCTGGCTGCACTTTCTTGATGTGGACGATTTCCGTTTCTAGGCTTAAAGCTGGCTCTAACGCAATTGGCGAATGTTCTCCGACATAAGGCGACGGGGCGATGCCATAGAGCGAGATGCCGATCCGAACAGCGTCGCAAGCGACAGACGGGTGCATCAGTGTTGCCGCGCTATTTGATAGGTGAATCATCACGCCGTCTGGCAATTGTTCCAACACCTCATTCATCCGTTCGGCTTGGCGATTAAAAAGCGTCGAATCTTCATCGTCTGCTGCTGCAAAATGCGTGAAGATGCCATCGAATGAAAATGGGCCTGACTCCAGTTTAGCATATGCCATTTCCGCTTCCTCCGGCTGTATGCCAAGGCGCCCCATTCCCGTATCAACTTTTAAGTGAACACGAAGCAAAGGTCCCGGCTCAATCGCATCCTGCGCCGCCTCAATCCATTCAATCGACAAGGCGGTGACGATAATATTTTCTTTCTGAGCAACAGGGACGAATGCAGCAGGCACTGACCCCATCACAAGAATGTCTTGGTCAATTCCCGCGCGGCGCAGCGATACTGCTTCGTCTGGTGTGGCAACCGCCAGCAGACGGACGCCGGATTCAATGGCAACTCGAGCAATTTCCTCCGCCCCATGCCCGTAGCCATCCGCTTTCACCACTGCAATTACTTCAGCGTGGCCAGCCCGTTGCTGAAAAGCCGTTAGATTTTTCCGGATTGCCTCTAAATTGACGACTGCCTTTGTCGGTCGGTAATTTTCCATAGTCTACACATCCTGTTCATTCGGTTTGCAAAACAACTTGTGCGGCGGCAAATTCTTTTGAATGGGTGATCGACACAAATCCGCATTCCGCACCGCGGAAAAACATGCCGGGTTTGCCGTTTTTGTCTTTTCGAATTTCCATGTCCGCAAACGGGCATGCTGCGCCGATTCCGGTGCCGCGAGCTTTAGCGAACGCTTCTTTCGCCGCAAAGCGCCCTGCTAGAAATTCAGTTTGGCGTTTCTTTTTCAATAGAAGATATTCCGCAAGTTCTGATTTAGTCAGGACACGCTCGCGGAATTTAGAAGATCTTTCATCGAGCTTGCGGATTCTCTCCAACTCGACAATATCAAGACCGATTCCTGTTATCATAAAGGTTTCTCCTTTCATTCGCAAATGGGTAACGGGTATAATAAAGCTATGAAATTGAGGTGACCTTATTGTTTATCAGAAGAGAAAGTTTTTCACAGTACTTAAGAATGTACCCGGTCGTATCCACGTTGATCGCGTTAAATGTCCTCATCCACTTGCTGACATGGTTGCCAGCGCTCGGCGAATACATTTACTATTACGGCGTTGGGTCGAACTTCCATATCGCAAATGGCGAGTGGTGGCGTTTCGTGACACCCATCTTCCTGCACGGCGGTTTTATGCACTTGCTGTTCAATATGTTCTCGCTGTTCCTTTTCGGGCCAGAGCTTGAGCGCTTGACCGGCAAAGTACGTTTTATCACGATTTATATGTTGGCTGGCCTGTTCGCATCGGCGGCCACTTATTTCCTGCAACCACTCGATTATGTACATGTCGGGGCAAGCGGCGCAATCTTCGGGATCTTCGGCGCATTCGGTGCCCTCGTTTATTACGGCGGCCGTGCAATGCCGCAGCTCAAACAAATTATACTCCCAATTATCGTCATTAGCATAGTCATGACATTCGTGACACCGAACATCAATGTCACAGCGCACATTGCTGGCATGATCACCGGTTTCTTGATCGGGCTCAGTTATTTCCATCCAAAACGCATCGTTAGCTGGCGCGCCAAAAACCGCCGCTAATCAGTACGAAAAAACCCTCAGCCGATTTCATTCGGTTGAGGGTTTTTCGTTTGTTCATGATCCACTTTCTGGCGTTGCCGCGATGGCTCGTACCAAGCCAGGATTTCTTCAGCATCTTCCCGCGACAGATTCGGGACGAGCGCGGTGGCTCCGAGCATGCCTGACTTGATTGTTGCATGGACAGAAGCGACATCTCGCCGGCGCTGGAAAATCGTTCTCGTTACCGCAACCACTTGGATGCGTTTTTTCAGCATGTAAAAGCGGTGCAAGCTAATGCCGCGGAATTGCGCCGTTAATTGGCGGCCCGAGATGGCGTAGCCGGCTGTACGGTGTTGCCATAAACCCATTGCCACGATGACTGGAATGACCGCAAGCGCCCACAGGCCATAAGGGTAGAAGAAATAACCGAGTGCCGCGAATGCCGGGACGAACCAGACGATCGACAAGCGGTAGAAGAACGGGCGGCTCCTTTTCGGCAAACGCGTCAATTCCGGGGACCAGTCAAAATCCGGGAATAATTCGTCCAGGACTGGCTTCATTTTTTCTTGCTTGACGAGCGGGAACAAACGGATTTTTTCATCTTTATCAGTCAAAGTCCCTCCTGCGCTTTCGACCGTCACATGAACATAGCCGAATAATTGACGCAGCGGGTTTTGAGTCATCTTAATGCCTTGCACACGATTAAATGGCACAGAGACTTTTTTCTTTTCCAATAAGCCCCGTGTAATATAAATTCGTTCCTCATCTGCGTGGATGGTGAATTGATAATTAGCAATGAGTGTCATGGCCACGGAAATGACCCAGGCAAGCAAGAGTCCCGCAAAGACAGTCAAGGCCACGACCAAATAACCGAAGCGCATGAACAGCATGACTTCTTCATAGATCGCATCATAAGGAATCAGCTCAGAAAACTGCGATAGGAATAAGGCGACACCAGAAATAACGACACCGATCCCCCCGGAAGTTGTCGCGAGCACCAATAATTCCTTCATGCTCATCCGGTACAATACGCGCGCTGGTTCATCCGCAACTTCTTCGCGCAGCGGCTGCGCTTCGACCGGCCCGTAAAGCATTTCGTCCGCCGTCTCCGCTTGTGCCGCATATCCCCGTTTCGCCATGTGCATTTCCTGTTCGATACGGTCGGCTTCCGCGCGGTAAATAGCAGTCAGTTCAGCTTCCGCCTGCCCGGCTTTCCCGGAACCAGCCGTTTCGACCTTCACTTTCACAAGCCCAAGCGGCCGGTGAAAAATGCCTTCTATATAATTTAAGCTTTGAATGCGTTCGAACGGAATATACCGTTTCTTTTTGACGAACAACCCATATTCAATCCGCAATTCCCCATCTTCAAACCAATAGACAAAACGTTTCCATTTGATGATGCCGGCGATCAGCATGAATACCAGCACTACCCCGCCGACGAGCAGCGGCAATAAACCCTGCCAGCCTTGGTTGAACATGCCGGAAATCCCATCTTCGCGGAACAAGTTCGCACCAAAAATAATGACGAAAGGCAAGATCAATTCTTTTAAGCCTTTTAAGAAATTGATGAGTGCAGAAATCGGGTGCAGTTTATAGCGCGGCTCAGACATCATCTTCCGCCACCCTTGCGAGCACCGAAATACGGGAGCGCAATTCATCTGCCTCTTCCGTAATCAATGCGGGAATGGTATGGGTAGTTGCGGCAGTCGAAATGGAAATCTCCGATAAATCGTATTTCCGCAAGATCGGGCCTTGTTCTGTGTCGACGTGCTGGACGCGGACCATTGGCACGAGCGTCCGTTTGACAATGAACAAGCCGTGCTGCAATTCAATTTCCTGATCTCGCACTTCGTAGCGCCATCTTTCCCAGCGGATCTTCGGGAATAGATAGATAAACAGGAAAGCAAACAGTACTAGTAGACCACCTGCTGCTGCATAGATCCAATTTGGCCAGTCAAAAAAATATGTAAGAGTGCCTACACCGGCCAATAACAGGGCAACGACCACGGTTTCGATCATTCCGTAGAGGCGCCAAACAGTCAGCCCCTTTCGGGAGATCCGGTTTTTCGGTTGATGGTTCATTATGTCATCTCCAATCAAGAGTACTCTCTTCCTTATACGTTTCATGAACCGGAATGTTTCATTTCATTGTACCTTATTCTGAAACGACAAAAAAGGCGGAGAATCGGCAATTGCTGCCGGTTCTCCGCCTTTTAATCTTATTGATCGAGTTTTATGATTCGTGACGGCGAGTGCGTCCTGGACGCCCTCCGCCTGAAGGACGGCTTGAGCTTGATGACTCGCGACGGCCTTTATAGCCACCGCCAGACGAGCGTCCGCCGCCTTTGCCTTTGTATCCGCCGCCGGATGAACGTCCGCCGCCTTTACCTTTGTATCCGCCACCGCCACGTGATGGCAATGGGCGTTCTTCAGTAATTTGGACTGGAGCATCTTCCGGGTCTTTCGTTAGCGTTTTAAGCGCTGCTGCAATCAAATCAACTGCATCGTGTTTTTCCAACATTTCTGTTGCAAGCTCACGATAGCTGCCGAGGTTGTTTTTCTCAGTCATTGTTTCCAATTGTTCCATAGCAACGCGCTGAAGTCCGATAACCGCTTCATCAGCAGTTGGAGGAACTAAAGCTTCCATTTTTTTCTTCGTTGTTCTTTCAACGATAGACAAGTAGCCCATTTCGCGTGGTGTAACGAAAGTGACAGCTACACCTTTTTTACCGGCACGGCCAGTACGGCCGATACGGTGAACATAGCTTTCAGGGTCTTGTGGAATATCGAAGTTGTAGACGTGAGATACGCCTGAGATATCAAGTCCACGTGCTGCTACGTCAGTCGCAACAAGAATATCGATCTTGTTTGCTTTAAATTGCTTCAAAACCGACATACGCTTCGCCTGGCTAAGGTCGCCGTGAATTCCTTCAGCTAGGTAGCCGCGAATGTTTAATGCATGTGCCAATTCATCAACGCGGCGCTTCGTGCGCCCGAAGACGATTGCGAGTTCCGGCTGGTGAACGTTCAACAAGCGGGAAAGGATGTCGAATTTTTCGCGTTCTACGGACTTTACGAAAAACTGTTCGATGTTTTCGACAGTCATTTCTTTCGACTTGATTTTGACAATTTCAGGTGTCTTCATGAATTTTTCTGCAATGCGGCGGATTGGGTCCGGCATCGTAGCAGAGAACAGAAGCGTCTGACGGGTTTCAGGGACATTCGACATGATTGACTGAATGTCTTCGATGAAGCCCATGTTCAGCATTTCATCAGCTTCATCCAACACAAGCGTATTGACGTTATCAAGCTTCAACGTGCGGCGGTTGATATGGTCAAGCAAACGACCAGGTGTGCCGACGATGATTTGAGGGCGGTTTTTCAAAGCTCGGATCTGACGGCCAATTTCCTGGCCACCGAATACGGACAAAATACGCACGTTTTTATCTTTACCTAGTCTGTAAAGCTCTTCAGAAACTTGGATTGCCAATTCGCGTGTCGGTGCAATGACCAAACCTTGCACATTTCCGTCACGTGTGTCGATTTTCTCGATCAACGGAATACCGAAAGCGGTTGTTTTACCAGTACCTGTTTGTGCTTGCCCGATAATGTCTTTGCCTTCCATGCCTAGGCGGATTGTGCCTTCCTGGATAGGTGTCGCTTCCTCAAAGCCCATACGTCTTACGGATTTCAATGTTGTTTCGCTGATGTTTAGATCTGCAAATTTAACCAAATTTTTTCAATCTCCTTTTGTCTTCATCTTATTTACAAATGGTACACATTTTAGATGAATTTATGACAAGGTCGAGCCTTTATTAAGAACTTTCACGTCGAAAATCATGCTCTGGAGTTTTAAGTCAGAGGGGATGTGTGAACAGGAAAAGCTCGGTCGTTGCCGAGCGGTCTGCACAGCGGGGTTGGTTTCCCCAGTAAGTAGAACAAACCGTTTATGCTCAAAAAAAACCTCTTCACGAAGGAAGAGTGTCTCAAAAATGTATCCATTGCTCTAAACAGAATATCATGCTTCCCATCGACATGCAATTGATATGGAAAGGTTCCAATTATCAGTTTACTGTTCCCCGCACATAAATTGCAGGGCTTTCGGGAACCATTCAGCGGCATCATCGCTATAGCAGATCAAATGCTTGCCGGTCGCCGAATGGTAAAGATGCTTTTCCGCCGAGCCTAAGTGATCGTAAATATGCTGTGCTGCAGACGGCGGGACGACGCTGTCTTTTTCGCCTTGGACGATGAAAGCCGGCACATCGATCAATCGATAATACGGCTCGACGGTCTTGACGACACGCAGGAATTCTATCGTCGAGCGGATCGGGGTGTTGCGGAATTTGTATTCATATAGATGGTACAAGGCATTTTGGTTGATGCGCTTGCCGACCAGGTCGCGTACGGCTTCCCGCACTTCTTCGCGGATTTGCACAGGGCTGATGTATTTCACCGCCGCACTCAACAGGACCAATCGATCGATTTTATAGCGCATCGATAAATACATTGCAATCAGCCCGCCCATCGAGAAGCCGACAATGATGACGCGGTCGGCTTTCGCTTTCAATCGCTTCAGCGCAAGCTCCGCTTCCATCATCCACACTTCAGCACTTTGTTCGCCGAGCTCGAGCTTTTCCCCGTGTCCCGGCAAGGTTGGAATTTCGATAATCCAATCCGTCTGCTCGCTTAAGTAATCAGCAAACGGTTCGACTTCAAACGGCCCGCCGGTAAAGCCATGGATGCACAAGACGCCGGTTTTCATTGGCTTGTGAATGGTTCGATCACTTTTTCAAGCGCCATGCCGCGCGAACCTTTAACGAGAACGGCTGTGTCTTTCTTCAGGTTCTTCGCCAATAAGTCGATGATCGGCCCGTAATCGTCTTCGCTCCACAATAATTTCCCTTCATAAGAAGTCGACAGTTTCTCATAAAGCCATTTCATGCGCGGACCGTACAAGCAGACGCCTTCCAGTTCTGGACCGATTGAACTTGCTAATTCTTCATGAAATTGCTGTTCGTTTTCGCCGAGTTCGAGCATATCGCCAAGGACGACCCATTTGGACTCTTTCATCGTCGTCTCACGGATAAAGTTCAGCGCCGCTTTTACAGAAGTCGGAGCCGCATTGTACGCATCGTTGATAAAAACTGCACCATTATCGGCCGCAATCAGCTGCATCCGCATATCGGTCAATGCCGCATTTTTTAAGGACCGGCGAATTTCTTCTTCGGTTAATCCGGCTTCGAGAGCGATTAAAATCGCTGACAACGTGTTTTTCACTTGATGTTCGCCAAGGACCGGTATAGAAAATTTCGCGTCGATGATGCCATTGACTAAAAAGCTGCTGCCATCTTCGGTAGCTTGGATGTCGCCCACACTCAATTCATTGTCTGGGCCAAAGCCAAACGATACCGCTTGCGTAAAATCTTCGACAAAAGGCAATAACAAGGGCTCATCGCCATCATAGAAAAGCTTGCCATGCTGTTCGAGCCCGGCGACGATTTCAAATTTCGCCTCGGCGATGCCTTCTCTTGATCCAAGGTCCTGCATATGCGCTTCGCCGATGTTAGTAATGACGGCATAATCAGGACGCGCCAACTCCGACAGAAATTGAATCTGCCCAAAGCCGCTCATGCCCATCTCAAGAACTACGTATTTCGTGTCTTCATCTAAGGACAAGATCGTTAACGGCAATCCTAATTCGTTGTTAAAATTGCCCTGCGTTTTCTGGACTTTGTAGTATGGTTTCAAAACGCTCGCAACCAAGTCTTTCGTTGAAGTCTTGCCATTTGAGCCGGTAATGCCAATGACGGTCGCTTTCAATTCATTGCGGTAAGCGCGCGCCATTTCCTGCAATGCCTTCTCGCAATCATCGACGATTAATAGCGGCAAGTCAGACGGCGGTTCCGGCTCATCACGTTGCCACAACGCAGCGGCAGCCCCTGCTTCAATCGCATAGCGGACATATTTATGTCCATTGGCATTTTCGCCGCGGAACGGAATGAACAAATCGCCCGGCTTCAGCGTCCGCGTATTGATCGACACGCCAGTCACTTCAATCCCTTTTAAATTCGTTTTGATGTCCAGCCATGTGGCTATCTGTTCAATCGTTTTTTTCATCGGTTCTCCCCACTCAATCCATTTTAAATTGTAATAATTGTTTGTCTTCGTAACGTTCAATCGCGAGCTCAATCAGTTTCTCGATCAAATCAGGATACTCAAGGCCGGTATGCTGCCACAATAGCGGGAACATGCTGAACGGTGTAAATCCTGGCAAGGTGTTGACTTCATTGATGATGATCTCGTGGCTTTCTGTCACGAAAAAGTCCGCGCGCACAAGTCCTGTACAATCGAGAATCTTGAATGCTTTTTTCGCTGAATCGACGAGTTCTGCGTAGACTGCTTCCGGCAGTTCTGCCGGGATGATCATCGCCGTATTGCCGTCTTTGTATTTTGCCTGGTAATCGTAGAAAGCTTTTAAGGGTTTGATCTCGCCGGCTACCGAGCATTCCGGTGCGTCATTGCCGAGGACGCCGACTTCGATTTCACGTCCGACAACGCCTTGTTCGATGACGATTTTGCGGTCGAATTTGAGCGCCTCGTCCACAGCAACAATTAGTTCGGCGCGCGATTCCGCTTTGCTAATGCCGACACTAGAACCCAGGTTTGCCGGTTTAACGAATACTGGCCATGTGAGCTCTTGCTCGACTTTGTCTAGCCACTGTCCTTGGTTATTTTTCCAGTCACGGCGCAGGAAATAAACATAAGGGGTTTGGTTCAAGCCCGCCTGGTCGAATAATTGTTTCATCACGACTTTATCCATGCCCGCAGATGAAGCTAAAACCCCGTTGCCGACGTATGGCAAGTTCATCACTTCAAGCAAACCTTGCACGGTTCCGTCTTCCCCGTTTGGCCCATGAAGCAAAGGAATGATGACATCTAGCGCGGGTTCCTCATCAGTCGGAAGAAAACCGGAAATATCATTCGGGCGTTCGCCGTTCCCCGGCAATTGCAGTTCTTCTATAGAAGAAACCGCTCCAGTTAAAGGTGTGCCTTTTCGCCATTCGCCTTCTTGCGTGATATAAACTGGATAAACTTCGTATTTATTAAAATCAAGCGCTTTGGAGAAGGCGCTGGCTGTTGTCAACGACACTTCATGTTCAGCGGATTTGCCGCCGTATAAAAGCCCAATTCGTTTTTTCATTAGAGACCCTCATTTCGTTTTACATATTGCTTAGTTTATCACGAACGCTGTCAGCCGAAAAATTTTTTTGCCAACGGCTGTAAAATCATACTGTATTAAGTTAGGTTGTAAAATTAGATAGCATAAAAGAAAGTGGTAAATCCGCTCCAGGCGGACGCCTCCCACTCTTTCATCTGACCTATTTAAATAAACAGTCACGAAGCCTTTTAACTTCGGCAAATAAAAATGATACCCGCGTCTTACCGAGTATCATTTCCAGGCTTTCAGTTTTCGATCGTAGACAATTCGTCCCGATAGCGGCTTGCGGATTGTTTCCGCTAGGTCTTCCCAAAATTCATCCATAAAATCAATTTCGCCGACCGTCCGGACGTGAAGTTCGATCGTGTTTTTGGTTTTCTCGGGATCTGCTAAAGACAACAAGACCCCTTCCCCCATTTCCAGGCGCAGCTTATTAAAATGTTCTTTCGGAAGCTGTGGGACCAAGTCTTTCGTTCTGCGGCGGAAAAAATGCTGGCCACTCGTTTCCTTGCGGATGATTTGCGTAAAATGATTGGCGATTAGGGCGTTAAGTTTTTCCATACGCCGGAAATAGATCTTTGTCCATTCCTTTTCTTCGCCAGCTAGATACGCATATTCGTTTTGCAAGCTTGTAAAAAACGGGCTTTTTACCGGTTCTTTTTTATGGCCCAAATAAAGAAGTTCTGCCTGTTCCTGGGCCGTCAACGAGTTCAATTGCTTTTCGCTGCGGAAATCGATCCAGCAGAATTCACTTTTTCGATTGGATCGCGCCCGCTTTAACTGGCCGTATTCTTCTTTCGTCGCAAAATCCAAGTGGGTGTGCATATTAAATGATGCTTCCTCGTAAGGGTGCTTCAACAGCAATAGGTTTTCCGGCATATCGACCGCTTCTAGGAAGTGCTCAAAGCCAAAGCCGCTGAATAGCGCCATTCGATCCGCTTCGCTCACATAGATATATAAATGTTGTATGTAAAAATCCGTCTTCAACGGCTTTTTCTCCATGTGCCCCACTCCATTTCCTTTCTTATTATACGGGTTGTACGGCTGTTAGGAAACATTCCTGTTTTCAAATCGTCATTACTTTTTGCATGCGCATTAGTTTCGCGTATGCTGTATAATGATGGGCGTTATAGATTAAGAAAAGTATGGGTGAATTGATATGCAAACTAACAAGAGCTTTTCCGATCGCTTTGATTGGTCGCTCACTTTTATATTATTTCTGTTTTTCATCGTCAGTTTGGTCGCGATTTCTTCTGCCCAGACTTCGGGGCAGTATTTAACCAATTTTGTTCCGCGCCAGGCGCTGTTTTACATTGTGTCAGCTGGGATGATTGCGGTGTTGATGTATTTTGATACCGATCAGTACAAAAAAATGGCCTATTACCTTTATGGTGCAGGCTTAGTGCTATTACTTGCCTTGATGATCGCACCGGATGGACAGGGCCAGATCGCACAGCCGATCAACGGGGCCAAAGCTTGGTTCCACACGCCATTCGTTAACATCCAGCCAGCCGAGTTCATGAAAACCTTCTATATCCTAGCGCTGGCGAAAATGATTTCTGCGCATCATGAGCGTCATTTGCTGAGGACCCTCAAAACCGATTTGCTGCTGCTCGGGAAAATTGGCTTTATGCTCGGCTTGCCACTCGGCTTTATCCTGCTGCAACCGGACCTTGGAACGGCTCTCGTATTCATCGCCATCACATTGGCCATCGTTATCGTCTCGGGAATTTCATGGAAAATCATTTTGCCAAGCTTTGGCGGCGTCGCGCTCATTGGAGCCACGTTATTATGGATGACGCTCAATATGCAGGACTTGCTTGGGAAGATCGGCTTGAAGCCGTATATGTTTGAGCGGATCTACACTTGGCTCGACCCCTACTCCTATGCAGAGTCAGGCGGCTATAACCTAATTGCCGCCTTGAATGCGATCGGCTCTGGGGAAGTGTTTGGAAAAGGCTATCAAGGTCGCCAAGTTTATGTGCCGGAGAACCATACCGATTTCATCTTCACGGTCATTTCGGAAGACTTCGGCTTTATCGGGGCTAGTGCCGTCATTATATTGTTCTTCATGCTCATTTATCACTTGACGAAGATCACTTTGCAATTCAAAGATACCTTCAGTACCTATGTTTGCGCAGGCATCATTGCGATGATTACGTTCCACGTCTTCCAAAATATCGGCATGACGATTCAATTGCTGCCGATCACCGGGATTCCACTGCCTTTCATCAGCTACGGAGGCAGCTCGTTGATCGGCAATATGCTCGCGCTCGGCGTCGTCTTCAGCATGCGGTTCCATCACAAAAACTATATGTTTGACCGTTCACGTCAAAATTAATATGCTCAATAAAAAAACTCCGGCGCAATGGGCGTCGGAGTTTTTTATGAAGAATGGGATGATGCTTGGGGCGGCTGCGGCAAGGCCAAGGTTTTGCTTAGCTCCACACGGGATTTCGTAATCGTCGCTTGGACGCCAAGTTTTGCCAGATTCGATACAATGTTGCGGATCTCTCCATTTTTAATCATCCATGATCACCTCTTTGAGAGTAGTTGTTGCTAATTGGACGTGTGCGGATCTCGCTGATGTAGTGATTCTATTCGAAATAGTTGACTTTTCTTTATCTACGTATATAATACCATCATTTCAGAGTTTCAAACGTATCAATTTGATGACAAATGCAAACTTTGAGTTAATTTCTTGAATCACATACCCCCTTCAGGTATACTCGAGGTGTAATCAAAACTGTTTACTAGTTGATTAGATTAAAGCCGGCGAGTGGATCGCTAACCGAAAATTGGAGGGGTTTTGAATGAGTGAATTAATTGAAGAAACGCCATCTGTTGATGCTTGCCGAAAGAGCCATCACTCCGCTTCGGTCAAACGGGATTTGACGAACCGGCTGAACCGCATCGAAGGGCAAGTGCGCGGCATCAAAGGCATGGTGGACCGGGACGTTTATTGTGATGACATCATCACGCAATTAGCAGCTACTCAGTCTGCCTTGAACAGCGTGACGAAAGTGCTTCTCGACGGCCATTTAAAGGGCTGCGTCAAAGATCGCCTCGCTTCAGGAGATGAAGAGATCCTGGACGAACTTCTTGTCACATTTCAAAAGCTAATGAGAAAATAATAGATAAAGGAAGCGAATTGCTTACCTTTTACCAAGGAGGAATTATTCATGAAAGAGCAAGTACAATTGCAAGTGAGCGGCATGAGCTGCCAGCATTGTGTTAAAGCGGTAGAAGACAGCGTCGGTGCATTGTCCGGTGTTGAAAAAGTCGATGTGTCACTTGAGCAAGGCGCAGTGGATGTCACGTACGACAACTCGAACGTTGATGTGGCGCAAATTGCCTCTGCTATTGAAGATCAAGGCTATGATGTAGCGGCATTAAGCGAATAACTGCGGAAACGCAGTTATTTTTTTCAAAACTATATACCCCTATAAGGTATGGAGGCGAAATCCCGTATGGCAACTAAACAAACAGAGCTACCTATAACTGGCATGACTTGTGCAGCGTGTGCCAACCGAGTTGAAAAAGGTTTGCAGAAACTTCCTGGCGTGTCACAAGCAACTGTCAATTTCGCAACCGAAAAAGCATCGGTCCACTTTGACGACGAGCAATCCAAACTAAGCGACCTGCATCAAAAAGTCGAACAGCTCGGCTACGGTATCCAGCAAGAAGAAGTGGATTTTTCGATCCAAGGAATGACTTGCGCAAACTGCTCTGCACGAATCGAAAAGGCGCTGAACCGAATGGAAGGCGTCGACACTGCGACAATCAATTTGGCACTTGAAAGCGGTCATGTGGTCTATAACGCAGGAACCTTAACCCCTGAAGCGTTTGTCCAAAAAATCCAATCGCTCGGCTATGACGCCGTACTCGAGCAGGACCAACAGGAAGCGACCGATTACAAAGAGCAGGAAATCAAAAAGAAAACCCGCCTGTTCTGGATATCTGCCGCTTTCTCACTGCCGCTCCTGTGGACGATGTTCAGTCACTTCACGTTCACCTCTTGGATGTACGTTCCTGAATTCCTGATGAACCCATTCATGCAATGGGCGCTCGCAACACCGGTGCAGTTCTGGATTGGCGCGACGTTCTACAAAGGTGCCTACTTCGCATTGAAAAACAAAAGCGCCAATATGGACGTGTTGGTCGCACTCGGTACATCGGCCGCCTATTTCTACAGTGTTTACCTTGTCCTCGCTAACTTAGAGATGGGCCACAGTATGGGCTTGTATTTCGAAACGAGCGCTGTCTTGATCACCTTAATCGTGCTCGGGAAAGTATTTGAAGCTCGCGCGAAAGGCCGCTCGTCCGATGCCATCAAAAAACTGATGAAACTGCAGCCGCAGCACGCACTCGTTGAACGTGGCGAAGAATTCGTCAGTGTTCCGATTGGAGACGTCAAAGAAGGCGATGTGCTGTTGATCAAACCCGGTGCTTCCATCCCGGTCGATGCAGCAGTGATCTCTGGCAGCTCCGCCGTCGATGAATCAATGCTGACCGGTGAAAGCTTGCCGGTCGATAAAACACCAGGCGATGCGGTGTATGCCGCGACTGTTAATGCCAATGGTTCATTGAAAGTGCGCGCCGATAAGATTGGCAATGACACGGTGTTATCGAATATCATCCGCGTCGTTGAACAAGCACAAGGATCAAAAGCGCCAATCCAGCGTTTAGCAGACCAAATTTCAGGCATCTTCGTGCCGATTGTCGTTGGAATCGCAGCCGTGACTTTCTTGATCTGGTACTTCCTGGTCGCTCCTGGCGATTTCAGTGCGGCGCTGACCAGCACGATCGCCGTTCTCGTCATCGCCTGCCCTTGTGCGCTCGGGCTTGCGACTCCGACCTCAATTATGGCCGGTTCCGGGCGCGCCGCTGAACAAGGGGTCTTGTTCAAGACGGCGGAATCACTGGAGACGACCAAGCATATCGACACGATTGTGCTCGATAAAACCGGCACCATCACAAATGGCAAACCGGTCGTCACCGACTTTATCCTAGCGTCAGGTTTCGACGAACACCGGGTGAAACGGCTCGTTGCTAGCGCCGAACATGAATCCGAACATCCCGTCGCCCAAGCGATTGCGGACTTCGGGGACAGCGGACTTGCAGTTGACAGATTTGAAGCCGTCCCGGGACAAGGCATCAAAGCCCATGTCGATGGCCAGGAGATCTGGGTCGGGAACCGCCGCTTACTCGAAGGCTTGACTATCGATGAGCACGCGGCCGAACACTTGGAGCAAGACGGCAAGACCGCCATGTTCATTGCCATCGATGGGAACTATGCGGGTCTGATTGCCGTCGCAGATACAATCAAAGATTCCGCAAAAGCCGCTGTCGAAGAAATGAAACACATGGGACTGCATGTTGTTATGCTAACGGGCGATCAGCAGCGCACCGCAGACGCCATTGCCCGGCAAATTGGGATCGATGAAGTTGTAGCGGGCGTATTGCCGGCAGAAAAAGCAGGACATGTCGCAAAACTTCAAGAACAGGGACGCAAAGTCGCAATGGCAGGAGATGGTTTGAACGATGCCCCTGCGCTTGCGACCGCCGACATCGGTATGGCCATGGGCACCGGCACGGCAATCGCCATGGAAGCAGCCGACATTACCTTGATGCAAGGCGATCTGATGCGTGTCGCAGATGCTGTCCGCATGAGCCGCCTCACCGTCCGCAATATTAAGCAAAACTTATTCTGGGCACTCGCCTACAATTCGGTCGGCATCCCGATTGCGGCAGCCGGATTTCTTGCACCGTGGCTAGCGGGTGCGGCGATGGCTTTCAGTTCCGTTTCCGTTGTCATGAACGCCTTGCGTTTGCAACGCGTAAAATTGAATAAGTAAACGATCTCGAAAGCTCCCGGCTTCCATCAGGCTGCCAGGAGCTTTTTTTCGTTTTCATCTTTTTCCGACTGCCGTTGTTCTAAGCGGCAAACAAGAGTAAAATGAACACACCAGTCTTTCTAGAAAGCAGGAATTCCTTTATGAAGAAAACCATTTTATTGCTCATGTCCGTCCAATTTTTCGTCTATCTTGGCTTCGGCTTGATCATCCCGATCCTCCCTGAAGTAATCGTCCAGCAAGGCTATGCGGACATCCATGTCGGGGGATTGATCACGATATACGCCCTTTCCTCCTTTTTTACCGCGCCGCTATGGGGCAGATTGTCCGACCGCACCGGCCGCAAGAAACTGATTTTGGTCGGGCTTGCCGGCTTTGCGCTCAGTTTTTTCCTGTTCTCTTTGTTTCTCGATAATCTCGCTTTATTGTATATGTCGCGCGTCATCGGTGGCTTGTTCTCAGGGGCGCTTTATACAGCCGTCACAGGCTATGTGGCAGATATCACGACAGACGAAGAACGCAATAAATACATGGGCCTCCTCGGTATGTCCATCGGCCTCGGCTTTATCTTCGGTCCGGCGATCGGCGGCTTGCTCGGTGCGGTCTCTCTGTCCTTGCCATTTACCGCATCAGCTGTCCTCGTGCTGCTGTTGATGATCTATGCAAGCATCGTCTTGAAAGAACCGGTCCGCAAAGGCGAAGCAGTCAAACGCAAGCTGTTGCCAAAAGGCGCCAGTACACTTTGGCATTACCGCATCCGTTATTTGTTCCTGTTCTCCTTCATGGTGACCTTCCTGCTTGCAGGTTTGGAGTCGACATTCCAATTGTTCCAAATCGACCAAATTGAGATCACTCCACTACAGCTCGGTTACTTGTTCATGGCATCAGGCTTTGTCGATGCTGCGATCCAAGGCGGCGTTGTCCGGCGCGTGAAAAATGGGACGGAGACGAAATGGATCATCGGGGCACAGATTGTCACGGCTCTCGGCCTGGTGCTATTGCCGTTTACGACCAGCCTGGTATTTGCCGGCGTTGCGCTAAGCATCTTCACTGCCGGAAACGCCCTCGCGCGCACCGTGCTCGTTTCGCTCACTTCAAAAGAAGCGGGCGGCAAGTACGGGACCGCTGCCGGCATGACCTACTCGATGGACAATCTCGGGCGCATTATCGGCCCGCTGTTTTTCACTTGGCTACTCACGATGCAATCTGGCGCCATCTATTATCTTTCCGGTACCCTCGCCATATTGAGCATTGTCTTGATTATCCTTTTCAGAGTTTCCAAAAAATCTTTACGCTACACGAAAACACAAGCCGAGCAGACGCCGGCATAGAAAATCCCCGGACAGTGCAGCTGTTCGGGGATTTTTCTATAGATAATAAAGAGAAATCCAAATCACATGAAGCAGCAATATGCCGCCATAAACGATATTGGCCACTAAAAGAAAATAACGCCAGAGCCTGGATTCGAGTCGCACAAGTGAGGTAAATAGAAACGCGGCAAGGCAAACCGATAACAAAAGTTTAACCGTAAAGACCGCAAGCGGCGACAATCCGCTAAGCAAAGGATTCGCTTCTTCAATCGCTCCTGTAAGCAGTCCCCAATAGGTCAAAATCCCATCTACTAAATTCAATACGACCAATGCCCCAATCGGTTTTTTCAACGGCGTTGATATCGGCTTGGACATGTCACGCACCCCTCTTTCCTGTTAATTATTTTTTTTATGGATAAAAAAGGCATCCAATCAGTTAGACTGATTGGATGCTTGAAAACCTTTAATATGGCGTGCCTCCGTTTATATGGAGTACTTGGCCTGTGACGTAGGATGAATCGTCTGAAGCTAAATACACATAACCTGGAGCTAGTTCATCGGGCTGTCCTGGCCGACCAAGCGGCGTGTTACTTCCAAAGCCCTCGACATCTTCTTCGGGGAAGGAAGCCGGAATGAGCGGAGTCCAAATCGGTCCCGGTGCCACACCGTTGACCCGGATGCCTTCTTTAGCGAGCGATCCGGATAAGGCACGAGTGAATGCCAGGATAGCCCCTTTTGTAGACGAATAATCAATGAGGCTTGGCTCGCCGCGGAAAGCGGTGATCGACGTTGTGTTGATGATCGATGCGCCTGGCTTCAAATGATCGAGGGCAGCTTTTGTTAGATGGAACATGCTGAAGACATTCGTCCGGAAAGTTTTCTCCAGCTGCTCGGCCGTAATGTCCCGAAGCGATTTTTGCACATGCTGCTCTGCGGCATTGTTGACCAGCACATCGAGTTTTCCGAATGCCTCTATCACTTTGGAGATGGCTTGCTGGCAAAATGCTTCATCACCGATATCTCCAGCGATGAGCAGGCAATTGCGCCCTTCTTTTTCGACGAGCTGTTTTGTTTCCTCAGCATCTTCATGTTCATCTAAATAGGAAATCGCTACATCTGCTCCTTCTTTTGCAAAAGCGATGGCGATGGCTCGGCCGATTCCGCTATCGCCTCCAGTGATAAGCGCGGTTTTGCCAGGCAACCGATGCGAAGCCCCTGCCAGATTCCCCTGAAAATCCGGATGCGGTTCCATTTTGTTCTCAAATCCAGGCTGGCGCTCCTGATGCTGCGCCGGCACTTTTTCCACTTTATCTGCCATCAAGTACCTCCACCTTTCTCGGGTTTCCTGTGTGTTTCGTTTTCCCCTTCCGCGTTCTCCTAAAACATGGAACCGGCGATAGGCAAAAAACCAGCTGCCCCATTCCATCCGGGCAGCTGGTTTCGATTCAGGATAAAGCTTTATGGAGCGATTTTTTTGCAAGTTCCGGGTAAGCTTCGCGAATGATGGAAGCACGCATGCTGTAAGCGGTCAAGACCAACAAGCATAGGCTGCAAGCCCATAATACATACTGTGCCGGCACCAAATCGTAAAGCAGGCCGAACAATAAGTACCCGAGCGGCATCATCGCCATTGCCATCGATTCCAAGATGCCAAAGACGCGCCCGCGGTATTCTTCGTCGACGTCTTTTTGCATCATGACCCCGATTGGCGTATTGACGAAGACGTTCGAAATGCCAAACCCGAGCATCAAGACGAGCAGATAGATGACATTCCCCCAATAGGACAAGCCGGCGACAAGCGGCAGCGACACCGCTGCGAGCAATAGCGACATGACGATAATAGCGCGTTTGGAAAATTGCAGCGGGAACCTGACTTCCTTGCGCACCGAGAAATAAATCGATGCCAGCAGCATGCCGAGCGCAATCATCGCTTCAATAAAGCCGAAATGCGTCGCTTGCACGTTTAATTGTTGGACGGCGATGAATGGCAAGCCGATCATCAAAGCGGAAAAGAAGAAATTCAAGCCGACAGCCGTTGTAACAATCACAGTGATGACGCGATTTTTACGCAAATAAGCGGCTCCTTCTTTCATGCCTTGCCAGACACCTGGCTTGTCTTTTGCCTCTTCTGCTTCAATGCGTTTCGTATAGAGCCGGAAATTCATCGTCGCTTCTAGCATTGCGGCAAGTGCATAGGCAATCACTTGAATCATCAGGAAGACGTTCATCGAGACGAAGCCGAACAGCATGCCGCCGACGACCGGCCCGCCGATCGTTGCGATAGCGAGTGCCGATTGGTTATAGCCCATCGCTTTTTGGATACGGTCAGGATCGATCAAATTAGCGATGGAAGAAGAAAAGGCGACGCTCGTAAACATGGAACTGACAGAAATCAACGCAGTCGCGGTGTAGATTGCCGCAAGTGACAGCCCATTTGACCAACTGTAAAGCAAGAGCCCACCAACAGAAACGACGCTCGCCGCTTGAGATAAGAGCACTACGGCTTTTTTTGGATAATTATCCGCGATATACCCGGCAAATGGGGCTAGCAAAGTCCGGGGCAGAATGCTGCAAATCAAATTGACGGCGAAACTGGCGGCAGAACCGGTCAAAGCCAGGACGTAGAGGCTGATACCAAATGCGTAAACCGAACTGCCAAATGTGGAAATCAATTTACTGATGGTGAATGTGTACAGATGATACGTTGCCTGTTTGATTTTACCCGCTTCGTTCATGTTACTCGCTCCCTTTTTAAAAAAGTTTAATTTAATTAAACAAAATATATCATGCTTTTATTCGCATTGCAAGAGAAAGTTTAATATAATTAAACTAATGGTAATTGCTATTTTACAGGAGAGCGACATTAATCTTCTCACTTCATTTACAATAGAAACAAAATGCGCTAAAGAACAGCACCAAGATGGTACATTATAAAAAAAAGCAGGTGAGTTTATGGCAACTTTGGGTGCACGCATTAAACAAATACGAAAAAAACAAGGCCTGACTTTGCAGGCGCTTGCCGGTGATGAGTTGTCGAAAGGCATGCTCAGTTTGATTGAGAACAATAAAGCGAATCCATCAATGGAGAGCCTTTCTTACATTGCGGAGCGGCTTGGGATTGATCGAACTGAATTGCTTCAGGAGATGCCGACCGCGGAGCTTCGATCGTTGCTTGATGAAATCGAGGAAAAACATCGCAATATCGCCGGTACAGGAGACAAAATGATAGCAGAATATGAGAAAATCGTAGAACGCATCCATCCTTACGTAGACAAGTTGCCGTTTCGCTACGAATCTGCGCGGCTTCTCGAGATTTACAGCCGCTGCTGCTATCACACGAAACGTTTCGATTGGAAGCCGGCATTTGGTCGTGCGGAAGCGATTTACGAACAGCTGCATTTGATCAATTCTGTCGCTGACCTTCATATGTTCCGTGCGCTGATGAAATTGAGTGAGCGCAGGTATGAGGAGGCACTGGAGACTTTGCAAGCATCTCGCAAGATGTTTGAAGAGCAAGCTGGTGTGCTAGATCCGTTAAAAAAACTCGACTTTGATTATTACGAATCGATTCTGTATTCCGCTACTGGAGATAAAGTAAATGCTCGCCGGCTGATGGAAGAGGCAATCACGTATTCCAAGGAACATCAGATTTTCTACCAAATTAATGCGCTGTATCGCCTGGCAGGATTTGAAGCTTTGCTTGCAGGAGATTTGGAACTCAAAAACTATTACATCGGTAAACTCCGGCTGTTCGCCGAATTTTCAGAGGACGAAGATATCACCGCTTATGCCAACGCAATCGAAATCCATTATTTCAATTCTTTCACTCATGAATATGAAAAAGCAGATCAATTGCTTGAAGAAAACCGTAAGCAAATGGGGATGGACGATTATTACTATTTGGAAAAAGGAAAAGCATTGTATGGAATGAAGCACTATGCTGAAGCACTGGATTACTTTAAACAACATCGCATGAACCCTTTTATGCCGCACCCATACGACTTATCGATGCATTATGAAAAAGAAGCTTATATGGCCTTAATCTATGAACAACTAGGTGATCACGAACAAGCAAAAGTCTACGCGCAAAAGGCAAAAGAGCTGATTGAGCCGATGCCGGACCTTCCGTATAAGCAATTCATCCTGGAGACGTACCGGAAAATTTTTGACAAGGCAGGCTGATCATTAGCGTCCACGGAAAAAACGACGGGAAAGATAAGCTTGAACTACGTGAGAGCTTATCTTTGCGAAGTAATGCCCTGCATTATTAAGCAAAAACATTCATGGGCAACCGCTTCTTCAACTACTGAGACAAGGCTTTGATTCTAGAATATAGAAAAGGCAGGAGACCCGAGTCTCCTGCCTTTTCTTATTTAAGTTCTTTGAAAGCTTCTTCAATATCATATAAGCTGACGTCGAGATCCAGGGTTTCGCCAATAGCAAGTTTCGCGAGCTGCATGCCGAGATACGGTCCCGCTGTAAGCCCTGATGCACCGAGTGCGTTGGCTGCGAACAGCTGCGTTTGCCCTGGCACTTGGCCGATAAATGGCAAGGCGCTCAGTGTGGCCGGGCGGAACCCTGTGGCTGCTCGCGTGAATTCAGCTGCGGCAAGCCCTGGCGCGACGTCCAAGGTTTTCTCCAAGATGTGAAAGATGCCGCCTGCGGTTAGTTTGTCATCGAATCCAACATTGTTCTCATGCGTCGCACCGGCAACAATGCGCCCGTCTTCAAACGGGACAATGTATTGCCCGAATGGCACCATCGCCACCGGCCAGTCGCCCGTTTCCACAGCGTCATCTTGCAAATGCAGGATCTGCGCTTTTTGTGGAACGACCTTCAAATGGAGCCCGAGCGGTTTGAATAACTCCGCTGCCCACGCTCCACCGGCAGAAATGATCCGGTCTGCCTGCATCTCTTCCCCGTTCACTTCCACGCCTGTCGCCTGCCCTTCTTCTATAAGTAGCTTGGCGTCACCTGTGATGAAACGCGTTCCTAATCGCTTGGCGGAACGAATGAGCGCATCGCGTATCGCACTGCCGTCCACACGTGCCGCCCCGCTGACATACAAAGAGCCGTAGCGATCGCCGGCATACGGGAATCGAGCTTTTGTTTGTTCCGGGGTCAGCCGTTCAAGTTCACCCATTTCCGGCGAGCCTGCTTGGCGTTCGCGCGCTTTTTGTTCCATCTTGTCGAGTTTCGATTCTTCGTGGATGCTGACGATGCCCACTTGCTTATAGCCGGTCTCTTTCTCCCCGAGTGCTTCGAGTTCTTTAATAAGAACCGGGTAATAAGCAGCGCCATTTGACGCGAGACGGTACCAGGCCTGGTTGCGCCGTTGGGAGATCCACGGGCAGACAATCCCTGCTGCCGCGCCGGTTGCCTGGCCACGGTCCGCCCGGTCAATCAATGTGACGCTATTCCCTGCTTTTGCTGCGTAGTATGCTGCACTCGCCCCGACAATGCCAGAGCCGATGATGACGATAGACTTCATTTTTCTGCACCTTGCTTCCTTGACAATCTTTTGTCCATTCTATCGAATTGTGTCAGGAGACTCAAATCCGGCTGAGCTGGATTTGAAATTTACATTTCGGGTAAAGCAATCATATGAAGAAAATCTAATGGATGAATTTGAAGGAGGAATCAATCGTTATGGAACGTAGCACTGAAACCGAAGCTCCCTTGCCAATCACATCGATACGCAGCGGTTCGGGCATCGAAATTGCTCCGGATGCGTATTGCTACACGACGAAAATTTCCAATGTCTTCTTAATCGGCAACCCCGCCACCAGCCCGCAATGGGTGTTGGTGGATGCTGGCATGCCACATTCCGCGGAAAAGATTTTAAAGGAAGCAGAAAAACGTTTCGGCCCCGATCAACAATTGCAGGCAATCTTGCTGACGCACGGACACTTCGACCATGTTGGCGCACTTATCGACATCCTTGAAAAGCATCCCGTCCCAGTCTATGCACATCCAAACGAAATTCCTTACTTGAATGGAAGCGAAGATTACCCAGAGCCTGATTCCAGCGTAGAAGGCGGGATGGTCGCGAAAATCTCCAAGACTTTCCCCGTCAAAGCAATCGATATTTCCGAACACCTGGTTGAACTTCCCCCAGATGGCAGCATTCCGAACTTACCGAATTGGCGCTGGCTCCATACCCCTGGCCATACAAAAGGCCATGTCTCGTTCTTTAAGGACGCTGGCCGCGTACTGATCGCGGGAGATGCATTTGTCACAGTCAAGCAGGATTCCCTTTATAAAGTGATGCGCCAGAAAAAAGAAGTCCACGGCCCACCGGTGTATTTAACGACCAATTGGCGTGTTGCCTGGGAATCAGTGTCGAAACTTGCAGATCTGAAACCGTCTTACGCCGCTACCGGCCACGGCAAACCGATGAAAGGTTCCGCCTTGGCTAAAGGCCTTGTCGAACTGGCGAATCAGTTTCCGGATGTCGCCGTTCCAGCCCACGGAAAATTTGTCCATACGAAATGACCGGTTGAAAGAGCGCTTTGACAGGCGCTCTTTTTTTAATGAAGAAAAGTTTTGGAACTTTTCAGAAACCCTGTTTATCATTCCCTAAATATGGGTATAGATAATATGCACTCCCGCCTTTTGTGGGGGAGGAACTAATGAACGGAGATGAACGACAATGACTAAACAAGTGCTTTTTGTATCAGACCATGGCGATCCTTTGGCAAAGCTCGGCGGGAAACAAGCAGGCGGCCAAAACAATTACGTCAAGCAACTGGCACTCGCTCTTGAAAATAGAGGGTGGCAAGTTGATGTCGTTACCCATTGGTGCGATGAAAATGCCCCACAAATTGAACATTTCGGCGAACACTGCCGAGTGATCCGTGTCGAAGCAGGCGTTAAAGGATTCGTTTCGAAAAATGAAATGTACTCCATGCTTCCGGCTTTTTATGAAGAAATGAAGCGCTTATTGCCGCTTTCAACTTATGATATCGTCCATACCCATTATTGGCTGTCAGGATTGATCGGCAAGAAACTCAAAGAAGAATTCGGCTTGCCTTACATCCATACTTCTCATTCACTCGGCTGGGCTAAAGAAGAAGCAACCGGCACCCATGATGCCCGCCGCGAAAAAGCGGAAGAAACCGTACTCGCCCATAGCGACCACATCCTGGCGACAACCAATACAGAAAAGCAAGTGATCAAAGAAAACGTCCCTGCTGCTTCTCCCATCTCAGTAATCCCCATCGGAGTCGACGAGGCGTTCCGCGTCCGCGGCAGCCGTCATCACATCCGAAAAAAATTCGGCTACGAAGACCCTCTCTTCGTCTTTGCAGGCCGTCTCGAAGCGACCAAAGGCATTTTCACTTTATTGAAAGCCTTCAAGCTTCTTGCGGAAAAAAGCCGAGACCGCTATACGCCTGAACTAGTGATTGCCGGCGGCGAACCCGATGCGATCGATTCGAAAACAGGCTTGCCGAAAGACCCGGAACTGCGCCAAGCAGTGAAAGGCATCGAACAGCATGTCCGCTTTGTCGGGCCTAAAGACCAGGAGCAATTGGCCTTGCTGTTCAACTCAGCTACCGCTACCATCGTTCCAAGTTTCTACGAATCGTTCGGCATGGTCGCAGCCGAAGCACAAGCTTGCGGCAGTCCTGTCATCGCCTCGAAAGTCGGCGGTTTGAAGAATGTCGTGGAAGATGGCGTCAGCGGCTTGCTCGTTAAAGCACAGAACGAAATCGACCTGGCGATTGCCATGGAAGTGCTATCCGTCAACTCGTTGCTGGTGGAGCGCCTGAGCCGCCAAGCGGTGCGCATCGCCCGCAAAGATTTCAATTGGGAAAGCATTTCGAAAAAAATAAATACATTGTATGAGGTGATGATCCGTGAACGGAGCAACGCACTTGCTGGCGACCGACCTGGACGGAACCTTAGTCGGTGATAGAGCCGGGCTCCAGGAATTGCTGGATTTTTATGAACAGCAGCCTTACGAAGTCGGCTTGATCTACATCACCGGCCGCCATCTTGCTTCTGCGCGCCAGCTGATCGCAGATGAAGGGCTTCCGATTCCACACGCGCTTGTTACGGATGTCGGCACTGAAATCTATACAGGGGGCGACTTCCAGAAAGACGAAAAATGGGAAGCACGCCTGATGGAAGAATGGAAACCCCAGCACGTCGAAAAGCTGGCGCAGTCCATCGATGGGCTGACGCCACAAGAACTTCCTGTGAACAGCCGCCGCTCCTATCACGTTACCGATGCCCAAGCGGTCGAGCAATTCCGTACCCTGCTCGAAGCCCAATCAGTCCCGCATAAATTGATCTTCAGCGGCGGCAAGGATTTGGATATCCTTCCCCCTGCAAGCGGAAAAGGCCAGGCGCTCAGCTATTTGCTTGAACGCCACGGCATTTCCGATGCGAAACTATTGGTTGCTGGCGATTCCGGAAATGATTTGGAAATGTTGACACTCGGCTTTCCTTCCGTCATTGTCGGAAACGCCCAGCCAGAACTCAAGAACCACGAAGAGCATCCGCTCATTTTCCGTGCGAACCGCCATTGTGCCGGTGGAATTTACGAAGCATGGAACCATTTCCATGCAGACTGAACCCTTTGGAGAACTCGTTTCTTCCAAAGGGTTTTCTTTTTGCCCTATAGGTAATCATTTGTTTTTTCAGCCATTTCGTTTATATTTAGAGGGAAGACATTTTACGAATCAGGTGGGCCAAGCCCATACATAAGCACGTTAAAATTTTACGTAAAGGAGGACTGAAGATGAGCAAAGTCGCCAATCTCCAAAAAGAATCACTCGCGATGCTGAAACAAACGAGCCGGACCTTTTTCATTCCGATCAGCTTTTTGGATCCTGTCCTGAAGAAAACCGTCGGCTCCGCCTATTTGTGCATGCGCGCAATCGATGAAATCGAAGACCATCCCGAGCTTCCTGCTGAAGTGAAAGCGTCTCTTCTGCGCTCCATCCAACATATGCTTGAAACAGGGATTGATGAAACAGAATATGCTGCACTTGTCGCCCCTTACTCGGATTATTTGCCGTCCGTAACAATGCGTTTGCCGGATTGGGTCGAAGTCTGCCCACCCGAAATCCGCGGAAAAGTGCTCGAATCAACAGCCATTATGGCAGGCGGAATGGCCAAATGGGTTGAAAAAGACTGGGTCATTCATACGCGTGAAGATCTTGATGACTACACTTATTATGTTGCCGGACTTGTCGGCGTCATGCTCTCCGACCTGTGGAGATGGCATGATGGCACCGAAACCGATACAGAACTTGCCATCGGTTTTGGCCGCGGTTTGCAGGCTGTCAATATGCTGCGCAATTACGACGAAGACTACGAACGCGGCGTGACATTCGTTCCAGACGGCTGGACACGCGATGATATGTTCAGCTATGCACGCGAGAACCTGTCGCAAGCAGATCATTACGTAAAATCCATTAAAAACAAACGCATCCTCATGTTCTGCAAAGTGCCGCTCGCACTGGCCCATAGCACCTTAAAAGCGCTCAAATCCGGCAAGGAAAAAATGAGCCGTCAGGAAGTCGAAGGCATCGTTGAACAATTAAAAGAAGAAGAACGCCTCAGTTAAATAAAACTGCACTCTATTCCGCAGAGTGCAGTTTTTTGTAGTGTTTAAAATGATATAGAATTTAATTTCTATTAATAACAAAATAAGTAATTTTTATCCACCCAGCTCTTCCTTTCTTTCGCTTACACAACTAGTCTATACTAGAAGCATTAAACAACTATCCCCAAAGGAGAATGGCCATGACCGTCACCATTATCAGTGTATTGACCGCTGCAATCTTCATCCTCAATATTTTCTTGGCAGCGGCACTGGTGTTTTTGGAACGCCGGGATGCTTCTTCTACGTGGGCATGGTTATTGGTGCTGTTCTTTATCCCGATTGCCGGCTTCTTTATCTACCTCTTACTTGGGCGCAAGCTGCGTCAAAAAAAGCTTTTTAAATGGGAGGAAGGCCGGAAACGGATCGGGATTGAAAGCCTGATTGCCCACCAAATGAACGAAATCCACGACGGGACTTTTCCGTTTCAAGACGTCAGCACGAAAGATTACAGCAATTTGATTTACCTGCACCTGCGCAATAATGGCGCTTTACTGACCCAAAACAATCAGGTGAAAATTTTCAACGACGGCCGGGAAAAATTCGATGCCCTCATTCGGGATATCGAACAGGCACAGGACCATATCCACATCCAATACTATATTTTTCGGTTGGACCAGCTCGGCAATCGCATCATGAACGCCTTGCTCGCCAAAGCGAAACAAGGCGTAAAAGTGCGCTTGCTGTACGATGATATGGGCTCTCGCAGTTTGAGCAAGCGCCATTTCAAGGAGTTCTCCGCAGCGGGCGGCGAAGTGGAAACCTTCTTCCCTTCCATGATGCCGATCATCAATCCCCGGCTGAACTACCGCAATCACCGGAAAATCGTCGTGATCGATGGCAAAGTAGGCTATATCGGCGGCTTTAATGTCGGAGAGGAATACCTTGGGCTCAACCGCCGCTTCGGCTATTGGCGCGATACGCATCTCCGCCTAGAAGGCAATGCCTTGTACCCGCTGCAGACCCGGTTTATCCTTGACTGGAACCAAGCATCTTCGCGGCACGATATCGAATACGATGAAGCTTATTTTCCGCCGCAACCCGAAGCAGGATCGACTTCGATGCAAATTGTCTCCAGCGGGCCCGATGAGGAATGGGAACAAATTAAAGATGGCTATTTAAAGCTGATTCACTTGGCACGTGAATACATTTACATCCAGACGCCTTATTTCATTCCGGATGCGAGCTTCTATGACGCCCTCCGCATCGCTGCCTTATCCGGCATCGATGTGCGCATCATGATTCCGAACAAGCCGGATCATCCATTTGTCTACTGGGCGACCTATTCCTATGCCGGGCAGATGCTGCGGGCGGGTGCGCGGGTATTCATTTACGACAATGGTTTTCTTCATACAAAAATGATCGTCATCGACGACGAAGCATCCACGGTCGGGACAGCGAATATCGATGTCCGCAGCTTTAAGCTGAATTTCGAAGTGAATGCCTTTATTTACGACGAGAAAGTATCGATGGAACTTGCCGATATGTTTAGGCAGGATACCGAGTTGTCCTCGGAGCTGACTTATGAAATGTATATGGCGAGAACCCGCTTGATCAAATCGAAGGAATCCATCGCCCGATTGTTGGCGCCGATTCTGTAATTAAACCAATGAACGCCCTTTCCATATGGAAGGGCGTCTTTTTCGTTTTGTGAGTTGTAGTTGTGATGGAGTCTTAGCATCAGAAAAAGATAGTGGAAATGTATGAAGGTGGAGATTACGCTCCAGGGAGGACGCTTGCCGGGGGGCGGGCGTCGAACCCTTGCGGCAAGCCGCATAGGTTTCGCCAGTCCCGCGCGGTCCCCCAGGCGTCGCCTCCCTTCCGCTTCATCTCTAGTTTTAAAGAAAAAATGAAATATTTCCGGTACTGAACTTAGTTTGAATAATTCGGGTCAGCTTCGTAAGTCCAAATTGAATGCCCATAGTAATTTTATAACTATCAAGACTAGCTAAGCGTCTCCACCAGCGGATGCTTCCAATCAACAGCGACACTTTCTCGCACCTAACGTACAATGAAATCTAACAGCCGAACCGCGCACACGGCCGAGCCGTAGCCATAAGACAAGTGTTCTTCTTGGCTCATGGCGAAAGGCCAGCCCCAAGCGGGAGGCGGTTACTACCAGACGAAATAATCACAGCTGATTCATCTCACTATCAAGTCCAGCTAAGCGTCGACACTAGCGGATGAAACCAATAAAATGTGAATCTTCTTCGCACACCACCTCCAATGAAATCGAAAAGCCGAACCGCGTACACGGGCGAGCCGTGGCCATAAGACAAGTGTTCTTCTTGGCTTATGGCGAAAGGCCAGCCCCAAGCGGGAGGCGGTTACTACCAGACGAAATAATCACAGCTGATTCATCTCACTATCAAGTCCAGCTAAGCGTCGACACTAGCGGATGAAACCAATTAACAGTGACACTTCCTCACAAATAATATCCAAACAAAAACCGGCCGCTCCCCTTTTCAGGAAAACGGCCGGTCCTATTTATTTGCTACTTAGATTCCCAAATACTCTTCCAAGGTGATGTTCTGCTTATAAATCGCCGTCGCCGCTTCTTTCCCAACATAGCGGAAATGCCACGATTCGTGCATATATCCGGTGATCTGCTCTTTTCCTTCTGGATAGCGCAGGATAAAGCCATAATTATGGGCGTTTTCTTTTACCCATTTGCCGCCTGCCGTGTCGCCGAACGACGCCGATGCCCAGTGCTGTTCTTGTCCAGCTTCGCCGATGTCAAAAGCGAGGCCTGTCTGGTGTTCAGAAAACCCAGGGCGCGCGCTATAACGGTCAGCTGCTGCCTGTCCGTCTTTTGCGACATAGCCTTCGTACAATTGCTTCTGGCGGTCGAATGCGCGGTACGTGCTGAAGGCGGTCAATTGCAGCCCGTCTTTTGCGGCGGCTTGTGCCATGGAGTCAAATGCAGCACGAGCCTCCGCGTTTTCTCCTGGAGCATAGGTTTCCGGTAGCGGGTGCTGTTTATTCGCTAGCAAGATGCCTTTGACGATCGTTGGTTCTGCTGGCAATTGATCGATATCCGGATAAACGGTTGCGTCTTTCGGTGTCGCTTCAGGAGCCTCTTCTTTCGGTTCCTCTGGTTGTGTCTCAGGCTGTTCGGTTTCTTCTGGTGCCGGTTGTTCGTCTTTCACTGGCGCTTCCTCCTCTGCCGGGGCTTCTTGCTCGGTTTCTGCCGGTTGTTCCGTAAAGGCTCGCGCCAATGCTTGCATGCTTTCTTCTGTATCCCAATTGTGCATCGAAAGCCAAACTGCGGCAATGGCTGCCCAGATTGCTGTCATAGCGATCACCATCCATTTTATATAAAATTTCTTATCGAATTCGGTTTTCTTTTTTGTGGGTTTCATGGGCTGGCCAACTTTCCTGTCAATTCCTTTTCCATTCTATCATTTTCTTACCGGAAATTCCCCTGGGGCGAAAATATTTCGGTATACTTTAATCAGACTTCTGGAAAAGAGTGGAGATTTACTTATGCACAATCAAAAATGGCTTTCACTGAATTTTTTCGCGTTTTTCTTTACATGGGGCGTCTTTTTGCCTTATTGGACCGGCTGGCTGACGAATGAAAAAGAGCTGAGCGTTTCAGCTGCCAGCGTCATCATGGGGACCGGCATGGTCGCGCGCTCGCTGTCGACTTTGTTCTTCTTCCCGCTTCTGACCCGGCTTTTTTCGCTCGGTCGTTTGATGCAACTTCTCGCCATTGCTTCGTTTATCGTCATGGCAATCTACATCCCAGCCAATTCTTATACGCTTTTGTTCATCATCACCTTCGCCTTCAGCTTTATCTACCCGAACCTATTGCCGGCGATGGAAAGCGGCGCGACTGTCTTGATGCAGACCGATCGCATTCATTACGGCAAAAGCCGTTCGTACGGTTCGCTTGGCTACACAATCGCCTTATTGATTGTCGGAGCTGCTACCGCAATGTGGCAAGAGCAGGCGATTTTATGGATCATGCTTGCGGGCTTGCTGTTGATGGCGACTACGCAATCGCTCGTGTCTCCGGTTCCACTGCAGTCAAAGCCCGCACCGAGAACAAAGAAAGGGCCAAGTGCTACGGCAGAACTGCTGAAATCCAAAGGGTTTTTAACCATACTCCTCGTATCCATCCTGCTGCAAGGAGCGCATGCGGCGTATTATAATTACGGCTTTATCTATCTTCAGGACATCGGCGTCAACAGTTTTTATATCGGCTTGATTTTAAACGTAGCGGTGATTTTCGAAATCGTCTTTTTCGTCAAAGCCGATACGCTATTCGAAAAATGGTCGGTATCTTCCATGTTCTTGCTTGCAGGCATTGGCTCGACCTTGCGCTGGATTTTGATTTTCCTGTTCCCATCGGTCTGGGTGTTCATTTTGACACAGACCCTTCACGCCGTGTCTTTCGGTGTTGCTCATTTCGCCTTTATCCGCTATATCTTCCAAAAGCTCGATCCGGTCAATATCCCATCGGCACAGGGCATGTATGCCGCCCTTGGCATGAGCTTAAGTGTCGCATTGCTGACGTTTGCCGGCGGCTATCTATACGAGATCGCTCCGGGCTATGCGTTTCTCGGGATGGCCGCATCATCTTTCCCGGCCGTCTTGCTCGTATTGTTAACGCGTAAACGCCTTGCTTATTAAAAATAATTAAAAATCATACCCCGACCCCCTTAACAGTGTTCACTGCTGCGAATCATTTGGCATAACTGTTAAGGGAGCTGGGAATTTTGAAAAAAATATCAAAGCATGACCTGCTGACCCTCATGAGTCAGTTGGATTTTCTATTGGAAGAACGCAAAAAAGATAAACATCATTATACAGAAACAGCACAGGCTAATTAGCCTGTGCTGTTTTTTCTAGATAAAGATCACAATGGCGACAACTACAAACAAAACAGCAAAGAGGATCGCCATACCTTTCGTCCATTTTGCCTCGCGGGCCATGCCCATTTCTTTCATTTGCTTGTAGCGGAACGTGTTCGTCAAGACGAACAAGAGTGTCATAAACAAGACGGCGATTTCCATGCTGCCCATGAACAAGAAGACAATTGCCAATATGCTGAGCAGCAAAATCAAGACGCCTTGCAAAATTTTCGGATTCATCACTGATCTCCCCTGAAAAAAAAGCCGGCAGCTGCGCCGGCTTTTTTGATTATTTTTTCTCTTCGATTGTTTCCGTTTCTTCAACCGATTCCAATGCTTTTTCTGGATGCGACGAATAGAATTTCCGCCCAATAAACGTTTGAATAATCAACAAGATCCCGCCGACTGCCCAGTAAACAGGCAATGCCGCCATCGATGTGAACGAGATGAACATGATCATGATCGGAGACAGGTAGATGAAGAATTTCATCTGCTTTTGCTGCTGTTCCGGCATGGTCCATAGCGACACTCTGGCTTGGAAGAAGTACACAGCCCCCGCGATCAAGGTCATAGCGATATCGGGTGAACCGAGGTTGAACCAAAGGAATTCGTGAGAGCGTACATCCGGCGAATAGAGAATCGCAAAGTACAAGCCCATGATGATCGGCATTTGAATGACGACCGGCAAACAGCCCATATTGAGCGGATTGACGTCATGCTTTTTGTAGAGCCCCATCATTTCCTGCTGAAGTTTCATTTGCTCTTCTTTTTCCTTTGTTTCTTTCAAGCGCTTCTGGATGTCTTCCATTTCCGGGCGCATTTTATCCATCTTGACTTTCATTCCTTGCTGGCGCTTATACGTGCGCAGCATAAATGGCATCAAGACGAGGCGGATGATGATCGTGATGACCACAATCGCCATACCATAGCTTCCTCCGAAGAGATTGCCTAAATAATCGAGCGAGAAATCAAATGGTGCTACAAAAATCGAGTAGAAAAATCCTTCTTTGTTTTCAACTGCTGAACAGCCGCTTAAAAATGCAATCGTTGCCGCAAGCATGAGCAGTAATGTAAGTTTCTTTTTCACGTTTGTCACCTTCACCTTTTTGGACTACTAAGAAGTATAACGATATGAGCGCAAAAATTCAATGCACTGTCCACAGACTGGCTGCTTTTTTCATTTCTTGTGACGAAAATTAGGCATAAAAAAAAGGAGAATAACTTCTCCTTTATTTGGCATTTGGCAAAGTGTAACGGAAATAAGGAATGTGTTGGCTGTCACGGAATTGCTTTGGCGTTACCGAGGTATACTTTTTGAAAATCCGTGTGAAATAGCTCTGGTTGCAGAAATGGAACTGCTTAGAGATTTCAGAGATTCCTTTATTCGAATGGCGCAAATAATATTGTGATTCTTCGACGCGTCGCACGTTCAAGTATTCCACCAAGGTGATTCCTGCATGTTCACGGAAAATACGCGACAAATGGCTCGTGGAAATATTGAAGTGTTTGGCAATTTCCTCTACCGACAAATCACGTTCAACTTCATCGTTAATGAAAATGACGACTTTATTGACGGTTTGGTGGCCAAAGGATGGCTGTTTACGTTCTGAGATGATCGATGTGAAAAACTCGATCAGTTCATCGGCTACGTACATGAACTCCGAATCGTTCATATGCTTATCAACCAATTCGACACATGCTGCGTTAAACGCGAACGCTTTTTTCGGTGGGACGCGCATCTCATACAATTTGCGTGCCATCACGGACGATAAAATGATGTAGTAATTGCGGACGGTTCGGATAATGTCTTTTCCAGCGTGAAGGGCGAGCATGTCGATCAATTCACGCAATGTTTCTTTGGCACGATCTTTCTCCAAATTGTGGATTTCGTGCATCAATTGAGTCTCCACTTCAAAAAAACGTTCCAGCCCCTCCAGCTGCGTGACGTTTTCAGTTTCGTTCATAAAGATTCTGGAAATGGTTTCCTGAATGGATGGTGTTTCGAGTATATTCATCTTCTCCCCGGCTTTCTATGTGAAAAATTTAACGAACTGCTTCTTCTAATAAACTGCTTGAATAAATAATAATAATAGCGTTTTACAGATAATTTTACAAGTTTTTAAGTAAATTGAGCTAATTTTTTTTACAAATGTATGACATCAGTAACAGTTAAAACCAATTATACACTTATCTGTACGTTTCAGCGATGAAAAAGTTCCGATTTCCAATGTTTTTACAAAAAAATAAAAACAGGCCAACTGGAACGCGCGTTCTACACCAGCCTGCGGGTATACCCGGCAAATGATATTGCCAGAAAGCGCAGCTATTGATCGGTTTCTCCGGGAACGACCGCTCGAATATGGCTCGGCATGATTTCAATATCAAAAGGCGTGGTGCTTCCTTCGTCGCCGTCGATATTGCACGACAGCGACTCACTCGTACGAATCGAGACATGCGTCGTGTGAATGGCTTGCACTGCTGGGTCTTTTTCGAATTTGCCACGGACCAGGGCAGTCGCCATACGGGCAAATGCCGGAAGCGCAGCATTTTCCACAATGTATAGGTGAAGCAGTCCGTCGTCTGTTAAGGCCTCCGGTGCCAACTTTTCAAAGCCACCAACAGAATTAGTCAAGGCCACCAGAACGAGTTTGGCTTCCCCTTCCCATGTTCCATGGTCATGTTCAATGACAAATGTAGTGACTTCATCAGAAGCGACTGCCTTGACGCCTTCGACAAAGTAAGCGAACGCGCCGAGCTTGGTCTTTTGCTCTGCATCCACTTCGTAGGTCGATTCAGCAATCTCACCGATCGCCAGGATATTCATGAAGTATCGATCTCCGACTTTTCCGATGTCTACGCGTTTTTCGCGTCCCGTTTTCAAACCTTCAATCGCTTCCTCTGGATCCAATGAAATGCCGAGCGCACGCGCAAAGTCGTTCACTGTACCGAGCGGCACCAATCCAAAGAGCGGTTCGTGTTGCTTTTCAGCCAATCCCGAAACCGCTTCGTTGATCGTTCCGTCGCCGCCCATCGCCACGACAAGATCATAGCTGTTTTCGCAAGCTTCCTCAGCAAAATGCGTGGCATCTCCTGGCCCTGTCGTTTCACGGGTATCGGCTTCGTAGCCCATTTCAATTAAGGTTTTCTCTGCAAAATCTTTATAATCTGCCGCTTTTTCCTTCCCTGAAGAAGGATTCCATATGAACATCGCTTTTTTCATCTTTTTCCCTCCGGTGCTATAATAAGGTCATGTGTTTCAATACCCTAAACAAAGCAAAAGCTAATCCACCTTGCCGCATTTATTTCTGTTTAGTCCAGCGGCTCTAGCTTGCGCAGGTAATGTTGAAATTGGCAGTTCCACGCACCAATACACCTTAAAGGAAGTTGGGAACCCCTTTGCGCTTGTTCATTTATCTTATCATCTTCTTTGCATTTTTCGACTTATTTGCCCAGCTGCCGATCATCAGCCCATTTGCGGTATCACTTGGCGCTGGCCCATTCCTAGCAGGCCTTGCCGTCGGAATGTATTCGTTGTCGAACACTTTCGGCAATATCATCTCTGGCATCTTTTCCGACCGCAAAGGACCATTCGCCGTTCTATTAGCAGGTCTTGTGGCGACTAGTGCCGCGCTATTTGCATATAACTTGGCGGATGGCCCTTACAGTCTTCTTGCCGTTCGCTTTGTTCATGGCTTAGCGGCAGGATTGACGGTTCCAGCCGCCTTCACTTATTTAGCGAATCGCACCGATCACAGCCGCCGTGGCAAAAACGCAGCGATTTCCGGTGCGTTCGTCGGCCTCGCCGCTATTATCGGCCCAGCTTACGGAGCGATTTACACAGGACAGGGCAGCGTTCCTGAGACGATGGCTGCGACTGGCTCATTGATTGGTCTTCTTGCGATTGCTGCGTTCTTATTGCTGCGGACGCATCGAGTGAACAAGAAAAAAGAGAATTCAGCCGCTAATCGTCAAGCTTTCCACTGGAATCCAGGACTCTATCGATCTTTTTCGGGTGCATTCTTCTTAATGTTTTCACAAGGTGTGCTTGCTTATATGCTGCCGTTGAAAGTGGAATCGCTCGGCCTTCCCTCTCAGTTAAGCGGCTTGCTCTTAAGCGCATTCGGCTTATCGGCTATCCTCGTCTTTCTGTTGCCCATCAACCGCCTGTTCGATGCCGTTCGTCCGATTATTACCTTGGTCCTCGGTTTTTCCGTCATGGGAGCCTCGCTGTTCGCGCTCGCCAATATCTCAACAGAACCGCTTTTATATGCTGCGATGTGTGCGTATGGCTTCGGGTTTGCGCTGTTGTTCCCATCGATCAATTCCTTATTAATTGATGCCACAGAATATGCTTCAAGAGGCCGTGCTTATGGATATTTCTACGCCTTCTTCTCGATCGGTGTCGTAGCGGGGTCTGGGGTCACCGGAGCCTTGGCGCTTTCTGCAGATAGCGGTTTCTTATTCAGTGGCTCACTCTTATTGCTGGTTGCTTTGGCCAATTGGCTAACGCTCAAACGATAACCCCTTGGTCCATAAAAAAACCGCCTTGGCATCTATGCCAAGGCGGTTTTTGGAACTTACAACTTATCGGTATTCAAACGCGGCTCAGATGAAACTGAATCCGTGTTTTCTGATTTTTCTTTGCTGTCGTCATTCGAAGAAAGCTTTGCATCGTCATTGTCTTCTTTCTTCTCTTTCTGTTCTTTTTCGTTATAGTATTGCACGGTTGCTTGCGTTCCCCCCTCTGCCGTCATCTTGTTTTCTTGCAGGTCGGTTTTGTCCAAGCCTTCGTCTTTTTGATCTTGCTGTTTGTTGTTTTGATCCAAGTTTTGAGATTCCATATACTCATTCACCTTCGCTTTCACGTCATTAAATGCAACCGTCGCTTTTTCTCGGTTTTCTGGTTTTTTGAAATATGCATATGCACCAGCTGCAAGTCCCGCCAAAAGCAGGCCTCTGCCGCCACCTTTTTTCCTAGCCATTTGCAGCACTCCTTTTACTTTTCTTATTACCTCTTGTTTACCCTAATTGTTCAAAGCTAATCACGGTTCATCCAGCTATTTTTCCAGTTGAGCGCTTCATGTCGATATGCGGGATCCCGTCATCATCGTAAACTCCCGATATTGCTTCAAAACCGAACGAGCCATAAAATTCCTTTAAATACACTTGTCCTTGCAATTGAATCTCAGGTTCTTGCCATTGTTCGTCGATATAATGAATCGAGCGTTCAAGAAGTTCTTTTGCCAATCCGCGGCCACGCGCTTCTTTTCTTACGATTACACGGCCGATTGACGGCGCATCGTATTTCTTCCCTGCCGGTACTAGCCGTGAATAAGCCAGCACTTCCCCATCTTCTTCGTAAACGATGTGAGTAGACACTTCGTCTAGGCCGTCCAATTCCGGATAAGGGCAATTCTGTTCTACCACAAATACTTCGACACGAAGCTTTAATATATTGTATAATGCTTGTGCTGTGAAATCGTCAAATTGACAGTATTTCCACGCCATAATCAATCGCCTCCTGTCATTTCATTATTCCACATCGATGGCTATTCAGGCTAGAGTTTGATATGATAGCAAAAATAATTCCAGAGGTGATCGCATGATTCGCACAGGTACACCGGCAGATATCGAGTCTGTACGGGAAATCGCGCACATTAGCTGGAATGATACGTACGAAGGGATCATTCCATCTCCTATACAACAGAAGTTTTTGGAGCAATCTTACTCCACCCCCATGCTTGAAATGCGCATGGAACGGACGATCCTGTTGCTTGCCGAACAAGACGGGCAAGCTGTGGGCTTCGCCAATTTCACAAAAGTCGACGAAGACGGCGATGCCGAATTGATTGCCATGTACATGAAACCCGAGCATCAACGTTCAGGCTTTGGCAAACAGCTATTGTCGGATGGGTTGTCGCGCTTAAAAGGCGGCCAGCAATTATTCGTCTATGTGGAAAGCGATAACCAAAAAGGCCGCAATTTCTACGAAGCGAACGGCTTTCTTTTGCTTGAAGAGTTTGAGGAATTGTTCGAAGGGCACCCCCTTCAGACAGCGAAATACGTTTTCAATCTCTCAAGCCAGGCACAATAAGCCCATACCTGCATAAAAACCCCCTCGAATTCGTTCGAGGGGGTTTTTGCTTGAACTATTTTCTTTTATAACGGACGGTACGGCGTGTCGTCTTCAGGCGTTGCCGCATCGTTTCTACCGGTTGGTTCGTTGCCATAGCCCATCAATTCATCTTCACGGAGCGGCGGCTTGCGCACGAAGCACATAATGGCAGCGATGTAGAAAAGAATCGATGTCAGCGACAAGATCCCGGCAAAAATTCCGGCCAAGATGAAGAAGATGCCTGCCGTGTTTGCCTTATCGTTTGTCTTCAATTTCGTCATGGCCAATACGCCAAAGACTGTGCTAACAACGAGTAACACAACGACGATCCAGCCAAGTATATCAAAGCCTTGCACAAATGAATTGACCATATCCAAGGTCATTTCGACATCTTGCGGATTCGTCAAGTTCGGATCATTGCGGATTTCCTCTTCCAACTGCATTTGCATCTGGCTGCCTTCAAAACCGCTCAAGCTGGTGATGAGGATGATCGATAGGATAATGCCGATGACATTAAAAATAGAACCGATGATGCCAAGAGCTTTTTCGCCTGTCCTTTTAATGGTTCCATAATTCTCTGGTGCCTGATTCATAAAAAACCCTCCCATTTCTGTTTTTTGGGGATCCCGTCGATGCGACCTAGAATTAGGCCAAGCCCCTCAACTATTGATAATTTGTTGCTTCTTACATACATACGCTTGTAAACCGTTTTGGTTTCGCATTATTTTCATTCCCGCTAAAAACTTAATAAAACTTGTTTAAGTTTTATCATGCTGGGTATTTTATTACTATCAGCCAATAATAGACAGAATATAATAAAGGAGTTGCAGATAATGGAAAACAAATTAATTTTTAACCAAGCAGATTTCATGTACGGGGTAGGCGGCGCATCCATCCTTACAGCCATCGTATTCTTCATGACAAGCCTGTAAGAAGGAGTGAGCCTATGAGCCAACTAGTCAATTATACATAGAAAAGCAATCCATCCCACGAGGAACGGATTGCTTTTTTTATGTCTATTTTAGCGATCAGGCTTTGATGTCATCGTATTCGCCGGAACGTTCGAATGTCTCTGCTACATAAGAGCAAACCGCCTGCATCTTGAATTGATTGTCACGGGCATAAGCTGCCGCATGATCCAGCAATTGTTTAGCGAACCCTTGACCGCGTAAGTTTTCTTCGACAAAGGTATATTCCATGACCATCAAATCAGCCATTTGTGTCCAGGTGATTTCGGCTTTCACTGAATCGCCCTCCGTCTCCCGGAAAGCAAACTCATCGTGACCAAGTTCTGTAAATTTTAATTCCATTGATCCCATTCCTCCTCAAGTCTATTTAAATTGTACAAGCTTGCGTAATCCTGCCGCTTACAGGTTCATCTTCAACGGGCGAAGAGAGTCCTCGATTTCCTTGCGCCTCGGCTCAAGAAATGGCGGCAATGCCAAGCCTTCTCCAAGTTCGTCTGCGTTTTCGTCGGTCGCAAAGCCGGGGCCATCTGTCGATAATTCAAACAGGATTCCGTTCGGTTCTCTAAAATAAATTGCTTTGAAATAGTGGCGGTCTACTTCACCGGACGTCTGAAAACCACGCGCCCGTAATCGTTCGTTCCACCGATGATACTCTTCATCCGTTTTCACACGGAACGCTACGTGGTGCACACTGCCGCGGCCAGGACGCTCCGGCGGAAGGTCTGAGCGTTCTTCTAAATGTATTTCGCCGCCTGGGCCGCCTTCTCCTGTGGTGTAGACAATTATTTCGGGTTGCCCTTCCACTATCGGTGCGTAGGCCCCAGCTTTTGAAAACCCGAGAACTTCCGTCAATACATTGGCCGTTCGTTCTGCTTTTCGCACTGTCAGCCTCACCGGCCCAATCCCACGAATGGCGAACGCTTCCGGGACGCTCGCTTTTGTCCATGGTTTGCCGAATGGAATGCCTTCACCGTTATCGACGACCAGCATTAAACGGGAGCCTTCGAAATCCTGAAATTCGACCGTGTCACGGCCAAAGCGCTGGGTTGGTTCACCGTGCGGAACGCCAAATTCACGAAAACGCTCTAGCCAATAACCCATCGCTTGTTGAGACGGGATACGGAAGCCGGTATTGCTGATGGAAGTGACGCCCGGATAGGTTCTGCCCGCCATCGGGATATCAAAATAGGTCATGTCAGTTCCCGGCGTTCCTACTGCATCTGCATAAAACAAATGGTAGGAAGACGGATTGTCCTGATTGACGCTTTTTTTGACGAGACGCATCCCGAGAATGCGCGTGAAAAAGTCGTGGTTTTTATCTGCGTTGGCTGTAATGGCCGAGACATGATGAATGCCTGCAACTTGCATAAAAAGCACCCTTTCTTTATCTCGAATTCGAGATTATTACCTTTAGTTTAGCATTCCACAGCATTTTTCTGCAAGATAGCTGTTTGCTGCCCGTAACGCAATAGGTACATAAAAAACGGCCCCGAAAACCAACATTGCGGTTTTCGGGGCCGTCCTCTTTTTTATTCATTGCCTGAGTTCCGTTTCAGCAGCCTTCACTATGGGCAATCGAATTAATTGAACCAACCGCGAACGGTATTGGCCAAATCACGGAAAAATTGTTTAACACTTTCCCAGAACCCTTCGTCATTGACGACGGTTTCGATTTTATCTCCGATTGTCTTGCTTAAGTCTTCCAATTCTGTCGACCATTTCGAAAAATCAATATCGAGCTGGCGAATGCGGTCCATCAAATCGACCAGTAATTGGCGGTCTTCCGGGCTCAGTTCGATCTGGAGACGGCTCAATTGCTCCTCGACGATTTGTTCAACGTCCTCACGCGTAGCTGGATTTTGCTCGGCAATCTGCTTTTTGATTTCCGTCAGCAATTCGCTGACTTTATCTTGGTCGACGCCGCCTTCAGACAATTCCGTTGCAACGGATAGTTCGTCATTGGCGACATCCGTCCGTTCAGGATCAAGCTGTTCCCCGTTCACTTCATAAGCTTTATAAATCCCAACAAGTGCTGAGTGCCCCGTTACCGCTTTTGGCGCAGCGACTTCGACCGTTGCATTTTCAATGCCCGCCGTCAGCATGGCATTCGCATACATATCTGTTGTCACTTGAGTAATATTGTCTGGGGTAGTGATCTCAATGACCAGCCCTTCGCCTTCTTCGGTGCGGGTTATTTTAGCTGAGGAGTACATGCGCGCACGCGCGTCCCCATCCTGAATGTAAGTAACCAAGTCTTGTCCGGTCACTTCGATTTCCTCTACTTCTGCTTCCCCGGCAACGTTCAGGCTTTCAGCGACTTGCGCTTTTTCATCAGCAGACAAATCGCCTCCGTAGACAACGATCGGCAAGCCAAATTTCTCATTTATTCCGACATTTGCGGATGCTGTGCCGGCCAACGCCAACGTAAAAGCAAGCGCCAATGCGGCAAGTGTCATTGTTTTTTTCATCTTTTTTTGCCCCTTTCTTCAAATAGTAGTACGCATTTGAGGCAGAAAGGTTCCTTAACCGAGCATTTTTGTCCAGCCGTCTTCTTGCAAGATGCGGCGTTCTTTGTAAAGCCGGCCGAGCGCGCGCTTGAATGCTGCTTTACTCATGCCGAACATTTCCATGATTTCATCAGGCGATGATTTATCGGTAAACGGCATTTGGCCGCCCGCATTTTCCAAATAGCGCAAGATTTCTTCCGCATCATCCGACAGGCGTTCTTGTTTGCGCGGCAAGAGCGATCCGTTAAGCGTCCCGTCGTCTTTGACGTCGATGACACGTACCGTTTTCTCTTCCCCGAGGCGTGGTTCCGCTTCGCGCTCCGATTCGTGGACGAACACACGATAGTTTTCTGGCACTGACAGCATGAATGAGCCAACCGGCAGTAAGCGATAGGCGCGTGCTTTCAAGTCTTTATTGTAAACTTCTGCAGGTGCCGCTTCGTAGAGCTCTAACACTTTTTCTTCTGTGGCCAAACGCCCGTAAAGATCGCCGTAGCGGTCTGTACGGAGCGTCATGAAAATATGGTCTCCCTGCGCTGGCCATAATTCCTGCACGGGCGGCAAATCAGCCGGCAGCACGTATACTTCACGTGTCGTGCCGATATCGACAACTGCGCCTTCTCGCGGTGAAATTTTCAATACTTTTGCCCAGCCGTATTCACTCGGCAAAATATGCGGGATCATCGGCGTGGCGGAGATGCCGCCTTGACGGTTACGGTATAAGAAGACTTCAATCTCCGTGCCGACCTCCTGCCCTTCTTCGATTTCCGATGCGTTCATCGTTACTTCATCCCCGGAACCATCCGTTAAGATCCACTGGGATGTGGAACGGTCTTTAATGTGCAATAATGCTTTCAATCCTGGATGCAAAGCCATGCTGCATACCTCCTCTATTTTTGGGTTAACCGTTTTTTTGTTCTTTGCTCAAGCGCTTCAGTTTTTCCACCACTTCTGGATCGTCTTCAAGCAGCTGGACCAAGTCGGCGATGCGGTCGATGGAATTCCAGCTCAAATGGTGCTCGATTCCTTCCACGTCCCCGTAGATTTTGTCTTCATCCACGCCGATCAGCCGCAGGAATTGCTCGAGCAGGTCATGCCGCTGAAGCAAACGCTTGCCGAGTTTCTGGCCTTTGGGCGTCAACATCAGCCCGCGGTAGCGCTCATAGATTAAATAGCCATCCTTATCGAGTTTTTGTACCATCTTCGTCACCGATGATGGCAGCACCGATAGCGCCTCGGCAATATCCGAGACGCGCGCATATCCTTTTTGCTCTATCAATGAATAAATGATTTCAATATGATCTTCCATACTTGGAGTAGGCAAATTCCGTTCCTCCCTCGCGTCGCTATGTTCAGTTTACTATACTGCCGCTTTGTGAACAACTGAGCACAAGCCCTAGACGCGAGCACGCCAAAGCGCGGAATAAAGGCAATTTTCCAACTTTCATAAATTTTGTACTGGGTGGTTATCTGGAGGTTTAGGGTTTTTTCGCTCAGGGTACTTATAGGTATAACACAAAAGACAGATAAACTGGGAAGGCAGGTGCAGAACATGGGACGTATTCTTTGGATTATTTTGGTAGTAATTCTTGCGGTATGGGTGATCGGATTCTTATTAGACGTAGCAGGCGGACTTATTCACATTCTTTTGATCATCGCGGCAATCGTCTTGATCGTGAACTTAGTGACAGGCAGGAAGGGTGTTTAGCTAAACACCTGACCTTTAAAAACCCCGAACCAGCAGTTTGTTCTGCTGGTTCGGGGTTTTTTTATGCTCTCACTTTTGCATACACACATGTATCGCGGATTTTGCCGTCATGTCTCGACAGGCTATCCTTGCGCAATATGCCTTCTAGGTCAAAACCAAGACGCTCCGCTACCGCACGGCTTCTGACGTTGTCCGGATCACAACGGATTTCGACGCGGTTCGCTTGCAGCTCTTCAAATGCAAAACGGGTGATGCGTTCGACCGCTTCTGTTACATAGCCTTGTCCTTCAAAGCGGCTGTCCACCCAATAACCGATTTCAAATTTGCGCACTTCCCAGTCAATGCGGTGCAAGCCGCTCGAACCGATAAACTGCCCGCTGTTCTTATCGAAGAAATGCAGCCGCAGGTCTTTACGCAATTCGAAATCCGCTGCCGCTTCGATGAGATTCGCCGTCATCACCGCGAGGTCCGGCTCGTTTTGCGCGAACGGCATCCACGGCCGCAATGCTTCGAGTGAATGGCGCACCGCTTCGTAGCTAAGTATAGCGTCTTCCTTTTTCGGCGCACGGATCAACAAGCGCTCGGATTCAAAAACTTCCGGAAACTCCAACAACACCGGGTTGAACGGTGGTTCTGCAGGCGCTTTAACTGCATCGTTCCACATGACCGGTGTCGTCACGCCCGCTTCCCAGTCTTCACGGGTCATGCCGTAAGTCACCGCATCGTGATAACGGTTTTGTTTTGGCGAGAACCAGGCTTGGCGCAAATGCGCTTCCTTGACGAAACCAGTGCGCTCAAATGCTTTGCGCATCGCAAAATTATCGTGGCGCGTATGGCCTTCTAGGCGGATTTTCTTCTCCGGCAAGGAAAAGACGAAATCGGCGATCATGCGCAGCGCTTTCGGGCCATAGCCCTGGCCACGGTAGGAATCGGCAATCCGCAAATCAAACAGCGGAATCTCATCTTGTAAGTCGAAGATTTTCACCAATCCCACTTGCTCGCCTTCATCGTTTTCGATCCAAAAAGTTTTGACCTGATCTGATTTATAGCCGCCTTCAACAATCGTTTTTTCGATCAAGGCGCGCACCGGGTGCTCATGGCCATGATAAGGCCATGAATTGGTGGTCATAAATTCGATTAATTTTTCGTGCTCTTCCATAGTCCATTCTGTTAACTTCAAATCGCAACCTCCAAACGCCTCTTACTTCTGGACTTTCACCAGGCGCAATGCATTCAAGATGACCAAAAGCGTAGCCCCCATATCCGCAAAAATCGCGATCCATAAAGTGAGCCAGCCTGGAATGATCAACAAAAGCGCCAAGATTTTCAGTGCCAGTGCAAAGATGATATTTTCCTTTATTATACGCAAAGTTTTTCGGCTTAGTCGAATGGTATATGGAAGTTTTTCCAAATCATCTGCCATTAAGGCGATGTCGGCTGTCTCAAGGGCTGCATCTGTGCCCGCTCCGCCCATCGCGATTCCGATGTCGGATGCGGCGAGTGCCGGTGCGTCGTTGATGCCGTCGCCGATCATCGCCACACGGCCATATTGTGCTTGCAGCTCTTTGACGGCGGTCAGTTTATCTTCAGGCATCAAACCAGCACGGATATCCGTTAACCCGATTTCCGCTGCAATGGCTTTCGCCGTCGCAGGATGATCGCCCGTCAGCATGATGGTCTGCTGCACCCCGATGTCTTTTAGCGCTTGGATGATGCGTGGACTTTCCTCCCTGATGGCATCTGCCACGCCGATCACTCCGAATAAGTGCTTGCCGGAAAATACCGCCATTGCGGATTTCCCGCTTTCTTGCAGGCGATACGCAGCTTCTGGTGCATGGAATCCGTGCTCCTCTGCCCATTTCAAGCTGCCGACACGGATGCGCGTGCCGCCGATTTCAGCGTGCACACCTTTACCGGTCAAGGATTGGAAACGCTCGGATGGATACAGTTCAGGTGCTTGTTTCGTGATGGCGCGGGCGAGCGGGTGCTGTGACAGAGATTCGACAGACGCCGCAAGCTTGATGACTTCTTCCCGCGTATAGCCTTCTTCTGGCAATACATCAGTCAATTCCGGATAGCCTTTTGTCAAAGTGCCGGTCTTGTCGAATGCGACCGCCTGGATGCGCCCGGTTTCTTCCAAATGAATACCGCCTTTAATAAGAACTCCCTGTCTCGCCGCATTGCCGATCGCTGTTACAATCGCAACAGGCGTCGACACGACAAGTGCACATGGACAGCCAACAACAAGGACGGCCAAGCCTTGATAGACCCATAAATCCCAGTTTCCTGTAACGAATCCTGGAACGAGTGCGACCAAAAATGCGACAGCGATAATCGCTGGCGTGTAGTATTTGGCGAAACGGTCGACGAATTGCTGAGAAGGCGCTTTTTCTGCCTGCGCTTCTTCTACTAGATGAATGATTTTCGCGATGGTTGTATCTTCTACTCGCTTAGTGACAGTCACTTCCAACGCGCCTTCTTCGTTCATGGTCCCTGCAAATACTTCGTCACCCGGCTGTTTTGTGGCAGGAATCGATTCCCCTGTGATCGCCGCTTGATTGACAGCCGATTCACCACGCAAAACGGTTCCATCCATAGCAATTTTTTGGCCAGGCTTGACGATCAATACATCGCCGATCCGGATGTCTTCGGTCTCTAGCTCAATTAATTCCCCGTCGCGCTGAATCAATGCGCGGGACGGAGCAAGATCCATCAGTGAACGAATCGATTGACGCGCTTTGTTCATCGAGAATGATTCAAGCGCTTCGCTGATGGCAAATAAGAATACGACGACTGCGCCTTCCCGCCATTCCCCGATAATGACAGCCCCGATAATGGCAATGGTCATCAAAGTTTTCATGTCGAATTCCAAACGGCCAAGGTTTTTTAAACCGGTCGTGAACATCCGGTAGCCGCCAATGAGCATCGATGCACCGAACAAGCCGATCGACGCTGGATGCGTTTCACCTAGCTGGAAGGAAGCGACAATGCCGACGAGCAAAAAGACAAAGGAAATGGCCGTCTCTACCGTCTGGCGCCGTTTGTAGAATGGCACATGCGGCACGCGTTGTTTTTCTGGATAAACGCGGATATGATCAAAAGCACCGGCTTTTTCCAGCGCTTCAATCGATACATTGCCATCGACGCGCAATTTGGATGCGCCGAAATTCAATTCAACGTTTTTCGCCTCCGGCAGATTGCGGATGTTCTGTTCGAACTTAGCCGCACAGCTAGTGCAGGATAAATTTTCAAGACGATAGGTTTTGCTCAACTGAAACACCTTCTTTCGCATGTTCATTCGCGATGGTCACCAGCTGACGGACGTGGTCATCCGCCAGTGAATAATAAATTTGTTTGCCTTTACGCTCGGATTTCGCCAAATCCCGTTCACGCAAATACCGTAAATGATGGGATGCCGTCGCTGTTGAGGAACCGATGACAGCAGCGATATCGCAGACGCACATTTCAGCTTCAATCGTCAGCGCATAGGCGATCTTTAAGCGTGTTTCATCCGCTAGCGCTTTGAACAGCGACGAAACGCCTTCTAGCTCGACCATATGTTTTTGGACACGATCGACGGCCTCAGGATGGACTTTTGTAATCTCGCACACTTCTGTCATACTGCTCACACCTTTCATTCAAACCTTCATTTGATTGACTCCAGTATACGTCTTCTCAAACAAACAGTCAAACCATGATTTGAATGACAAGGAAGCTCCTCTGTTAATTCAAGGAATGCTATACTAAGAAAAACAATGACACCATAGAACAGGGGAGACGAATTATGTACCAACACGTATTGGTCGCTATCGATGGATCTGATCATTCAAAACGCGCCGCACACCATGCGATGCAACTCGTTAAAAACCATACTGAAGTAGAAGTGACATTGATTTGTGCCGTCGACTATGGAAAATCAGAAAAGGAAAGCAATCGCGGGCTCACAAGCGAGCAAATCGCCGCAGCTACCCGTGAGTACTTAACGCCTTTCGAAGATATTTTCCATCAGGCAGGTATCTCTGTGAAAAGCGTGATTGTCCATGGAGCACCGGGACCAGCGATCGTCTCACATGCCAACGAACACCCTTACGATCTAGTCATTATCGGCAGTCGCGGCTTGAATCCTGTGCAGGAATTTGTGCTCGGCAGCGTGAGCCACAAAGTAGCCAAGCGCGTTAAAGCGCCAGTCTTAGTCATCAAATAAAACGCAAAAACCGTCCCGCTGATTTAGCGGAACGGTTTTTTTATACAGAAGCAATGGAATAGCCGGCCGCAAACAGCAACAAGCCACAAATGAGCGTCGCGGAAATATAAAATGCACCGCGTTTCCACTGGCCATCTTCAAAATCTTTCACGCTGTCGAGCGCCATTGTTGAAAACGTCGTGAACGCTCCGAGAAAAGCAAAGATGCTAGAAGATACCGGCAAGCCTGCCCCAATACACGCACCGATCACGAACGAACCGGCGCTGTTGACGAACCATGTCGCAAGCTTCGGCTGATGCGCACGGATTTCCACCGCCACGTAACAAAGATAGCGGGCAACCGCCCCGAGAAAACCGAATACAGCGATATTAATCATTCGACCGCCCCCTTGCGTCCCGCCAAGAGGCCTAAAGCTGCGGCCACAATCGATGCGGCCGTCATGCCACAAGCATATATCAGGCCTGCCAGCAAAGACGAGTCAAGCAGGCGGAACCAATCTGCCGAAAAGGCGGAAAAACTCGTGAACGAACCGATTAACCCAGTCGAGACAAACAACCGCGTCTCCGCTGAACGGTTTATTAACCGGGCGGCTGCGATGCCGATAAAAAAACTCCCCATAATATTCACCAGCCACAAGCCCATTCCGGCTCCAGCGAATTGAAACACGGCCGCGCGCAGCAATGAGCCAGCCATGCCGCCAAACCCTACAGCCAATATCTTTTTCATAAAATCCCCCGAACGTTTTTCTTCAGTATACCTTATTCAGGGGTGAGCGTTAATTCTACCCCTTCCACTTCGCCTTCGATCTGGGTTTCATGAAAATCGCCTTGCGCCCAATCATCGACCTGGTTGTGGAAAAAGTCGGATTTCATATGTCCGCTGAGCCCCGGGCCCACGATATGATAGGCTTTCGACAAATCGGCCAGATCGGCTACAAATCGCCAAGAGGCCCCGTGGTCGACATCGCCATTATCGTTGAACGCCGCGGCTTGGACGGTGATGTTCGAACCGCCCACCGGCACTTTATCCGGATTTAAGAACTGCTCGAGAATTGGCGACGCCCCAGCAACAGGATGAGGGAAGGTCAATTGGTGATATTCTCCCCATTCCCAATCTTTCGGATCGCTGCCTTGCGCTGTTTCGATGTCCTCAAGTGCCAGCTCCAGCGAGTCGGCTAGCCATTTTCCGGTGCCGCCGTATTCACGCACCCATGCGCCCTCGTCTCCTTCGAAAGCCTGGCGCAACATAGCGTCAGTGATATGGTTTTTGCCTGACAGCATATCGTAGACATCTTCAGGGAATTGTTCTTCGAATAAGGTGTCCGGCAATTGGCGCATCCACGTGTGGAACACAAAAGGTGCCGCTTGCCCGGCACTATCGACTTGGTCCCAATTGCGCAGCATCTCGAACAACTCGTCATGGTCATCGGTTACTTTTTCGACTTCCGCCATCATTCCTTCGAGAAATTCGGCAGCGTACAGGTTTTTCTGGTCCATCTGCAAGTCCATCATATCCTGGGCTGTCAGTTTATCGTTGCCTTCGAGCACTTCCGCGATGCGCTCATAGCGATAAGACTGTGCCCAGAAATCCGTAATATGGTACGGATAGCTATCATCTATGACTTGGTTATTGGCAGTCGCAATAAACCCGGATTCCGGATTGACCGAGCGCGGCAATTCATCGAATGGCACATAGCCATCCCAGCCGTATTCTGCAGAATCGCCTGGCACCGGCAATTGCCCATCCCCTTGCTTGCGAATCGGGATGCGCCCGTTCGCTTTGTATGCAATTGTTCCATCGGTCGATGCAAAGACAAAATTTTGTGCAGGCGCCTGGAAATCTTCCAATGCTGTTTCGAATTGTTCCCAGTTTTCCGCTTTGTTGAAATTTAACACAGCTTGCAATTCCAGTGTCGGCTCCAGTGCCGTCCATTGCATCGAAAAGACGGCGGATGGTTCTTCTTCCTCGTACAAGACCGGTGAGACGATTGGGCCGTGGCGAGTAACGAGCACTTCAAAGTCGACGGTCTCTCCGTCTTTTACCTGGATTGGCTCATCTAGCACCTCTGCTTGCTCCCACTCTCCTTCGTAGCGGAACTGTGTCGGATCATCAGGATTCGGCGTTTCAATATACAGATCCTGAACATCCGGTCCGACGTTCGTCACGCCCCACGCGATTTGCTCGTTATGGCCAAGAATGATTCCCGGAATGCCTGCAAAAATGACGCCGCTGACATTTTGCTCGGGTGACTCCAAATGCATTTGGTACCAAATCGATGGCGTGCTGAGCCCGAGATGCGGATCGTCTGCCAACAGCGGCAAGCCGCTTTCCGTCTTATCTCCAGACACAACCCAGTTATTGCTGCCGTTGAATTCCGGCGGGATGACCGCCGGATCGAACGCGCCGGCAACCGTCACCGGCTGTTGTTGATTGGCCGCTAAAATCGCAGGTGCCTCTTCCGGATAGCGGATGAACAATTCACGGGCTTTATCTTCCGGAAATTCATTTAGCGCCCAGTGCCTCACTGCAAGTGAATTCCAATGGCCACCGAGATCGTAGGCCATGAATTTGCCGATTGCCAAAGAATCAACCGGTGTCCAAGATTCGGGTTCATAGCCAAGCAATGCGAATTCATAGCTCAGGCGCCCTTCCTCTTTTGCTTCGTCGATATACGCGTTGACGCCTTCTGCATACCACTCGAGCACTTGCTTCGCTTCTTCGCCATAGCCAGCCCAAGACGCTTCACCCGCTCGGCGCAAGCTAAAGGTGCGAAAATATTTATCGGTATCAACTGCCGCTTCCCCAATCACTTCTGCCAATCGGCCGCTTGCCTGCCGTCTGGATAAATCCATTTGAAACAAGCGGTCCTGCGCTTGTACATAGCCTTGCGCGCGGTACAGATCCGCGTCGCTTTCAGCCCGTATATGCGGCACGCCGATATCATCCCGTACGACCGTCACTTGTTCCTCCAACGCCGCGACGGCTACTTCTCCTTCAATGACTGGTTTCGACTTCGATATGTAAACGTTTGCAAAAATAACTGCGGCGATGCCCAGCACGACCAACGTGCCGAATGCGATCAATAGCCACTTCCCCCACTTTTTCTTGTTCATGAATGAATCCCCCTTTTCATTTTTCTTTCGACTGAGGCCGTGGAAAATCCTTCCTCTCCATTGAAAAAAGCTTGCCGCAGCGGCAAGCTTAGTTGACAAAATCTTCTTCTCCAAGCACCAGTTTCACTTTTGGCACTTGCTTCTTTTCCGTGAGCACATACAAAACGTCCCCTTTTCTGAGACGCGTCGTCCCCGTCGGCATGACCAGTTTACCTGAACGGATGATGGCGCTGATCAAGGTTTGGTTCGGCAAGCCGATCGTCTGAACCAATTGGCCGGCAAAAGGCGATTTCTCCGACAGCTCGACTTCGAGCATTTCAGCATTGGCCCGGTCCATCGACACCAGTTCCAAGGAATGGATGCGTTTTGGGACCGGACGGCCGTTCAGCCCGAGTTTCTCTGCAAAAAATGGGATGGTCGACCCTTGCAGCAAGGCAGACGTTAACACGATGAATGATACGATATTGAAAAACAAAATGCTGTTTTCCATGCCGGCGAGCATCGGGAAGGTTGCAAGAACGATCGGTACCGCTCCGCGCAGCCCTGCCCAGGACATGAACAGTTTTTCTTTCACATCGTAATCGAAAAATGCCGTACTGATGAAAACAGCGACCGGACGCGCCATAAAAATCAACACGAACGATAGCACAAGCCCTTTCCAAATCAATTCCCAATCAGCCAATTGACTCGGGAAAACAAGTAGACCGAGAATGACGAACATGACGATTTGCATGAGCCAAGCGAATCCTTCGTGGAAAGAAATGATCGAATAGCTATGCGTCAAATCACGCGTACCGATGACAAGCGCTGCCAAGTAAACGGCGAGCAAGCCGCTGCCAAGTAAACGGCGAGCAAGCCGCTGCCGCCAAGAACAGCTGTAAAACTATAGATGAAAATCGCAAAACCCGCGGCCAGCACCGCGTACAGCCCGGATGCATCAAGCCGGATCCGGTTGATGGTCCATGACGCAAAAAAGCCAAGTGCGAGCCCGAGAACTAAGCCCAACCCCATTTGAAGCAGGAAACTGCCGAGCATCGTCCACACCGATGAATCCGGAATCATGATCAATTGCACGAAAGCGATGGTCAAAAACATCGCCATCGGATCGTTCGTTCCTGACTCCGCTTCGAGCGTTGAAGAGATTTTGGATTTGATATTTTGGCCAGCAAGAACCGAAAATACTGCTGCGGCATCCGTCGAACCGACAATAGAGCCCAGTAGCAAGGCCTGCAGCCAAGTCAAATCGAATACATAATACGCTGCGACAGCGACAATTCCTGTCGTAATCAAAACCCCAAGCGTTGCCAGAACAATTGAACTACCGAGTACAGGCCGGATATGCTTCCATTGAGTTTGCAATCCGCCTTCGAAGAGAATAATAATGAGCGCAACAATTCCGACCATTTGTGCGAATTCTGCATTGGAAAAATAAATAAGACCAGAAACATCGCTTCCCAAAACCATGCCGAGGAACATAAACAAAACGAGTGAGGGAACACCGGCGCGTGCGGATACTTTGGTCATCAAAACGCCAGCCAGCAGGAAGATCCCGCCGATCAAAATTATGCCGTCTACAGTAAAATTCTGTATATTGACCACCTCTCCCGTAAATTACTTTGAATTCATTATATCATAATAATGGCCCTTCTTAAAAAAAGCGGCACTCCCTATACGGAGTGCCGCTTTTTGAAATCATGCCATGTCTTCGCCGACAATTTTCACTTCCAGCTCTAACTCGATGCCGAATTTGTCGAACACTGCTGTTTTCACCATTTCAATCGTTTGGATATAATCATTGGCCGTGGCATTGTTTTTATTGACAATAAACCCGGCGTGCTTTGTCGAAACTTCCGCCCCGCCAAATCCTCTGCCCTGTAGTCCGCTTTCCTGGATCAGCTTGCCGGCAAAATTGCCCGGCGGCCGCTTGAAGACACTTCCTGCTGAAGGAAATTCAAGCGGTTGCTTACTTTCCCGTTGGAACGTCAAATCAGTCATCTTCGCATCAATGACCCGCTGTTCGCCAACTTCGAGGCCGAACTCAGCAGCTAAAACATAAAAGCCTTTTTTCGTGATGATGCTTTTCCGATAGCCGAGGTCAAGCTCATCTTTGGACAAGACCAGCTTTTCTCCCTCTCTCGTCAAGACGGTCGCCTGAACGATCACGTCTTGAATCTCACCGCCGTATGCGCCGGCATTCATCGCCATTGCACCGCCGATCGATCCTGGGATGCCACAGGCAAATTCCAAACCTGTCAGTTGGCGGTCCGCGGCTGCACGAGATACGACTTTAATGTCGGCACCACCTTGTGCGATGACCGTTGTCCCATTAATCATAATGCTATCCAGCTTTTTGAACGTCAGAACGATTCCACGGACGCCGCCATCGCGGACGACCATATTAGAGCCATTTCCGAGCATCAACAAGGGAATATCATTGTCATATGCATATTTCACAGTATAAGCTACTTCATCTTCAGTTGTCGGTGCTACAAATATATCGGCCGGCCCGCCCATTTTCGTCAATGTATGCAAATGCAAAGGCTCGTCCATTTTAACGTGATCTTCCGCCACAAAACGGCGCAGATCCGTCAACCAAGTTTCTTTCATCATTCCAAGCAAATCCCTTCTAAACTTTTCGCTCTTAATAGTATCCATTTTTCATCATGTTTTGACAAGTGATATTGCCTTGTTAAGGACTAAAGTCATTCTATTTTTATCTTGAATTAAAAATAAATTAATTAAAACCTATTGACTTCGAGATATTAACTAGCTATAGTAAAGCTAACACATACAAAACTGGAGGAATAACTTATGAAAAAATGGACAGTAGACCAAGCGCATTCAGAAATCGGATTTTCCGTAAAACACATGATGATCTCAAAAGTAAAAGGCTCTTTCGGTTCTTACGAAGCACAAGTGGAAGCAGACGAAAACAACCTGGAAAATGCTTTGATTGATTTTAAGATCGATGTCACTAGCATCGATACCAACAATGAAGACCGCGATAACCACTTGCGCTCTGCAGACTTTTTTGACGCTGAACAGTATCCGCACATCACATTCCACGCGAGCGATATCCAGAAAAAAGATGATGACGAATACGAACTTCGAGGCGAGTTGACGATCAAAGACGTTACGCGTCCTGTAACATTCGAAGCAGAATACGGCGGCAAAGCCACCAACCCTTGGGGCGTTGAAGTCGTGGCCTATCACGTCAACGGCAAAATCAACCGCAAAGATTTCGGATTAACTTGGAACCAGGCACTTGAAACAGGCGGCGTACTTGTCGGCGAAGACATTAAATTGAACTTGGAAATCCAAGGAAATCCAGCATAAGAAAAAGGAAGCAGCCAGCGCTGCTTCCTTTTTTTATATTTTATATGCCGCCTTCTATTTTCTTCAGTGGTTTGACTGCAGGCCCTTCCAATACTTCCCCGGTATGCGAGAAGCGCGAGCCGTGGCAAGGGCAATCCCACGAAGTTTCCGCGTCATTCCACGCCACGTCACAGCCCATATGCGTACAAGTCGGTTTGACTAGATGTACTTGGTTGTATTCGTCGCGGTAACCGCCCACTTTTTTGCCGTCCACTTTGACTAAACCGCCCTGCCCTTTTTGCAGGTCGTCAACGGTCTTGGACGCTTTTTTCAATTTGCCGCTCACCAGTTCTTTCGCCACCGATGCATTGTCTTTCAAGAAGCTTGCTGCATCAGCCGCTTTCACTTTCGGCCGTGTCGGGTCGAAAAGTGCAGCATACGGATTGTCGCGACCAACGATTTGGTCTGTCAAGATCCGCCCGGCAATGGCACCGTTCGCCATCCCCCATTTATGGAATCCCGTCGCGACGAGAATATTTTCATAGCCTGCGGTGATGGTACCCACATATGGGATTTTATCCAACGTCGTCATATCCTGTGACGACCAGCGATAGGGAATGTCTTTTGCAGCGAAATAATCTTCGCCGAACTTCGCCAGGTTCTGGTAATGTTCTATCGTTTCGACGGAACTTTGGCCTGTCGCATGCCCGTCGCCGCCGAGCAACAGCAAGTTCTCTCCATCTTCTCCCGGTGTAAACCGGATCGACCGGGACGGACCGTCAGCGCTGATGTACATGCCTTCGGGAATCTTGCCCTCGGTTCGGACCGCAATGGCATAAGATCGGTTGACGGAAAGCCTAGAGAAATACATGCCGTCGAAATCATTGAATGGATAATGCGTAGCGACCACTACTCGATCGCAAGACAAATGAGACAGGTTTTCCATCTGAAGGACCGGGTCCTTTTTGCTGAGAATTTTCATGGCGCGGCTTTGTTCATGAATGTCCACGCCCATTTTCTCCATTTCTTTGACCAGTCCTGCTAAAAATTTCACTGGGTGGAACTGCGCCTGATTGCGCATGACGAGCGCTTCGGTCACAGGAAACGGCAGCTCGGACTCTTCGCGCGCAAGACCGCCGGCAATGCCGAGTGTTTCATAGGCTTCCGCCTCTTGTTCCAACAGCTTGACCGTGGCATCTTTGGTCGAATAAATGAATGCATCTCTATACGAGAAATCACAATCGATGTTCAATTCCTGGGCTGTCTCTTCGATGAACTTCAACCCAGCCATATTAGCTTCATAATAAAGCTTCGCTTGTTTCTCTCCCGCCAGCTTGATCAGCGGAGCATAATAGAGCCCATGCTGTGCCGAAATTTTTGCAGTCGTATATCCTGTGACGCCATCGATCAATTTCCCGGCATCAAGAAGCGTCACTTTCTTGCCTTCTTTCGCCAGTAAATAGGCTGTAATGACGCCGGCGATGCCCGCTCCCACTACCGCGACTTCCGTAGATTTATTGCCGGAAAATGCCGGGTAATCCGGCAGTTCCTTATGAGCTCTCCAAAAAGATTCGTTCGATTCGGGAATTCGGTAATGCTGTTCATTTTGAGACATGCTGCCCCTCCTTTATTGAATGTTTTGCTTATTGACTGTCTACCCCCATGTGGAAATTACTAATCAACGAATGCACGAGGCTTGCCTCGGACATTCGTTTGCGAGGCTTGAACATCGTGAAAGTCGAGCAAATAAATAGCTAATATAGCTGAGTCTATTTATTTGCGACGCATCTGCCACGCAGATGTGGGAGCAAGCGAACGAGGCTCGCCTCAGACATTCACTTGCGTGGCTTGAGCAAAGCGAAAGTCGAGCAAAGTTGATAATGATCTAATAACTGCGCCCAACTAGCGATAGTAGTGCTGCCGCTCGGACACTGGCAAATCTACACAAAAAAAGACGACAACGCCGAAGCGTTGCCGTCTTGCTATTCGTTATGCATTTACGTTAGAAAGCGTTCCTGCTGATTCTTTCACACGCTCCATGCCTTCTGCAATGATCTGCTCAGCACGGTCTGGGTACATATTGTGGCCTTCGATGATGACTTCTTCGATATCCATGATGCCAAAGAAATTCATGATGCCACGGATATAGTTGACGCTCATTTCGCTAGGCGCCATTTCCGGTGTTGAATAGACGCCGCCGCGTGCATTCAAGATAATGACTTTCTTCTCCGGTACCAAGCCAACTGGGCCTTCTTCCGTAAATTTGAACGTCATGCCCGCGCGGTAGATATAGTCGATGAACGTCTGCAACGCGGCAGGAATCGTCAAGTTCCACAACGGGAATGCAAAGACAACAACGTCAGCATCCATGAATGCGTCCATTGCTTTGTTAGCAGCCGTCAAAATACGCTGTTCCAATTCAGTTAATTCTTCAGCCTGTGCGGATTTCTGCATGGCATCGAAGAAATCTTGCCCGAAATATGGCATATCTTCTGCGAATACATCAAACGTGTTGACCTCTGCATCCGTCTTCAAGTTATCCATGAAGACTTCGTGCATTTTACTGGAAACACCCTCAGAAGCTGGGCGGTTATTGGCTTTTACGACCAAAATATTTTTCAATTAAAAAACCCCTTTATACTATTAATATTATTCTTTAATTCGAGACTTTTTAATTATAAGTAATTCGAGACATAAAGTCAACGCGCTTGCTCAAGCTATTCGCCGTCGCAAGCGTCCCCTGTACAAAAGCTCGTTTTCGCTTTTCCCATCGGCTTCAACGCTGGGCGCAAGCCTTCTTCTTCGCCGATCTGCTCCAGCGCTTCGATAAAGGCTTCGAGTGGCTGGGCGCCGGAAATGGCGTATTTACGGTTGACGACAAAAAATGGCACGCCTTGCACGCCGATTTGCCCGGCTTCTTGAATGTCCCGTTCTACCTCGCTTGTGAATTGATCTGAATCGAGCACAGACGCCGCCTGTTCACGGTCTAGCCCCGCTTTTTCAACAATCGACAATAAGGTTTCTGCATTGCTGATATTTTGTGCTTGTTCGAAATAATGATGCATCAACAGCTCGGTTAACTGATGCTCGCTGCCTTGCGTTGCCGCCCATTTCACAAGCCTGTGGGCCGAAAATGTATTAGCGTGCGGCATGTTTTCCACATCGTATTGCAGATTGAATGCTTTCGCCTGTTCTGCAACGCCAGTGCTCATTTGTTTTGCCTGTTCGACGCTTTGGCCCATTTTTTCCGCCAAATGTTCGTAGGCTAGCCTATTGGAATCCACTGGCGCATGCGGGTCCAATTCGTAAGCTTTAAAGCTGATCTCCGCTTGGCTTTCGTAGCCTGAGCGTTTGAGTGCTTGTTCTAATGTGCGCTTTCCTATATAACAGAATGGGCAAACGTAATCTGACCAAACTTCGATTTCCATATCTATTCACCTCGCCACTTACTATAGCAATGACATAGATACGCCACAATTTTTTTGCTTGAAGAAAATTTCCAGCACAAAAAAACTGACTCCCTAAAAGGGAATCAGCTTAAAGCTTCGGTAATGACCGGAACGATTTGTTTTTTTCTCGAGACGACGCCCGGCAAGATTACCCGGTTGTTCTCGACAGTTGATCGGAAAGCCGATTCAATGATATCCGAACGGCGCCCAAGGACGATGGCTTCCGAGTTATTGTTCAAGATATCGGTGACGGCGAAGACAAAAAGGTCCAAGCCTTTCGCCGCAACCGTGTTGTTGATCAGCACTTCCAACTCCGCTTGGCGATCCAGCACTTCAGATACATCGATTGCATTGACTTGCGCCACTTCAAAACGGTGTTCTCCGGCTTCGAATTCTTTGGAATCAAGTGAAATCAAATCTTCCAGCGTTTTATTGCTCAGGTCCGCGCCTGCTTTTAACATTGCAAGGCCATATTCTTCGGCATCGACACCAGCGATCTCTGCCAGTTCTTTCGCCGCTTGAATGTCTTGCTCTGTACAGGTCGGGGATTTGAACAGTAAAGAATCCGAAATGATGGCAGATAGCATGAGTCCAGCGATATCAGTTGGCACTTTGACCGCATGTTCTTTATAGAGTTTCAAAAGAATAGTCGCTGTACATCCGACAGGCTCTGCACGGAAATAAAGCGGATCCGCCGTTTCGAAATTGGCGATCCGGTGGTGGTCGATCACTTCAATCACTTGCACTTCATCGATATCATCGATGCTTTGCTGGCGCTCATTATGGTCGACGAGGATGACTTGCTTCACTTCGTCTGATGCGCGTTTCACGAATCTTGGGGTTTGGGCGTTGAACTGTTCGAGCGCAAAAACAGTCTCATTGTTCGGTTCACCGAGGCGAATGGCTTCAGCGTCCATTCCAAGCTCTTTTTTCAGATGGGCATAAGCAATCGCCGAACAAATTGAATCGGTGTCCGGATTTTTATGACCTAGTACAAAAACATTTGACATGAATAATGGCCTCCTGGCTTGTGTAGTTTCTGAGATTATTCTATCACAAATTAGCTCTTCAGAAAAAAATCCTACGGAAAACCTAGTATTTAATAGCTTTACAGCGACTAAATACGGAATTATTTTTAGAATTATCAGTATTTTTAAAAATTAATGTGTACTTTAGCCCGTTTGAATGGTATTATATGACTAACTAATCCTATAATTTTGGAAGGAAGAGGTGCCAGTGACTATATTATTGGAAAAGAAATACATTCCACTATCCCATTACTTTGAAGCAGCCACCAATTCAAGCATCCGTTTGACCTTCTCGGAAATTGAGCAGATCATGGGCCAGAACTTGCCGAACGCTGCCTATTTGAACAAAAGCTGGTGGAAAAAATCCAAGCCTCCAGCGAAGCATTTCCATGCCTGGATGGACGCTGGCTACCGCGTGACAGATATTGAACCTGATCGTTATGTGGTGTTCGAAAAAGCGGACGCTAAAAACACGGCATCCAACGCAGAGGCTGAGGATAAAGACATTTTGTTGATCCGCACAGCAGAACACGGGGACGCCCGGTCGCTAGCCTTGCTTCAAAAAGCTGTAGAGGCAGAATCGGATTTTATGCTTTACGGCAAAGACGAGCGCTCTCTCTCGACACAGCGCGTCCGCAAGCAAATCATCGAATGGAAACAAAGCGGCCACTCCGCCATTATCATCGCCATCTTGAACGGCCAGCACGTTGGCTATCTGATGGTCATCGGCAACGAAGCAAAACGGGCAGAGCACCGGGCAGGTCTAGTTCTCGGCCTGCTAAAGGAGGCGCAAGGCAAAGGCATTGCCAAGTCACTTCTTGAAAAAGCGGAAGACTGGGCCAAACAAAAAGGCATTTCCCGCCTCGAGCTGACAGTCGTGGAAGCTAACGACCGCGCTCGTAAGCTGTATGAAAAAGCAGGCTTCCAAGCAGAAGGTACGCGCCAACGCTCATTGATCATCGATGGCAAAGAACACGACGAAATCTACCTGGCTAAGTTTTTAGATTGAGCCAAGAAATTCAAAAAACGCCCATCCATTCACAGTCGAATGGAGGGCGCTTTTTATTGCGTCGATTAATTAAGTACGGTTAACCATAGATACAGCCCGGTCAAGGTGATGAACAAAGTTGGGACAGTGAGGATGATACCGACCTTGAAATAATAGCCCCAGCTGATTTCGACGCCTTTCGTTTTCAAGACATGCAACCATAACAATGTCGCAAGCGAGCCAATCGGCGTGATTTTCGGCCCTAGGTCAGAGCCGATGACGTTGGCATAAACTAAAGCATCACGCATGACGCCATTCGTACTTGTCTCCGCAATGGCCAATGCATTGATCATGACGGTCGGCATATTGTTCATGCCGGACGACAAGATCGCCGCGATAAAGCCCATGCCGATCGTCGCCGCATACAAGCCGTGTCCTGCGGTCCATTCGATTGCCTGTGCGAGCACCGAAGTTAATCCGACATTGCGCAAGCCGTAAACAACGACGTACATGCCGATTGAGAAGAAGACGATCGCCCAGGGCGCGCCTTTTAGCACGGTCATCGTTTCGACGTGCTTGCTGTTGCGCGCAATCGCCAGGAAAATGATCGCGATGGAACCAGCGATCAAGGAAACTGGAATTTCCAGCGATTCGCTCATGAAGTAACCGACCAGCAAGATCGCCAGCACGACCCAAGACAAGCGGAAGATACGGATATCTTTAATCGCCGTATCCGGTTTTTTCAACACGCTCGGGTCAAAACGGCCTGGGATATCTTTTCTGAAGAACAAATACAGCACAAGCATGCTCGCCAGGATGCTGAATAAGTTTGGAACCACCATATGCAAAGCGTATTCCGTAAAGCCGATCCCGAAGAAATCAGCCGAGACAATGTTGACCAAGTTGCTGATGACAAACGGCAAAGACGCTGTATCGGCGATAAAGCCGGATGCCATGATAAACGGCAAAATCATCGTATCGCGGAATTTAAGCGCCCTGACCATTGCAAGAACGATCGGTGTCAAGATTAACGCCGCCCCGTCATTGGCGAATAATGCAGCGACTACTGCACCGAGTAAGGTGACCAGCAAGAACATGCGCAAGCCGCTGCCTTTGGCAAAACGCGCCATATGTAAAGCTGCCCATTCGAAAAAGCCGATTTCATCCAAAATCAAGGAAATGATGATTAAAGCGACAAAAGTCAATGTCGCATTCCATACAATCCCCGTGACGTCCCACACATCGCCAAAGTCCACGACGCCAAATATCAGCGCAACCACGGCCCCTGCAATCGCCGACCAGCCGATCGACAATCCGCGTGGCTGCCAAATCACAAAAAGCAATGTGACCAAAAAAATAATAATTGCTAACCAAACATCCATTCCATCTACAACTCCTTAAGTACAATTCACTTTCTTGCCTTCAGCAATTAACGATTCCACCGTGCGCTCTGGTTCCGGCAACATCGCAAGAAGAGTTACGAGCACCTCGAAAAGCCCGTGCTCTTTATTGAGCGACCAGATCGTCCAGCGGCCCCGCTTTTCTTCACAGATCCATTGCGCCTGCTTCAATTTGCGCATATGCTGGCTGATGGCCGGCTGCGACGTGTCCAGCAGCTCGGTGAATTCGCAAATACACAAAGCCTCTTTCGACAAGTATTTTAAAATCAACAGACGGTTTCCATCGCCGACCGCTTTCAAGCTTTGTTCCATTTGTTGATAGTCCATTTCATCCACCCCTTTTGGCAACGGCCTTCATTATATAAGCGATCACTTATATATGCAAGAGGCCACCTCCATTTTCTAGAAGTGTTCACACAAAAAAACCGCCCCCTATTACGGGAGCGGTTCGGTTGGTCTATTATTTGTTTTCAAGCAATTTCAATGACTCGCGGTTGAATGCCGGGATATCGTCTGGCTGGCGGCTTGTCACCAATTGATTCTGGCACACCACGACTTCTTCATCCACGACGGTTGCGCCGGCATACTCCATATCGACTTGGATCGACTTGAAGCCTGTTGCTTTACGCCCTTCCAAAGCTTTCGCCGTAATCAATAGCTGCGGCCCGTGGCAGATCGCGAAGACGGGTTTTTCCGAATCCATGAACGCTTTCGTGAACGTCACGAAACGATCGTCACCGCGTAATTGGTCTGGTGAAAAACCGCCCGGTAACAATAGCGCATCAAATTCATCCGGGTTCACATCATCGATGCCTTTATCGATTGTGACGACGGCTTCACCTTGCTTGCCGGTCACTTTTTTGCCCGCTTCCTTTTCGATATTGATCAGTTCATGGCCTGCTTCGTTAAATGCTTTTGCCGGCTCTGTATACTCTACATCTTCGAACATATCTGTAATCAACGTTGCAATTTTTGCCACTTTCCTTCACTCCTTCTGTTTTATGTGCTCCCTCTCAGTATTCCACGAATTGGAACGCTTAAACATCCGGATTACGGACGGAATTTCGAGACAAACGGATTATCCGACTCCCAGAAGCGGTACGGATAATGGACGGCTTCCTGCGAATTTCCGATGCCGACGCGCGGCCCTGTCGATACAGCATGAACAGCATCCCCCTCAGCAATGTACAGCGGGCGCTCGGTAAAATGATGACCGTTATAGTCCATCGTGATGCCCAGCGCTTTCGTCAATTTACCTGGCCCGTTCGTCCACTGCTTCATCGGCATGTGGTGGCCTCTGCGCTCTGCCATGAATTCGGTGCCTTCAATCGGTTCGACCGCACGAATCAGGATGGCGCGTGGCTCATCTTCCGGCCCGCTGACGACATTCACTAGCGTATGGGTATGCATTTGATAGGTATACACAAGGCCCGATCTGCCAAACATCACTTCTGTCCGCTTCGTGCGGCGGTTGCCAAAACTGTGCGCAGCCCGGTCTTCCGCCCCCATATAAGCTTCAGTCTCAACGATTCGGCCGGCAACGATTCCCTCAGGCCCTTCGTGGACCAGAATTTTCCCTAACAAATCGCGCGACAACTCTAATGTCGGCGCCTCGAAATATTTCGCATCTAACGGTTCGAACATAACGATCCCTCCTGAGGGCATTATACCGAATGAGGAGCCGTTACTGCATCAATCAAAGGTTCCACGTCTTCAATACGCCCTTCGTGGAAAGCTTGGACGATTGCGCTGCCGACAATAAACCCGTCGACATCATCCCGCAGCATATCGACATGGCTTTCTTTAGAAATGCCAAATCCAGCATAGACCGGTACAGGGCTTAAATCCCTTACCTTGCGTGTAAATGCGCCGACTTCTTCTGCCAGCTCATCGCGGCTTCCGGTAATGCCAGTGACGGTCACTGCATAAACAAAACCTTCTGCCTGCTTCAAAATCTCTTCCAGGCGACTCTCGATCGTTGTCAACGTGACGAGTTGAATCAGCACAAGTTCATGTTGTTTGGCGAATGGCTCGATCAATTGACGATGCTCAAACGGTAAATCCGGAATGATAATGCCGGATGCTCCTGCTTTTTTCGCTTCTTGAGTAAAACGCTCTGCGCCGAAGCGAATGACTGGATTCAAATACGTCATGATGACAAGCGGCACTTTCACGTCAAAGTCAAAACGCTGCATCTCCTCTAATACTTTCTCTAAGGTAATTCCTTCAGCAAGCGCCCGGTTGCCTGCGGCTTCGATCGTCGGGCCATCAGCGACTGGGTCCGAGAACGGAATGCCGACTTCAATCGCCGTTACGCCGCGCTCTTGCAAATGCTGGATCTGCTCACCTAATTTTTCAATTCCACCGTCTCCTGCCATGATATAGGCGACAAAGGCTTTATGTCCTGCTTGTTTTAATTCTGCTAATCGTTTCATGACAGCCCCTCCAATTTCTCGGCGTATGTCGCCATATCTTTATCGCCTCTGCCGGATACGCAAATGACGAGTATTTCATCCGCTGTCATCGACTGGGCTTGCTTTTTCGCCTCCGCAATCGCATGGGCGGATTCCAAAGCCGGAATGATGCCCTCAAGGCGTGACATCTCAATGACCGAGGCAAGCGCCTCATCATCTGTGATCGCTTCATAGGTCACACGCCCGTTGTCCGCAAGGTGAGCGTGTTCCGGGCCGATGCCCGGATAATCGAGCCCGGCAGAAATCGAATGCGCTTCTTGCACTTGCCCGGCATCGTCTTGCAAGATCTTCATCATAGCCCCGTGCAGCACACCTTCCGATCCTTTAGTTAAAGTAGCTGCATGGCGATCCGTATCCACGCCTGCTCCAGCCGCTTCTGCGCCGATCAAGCGGACCGATGCATCTTCGATAAACGGGTGGAACATGCCGATTGCATTGGAACCACCCCCGACACACGCAACAATCGCATTTGGCAGACGCCCTTCTTTTTCTAGGATCTGCCGTTTTGTTTCTTTGCCGATGACGCTTTGGAAATCGCGCACCATCGTCGGGAATGGATGCGGCCCAAGAGCTGAACCGATCAAGTAATGCGTATCTTCGACATTGGTCACCCAGTAGCGCAGCGCTTCGTTTACCGCATCTTTCAGCGTGCCGCTGCCTTTTGTCACACTTTCTACGCGCGCGCCCAATAATTTCATGCGGAACACATTCAGTTGCTGGCGTTTAATGTCTTCTTCACCCATGAAGACGACACAGTCTAAATCGAACAACGCACAGATGGTAGCCGTCGCCACGCCATGCTGGCCAGCTCCGGTTTCTGCGACAATTTTGCGTTTGCCCATACGCTGCGCGAGCAAGGCTTGGCCAATCGCATTGTTTACTTTATGTGCGCCGGTGTGGTTTAAATCCTCGCGTTTCAAATAAATCTTCGGACCGCCCCACGCTTCTGTCATGCGTGCCGCAAACGTCAGCGGCTGTTCACGACCGACGTATTCTTTCAAGTAATGGTGATATTCTTTTTGAAACTCATCGTCATTCTTTGCATCTTCATAAGCCGCTTCTAGTTCTTTGACGGCCTTCATCAAAGTTTCCGGTACAAACTGGCCGCCGTAGCGCCCGAAAAACCCTACTGGATCTATTGTCTTCTCCTGTGTTCTCTCCATCGAATCACCCTTTGCCTGTAGTATGAATTGCTGGATTTTCACTTCATCTTTCCGGCCGTCCGTTTCCACGCCGCTCGATACATCGACCATGAACGGATTGGTTTGGCTAATGGCCGCTTGCACATTGTCTTTATTCAATCCACCCGCTAAAATCAGGCGGCTATGTTCCAAATTGGCGTTTTCCAAAAGGCTCCAGTCAAATACATGACCACTGCCCCCGCGGTAGTCGGTGCCCGGCGCATCGACCAATACATAATCTGCAATCGAGCTGTTCAGTTTTTCTACATCGCCCGGCGTGCGGATCGAAAATGCTTGGATGACCGGCACTTCGATGCGCCGAATCAATTCGTCCGTTTCGTCGCCGTGCAATTGCACCATCGTTAGCGGCACCGTTTTGACGGCTTTGTCGATTTCTTCATACGAAGCGTTGACAAATACGCCGATCCGCTGTACGCCGTTGTCTGCTAGACGCGACAATTCCTGCGCCCGCTCAATTGATACACGCCGCCTGCTCGGGGCAAAGACAAATCCGATGGCATCCGCTTGTGATGCGGCTTTAACGTGCTGCTCTTCCATCAATCCACAAATTTTAACACGTGTCATTACGCACCCTCCTGTCCTGTCGCCCGGCGGATCCAGCTTGCCGGGTCTTCCGAACGCATCAACGCTTCTCCGACCAGCACACCTTGTGCTCCGAGTTCATAAGCCCGGTGCGCATCCGCTGTGTCGTTCATGCCGCTTTCACTAATCAGAACCGAACCGCTGCCGAACGGAAATTGACCAGCCAGTTCCGCGGTGCGTTCGAGTGAAACTTCAAACGTTTTTAAATTGCGGTTGTTGACGCCAATCAACTGCGCCCCAAGTGCGACGGCTTTTTGCAATTCTTCCGTATCGTGCACTTCCACCAAAATTTCCAATTCGAGCGACTGTGCATAACGGAAGAGGCGTTCTAACTCTTCATCCGCGAGCGCTGCGACGATCAATAAGATGATGGTCGCTCCGGCCGCTTTCGCGCGCTCGATTTGAATTTCACTGACCATGAAGTCTTTGCAAAGCACCGGTACCGAAACGGCCCGTGCCACTTTTTTCAAATCTTCGATAGAGCCTTTAAAATATTGTTCATCGGTTAACACGGAAATGGCTGCTGCGCCAGCTCCTTCGTATTTCAAGCCTTGCTCTACGACATCCACTTCCATACGGATAGCACCTTTTGACGGCGAGGCGCGCTTGATTTCTGAAATGACGCCACGGCCATTCCGTAATGTGTCAATGAGTTTCGGTTTACCCGGAAATTGCTCAGTGGCCGGATAACTTTCTTCATAAGCAGTGATTTCCTGCCGCTTTGTCTCCATGATTTTATCCAATATGGTCATACAAGTACCCCCGATGTTAGGCGATGCAATTCGTAAACACGCGCCGTTTCTCCTGAAATGATGGATTTTCTTGCTTGATGCACGCCTTCTGCGATACTTGCGGCGCGACCGCTTACGTAAAGGACCGTTCCGGCATTCAGCGCGACCGTATCCAAGTAAGCACTCGGCGTGCCGCTGATGACTTCTTGGAAAATTTCGGCGTTGCGTTTTGAATCGCCACCGCGAATTGCTTCGATCGGTGCTGTCTCGAGCCCTACTTCGTGAGGGTGAACCGTCATGCTGCGCTTGCCATTTTCGTCAAAAACGATCAATTGATTCGTTCCGGATAGTGATAATTCATCCAGCCCGCCTGCTCCATGGACGATGGCTCCGCGTTTTCTGCCAAGCCGCATCAAGGCATCCGCCATCGGTTCCATCATGTCCGAACGGTACACGCCGCTCATTTGGACAGTGATCGGCAAAGGATTGGCGAGAGGGCCGACCAAATTGAAAATGGTTGGCGTCCCGATTTCTTTTCGCACCTCACGCAAACCACCAAGCACTGGATGGACCGCCGGCGCAAATAAGAACGCGATGCCTGTTTGTTCAATTAGTGATGGAATTCCTGCCAAAGGCAATTGAGTAGAAATCCCGATCTCTTCCAATAAGTCCGAACTGCCGGTCTTGCTGGACACGCTGCGATTGCCGTGCTTTGCCACTCTCATGCCGCATCCTGCCAAGACAAACGCTGTCAACGTACTGATATTAAAACTAAACGATTTGTCGCCGCCCGTTCCGCAAACATCGACCAATTCGCCCGTCATTTCTGGGAGCTTCACCGCTTTTTCGCGCATTGCGCGGACCATACCGACCAACTCATCGGCCGTCTCGCCCTTTTCGTGCAATTCCGTCAAAAATTCTTTCATCTGCTGGCGATCCATGCGCCCTTCTAATACTTCTATCGCTTGTTGCTTCATTGTTTGTTCATTCATATTCTCTGCTCTGCTCATCTCAATCTCTCCTCGTCTTGTTTTTGGATACAAAAATCCCCGCAACCGGGACTTACTCCGGTTGCGGGGACGGTTTTAACCGCGGTACCACCACGCATTAATGCATTTTGCACTCACTTAAACAGGCTTCTTCAGCCTTTCCCTTTAACGCAGGGATACGTCCGCCATACTCGCTTCCGCTTTCCGGCTGGCTCTCATAAGTCCATTCGCACAGCGCATCCAATCAGCTTTCACCACCCGCTGACTCTCTACATGAACACCACTGCCTACTCGTCTCAGTCTTAGATTTCCACTGTTCTGTTCTCGTCTTTGCTAACTCTTCTCTCGAATAGACTTGCCGCTACCAACAAGTTGTTCTTCATACTAAAAGGTTTTGTATATTCTGTCAAGTGGTAACTCCTGCAAGCCAATCAAGCTTTCTAGAAGCCCCGCAACTTGGAACCGCCTTCTTCACAGCCCCATCCGTTTAGCGATGATGGTTTTCATGATTTCATTCGAACCGGCATAAATCGCAGCCACCGGAATGTCCCGGTAGCGACGGGCGATTTTGTATTCTTCCATATACCCATAACCGCCGTGTAATTGCATGCAGTCGCCCGAAATTTTCTTCGCCGTCTCTGTCAGCCAATATTTCGCCATCGACACTTTCGAGACAACGTCTTTTCCGGCCATATGGTCTTCGATCAACGACTCTAAAAACGCTTTGCCCAGTTCAATCTCCGTTGCCATCTCCACTAGCTTGAACTGCGTGTTCTGAAATGCGCTGATGGGCTTGCCGAATGCTTTGCGGGATTTCACATAATCGATCGTCATCTCAAGCATGTCTTCTGATGCGATTTGTGCGGCAAGCGCCACGACGAGCCGCTCCTGCTGCAATTTTTCCATTAAGTATGTAAAGCCTCGGTTCTCTTCTCCCACGAGATTTCCGGCAGGTACCCGGCAATCTTCGAAATACAACTCGGAGGTGTCTTGTGCGTGAAGTCCGACTTTATCGAGCTTGCGTCCTTTCGTGAACCCGGGTGTCCCTTCTTCGACCATTAACAGCGAGATGCCTTTATGCTTCGGCTCCGCTTTTGAATCGGTTTTGACGACCACTAGCACGTGGGTGGAATTAATGCCGTTGGTGATAAAGGTCTTTTGTCCATTGACGATGTAATCGTCGCCGTCTTTTACAGCCGTTGCGGAAATACTGGCGAGATCCGATCCAGCCCCAGGTTCCGTCATTGCGATGGCTGTGATGTATTCACCGCTGATGCAACCGGGCAGCCAGTCCTGTTTTTGCTGTTCCGTGCCATACGCTTCAATATAAGGAACGGTAATGTCATTATGGAGACCCACTCCCGTCAAACTTGCCCCGACGCGTTCCATCTCTTCGCCAATAATGACGCCGTAGCGAAAATCAAGGCCAAGTCCACCATACTGCTCTTCTACTTGAGGGCATAAAAAGCCCATATCCCCAAGTTTTCTCCAGAATGCTTTTGGGATAAGGCGGTCTTTTTCCCATTGTTCGTAATAGGGCACCGCTTCTTTCTCTAAAAATTTACGCAAGGATTTACGGAACATTGTATGCTCTTCTTCTTCAAAACGATATCTCGCCATCATTCCCACTCCCTTTTCTTCCCTTATTTCGGTTGCATGCGAATCGCGCCGTCCAAACGAATCACTTCGCCATTCAATAACGGATTGTCGACAATGCTTTTGACCAATTTAGCGTATTCAACAGGACGGCCTAGGCGTGCGGGAAACGGCACCGTCGCAGACAGCGAAGCGATGGCGGATTCTGGCAAGCCTTCGAACATTGGCGTTTCCATAAGTCCTGGCGCGATCGCTAAGACGCGAATGCCATCACGTGCGAGTTCACGGGCAATCGGCAAAGTCATTGAGACGATCCCACCTTTTGATGCGCTATAAGCTGCTTGGCCGATTTGCCCTTCAAAGGCTGCGACAGAGGCGGTCGAAATAATGACGCCGCGCTCCCCTTCTTCATTCGGTTCGTTGTCTTGCATTGCGGCCGCAACGGCACGCAAGACATTGAAACTGCCGACTAAATTGACTTGGACGACTTTTTCGAAACGCTCGAGCGCAAGCGGTTGTCCTTTTGACATGACTTTTCCTGGCGTGGCGATGCCTGCGCAATTAACTAGCAGATTGATATGGCCTAGTTGATCGACTGCCTGTCCCACACTTTCTTCCACTTGAAGCGCATTCGTCACATCCGTTTCGATAAAACCGACTTGCCCCTCGTCGAAATCAGCCATGACTGCCTGCGCACGCTCTTCGTTAAGATCGAAAATGACTGCACGACCTCCGCTTTCTGCAATGTGACGCACTGTTGCTTCCCCTAATCCAGAAGCTCCTCCAGTGACGATTGCTTTCACTTTAGAAAAGTCCATTTCTCTCTCCCCTTTAATTATGTCTTGATCAAATTAAGAAAGCCGTTCAATGATCGTCGCATTGGCCATTCCCATGCCTTCACAAATCGCCAGCAAGCCGTAACGGCTATCCGAGCGCTCAAGTTCGTGAACGAGCGATACCAATAATTTCGTTCCGGTCGCACCTAAAGGATGCCCCAATGCAATCGCGCCACCGTTGACATTAAGCTTATCCGGATCTCCCCCGATATCCGAAAGCCATGCGAGCGGAACAGGCGCAAAGGCTTCATTCACTTCATAGCGATCCATATCTGCAATTGACAGCCCGGCTTTCGCCAGCACCTTTTTCGTCGCCGCTATCGGCCCCGTCAGCATCAACGTTGGATCGGAGCCGACTACTGTGCGGGCAAGAATACGCGCTTTCGGTTTCAATCCAAGCTCCTGCGCTTTTTCGTTCGACATCAATAAGACAGCGGATGCCCCGTCACTCATTTGGCTGGCATTGCCTGCTGTAATAACGCCTTGTTCATCAAAAGCAGGCTTTAACCCAGCGAGCACTTCTTCGGTCGTCCCCGGTCTTGGCCCTTCGTCTGTCGCGACTTTCTGGAAACCGCTTTGTTCTTCCGGCACTTCAATCGAGACAATTTCCTTGTCGTAGTGTCCGCTTTCAATTGCATTTTGTGCGCGTTCATGGCTCTTCACTGCATAAGCGTCTAATTGCTGCCGGCTGAATCCCCATTGTGCCGCAATGCGTTCTGCTGATAAGCCTTGATTGATGATTTCGTATTGATCGGTCAATTTTCCACTCGGCTGCGCCCCTTGCATATTAGAGAACATCGGAACGCGCGTCATGCTTTCCACACCGCCTGCAATAACGATATCCATATCACCCGCAAGAATCGCCTGCGCACCAAAGTGAACAGCTTGCTGGCTCGATCCGCATTGGCGGTCGATGGTTACCCCAGGCACAAAATCCGGGAAGCCGGCGATCAATGCAGCGGTTCTTGCAATATTGCCGCCTTGTTCTCCCGATTGAGAAACACAACCGAGAATGACGTCTTCTACCAAGCCTTTGTCGACGCCCGACCGTTTCATCAATTCGTCTAACACGACAGCTGCCAGTTCATCCGGGCGCATTTCATTTAATTTGCCTTTGCGCCTGCCGACTGGCGACCGGACCCCTTCAACGATGACTACCTCTCTCATTTACCCTCGCCCCTTTTTGAAATCGCTTTCATTATATTAAACTGAATTGAATGACTATTCACTCACCTTTATTTATTGTACAAGACTCTTCCACGGATTACTACACGAAAAACTACCAACAACCCTTGCGCATTAAAAAAACCCTGCAGCAACATGCCGCAGAGTTTGTGATCATTCTTCGATTAACCCTTTTTCAATCAGGAATTCACGCGCTACTTCGTTCGGGATTTCTTGGTCTGCATCTACTCGCGCGTTCATCGCAAGCATTTCTTCTTCTGTGATCTGTCCGGCAAGTTCGTTCAGCAACTCCTCAAGTTCAGGATATTCTTCGAGCGTTTCCATCCGGACGACCGGTACTGCATCGTATTTCGGGAAAAACGACTGGTCGTCTTCTGTCGTTTTTAAGTCGAACAAGTCGATGCGACTGTCGGTTGTGAAGGCCGGGATCACATCGACGTCCCCATTTTGGACCGCTTCATACATAATCGCCGGATCGAAGCTTTCAGTTGCTGAAAACTCGAACGGGTATGTGGCAACCATGTCATCATAGCCGTCTCCTTGGCGTTCATAAAATGGATGCGGCGCCCCGAAAGTCATGTCTTCAGATTTCGAGATTTCCGCAAGGTCTGAATAAGTGTCCGCATCGTAGTCTTTGGCGTATGCCAACGTATAACCGTTTTCAAATCCGAGTGGTTCGAGCCATGTAGCGCCCAATTCTTCTTCATAACCTGCCCGCACTTCTTCTAATACTTCTTCAGAAGACTGTCCTGGCGTCGACTCCCGCTTCAAGACGTCTTTCAAGCCGGTTCCGGTGTATTCGACGTACATGTCGATATCGCCTTGCTCAAGTGCTGGCGTCAAAATCGATACTTCCCCGAGCCCTTCTTCGTATTCCACGCTATAATCGGAATTCGCTTCGATATACTGTCCGACAATATGCGGCAAAATGTATTGTTCTGTCCAAGGCTTGCCACCGATAACGATTGGTTCGGAATCCGCTCCCCCACCGCTACATGCCGCTAAGACTGCGGACGTTCCAAGCAAGATGCCAAATGCTGTTTTTTTCATTGATGCTCCCCCTCTACGGCCCGTGTCGAGCCTATTTTCCTTATTTATCATACCATTCCCGCTCACGGCATCACTGCCTGCTTTAGATTTTCAAGCCTTTTGGCGTGGCCCGTTTTTCGATCCATTTCAAGATCAAGTCAAACCCGATCGCCAATAAAGCAACCGGCAAGGCGCCCGCAAGCACTAAGGAATTATTATACGATTGCAGACCGCGGTAAATAATGTCGCCAAGCCCGCCCGCACCGACAAAAGTAGCGAGCGTCGCGATGCCGACCGTCAAAACCGTTGCAGTACGGACGCCTGCCATGATAAACGGTAGCGCAAGCGGCAGTTCGATTTGACGCAGAATCTGCGTTCTCGTCATGCCCATCCCGCGCCCCGCTTCAATTGTTGAGCCATCGACCCCGACAATGCCGGCATATGTATTCCGCAAGATCGGCAATAGCGCATAGATGATCAATGCAATTAAAGCTGTCGGCGAACCGATGCCAAGTATGGGCACTAAAAACCCGAACAACGCTAAACTTGGTATCGTTTGAAATATTGCCGTCACACCGATGACCGGTTCAGCAAAGCGCCGGTAGCGAGCGATGATGACGCCAGTTGGCAAAGCGATAGCAATGCCAATCGCCACTGCTACAAATGATAAATAGATGTGTTCAATAAAGGCATCTTGGATCATATCCTGCCTGCTAATAAGTGTATCGACAAATGCATTCATGCCGTTGCCCCCTTCCCTGTCTGAAGAGCAGCTCTCAAGAGTTCACGTTCTCCGGCGAATCCGACCACTTCACCTTTATCGACTACAGCAAGGCGCGGCTTGCCGCTTTGCTCCAATAGCTGATGGGCATCGCCGACTGACATTCCTGCCTCTGCCGGCTCGGCCTCTCCAGCCCAATCTGTCTCATAAAGAGACACAAACTCCTTCAAACGCCGCTCTCCAAATGAACGTTTCTGGTTAATGCGTTCGGTACCGATGAAATTCCGCACAAATTCGTTGGCGGGTTCATCGATCAATTGTTGCGGCGTTCCAATTTGCTCGACTTGGCCATCTTTCATCACGACGATGGTATCGGCAATTTTCAAAGCCTCGTCCATATCGTGGGTGACAAAAATAATCGTTTTATGGATTTCTTGCTGCAAATGGCGCAGCTCGTCCTGCAATTGTTCTCGGCTGATTGGGTCGAGAGCCGAAAACGGTTCATCCATCAAGACGATGTTCGGGTCTCCTGCGAGTGCACGGACGACGCCGACTCGTTGCTGCTGGCCTCCGCTCAATTCCAACGGATACCGCTCCATAAAGACGTCCGGATCCAATCCGACGAGTTGCAGCAGTTCTCTTGAACGTTCGTCGGTTTTATCTGCAGGCCAATTCAATAACTTCGGCACCAGCGAGACATTATCAGCAATGGTCATATGCGGAAACAGGCCGATACGCTGGATGACATAACCAATCGACCGCCTCAGCTTCACCTCATCCATGCCGGTGATCGGTTCATCATCTATGTATATGGCGCCTGCTGTCGGATTTTCCAGCTTATTCACCATTTTCATTAAGGTCGTTTTTCCGCAACCACTTGGGCCAATAATGGCAGTCAGCTGGCGCGCGGGCAGATCGAGCGTAATGTCTTTCAACGCTTCCGTCCCATCTGGAAATCGTTTTGTGACCTTGTCAAAGCGGATCATTCGCTTCGCCCCCTTTCATTTGGTCGTTTTTCTATACCCTTATACACAGGTCGTTACTCCCCTGTCGGCTCCCCGAGTTTTAAGTGTACCGTATTGGCGATCTGTTCATAGCCGATTTCTTTGTAAATTTTATTGGAAGTGCCGTTCGACAAGTCTGTATAAAGCATAGCAAAATCATACTCATTCAGCAGCTCTTCTGTAACTTCGGCAACAAGTGTCCGGGCATAGCCTTTTTTCCGACACTCTTTGGGCGTAAAAACAAACGAAACGGTAATGCCATGCTTGGATGGACGCGCTTTTTTCATACAAGACACAACGCGCCCTTCGTCTTCCCAGAGAAATACTTCCTTGCGCAAGATGAAGTCGGCGATTTTTTCTTCGGACTCTTCTAATGAGGGATTTCCGATATCGGTTTCTTCACTAAACAATTGATACCATTCAACTAACAAAGGCGCATCTAGACGATTCGCCACTCGCCAGCTGCCAGGGCTTTTCGCTAGTTTTCTCTGCACTGCGTCAATTCGGTACAAGCCTTGGTCCATCGCAACGTCCGCAGTTCCTCCCCAAGCCGCCGCAAATTTACTAGCTGTCGCCTTGTCCCCGATGACCCCGGAAACAGTGATCTCGGCACGGCGGAATTCCACAGCCGCCAATGCTGTCACGACTTCTTCCTCACGTAAAACGATCAATTGCAAAGGATGCGGCGGTGTTATCAAGGCCAGTGCAGCCATTCCTTGCGCATCTTCTGCAAGCCCCAAAAAGAAGGTTTTGTAGCGGCCTTGTTCAATCTGGCCGAGCACGCCGAGAAATAAACTATATAGATCTTCCCTTTGCTCCAACAATGGACGTGCTTTGTCCATATACAAATCAATTTCTCGATACCATTTCCACTCCATGTTCCCACACTCATTCCCATTAAATTCAGTTGTTTCTTAACTTATTGGCTATTTCCCCCTCATTCCCCTTTTACGATTTAGTGAAAATAAAAACGCGGACCCTTCTCAGGCCCACGTTTCATCATTCCAATTCCATTTGTTTCGTTTCAGTTCCAAGGAAGGCGACTGCCATTGCGCCGATCAATATCGAGACGCAGAAAATCGCAAAAATTACATTGATCCCAAACCCTGCCGTCAGCATCGAACCAACAAGAAGGGGCCCGAGAATGCCTCCGATGCGCCCAAATGATGCGGCCATTCCTGTGCCTGTCGCACGGATGACTGTCGGATATTGTTCAGGCGAGTAAGCGTAAAGCGCTCCCCATGCCCCCAAATTGAAAAATGACAAGAACGCTCCAGACACTACCAGCGCAGTAACCGTATCGGCATTTCCGAAAGCCAACGCGGAAGCGGCCGTCCCGATTAAATACGTCACCAACACGAATTTCCGGCCAGCACGCTCAATCAGCCAAGCTGCCGAGAAATACCCCGGTAATTGCGCAAGCGTCATGATCAGCACATATTGGAAACTTTGAATGAGCGGAAAGCCTTTCATGACCATAACACTCGGAAGCCATAGGAACATTCCATAATAAGAGAACACTACAGTAAACCAAACAATCCACAGCATGATTGTCGGGCGCCGGTAAGTTTTCGACCAGACATCACGGATATTCGTCGAAACCGAGCGCAGCACGTCTTTTTTCGCTGTGAACTGCGGCGAATCCGGCAAATTGATGCGCAAGTACAATGCATAAAAAGCAGGCAAGGCCGTCAGCAATAGCGCGATTCGCCAGCCGTATTCAGGGATGATGAAGTACGAAATAATCGCAGCGACCAGCCAGCCGGCAGCCCAAAAACTCTCAAGCAATACAACAACCCGGCCCCGGTCTTTTGCCGGGACACTTTCTGACACCAAAGTCGAAGCGACCGGCAATTCTCCGCCAAGCCCCATCCCGACAAAGAAACGCAGAATCAGGAAAGCGGCAAGCGTCGTAGTAAACGCCGAGATGCCGCTCGCCAGCGAGAACAATAATAAGGTGATGATGAAAATTTTCTTGCGCCCGACACGGTCGGCGTAAATGCCGAAGACAAACGCGCCCACAGCCATCCCGATCGAATTGACGCTGCCGATCCAGCCCATCTGTTGGGAAGTCAGCCCCCAATCTTCATGAAGCGCCGCAATGACAAACGCCAAAATCCCGACGTCCATGGCATCAAACAGCCAGCCAAGTCCCGCGACGCCCAATAGTTTCCGTTGTGAAATAGGTTTTGTATTTTTTTCTGTCGTAGTTGTCATATTCTTTCCCCTTGTCTTGACACTTGTCTGTTATTGTTTACACCCTAACTATACCGCTACAGGCATAAAGTGACAAGGGATGTCTGAGAGCTTCGTAATCAGCTCCCGGAATTATTGGAAGAAGCAATGATTGCACTCATGCCGAGCATCATCGCTGCTTGCTGAGCCTGCAAAAGCATTTCGACCGAAGCCGCGAATACTGCCACGCCTTTATCATGAAGCTGCACTGATTCTGCCAAGGTCAATTGGATTGCTGATGGGAGAACCCACTGGCCGTACCAGCGGAATAATTTCGATGCTTCTAGCTCGCGGGCCATGTCCACAACCGCACGCAAAGCTTCACCATCCGCTTTTGCGACAGCCAAAAAGCCCAGCATAGGATAATGTTCCGCACGCACTTTTATCTTTTCCGCTTTCAGAAAATCACGAATTGCCACGACCCGGCCTGCTACTTCCGGCTGAAATACGGGTGAATCGAATGTCAGAACCTGACTTAGCCATTGCAGCTGATTGCCGGCTGAAAACCCTTGAGGTCGCAACTCCTTATAATAACGGTTCATGGTTTCCGCACGCTCCCGTACACCTCCTTCTTGATTCGACAATAAGGCGACGTATGGGATATCTTCACTCGACGTAAGGAAAGGGTGATGGGTTTGCATGGCCTTATACAATTCCCTCGCACGCCCCGCCTCTTCTGGCTTTGTCATCATCAAACCGCCGAGATAAGTATAAGAACTCTTCCAGAACTTGTACTCGTTCAAAGCTCGTTGGTTAGCGTTCAGCAATTCCAACGCTTCTTGTGCAGGCTTTTCTCCAAGCGTCAAGTAAGCCGCGACGATATGGTGAAGACGTGCTCGCAATGGCGACAAGAATCCTTCTTGATTTTTGATAAGCTCAGAAACTTGGCGATGAGCGTCCTCATCAAATTCACGGCCGCGGCTCAAATAAATCATCGCAACTGCAAGCGACACTTGCTTATCGGTCGTCCAACCCAGCACCTTTGAAATCCGCTCGTAAGTTTCCTCAATTTTTTTGACTTCCATTGAAAAACGCCTCCTTGACCCGTTATACGGCCAAAGAAGCGTCAGGTTTCAAGTTATACGAGAAGAACAAGGCTAAGTGCCATAACTGCCATTCCGGCAACCAATCCGTAAATCGATAGATGGGCTTCGTCATAGCGCTTCGCCGCTGGCAATAATTCATCCAATGAAATGAATACCATAATCCCTGCAACACCTGCGAAAATAATGCCGAACAGCGTATCGCTCAAAAAAGGCATCAAGAATAACCAAGCAGCAATCGCGCCGACTGGTTCGGAGACCCCTGAGAGAAAGCTGTATTGGAATGCTTTCTTGCGGCTGCCGGTTGCGTAGTAGATCGGTACCGACACTGCGATGCCTTCCGGAATATTGTGGATCGCGATCGCTATTGCAATCGCAATACCGAGCGCCGGATCCTGGATCGCTGACATGAATGTCGCGATGCCTTCCGGAAAATTGTGGATCGCAATGGCGAGCGCCGTGAAAATCCCCATCTTGCGTAGCCGGGCGTATTCGTCGTTCGTCGGCCCTTCATCCATGTCTTCCACCGTCCGTACTTCATGGGGATTCCCCATTTGCGGCAGGATGCGGTCAAGAACTGCCATGAAAACCATCCCGCCAAAAAAGCCGGCGAGTGTCAGCCAATAGCCAGCCGTCTCTCCTTGTGCTGCTGTCAGTGCATCTTTCGCTTTAAAGAAAATTTCGATCATGGAGACATAAATCATGACCCCCGCCGAAAATCCGAGTGATACAGACAGGAACTTCGTATTGGTTCGCGAAGCGAAGAATGCGATCAAACTGCCGATCCCGGTTGCAAGCCCTGCAAAAAGCGTCAAGCCAAGGGCCAATAAAACCGTACTGTCCATAGAGCCAACTTCCTTCCAGTAGTAATGAATAAAGCTATTCTACTCTAGTAGTTTCCTTTGTACAACTTTCTTCAATGAAGGGAGATTTCGCATCATTTATATGCTTCGTTGCGCAGTAACCGCCCGAGCTTTTCCCAATCCGCATCTTTATGCTCTCGCACAGCCGGGTTATAAAAGACGCTCGCTGGATGGAACGTCGGAAAAATGTGGTAGCTCTCTTCTGTTTCCAAGAACGCGCTCGCTTCTTCGTCCCAGTAAAGAATTGGCGTTTCCATTAAAACTCCGTGCAATTGCATGATCTTAGCCTCTCGCCCAATAAGTCGCTGCAGGCCGACATTGCCGAGCGTTACAATTACGGGCGGTTTTACAGCATGGATTTCTTCATCCAGAATCGGTGCATGAGCAATGATTTCTTTTTTGGTGGGGGCACGGTTGTACTTACGCTTTATCATTTCACCCCCGCGGCTACGTTTTTCTCCCCATTTATACGGCCGGCTTCTGACCGCACTCGTAATATAGACATCCTCTCGCGTGAGTCCGACGCCTTCGAGTGATGCCATCAATTCTTTGCCGGCGCGACCAGTAAACGGGATGCCCGTTTCCACTTCGTTCTCCCCTGGCGCTTCTCCAACCAACATCAAAGCAGGAGACTCCGGGCCACTTCCCCAGACAAAACCATCTACCGGAAACCCTTCGATACGCTTCTTGCCCATTTCCGCTAATTCTTGAGAAATTCTATACATTCCCATCACCCTTTCTTACATTCATCGAATTTTATTTTTCCGTTAATTAGCGCGATTTGCAATCGCTTTCACGTAAGAAAACCTAACATATATTAAAAATAACACTTGCATTGTCAGAAAATATTGATTAATATGTTAACAAACCTAACACGCAAACCATGTTAGAAAACCTAACATAAGGAGGAAGTCGCATGAAAAAGATTGAAACTATTATTCGCCATTCTGTTTTTGCCGACGTTCGGCAAGCTCTGGCCCTTGAAGGAATCGACGGCTTGACCGTAACGGAAATCGCGGGAATCGGCAAACAAGAAGGACGCGTTGGCCTGTTTCGAGGCAACGCCTACCGCATGGAGTTTTCTCCGAAGCTCAAGTTAGAAATGGTCGTTGAAGATGAAAAAGTCGAAGACATCATCCAGGCACTCCTCGATTATGCCTCTACTGGCGAAGTCGGTGATGGAAAAATCTTCATCTATCCCTTAGAAGAAGCCATCCGGATTAGAACAAAAGAACGCGGCACCGTCGCGATAGGATAAGGAGAGATTATTATGGAAGCTGTACAAAGCTCAGTTGATATGCTGTGGATCATGCTCGGTGCCATGCTTGTGTTTTTCATGCACGCCGGATTCGCCATGGTGGAAACAGGATTCACTCGCTCTAAAAATACCCTCAATATTTTGATGAAAAACATGATTACCATCTCACTCGGCTCCATCCTTTACTTTATCGTCGGTTATGCTTTAATGTTCGGGCCATCGTCGTTCGGTTTGATCGGTACGGAAGGATTCGCTTTATCAGGTGTTACGGATATTGGATTCTTCGTCTTCCAAGCCGTTTTTGCCGCTACGTGTGCTACGATCATCTCGGGCGCCGTCGCAGAACGTATGCATTTGACTGCCTATATCCTTTTGACCGTCGCTATGACTGCTATCATTTATCCAGTTGTGGGCCATTGGGTATGGGGAGGCGGATGGCTTGCTGAAATTGGCTTTATCGACTTCGCCGGTTCTACCGTCGTCCACTTGACAGGAGCCGTCGCCGCCTTTATCGCTGCTTGGAAAATCGGCCCGCGCCTTGGGAAATATTCCGGCAAAACAGTCAATACGATCCCTGGCCACAGCTTGCCACTCGGCGCACTCGGCGTATTCATCCTATGGCTCGGATGGTTCGGGTTTAATGGCGGCAGTACGCTCGCTGCTGATCCTGCACTCGTGCCGCCTGTCATCGCCAACACTTTGCTCGCCGCATCGGCTGGTGTTCTAGCGACTGCCGGCTACACTCGCTTACGCTACGGCCGCATTGATGGCACTTTGACGATGAACGGCGCGCTCGCTGGCCTTGTCGGCATCACTGCCGGCGCTGCCAATGTGTCGTTCCTTGGCGCCATCTTGATCGGCTTGATCGCCGGTATCATCATGACGGAAGCTGTCCATCTATTGGATACGAAAATCCGCGTGGACGATCCGGTAGGGGCTGTATCGGTTCACGGAATCGCCGGGGTTTGGGGAACGCTCGCGATCGGATTCTTCGATGTGAACAGCGGATTGCTTTATGGAGGCGGAGCTGAAATCCTCGGTATCCAGGCAGTCGGCGTCTTGGCTGTCATCGCTTGGGCTTCCTTGTCCACAGGAGCTGTCCTGCTATTGATCAGTGTCGTGACGCCATTGCGTGTAACGGCAGAAGAAGAAGAAACCGGTTTGGATTTTGCAGAACACGGTTCTCAAGCTTATTCGATGCAAGACGTGCTGCGCGGTTCATCTGGCAGAGCGGATAATTTCGCAGACCGCCTGAACCAACTGGGGGAAGAACGGCCAGCTTCAAACAAAGCATAAAATAGAGAGAATGAAGAACTTAGGGGTTGCTAATAAAAAAACGAACGGAGAAAATACTCTCCGTTCGTTTTTTCAGAGTGTTGAAGAAGTCCGCATTTTGCTATCAATTATGAAAGAGAGAACCTTTTTCTATATCCAACATTCAATAACCTCTCTAAGTATTTGGAGAAGCGTTCGCTCGTAAAACCTTCTGCTCAATAATGCTGCGCATTACTTTCGCAAAGATAATGTCTCCCGTAGGTCGATCTTATCTTTCCTGTGGGACCAACGGGTTTGAGAAACCCCACAGGGAATGAATGAGCGAAGCTTGACTGAGTTCATTCATTTGCGACGCTTGAGCATAGCGAAAGTGGAGCAAGCCGAGGAGGCTCGATTCCCGCCCCACGGAGTCGTGCGATAAGCTTCAGAAAATACGACTTTATCATTTCCTCGACAGCCTGGAAAAACGAACGGAGAAAAACTCTCCGTTCGTTTTTTCTTGCTTTAGTTTGCATCTTCCTGCTCGGTACTGCGCATATACTGGCGCTTGCGGAATTGCCGCTCCCTCATTTCATACCAAATGGCCACTAAGACAAATATAGTATAGCCAAGAAACAGCCCTGCCAGCACATCCGATAGGTAATGACTGCCATTTGCCACTTGCGACAAAGACGTGAGCACAGTCAACAAGATCGCAGCTAGCCAGATCGCCAGGCGAAGCGATTGCGAAACGGCCCGTTCGCCAAGAAAATACGCCAAAGTGAACAAATACAATAAGCCGACCATCGCGTGATTGGACGGAAATCCATAAGACGCCAACTCTTCAGGAAACCCTGGCATCGGCCGGGCGAACCATTGCTGTAGCAAATGATTAAGCGCATTCCCTGCTCCCACCGCCAAAAAGACGAACAGCATTCCCCGGTAGTTGTGGCGGAACGCCCATAAGAACACAAGAAGCAAAAAACTCACCACAAAAATCAGCCATTGCTCCCCGATGAACGACATGGCCTGAAGCCACCCGATACCACCGAACAATGACGCTGCACGTTCGTCCAGTTCCCGAATCGCTTGCTGCTGATAATAGTAAAGAATGCCGAAAAACCCAAGCAATGTCGCCATCGCCAACGGATAAAAGACTCGTTTCATCTCTGCACCTTCTTTCCTGCCGCATCGATCGAGCGCTCTAGAAATCTTCGCGCAATAAAAAACCTGCATGGAATACACTTCCACACAGGTTCCACATTTCCTTGTTTTCGCACGCAATAACTTCGCCGTTCAGGAATTGAAATAGACGCAAATTCGGCAGTTATCCATTTGTTGGATCGGGATGTCCATATCGTAAATTTCCTTCAAGGCATCCGATTGAATGATTTCTTCTGTCAGTCCGTCTTTCACGACGCGGCCATTTTTCAGCGCGACAATGCGATCTGAATACACGGAAGCAAAATTGATATCGTGAAGAACGATAATGACCGTTTTCCCGAGTTCATCGACCAAACGGCGCAAGATTTTCATGATTTGCACGGAATGTTTCATATCCAAATTATTGAGTGGCTCATCCAATAAGACATAATTGGTATCTTGCGCAATGACCATCGCGATAAAGGCACGCTGGCGCTGGCCGCCGGACAATTCATCCAAATAGGAATGCTGCATGTCCTCGAGGTCCATATAACCGATTGCCTGGTCCACCATTTGCTCGTCTTCTGTGTTTAATCGCCCTTTGGAATACGGAAAGCGGCCGAAAGAAACCAATTCCCGTATCGTCAAGCGCACATTCATAAAATTCGATTGCTTCAAAATGGACACGCGCTTTGAGAATTCATTGGACTTCATCGCCTTCGTGTTGGTTTGATCGATCAACACTTCCCCGGTATCGGCATCCAACAGACGGCTGACCATCGACAAAAGCGTCGATTTCCCCGCTCCGTTCGGCCCGATGAACGATGTAATCTGCCCTCGCCGGATATCGACCGAGACATTTTCCACGACTTGTTTTTTTCCATATAATTTCGTCAGTTCACGGACTTGGATCATTTAGACCGACTCTCCTTTAATAGCAAATAGATGAAATAGACGCCGCCGATGAAATTGATGATGACACTGAGCGTCGTGTTGAATGTGAAAATATGTTCGACGACCCATTGTCCGCCGACCAGCGCCACAATACTGATGATGCTCGCACCGGCGATCACAACTGAATGTTTATAGGATTTGAAAAATTGATAGGATAGATTAGCGACGATCAAGCCGAAAAACGTGATCGGACCGACCAAGGCAGTCGCAATCGCAATCAATACCGCAGAAAGCACAAGCATTTTCTTAACGAGCGAATCGTAGCCTACGCCAAGATTCACTGCCGTATCGCGCCCTAAAGACAGCACATCGAGCGACGCATTATGGCGCCAAGCCAAACCGAGCAAGACAATAATGAAGAGCAGTGAAATCCACACCAAATCAGCATTGACGTTATTGAAACTCGCGAACATCCGATCCTGGACGATCTGGAATTCGTTCGGGTCGATCAGTACTTGCAGGAAAGTCGAGACGCTGCCGAAAAACGTACCGAGAATGATGCCGATCAGTAATAGGAAATAAATCGGCTGGTTGTCTTTCTTGAACAATAATTTATAGAACACTAAAGCGAAGATGACCATGACGGCGATTGACAGCAAGAAGTTCACTTGCTGGTTGATGATCGTGATATGCCCTGACCCCAGGAAGAATATCAACAATGTCTGCAGCAGCATATACAACGAATCCAAGCCCATGATGCTCGGTGTCAAAATGCGGTTGTGGGTAATGGTCTGGAATACCACTGTCGCATACGCGATTGCCACACCCGTCAGCACCATCGCGAAGACTTTTACGCCTCGTCTTGGCAGCGCATAATCAAAGCTGCCGTTTAAATTATCGAATAAGTACAAGCCGCAGGCCGCTGCGGCAAGCCCAATCAAAATCCACATTTTATGTATGTCACGCATATGCTTTCCTCCTAAATAGCATGATTAGGAAGATAAAGCTTCCGATAACGCCGACCATCAGGCTGATCGTGATCTCATATGGATAAATCAACACGCGCCCGAGAATGTCACATACCAGCAAGAAAATAGCCCCGAGCATCGCCGTATGCGGCAAGGTTTTTTGAAGATGGTCCCCTTTGAAAATCGAGACGATATTCGGAATGATCAAGCCAAGAAATGGGATCATGCCGACCGTCAAGACAACAGTCGCCGTGATGAGCGCGACCAAAGTCAAGCCGATGTTGACGACACTGCGGTATTTCAATCCCAGGTTTTTCGAGAAATCCTCCCCCATGCCTGCAACCGTAAAGCGGTTGGCGTACATATAGGCGATGATGAAAACCGGTACACTGATGTAAAGAAGTTCATAGCTGCCTTTCATGACCATCGAGAAATCGCCCTGCAGCCAAGCCGACATGTTTTGGATAACGTCCGCGCGGTAGGCGAAAAATGTGGTGATCGAAGACAGGATATTGCCGAACATCAAGCCAATAAGCGGAATAAAGATGGCATCTTTGAATTTGACGCGGTTGAGGATTTGCATGAACAAGAACGTGCCGGCGAGTGCGAAGAAGAAAGCCACCGCCATTTTTTCGATCATGGACGCGTTCGCAAATAACAGCATGGATACGAGAATCCCGAGGCGTGTCGCATCGAGCGTCCCGGCAGTCGTCGGCGAGACGAATTTATTGCGGCTCAATTGCTGCATGATGAGCCCAGCCATACTCATGCCTGCTCCCGCAAGTAAAATCGCGACTAAGCGCGGAAAGCGGCTGACGAGGAAGATCTGTGTTTCTTCCGATTGAAAATCCAGAAGATCTAGGGGACTGATGCTGCTGACTCCGACAAACAGGGAGATGAGCGATAGAAGGATCAATATGGGTAGTAGAATACGTTTTTTCATGAAATGCCGCTCCCTATCTAGTGCTATTGCCAATTGAGAATGATAATGATTATCAATGACTAACTGTTTTTTAGTATAGCAGTATAAAAAATAGCGTCAAGGGATAATTGAGAACTATTGTCATTAAGAATGTCAGCGCTTTGAAATGTTCACTTGTTTTTCAAATTTGGTGACCGACTTTTTGCATCACTTTTGGAGTCGCCGCCCTGCTTTGGGTTGGCCTTTCACAATGAGCCAAGAAGAGCGCTTGTCTCATTGCTTCGGCTCACCCTTAACGCAGGTCGGCTGAGACATTTCATTGAGTGAAGTGTGTTTAGCCAGATCTGCTTCTTTAGGCGTTTCCGGCTAGTTGGGGAATCACTTCCTGGGTTGGAGGGTGAGTGCGACGAGGGATTTGGCTTCATTTTTGGAGTCGCCGCCCTGCTTTGGGTTGGCCTTTCACAATGAGCCAAGAAGAGCGCTTGTCTCATTGTTTCGGCTCACCCTTGACGCTGGGCGGCTGGGAGTGGTAAGTCAACACAAAATCAAACAACTTTTTTAAGGGAAGACAGCCGGTAAGCAACCGGACTGAGGTAGCCTAACG
>NZ_LTZG01000053.1 GCF_001592825.1 Planococcus maritimus
ATATGTCACATTTATCAGCTTTTAAAGCGGCAGCCAAAGCAACTGCTGTTGTATCTGAACCGCCCCGGCCCAATGTCGTAATTTCACAATCCTCTGTCATGCCTTGGAATCCTGCAACAATGACAATTTTTCCTTTTTCAAGCTGGTCTGCTAAAACCGAAGTGTCGATATCTGTAATCCTGGCGTTTCCGTGAATGGCCTCCGTACGGATTCTCGCCTGCCAGCCAGTATAAGACACAGCGTCATAGCCTTTTTCCTGCAATGCCATTGAAAGGAGTGAAATCGTGACCTGCTCGCCTGTCGCCAGCAGCATATCCATTTCGCGTTTGCTCGGCTGGTCAGAAATAGCTTTTGC
>NZ_LTZG01000054.1 GCF_001592825.1 Planococcus maritimus
AGGATTTGGTGAGAGTACAAAGCCGACAGTTAAAGTCTGGATGGGAGAAGGAAGAACACGGACATTATAGAGCAATCCATAGTTCTATTTCCTATTGTCTTCTAACCCATTGGTTTATCAAGGGGTTTTTATTATGGTGTGAAAGGCGTGATCAAGTGGATGATCAGCACATCATGAAGCAAGCTTTGGATTTGGCGCAATCAGCCGCCGGACAGACTTCGCCCAAGCCGCTGGTCGGGTCGGTCATTGTCAAAGAGGGCCGGATTATCGGCATGGGCGCGCATCTGAAAGCGGGGCAGCCCAATGCAGAAATCCATGCGCTGAATATGGCAGGCGGTGAAGCGCAAGGCGCAGA
>NZ_LTZG01000055.1 GCF_001592825.1 Planococcus maritimus
GCTGTATGTCAGTGAATACGAACAGGCATATACACATACTTATACGGAAACTTTCCCCACAGCAGCATTAACGGCGCCGCAGGACACGATTGAAATTTACGTGCAAGACCATGAAGCGCTTGAGCAATAGCTCGTCAAAGAAGGTGACGCCGTGACAGCAGGTGCAGAACTGGCTCGCTTGCACGAAAGCGAATCGGAAGACCAGCGTGCCATTTGGCAGTCGGAGCAAAGCGCGCTGCAAGCAGAACGCCGCGCAGTGCAGTCGACTTTGCAGGCATTGACGCAAGCACGGTCGTCTCAAGACAGCAGCGTGCATGAAAATTCCAACACCAGCTCGAGCTATCCAGGGTTT
>NZ_LTZG01000056.1 GCF_001592825.1 Planococcus maritimus
AGGGCGATTGAGCTTGGCAATCTGGGAGTCGAAGCGCCGGAAAGCGGCAAGGCAGGAGAACTCTGGCGGGGCGGACAGCAAGTTAGGAGTGATGCGGCTCGGTAGGACAGCAAGTCAGGAGACGCCTCGACCCAGAGAGGACGACGTTCGTCGGCGGCGCCGGGAGGATCGGCTGCGTCAGCATGCGTCGCTACGCCGGCCCGCCTCTCGCGTTCCAGGCGGTTGCTCCTAGCCGGGACCCGACGAGGGGCGCCGGTCGTTGGGCTGCCAGGAGGCGTTGTCGTGTTCGCGTGCGAGGGCGATGACTCCGATGACCCCTGGTGGTGTGGTGGTGATGGTGTGTGCCCACGCG
>NZ_LTZG01000057.1 GCF_001592825.1 Planococcus maritimus
GCTGACAAAACATCGGGCAGCTCAGGCCCTAAAAAATTGGAACTGAGATATTGAACAACAGCAAAGGAAACACCGGATACGAGAATCGCCGGCCAGATCTCCAAGGCTTTCCTGAACCCGCTCATGATGATGATTAAATAAAGAGGAATAAATACGGATAAAAACGGCAGCTGCCGCCCAACCATTTGCGAAATCTCCATCGCCGGAATCCCTGTCGGCCCTTCTACGGCTGTAATTGGAATCCCAATCGCCCCAAAGGCAACCGGCGCCGTATTGGCGATCAAACAGATCCCCGCAGCATAAAGAGGATTAAAGCCGAGACCGACCAGCAGCGCGGCAGAAATGGCGACCG
>NZ_LTZG01000058.1 GCF_001592825.1 Planococcus maritimus
CAGCACGAAGCGGTTCTTCGCGTTTTTGGTGCTCATTGGCCGCAAGTTCGATTACCTGCTCTTCCAAGCCAGTGATCATGCCCGCCTGGTCAGCTGCTGTTGTTTTCAATTCCCATTCTTTGACCGCAGGAGCTTGTTGGTCCAACTCCTTCAAATGGCGCTGTTTTAATTCCAATTCATCGAAGCGCTCGCTCCAGCCTTTTGCTTCATGTAACTCGGCCATTTTTCGATTGTGAAAATCGTTGGATTGCCGGTAGCTCTCTTGCAAGTTTGCGCTCTCTGACCGGTAATGGCTGATTTCCCCTTCACGCCCTGTGAGCAATTCGCTACGCTGGAAGTTACCTTGCGCGAA
>NZ_LTZG01000059.1 GCF_001592825.1 Planococcus maritimus
TGGGTCGCATGCGCACGTATCGAGGCCAGCGCGGCGTTCACCGGCCTGACTCGGCTGCACACCCGCGGCCGGAGAGTTCACCGCGCCCGCCGCGGCCAACGCCTCAGCGATATCCACACTGCCGACCGCAGCCGCCGCCAAACCGTCACCATCAACCGAAACGTGATCAGACATCTCCGTGCCCCCTCGACACCCGAATATGAGCCGCAGGCTACCACCCAAACACTGCGCAGCAACGAGACAGACGGCGACACCATCGACGGCGCGAGGGGTGATGGGTCGAATAACCGCTGGTAACCGCACCGGCGTGCGGAGTGGGTTCGCCGTTTCAGGCAAACATCCGATTGGCAC
>NZ_LTZG01000060.1 GCF_001592825.1 Planococcus maritimus
CGTTATGGCACATGCTGCTACCCAAATCTCGCCTCTTTCCCTCCACGACGCTCTTTCGATCTTTTTTCAAGTCCGGTATTTTGCAGACCAATCGCATTGAGCATGCCGGATGAAGTTGCCGCCACGCGCGGAGTCGGATTTCCAAGACGCATCTCGGCAGTCGTTGCTTTGATCATGATCAAAGCAACGACTGCCGAGATGCGTCTTGGAAATCCGACTCCGCGCGTGGCGGCAACTTCATCCGGCATGCTCAATGCGATTGGTCTGCAAAATACCGGACTTGAAAAAAGATCGAAAGAGCGTCGTGGAGGGAAAGAGGCGAGATTTGGGTAGCAGCATGTGCCATAACG
>NZ_LTZG01000061.1 GCF_001592825.1 Planococcus maritimus
GTTATCAAACAGGCCAATAAATACCCGTTCGGTTTGAGCGGTGCGGTGAATTCAGAGAATATCAAACACGGCACGAACATCGCCCACCAAATCGTGACCGGCATGATCCATGTCAACGACCAATCGGTCAACGACGAAGCGCATATGCCATTTGGCGGCGAAAAAGACGCCGGCCTCGGCCGCTTTAACGGCGAATGGGTGCTCGAGGAATTCACGACCTGGAAATGGCTGACCGTGCAACAGCAGCGTAGACAGTACGGGGCATTTGTGGATAACACGCAGAAATAATATGCGAAACCGGCAGCTCCTGTAATGGGGGCTGCCGGTTTTGTTTAGATGGGGATAGAAAA
>NZ_LTZG01000062.1 GCF_001592825.1 Planococcus maritimus
CAGTTCCCTAAGTATAACACTTGTTCATTAGATTATGCCTGCGATTTTGTGAACAAGGCATGAACCTACTCGATTTTAACTATATGCTCTATACGTTTCCGCAACAGTAACTCTAGTTTATAATCATTCTACACTTAATCCAAGTACAATTCTAGCAAAGCGATTATCGAGTCACCAGTATAACGCTTGTAGTCGGAATTGACTGTGAACTGCCGCCCAATGAATGGTGAATTTCCTAGTGTTGAATTAGTAAAAGTATGTGAGTTATTAAATGTTAATAGGAAATGTATGTGGGGAGATTGCGCTTCAGGCCCGCAGGATGCGGGTCATGCAGCCGATGCGGAC
>NZ_LTZG01000063.1 GCF_001592825.1 Planococcus maritimus
CATCCCGAACACGGAAGTTAAGCTCTTTTGCGCCGATGGTAGTTGGGGGTTTCCCCCTGTGAGAGTAGGACGTCGCTGGGCATCTAATAGAAAGGCCGTTACCGGGAAACCTGGTAACGGCCTTTTTTTATTCATGTACGTTTTTTCTAAAACAAGGTCTATTCCCGCTTGCATTCATGCTTTGATTAACCTAATATGAAATTTAATTGCGAAGGAAAGGGTGCAGAAATTGGATATTAATCCGTGGTTAATGGTTCTTATAATATTTTCAATCAATATCGTCTATGTCACCTTCTTTACTGTGCGGATGATTATGACGCTCAAAGGTTTTCGATATATGGCGGCACTTGTGAGCATGGTGGAAGTGGTTATATATATAGTAGGACTTGGCTTGGTTTTGGATAACCTGGATCAGATTCAAAATTTAATTGCGTATGCGATTGGTTATGGATCTGGAGTTGTCATTGGTTCCAAAATTGAGGAAAAAATGGCTCTTGGGTATATAACGGTCAATGTCATCAGCAACGATGAAAGCGATTATCTTCCCCGTCAGTTGCGTGAAAAAGGTTACGGTGTGACAGACTGGGATGCGAATGGAAGAGATGGCGGTAGACAAGCCATGCAAATTTTAACACCGCGGAAGATGGAATTGAAACTATATAAAACGATTCAAGAAATCGACCCTAAAGCATTTATTATTGCGTACGAACCGAAAACTATTCATGGCGGATTCTGGGTCAAACAAGTGAAAAGAGGTAGGTTATTCAAATGAGCAAAAAAACACTCTGGTTTGAAGTGCAGGAACATGAAACAATGGAAGACTGCCTAGACCGGATGAAACGAGAGGGTTACATGGCTGTCGGGCGAAAAGAAGAGCCCTTATTTGAGGAAGTTAACGGAGAACCCGTACCTGTTCGCCAGATTATCAAGTTTAAAGGGAATAAAATCGAAAACTAGCAGAAGATGGGTAAAAAACACGAACGTTAAAAGATGTCTTTTGTTTAATGTTCGACTTTGCCATTGACGCATATGAATCATCTTGTTATGATTAATAAGGAAACCCCATATATGCAGAGGAATTGGCCTCTGCGTCTCTACCAGGACACCGTAAATGTCCGGACTATGCGGGAAAGCAACTTATGGTACTTATAACGGAGGATGTGCTTTTTTATGCCATCACGTATGTTTTCGTTGAATCAAAGTCCTTAAGTAAACTGCTTTTCACGTCATGTGAGCAGTTTATTTGAGGGCTTTTTACTTTTGAAAGAGAGGTTATTGAATGAATCCGCGAATTGGCATTATAATGGGAAGCTCGAGTGATTGGGAAACGATGAAACATGCTTGCGATGTGCTGGATGAATTGAAAATCGGTTACGAGAAAAAAGTGATATCAGCTCATCGAACACCTGACTTGATGTTCAGCTATGCTGAGGAAGCGCGTGCTAAGGGCTTGCATGTTATTATTGCAGGCGCTGGAGGAGCTGCTCATCTACCGGGGATGGTTGCAGCAAAGACTACCTTGCCGGTCATTGGAGTTCCTGTGCAATCGAAAGCATTGAATGGAATGGATTCCTTGTTATCGATAGTTCAAATGCCTGGCGGAGTGCCGGTCGCAACGGTAGCAATTGGGAAAGCCGGCGCAATTAACGCGGGACTGCTGGCTGCCCAAATTCTTGGAACGGTGGATAATGATGCGGCCCAAGCACTAGAAGAAAGACGAAAACGAACTGCGGAAGCCGTTTTGGAAAGTTCAGGTGATTTGGTGTGACGAGAACAATCTTACCGGGCCAAACAATTGGGATTATCGGCGGCGGGCAATTGGGCCGCATGATGGCATTAGCTGCGAAGGAAGCCGGCTTTAAAATTGCTGTCTTGGATCCAGGCATGGATTCGCCGACTGGACAAGTCGCAGATATTCAAATCGTCGCGCCATTTAATGATGCACAAGCTTTGGAAGAACTAGCGGAAGTGAGTGACGTTATTACGTATGAGTTTGAAAACATTGATGTAGATGGGCTTCGCCACTTAGCTGAAATTGCTTATGTGCCTCAAGGCGCTGAGCTGATTGGAGTTACGCAAAACCGGATTTTTGAAAAGCAGGCGATCCGGAAGGCTGGCGTGCCGGTAGCGGATTATATAGAAGCTTCTTCATTCAGCGAGTTGAAAGAGCATAGCGCCCATTTGAAATATCCGTTTGTCGTTAAAACCGCTAGAGGTGGTTACGATGGAAAAGGCCAGCAAATGGTGGAGAATGAAAAACAATTGGCAGAAGCTGAAGCCTTATTTCAAAATGGGGATTGCGTAGCGGAAGCGTTTATAGATTTTACGATGGAAATATCTGTAGTGATTCAGCGCAATACATTAGGTGAAACAGCTATATTGCCAACCGGAGAAAATATCCATAAAAACCATATATTGCATCAAACGATAGTTCCGGCACGTGTTAGCGAAGGAACGTTAACGAAGGCAAAAGCTGCAGCGGAAGCAATTGCCGAACATCTGCAAATGATTGGAACTTTGGCTGTCGAAATGTTTGTGTTGCCTGACGGTGAAATTCTGGTGAATGAATTGGCACCACGCCCTCATAACTCTGGGCATTATTCAATCGAAGCAACGAATATTTCGCAGTTTCATCAGCATATCCGCGCCATTTGCGGCTGGCCGCTGCGTGAACCCAAGCTTTGGAGTCCAGCTGTGATGGTAAATGTTTTAGGTGAGCATGTAGCACGTCTAACGACAAAAATTGCGCAATACCCGGACTGGTCGATCCACCTATACGGCAAGGACGAAGCGAAGCATAAACGCAAGATGGGGCATGTAACCATTTTGACAGAAGACGTAAATCAGACATTACAAGAAATCGACGCATCTGGCATTTGGCCGGAATAATTGGAGGATATTGAATATGATCGCACGTTATACACGCCCGGAAATGGGCGCCATTTGGACAGAAGAAAACAAATACCAGGCTTGGCTTGAGGTTGAAATTCTCGCTTGTGAGGCGTGGGCAGAAATCGGGGACATTCCGAAAGAAGATGTAGCGAAAATCCGTGAGAACGCTGGTTTTTCTGTAGATCGCATCTTAGAAATTGAAGAAGAAACCCGTCACGACGTAGTGGCTTTCACCCGTGCTGTTTCAGAAACACTTGGGGAAGAGCGCAAATGGGTCCATTACGGATTGACCTCGACGGATGTTGTCGATACAGCACTTTCCTATCTATTAAAGCAAGCGAACGAAATCCTGCGCAAAGATTTAACGAACTTCATCGATATTTTAGCTAATAAGGCGAAAGAACATAAAATGACCGTCATGATGGGCCGCACACACGGTGTCCACGCAGAGCCGACGACATTCGGTTTGAAATTGGCGCTTTGGCACGAGGAAATGAAACGTAACCTAGAGCGTTTTGAAGCGGCGGCAAAATCGATTGAAACCGGTAAAATGTCCGGTGCGGTTGGAACGTATGCGAATATCGATCCTTTTGTTGAAGAATATGTCTGCAAGAACTTAGGCATTGCTGCATCACGGATTTCCACACAAACTTTGCAGCGTGACCGCCATGCACAATACATGAGCACGCTTGCGTTGATCGCATCGTCCATCGAGAAGTTCGCGACGGAAATCCGCGGTTTGCAAAAGTCCGAAACACGAGAAGTCGAAGAGTTTTTCGCCAAAGGGCAAAAAGGATCATCCGCAATGCCGCATAAACGCAACCCGATCGGTTCAGAAAATATGACTGGCCTTGCGCGCTTAATCCGTGGGTATATGATGACGGCTTATGAGAACGTCTCGCTATGGCACGAGCGCGACATCTCGCATTCATCTGCTGAACGCGTCATCTTGCCGGATGCAACGATTGCGTTGAACTATATGCTTAACCGTTTTGGCAATATCGTCAAAAACTTGACGGTGTTCCCAGAGAACATGAAGCGCAATATGGATTCGACACTCGGTCTTATTTATTCACAGCGTGTGCTTCTGACATTGATTGATAAAGGGATGGCTCGTGAAGCCGCATACGATACCGTTCAACCTTGTGCCATGGAAGCTTGGGAAACGCAGACTTCTTTCCGTAAGGTAGTGGAAGCGAATGACACGATCACATCGCAGCTGACAAAAGAAGAGCTGGATGATTGCTTCGACTACAACCACCACTTGCAGCAAGTCGATATGATTTTCAACCGTCTCGGATTAAATTAAACGGAGGCTCTAATCATGGAAAAAGCTCAGCTATTGTATGAAGGAAAAGCGAAACGTCTGTATCAAACGGACGAGCAAGGCATTCTTTGGGTGGAGTATAAAGATTCCGCCACTGCATTCAACGGAGAGAAAAAAGAAGAGATTTCAGGTAAAGGGCGTTTGAACAATCAAATCACTTCTTTGCTGTTTGAGAAATTAAAAGCAAACGGTATCGCTTCTCATTTTGTAAAGCAACTGTCTGATAGCGAGCAATTGGTGCGTGAAGTAAGTATCATCCCAATCGAAGTGGTCGTCCGCAATATTGTGGCCGGCAGCATGGCGAAGCGGCTTGGTCTCGAAGAAGGCAAGGCGATTGAAGTGCCGGTTGTGGAATTTTATTTGAAAGACGACGCGCTTGGCGATCCGCTTATCACAGATGATCATGTTGCCATGCTTGGGCTTGCGACTGAACAGGAAGTCGCTGTCCTGAAAGACAAGGCACGAAAGATCAATGAGGTATTGATCGGCTTTTTCCAAGAGATCGGAGTCGACTTGGTCGATTTCAAAATCGAATTCGGCCGCGATGAGCAAGGAGATATCTTGCTGGCGGATGAAATTTCGCCTGATACGTGTCGCCTATGGGACAAGGAAACGAAACAAAAACTCGATAAAGACGTATTTCGCCGGAACCTCGGCAACTTGACCGATGCTTATGAACTCATTTTATCTCGACTGGGAGGACAAAACTGATGAAAAAAGTAAAAGTGTATGTGACATTGCGTGAAAGTGTACTTGATCCACAAGGTTCCGCTGTGATGGGATCGCTCCATAAAATGGGCTATGACGAGGTCCAGGACGTCCGGATCGGTAAATATCTGGAGTTGGTCATTGGGGATAGCGAACGCGATGTCGATGCTTTGGTCGACGAACTCTGCAACCGGATGCTGGCGAATACGGTGATTGAAGATTACAGGTACGAAATCGAGGAGGTTGTCTCGCAATGAAGTTCGCAGTGATTGTTTTCCCAGGGTCGAATTGTGACTTGGATATGTACCATGCCATCAAAGATGAGCTTGGAGAAGAAGCAGAATACGTCTGGCACGATACACACGATTTGAGCGGTTATGATGGCATTTTGCTTCCAGGCGGTTTCTCTTACGGGGATTATTTACGAGCAGGCGCCATTGCCCGTTTTTCAGGCGTCATGGACGAGGTTCGCAAAGCAGCAGAAGCTGGCAAACCGGTTCTAGGCGTTTGCAACGGCTTCCAGATCTTGACGGAAGCAGGACTGCTTCCAGGCATGCTGATGCGCAACAAGAACTTGAAATTCACTTGTGGAACGGTCAGCTTGAAAGTGGAAAATGCCCAGACTTTGTTTACAAACCAATACAAAGAAGGCGAAGAGATTCGCATTCCAGTCGCTCATGGGGAAGGCAATTATTACTGCGACGACGCGACATACCAACATTTGCAAGACAATAACCAAATCGTTTTCACTTATGCAGAAGACTTTAACGGCAGCCGCAACAACATCGCAGGGATCATCAACGAGCGCGGCAATGTGCTCGGCATGATGCCCCACCCAGAACGCGCCGTTTCCGACTTGATCGGCGGAACGGACGGTTTGCCATTATTCAGATCAATCGTTAAACAGTGGAGGGAATCGCATGTCAGTCACGCTTGAGCCGAATACGCAGCAGATTAAAGAACAGAAAATCTACCAGCAGATGGGTTTGTCGGACGCTGAATTCAAGATGGTTGAAGATATACTCGGCAGAACGCCGAATTACACGGAGACGGGTTTGTTTTCTGTCATGTGGTCTGAACATTGTTCCTATAAAAATTCCAAACCGGTGTTATCAAGATTCCCGACTAAAGGCGACCACGTATTGCAGGGGCCAGGAGAAGGCGCGGGCATTGTCGACATCGGCGACGGCCAGGCTGCGGTATTCAAGATGGAGTCGCATAACCACCCATCTGCCATCGAACCTTATCAAGGCGCGGCAACAGGCGTTGGTGGCATTATCCGTGATGTCTTCTCGATGGGCGCACGACCGGTTGCTCTGTTGAACTCGTTGCGCTTTGGTGAACTAGAGACACCGCGCGTCAAGTATCTGTTTGAAGAAGTGGTTGCTGGTATCGCTGGATATGGCAATTGCATCGGCATCCCGACAGTCGGCGGCGAAGTGCAATTCGATGCATCGTATGATGGCAATCCGCTTGTCAATGCGATGTGTGTCGGTTTGATCGATCATAAAGACATCCAAAAAGGCGTCGCTAAAGGTACCGGTAACCCAGTCATGTACGTCGGCGCGAAAACTGGCCGCGATGGCATTCACGGCGCAACGTTCGCTTCAGAAGAGCTGACCGACGCATCTGATGAGAAACGCCCAGCGGTCCAAGTAGGCGACCCGTTCATGGAGAAGTTGCTTCTTGAGGCATGCCTTGAACTGGTGAAATCGGATGCGCTAATCGGCATTCAGGACATGGGCGCAGCTGGACTTACTTCTTCTTCAGCGGAAATGGCGTCAAAGGCCGGATCCGGCATCGAAATGGATTTGGATCACGTACCGCAGCGTGAAACGGGCATGACGGCTTACGAAATGATGCTGTCGGAATCCCAAGAACGCATGCTCATCGTCGTCCAAAAAGGGCGCGAACCGGAAATCGTCGAGCTGTTCGAAAAATATGGCCTGGATGCCGTGACAGTCGGGCGGGTAACGGACGATTCGACTTTGCGCTTGAAGCATAAAGGCGAAATCGTGGCGGAAGTGCCGGTCGACGCATTAGCAGAAGATGCGCCGGTATACCACCAGAAATCTAGCGTGCCGGAATACTATAAAGAATTTCAGGAATTGCCGAACGAAGAGCCGAAAGTGGAAGACCACCAGTCGACATTGCTTTCGCTCTTGCAGCAACCGACTATCGCTTCAAAAGAATGGGTTTATAACCAATACGACCACCAAGTGCGGACGAGCACCGTCGTCTCCCCTGGCTCTGACGCCGCAGTTATCCGTGTGCGCGGGACGAACAAAGGCCTTGCGATGACAACAGATTGCAACTCACGCTATATCTACTTGGATCCGGAAACTGGCGGCAAGATCGCAGTTGCAGAAGCGGCACGCAATGTGGTTGTTTCAGGCGGTCGCCCGCTTGCGATCACGGATTGCCTGAACTTTGGCAACCCGGAAAAGCCAGAGATTTTCTGGCAGCTCGAAAAAGCGGCAGACGGCATGTCTGCAGCTTGCTTGCAATTGAATGCACCGGTCATCGGCGGAAACGTCTCTTTATACAATGAAACGAGCGGCACGGCCATTTACCCGACGCCGACAATCGGACTCGTTGGACTGGTCGAAGACTTAAATCATGTCACGACACAGGATGCTAAAAACGAAGGTGATTTCGTTTACCTAGTCGGCGGCACCATGACCGAATTCGGCGGTAGCGAATTGCAGAAGATGGTGGAAGGCCGCATTTTCGGCAAAGCGCCATCGATCGATTTGGAAGTGGAAGCACAACGCCAATCACAGATTCTTACGGCGATCCAGCAAGGCTTGGTCCAATCAGCGCACGATACAGCCGAGGGCGGTGTCGCAGTAGCATTGGCCGAGAAAACATTCGGCAATGGGCTGGGTGTTGAGGTAACTTTGACAGGTTCGAAAACAACAGCATTATTCAGCGAAACACAGTCACGCTTTTTGCTGACAGTATCGCCTGAACAAGCACAAGCATTTGAGGAAACAGTGAAAGATGCACGGAAAATCGGTGAAGTCACGGGTGATCGCATGATCGTCAAAGGGGAAGACGGAGCCGTATGGATCGATGAATCGGTCGAAACGCTCCGCTCCGCCTGGAAAGGGGCTATACCATGCTTGCTGAAATCAGAGGCTTAAACGAAGAATGCGGGATTTTTGGCATTTGGGGCCACACCAACGCAGCGCAACTTACGTATTATGGGCTTCATGCTTTGCAACACCGCGGTCAGGAAGGCGCAGGAATCGTTTCGACTGATGGAGAAGCTTTGCGCGCCTTAAAAGGCGAAGGCATGGTCAGTGAAGTGTTCACTCCTGAAAAATTAGAGAAGATCACGGGGACTGCAGCAATCGGCCATGTCCGCTATGCTACAGCGGGGGGCAGCGGCATCGAAAACGTCCAGCCTTTGCTGTTCAATTCGACAACAGGCAGCCTGGCGATTTCGCATAACGGCAATTTGGTCAACGCGACGCAATTAAAAGGGCATCTTGAGCGACAGGGCAGCATTTTCCAAACGACATCCGACACGGAAGTGCTTGCTCATTTGATCAAGCGCAGCGGCTATGAAAGCTTTGAAGAAAAAGCGAAAAATGCTTTATCTTTATTGAAAGGCGCATTTGCGTGTCTTATCTTGACGGAAGAGGCCATGTTTGTGGCGCTCGACCCGAACGGTTTACGCCCCTTATCCATTGGGAAAATGGGCGATGCGTGGGTGGTCGCTTCTGAAACGTGCGCATTCGATATTGTCGGTGCGGAACTTATCCATTCGGTAGAACCTGGCGAATTCCTCATTGTGAATGATGACGGCATGCGCAAGGAACGTTTTGCCTATCCAGAAGAGCGCTCAATCTGCACGATGGAATATGTCTATTTCTCCCGTCCGGATTCCGATATCGATGGCATCAATATTCACTCGGCAAGAAAACGGCTTGGCAAGCAATTGGCGAAAGAAGTTCATATCGAAGCGGACGTTGTTACAGGTGTGCCGGATTCCAGCATCTCTGCCGCAATTGGCTTTTCCGAACAAAGTGGCATCCCGTATGAACTTGGGCTCATCAAAAATCGCTATGTTGGCCGGACGTTCATCCAGCCTTCACAGGAAATGCGGGAACGCGGCGTTAAGATGAAATTGTCTCCGGTCCGCCAAGTGGTCAAAGGCAAGCGCGTTGTCATGGTTGATGACTCGATTGTTCGTGGGACCACTTCCCGGCGTATCGTCGCCTTGCTGAAAGAAGCGGGAGCGACGGAAGTTCATGTTGTGATTAGTTCGCCGCCGATCAAGAACCCTTGTTTTTATGGCATTGATATTAGCACATCGGGTGAATTGATCGCTGCGAACAATACAGTGGAAGAAATGCGCGAAATCATCGGAGCGGATTCGCTGACATTTTTGTCGGTTGACGGGATGGTACAAAACATCGGCCGCACCGACCCAGGCTCGAAATGCGGCCATTGCCTAGCATGTTTCACTGGCGAATACCCAACGAATATCTATCCAGATACCGTGTTACCGCACGAAAAAGAAAAAGTGAAATAGGGGGAACCGAAGTGTCTAAAGCGTATGAAAAAGCAGGCGTCAATATCGAAGCAGGCTATGAGGCCGTCAAGCGGATGAAATCCCATGTCGAACGTACCGCTCGTACCGGAATGCTCGGTGCATTCGGCGGATTCGGCGGCATGTTCGATTTGTCCGAGCTGAATTTGAAACAACCGGTTCTCGTCTCAGGAACAGACGGTGTCGGCACGAAGTTGAAACTGGCTTTTATGGCGGATAAGCACGATACGATCGGCATCGATTGTGTGGCGATGTGCGTCAACGACATCGTCGCACAAGGTGCGGAACCTTTGTTTTTCCTCGATTATATCGCTTGCGGCAAAGCGGTTCCCGAAAAAATTGAACACATCGTCAAAGGTGTTGCGGATGGCTGCGTGGATGCAGGCGCCGCATTGATTGGCGGCGAAACCGCTGAAATGCCTGGGCTATATGACGCCGATGAATACGATATTGCCGGCTTTGCGGTCGGTGCTGCAGAAAAGGCGGATATCGTGACAGGCGAGCGCATTCAAGCGGGTGATGTGTTGGTTGGGCTTGCTTCAAGCGGCATCCACTCGAATGGCTATTCGCTCGTGCGCCATATTTTATTCGGCGACGAGGAAGGTTCATTGGATAAGACAGTGACAGGTTTTGAACAACTTGGCACGCTCGAATCCTTGTTGCTGGAGCCGACGAAAATTTATGCCAAGACCGTTCAATCGATCCGCAAACAGGCAGATGTTCACGGCATGGCGCATATTACAGGCGGCGGATTTATCGAAAACTTGCCGCGCATGATGCCTGAAGGGCTCGGTGTAGAAATTGAGCTTGGCTCTTGGCCAGTGCTGCCGATATTCGACTTGTTGAAAGAAAAAGGCGAACTGGCAGACCGTGATTTGTATTCGGTATTCAATATGGGCATTGGCTTTGCCGTGGTGGTTTCTGAAACCGAAGCACAGCAAGCGATTCAAGCAGCTGAAGCAAGCGGCGACAACGCCTATGTCATCGGCCGCGTGACAGATGTAGAAGGTGTCCAGTTCCAAGGCAGTCAGGACGGGACTTTACATGAAGAATAGAACTAAACTGGCCGTTTTCGCTTCTGGAAACGGCTCTAATTTTCAAGCGCTTTACGACGCGATACAAGACGGGCGACTGGATGCAGAGATCGTACTGGTCATAACCGATAAGCCGTCCGCGTTTGTTTTGGAACGGGCGAAACAGGCAGAAGTGTCAGCTTTTTCGTTCAATCCGCGAGACTATGAGTCCAAACAGGCGTATGAATCGATGCTGGTGAAAAAGTTGGAGGAAGCGGAAGTAGAGTGGCTTGTGCTGGCCGGCTTTATGCGATTGATCGGGCCTGTGTTACTTACGGCTTATGAAAACCGCATCGTTAATATCCATCCATCGGTGCTGCCTGCTTTCCCCGGAAAAGATGCCATTGGCCAAACGCTTGCAGCAGGAGCGGAAATGGCGGGTGTCACGGTCCATTTTGTCGACGAAGGCATGGACACGGGAGCCATCATTGCACAGCGTTCATTTCCTGTAGGCGGCGCGGGCCGTGAGACAGTAGAACGGAAAATCCATGAAATCGAGCACCAATTATACCCCGCGAGTTTGCAACAATTATTCAGCCGGCAGCAGTCGGTCTAGGAGGTCCATGCATGAAAAGAAGAGCATTGATAAGCGTATCGGACAAATCTGGTATTTTGGAGTTTGCCCGTGAACTAGTAAAAATGGATGTAGAAATCTTATCAACAGGCGGTACGCGCAAGCATTTGGAGGACAACGATGTTCCGACGACGGCAGTGGATGAAGTGACCGGGTTCCCTGAGATTTTAGGTGGCCGCGTGAAAACTTTGCATCCGCTGATTCACGGTGGTTTATTGGCAAAACATGACGATAGCGAACACCAGCAGCAAATGAACGATAACGGCATCGCGCCAATCGAGTTTGTCTGCGTTAATTTATACCCATTCCGCGAAACGATTTCAAAACCGGATGTAACGGTTGATGATGCCATTGAAAACATCGATATCGGCGGTCCGACGATGCTGCGTTCTGCAGCGAAAAACCACGCATATGTGACAGTTATTGTTGATTCAGGAGATTACGAAGCAGTGCTAGCGGAACTGCGCGAACAACAAACAACAAGCCCGGAGCTGCGCCGGAAACTTGCTGCGAAAGTATTCCGCCATACAGCGGCATACGATGCATATATTTCCAATTATTTGACCGACCTGACAGATGAGCAGTATCCAGAGCAATTGACCCTTACATATGAATTGTCCCAAGCGCTGCGCTACGGGGAAAACCCTCACCAGAAAGCAGCCTTCTATAAGAGTGCGCTCGGTTCGGATTTCTCGATTGCGCACGCGGAGCAATTACACGGGAAAGAACTTTCCTATAATAATATCCAAGATGCCAATGCGGCGCTTCAAATCATCAAGGAATTCACCATCCCTGCGAGTGTCGCAGTCAAGCATATGAATCCTTGCGGCGTCGGCACCGGTAATACGCTTTCTGAATCGTTCAAAAAGGCGTATGAAGCGGATTCGACTTCAATTTTCGGGGGCATCGTTGCCTTGAACCGCGAAGTCGATCTGGAAACAGCACAGCAATTGTCGCAAATTTTCCTTGAAATCGTCATCGCGCCATCGTTCACAGAAGAGGCGCTTGCAGAACTCGGCAAAAAGAAAAACATCCGATTATTGACGGTACCGTTTGAAACCAAACGCCGCGATAAGTGGAATACCGTCACAGTGGAAGGCGGCTTGCTCGTTCAAGAACCGGATGCGTTTGGCTATGAAGATGCTGAAATTCGCGTCGTGACGGAAAGGCAGCCGACAGAACAAGAACTTGAAGCCTTAAAACTTGGTTGGAGCGTCGTCAAGCACGTCAAATCAAATGCTATTGTCGTATGTGACGAGTCGATGACTCTAGGTGTCGGTGCAGGACAAATGAACCGTGTGGGTGCAGCTGCCATTGCACTCGAGCAAGCAGGCGAGAAAGCAAGTGGCGCAGCAATGGCCTCGGATGCATTCTTCCCGATGTCTGATACGGTTGAAACAGCGGCGAAGGCCGGAATCAAAGCGATCATTCAGCCAGGTGGATCGAAAAAAGACCAGGAATCGATCGATGCAGCGAATGCGCACGGCATCGCAATGGTCTTTACAGGCGTCCGTCATTTCAAACATTAATCGGAGGTGTACGATGATGAACGTATTGGTTATCGGCAAGGGCGGGCGTGAACACGCGCTCGCGCATCAGTTCGCCATCGCGCCGTCGGTCGCGAAAGTTTACGTGGCGCCAGGCAATGACGGCATGGAACAGGATGCACAGCTCGTGGATATCCATGAGACGGATTTTGAAGCTTTGGCAGTGTTTGCTAAGGACAATGAAATTGCCTTTACATTCGTCGGGCCGGAACAACCGCTGTCAGAAGGCATCGTCGATTTCTTTCAAGCGCGTGGATTGAAGATTTTTGGTCCTGACAAAGCCGCTGCACGCATCGAGGGCAGCAAAGCATTTGCCAAGGAATTGATGAAGCAATACAAGATCCCGACCGCAGCTTATGAAAGTTTTACGAATACGGAAGAAGCTATAACTTATATCAAGCAGCAAGGCGCGCCGATTGTTATCAAGGCGGATGGTCTTGCTGCCGGAAAAGGCGTCGTCGTCGCGCAAAGTGAGCAAGAAGCAATCGATGCCGTGACCGATATGCTCGATGGCCAGAAATTCGGTGATTCGGGATCGACCGTTGTTATCGAAGAATACTTGGACGGCGAGGAATTTTCCTTCATGTCTTTCGTCCAGGACGGCAAGATTTACCCGATGGCCATTTCACAAGACCATAAGCGCGCGTTTGACGGCGATAAGGGGCCGAATACTGGCGGGATGGGCGCGTACTCGCCGGTGCCGCAGATTTCGGAATCGGTCGTCGAGGAAACATTTGCGAAAATTGTCCGGCCGACGGTAGAGGCGATGGCTCAAGAAGGCACAGCGTTCAATGGCATTTTATACGCGGGCATCATTTTGACGGCAAAGGGCCCGAAAGTCATTGAATTCAATGCCCGCTTTGGCGATCCGGAAACGCAAGTGGTCTTGCCGCGTCTGAAAACCGACCTTGGCGCATTTATCGCGACCATTTTGAATGGCGAGGAAATGGAGCTTGAATGGGATGCCCGCCCTGTGCTGGGTGTCGTCATTGCCGCGGATGGCTATCCGGGAACTGTGGAAAAAGGAACCGTGTTACCGGAACTGGATGAATTAACGGATGTAACCGTCACCCACGCCGGCACGAAACGCTCCGAAAGCCGCTTCACTGCTAGCGGCGGCCGGGTGTTGCTTGTCGCAGGCAGCGGCGAGACGTTGAGAGACGCTCAGGAAACTGTTTATCAAGCGCTCGGGAAATTAGCATGGGACGGTTTCTTTTACCGCACAGATATCGGCTGGCGTGCAATCTAACTAAATAATTGGTATAATAAAATGGCACAATTTCATGGCGAAACTGTGTCATTTATTTATGCGGCCCCTTGCCGCAGAGGATTTTCAACAGCCCACTTTTACCTCTTTTACTAAACTCCAATTTTCACCCATCACTACCCCGGAATCAATAAAACCAGCAGGGCATTCAAACTCGGAAGGAGCAAAAATGATGAACTGGTATGAAAAATTGAATCAATATTTCCCTGTGGAGGAAATGAAATCGAAAGAGCATATGGACACATTGCTGAAGGAGAAGGGCAGTGTCTACTACAAAGATGAGGGTCCATACCACGTCTTGATGTATGCGGAATTCCCGAGCTTCTCGTTCGTCGACTATTTATTCGTCTCCAAAGAATCGCGCGGCATGGGCATCGGCAAGAAAACTTTGCAAATGCTCAAGGATAAGAATAAGCCTATCATTCTAGAAGTCGAACCGGTCGATTACGAGGATACGGATTCAGAGAAACGCTTGCGCTTCTATGCACGCGAAGGTTTTGAACATGCTACATCAATCGGCTATTGCCGCCGTTCACTCGCGACGGGCGAAGAAAACTCCATGGAGATTCTTTACTGGGCGCCGAACAATGAGACCGAAGAAGAGATTTTTGAAGCGATGAAGAAAATGTATGAAGACATTCATACGTATAAAGACGAGCATTTTTATGGCGAGTCGTATGATCCGGTTTCGGACGTCTTAACGAGAAAAGAACAAGACCAGAACGATATCCTGAAACCGTTCAGTGATCCGGTCAATAAATAAACCGAAATCCACGTCTTTGGGACGTGGATTTTTTATGTCCGGTGCGGTAAATGAGTAGAGAGTTCTCAGGTCATTTTCTGTGAAATAATGCATAATTATGCTAGGATACGATATATGGATATTGAAAAGAGAGCAGGTGCCTTCGGATGGTAAACCCTTTATGGAGAAATACAGAAATAAGGAAACAATTGAAAATTGTATCGAAAGAATTATCCCCGGACCTTGTGCTGACGAACGCGACTTATCTGCACGGGATATTTAAAAAATGGATGAACGGCAATATATGGATCGATGGAGACCGCATCGTTTACGCAGGACAAGACATGCCGAAAATCGATGATAAGACAGAAGTAGTGGACGTCAGCGGCAAATGGATCGTGCCTGGTTATATCGAGCCACATGTCCATCCGTATCAACTTTACAATCCCCAGCAATTCGCCGATTATGCCGCGCAAGGTGGGACAACCGGGTTCATCTCTGACAACTTACCCTTGTTTTTAGCGCTAGAAAACGAGAAAGCGTTTACATTATTGGACCGTATGGCGGAACTGCCGTTCACATTCTATTGGTGGACACGCTTCGATTCGCAGACGGAACTTGTCGGGGAAGACCAAAAGTTCACCTCAAAAGCGGTCGGTGAATGGCTAGAACGGCCGGATGTCATCTTAGGCGGGGAATTAACAGGCTGGCCGAAGTTATTGGCTGGCGACGATCAAATGCTTTATTGGATTCAAAAAGCAAAAATCAGCCTGAAGAAAATTGAGGGGCATTTCCCCGGAGCTTCCGAGAAAACCTTGGCACGCATGAAATTGCTCGGTGCTGACGGAGACCATGAAGCGATGACTGTCGATGAAGTAGAGACGCGCTTATTGCATGGGTATGGCGTGACGCTGCGCCATTCCTCGATCCGTCCAGATTTGCCGGAATTATTAGCGGGCATTGTGGAGCGGGAATTGAATGTTTTCGATAAATTGATGATGACGACAGATGGTTCGACACCGGTCTTCCATAAAGACGGGGTCATGGATATGTGCATCCAGATCGCGCTCGACGCCGGTGTTCCGGCAATTGATGCTTACATGATGGCTTCTTATAATGTAGCGCGCTACTACAATTTGACAAGCTTGCACGGTTTGATCGGGACGGGGCGCTATGCGGACTTGAACATTCTTGATGCAATCGATAACCCGGTGCCGAGTGGTGTGATTTCTAAAGGGGTCTGGCTCAAACGCGATGGTGAGAAAGTGCGCTCACTCGATGAAGTGGATTGGTCGGTACTGCCGGAATTGGATCTCGACTTTGAATTGACCGATGACGATTTTCAGTTTTCGATGCCGTTTGGCGTGGAGATGGTCAACGATGTCATCACCAAGCCGTATTCTGTGAGCGTCGATACGAATGTTGAGCGCTTGTCGAAAGACCATGGTGAAAGCTTCTTGATGCTTCTCGATAAAAATGGCAAATGGCGGGTCAATACCTTGATCAAAGGCTTCGCAACAGAAGTCGATGGATTCGCTTCGTCTTATACCAATACAGGCGATATTGTACTAATTGGCAAAAGTCAAAAAGACATGTGGAAAGCATTTGAAGCCGTGAAGCGTCAAAGAGGCGGCATTGTCTTAGTCGAAGATGGCGAGACCGTCTGCGAATTGCCGCTGCCTATTGGCGGCATCATGTCCGATTTGCCGATGGAGACCTTGATGGAGCAGGAAACCGAGTTGAAGCAAGCGTTGAAAGAGCGCGGCTATGAACATGGCGACGCTGTCTATACTTTATTGTTCTTGATGGCGACGCATTTGCCGTATGTCCGCATTACCCAAAAAGGGATTTATGACGTCATGAACAAAACCATTCTATTCCCAGCATTCATGAGGGGCCAGGGATGAAAAAATGGCTGATCTTGCTTGCTTTGCTGATCATTGCCGCTGTCTTGGTTGTTTGGCTGGTCGGAAGGGAACAAGCGGGAGAGCCGGAAGCACCCGTAACTCCGGAGCTGCCGGAAACGCCTGAGGTGTCGGAGGAAGTGCTCACTACAGCCCCTTTCACCGGCATGCAAGGAGACGGGCCGTATGACAGCCGTGCGGTGATGGCAGTCATCAATAATCACCCAGCAGCGCGTCCCCAAACAGGACTAGTCGAAGCTGACATGGTTTTTGAAATCATTGCAGAGCACAATATCACGCGGTTTTTAGCGTTGTATCAAAGTCAGTTTCCGGTAGCTATTGGGCCAGTGCGCAGTGCGCGTGATTATTTTGTCGAATTGGCTCAAGGCTATGACGCATTTTTCATTGCTCACGGTTACAGCCCGGAAGCACAGCAATTGCTGGAGTCGGGGGTGGTCGACCACGTCAACGGCATGCAATACGACGGGACCTTGTTTAAGCGTTCGTTAGACCGTGTTGCGCCACATAACTCCTATATTACTTATGAAAACGTCGAACTGGCGATGCAGATGACCGGCACTTCACCCAATTACCGCATAAAAGCACCTTATGCTTTCTCTGCGGCGGGCAGTAATGATAAACTAGGAGAACAAGCTGCTTCTATTGAAGTAACCTACGGTGGCGACCCGCTTTTTGCGAGTGCCTATACGTATGATGCAGAGACGCAGCTTTACGGCCGGTCATCGGGCGGAGTCGACACGGTCGATAAGGATACTTCGCAGCGGATCGAAGTCGCCAATGTTTTGGTCATGGAAATGGCACACGAAACAATCGATGCGAAAGGGCGTCAGGAAATTGATCTCGTTTCCGGCGGACAGGCGTTATTGTTCCGTGAAGGAATCGTTCAGGAAATCATTTGGCGCGCAGAAGATGGCATGCTCGTGCCAGTCGGGAATGACGGGCCAGTTGAATTGATGCAAGGAAAAACCTGGGTCCATATAATTCCGGAGTTGCCGGGAATAGACCAGGCGGTACAATATAGCCCGTAGAAGCGGGATCAATCGAAGAGCAATGAAAGGACGTTGAATGTGCATGCAAGTTGATAAGATTAGAGGGCCGCAGACCGATCAATTGATCGAAGCGGTGCTGGCATTGGAAAACAAAGAACAAGCCTATCGATTTTTTGATGATTTGTGCACGATCAGCGAGATCCAATCGTTATCACAGCGATTTGAAGTGGCGCATATGCTGCGCTTGAAAAAGACCTACGAAAAAATCAAGAACGAAACCGGCGCGAGTACAGCGACGATTTCCCGTGTGCGCCGCTGCTTGAATTATGGCAACGATGCATACGAGGAAATGCTTGATGTGTTGTATCCGGAAGAAAAACAGATTGAACTTCCAAAAGACTGACCAGCGAATGATGCTGGTCAGTCTTTTCGTGAGTTGAATTTTTCATTTGTGGATGGATGGGGACAGAGTGTTGGCCGATCTTTTGTTATAATGGAAAGATGAAAAACAAAGAACAGTTAGGAGAATACCTGTGGACTTTCGAACATGGCGGCATGTCTTTAAATTAGATCCTGCAAAGCAGCTTTCAGATGGACATTTGGAACGAATTTGCAAATCCGGGACTGATGCCATCTTGATTGGCGGAAGCGATGATGTCACACTCGACAATGTCCTGGAGTTGATGGCCCGTGTGATGCACTATTCGGTGCCGGTTGCACTAGAAGTGTCGACGGTCGAATCGGTGACGCCAGGTTTTGATTATTATTTCATTCCGACGGTGCTCAATAGCAGTGATCCGAAATGGATCAAAGGGCTTCATCATGAAGCGATCCGAGAGTACGGTGAGATCATGGACTGGACGGAGATCGTTCCGGAAGGCTATTGCATTTTGAATCCGGACTGTAAAGCGGCACACTTGACCGGGGCGGATACATCTTTGACCGAAGAGGATGTGCTCGGATATGCACGCATGGCGGAGCATTTCTTTAAGTTGCCGATCTTTTATCTGGAATACAGCGGCATGTATGGCAATCCGGAATTAGTGAAAAAAACCGCGTCGGTGCTATCCGACACTCGGCTATTTTATGGCGGCGGCATTGATTCAGCGGAGCGCGCCAAGGAAATGGCCGCCATCAGCGACACAATCGTTGTCGGCAATATTATTTATGAAAATCTAAACCAAGCGATTGCGACCGTCAAGGCAGTTGCGGAAACGGCTGAGCAATCGTTATAATAGTAGGAACAAATGTTCGAGGTGGTGCACAATGGAAATAATCATGAAAAACTTGCTGCGGGGCATGAACCCCGAGCAGGAAGAAGCAGTCAAAACAACAGAAGGCCCGCTATTGATCATGGCCGGTGCGGGATCTGGGAAAACACGGGTATTGACGCACCGCATCGCGTATCTCGTACTAGAAAAGCAAGTCTATCCGTCCAATATCCTCGCGATTACCTTTACCAATAAAGCGGCACGTGAAATGCGCAACCGAATCGATGGGCTATTAGGCCACGGAACGGGCGACCGCATGTGGGTGTCGACATTCCACTCCATGTGCGTGCGCATCTTGCGCCGCAATATCGACCGGCTTGGATTCTCCAAAAGCTTTTCGATTTTAGATACGACCGATCAATTGACAGTCATCAAAAATGTCTTGAAACAGCAAAACCTGGACCCGAAAAAATACGAGCCGCGGACGATGCTGAACGCTATTTCGTCGTCAAAAAACGAATGCATCGACGCAGAAACTTTCGCGGCAAATGCCAATCAATTCAATCCGTATGAAAAAACGGTGGCAGAAGTCTTCACTGGCTACCAGAAACGGCTCCAAAAAAACCAATCGCTCGATTTCGACGATTTGATCATGATGACCTTAAAACTGTTTGAAACCGTGCCCGATGTACTGGATTACTATCAGGATAAATTCCATTACATCCACGTTGATGAATATCAGGATACGAACAATGCCCAGTATCAATTGGTGCAGTTGCTGGCGAAGAAATTCAAGAATATTTGCGTGGTCGGCGATTCCGACCAGTCGATCTACCGCTGGCGCGGGGCGGATATCACCAACATCCTGTCGTTCGAAAAAGATTACCCGGATGCCAAAGTGATCATGCTCGAACAAAATTACCGTTCGACCAAGCGCATTTTGCAGGCGGCAAACGACGTCATTCAGAAAAACACGAGCCGCTATCCGAAAGAATTGCGCACTGATAACGACGAAGGCCCGGCGATTACGCTTCATAAAGCGGGTGATGAGCGCCAAGAAGCTCAGTATATCGTCCAAACCATTCAACAGCTTATGCAGCAAGAAGGATACAAAACTTCCGATTTTGCCATTTTGTACCGGACCAATGCACAATCGCGTATTTTAGAAGAAATGTTCGTCAAGTCGAATATGAGCTACACCATCGTCGGCGGCACGAAATTCTATGACCGCAAAGAAATCAAAGACCTGCTGGCGTATTTGCGCTTGATTGCCAATAACGAAGATGATTTGTCGCTCGCGCGCATCATTAATGAACCGAAGCGGGGCATCGGCGCGACCTCATTCGAGAAAATGGCGCGCTTTGCGATCGAGCAGGACCGCACCATCATGGATTCCTTGCAGGAAGCGGATTTCATGGGCTTGACGGCAAAAACGGCACAGACGGCGCTTGAGTTCCGGTCAATGATTGCCGGGTTTACCGAAATGCAGGAATTCCTGTCGGTGACGGAATTGGTGGAAGAAGTGCTGAAGAAATCCGGCTACCGCCAAATGCTCCAAAACGACAAGACCATTGAAGGCGAAAGCCGCCTGGAAAACTTGGATGAGTTTCTGACAGTGACACAAGCGTTCGAAAAACAAAGTGATGACAAGTCATTGGTGGCATTTTTGACCGATCTCGCTTTGATTGCGGATATCGATTCACTCGACGAGGAAGAAGAACCGGGAGATGGCCCGATCATCCTCATGACGATGCACGCAGCGAAAGGCCTCGAGTTTCCGGTCGTGTTTATCGCAGGACTTGAAGAAAACGTCTTTCCGCATTCACGCTCGAACAACGACGAGGAAGAACTAGAAGAAGAGCGGAGACTCGCCTATGTGGGCATTACGCGCGCTGAAAAACGGCTGTATTTGACACACGCTTCGTCGCGGACAATTTTCGGCAAAAGCAATTTCAATATGCCATCGCGTTTCATTTCCGAAATTTCAGAAGACCTTATTGAACAAACTATCGCCAATCACCGTGCTGGCGCTGCGACAAGTTATAAGCAAGCGCCAAAACGAAAAGCGGTCATGAAACCTTCTTACCAGCAATCTGGCGGCGACCGCTTGGGCTGGAAAACAGGGGACCGCGCGAAGCATAAAAAATGGGGCGTGGGCACTGTCGTCAATGTCAAAGGCGAAGGCGAACAAACAGAACTCGATATCGCTTTCCCAAGCCCAACAGGCATCAAGCGTTTACTCGCGAAATTTGCGCCGATCGAAAAAGAATGATCTGGAGGAACTTGAATGGACCGCATCAAAGCTGAAGAACGTGTAACCGAATTGAATGAATTGCTCCGCGACTATGGGCATGCTTATTATGTGCTCGACAAACCGAGCGTGCCAGATGCCGTGTACGATCAATTGCTTCATGAATTGATTGAACTGGAAACCGTATACCCTGATTTGATATTCCCGGATTCGCCCACACAGCGGGTCGGGGGTACGCCTTTGTCGAACTTCGAGAAAGTCCGCCACGAGCGGCCGATGCTTAGTTTGTCGAATGTGTTCAATGAAGAAGATTTGCGTGATTTCGATAAACGCGTGCGTGGTGGTGCCGGGGATTCTGTGGAATATGTGTGCGAATTGAAAATTGACGGCCTTGCGGTTTCGCTGCATTACGAAGACGGCAAATTCGTGCGCGGTTTGACGCGCGGTGATGGCCGTGTCGGAGAAGACATCACGGTCAATTTGCGCACAGTGCGTTCGATTCCGCTTAAACTAAAAGAACCTGTGTCGGTCGAAGTACGCGGCGAAGTATTCATGCCGAAAAAATCGTTCCATGCACTGAACACGGATCGCGAAGAGCGGGGCGAGGAATTATTCGCCAATCCGCGGAACGCTGCAGCTGGTTCTTTGCGCCAATTGGATTCCAAGATTGCCGCTAAACGCAATCTAGATGTCTTTATTTATGGCATCGGGGGCGACGGTGAAACATACGGCTTGAACGAGCATGACGAGTCGCTTCGCTATTTGACGGAACTTGGCTTTAAAACGAATGGCGAGCGGAAAGTGTGCCGCTCGGTTGAAGAAGTGCTGGCATACATTGAACAATGGACAGACGCGCGCAATCAATTGAGTTACGAAATCGACGGTATCGTCATCAAAGTCAATCGCTTTCTCCACCAGCAAGATCTCGGCTTCACGGCGAAAAGCCCGAAATGGGCAACTGCCTATAAATTCCCGGCTGAAGAAGTGATGACGACGGTGCGCGATATCGAACTGAGCATCGGCCGTACCGGCGTCGTCACCCCGACGGCGATTCTGGAGCCAGTCGCTGTTGCCGGAACGACCGTGCAACGTGCATCTCTCCATAACGAAGACTTGATTCGTGAGCGCGACATCCGCATCAATGATAAGGTCATTATTCGAAAAGCCGGCGACATTATTCCAGAAGTCGTCAAAGCGCTGATCGAAATGCGATCGGGGGATGAACAGCCGTTTGAAATGCCGACTGAATGTCCGGCTTGCGCAAGCGAACTGGTGCGCATTGAAGGGGAAGTGGCGCTGCGCTGCGTCAACCCGAAATGCCCGGCACAAATCGTCGAAGGCATGATCCATTTCGTGTCGCGCAACGCGATGAACATTGACGGGCTTGGCGAGAAAGTCATCGAGCAACTGTACCGTGAAGGGCTAATCCAGGATGTTTCGGATCTTTACGCTTTGACCAAAGAGCAGCTGCTCGAACTCGAGCGCATGGGCGATAAATCTGCCAGTAACTTGATCGAGGCGATAGAGGCTTCCAAAAGCAATTCAATGGAACGCTTGCTGTTCGGCCTCGGCATCCGCCACGTCGGCGAACGCGGGGCACGCATCTTATCGGAACATTTCGGTTCGATGGATCAATTGATACAGGCAAGCCTGGAGGAATTGATTGCCATCCATGAAATCGGCGATAAAATGGCCGATGCCGTCGTCACGTACTTTGAAAAGGAAGAAGTTTTGGCACTTGTGGAACGTTTACGCGAACGCGGCGTCAATTTATCCTATACGGGCACGATCGTCCGCGTGGAAGAAGGTGCCAATGCATTTGCCGGCAAGAAAATCGTCCTGACCGGGAAGCTGGAAAACATGACCCGCCAGGAAGCCGGCGCACGCATTGAAGCGCTCGGCGGCAAATTGACCGGCAGCGTCAGCAAGAAAACCGATTTGCTGATTGCTGGCGAGGAAGCCGGTTCCAAACTCGACAAGGCCCAGGATCTCGGCGTGGAAGTATGGAATGAAGAGCGCCTGCTTATGGAATTGAACGAATAAGGAGATTAGTATATGAAACGCATTTGGTGGATCTCGATCAGCCTATTGCTGCTTTCGGGATGTGTCCCTTCCGGAAACGACGAAGCAGAAGTGATCAACACAGAACAAGAAGAACCGGAGACGGCCATCATCCCGAGTATGCAGCTCGATGACCAATACTACCGGACGCTCTTGCCTTATAAGCAAAGTGCGACCCGCGGAAAAATTGTCAGCCGGTTGAATTCGCGCTACGACATCAAAGAAGCAGAGCACGGCTTATTGCGCCTGTCGCAGCAGCAATTTTCACCGGATGATTACTATTTCCAGGAAGGCCAAAAAATCACCGATGAAGAAGCAACGCTTTGGCTACAGCGTGAAAGCAAAGACAATCCGCAAGGGCTGAATCCAGAAGACGGCCGCAGCCAAGCGGAAACCGATGAAGGCGAACGTCCGCAACCGGAGCTGTTGGCGCACATCCTTGAGCAGAATTACTTAGTGAAAACAGAAGAAGACAAGATCCGCCTTGGCGGGGTGTCTGTCGGGCTTGCGCTGAATACAGTTTATTATAATTCCTCAGACAATATTCCTTACGAGGAAAACATCCCCCAAGATCAAATCGTTTCAGAGGGCAAGCGGATGGCAGATGAGATCGTCAAGCGCTTACGGGAGAAAGAAGGCATGGGAGATGTGCCGATCCTTGTCGCTTTATTCGCCCAGAACAGCCGCAATGCGATGACACCAGGCACTTATTTCTCTTATGGCGCTGCGCCAAAAGGCGAGACAGAAGTGGCGAACTGGAACGATCTTGATGAGTCTTATGTTGTGTTCCCGACGTCTGGAACAAACGAGCAATACCGCGATATCGACACGGCATTCCGCAACTTCAAGCAAGATGTGGAAGTGTATTTTTCAAACTTCACGAGCGTCATTGGAAAAGGTTTTTATCAAAATAGCCAATTGCAGGAGCTGAAAATCGAAATCCCAATCCAATTTTACGGTTCGGCTGAAGTGATCGGTTTTACGCAATATGTCACAGGCTTGATTCTCGATCATTTTCCGGACGATGTCCAAATTGAAGTAAACGTGACATCAACGAACGGAGCGGAAGCACTCATCTTGCGAAAAGCTGGGGAAGAAGAACCGGTTGTCCATATTTACGAGTAGGTCGGCAATTTAAGAGACAGCCAGTTGGCTGTCTCTATTCATTTTTTTAGAAAAATGGTATGATAGACCGTATGTTTATTGAATCCGGAGGTGTAGAAAATGGCGAAAATGACAAAAGAAGAAGTTATCGAAGTGGCCCACTTGGCACGTTTAGCAATTACCGATGAAGAAGCGGTGCATTTTGCGGACCAATTGGAAGCGATCACCAATGCGATGGAATTGCTGAATGAATTGGATACGGAAAATGTAGAACCGACAACACATGTATTGCCGCTAGTCAACGTGATGCGCGAAGACAAGTCGATCGAAGGCTTGCCACGTGAAATGGTGATGAAAAACGTAAAAGAGCACGAAGGCGGACAAGTTCGCGTGCCAACGATTCTAGACTGATTGTGAGGAGGGAAACAGATGAAGCTAGCTGATAAAACTGCAAAAGAATTGCAGGAATTACTACATAGCAAGGAACTGACGATTACGGACCTGACAAAAGCGACATTCGAGCGCATGAAGGAATTGGATCCGAAAGTCGACGCTTTTTTGGCATTGAATGAAGAGCAAGCGACAAAGCAAGCGGCAGAAATGGACCAAACGGAAGCAGGAGAGCGCGGCCCACTTTTCGGTTTGCCAATCGGAGTAAAAGATAATATCGTCACAGAAGGGCTGGAGACGACTGCATCAAGCTTGATCCTGAAAGGCTTCAATCCCATCTACAACGCAACGGTTGTAGATAAATTGCGTGAAGCCGGCATGATCATCGTTGGGAAATTGAACATGGATGAATTCGCCATGGGATCATCCAACGAAAACTCTTATTACAAAAATACGAAAAATCCGTGGAATTTAGAAACAGTTCCAGGTGGATCATCAGGCGGATCGGCTGCGGCAGTTGCTGCAGGTGAAGTGCCGTTTTCACTCGGTTCCGATACGGGCGGATCGATTCGCCAACCGGCTGCTTTTTGCGGCGTCGTCGGCATGAAGCCAACATACGGCCGCGTATCGCGTTTTGGTTTGATCGCTTATGCGTCATCGTTCGACCAAATCGGACCGATTACGCGCACGGTCAAAGACAATGCTTTGTTGTTGAACGCCATATCCGGACACGACGAAAAAGATTCCACTTCTGCAAATGTGGACGTGCCTGATTTTACAGCTGCACTGACTGGCGATATCCAAGGGCTTCGCATTGGCGTGCCAAAAGAGTATTTCGCAGAAGGCGTCAGCGAAGCATCGAAACAAGCTGTAAAAGACGCTTTAAAAGTATTGGAAGAAAAAGGCGCAACATGGGAAGAGATTTCCTTGCCGCATTCCAAATACGCACTTTCGACTTATTACATCTTGGCTTCATCTGAAGCATCATCGAACTTGTCCCGTTTTGACGGCATCCGCTACGGCTACCGGACGGAAAAAGCCGGCAGCCTGCTTGAGTTCTATATGAACACTCGCTCAGAAGGATTTGGCGATGAAGTGAAGCGCCGCATCATGCTCGGAACGTATGCACTGAGCTCGGGGTATTACGATGCTTATTACAAAAAAGCACAGAAAGTCCGTACATTGATCAAGCAGGATTTCGATAAGGCGTTTGAAAACTTCGATGTTATCGTTGGGCCAACCACGCCGACGCCGGCATTCAAGATCGGTGAAATCATCGATGACCCATTGACGATGTACGCTAACGATATCTTGACGATCCCTGTCAACTTGGCAGGTGTTCCAGCGATCTCAGTTCCGTGTGGATTTGAAAGTGGCTTGCCGCTCGGATTGCAGATCATCGGCAATTATTTCGATGAAGAAACCGTCTACCGTGTCGCGGATGCTTTCGAGCAGGCGACCGAGTTCCATAAAGAAATACCGCAAACATGGGAGGGAGCCGCACAATGAATTTCGAAACGATCATCGGGCTTGAAGTCCACGTCGAACTGAAGACGGAATCCAAAATGTTCTCGCCTTCCCCGGCACATTTCGGTGCTGAACCAAATACCAACACGAATGTCATCGATCTTGGCTACCCTGGGGTCTTGCCGGTCGTCAATAAAACAGCTGTCGATTGGGCGATGAAAGCGGCACTTGCATTAAACTGCGAGATTACACGCCACACCAAATTTGACCGCAAAAACTATTTCTACCCGGATAACCCGAAAGCCTATCAAATTTCCCAATTTGATCAGCCGATCGGCGAACACGGCTGGTTAGAAATCGAAGTAAATGGCGAGAAAAAACGCATCGGCATCACCCGTCTTCACATGGAAGAAGATGCAGGCAAGCTGACACATACCGGCAATGGCCACTCTCTTGTCGACTTTAACCGCCAAGGGACACCGTTGATCGAGATCGTTTCAGAACCGGATATCCGCACGCCGGAAGAAGCGTATGCGTATTTGGAGAAAATCAAATCGATCATCCAATACACAGGCGTTTCCGATGTGCGCATGGAAGAAGGCTCGCTTCGCTGCGACGCCAATATCTCCTTGCGCCCATACGGCCGTGATGAATTCGGCACGAAAACCGAGCTGAAGAACTTGAACTCGTTTAACTTCGTTAAAAAAGGCTTGGAGCACGAACAGATCCGCCAAGAGCAAGTATTGCTCGCAGGCGGTATCATCGAGCAGGAAACACGCCGCTATGATGAGTCGACTGGTAAAACCTTGCTCATGCGCATCAAAGAAGGTTCGGATGATTACCGTTACTTCCCAGAACCGGACCTGGTCGATATCGTCATCGACGACGCCTGGCTCGAGCGCGTGCGCGCAGAAATTCCGGAACTTCCGGACGCCCGCAAAGCCCGCTACGTCTCAGAACTTGGCTTGTCGTCATATGACGCTATGGTATTGACTTTGCAGAAGCCGATTTCCGATTTCTTCGAAGCGACGGTGAAAGCCGGGGCTGACGCGAAATTGACATCCAACTGGATGATGGGTGAAGTGTCCGCATATCTCAACGCCCAGAACAAAGAGCTCGAAGAAACGGAACTAACACCAGAAGGGCTTGCCGGCATGATCAAATTAATCGGCGAAGGCACGATTTCCTCGAAGATCGCTAAGAAAGTCTTCAAGGAATTGATCGAAAAAGGTGGAGACCCGAACAAGATCGTCAAAGCGCAAGGCTTGGTACAGATCTCGGACGAAAACGTATTGCTTGAATACGTTACCAATACATTGGACGCCAACCCGCAGTCGATCGAAGATTACAAGAACGGGAAAGATCGCGCAATCGGCTTCCTCGTTGGGCAAATCATGAAAGCGACAAAAGGACAGGCCAACCCGCCGCTCTTGAACAAAATCCTCCTAGAGGAAATCGCGAAACGTTAATCAGAAAAAGGATGGCTCACTCAGCCATCCTTTTTTTGTGTGGATTATTTTAGTGAATGCGATTCAAAAGCTAAATCTGGTAGTCGAAATGTTATTTCCTTGAGATTCCGCTCCAAGGGGCACGCTTGAGGCCTGCAGGATGCAGGTCATGCAGCTGATGCGACAGGACGTCGCGTTTTCAGCTGCCCGAATAAGGGGCGGGTGTTGAGCCAAGGTGGCAAAGGGCGCGCCACCATTGTCTCGCCAGCCCGCGCGGTCCCTCAGGCGTCGGCCCCTTTCCGCTTCATCTCTAAGTATAATGGGGAAATAAAATTCAACTGTCACTGAAATTAGTATAAATAGTTTTAGACAGCTTTGTAATTGCGTAAAGAATAGCTAGTGAACCATCTTTTCCACTATCAACTCTAGCTAGGCACCTTCACCACCGAACGAATATAAAAAAAGACGCATCCTCGCATGCAACATCCAATGAAATCGAAAAGCCGAACCGCGCCCAAGGGCGAGCCGAAGCCATAAGACGAGTGTCCTTCTCGGCTCATGGCGAAAGGCCAGCCCCAAGCGGAAGGCGGCTGCTTGAAGATGAAACAATCAATGGACCATTCATTTAACTATCAAGTCTAGCTAAACGTCTATACCAGCGAATGAAGACACTCAACAGTGACGCATCTTCGCGCGAAACATCCAATAAAATCGAAAAGCCGAACCGCGCCCAAGGGCGAGCCGAAGCCATAAGACGAGTGTCCTTCTCGGCTCATGGCGAAAGGCCAGCCCCAAGCGGAAGGCGACTGCTTCACGATGAAATAATTAACGAACGATTCATCTCGCTATCAAGTCAAACTAAGCGTTGATACCAGCGGATGAACACAATCAACAGCGATACTTGCTAGCACGCAATACCCAATGAAATCCAAAAGCCGAACCGCGCCCAAGGGCGAGCCGATGCAATAAGACAAGTGTTCTTCTTGGCTTATTGCAAGAGGCCAGCCCCAAGCGGAAGGCGACTGCTTGAAGATGAAATAATTAACGAACGATTCATCTCGCTATCAAGTCAAACTAAGCGTTGATACCAGCGGATGAACACAATCAACAGCGATACTTGCTCACACACAACATTCAATAAAATCTAAAGCCGAACCGCGCATATGGGCGAGCCGAAGCAATGAGACGAGCGTCCTTCTCGGCTCATTGTGGGAGGCCAGCCCCAAGCGAGAGGCGGCTCCTTCATTATGAAATAATCAATGCACGATTCATCTCACTATAAAAGTCCAGCTAAGTGTTCTTCTTGCCTCATTGCGAAAGATAAGCCCCAAGAGAAAGGCGACTATCTCGTGATAAAATGTACGATGAATTATCCATTTCGCTCTCACGTCTAATTGACTGCTCTGCATGACAAAATAGTAACCGACTGCGAAATGTAGACTTAATTGGAACAATTCCACAGCTTTTTGCTTAAAAGTTTGCCGCAAAGGGAAAAGAACAGGTAAACTGTTGGGTAAGGAGACGTGATAGAATGATGACGGAACTGGAATATTTTGAGCACGCCATCACGCTGGAGAAATACATGGCGCAAATGGAGTCGAACCAAGAAAAAACTTACACAATCTACGAGAAATTCGAACTGCCGGACGATGCGGAATTTATCGATAAGTTGAAACAGCAGCGAGTGAACATCTTGGCGATTACCGAAGACTGGTGCGGCGATGCGATGATGGTCAACCCGATTTTGAGAAAATTGGCAGAAGCGGGGGATCTCGAAGTGCGCTGTGTTTACCGCGATGACAACCCAGAACTCATGGAGCGCTATTTGACGAATGGCGGCAAGTCGATTCCGAAATACATCTTCCTGTCCGGAAGTGGGGAAGTAATGGGCTCGTGGGGGCCACGTTCACCAAAAGTCCAACAGATGGTCGATGAGAAGAAAACAAAACTGCCGGAAAAAGAAAATCCTCAATACGAATTGCATTGGAAAACGATTGTCGGAGAGATATCGGATCGTTTCACGTCTGATCCGGATCTCTGGCAAGATACGTATGAAGACATTCGCAAAAGCTTGCAAGAAATCTTGTAATACCATACAGACAGCCGGCTGCAGAATGTCCCGTTCGCGGGAACTTTCTGCAGCCCTGTCATGTCCTGTTTTTAGAGAATGGTCCAGAAAGGCTGAATCCGATGAAACGAGCACGCATAATTTATAACCCAACATCCGGCAGGGAATTGTTCCGCCGCCACCTTCCGGAAGTATTGCAAAAGATGGAAATCGCAGGATACGAAACCTCTTGCCATGCAACAACATGTGAAGGGGACGCAGTCAAGGCGGCAGAATATGCCGTCGAGCATAAATTTGATTTGGTAGTGGCAGTTGGCGGAGACGGGACACTTAATGAAGTGGTTTCAGGAATTGCCAAATATCCGGAACGCCCGAAAGTGGGCTTGATTCCAATGGGCACAACTAACGACTTCGCGCGCGCCGTACGCATACCGCGCGACATCAACCGCGCCGTTGACATCATTATCAAAGGTGAGTCGATCCCTGTCGATATCGGAGTGATGAACGATGACCGTTATTTCGTCAATATTGCCGGAGGCGGCCGTCTAACGGAGCTAACTTATGAAGTTCCGAGCAAACTCAAGACGGTACTTGGCCAGTTGGCCTATTACTTAAAGGGCATCGAGATGATTCCGTCGATTCGTTCTTCACGCGTCCGCATTGAATACGATGGGCAAGTGTTCGACGACAAAGCGATGATGTTCTTGATTGGCTTGACCAATTCCGTCGGCGGTTTTGAAAAGCTAGCGCCGGACGCGAGCATCAATGATGGCAAATTTACTTTGCTTATTCTGAAAGAGTTGAATATGGCAGAGTTTATCCGCGTGGCTTCCCTAGCGCTTCGCGGGGAACATTTATCCGACCCTCATGTCTTATATGTGAAGGCAAGCAAGATTTCAGTGACATCCAATGAACGCGTCTTGCTCAACTTGGACGGCGAGTTTGGCGGTATTTTGCCGGCTACTTTCGAGAACTTGGAGCGCCATATTGAAATGTTCGTACCGCTGGAATACATCAAAGAAAAAGACCGCAAATAAAAAACGATCCGCTCAACCCGGTGTGGGGGAGCGAATCGTTTTTTTAAGCTTAATATTCCAGCAATTCGATGGCTTCGTCTTGGTCTGCCGCAAGCTTCGGGAGGTCTTCAATTGGTTCCCAGCGATACTGGACGACTAGCCCATTGTCGCGGCCTTTGCTTTTGATCGTATGTTCAAATTCGTCAATTTTTTCGCCAGTGTATTCAAAATGGAAGATGTTGCGCTCGTACGCTTTTTCTTTATGTGCCGGGTAGTAATTGTATTTGTGGATTTTCCCGACGAATTCGAGCACATTGCGCGGCAAGCCGGTTTCTTCTTTCACTTCACGGTACAGGGCATCAATCAACAATTCGCCATCGCCGATCGTTCCGCCTGGCACCTGCAGTCCGACTTCAGGTTCGCCTTTGTACTCGAATACGAGCAATTCTTTGTTGTTTTCTTCGCCTCTGGTGATATAGGCAAATACCTTTCTGCTTGTTTCCATATGAATCATCCTTTTCTTTTGTTCATTATAGAATACTAAAAATTCAGCAAAATTTCAATGCTTATGTGTTCGTTTTGTCACAGCTTATTCAAACATCGGGCGGAATCGAATGCCTCGCAGAAGTTTATAGGGGGGGCTTTGAGGTACAATAAAACATATAACGGGTTGAGTTTTAGCCCATGTAAAGGGGACGAGAATTTTGGGATTTGAAGATACGGCTTTAATGAGCCGGATACTAACCTTGATGACCCTATCTTTTCACATCATTTACGCAACGATCGGTGTAGGGATCCCGCTCATGATCATGATTGCCCAATGGGTCGGGATCAGAAAAAATGACGAGCATTATATCCTCCTGGCACGGCGCTGGGCAAGAGGATTTGTCATCACGGTCGCGGTCGGTGTCGTGACCGGTACCGCAATCGGGTTGCAATTATCATTATTGTGGCCGAACTTTATGCAAATGGCAGGGAATGTCATTGCGCTTCCGTTGTTCATGGAAGTCTTTGCGTTTTTCTTTGAAGCGATTTTTCTTGGGATCTATTTGTATACGTGGGATCGGTTTGAAGATCAGCGTAAACATTTTCTCCTGCTAGTGCCGGTCGCACTCGGAGCGGCGGCTTCTTCTATATTCATCACCATCGTCAATTCATTCATGAATGCGCCGCAAGGCTTTGATGTATTGAATGGCGAACTGGTCAACGTGAGCCCGTTGCTCGCGATGTTCAGTCCGGCAGTGCCGACAAAAGTCGCGCACGTCTTGTCGACAGCATTCATGACAAGTGCCTTTATCTTGGCATCAATCGCGGCTTTCCGTTTGCTGCGGGGATCGAATCATATTTACCACAAAAAAGCATTGTTCCTGACGATGAAGCTCGCATTGATCTTTTCGGTAGCGACCGCTATCATCGGCGACTTCTCCGGGAAATACTTGGCCGAATACCAGCCAGAAAAACTGGCGGCGGCTGAGTGGCATTTTGAAACAGGACCGGAAGCCGAACTTGTGCTGTTTGGCGTGTTGGACGGCGAAGAGCCAAAATACGCGATCCGCGTCCCATATGCATTGAGTATTTTGGCGCACGGCGTCCCAAGTGGTGAGGTCATCGGCTTGAATGATTTCCCAGAAGATGAAATTCCGCCACTGTGGATCCATTACTTGTTCGATACGATGGTCACACTTGGCATGTGGCTTGCGTTCTTCTCCTTCGTCTTCGTAGTCGGATCTTGGCGCGGCTGGTCCCTCGTCAAGCAGAAATGGTTCCGCTGGCTGACGGTGCTCAGCGGTCCGCTCGCAATGATTGCCATCGAAGCTGGCTGGTGGTTTACAGAAGTCGGCAGACAGCCATGGATCTTGCGCGGTTATATGAAGACCAGTGAAGGGGCAACGGCAAGCGGGCAAGTCGATTTGATGATCGTGTTGTTCGCCGGCCTCTACGTCATTCTCGGAATCGGGACGGTCGTTGTCTTGTCCCGCATGTATAAACGCAATCCAGTTGAGAAAGAGCTGGCACAGCGTGAATCCAGTAAAGGCGGTGAGGAATCATGACACTTGAGATTATCGGGATTTCCGTTCTTTGGTTGTTTTTGTTTCTTTACGTCATTGTGGCGTCGATTGATTTCGGCGCCGGATTCTTTAACGCTTATAGCGCTTTCTCGGACAAGCAGCATATCTTGACAGGCATCATCCAGCGTTATCTGTCGCCGGTATGGGAAGTGACGAACGTCTTTTTCGTATTCTTCTTCGTCGGCATTATCGGGTTTTTCCCGCAGACGGCGTTTTACTACGGCACAACACTGCTCGTGCCGGCAAGTCTTGCCTTGATATTGCTCGCCGTGCGCGGTTCGTATTATGCATTCGCCACATACGGCGCGAAGATCGACCATCGCGGCTATATTTATATGTACGGGTTATCTGGCCTATTGCTTCCGGCGGCTTTGTCGCCGGTACTGGCCATTTCAGAAGGCGGCTTTATGCGTCTTGAAGGCGGGCAGCCCTCGCTTGATTACTGGGCACTTTTTACAAGCCCGTTAATGTGGAGCATTGTCGTCTTGAGCCTTGCAGCGGTGCTTTATATTTCCGCTGTGTTCTTGACTTGGTATGCACACAAAGCGGGAGACGTAAAGGCGACTCAATTGGTGCGAAAATACGCGTTGGTATGGGCCGGACCGACGATCATCACCGCAACCGGCATCATTTTCGAACTTCGTGGGCATAACCCTGAACATTACGCGAGCTTGCTTGATCTGTGGTGGATGTTTGCGTTATCGTTCCTATTGTTCCTCGGCACCGTATTTTTGATTTGGAAAAAGCGCAATTACGGTTTGGCGTTCATCTTGCTCGTCGGCCAGTTCTTTACCGCGTTTTTTGCCTACGGGGCATCGCATTACCCGTATCTGTTGTATCCGCATTTGACGATTTACGATAGCTTCACGAATGAATCAATGGCGATCGCCTTAATTATCGCCTTTATTGCAGGACTGGGGCTATTATTGCCCTCGCTTTATCTATTGTTCCGCCTGTTCCTGTTCGACAAAGATTACGTCAAAGGGAAATCGGATTATCATGCCTGAAGGAGGCTATGAAAGATGAATGATTTTTTCATTTTCTACGCGCCGTTTCTGGTCATTATCCTGGCGATTGCCGTCGGTTTCTGGATATCATTAAAAGATGGCCCAGTAACGAAAGATAAAAAATAAAGCTGTGGCGGGAATTTCCCGCCGCAGTTTTTTACTGCTGAAAAAGCGGATATGTTACAATAGGGCAATGTGAAATGGAGTGAACGTAATGAAACCAGTAACCAAAAATGACCGTTTGTCGGTCTATGTTGAAGACTTGACGCATGACGGTGCCGGCGTCGCCAAAGTGGAGGGCTATCCGCTGTTTATTAAAGATGCATTGCCAGGGGAGACCGTAACGGTGCATGTCTTGAAAACATTGAAATCCTACGGCTTTGCCAAGCTCATCTCGATTGAAGAGAAATCCGCAGACCGGATCGACGCACCGTGTCCGGTGTTTGAGATTTGCGGCGGCTGCCAATTGCAGCATTTGTCCTACGAAGGGCAACTAAAGTATAAAGAAAAAGTCGTGCGCGATGCGATGGCGCGTCTCGGCAAATTACCCGACGTGCCGGTCCATCCAGTGAAAGGCATGGACAACCCATGGCGCTACCGCAATAAATCACAAATCCCGTTCGGCATGGATGATGGCCGCGTCGTCGCCGGCTTCTACCAGCCGCGTTCGCACCGCATTGCCGATACCGATATCTGCCTGATCCAAACGCCGGAAGCGGACACCTTGATGGCGTCGCTCAAGCGCAATTTGCAGGACATGGGCATCGAGCCGTATGAAGAAAAGACGCACCGCGGCATGCTGCGCCACGTCGTGCTCCGCAAAGGGCGCGTGACGGGCGAATTGATGGTCGTATTGGTGACGAAGAAGCAGAAATTCCCGCAAGCAGAACGTGCCGTAGAAGCGATCCGCGCCGCATTGCCTGAGGTGACATCGATCATGCAAAACGTCAACGGAGACAAGACCAATGTCATCTTCGGAAACGAAACGATCAATCTATGGGGCAAAGACATCATTGAAGACCGCATTGGCGATGTGCGCTTCGAGATCTCTGCGCGGTCGTTCTATCAAGTTAATCCGGAACAGACAGAAGTGCTGTACGGGCAGGCGCTTGACTATGCGGGGCTGACAGGAAGCGAGACAGTAATCGATGCATATTGCGGCATCGGCACGATTTCGTTATTCCTTGCACAGCGCGCGAAATTTGTCATGGGCGTCGAGATCGTCCCACAAGCGATCGAAGATGCCAAACGCAATGCCGACTTGAACGGCTTCACAAATACTTTATTCGAAGCAGGGCCAGCTGAAGAAGTCATTCCGCGCTGGTACAAAGACGGTAAACAAGCAGATGTGCTCGTTGTCGACCCGCCGCGAAAAGGCTGCGACGAAGCACTGCTGCAAACGATGCTCGAACAAAAGCCACAGCGCATCGTCTACGTTTCCTGCAACCCTGCGACACTGGCACGCGATTTGCGAATCTTGGAAGACGGCGGCTACCGGACACAGGAAGTCCAGCCGGTCGATATGTTCCCGCAGACGACGCACGTCGAGTGTGTGGCTTGGTTGACGAGATAACTGCCAGCGCCATGTGATCAAATGCTCCCAGACTTTTTCTTGAAAACAGTCTGGGAGTTTTTTTATGCCTCCAAATGGGTTTCCTTACTTCTGTGGCGGAGTTCGACTTGATGTACAGCAGGATAACCGATAGTAGCTAGAGAAGTAGGTTAAAGCAGAATTTTTTAAAAGGAGGGTGCGGAATGTACGAACAAAAAACAAAAGAGCATGAAGGCAGCGTCATCGAATTTATCGAAACAGTGGAAAAGCCATCTAAAAAAGAAGATGCTTATCGGTTACTAGAGCTTTTTGAGCAAGCGACAGGCTATCCAGCAAAAATGTGGGGCGACAGCATCATCGGTTTTGGTTCTTACCACTACCGGTACGCAACTGGCCATGAAGGCGATGCACCGCTCGCTGGATTTTCCCCACGCAAAGCGAAAATCAGCCTGTATCTGACAGGGTGTGCGGAAAAAGAGCCGGATGCACTCGAACGCCTCGGAAAATGTACTGCGGGTAAATCTTGTATTTACATCAATAAGTTCAGCGATATCGATCCCGACGTGTTGAAAGAATTGATTGGCAATGCAGTCTCTTATTTGCAAAAACGCTATCCGGACAAAGGGGAAACGTAAATTTGTCGAAATAAGGGCGGGAGAAAAAATTATGGGCAGTTTTTCTTTTGGCAGGTTTTAGGCTATGATCCCTTCGGGTATAGAAATAGTGACACTATCTGTAAGGAGAGAAGAAGCACGATGGAACACATACCCGAGTCGAAATTCGAGGACAAACGGTCGAAGGTCATTGATGAGCTCGTTTCGAAGAATGTCTTTAAGATCAACGGCAGACAGCTTTATGAATTGTCTTTATTTGAACTGCTAAAGGAATATACCGATAAAAGCCTAAGCTCATGAGCTCGGGCTTTTTTAGATAGTTTTGGCCTTAAGACGAGGCTTATTTTGTACCATGTAGGAGGAAAAGGCATGCACCATCAAAAACTAGAGGACTACCGGAAAAATAAGCTCGATGAAATGACGATTGCTGAATTGCAGCAGGAGATGGAAACAGGCAAGTTGACTTCAGAAGAGCTCGTGCTGATGTATAAAGAAAACATTTCACTGCGCGATAGACATATCCATGCAGTACTTGAGGTCAACCCCGACGCTTTGTTGACCGCTCGAGCACTAGACTTTGAACGTAAGCATAAAGGGCCGCGCTCTAGCTTACATGGCATCCCTTTGCTCGTAAAAGACAATATGGATACTGGAGATGGCATGCATACAAGTGCAGGATCACTCGCGATGGCAGATCACTATGCGCTGCGGGATGCCAAGGTGGTAGAAAAGCTGCGAGCGGCAGGTGCGATTATCCTCGGCAAAACGAATATGACCGAATGGGCGAATTTTATGAGCGATAAGATGACCAATGGCTTCAGCTCACGCGGCGGCCAGGTGAAAAATCCGTATGGCCCTTTTGATGTCGGCGGATCGAGTTCAGGGTCGGCGGCTGGAGTGGCTTCAAATTTGGCTGTGGCTGCAATCGGGACGGAAACTTCCGGCTCAATCATTAATCCAGCGGCACAGAATAGCCTGGTTGGCATCAAGCCAACTGTCGGACTGGTGAGCCGGACGGGAATCATTCCTTTATCGCATACGCAAGACACAGCAGGTCCGCTTGCACGCTCAGTGGAAGATGCGGTGTCGGTGTTTGCCGCATTGATAGGGACAGACTCAGGAGATGTAATTACCGTGTTGGCGGACCAATTTAGAGGCTATGACTGGCAGCAGCATTTGAAAAGCGACGGATTGTCCGGCGTCGTCCTCGGCTTAGACCGTCAATTGTTTAAAGAAATTCCGGATGACCAGGCCAAAGCTTTCGAAGCAGCCATGGGGCAGTTGCGCGCATGCGGAGCTACCATCAAGGAAGTCGATATCGGCACCGAGCAGGAAGATCTCGGTTTTGCGGTGCTGCTCCATGAATTCAAAGCAGATTTGAATGCCTATTTGGCGCGTTCGAACCCCGACCACCGCATTCGTTCCATGAGTGACATCATTTCATACAATGAAGAGCACGCTGAGCAGATGTTAAAATTCGGCCAAAATCTCTTGCAGCAGGCAAATCTCATGAGCGGAAATTTGACGGAGCGGGAATATGTCGAGGCACTTGAACGCAACCGGTTCCTCGCGGCTGAACAAGGCATGAAAAAACAGCTTCAACAAGCTGGCGCAGATGCGCTTTTGTTGCCTCAAGATTTCGGCTGCAATATCGGGGCTGCTGCGGGTTTCCCATCCATTACAGTGCCAGCGGGATTGACAGCCGCTGGCGAACCGTTCGGCATTACATTTGCCGGCCAAGCATTTGATGAACCGAAACTGATTGAGTATGCATATGCATTTGAACAAGCGGTAGCGGGGCGGAGGCGTCCCTTATAAGAAAATCCCCTTCTCTGGAGAAACTTCCAGGGAAGGGGATTTTTTCATTTGATTTCACGCCATAATTGTTCAAGCAGTCTCTGCAGTCCTGCTTCAGACTCTGTCATTTTGCCTAACGAAGTCAGAACGCTGCTAAGGACGGCATTGCGTGGTTGTTCAGCTGTTAATTCATCGGCCAAAAATGTCAGCAATTGCTTCACGTCATCGTTTTCTGCTTGCTCTGCGAATGCTTGCAATTGGGGGACACTGTCCGATAATGCCGGCGGCTGTTGAGGCTGGCCTAACAAGCCTTCCGAGAGAAATTGCTTGCCATCTTTCAATTGAATCTCTACCGCTTGCTTCATACGATGCACAATATAATCGGTCAATTCGTCTAGTGGCAGCTGTTGTTCGGTGCCAAAGCGCCAGACATGCATCAATTGTTGTAGCGCGCCATTTGCGATAGCGGCATTCTCTAATGCGTAGGGCCGTACTTTTTCACCGAATAAATCGATGATTCGGCTGCTTAGCCACTTGAGTTCCAAAATATACTGGCTTTTTCCGAAAGCTTTCAATTCTTCATCTTGTGAGTAGAAAATGCTTTCGTACAAAGAAAATAAATTTTTCTCGTGGTTCATGCGGATGCGGATCGCGAGTTGTTTTGCAAAAAGATCCGGGTCACTCGGGGATTCACCAAAAGCGACCGATATGCGTGCTGACCGGATATCTTCAGCGATCGATTCCATCAACGCGATGAGGCATTCCGATTTAGAAGTAAAGTAATTATAGAAGGTGCCTTTGGAAATGCCGGCTTCATCCAGAATATCTTGTATAGACGAGGCATTATACCCTTTCTTAATGAATAAGTGATGGGCGGCATTGATGATTTGCTGTTTTTTAGGATTCATAATATCCCCTTTTTTAGACTGATAGTATAGCCAAAGCATACCGCCAAAAGCTGATGAAATCAATGTTTCAAACTTATTGCCTATTACTGATTCGTCTTTCTTGTAAAAACTATACTATGAGTATAAAATATGTCGATAGAGTATAAAATGCCGAAATAATTCGGTGAGACGGAGGAAACAACGATGACAGAAACAACGAAACCCCCATATGGAATTATCGCCATTTTGTTCACTGGAGCATTTGTGGCGATTTTCAACCAAACCCTTTTGAACATTGCCTTGCCGGAAATCATGATTGACTTGAAAGTCGATGCCGCGACGGCCCAATGGCTCGTCACGGGCTATATGCTCGTCAACGGTATTCTAATCCCAGCGAGCGCTTATTTGATTCAACGCTATTCGAACCGGGCGATTTTCATTGTCGCGATGTCCTTGTTCTCGATCGGGACCTTGCTGGCTGCATTGGCACCAGCATTTGCCATCCTGTTGATCGGCCGCATGGTGCAGGCTTCTGGCGCTGCACTTATGATGCCTTTGTTGATGAATGTCATGCTCGCCGCATTCCCGGTCGAGAAAAGAGGGCAGGCGATGGGCGTCTTCGGCATGGTCATGGTCGTCGCGCCGGCAATCGGCCCGACCCTTTCCGGATTTATCGTCCAGACCTATTCCTGGAGAGTGCTATTTTTCATCGTCTTGCCTGTCGCATTGATCCCGCTTTTGCTCGGGATCTTCAAATTAAAAAACCTGACGTTCCAAAATCGTGAGCTGTCGCTAGACCCCTTGTCACTTGTTCTATCGAGTCTTGGCTTTGGCGGCTTGTTGTATGGATTCAGTTCCGCCGGCTCGCTCGGCTGGGAAAATCCGGCCGTTTATTTGACAATTGCAGTTGGCCTGCTTTCCTTGACGGTCTTTTCCTTCCGCCAGATGAAGCTAAAAGAGCCGCTATTGGAACTTCGTGTTTATAAGCATCCGATGTTCGCCTTGTCTTCAGTCATTTCGATCACTTTGTCGATGGCGATGTTCTCGGCCATGATTCTTATGCCAATCTACATCCAGACCATCAAGGGGATCTCTCCAATACAGTCTGGTTTGATGATGCTCCCGGGCGCACTCGTCATGGGAATCATGTCCCCAATCACCGGGCGCATCTTTGACCGGTTCGGAGCCAAAGTGCTGGCATTGCCTGGACTGGCTCTTGTCGTCATCACCACTTATTTGTTCAGCAACTTAACAGTGGATACAGGATATTTTCAAATTATGGCGATTTACACCTTGCGCATGTTCGGCATTTCAATGGTCATGATGCCCGTCATGACCAATGGGCTTAACCAATTGCCGATGAAATCCTATCCGCACGGGACCGCTATCAACAATACTTTGCAGCAAGTTTCCGGTGCGATCGGTTCTGCGTTTCTCGTGACCTTGATGAATACGCGCACCGAAGCAACGGTACAAGATTTGGTCGCTGCCGGCACAAGCGCACAGGAAGCAACCATCCCTGCGATGCTCGAAGGCATCAATTTTTCGTTTACGGTATCGACATATATCGCACTCGCTGCTTTCCTATTAGCTTTGTTCATTAAAAAGCCTAACCAAAAAGCAACGGAAGCACAGAAAGAACGCGTCTATAAACAACGTTATGCCGATTGAAAAAGTGCGGTTCCTTGAAAAAAGGAGCCGCCTTTTCATTTGCCTGAAAAGGCGGTGCTGGGCCGAATATGGTACACTTAAAGCATCGAAAAGAAGGTGGAATGGCACATGAAATTTATAGAAGACTTAAGCCCTGTATGGCAAGAAAAATGGAAACAAACCGGTTTTACCGAAGCGATGCCGATCCAGGAACAGATGATTCCGGAAATGCTCGCAGGAAACGACATCGTGGCGGAATCGCCGACCGGGTCAGGAAAAACCTTGGCTTATCTATTGCCAATCTTAGAGCGCGTCAACCCGAAAAAACCGAATACGCAAGCGATGATCATCGCCCCTTCACAAGAACTCGCGATGCAAATCGTCAATGTCTTGCGCGAGTGGACAACAGGCACGGATGTAACCGTTACGCCATTAATCGGCGGCGCCAATATCCAGCGGCAATTGGATAAGTTGAAGAAAAAACCGACAATCGTCGTCGGCACTCCAGGTCGCTTGAACGAATTGGTCAAGACCAAAAAGCTCAAGATGCATGAGGTGCGTATTATGGTACTTGACGAAGGCGATCAATTGATGGCACGCGAACACCGCGGGATCATGAAAGACCTCATCGAAAGAACACAGCAAGATCGCCAGCTTGTATTGGTATCGGCGACGATTACAGAGGAAATCGAATTGGTTGCGAAACGCATGATGAAACATCCGACTCGCCTCCATGTATCGGCTGAACAATTGCCGAAGCAAGGCAAAGTGACGCATTCATTTGTCAAGGTCGATGAGCGCGACAAGACCGACTTGCTTCGCAGCCTTTCGCATATGACAGGGGTCAAGGCATTGGCGTTCGTCAACAATCTTGACCAAGTGCTAATGAAAGAAAGCAAGCTGAAATTTCGCGACGCCAAAATCGCGACTTTGCATTCCGAAATGAAAAAAGAAGAACGCAAGAAAGCATTGGACGATTTCCGTAAAGGGGAAACAGCCGTCTTGATCGCGACCGAAGTGGCAGCACGCGGGCTTGATATCGATCAGTTGACACATGTCATCCACGTCGATGCGCCGATGACGGTCGAACAGTATTTGCACCGTTCGGGCAGAACCGGCCGTGCGGGAGCTGACGGGGAAGTGTTGACGCTCCTTGCCTATGCGGATGAAAAACATTATAAAAAACTGACGAAAGAGTTGCCGGGTAAACCAGTACAAAAAATCATGCATGGCGGCGAACTGATCGAAGGCAATAGCAAAACCATCTCAGCAAAGGGGAAGAAATAATGAGCTTCCAAGAAAAATTAGCGCAGTATGCTGAACTGACGGTCCGTGTCGGTGTCAACATCCAGCCGGGACAGGAATTACTGATTCAAACAACGACAGATACCGTAGAATTTACTCGTTTGGTGGTTGAAAAAGCTTATGAAGCCGGGGCGAAACAAGTCCATGTCGCTTTTTCAGATCCTTTTGTGATGCGCACGCATTACGAATTGGCGCCGGACGCTGCATTTCACGAGTTTCCGGATTGGACAGTCAAGCAGCGCGATGCCATCATCGACCATAAAGGCGCATTTTTATGGATCGATGCAGAAGACCCGGACTTATTTGCCGGCATTCCGGCAAAACGCCTGAGCGATGGGCAAAAATCTGCAGGAAAAGCATTGGAACGCTACCGTCAAGCAGTCGGATCCGACAAAATCGCTTGGTCGATCGTCGCGATCCCTTCTAAAAAATGGGCAGAAAAAGTATTCCCGGAAGAACAGGACCAGATGGAAGCCTTATGGCAAGCGATTTTCCAGACTGTGCGCATCGGAGACGGCGATGCCGTTGCATTGTGGCAGGAACATATCGAGAACCTGGAACAGCGGGCAGCCGCATTGAACGGGCGGCGCTACCGGAAATTGCATTACCGTGCGCCGGGCACCGATTTGACGATTGGCTTGCCGGCAGGCCATATGTGGATGAGCGGGGCTTCCCGCACACCGGAGCAGGTGCCGTTCATCGCCAATATGCCGACAGAAGAAGTCTATACCGTTCCGGCTAAACTGGAAGTCGAAGGCACTGTGCGCAATACGAAGCCACTCGTGTATCAAGGCAATATTATCGATGGCTTTACCTTGCATTTTGAGAAAGGTCGCATTGTTAAAGCCCATGCAGAAGTCGGGCAGGAACTGTTGGATGAATTGATTTCAGCCGATGAAGGGGCAGCGTACCTGGGAGAAGTGGCGCTTGTGCCGGTTGAATCGCCAATTTCTAAGTCTGGCGTTTTGTTCTATAACACCTTATTTGACGAAAACGCATCGAATCATTTGGCCATTGGCGATTCCTATCCGACTTGCCTCGAAGGTGGGACAGACCTCGAACGCGATCAATTGGGAGAGTATGGGTTGAATACCTCGATTGTCCATGAAGATTTCATGATTGGGTCGAGCGAAATGGATATTGACGGCATTACCGAAGACGGCAAAACCGAAGCCATTTTCCGACAAGGAAATTGGGCATTCTAACGAGGTGAGCAGATGAAGAAGACAGTAAGTGCAGCAGCAGCAGTGGGGCTATTGCTTGCGGCAATGGGGAGTACGGTATCTGCAGAACCGCAAATTCCTGCCGCATACGTAGCCATCGGCGATTCGCTCGCGGCCGGCCAAACGCCGAACCGGGCAATCGACAGCGGCTATACGGATTTGATCGCACAGGAATTGACGCGCAACCAGCCGCTTGCGTTCTATTCGAAAGACTTGGCTTTTCCAGGATTCACGACAAGCGATGTGCTGAAAAGCATCGAGTCGGATGAAGCCAAAGAATTGCTGGGTTCAGCAAACATCGTTACGGTTTCTGCCGGGGCGAATGATTTGCTGCGCCTCGTGCAAGCAAATGCCGCTGAAGGAGCTTTGAGCTTTGAAGAGATTCAGGCAGATTACGCATTGAATGGGGCCCGAGAAAACGTTGAAACCATTCTTTCCAAACTAGAAGAGCTTGCGCCGTCAGCCGACATCTATGTAATGGGCTATTATTTCGCTTATCCCCATGCCCGTGACAGCCAAAAGCAAGGGACGGCTGAACAGCTCGAGCAATTGAACGCGATCCTCAAGCAGGAAGCGGAACGGGCAGGCGCGATATTTGTCGATGTAGCCGACCGTTTCGGTGAAGATGCGGTCGAACTCGTCCCGAATGCTGGAGACGTCCATCCGAATATAGATGGCTACCAGGAAATGGCGAACGCATTTTTTGGCCATTACGGGGAAGGGTTCCAAGTAGAAGATGCGGAACTTCCTGAACCAGCACCTGTGAGTTTCGAGGAAATCCAGCAAATGCAGGAAGAGGAAGCAGATGAAGGCGAGGAGACGCAACTATCCGTCTCAGAGGATGCTTCTAGCGACGATTCTGCTGCTAAGCCTTCCGAAAATGAGGAGCTGGATTATCTAGCGATCCGTCAGGCATTGCCGCTCATTTGATACGTAAGCAATAGAAAAAGGCCAGAGAAAATGATCTATTTTCTCTGGCCTTTTATCGTTCAGCGGCTTTTTCGTGAGTCGCTGCGAGTATCGTTTTCATTATTAGTGTTGTTCTTTTTTCGGTTGTTTATTACTTTGCGGATAATCGGGTAAGCAATCGGCCCGTATTTAATCGCAGATCTGACAAGTCTTCCAATCGCCATATTTATCGCTCCATTCATCTATTCGTATTGAGGTATAGTAGTGTTTTCCCGGTTTTTGACTTCATTAAACCTTCGCCGGGGCGAGGGCGTGCGCCATCAAAATATCTTTAAAGGAATGGACACTAGAGATGGAGACGTATTCTGCGTTGCCATGCCAGTCATCTCCACTCGGCCCAAATTCGATGGCGCCTTGACCGCCGATTTTTTTGGCATAATGACGGGTGTCGGCAGCCCCGTGCTGGCCGAACAGCACCGGCTGTTCCGACAGCTTCGTTTCGACAGCTTTCTTCAAAGTTTGGATATACGGATGATCGCCTGTCGTCGTCAATGCAGGGGTAGAGCCGCCTGCTTGGAACTCCATCTCGACAGCTAGCGTTTCGGCAAGCTGTTCCATCTGACGAACAATCTCGTCTTTGTCCTGGCCTGGCATAAAGCGGATATCATAGGCCATCTTACACGTGTCCGGTACTACATTATAGCGATCGCCTGCATCGATAATTGCTAAGTTAACAGAAGCTTGCTCATAGTACTCCGTCGATTCTTTGCGGAATGGTAAATCTTTCATGCCAGCATGAAATTTCATCGCCGATTCAATAGCGTTGATGCCTTCCCATGGACGCGAGCCGTGTGCTGGTTTGCCTTTGAATGTCATATCCATTCTTAATATGCCTTTTGACTGCAGCCCGATCTTCAAATGGGTCGGCTCGCCGCAAATTACGAAGTCACCATAATGACCTTGGTCGACAAGCCATTCTGAAGTATGATGTCCACCGGTTTCTTCATCGGTGACGATATGTAGATGCACTTCACGCGGCAATGCGGCCGCATCAAGTTCAATGAATGCTTGCATCATTCCGGCGACACCTGCCTTCATATCAGCAGAGCCGCGGCCATACAGCTTGTCGCCTTCTACAACTGGAGAAAATTGCTCTTTACGCCCTGGAACGACGTCGACATGGCCGTTCCAAATGATCGTATCATCGCCTCGCCCTTTAGCAGCGGTCAGCATCAGATAGCCATCGTTATCATGAACTTCGACATCCTCCCCGTGAGCCTTAAGCCATTCTGAACAGAACAACAAGGCTTCGTTTGCCCCTTCTTTTGTATCACTTTCAATCTTGATCAAATCCTTCAATAAATCAATCATTGAACCGGCAGTTTTCAAGCTGCCTCCACCACCTTCCGCAAAGTTTGCTAATTCCTAACTACCCTAATCCGTTTAGCTGAAACAGCCTTGCAAGCTAAGCGGGCAATGTGTACAATACACATAATAGCGGAATAATTGTATACACCACAAGGGGAGCTTTGGCTGAGAGTGAACGAGTAAGTTCTTACCCTTCGAACCTGTAAGGTAACACTTGCGCAGGGATGTGGATGGAAAACCGGCCCGAGCGGCGCCAGGATCTATCCTGGCGCCGTTTTTTTATGGTTTTGTAAAACGGCCCTTCTGGTGATGTGCAAATCCAAAAGGAGGCAGTTTGAATGAGAAATAAACGTGTATTGTTAATGGTCGAAATTGCGATTTTTGCAGCTCTCGGCTTTGTCTTGGATTTTGTGGCCTTTCGCATGCCGCAAGGGGGATCGGTCAGCTTGGTCATGATTCCGATTGTGCTAATGGCATTCCGCAGAGGCGTCGCAGCAGGCGTCGTCACAGGCCTACTCGTCGGCTTATTGCAGATTGTGACGGGTTTTATCTCAGTGGCGCCGTTATCATTCGGCTTTGTGGTCATGCAGGTCATCTTGGATTATCTGCTGGCATATGGCGTCGTTGGCCTCGCCGGTTTGATGCGCGGCCGTTATTTAGAGGCGGTACGGGCGAAAAAGACTGGCAATGTCATCATTATGGTTGCACTTGGCGTCTTGATTGGTTCGTTTCTCCGTTATGCGATCCACGTCATTACGGGAATCCTGTTCTTCGGCATGTTTGCTGATGGCAATGTCTTTATTTACTCAGCAGCTTATAACGCTACGTATATGATACCAGTCGCAATTGTCGCAGCCATTGTCTGTTCATTGCTATTCTTGACAGCACCGCGCCTGACGCAGCCAGATTCTTGATTGCACCCGCCTAGCGATAGGCGGTTTTTTAATGAACAAAACGACAAAGCTCTGTGTTTCGTTTTAGTTTTACTAGCTTGCTTTTGGAAGGTGTGAGAAGCGAGAGCAGCTTATTCTATGTTATAATGCTCAAATAGAATAGTGTGAAAGAAGGGTATTTATGATAGCGACGAATGAAAAAGATATTGAAGGCTTGAAAAAAGCGGGCCAGATGGTGGCAGAAATCCGAGAAACGATGAAAGCCGCCGTGAAGCCTGGCATTACGACAAAAGAACTCGATGAACTGGGCGGCCGCCTGTTCAAAGAGTGGGGCGGCGTCTCTGCGCCTAAATCAGAATACGATTTCCCTGGTTATACGTGTATCAGCGTCAACGAAGAAGTGGCGCATGGCATTCCAGGAAAGCGCGTCATTAATGATGGCGACATCGTCAATATCGATGTCTCCGGATCGTACGGCGAATATTTTGCGGATACCGGCATTTCCTTCGTGGTCGGCGAAGGCCATGAAGCGAAAGAAAAGCTTTGCCAAGCTGCAGAATCTGCCTTCGAGCGAGCTATGATGAAAGTAAAAGCCGGCGCGAAATTAAATCAAATCGGCAAAGCAGTGGAGCGCGAAGCGAAAGACCAAGGCTTGTTTGTCATTAAGAACCTCACTGGCCATGGCGTCGGAAAATCGCTCCATGAAGCGCCGCAATATATCCTTAATTATTACGATGCATGGGAAACAACGATTTTGAAAGAAGGCATGGTGCTGGCAGTCGAGCCGTTTATTTCCCAAAAGGCTGAGCATATTATCGAATCTGGCGACGGCTGGACCTTTATCACACCGGATCAATCGCTGGTTGCCCAGATTGAACACACTGTACTCGTCACTAAAGACGAACCGATTTTGCTGACGAAACTGGAAAAATAAGTCATTGAATAAAAAAACAACCATCACGCGATGGTTGTTTTTTTATGGCGTTATAACCGGTTTTAACGGTTTTTTCTTGATCAACAAAATGCCTGTTAGCAAAACGCCACTCAGGAACAAAGCGGCCGTGCTGACTAGTAACTCATCCATGCCGTGGCGGACGGCAATTGCAACGAACGCCCAGATAAATACCAAAGTCAGTGGAATATCTGAATGGTGAAAGCGGATGTGAAGCGCTAGTGCAGTTGCGACAGTCAACATAATCACTGTCCATAATTGATCACTCAGCCCCCAGCCGCTCCAGCTATGGACAGTCAGCACGTAGCTGATATTGGCAATCGTCGCCACACTGATCCAGCCAAGATTGATGGAAATCGGCAAGCGTTCCATAATGCCCCGTTGGTCGTTGCCATATTCCAAATACAAAGCGATCAGCGACACTAAATAGGCAATCATCGCAGCGATCGACCAAATAAAGAACTCATAATGCCAGCAAAGCAGCCAGGCAATATTGAAAACAGCGCTCAGGATGAAAAACAGTGAGACTTTTGCTTGTGGGTGCACGCCTTTTTTCAAGCGCAGCCAAAAGCCGATGATCCAGATAGCCAGTAAAATATAGATAACGGACCAGATGGAAAATGCATAACCGGCCGGCGTGAAGAGGACCGGCACACGGTCGGAGATTTCACCGGTAGTCTGACCGTTGATCGGCAGTATATTCGCCAAGGCATTCGTCGTGACGACAGCAATAAATGCCAGCGTCATCAGCAGTACGCGAATCATATGAAATCCCTCCTCAAATATCAGTATAAACTCGCCAGCCCACACCACCAACAAGAAAGTGCAGGAAGTTTTTGAAAAATGGCGATATCGTGAAAAGTACAGGGCAGTCGCCGCTCCCGTTCCACATAGGGAAATGTTATACTTATTCATGTATTTAGAAAATTCGTAAACGCAGGGGGAGAAAAATGACCAATACATATCCGGAAGTATGGGAACTTGATAATGTGTTTTCAGGTGGCAGTGATTCAGCTGAGTTGAAAACGCATCTCGAAATGACAACGGAAAAATTAGTGGAATTTGAGCAGGCTGCGGTACAATTCGCCATGCCGAAACAAACAGGCGACGCACAGCGGGTCGCAGAATTCCTTGAGCAGACGAGCGATGTATCGGTAGATATCCGTCAAGCAGGCGCGTTTATCGGGTGCTTAATGGCGCAAAACACAGAAGATAAAAAAGCGGCCTTGCTGCAAAGCGAAGTCGGGCTCATGAGATCCCGCTTCCAAAGTGCATTTTTAAAATTTAAGCAGGCGCTTATGGAAACGGATCCAAACGTCTGGATCGAGCTGTTGAAGACGGAAAACTTGAAAGAATTCGCTTTTATTTTGGATGAATGGCGGCAAGAAGCGAAGCGTTTGCTGTCTGAACAAGAGGAAGGATTAATCACCTCGCTTGGCATAGATGGTTATCACGCGTGGAGTGAATTATACGATTTGTTGATTGCCTCCATCTCAGTGCAAGTAAATTTAGATGGGCAAGAGAAGACCTTGTCGGTCGGACAAGCGAATAATTTAAGTGCTCACTCAGATGAACAAGTGCGAAAAGAATCCTATGAAAAGTTGGAAGCCGTGTGGCAAGAAAAAGAAGAGCTGTTCGCCAAAACCTTGAACTCACTTGCCGGCTTCCGCCTGCAGATGTATAAAAAGCGCGGAGTTGACAATGTGTTGGAAGAACCGCTTCAGATGAACCGCATGAAGCAGAAAACCTTGGACGTTATGTGGCAGGCCATCAGTGAACACAAACAGCCGTTTGCGGATTATCTGGCGCATAAGGCACAAATGCTCGGAAAAGATCAGTTGGCCTGGTACGATGTTGAGGCACCAGTTGTAGAAAACGTCCAGCAATTCGATTACGAACAAGGTTCGGAATTCATCATCCGCCATTTTGGGAAATTCGGACCGGAATTGGAGAAATTCGCCCGCCATGCGCTCGGAAATGGATGGGTGGAAGCGGAAGATCGTGCGCATAAAATGCCGGGTGGCTTTTGCACATCGCTTCCAAAAAGCGGCGAATCGCGCATCTTCATGACATACAGCGGATCGATGTCCAATGTTGCGACACTGGCCCATGAGTTGGGGCATGCTTTTCATACGCATGCGCTGAGACCGATGCACGACTTGAATCGCAGCTATGCCATGAATGTCGCTGAAACGGCGTCCACATTTGCGGAAATGATCGTAGCGGACGCAGCGGTCAAAAATGCATCCAATAAAGAAGAGAAAATTTCCTTGCTAGAAGACAAAATCCAACGCAGCGTGGCATTTTTCATGAACATCCACGCCCGCTTCTTATTTGAGACGAGATTTTACGAAGAACGCAAAAATGGTGTCGTTCCGGCGAGCCGTTTAAACGAATTGATGGAGCAGGCGCAAGAAGAAGCCTTTGCTGGCAGTCTATCAGAAGGGCATCCGCATTTCTGGGCATCGAAATTGCATTTCTATATTACCGATGTGCCATTCTATAATTTTCCTTACACATTTGGCTATTTGTTCTCACTCAGCGTCTATGCCAAAGCGCTTGAGGAAGGACAAGGATTTGAAGAGCAATACATGGCTTTGCTGCGTGATACGGCGATCATGAGCACAGAAGAATTGGCGATGAAACATCTCGGGGAAGACATCACTGAAAAAGGATTCTGGGAAAAAGGCATTGCATTATGCACAAAAGATGTCGAAGAATTCATCAAATTGACTGCAGAAGAGGGATAAGATGAATCTGCTTTTTGAGGGGAAAACGTGTTATCTCCGGACATTGACCGTAGAAGACGCCGAAGACATGGTGAAGGTACTTGTCAAGAACCGCGACTATTGGGCGATTTATGAACCAAGACATCGCGATAGTTACTTTACGATCGCTGTCCAGCGCGAGAAAATCCGCGAGTCGATTTATCAGGCACGAGAAAATCGTGAGTACAGCTTTGGTATTTTCTCACACGACACCAATCAATTGATCGGCCATATTTCCATATATAGCATCAAACGCTTGCCTTTTCTCAGCGCGCTCGTCGGTTATTCGATGGATGAGGAATTCATCGGCCGCGGTATCGCTAGCGAGGCGGTTCGCTTAATCACGACTTTTGGTTTTGAGCAATTGCGGCTTCACCGTGTAGAAGCTTATGTGGCGCCGGACAATATCGGTTCATTGCGTGTGCTCGAAAAGGCGGGATTTGAACAAGAAGGCTTGCTTAAGCAATTTTTGTTCATTAACGGACAATGGAAAGACCATTATTACTACGCATTGCTCGAACAGGATTTTTGAAAGGGCAAGGCCGCCTATCTGCGTTGGTGGAAGGATATGCGGAGATGGTTTGAAAATTGAGGAAGGGAGGAACGCTTGTGGATCCCCAAAAAATGTTTGCCTACCATCAATGGGCGAGCCAAAAGGTTCTGGAATTGGTGCAAGACTGCGGCGAAGAATATTACACGAAAGAAGGATTGAATTCGTTTCCGTCCATCCGTGAAACGATTAGGCATGTCATCGGTGTCGAAAAATTATGGTTCCAGCGAATAAATGGTGTCAAGAGTCCTGAGTTCACGCAGTTCGACGTTGAGACAGTAGACAAGGCAAAAGAGGCCATTATGCTGCTTCACGCGGAGATGGAACTGTATTTTGCCACATTGTCAGAAGAAAGTTGGCAAGAAGAGCTGGATTACCGCAATATGAAAGGCCAGGAGTTTCACCATAGCCGCGAGGAAATGCTGTTCACGCTAGTAAATCATGCGAGCTATCACCGAGGGCAGATTACTTCCTTGTTGCGCCAGTTTGGCAAAGTCGGTATCCCGCTCGATTATATCTATTTTCAAAAACAAAACCGCTGAGATTTCTCAGCGGTTTTCGTTTATATTGCCGTCAATGACGACATCGAGTTTTCCAGTTTTGGGATCGATGACGAGGCCATGGACGGGAACGGTTTTATCCATCAGAGGATGATGGCGGACCATGTCGACGCTATGGCGTACGCTATCCGATACATTATCGAAGCCTTTCAGCCACTCGTCGAGGTTGACGCCAGAGAATTTCATTTGTTCAATTGTGTTTTCTTCAATGCCACGTTCTTTCATCTTTTCGATGATGCCTTCAGGTTTCACTTTCGCCATGCCGCAATCGTGATGGCCGATAATATAAATCTCATCAGCCTTCAATTCGTACACCGCGACGAACAAACTGCGCATAATGCCGCCAAACGGATGGTTAATGATGGCGCCGGCGCTTTTAACAATTTTGACATCGCCGTTTTTAAAGTTCATCGCTTTTGGCAATAGTTCTAACAGGCGGGTATCCATGCAAGTCAAAATGACGATCCGCTTATCCGGGAGATTGGTAGTGATGAATTCCTCATAGTGTTTTTCTTCTACAAACTTTTCGTTGTAATCCAAAATCTCATTTAATAAAGACATCGTTCTTCCTCCTTGATGGTGTGGTATAAGTCAGCGCGACATTTTCTCGAGCTGGTCGATCATGCCGAGCGAACGGCCGGTGCCAATCGCGACGGATTCTAGCGGGTCTGGGGCGATGTGGACGGGCACGGAAATTTCTTGCGTCAGCCACTCTTGCAAGCCTTTCAACAAAGCGCCGCCGCCAGAAATGACTACGCCTTGGTCGACCATATCGCCCGACAATTCAGCTGGGCAATTCTCCAATGTTGCACGGATGCATTCGAGGATGGCTGACAAAGATTCGCTGAGTGCTTTTTGCATTTCGTCTGAACTCAATTCGATCGTTTTCGGCAAACCGCTTAAGACGTCGCGGCCGCGGATATTCATCTTTTTCGGCTCGTGAGGGATTGGCGCATAGCCAATTTCTTTTTTGATTGTCTCGGCCGTCTTCTCGCCAATTAATAGATTGTAATGCTTGCGCACATACTGGATGATGTCTTCATCCATCCGGTCGCCGGCAATCTTGATCGTATTGGAAGACACGACGCCTCCAAATGAAATGATGGCGACTTCGGTCGTGCCTCCGCCGATATCGACGATGACCGATGCGACAGGTTCCGTGATTGGTAAATTAGCGCCAATTGCTGCGGCCACCGTTTCTTCGATCAAGTGGACGGATTTGGCACCGCTTTGTTTCACGGCGTCGTGAATCGCCCGGCGTTCGACAGCTGTTGCGCCAGAGGGGGTACAGACCATGACTTTTGGTTTGCGCAATGAACCGCCGAGCTGTTTCGCCGCTTTTTGCATAACCAGCTTTAAGAGCTCACGGGTGACGTCAAAATCGGCGATGACGCCTTCTTTCATCGGCCGGACGATGCGGATGGAATCAGGCGCTTTGCCAAGCATCGCTTTTGCCTCAGAGCCGATGGCGATCACAGCACCGCTGCGGGCATCGAGGGCGACGATGGATGGTTCATTTAAGATGACGCCTTTGGACTTTGTATAGACGAGAATATTGGCGGTACCGAGATCGATCCCGATATCCGTTGCAGAAAACATGGATAGATTCCTCCTAATCGGTATAAGCACTGCTTATTCAAATTTTATCACTTTTCTGTGAGATGTGATAGGGGCACGATAAACAGAAAAAAGCTTTGCCCCGTGTTTACGAGACAAAGCTTTTTACTTAATGACGCTCTTTCGGAAGCGGATCGATATGTTCTGCATCATGGGTATGAAGCTCTTTGCCAAGGAAATGAAGCAGGGTGAAGAAGAACATGAAGATCACAGCCATGAATCCGAGGACAGCCGTAATACCGTATAGCATAGTGATAACCCCTCTCTAAACTGTAATTATCCTATTCAGTATACATGAAAACGAATGGAAAATTAAGTGTCGAATTAACGACCTTTAAAATGCCCAGTTGCCGCTTCTGAAAATTGGTTCGCGCGTGCCATCTTCCAAGATGCCGTCGATGTCCATATCAGCAGAGCCGACCATGAAATCGACATGCGTAATGCTTTGGTTCAAACCGTGTTCTTTCAATTCATCCGCGGACATCGTTTTGCCGCCTTCTAGGCAGAACGCATAAGCACTGCCGATCGCAAAATGGTTGGATGCATTTTCATCGTATAAGGTATTAAAGAACAAAATGCCAGAGTCTGAAATCGGCGATTGATGCGGGACTAATGCCACTTCACCGAGGCGGTGGGAGCCTTCATCTGTCGCAACCAATTCTTTCAGAACTTCTTCGCCTTGTTCTGCAGAAACATTTGTAATGCGTCCGCCTTCGAAAGTGATTTTAAAGCCGTCAATGATATTGCCGCCATAGCTGAGCGGTTTGGTGCTTGAGACAAAACCATTGACCTCATCTTTGTGCGGTACTGTGAACACTTCTTCGGTCGGCATATTGGCCATGAACGTATGGCCTTTTTCGTTGACAGAACCAGCGCCTGCCCACAGATGGCCTTTTGGCAGCGTGACTTCGAGATCAGTGCCTGGTGCCTGGTAATGCAGCTTGGCGTATTTTTTGTCATTCAAGTAATCAGCTTTTGTATGAAGCGTACGGTCATGCTCCAGCCAAGCTTCGATCGGGTTTTCGGTATCGGCGCGGACAGCCTTGAAAATCGCTTCCCACAGGGCTGATACTTGTTCGTTTTCAGGGAGATCGGGGAAGACTTTCTTCGCCCACTGCTCAGATGGTGCTGCAAGAACGCACCAGCTGATTTTGTCGGACTGGACGTATTGACGGTATTTGCTCAATGCTTGCCCGGTCGCTTTTTGGGAAGCTGAAATACGTTTGGAATCGATGCCTTTCAGTAAATCCGGGCTTTGCGAAACGACGCTAATGAAAGCCGCGCCTTGTGCAGCCAATTGCTCACGCTCCTGGATTTTCCACTCCGGGTATTCTGCAAAAGAATCTTCCGGTGCTTTCTCGAAGCGGGTGCGGGAAATCACATCATCGCTCCAATCCACAAATACTTGTCTTGCGCCTTCTTCGTACGCTTTTTTGACGATCAAGCGCACGAACGGTGCTGAGTCTATGGAAGCTGCAATATACAATTTTTGGTCGGGTTGTATATTGACGCCCACCTTTACTGCCAATTCCGCATAGCGGGTTAACTTTTCATCAAATGTGGTCATCTTCAAAAACACTCCTCTCATCCTTTCTATAGTAGCAATATTTAATTGCTCAGTGCAATAGCATTGCCTTTAGAAAGAAAGCGCTTGCAATTTAAATTATAAAAGTTTATAATTTAAACAAATGTTTAGAGAGGGGGAAATGCAATGAATCGCAATGAACAGAAAATCCTCGCACTGATCGAACGTGACCCGTATTTGTCCCAGCAGGAAATGGCAGACGCACTCGGGCTTTCGCGGCCATCGTTGGCCAATCTAATCTCGGGACTTATCAAGCAAGGCAAGATTTTGGGGCGCGCTTATGTACTGCCCGAAGAAAATGCCATCTTGTGCATTGGTGGGGCGAACATTGACCGAAAGTTTCATTTGAAAGCAGCTTCTGTTCACGGTACTTCCAATCCCGCGACAGTGACAAAAAGCGTCGGGGGCGTTGCGCGCAATATTGCGGAAAACTTAGGGCGGCTTGGACACACGGTTCAATTGGTATCAGTCGCAGGAGACGATCCGGAATGGCGCTATATTGAAGAAGTATCTTCGCCTTATATGGATACCGCCATGACCAAGACATTCGCGAAGAGCGTAACCGGCAGTTATACCGCGGTATTGGAACCAGACGGCGAGATGGCTTTTGCGCTCGCTGATATGGATGTTTATACGGCGTTGACACCTGAGTACCTGGAACCTCATCGCAGTAAGCTAATGCGCGCGAAATTGCTCGCGGTAGACTTGAACTGTCCGAAAGAAACCGTTCAGTATTTGCAAAATCTTGCTTCTTCATCTCAAGTGCCGCTTGCTGTCATTCCCGTATCGGCGCCTAAAATGGAACGACTTTCAGAGGATTTAAACGGTATCACGTTCCTGATCCTGAACCGCGACGAGGCAGCTCTCAGGCTCGGCATATCGATACATAATCAAGCGGATTGGAGACGGGCCGTCGAATTGCTTCTTGCTCAAGGTGCGAAAACGGTCGTGGTCACCGGCGGAAAAGCTGGCGCCATGGCAGGAGATAGAGATGGCGTGGTGCATTTTCCGTCAATCGAAACAAAACATGTAGAAGATGTCACGGGGGCGGGAGATGCTTTCACTGGCGGCCTGCTTCACGCCCATCTCGCTGGGCATGACTTCCGCAAAGCAGTGCAACTGGGCATGCTGAATGCGGCGAAGACACTCGCGAGCAGCGAAACCGTACGCCCTGAATTGACCGAAAGCTTGTTAATCAACGAATTGGAGGAATTACAATGACAAACGTGCTCAGCTATTCAACAGAAGTACAAGAAGCCATCAAACAAAACAAACCGATTGTGGCGTTGGAGTCGACCATCATCTCACACGGCATGCCATATCCTCAAAACGTGGAGACGGCACGTGAAGTAGAACAAATCGTCCGCGATCATGGTGCTGTGCCAGCGACGATCGCTTTAATGGACGGCCATATCAAAATTGGCTTGTCGGATGAAGAGTTAGAACTTTTGGGCACTGCACCTGACGTGGCAAAAGTATCGCGGCGAGATATCGGACAATTGCTTGCCACCAAAAAAATTGGTGCGACGACAGTGGCAGCGACCATGATTTTCGCTGAACTCGCGGGCATACGCGTTTTTGCAACAGGCGGCATCGGCGGAGTTCACCGTGGGGCAGAGACGACAATGGACATTTCGGCCGATTTGGAAGAGCTTTCGACTACGAGCGTAGCGGTCGTTTGTGCAGGAGCAAAATCGATTTTGGATATCGGACTGACACTCGAATACTTAGAGACAAAAGGGGTTCCGGTCATTGGTTACCAGACGGAGGAAATGCCAGCCTTTTATACACGGTCTAGCGGCTTCCCATTAAGCTGCGGTTCCGAATCGATTGAAGAACTCGCCAGCATCTTGAAGGCGCAATGGTCGCTCGGCTTAAAGGGCGGAGCTGTCATCGCCAACCCAATTCCTCAAGAGCATGCGCTGGAAAAATCATTTATCGACAGCATTATCGAGCGAGCAATGACTGAGGCGAATGCAAATGGCATCAACGGAAAAGACGTAACGCCATTTTTGCTCGGCAAAATTAAAGAACTAACAGAAGGCGAAAGCCTCGTCGCCAATATCGAACTGGTTAAGCACAATGCTAAGGTCGGAGCCGAACTCGCGGCTTCGTATCATGCACTTTAAGGATAAATTGTGAAAAAAAGGCCCATTATGGGTCTTTTTTTTATTGTTTGCCAGCTGTACGGTTTTCAGGAACTCTTTTTAAGGGTAAGGAAACACAAGGAGTTGAGGTTCATGAAAACGGATGTGTTTATCGGCGGAGGGGGGATAGGCGGGTTGACGCTCGCGTTGAAATTAGTGCGGCGCGGCTTTGATGTCGTGCTAGCCGAACGCATGGCCGTGCGCTCTCCGACTTATAAAGGAGAGCTGCTGCAGCCGAAGAGCATGCAAGTGTTCGATGGCCTAGGCGTATACGATTCGGTTTGTGATCGTTCCAATGAAATCAAAGTACTCGACATGCTCGAACTGTCCAGCACCTTGAAAGTGAAAGACCAATCCTTCATGGATTACAGCGTGTTGCCCGGAAAGTACAACGCCGCTTACATGATTCATCATGAAGAGCTGAAGACAATCATTCGAGAAGCGGCATGTGAATACGACAACTTCCATTATTTAAAAGGCACTGCATGTAAAGGTTATACCGATCATGCGGCCATTCTTCAAAAAGGCACTGAGAAATTTGAAGTAGAAGCCAAGTTCTTTTTCGGCGCAGAAGGCCGGTCATCGGTGACGCGAAAAGCGATGGAAGTCGAAGTCAAGCAGACCACCTACAACCATCATTTTCTGACAGTGACGTTTCCGCGTGCGGAGAATTTCACCGATGGCAAAATCATTTCCACATACAACCGATTCCTCGGGCTGTTCCCGCTTCCTGACGATCAAGTGCGAAGTGTATATTTGATTCCGCCGGGAGATTATAAAACCTTGAAGGAAAAGCCCATCAGCCATTTTCATAAGCTGTACACCGACTTGGCGCCGGCTGTGGACGGTTATGTCCAGCAGTTGACAGACTGGAAAAAAATCCAGTTGATGATTCCAGTCATGTATCATGCCAATTCCTATGTAAAAGGCAATAAGGCGATTATTGGCGATGCGGCGCATGCAGTCCATCCAATGGCAGGAGAAGGCATGAACATGGCGATACAAGATGCCGATGTGCTCGGGGAGCTTGCGGCGGATATGCTAGCTGAGAAGACGGTCGATACAGCCAATTTGAAATGGTACGAAAAAGTGCGTTATCGCAGGGCGGACCATGTCATTCAATTGAGCCATTTGGCAGCACTTGCTTATTCATTTCCGTACCGACCAGTCAGTTATTTGCGACAGCGGACATTTGAACGCATGGAAGAAGACCCGATCCTCCATTTCAAGCAGATGTTAAATGTCTCAGGCCTCGGGCTGTGGAAGGAGAACGTCCGGGACCGCTTTATTCAAGGCGGGTTTATGCCGGTGCGTGCAAAGGAATTAACAGAAGGCACAAAAGAGCTGAAATACTACAAACCGGAAGATGACTACCCGTGGAAAGTGGAGGGATTTAGATGATCGATGTAATGAAGATGGTGAAAGCAAGAACATATATGAAGCGCAACGAGCCGTTCTTGTATAGTTGGCATGCTTATGTCGGATATGAATTAGATTTGTTCAAGTCATTTGAACGGCCGATGACACAATTTGATGTGGCCGATGCACTTGACCTTGATGAACAACTACTCGCGCAATGGGTAGCGATTGGTGTATCGATTGGATACTTGAAAGAAGTAAGCCGTAACCGTTATCAAATAAAGAATCGGTGGAAGTTGCCAAAATCCAAAGGCAATAATTCTTCAGGCGTGTTGCTAAAAGAAATGATGGAACTACATCTGCCAACCTTGCTCCAGTATCCTGAAATGATGCGCAACCGGAGTCGTCTCCATTTCGATGAAGACGAACACGCAGGAACCGTGGCAGAAACTAGCCGATTATTAGAAGTTTTAGCCTATCCAAAAATGGCCAAAAGGCTGAAGGAGAAAAACTGTCGACGTGTACTCGACATTGGCTGCGGAGAAGGTGGCTACATAAAAAAAATGGGGCTGCGATTCCCATCTACACAGTTTACAGGAATTGAAATTAGCGAAGAAGTGGTAGAAAGGGCGAAACAATTGACGGCAGCACAAGACAATGTCTTGATTGAGCAAGCGGATTTGTGGAATTACAAGCCTGAAGCCTTGCAGGACATGGTGATGGTTAATAATGTGCTGCATTACATCCCGCTCGAAAAGCGCCAGGCCTTGTTCAACGAACTCAGCAGCTGGATCGAGGAGGGGGGCGTTTTATCGATTGTCACCCCAATCGCCGGAGGCCCAGACAGCCCACCGTTTGCCAACGTGTTCAATAGCTTCTTTTCATCCTTCGACAATCTCTACCGACTGCCGAAAAGAGAGGAACTCATCGAATGGGGAGAAGAAGCCGGACTTGAATTACTCAGCCTCCAAACTGTCATCAAAGAAGGCGGCTGGTACATCGTGCAATATGAAAAGAAAAGCTGAAGCAGCCGTGTAGATTCGACAGGCATAAGACGGATGGCCGAAGCGGCGCCCTTTGCCGCATAGGACAGTCGGCTTATGATCCGAGAATCTGGCTGCTGAAGCTGGACAGAAGAAAAGCTGAAATGGCCGTCATGACTCGTCAGGCGTAAGCCGGGTCCCCGAAGCGGCGCTCTTTGCCGCACAGGGGAATTGGCTTACGACCCGAGAGTCAGGCCATTGAAGCTAGACAAAAAGAAAAGCGAAAGCGCCCGTTAAGCTCTGACAGGCGTAAGGCAAGTTTCCGAAGTGGCGCCCTTTGCCGCACAGGAAAATTGACTTATGACCCGAAGAGCTGGGCGATTGAGCTAGACAAAGAAAAGCGCAAAAAAATCCCTGAAGCCTTATGCTTCAGGGGTTTTTTTATTTGCGCAATGAGCCAAGTTCAGAGGCAATAGCCTGCATTTCATTCGGGCTGAAATTGTCGCGGTTTTTAACCATTTCGTAAATTTCACGCAAGTCCTCGTACTCAGAAGAGTTGAAGTGCTCGGCTTTCATTGCATCGACGTTGACCATGCGCAGTTTCGTTTTTATTTCCTCAATCATAAAATCGACGTTCTCAGGTGACTGTTTGGATAAATCCATGATCCATTCCTGCCTTTCGGGTGGGTATGCTTTATCATTTCATTATTCAAATGGAATGTCAATTGCCAGAGCGAGCCTGTTCTTTCTCTTCTTTGATCTTCGCCGTGATTTTCTTCGTCTCGTAAACGATGACGCCAGAAAGTCCGAGAAGACCGATCAAGTTCGGGAATGCCATTAAGCCGTTCATGACATCTGAGAAGGTCCAGACGACATCAAGTGAGACCGTCGCGCCGACAAAGACCATCGCAACGAACGCGATGCGGTAGACAATCAATAGGCTTGGGTTCTTGAAGAGATACTGGAAACATTTCTCGCCGTAATAAGACCAGCCGATGATGGTCGAAGAAGCGAAGAAAACCAAACCAATTGCTACGATGTAAGGGCCAACTCCTCCAAGGAACTGCTCGAATGCGGCGGTCGTGAGTGCTGCGCCTTCAAGACTGTCATCCTTATACAAACCGGACATGACAATCGTGATACCAGTAATCGAACAGATGATCAAAGTGTCGAACAGTACTTGAGTCATCGAGACCAACGCTTGGCGGCCAGGCATATCGGTTTTTGCCGCTGCCGCCGCAATCGGTGCAGAACCAAGGCCGGCTTCGTTGGAGAAGACGCCTCGTGCTACACCGTAGCGGATCGCAGCGCCAATCGCGCCACCCACCGCAGCTTCACCAGTGAAAGCCGCGCTGAAGATCGTGCCAAGTGCTGCAGGGATAAGGTCCATATTAAGAATCATGATGATGATTCCGGCAATGATATAGAATAAGGCCATAAATGGTACAAAGAATGCTGTAACTTTACCGATTGTCTTGATCCCGCCGATGATGACAACGGCAGCGAAGATCGTCAAGATGATACCTGTAATCCATGTTGGCACAGAAAAAGTATCGCGTACGACAGATGCGACAGAATTGGACTGTGTGCCGTTTCCGATACCGAACGCTGCGATAGCGCCGAATACGGCGAATAGTACGGCCAGCCATTTCTGTTTCAGGCCGTGTTCAAGATAATACATCGGCCCGCCCGCCATTTGGCCTTTAGCGTCCACAATCCGGTATTTAACAGCGAGGACGGCTTCACCGTATTTTGTTGCCATCCCGAAGAATGCAGAAAACCACATCCAGAAAACAGCTCCAGGACCGCCGAGAATGACTGCTGTTGCCACCCCGACAATATTTCCTGTCCCGACTGTCGCAGCCATAGCCGTCGACAAAGCTTGGAAATGGGAAATATCACCCTCTGCATCTTTATCCGGGTTTTTACTAAACGTTAGCTTTAATGCATATGGCAATAAGCGCAATTGCAAAAGCCCTAGCCGGACCGTCAAGAAAATCCCAGTCCCTACCAATAGAATCAAAAGCGGCGGCCCCCATACGTAACCACTGACCGTACCTAGAAATTCCGTTAATGCTTCCATCTGATCTCCCCCTCATTGTTGCTTTTTTTTTAGGAATAATTCCTCCTGTAGAGTTAATATTCCGAAAGTTTGGTGGCAGAGTCAAGTTATTTTTAAAAAATAATTTGATAAGTGTTTAGATTTTCAAGGAAGAGGGAAAAAATCGAAGTATGACAGAAACAATATTCACACTAGGAGGAATTTGGAATGAGCCAAAACAAATTGATGACAGGAATAGTAGTAGGCGCGGCTGTAGGAGCGCTAGTTTCATTATTGGACCGCAACACGCGTGAAGATGTGATGGATAAATCGAAAAGAGCGAGTGATAGTGCGAAATACTATGCCAGCAATAAAGATGAGTTGAAATCTGCTTTTAAAGAACAGGCGGAACGTGCCCAAAATCTGTACGCGCGTATTTCTGAAGACGCTGCATATGTAGGTGGAAAAGTAGAGCAAGTGAGAAAATTAGTGCCGGAAGTGAAAGAAGTGGCGCAAGATGCGAGAGGCGCCGTGATGGAAACGAAAGAAGCGGTTGTCGAATCTAAAGATGATGTCCTATCAGCAGTGAAAGAAGACAACCCATCACCGAGTTCTTCATTGACGGACGATTCATCTTCTGACAACTCGAACAACACGTACAACCCGAACCGCAACTGAGCGGGATCGGATCATGGCAAGATCCAATAAGAATGCGCGCTCTCAAGTACAAAAGCCGAAATATGATGTGCTGACTGGCCGTGGTTTTATAAAAGAATTAGCGATACGGATTAAAGACGTCGATGTGCAGGGACTCGGAGCGCAATTGGCGTTTTTTTTCCTATTATCGATTTTTCCGCTGTTGATTTTCCTTGTCAACTTATTGCCCTATTTAAATTTGCCTAGAGAAGAAGTCTTTACATTCATGGAAAATGTGATCCCTGGGGAAGTATATGTATTAGTCGAACAGACTTTGAACGAAATCCTCACCAATCAAAACGGCGGCTTGCTATCGTTTGGTGTATTTGCAACGATTTGGTCAGCGAGCCTGGGCATGGATGCATTGATCAAATCCTTAAATGCGACCTACCGTGTAAAGGAAAGCCGCCCGCTATTGCTGGCAAGAGGCATGTCGATTTTAATGACGATTCTGTTAATCATCATGCTGGTCGTGGCGCTCGCCTTGCCGATATTCGGCAAACAAATCGGATTGTTTTTCTTTGCCTTCCTCGGATTGGAAGAAGGGTTCTTGGAATTGTGGGGAATGATCCGCTTCACCATTCCGGCCTTGATCACCTTTGTTGTGTGCGCTGTCATTTACTGGCTTGCGCCCAATGTGCGCATCAGTTTTAAGACGGTGCTGCCGGGAGCGGCGTTCGCTTCGCTCGGCTGGCTTTTACTGTCTTACTTGTTCTCCATCTATATCAATAATTTCGGCAATTTCTCAGCTACTTACGGCAGCATTGGCGGAATAATCCTATTATTGCTTTGGCTGTATTTATCAGCGATGTTGTTGATTATCGGAGGGCAATTAAATGCCGTCATGCAAGGCAGGAGACATTCTAGAAAACGACTCAAGCAAAAAAAGGCGGCTCTTCCCGGAAAATAAGGGAGAGCCGCCTTTTAGTTTAGGCAATCAAACATTGCGGTTAAGCATGCGCAATCCATTTAAGATGACTAGGATGGTGCTGCCTTCATGGCCAATGACGCCTAGCGGCAGAGAAATGGCCTGGAAAAAATTCGAGAAAATAAGCACGAGAATGACAGCAACTGAGAAAAAGACATTTTGTTTAACGATGTGCTGCATTTTTTTAGCCAGTCGGATTGAGTAAGAAATCCGGGACAAATCATTTTTCATCAAAATGACGTCTGCGGTTTCTAATGCGATGTCTGTTCCTTCGCCCATGGCGATGCCGGTTGTTGCAGTTGCAAGAGCAGGAGCGTCGTTGATGCCGTCTCCTGTCATTGCTACATATTTATATTTGGCGAGTAACTTTTTTAAGTGCTGGACTTTGTCGCCTGGCAAGCATTCGGCAATGTATTCATCAACACCGGTTTCTTCTGCAATAGCTTTTGCGGTTTTTCGGTTATCACCAGTCAACATAATGCAATAGATGCCGCGGTCTTGAAGTTCGGCAATGGTGGATTTGGTAATATCGCGAACGGTGTCTTTAAGCGCCATCGCAGCCAATATGCCATGGCCGTCGCTGATAAATGTGACGGTTTTCCCTTGGTTCGCCAAAACGGCCAGAATTCCGTTTTCGAAAGCGTAGGCTTCTTCTTCACCGACAAATCCGGGCTTGCCGACCAAGATTTCATCGCTTGCGAAGTGCGTCTTCAAACCGTTACCTGGAACATCCACCACTTGCAAACCGCGCAGTGGTTCAATTCCTTGTTGAATAACAAAATCGGTAATTGCTTTGGCGAGTGGATGATTTGATTGTGATTCGATTCCAGCGACTAAGGCCATCACCTCCTCGCGATTTGCATCACGGCGGATAACAAAATCAGTCACTTCGGGTTTGCCGCGCGTCAAGGTGCCGGTTTTATCGAAAGCGATGGCTTTGATGACGCTCAAATTCTCTAAATGTGCACCCCCCTTAAAAATCACGCCGCTTTTAGCGCCATTTGAAACGGCGGCGAGCGTAGCGGGCATAATGGATGCGACCAATGCACAAGGTGAAGCTACGACAAGCAACACCATGGCCCGGTAAAGGGTTTCATTCCAACTCCACCCCATCAAAAAATGTGGAAGGAACAACATCAGCACGAAGACCATCAAGACGACTTTAACGTAACGGCCTTCAAAGCGTTCGATAAATTGTTGAGAGGGAGACTTCTCGCTTTCTGCGGATTGTACGAGTTCAATGATTTTTTGGAACATGGTTTCTGAACTTGGTTTGGTCATGACCATGGTAATTGAGCCGGACAAATTAACAGTGCCCGCAAATAAATTATCGCGCGCGTATTTGGATACTGGAATCGCTTCACCACTGATGGCAGACTCATCAACAGCAGTCTGTCCAGTATGGACTTCGCCATCGACAGGGAATCGTTCACCCGGACGGACGGAGATTAAGTCCCCGGTATTCAATTCACCGACCGGAACACGCACGGTCTCGCCGGAATCTTTTAATAACCATGCTTCATCTGGTTGCATCTCCATGAGAGCAGACAATTCTTTTCGGCTTTTGTTCATCGTATAGGTTTCTAGGGCGCCGCTTAATGCAAAAATGAAGATCAAGATGGCGCCTTCTGTCCAGTAACCAATAACGGATGCGCCGATCGCTGCTAAAATCATCAGAAATTCGACGTTTAACTCTTTGTCTTCGATGGTTTTTTTGATGCCGTACTTGGCCTTGGCGTATCCGCCAATAACGAACGCCAGCAAATAAACAATCACTGATGGCAGAGCGATATCCTGCAATTCCAGGATGTAGGCAATGATAATCAGAACTCCGGATAACACCGCAGCTATCAATTCGATATGAGGCCGAACTTTTCTCCACATAGCCATCCCTCCATAAAAAGCCGATTAATGATTATTGCCAGTTTACCATAGGAATCCGCGGCTAGATGGAAGGGGGGATTGTTATCTGTTATTTAAATCATTCTCTCGATTATAAGGACAGAAAAAAGCCCTGAGGCTTCAGTAGAAGCGTCAGGGCTTGGGAATTATTCGCTTTCAGTTTCAGGGCGGTTTTTGAATTGCTGCATTTTAGTATCCAGGTCATCAACCATGGCAATCAGTCGGTCGATATCTTCAAGCTCGGTGCTTTCTGGTTCGATGGCATCTAACACATCGAGGAACATGCTGAGCCTTTGTTTCATATATGTTACTTGCTGTTCCTTATCTGTAATGGATTTTCCCATTGAGTACACCTCATTTCCAATGTTTATAGTAGCTGATACGGGGACGAATATCAATAGAGGTGCTGTTTTAGAGAAAAAATACTAAAATCATTAATTGAATATTTACACTATTCGATTAATGTGTTATAGTTGCATCAATCCTTTACGAGGGGAGGACATGACGAATCTCCAAACCAAAAAAGTACACGATAGAAAGAGGAGGCGATTCGAGCATTTAGGTGGAGTCACCGATAGTGCGATTATGGAAACGACCTGTAAACATAAAACATAAAGGCTCAGCCCGCAATCTGCCAAGCAGAAACGGACTGAGCCTTTTATGTGGTTAAACGATCTCATAGGTTTCGATAATGTCGATGGAATCTTCGACCGACCGGACCATGGAGCAGTTTTTTCGAGTCAATTCCATCACACGCGGCATTTTAGCTTCCTTGATATCGCCTTTAATGCGGAAATGCAAATGGACTTTTGAAACGCGGTCCGCTTCTTCAGCGACACGGACGATTTCTTTTACTTCCACCTCGATATCTTGTGCCGGCATGCGTTGCTTATCCAAGACCTTGCGGATGATTCCTGCGCTGCAAATGGCAAGCGAAGAGACCAGCAATTGATAAGGCCGGAATCCGTGTTCTTCATTAGTGGATACGTGGAGCTCGCCGAATGGCAGATGCCCGGTAAATCCGTGTTCATTCATGGAAAATTTCATCTTGTAACGCCTCCTTATGTTAGAATTGTAGCGGAAACTTCGAAAAATAGAAAAGAACGTGCTCGTTCGGGGAGGCATTATGAAACATTTCTTATCAAGCGAACGTGCCCGCTTTTGGATTTTGGTTGCCATTGTGTCGATTTCCGGATTCTCACAAGGCATGTTATTGCCGCTGATTGCCGTCATTTTTGAACAAGACGGCGTATCGTCTGCTTTAAATGGCCTCAGTGCCACAGGATTATACATAGGAATCATCGTTGTTGCACCGTTTATGGAGCCGCAGTTGAGAAAATTCGGGTTTAAACCACTTATTTTGGTTGGCGGGGCAATGGTCATTCTGGCCTTGCTGTCGTTTCCATTATGGAAAAGCGTGTTGTTTTGGTTTGTCTTGCGCATTCTGATTGGTGTTGGGGACCAAGCGCTGCATTTTTCAACGCAGACTTGGATCACCAGCACGTCGCCTCACCATAAACTTGGCCGCAATATTGCGATCTATGGCATGTCGTTCAGTGTCGGCTTTGGCGCAGGGCCATTGTTTGTGCCGCTTGTCCAAGTGTTCGAGGCCTTGCCGTTCATCATTTCTGGAGGACTTTGTTTGATCGCTTGGTCGTTGGTGTTTTTTCTGCGCAATGATTTTCCGGAGTATTCCGCTAGTTCGATGGGCGCCAAAGGAACTTTGCAACGCTTTCGGACAGCGCTTATCATCGGCTGGGTCGCCTTTTTGCCGCCGCTTGGCTACGGATTTTTGGAAGCGTCACTCAGCGCGATTTATCCAGTCTATGCCTTGCGCCAGTCGTTTGATATTAGCATGGTCTCTTATATTCTTGCCGCATTTTCCGTCGGTGCGATAGCCACTCAATTGCCGCTCGGTGAACTGAGTGACCGCATCGGCCGAAAAAAAGTCCTGATGCTGGCACTTAGTGGCGGGGGCGTATCGTTTTTAGTGGCGACTTTCGTCGAATCGAATGCTTGGCTCACACTTATCTTATTCATGGTGGCCGGCATGTTTGTCGGCTCGACGTTTTCCCTTGGCATTTCCTATATGACAGATTTGATGCCAAAAGAATTGTTGCCAACGGGTAATTTATTATGCGGAGTAGCTTTCAGCGTCGGCAGTTTGATAGGCCCGGCAGCAGGCGGCATGTTCTTAGAAGTCACTGAGCAGTTGAGTTTCCTGTTGTTGATTACAGGCATTCTACTGACCTTGTTCACCATCATTGCGTTCAAGGGTCCCAAAAAACGAATCGTGTGATTGCATGCAAAAAAGGTGTCCAGAGCAAATGCTCCGGACACCTTTTTTCATCCATTATTTCAATACTAATAAGCACACCGCTTCAACTTGAGAAGTCTGCGGGAACATATCGATTGGCTGGATGTATTCAACTCGGTAGATTTTCGTCAACTGCTGCAAGTCTTTTGCGAGTGTCGACGGATTGCAGGACGTATAGACAAAACGTTTTGGTTTTACTTTCAAAATGGTTTTCAATAGGGGATCTGCAAGCCCGGTGCGCGGCGGGTCGACTGTTAAGACATCCGGCACATAGCCTTCTTTGCGCCAAGTTTCGAGCCATTTTTCAGCCGTTCCTGTTACGTAAGTTGCTGGATGGCCTTGTTTTTTCGCATTGGCTTTCGCATCGGCAACGCTTTCCGGAATGGTGTCCATGCCGCGGATTTCACGTGCGGAATCCGCTAGCCACAAGCCAATCGTGCCCACGCCGCAATAAGCATCAACGACGGATTCTTTGCCCGTCAATTTCGCTGCCCGTTTGATTTCATCATAGAGCTTCACGGTTTGTTCCGGGTTTAATTGGAAAAACGCACGGGCTGACAAGTCGAATGACAATTCGCCGAGTTCTTCATGGATGGTCGGTTTACCGAACAGCGTACGTGTTGTTTCACCGAATACGAGTGAAGTTTTCTCGGCATTAACATTTTGAACGATGGACACCAAGTTCGGATCGATTGCGCTCAGGCGTTCGACGAGTACTTTCTCTTTCGGAATATCTTTGCGTGTCGTGATGAGTACGAGTTGAATCTCACCAGTTTTAACCGCCGTACGCACAGCGATGGTCCGAACGAGCCCTTTCATCGACTTGCCATCATAAATGGACAAGTTCAATTCTTCGATAATGCGTTTTGCAGCATTGGTAATTTTCACTGTATCCGGGTGCTGGACGAGACATTGTTCGATATCGAGCAGCTGTTGTGAGCCTTCGGCAAACAAACCGGCCATCACTTTGCCATCTTTCTTGCGTGTTTGGAACTGGCTTTTATTACGGTAATGCCATGGATCTTCCATACCGATTGTCTCGCGCACTTGAATATCCGTACCGCGCAAATAGCGGTCCAGTGATTGCAGCACCAAATCACGTTTTTCGACAAGCTGTTGGCTGTAAGTCAAATGCTGCAATTGGCAGCCGCCGCATGTCTCAAAAATCGGGCATGGTGGCGTCTGGCGGTGCGGAGAGGGTTTGCGGATCTTCAATATTCGTGCTTGTGCAAAATTGTGTTTCACAATTGTTACTTGAGCGGTCACTTCTTCGCCAGGCAGCGCACCTGGAACAAATACGACATTGCGTTTGAAAAAGCCGACACCTTCTCCGTTGATGCCGAGCTTTTTAATGGTTAAAGGGAATTTCTGTCCCATTTCAATGATTGGTTTTTCAGTCATGCAGGTCACGTCCTTCAGTTGGTCATCCCATCATTATACGCTTATTTGTATAGGTCAGCCAGTGCTTCTGGCAAATTCGGGAATTCAAACTTGAATCCATGGTCGAGAAGAACGGTTGGCAGCGCGCGCTGTCCTTCGAGCACGAGCCTGCTTTTATCGCCGAGTGCAGCTTTCAGTGCAAACGAAGGAGCAGGAATCCAGTGTGGCCTGCCGAGTGCCCGGCCGATTTCCTTGCCGACCGCTTTCATACGCTGTGGATTCGGCGCTGTCACATTGAATGGGCCTGTGAGTTCTTTCTGTTCAATAGCGAACAGGATTGCGCGCGCCGCATCGCGGACGTGGATCCATGACAGCCATTGCCTGCCAGTGCCGACTGTGCCGCCGGCGTATAACTTATACGGTAGCGCCATTAACGGCAGTGCACCTTGGTCTTTTCCAAGCAAAATGCCGAGACGTGCATATGCTGTTCGGACGCCGTCAATTTGCGCTTGTTCGGCAAGACCTTCCCAAGCGAGCACTGTTTCAGCCAGAAAATCATTGCCGTATTCGCGGTCGGCTTCCGTGTACGTTTTATGTTCAGAAGCCGGATAGATCCCGACAGCGCTTGCATTAACAAGCACTTCCGGTTTTTGTTCAAGCGCTGAGAGGATGCGCAGCACTTCTTTCGTCGCCGAGACACGGCTGTCGTAAATTTTCTTTTTTTGCTTGTCTGTCCACAGTCCGTCATTGATTGATGTGCCGGCCAAATTGACAAGCGCATCGATGCCTTCAAGCTGTGCTTCAGGATACGCTCCATCAGACAGCCAACGGACATATGTGATACCCTGTTCTTTCGGTTTATCTGAACGTGTTAAAATAAACACTTCATGGCCTTTTTCTTGCAGCAGTTCCGTCAAGACAGAACCGAGAAACCCGGTGCCGCCCGTTATCGCTATTTTCATTTTCATCGCCTCCATGTTTATCCCATACCCAATTCGAGCGAAGCATATGCCAAGAGGGCGCTCAAAGTGTATAATAGAAGAAGAAGCGAGGGGAAATTGATGCCGATCATTACGAAAATAACCCGCGGAAAAAACAATCCGGAACGCTATAATATTTACCTGGAAGAAAAATTTGCGTTCAGTGTCGACGAAACTTTGATCATCCGCTATCAATTGACCAAAGGCAAAGAACTTGACCAGTGGACGATCGAAGAAATGAACTTTGAGGATGAAGTCCGAAAAGCGTTCAATAAGGCCTTGCATTACCTCGGCTTCCGCATGCGCAGTGAAGGTGAAGTTCGCAAAAAGCTGAAAGAAAAGGAATTCGGCGAAGCCGTCATCGATGAAGCGGTCAAAAAATTGTATGAACTCAGCTTTCTCGATGACCAGCAATTTTCAGAGGCACTGCTCCGGACACAAATTAAATCCGGAAAAAAAGGCCCTCGTGCGATCCAGCAGGACATGCAAAAGAGAGGAATTGATAAGGCTATGCAAAAAGATGTCTTAACAAACTACACGGAAGAAGAGCAACTCGAAGTTGCCACAGGCCTTGCGGAAAAAATCGCTGCAAAAGAACAGTCGAAAACCCCGAGCCAGGTCAAGCAGAAAATCAATGACTCGCTAATGAGAAAAGGTTATCCCTATCCAATCATTAAGCAAGCCATTGAGACCTTGGACCTTGAACGCGACGGCGATCAATGGCTTGATAGCGTCCGTCAACAAGGGGATAAATTATGGCGCAAACATGAAAGTAAATTATCGGGAAATGACCTTAGCCGGAAAGTGAAACAAGGGCTCTACCAGAAAGGCTTCCCAGGTGATGTGATTAGCCAGTACATCGAAGAAAAGGAGTTTGAAGATGAGTGAACATAAACCCTACTCACAAATGGACGAGACGGAATTGCGCAATGAAATCGCCCGTCTGAAAGAAAAAGCACGCAAAGCGGAGCAACTCGGCATTGTGAACGAGTTCGCGGTGCTCGAACGCAAAGCCATTATGGCGGCGTCGTTCCTGCTCGATCCCAGTGACTTTAAACCTGGGGAAGTATACCGCGTAGAGGGCGATCCGAACGTCTATTTTCAGATTGATTATTTAAAAGGCAATTTTGCATGGGGTTACCGCATGGGCGGCGACAAGTACACAGAAGCGCTGCCGATTTCCATGCTGCGCCCATTGAAGGAAGGGAAGTGAATCGATGAAGGAAGTTATTGAACAATTAATCATCGAATTAAGAGAAAAAAACCCGGAGCTGTCGGATGACAAAGCCCGGACATGGATCGAGTTATTGGTATCTGACTTTGAATCGTCGTATGCGAAGGCTGGGTACGATTACCAAGGCACGGCAGTCGTCGAAAAAGTTGTTCGCCAGTGGATTGAAAGTTACGGCGACAAGATTCACGAATTTGCAGGAAACAATCCGAAATACGCACACCTTTTGCACGATTCGTAAACACTAAAAAAACGGCCAGGAGATATCCCTGGCCGTTTTTTATATTCAGTTATGGCTGAAATCGAGCTTTTTCCTCAATTTGTCTTCGCTGAAAATCCACCCTGTATAAGAGTTCAGGATATTATGGTCTTCATCGAGATGGGCCACGGCGACAAATGGATAATAATCATTGCTGCGATAACGCAAATCAATCAAACGCACTTCGAAAATGTCTCCATATTGGTTGATCTCCCAGCGGTATAGCGGGGAAAACGACACAAAGGCGTCCAAGTTCTTGTCTTTCATCGCCGTCTGGATCAAAGCATTTTCAGGCATCGGTTTCTTCAAAAACTTGTCGTAGATGTTGATCGAACGCCCATAAGCCTGGCCGACATAATGGTGACGGTCGGTGTCAGCGGCGATGCGCCACTGGAAATAGCGCATGGTCGGTGCGACAAAGACATCGTTGGTACCTGGAATCGTATTGCGTATCGCTTGTTTGATCGCCGCTTGTAGCGCGAACCTGGAGACGTAATAGAAGAACAAGAGGATATACAAAATGCTCATTGTCCACACCGGATCGGCTCCGAAGGCCCAAATCATTAACGCTACGACATGTGCGCTGAAAATAATCGGGTCAAACGTATTGATGACGCCAAGCGCCACCCAATGGTTGGAAAATGGCCGCAGCGCCTGCGTGCCGTATGAATTGAAAATATCGACAAAGACATGCAAAAATACAGCAAGAAATGTCCATAGCCATAAATGAAGAAGATTAGCTTCCGGGAAAATAAGGTAGATGGCACCTGAAAGTAATAAAGGCCACGATAGTACAGCTGGCACCGAATGCGTGATGCCTCGGTGGTGGCGTATATAAACCGCATTGTCACGCAGTTTCAAGACGGTATCGATATCGGGGATTTGTGAACCGATAATGGTGCCTGTCATAACGGCAGTCCATGTGGCTGGATGGGCGGCGACAACCGGGTCAGCCATTGCCAAACCGCCGAGTGCAATGCCCATCACGATATGTGTTCCTGTATCCATCGACGCATCCCCCTTTGTTGCGAGCGTTTATAATATCTTGTCAGCTCGCCATTTGATAAAATAAGCATATTCCTTAAGTATACATACCCGCTTCGGGCCCGGAATAATCAGTATGAACGGAGGCAGTAAACATAAATATGGATAAGCAGCAATTTCAGCAGGACTTAATCGGCTGGTTCCAAAAAGAACAGCGCGACCTGCCGTGGAGACGCACAGCCGACCCTTACCAAATCTGGATTTCCGAGGTCATGTTGCAGCAGACAAGAGTTGATACGGTTATCCCTTATTATAAACGCTTTGTCGAGAAATTTCCCACTGTTGAATCTTTGGCAGGGGCGGAAGAAGAGAGCTTATTGAAGCTTTGGGAAGGGCTTGGTTACTATTCGCGCGCCCGTAATCTCCAAGCCGGGGTGCGTGAAGTCGCTGAGCAATACGGCGGCATCGTGCCATCAACGCGCAAAGAAATTTCGTCTTTAAAAGGCGTCGGGCCATATACGGCAGGCGCTGTTTTGAGCATTGCGTACGGGGTACCGGAACATGCTGTCGACGGTAATGTCATGCGCGTGTTGAGCCGCATCCTATTGATCGACGAAGACATCGCCAAGCCGAAGACGCGAAAAGTATTCGAACAGGCGGTAACAGAATTGATCAGCCATGAAGATCCATCGTCTTTCAATCAGGGATTGATGGAACTTGGTGCGCTCATTTGTACACCGACATCGCCGAAATGTTTGTTATGTCCGGTACGCGATCATTGCAGCGCCTTCCATGAAGGAAAAGAAACTGAACTACCTGTTAAAACAAAGGCCAAGAAAACCCGTGCCGCGAATTTCACCATGGCGGCAATTCGAAGCGGAGATAAAATTTTGATGGAGCAGCGGCCGGCGAAAGGGTTGCTTGCAGGCATGTGGCAATACCCAATGCTCGAGCTGACAGCACCTCTCGAAGTAGACAAAGTTGGCGAATTGTACGCAGAAACATTGAATGGCTCACTTATGGATATAGAGAAAATTACCGCTTTCAAACATGTCTTTTCTCATTTAACATGGAATGTGGATGGCTATTTGGCCAAAGCGGAAGAATTCACGCCGCCCGAAAACATGAAATGGGTCACGCCTGAGCAATTGGAAAATCTGCCGATTGCCGGGCCTGGGCAAAAGATGAAGACTGCTTTAGAGCAAAGAGGAGATGTAGCAAAATGACAGAACAAAAAGTGGCGTTAGTAACAGGCAGCAGCCGTGGATTAGGGAAAGCGATGGCAATTGCCCTGGCGGAAGAAGGCTATGACATCGTTGTCAATTATGCGCGCAGCAAAACGGCTGCACTCGATACGGTAAAGGAAGTCGAAGCAAGAGGAAGAAAAGCGTTACTCGTTCGTGCTAATGTTGGAGATGTCGAGAAATTGCGCGGCATGTTCGAGACAATCAAAGAAGAATTCGGCCGTTTGGATGTATTTGTGTCCAATGCGGCGTCCGGCGTCTTGCGCCCAGTAATGGAACTAGAAGAATCGCACTGGGATTGGACGATGAACATCAATGCCAAAGCGATGCTGTTCGGCGCGCAAGAAGCGGCAAAATTGATGGATAAAGGCGGCAAGATCATCGGCATCAGCTCACTCGGCTCGATCCGTTATTTAGAGAACTATACGACGATTGGCGTTTCTAAAGCAGCGGTTGAATCCATTACGCGTTACCTGGCAGTGGAACTTGCGCCAAAAAATATTGCAGTTAATACCGTTTCTGGCGGTGCACTCGATACAGAAGCATTGAAGCATTTCCCGAACCGTGAAGAACTGCTTGGGGATGCGCGTGACAACACGCCAGCTGGGCGTATGGTCGAGATTGATGACATGGTGAAAACGGCAATGTTCCTTATTTCCGACCATGCCGATATGATCCGTGGGCAGACGATTATTGTTGATGGAGGTCGGTCTATCGTCATGTGATTCTCGCAACTTTCGGCTTATTGCTGTATGTTTTCAGAATTGATTGATATAATGAACGGGAGATAACATATAGTGACAGATAGACGAAAAGGTGGGATGGTGCATGGCGGTTCCTGCGGAGGGTGAAACAATCCAGATCCACAGTTACAAGCACAACGGACGCATCCACCGTGTCTGGCAGGAAACAACTGTACTGAAAGGGACGAACAATATTGTAATCGGCGCGAACGAACGCACGCTGGTGAGGGAATCGGACGGCAGGACATGGTTGACGCGAGAGCCATCAATCTGCTATTTCCATGCCGAACATTGGTTCAACATCATCTGCATGTTGCGTGACGACGGCGTCTATTATTATTGCAATATCAGCTCCCCGTTCGTCTACAATAATGGATCGTTGAAATACATCGATTATGACTTGGATGTAAAAGTGTTTCCGGATATGTCTTACACGCTGTTGGATGAAGACGAATACGAAGACCATAAGCGGCAAATGGGATACCCAGAAGTCATCGATCAAATACTCTACCGAAATGTGGACAAGCTGATCAGCTGGATCAAGCAAAGAAGAGGCCCTTTTGCCCAGGACTTTATCGAAGTATGGACGAGCCGGTATGAATTTCATAAGCATAACCGGATTCATGACTAACATGGAAAACCTGTTGCCTGCCAACAGGTTTTTCATTTTGAACAGAATGGAGTGAACAGTTTGAGCAGTATGAAACGCTATATGAAGTTCGTCAAGCCTTATTATTGGCAAATTGCCTTGACGATTTTCATCGGGATATTCAAGTTTGCGATTCCTCTTTTTATCCCTCTTTTAATCAAGATTGTCATTGATGATATCATCGGCGCAGAGGCATTATCGGATGCCGAAAAACTCAGCCAGCTTTACTTATGGCTTGGGGGCACGGCCATTGTCTTCTTCCTGTTGCGCCCGCCGATCGAATATTTCCGGCAGTATTATGCACAATATGTCAGCAATAAGATTCTCTACGATATCCGCGGCTATCTCTACAGCCATCTGCAACGTCTGAGCTTGCGCTATTACGCAAACACAAGAGCTGGGGAAATCATTTCGCGGGTTATCAATGATGTCGAGCAGACGAAAAACTTCGTCATGATTGGCTTGATGAACGTCTGGCTTGATGTGGCGACGATTCTCATCGCCATCATCATCATGCTGACGATGGACGTCTCCTTAACGATTGTTGCGCTGTTGGCGTTTCCGTTTTATGCATTCAGCGTCAAATACTTTTTCGGGCGCTTGCGCGATTTGACGCGCGACCGTTCCCAGGCGCTCGCCAATGTCCAAAGTTATTTGCATGAACGTGTGCAAGGCATGAGCATCATTAAAAGCTTTGCGCTGGAGAAACATGAACAAAAGATTTTCAACAACACGAACGATCAATTCCTGGAAAAAGCGATGGACCATACGAGATGGAATGCCAAAGCGTTCGCAGTCGTCAACACCATTACGGATGTAGCCCCGCTACTAGTCATTGGCTATGCCGGCTATCAGGTCATTCAAGGGAATTTGACGCTCGGGACGATGGTGGCGTTCATCGCCTATATCGAACGGCTCTACAATCCGCTGCGCCGTCTCGTCAACTCTTCGACGACGCTCGTCCAATCCCTCGCTTCAATGGACCGTGTTTTTGAAATGGTCGATGAGGAATACGACGTGACGGACAAAAAAGGCGCGCGGGAACTCGGGCGCGTCGACGGCAAGCTAGAGTTTCATAATGTTTCGTTCCACTACAATGATGGGGGAAGTGAAGTGCTGTCGAACCTCAACTTTATGGTCCGCCCAGGAGAGACCGTGGCATTTGTCGGTATGAGCGGCGGCGGTAAATCGACAATCGTCTCGCTTATCCCCAGATTTTACGATGTGACAGAAGGAACGATTCGCATGGATGGGCACGACTTGAAAGACGTCACAACTCATTCCTTACGCGACCAAATCGGCCTTGTGCTGCAGGATTCGATCCTATTCAGTGAATCGGTCAAAGAAAATATCTTGATGGGCAAACCCGATGCGAGCGACGCAGAAGTCATCGCAGCGGCAAAAGCAGCCAATGCCCATGAATTCATCTCAAACTTGCCAGAAGGCTACGACACGAAAGTCGGCGAGCGCGGCGTCAAATTATCTGGTGGCCAAAAACAACGTATCGCCATTTCACGAGTCTTCCTGAAAGACCCGGCAATTCTCATCTTGGATGAAGCCACATCCGCGCTCGATCTCGAAAGCGAAGCGCTGATCCAGGATTCCTTGGAGCGTCTGGCGCATGACCGTACAACATTGGTGGTTGCGCACCGCTTATCGACGATCACTCATGCAGACCAGATCTTGGTCATCGATAATGGCCAATTGGCTGAACAAGGCACGCATGATGAGCTATTGCAAAAACGCGGCGTCTATTACAAACTATTCCAAGTGCAGAACATAGGTTAATTATTTTAAGCTCCCCAATTATTGGGGAGCTTTTTTAATATGAAGGAAGGCTCACACCAATCTCCCAAAAACTATTGCATTACTACTAATATTACGTATAATGGAAACACGGAGAATGTTCTGAATAATTCAAAATGAAGAAGGAGGATCTCTATGGACGAACGTAAAACCATCTTGGATGTGAAAGGGCTGCGTACTTCCTTTTTCACGGATGATGGCGAAGTACCAGCAGTCGACAACGTGGATTTCCATATTCGCCAAGGCGAAGTGCTCGGCATCGTAGGAGAATCAGGCTGCGGCAAAAGCGTTACCTCATTGTCCATAATGGGGCTAGTGCCAAGTCCTCCAGGGAAGATCGTGAGCGGGGAAATTTTATTCCAAGATAAGGATTTGACCAAACTATCCGATAAAGAAATGCGCCAGATTCGAGGCGACGACATAGCGATGATTTTCCAGGAGCCAATGACTTCACTGAATCCGCTATTCACCATCGGCAATCAGTTGAGAGAAGCCTTGAAGATCCACAAAAAAGACTGGTCGAAAAGCCAGATTCAAGAACGCGCTGTCGAGATGATGAAACTGGTCGGCCTGCCGCGAGCAGAAGCTTTGCTTAACGAATATCCGCACCAATTATCTGGAGGGATGCGCCAACGCGTCATGATCGCGATGGCTTTGCTGTGCGATCCGAAAGTATTGATCGCCGACGAACCAACGACGGCGCTTGATGTGACGATTCAAGCCCAGATCCTTAAGTTGATCAAAAACTTGAACGAACGGCTTGATACAGCTGTCTTGCTGATCACCCATGACCTTGGGGTCGTCGCTGAAACATGCGAACGCGTCGTGGTCATGTATGCCGGAAAAGTTGTTGAAGAAGGGCCCGTACATACGATTTTTAACGATCCGCAGCATCCATATACACGAGGGCTGCTAGAAAGCGTACCGGATATGCGCTTCAAGAAAGAGCGCTTGTACTCTATTCCAGGAAACGTTCCGAAACCTGGATCCATCAAGACAGGCTGCAAATACGCAGCGCGTTGTGAGTTTGCATTCGATCGCTGCCGCGTAGAAGATCCTGAGTTGTATCAAACGGCAGAAGATCATAAGACGCGCTGTTTCCTATTCGATCCAAAGGAGGCCAAGCCGAATGACAGAACCGTTGTTGAAAGTTGAAGGCCTGAAGAAGTATTTCCCGATCACAGGCGGGATGCTTGGCCGTGTGAAAGGTCATGTCAAAGCGGTCGATGATATTTCATTCTATGTAAATGAAGGAGAGACGCTTGGCATCGTCGGCGAATCAGGTTGCGGCAAGTCAACGACCGGGCGTATGCTAATGCGTTTGCTCGACCCTACAGAAGGCAAAGTGACATTCGATGGACAGGAATTGACCAGTTTATCAGCGTCTGACATGCGCAAAGCAAGACGCGATATCCAAATGGTCTTCCAGGATCCTTATGCTTCGCTCAATCCACGCCATAGCATCGAGAAAATCTTGATGGAGCCGCTGAATGTACATAATATCGGCGACCCGAAAGAGCGGAAGCGGAAAGTCCATGAGTTTCTCGAAATCGTTGGGCTCAGCAGCTATCACGCGAAGCGTTATCCGCACCAATTCAGCGGCGGGCAACGACAGCGCATCGGCATCGCGCGGGCGCTCATGACCAATCCGAAGCTGATCATCGCTGATGAACCGGTCTCAGCACTCGATGTATCGATTCAAGCGCAAGTGCTCAATTTGATGCAGGATTTACAGCGCGACTTGAAATTGACTTACATATTCATCGCTCATGATTTGGGCGTCGTTCGCCATATCAGCGACCGTGTAGGGGTCATGTATTTGGGCAACATGGCGGAGCTAGCGGATACAGAAAGCCTGTATGAAAAGCCGCTTCACCCTTATACGCAAGCGCTGCTATCGGCAGTGCCGGTGCCGGACCCTGATTTTGTCCGCGAAGAAGTAGTGATCAAAGGGGATGTGCCAAGTCCGGCCAACCCGCCATCCGGCTGCCGCTTCCATACGCGCTGCCCATTCAAAATGGATATTTGCTCACAGGAGATTCCGCGGTTTGCGGAAGTTGAACCAGGTCATTCTGTGGCTTGCCACCTCTATGAGGAATGCAGGCCGCAATGATAATAAAAAAACAAAATGGAGGGGTTATTTTGGGGAAAAAGAAAATTTTATCACTCGCTTTCCTGATGCTGCTTTTGCTGTCGACAGCGCTTTACGGCTGTTCAGGCGGTGATTCAGAATCAGACGGAGAAGGTGGAGATTCAGAATCAGGCGGCGAAAAAGTGCTGATCTTCGGCCGTGGCGGCGACTCAGTATCACTGGATCCAATTTCGGTTACAGATGGAGAGTCTTTCAAAGTAACGAAAAACATCTTTGACACATTGATCAATTTCGGCGAGCAAGATACAGAGATTGAAGCAGGACTTGCTAGCGATTGGCAAGCAGAAGAAGATGGATTGACTTACACGTTCCAATTGCAAGAAGGCGTCACGTTCCATGATGGGACAGATTTCAACGCAGAAGCAGTTGTCGCGAACTTTGACCGCTGGGCTGCTGGAGATGCAGACCAATTCCCGTACTATAAATCAATGTTTGGCGGATTCGGCGATGAAGAAGAACACGTCATCGAATCGGTTGAAGCGACTGGCGATTACGAAGTCGTGATTAAATTGAAACGCCCGCAAGCACCATTCTTGAAAAACTTGGCGATGAGCCCGTTTGGCATCGCTTCACCAACTGCATTTGAAGAAGCCGGTGAATCATTCGGCGACAATCCTGTCGGAACCGGTCCATTCCAATTTGTTGAATGGAAGCGCAACGATACCGTAACAATCGAAAAATTCGATGATTATTGGGTGGATGGAGAGCCGAAACTCGACCAAGTCGTGTTCCGTGCGATTCCGGATAACTCAGCTCGCTTGAATGCCCTATTGTCTGGCGAAATCGATTTGGCTGATGGCATTACACCATCTGACGCTGAAACGATTGAAAGCGATGAAAACCTTCAATTGTTCGAACGCCCATCGATGAACGTCGGCTACCTTGGCTTGACGACGACTCGTGAGCCATTCGACGATCCGAAAGTCCGCCAGGCGATGAACCATGCGATCGACCGCCAGGCACTTGTAGATTCATTCTATGAAGGCCGCGCAGAAGTCGCGAAAAACCCGATGCCTCCGGTAATCAGCGGTTACAACGACAGCATTGAAGGCTATGAATACGATCCTGAAAAAGCAAAAGAACTATTGGCTGAAGCAGGACTTGAAGATGGATTCACGATGGAACTATGGGCAATGCCAGTTCCGCGTCCATACATGCCAGATGGCCAAAAAGTAGCGGAAGCAATCCAAAGTGATTTGGCAGAAGTCGGCATTACAGCTGAAATCGTTTCGTTCGAGTGGGCAACATACCTCGAAAAAGCGGCAGCAGGTGAAGCGGATGCATTCCTTCTTGGTTGGACAGGCGATAACGGCGATGCCGATAACTTCCTGTATGTATTGCTTGACCAAGACAACATTGGATCAAACAACTACACATACTACGAAAACCAGGAACTTCACGATCTATTGATCGAAGCACAGACAGAAGTTGATGAAGATGCCCGCAATGAATTGTATATGCAGGCTCAGGAAATCATCCACGAAGATGCTCCATGGGTACCACTTGCGCACTCTACACCGCTTCTTGCTGGTGGGACAAACGTAATCGACTTTAAAGCGCATCCAACTGGCTCTGATAAACTGGCATCAGTAGATTTGGAGTAGGCATTTCTTTGGGGGGAGAGGTCATACTGATTTCTCCCCCTTTTTCAATACATAACGCAATTGAGATGGAGAGGTGAAGAAGATGCTTCACTATATCGGGCAACGGCTTTTGCAATTGATTCCTGTATTGCTTGGAATGACGTTTATCGTCTTTATGATCATCCGGGCGATTCCAGGCGATCCAGCACAAGTCATCCTTGGGCAACAAGCATCCGAAGAAGCAATTAAAGCATTACGGACCAGTCTAGGGCTTGATAACCCCTGGTATATCCAATATTTCGACTACTTAAAAGGCCTCATTACAGGGGACATGGGGGAGTCATTGCGTACACGTTCTCCTGTTTCTGAAGAAATTTGGCCCTATTTGGCGGCAACATTTGAATTGTCTTTATTTGCGATCATCATTGCCGTAGTGATCGGTATTAACGCAGGCATCATCTCGGCATGGTTCCAAAATTCATGGTTTGACTATTTGGCAATGATTTTGGCTTTGATTGGTGTATCCATGCCAATCTTCTGGCTCGGACTCATGAACCAATGGATCTTCTCCATTGAACTCGGCATATTGCCGACAACAGGACGTGAAAACGTCAGGGATCCAATCGATAATATCACCAATTTTTATGTGTTGGACACGCTTATCCAAGGCGATTTCAACCAGCTTGCCACCGTGTTGAAACATTTGGTGCTGCCGGGTACGGCGCTTGCGACCATTCCGATGGCAATCATCGCACGGATGACGCGCTCATCGATGCTAGAAGTCATGCGTTCAGATTATGTTCGGACAGCTCGGGCTAAAGGCGTCAAGATGTTCTGGGTCGTCTATAAACACGCATTAAAAAATGCGATCATTCCCGTCCTTACGATCATCGGCTTGCAAATGGGCTTGCTGCTCGGCGGCGCGATATTGACAGAGACCATTTTCGGATGGCCAGGCATCGGGCGCTATATTTATGAAGCGATCGGGTTCCGTGATTACCCAGTTATCCAATCCGGTATTCTAGTCGTCGCATTTATCTTCGTTATGATCAATCTTATCGTCGATTTGCTTTACGGCTTGGTCGATCCAAGGATCAAATATGATTAGGAAGGGGGAGGAGCAAATTGGCAGAAACAACAGCAGATAAGCAGGAAATGCAAAAAGTCGCCGGCCCTTGGAAAGAGGCGTGGCGCGGATTCCGCAAAAGTAAAGTCGCGGTCGTCGGCATGGGCATCGTCATCTTCTTCATACTTTTGGCGATTTTCGGACCTTTGTTTACACCGCAAGGCATTAACGAACAAAACCTTTCCCAGCGGCTCCTGGCTCCTTCCGCCGACCATTGGATGGGCACAGACGATTTCGGCCGCGATATTTTGTCGCGCGTCGTATACGGAGCGCGAATCTCGCTCTGGGTTGGTTTCCTGGCAGTTATCGGATCGGTCATCGTCGGCAGCATACTTGGCATCTTAGCCGGCTACTATGGACGATGGGTGGATACCATCATTTCCCGCCTATTCGACATCATGTTGGCGTTTCCGAGCATCCTTCTCGCGATTGCCGTCGTATCGGTTCTAGGGCCGTCACTGCGCAATGCCTTGATTGCGATTGCCATCATCAACGTCCCGAACTTTGGGCGCTTGATCCGTTCGAAAGTTTTGAGCATCAAAGAAGACGAATACATCATGTCGGCAAAAGCGATCGGCATGAAAGATAACCGAATTTTGGTTTCGCATATTTTGCCGAATTCCATGGCACCAGTCATCGTCCAAGGCACATTGGCGATTGCGACAGCGATCATCGAAGCGGCTGCACTTGGCTTTCTCGGCCTCGGGGCGCAGGCGCCTTCTCCGGAATGGGGCAAGATGCTGGCCGATTCTCGTTCGTATTTGACGAACGCCCCGTGGACGATGATTTTCCCGGGTGTTGCGATCATGCTGACGGTACTTGGCTTTAATTTAATGGGAGACGGGCTGCGTGACGCACTCGACCCGCGAATGAAATCATAAGAAAAACGCCCGGAAATTTTTCCGGGCGTTTTTTTATATGGCATTTTCAATGTCACGGTCGACTTCTTCGCTATGATAATTATGATACGCGATGATCAGCAAGTCCAAATGCTCCAAATGCTCTTCGTAATCGAGCAGGGCAGATAAGACGTGCATTAAATGGTAAACGGAAAATTCATCTTCTTCGACTTCGGTCGATAAATTGATTTCCTTAACAAAAATCGACATGACTTCATTGCGTTTCAACACCGCATCCGGCCCTGAACTTTCACTATGCTCCGGGCGGATTTTTCCGACATATTTCATGTAAAGCTGTTCATGGTAGCTTGCCAAGCTTTCTAAGCGTTCCTGTACCATCATATGAAATTGCTCGGGCAAATCCCTCAGTTCATTTTCGTAGCGATTCAGGCGCCGAAGAACTTCCAGGCTTTTTTTCGAAGTAGCAATCATCTGGCGGTACAATACCAGCTTTCGTGCTTTCGTGTATTGCTGCTTTTTCGTATAGCTGCGTTCTTCTTTATAAAACAAATACCATTGATCGACCTTCGTCAGCTTTTCAGTCAATTTATTGATATCTTCTTTAACGGACGAATGATCGGAGGCGTGCCGTATGGAAATCCGGATCCATCGAATGACATCCTCACTGACTGAATGGATGGATTGAAACAAGCGGGTTTCGTATTTGGGCGGCAAAAAAATCATATTGACGATAAACGCCGATAAGATCCCAAGCAATACTGTCACAAATCGCAGGGAAGCAAAAATGAGAAAGTCATCCGATTGTGAATCCATAATAATAATCAACGTCACGAGCGTCAGCGGAACTGTATTTTCCAACTTTAATTTCAGCATAATGATAATGGCGAGGATTGCCGCGACGCCAATCGTCAAATAGTTTGGCCCTAAGGTCAGCACGAAAATCACGGCAATCGAAGCGCCGATTAAGTTTCCGTACACCTGGTCGAGCAAAGTCAGGTAGGACCGGTAAATGGAAGGTTGGATGGCGAAAATTGCCGCGACGCCCGCAAATACGGGGGTCGGAAGTTCAAGAAGCGTCGCCAGAAACAATGCTAATGCAATAGCGATACCAGTTTTGAATATGCGTGCACCGAGTTTCATCGGCCAACATCTCCTTCAGGAAAAGCTCCATTTTTACAACTGGGCAAATGCGTGCTCCACTGCCCGTATTGATGTATCGATATCTTCCTCTGTATGCTCTGTAGTCAAAAACCAGGCTTCGTATTTGGAAGGGGCCAAATTGATGCCTTGTTCTAGCATCAGTTTAAAGAAACGTCCAAACGTTTCTCCATCTGTGGCTTCTGCCTGTTCATAATTCTCCACTTTTTGATCGGTGAAATAAATCGTCAAAGCACCTTTTAAGCGATTGATGGTAATCGTCACGCCGTGTTTTTCAGCGGCGGCTAAAATTCCAGTTTCGAGGCGTTCACCCAGTTGGTCCATTCGTTCGTAAATGCCTTTTTCCTGTAGCACTTCGAGACAAGCGATTCCAGCTTGGATTGAAGCCGGGTTGCCAGCCATTGTCCCTGCCTGGTATGCGGGTCCGAGTGGGGCGACCGTCTCCATAATCTCGCGCTTTCCACCATAAGCACCGATTGGCAAACCGCCGCCGATGATTTTTCCAAGCGCCGTTAAATCCGGTTCGAGGCCCAGCAGATTCTGAGCTCCGCCGTAATGGAAGCGGAAAGCGGTGATTACTTCATCATACACAATCAATGCGCCTTTTTCTTTGGCAAGAGCATGTACGCCTTCAAGGAATCCTTCTTGCGGTTCGACAATGCCGAAGTTTCCGACGATCGGCTCGACAAGGATGCAGGCAATTTCATCTCCCCAGCGATCCATCGCCTCTTGGAACGCTTGCGGATCGTTAAAAGGAATGGTGATGACTTCTTCTGCAATTGATTTTGGGACGCCTGCAGAGTCAGGTGTACCGAGTGTGGCAGGGCCAGATCCGGCAGCGACTAACACTAAATCAGAATGGCCGTGATAGCATCCGGCAAACTTCATGATTTTAGTTCGCCCTGTGTACGCGCGCGATACGCGGATGGTCGTCATGACAGCTTCCGTTCCGCTATTAACAAAACGTACTTTGTCCATGGCAGGCATCGCTTGCTTCAGCATTTTAGCGAATGTCACTTCGTGTTTGGTCGGCGTGCCGAACAAAATACCGGTTTCAGCAGCGTGTGCAATGGCCTTGGCGATATGCGGATGGCCATGCCCAGTAATAATCGGCCCGTAAGCCGCCAAATAATCGATGTATTTATTGCCATCAACATCGTAAAAATGAGCGCCTTTTCCATAGTCCATTGCAATTGGGGAACCGCCACCGACGGCTTTATAAGAGCGGGAAGGGCTATTGACTCCTCCGACAATGTGTTCTAATGCTTCTTGATGCAATCGTTCGGAATTCGAGTGGTCCATAAAATGCCTCCTAAAATAATCTATTCCTTATTGTAGACAAAATCCGTCATAAACGCCAAAGAAATTGAAAGAAATGAAACCGTCCGGTACGATAGAAGAAAGAAAAGGAGTGATGGATTTGGCTACATTAGAAGGACTCGCAGCACCGGAATTCACCTTACAAGACGAACAGGGCGAAACGATTTCCCTTTCGGATTATGCAGGGAAAAAATACGTTGTTCTTTATTTTTACCCAAAAGACATGACGCCAGGCTGTACGACGCAAGCTTGTGATTTCCGTGATGCCGAAAAAGATTTCTCGGAGCTAAACGTAGAAATTTTGGGCGTCAGTGCAGATTCGAAAGAACGCCATCAGAAATTCATCGACAAGCACGGCTTGCCGTTTTCGCTTCTCGTTGACGAAGACCATCACGTGTCTGAAGCTTACGGTGTGTGGAAGCTGAAGAAAATGTACGGCAAGGAATTTTTGGGCATCGAGCGTTCGACATTCCTGATCGACCCGACAGGCACTGTGATCAAGGAATGGCGAAAAGTGAAAGTCAAAGAGCATATCGAAGAAGTGTTGGAAACTGTAAAAGTAATTAGCGGTGATTAAGAAAGGAAGAATCTGATGGATGTCCTATTTACATTTGTGCCTAAAGAGAACCAGCAGGAACGGCTTCAAGCCGAGTTCCCTGAAGTGACTTTCCGCTTCTTATATAAGAACAAGTCATTTTTGCCGACAGCCGATATTGTGGTTACTTACGGAGAAGATTTAACGGCTGACGATATTGATCGTGCCGATAACTTGAAATGGATTATGGTGGCAAGTGCAGGTATTGAAAAAATGCCCCATGCGGCTATAGCAGATAAGGGGATCATCGTTTCAAACGTCAAAGGAATTCATAAAACCCCCATGGCCGAATCTGCGTTAGCACATTTGCTGGCACTTAAACGTTCATTGCCATTCATCTACGAGTGCCAGCGGAATGGGGAGTGGAACCGCAAAACCCACTCATCCGAATTAGCAGGCTCAACAGCCGTTCTCTTCGGTCCAGGGGCAATCGGCTCAGAGATCGGACGATTGCTTCAGGCCTTTGGCGTCCGGACAATTGGCTGCAACCGTTCGGGTGATAAAGCTGAGTATATGGATGAAATGGTTTCATTTGAAAATTCGTTAACCGCGCTTCCAAAGGCTGATATCGTCATCGCTGTATTGCCTAGTACCGAGGAAACGCACCATCTATTGAAGAAAGAACATTTCCAAGCCATGAAAAATGATGCGATCTTCATGAATTTAGGCCGTGGAGATTTAGTAGAAGACCAGGTGATGCTTGAAGCGCTCGAAACCGGGGAAATTGGCCAAGCCGTTTTGGATGTGTTTGAAGAAGAACCGTTGCCAGCAGACCATCCGTATTGGCAAATGGACAATGTCATCATCTCTCCGCATGTCTCGAGCCATTCCGGAAAATATGTCGAGCGCGCATTGGACGTGTTTATACCGAATTTACACGACTGGATCAAGGGCGACACCTCACCATCAAATCCAGTGGATATGAAAAGGGGATATTAAAGATGAAAATCTATACTAAAACAGGCGATAAAGGAACGACCTCACTCGTTTATGGCAGTCGAGTCAAAAAAAATGACCCGCTCGTTGAAGCATATGGGACTTGCGACGAGGCCAATACGATGATCGGGCTTGGCGTGGGGCATCTAAACGGAGAATTTTTTGAGAAAAAAGAAGCGCTCTGTGAAATTTTCCATCAAATCCAAACGGTCCTTTTCCACGTAGGGGCGGAATTGGCGACCCCGGCTGAAAAAGAAGTGAAATGGAAGCTCGAGACGGAACACATCAATCAGTTGGAAGCTTGGATTGACGAATACGACGCAGAACTCCAACCACTCAGCAATTTCATTTTGCCCGGCGGCCATCCAGCGGGAGCGGCACTGCATGTAGCCCGAACCATTGTGCGTCGAGCCGAGCGCAATTCGATAGCAATAGGGGAAGAAGTCTCGCCAAACGTCTTGGCATATCTAAACAGGCTTTCAGATTTTCTCTTCGTCGCAGCGCGCTTCGTTAATCAGCAGCTGGGTTCTAAAGAAAAAGGCCTTCACGCAGAATAGGAAATAATTTCAAGCAGCAGGGCTTCATGCCCTGCTGCTTTTTTTATACTTTTCCATCTTAGTAAGCTAAATAAACAGAAAACTAGTGTCCTATAGCGATTTCTTGACATGCCGACAGTTTTTTAGGTACACTAATTATAACGATTATAATGTAAGAATATATACGAAGTGAGGTGCCCAGCGATGTCTGAAGCCCAATTGAAAGACGCACTCGATACGTTGAAATCTACAGGTGTTAGAATTACACCCCAGCGACATGCGATTTTGGAATTTATGATCCATTCTACATCGCATCCGACAGCAGATGATATTTATCGTGCGCTTGAAAAAGCCTTTCCCAATATGAGTGTCGCCACTGTTTATAATAACTTGCGTGTCTTTAAAAAAGCAGGGCTAGTGAAAGAATTGACCTATGGAGATTCCTCTAGCCGTTTCGACTTTGTCACCCATGATCATTACCATATGATTTGCAATGAGTGCGGAAAAATCGTCGACTTCCATTATCCAGGATTAGACGAAGTGGAACATTTGGCTTCCCACGTTACAGGCTTCCAAGTAGATTATCATCGTCTAGAAATCTACGGAACATGCCGTGACTGCTATAGCGAATCAGCTAAAGCACAATAAAAAAAGAATGTCCGCCATGTAGGCGGACATTCTTTTTTTATTGTTGCGTTTTTTTCTTATTATATTCTTCGTCGAACGCTTTCCCCTCAAGTGAAGGATCCATCGTCAACGGTTCATTGCAATGCATGCAGATATCTACACGGCCGAGCATTTTCGTATGGCGCTCGCAATTCGGACACTGAACTGGAACGGTTTTCATAGAGAGCAGGCCGATCCAAGCATAAACCCCAGTGCTTCCAATGATTGCAATAACACCGAGCAGCATAAAGATAACCATGACAATCGGTTGGTTACGGAAATAGATACCGACATACATAATGACGATGCCGATAAAAATTAAAGCCAAAGCGAAGGTCCGGATGCGGTTGATTTTATTTTTATAAGATTTCATGAGCGGTTCCTCCTTGCGTCCATCATACTATATCACAAACGTCCGAAAAAAGGGTTAAGCTAATTCCGTTAAAGGAATATAAGAGAAATATGTCGAAATAAAGAAAAACGCCATAGATTAACTATGTGCCTGGAGTGTTGGGGGCATTACTGAATATGAAGATATACAGCAGGGAGTGACGATGGATGGAACAAATACTGAGACCATTATATCAAGAACGCGCGAGCCAGGAAACGACGCTCGGTGTCATCTTAATTGAAAAGAGAGAAGACATCAGTCCGATTACAGATACGTTCGATTCAATTCTTCTGATCATTACAAAAGAAAACGAAACGCCCGTTTTCACGAAACACTATACGTATCTCGATAAAAAAGCGGCCATGCATATTATCACAGAAAAGCAATTGCACAAATGGCTGCTGCTGGGGACTAACCGAAAAATTGTTGACTGGCTGTTTAATGGCCGCGTCATATATGATCGCAATGAGTTTATGGAGAAACTTAAAACTGAACTAAAAGAATATCCATTCTACGGCAGAAAAATAAAAATGGGATTAGAGTTTGCTAAACTCATACGCCGTTACCTGGAAGGTAAAATGTTCTTTGAAGAAAAGAATTACTTAGATGCTTATCATCACATGGTAGAGTCACTCCATCACTTGGCGCGGTTATCTGTGTTGGAAAATGGCCTTCCGCCAGAAGTGACAGTCTGGTCGCAAGTGAAGAAGATGGAGCCAGCAATCTATAAACTATATGAAGAGCTTATCTCGAGCGATGAGCCCATAGACAAGCGGTTGGAACTATTATTCTTGGCTAGCGAGTTTTTCATTCATTCGCGAACTCAAGATGGTTCACAACATATTCGCGAAGTAATGGAGAAGCAAAGCAGCTGGACCATTCAAGAATTACATGAACAAGAAGAGCTGAAAAACTATTCGTCAAACCTTGAAGTCCTTATCGAGTTCTTAATCGAAAAAGATTTAATTTCGATTAATGGAGTGAAGACGAAGAGTGAAGGCATTTTCCATCGATATTATTCAGTGAAACACTAAGTTTTATAAAAGCTTTAAAGCTGACCGGGAGTGACTCTTGGTCAGCTTTCTTCATTAAAGCAAGGTAAAAAATAGAAAGAGAGCTCTAGAATAGCAATAGCGCTTGAAAAACAACTTGAAGATTTTTTCGTTTTTCCGTTGACAATCAATCGACTAATGTATTATGATATTACTTGTCGCTCGAACGAATTAAGTTTTTTACAATAATAAAAAAGACTTGACTCTTTCGCTCAGCGGTGCTAAATTAAAGAAGTTGCTTTTGAAGCAGCCGTAACATTTGAACCTTGAAAACTGAACAGCAAAACGTCAATAATAGACGTCACGAGCGCCTTGGCGCGAGAACGGCTTTTGCGATGGTTGCCCCCGGGCGATCGGAGCAATCGGTCATTTTAAGCTTTGGTGTTCGTGACACAACTTACTGATCAGCTACGGCAGATCAAGCGAATCGCGCGTCCTTCGAGACGGCGATACGCCAGCAGTATTGAGCAATCAACTACTCTATAATGGAGAGTTTGATCCTGGCTCAGGACGAACGCT
>NZ_LTZG01000064.1 GCF_001592825.1 Planococcus maritimus
GAGCCCTACGTGATGACGAGAAATTTGATGATAACCAAAATCAAGAACACCAAAGTCCCGATAATGGCACTGCCCCCGACCACGAACGAACCGAAGGTTTCGATCACTTGCCCGCCGGTTTGATTGGTCAAGATCGAACGCGTTGTGGAGACGTTCAAGCCGAGACGGAAAAAGGTTGTCAGCAAGAGTAGCGTCGGAAAAATCGAGAATTGCAATGGCTCTTGCGTGTTCATGGCCACTAAGCTGATAGTCAGCGCCAAGCTGATATTGATCATGATTAAGATATCCAATAACAGCGGCGGCAGCGGGATAACTATCAAGATGACAATCATGATAACCGATAC
>NZ_LTZG01000065.1 GCF_001592825.1 Planococcus maritimus
TTTTCTCGGTTTCCAAATCCACAGAGCCGATTTGGCGGTGATAGTCCTGCTTGACTATTCCATTGCCTTCAATTTTGTATTTCATGAGCGTCGTGCGATACGGTTCAGGCTTTTTCTCTTCCCCTTCGTCCTTTGATTCTGCATCCATCAATTTTTTGCCATCCTGCACAAGCGCATTGACCCAGATTTTCTTATTGCAAGGCGACCAACGGAACCTGCTCACGCTTTTTTCAAAATCCGTCAAAGCGCGTGCTTCCCCGCCACTTGCTGTCAAGACATGCAATTGCTGCTGTCCCCTCCGGTCAGGTCAATAGGCGATATGACGGCCTTCCGCTCACCAGTC
>NZ_LTZG01000066.1 GCF_001592825.1 Planococcus maritimus
ATGAGTGTGCCGGACTCGGCGCCTTCTAAGGTCTTGATGCAAGGGGCGGGCAGCAAAGGCTTGCTCGTTGATGCGACAGGCAGGAAGAAGACCAAGTCGATCTTTGTCATGGATAGCGATCACGTGGTCATTTCCGCGCTGTCAATCGAGACAGAACTTGCGCGTATAGAAGAAAATGATGATGATGCAAGCGAGGGATAAAATGAGAAAACATCGTGGACTGCTCATCGTGATTTCCGGGCCTTCGGGCGTTGGCAAGGGCACGGTGCGAAAAGAGATGTTCCAGCAGCCGGACACAAATTATGAATATTCCATTTCAATGACTACACGCTTACCGCGTGAA
>NZ_LTZG01000067.1 GCF_001592825.1 Planococcus maritimus
GTGCGCTCTAACCAGCTGAGCTATAGGCCCTCTTGAGAATTTTTCTTTATAATAGAAGAAACACGAATCAACATAAGTTGATTTCCTGAACCTTCAAAACTGAACGCAAAACGTCAACCCGATTCCGAAAAATCGGTCCCGATATATTCCTTAGAAAGGAGGTGATCCAGCCGCACCTTCCGATACGGCTACCTTGTTACGACTTCACCCCAATC
>NZ_LTZG01000068.1 GCF_001592825.1 Planococcus maritimus
CATCCCGAACACGGAAGTTAAGCTCTTTTGCGCCGATGGTAGTTGGGGGTTTCCCCCTGTGAGAGTAGGACGTCGCTGGGCATCTAATAGAAAGGCCGTTACCGGGAAACCTGGTAACGGCCTTTTTTTATTTTACAATTCAAAAAAAGGGTTGAAAATATCAAATAAAGGGAAAAAAGAAATGAGGTGAAGACTTATGGAAGCTGGTTTTTACGAGGTAAAAAAAGTCGATAAAAGAACGGCATTATTAGTCTCATTAAAAGGTTCTAGTGAACAATATACTTACCCCACCGAATATTTCACTCACAACGTAAATGAGGGGGATGTAGTGGAGGTATGGCAAGAGGGGACGCGTTGGAGAACTAAGTATATTGAAGAAAAAACCCATTCTCTATCCAGCCATACGAAAGACTTCATGAAACGAATGTTGGACCAAGAGTAAAAAGTCTCGGGATAATCAGCCCGAGACTTTTTCTATCTCAAACTAAGTATTTGATATCCGCAAAATGCTTATGTATAATTAAGTCAAATATAGTCAAAGTCAATTATTAGCGCATTTACACGTTAAAGAGGTGAAAGCGATGCGGAATATTTCAGACATAATTGAAGGTTATTTAAAAGAGATTATAGAAATAAGCGGTAAGGATCATATTGAAATTAAAAGAAGTGAGGTAGCTGAAAAATTTCAATGTGTTCCATCTCAGATTAATTATGTAATCAATACTAGATTTACCTCAGATCGTGGGTACTTAGTTGAAAGCAAGCGAGGTGGGGGCGGATATATTCGTATCCGGAAAGTACGTCTTCATAAAAAGTCAGATTTAATTGCTCAAATTATTAGTCGTCTTGAAGCTGGTGCTTCACAAACGATGGCTGAAGATATTGTGTGGAGGCTTTTGGGTGAAGAAGTCATATCTAAACGTGAAGCTAAATTGATTTTGAGTGCCGTTGATCGTTCTACTCTGGGACTGCCTCTTCCTGTACGAGATGAAGTACGAGCACGAATTTTAGTGGCGATGCTGTTTACTATTCAATATGAGTCGAACGGGCAAGGAGTGATCAAGTGATTTGTGAGCAATGTGGAGAACGGCCAGCTACAGTCATCGTGAAAGAAAATCAGCAGGGCCATTTAATTGAAAAACACTTCTGCCATGTCTGTGCAGCGGAAAATCATAATATCAACTTTTCTTTTGACCAGGATCCGATGGCGATTCATAATTTATTAGCTAATTGGTTTCCAAAACAGAAATCTGCTATGAGTCCTGTACGAAAAGAAGTTCCGACTTGCCCTTCATGTGGGTTTACTTTCCAAAAGTTCTTGAGTCTTGGTAAATTTGGCTGTGCAGAGTGTTACAGTACTTTTTCGCTCCAGCTAACTGAGATTTTGAAACGCGTACAAAATGGAAATACAGAACACACGGGCAAAATTCCGGCTTCGTATGGAACGACATTAAAAATTAAAAAAGAAATCGAAGAATTGAGAAAGCAAATGCAGGGTGCGATACAAGAAGAGAATTTTGAGGAAGCTGCAAGTTTACGCGACCAGGTGAAAATCTTGAATGAAAAGCTTGAAGGAGGTGGGGACATTGGCAATTGACCGTTTCCTTCAGCCCCGTGCAAGCAGTTGGATGGCTAATAATGGCGAACATGTGGATATAGCCATGAGTACGAGAATCCGTCTTGCGCGAAATTTAGAAGAGTTTAAATTTCCATATGCATTTTCTGAAGATGAAGCGTTGAAAGTCGATAAAGCCATTTCTTCAGTCCTATTAGATAAAGGAAAAGAATGCGGGTATGATTTTACCCACATCAGTGTCGAAGAGTTAAATGAGCTGCAGCGTGAAGTATTGGTGGAAAAGCATTTAATCAGCCCATATTTAGCGAATAGCCAGCATTCCAGTGCAGTATTATTATCAGATGAAGAAGAGCTCAGCGTCATGATTAATGAAGAGGATCATATGCGAATCCAAAGTTTGCAATCGGGTTTTCATCTACAGGAAGCATACGATATAGCGAATAAAATGGATTCACTTTTAGAAGAACACCTTTCTTATGCTTTTCATGAAAAATTTGGTTATTTGACCAGTTGCCCGACCAATACAGGTACAGGCATGCGCGCTTCTGTTATGCTTCACTTGCCTGCCTTGACTATGTCTCATCAAATCAATCGGATCATCCCGGCTATATCCCGTCTGGGGATGGTTGTAAGAGGGATTTATGGTGAAGGAAGTGAAGCACTTGGGAATGTGTACCAGATTTCTAATCAGGTAACGCTGGGGAAATCGGAGTATGAAATTTTGCAGGATTTGCAAAACATGACCGAGCAGATTATCGAACAGGAAAGAAGAGCAAGAGAAGCGTTAAATGCGAATTCTTCGCTGCTTTTGGAAGATAGGATTTATCGGTCGTTAGGTGTGTTGACTCATGCCCGGCTGTTAAATACAGAAGAGGCAGCCACTTGTTTATCGGATGTTAGGCTTGGCATTGACCTTGATCTGATTACAAATGTTGATATGTCCATATTAAATGAACTGATGGTCTTTATGCAGCCTGCCTTTTTACAGCAGTATGCAGGGCGTCCATTGGAAGCGAAGGAACGGGACCTTGCCCGAGCGGAATTGTTCCGAGAGAGGTTAGCTGATAACGGGATAAATACAAAAGGAGAGGATTTTGCATGATGTTTAACCGATTCACACAACGCGCACAAAAAGTTCTTCAATTAGCCCAAGAAGAGGCAATCCGCATGAAGCACGAATCGATCGGAACTGAGCATATTCTGCTTGGTTTGATCCGAGAAGGTGGCGGAATCGCTGCAAAAGCTCTTGAAGCGATTGAAGTGAATACACAATTGATCGAAGATGGTGTTAAAGAATTAGTGGGAGTCGGAGAAAAAGATGTCGGCCCGATTGTGCACTATACGCCACGGGCTAAAAAAGTAATCGAGCTGTCTGTTGATGAATCTCGTAAGCTTGGCCATTCTTATATCGGAACTGAGCATTTATTGCTTGCGCTTATCCGTGAAGGGGAAGGTGTCGCTGCACGTGTACTCGGCAATGCCGGTGTCAGCTTGAACAAAGCCCGCCAGCAAGTACTGCAGTTGCTTGGCAGCAACGAGCAAGCATCAACTGGCACAAGCCCAAATGCTTCGGCTAACACACCAACTTTGGATGGCCTAGCACGCGATTTGACACAAGTCGCGCGTGAAGGCAGCTTGGATCCGGTGATCGGGCGCAGCGATGAAATTACGCGTGTGATTGAAGTATTGAGCCGCAGAACGAAAAACAATCCGGTATTAATCGGGGAGCCTGGTGTTGGTAAAACAGCCATCGCAGAAGGGCTTGCACAACAGATTGTGAACAACGAAATTCCAGAAACATTGCGTGATAAACGCGTCATGGTACTGGATATGGGAACGGTCGTTGCCGGTACAAAATACCGCGGTGAATTTGAAGACCGCTTGAAAAAAGTGATGGATGAAATTCGCCAAGCGGGAAATGTCATTCTCTTCATTGATGAGCTTCATACCTTAATCGGTGCTGGTGGGGCTGAAGGCGCAATTGATGCTTCGAATATCTTGAAGCCTTCCCTTGCACGTGGCGAGTTGCAGTGCATTGGTGCGACCACGCTTGATGAATACCGCAAATACATCGAAAAAGATGCAGCGCTTGAGCGTCGCTTCCAGCCTATCCAAGTGGATGAGCCATCGGTTGAGGAATCCATTGAAATCATCAAAGGGTTGCGTGACCGTTATGAGGCGCATCACCGTGTGAAAATTACCGATGAAGCGATTGTTGCGGCAGCTAAAATGTCTGACCGTTATATTTCCGACCGCTTCTTGCCGGATAAAGCGATTGATTTGATCGATGAGGCCGGTTCAAAAGTGCGTTTGCGTTCGTATACGACTCCACCTGATTTGAAAGAGCTTGAAGCCCGTCTCGAAGCTGCGCGTTCTGAAAAGAATGAAGCGGTACAGAGCCAGGAGTTTGAAAAAGCGGCTTCTCTTCGCGATGCCGAGCAGAAACTGAAAGATGAGCTCGATCAGACGAAGAAAGAATGGAAAGAAAAACAAGGCAAAGAAGAGTCTGAAGTGACAGTCGAAGATATCGCAAAAGTTGTCTCTATGTGGACAGGCGTGCCGGTATCGAGATTAGCACAGACAGAATCCGATAAATTGCTGAATCTAGAGCAGATTCTCCATAGCCGTGTCATCGGCCAAGATGAAGCAGTGACGTCGATTTCGAAAGCGATCCGCCGTGCGCGTGCCGGGTTGAAAGATCCAAAACGCCCGATCGGCTCATTCATTTTCCTAGGGCCTACGGGTGTCGGGAAAACGGAACTTGCGAAAGCTTTGGCCGAGTCAATGTTCGGAGATGAAGATGCCATGATCCGCATCGATATGTCCGAATACATGGAACGCCATACGACTTCACGCCTTGTGGGTTCACCTCCGGGTTACGTTGGATATGAAGAAGGCGGCCAATTGACGGAGAAAGTCCGCAGAAAGCCGTATTCAGTAGTCTTGCTAGACGAAATTGAGAAAGCCCACCCTGAAGTCTTCAATATCCTGTTGCAAGTGCTTGAAGATGGCCATTTGACCGATTCGAAAGGACGCCGCGTTGATTTCCGCAATACGGTGATCATTATGACATCGAACGTCGGTGCACAAGAACTGAAATACAATAAATATGTTGGTTTCAACTTGGAAGATTCGAAAACGGATTATAAAGACATGAAGGGCAAGATGCTTGCGGAACTGAAGAAAGCGTTCCGTCCGGAATTCTTGAACCGTGTCGATGATATGATTGTCTTCCATTCACTTGAAAAGAACGACTTGCGCAAAATTGTCGAGCTGATGACGCAGCAATTGACGACCCGTTTGAAAGAACAGGACATCGATTTGGAGCTGACAGAAGCAGCGCTTGATAAAATTGCTAAAGAGGGGTATGATCCGGAATACGGAGCACGTCCTTTGCGCCGCTCACTTCAAAAATATGTCGAAGACCGCTTGTCTGAAGAGTTGCTGAAAGGTACAGCGATTGCCGGGCAAAAAATTATCTTCGATGTAAAAGACGAAGAGTTTTTCGTCCGTACGAATGAAGAGGCCGTAAAGAAATCGTAACGATATCCCGCCCGCCGGATACGTCTCCGGCGGGCTTTTTCTATATATAGGAGGTAATTATGGCGAAGAAGAAAATAAAGTTCATCTGCCAATCCTGCGGTTATGAGTCTGCAAAATGGATGGGGAAATGCCCAGGCTGTGCAGCATGGAATACAATGACGGAAGAAACGGAAGTCGCAGCACCAAAAGGCACGAGAGGCGCATTCCAGCACAGCGCGCCACAAATTGCCCAAAAAGCGACACCGATCAATTCGATTGAAACAAAAGAAGAGCCGCGAACAAAAACGGAGATGGAAGAGCTCAACCGTGTACTTGGCGGTGGAATCGTTTCCGGGTCGCTCGTGCTAATTGGCGGCGATCCAGGGATCGGGAAGTCCACTTTACTCTTGCAAGTGTCCGCATTGCTTGCGAAAGCGGGCAAGAAAGTGCTGTATATTTCAGGTGAGGAATCCATCCGTCAGACGAAGATGCGGGCAGAGAGGTTAGATGCGGTGTCTGGAGATTTATTGATTTTTGCGGAAACCAATTTGGAGCTGATTCATCATACGATTGAAGAAGTAGAGCCAGATTTTGTGATTGTCGATTCGATTCAGACAGTCTATCATCCGGAAGTGACGTCTGCGCCAGGTAGTGTGACGCAAGTGCGCGAGAGTACAGCGGAGTTGATGAGGGTGGCGAAAACCAAAAACATCGCGATTTTCCTTGTCGGCCACGTGACGAAAGAAGGCCAAATTGCGGGACCGCGTATTTTGGAACACATGGTGGATACGGTGTTGTATTTTGAAGGAGAACGTCATCACACGTACCGGATCTTGCGCAGCGTCAAAAACCGTTTTGGCTCGACGAACGAAATCGCGATTTTTGAAATGCTGCAAGGCGGGTTAAAGGAAGTGTTGAACCCATCCGAGCTATTTCTACAGGAACGTTCGAGCGGAACGGCAGGATCGACAGTGGTCGCTTCGATGGAAGGGACAAGGCCAATCCTGGTGGAGATTCAGGCATTGGTTACACCATCAAGCTTTAATTACCCGAAACGGATGGCGACAGGAATTGATCAGAACCGGGTGTCGTTATTGATGGCGGTGCTGGAGAAGCGCGTCGGGTTGATGTTGCAGTCACAAGATGCATATATCAAAGTAGCAGGCGGCGTCAAACTGGATGAGCCAGCGATCGATTTAGCAGTGCTCGCGAGCATTGTTTCGAGTTTCCGGGATATTGCGCCGAAAGTAGATGATTGCATTATCGGTGAAGTCGGATTGACTGGCGAAGTGCGGCGGGTATCGCGCATCGAGCAACGCGTGCAGGAAGCGGCGAAACTTGGGTTTAAACGCGCTATTATTCCAAAATCAAATATGGGTGGCTGGGATTTTCCGGAAGGAATACGCGTCGTAGGTGTGGAAACTATAAACGAGGCGCTGAAGGAATTATTCCCACAACAATGAGGGGCAGCAATGCCTCTTTTTTTCTATTCCTGGCAGCGTAGGGCTATACAGAGAGTTTCACATGTAAAACGTGTATAATATCAGGAGAAGGAGGTGCAATGGATGCTTCGAAAAATTATTCAGCTGTTGTTTTTATTAATCGGCGCTACGGTTGGAATTTTGTTTTTGCCATATGCTTTTGAACTTATTTCTATCTCTAATAATTTTTGGATTAACAACCCGTATGTAGCTGCAATTATCGGTGCTGCGATTTTTTATGTATTGTCATTGCTGTTCGTCGATTCGATTGTCCATTTTATGAAATGGATGGAAGGCAAATTGCTCCACGCCCCGACGGCGGATCTATTGTTTGGAACGATTGGGTTGATTATCGGCTTGGTAGTCGCTTTTTTGGTCGGCTTCGCTTTGAATACGATTGATGTGCCGTTAATCGCTACAATTGCGCCCATCATTTTATCGGTGGTTTTAGGTTATTTAGGCTTTCAGGTCGGCTTTCAAAAAAGGGACGAGTTGATGGGGATGCTCACGCCTTCCAAATTGCCAAGTGTGAAAAAGGCGGAAGACGATACAGTGGAACAATCCGTCTATAAATTGCTCGACACGAGTGTTATCATCGACGGCCGCATTGCGGATATTTCTGAGACCGGATTTATGGAAGGGACGTTTGTCGTTCCGCAATTCGTGATCGCTGAGCTTCAGCACATTGCCGATTCATCGGATACATTGAAGCGTACGCGCGGCAGGCGAGGGCTTGATATTTTGAAACGCCTGCAAACAGAGCGCGTCGGTGCGATCATGATCACGGAAGAGGATTTTGGCGACGCGGCTGAAGTCGATATGAAATTGATGCGCGCAGCCCAGAAAATGGGCGGGAAAGTCGTGACGAACGATTTTAATTTAAACAAAGTGTGCGAACTGCATAATGTGCCGGTGTTGAATATTAATGACCTCGCTAACGCGGTAAAGCCGGTGGTCATTCCGGGTGAGGAAATGCATGTGGTTGTCATTAAAGACGGCAAAGAGCAAAACCAAGGCGTCGCGTACTTGGATGATGGCACGATGATTGTCATCGAAGAAGGCAAAGGCCATATCGGCGAGGCGATCGACGTCGTAGTAACAAGTGTGCTTCAGACTTCTGCCGGGCGAATGATTTTTGCCAAACCTAAGGGACTTGCCGTAAAGAAAAATGGATCAAAAAAATAAAGGATGTCTATCATGAAATATACAGTCGTACTGCCTGCTGCCGGCAGCGGAAAAAGAATGAAAGCTGAACGCAATAAATTATTGCTCGAGCTTTCGGGTAAGCCGATCTTCATCTATACATTGGAAGTGTTCGATAAAGACCCTCACTGCGAAGGCATGTGGCTTGCGGTCAAAGAAGAGGAACGTCAGCTGATTGAGGATTATGTGAAGCGCTTTGGCATCCGGAAAGTTAAAGGATATGCAACCGGGGGAGCCGAGCGCCAAGACAGCGTGCGTGCGGGCCTTGAGTTGGCCGGGCAATCCGAAATCGTGCTTGTGCATGATGCAGCACGCCCGTTTATTAGCCCAGTGGTCATTAGCGAATTGGTGGAGCGGGCAAGTGAATCGGGTGCGGCGATTGCCGGCGTGCCGGTAAAAGACACCATTAAGAAAGTGCGCGAGGCCGTCATCACAGAAACGGTGGACCGTGCCGCGTTATGGATGATCCAGACGCCACAAGCGTTCCGTTATGAGTTGTTGTTGGAAGCAGCGCACTTGGCACAAGCCGATGGGTTCCTCGGGACTGATGAGGCAATGCTTGTCGAACGTATGGGGCATCCGGTGCAAGTTGTAGAAAGTACGTATGACAACGTCAAGATGACGACACCCGATGATTTGATTTATGGAAAAGCGATTCTTGCGAGTCGATTACAGGAGGAACAGTCATGATACGAATTGGACAAGGATACGATGTGCATCAATTGGCAGAAGGGCGCCCGTTTATTCTAGGTGGCGTGGAAATTGAACACGACCGGGGGCTTCTCGGCCATTCGGATGCAGATGTGTTATTGCACACCATTACGGACGCCGCACTCGGCGCAATCGGAGGCGGGGATATCGGCAAACATTTCCCGGATACCGATCCGGAGTTTAAAGATGCCGATTCCAAGAAATTGCTGACACATATTTGGGAATACGTAAAAGAACAAGGCTATGAGCTTGGCAATGTCGATTGCACCGTCATTGCGCAAAAACCGAAACTTGCGCCATATATCGAGCAAATGCGAGCGTCGATTGCCGAGCTATTGGAAGCTGATATTTCACAAGTGAACGTCAAAGCGACGACGTCTGAACATCTTGGATTTACAGGTCGCGAAGAAGGCATCGCTGCGCTTGCGGTTATTTTGTTGAACCAACGCCCGCTTTCGCTGGACGTTCCGGAGTGATAAAATAACTAAAGAATTAAGGGAATTTTAGGAGGAAATCAAATGACACAAGAAACACGCGTACGCTATGCACCAAGCCCGACCGGACACTTACATATCGGCGGAGCCCGCACAGCGCTATTTAACTATTTATATGCACGCCACATGGATGGCAAATTCATCGTTCGCATCGAAGACACGGATACTGCACGCAATATCGAAACGGGCATCATGTCCCAAATCGATAATTTGAAATGGCTCGGCATCGAGCACGATGAGTCGATCGATATCGGTGGCGAGTACGGCCCGTATCGCCAGATGGAGCGTTTGGACATCTACAAAAAATACGCGGATGAGCTATTGGCAAAAGGCGATATTTACAAATGTTTCTGTACACCGGATACACTGGAGAAAGAACGCGAAGCCCAGCGCGCCTCTGGAGTAGCAGCTCCTCAGTATAGCGGAACTTGCCGCAATTTGACGGCAGAAGAAGTCGCGGCAAAAGAAGCGGCTGGCGAGACGTATTCGCTTCGCATGAAAGTGCCAGCTGACGTTACGTATAAATTCGATGACATGGTGCGTGGCGAAATTTCATTTGAATCTAAAGATGTTGGCGACTGGGTCGTTGTGAAAACAAACGGCATCCCGACATATAACTTCGCAGTGGTCATCGATGACCACTTGATGAAGATCACTCACGTGTTCCGTGGCGAAGAGCATTTGTCGAATACGCCGAAACAGCAAATGGTTTACGATTCGTTTGACTGGGATCATCCAACTTACGGACACATGACGTTGATCGTCAATGAAGACCGTAAGAAGCTATCGAAACGTGACGAGTCGATCATCCAGTTCATTTCCCAGTACAGAGACCTTGGCTATATTCCAGAAGCGCTGTTTAACTTCTTTGCGCTGCTTGGCTGGTCCCCTGAAGGTGAGGAAGAGATCTTCTCGAAAGACGAATTGATCCGCATTTTCGATACCGAGCGTTTATCGAAATCGCCATCGATGTTCGATAAGCAAAAATTGACGTGGATGAACAACCAATACATTAAGCAAATGTCGCTTGAGGAAGTCGTTGGCTTGGCATTGCCGCATCTGCAAAAGGCTGGGAAATTGCCACAAGAATTGTCCGAAGAGCAAGCGGAGTGGGCGGAGAAATTGATCGCTTTGTACCATGAGCAATTGAGCTTCGGCGCAGAAATCGTCGAGTTGTCCGATTTGTTCTTCACTGATGATCTTCATTACGGCGAAGCCGAAAAAGAAGTCTTGAGCGGCGAACAGGTGCCGGAAGTCATGGCTGCTTTCAAAGAGCAATTGGCATCTTTAGAAGCATTCGAGCCGGCTGAAATCAAATCCGCGATCAAAGCGGTGCAAAAAGCGACCGGTCATAAAGGGAAAAACCTCTTCATGCCGATCCGCGTCGTAACGACAGGGCAGACACATGGTCCGGAATTGCCGGATGCGATTTCGCTTCTTGGCAAGGAAAAAGCGATTGCACGTGTCGGCCAATACGCCGGGGCATAAAGTTTTGACTTATGCGCATAAGCGTGTACAATGAATTTACCAATTATCAAAACGTTGACGGGAAGAAGTAAGGAAGACATGCTCCAAAGAGAGGGTCATCACCGGCTGTAAGTGACCCGGGCCGCTGTGTTTCTGAAATGCCTCCCCGAGTGCTGAGTCGAATCAAGTAGACCAGACGTTTGCCTGCGTTAAAGGCTTCGAGAGAAAAGGGCAACCCCTTTTAATCAGAGTGGAACCGCGCGGGAAAGCGTCTCTGTCAAGCAATTGACAGGGGCGCTTTTTATATTGGAACAGAAAGGAGCAAGCCGCATGTGGAAGTTATTGAAAGAAGATATTGATGTTATTTTTGAACAGGATCCCGCTGCCCGCAGTTACATTGAAGTGATGTTGACGTATGCCGGGCTGCACGCCATCTGGGCCCACCGGCTGGCGCATTTCTTCTTCAAGAAGAAACTATTTTTCATCGCGCGGGCGATTTCCCAGGTCAGCCGCTTTTTCACCGGTATTGAAATCCACCCGGGCGCTGTTATCGGCCGTCGGTTGTTTATCGACCATGGCATGGGTGTGGTTGTCGGGGAAACCTGTGAAATTGGCAACGATGTGACACTGTACCAAGGCGTCACACTCGGTGGAACTGGCAAAGAGCGCGGCAAACGCCACCCGACACTCGCAGATAACGTACTCGTCGCGACAGGTGCTAAAGTGCTTGGGTCGATTACGGTCGGCGAAAACTCCAAAGTTGGAGCGGGCTCGGTCGTCTTAAAAGACGTGCCTGCGAATTCCACGGTCGTCGGCATTCCAGGAAAAGTCGTCATTCAGGACGGTGTTAAAGTGAAAAATCGTGACTTGAATCATCAGAATATGCCGGATCCTGTAATGGACAAATGCGATGGCATGGAAATGAAAATTGCTGCTTTGCAGCGTGAAGTGGAACAATTGAAACAGCAAAATAATCAGCAGCAGGAAGAAGGGAAGATGTTATGACTATCCAAATTTTTAATTCATTGACGCGCCAAAAAGAAGTATTTGTGCCGCTCGAAGAAGGCAAAGTGAAAATGTATGTGTGCGGACCGACCGTCTACAACTACATCCACATCGGCAACGCACGCCCGGTCATCGTGTATGACACAGTGCGCCGCCACTTGGAATACCGCGGCTTCGATGTAAAATACGTATCAAACTTCACCGATGTCGACGATAAATTGATCAAAGCCGCAAATGAACTGGGCGAGGAAGTGCCAGAAATTGCAGAACGCTTCATCACTGCCTATTTTGATAACACGAAAGCGCTCGGCTGCGCAGAAGCGGATGTTCACCCACGCGTGACGGGCCATATGCCGCAAATCGTCGATTTCATCGAAGCACTTATCGAAAAAGGCTATGCCTATGAATCACAAGGCGATGTCTATTACCATACGCGGAAATTCGATGGCTATGGGAAGCTGTCCCATCAATCGGTAGATGAGCTGAAGATCGGGGCGCGCATTGAAGCAGGGGATAAAAAACAAGATGCACTTGATTTTGTTTTGTGGAAAGCGGCCAAACCCGGTGAGATTTCTTGGGAAAGTCCATGGGGCAAAGGGCGCCCTGGCTGGCATATCGAATGCTCGGTCATGGCAAGAGAGCACCTCGGCGACACGATTGATATCCATGCTGGCGGACAAGATTTGACGTTCCCACACCACGAAAACGAAATCGCCCAGTCAGAAGCTTATACGGGCAAGCCATTTGCGCGTTATTGGATGCATAACGGGTATATTAATATTGAAAACGAAAAAATGTCTAAGTCACTGAACAACTTTGTATTAGTCAATGACATCTTGAAAGAACTCGATCCGCAAGTGCTGCGGTTGTTTATGTTGTCGGTTCATTACCGCCATCCGATCAATTATTCAAGAAGTTTGGTGGAAGATGCCGAAGTGGGAATGGAACGAATCCGTACGGCCTATAACAATTTGAAGCATCGTTTGGAGAATTCGGCAGGCCTTGGCGACCATAACGACATTTGGTTGGCAAAAATCGAAACGATCAAGCAGGAATTCATCGAGACGATGGACGACGATTTCAATACGGCAAATGCCATTTCGAAATTATTTGACTTGGCGAAACTGGCGAATACCTACCTGCTCGAGAAACAGACAGCGGAAGCGGTTTTGAAAACCTTCCTAGAAGTATTTGATGAATTGGCGGGAGTGCTCGGCTTGCCATTTGCGCAAGCGGAATTACTGGATGCGGAAATCGAAGCCTTGCTAGAAGAACGCATCGAAGCACGCAAAAACCGCGATTTCGCACGCTCAGACGAAATTCGCGATCAATTGAAAGAACAAAACATCATCCTAGAAGATACAGCGCAAGGCACGCGTTGGAAGAGAGGCTAAGGCATGGTGTTGAGAAAGCAAGATGTCGACCAATTGAATGCCCTAGCGCTCGCTTATATGGGCGATGCGGTGTATGAGACGGCCGTTCGCGCCCACTTGCTCCACGCGGGACGCGTCAAGCCGAACATTCTCCACCGGTCATCGACTGCATTCGTCTCGGCAAAGTCGCAGGCACTCATTTTGAAACGTTTTGTCGATGAAGGGATCTTGACTGAAACAGAGCTTGCCATTATGCGGCGGGGCCGCAATGCCAAATCCGGTTCGGTGCCGAAAAACACCGACGTCCAGACCTATAATTTCAGCACCGCTTTTGAAGCGGTGCTCGGCTGGTTGTATTTAAAAGAAGAACAGGAACGGCTGGATGAACTGATCAATTATGCAATCATCATTGCCGAAGAGCCGAGAGGAGTGATCAAATGACAGAAGAAACACCTGAAATCATCGGAGGCAAAAATCCGGTGCTAGAAGCATTGCGCGCGAAGCGTGACATCAATAAAATCTGGATCGCAGAAGGGGTCCAGAAAAAAGGCATCGCTGAGCTCCTGCAATTGGCAAAAGAGCAAAAGGTATTGGTGCAGTTTGTCCCGAAAAAGAAAATCGACGGGCTGACCGATACGAATCATCAAGGAATCGCGGCAGCTGTCGCGGCTTATCGCTATGCAGAACTGGAAGAGTTGTTCGCTAAAGCTGAGGACAAGCAAGAAGATCCGTTTTTCCTGATCCTCGATGAATTGGAAGACCCCCATAATCTGGGTTCGATTATGCGAACAGCGGATGCGGTTGGGGTTCATGGCTTGATCATTCCACAACGCCGTGCAGTCGGTTTGACCGGCGTCGTCGCAAAATCGTCCACAGGAGCGATTGAACACGTGCCGGTTGTGCGCGTCAATAATCTATCGCAGACGGTCGACGAATTGAAAAAGCGCGGCGTATGGATCGCGGGAACGGATGCTAAAGAATCAGCAGACTACCGGCGCATGGATGCGACCTTGCCGCTTGCTGTCATTATCGGTAGCGAGGGCAAAGGCATGAGCCGCATCCTGCGCGACAAATGCGACTTCCTTTATCAATTGCCGATGGTTGGCCATGTGACCTCTTTGAATGCTTCGGTGGCGGCGAGCCTGTTGATGTATGAAGTCTATCGCAATCGCCATCCACTCGGGTGATGCGATGAATATTCTGCTGGTGGATGGCTATAATATCATTGGCGATTGGGCGGAGCTGCAGGCGCTGAAGAATGAACGATTGGCCGATGCGCGCGACCGCCTCATTGAACGGATGGCTGAGTACCAAGGCTTTAAGGGCTGGCGCGTCATTGTCGTGTTTGATGCCCACTTGGTACCGGGAATCGAAGCGAAAAATCTTCGGAGCGAAGTGGAAGTTATCTTCACACGATCGAGCGAAACGGCGGATGAGCGGATTGAGAAACTGGCGATCAGCCTAAATAGCCGGCGTGACCAAATTTATGTTGCCACTTCTGATTCGACCGAGCAATGGGTCATTTTTGCAAAAGGTGCCTTGCGCATTTCTGCACGCGAACTGGAAATCGAAATGGAAGAAATCGATAAACGCATTGCCAAAAAAATTCGGGAAATTCAAGAGCAGCGCGGCATCTCGAAGATTCCACTTGAAGGCGAAGTGGCAGAAATTTTTGAAAAATGGCGCCGTGGCCTCAAATGAGTTGTTGACGCTCAATTTTTTCTTCCTGTATACTGGAAATATCGAGGCTCACCCAATCGGAGGGATCACCCGTGGAAAAATTTGAGCAAGTTCGCAACCGTAACTTTACTGAATTGGCAGATGAAGAACTTGTCGGTCTGGTCCACAACGGCAACACGGAAGCCTTGGATTTTCTGATTACCAAGTTCCGTCCGTTTGTGCGGATGAAAGCGCGTTCGTATTTTCTGATCGGCGCAGATAAAGAAGACATTATCCAAGAAGGAATGATTGGCTTGTATAAAGCCATCCGTGATTTCAAGAGCGATAAATTGTCTTCCTTCCGCGCATTTGCCGAACTGTGCATCATCCGCCAGATTATCACGGCGATCAAAACAGCGACCCGCCAGAAACATATTCCGTTGAATTCCTACGTCTCTCTCGACAAGCCGATTTATGACGAAGAGTCAGACCGGACCTTGATGGATGTCCTTGCCGGAAGCGGTGCGGACGATCCGGAAGAGCTGATGATCCATAACGAGGAATTCCGCTATATGGAAGGCAAAATGGATGAAGTGCTGAGCGAGTTGGAGCGCGAAGTGTTAACGCTTTATCTCGATGGACAGTCTTACCAGGAAATCTCTGAAAAGCTCGAACGGCATGTGAAATCGATTGATAATGCCTTGCAGCGAGTCAAGCGAAAATTAGAACGGCATCTGCAGGCCAGTGAAAGCCGGACCTCGTAGTACTATTGACAGCAAGTTTTTATGATGATACTCTTGAAAAAGCTGTAAAATAGAGCAAGGTGATAAAAATGGCTAAAAAAATCGTGTTGAGCTGCTCGAAATGTGCTTCCCGAAATTATTCGGTACCTGCGAAAGCGGATTCAAGCACACGTTTGGAACTCAAAAAATTCTGTGCTCATTGCAACGAGCACACCGTGCATAAACAAACGAAATAATCTTGCTGTGAATGCCGGACGATATAGAGTGATTTTGAAATTCGGAGGTTTTTACGATAATGGGTAACATTGGCGATTTCTTTAAAAATGTCATTTCGGAAATGAGAAAAGTCAGCTGGCCAAAACGCAAGGAATTGACGCGCTACACAATCGTCGTCTTGTCCACGGTCATCTTCATGGCTCTTTTCTTCGCATTGATCGATACCGGCATATCGGAATTATTCCGTTGGTTCCTGGCCCTGTAACACAGTCATAAGAATAACGAAAAATAGCCCGTCATTCCATGGAACGGGTTTTTTCATTTGTAAAAAAGGAGGGATGGACGCTTAGTCCGCTCGAATATGGAGAAAAATTGGTATGTAGTCCATACGTATTCCGGTTACGAAAACAAGGTAAAAGCAAACCTGGAAAAGCGCGTAGAAACAATGGGAATGGAAGATTTGATTTTCCGCGTCATCATCCCTGAAGAACAGGAAACAGATTTCAAAGACGGTAAAAAACGCACTGTGATGCGCAAAACCTTCCCCGGTTATGTGCTCGTTGAATTGGTCATGACCGATGAATCTTGGTATGTTGTCCGCAATACGCCGGGAGTCACTGGCTTTATCGGCTCATCAGGCGGAGGCGCGAAACCGACGCCGCTCTTAGAAGAGGAAGTAGATTTCATCCTCAAGCAAATGGGTATGACCGAGCGCAAAGTAGATATCGACTTTGCCGTAGCGGATACTGTCGAAGTCATGGAAGGGCCATTCGCCAACTTCCAAGGGAAGGTCGAAGAAATCGACGATACGAAAGGCAAAGTCAAAGTGTCGATCGACATCTTCGGACGCGAAACAAAAATGGAGCTCGATTTCGAGCAGGTCCAAAAAGTATAACAAGCCCCCTTGCTATTTTTTTGCAATGGTGGTATCATTTCATAGGTCAGACTGCCAAAGGGCAGCATCTGTACTAACCAATTAATTCTATCAACGAAAATCAAGTTGACGGACAGATATGAGTGGGAGGGGCAACCCTATTACCACATCACGGACTTAAGGAGGTGTGTTTCGTGGCTAAAAAAGTAGTTAAAGTCGTAAAATTGCAGATTCCTGCAGCAAAAGCTAACCCAGCGCCGCCAGTAGGACCAGCACTAGGTCAAGCAGGCGTCAACATCATGGGCTTCTGTAAAGAATTTAACGCGCGTACTGCTGAACAAGCAGGACTTATTATTCCGGTTGAGATTTCGGTATTTGAAGACCGTTCATTTACTTTCATTACGAAAACTCCGCCAGCTGCAGTTCTATTGAAGAAAGCAGCAGGTATTGAATCAGGTTCAGGTGAACCAAACCGCAATAAAGTAGCGACTGTGAAACGCGACCAAGTTCGCGAAATCGCAGAAACTAAAATGCCAGATCTAAATGCCGCTTCAGTTGAAGCTGCTATGTTGATGGTTGAAGGTACTGCTCGCAGCATGGGCATTACAATCGAAGACTAATTTCAAGAAGTTGTTTTTGGATGGGTTGCGCAGTTCAACGCGAACAGCGCAGCCCTTAATCGTGGGAGGTTCAATCCGTTAGACCACAACAAGGAGGACGTTTAAAATGGCTAAAACAGGCAAAAAGCTGCAAGAAGCAGCAAAACTGATCGACCGTTCTAAGCTCTACGAAGCAAAAGAAGCGATTGAACTTGCTAAAAAAGCAAGCACAGTCAACTTTGATGCTACTGTAGAAGTCGCTTTCCGCCTAGGAATCGACACGCGTAAAAATGACCAGCAAATCCGTGGGGCAGTCGTGCTTCCAAACGGTACTGGTAAAACTCAGAGCGTTTTGGTTTTCGCTAAAGGCGACAAACTTAAAGAAGCTCAAGAAGCAGGCGCTGACTATGTTGGCGATGCTGAGTACATCCAAAAAATCCAACAAGGCTGGTTCGAATTCGACGTTATCGTCGCTACTCCGGACATGATGGGCGAAGTTGGTAAACTTGGACGCGTTCTTGGACCAAAAGGCTTGATGCCAAACCCGAAAACAGGCACAGTTACATTTGATGTAGCGAAAGCTGTTCAGGAAATCAAGGCTGGTAAAGTGGAATACCGCGCAGAAAAATCTGGTATCATTCACGCACCAATCGGCAAAGTGTCTTTCGAAGACGACAAACTTGCTGAAAACTTGCAAGCAATCTATGACGTGATCTTGAAAGCTAAGCCATCTGCTGCTAAAGGCACGTACATGAAATCCCTAAACGTAACGACTACAATGGGACCTGCTGTTAAAGTAGACCCTGCAAAAGTAGTAGTTAAATAAAATATTGACATTCTTTCGCAACTTCGCTATAATGGCGAAGTTGTGAAATAACCATTTGTACCGCAGACAGTAGGGGCGGCTTGCCGCTTAATGAATCCCTGCCGAGGACATGATGAATTCAGATTCCATCTTAATTGATGCTGATTTTATGCCTCTGCGTCTGTACTGGACCAGAGGCTTTTCTTATGGACGAACGGTATGAATGACAAATCTATAGGAGGTGCCCACATGAGCAAAGCAATTGAAACGAAAAAAGTTGTTGTGCAAACAATCGCTGACAAATTCGACGCTGCTGCATCAGTTGTCGTTGTTGACTACCGCGGTTTGAATGTTGCCCAACTTACAGAACTTCGTAAACAGCTTCGTGAGGAAGGCATCGAGTTTAAAGTTTACAAAAACTCTATGACTCGCCGCGCGACAGAAGTTCACGGCCTAGAAGCGATCAACGAACACTTCACAGGACCGAACGCTATCGCATTCTCAAACGAAGATGTAGTTGCTCCGGCGCGAATCATCAACGAATTCGCAAAAGGCAACGAAGCACTAGAAATTAAAGCGGGTATCATTGAAGGCAATGTTGCATCTGCAGATGAAATGAAAGCTCTTGCTGAACTTCCATCACGCGATGGCCTATTGTCTATGCTACTCAGCGTACTACAAGCTCCAGTCCGCAACTTCGCTGCTACTACTAAAGCTGTTGCAGACCAAAAAGAAGAACAGGGCGCATAATCTTTTAGCATCCTGAGCACGACAAAAAATCACCTATCATAGGAGGAAATTATAATGACACAAGAACAAATTCTAGACGCAATCAAAGAAATGACAATTCTTCAACTAAACGACCTAGTTAAAGCAATCGAAGACGAGTTCGGCGTAACTGCTGCTGCTCCAGTTGCTGCAGCTGCTGCTGGTGGCGCTGCTGAAGAAGAGCAAACTGAGTTCGACGTAATCCTTAACTCTGCTGGCGACCAAAAAATCAAAGTCATCAAAGTTGTTCGCGAAGTTACAGGTCTTGGCCTGAAAGAAGCGAAAGGTCTTGTTGACGAAGCTCCTAAAGCTCTTAAAGAAGGCGCTTCTAAAGAAGAAGCTGAAGAAATCAAAGCTAAACTTGAAGAAGTTGGCGCATCTGTAGAATTCAAATAATATCACTGCTCTATAAGAAAGAAAGCTCGTCAGTATTTACCGACGGGCTTTTTCTTCTTTTTAAATCCAATCCAAGGGAAACTTGAGATTGTATGATGGAAGGAGGGCTCCGTATGTCCCAACATTATTATTCCAAAAATCCTCAAACTAAGAGCAAACCCCAAGAGTGGACCTACACATTGCGGGGCGAGACGTTCCGGTTTCAAACGGATTCAGGCGTTTTCAGTAAAAATGAGATCGACTTCGGTTCAAGGCTATTGATTGAGGCCTTTGATGAACCAGCTATAGAGGGTCCCATTCTTGATGTCGGGTGCGGCTATGGACCGATCGGAATGGCTATCGCCAACGCATTTCCACAAAGACATGTGCATATGGTAGACATTAATGCTAGAGCCATTGAACTCGCACAAAAAAACACCGTATTAAACGGTGTTGAAAATGTTTCAGTCTATGAAAGTGACGGCTTGTCTAGTGTTGAACAGCAGGGCTTCGGTGCTATTTTAACCAATCCGCCGATACGTGCGGGAAAAGAGACGATTTTTCGGTTTTACGAAGAAGCCTACACGAAACTCGCAGCTGCTGGATCGCTGTGGGTGGTCATACAGAAAAAGCAGGGAGCCGCTTCGACTCAGGAGAAATTGCAGGAGTTGTTCGGTGACGTTCGAGTCGCTGATAAGAAGAAGGGGTACTTTATTTTCGAGGCCAGAAAAGTTTGACTTGACAAAACGCCTGTGATATTATAATAAAATGCAAAAAATATTATTTTGAGGTCGTTTGCCCTTTTTCGGGCAGAGCATGGCGGCCAGTTTTAACATGTGTAAACCGAAAATGAGCTCATATGCGGTCTCGTTTTCTTTTTGTCTTTTCGATATCATACACTATTTTACAGATATCGCAAAGTCCTATAATCGTTTTATTGAGGGGTGAATAAGTTGACAGGTCAACTAGTTCAGTACGGTCAGCATCGTCAACGCAGAAGTTTTTCGAGAATCAGTGAAGTTCTAGATCTCCCGAATCTGATTGAGATCCAATCGTCATCTTACGAATGGTTCTTAGAAGAGGGGCTACGTGAAATGTTCCGCGACATTTCACCAATCGAAGATTTCACAGGAAACCTTTCCTTGGAATTCGTCGACTACAGCTTAGCAGATCCTAAGTACCCGGTGGATGAATCGAAAGAACGGGACGTCACTTACGCTGCACCACTACGCGTAAAAGTGCGTCTTCACAACAAAGAAACGGATGAAGTGAAAGAACAAGATGTCTTCATGGGTGATTTCCCATTGATGACAGAAACTGGTACTTTCGTCATCAACGGCGCAGAACGCGTCATCGTTTCACAATTAGTCCGCTCGCCAAGTGTCTATTTCCATGACAAGACTGACAAAAATGGCAAACGAGGTTTTGGTGCTACTGTTATTCCAAACCGTGGTGCATGGCTTGAGTATGAAACCGACGCAAAAGATGTCGTCTATGTACGCATCGATCGCACACGTAAATTGCCAGTAACGGTTCTATTGCGTGCGCTAGGCTTTGGTTCCGATCAGGAAATCATTGAATTACTCGGAGATAACGAGTATTTGCAGAACACTTTGGAAAAAGATAACACCGAAAACACGGAAAAAGCGCTTCTTGAAATTTACGAGCGTCTTCGCCCGGGAGAGCCGCCGACAGTAGAGAGCGCTAAGAGCTTACTTTACTCGCGTTTCTTCGACCCAAAACGCTATGACTTGGCAAATGTCGGCCGTTACAAGATGAACAAAAAGCTTCATATTAAAAACCGCTTGTTCAATCAGACGATTGCAGAAACACTCGTCGATCCTGAAACGGGCGAGATTTTAGTAGAAGCTGGCACTGTTATCGACCGCCGCGTTCTTGACCGCCTGATCCCTAATTTGGAGAACGGCGTTGGGTTCCATACCGTTTCCCAAGCAGGAGGCGTGCTAGAAGACGACGTCACCCTACAGTCCATTAAAATTTATGCGCCGAATGACGATGAGCAAAAAGAAATCACCGTCATCAGCAATGCATATATCGAAGATAAAATTAAAAACGTAACACCTGCAGATATCATTTCGTCTATCAGCTATTTCTTCAACTTGCTGCATGGCGTCGGCAATACAGATGATATTGACCACTTGGGTAACCGTCGTCTGCGCTCAGTCGGCGAACTTCTGCAGAACCAATTCCGTATCGGTTTGTCCCGTATGGAACGTGTGGTACGCGAACGTATGTCGATCAATGATACCCAATCGATCGTACCGCAGCAATTGATCAATATCCGTCCGGTTATTGCATCGATTAAAGAGTTCTTCGGCAGTTCTCAATTGTCTCAGTTCATGGACCAAACGAATCCGCTTGCAGAGTTGACGCACAAACGCCGTCTATCTGCACTTGGACCCGGTGGTTTGACGCGTGAGCGCGCTGGCTTTGAAGTCCGTGACGTTCACTACTCCCACTATGGCCGTATGTGCCCGATCGAAACGCCTGAGGGCCCGAACATTGGCTTGATCAATACGCTTTCGACATTTGCGAAAGTGAATAAATTCGGCTTTATCGAAACACCTTATCGCCGCGTCGACCCGGAGACGAATAAAGTCACCGACCAAATCGATTACTTAACGGCTGATGAAGAAGATAACTATGTAGTCGCTCAGGCGAATTCCCGTTTGAATGATGACGGCTCGTTTGTAGAAGAAGAAGTCGTTGCACGCTTCCGCGGTGAAAACACTGTGTATAGCCGTTCGAGCATCGATTACATGGACGTCTCTCCTAAGCAAGTCGTGTCCGTTGCAACTGCATGTATTCCTTTCCTTGAAAACGATGACTCCAACCGAGCATTGATGGGAGCGAACATGCAGCGTCAAGCTGTGCCTCTATTAAATCCAGAAGCACCGTTTGTCGGAACAGGCATGGAGCATTTGGCTGCGCGTGATTCAGGCGCTGCTGTTATTGCTAAGCATGGCGGAATTGTTGAATTCGTTGAAGCGAAAGAGATTCGTGTTCGCCGCATCGAAAACGTAGAAGGCAATGAAGTCAAAGGCGACGTGGATACGTACCGTCTGCAAAAATTCATTCGTTCTAACCAAGGGACCAGCTACAACCAGCGTCCGATTGTCAAAGTCGGCGACCGCGTCGAAAAACGCGATATCTTAGCTGATGGACCTTCAATGGAGCGCGGTGAAATGGCGCTTGGCCGTAACGTGCTTGTCGGCTTCATGACTTGGGATGGCTTTAACTATGAGGATGCGATCATCATGAGTGAGCGCCTTGTTAAAGATGATGTCTATACATCTGTTCATATCGAAGAATACGAATCAGACTCTCGTGATACAAAGCTCGGGCCTGAAGAAATCACGCGTGATATTCCTAACGTCGGTGAAGATGCATTGCGCAACTTAGACGACCGCGGCATTATCCGTGTCGGTGCTGAAGTAAAAGACGGTGATATCCTCGTGGGTAAAGTAACGCCAAAAGGGGTTACGGAATTGACTGCAGAAGAACGTCTGCTTCATGCAATCTTCGGTGAAAAAGCACGTGAAGTACGTGATACGTCCTTGCGTGTGCCTCACGGTGCAGGCGGAATCGTACTTGATGTGAAGATCTTCAATCGTGAAGACGGAGATGAATTGCCACCGGGTGTTAACCAATTGGTCCGTGCTTATATTGTCCAAAAACGGAAAATCTCCGTTGGGGATAAGATGGCCGGACGCCATGGTAACAAAGGTGTTATCTCCCGCATTTTGCCTGAAGAAGATATGCCGTTCATGCCTGATGGCACACCAATCGACATCATGTTGAACCCGCTTGGTGTACCGTCCCGTATGAATATCGGACAGGTACTTGAGCTTCACCTGGGTATGGCTTCCCGTTCTCTAGGCCTTCACATGGCATCATCCGTATTTGATGGCGCTAATGAAGAAGATGTTTGGGAGACGATGGAAGAAGCTGGAATGCCGCGCGACGGTAAAACCATCCTTTATGATGGCCGTTCAGGTGAACCATTTGACAACCGTGTTTCTGTCGGAATCATGTATATGATCAAACTGGCACACATGGTTGACGATAAACTCCATGCACGTTCTACTGGCCCTTACTCGCTTGTAACGCAACAGCCACTTGGCGGTAAAGCACAGTTTGGCGGTCAGCGTTTCGGGGAGATGGAAGTTTGGGCACTAGAAGCATATGGTGCCGCTCATACACTCCAAGAAATCTTGACTGTTAAATCGGATGATGTTGTCGGCCGTGTGAAAACGTACGAAGCGATTGTCAAAGGTGAAAGTGTTCCAGAACCGAGCGTTCCGGAATCATTCAAAGTATTGATCAAAGAGCTTCAAAGCTTGGGCATGGACGTTAAAATGCTCACAATCGACGACGAAGAAATCGAATTGCGCGATTTGGATGAAGAAGACGATCTTCAGCCGGCGGATTCGCTGAATATCTTGCCGATTGCGGACGAAGAATCACCAGTAGGCACGATTGAATAAAGTATATATAGAAGAAACCGCCCAGCATTTTGCCGGGCGGAAACTTATCGATTCAGCCATAAACGAGGAAGAGCCGTACAGAAACTCGAGACAAAAGGGAGGTAGGCTCCTTGATAGATGTAAATAATTTTGAGTATATGAAAATCGGATTAGCATCACCCGATAAAATTCGCTCATGGTCCTATGGGGAAGTCAAAAAGCCAGAAACAATCAACTACCGTACGTTAAAGCCTGAAAAAGATGGTTTGTTCTGTGAACGTATTTTCGGTCCTACTAAAGACTGGGAATGCCATTGCGGAAAATACAAACGCGTCCGTTATAAAGGTGTCGTCTGTGACCGCTGTGGCGTCGAAGTAACCCGCTCAAAAGTGCGCCGTGAGCGCATGGGCCATATCGAGCTTGCAGCACCGGTTTCCCATATTTGGTATTTCAAAGGAATCCCAAGCCGTATGGGCCTTATCTTAGATATGTCCCCGCGTTCTTTGGAAGAAGTGATCTACTTTGCTTCTTACGTAGTCATTGATCCAGCGGATACGCCGCTCGAGAAAAAACAATTGCTTTCCGAAAAAGAATATCGTGCATATCGCGATAAATTCGGCAAGAAATTCCAAGCAGCGATGGGTGCTGAAGCAATCAAACGCCTGCTTCAGGAAATCGACTTGGAACGTGAAACAGATGCGTTGAAAGAAGAACTTAAATCTGCTCAAGGCCAGCGCCGTACGCGTGCGATCAAACGCCTTGAAGTAGTAGAATCTTTCCGTAACTCTGGAAACAACCCGGATTGGATGATCTTGGATGTACTTCCTGTCATCCCGCCAGAATTGCGTCCGATGGTCCAACTTGACGGTGGCCGTTTTGCGACTTCCGACTTGAACGACCTTTACCGCCGTGTCATTAACCGCAACAACCGCCTCAAGCGTTTGCTTGACCTTGGTGCACCAAGCATCATCGTCCAAAACGAAAAACGCATGCTTCAAGAAGCTGTTGATGCATTGATCGACAACGGTCGTCGCGGCCGTCCAGTTACAGGTCCTGGTAACCGTCCGTTGAAATCTCTTTCTCATATGTTGAAAGGGAAACAAGGACGTTTCCGTCAAAACTTGCTCGGAAAACGTGTCGATTATTCTGGACGTTCTGTAATCGTTGTAGGACCAAACTTGAAGATGTATCAATGCGGATTGCCTAAAGGCATGGCAATTGAACTCTTTAAGCCGTTCGTTATGAAAGAATTGGTGGAACGCGGACTCGCGCACAACATCAAGAGCGCGAAACGCAAAATCGAACGTCTCCATTCGGAAGTTTGGGACGTGCTGGAAGATGTCATCAAGGAGCATCCGGTTCTCTTGAACCGCGCACCGACACTTCACAGACTTGGGATCCAAGCATTTGAACCGACACTTGTTGAAGGTAAGGCTATTCGCCTTCACCCACTCGTATGTACGGCTTATAACGCCGACTTTGATGGTGACCAAATGGCTGTTCACGTACCGCTGTCGTCTGAAGCGCAAGCGGAAGCTCGTCTTCTCATGCTCGCAGCACAGAACATCTTGAACCCGAAAGATGGAAAACCGGTCGTTACACCTTCTCAGGATATGGTTCTTGGGAACTACTACCTAACGCTCGAGCGCAAAGGCGCGACAGGCGAAGGAGCAACGTTCTCTGGACCTGAAGAAGTATTGATTGCTTATCAAACGGGTCACGTTCACTTGCATACGCGTATTGCGATTCAAGCTGGATCAGTGAGCAACCCAACATTTACGGAAGAACAAAATAAAATGCTTCTTCTGACGACAGTCGGAAAAGTGATTTTCAACGAAATTCTTCCGAAATCGTTCCCTTATATCAACGAACCAACGGATTACAACCTGCAAGTGGAAACGCCAGCGAAATACTTCGTCCCAACGACGACAGATGTTCGTAAGCATATTCAGGAATCAGAGCTTGTAACACCGTTTAAGAAGAAAATTCTTGGGGAAATCATCGCAGAAGTGTTCAAGCGTTTCCATATTACGGAAACTTCACGGATGCTTGACCGCATGAAGAGCCTTGGATTTAAATATTCTACACAAGCCGGCATCACGGTTGGTGTGGCGGATATCGTCGTTTTGCCTGATAAAGGTGAAATTCTAGTAGAAGCCCAAAGCAATGTAGATAAAGTGATGAAGCAATTCCGCCGTGGTTTGATCACGGAAGAAGAGCGCTACACACGCGTTATCTCTTATTGGAGCACTGCGAAAGATATCATTCAGGAAAAACTGATGGCATCCCTTGATACGCTGAACCCGATTTACATGATGAGTGACTCTGGAGCGCGTGGTAACGCGTCCAACTTCACGCAGCTTGCGGGTATGCGCGGACTCATGGCCAACCCGGCCGGCCGCATTATCGAACTTCCAATCAAATCTTCCTTCCGTGAAGGTTTGACAGTACTCGAATACTTCATCTCGACTCACGGTGCACGTAAAGGTCTTGCCGATACAGCACTGAAAACAGCTGACTCCGGTTACTTGACTCGTCGTCTCGTGGACGTTGCACAAGATGCAATCGTACGCGAAAATGATTGCGGAACGGACCGTGGCTTGCTTGTAGGAGCGCTTATGGAAGGTACGGAAGTTATCGAAGAGCTAGAAGAACGGATCGTTGGCCGTCATGCTAAGAAGACGGTACGTCATCCAGAAACAAAAGCAGTGATTGTAGAGAGAGACGCACTCATCACACAAGATTTGGCTCGCCTCGTAATCGAAGCCGGCATCAAAGAAGTGACGATCCGCTCTGCCTTCACGTGTAATACTAAACACGGCATTTGCAAAAAGTGCTATGGTACAAACCTTGCAACAGGCGACGAAGTGGAAGTTGGCGAAGCAGTCGGAATCATCGCTGCCCAGTCTATCGGAGAGCCGGGTACACAGCTTACGATGCGTACATTCCACACAGGCGGTGTAGCAGGAGACGATATCACACAAGGTCTGCCGCGTATCCAAGAAATCTTCGAATCCAGAAATCCAAAAGGGCAAGCGGTTATCTCTGAAATCACGGGTACGATTACCGAGGTTGATGAAATTCGCGAAGGCCAGAAGGAAATCACGATTCAAGGCGATGTGGAAACACGCAAATACTTGGCACCTTACAATGCCCGTTTGAAAGTTCAAGTAGATGATACAATCCAGCGCGGTGAAGTGCTGACAGACGGTTCTATTGATCCGAAGCAATTGCTTCAGGTTAAAGAAGTCCAATCTGTTCAATTGTATCTATTGAAAGAAGTTCAAAAAGTTTACCGCATGCAAGGGGTAGAAATCGGCGATAAACACGTTGAAGTTATGGTCCGTCAAATGTTCCGTAAAGTCCGCGTCATTGAAGCCGGAGATACCGACTTGCTGCCAGGTTCTCTTCTTGATATTCACCAGTTCACAGAAGCAAATGAAAAAGCAGTGCTTGCTGGCAATATGCCAGCAACTAGCCGACCTGTCATTCTCGGGATCACGAAAGCTTCCCTAGAAACAGAATCGTTCTTGTCTGCTGCGTCCTTCCAAGAGACGACTCGTGTCCTTACCGATGCGGCGATTAAGGGAAAACGCGATGAGCTTCTCGGATTGAAAGAGAATGTCATTATCGGGAAATTGGTTCCTGCGGGGACTGGTATGCAACGTTACCGTCAGATCGAAATCGAGCAAAGCGAAAAAGCCCAGCAAGAAGAGATCGTCGGAAGCGAATCATAAGCTAGTAAAACTATTCCTAGAGAGCAATGCGCTCTCTGGGATTTTTTTTGATTTTTGGTTGACAGTAACGCATAGTGAATGATAGTATATTAAGGGTTGATGATTATCGATCTTTGCATGTCAGGAACATGATCGTCAGGTACGAAGCAAAAACAGTAAAAGCGTTCAGCTTTGCTGGATGTAGCCGCCATGGCATTACTGGATACCGGTTTTTGTGTGAAATCACAAAGACTTTGTTTTTTACCCAAAAATGAACCACCTGGATATGTGGTATTAGAACACCTTTTGAGAGGAGGAAAAATCGATGCCTACAATTAACCAATTGGTTAACAAGCCTCGTAAACCAAAAAGCACTAAATCAGACTCACCAGCGTTGAACAAGGGGTATAACAGCTTCAAGAAAGCACAGACTAACTTGAGCGCTCCACAAAAACGCGGCGTCTGCACACGTGTTGGAACGATGACACCGAAAAAACCAAACTCCGCATTGCGTAAATATGCGCGTGTACGTTTGACAAACCAAATTGAGGTCAATGCATACATCGGCGGCGAAGGTCACAACCTTCAAGAGCACAGTGTTGTTCTTATCCGCGGAGGTCGCGTAAAAGACCTTCCGGGTGTACGTTACCACGTTGTACGCGGAGCACTTGATACTGCTGGAGTAAACGGCCGTATGCAAGGACGCTCTAAATACGGAACAAAACGCCCTAAAGCTAAAAAATAACAACAATGAATTAACGAAAGTTTTCGTTGAAAGGAGGAACATACATGCCTCGTAAAGGTCCTGTAGCTAAACGTGACGTGTTGCCAGATCCGATTTATAGTTCGAAATTGGTAACTCGTTTGATTAACAAAATGATGGTTGACGGAAAAAGAGGTACTTCACAAAAGATCCTCTACGGTGCGTTCGAACTAATTAAAGAACGCAGCGGGAAAGATCCAATCGAAGTATTCGAACAAGCTTTGGAAAACATCATGCCAGTTCTTGAAGTTCGCGCTCGCCGTGTTGGTGGAGCTAACTATCAAGTACCAGTTGAAGTTCGTCCAGAACGCCGTACGACTCTTGGACTTCGCTACCTAGTGAACTACTCACGTCTACGTGGGGAAAAAACTATGGAAGAGCGTCTAGCCAACGAAATCCTAGATGCTGCCAACAACACTGGTGCTTCCGTCAAAAAACGTGAAGATATCCACAAAATGGCAGAAGCCAACAAAGCATTTGCTCATTACCGCTGGTAAATTCTTGCGAAACTTAAAATCTTATTTCGAGACGGAAGGAGAAAGACCATATGCCTAGAGAGTTCTCCTTAGACCATACACGTAATATCGGAATCATGGCTCACATCGATGCCGGTAAAACGACTACTACGGAGCGTATTTTGTATTACACAGGCCGTATCCACAAAATCGGCGAAACGCACGAAGGTGCTTCACAAATGGACTGGATGGAGCAGGAGCAAGAGCGTGGAATCACGATCACATCTGCTGCGACAACAGCTTCATGGGAAGGCCACCGTGTTAACATCATCGATACTCCAGGACACGTAGACTTTACAGTTGAAGTTGAACGTTCACTGCGCGTACTTGATGGTGCTGTAACGGTTCTTGATGCCCAATCAGGCGTTGAGCCGCAAACAGAAACAGTATGGCGTCAAGCGACAACATACGGAGTACCGCGTCTTGTATTCATCAACAAAATGGATAAAATCGGCGCAGACTTCTTGTATTCAGTAGGCACTCTTCACGATCGCCTGCAAGCTAACGCACACCCAATTCAATTGCCAATCGGCGCAGAAGACGAGTTCTCAGGGATCATTGACCTTGTAAACATGAACGCGCGCTTCTATGCGAACGATTTGGGAACTGAAATCACTGAAGGCGAAATTCCTGAAGAGTACAAGGAGCTTGCTGACGAGTGGCACACGAAACTACTCGAAGGCGTTGCTGAGCTTGATGAAGACTTGATGGAAAAATACCTTGGTGGCGAAGAAATTACTGTCGATGAACTTAAAGCTGCAATCCGTAAAGGAACGCTTGACGTTGAGTTCTATCCAGTAGTTTGCGGAACTGCTTTCAAAAACAAAGGGGTTCAATTGATGCTTGATGCAGTAATTGATTACCTCCCATCACCACTAGATGTACCGCCAATGACAGCACTTCGTCCGGATTCAGACGAAGAAGTATTGCGTAAAGCATCTGAAGACGAGCCTTTCTCTGCTCTGGCATTTAAAGTAATGACAGACCCATATGTAGGGAAATTGACGTTCTTCCGTGTTTACTCTGGTACGTTGAAATCTGGTTCGTACGTACAAAACTCTTCAAAAGGCAAGCGTGAGCGCGTAGGACGTATCCTGCAAATGCACGCTAACTCCCGCGAAGAAATCGCTGAAGTATATTGCGGGGATATCGCTGCTGCGATCGGCCTAAAAGATACTTCTACAGGCGATACATTGTGCGACGAAAAAGATCAAGTAATCCTTGAGCGCATGGTCTTCCCGGAACCGGTTATCTCACTTTCAGTAGAGCCGAAATCCAAAGCGGACCAAGACAAGATGGGCCAAGCCCTTGCGAAATTGCAAGAAGAAGACCCAACTTTCCGTGCGCACACAGACCAGGAAACTGGTCAAACAATCATCGCGGGTATGGGTGAGCTTCACCTTGATATCCTAGTTGACCGTATGAGACGCGAATTCAACGTTGACGCAAACGTCGGAGCTCCTCAGGTATCTTACCGTGAGACATTCCGCCAGTCTGCGAAAGTTGAAGGGAAGTTCGTACGTCAATCCGGTGGTCGCGGTCAGTTCGGACACGTTTGGATCGAGTTCTCTCCAAACGAAGAAGGCGCTGGCTTTGAGTTCGAAAATGGAATTGTCGGTGGTGTTGTTCCACGTGAATACATCCCAGCAGTTGAAGCGGGTCTTCGTGACTCACTTGATAACGGTGTAGTTGCCGGTTATCCATTGGTCGACATTAAAGCACGTTTGTTCGACGGATCTTACCACGATGTTGACTCCAACGAGATGGCATTTAAAGTAGCTGCTTCTATGGCACTGAAAAACGCTGTATCGAAAGTTAACCCGGTAATCCTTGAGCCGATCATGAAAGTTGAAGTTGTAATCCCTGAGGAATACCTCGGTGATATCATGGGTGACGTTACGTCACGCCGTGGACGCGTAGAAGGTATGGACGCTCGCGGAAACGCACAAGTTGTCCGTGCAATGGTTCCACTTTCTGAAATGTTCGGTTACGCAACAAACTTGCGTTCAAACACGCAAGGACGCGGTGTGTTCTCGATGCACTTTGACCACTACGAAGAAGTGCCGAAATCTATCGCTGAAGACATTATCAAAAAAAATAAAGGCCAATAATTGAATTTTGGCCTTTAATCAAGTATAAATAGTTTGTATGCTCAAACTGCTGTTTTCGGCAGCTTGAGCCATCAAACTACTACTATTAACTTACATTCTGAGGAGGATTTTTCTAATGGGTAAAGCTAAATTTGACCGTTCTAAAACACACGCTAACATTGGTACAATCGGACACGTTGACCATGGTAAAACAACTTTGACTGCAGCAATCGCTACAGTTCTTGCAAGAGCATCAGGCGGGGAAGCTCGTTCTTACGACCAAATCGATAACGCACCTGAAGAAAAAGAGCGCGGTATCACAATCAACACTTCTCACGTTGAGTACGAAACTGAAACACGCCACTATGCACACGTTGACTGCCCAGGTCACGCTGACTATGTTAAAAACATGATCACTGGCGCTGCACAAATGGACGGCGGGATCCTAGTAGTATCTGCTGCTGACGGCCCAATGCCACAAACTCGTGAGCACATCTTGCTTTCACGTCAAGTAGGCGTACCTTACCTTGTAGTATTCATGAACAAATGCGACATGGTAGACGACGAAGAGCTTCTTGAACTAGTTGAAATGGAAGTTCGCGACCTATTGTCTGAATATGACTTCCCTGGCGATGACATCCCAGTCATCAAAGGTTCTGCTCTTAAAGCTCTTGAAGGAGAGTCTGAGTGGGAAGAAAAAATTCTTGAGTTGATGGCTGCTGTTGATGAGTACATCCCAACTCCAGAACGCGACACTGACAAGCCATTCATGATGCCAGTTGAGGACGTATTCTCAATCACTGGCCGTGGTACAGTTGCAACTGGCCGTGTTGAGCGTGGACAAATCAAAGTTGGCGACAACGTTGACATCATCGGTATCAACGAAGAAGCTAAATCTACAACTGTTACAGGCGTAGAAATGTTCCGCAAATTGCTTGACTATGCTGAAGCTGGCGACAACATTGGCGCACTTCTTCGCGGTGTTTCCCGTGACGATATCCAACGTGGACAAGTTCTTGCTAAACCAGGCTCAATCACTCCACATACAACTTTCAAAGCGGAAGTTTATGTTCTTTCAAAAGAAGAGGGTGGACGTCACACTCCATTCTTCACAAACTACCGTCCGCAGTTCTACTTCCGTACAACTGACGTAACTGGCGTTTGTAACCTTCCTGAAGGAGTAGAAATGGTTATGCCTGGCGACAACATCGAAATGGATGTTGAGCTTATCTCACCAATCGCTCTTGAAGAAGGTACTAAGTTCTCTATCCGTGAGGGTGGACGTACTGTAGGCGCTGGCGTTGTAGCTTCTATCCAGAAGTAATTCGCTATTGCCGAAATCCCCTAACTCGTAATGAGTTAGGGGATTTTTTTGCGTTCATTTCCAAATGAAGAGTGAACATTTCGTGACATCAGAACTGTGGAGATCTCACTTTGTTGCTACCGGAATTCTGCTACATAGACAGGAAACGGGAGAAAGTTGTTTATTTTCATACGCAATATATCGCATTCCTATAAAATATTCAAACTTTTTTAAAAACATTTCAAACCGCGCGGTGACAACAATGTAAACGGATACAAAAGATTTCAATCTTTAGAATTAGTAGAAAAATCGCATTTTGTTTGTTGACACCCTGTAGAATAGGCGATATGATAGCAACAATTTAACAGAGCAAAGCATTCGGAACGCAAATCCCCTAAAAAATTTCGGAGAAAGAAGTGGACATCATGACTGAACAAGTAATCTATATGAATGGTGAATTTGTAAAAAAAGAAGATGCCAAGATTTCAGTTTATGATCATGGCTTTCTATATGGCGATGGAGTCTTCGAAGGCATTCGTTCTTACAACGGAAATGTCTTTAGGTTAGAAGAGCATCTAGAACGCCTTTACGATTCGGCTAAATCAGTGATGCTTGAAATTCCGCACACTTTCGACGAAATGACTCAGTTGGTCGTAGAAACGCTCCGGCAGAATAAATTGAAGGATGCGTATATCCGCTTAGTCGTCTCACGCGGAGTCGGGAATTTAGGGCTTGACCCATTCAGCTGTGCAGAGCCGAACGTCATCGTCATCGCAGAGCCGCTTTCTTTATTCCCGAAAGCTTTGTACGACAGCGGCATTGAAATCGTCTCGGTCGCTTCAAGAAGAAGCCGCTCAGACGTCCTTAGCCCGAAAGTCAAATCGCTGAACTATATGAACAACATCCTGGTGAAGATCGAAGCAAGCCTTGCTGGTGTCTCTGAAGCACTCATGCTGAACGATCAGGGCTATGTAGCTGAAGGATCGGCCGACAACATCTTCATCGTCCGCAAAAACAAATTGCTGACGCCTCCCGGTTATGTAGGGGCGCTCGAAGGCATTACCCGCAACGCCATCATGGAAGTGGCGGCGGAAAAGGGCTACCAAATGGAAGAGGGCGTCTTCACAAGGCACGATGTTTATGTGGCAGATGAAGTATTCCTGACAGGGACAGCAGCAGAAGTCATTGCTGTCATCAAAGTGGACGGGCGCGTAATTGGTGACGGAAAACCAGGGCCAGTCACTAACGACCTTCTCGAAGCATTCCGTGAGCTGGTCCAGCAAGACGGCGTTAAAGTGTATAACGAAGAACATCTAAACGTAGTATAAGTTCATATGATCAATTCAATGACGAGGTTAAAGCAAATGGAACACAGCATTCACAGAGAGCCGGGGCGGTGGAAGCCGGTAATGCTACCAGATGCGACATCCCCTCTGAGTGGAATGCTGAAAGGCCAAGGCCCTTTAGGTGTTCCCGGTGACTGCAAGCGACGGGTTATCGTTATCAGCGGATAAGAAATTATCCAAGAGGCTGCAAATCGCAGTGAAATAGGGTGGTACCATGAAGCTTTTTCATCCCTATGCAAAGAAGATGTCTTCTTTGCGTAGGGATGGAAAAGCTTTTTCATTTTGGTACTTCCAAAGGCTTAAGTAAAAGGAGGCGGAAAGATTGGGAGTAAACGTAAAAGTCAGAGAAGAACTCAAACAGGAATTGGCCGGCAGCGGGGCGGATGTATTAATTCAATCATTGAAACAGCAAGGTGTTGAGATCATTTTTGGCTACCCAGGAGGTGCGGTTTTGCCAATCTACGATGCATTGCATCGAAACCCCATCCGCCACATACTAGCAAGACATGAACAAGGTGCTATCCATGCAGCGGAAGGCTACGCTAGAGTGTCCGGGAAAACAGGAGTGGTCATTGCTACCTCTGGACCAGGGGCGACAAACCTTGTCACCGGCATAGCGGATGCCATGCTCGATTCCTTGCCGCTTGTCATCTTCACTGGACAAGTTGCTACTTCAGTCATCGGGACCGATGCTTTCCAGGAAGCGGATATTGTCAGCATTACTCAGCCAATCACCAAACATAATTACCAAGTAAAGAAAACGGAAGATTTGCCGCGTATCATTAAGGAGGCATTTTTCATCGCATCGACAGGACGCCCGGGACCGGTCCTTGTCGACATCCCAAAAGACGTCGCCACTACTTTATTCGCAGGAAAAGAAGAACAGGCAGATGCAGATGTCTACTTGCCAGGGTACCAACCGACGATTTCGCCGAATTACTTGCAGATCCAAAAAGCTGTGCAATTGCTGTCTAAGGCGACAAAGCCGGTGATCCTTGCCGGTGCCGGAGTACTAGCTGCGAAAGCTTCTGAAGAGCTTCACACCTTTGCAGAACAGCATCAAATTCCGATCGTCAATACGCTCCTCGGACTCGGGACAGTCGGTGGCGATCATGAATTGTTCCTAGGAATGGGTGGAATGCACGGAACTTATGCTGCGAATACAGCCATTTGTGAATGCGACGTGCTAATGAACATCGGGGCCCGCTTCGACGACAGGCTCACCGGCAATTTGGCATCATTCGCGCCGAATGCAGAAGTCATTCACGTCGATATCGACCCGGCGGAAATCGGGAAAAATGTCCCGACGGCCATCCCGATCGTATCGGATGCCAAAGCCGCTTTAGTGGAACTATTGAAAAGTAATTTCGAAAGCCCGAATACAACAGAATGGCGAAACAAGCTTCATGCTTACAAAGAAGCTTATCCGCTTCAGTATCACCAGAAAGAGCGCGTTGGCATCATGCCTCAGCAAGCCGTCGAATTAATCCACCGGTTGACAGGGGGAGATGCGATCGTTACGACGGATGTCGGCCAACACCAAATGTGGACGGCTCAGTATTACCGCTTCAACAACCCGCATAACTGGGTGACATCCGGCGGGCTTGGGACGATGGGCTTTGGCTTTCCCGCAGCGATTGGGGCGAAGTTCGCAAGGCCGGAAGAAACGGTTGTAGCGGTAGTCGGCGATGCCGGATTCCAAATGACTTTGCAGGAATTGTCGCTATTGCAGGAATACCGGTTGCCGGTAAAAATCGTCATCTTGAACAACCAAAGTCTTGGCATGGTTCGCCAGTGGCAAGAAACCTTCTACGAAGAACGTTATTCCCAATCGATGATGCCAGTACAGCCAGATTTTGTGAAACTGGCAGCCGCTTATGATATTGACGGCTATAAAGTCGAAACGATGGAAGAAGCGGAAGCAGTATTTAAAGAAGCGTTTGAATCGGATGGCCCAGCGCTCATCGATTGCCGGGTAATCCAGCTCGAATGCGTCTATCCGATGGTGGCGCCAGGCAAAGGGCTCAACGAAATGATCGGGGTGAAAGGCGAATGAAGCGAGTAATCACAACAACGGTCATCAATCAAAGCGGTGTTTTGAACCGGGTCACCGGATTGTTGATGAAGCGTCAATTTAATATTGAAAGCATTTCGGTCGGACATACCGAGCAAGCAGGCATTTCCAAAATGACTTTTGTCGTCAACGTTGAGGATAAAGGCAAGCTCGAGCAATTGCTCAAGCAGCTGCAAAAGCAGATTGATGTGCTAAAAGTCAATGACATTACCGATAAGGCGATGGTCATGAGGGAACTCGCGCTGATCAAGGTGGTCGCACCACCCGCAGCGCGCAGCGAAATTTACAGCATTGTCGAACCCTTCCGTGCGACGGTGGTCGATATGAGTAAAAACGTCACCACGTTCCAAGTGACAGGCGACCCTGAAAAAATTGAAGCCTTCATCGATTTGATGAAGCCATACGGCATCAAAGAATTAACAAGAACCGGGGTATCCGCTTTCGTCAGAGAAACACAAAAAGCCCATACACCGCAATTGAACATCCTTTAAACCAAAACCCCAAAACTCGAGGAGGAAATTAAAAATGGCAAAAATGTATTATAACCAAGACGTAAACGACCAGGCTCTAAAAGGACAGACAATCGCGGTGATCGGTTACGGTTCACAAGGGCACGCACACGCGCAAAACTTAAATGATTCAGGTTTTAAAGTGGTAGTTGGCGTTAGACCCGGCAAATCATTCGACCAGGCAAAAGCAGACGGCCTGGAAGTAGCGACAGTCGCAGAAGCCGCACAGGCAGGCGACGTCATCATGGTGCTTGTTCCGGATGAACGCCAAACACAAATCTACGAAGAGTCGATCAAGCCGCATCTAACGGCTGGAAAGTCACTCGTCTTTGCACATGGCTTCAATGTTCATTTCAACCAAATCGTGCCACCAAAAGATGTGGACGTCTTCCTGGTCGCTCCTAAAGGCCCGGGGCATCTTGTCCGCAGAACATTCGAAGCAGGAGCGGGCGTACCGGCATTGTTCGCCGTACACCAAGATGTATCTGGCCATGCGAAAGATACGGCTCTGGCGTACGCGAAAGGCGTCGGCGCTGCTCGTGCAGGGATTCTGGAGACAACGTTTAAAGAAGAAACGGAAACCGACCTATTCGGTGAACAAGCGGTCCTTTGCGGCGGGGTGACTTCACTCGTCAAAGCCGGATTCGAGACATTGGTGGAAGCAGGCTATCAGCCGGAACTGGCATACTTTGAATGCTTGCATGAACTGAAGTTGATTGTTGACCTAATGTACGAAGGAGGCATGTCCGGCATGCGCTACTCGATCTCCGACACAGCGCAATGGGGTGACTTCGTATCCGGCCCACGTATTGTCGATGCCGATACAAAAGCCCGCATGAAAGACGTGCTAACGGATATCCAAACCGGTAAATTCGCCAAAGGCTGGTTGCTGGAGAATCAATTGAACCGTCCGGAATTCACGGCGATCGAAAACGCCGAAGCGGACCATCAAATCGAACAAGTCGGACGCGAATTGCGCGCCATGATGCCATTCGTCAATGAAAACAAAAAACCAAAAGAGGTGGCTACGAATGTCTCAAATTGATATTTTCGATACAACACTACGGGACGGAGAACAGTCGGCCGGGATCAACTTGAATACAGCTGAGAAAATCGAAATCGCCCGCCAGCTCGAACGTCTAGGGGTGACGATTATCGAATCGGGGTTCCCGGCTTCATCGCCAGGAGACTTCGACGCAGTGCAGCGGATCGCAGGTACCGTGAAGAACTCGATCGTAACGGGACTGTCCCGCTCCATGAAAGCGGATATCGACCGGACATGGGATGCCTTGAAGGGTGCGGAACAACCGCATATCCACATCTTCTTGGCGACCTCTCCTATCCATATGGAACATAAATTGATGAAAACACCGGAGCAGGTCGTCGACATTGCTGTTGAATCTGTCCGGTATGCGAAAAAGTTCTTCCCGCTTGTCCAGTGGTCGGCGGAAGATGCTTCAAGGTCCGACCCTGAATTCTTGGCACACATCATCAAGAAAGTCATCGAAGCAGGCGCGACGACAGTCAATTTGCCGGATACAGTCGGCTATGCGACACCGGAAGAGTACGGGGCGATGTTCCGTTATATGACGGAAAACGTGCCGGGCATTGAGAACGTTAAGTTGTCGGCACACTGCCATAACGATTTGGGGATGGCAACGGCGAATACGCTCGCAGCAATCGAAAACGGCGCGACACAAGTCGAAGGCACGATTAACGGCATCGGCGAACGGGCAGGCAATGTCGCATTGGAAGAAATTGCGGTAGCGCTCCATATCCGCAAGCAATTTTACAATATCGAAACCGGCATTAATTTGAATGAAATCAAGCGCTCGAGCCAATTGGTCAGCCAATTGACCGGCAGCATCATCCAACCGAATAAAGCGGTTGTCGGAAAGAATGCTTTTGCGCATGAATCAGGCATCCACCAGGACGGCATGCTGAAAAACCCGTTAACGTATGAAATCATCACACCGGAATTGATTGGCGATGCGGCAACCGAACTAGTGCTAGGGAAACATTCCGGCAGGCACGCATTCCGCGACCGTGCGGTGAAGATGGGCTTTGAATTGCCTGACGCTAAATTGAACGAAGCGTTCATCGAATTCAAGAAACTCGCCGACCGCAAAAAACAGATCACCGAAGACGATTTGTTCGTGCTATTGACCGACCAGCAAATCCACGATAGCGAAACGCCGGTCTACGAGCTTGAAAGCGTGCAGGTACAGTACGGCACAGCGAATATCCCGACAGCGACCGCATCAGCGATCGGCCCAGACGGCAATCAAATCCACGAAGCGGCCACTGGTTCAGGGTCGGTCGAAGCGATATTCAACACACTTGAACGTATTGTCGACGGCAAAGTGCATATCCTGGACTACCGCGTGACATCGATCGGCAAAGGCCGTGATGCTCTCGGGGAAGCAGTCATCAATATGAGCTATGACGGCGAGACCGTTACAGGGCGCGATGTCGCACAAGACGTACTAGAAGCAACCGCAAAAGCTTATTTCAACGCAGTGAACCGCCAGCTCGTGAAACAGGGAAATAAAACAAAAATCCAAGCAGTATAAAAAGCAAACCCACAGAGGAGGAATTACTATGGAAAAGACAATCGCAGTATTGCCAGGAGATGGCATCGGACCAGAAGTAACAGAGGCGGCAGTAAAGGTGCTAAAATCCATTGCGATGCGCTACGGCCACACATTCCATTGGAAATTCGCAGCCATCGGGGGAGCGGCAGTCGATCAATTCGGCAGCCCGCTACCGAAAGAAACCGTTGAAGCGTGCGAAGCGAGCGATGCGATCCTCCTCGGTGCGGTAGGCGGCCCGAAATGGGACCAAAACCCCGCAGAACAACGCCCGGAAAAGGGGCTATTGAGTATCCGCAAACACTTCGATTTGTTTGCCAACGTCCGCCCTGTCAAGGCGGTACCGGCACTTCTCGGATCTTCCCCATTAAAAGAAGACATCGCGCGTGAAGTGGACATGGTCATCGTCCGTGAATTGACTGGCGGCTTGTATTTCGGTGAACCAAAACGCCATAACGAAAATTCCGCGGTCGATACACTTGTCTACACGCGGGCGGAAATCGAACGCATCGTCGACCAAGCATTTGAAATGGCCCGTTCGCGCCGCGGCAAATTGGCTTCCGTCGACAAAGCGAATGTCCTTGAGTCCAGCAAGCTTTGGAGAAAAGTCGTTGAAGAACGAAAGGCAGGCTATCCGGATGTGGAAGTTGAACACATGTTAGTCGATTCGGCGGCCATGAAATTAATCACCAATCCACGAGCGTTCGACGTTGTCGTGACGGAGAATATGTTCGGCGATATCTTGAGCGACGAAGCATCGGTCATCACCGGTTCACTCGGCATGCTGCCGTCTGCGAGCATCCGTTCAGACGGCTTCGGCTTGTACGAACCCGTACACGGCTCGGCACCGGACATCGCCGGACAAAACAAAGCAAACCCGTCAGCAGCGATTTTGTCGGCAGCGATGATGGTGCGCCAATCATTCGGCATGGATTCAGAAGCATCGGCAATTGAAGATGCGGTCATGAGCGTATTGGAAGATGGCTACTGCACTGGCGATTTGTCGGCTTGCGGCAATAAAGTCATCTCGACGGAACGCTTCGTAGAGAAAGTCATCGAGGAATTGGAACGGGAATTCGTGTCGGAACACATCATGTTTTCCTACGTGTAAATGGAAGGGGCACTCTGCAATGGCAAAAACGATTATTGAAAAAATCTGGGAACAGCATATTGTATTCGAAGAACCGGGAAAACCCGACTTGTTGTATATCGATCTTCATCTCCTGCATGAAGTCACCTCGCCACAGGCATTTGAAGGCTTGCGCTTGAATGGCCGGAAAGTGCGGCGCCCGGATCTGTGCTTTGCGACGATGGATCATAACGTGCCGACGCGCAACCGCTCGGTCATCAAGGACCCGATTTCCCGCAAGCAAATCAAGACGCTTCAGGAAAACTGCGATGAGTTCGGCGTGCCGCTGGCGGGGATCAATCACCCCGACCAAGGCATCGTCCACGTCATCGGCCCGGAACTCGGCCTCACGCAGCCCGGCAAGACGATTGTCTGCGGCGATAGCCATACCTCTACCCACGGCGCATTCGGCGCTTTGGCTTTTGGCATCGGGACGAGTGAAGTGGAACATGTCTTGTCGACACAGACGCTTTGGCAGTCCAAGCCGAAAACGATGGAAATCCGCATCGACGGGGAACTGGGCTTTGGCGTATCGGCCAAGGACATCATCCTTGCGATCATTTCAACTTATGGTGTCGACATGGGGACGGGGCATATCATTGAATATACCGGGGAAGCGATCCGCAACTTATCGATGGAAGAACGCATGACCATCTGCAATATGTCCATCGAAGCGGGTGCACGCGCCGGCCTTGTAAGCCCAGACGAAACAACGGTCGAATATTTGCGCGGCAGAAGAAATGTCCCGGAAGGCGAAGCGTTCGAGCGCGAAGCGAAACGTTGGCTGGCGCTTGCGACAGACGAAGGCGCAAGCTATGACGTGTCGCATACTATTCATGCGGACGACATCTCCCCGTTTGTCACATGGGGAACCAACCCATCGATGGGCTCAGGCATCGCTGAACGCGTGCCGACAGCGGCGGATTACGATAAGCAGGAAGACCGTGACGCGTTGCGCCAGGCGCTTGCTTATATGCAATTGGAAGAAGGCGCTCCGCTGTCATCGATCGCTATCCAGCACGTCTTTATCGGATCGTGTACGAATGCGCGCCTTAGTGATTTGCGGGCAGCGGGTGAAATCGTTAAAGGCAGAACCGTGCATCCGGCGGTCACGGCGATTGTCGTACCGGGCTCTGAGACCGTTAAGCGCGCTGCCGAAGCGGAAGGGCTTGATGCAGTGTTTTTGCAGGCGGGCTTTGAGTGGCGTGAAACGGGCTGCAGCATGTGCCTAGCGATGAACGAGGATGCCGTGCCGGCAGGAGAGCGCTGTGCCTCCACATCGAACCGCAATTTTGAAGGGCGACAAGGCGCCGGTTCCATGACGCATTTGGTATCCCCTGTGATGGCAGCGGCCGCTGCGATTGAAGGTCATTTAACGGATGTCCGTAATTATATGAAAGAACCTGTGCCGCAGGCTTAATGGAAGGAGGAATTGAATTTGAAACCTATCAATGAAATTTCGAGTGTCTTAACGCCGCTCGACCGCAAAAACGTCGATACCGACCAGATCATTTCAAAGGAATTCCTTAAGCGTATCGAGCGCACAGGATTCGGGAAATACCTGTTCTACCATTGGCGTTTCCACCCAGACGGCACACCGAACGAAGAGTTTGTCTTAAACGATCCCCGTTTCCAACAATCCGAAATACTGGTGGCTCAGGAAAACTTCGGTTGTGGCTCCTCCCGTGAACACGCACCGTGGGCGATTTTGGATTACGGTTTCCGGGTAGTTATTGCCCCGAGCTATGCGGATATCTTCTATAATAACTGCGTCAAAAACGGCATCTTGCCGATTCGCCTGCAAGAAGCGGAAGTGACCGCCTTGCTGGAAAAAGGCAAACAAGCGCCATACCGCCTGGATGTGGACTTGAGGCAGCAGACCGTCACGGCAGAAGACGGCGCAAGTTATTCCTTCGATATCGACCCGTATTGGAAAGAGATGCTGTTGAACGGCTGGGATGAGATTTCCTTGACGATCCAGTACGATTCCTATATTCAGGCGTACGAAGAAAAAATGCAGCAAGCCCAATAAAAGTATCGCCGCTCTTTGCCCTTTCTAAGGCAGGGAGCGGTTTTTTTAATGCCATTGAAAGCCATTTCGCTGTGTTGACATCATTGTAGAGATTTGTTACTTTAGTAGAGGACTTTAACGCTTTAGCAAACTAAAGGAGAAATGAACAATGAATGCAGTTATTATCGCTGTGTTAGTAATGCTGGTTCTGAGCTTGCTTCGGGTCAATGTGGTGTTTGCCTTATTGATCGGCGCACTGGCTGGAGGACTTAGTGGAGGGCTTAGCTTCACTGACACGCTGACATCTTATACAGACGGACTTGGGGCGGGAGCGACCATTGCACTCAGCTACGCCATGCTCGGTGGATTCGCCGTCGCGATTTCACGTACCGGCATTCCGGAGCTGCTCGTTGCGGGCGTATTGAAACTGGTCAATAAAGACGGGGAGGCAACACGCCAGAATTTGGCGAAAGCGCTCATCATCTTTGCGCTGTTTGCGATGGCCATCTTCTCGCAAAACTTGATCCCGATTCACATCGCCTTTATCCCGCTTCTTGTGCCGCCGATTCTGCACATCTTGAACGAACTGCGCATCGACCGCCGGCTCATCGCTTCGGTGCTGACCTTTGGTTTGACAGCGCCGTATATTTTATTGCCGTATGGCTTCGGCTTGATCTTCCACGAGATCCTTGCCACCCAGATGGAACTGGCGGGCATGCCGATTGATATGGCGGATATTCCAAAAGCGATGGCACTGCCAGTCGCAGGATTATTCCTTGGTTTAGTGGTCGCGGTGTTTATCTCTTACCGCAAGCCACGGGAATATCGTGAAGCAGCAACTACTACTATAGAAGAAACTCCAGCCCGTACTGCTTCCACCAAGGACGTAATCGTGACGGTCGTCGCTTTAATCGCTGCGCTATTCGCACAGATTCAGAGCGATTCGATGATCATCGGCGCACTCGCTGGCATTCTCATCCTCTACGTCTTCGGGGCGATGAAATGGAAAGAGGCAGATGACGTTCTGACGGCAGGCATGCGCATGATGGCGTTTATCGGCTTTGTCATGATCTCGGCGAATGGTTTCGCTTCGGTCATTCAAGCGACCGGCGCGATCGATACATTGGTCGAGAATGCAGCGGCCATCTTCGGAGACAATAAAGGGCTAGCGGCACTTGCTATGCTGATTGTCGGTTTGTTCGTCACGATGGGCATCGGTTCCTCGTTTTCGACCATTCCGATCATCGCAGCGATCTTCGTGCCACTCAGTGTCGAGTTCGGATTCTCGACGCTGGCCATCATCGCTTTGATCGGCACAGCAGGGGCACTCGGGGACGCCGGGTCGCCTGCATCTGACTCAACGCTTGGGCCGACCGCCGGACTCAATGTCGATGGGCAGCATAATCATATCTGGGATACAGTCGTTCCGACGTTCCTCCACTACAATATCCCGCTCGTATTATTCGGTTGGATAGCGGTTATGTTGCTCGGTTGAGTCCGAAAGATTTCGACTATTACCGTATTGGTTGAAACTGAAAAGAATCCTGCTATACTAGTTAAAGCGAATGAAAAAGAATTTCGTGCAAAGACTTGCGGAATTCTTTTTTATTTTGTATAATGGTGAATGTTGGTCTTTGACTGCGTAGAAGCGAGAGGTTACCGACACACCCGGCCGCTTTGCCATGGCGAGTGTGAGGAAAATTTTCGTGGAGAAGTCTATCCCAAAAATAGGCGAAAAGGGAGGGAAAATAATGGCAAAACAAAAAATTCGTATCCGTTTAAAAGCATATGATCATAGAATCTTGGATCAGTCTGCTGAAAAGATTGTTGAAACTGCTAAACGTTCAGGTGCTAGCGTATCAGGTCCGATACCGTTGCCGACTGAGAAGTCTGTTTACACAATCTTGCGAGCTGTCCACAAATACAAAGATGCTCGCGAACAATTCGAAATGCGCACACACAAACGTCTGATTGATATCGTTAACCCGACACCACAGACAGTTGACGCGCTAATGAAACTGGATCTACCATCCGGCGTTGATATTGAAATCAAACTATAATTGGTAAACGAAAATAATAAACATAAAATTTTGCAGGAGGTGTGACGACATGACCAAAGGAATCTTAGGTAGAAAAATCGGTATGACGCAAGTTTTTGCTGAGAACGGTGATTTGATCCCTGTAACTGTAATCGAAGCTGCTCCAAACGTAGTGCTTCAGAAAAAAACAGTTGAAGTGGATGGCTACGAATCGGTACAACTTGGTTTTGATGACAAGCGCGAGAAGCTTTCGAACAAACCAGAGAAAGGCCACGTAGCAAAAGCAAACACTGCTCCTAAGCGCTTCATTCGCGAACTTCGCAATGTAAACTTAGCTGATTACGAGATTGGTCAGGAAGTCAAAGTAGATGTATTCGCAGAAGGCGATGTAGTAGATGTAACAGGAACTACGAAAGGTAAAGGTTTCCAAGGTGTTATTAAACGCCACGGACAATCACGCGGACCAATGACTCACGGTTCACGTTACCACCGTCGTCCTGGTTCAATGGGGCCTGTTGCTCCGAACCGCGTATTCAAACAGAAGAAATTGCCTGGTCAAATGGGCGGCAACACGGTCACTATCCAAAACCTTCACATCGTGAAAGTGGATGCTGAGCGCAACTTGCTTCTTATTAAAGGGAATGTTCCTGGCGCACGTAAATCATTAATCCGTGTTAAGTCGGCTATCAAAGCTAACTAATCACATTTAAGGGAAGGAGGAAACAAGAATGCCTAAAGTAGCGTTACTAAACCAAACTGGTTCACAAGTTGGCGATATCGAATTGAACGATCTTGTCTTCGGCATTGAACCAAATGAATCTGTACTTTTCGATGCAGTCGTTGCACAACGTGCTTCATTGCGTCAAGGTAACCATAAAGTTAAAAACCGTTCTGAAGTAGCTGGTGGCGGAAGAAAGCCATGGAAGCAAAAAGGAACTGGACGTGCTCGTCAAGGTTCGATCCGTTCACCACAATGGCGCGGAGGCGGTGTCGTATTCGGCCCAACACCACGCAGCTATAGCTACAAACTTCCGAAAAAAGTCCGTCGCTTGGCTCTTCGTTCTGCATTGTCTTCGGCTCTAGCAAACGAAAACCTGATGGTACTTGAAGGATTGGCTTTCGACGCACCGAAAACTAAGGAATTCACGAAACTCGTGACTGACTTGTCTGTCGGCAAGAAAGCATTATTCGTAACAGCTGACCTTGATGAGAACGTGGCACTATCTGCACGCAACATCAAAGGCATGACAGTTGTACCGGCAAACGGTATCAACGTATTGGACTTGCTTGGCCATGACAAAGTTGTCATGACTAAAGGAGCCGTAGAGAAAATCGAGGAGGTGCTAGGTTAATGGAAGCACGTGACATTCTAAAGCGTCCAGTCATTACCGAGCGTTCTTCTGAGGTAATGGCGGAGAAGAAGTACACTTTTGAAGTGGACGTTCGCGCTAACAAAACTCAAGTTAAACATGCAGTTCAAGAAGTCTTCGGCGTTCAAGTTGAGAAAGTCAACATCATGAACTACAAAGGCAAATTCAAACGCATGGGCAAACACGCAGGCTATACAAACAAACGCCGCAAAGCGATTGTAAAATTGACTGCTGATTCAAAAGACATCGAACTATTCGAAATGTAATTGTATAAGTTCTGAACAAGAACTAATCAAAGAAGGAGGGAAACAACGTGGGGATTAGAAAATACAAACCTACCACTAACGGTCGTCGTAACATGACGAGTTCGGATTTCGCTGAAATCACAACGAACAAGCCTGAAAAGTCGCTTTTGCAACCAACAAAGCGTAAAGGCGGCCGTAATAACCAAGGTAAAATCACTGTACGCCACCACGGGGGCGGACATAAGCGCCAATACCGCGTGATTGATTTCAAACGTAACAAAGACGGCATTCCAGGTCGCGTTGCTACGATCGAATACGATCCGAACCGCTCTGCGAATATCGCACTTATCCATTACGCTGACGGAGAAAAACGTTACATCCTTGCACCAAAAGGTGTTCAGGTTGATACGCAAATCATGTCAGGACCGGAAGCAGACATCAAAGCAGGTAACGCTTTGCCATTGATCAACATCCCAATGGGTTCTACTATCCACAACATCGAGTTGAAACCAGGCGGAGGCGGCCAATTGGTACGTTCTGCAGGAGCTTCAGCACAAGTACTTGGTAAAGAAGGAAAATACGTAACAGTTCGCTTGCAATCAGGCGAAGTTCGCATGATCCTTGCTACTTGCCGCGCAACAATCGGCGCTGTCGGAAACGAACAGCACGAATTGATCAACATCGGTAAAGCAGGACGTAACCGCTGGAAGGGCAATCGCCCAACAGTCCGCGGATCTGTTATGAACCCGAACGATCACCCACACGGTGGTGGTGAAGGACGTTCGCCAATCGGACGTAAATCTCCAATGTCTCCATGGGGCAAACCAACTCTTGGATACAAAACACGTAAGAAAACGAACAAATCCGATAAATTCATCGTGCGTCGCCGCAAAAAATAATTTGATTTCGCTGCGGTTCACCAAAAGAACCGTGGTGCAATCACGAAGGGAGGATCCCAAATGGGTCGCAGCTTGAAAAAAGGACCTTTTGTAGACGATCATCTTATGAAGAAAGTCGAAGCGCAAAAGGAATCTGAGAAAAAACAAGTGATCAAAACTTGGTCTCGCCGTTCTACAATTTTCCCGACATTCATCGGGCAAACAATTGCAGTATACGATGGCCACAAACACATCCCTGTATACGTGACTGAAGATATGGTAGGCCATAAACTTGGTGAATTTGCTCCAACACGCAAATACGCAAGCCATGGTGCAGACGATAAGAAAACAAGACGTTAATTGAGAGGAGGATTTCCCCATGCAAGCAAAAGCTGTTGCTAGAACAGTACGTATTGCTCCTCGTAAAGTCCGTTTAGTAGTAGATTTAATCCGAGGCAAGCAAATCGGTGAAGCGGTCGCGATTTTGAACCACACTCCTAAAGCAGCATCCATTGTTGTTGAGAAGTTGTTGAAATCTGCAGCTGCTAACGCTGAACACAATTACGAAATGAACATCGAGAACCTTGTCATCAGCGAAGTATTCGTTGACGAAGGGCCGACTTTGAAGCGTTTCCGTCCACGTGCAATGGGACGCGCGAGCGCGATCAACAAACGCACAAGCCACATCACACTAGTGGTATCTGAGAAGAAGGAGGGATAATTCGTGGGACAAAAAATTCATCCAATTGGAATGCGAATCGGAATCATCCGTGATTGGGAGTCAAAATGGTACGCTGAAAAAGACTACGCGACACTCCTTCACGAAGATTTGAAGATCCGTGAATATATCGAAACACGTTTGAAAGAAGCTTCAGTTTCGAAAATCGAAATCGAACGCGCTGCAAACCGTGTGAACGTTACAATCCACACTGCTAAGCCAGGTATGGTAATCGGTAAAGGTGGCTCTGAAGTAGAAGTACTTCGTACGCAACTGAACTCGATGACTGGCAAGCGTGTACACATCAACATCGTAGAAATCAAACGAGCTGACCTTGATGCGAAATTGGTCGCTGAAGGAATCGCACGTCAACTAGAAAACCGTGCATCTTTCCGTCGTGCTCAAAAACAAACGATCCAACGTACAATGCGTTCAGGCGCTAAAGGGATCAAAACTCAAGTATCTGGACGTCTAGGCGGAGCTGACATTGCCCGTGCTGAGTCCTACAGCGAAGGAACTGTTCCGCTCCATACATTGCGCGCAGACATCGACTACGCACACGCTGAAGCAGACACTACTTATGGTAAGCTTGGCGTAAAAGTATGGATCTATCGCGGTGAAGTCCTTCCAACCAAGAAGAAATCTGAGGAAGGAGGCAAATAATATGTTATTGCCAAAACGCGTAAAATATCGTCGTGAACACCGTGGCAAGATGCGCGGAGAAGCGAAAGGCGGCAAAGAAGTCGCATTCGGCGAATATGGCCTGCAGGCTCTTGAGTCTTCATGGATCACTAACCGCCAAATCGAATCTGCCCGTATCGCTATGACTCGTTACATGAAACGTGGCGGTAAAGTGTGGATCAAGATTTTCCCTCACAAGCCATACACGAAAAAGCCTCTTGAAGTACGGATGGGTTCCGGTAAAGGTTCACCTGAAGGCTGGGTAGCGGTAGTAAAAACCGGTAAAATTATGTTCGAAATCGCTGGAGTATCTGAAGAAGTTGCACGCGAAGCATTGCGTCTTGCCTCTCACAAATTGCCAGTGAAAACGAAATTCGTAAAACGCGAAGAAATTGGTGGTGAATCGAATGAAAGCTAATGAAATCCGTGACCTAACCACTGCTGAAATCGAACAAAAAGTGAAATCACTGAAAGAAGAGCTTTTCAACCTTCGCTTCCAATTGGCTACTGGTCAATTAGAAAACACTGCTCGCATCCGCGAAGTACGTAAAGCGATTGCCCGTATGAAAACTGTGATTCATGAAAGAGAACTCAGTGGCAACAACTGATAATTCGAGAGGAGGTTGCAAGTATGTCTGAGCGTAACCAACGCAAAGTATACACAGGCCGCGTCGTGTCTGACAAAATGGATAAAACCGTTACAGTAATGGTTGAAACTCAAAAAAAGCACGCGCTTTATGGCAAACGTGTAAAATACTCTAAGAAATTCAAGACTCATGATGAGAACAACGAAGCGAAAATGGGCGACATCGTTCGCATCATGGAAACTCGTCCACTATCAGCTACAAAACGTTTCCGTTTAGTGGAAGTCGTCGAAAAAGCTGTCATCATCTAATTTAAATAAGTTCGGAATCCTAAAAGTTCCGGAGGGAGGTTACCTAAGTGATCCAACAGGAAAGTCGTTTAAAAGTTGCAGACAACTCGGGTGCTCGTGAAGTACTTACGATTAAAGTGCTTGGTGGTTCTGGTCGCAAGACAGCAAACATCGGTGACGTAATCGTTTGTACCGTGAAAAAAGCAACACCAGGTGGCGTTGTTAAGAAGGGTGAAGTCGTTAAGGCTGTCATCGTTCGCACGAAAAGCGGAGCTCGCCGTAAAGACGGTACTTACATCAAATTTGATGAAAATGCATGTGTGATTATCCGCGACGATAAAGGTCCACGCGGAACACGTATCTTCGGACCAGTTGCACGTGAACTTCGTGACAACAACTTCATGAAGATCGTTTCACTTGCTCCTGAAGTTTTATAAAACATCCAACGTGCGATACCAAGGAGGTGCGACAGAATGCATGTAAAAAAAGGCGATACAGTTAAGGTCATCTCTGGGAAAGACAAAGGCAAAACAGGAGTTGTTTTGACTGCTCTACCTAAGAAAGACCGTGTGCTCGTTGAAGGTGTTAACATCGTCAAAAAGCATACAAAACCGAACCAGGCAAGCCCGCAAGGCGGAATTGTCAGCCAAGAAGCTGCGATCCACGTTTCTAACGTGATGGTAGTGGACCCTAAATCCGGCGAGCCGACTCGCGTAGGATACAAAATGGAAGACGGCAAAAAAGTTCGTGTTGCAAAAAAATCCGGTGAAAAATTAGATAAATAAAATTCCTGAATGAGGGGAGGTACAAACATGAACCGCCTACAAGAAAAATATGTGAACGAAATCACACCTGCTCTAGTGAGCAAGTTTGAATATTCCTCAGTAATGCAGGCACCAAAAGTTGATAAGATCGTTATCAACATGGGTGTCGGTGAAGCTGTACAAAACACAAAATCACTTGATTCTGCTGTTGAAGAATTGCAGACGATCACTGGTCAAAAGCCGGTCATCACAAAAGCTAAGAAATCTATCGCTGGCTTCCGTCTTCGTGAAGGTATGCCAATCGGATGTAAAGTTACACTACGCGGTGAGCGTATGTATGACTTCCTGGATAAATTGATTGCTATCTCACTTCCACGTGTGCGTGACTTCCGTGGCGTATCGAAAAAATCTTTCGACGGACGCGGCAACTACACACTTGGTGTGAAAGAACAATTGATCTTCCCTGAAATCGATTATGATAAAGTTTCTAAAGTACGCGGTATGGATATCGTAATTGTGACAACTGCGAACTCTGATGAAGAAGCTCGTGAGTTATTGACACAATTCGGTATGCCGTTCCAAAAGTAAAGATGAGGGAGGCGTAAACGTGGCTAAAAAATCAATGATTGCTAAACAAAAACGCACGCCAAAGTATAAAGTACAAGAGTACACACGCTGTGAACGATGCGGACGTCCGCATTCAGTACTGCGCAAATTCAAACTTTGCCGTATTTGTTTCCGTGAACTTGCATATGTGGGACAAATTCCTGGCGTCAAAAAAGCCAGCTGGTAATCCCCTAAATTGGGAAGGAGGTAAATGTAATGACAATGACAGATCCGATTGCAGATATGCTGACACGCATTCGTAATGCAAACATGGTTCGTCACGAGAAATTGGAGCTTCCGGCTTCCAACGTGAAAAAAGACATCGCTGAAATCCTAAAGCGCGAAGGTTTCGTTCGTGACGTAGAATATGTTGAAGATGATAAACAAGGCATGATCCGCATTTTCCTTAAATACGGTGCCAACAACGAGCGCGTCATCACTGGCTTGAAACGCATTTCAAAACCAGGACTACGTGTTTACGCTAAAACTGACGAGGTGCCACGCGTACTAAACGGTCTTGGGATCGCTCTAGTATCGACATCACAAGGTTTGGTAACTGATAAAGAAGCCCGCGCGAAAAAAATCGGCGGCGAAATCATAGCTTACGTTTGGTAAGAAGCAACAAACGAATGGAGGTGCAACAGAATGTCACGTGTAGGTAAAAAACCAATCGAGGTTCCTGCTAGCGTTACCGTTACTGTCGACAACGACAATAACGTAACTGTAAAAGGGCCTAAAGGCGAGCTTGCTCGCTCGTTTAACTCAGATATCACGATCACGCAGGAAGACAATGTTTTGACATTGTCACGCCCATCAGATTCCAAAGATCACCGCACAATCCACGGTACAACTCGTGCATTGCTCGCGAACATGGTTACTGGAGTATCTGAAGGCTTCTCCCGCTCACTTGAACTAGTCGGTGTAGGTTACCGTGCCCAGCTACAAGGCAAGAAATTGGTCTTGAACGTTGGATACTCTCATCCGGTGGAATTCACTCCGGAAGAAGGAATCGAAATCGAAGTACAAGGCAACACGAAAGTCGTTATCAAAGGGATCAACAAAGAGATGGTCGGAGCACTTGCTTCAAACATCCGCGCTACGCGTCCACCAGAGCCGTATAAAGGCAAAGGGATCCGTTATGAAGACGAAAAAGTTCGCCGCAAAGAAGGTAAAACAGGTAAATAATGCTGCTTAGGCAGGCTGAAAGGAGTGACCTCAGTGATTACGAAACTCGATAAAAATGCATCTCGTAAAAAACGTCACGCTCGCGTACGTTCTAAAATCACGGGAACAGCTGAACGTCCACGTTTGAACGTTTTCCGTTCTAACAAATACATCTACGCTCAATTGATCGATGATGTAAACGGCGTAACGCTTGCTAGCGCATCATCTGCAGATAAAGATTTTTCTCTTGAAACAAAAGGCAACGTCGAAGCGGCTGCACAAGTCGGCGAAACGATTGCAAAACGCGCAGTAGAAAACGGCTTGAAATCAGTTGTTTTTGACCGCGGTGGTTATCTATATCACGGCCGTGTGAAAGCTTTGGCTGAATCTGCTCGTGAAAACGGCTTAGAATTCTAAAAGAAGGAGGGACCCATATAATGCGTCGTATTGATCCAAACAAACTTGAACTTGAAGAACGCGTAGTTACGATTAACCGCGTAGCGAAAGTTGTAAAAGGTGGACGTCGTTTCCGTTTCTCCGCATTGGTTGTTGTAGGCGACAAAAATGGTAAAGTCGGTTTTGGTACTGGGAAAGCACAAGAAGTTCCAGAAGCAATCCGTAAAGCTATTGAAGATGCGAAGAAGAACTTAATCGAAGTACCTATGGTTAAAGGTACTACTCCACATCTAGTAACTGGGCGCTTCGGTGCCGGCTCGATTCTTATCAAACCTGCTTCACCAGGTACTGGTGTTATTGCTGGTGGTCCTGTTCGTGCGGTACTAGAGCTTGCAGGAGTACAAGACATCTTGTCTAAATCTCTTGGTTCTAACACACCGATCAACATGGTCCGTGCTACTATCAACGGTTTGACTCAACTGAAGAGCGCTGATGAAGTTGCAAAACTTCGCGGCAAAACTACAGAAGAGTTATTCCAATAAGGGAGGGAAATTACATGGCTACTAAACTAGAAATTACCCTCACTAAGTCAGTGATCGGTGCTAAACCGACACAACGTAAAACAGTCCAGTCACTAGGCCTGCGCAAAATGCATCAAACAGTTGAGCACCAAGACAACGCGGCAGTTCGCGGAATGCTTGATAAAGTCGCTCACTTAGTTACTATTAAAGAAGTTTAATCCCTGATTTCTATAGAAGGAGGTGCCAACCACATGAAACTTCACGAATTAAAACCAGCAGAAGGTTCACGCAGCTCACGCAAGCGTATCGGACGCGGAATCGGTTCAGGTACTGGTAAAACAGCCGGTAAAGGTCACAAAGGTCAAAAAGCCCGTTCAGGCGGCGGTGTCCGTCCAGGATTCGAGGGTGGTCAAAACCCATTGTTCCGTCGTTTGCCGAAGCGTGGATTCACGAACATCAACCGTAAAGACTACACTGTTGTAAACCTTGACGTGTTGAACCGTTTTGAAGAAGGCACAGAAATTACACCTGCATTGTTGATCGAAACAGGTGTTGTGAGCAAAGAGCGTTCTGGTATCAAGATTCTTGGTAACGGAAGCTTGGACAAGAAATTGTCTGTACAAGCCCACAAATTCTCTGCATCAGCTAAAGAAGCTATTGAAGCTGCCGGCGGTCAAACCGAGGTGCTTTAATGTTTCAGACAATCTCTAATCTTATGCGCGTATCTGATATTCGAAATAAAATTTTCTTTACTTTAGCAATGCTCATCATCTTCCGTATCGGGACATTCGTTCCGGTGCCGAACGTTGATGCGTCAGTACTCCAAGCTACGGACCAGATGGGTCTGGTCGGTTTCTTGAATACTTTCGGTGGAGGCGCCCTAGCCAATTTCTCGATTTTGGCCATGGGAATCATGCCTTATATCACAGCATCGATCATCGTGCAGCTCCTGCAAATGGATGTTGTGCCGAAATTTGCTGAGTGGGCGAAACAAGGCGAAGTCGGAAGACGGAAACTTGCTCAATTCACTCGTTACTTTACAATCGTTCTTGCCTTTATTCAGGCGATTGGCATGTCTTATGGGTTCAACCAAATGTACGGAGGTACATTGATCCAAGATGACTCGATTGCAACGTATGTCGTAATCGCCATCGTACTGACAGCAGGAACAGCATTTTTATTGTGGCTTGGTGAGCAGATCACGGCAAAAGGCGTGGGGAACGGTATTTCGATTATCATCTTCGCAGGGATTGTCGCTGCAGTACCAGGAGCAATTAACCAACTTTATGCGCAGCAGATTCAAGGAGCTGGCGATCAGCTTCCAATCAATATTGCCATTATGGCATTGCTCGCACTCGCAGTTGTTGCGATTACTGTATTGGTCATCTACGTTCAACAAGCGTTGCGTAAAATTCCGATCCAGTATGCCAAACGTGTCGCTGGCCGTGGCCAGAGCTCGACTGGGCAACAAACGCATTTACCTTTGAAAGTAAACGCGGCCGGAGTTATCCCGGTAATCTTTGCAGTGGCGTTCATCATCACGCCGCAAACTATCGCTTCTTTCTTTGGTGCCAACGCGTTTACGGAGGCAATTCAGAATACGTTTGATTACACGCGTCCGGTCGGCATGATTATTTATGTCGCCTTGATCATTGCATTCACGTATTTCTATGCATTCATTCAGGTTAATCCTGAAAACGTGGCGGACAACTTGAAAAAGCAAGGTGCATACATTCCGGGAATCCGTCCGGGTAAAAATACGCAAGATTATTTAACAAGTGTGCTTTACCGCTTAACGTTTGTGGGAGCTATCTTCCTTTCCGTTATCGCGGTCATGCCGATTTTCTTCATTAATATCGCAAACTTGCCTCAATCTGCACAGATTGGCGGTACGAGCTTGCTGATTGTCGTCGGGGTAGCCCTCGAGACGATGAAGCAATTGGAATCACAACTTGTGAAACGTCATTACAAAGGCTTTATGAAATAATCAATGGGGAGGAACGTGAAAACGTTCCTTATCCACTTGTCTGAGGGGGCAAAACGTATGAACATTGTGTTGATGGGTCTACCAGGTGCCGGAAAAGGCACGCAAGCAGACGAAATAGTCAAGAAATACGACATCCCTCATATTTCGACAGGCGACATGTTCCGCGCAGCTATTAAAGGCGGCACGGAACTGGGCTTGGAAGCAAAGTCGTTCATGGATCAAGGTGCCTTGGTGCCTGATGAAGTAACAATCGGTATCGTCCGAGAGCGACTCAGCCAAGCGGATTGTGAGAAAGGCTTCCTATTGGATGGCTTTCCACGCACAGTCCCTCAGGCTGGGGCGCTGGAATCTCTTCTGGCTGATCTTGGCAAACGAATCGAGCATGTCGTAAACATCCAAGTTGAACAAGACGAATTGATTGCACGTTTAACAGGCCGTTGGATTTGCAAAGATTGTGGAACTGCTTACCATACTGTCTTCAATCCTCCAGCTACAGCTGGTGTGTGCGATAAAGATGGCGGAGAGCTCTACCAACGCGAAGACGACAAGCCTGAAACCGTCACGAAGCGTTTAGAAGTTAACATGCAACAAACTCAGCCGCTTCTCGACTTCTATGAAGACAAGAACGTGCTGACCAATATAGATGGACAGCAGGACATTGATAAAGTATTTGCTGACATTGATGCTCTTCTAAAGGGCGACCGAGGCTAAGTCCCCGGCGCCGGGCGCAGTTAGTTGCCTCCATGTGGCTTTAAGGAGCACCGGAGATATGAATTTTCGTGAGCTGCAAAAGCAAACAAGGCCTGATTATATGAAACCGGTGAGGCTCGTTGCTCCGTGCAATTCCGCACCGGAGGTAGTATAATGGGTTTCGTGGAAGCATCTGTGTAACGGGTTTGGAACTCATCCAAGGCAGTCCGGGCAGTCGAGGATACGTGGGTCAGACTGATTCAACCGGATCCCCCGAACTTCGCTGTCATAAGTGGAGCGAGGAACCCGGAGAAGGTCTTCAAATGTCACTCATGCATTCCTTGTGAATGGATAAGAATTATTCAAAGCAAATACTGTTTGAAGATGAGAACCTGATTTGTATACAGAAGGGAGACTGGGTCGATGGCGAAAGACGATGTAATTGAAATCGAAGGAACAGTCGTTGAGACTTTGCCTAACGCGATGTTTAAAGTGGAGCTTGAAAACGGCCATACGATTCTTGCGCACGTATCAGGCAAGATTCGCATGCATTTCATCCGCATTCTGCCAGGAGATAAAGTAACAGTAGAACTTTCTCCTTATGATTTAACACGCGGTCGCATCACATACCGTTTTAAATAATCTTTTGCACTCCGGACTACTAAGGAGGTTGGGTTAGATGAAAGTGAGACCATCTGTTAAGCCGATCTGCGAAAAATGTAAAGTTATTCGCAGAAACGGTAAAGTAATGGTAATCTGTGAAAATCCGAAACACAAACAAAGACAAGGTTAATAAAGAAGGAGGTGCATCGCACACATGGCACGTATTTCTGGTGTTGACATTCCGCGCGACAAACGCGTTGTAATTTCATTGACTTATATCTACGGTGTTGGGAAAACAACTGCTCAGAAAGTTCTTTCTGGTGCTGGTGTTTCTGAAGAGACTCGCGTTCGCGATCTTACAGAAGACGAGTTGAACAATATCCGTGAACAATTGGATCAGTACAAAATCGAAGGTGACCTTCGCCGTGAAGTTTCCATGAACATCAAACGTTTGATGGAAATCGCTAGCTTCCGTGGTATCCGCCACCGTCGCGGTCTTCCGGTTCGTGGTCAAAATACGAAGAACAACGCGCGTACGCGTAAAGGTCCTCGTAAAACTGTAGCTAACAAGAAAAAATAATCAGTAAAGGAGGTTGTTTCTTAACATGGCACGTAAACAACAAACTCGTAAGCGTCGTGTGAAAAAGAATATCGAATCCGGTATTGCTCACATCCGCTCAACATTCAATAACACAATTGTTACGATCACTGATATGCAAGGTAACGCAGTATCATGGTCTTCGGCTGGTGCTCTAGGATTCCGTGGTTCACGTAAATCCACTCCATTCGCTGCCCAAATGGCTGCTGAAACTGCTGCTAAAACTTCCATGGAACATGGTTTGAAAACTTTGGAAGTAACTGTTAAAGGTCCTGGTTCAGGTCGCGAAGCTGCTATCCGTGCGCTTCAAGCTGCTGGATTGGAAGTTACTGCAATTAGAGACGTAACTCCAGTTCCTCACAACGGCTGCCGCCCGCCAAAACGCCGTCGCGTATAATCGTTGGTCTGAATAGGATTTTTGAACATCACGACTTACTCAATGTGTTCTGAATCGTAGCGAAAGTCTGTGACTATCGAATTCTTATGCAACGAAAATACCGACGTTTTGAAGGAGGGTAAACTGAATGCTCGAAATAGAAAAACCAAAAATTGAAACGGTTGAGATCGACAGCAATGCCAAATATGGCAAGTTTGTTGTTGAACCTCTTGAGCGTGGATATGGTACCACTTTAGGTAACTCCTTACGTCGAATCCTACTTTCATCTTTACCTGGCGCAGCTGTTACTTCGATCCAAATTGATGGCGTTTTGCATGAATTCTCCACTGTCGAAGGTGTAGAAGAAGATGTAGCCTCTATCATTTTGAACATCAAGAAGCTCGCTTTGAAAATTTACTCTGACGAAGAAAAAGTCATTGAAATTGATGTAAAAGGTGATGGAACGGTTACGGCTGCAGATATCACTCACGATAGTGACGTGGAAATTCTGAATCCGGATCTATATATTGCTACAATCGCGAAAGACGGCCACTTGCGCATGCGCATGTATGCTAACCGCGGCCGTGGATATGCCCGTGCAGATCAGAACAAACGTGAAGATCTTCCGATCGGCGTTATCCCGATTGACTCTATTTACACGCCAGTTTCACGCGTCAATTTCCAAGTGGAAAATACCCGTGTGGGCCAACTCGCTCATTTCGATAAATTAACCCTCGATGTCTGGACAGATGGAAGCATCGGTCCCAAAGAGGCAATTGCGCTTGGCGCGAAAATTTTCACTGAACATCTGAACATCTTCGTCGGATTGACAGATGAGGCTCAAACAGCTGAAATCATGGTTGAAAAAGAAGAAGACCAAAAAGAAAAAGTGCTTGAGATGACTATCGAAGAGCTTGATCTTTCGGTCCGTTCTTATAACTGCCTAAAACGTGCTGGCATTAACACTGTCCACGAATTGGCCAACAAGTCGGAAGACGACATGATGAAAGTTCGCAACCTCGGACGCAAATCACTCGAAGAAGTGAAAGTGAAGTTGGAAGATCTAGGTCTTGGCCTTCGTAAAGAAGACTGATTGCCCGATTCTTTCTGAACTATTCAACAAAGGAGGGAAACTTCAATGAGAAAACTTCAACGTACAAGTTCTCAACGTAAAGCGCTTTTGCGTGACCTTACGACTGACCTAATCGTTCACGAACGCATTCAGACAACTGAAGCCCGTGCTAAAGAAGTCCGTTCAACTGTAGAAAAAATGATCACGCTTGGTAAGCGCGGAGATATCCACGCTCGCCGTAAAGCTGCAGCATACATTCGCCGTGAACTCGTGACTTCGACTGACGAAGAAGGCAACGAAAACACAATCTTTGCTTTGCAAAAATTGTTTGATGATGTAGCACCACGTTACGCTGACCGTCAAGGCGGCTATACGCGCATCATGAAAATGGGGCCTCGTCGCGGAGATGGCGCACCAATCGTAATTATTGAATTGGTTTAAACAGTTGAAGAGGGTGCATAGCCCTCTTCTTTTAGCATCATGATTTATACGACAATATGAAAAGCTGAGTGTTATGATGAGCGAGCCTTCGGGCGGCGTCTCGTCTAGCTCTACGCACCTCATTCAACCGGCGGCTTAAGCACCCGCAGGAGCCATAGAGACAGAAAAGCGCATACTCTGAATGAGGTGCGCGCTTTTTTTATTTCATAATGAATTAATTTTCAGTGTTGATGCTCCCAGGATTGGGAAATGAACAGTGCAAATTAAGCGTGGTTAGAGAGTTCCCGTTTTACAGCACGTGGATCCACCGAGTAGAGTAGAGAGAGTTTAGAGGAGGCATCAACATATGAACGGAAGTATTTTGTCATTTGATCAAGTGACATTCACCTATATGCCAGAAGACAAATCGGTCAAACCGGCTGTCTCGGATCTGTCATTCTCCATAAAAGAAGGAGAATGGGTCGCGCTGGTCGGCCATAACGGCTCCGGCAAGTCGACCATCGCCAAACTGATGAACGGTCTATTGTTCCCCCAGCAAGGCACCGTCAAGGCGATGGGGCTCGACATGTCTGAAGAAAGCTTATGGGACATCCGCTCGCAAATGGGGATGGTGTTCCAGAATCCGGACAATCAATTTGTCGGAGCGACCGTACAAGATGATGTGGCGTTCGCCTTAGAGAATAATGGCATTCCCCACGACGAAATGGTCGTCCGTGTCCGCGAATCTTTGCAGCAAGTCAAGATGGAAGAGTATCTTGACCACGAACCGCACCACTTATCCGGCGGTCAAAAGCAGCGTGTGGCGATTGCCGGGGCACTGGCTTTACGGCCGCGCTTGTTAATCCTGGATGAAGCGACGTCGATGCTCGACCCTCAAGGCCGCCGGGAAGTGATCGAGACGATCCGTGAATTGCGGGAAGCGACAGGCTTAACGGTCCTATCGATCACCCACGATCTAGAAGAAGCAGCGCTCGCTGACCGGATCCTTGTGATGAATAAAGGGCAGAAGCAAATGGAAGGTACGCCCGATAGCGTGTTTTCCGCAGACGATGAGTTGACGGAAATGGGGCTCGATCTGCCGTTTGCGATGCGCATGGCCGGTTTATTGCAGCAAGCGGGAGTGCCGGTGACCGGCGAATCAATGACAGAACATGAGCTGGTGGAGGAATTATGGACATATTACTCAAACAAGTAGGATATAGCTACGCGAAAGATACCCCGTTTGAAAAACGGGCATTGACGGATGTCACGCTGCACGTACCTTCAGGCTCTTACACAGCGATCATCGGGCATACGGGTTCCGGGAAGTCGACCGTGCTGCAGCATTTAAATGCTTTACTGCAGCCGACAGAAGGCAGCGTTCTGATTGGCGACCGGAAAATCGAAGCCGGCACGAAAGCGAAGAACTTGCGGGACGTGCGGAAAAAAGTCGGCATCGTTTTTCAGTTCCCGGAACAGCAGCTATTCGACGAAACGGTGTTGAAAGACATCATGTTCGGCCCGCTTAATTTCGGTGTGCCGGAAGAGGAAGCGCGCCGGCGTGCAATTGCATTGGTCGAACAGTTGGGGCTTCCGGAAGACGTGCTGGAGAAATCGCCGTTTGACTTATCGGGCGGGCAAATGCGCCGCGTGGCGATTGCAGGCGTACTGGCGATGGAGCCGGACGTTCTAGTGCTGGATGAACCGACGGCAGGACTTGACCCACGCGGGCGACGGGAAATCATGGATTTGTTTTACCGTCTGCACAAAGACAAGGGATTGACGACTGTGCTTGTTACCCACAGCATGGAAGACGCTGCGCGCTATGCAGACACTGTCGCCATTATGCACGGCGGTAAATGTGTTGCAACAGGCGGTGTGCGCGAGGTTTTCGCTAATGAAGAGCAGCTCGGCGATTACCGGCTGGAACCACCGCGTACGGTACGCATGCAGCGGGAGTTTGAAGAAAAAACCGGCATAATACTCCATGAACTGGCCTTGACCGAAGAGGCATTGGCGCACGCCATTTCTCAGGCACTCCAGGAAGGGCGTGGTTGGAAATGATGGAGAAAATGATTTTCGGCCGTTTTATCCCGGGCGATTCGCTCGTTCACCGCTTGGACCCAAGAGCCAAAATCCTATTTGTGTTCTTATTTATCGCGATCGTTTTTATCGCGAATAATGCTATTACGTACGCGATTTTGCTCGGATTTACTTTGCTTTCGGTATTTTTATCGAAAATACGCCTGTATTTCTTGATTAACGGCTTGAAACCCGTGTTCATTTTAATGGCCTTTACGTTTTTCCTGCATTTATTCTTTACCCAAGGCGGCGACCTGCTCGTTAGTATTGGGTTTGTGGATATTTACGAGGAAGGCTTGCGGCAAGGAATTTTCATCTCGATCCGTTTCCTCGTGTTGGTATTTATGACGAGCATCCTGACGTTAACGACTTCCCCGATTTCAATCACAGACGGCATCGAAGTGTTACTTGGGCCATTTAAGCGCGTTAAACTGCCGGTGCACGAATTGGCGTTGATGATGTCCATTTCACTGAGATTCATCCCGACCTTGATGGACGAAACTGGAAAAATCCTGAAAGCGCAAATGGCACGCGGCTCGGACATCGGCTCTGGTCCCATTAAAGAACGCATCAAAGCGGTCGTGCCACTGTTAATCCCGTTGTTTGTCAGTGCCTTCAAGCGGGCGGAAGATTTAGCGACCGCTATGGAAGTGAGAGGCTACCGCGGGGGAGAAGGGCGCACACGCTACCGTCAGCTGAACTGGCGTTTGATAGACACACTGAGCCTGTTGCTGCTCGTCGGATTTGCCGGATTGCTTTGGTATTTCCGGAGTTAACCAAAATGCGATGAGTTGTTGAGGCGCGGATGATGAAAGTTGCAGTAAAAGGAGAGACCTCATGAAACGAATGAAAGCGACAATAGCGTATGACGGGAGCGGATTTGCGGGATACCAGATCCAATTGAAAACCCGCACTGTTCAATTGGAGCTCTTGCGCGCGTTGAAGGAATTGCATAAAGGCGAGCCGGTCGAAGTGGTGGCAAGCGGACGGACAGATTCCGGGGTGCATGCCACCGGGCAAGTGATCCATTTTGATACGCCGTTTACCATGCCGAAAGACTCCTGGGTGCGAGCACTTAATGTCCGCTTGCCACAAGACATTCAAGTCTACGATGTCGAACAAGCGGATGCGGAATTTCATGCCCGTTACCACGCTAAAGGCAAGATTTACCGTTATAAATGGAATCGCAGCAAGCTCATCAATCCGTTTAGCCGAAATCATCTTGTCCATGTACCACAGGAAATTGATGTATCGCGTATGGAAAAAGCGGCAGCAGCTTTTATCGGCACGCACGATTTTTCCAGTTTTTGCGCCGCAAATACCAATGTGGTCGACAAAGTGAGAACGATCTGGCGAATCGATTTTGAAGAACATGGCGAGGAATTGCATATGGTCATCGAAGGGTCCGGTTTTCTCTATAATATGGTACGCATCATTGCCGGCACTTTATTGGAAGTGGGATTGAATAGAAGAGAGCCCGAAGAACTGGCCGCCATCATTGCTGCTTGTGACCGCGACGCTGCGGGCAAAACCGCCGCAGCACACGGCTTGTACTTGGAAAAAGTGCATTACTGAAGGCGAAGCAACTTTTCCTGGTGTTTTTCTAAATATCCTTGACTTAAAACGAAATCCGTTATATGATGATGTATGGTATTTTCATTACCCCCACGATATGCCCCGGAAGGTTATTTGTGTTAAGGGATAACGAAAACACGGAACAACGGAACCAACATGGAACACTTGGAACTGAATTCTAAAAAAATGAGACGATTCATTAGGAGGACAATATACATGCGTACAACATTCATGGCTAAAGGTCACGAAGTCGAGCGTAAATGGTTGGTTGTCGATGCAGAAGGGCAAACTCTTGGACGTTTGGCTTCTGAAGTCGCTTCAATCTTGCGCGGGAAATACAAACCAACATTCACACCGAACGTCGACACTGGCGATCACGTCATCATCATCAATGCTGACAAAATCCACTTGACTGGTAAAAAACTTACCGACAAAATCTACTACCGCCACACGCAATACACAGGCGGACTTAAGCAGCGCACAGCACTTGAAATGCGCACACATTACCCAACAAAAATGCTTGAACTAGCAATCAAAGGCATGCTTCCAAAGAACTCTTTGGGCCGCCAAACATTCAAGAAATTGCATGTATACGCTGGACCAGAGCACAACCACCAAGCACAACAGCCTGAAGCTTACACGCTTCGCGGATAATAATCAGTAAATAAGAGGAGGATACACCTTTGGCACAAGTTCAATATATCGGTACAGGTCGCCGTAAAAACTCAACAGCTCGCGTACGTTTGGTACCAGGAGATGGTACGATCACTATCAACAACCGTGACGTATCTGACTACGTTCCATACGAAACGCTTGAGCAAATCATCAAACAACCACTAGTAACTACTGAAACTCTTGGTAGCTACGATGTATTGGTTAACGTAAAAGGCGGCGGGTTCACTGGACAAGCCGGCGCAATCCGTCACGGAATTGCACGCGCTCTACTTACAGTAGATCCAGAATTCCGCGGAGCACTTAAATCTGCAGGATTCCTAACACGTGACCCACGTATGAAAGAACGTAAAAAATACGGTCTTAAAGCGGCACGTCGCGCACCTCAGTTCTCAAAACGTTAATTTTTACTTTCAAAAGCACTTTCCGGTTTTCCGGAAGGTGCTTTTTTATATGGTGGCGAATTGACTAACAAACCGAAAAGGAGTGGATGACATGAACCGCATTAATTTAATTTGCCTCGGCGTACAGGACATGGAAAGAGCCGTGAAGTTCTACCGGGATGAACTGGGGTTTCAAACCGATGAAACGAGCGATAATCCAGGTATTGTTTTCTTCAATAACTCCGGCACCAAATTGGAGTTATATCCTTTAGAAGAATTAGCGAAAGACATCGATGCCGAAAACCCGCCGGTAAAAAACGGATTTTCAGGCATTACCTTGGCGTACAACGCAAAATCACGAGATGAAGTAGACCAAGTCATGCAATTAGCCAAAAAGGCGGGAGCGAAAATCGTCAAAGAACCTGTTGATGTCTTTTGGGGAGGATACTCCGGCTATTTTCAAGACCCTGACGGCTACCACTGGGAAGTCGCATACGGGCCGGATTTTAAGTTCGATAGCCAGGATATGCTGGACTTGGGGCCAACGGAGTAAGTGCGACAAGGCGAAAAGCCGGAATGGATTTAAAAACGCTTTCACTATGTTATACTGGGCTGTAGCAAAAGCGATAAGGAGTGTAGTGAAATGTTAAGTGAAACACAAGTACGAGAAGCGGTCGGAGCTTTAGAAGATCCGTTTTTACATAGAACCCTGTCGGAAACCAACGGCATCATCTCAGTGAAAATCAAAGAAGAGAAAAAATACGTCAGCGTGAAATTGGCGATCGCCAAAACGAACACGCCGGAGCAAATGCAGCTTCAAATGAAAGTGGTCGACGCCATCAAAGGAGTCGGCGCTGATTCTGTCGGCATTCGTTTTGAAGAATTGCCGCCGGAAGTATTGGCACAGTTCCGCGGAACTGCTAATGAGTCCGAAGCACAAGATCTCTTGTCTCCATTGAACAAAGTCGAATTCATTTCCATCGCCAGCGGCAAAGGCGGCGTCGGCAAATCGACCGTCTCTGTCAACTTGGCGATTGCGCTTGCGCGTGCAGGGAAAAAAGTAGGGCTCGTCGATGCAGACATCTATGGCTTTAGTGTGCCGGACATGATGGGCATCGACAAAGCACCGGTTGTCCGCGGCGATACGATCATTCCGGTCGAGCGTTTCGGTGTCAAAGTCATTTCCATGGGCTTCTTTGTTGAAGACAATATGCCTGTCGTATGGCGTGGCCCGATGCTCGGGAAAGTTTTGGACCAATTCTTCCGTGACGTAGAGTGGGGAGACTTGGACTATCTACTATTGGACTTGCCACCAGGCACAGGAGATGTTGCACTCGACATCCACCAAATGCTGCCAGCGTCCAAAGAAATCGTCGTCACCACACCGCACCCAACAGCGGCATTCGTCGCAGCGCGTGCAGGAGCGATGGCTCTCCAAACCAATCACGAAGTATTGGGTGTTGTCGAGAACATGTCTTGGTTTGAAAGCCAAGGATCCGGAAAAAAAGAATACATCTTCGGAAAAGGCGGCGGGGCAAAACTCGCTGAAGAATTGCAATCGCCATTGCTCGGACAGATCCCGCTTGGCCAGCCAGACTGGGATGAAAATGATTTCGCTCCATCTGTCTACGCAGAAGATCACCCAACCGGAAAGATTTATGGGGAGATTGCCCAACAAGTCCTCCAGCAGTTCGCGAATAAAGAAAACAAACAGTAAGAGTATAATCCGGAAACCGGCTTTCGGTTTCCGGATTTTCATTTGACCACAAAAGACTTTCAAGGTTTGTTCACAACTCCTCCTGCAGGTTGAGAGGTTTGTTGATACAATCGAGAGGAACTTTAAACTAACGGAGGCAATATACGTGACTATACGAAATTGGGTTAAATTTGCATTAACTGCATTATTAATAGGTGGGGGGATTACCGGACTCCTCGGAATTTTCATCCGCTGGAACGATGTCTTCTCAGAAGCTGCGCAAAATGGGCAGTGGGGAGAATTCATCGCAGGCTTTGTATGGATGATCGTCGTCGGATTGACGATGAGCTTGATTGCGCAGATGGGCTTCTTTGCTTACCTGACCATCCATCAGTTCGGGCACAATATGTTCCGCTCGCTGCGGCTGTGGAATTGGGTCCAGCTATTGATCATCGCCATCGTGATCTTCGACTTGATTGTCTTTCGCTTTCTTCCGAATGTCGAGACGGGCGGCCAAGGGTTCCTATACGGCGTGTTATTGTTCATTTTGCTAGCGGTGTCGCTCACAACGGCTTACTTCAAAGCAAAATGGACAGCGAAGTCAGCCTTTATTTCAGCGCTGTTCTTTATGATTGTCGTCACAACCTTGGAATGGCTGCCAGCCTTAATGGTAAGAGCGGGTAATGTGGATAGCTGGGTGACCTTGCTGCTGTTCCCATTGCTTGCGGTAAATGCCTATCAACTTCTCGCCTTGCCGAAGTACAATGAGAAGTCTGAAGAGGATCGTGTGAAACTCGAAGCTCGCCGCGCGGCTAGAAAAGCGCAGGCAGCTGACAACAAGAAATGATTTTTCAGAAAAGTTCCGCTTTCTGCCTCTAGGGCAGGGAGCGGATTTTTTTGTTTTCGCTAGGTTTTTCCAGAGTGTCGAGAAACGCTTTACCTACGGGGTTTAGCAAGCCTTTCTCACGGATTCCAACGGGCTGAAAAGTTCTTTTGAAAAAAGTTTCTTAAATCCGTTGACATATATTTAAACATGCTTTAATATAATAAAAGTCGTCAGGAACGGCAGCAAACATGAACCTTGAAAACTGAACAGCAAAACGTCAATAATACAGTCGCGAGCGATCGCGACACAACTTACTGATCAGCTACGGCAGATCAAGCGAATCGCGCGTCTTTCAAGACGGCGATACGCCAGCAGTATTGAGCAATCAACTACTCTATAATGGAGAGTTTGATCCTGGCTCAGGACGAACGCT
>NZ_LTZG01000069.1 GCF_001592825.1 Planococcus maritimus
CGTTAGGCTACCTCAGTCCGGTTGCTTACCGGCTGTCTTCCCTTAAAAAAGTTGTTTGATTTTGTGTTGACTTACCAATAAGACAAATGCTCTTCTTGGCTTATTGCCAAAGGCCAGCCCAAAGCGGGAAGCGGCTACTTAAAGATGAAACAAACAATAGCCGACACCTCACCCTCACAAGTCTCACTAAGCGACATCTACCAGTGGACGATCCCATTCAATAGAGACGCTTCATCGCATATAACATCTAATGAAATCTAAAAGCCGAACCGCGCACAAGGGCGAGCCGAAGCCATGAGACGAACGTTCTTATCGACTCATGGCGGGAGGCCAGCCCAAAGCGGAAGGCGGCTACTTAAAGATGCAACAAACAACGACCGGTATATCCCACTCACACGCTCAACTAAGCGTCATCTATCAGTGGATGCATGCAATCAAAGCAGATACCTCTTCGCAACCATGATCCAATGAATTTAACAGCCGAACCGCGCCCAAGGGCGAGCCGAAGCCATGAGACGAGCGTTCTTCTCGGCTCATTGGGAGAGGCCAGCCCAAAGCGGAAGGCGGCTACTTGATGATAAAACTATCAGTAGCCGATACATCACCCTTAGAAGTCTCACTAAGCGACACCCACCAGCGGATGCATGCAATCAAAGCAGACACCTCTTCGCAACAGTGTCCCAATGAAATCTAACAGCCGAACCGCGCCCAAGGGCGAGCCGAAGCAATAAGACAAATGCTCTTCTTGGCTTATTGCCAAAGGCCAGCCCAAAGCGGGAAGCGGCTACTTAAAGATGAAATATACAATAACCGCCACATCACACTCCTAAGTCCCACTAAGGACGCAAATCCAGCGAAACCGAAAAAGCTGAACAGGATGCCTGTTCGCCTATTTTTTGATACACTGAAAGAAAAAGGAAAGCGAAGCGATGGTTATGGCGGGGCGCGTGATCTTCCACATTGATATGAATAGCTTTTATGCATCCGTCGAGCAGGCGCACGATCCAACGCTGAAGGGGAAAGCACTGGCGATTGCCGGAAACCCAAAAGAGCGCAAAGGCATCATCGTCACCTGCTCCTACGAGGCGCGGGCGCACGGTATTTACACGACCATGCAAGTACACGAGGCGAAAAAGAAATACCCAGAACTCTTGCTGATGCCGCCGAATTTCGACCGCTACCGGGAAGCATCACGTCAAATGTTCGAGATCCTGCGGACATATACCGATGCGGTCGAACCCGTATCGATCGATGAGGCGTATGTCGATGTGACTGAATTATCGACGGATAAACATCCCGTGAAAATTGCCGAAGAGCTGCAGCAGCGTATTCTAAAGGAACTCGACTTGCCATGCTCCATTGGCATCGCGCCGAATAAATTCCTCGCCAAAACAGCGTCCGATATGAAAAAACCACTCGGCATCACCATCCTCCGGAAACGCGATATCCAGCAGATCCTGTGGCCGAGAGACGTCATTGAAATGCATGGCATCGGGGAAAGCACTGCGAAAAAACTCAATAGCTTAAAACTATTCACCATTGGCGATTTGGCAAATGCGCCGGAAGGCTTGATCAAAGAGAAAATGGGAAAAAACGGCGTGCGGCTGCAGGCGCGTGCCAGAGGAGAAGACAGCCGCGAAGTTGATCCGGATTCGATTTATGACCGAAAAAGTGTCGGCACCTCGACGACTTTGCCGTTTGATGAGACCGATCTCGAAAGCTTGCAGAAAATATTTCGGACGCTCAGCGCGAAAGTCGCAGCAAGGCTCCATGCGAAAAACTTGGCGGGGCCGACCGTCAGCATCCAGACGCGCAGTTCGGACTGGAAAAACCGCACCCGCAGCGTTACTTTGAACAATACCGTATGGAAAGAGCCAGACATCATGCTGCAGGCGTGGCAATTGTTCGAAACGCATTGGAACGGTGAACCGCTGCGGCTTGTCGGTGTCACTGTCTCAAACGTCGTCGACAAGGGCGACATGACTGAGCAATTATCACTCTTCAATTTTGAAGAACACGCGAAAGATGAACCAATTCTGGACTTGGTCGCCAAACTTGAAAACCGTTTCGGCAAAGGCTCTGTCTCTAGGGGAATGCCGTATCATCAATCGAAGCATGATGCACAAACCAGCTTAAGCAAAGATTTTCTGAGTGACCATGAGAGGAAGAAACGCTAATGCAAGTATTATTTTTAGGAACAGGGGCGGGCATGCCGTCGAAACAACGCAACACATCGGCACTCGCTTTGAAATTACACGAAGAGCGCGGGGCTATTTGGTTGTTTGACTGCGGAGAAGCGGTCCAGCACCAGATTCTTGAGACGACCATTAAACCACGAAAAATTGAGAAAATCTTTATTACACATATGCATGGCGACCATATATTCGGCTTGCCTGGGCTATTGGGCTCGCGTTCGTTTCAAGGTGGCGATGAGCCCCTCGACTTATATGGACCGAAAGAGCTGAAGGAATACATCGAAATGACCTTGCGCTTGAGCCGGACGCATTTGACTTATCCCATCCGCTTTCATGAAGTAACTGAAGGCGTTATTTTTGAAGACAAAACAATGACGGTCGAAGCCGGTCTGTTGGAACACGTCATTCCGACTTACGGCTACCGGATTGAACAAAAACCGCTATTGCCGAAGCTTGATATGAACAAGGCGAAACAACTCGGCGTCCCGAAAGGCCCACTGCTGGCCAAGTTAAAGTCCGGGGAAACTGTCGAACTAGAGGATGGCCGAAAGATAGAGTCCAGCGCCGTAACTGAACCAGCAGAGCCCGGGTTTACAGTCACGATCCTTGGTGATACCCAGTATTGCTCAAAATCGGAGCACTTAGCGCAGGATGCCGACCTGGTCGTCCACGAAGCAACGTTCGACGGGGAAACGGAGAAATTGGCCAAGGATTACGGCCATTCGACGATTTTGGATGCAGCGACCGTCGCAAGTCGCGCGCAGGCGCAAAAGCTTATCGTCAATCACGTGAGTGCCCGTTTTATGCCCGAGCATGAAAAAGAGTTACTGAAAAACATGCGGAAAGTCCACGAAGACAGTGAAATTGCCCATGATTTTGATGAGTTCGATTGGGTGAAAAAAGAACGCAAAATGGTGAAAATAGCAGGACATTGAGCCAATAAGCGCTTTCCAATTGGTTTCGAATGAAGCATTTAAGGAAGCGTTTGTGAATTGTGCCACAATAGCCGAAAGGATGTGCGGAACATGGATTTTCAAACAGTCATGGAGGAACTGCAAGCTTTGGGCAAAGAACGCACCAAAAAAATGTATGTATCGAGTGGAGCAAAAGAACCGGTATTTGGCGTTGCAACAGGTGCGATGAAACCAATGGCCAAGCAAATTAAAATCGATCAGCCGCTGGCAGAAGAATTGTATGCAACGGGCAATTACGACGCTATGTACTTTGCCGGCATTATCGCCGACCCGAAAGTGATGACGGAATCCGATTTCGACCGCTGGATGGACGGAGCTTATTTTTATATGCTGTCGGATTATGTTGTGGCGGTCACTTTGTCAGAATCCGATATCGCCCAGCAAGTCGCTGATAAATGGATCGAAAGCGGTGAAGAGCTGCGCATGTCCGCTGGCTGGAGCTGTTATTGCTGGTTGCTTGGAAACCGGAAGGACAGTGAATTCCAGAAAGACAAAATATCGGCTATGCTGGACAAAGTAAAGCATGAGATTCATCAAGCACCTGAACGGACGAAAGCATCGATGAATAATTTTCTCTACACCGTTGGTATTTCTTACAAACCCTTGAGCGAAAAAGCGGCCGAAACCGCCAAAGCTGTCGGCAAAGTTGAGCTCAAACGGGAAAACAAGAAACCCACTCAACTCTATGCCTACGACAGCATCCAGCAAGGCTTGGAAAAAGGGCGCCTTGGATTCAAACGCAAATTTGTCAGATGTTAATAGGAGGAAGAAAAAGTGCCACCATTAAAGGGTTGGCGCTTTTTTTATAGAATAAGTACTAGTTGTTCCGAAGCCGCTTAAGGAGATGAGAATATGTTTAGAGGAATCAGTTTTGAATTGCCAAACGATTATGGAAGTTTTTTGAAAGACATTCTTCAGCCAGTAAACGTTCAATCCTTTAATTGGCACATAGATAACATAGAAACCTACACAGCCAGAAATGATAGAGCGAATGGGGAGTTGTTCCCCCAAAATGGAACGATCCTGGAAGGTTTCAAGTTAAAGGAAGCAATCGAAACAGAAAAGGTTTATGTGATTTTTGCGGAACTTCGCGCTTTTCAAGGAGCTGTCACTTCACATCCTCAGACCTACGAAGAGTTCGCCGCAAGCGACTGCCAGTTGGTCCTGCTAATTGCTGATACAATTTATACGACAATCTATTGCAAAGATCAAACGATGCTCCTTGCGCTCTATGAGAACGGACGCAGCTTTGGTTTTCGCAATTTGGCATATATAAATGAACAAAACGATTCGCGTACTAGGCTTTCGGTGTGGTAAACAAGAAGGGTGCCCTTGGCTGAGCGAATTAAAGAACATGAATAGCAGGTAAGGAACGAACTATAAAAAATCCATCATTCTAAAAGGAGAACGATTATGCACGCATTAGTAATTGGCGCAACAGGAGCAACGGGAAAAGACCTCGTCGAGCAATTGATGAAAGACGATTCATTTGAAAAAGTCGACGTCTTCGCAAGGCGTCCTTTGGATATACAACACGACAAATTAACGGTTCGAGTCATCGATTTTGACCAGCCGGAAGAATGGCGAGACTTGGTGACAGGCGATGTTCTTTTTTCCTCTTTAGGCACCACGATCAAAGCAGCAGGAAGCAAAGAGGCGCAGTGGAAAGTCGATTACGGCTACCAATATGAGTTTGCTAAAGCGGCAAAAGAAAACGGGGTTGAACGTTTTGTATTGGTGTCAGCTGAGTTCGCTTCTCCAAAAGCGCGCAGCTTTTATTCGAAGATGAAAGGTCAATTAGAGGAAGCGGTCAAAGAACTAGGGTTTCCCAAATTAAGCATCCTCAAGCCGCCCATCTTAAAGCGGAAAGGCAGTGACCGCACATTGGAAGTGTTAGGATTAAAGGTTATTCAATTAGTGAATAAGGTAGGGTTGCTTCGTTCGCAACAGCCACTTCCGACTGAAGTGCTCGCGCAGGCTATGATCAATTCAGCCAAACAAACTACAAGTAATGGCGAAGTTTTGATAGGTGAAGTCATCAGAGAACGCGCCCAATCTTACGAGTAAAAATTATTCATAATAGACACTTTAGACAACCCTCGATAAAGAAAGGTTTGATAGGCTTTTGAATAAGGGAAGTTCGCCTTTGAAAAGAACTTTAGGTATAGTCTTATTGACCGCAATTATTATAATATTAATTCATTCATATATTCAAATTCATTCAAATGAACCAACGGATGAAATGTTGAATGATGACGCCCTAAGCAAAAGTACGAATCATGCCATTGATCTTGAAATGACAGAAGCGGGAACTTTCCGAATATCTGCAGAGGTAATGGTTAAAAATGACTCGCAGGAAAGTTGGTCGGACATGGCGTTTTTCTTTGTGCCGAATGAAATGAATAGCAAGTCAAATGTCGCTGAAGTAAATTCAATTAGTTCGGCTGGGCATCAGATGGACTATGAATTGAATAACGGCGTATTATTCATTGAGCTCGATTCGGAGTTGCTTCCAGGTAAGCAACAGACGATCTTGGTTGAATACAGTCTTACTGTACCGGAAGACGGCTTGCGTTTGACTCGCTCCGAAAACAATATTTATTTGGCCCATTGGTATCCGATGCTTGCTGAATACGACACTGGTTGGCAAGTCAATGCTTATGATCCCAAAGGAGAATCTTATGAAACGGGGTATGGTGATTATGCAATCACTTACCGGCTGCCTGACGAGTACTTGATAACCACTTCTGCTCCGGACGGGCCGGCGCAAGCTAGTTCATCCGGTACTTTGATTGGCAAAACCATCAAAGATTTCTACGCGGCGTTTTTGAATCCGGCCGATTGGCAAGTCACAGAGCGCAAGTCGGGGGAGACAGAGCTTCGAGTGTTTGTGCCGGCGGAGTCCGCCATCTTGGAAGAAACGGCTGAACTGTCTGTTGAAGCATTTGCTTTTTTTGAACAAAACATTGGCGATTATCCGTTTGCTGAACTGGATTTGATCGCAAATGACGGCTATATGGAATATCCAAATATCGTCGAAGTCCCGATGGATGAAGCTTTGCTCGATTCGATTCTTGTGCACGAAATCGCGCATCAATGGTTTTATTATTTGGTCAGCAATGATCCTTACGAAAATGCTTGGTTAGATGAAAGTCTAACTGAATTCAGCACCGGCCTGTTCCTCAGCGATTATTACGGCGATGAAGACAGCGGTTTCCAAACCGCACAAGCATATAAAGCCTCCACCACGCCGAAACCGTATGCGGATTTGGCACTCGACGAATTCGATACAGCTGCTTATTATGCCACTATCTACGGGGAAGTGCCTTTATTGATGAAGGGCTTTTTCGATCAACAGGGCGGAAATGAGGCTGCTTTGGAGTTTTTAGCGGCTTATTACGAAGAGTTCCAATTCCGTCGAGTGACAAAACAACAGTTCCGCGACTTTTTTGAAGGCTATTTCGAAGGCGATCAGCAGGAATTTTTAAACAGCTGGCTACAAACCTGAATTTAAAGGCACGTCGAAATGAAACAGCTGGCATAGGTTGACCAGGAACTGCCACGAGAATTTTAGATATTATATAAAAAAGAGGAAGCGCTAAACATTCAGCGTTTCCTCTTTTCTGTGTTTCGGTGTATGCCTTTTCTCCTGACAGAAATGGGTTTTAGGGAATCCAATATTTTCCTTTAAGCAGATAGATAGAGACTGTTCGAAATCTTGTAGGTATAACTTTTCAAATATAGCAAATAATCTGTAATCTCGTTGAATGTCCAAATTTACTTCGGTATACTAAATTTCATTAAGGTTGAGGAGGAAAAAATTTGAAGAAAAAATACATTATGCCTGTTATATTATCATCTGCACTCGTCGCCAGTTCGTTTACAGTGAGCACTGCGTTAGCAAATGGGCAATCTGAAAAAACGTGGAACGAAAACGCCCATGTCCCTGTATTCGTGAAAGAAAAAATCGCAGAGAAACGGTCTTCAAGCAATGCGTCGAATGCGCTTGATTATCTTGCGGAAAACGAGAAAAAGACTGGCTTGAAAAACCCGAAGAAAAACTTGCAGCAAAAAGCGGTGGAAAAAGACGATCTCGGCATGACGCATGTCCGTTTTAACCAGGCAGTCAACGGTATCCCGGTTGAAGGGGCGGAAGTGGTCGTTCATTACAACGAACAAGACGAATTGGTGTCCGTTAACGGAGCCCATTTCCCTGAAGCGTCCACGAGCAGCATCGACACGGCGCCGACTGTGAGCCTTGTCAAAGCCGTTCAAACAGCGAAAAACGCAGTTGAAGCACCAGAAGAGCTTGAGTATGCACCTGAATCGGAAGTCGTCGTTTATCCGTTTGAAGAAAAAAACCATTTAGCTTATAAGGTTAATGTGAACTTCATGGGGGATCAACCCGGCAACTGGTTTGTCTTTGTGGATGCGAAAAGCGGGGAAGTGATCGATCAGTATAATGCCATCATGCACGCTCAAGACATCCATCAATCGGTCGGCACCGGCGTACTTGGCGAACAGCGCAAAATCCACACGACCAAGATAAAAGAAGCTAAGGGAGGCACGACCTTCAGCTTGTCCGATGAGTCACATGAAGGCCTAGAAGGCATCTATACATTGGATGCAAATGACGGGGAGATTTTCACGAATCACAGCGCCTCGTGGAAAGATGAATACTTACGCCCGGCTGTAGATGCACATTTCAACTCCGAGCAAGTATATGAATATTTCCATGACGAACACGACCGCAACTCACTTGACGACAATGGAATGGCGATTATTTCCTATGTGCATTATGGAGAAAGCTATAATAATGCGTTCTGGAATGGCCGCTATATGACATACGGCGACGGCGATGGATCGTTTATGGTGCCATTGTCTGCGGGACTAGACGTAGCTGCACATGAAATGACGCATGGCGTGATCTCCAATTCAGCGAATCTCCGGTACCGTTTTGAGTCAGGCGCGTTGAACGAATCCTTTGCAGACATTTTCGGCGTATTGGTCGATTCAGACGATTGGGAACTTGGTGAGGACATCATGGGTCCTGATGCCAAAGAAGACGGGAGAGTCTCATTGCGCAGCTTAAGTGACCCGAGCAAATATCCTGTCAAAGCGGATTATATTCCATATGGCGACGGGGAAGGCAATTACCCTTCTCATATGGACGAATTCTATGATTTGCCGATCAATTTGGATAACGGCGGTGTCCATATCAATTCATCGATTACCAACCATGCCGCTTATTTGATCGGTGAAGAAATCGGTAAGGAAAAACTCGGCCAGATTTTCTACCGTGCGTTAACGGTCTATTTGACGCCAACTTCCAATTTCAGCGAAGCGCGCAAGCTTATCGTCCAATCGGCGGCTGATATCTACGGAGAAGGAAGTGCGGAAGAGAAAGCTACGGCTAAAGGGTTCGATCAAGTCGGAATTTACGAATAAAATATACACAGACAGCACAATAAGAGCCCTTCCAAAGTCTATTGATTTTGGAAGGGCTCTTATTTAATAGAGGCTCTTTAAGCAAATCCTAAAAGTTTCATGATGCTCAAGATCAAGATGCCGACAACGCCGAAGTCAGAGTCGCCAAAGGTTGTTCCGGTAAATCCGATATCGCCCAACATTACTAAGAGGATGGCCGGGATAAAGCTGATGATCAACCCGTTGGCAAATGCGCCCGCCATCGCACCGCGCCGTCCGCCTGTGATGTTGCCGAAGACGCCGGCCGCAGCTCCTGTGAAGAAATGCGGGACCAGGCCAGGGACGATGACGCTTAGTCCGAGAACCGGCAGGAAGAACATCGCCAACAACCCAGCAAAAAAGCTAAACAAGAAACCGATGATGACTGCGTTTGGCGCAAAAGGGAAGACCGTTGGAACATCCAATGCCGGTTTGGTGTTGGGAACCAATTTATCCGCAATCCCTTGGAAAGCAGGAACGATTTCAGCTATTAGCATTCTCACACCTGCAAGGATGATAAAGACGCCTGCCGCAAACGTGATTGCTTGAATGAAAGAAAAGACTAAGAAATTCGAACCGCCTGATAGCGTCGTTTCAATATAGTCCTGCCCAGCAAACAAAGCGACAACGAAGAAGAACAACACCATTGTCAACGAAACGGCTACAGAAGTGTCTCTCAAAAAGCCTAGTGATTTAGGGACTTTGATTTCTTCCGTTGTTTTTTCTTTATCGCCAACCCATTTCCCAACATTCGCAGAAACAAAATAGCCAATCGAGCCGAAATGTCCGACAGCGAAATCGTCGCTGCCCGTAATTTGACGCACATACGGCTGCAACAATGCTGGAAACAATACCATACACAAGCCCAAAATAATCGATCCTGTAATGATTAAAGGAGCGCCTTCAAGTCCGCCTACGGACAAGGTTACCGCTAATAGGCAGGCCATGAATAATGTATGGTGTCCGGTTAGGAAGATAAATTTAAACGGTGTGATGCGCGCCAGCACAATATTGGTGACCATCCCGAATACCATGATCAATGCGGTAGAGGTCCCAAATTGGCTTTGGGCAGCAGCGACAATCGCTTCATTATTCGGGATGACGCCTTGTACGTTAAATGCATGATCGAACATATCCCCGAATATATCCAGCGAACCGATCAATACGGTCGCCCCAGCTCCGATGATGACGAAGCCCATTACTGTTTTCAATGTGCCCGATACGACATCAGCACTGCTCTTGCGTTGCAGCAGCAATCCCGCCAGCGCAAACAACCCGATCAGAATGGCTGGCGTTCCTAAAATGTCATTCATGATTACTTGTAACATAGTGGTTCCCCCTTAATGCCCACCTTATGCGAAATGAGGCTCTAGTTTTGTTTTAATTTCAGGAATGCTCATCATGTTCTCTAGATTAATGATGGTACGATTGCCGTCTTCTAATTGGCTCATAATATCTGCAGCCCCGATAAAGAGATCAGCTTGCACCGATTTAGCTGAAGTCAGATCGGTATGGTCAACTTCCGCTGTTTTCCCTAATTCTTTTAACGCTTTCTTGACATTCAATTCCATAATAAAACTGCTTCCTAATCCGTTTCCGCACACTACCATGATTTTCATTCTGTTTCCTCCTTAGAATATGTTTGGATGATTTCCAATAATTGTTCTTTGTCCGTGGCTTCGAGCATCTTTTGAATATTGGCAGGCTCGTTCAATAAGCTGGTCAATTGGATCAACGCACGCAAATGCGAATCGCTATCAGCCGCAGCTAGCACGATGATCAATTGAACCGGTTTGTCTGGAGCAAAATCCACCGCCTGGTCGAGCTTCAATAAGCTCATCGACAAGGAAAGCACTCCTTCTTCAGGGCGTGCATGGGGGATAGCCACAAGCGGAGTGATGACAACATAAGGACCGTTCTTCTCAATCGACTCCACCATCGCGGTGACATAATCTTCTTTAACGGTCCCCAATTCCACAAGTGGACTCGCAGCGAGTTGAATCGCTTCTTGCCAAGTCGCAGCTTGCTGTTTCAATTGAAGGGTTTGGGTAGTCAATAGTTCTGCTAACACGGGTTTTTCTGCCTCCTTTACGGCGTGTGTGGGGGTGCCAGCTTGTGCATACAAGGTGGCGTGCAACTCCTTTTCCAATTGCTTCGGGTCGTGGATCGTTGCGTGTTTGGAAATCAGTTCCATCAATCCGGCAACATCCGAGTCTGGAACGGTGTAGCCATAGAGTTCCTGCATGACTTGCTTGTTCAAGCGCTGCTTGTCCCGCTCTTCCAAAATGGGTGGGACTACAAATAAGGTAGCGTCCGTGTTCAGAAAGACCGAAGAAAATACGAGATCGTAGTCCAGTGGATATTCAGCCGTATCCCTGACAGACAGCACGTCTAAAAACAGGATGGTCGGAAATAATTCCCTTAGCGTATAGTTCAGGATATTGCTGACGCCGATGCCGTGCGGGCACACGACAATGGCTTTTTTCCGGTCGTCTAGACGGGTTCCCTGCCTTTGCAGCCAGCCGCCGAAATAAATCGTGAAATAGGCTGCTTCGTCTTCCGGCAGTTGGAAGCCCAATTCGTTTTCCAGGATCCTCAAAGACTTGCGCGTCAAATGATGGAGTTCCGGATAAATTTTGGAAACCCGCTCCATCATCGGATTGACGTGAGGAAACCTGTACTTGATGCGGTAAAAAGCGGGTTTGAAATGGACGTACAATTGCTCGAAAAGCTGGTCCTTGTCTTGAAGATGGACGAATGTCAGCCGCTCGAACTCTTCAGTGACGCGCTGCAAAAGCTCGCGGAACACTTGGTCATCTTTTAAAGGTGACCGATCTTTTGTCCGGTTCATGCTGACCAAATGCAATGTCGCATAAAGTTTTTCGGTCTGGCTCCAAGTGGATTGAAAAGCGGCTGTCCCGATCATCGCATCGATCAACACATATTCTTTCGTTTCTGCGAAGGGGAGCCAGCTCGGATCTTGATCAAGTTCTTCTCCTTTGCCGATCAACTGGTCGGTGGAAAAGAAAAGGTAGGCCAGTTCGTACAGGCGTTCATCGGTAAAGATGATGCCCAATTGCTGTTCCATGTTTTCTAACTGGTCATGAATGGCTGTGATGCGTTCGTCAAACTCACTCCAGATGCATTGCGTAATCATTTGGCTGTTGGAGCCATTCAACACTTCATGAAGCAATTGCTCGATGACGAACCGTTTGATCCGGCTGTTGCCAGTAATGATGTAACCGGATTGCTTGGAGTAACGGATGGTCAATCCCATCTCTTGTGCCTGTTCTTTTAAACGCTGAAGATCATTCAATACGGTATTTCGTGAAACTCCCGTCGCGGACTGAAAATGAAATACGGACAAGGTTTCTTGGCTTAACAGGATCATCAAGTAAATGACTTGCTCCCGGTCCTTTTCAGAAAAAATATAGCTTCGTTTGGTCAGCTTGATCTCAATCGAAGCGTCCGCAATTTGATCTGATAAGAAATAACCGAGATCCCGTTTGTACTGCACAGGAGCGTAGTCATTCGATTCGAGCCAGTCGTTAACCTTATTTAAACTGTACTGAATCTGCCTGCGTGTCAGCCCTGTCTGTTGTTCTATTTCATTCATTGAAGGAATCGATGAATGCTGCAAGAGCTTTAGCAAACCAGCACTTCTCTCATCTAAAAACATGTAATGTTCCTCCCTTGTCTCTACATTATTTGAATTATTTGATGAAATCTATCTTTTCTCAGTCCCAATCTTGTTCTTCGTGCTGCACAATACTGTACTGTAGTTTGGGCGCGGGAGCCAGCACTTATGGATTTATTGACTAAATAGCGATATAGAAAGTCTATGTATAAGGATGTGAAGCGGAAATTATGAAATGAAGTATTTGTTGACGACCTGTATAATTGGTTAAATAATTAAAATATTCTTTCAATGCTATTGATTTATTTTGAAAGCGCTTTTATAATTACTCATATAACATTTGTGCTTAGTTAGAACAAATGTAAAAAGCTAGGGGGTGTTGAGTTTGTGGGGGTGGTTTATCGTTGTGTTCGCGGGGATATGGATCCTTCAGATTTTGATGACCAAAATGCAATTGAGAAATTACCAGGCAACATTAAAGAAAATGAGCAACAGGCCTTCGGGATATCTCGGGGTCGGCATACAAAAACAAAAATTAGGTATCGGTGTGATTGCCATATTGGTAACAGATGAGGCGGGATCCCTGATCGAGAGCCAGCTCATGAAAGGTGTGACGGTATTTAGCCGTTTTGAGGATTTTCCCAAATTCAATGGGATGCATATCGAATCCCTAAAAGAGAAATTGGATGAAGAATCCGATGGCAAAGCGTTCAAGATGGCGATTGAAAAAATCGAAACGCAAATGGGCAAGAAAACAAATCTGGCAATCTAAGGAGGAAAAAGGATGGATTTTTTAGTTTCGCTCGCTGAAGGCTTTATTGGCATGTTTCAAGCCGGTGCAGATACATTTACAGGGCTTGTTACAGGAATCATTCCGTTATTAATCGTGTTGATCACAGCGATCAATGCACTGATCCGGTTGATTGGGGAAGAACGGATCAACCGCTTGGCTGCAAAAAGTACGAAGAATATTATTCTGCGGTATACGATCTTCCCGGTATTGGCCGTGTTCTTTTTGACCAATCCAATGGCTTACACATTCGGTAAATTCTTGCCGGAAAAACAAAAGCCGGCTTTTTACGATTCTGCTGTATCGTTTGTTCATCCAATTACCGGATTATTCCCCCACGCCAACCCAGCTGAGTTGTTCGTCTATCTCGGCATCGCAGCGGGAATCACTGAATTGGGCTTGTCCCTTGGGCCACTAGCAATCCGTTTCTTTTTGGTTGGAGTTATCGTGATTCTGATGCGTGGAATCGTTACGGAAATCATTACGGTTCGCATGATGAAAGCAAAAGGGATGGAAGTGTAATTACTGAAAGTGGTTAATTGAAAAGGGGGAAGCAAAATGGCAGACAATCAAACACCATTAAACTTTAAAGCGATTTCCGTGACGAAAGGCCGAGGAGGCTGGGGCGGTCCACTCACCATACGACCGAACGAGACCCAACGGTATATCGTCTCTGTAACGGGAGGTGGAATTCATCCCGTCGCAGAGGAAATTGCCCGTTTAACGGGGGCTGAAGCGGTAGATGGATTCAAAACTTCATATCCGAAAGAAACGATGGCCTGCGTCATCATTGACTGCGGTGGGACAGCACGCTGTGGGGTTTACCCGAAAATGAATATTTTAACGATCAATGTAAATGCGACTTCGCCATCCGGGCCATTGATGAAATTTATCAATGAAGAAAATTTTGTGTCCGGTGTGACGGTTTCAGATATCAGTTCGGAAGCCGCACCTTATGAAGACCAAAACGAAGTGAAAGAGGCAGCAGATGAAACGGTTGCACCAGCAGCGCGTAAAACACCCCAGGAATTGAAAGAAGAAGCCAGAAGAAAAGTGGCCGCGAACAGTACAGGCGAACCTAAAAAGATGAACATCGTGGAACGGGTCGGCCGAGGTGCAGGGAAAGTCGTCGGCGTACTCTACCAAGCGGGACGCGAAACAATCGATCAAGTCATCAAGAATATTTTGCCGTTCATGGCATTTGTCAGTATGTTAATCGGAATCATAACTTTCACTGGAATCGGTGACATCATCGCAAACTTCGTCACGCCGCTGGCCGGTAATTTTGTCGGCTTGCTTATTCTCTCGGTCATTTGTTCTTTGCCGATTCTGTCTCCTTTACTCGGGCCGGGTGCTGTCATTGCCCAAGTCGTCGGGGTTTTGGTCGGTGTTGAAATCGGGCGCGGCAATATCCCGCCGGAACTGGCACTGCCAGCACTATTTGCCATCAACCCTCAAGTTGGGGCTGACTTTGTTCCAGTCGGGTTGACTCTTGGAGAAGCAGAACCGGAAACCATCGAGGTCGGCGTCCCGGCTGTCTTGATTTCCCGTTTGATCACAGGGCCTTTGGCGGTCGTTATCGCTTACTTATTGAGCTTTGGAATGTATTAAAAAAGGTTGGGGGATTATACAGATGATAAAAAAATACGAAGCTAAAATTACAGAAATAGGAGAAGAGGTAGAATTGTTCGCAGATGAGCAGATGATGGTCATATTTAACAATACCGTCCCAGAAGAATTGCGTTCATTTGCGGTGATTCACGAAAAAGCGGAACTTCTTGAAGGTGTAGAGGCAGGAGATGTTCTGGAAATCAACGGCGAACGATTTGAAATTTTGTACGTTGGCAATAAAGTAAATGACACGTTGCGAGATCTCGGCCATTGCACTATTTCGTTTTCAGGCGAAGCCTCTGCGGATCTCCCGGGAACGATGTGTGTAGAAAAAACCCCTTTACCTGAACTGGCATTGGGAGCTGAGATTTGTATACTAAAAGCCTGACAAAGAGGAGACTGAAGCATGCTAGGTATTAATCGAAAGCTTGAAGAATTGGAAACAAACGGAGACATCATCAAAGTCGGGCTCGTTGGCGCAGGCCAAATGGGACGGGGCATGGTGTCGCAAATTGAAAACATGTCGGGCATGCGTGTGGTCCTGACAGCAGATATCCAACTTGAGAATGTAGTAAATGCCTATGCAAAAGCGGGTGTCGCGGATACTGATATCGTCAAAACAACTGACGCAGAGGAAGCGGCAGCAGCGATTCAATCCGGTCAAGTAGTAGCAACGACAGACGCGCGCTTGGTCACTTCTTCTACAGCAGTAGATGTTGTGGTCGATGCAACCGGCGTACCGGACATCGGCGCCAAGATTGCCTGGGACGCTATTTTAAATAGAAAACATATCGTGATGTTGAACGTGGAAGCGGATGTAACAATCGGGCCATTATTGAAGAAGATGGCCGATGCGAGCGGCGTCGTGTATACAGGCACAGCAGGAGATGAACCTGGCGCCATTATGGAGTTATACGATTTTGCGGATGGTCTCGGCTTTGAAGTGGTGGCACTGGGCAAAGGAAAAAATAACCCGCTCAACTTAGCGGCGAATCCAGATACCGCAGCAGAAGAAGCGGCGCGAAAAGGCGCCAGTGCGAAAATGCTCGCTTCATTCCAGGACGGGACAAAGACGATGGTCGAAATGACCGCTGTCGCTAATGCCACTGGATTTCTTCCAGACACGCCGGGAATGCATGGGTTCGTAAGTGATGTCAAAGGGCTTCCGGAAATCTTTCGATTGAAAGAAGACGGCGGACAAGTCAGCAAGAAGAAAATCGTCGAATACATTAACGGTGTCGCCCCTGGCGTATTTGCGATCATTGCCTCGGAAAAAGAAGAAGTCAATCACGAGATGCAATACTTGAGCATGGGGGCTGGGCCCAATTATGTGCTATACCGCCCGTATCATTTGACCAGTTTGGAGACGCCTATTTCGATCGCGCGAGCCTTTATTTACAATGAAGCTACGATTGCCCCATGGAAAGGGCTTCAAGCGGAAACCGTGACAGTAGCCAAAACGGACCTCCAAGAAGGCCAATTCCTCGATAGCATCGGTGGATTTACGGTTTATGGCCACATTTTGTCAGCACAGGATGCGAAACAACAAAATGCCTTGCCGTTAGGTTTGGTCGACCGCCATGTTCAGTTAAAGCGTTCCGTCAAAAAAGGAGATATCGTCACATACGACGATGTAGTCCAGACGAAGGAGTCGACCATTTGGCGATTGCGTCGCATACAGGACGAAACCTTTGCGGAAAAGCTGTAAAAGAAAGTTTGAAACGAGCATCCAGTAATCAAAATCGCTTGAATGGTACTAAACAAAGGCTCTAAATCACTGTAGAGGCATGTTCACTACCAAAATGAGAAGGTGTTTTTATATGAAAGTGAAAAAGATGGAAGCTGGTTTATACTGTGTTCATTGCAGAGAAGAAGTCAATCACGAGATTACGTATATTAACGAGGACATCAAGCGGATCCGCTGCATGGAATGTGGCCGGACAATTGAAATGAATATGGATCTTAGAAAAGAGTTCTACAAAGAATTATACGAACGCATATCGACGAAGCCGACACGGGTAACGAAAGAATATAAGGAAGATCTCAGCCATTTGTTGTTGTCGTTTCCTTTCAGGGCAATGAAAAAACCTTACCGAGTGTTAAAGGAAGTCCATTCATCCCGAAGAGTAATCAACACATATAAGCTGAAGAAGAAATAGCGAGTTATTAAAGAAAGGGTCGAACTTCTGGAACATCAAGAAGTTTGGCCCTTTTGTTCTTGACGAATAATCAGAAAAGACTTATAATTTTACATATGTTACGAGTTAGAACAAATGTAAAAAAAGGGGGATTATCAATGACACAACTCACCAATATTCCGGCACATCTCAAGAAAACGGATTTAACGCATTTATTAAAGCAAATGTGGCAAATTCGATTTTTTGAAGAAAAGGTGGACGAATTCTTTGCCAAGGGCATGATCCATGGAACTACGCATCTAGCAGTCGGGCAGGAAGCTTCGGCAGTGGGTTCAATTGCTGTTTTACAAGAACGCGACAAGATCACGAGCACGCATCGAGGTCACGGACATTGCATTGCTAAAGGCGCGGAAGTGAATCGGATGATGGCTGAGTTATTCGGGCGTACCACAGGCTATTGCAAAGGCAAAGGAGGCTCGATGCATATTGCAGATGTTGATAAAGGCAACTTGGGGGCAAACGGCATTGTCGGGGGCGGATTTGCGATTGCGACGGGTGCCGCTCTGACTTCGCAGATGAAGAACGAAGGATATGTGGTTCTTTGTTTCTTTGGCGACGGGGCATCCAACGAAGGCAGTTTTCACGAAGCGTTGAATTTGGCTTCCATCTGGAAGTTGCCGGTGGTTTTCGTTTGTGAAAACAATCAATACGGCATGTCTGGACCGGCGAAAGAAATGATGAACGTAGAAGATGTGGCAAAACGCGCTGCGGCCTACGGAGTCCCAGGGAAAGTGGTCGATGGCAACGATGTATTCGATGTTATGAATGGTGTGGGTGAAGCAGTCGAGCGGGCGCGAAACGGAGAAGGGCCTTCTATCATTGAAGCCAAAACCTACCGCTGGAAAGGACATTCGAAGAGCGATGCCAAAAAGTACCGCACGCGTGAAGAAGAGCAAGAGTGGCGGGCGAAAGACCCGATCGCACGGCTTCGGGATGCGCTGATCGGGGAAGGCTTACTGACAGAAGAATCAGCAGCTGAAATCAAAGCAGCCGCCAAAAAAGAAATCGAGGATTCCGTTGAATTTTCGAAAGCCAGCCCAATGCCGACAATCGAGGATTTGATGGAAGACATTTACGCATAACGTGAAGCAAAGGAGCGGAAGTTGATGAGAGAGTTAACCTATTTAGAAGCAGTCAGGGAAGCGATGAGCCAAGAAATGCGACAGAATGAGGACGTCTTTATTTTGGGCGAAGATATCGGAGTCTACGGTGGGGCATTTGGAGTAACACGCGGCATGATTGAAGAATTTGGCCCCGAACGCATCCGCAACACGCCAATATCGGAGGCCGCTATTTCCGGGACAGCGGTTGGAGCCGCGTTAACCGGTATGCGCCCCATCCTGGAACTTCAGTTTTCGGATTTCATGACCATTGCGATGGATAATATGGTCAACCAAGCAGCGAAAATCCGTTATATGTATGGAGGTAAAGGGAAAGTGCCGATGGTTCTTCGCACGCCAGCTGGATCTGGGACCGGAGCAGCTGCCCAGCATTCTCAAAGCCTAGAAGCGTGGATGGCCCACGTGCCTGGATTGAAAGTCGTCCAGCCTTCCACTGCCTACGATGCGAAAGGGCTCTTAAAAGCCGCGATCGATGAAGACAATCCGGTTATTTTTTATGAACATAAATTATGCTATAAAACCACATCGGATGTGCCCGAAGAATTATACTCCATTCCACTCGGCAAAGCGGATATAAAGCGGGAAGGGAGCGATGTGACCATCGTAGCGACCGCCATCATGGTGCATAAAGCTTTGGAAGCAGCAGCAAAACTCGAAGAACAAGAAATCAGCGTCGAGGTGATCGACCCTCGTACACTCGTACCGTTAGATACCGAAACCATTATAGAGTCCGTGAAAAAAACGGGCCGTTTGGTCGTCGTGCACGAAGCGGTCAAACGCGGCGGATTCGGCGGGGAAATTGCCAGCACCATCGCTGAAAGCGAAGCCTTCGATTACTTGGATGCGCCAATTATGCGCTTGGGCGGAAAGGCAGTGCCGATTCCTTACAACCCTGAGCTTGAAAAATCAGCCATTCCCGGCGTCGACGATATTGTGGCAGCTGTAAAAGAAACCTTAAACCGACACTAGAAAGGAGGAACAGGGTCAATGGCCAAAGAAATATTCATGCCAAAACTGAGCAGCACGATGCAAGTGGGAACGCTTTTGCAATGGTATAAAAACGAAGGCGATTCCGTTGATGTAGGGGAACCGTTATTTGAAATCATGACAGATAAAATCAATATCGAAGTTGAATCTTACGAAGAAGGCATCTTATTGAAAAAATACTTTGAAGAAGATGAAGAAGTGCCGATCAATCATGTCGTGGGATATATCGGTGAAGCAGGTGAGCCAGTACCAGATGCGCCACCGGGTGAATCTGGCGGTAGCCAAAAGGCAGATGATATAAGTGATTCCCGCCAAGCTCAAGTAGAGGATTTAACCGAGCAAGGAATCAGTGAAACGTCCGCTCAACAAGAAACTGCTGACGCAAATGGCAAAAAACTTCGCGCAACTCCCGCAGCTAGAAGGATAGCGAGAGAAGAAAACATCACCTTGTCAGAAGTATCAGGTTCTGGACCGAACGGACGGATTCATCAAGCAGATGTGATGAGTTTCGCTTCAACTGAACAGCCGGTGAAGGCGACACCGCTTGCACAAAAAGTAGCTGCCGCTGAAGGTGTTGACTTACAGGGAATAAAAGGCTCTGGCGCGAACGGAAAGATTAAGCGAACTGATGTAGAAAATGCGATACCACCAGATGCTTCTCCTGCTACAACTACGGCAAAACGCGTAAAAATGGAAGGCATCCGAAAAGTCGTGGCGCAACGTATGCTGCAAAGCAAAACAACTGCGCCTCATGTAACCTTAACGACAGAAGTGGACATGTCACAAGCCATCAGCCTGCGCAAACAATTGCTTGAGCCGATTGAGCAACAAACCGGTTACCGTGTTTCTTATACCGAAATCATTATGAAAGCGGTCGCATTTTCCTTGAAGCAACACCCTCACATCAACGTTTCGTTGGAAGGGAACGAAATTGTCTATAAAGACGAGATCAATCTCGGTCTGGCAGTGGCTGTCGATAACGGCCTAATCGTACCCGTGATTCAGCATGTAGACCAAAAAGGCTTGTCAGCGTTAACTGCAGACTGCAAGCGCCTAGGGATAGCCGCGCGCGACAATAAAGTCAAACCGCAAGAAATGTCGGGAGGCACTTTTACCGTCAGCAATTTAGGCATGTATGCCATCGATGCCTTCACGCCGGTCATCAATCAGCCAGAGTCCGCGATTCTTGGAGTAGGGCGCATCAACGAAAAACCAGTCGGCGTTAATGGTGCCATCGAGCTTCGGCCGATGATGGTCTTAAGTTTGTCATTTGACCACCGGGTGATTGACGGGGCGCCGGCCGCTGCCTTCTTGACGGAACTGAAAGAAGTACTGGAACAGCCTATTAAATTATTGGTGTAAGGAGTAGATGCTAGTGAATAGTTACGATGTGGTGGTGCTTGGCGGCGGCCCTGGAGGCTATGTGGCTGCAATCCGCGCAGCGAAACTTGGGAAAACCGTTGCCTTAATCGAAGCGCAAGACCTCGGAGGCACATGTTTGAATAGAGGCTGTATTCCCTCTAAAACATTGCTGCGGCATGCGGAAGTGATTGAAACAATTGAAAAAGCTAAAAACTGGGGCATTGAAACTGGGGAAATGACATTATCGCTTTCCAAAATGATGGCCCGTAAAGATGCAATCATTCAACAATTAAGAAATGGGATTTCTCATTTATTGAAGCAAGGCAAAATTGATGTCTTCAACGGCTTTGGGGAAGTCCAGGAAGCTGGCAAAATCACGATTCAATCTGCGGGCAAAGAAGAAGTTATTCGCGGGAATAACCTGATCTTAGCTACTGGTTCGCGTCCGCTCTTCCCACCGATTGAAGGCATCGAAGACGCAAGCTATTACACCAGCGATACTATTTTCGATATTGAAAAAATTCCGCAATCGATGGTGATTGTTGGAGGGGGCATCATCGGCGTGGAACTCGCGTGTATTTTCGCCAGCTTAAATGTTCAGGTAAGCATTATCGAAATGAGCGACCGAATCGTTCCGAGTGAAGAACCGGAAGCGTCCAAAGCCCTTGCAAGAGCCTTGAAAAAGAAGCGGATTTCCATCTCGACGAGTACAAAAGTGATGAACATTGAACAGCAAGGTGACCATCAGCTCGTCCATGTGACAGCCGAGAATGGCAAAACTACGACGCTCGAGACCGATGTGCTATTGATGGCTGTTGGTAGAGCACCCAACACCTCTGCATTTTCAAAATTAGACCTAGAAATGGAGGGCCCTTTTGTAAAAGTGAATAAGGAAATGCGGACGAGCAATCCTGCTGTTTATGCAGTAGGAGATGTCACAGGTGGATGGCAGCTTGCCCATGTCGCTAGTGCAGAAGGGGTCGTTGCAGCGGCCAATGCAACGGGAGGAAGTGAGACCATAGACTACCGAATGGTCCCGCGCTGTGTATACACCAGTCCGGAAATTGCCAGTGTTGGCTTGACGGAAAAAGAAGCAAGCGAACAAGGGATCGACTACAAAGTCGTCAAAGTCGACCACGCAGGAAACGGCCGGGCTTTGGCGCAGGATGAGAAAGAAGGATTCACTAAATTAATTGCGGGCACCGAGTATGGAGAAATCCTAGGGGTGTTGATGGTCGGGCCACATGTAACGGAAATGATTGCGGAACCTTCCGCCTATATTCATTTAGAGGGGACTGTCGATGAACTGGCTTCGATGATACATGCCCACCCCACGATCACTGAGAGCTTGTATGAAGCCGCCGCCGCGTGGTCTGGAAAAGGTATCCACCATTAACGCCATGACAGATAGAAAAAATTGGAGATTGTCCAATAATCGAACGACAACGGGCGAACACATGTAGTATAGTTATTCATAAGAAGAACCGGCCTGAAAGCAGTAAGTGCAAACAAATGAAAGCGGTTAACTCTCCGCATTCATAAAGGTTCTAGTTTATGAAAAAGTAGGTGCAGTGCGGATGAATTGGGATGAACGCAGGCAAATAGTGAAAGTGGCAACATTGTATTATTTTGAAGGACTGACACAAGCAGAGATTGCCAAAAAAATCGGTGTGTCCCGTCCGTTGATTTCCAAATTACTGAACAAAGCAAAAGAGCATGGAATCGTCGAGATTTATATCAGAGATGAAAATGCGCACACCGTGGAATTGGAACATCAGCTTGAAAGAAAGTACGGTCTAAAAGAAGCAATCGTCATTCCAACAGCGGGCAGAAATTCGGATATGATCAAACACTCTTTAGGAAAAGCGGCTTCTTTCTATGTCTCCAAAAACATAGAGGGAGCTAAAAAACTCGGCATCTCCTGGGGCAGCACCTTGGAAAAATTCGTTCAGGAGTATCCTTACGAACAGCACCAGCAGCTGAAAATCATCCCATTGGTTGGCGGAATGGGCAGTAAATTGGTGGAAATTCACTCCAATCTGCTTGCCTATCAGTTAGCGCAGAAAATGAATGCGACTTGCTCCTATTTATACGCTCCCGCTATGGTAGAAAGCGAGGAGTTGAAAAAGCGCCTGATTCAATCGGAAGATATCGCCTTGGTTCTCGAAGAAGGGCGAAATGTCGACATGGCGGTGGTCGGGCTTGGGACTCCATTTGAAGAATCCACGATGACGACAATGGAATATTTAAAAGATGAAAATTTGAAGTCTTTGAAAGATGCCGGAGCAGTAGGCGACATTGGTTCGCGGTTCTACGACCATGAAGGCAAGCAAATTGCACATCCTTTAAATGACTTGGTCATCGGTCTTGATATTGAAGAATACAAACGCATACCTGAAGTCATTGGAATCGTTGAAGGTGTCCACAAGGCAGAAAGCATCAAAGCGGCTTTGAAAGGCGGCTTTTTGGATGTATTGGTAATTGATGATACGTTGGCGGCTTTGCTCTTATAAGCAAGAAGCTGCCGAAGCGGAGGGAATTTCCGTTTCGGCAGCTTTTTTACGTCTATCCAACATCCGCAATAATTTGAACAAATCAGACCTTTGATTGAACCGAAATTGAAAATTTTAGGATATACTAATTTTCAGTAAATACTTGTAAATGAGGAGAATAGAAAATGAAAGAACTTGTTTGCACCACATGCGGCGTACAAATAGAAAGCACAGAAACGGTGCCATCGCAGTGTTTGATCTGTACCGAACACCGACAATATGTTAGTCCTAAAGGGCAAACGTGGACGACACTGGAGGAGATGGTTCGATTTAATACTTATGAAAATAATATTTTGTTAGAAGAGCAAGGGCTCTCAAGTATAAGGACTGAACCAAGTTTTGCGATTGGCCAAACTGCGTACTTGGTTCAAGGAAAGAACTTCAATATCCTATGGGATTGCATAAGCTATCTCGACGCTCTAACTATCGAAACAATCAAAGCTCTCGGAGGAATCGATGCCATTGCCTTGTCCCACCCGCATTACTATTCAACTCAGGTGGAATGGGCTGAAACCTTCGATGCGAAGATTTATATTCATGAAGATGATAGACAATGGGTGACGAGACCGAGTGATCGAATGATTTTTTGGTCAGGCGAATCATTGGAAGTTGCAGAAGGGTTTACGCTGCACCGGATCGGTGGCCACTTCAAAGGCGCAGCCATCCTGGAATGGAAAAAAGGAAATACCAGCAAAGGCGTATTACTGACAGGCGATATCGTCCGCGTCGTGGCAGACCGCAATTGGGTCAGTTTCATGTATAGCTATCCAAACTTTATCCCCTTGCCGGCAGCAACTGTCGAAAGAATGGCGGATCAGCTAAACGACATCCGCTTCGACCGCATATACGATGCGTTTCATCGAACTGTGCTAAATGACGCGGGTAAAGTGGTACAAAAATCGGCAAAAAGGTATGTGGATGCGTTGAATGGGGTGCTTTTTGATACATAATGATGGAAAAGCTATTTTATATTCCATTATCGAGAACAAATCTGTAGAATGAAAGCGAACTGGAAAATTGCAGCTAGGGTTCCGCTATCTAGATAGGCCTGCGACCGAGGGCTGCATCTTTTACTCTACGTAAAAGGCACCTATTGACATAAAAGGTCCGAGGGGAAAGGTTCAACGTATTTGGCATGCGTTGAATTCTTTCTTCTCGGGCCTTTTTATTATGAGAAGGAGGTTTATGGGATGAAAAAGATCGATGAGTTAAAAGCGGGGGTCGCGGTGGTAATCCTAAATGAACAGAAGCAAGTCTTGTTGCAGAAAAGAGCGGATGTACAATTATGGGGCATTCCTTCAGGACATGTGGAGATAGGCGAAACAGTTGCTGAGGCAGCTATTCGCGAAGTAAAAGAGGAGACTAATTTGGAGGTGAAAATTACCAAGTTAATAGGAGTGTACTCGGATCCTGATTCACAGGTTTTTGCATATCCAAAAGGCCAAACAGTGCATTTTATCACGACTTGCTTTCTTGCTGAAATTACAGGGGGAACTTTGCAATGCAATTCGAGTGAGTCGGTAGATGTTAAGTTCTTTAAAGCAAAAGAGCTTCCAGTTGACTTACTGAAGATGCATCCTGAGTGGTTGAACGATGCACTAGCTATGAACGAAGCAGCATTTATCCATAGCTTAAATAAGCGATTTTGGCTTAAAGAGGAGATGGAGAAGACAAGGTAGAAGTATATAAAGCATAATAAGGAAAACTTGGAATCGGGAAAGTGTTGTTTGATCTTAATGGACTTTATAGTGATTTTATTGAAAGGCGGAATGTCTATGCAATACAATCTGAAAGAGATCAGGAGCAATGTCGATGATGAATTGTCAATTAAGTCAAGCAACGCAGTGATTTTGATGTGTGCCATTTTCATCGCGTCCATCGGTTTAAACTTGAACTCTATTCCGGTGGTGATCGGCGCGATGCTTATTTCACCGTTAATGAACCCAATACTTGGGCTTGGTCTATCGTTAGGGATATCCGACATGAGCTTGTTTTACAAGGCATTGCGTCTACTAGGAGTCCAGTTGGGAATCAGTATATTGACTTCCTTCCTTTATTTTTCATTTTCCCCGATTACGCAAGCCAGTGATGAAATTATTGCCAGAACTTTCCCGACCATTTGGGATGTGTTGATCGCTTTTGCTGGAGGAACAGCAGGCTGGATTGGCTTGCGCAAGAAGGTTGCGAATAATATCGTGCCAGGGGTCGCTATTGCAACAGCACTGATGCCGCCAGTTTGTACGATAGGTTATGCTTTATCGGCTCAGGACCTGTCGTATTTTATAGGGGCAGGCTACCTCTTCCTAATAAACTGCAGTTTCATTTTAATTGCGACCTTTATCGGCGTGAAAGTATTGCTTCGCAGCGATAAAAGCTTGCAGCTGACGAAGAAAAAACGCATCAATACGTATATCGCCGTCTTAACGTTTTTAGTTGCGATACCAAGCCTATTCAGTGCTTATGTGTTAATACGCCAAGACTTGGAAACTCTCAATATGGAACGTTTTATTGATGAAGAATTCAAGGAAACAGTCGTCCTCAATTATGTCTATGATGACGATCGCCAGCTCTTAATTGTAACAACTTTGGGCAATCGATTCGATGAGATTGAAAGAGAGGAATTGAATGATAGTTTATCGAATTACGGGTTTGACGAATTAGAACTGACATTAATACAAATACCAGACTTAAATCAATTAGATAAACAAGGTTTGGAAGAGCTATTCCAAAGTCGAACTTTATGGCAATGGTGATTTAGGGGATTTTCAATTACGTACCCAGCTCCAAACATTCAAGGTTCACAGGCATTTGTCTTCATGTTTAGGGCGAATGAATACCATGACGAGTAAGAATGAAATATTTACTAATAAATATTTACTTTCCAAATTCTAGTGGTAATCTATTAATAACTAAAACAATCAATCAATGCTTTCACCGAATTTAGTTTTTAGTTACAGTCTAGTTAAGGAGCGAAGTCCCGGTGTCTCGAGAAAGTATAAAATTGATTTTATCGATCGCAATTATTCTATTAGTTGTGGGTCTTGGCATGTATTTGCAAAACAGTAATGCCCCGGTTTATGGCATCCCAGGACTTCTAGAGCCGTTTCTCGAAAAATAGAGCAATCAGCTGAAAACTCATTCCATTAGATGCTTTTTACTGATGAAATGGGTTTTTATCGACTGAAAAGCCAAGCCATCAAGTTCAATTAAGCTATCTTAAGACTTCAGAAGAAGGCATGAAAGATGAATTTTCATCGTCTCGGTAACGGAGAGGGATAAAAATCCTATTAAAGATTATGAAAGGACGGAGCCAATGATAAAAAACAAAGCGGGGTTTATTGTTTCGTTTATTGTATTCGCTATATGTATGACCCTGTTTTTCCCGTTCCCGAATGGTGTATTGAATAATGCCAATTTCATCTTTATGTCGTTTCCGATACAAGATTACAATGGCTATAATTTTTTAGGCGTGTTTGGATCTATTTTATTTATTGTCGCAATTATTTTATTGTTTAACAGCCTAGAGAAATACCGATTTCGAACTGTGTTTGCAGTAGTCATAGTTTATATGGTTTTACCAAGTCTATTGATTATTGCGTATCAGGAAACCTTAGCAACTGGTGTTTCAGCCATTTCGTATGATGGAAACGGGCATTGCAGCTTTGAAGCCATAACTGAAAATGAGGTGATGGGCGGCGAGTGTGATTTAGTCTTGCACAATCGCAGCAATGAAGCTGTGACCATTGAATTGGAATTTATGGATTCGGTTTTCAGGGAGGACGATATGCGGATGGCCTCGCTGATGAACTTGGCGGGTCCACATCTAATGACGATAGACGCCAATAGCCAACAATCCATTCATTTAGAAGAACTACTCGACATATCGGACGTTTCCAATCACATCTATTCAGGTGAGGCTTTTGGAATACATATTAAAGTGGTTGATGGCGAGAAATCGAGGATTTTATAAGCCAGTCAAAATTATACTTAATTTTATAAACAAAAGGGAGAATGGATGCTATAAAAGCAGCAGCCATTCTCCCTTTCATATACAGCAAAGCCAAGGTTTTCGTACGCAGTAACCAGCAACTATAAAGAAAAAAGTCGTAATAAATATGCCAAATCTAAGCAGCAATCAATGATAGTCGGATGTTTCTATTTCAAAAGTTAAAAAAACAGCTTATTCAATTCTTGGCCGCACCCATAAATTAGAATAATCAACATACCCGAAATGGGTGATGGTAATATTCATTAAATCCGCAGAGAAGGGAACTTGCCGCTTTTCATAGTAGAGCGGAATCATGATTGAGGATTCAATCAAGGCTTTTTCCACCTGCAAGTTCAAAGCAGTCCATTCGCCAAAAGGGGTTTGGGCATACCGTTCAAGTAATGCGAGCACTTGTTGATTTTTCGATATATTCGCTGCCAGCGGCGAGTAGCTGTTTTTAAGAAAATAGAAAAATGAAAAGTTCTGATTCATTTCGAGTACTTCTCCGTGTAAGAAGAGATCCCCTTGCTGGTCGAGCCCGTGATCCAACAACTTTTCGGCAAATGACATCCACTGGATTTGCACAGGGATGCCTTCTTTTTCAAGTGCATCTTTTAACCAGATTGCGGATTTTTCGTAATGCTTGACCGCCTTTAAGACTAGGGCTTGCGTAATATGAGGGCGTTCTATTTTTTGCATGGTGTATTGCTGATCATAGCCGGCTAAGCAACTCTTAGCGTTCGGCAAAGCCCTGGGATGATAATCGCTGATTGAATGCCGATGTTTCGCGATAACATAGTGAACGTAATCCCGTACTTCTTGCCGTTGGATGTCTGTCGGGCGAAACGCATTCATGACGACGATACCAAACCCTGCATCACTCTCCACTTGAAATGTGGCTTCATCTTTTGGGTGGTTTGCGGAGTGATAGGTGATTTCAAAGTCTCTTGGAACTTGTACGAAGTCCACAACATCTAACAAAGGCCTTTTAAGAAAATAATCGCTAAAGGCTTTTAATGAGGTTTTGTCTTCGCTGTTTTCTGCTTCATAAAAGGGACCCGTGCCCCATACCTTGTCGCCGCTTTCTTTGTAAATGCTGGCGTTCATCATGCCGAGCATCTGAAGGCAATAGCTGCAGCCTTTTGGAAAATAGAAATCCACAACGAATGTAGCGGCCGCTTTTACGCTAGTGACAGGCTCCCACAATGATTTGAAATAAGGATGGGCCCGTAACCGGTCAAGGCACGCGACGACGTCCCCGGCAGATAAAGTGGTGCCATCGTGAAATTTGACTCCTTTATGCAAATAAATTCGAAGCCGTGTCGCTTGAAGGTCCCAAGTATGGGCGATTTCAGGGGACACCACACCGTTTTCGTCGACGGATACGAGGCGGTTGAAAACATTGGCGACCATATTGGCACTTTGCATGTCGATGGCTTCCAAAGGATGTAAGGTCAGCAATTTGTGCCGCCTTGGAACGATCAACCTATCGACTTCATCTGTATCCTGGAAATAGCCAAACTTCAAGCGAAATTGATTGAGCAGTCTCAATTTGCTTTCACGCGACCAATCATACAACAAGTATTTACTGCTTTCCTCTACCGCTTGTTGATCAATGATTTCCATAAACTGTTCTTCGTAGATTGCTTCCACATCTTTCAGCCAAACCAATGCGGATAAATTGCCTCTGCCGCGTCCTGCGGTATAGTCAAACCAGCCCTCGCTCATCCATTTCTTGATGTATCGAGAGGTCTGTTTCGTACTGAAGCCCAAGGTCTTGGCGATTTCTTCATGTTTAACATTTCCTGAAGGCACTGCTTTCCACAATGCTAATAAATGCTTATCCATTCCAAACTCCTTTAAAAGTAGACACATTTACAAAACTTGTCCATTTTTCTGTTATTTCGCTTGGTTTAATATACAGAATATGGAGGGGGAATTCAAGATGAAATGGAAAGAATATCCACGAAACATCAAAGTACGCTTGATTACATCATTTTTCAATCGGGCGGTGGCCTCCGCAGTCATGCCGTTTATGGCCTTGTTCTTCGCACAAGAGATTGGGAGAGTTGCAGCGGGCCTGTTCTTGATTTTAACGGTCATCATCGGTTTCGTGATTAATTTGGTGGGCGGCTATCTTTCCGATCGCTTGCCGAGAAAGAAAGTGTTGATCGCCACGTCTTCGCTAAGCGCCTTGTTTTTTGGCGTGATGACCGTCAGTTTAGTACCGGAATCGAATTGGATTTGGCTGTTTGCTTTTGCATATATCGCTTTTATCATCACCAGCAGCCTAGGAAGACCCGCTATTCATGCCATTATTATCGATTCCACTACACCGGAAAACCGCAAAGCCGTCTATGCGATTGATTATTGGTTAGTCAATTTATCACTGGCTGTAGGTGCGGCATTGGGCGGGCTGTTGTACATGAATCATCAAATCGAATTGTTTCTGTTATTGTCCATTACCTCGTCTTGCTTGCCCGTCGCTTATGCGATTTGGCTAGAAAACTCACAAGCGAGCCGTTTGGAAAAACAACACGACAATGTCTTTCTCGATGTGATTCAAAATTACCAAGTGGCATTTCGAGATAAGCCTTTTGTAAAAGTCGTCATGGGATCGATGTTCATCTTTGCCGCTGAGTTTTCGTTAAACAGCTATATCGGCGTACGCTTAGCAGAAAGCTTTCAGACGATTTCGATTGAAGGATTCAAAATTGGCGGCGTCCGGATGCTGAGCCTGCTCAATATCCAAAACATGCTGCTGGTCGTGTGCTTTACATTTCTCATCAGTAAGCTCACAGATCGCTTTGACAAAAAGAAAGTCCTTCTGTATGGACTAATCATTTATAGTGTCGGCTATATTGTCATGACTTCAGCCAATTCCTGGTATTTGCTGCTGCTGTTCAGTGTTGTCGCCACTCTAGGGGAATTGATGTACTCACCTGTTCGAAACGCGGAACAAGCGAATATGATGCCGGCCGATAAAAGAGGCTCTTACTCCGCATTTTCCGGAATCTCTTTTAGCGGAGCGGATATGATTGCCCGCTCCACCATTATTCTCGGCGCATTCTTGATTCCGACGATGATGTCCGTATACATGGGGCTCATTTTGATGTTTGGTACCATGCTTGTGTATACAGGGTTATTTGGTAGACAAGCTGAAAGTGAAACATTCGCAGCGACTAAGACGAGCTTATGAGCAGTCGTTAAAAGGTTTAGTACTAAATGGAAGAGAAGTAAGAAGGCAATTCGATAAAGTATAAGTGAGAGGAGGCTAAAAAATGGAAGTATGGGATCTAGTAGATGCAACGAGACAGCCATTGAATAAATTACATACTCGCGGAGAAGAACTATCACCGGATGAGTTTCATGTCGTGGTGGAAATATATACGATCAATGCCGACGGCCGGATGTTAGTGACCAGACGTGACGCCAACAAGACGTACCCCTTGCTGTGGGAAAGCACAGGAGGTTCGGTGCATGCAGGAGAAAGCAGCGTAGAAGGGGCAGTCAGAGAGCTTGCCGAAGAAACCGGGATAGTTGTCGCTGCCTCTGAGCTTCGATACTTAGGTGAGAGATCGAAAGGCAAATCATTTTTGGACAGCTATTTGTTCAAAAGCACTAAACCTATTGAGATTAATGAATTGACCCTGCAGCCAGGCGAGGTTTGTGATGCCAAATGGGTCTCCTGTGAAGAGCTCGCGGAAATGAATCGCACTGGCCAAATTGTTCCGCCGGTATGGGAGAGATATCAAGTAGTTTGGGAAGAATTAAAGGCTGTTGGTTTCCGGTAATGGCGATGGATCTATACGTTTGGAGAAGGATTGTAAGGCTACATAGCAGCTGGGGTGCTCAATCGAAATTCAGGGAGGTAAGCAAATGCCCGCCAAATGGGATAAGGAAAAACTAACGGGCGGCAATGTTTCAGATGTGCATCGACTAGGAAACACAGTCCACCGAGACCTAAAACCCGAAAGTCTTCAAATTCAACTACTCTTGCATCATTTAGAGAAAAAAGAGTTTAAGCATGCGCCGCAAATATTGGGTACGGATAATGGCAAAGAAATATTAACATATTTGGATGGGGAAGCCGGCAATTATCCGCTTAAAGAATATATGTGGTCAGATGAAGCTCTGGCAGAGATAGCCAAAATATTGAGGCTTTACCATGATTCAGTAAGTGATTTTTCGTTTGATGCAAACTGGAAGCCGCTGGATCATACACCCCCTCCATATGAGCTTATATGCCACAACGATTTCGCCGTATATAACATCATTTTTAAAAACGAGAAACCGATAGGCATAATTGATTTCGACAATGCTGCGCCCGGTCCTAGACTTTGGGATATTGTTTATGCGCTTTATACTTGCGTCCCATTATCTAGGTACTACCTGTCACCTTTAAACGGACAAAAAGTCTATTATGATGCCACTCAAGACGAACGGATAAAACAGCGGATAGCTTTATTCTTTGAAGCCTACGGACAGGAAGTGGCAGAAAATTTATTGGAAATGGCGGTCCAGAGGTTAGAAGCTTTGTGTAAGACCATTCTCAGAAAAGCGGATGAAGGGGATTTGGCATTTGTAAGCATGATAAAAGAGGGGCATTTGGAACATTACCAAAAAGATATTAACTTTATCCGGAAAAATGGATATAAATGGATTTCGGTAGAACTATAAAAAGGGCGATTGAAAGGCATCTTTCCTATCTGCTTTAGCCTAAAAATCACGTATATAGATTCATTTTCTATAAGGAGGTTTCAATATGAGACTAAGTGGAAAAGAAATGGAAGTGAAAATTATGGAAACCAATTATATCGATACGCAATTGGTTGATTTAATTTATGATATGAAACAACAGTTAGTCACAATTAAATACCAAGCAAACGGCCAGAACGAGAAAGAGCACGCTATTGAGTTCAAATCTTGTTTTTCAGCCAACTTTAATATCTGGTTGGAAGATATGAAAGGAAGCATTCCACAATCTCCCGATGAACTAGCTTACTTTTTTCACAACATTACTATTGAAGATATTGAAATTAATGGCGTGTTACTCTACCAATGTAAAATGATTATTCCAATGATGGATTGCCAAATAAAATGCAAATCAATTCAAATTTTATAGGGACGCAGGAATTTTAGCGTTCAGATCTCTAAAACTTGGGGTCCTAAAATAACTAGTAACAACCAAACCCTAGTACATAACGTCAAATCCTTTAGAGGAGATTACAAAATATGATCATTAGAAAAGCCGTTCCAAGTGATTTGAATACGATCCTTTCCCTGGCCCCACAAGCTATTTATGATGGAACCTTAGGCGAAGTAATGCCTTCTGAAGAGAAAGCCAGGAGCATGTCTAAAGCTTTGCTAGAAAAAGGTGGCTTTTATCTACTTGCCGTTGAGCAGGATGAAATTCTGGGATGGGTGCTAGTAGGTGCTACGAAGGATTCATTTACGGAGCAAGCGCTTGGCTTTATCTACGAGCTGTACATCCGCAAACCATACCGCGGCCAAGGGCACTCAAAGCCATTGATGAAGGCAGCTATTGAGTATTTCCAGCAACAAGGATATACAGAAGTTCGATTAAGTGCAAGAGTGGACAACCAAGCTATAAGTCTGTACGAGGACTTAGGATTTACGACGAAAAATGTCAGCATGAGCTTGAATCTCGAATAAAGCGAAATGAGTTGCTCAGCAAAAGTTAAAGGAGAAATTGGCAATGTTGTCATAACCATTGATTATCTGGGCAGCGCTATTAGTGATCTAAGTTATTTTGGTTTTGTACGTTACGGTGTAGATCGGGTACAAAAATCCCAAAATAACCATGAGCAAGTTTCATCTTTTATGAAAAAAGCTCCAGAGTTTTCTAAACCATTATTGAAAAGAGGGTAACTATGTATATCGAAACACACTTAAAGAACATGCCAACATTCGAAACCGATCGTCTTATCTTACGGAAAGTGACCGTATCTGATTTAGAGGATGTGTTCGAATTCTCATCGGACCCCGAAGTGGCAAAGCGCATGACGTGGGAGAAAAACGACTCTAAAGAAGAGACCTTAGCCAATTTCCTACAGCCGACGGTAGATGGATATAATCAAGGGCAAAGCGGCGTGTGGGCTATTGTTTGTAAAAAGAACAAGAAAGTCAGCGGCACCTGTTCACTAGTCGCTTGGTCGAACGAACACGAAAAAGCTGAAATTGGATACGTGTTAAACCGGAACTTCTGGGGAACCGGGATCGCGACAGAAGCACTCCAGGAAGTATTGACATACGCTTTTGGCACGCTTCAGTTGAACCGGATTGAAGGCGGCTGCGATGTGGACAATATCGGTTCTGAAAAAGTCATGCTGAAAGCCGGCATGAGCTTTGAAGGAGTATTAAGAAAAAATGAGCGCATCAAAGGAGAATTTCGGGATACCAAAATTTTCTCGATCTTGAAAAGTGAATTTGATTCGGTGCCTGCATAGTTATAAGTAGGCCGGCTGATGTTCCAAAAGATCAGATTGCCGCAAAATAAGAGAGCAAGGTGTGTCAAGATGAAGGATTTAACAACGAGATTGATTAGCGTGCTTTTTGCGATTCCCATCATGCTGTTGGTTAATCTAGCCATTACATATTTGAGCGGGGGCCTTGCGCCTTATAAAGGAGAGGGCGTGGATTATAGCTGACCGCTTTGGCTAGGGCTGTTTGTTACTGGAGTGTATTCCTTTCCAATCTATCTGGTTTTAGGTATTCCAGTTTCGTATCTAGTCGATGCTCTTTCCAGTAATAGGTATGGCTACAGTTATTCGGATAAACTAATTATGTATCTATTGGTCTGTATCATTTTAATGTATCTACTGATTCGTAAAGAAGACATATTTACATTAGGGCCGGTCATAATGGTGATCGTACCTGTTATGAGCTACTTTCATGTTCTTTATTTTATGAAAAAGAGAAAATCGGTACTCATGAAAAATGGTTCACTTAGCTAAATAAAGTACTTTGGCTAATAAAGACAGGTTCAAAAGAGTTATTGGTCGCCATGTTTGTGGAATGGGACAAGGGGAATTTATTGATAGAAAACCATGTCACTTTTGAAGAGCCAACCGCTTCGATAACCATCTGTTAATATCAGTAAAAAAGAAAGCAGGAGGAATCCAAATGAAAATATTGATCACAGGTGCAACCGACGGCATTGGTTTAGCGACAGCTAAAAAGTTAACGCAGCAAGGCCATCATGTTCTGCTTCATGGCCGAAATCCAGCCAAATTGAAAGCTGTAGCTAAAGAGCTTGGGGAAGACAAGACCGAACAATGGGTAGCTGATTTTTCGAAGCTTGCGGAAGTAAAAGAGCTCGCGGAAAAAATCGCGGACAAGCACAAACACTTGGATGTCTTAATTAATAATGCAGGAGTTTTTAATGCAACCGATACTGTGACGGATGATGGACTGGATATCCGGTTTGCGGTCAATACAGTAGCGCCTTATCTATTAACTAAGTCCTTGCTGTCATTAATGGATGAGTCGGGCCGTATTATTAACTTGTCTTCTGCCGCACAACAGCCGTTGGACATGGAAGCACTCATGGGAGAAAAAAAGATAAGCGATGGCCAAGCCTATGCACAAAGCAAACTGGGTTTGACGATGTGGTCCATAGAGCTTGCTAAGCACATAACACCAGTAGTTGTGGCGATTAACCCCAAATCGCTTCTCGGTACGAAAATGGTTAAAAAAGCGTTTGGCACGGAAGGGCACGACCTGACTATCGGTGCTGATATTTTGTGCCGGGCTGCGTTAACAGAAGAATTCGCCGATGCTGATGGGAAATATTACGACAACGATCAGGAAGCTTTTGGCGAACCCCATCCAGATGCAAAAAATGCACAAAAAGCCACTGAGCTTATGAAACGTATGGATTCACTCTTCGAGTAGAGATTAAACTCGCCATCTGGTGGGTTTTTTTAGTTTTGTTCGAAAAAAGCAGTTAATTTCTAATAAGCGTCTTTAATTGTGGGAAAATTCATCACATTATACTGTACTTGAATTCGATAAATGGTAAAATAAGTATATGTGGAAGTGAAATGTTATGAAAAATGAATTGCTTGGACTTGAATTGCAATTAGAGCTTGAAATACGAAAGGGGAGTGCCTGAGTGAACAGGCGAAAAAAGAAGGATACGAACAAAAGTGATTTTTGGGATGTCATAATCTTTTGGTTTCCGGAACTGCTCTTTTTCCCAATAAGGGTGCTATGGATGGCATTGAGGGGAATGGGCAAATTCGTGCGAGGATACTTTGACCTGGTCTAGCTGCTCGAGAAACTCAAATGGGTAGGGGGAAATGAATCATTTGCGTAAGATCTTGTACAGAGGGTGTTCAACAAATTTATAGAAGGGGGGGAATAGAATTTGATGTGGTTACTGGAAATCATAACGGTTCTGCTGATCATTTCATGTTCGCTGTTCATACATGAAATGGGGCATGCAGTTGCGGCCGTTACAGCGAGTAAAAATTCCAAGGTTGAAGTGTTTCTTGGTACATCCAGCAAAACGAATAAATTAAGGCTGCGAATCGGGAGGATCACTTGTTATTTGACGATTGCCTTATCGGGTTTTTGCAATTATCGCATAGCGAACGAATTCCCATCCTTTACATACAAGCAAAAGATTTTTTTCTTTATGGGAGGGCCCATCGCATCACTGCTGATCTCAACAGCGTTGTTCATTGTCTCTTTTTCTGTTTCTGGAGTAGCCGGCAATATTCTCATCAACAGCGCAGCAGCCAACTTTTTTCTCTTTATCACTTCAATGATTCCATGGACGTATCCGGCGTTTCTAGGAGGACTTCCAAGTGATGGCTTACAGGTGTTAAATTTGATGAAAACAAATCGGAAAGACCGAACGGTACGTACTGAAGTAAAGGATGCCTTTTACGCTAATAAAGAGTAATCCAGTGGGCCAGATATATAATTACATAAACGATGAGAGGGGAATGCTCATATTCGAGCTTTCCCCTCTCAATTTTGTCATCTAAGTTTTTTTGCCAGTAAACCTCAACATTTCTTGGACAGAATCTTTACCTGTCATGTTGTTCTTCGTTTTTCCGGTAATTCTCTTTCAAGGTGGTATTGATATTGATCAAAGCCATCAATATAAAGCCAAGCATGATAAACGTGATGATTTCTCCAGTGATAATAGATACAATCCCCAATATCACGGCATACACTCCGTACCATCTAGTATTCATATGTAAGATCTCTCCCTTCATTCTCAGAATGGCATTTACTTAATGGTACCATAATACCCAATATTTCCAATTTAAAAGGGAGCGTATAGGAGTTTCTGATTTGAAGGGAGAGGCTCACTGTTCAATCCATATCACCTTAAATTTAAGAAATAAATTCAATAATCGTGTGAAAATCAGTTCGCTGCTAGTCCGGCTTCATTTTTATTGAGTGAATATACGTACACCAGTTTGTGCTCATCACTATATTCTTGTACGAAGCGCATGGGCGATTTTTCCAGCAATTTAATGGAATGCTCGTTTTCCACATAGGCTTCGGCGATCACTTCTTGCGCACCTAAATTCTCAAAAGCATAAGTTAGCAGCCCCTGTATAATTTCAAGACCGAATCCATTTCCCCAATGCTGTTCTAAAAATCTGTATCCAATCTCAACGCATCTTGGCTCTGTTAGCTCTGTAGCACAAGAGCCGATAAATATATCGGTTCCATCAAATTTTTTAGCTATAGCCATGATCGTTCTCGTCGGCATAGTTTTAGAATACGAGTGGATAATATTTTCGAACTCGACTTTATTCTCTTCTCGTGTATTCGCTTTACCAGTTGTGTATTTCATTACCTTAGAGCTGGTTTGCATTTTATTAAATTCATCAAAGTCTTTTCGCTCAAAATTTCTTACGGCTAATCGTTCAGTTTCAAAATACAAAAGGCCACCTCCGTTTTTTTCTATGGCAATAGAAAGCTTAGGGGCTCAGCAAACATTCTTCATGATGGACTTTGACCAGAGGGAACGGTATTTTGCAACCAGTGAACCATCAACTCGATGATGATCTCTTGTTGTTCACTGACGGTTAACTGTGCCTCATTGTCACCAGACTGACTGCCATATACGCCAAAATATGCGTGGTTTCCACCCGGTATTTCAATGAATTCCGTTTTCTCGGGCAAGTTTGAGCTGTTTTCATCAATTTTTTCTGGCGTGCTTAAGCCATCTTCTGAACCGCTGATGGACAGAACGGGCAAGTTGGATTCTTTTAGGTGATCATTGCTGGCTGCATATGCTCCAAGCAATATGAGCCCGTTGATACTATCTAAATGTTGATCGGCATACATCGCGGCTGCGGCGCCGCCCATAGAATGGCCCGAGATATACCATTCGAGACTGTCCTCTTTCTCGATGATTTCATCAGCTTTTGAAACATCCAGAATGGCTAGATTTAATCTGACAGAAGGGATAGCGACGGTGATGTTTTGTTTGGACAGCTCCTGCGCTAAATAGGCATATGCTTCAGGCTCCACTTTTGCGCCAGGGTAGAGGATTAAACCTTTATCAGCATTGGCAGCTCGATAGATATACCATCCATCTTTAGCCTGGACGGCATCTTCTATTTCAATTTGACTGGCATCAATCGCTTCCAATGTATTTTGACTCCATATGAAAAAAATACTAAAGCTCAGAATTACGACTATCCCTAGAGCAATACTGAACGTGAACAATGTTTTTTTAGTTAGGAATTTTTTCATCAGTATGACTAAACTATTTAAATTTGATACAAGCAGAAAGAATCGATCCACTAAACAAAAATTATAAATAGCTCCCTTTCTAATTTTTTTAATGTCGATTACTTTTAGTGTAACGTAACATTTAATCTAACTTAAATTGAAGTAATAGAGAAGACCAGGATGGTAGCCTTTTGATGGAGAACGTAAAACATCTTATGTAATGGATGAATGAACTGAGTAAGATTTTTTTCATGAAATTAAGTCATCACTATGAATAGAATGCGATCAGATGACCCCGATATCACCGGCGTCATCTTTTTTATTTTCCGTAACTTATTTCACATACGAGACCCTAGAGCGTTTTCTCTAACTTCTGCATTTTTGAGTGGGAAAGTATATATATATCCCCAAAAACATCAATTTTATCTGCCTTTATGCGCAGTGCACAATCCTTATTCGATGCATACACTTTCATTTCTTCTGATAGGGAGGAGAGTTCGTTTTGAAATAGTGCCATTTTATTTTCAAGATCAAAGTGAGACAGAATAGAAAAATTGCCAAGACCAATTCCGTTGTAGATAGTGTCTTTTTCAACTGAATAGCCAAAGTTTTTTGAACCTAGCCACTTAGCTGCCATATTGATCGCACCAGCGCTTGCCCCAATAACAACGGCATTGCTTTTTCGGATACACTCCGGCAATTCGTAAGCCATCAAAAAATCATTCTGTTGGAGTGTATCGCCACCCAGTAAGAAAATAACCGAAGCATGTTGGATGAGTGCGTGGGCAGCGTCTTTCTCTACGCGATAATCGATCAAATGGTAATCAGGGAACGCAATACCGGCATGGTCAAGCCAGGAGCGCTCAGTAGCACCATCTGCCTCATTGTCTGAGGGAGTCGAGCTAATCATCACAAGTGATTTTCTATTCGTGATATCCTGCCGCAACACTTCGCTTAGATGCTCGGGGAACATGTCGGTAAACCAGCCTAAATAATACTGAGTATTCATGAATACCTCTCTTCATAAATCTTTTTTGAAACAAATAATACGATTAGCTTCAACAAATCCCAATTTCAAATGCATCGCCAGGCTTTGCTTATTTTCCAATTCACAGTCACTGGCAAATTCACGACATCCTTTTTCCTTAGACCATTTCTCACAATCATCCACGAGTTTTTTTGCAAAGCCCTGCTTGCGAAATTCCTTTTTTACGAAAAGCCCCTCTAAATAACCAACAGGGCTCGAACTGGTCCCTTCAACATAATCATATCGTAGCTGACATTGAGCAAATCCAATTACTTCGTCATTTTGATAGGCTATGAAAACATTGGAGTCGTCCTGAAGAATAAGTTGTCTCATTTCTCGAACAAATTCCTCTAGTGTGTGATCTGGCCAAAGTAATAAAGCGAGTTTTGCAGCCTCCGCTGCTTCCTGTAGTGTTGCAGATTTCAGCATACAGAAACCTCCTATTTAGGATTTAATTCAATTTGAACTCTAGTTTTTGAGAGACACTAGCTATTCTTTTTTTAAATCTCTACTTAGATTGTGTTCATACTTAGTTTCAAGGAGGTGGAAAATGAAAAATGTTATGAGGATAATGGTTGGAGTTGAGCTATGCTTTATTAATCCGAAGTATGGCAAGATCATTGATAAAAGTATCAATATTGTTGTTGCGATTCGAACAATAATAAAATGTTTATGATCCAATTAACTTCCTCCTTGTCTTTCTATAAATATACCATCTAAGTATAGAAAATAGAGGATTATCGATAGGAAATCTCTTTAAACAAATCTTCAATAGTAATTGAAAGTCACTTACAGCCATGTTTGACATTTTATTTGCTAAGACGTGGCTGCAGCATTTTGTGCTACCCTTTAAATAGTCATATTATATAGGGGGAACTATAAATGAGACAGGCCGAATTTGAACGTTTTCTAGTGGACAGTGAAGCGATACAAAGCAAGAAAAAAGCTGTGGTTTCTCGCATAGTAAAAGCATTAAAGGTCGAACGTGAATTGAAGGTCAATCTGGATAACATAGTTGATGATGATGAGAAAACATACGAGTTGCTGTTAAAAATTTGAAGGAATATGAATGAAGTGAACGGGGTCTATCAAAATTCGGTTCGAAAATATTATCTATTCGCTAACGGAGAAGAGTTTCCAAGATTGAATCATTACGAAAAAGGAAAATATCGTTCTTGATATTGCCTTCTTTTATTTCGTATTTGGCGGATGGTGGGGTGCCTACGCTTTAAACTTGAAATCGAGTTTGCTCAATATGTATCAAACATTTATCATTGGATGCCACCCTTCAATTGGTTATAATTACATAACCAACTGAAGGGTGGCGTTGTAATGGGGAGAAAAAGTAAAACCAAAGAAGAGCTTGATGAAATATTTACTGATACGGAACTATTGAATATTGCTAATTACCTAACTATAAGAAATGAAGTAACCGAATTTGATGTTGAAATGTATGGAAAAGATAAAAATGAATATAAAGATCGTTTGTTGAATACTTTAATAGCGGTTGACGATCAAGATCCTCTTATAGAAAAAATCGAAAAATTGTCTATTCCTGAAAGCGAAAGATTGATTGAACTGGCCAAAGAGCGTAAAGAAGAAAATAATGAAAATTTGCATTATCCAACTGATTGAACAAATTTCAGCTGTTTATAAAATAGCGACTCTTTATTTTAATTACGCCATATTTAGATCATTATGCTTCGTGAAGAAAGTAAAGGATTCTTCCCTTGTTTCATAAAATTAAGTCTTTGATTGTTATTGTAATGGCAAATCGGCAAGTTCAGCCGGAAAGCATGAGCTCTAAAAGCTTGAAAGATTATCATTTAACACTGCAAATTTTTCCGGATTACTTGAAAAGGTGGACTGATGAAATATTTTTAGCAGGATTTCTTCGGCCACCGCAACGCAGAGTTACGCAGTCCTGTCAGGCTTTCGAAAAAGAGAACAGCACAAAAGAATTTGATTCAATAGATTTTAAAGAGTGTCCATGCGGGCGCTCTTTTCTAATTAAAGGGTCTCTCCTTTCTCCTATCAAATACAATTTATGTAGGAGAAGGGGGAAGACGCACGAAAGACACGTTAGTCAAAAGTTGGATCATCTATGAATGACCGGGCAATAAAGTGGTTATTCATTATAGGTTTAATGGTATGTGGATAATCGTATTAGAGGATTGTCGACACTATTCTCATTTCCAAACAAATAACTTGCTTGTTCTTACTTACTCCGCAGAAATTTTCGCTATTAAAATCTCCTTCATTTCGTTCTTAAAACAAAAGCAAAAGCAAAAAAAGAGTAGCCAGAGCCACTCTTTTCTAAAACGTTACTCATAAATCACAACCGTTAATTGAAGATCAAAATAATTTGACCAAATAAACACCACAAAAACTAACAGGTATCCGTTTATATTAAATAAAATAGCCTGTGAAATCTGATATCCCATTTGATCGATAAACGCTAGGATCATTCAATAAATCAACAAACAAAATTTCATTTTTATTTTCCATCTTACTAAACAAAAATGCATCCAAAACGTACCTCTTAATTGATAAGTCTTTTTCCATTATTAACTCACCCGGTAGTATTGAGTGTTTTACCAATCCTTCGAAATATTCCTCTCCTATAATATAGTTATCACTTCCATCTAGGTATTGTGTTATTTTTTCAAATTCGTAGCCTCTAGCTCGAATTCCTATTCTAGTAATCTCTCGATTCATATTTTCTAAATTATTTTTAATTTCATTGAAGATTTTTTTTAAATGCTCATTATAAGCCTCTAGAATATTACCACCAAAATCATATTTTTTAGCATTAGCGGCTACCCTAAACATTTCTTTAAAGTATAGAAGTAAAAACTCATAGCCACCATTGAGAACGCCAAACCTTTTATTATTTTCCTGTAGTAGTACTTGTACATCTTCTACTAAATCATCATTTTTTAATGTTATAGAAACTCCCTTATACGAAGCTTCTAATGTATATGTTACTTCTGACACTTTTTGGGTTAATGTTACCAAGGTGTCGTATCTCTCACGAACAAAAATATTTAAATTCTCTAAACTAATTCCTAATACTTCACTAGGCTCATATCCAGGGGAATTATTATAAATCTGTACTACAAAGTCATCTTCATCTGGCATACCAAAGGCTGGCCAACTTGCATAGAATTTACCTCCTTTTTGCCTTTCACCATCTATACCCGCATTCAAATCAATTGAATGCATTCCAAATACAGCTCTTATATGTTTGAAAAAAACATCATCGCTTACAGGCTTTGAAAAAATCTCATCGCTTTTTTTATATGGATAACTAATTTGAGTAGAGCCTACGTTGATAGCTTCTAAAACTTTATGTAATAACTTAACAGAATCAACGATTTGATCAATTACAATAATGTACTGTAATAAAGCTATGGAGTTTTTATGATTATACCCAAACCCCTTCAACTTAATATCCATATTACTTGTACCTTCTACGCCTACACATATCCAATCCATTGCTGAGTATATAGCATTCATTTGATTCGAATTATCAATGTTTTCGCATAGATAAATGAACTGCTTGTTTTTATTTACCTCTTCTCTATGGTAAGTCAACACAAAATCAAACAACTTTTTTAAGGGAAGACAGCCGGTAAGCAACCGGACTGAGGTAGCCTAACG